>NZ_CM184201.1:3272500-3274289 GCF_059579685.1 Brevundimonas sp. SS2672 | reverse complement strand
GGGTGCGGGAGCAGGATTTGAACCTGCGACCTTCAGGTTATGAGCCTGACGAGCTACCGGGCTGCTCCATCCCGCGGCAAGGCGGTGCGTAAAGGAAGAAAGGTTCGAGAATATCATTCATGTGTGTCGGGTAGACCCGGCGGCGACCTACTCTCCCGCGCCTTAAGACGAAGTACCATCGGCTCTGGAGGTCTTAACGACCGAGTTCGGAATGGGATCGGGTGGGGAACCTCCGACAGAGCCACCAGGTCAACCCGACACACACGAATGAAATGAGAAGATATCGTCTTTTGATTTCGGCAAGTAAAAACCGAATGAGTTTTGCTGAGAAACGATCAAGCCGATCGGATTATTAGTACCAGTAAGCTTCACACGTCACCGCGCTTCCACACCTGGCCTATCAACGTGGTAGTCTTCCACGATCCTCAGCGAAGCCTTGTTTTGAGGTTAGTTTCCCGCTTAGATGCTTTCAGCGGTTATCTATTCCATACTTAGCTACCCTGCTGCGCGGCTGGCGCCACGACAGGTCCACCAGAGGTATGTCCATCCCGGTCCTCTCGTACTAGGGACAGATCCTCTCAAGCTTCGAACACCCACGGCAGATAGGGACCAAACTGTCTCACGACGTTCTGAACCCAGCTCACGTACCACTTTAAACGGCGAACAGCCATACCCTTGGGACCTGCTCCAGCCCCAGGATGTGATGAGCCGACATCGAGGTGCCAAACTTCGCCGTCGATATGGACTCTTGGGCAAAATCAGCCTGTTATCCCCGGAGTACCTTTTATCCGTTGAGCGATGGCCCTTCCACGCGGAACCACCGGATCACTATGGCCGACTTTCGTCCCTGCTCGACTTGTCAGTCTCGCAGTCAGGCTAGCTTATGCCATTGCACTCGACGACCGATTTCCGACCGGTCTGAGCTAACCATCGCGCGCCTCCGTTACACTTTGGGAGGCGACCGCCCCAGTCAAACTACCCACCACGCCATGTCCCGGGACCGGATAACGGCCCTCGGTTAGACGTCAACGACAGTAAGGGTGGTATTTCAAGGATGGCTCCACCAGAGCTGGCGCCCCGGCTTCATAGCCTCCCACCTATCCTACACATACGGTCGCTAACGCCAAGGCGAAGCTATAGTAAAGGTTCATAGGGTCTTTCCGTCTGACCGCGGGAACCCCGCATCTTCACGGGGAATTCAATTTCACTGAGCCTGTGCTGGAGACAGTGGGAAGTCGTTACGCCATTCGTGCAGGTCGGAACTTACCCGACAAGGAATTTCGCTACCTTAGGACCGTTATAGTTACGGCCGCCGTTTACCTGGGCTTCAGTTCGGAGCTTTCACTCCTCCCTTTAACCTTCAGGCACCGGGCAGGCGTCAGACCCTATACGTCGCATTGATGCTTCGCAGAGCCCTATGTTTTTGCTAAACAGTCGCTACCCCCTGGCTTGTGCCACTCATTCCTGGTTGCCCAGGGTGAGTCACGCTTTTTCCGAAGTTACGCGTGCAATTTGCCGAGTTCCTTCAGCACAGTTCTCTCAAGCGCCTTGGTATACTCTACCTGACCACCTGTGTCGGTTTCGGGTACGGTCTCTGCTGGAGTTATTTCCAGGGACAACGCCACCGCCGGGAACAATCCAATAAGCCCCGACGACTTATGCCATCCGTCACTTCCAGCTGGTGCAGGAATATTTACCTGCTTCCCATCGACTACGCTTTTCAGCCTCGCCTTAGGGGCCGACTAACCCTGCGCAGATTAGCTTTACGCAGGAACCCTTGGTCTTTCGG
>NZ_CM184201.1:740000-3267500 GCF_059579685.1 Brevundimonas sp. SS2672 | reverse complement strand
CTGCAGCGGCCATGGCTCTGGCCCGCATGGATATCCCCGGTCTGGTCTATTACGGCGGCACCATCCTGCCCGGCGTGATCGGGACGAAGGAAGTTTCGGTGCAAGAGGTCTTCGAGGCCATCGGCGCCCACGCCGCCGGTTCTCTGGACGACGCGGGCCTGAAGGCGGTCGAGAGCGCGGTGTGCCCCGGCGCCGGCGCTTGCGGCGGCCAGTTCACCGCCAACACCATGGCCATGGCCCTGTCGATGATGGGCGTCAGCCCCATGGGCGCCAATGACGTGCCCGCCGTCGATCCGGCCAAGGGCGCGGAAGGCGAGCGCTGCGGCCGCCTGATCGTCGAGCGCGTCTTCGCCGGCGACACGGCGCGCAAATACATCACCAAGGCCAGTCTGAAGAACGCCGCCATCGCCGTCTCGGCCTCGGGCGGATCGACCAACGCCGTCATGCACCTGACCGCCATCGCGGCCGAGGCGGGCGTCGACTTCGGCGTCGAGGACTGCCACCAGGCCTGCGTCGAGGCGCCGGTCATCTGCGACCTGAAGCCGGGCGGACGTTTCCTGGCCTCGCACCTGTATGCGGCCGGCGGCACGCGCCTGGTCGCCCAGCGTCTGGCCGAGGCGGGCAAGATCGCCAACGTCCCGACCGTCTCGGGCCGCAGCCTGTTCGCCGAAGCGGGCGACGCCGAGGAACAGCCCGGCCAGCAGGTCGTGACCGACTTCGAGGCCCCGGTCATGGCGCGCGGCTCCTACGCCGTCATCTATGGCGATGTCGCGCCGGAAGGCGCCGTCATCAAGCTGACCGGGCACAAGGTCGATCGCTTCGAAGGTCCCGCCGCCGTGTTCGACTGCGAGGAAGACGCCTTCCACGCAGTGCAGGACGGCTCGGTCGGCGAAGGCGACGTCATCATCATCCGCTACGAAGGCCCCAAGGGCGGGCCCGGCATGCGCGAGATGCTGCAGGTCACCGCCGCCCTGAAGGGCCGCAAGGTGGAGAACGTCGCCCTGCTGACCGACGGCCGCTTCTCGGGCGCCTCCTATGGCTTCGTCGCCGGCCACGTCTCGCCCGAGGCGGCGGCGGGCGGCCCGATTGCTCTCATTCGCGATGGCGATCCGATCGTCATCGACGTCACCAACCGAAGGATCGATGTGCTCGTCGATCTGGAGGCGCGCCGGGCGGATTTCGCCCCCAACCGTATCCGCCCGGCGCAAGGCGTTTTCGCAAAATACCGCGCCGCCGTCGCCTCCGCCTCGCAAGGAGCCGTGACCATTCCCAATCCGCCGCCGGCCCAGATCCCCGCTGATCTGGCCGCCCGCTCCACCGAAACCGCTGCTTCCTAAGGATATCCTCCCATGGCCATCACCATCTACACCAATGAAGACATCAAGCCGGGCGCCATCGCCGGCCAGCGCATCGCCGTCATCGGCTATGGCTCACAGGGCCGCGCTCACGCCCAGAACCTGAAGGATTCCGGCCACGACGTGGTCGTCGGCGTTCGCCAGGGCGGCACAGGCTGGAAGCATGCGACCGAGGACGGCCTGGCCACGGCCGAGCCGGCCGAGGCCGTTCGCGGCGCCGACATCATGGCCATCCTGACCCCCGACATGGTCCAGAACGAGGTCTATCGCGACGTCATCGAGCCGAACGCCAAGCCGGGCGCCGCCCTGCTGTTCGCCCACGGCTTCTCGATCATCTACGACCGCATCACCCCGCGCGACGACATGGACGTCATCCTGGTCGCGCCCAAGGGCCCGGGCGATCTGGTCCGCCGCGAGTTCGCGCGCGGTCGGGGCGTCCCCTCCCTGTTCGCCATCGAGAAGGACGCGACCGGCAAGGCGCGTGACCGCGCCATGGGCTACGCCAAGGGCATCGGCGGAGCGACCGGCGGCCTGCTTGAGACGTCGTTCCGCGAAGAGACCGAGACCGATCTGTTCGGTGAACAGGCCGTCCTGTGCGGCGGGGCCAAGGAACTGGTCATCCAGGGCTTCAACACCCTGGTCGAGGCCGGCTATCAGCCCGAGATCGCCTATTTCGAATGCCTGCACGAGCTGAAGCTGATCGTGGACCTGTTCTACGAAGGCGGCATCTCCAAGATGCACCACTTCATCTCGGAAACGGCCAAATGGGGCGCCGTCGCCTCGGGCCCGCGCGTCATCACCGACGAGACCCGCGCCCGCATGAAGACCGTGCTGGACGAAATCCAGAGCGGCCAGTTCGCACGCGAATGGATCGCCGAGAACGAGGCGGGCAAGCCGAAATACGAGGCCCTGCTGACCGAGGACCGCTCCAGCCAGATCGAACAGGTCGGCGCCCGTCTGCGCGACCGCATGGCCTGGCTGCAGACGGCCAAACAGGCCGCCGCCTGACCCTCTGTATATATTAAAGAGAGACTGACCCGATGAGCGCCGCCGCGCCCGCCTTGAAAACCGCTTCCGCCCCGGCCGTCATGACCGGTGCGCGCCTGCTCGTCTCCAGCCTGGAGCGGATGGGCGTAGAGGTGGTGTTCGGCTACCCCGGCGGCGCCATCATGCCGATCTACGACGCCCTGACCGGCTCGTCGCTGAAGCACATCCTGGTGCGCCACGAACAGGCCGCCGCCTTCGCCGCCGACGCCTATGCCCGGCTGAGCGGCAAGGTCGGGGTCTGCATGGCCACCTCCGGCCCCGGCGCCACCAATCTGATCACCGGCATCGCCAACGCCATGATGGATTCGGCGCCGATGGTCTGCATCACCGGCAATGTCCCTCAAGGGGTCATGGGCACCGACGCCTTTCAGGAGATCGACATCCTGGGCGTCACCCTGCCGATCGTGAAGCATTCCATCCTGGTCCGTGACGCGGCCGAGATCCCGGCCGCCATCGAACAGGCCTTCCACATCGCCGCCTCGGGCCGTCCCGGTCCGGTGCTGGTCGACCTGCCCAAGGATGTCCAGTTCGCCGAAACGGTCGCCCCCTTCGGCTTCAACATTCCCAATGAGACGACCGAGGCCGACCCCGACGCCATCGCCGAGGCCGAGCGCTTCATCCGCGCCGCCCAGCGCCCGCTGATCTACATCGGCGGCGGGGTGAAGATCGGTCACGCGACCGAGGCCCTGCGCGCCTTCGCCGAGACCACCGGCATCCCCGCCGTCGCCACCCTGAACGCCCTGGGCACGGTGCCGACCGACGCCCCCGGCTTCCTGGGGATGCTGGGCATGCACGGCACGCGCGCGGCCAATGAGGCGGTCCAGACGTCCGACCTGCTGATCGTCATGGGCGCCCGCTTCGACGACCGCGCCACCGGCAAGCTGGCCGAGTTCGCGCCCCACGCCCGCGTCGTCCACTTCGACGTCGACGCCTCGGAGATCGGCAAGCTGCGCGAGACCCACGTCGCCGTCGGCGGCGAGATCCGCCCGGCCATCGAGGCCCTGACGGCGCGCATGGCGACGGCCCCTCTGGCCATCGATCCGTGGGTCATCCGCTGCGCCTCGGCGGTCGAACGCCACGCCGCCCGCTATGACGCGCCGGGCGAAGGCGTCTACGCGCCCGCCCTGCTGAAGCAGTTGTCCGAAATGGCGGGCGACCGCTTCGTCGCCGCCTGCGACGTGGGCCAGCATCAGATGTGGGCCGCCCAGCACTGCCGCTTCGCCCGACCCGAAGCCCACATCACCTCGGGCGGTCTGGGCGCGATGGGTTTCGGCCTGCCCGCCGGTCTGGGCGCCCAGATGGCGGACCCCGAGGCGGTCGTCGTCACCATCGCCGGCGACGGCGGCTTCATGATGAACGTCCAGGAGCTGGCCACCCTGCGCCGCTACGGCGTGCCGCTGAAGATCGTCCTGCTGGACAACTCTTCGCTGGGTCTGGTCCGCCAGTGGCAGGAGCTGTTCTTCGCCGAGAACTATTCCGAGATCGACCTGTCCGACAATCCGGACTTCGTGAAGGTGGCCGAAGCCTTCGGCGTCGAGGCCTTCCGCATCGATCGCCGCGACCAGGTCGAGGCCGGTCTGGCCCGCCTGCTGGCCGCCGAAGGCGCCTGTCTGGCCCACGTCGTCATCGATCCCAAGGAAAACGTCTGGCCGCTGGTGCCGCCGGGCAAGAGCAACGCTGAAATGATGGAAGGCGCATGAAAATGAGCGACACCATTCACATCCAGATCGACCGAGCCGACGGCTCGCTTCAGCGTCTCATCGGCCTGGTGGAGCGCCGCGGCTTCCACATCGACGGCATCAACATGGCCGATGAGGGCGCGATGCGCCGCATCGCCCTGACCGTTCGCGGGCGCGACGCCGCCCGCTCCATCGACACCCTGGGCCGCCAGATCGACCGCCTGATCGGCGTCGCGCGCATCCAGGCTCAAACCTTCCAGTCCGAGGCCGCGTAATGTCCCGAGTAGAACGAGTATCCAGAACCGCCGAGATCGCGGCGTCCGATCCCAACCGCGTCATCATCTTCGACACCACCCTGCGCGACGGCGAACAGGCGCCCGGCTTCTCCATGTCGGCCGAAGCCAAGCTGAAGATGGCTCATGTCCTGCGCGACCTGGGCGTGGACGTGATCGAGGCCGGTTTCGCCGCCGCCTCGCCGGGCGACGAGGAGTGCATCCGTCGCGTCTGCGGCGAGATCGAGGGACCGGTCTTCGCCTCGCTGTCACGCGCCAACGAAAAGGACATCGACGCCTCCTTCCGGGCGCTGTCGCCTGCGCCGAAGTCGCATCGCCGCTGCCACGTCTTCCTGGCCACCAGCCCGATCCACCGCTCAGCCAAGCTGCGCATGAGCACCAACGAGGTGCTGGCCACGATTTCGCGCACGGTGGAATACGCCGCCTCGATGTTCGACGACGTGGAGTTCTCGGCCGAGGACGCTTTCCGCACCGAACCGGAGTTCCTGGCCGAGGCCCTAACCGCCGCCGCCGACGCAGGCGCCCAGACGCTGAACGTGCCCGACACCGTCGGCTACGCCACGCCCGAGGAATCGCGTCAGCGCTTCGCCTATCTGGACGGGATCATCCGCCCGCGTCACGCGGACATCATCTTCTCGTCCCATGCGCACAACGACCTGGGCCTGGCCGTCGCCAACTCCCTGGCCGCCGTCGAGGGCGGAGCGCGCCAGATCGAGGGCGCGATCAACGGCATCGGCGAACGGGCGGGCAACGCCTCGGTCGAGGAAGTCATCATGGCCCTGCGCACCCGCGCGGACCGCTATGGCGTGACCATCGGCTCCGAGAGCCGCCACCTGGTGCGCGCCTCCGAGACCCTGCGCGAAGTGACCGAGACGGTCATCGCCCGCAACAAGGCCATCGTCGGCCTGAACGCCTTCGCCCACGAGGCCGGGATCCACCAGCACGGCATGATGGCCGACGCCCGCACCTACGAGATCATGCGTCCCGAAGACGTCGGTTTCGAGGGCAGCTACTTCGTGCTGGGCAAGCATTCCGGCCGCCACGCGGTCGGCAAGCGGGCCGAAGCCCTGGGCCATGTGCTGGACGGCCAGCGCTTGGCCGACGTCTTCGCCGGCTTCAAGCGACGCGCCGATGAGATCGGCGAGATCAACGACGCGGAACTGACCGCCATCATTGCGGCCGTGACGGCCCAGGCAGGCGCCTCCGCACAAATGGACAAGACCTATGCAACCGCTGGCTAAGAACATCTGGATCAACGGCGAACTGACGGCGTGGGAGAAGGCCACGGTTCACGTCATGAGCCACGCCCTGCACTACGGCACCTCGGTTTTCGAGGGCATCCGCGTCTATGACACCCCGAACGGCCCGTGCGGCTTCCGCCTGACCGACCATATCCGACGCCTGTTCGACAGCGCGCGCATCTACCACTTCCCCATGCCTTATAATGAGGACGAGCTGGTTCAGGCCTGCAAGGACGTGGTGCGTGCCGAGGGCCTGCGCTCGGCTTACTTACGGCCGCTGGCCTTCCTGGGGGAGTGCGGCATGGGCGTCAGCCCCTCGGCCGAGACGATCCGCAGTGATGTGATGATCTCCGCCTTCGCCTGGGGCGCCTACCTGGGCGAAGAGGCGCTGGAGAAGGGCGTCGACGCCTGCATCTCCAGCTGGAACCGCGTGGCGCCGAACACCGTCCCGGCGGGCGCCAAGGCGGGCGGCAACTATCTGTCCTCCTATCTGATCGGGCGCGAGGCTCGGGTGCGCGGCTTCGGCGAGGGCATCGCCCTGGGCGCCGACGGCCTGCTGTCCGAGGGCGCGGGCGAGAACCTGTTCATCGTCAAGGACGGGGTGCTGATGACCCCGCCCGCCGCCGCCTCCATCCTGCAGGGCATCACCCGCGACAGCGTGATGAAGCTGGCGCGCGGCCTGGGCTATGAGGCGCGCGAACAGGTGCTGCCGCGCGAAGCCCTCTATGTCGCCGACGAGGTCTTCATGACCGGCACGGCGGCCGAGATCACCCCCGTCCGCTCCATCGACGGCATCATGACCCGCGCAGGCGGCCCCGGCCCGGTGACCAAGGCGGTCAACAAGGCCTTCCGCGGCCTGTTCGACGGCACGACGCCCGACCGCTACGGCTGGCTGGAGCCGATCGGCGAGACGACCGCCGGCGCCGCCGCACAGGAGCGCGTGCATGAGCCGGCCTAAAACCCTGTATCAGAAGGTATGGGACCGGCACGTCGTCGTGCCGGAAACCGCCGAGACGCCGGGCGTCATGTATGTGGACCTGCATCTGGTCCACGAAGTCACCTCGCCTCAGGCCTTCTCAGAGATCGAGGCGCGCGGGCTGAAGGTCCGCCGTCCTGACCGCACCTTCGCCACCCTGGACCACTCGACCCCCACCCTGCCCGCCGGGCCGGATGGTCAGCGCCCCTACGTCACCGAACAGGCGCGTCGTCAGGTCGAGACCCTGGAGGCCAACTGCGCCCGACATAACGTCGAACTGGCGGGCTGGGGCTCGGATCAGCGCGGCGTCGTCCACGTCATGGGGCCGGAGCTGGGCCTGACCCAGCCGGGCATGACCGTCGTCTGCGGCGACAGCCACACGGCCACCCACGGCGCCTTCGGGGCGCTGGCCTTCGGCATCGGCACCTCGGAAGTCGGCCATGTGCTGGCGACCCAGTGCCTGCTGCAGCGCCGGGCCAAGGCCATGCGGGTGACGGTCGACGGAGCCTTGCGTCCCGGCGTCTCCGGCAAGGACGTGGCGCTGGCCGTCATCGCCACCATCGGCTTCGGCGGCGGCACCGGCTACGTCATCGAATATGCGGGCGAGGCCGTGCGTTCGCTGGACATGGAAGGGCGCATGACCCTGTGCAACATGTCCATCGAGGCCGGTGCGCGCGCAGGCATGATCGCGCCGGACCAGACCACCGTGGACTGGCTGCGCGGCCGTCGCCACGTCCCCGCCGACTATGAGGCCGCCGTCGCCGACTGGCTGGCTCTGGCCACCGATCCCGGCGCGGTCTTCGACAAGGAGGTCGTGCTGGACGGCGCCGCCATCCGCCCCATGGCCACCTGGGGCACCACCCCGGACGCAGGCGCCCCCGTCGGCGCGCCCGTGCCGCAACCGCGCTCGGCCTCCGACCAGAAGGCCATCGACTACATGGGCTTCACCGCTGGAGAGGCGACCACCGGCCACAAGGTCGACGTCGTCTTCATCGGCAGCTGCACCAACGGCCGCCTGCCTGATCTGCGCGCCGCCGCCGACGTCCTGCGCGGCCGCAAGGTCCAGCCGGGCGTCCGGATGCTGGTCGTTCCCGGCTCGGAGGCCGTCCGCCGCGACGCCGAGGCTGAAGGTCTGGACAAGGTCTTCACCGAGGCGGGCGCCGAATGGCGCATCCCCGGCTGCTCCATGTGCATCGCCATGAACGGAGACGTCGTCGCGCCCGGCCAACTGGCCGTCTCGACCTCCAACCGCAACTTCGAGGGCCGTCAGGGCAAGGGCGCCCGAACCATCCTGGCCAGCCCCGCCACCGCCGCCGCCAGCGCCGTCGCCGGGGTGCTGACCGACCCGCGCGTCTATCTGTCGGAGACCGCCCATGTCTGAAGCATTCAAGGTTCTGACATCCAAGACCCTGACCCTGAGTCAGGCCAACATCGACACCGACCAGATCATCCCCGCGCGCTTCCTGACCACCACCACGCACGAGGGTCTGGGCGCCCACGCCTTCCACGACTGGCGCTATGAGGCTGACGGCTCGCCCAAACCCGAGGCCGTGCTGAACCGCATCGACCCGACCGAGCAGCGCATCCTGCTGGCGGGACCGAACTTCGCCTGCGGCTCGTCGCGCGAGCACGCGCCGTGGGCCTTGCTGGACTACGGCTTCCGGGCGGTGATCTCGACCGAGATCGCCGACATCTTCACTTCCAACGCCCTGAAGAACGGCTTCCTGCCCATCGTCGTCGATCAGGGCGTCTGGGACGATCTGGCCGCCCACCCGGAGCAGCCCGTCACCATCGATCTGGAAGCCGGCGAGATCCGGCGCGGCAACGCCCCGGCCGTGCCGTTCAAGGTCGAGTCCTTCGCCCGCCAGTGCCTGCTGGACGGGGTGGACGCCCTCGGTTGGCTCCAATCGAAGCTGCCCTACGTCACCACCTACGAACGCCTGCGCCAAGACATCTATCAGCCGGAGACCGCCTGATGACCGCCCGTGAAACGCCTGTCGCCCGCACCTTCAACATCGCCGTTCTGCCCGGCGACGGGGTCGGTCCCGAGGTGGCCCTGGCCGCCCAGCGCGTCCTAACCTGCATCGGCGACATCTATGGCCACCGCTTCGAATTTTCCGAGCATCTGATCGGCGGCGCCGCCATCGACGCGGTCGGCGAGGCTCTGCCGGAAGAGACCCGGAGCGCCTGCCTGGCCTCCGACGCCGTCCTGCTGGGCGCGGTCGGCGGGCCCAAATGGGACGACGCCCCGGTGCGCCCGGAGCAGGGGCTGCTGTCCATCCGCAAGGCCATGGGTCTGTACGCCAACCTGCGCCCGCTGCAGGTCTCGCCGGTGCTGGCCCATCGCTCGCCTCTGAAGAAGGAGATCGTCGAGGGCGTCGACCTGATCGTCTTCCGCGAGCTGACCAGCGGCGTCTATTTCGGCGAGCGCACCCGCACCGAGACGCAGGCCTCCGACCTGTGCGTCTATACGGTCGAGGAGATCGAGCGCGTCGCCCGCGCCGCCTTCCAGGCCGCCCAGCAACGGCGCGGCAAGGTCACCTCGGTCGACAAGGCCAACGTCATGGAGACCAGCCGCTTGTGGCGCGAGGTCGTGACCCGCATCCACGCCGAGGAATATCCCCAGATCACCCTGGAGCACGCCCTGGTCGACTCCATGGCCATGCACCTGATCCGCAAGCCGCGCGACTATGACGTCATCCTGACCGAGAACATGTTCGGCGACATCCTGTCGGACGAGATTTCGGTGCTGGGCGGCTCCATCGGCCTGCTGCCCTCGGCGTCGCTGGGCGCGGACGGGCCGGGCCTGTTCGAACCGATCCACGGCTCGGCGCCGGACATCGCCGGCCAGGACCTGGCCAACCCCGTCGGCATGGTGCTGTCGGCGGCCATGATGCTGCGCCACAGCTTCGAACTGGAGGATGAGGCCGACTCCATCGAGGCGGCGGTCGCGGCCGTTCTGGCTTCGGGGGCGGTCACCGCCGACCTGGGCGGTCCCCTGGGCACGGTCGCCGCCACGCGCGCCATCGTCGACGCCATCCGCGCCATCCACTGGGCGGCCGCGCGCCATGTGCCGATGCACTGGGCCTGAGCTTCGGGCAGGAGAGGAAGAGAGAGGCGGGCTTCTGTCCGCCTCTTTTCAATTCAGCCGTCGATCAGCCCCTGCAGGGCCCTCGCCATGCGGTCGCGCAGGCGGCCCCGCTGCTCTTCCGTCAGGGCGGAAAAGCCGTCCGACAGCTCGCGGCCGATCGCCATGCCCATGATCAGGCCGGACGCCAGGCGCGCTCGCACGGCCGCGTCCTCGCCGCCGATCCATTGGGTCAGGGGGTCGAAGAAACGATTGTTCGCCGTGCGCTGCACCACGTCCATCGCCTTGGTCGAGCCGATCGAGCGCAACAGGATCAGCAGGCCGCGCATCTTCTCGCCGGTCGGGTCGGCCTCGCACCGGGCCGCCTCGCCATAGACGATCTCCGTGGCCAGACGCTGACCGAAATCCGCGCGGTCGCCTTCCATCAGATCGCGCCCGTTCTTGCAGCTGTCCAGCACGGACAGGAACAGATCTTCCTTCGAACCGAAGTAGCGGCTGATCAGGGCCGCATCGACGCCGACGTCGCGCGCCACATCGCGCATGCCCACGTCATCATAGCTTTCCGCACAAAAGCGTTCGCGCGCCGCTTCCAGGATAGCCTGGCGGGTGGCGTTGGCGTTACGCGGCCGGGGGACGTCGCAAAGGACCAATTGGTCGCACTCCAATAAACCTTACGGACTATATGGCCTTGTCATCAGGCGTTGACAAGCGTCGCCTTCATCGTCTTTAAGTCAGCCGGTGTTGACTGGACGCCTTCTCCCCAAAGAGCGACAGTCTCTCTCAATCACGCTACTCCCAAGGAGATTGCGCCGATGCGCACGGTTAAGATCGCGGTCGCGTCCGCTTTGATAGCGGCCGCCCTCTATGGCTGTTCCAAGGGACAGGAAGCGCCGGCCCAGGGCGCGCCGCCCGTGACGGTGGCGGCTCCCCTGTCGCAACAGGTCGTCGACTGGGACGAATTCACGGGGCGCTTCGAAGCGCCTCGCTCGGTCGACGTGCGCGCCCGCGTCGGCGGCTACATCCAGTCGGTCCACTTCAAGGACGGCGACTTCGTGCGTCAGGGCCAGCTTCTGTTCACCCTCGACCCGCGTCCGGCCCAGGCCGCCCTGGCTTCGGCCCGCGCCCAGCTGGCCCAGGGCCAGGCCCAGCTCACCCTGGCCCGCACTGAACTGACCCGCGCCGAGGGCCTGCTGGCCTCCCAGGCCGTGTCCCAGGCCGAGGTCGACGCCAAGCGCGGCGCCGTCCAGACCGCCGAGGCCGCCGTGGCCGCCGCCAACGCCGCCATCCGCGCGCGTCAGCTGGACGTCGAATTCACCCGCGTCACCGCCCCCATCTCGGGCCGCGTGTCCGACCGCCGGGTCGATCCGGGCAACCTGATCGGCGGCGGCTCGTCGGCCGGCGACGTGCTGACCACCATCGTCTCCTCGTCGCCGATCTACTTCGTCTTCGACGGCTCCGAAGCCCTGGCGCTGAAGTATCAGCGTGACGCCCGCAACGGCGCCGCCCCGATCCGCATCCGCCTGCAGGACGAGACCAGCTATGACCGCACCGGGACGCTGGACTTCACCGACAACGCCATCGACGCCTCCTCCGGCACCATCCGCCTGCGCGCCGTGGTCCAGAACGCCGACGGCTTCCTGAAGCCCGGCATGTTCGGCCACGCCCAGCTGGCGGGCTCGGGCGGCTATGCGGCCATGCTGGTGCCCGACGCAGCCATCGTCACCGACGGTCCGCGCAAGGTCGTCTATGTGGTCGGCAAGGACGGCGCCGTGGCCGCCAAGCCGGTCCAGCTGGGACCGATCGCCAACGGCCTGCGCGTCGTGCGCACGGGTCTGACGCCCGACGATCGCGTCATCATCAACGGCCTTCAACGCGCCCGTCCGGGCCAGAAGGTCACCGCCCAGAACGGGACCATCAAGGCCGAGGAAACCCAGGCGCAAGCGCCTGTGACCACGGCCCCCGTCGCCTCGACCGCCACCTTCGCCGCCAGCGCCGGCTGAGGAGGAGGCTCACGGGCCGGAACCTGATCCATGAACATATCCCGCTTCTTCATCGACCGACCGATCTTCGCGATCGTGATCTCGGTCTTCATCACCCTGATCGGCGCCTTCGCCATGCCGATGCTGCCGCTGGCGCAGTATCCGGATATCGCGCCGCCGACGATCAGCGTGACCGCCTCCTACGCCGGCGCCTCGGCTGAAACCCTGTCCGAGACGGTCGCCGCGCCGCTGGAGCAGGAGATCAACGGCGTCGAGAACATGCTCTACATGACCTCGTCGTCGACCTCCGACGGCCGGGTCCAGGTCACCGTGACCTTCCAGCCCGGCACCGACCTCGACACCGCCCAGGTGCTGGTCCAGAATCGGGTCGCCCTGGCCGAGCCGCGCCTTCCGGCGCAGGTCCGTCAGGTCGGCGTCGTCGTCAACAAGGAGTCGACCGGCTTCCTGATGCTGGCGTCGCTGACGTCCGACGACCCCGGCATCGACAGCGACTACCTGGGCAACATGGCCCAGTCGACCATCCGCGACCGCCTGCTGCGGATCGACGGCGTCGGCGGCGTCCAGGTCTTCGGCGGCGGCAACTACTCCATGCGGATCTGGATCGACCCGGCCAAGGCGGCCGCGCGCGACCTGACCGCGCCGGAGATCGTCGCCGCCCTGCAGGCCCAGAACGTCCAGGCCGCCGGCGGTTCGATCGGCCAGCCCCCTTCCCGACCAACGCCGCCGCCTTCGAGCTGCCGGTCCAGGTCGAGGGCCGCCTGTCGGCCCCGGAAGAGTTCGGCAAGGTCGTGCTCAAGACCGACGCTCAAGGGCGCGTGACCCGCGTCAGCGACATCGCCCGCACCGAACTCGGCTCGGAAATCTACGGCGTCGAGGGCTACTTCAACGGCCAGCGCGGCGTCGGCATCGCCGTCATCCAGCAGCCGGGTTCCAACGCCCTGTCGACCGCCGAGGCGGTCATCGCCGAGCTGGACGCCATCAAGGCCGACTTCCCGCCCGGCGTGAAGTACGCCATCCCCTATAACCCGACGGAATACGTCGCCGCCTCGGTCTCGGCCGTGGAGCACGTGCTGATCGAAGCCGTCTTCCTGGTGATGATCGTCATCCTGGTCTTCCTGCAGACCTGGCGTGCGGCCATCATCCCGATCCTGGCCATCCCCGTCGCCCTGGTCGGCACCTTCGCGGTGCAGTTGGCCCTGGGCTTCTCGATCAACTCCCTGTCGCTGTTCGCCCTGGTTCTGGCCGTCGGCATCGTCGTCGACGACGCCATCATCGTGGTCGAGAACGTCGAGCGCTACATCCGCGAGGGCCTGACGCCCAAGGAAGCGGCCTATCGGTCGATGCAGGAAGTGTCGGGCGCCCTGATCGCCATCTCCCTGGTGCTGACCTCGGTGTTCGTGCCGACCGCCTTCGTGCCCGGCATCCCCGGCATCTTCTTCCGCCAGTTCGCCGTCACCATCGCCTCGGCGACGCTGATCTCGCTCCTCGTGTCGCTGACCTTGTCTCCGGCCCTGTCGGCCCTGCTGCTCAAGCCGCACAAGGAGCACGATCATCACCGCAAGCCGGGTCTGATCGGCACGATCACCTATTACCTCGGCTGGGCCGGAGCCAAGTTCAACGAGGGCTTCGACTGGGTGTCGGACCGCTACGGCCGTATGACCGCCCGCCTGATCCGCATGGTCACCGTCATGCTCGTCATCTACGCCGCCCTGCTGGCGTTGACGGGCTGGCGCATGACCGACACGCCCACCGGCTTCATTCCGGCGCAGGACCAGGGCGTGCTGATCGGCGTCGTCCAGCTTCCGCCGGGCGCCTCGCTGGAGCGCACCAAGGCGGCGATGAACAGGGCCGTCGAAATCGTCCAGAAGGCCGATGGCGTTCAGGAAGTCACCGCCTTCGCCGGCCTGGACGGGTCCAGCTTCTCGCTGTCGTCCAACGCCGCCACCATGTTCATCAAGCTGAAGGACTATGACGAGCGGACCACGCCCGAACTGGAAGCCTCGGCCCTGGCCGGCGCGCTCAGCGGGGCGACCGGCGTCATCGAGGAAGCCAGCATCTTCATGCTGTCGCCCCCGCCCGTTCAGGGCATGGGCACCGGCTCGGGCTTCAAGATGATGATCCAGGACCGTTCGGGGGCCGGCTTCCAGGCCCTGGAAGGCGCGACCTTCGCCATGATGGGCGCCGCCGCCCAGGCCCCGGATCAGGTGCAGCAGGTGTTCAGCCTCTACAACACCGGTTCGCCGCGCATCGCCGCCAACGTCGACCGCGACAAGGCCCTGTTGATGGGGGTCCAGCCCTCGACCGTGTTCAGCACCCTGGGCACCTACCTCGGCTCGACCTACGTCAACGACTTCAACTTCCTGGGCCGCACCTTCCGCGTGACCGCCCAGGCCGAGCCCGCCTATCGCGACGAACTGGCCGACATCGCCAATCTGAAGGTCCGTTCGGCCACCGGCGGCATGGTGCCGATCGGTTCGGTGGCGACCCTGGCCGACGATTCCGGCCCGGCGCGCGTGGTCCGCTACAACCTGTTCCCGGCTTCGGAACTGCAGGGTGAAGCGGCGCCGGGCGTGTCCACCGGCGACGCCATCGCCGCGATGGAGGAGCTGGCGGCCAAGACGCTGCCGGACGGCTTCAGCTACGAGTGGACGGAAATCGCGCTGCAGGAGAAGGCGGCGGCCGGCGGGTCGACCATCATCTTCCTGATGGCTGTCGTGTTCGTCTTCCTGGTGCTGGCCGCTCAGTATGAGGCCTTCACCCTGCCGCTGGCGGTCATCCTGATCGTGCCGATGTGTATCCTGGCGGCCATTCTCGGGGTGAACCTGCATGGTCTGGACAACAACATCCTGACCCAGGTCGGCCTGGTGGTCCTGATCGCCCTGGCGGCCAAGAACGCCATCCTGATCGTGGAGTTCGCCAAGCAGGCCGAGGACGAGCAGGGCCTGAACCGCTGGGACGCCGCCGTCCAGGCCGCGCGCCAGCGTCTGCGCCCGATCCTGATGACCTCGTTCGCCTTCATCTTCGGCGTGCTGCCCCTGGCGATCGCCTCGGGCCCTGGATCGGAGATGCAGAACGCCCTGGGGATCGCAGTGGTCTACGGGATGCTGGGGGTGACCTTCTTCGGTCTGATCTTCACCCCGGTCTTCTACGTCATCTGTCGCTGGATGGCGGGCAAGCTGCCCAAGGCGCCGGGCAAGGAGCGCGAGCTCCCCACCAGCTTCGGCGCTCCGCCGCACGACCCCTTTGACCCCGACGGCCCGGAACCGGCGACCGCCGCTCCGCGCCAGGGAGATGCGTAAAATGAACGGCAAACTCCGCACTCTGCTGACCGCCGCGGGGTCGGCCGCCCTGCTCGCCGCCTGCGCGGTGGGCCCCAAGGCGCCGCTCCCCACCCTCCCGGCCGAAGGCCAGGGCGCCTTCATCGGCTCGCAGTCCGCCTCGGTTTCGACCGCGGCGGCCCGCGACGACTGGTGGCGGCTGTATCAGGACCCGACGTTGGACGGCCTGATCCAGCAGGCCCTGACCGAGAACAACGAGCTGGAGGCGGCCGCAGCCAATCTGCGCGCCGTCCGGGCCTCGCTGTCCGAAGCCCGCTCGGGCCGGTTCCCGACCACCACGACCTCGGCCGCCTATAACCGCAGCCGCGCCTCGACTGACACCGTGCCCACCGCCGGCGGCGCCAAGCTGCCGGAGGTCGACACCTATGACGTCGGCCTGGACGTCTCCTATGAGATCGACCTGTTCGGCCGGGTGGAATCCTCCATCCGCGCCGCGCGGGGCGACGTGGCCGCCGCCGCCGCCGCCCTGGAGGTCGTGCGGGTGACCGTCGCGGCCGAAACGGCCCGGGCCTACGCCGACACCTGCTCGGCCAACGCCCAGATCGCCGTGGCCGAACGGACCATCGACTTGCAGACCCAGACGGTCGACCTGACCCAGCGCCTGCTGGACGGGGGCGCCGGCAATGGTCTGGACGTCGCCCGCGCCCGCGCCGCCCTGGAGCAGACCCGCGCCAGCCTGCCGCCCCTGCGGGCGTCGCGCGACGGCGCCCTGTTCCGCCTGGCCACCTTGACCGGCCGCACCCCGGCCGAGGCCAGCGAGGCGGCTCGCGCCTGCCAGTCCCCGCCGCAACTGTCGCAGCCGATCCCGGTCGGCGACGGCGCGGCGCTTCTGGCCCGCCGTCCCGACGTGCGTCAGGCGGAGGCCCGCCTGTCGGCGGCCGCCGCCCGCGTCAACGTCGCCACCGCCGGCCTCTATCCCAGCATCCGCCTGGGCGGCTCGGTGGGATCGACGGCGCTCGACGCCTCGGACCTGGGCGAGGACGCCAACTTCCGCTTCAGCGTGGGTCCCCTGATCTCCTGGTCCTTCCCCAACGTCTGGGCGGCCCGCGCGCGGATCAAACAGGCCGGCGCCCAGTCGGACGCGGCCCTGGCGACCTTCGACCAGACCGTGCTGACGGCGCTGCAGGAAACCGAGACGGCGCTCAGCGCCTACGCCAACGAACTGGACCGTCGCACGGCCCTGCGCACCGCGCGGGATCAGGCGGCTACGGCGGCGCGTCTGTCGCGCCTGCGCTTCGACGCCGGCGCCGACAGCTTCCTGACGGTGCTCGATTCCGAGCGCACCCTGGCCGGCGCCGACGCCGCCCTGGCCGCCTCGGAAGCCCAGGTCACCACCTACCAGATCGGCCTGTTCAAGGCCCTGGCGGGCGGTTGGGAACAGGCTCCCGATCCCGAAGCCTGACCTTCAGCCTCAAGCTGAAACTGAGACGCCCGGCCGGTTCGCCCGCCGGGCGTTTTCTTTGGCGCTTCTTCCGCCGCGCAACACAAAGACAGAATTTTCTTCATTTGAATCGCGCGTCACGGCCATCGCGTCGAATAATCCTCGCTAACAACTTGGCCGGGACGATGATCTTGCGATAGG
Organism: Brevundimonas sp. SS2672; assembly: GCF_059579685.1. NCBI lineage: Bacteria > Pseudomonadati > Pseudomonadota > Alphaproteobacteria > Caulobacterales > Caulobacteraceae > Brevundimonas > Brevundimonas sp. SS2672. The sequence goes on along the minus strand of NZ_CM184201.1, from coordinate 3,250,901 downwards.
GAGGCGATGTGACCGCCTCCTCCGCCCTCCCCCAAGCCGCTGCGGCCGCAGCCTCGCCCGCCGTCGCCCTGACCCAGGCGCGCCGGGTGGTGATCAAGATCGGCTCGTCCCTGCTGTTCGACGCCGATCGACGCGCCGTCGCCGCCGACTGGCTGGCCAGCCTGGCCGCCGACATCGCGGCACTGCGTCGCCAGGGGCGCGAGGCGATCGTCGTCTCCTCCGGCGCCGTGGCCCTGGGACGCGGACGCCTGAACCTCTCGACCAGCCGCCTTCAGGACAAGCAGGCCGCGGCCGCCGTGGGCCAGACCCTGCTGATGCACGCCTGGGAAGAAGCTTTGGCGCCCCACGGTCTGATGGCGGGCCAGGTGCTGCTGACCCGCGACGACACCGAACGGCGGCGCCGCTGGCTCAACGGCCGCGCCACGCTTGAGGCCCTGCTGAGCCACGGCGTCGTCCCCGTGGTCAATGAGAACGACACCGTCGCCACCGAAGAGATCCGCTACGGCGACAACGACCGCCTGGCCGCGCGCGCGGCGCAGCTCGGACGGGCCGACCTGCTGATCCTGCTGTCCGACGTGGACGGCCTCTACACCGCCGATCCGCGTCGCGATCCGGACGCCCGCCACCTGCCCCTGATCGAGCGGCTGTCGCCCGAGGTGCTGGCCATGGCCTCAGGCGCCAATGCGCAGGCCGGCGTCGGCACAGGCGGCATGGCGACCAAGCTGGCGGCGGCCCAGATCGCCGCCTCGGCCGGGTGCGCCACCGTCATCGCTTCGGGACTGACGGCCCATCCGCTGAAGGCCGTGCTCGACGGCGCCCGCGCCAGCCTGATCCTGGCCCCCGCCACCCCCATGGCCGCATGGAAGCAGTGGATCGCGGGCAGCGTGGCGCCCGGCGGCGCCCTGACGCTGGATGCGGGGGCCGTCGCCGCCCTCCATGCCGGAAAGAGCCTGCTGCCCTCCGGCGTCGTCGCCGTCAGCGGCGACTTCGGCAAGGGCGACAGCGTGCGCCTGACCGGCCCTGACGGTCTTCGCATCGGCGTCGGACTGGCCGCCTACGCCGCCGACGAGATCGCCCTGATCCGCGGCCGCCATTCGGACGCGATCGAAAGCCTGCTGGGCTATCGCGGCCCCTCGGTCGTCATCCACCGCGACGACCTGGTTCTGGAGGACCGATGAGCGACCTCGACGCCGCCATGCTGGACATGGGCCGCCGCGCCCGCGCCGCCGCCGACGCCCTTCGCGCCACGACGCCGGACGCCCGGACCGAGGCGCTTCACCGGCTCGCCGCGGCCTTGCGCGCCGCCGAAGCCGACATTCTGTCCGCCAACGCCCGCGACGTAAGCCGCGCCCGCAACGGCGGCCTGTCCGAGGCCCTGATCGACCGCCTGGCCCTGACCCCCGCCCGCGTCGAGGGCATGGCCCTCGCGGTCGAAACCATCGCCGCCCAGCCCGATCCCGTCGGGGCCGAAATGGCCCGCTGGACCCCCGCCAACGGTCTGGACATCGCCCGCGTCCGCACCCCCATCGGCGTTCTGGCCGTCATCTATGAGAGCCGCCCGAACGTCACCGCCGACGCCGCCGCCCTGTGCATCCGGTCCGGCAACGCGGCGATCCTACGCTGCGGCTCGGACTGTCTGGATTCCTCGCGCGCCATCGCCGCTGTCGTCACGAGCGCCCTGGCCGAAGCGGGCCTGCCCGCCGACGCCGTCCAACTGGTCCCCGTGCCGGATCGCGAGGCCGTCGGCGCCATCCTGTCGGGCCTCGACGGCGCCGTCGACCTGATCATCCCGCGCGGCGGCAAGAGTCTGGTCGCGCGGGTTCAGGCCGAGGCGAAGGCGCCGGTGCTGGGCCACCTCGAGGGCCTGTGCCACACCTATCTGGATGGCGCGGCCGATCTCGACGTCGCCCGTCGCGTAGCCCTGAACGCCAAGATGCGCCGCGTCTCGGTCTGCGGCGCCACCGAGACCCTGTTGGTGGATCGAGCTGAGGCGGCGCGCCTGCTGCCCGCCGTCGCCGCCGACCTGCTCGCCGCCGGATGCCAGCTGCGCGGCGACGCCGAGGCCCGCGCCTTGGCCCCGAACATGAGCGAGGCGACCGAGGTCGACTGGACCACCGAATACCTGGCCCCCATCCTGTCGGTGCGCGTGGTGGACGGCGTGGACGGCGCGGTCGACCACATCCGCCGCTACGGCTCGGGCCACACCGAGGCCATCGTCACCACCGACGAGGCGGCCGCCGAACGCTTCGCCAACGGCGTCGACAGCGCCATCGTCCTGATCAACGCCTCGACCCAGTTCGCCGACGGCGGCGAATTCGGCTTCGGCGGCGAGATCGGCATCTCGACCTCAAAGCTGCATGCGCGCGGGCCAGTCGGGGCGGAGCAGTTGACCACCTACAAATATGTGGTGCGCGGCCAGGGCCAGACGCGGCCGTAATGCACCTTCTCCCTCCCCTTTATGGGAAGGGTGGCTGAGGCGCAGCCGAAGCCGGGTGGGGGCGCTTAAGCAGACCACACCCCGCCCATATCGTACGGCCCTCCCCACCCGGTCGCTACGCGACCACCCTCCCCATAAAGGGGAGGGAGAACCGCGCCTCAACGACTTTCGGGGAGCGCATAGGCGATCACATAGTCCCCGCGCGGCGTCTCCATGAAGTGATGCCCGCCGGCCATGATGACCAGATACTGGCGGCCGTTCTGCTCATAGATCATCGGATTGGCCTGACCGCCCGCCGGAAGCACGTCCGACCACACCGTCTTGCCCGTCTCGATATCGATGGCGCGGATCAGGTCGTCCGTCGCGGCGGCGATGAAGATCAGCCCGCCCGCCGTCACCGCCGAGCCGCCGTTGTTCGGCGTGCCGATCTCCAGCGGCAGCATGGAGGGGATGCCGAACGGTCCGTTCTTCCTCGCCGTGCCGAAGGGGCGGTCCCACAGGGTGCGGCCGCTCTTCAGATCGATGGCGCGCATCCCGCCATAAGGCGGCTGTTTGCACAGCAGGCCGGTGAACTTGACCCGCCAGCCCGCATTGACGTCGATGGCGTAGGGCACGCCCATCTGCGGGTCGCCCGCGCCCTCGGCCTTGGACTTCGACAGGTTGCCGCCGCGGTTGGCCGCCTCCTTCTCGCGCTCGATGTAGCGAGGGTCGTCGCGCGGGAACCAGCCCAGGCGGTCCGCTTCGGCGCGGGGCACCAGGCGGTTGTGGTTGGGCATGTCGTTGTAGTTGGCGACGATGACGCCGCGCGCCGGGTCGACCGCCACCCCGCCCCAGTCCGAGCCGCCGTTGTAGCCCGGATACTGGATCCAGTAGCGGTCCGCCGTCGGCGGGGTGAAGTAGCCGTCATAGGCCGCCTGATGGAACTGGATGCGGCAGACCATCTGGTCGATCGGCGACATGCCCCACATGTCCCGTTCGGTCAGGTCGGCCTTCCTCAGCGTGTGGAACAGGGAGAAGGGCTGGGTCGGGCTGCGCTGCGAGGGCTCGACGCCGCCCTGGGGCACGCGGCGCTCCTCGACCTTGTGCAGAGGCTGGCCGGTGCGGCGATCCAGGATATAGAGGTCGCCCTGCTTGGACGGCAGGATCACCGCCGGAACCAGCGTCCCGTTGATCGGCATGTCGACCAGGGTCGCCTGCGAGCCCAGGTCATAGTCCCACACATCCTTCCTCACCGTCTGGAAATGCCAGCGCGGCTTGCCCGTGGTCACGTCCAGCGCGACCAGGGAGGTCGAGTATTCATTCTCCGCCGGGCGGCGCAGGCCGGAATAATAGTCGGCCGAGGAGTTGCCCATCGGCAGGAAGACCAGGCCCAGCGCCTCATCCGCTGTGGCCGTGGTCCACATGTTCGGCGTGCCCGGCGTATAGGTCTCGCCTTCGGGCGGCAGGGTCGTGATGTCCGGCCGCATCATGTCCCAGGCAAAGCGCAACTCGCCCGTCACCGCGTCGAAGCCCTGGATCACGCCCGAGGCGTTCCACCGCTTCTGGCCGTCCAGAACCTGATGGCCGGTGACCACCACCCCGCGCACGATGACCGGCGCCGAAGTGATCGACACCATGCCGGGATAGGGGTCGCCCATCCCATGCTTGATGCTGACTTCGCCATTCGCGCCGAACCCGGCGCAGGGCGCCCCCGTGCGGGCGTCCACGGCCACCAGCCGTCCGTCCAGCGTGCCCTCGATGATGCGCGTGGCGCAGGGCTGAGCCGCATCAACGTTAGGGACGGCGTAGTAGGTCACGCCCCGGCAGGCGGCGGTATAGGGGATCTGGTCGTCGGCGACCTTGGGATCATAGGTCCACTTCTGCTGGCCCGTGGCCGCATCGACCGCGAACAGACGATTGCGGGCCGAGCACAGGTAGAGGGTGTCGCCGACCTTGAGCGGGGTCGTCTCGGCGCCCCAGCGCTCATCCGGCAGGTCGCCGGTGCGGAAGGTCCAGGCGCGCTGCAGTCCCTTCACATTGTCCTTGTTGATCTGGCTCAGCGGAGAATAGCGCTGGGCGCTGTCAGAGCCGCCCCAGGCGGGCCAGTCGGCGCCGACCTTCAGCACCGCCGGGTCGCCCACGCCGCCGTTTCCGGCGGACGGAACCGGGCTCATCACCCTGGCCTTGTTGGCCTGGGCCACGACCACGCCGGAAACGAGGCAGAAGACGGCGATCGCCGCGAGCCCGCCCCAGACCAGCTTGCCTCCGCCCCCGTCGCGCTTCAGCGCCGGCAAGCTGAGGACCACGGCGATCAGCAAAACCAGCGGCGCCACCACGCGCGGGACCAGGGCCCAGCCGTTCAGTCCGACCTCCCACAGAGCCCAGACGACGGTGCCGATGAAGATGGCGATATAGAGCCAGGCGCCTAACGGCCGCAGCAGGGCCAGAAGCCCCCCGGACACGATCATCAACAGGCCGACGATCAGATAATAGGCGGAGCCGCCCAGCATGATCAGCTGGCCCCCGCCTATGGTCAGCGTCAGCCCGATCAGGGCGATGACGATCCCCAGAAGCCTGACAAGGACGCTGCCGAATCCACGTCCGCGCTCAATGGACGACATGGCGCCCTCCCATCTTCAGCTTGGCCTTGGACTGCAACACCCGAAGAAGAGCGGCGTTCCATCGGCTTCTGAGAATGGGCGAGAAAAAGGGCCGCGCGCCTGCCCGGCGTGCGGCCCCAGATCGATCCCGACTGAAGTCTTACTGACGCGCCAGCTGGCTGGACAGGATCAGCTCGAGCTGTTTGCGGATATGCGGCGTCAGCTCTTCGATGCCCCAGTTGTCATAGGCGGCGAAGCGGAAGTTGGAGATGAAGACGTCCCAGATCAGACGCGCCAGAAGCGGCAGGTCCACGTCCTGGCGCAGTTCGCCCTCGCGCACGCCGGCCTGCAGCAATTCAGCCACGGCCTCGACCAGCGGACGGACGAAGGCGCGCGAGCGCAGATCGGCGTCTTCCGGCTGGAACCAGGAGCGGGCGACCATGGCCTGCATCAGCGGCAGGTGGTCCAGCGAGCGGTGATAGCCGGCGGTCAATCCGTTCGACAGGCGATCCAGGACGCGGCCTTCGGCGGCCGCAGCGGTGCGGATGTCGGCCAGCAGGCCTTCCATCTCCTCGGAGAAGACGGCTTCGAACAGCTCGGCCTTGTCCTGGAAGTTGGCGAAGACGGCGCCGGTCGACATGCCCGCCCCCTTGGCGATATCGCGGATGGTGGCGGCGTCATAGCCGCGCTCGGCGAAGAGGGTGCGGGCGGCGTCCAGCACCTTCTGACGCGTGCGCACCTTGGCGGCCTGGCGGCGGTTCAGTCGAGGCTGGGCTTCGGCTTCGGCGACTGCAGGGGCGGACTGGGAAGACTCACGCATCGGCGACGGCTCTAAACTCATCTATAGGCGGCGTTCGCCTCATCGCGGCTCGCTGTCGTCCGACGCGAACCTGGAACGAGACTGACGACGCTCCTGGGAGGAAGTGGTGAACTTTCATCACCGAACAATGACCAAAATGGGTCACAAGCGGCATAAAACTTTGCCGCAGGCCGGTTGTGAGTTCAACAGGGCTACGCAGTTCTACGGATAGGGACCGTTGAACGGCATGCGGGAAATCAAAGCTTTGCCGTTAGGCCCGCTTTATTGCACGGCTCATGTATGGCGAAGACATCGGGCGCCGGCGCCGAACCCCGCAGATGCGAATCCCGCCCTCGCCCTTCGCGATAAAATTTTTTAAGACTGCCGGATCGCCCGAAGCTTCTACGCTTCGGGCCGCCCTGCCCTTGGGCCGAGATGAGGAAACGACAATGAAGAAACTGTTCGCTGGGGTCGCCGCCGCGGCCCTTCTGGCGCCCGCCGCCGCCCTGGCCCATGACGGCCACGACCATGCCTGCATCGACGACGCCTGCACCGTCTTCGAACTGTTCCAGACTCCGGCCGCCGAGGGCGGCGCTTCGGGCTGGCAGGGCACGGACGCGCCGAAATACGGAACCTGGGGCTTCGACCTGGCGGGCCGCGACACCTCGGTCGATCCCGGCGACAGCTTCTTTCGCTACGCCAACGGCGCGGCCATCGACCAACTAACCATCCCGTCTGACCGCACCTCCTACGGCTCCTTCGCCCTGCTGCGCGAACTGTCCGACAACCGCATGAAGAAGCTGGTGACGGATCTGGCCGCGCGCACCGACCTGGCCGCCGGTTCGGACGAGCAGAAGATCGCCGACGCCTATCGCGCCTACATGGACCAGGCTCGTGTCGACCAGTTGGACGCCCAACCGCTGGCGCCCTATCTGGCCGCCATCCGCGCCGCCGACACCCATGAGAAGATCGCCGCCTACATGGGCCAGACCCAGGGGCGCGCGGGCGGCTCCTTCTTCGGCACCGGCATCACCATCGACCAGAAGAACCCGACCCGCTACGCCGTCTCGACCGGTCAGTCGGGTCTGGGGATGCCCAACCGCGACTATTATCTGGACGCCCGCTTCGCCGACAAGAAGGAGAAGTATCAGGCCTATATCGAGCGGATGCTGACCAACATCGGCTGGGCCGACCCGGCCGGTTCGGCGACCGCCATCGTCGCCCTGGAAGATCGAATCGCCGAGGCCCACTGGACCCCGATCGAGAACCGCAACCGCGACAAGACCTACAACCCCTATTCGATCCAGACCCTGGCCGCCGAAGCGCCCGGCTTCGACTGGGCCGGCTATTTCAACGCCGCCGGCCTGGGCGCGGTCGACCGTGTGATCGTACGTCAGAACACGGCCATGCCGAAGATGGCCGCCATCTTCGGTGAGACGCCGGTGGCGACCCTGCAGGCCTGGCAGGCCTTCCACACCACGGACGACGCCGCCCCCATGCTGTCGCAGCGCTTCTCGGACGCCCAGTGGGAGTTCCATTCGCGCGACCTGGCCGGCCAGCCCGAGCAGCGCAGCCGCGAGAAGCGCGCCATCAGCTTCGCCGAGGGCGCCCTGGGCGAGGCCGCGGGCCGTCTGTATGTCGCCGAATACTTCCCGGCCGAATCCAAGGCCAAGATGGAAGAACTGGTCGCCAACCTGCGCACCGCCCTGTCGCACCGCATCGACAACCTGACCTGGATGGGCACGGAGACGAAGGCGGCGGCCCAGGAGAAGCTGCGCAAATTCACCGTCAAGATCGGCTATCCGAACAAGTGGCGCGACTATACGGCGCTCGAGATCAAGGCCGACGACCTGTTCGGCAACAGCCAGCGCATGGGCCAATTCCAGTGGAACTACCGCCTGTCGCGCCTGGACCAGCCGGTCGACAAGGACGAGTGGGGCATGACGCCCCAGACGGTGAACGCCTATTACAACTCGGCCAATAACGAGATCGTCTTCCCGGCCGCCATCCTGCAGCCGCCCTTCTTCGACCCGGACGCGGACCCGGCCGTCAACTACGGCGGCATCGGCGGCGTGATCGGCCACGAGATCGGCCACGGCTTCGACGACCAGGGCTCCAAGTCCGACGGCGACGGCGTGCTGCGCAACTGGTGGACCGATCAGGACAAGGCCAATTTCGAAGACCTGACCAAGCGTCTGGGCGCCCAGTACGACGCCTTCGAGCCCCTGCCCGGCTTCCACGTCCAGGGCGGCCTGACCATGGGTGAGAACATCGGCGACGCGGCCGGCACGGCGGTCGGTCTCGAGGCCTACCACCTGTCGCTGAAGGGCCAGCCCGCCCCGGTGATCGACGGCGTGACCGGCGACCAGCGCTTCTTCTACGGCTGGGCGCAGGTGTGGCAGTCCAAGTACCGCGAGGACGCCCTGAAGAACCAGATCGCCACCGATCCGCACAGCCCGGCCGAGTTCCGCGTCATCGGCCCGGTGCGCAACGTCGACGCCTGGTATGAAGCCTTCGGCGTCAAGCCCGGCACGAAATACTATCTGGCGCCGGAAGACCGCGTCCGCATCTGGTAAGACGCAGCGCCTGCTGAATGAAGAGGGCCGGAGCGTCGCCGCTCCGGCCCTTTTTCATGGCGGTTAAAGCTCCCCGCCGTCATTCTCGGGCTTGACCCGAGTATCCAGGAGGCAGCGGTCGGAAGGGTCAGAAGCTTGAGCGCGCGGTTGTCTGGATCCTCGGGTCAAGCCCGAGGATGACGGCGCATTAGGTCAACGCTCCAGCAACTCTCGAATATTCTTCGATACGTGTCCTGAGCTCCGGGCATGAAAAAGCCCGCTGCGGGGGATACATCGCAGCGGGCCTTCTCGCTCTCTCAGGAGCGGACGTTTCCTCCCCGAAACGCCTTCAAGATGTCGCTGCGGCTGAGCGCTGCGCCTCTTGAGTGAGACCAAATGACGCCATGGAGGGGGTCAAGTCAATCAAGCCTCCATCGAAAGAGCGTTCTTTCGTAACTGAACGTTGATAACTCACGTCTTCGTCAGGGTTTTTATCGAAACCTATTCGATAATGGAGCAAACCACCGCGACCAACTGATCGCGCGCCACGGTCTGCTGCCCCGGACGTTCGGCCTTCCAGGCGTCGTTGTCGGCGATGGCGGCGGCGCGGGCGCGTCCGGCGTCCAGATCCTTGATCGTCACCTGACCGGCGGCGATCTCGTCTCCGCCCAGGATGACGGCGGCCGGGGCCCCGCGCCGGTCGGCGTATTTCATCTGCGCCTTCATGCCCGCCCGGCCCAGATACAGCTCGGCGGCGATGCCCGCCGCCCGCAGTTCGGACACGGCGTCGAGATAGTGCTGCATGTCGTCCTCGGAGAAGACGATGGCCACCACCGGCCCGCGCGTCTCGTCCTCGGCGCCCCGTCCGGCCGCGCGCAGAGCCGAAACCAGACGCGACACGCCGAAGGAGAAACCGGTCGCCGGGGTCGACTGACCGGTGAAGCGCGACACCAGATCGTCATAGCGGCCGCCGCCGCCGATCGAGCCGAAGCGCACGGTCCGGCCCTTCTCGTCCTTGGTGTCCAGCAGCAGTTCGGCCTCGAACACCGCGCCGGTGTAGTATTCCAGCCCGCGCACGATGGTCGGGTCGAAACGCACGTCGTCCTGCGCCACGCCCATGGCGGTCAGGGCGCGGTCGATAGCGGCCAGTTCCTTCAGAGCTTCTTCACCCGCGGCGCCCAAGGCGGCGCCGGACACGGCGTCCAGCACGCCCGCGCGGCTGAGGCCCGGCGTCTCGGCCGAGGCCAGGAAGGCTTCGATGGCCCCGATCACCGAGGCAGGCAGGTTCGCGCCCTTGGTGTAGTCGCCGGACTCGTCCAGACGCCCCTCGCCGAGCAGCAGGCGCACGCCTTCGACGCCCAGACGGTCGTACTTGTCCACTGCGCGCAGAGCCGTCAGCCGCTGCACCGGATCCGTGATCCCGCCCGCGTTGAACAGGCCGTCGAACAGCTTGCGATTGGAGACGCGGATCACCGCCTGCCCGGCCGCCAGACCCGCGGCGCGCAGGCCCTCGCAGCCCATGGCGATGATCTCGGCGTCGGCCTCTGGCCGGTCGGAGCCGACGGTGTCGGCGTCGCACTGCCAGAACTCGCGGAAGCGGCCCGGACCCGGCTTCTCATTGCGCCACACCGGCCCATAGGCGTAGCGGCGGAACGGCTTGGGCAGGGTCTCCCAGTTCTGGGCGGCGAAACGGGCCAGAGGCGCCGTGTGGTCGTAGCGCAGGGCCATCCATTGGTCGTCATCGTCCTGAAGCGCGAAGACGCCCTCGTTCGGACGGTCGGCGTCCGGCAGGAACTTGCCCAGCGCGTCAGCGTATTCGAACGCCGGAGTCTCCAGCGCCTCGAAGCCCCAGCGCTCATAGACCTCGGACACGCGCGCGACGATGCGGCGCTCGGCGGTCAGGTCGCGGCCGCGACGGTCGGCGAACCCGCGGGGCGCGCGGGCTTCGGGGCGGTTGGAGGCTTCGTCGGTCATGGGGCGGCGATTAAGCCATCAGTTCCGCCGCCGCAACTCACAGTCCGCCCGACGCTCTCAGGCCGTGCGGCGCAGCGGCAGATCGCGCCCATAGCTGAGGCGCCGCCACAGCCACTCGAACGGCCCCATGGTGAACTTCGACAGCCACAGCGGCGACCAGATCAGCTGCAGCGCCCAGACGCCGACGACGATGGCCCACTGCATCGGATAGTCGACCTGACCGAACAGACGCGGCCCCCACGGCATGTAGAAGATGGTCGTCATGATCAGGGTCTGGGTCAGGTAGTTGGTGAAGGCCATCCGCCCCACCGGCGCCAGCGCCTTGCGCAGCCAGCCCACGCCGCGCGTCGTCATCAGGATCAGCGCCGAGGCGTAGGCCAGGGTGATGATCAGCGGATAGGAGCCCACCGCCATGGCCCAGCCGCCGGTCGCCTCGACCTCGGCCCCGGCCTGGATTTCGAACCATTCCAGCACGCCCAGCAGGGCCAGAACCGCCGCCCCGCCCGCCATCAGCATCGCGTAGACGCGCGTCGGAACCCGCCCGTGGAAGAAGCCCGCCTTGAACAGACCCAGGCCCAGCATCATCAACGGCACGGTCGAGAACACATACATGAGCAGGCTCATGCCCTGGGCGATGGCCCAGGCCTTCAGGTTCTCCAGCGCCGCGCCGGCCCAGCCGCTCTGATAGGCGGCGATCGAGGCGGCGACCGCCCCGTCCGAGGCGCCGCCGCTGCTCATGGCCTCGGGGAAGCGCGCCGTCAGCAGCATCAGCCCGGCCTGAAGCGTCGCCAGAAGGACCGTCGCCCCGGCGCCGATCCAGATCAACGGCTTGGCGGGCATCGACCGCATCAGCATCATGAACAGGCCGGACCAGGCGTAAAGCAGCAGAATGTCGCCGTACCAGAAGGCCGCGCCGTGGATCAGGCCGAACAGGGCCAGGAACAGCAGACGGCGACGCAGGACGCGCCCCTTCGCCTCATCGCCCCGTTCGCCGCCGACCAGGAAGACCGACACGCCGAACAGCATGGAGAACAGGGTGACGAACTTCTGCTGGAAGAAGACGGCCACGACCCATTGCGCCACGCCCGACGCATTGGGGCCCGCCGGAAAGGGCGACTGGCCGCTCGTCATCTCGATCGCCATCATCGGCAGAGCGAAGGCCGCCGCATTGACCGCCAGGATTCCGAGAACCGCCGCGCCGCGCAGCACGTCCAGGGTCACGATCCGCTGATCCGCCGCCACCGGCTTCGGCTGGGCCGTCTCGACCTGATCCCTCATGCTCGCCCCCTGTTCTGCGTGAAGAGGTTGAGGCTTAGGCGGGACCGCCGCTCCGCTTCACGTTAAATCCCCGTAACGTCCCGTTCGGCCAGGACGCCCATGCGGTTCTTGACCGTCGGCGCCGGGACAAAGCCCAGATAGGCCACGCACAGGCCGCCCCACAGGGCGTAGCTGACGCCCATCATGACCGCCAGCGGCAGGCCGCCGACGCCATAGATCAGCAGGGCCGTCTCGATCGCGCCCAGGCCCTGGACGAGGCTCTGCGAGGCGGCGCCCGCCAGGCCCGCCATGATCACGGCCATAACCGTCTGCATCGCCGCCGCCAGCAGGCCGCCGAACACGGTGAAGCGGCAGACCACGCCCAGCCGCGTCGACGGCCGACCGGTCCTGCCGTGGCTGTCAAGCAGCAGCCAGAGACCTGCCGGCGCCGCGATCAGTCCGACCGCCAGCATCACCAGCCGCCAGTCCGTATCCACGCCCGACCACCAGTTCTCGGGCGGCCAGATGAACAGGGTCAGGATCACCGGAGGCCAGGCCGCCGCCGCCAGGGCGGCCGGAACCAGGGCGCCCGCGCCGCGCCGCGGCGCCACGCGCTTCAGGCCCGGCAGGGAGGGAAAGGCGACGGCCATCAGCGGGTCGGAACCGGCGTCTCGCCGGAATAGTCGTAGAAGCCGCGCCCGCTCTTCTTGCCCAGCCAGCCGGCCTCGACATATTTCACCAGCAGCGGACAGGGCCGGTATTTGCTGTCGGCCAGGCCTTCATACAGCACGTTCATGATGGCCAGGGCCACGTCCAGCCCCATGAAGTCGGCCAGCTCCAGCGGTCCCATCGGATGGTTGGCGCCCAGCTTCAGCGCCTTGTCGATCGAGACCACGTCGCCGACGCCTTCATACAGGACATAGACCGCCTCGTTCATCATCGGCACCAGGATGCGATTGACGATGAAGGCGGGGAAGTCCTCGGACTCCGTGATGATCTTGCCCAGGCTCTCGGCGAAGGCGACCGCCGTCTCGAAGGTCGAGGCCGAGGTGGCGATGCCGCGCACCAGTTCGACCAGCTTCATCGTCGGCGCCGGCTTCATGAAGTGCAGGCCGATGAAGCGCTCGGGCCGATCCGTGACCGAAGCCAGGCGGGTGATGGAGATCGAGGAGGTGTTGGACGCCAGCAGAACATCCGGCCCCAGCAGCGGCGTCAGTTCGGTGAAAACGCCCTTCTTGACCGCTTCGTCCTCGGACGCGGCTTCGATGACCAGATCGGCCCCGGCCGCCTCCGCCAGGGTTTTCACGGCGGTGACGCGCTGAAGCGCCGCCTGGGCCTCCGCCTCGGTCGACAGGCCGCGCGCCGCACGCCGCGCCAGGCTGGCCGCGATCTCGCCCAGGGCCAGGGTCACCCGGTCCGGCGCAATGTCGTACAGCTTCACCTCATAGCCGCCGGCGGCCACCACCTGAGCGATGCCCGAACCCATTTGCCCGGCGCCGATGACGGCGACTGTCCTGATCGTGGTCATGAATTACGCGTAAAAGGCGGTCCGCCAGGGACCCATCGTCGGCACCTTAGGAGCCCGCTCGCGCCGCGCAAGGGCGGAAATGGGCGCCGAACGCCGAATCCCGCGCCGCCGTGGCTTCGCTTCAACGGAGGCTCGCTCGCCTCAGCCCAGCGACATGATCAGCATGGGCGCGACCGACCGGTTGAACAGCACGCTCAGGAACTGCAGCGCCAGAAGGGCGATGATCGGGGTGATGTCGATCCCGCCCAGCGGCGGCACCACGCGCTGGATCGGACCCAGGATCGGCCGCGTCACCGTATCCAGCACATAGGCGATCTGGCCCACGAAGCGGTTGCGCGGATTGATCACGTCGAAGGCGAACAGCCAGCTCAGGATCGCCGAGGCGATGATGCACCAGATCATCAGGGTGACGACGGCGTTCACCAGCCAGACAAGGGCGAAACCCATGAGAAACTCCTGCTTCGTTCACGCCGCTTCTAGCGGCCCGGCCGCGGATCGCCAAGGATTCGTGCGCGGCCCGTTGACACGCCCCCCTGGACGCTTCTATGTCCCGCCCCTGCCTGTCGGTCGGGGCCGTAGCTCAGTTGGTAGAGCGCGTCGTTCGCAATGACGAGGTCAGGGGTTCGACTCCCCTCGGCTCCACCAGGGCATCTCCGCGAAATCGTTGAAGACCACCGTCTTTGGGCGCGGTGCCGACGCGCGCGTCAATTCTCACGATAGAAGTTGCAATACCAGTCGACGAAGCGGGCCACGCCCTCCTCCACAGGGGTCGTGGGGGCGTAGTCGAGGGCCGCCAGGGTCTCGGCGACGTCGGCCTCGGTGTCGGCCACGTCCCCGTCCTGCATGGGCATGAGGTTCAGCTTGGCCTTGCGGCCCAGCTTGCTCTCCAGCACCTCGATATAGCGCATCAACGGCACCGGACGGCCGGCGCCCAGGTTCAGGATGCGCCAGGGGGCGACGCCGCTGGTGGCGGGGTTGGGGGCCGTCGCGTCCCACGTCGGGTCGACGGCGGCCGGTCGGTCGAGGGCGGCGATCACGCCGGTGACGATGTCGTCGACATAGGTGAAGTCGCGGCTCATCCGGCCCTCGCCGTAAACGTCGATCGGCTCGTCCTTCAGAATGGCGCGGGTGAATTTGAACAGGGCCATGTCCGGGCGCCCCCACGGGCCATAGACGGTGAAGAAGCGCAGGCCCGTCGCCGGAAAGCCGAACAGGTGGGCGTAGGAATGAGCCATCGCCTCATTGGCCAGCTTGGTCGCGGCGTAGACGGTCAGCGGATGGTCGGCGGGCTGGCGCACCGAGAACGGCAGGGCGCGGTTGGCGCCGAACACCGAACTGGTCGAGGCGAAGACCAGATTATCCGCCCCGACCGCGCGGCAGCCCTCCAGGATGCTGAGGAAGCCGACGACGTTGGAATCGACATAGGTCTCGGGCGCTTCCAGGCTGTAGCGGACGCCCGCCTGGGCGGCGAGGTGGACCACGCGGCGGGGCTGGTGCTCGGCGAACAGGGCGGCGACGCCCGCGCGGTCGGCCAGGTCCAGCGTGTGATGGCGGTAGTTCGGATGGGCCTGAAGCTGAGACAGGCGCGCCTGCTTCAGCGACGGATCGTAATAGGCGTTGAGGTTGTCCAGACCGATCACGCGCTCGCCCCGCTCCAGCAGACGCCGGGCGGTGTGGAAGCCGATGAAGCCGGCGGAGCCGGTGACCAGGACGGGATCGCTCATGATCGGCTGCGATAAACGGTCGCGCGGCCGGACGCCAGCGTTCGCATTTTAGGGCAGAGTCTCGACCACCGCCGGCGAGGGGCAGCATCTGGGCCGACAGATTCAGCCCGACGCCCGCGATCAGGCAGGCGGCTGCGGCGAACAGAACCAGGCGCGTCGTCTTCGCTCCGGGCGCCAAGGGGCGGGCGAACAGCAGGATCAGCAAGGCGATCATGGCCAGGGCGCCCGGCAGGTCCATGCCGACGCCCAGGAAGACGAAATGGCCGATCCCCGCCAGCCAGGCCCCGCCCAGCACTGTCATGACCGCCGGCGGCAGAAGGCTGACCGGCCGCGTCAGGCCCGGATCGATCAGGGCCGCCAGGACCGCCGCCGTCGCCGCCAGCAGCACCGGCCAGACGAACAGCAGCGCCGCCTCGGGCGCCGCGCCCTGTAGGGCGCAGCCGAAGACGAAGACAATGGCGATCAGGCCCAGCCAGCCGCCCCAGGCAGAACGCTCGGCCTGTCCCGGCCACAACGACAGGCCGACCGCGATGACGCCGAGCGCCAGCATCACCGGGCTGAAGCCGCCGATGATCAGAACCACGGCGGTCAGCAGGGCGAACGCCCCGGCGATCACGCGCGGCCGCGTCCGGCGCGCGCCGCTCAGCAGGACCAGCGCCAGGGCGAGCGCCGCCAGCGCCGCTCCCGCCTCCATCCACGGCAGGCGGCGCAGCAGGGTGTAATAGACGTCCGGCGAGGCGGCGCGGCTCGACATCGGCCCGGCCAGCAGACGCGTGGCCTGCAACAGGATGACGCCCCCGGTCAGGAACCACAGCCCGTCCAGCACGCCCAGGCCGACCTGCCCCGCCGTCAGCCCCGCCCCGCGCCGCGCCCGCCAGGCGGCGAAGCCGCCCAGGGCCGCCGCCAGCGCCAGCAGGATCCAGCCCGTCCCTTGCGTATGGGCGATCACCCAGCGGCCGAAGACGTCGGCATAGACCAGGTTCTCGCCCCTGGCCGGCAGGCTCGGCGCGCGCAACAAGGCGTCGGCCGCCTCCAGCGCCTGAGAGCCCAGATGCTGCACCGCGCCCCGGTCCAGATTGGCGGGCGTCGCATTGGCGGCATGATACTGGTCGGGACGGCCGATGAAGGCCAGGTTCAGACCGCCGACGCCTCGGTCCTTGGGCACGGTGAAGTCGGTGCCGTTGGGCATCCGCTCATACATGAAGGCGGCGATGGAGGTGGCGGTGGTCCCGCCGTCGGCTTTCGCCGCCGCACGGCGGAACAGCTGGACCGTCGGCCCCGCCTCGCGCCCGGTCTCGAACATGGCGGCGCGGCCGCCGCCGCCGCGCGCCTCGAGATTGACCACGGCCCCGATGCGGTCGCGCAGGAGATGGCCGCCGAAGAAGACCCGCGCCCCGTCCAGGCCCAGCTCCTCCGCATCGGTCAGCAGGACGATCAGATCACGCTCGGCCGGGCCGCGCGCCTGGATCGCCCGCACGGCCTCCAGGATGGCGGCCGCCCCGGCTGAATCGTCG
Organism: Brevundimonas sp. SS2672; assembly: GCF_059579685.1. Classification (NCBI taxonomy): domain Bacteria; kingdom Pseudomonadati; phylum Pseudomonadota; class Alphaproteobacteria; order Caulobacterales; family Caulobacteraceae; genus Brevundimonas; species Brevundimonas sp. SS2672. The sequence continues at coordinate 3,234,534 of NZ_CM184201.1, read as the reverse complement.
GCCGCGCCGGGCGAGCCGACCACGGTGTCGTAATGGGCCATCAGCATGACGGCGGGCTGGCTGCGGTCTTTTCCGGGCAGGACGCCGATCAGATTGATCGCCTGATTGTTCGCCGCGCCGGGATCGCCGCCCGCGCGCTCCAGCCGCTTGACGGCGGCGGGCGACAGCGGCCCGGCCTGCTCGCTGACCTGAAGCCCCAGTTGCGTCAGGCGGTCGTTCAGATAGGCGCGGACCCGCGCATGTTCGGTTGAGCCGACCGGGTGCGGCGCGCGGGCGATCTGTTCGATGTCGGTCATGGCCCGGGCGGCCGAGAAGGCGACAGCGGTCGCGTCCGCCGCGCGCGGCTTCGGCGCCTGGGTGGTCCACACCGCCAACAAGAAGGCGAGCGCCAGCGATCCGAACAGCAGGGCCAGCCGCATGAGAGATCCTCCCCGATCCGGGCGGCAGTAGGACCAAGCCCGAGCGGAATGGCAAGAGGGCGGCGGCAGGTCTCCCCGCCGCCGCCCTCCCGATACGATCCGCCGTATCGGCTTAGAAGCGCTTGGACAGCTCCACGCCGTACATGCGCGGCTCGTTGACGAAGGCCGTCAGGTTGTTGAAGTCGATGGCGCCGATGACGTTGGCCTCGTCCGTGATGTTGCGGACATAGACGGCCGCCTCCAGACCCCGGTTCAGGTCGCGCCAGCCTGCGCGCAGGCCGCCTTCGAAGTTGGTGTCCTGACGGAACTCGACCGCCTCATAGAGGAAGAGGTTGAAGTCCTTCTGCATCACCCAGTCGGTCGAGGCGAACAGCTCCTGATCGTCGCCGATCGGGCGGACGTAGGACAGGGTCAGGTTGGCCGAATACTCGGGCGCCTGCGGGAAGGGGTTGCCGTCGATGTTGGCTCGATCCGTGCCGCCGACATTCACCATGGGGTCGGTGATGGTGCACAGGTGGTTGCCGCAGATGGCGACCAGCAGGTCCTTGTCCTTGATCTCGGTGTGGTTCCACGCCACGCCGCCGGCCAGGGTGAAGCCCGCGCCCAGATAGACGTCGCCGTCGATCTCCAGACCGTAGCCCTGACCCTTGTCGGCGTTGATCAGGCGGTTGGAGTTGTCGATGCCGCCGATAGCCGTGAACTGCATGTCCTTGACGTCATACAGATAGGCCGTGGCGTTCAGGCGGGCGCGGCCGTCCCACAGGCGAGCCTTGAAGCCGGCCTCATAGGACATGACCGTTTCCGAATCCGCCGTGGTCAGAACCGGCAGGTTGCGGCCTTGAATCGACGGACCGCGATAGCCGCTGGCCACGCGGGCGAACAGGTTCAGGCTGTCGTTGACCTCATACAGGGCGCTGACGTCCCAGCTGACCTGCTCGTCGCCGACCGAGACGGCGCCCTCGGACACCGTCGGAACCAGAAGCCAGCCATGATATTCGCGGCTGTCGTCGGTGTAGCGCAGGCCGCCCGTCAGCTTCAGGGCGTCCGTGACCTGATAGTTGGCCTGACCGAAGATCGACCAGGAGTCCGACTTCTGCACGATATCGGTGAGCTTGACCGTTGGGAACAAACCGCCAAAACCGTCGAAGCTGCCCGACACCAGGTTGATGCGCTCATCCCAGTAGAAGGCTCCGACCTGCCAGCCAAGACGCCCCTCGGCGTTCGAGGCTAGGCGCAGTTCATAGCTATTCTGCAGCAGGTCGCTGGACAGGGTGCCGGACTCGACCGGGAAGGGGATGGCGCCGCTGTGGACCGGATCGCCCAGCACGCCGCCGTCGATATCGCCGTCGCCCTGGGACCAGCCCTGGAAGGAGCCGACCACGCCGGTCAGGGTCGCCGGGCCGAAGTCATAGGCGACCTGCAGCGACTGGGAGGTGGTCTTCTGCTTCTGGAAGTTGTTGCGGCCGCCGTCATACCAGACCGTCTCGCGATCGAAGTTGTCGTTCAGCTTGTTCGAGCCCTTGGTCAGGACGTTGGCGCGGTTCATCGTGCCCGTGCCCTCATAGTCGCGCGCCTGCAGGGTCAGCAGGGTCGAGAGACGGTCGGTCGGCGTCCAGGCGACGTGGATGCGGCCCGCCACATCGTCGAAATTGCCCAGGTCCTTGCCGTCCTTCTTGGCGAAGGGGGCGTCATAGGCGTTGTTGATCCAGTCGTCGCGGTGGTTCCACAGGGCCGCCACGCGCACCGACAGCGTATCCGACGCCGGCAAGGTCACGGCCGCCTCAGCGCGGGTCGAGCCATAGTTGCCGTAGGTGATCGAGCCGAAGCCGGTGAACTCATCGCCCGGCTTGGTGGTGTCGATCTTGATCACGCCGGCCGGGGTGTTGCGGCCGAACAGGGTGCCCTGCGGCCCGCGCAGCACTTCCAGCTGCTTCACGTCGAACAGAGGGAAGCCCTTCAGATAGACGCTTTCCAGAACCAGCTCGTCCATCACCATCGACACCGGCTGAGACGCCGTGAAGTCGAAGTCCACATTGCCCAGGCCGCGGATGTAGAAGCGCGGGGCGTAGCGGCCGTTGGAGCTTTCGACCTGCAGGCTGGGCACCCGGCCCGACAGCTGCAGGATATCGCCGCCGCCGGCGTTCACGGCGTTCAGCGTCTCGGTGTTCATGGCGGTGACGGCGAAGGGCACGTCGCGGATGCTTTCGCTGCGGCGCTGGGCGGTGACGACGATGTCGCCGACGGCGGCGGCCTGGTCGGCCTGGACATCGGCGGATTGCGCCAGGGCCGGCGTGGAGAGCAGCAGGGCCAGACCGCTGGCGGAGGCGGCGAGAACCGAGAGACGCGTCATCGAGATATCCCCTTCTTGATGATCTTGGGTGGGTGAATTCGCCGCAGCCCCTAGGCCCGTAGCGTCGCGGGTTCCAGCGCCGATGCGGGCTGGCGCATGAACCTTTCGCGACAGGGACACAGACCGCAAGAAACCGCCGTTCGATTCACACGTCGCCGTAGCGCGACATTGTGCGCCGCAACAGGACATGCCAAGCAGACCGGCTGCGCCTTCCTTCTGCCGCCCTAGATGCGCGAAGCGCGCGACCTGCCGCAGGAGACGCCATGCCCCTCGCCGCCCCGTCCCGTCGCCGATTTCTTGCCGGCGCCGCCGCCCTGCCCCTGGTCGGCGGAACCGCCGCCCTCGCGCTGGATCAGCCGCCCGCCGTCATCGGCCGCGTCCTGGCCATGTCGGACCTGCATTCCGCCTATGAGCGCAGCGCCCAGCTTCTCGCCGCCTTGCGCGCTGAGGTCCGCAGCCGACCGGTTCCGCATCTGATCGCGGTCGACGGCGACATCTTCGAGCATGGCAACGTCGTGTCGGTGCGGTCCGAAGGCGCGATCGACTGGGCCTTCCTGGCCGCCCTGCCCGCCATCGCCCCCACCGTGGTCAACCTGGGCAATCACGACAACGACCTGATCCCCGACCTGCATGAGGTCGTGAAGCGGATGCAGGGCCTGGGGATCACCGTCCTCAGCAACATCATCGACGCCCGCAACGGCCGACCCTACGCCCCGGCCGCGACGGAGCTGACCTTCGGCGAGCGCCGTCTGCGCATCGCCGGCTTCGGCACGAATTCGCTGAACACCTATCCCAAGGCCAGCCGCGACTGGCTGTCGATCCCCGATCCGACCGAATGGGCCAACGCCCATCTGTCGTCGCTGCTGGAGGGCGCCGATCTGACGCTGGTGATGAGCCACGCTGGCGTGGCGGGCGACCGCGGGATGCTGGCCGCCCTGCCCGACGACGCCCTGATGATCGGGGGACACAACCACCTGCTGTTCCAGGAGCCGCTCGGGCGCGGCCTCTACGCCCACACCGGATCGTGGAGCAACGCCTATACCGCGGCGGACTATCTCAGCGATGGAAGCGTGCGGGCCCAGTCGCGCACCGTCGCCCTGGACGGCGTCGTCGACCCGACCCTGGCCGCGCTGATCCGCACGACGCTGGACCGGCATCTGACCGCACAGGAGCGCGCCGTTCTCGGGACCAGTTCGACCGCCCTGTCGCTGGGGGACACCGGCCGCGCCGTGGCCGCCGCCTTCGCCCGCTTCGCCGGGGCCCAGGCCGGCTTCATCGGCCACACGACGCTGGGGACGGGTCTGTCCGCCGGGCCGGTCAGCCGCTACGCCTTCGACGCCGTGGTGCGCTTCGACGGCAAGCTGATGGCCGCCGAGGTTCCCGCCGCGCGCCTGGCCGAGCTGACCGCCCTGGCCAACCAGGATCGGGTCATGCCCTTCGCACGGCGCACCGGCGACTTCGTCTATGGCGCGGTCGAGGGAATCGAGGCGCGCGAGACCGTCCGCATCGTCACCACCGACTGGTGCGCCCTGAACCAGCAGGAGTATTTCGGCGTGACCGACCTGGCCTTCGCCGAGGTTCCCGGCCCCGGCGTCAAGGCCGTCGCCGCCCAGGGCCTGCTGTCGGTCGCCTGACAGCTCAGGCGGCGCGGCGTGCGGCGGCCGCGCTCTTCACATAGAGGCCCTTGCGTCCGGCCACCGGACGGAAGGCCACGCTGTCGCCGTCCGGCCGCTCGTCGCGCCCCAGGAACAGGCAGCCGTCGTCGACCATCCGCCGCTCCAGCCCGTCCAGCACCCGCGCGCGGCGTTCCGGCGCCATGTCGCCCAGGACATTGCGGCAGAAGACCACGTCGAACCGGCCCTCGTCGGCCGCCTCGTCCAGCAGGTTGGCCCGCTTGAAGGCGATGGCGGCGCGCAGTTCGGGCCGCGCCCGCCACTGATCATCGACCTGCTCGAACCAGCGCAGCATGGCGCGCGCCGACAGGCCGCGCTGTATCTCGAACGAGGTGTAGAGGCCCGACAGCGCCTTCTCGATCGCCTGACGCGACAGATCCGTAGCCTCGATCTCGACCTGGGCGCCGGCCTCGAGCGCGGCGATAGCCAGGGAATAGGCCTCCTGCCCGGTCGAGGCGCCGGCGCACCAGAGGCGCACCCGCCCGCCCGGCCGCGCCGCCGTCAGGGCGGGCAGCAGTTCGCGCTCCATCACCTCAAAGGCCGCACGGTCGCGCCGGAACCAGGTCTCGCCGTTCAGCAGGGCCTCGATCACGCTCCAGCCCAGGGAGGCCACCGGCCGGCTCCACAGGCTGGCCAGCATGGCTTCGACGTTGTGATAGCCCTCGCGCCGCGCCACAGGCCCCAGCCGATGCTCGGCCAGCTGCATCCGGTCTCTGGTCAGCCGGAAGCCGGCGCGGGACGCCAGCAGGGTCTGAAGACGATCAAAATCCTCCGGCGTCATGACGGCGACTGCACCACTCCCACTTCGGCGAGCTTGGCCTGAAGGATCTCGCCGTCGAAGGGCTTCATAACATATTCGTCGGCCCCTGCGGACAGGGCTTCGGCGATCCGATCCGCCCGCGTCTCGACCGAGCAGAACAGAACCTTGGGCGTGCGCCCGCCCGGCAGGTCGCGCAGGCGACGCAGGAAGGCCAGGCCGTCCATCACCGGCATCTGCCAGTCCAGCAGCACCACCTGGGGCATGGCCGCCTGGCAATAGTCCAGCGCCTCGGCGCCGTCGGCCGCCTCGGCCACGTCAAAGGACAGGTCCTCCAGGATGCGGCGCGCCACCTTGCGGATGATGCGGCTGTCATCGACGATCAGACAGGTTCTGGGGTCCACAGGGTCTATTCCCGTTTGGCGCGAGATTAAAATCACGCTCACGCCATAGTCGTTCAGGCAGGTTAACGGAGCGTTGGCTAGACGAACGCGGGTTGCTCACTAGCGCCCGGCAAGCGCGCCATCAAGGCCACGCGGCCGTCTTCAGCCGCCAGGTCCAGCCGCCCGCCCGCCTCGCGCGCCGTCAGCCACAGCCAGTAGGGTTGGATCCACTGCCCGGCCAGCCCCTCAGTCAGCCGCTCGCCCTTCAGGCCGACCACGGCCTCCGGCTTGAGCCGGGCGCGGGCGCCCTCGGCCGATCCGACCAGAAACAACTGATCGCCTTCCCGGCGGACGGTCACCACCGCCGCCCCGCCCATCGGCAGGGCCGAAACGGTCAGATAGGCCAAGTTGATCAGGGTCCGCGCCTGGATCTTGGAGAAGGTCTCATCCCCTACGCGCCAGTCCAGCGTGGCGCGCCCGCCGTCGGTCAGGCCCGCGACCAGGCCGTGCAGTTCGGCGCCGGAGAACTGTTCGCTGCTGGTCGCGGCGCCGAAGGCCACCCGGGCGAAATGCACCAGGGCCACCATCTTGGCCGCGCTCTGACGGATCAGGCCCAGGGCGTCGTCGCGCATGTCCTGGGCGCCGGGATCGTCCAGCAGGTCCAGCCCCGACATCACGGCGCCGGCCGGGCTGATGAAGTCGTGGCACAGCTTGGCGGCGATGAAGGCGGCCAGCTCGGCGCCGTCCACAGGCAGATCGGCGGCGGATAGGGAGGCAGGGTCGTCGGAAACGGTCATGGCGCACAAGGTTTCGAAAAGGTTAAGGCCAAGGTGGCCTGATTTGCCGGTTCGTTAAACCGGCCGCATGGTCTATCCAGCCCTTCATGACCGCCTCCGCCTACGCCGACCTTGAATCCGATCTCGCCTCCGGCCGCCTGGCCGAGGTCATCGCCGACATCGCCGAGGAGGCCGCCCGCCTGATCCTGCCCTACTGGCGGGCCGATACGGCCGTGGAGACCAAGGCCGACGCCAGCCCCGTGACCGAGGCCGACCGCGCCGCCGAGGCCCTGATCCTGGCCCGCCTGGCCGAACATTGGCCCCAGGTCGAGGCCGTCGCCGAGGAGGCCGTCGCCGCCGACGGCGCCCCGTCGTCGGTCGGTACGTGGTTCTGGCTCATCGACCCGCTGGACGGCACGCGCGGGTTCGTCCAGGGGCGCGAGAGCTATTCGGTCAACATCGCGCTGATCCGCGGCGACGCCCCCGTGGCCGGTGCGGTGACGGCCCCGGCCCTGGGCGTCAGCTGGCGCTCCGCCGCGCCGGGCCAGGGCGCGCTGCGCCGCGCCTTCGGCGAGCCGTGGAGGACGATCCGCGTGCGCGAACGCCCCGCCGATGCCGTCGCCCTGGTCAGCCACAGCATCAGCGACGAAGACGCCCTGCGTCTGGCCGCCCGCAACGGCTGCACCCAATGGCAGGGCATGGATTCCTCGCTGAAGTTCTGCCTGATCGCCGAGGGCCGCTTCGACGCCTATCCGCGCACCGGCCCCACCAGCGAATGGGACACCGCCGCCGGCCAGGCCGTGCTGGAGGCGGCGGGCGGCCGCGTCCTGGCCGAGGACGGCCGTCCCCTAGCCTACGGCAAGCCCGGCTTCCTCAACGGCCCCTTCTCCGCCATCGGCGCCTGAAGCCGATCAGGCCGAGGCGTCCACCCGCGCCATCTCGATCTGTGCCGAGAGGCCGGCGGGCAGGTCGCGCTCGGGCACGCTCGCCAGGTCTTCCAGATGCGCCCGGTCCCTGGGCCGGATCAGCACGCTGGCCACCGCAGGGTCCGCCAAGGCGTAGGCCAGGCAGATGGCCTCGCCGGTCCACCCCGGCGTCCGGTGCAGGAAGGCGAAGGAGCCCGGCCGCTCCAGATCGGCCTCGCCGCGCCCCGCGCCCCAGCCGCCGAACAGGCCCCGCTTCTTCGCCCCGCCCGCATCGGCGGCGCGGCGCTCGGTGGCCAGGCTTTCGGGAAAATAGTCATAGGCGAACAGGCTCATCTCCCGATCGCGCGCGGCCTTCATGCGCGAGCGCACCTGCCAGGGCACATTGGCGTGAAAGGGGGTGAACAGGACGTCGAACGCCCCGGTCGAGACATAGAGATCCGTCACCGGTTCATCGCCCGACACGCCCAGCATCCGCACATACTCGGCCTTCCGCATCGCCTTCAGGGCGGTCAGGGAGGTCTGGGGCAGCTCATCCTCGGCCGGGCGCTCCAGCACCGCCATATCGAACCAGCCCAGGCCCGAGGCGTGCAGCCCCTGTTCGATCGAACGGCCCAGCCTCTCGGCCGAGAAATCCCGGTCGGCGCCCAGGGTCGTGCTGACCCACACCAGCCGCCGCTCGACATGGCCCAGGGCCTCGCCGACGGCCTGAAGCAGCATCGGGTCCAGCCGCTCGATATGATAGGCGTTCACCCCCGCCTCAAGCCCGGCGAACACCAGGTCGCGGACAGGGTTCGGCCCCCGCGTCGCCGCCTCGGCCCCCAGGCTGAGCGTCAGACTGGAGACCGCAGCCCCCGAGGCGCCGAAGGGGCGGTAGCGCATGGGGTTCAGCCCGCCTCGACCGGCGCCGAGGTCTCCAGCGCCAGGGCGTGCAGTTCGCCGCCCATCTTGCCCTTCAGCGCGGCGTAGACGGTCTGGTGCTGACGCACGCGTGGCATTCCGCGAAAGACCTCCGACACGATGCGGGCGCGATAGTGGTCGCCGTCGCCCGCCAGGTCCTCGATGGCGATGTCCGCGTCGGGAAAGGCCTCCACCAGATGGGCGCGAAGGTCGTCGGCGGACATGGGCATCTTGGAACTCCTGAAACGCAGAAGGCCGCTTCCGGGCCTGGATTGTAAAGCTTATCGCCCCGCGCCCCGCCTGTCAGCCGCTCATCCGGCGCGAGGGCGCTCATACAGGTCGACGGCCGATCCCTTGTAGTCCGCGCGGGCGTAGGGGCGATAGCCCACCCGCTCGGCCAGACGCACCGAGGGCGCGTTCTCGGGCGAGATCATGCAGACCGTGCGCGGCTCCAGCCGATAGGCGTCGGTCCAGGCCAGGGCCGCCTCCAGCGCCTCGCGCGCCAGGCCCGCGCCCTGGAAGGCCGGCGCCACGCCCCAGCCCAGTTCCGGCGCGTCGAAGGGCGGCTCGATCTCGCGGCGGTAGTCCAGCACGCCGACGCTGCCGACATAGGCCCCCGTCGTCGTCTCGCGGATCGACCAGTTGCCGTAGCCCTTGGCCTGCCAGTGGCCGATGTCGCGCAGCAGGCGGAACCAGACCTCCTCCTCCGACAGGCCTCGCCCCATGATGTGGCGGGTGAACTCGGCGTCGGCCCACAGGGCGGTCAGGTCGTCCATGTCGCCGACGGCGGCGGGCGTCAGGGTCAGGCGTTGGGTGGTCAGAACAGTCACATCAATCCCAGTTGCTTGAAGCTGGCCACGCCTTCGCGGCCGACGATGAGGTGGTCGTGAACCTGAACCGACAGGGCGCGGGCGGCCTCGATCACCTGTCTGGTCATGTCGATATCGGCCCGGCTGGGCGTCGGATCGCCCGAGGGGTGATTGTGGACGATGATCATGGCGCTGGCCGACAACTCCAGCGCCCGGCGCACCACCTCGCGCGGATAGACGGGGGCGTGGTCGACCGTGCCCCGGTTCTGAATCTCGTCGAGGATCAGCTGGTTCTTCTTGTCGAGATAGAGGACGCGGAACTGCTCGCGCGGCTCATGCTGAAGCGACAGGCGCACGTAAGACAGCAGCGCCGTCCACGACGAGATGACCGTGCGCTTGTTGGCCTCTTCCTTAGCCACGCGGCGCGAGACTTCGTGCAGGGCGGCCAGGTCCAGCGCCGTCTCAGGCCCCACCCCCTTGGCCCGGCCGCGCGAATCCTCGGCTTTCACCGTCATCAGATCCTCGACCGAGGCCGCCAGCACCGCCGCCAGCGACCCGAACCGCGTCAGCAGTGCCTTGGCCACCGGCTTGACGTCGCCCTGCGGCTGGCTGCGGAACAGGAACAGCTCCAGCAGCTCATAGTCCGGCAGATGATGGAGGCCCGCCGCGCGCGCGCGATCACGCAGCCGTTCGCGATGACCGGCGTGGTGCGGCTTGGCCTTCGGTTGTTCCGGCGGTTGATCCAGCATCAGCCTCCCCCACGGGGGAGACTAGCTCAGAATTTCGGGCGGAACAGGCCCTTGGGCGAGGCGGTGAAGATTTCCAGCCCGTCCTCGGTCACGCCGATCGAGTGTTCGCACTGCGACGACAGCGATTTGTCGCGCGTCACGGCGGTCCAGCCGTCCGACAGCACCTTCACCGCCGGCTTGCCCAGGTTCACCATCGGCTCGACGGTGAAGAACATGCCCGGCTTCAGCACCGCGCCCTCGCCGCGACGGCCGTAGTGCAGGACGTTGGGGCTGTCGTGGAAGACCCGGCCGATGCCGTGGCCGCAGAAGTCGCGGACCACGCTCATGCGCTGGGCCTCGACGAACTTCTGGATGGCGAAGCCAATGTCGCCGAAGGTGTTCCCCGGCTTGATCTGGGCCAGACCCAGGTCCAGCGAGTCATAGGTGACGTCGATCAGCCGCTTGGCGCGGGCGTTGATCTCGCCGACCGGGTACATCCGGCTGCTATCGCCGTGCCAACCGTCGACGATGACCGTATGGTCGATGTTGACGATGTCGCCTTCCTTCAGAACCTTGTCGCCGGGAATGCCGTGGCAGACGACGTGGTTGATCGAGGTGCAGACCGTCCTGGTGTAGCCCTTGTAGCCCAGGCAGGCGGGGACGCCGCCGTTGTCCAGGGTGAACTCGCGCACCAGATCGTCCAGCTCGCCCGTAGTGACGCCCGGCTTCACATGGTCGGTGATCATGTCCAGCGCCTCGGCGACCAGGCGGCCGGCCTTGCGCATGCCCTCGAACCCTTCCGCGTCATAGATGCGGATTTCGTGGCTGCGGACGAAGACGTCGGTTTCCAGGTCGGGGGTCTCGTACATGATCGGCTTTCGGGGAGGCGCGCGCTCCGCGTGCAGGCGGACCGGGCGAAGAAACGACTTCAGGACTTCAGATGGTCAGACTAGCACAAAACCTCAAGCCCGTCAGGGTTCACGGCTGACGCATGGCCTGGCGCTTCCTATCTTCAGCCCATGTCACAATCGTCCCCCTCCCCCACCGCCGCCGTCCTGATCATCGGCGACGAGATCCTGTCGGGCCGAACCCGCGACAGCAATCTGAACACCCTGGCCCGCTTCCTGGCGCCGCTCGGCGTCGATCTGATGGAGGCGCGGGTGGTCGGCGACCGTCAGGACCAGATCGTCGCGGCGCTGAACGCCCTGCGCGCGGCGCACGACTATGTCTTCACCACCGGCGGCATCGGCCCGACCCATGACGACATCACCGCCGATGCGGTCGGCGCCGCCTTCGGCGTTTCCGTGCGCGAACACCCCGAGGCCCTCGCCATCCTGGAGCGCCGCTATGCGCCGGGCGAGTTCAACGCTGCGCGGCGCCGCATGGCCCGCGTGCCCGAAGGCGGCGTCCTGATCGCCAATCCGGTCAGCGACGCGCCGGGCTTCCAGGTCGACAACGTCTTCGTCATGGCCGGCGTGCCCAAGATCATGGAGGCCATGCTGGACGATGTGGCGCCGCGCCTGAAGACGGGCGCCCCGGTGCACAGCCGGTCGTTGCGCGTCACCGGCGTCGGCGAGGGCGCCGTGGCCGACATCCTGCGCGCCGCCGCCGAGGCCAGACCGCATCTGTCCTTCGGCTCCTATCCCTTCGGTTTCGGCGCCGGACAGACCGCCGGCGAGGTCGGAACCCAGCTGGTGATCCGGGGTCGGGATCAGGCCGAAGTTGACGCTGCGGAACACGATCTTGCCGCAAACCTGCGTTCTTCAGGCATCGAAATTGCCGCTACGTAACCTCACCAAGGTGTGAAATTGTGCGATTTTTGCGCCACGCTTTCGCCGAGAAGCGGTCCGACACCGGCCTTGGACGCAACGCTTTCATGACACGGACGCTGTGATGGGTAGCGTGGCGGCCCTCCCCGAACCAAGGCCGCCCGCCTTTCTCAAAATGGTCGGCCCACGACATAGGTGAAGCGTAATGACTCCCAGGAACATGGCCCGCCTCGGCGGCCTGGCTCTGACCACCGCCCTGATGACGGGCGTCGCCGCCCCGGCCTTCGCGGGCTCCTTCTATCTGCAGGAACAGTCCGTGCGCGGCGCCGGACGCGCCTATTCGGGCGAAGCCGCCGACCGCGGCGTCGGCTCGATGTGGTGGAACCCCGCCTCCATCGCCCGCAGCGGCCGTGAAGTCTCGGTCGGCCTTCACGCCATCCGCATCGACTCCGAAGTGAAGAACGCCGGCTCCTACGTCACCTATCCGGGCGGCGTGGACGTGCCGGTGGTCAACCCGCGCAACACCGAGGTCGACCCGATCGAAAGCGGCCTGGCGCCGAACTTCGCCTTCGCCACGCCGATCGGCGACCGCTTCGCCGTCGGCGTCTCGGTGGCCGCCCCCTACAACTTCACCACCAAGTACGAACAGGGCTCCTTCGCCCGCTACGACGCCCTGACGTCGGAGCTACGCTCGGGCGACGCCAGCCTGACCGTGGCCTATCAGGTCAACGACTGGCTGGACGTCGGCGCCGGGCTGAACGCCCAGTTCGTCAAGGCCAAGCTGACCTCGGCCATGCCGAACCTGTCGCCAGCCCTGCCCGACGGCTCCAACAGCCTGGAAGGCGACGGCTGGGACTTCGGCTGGAACGTCGGCGCCCAGGTGCACAGGGGGCCGTGGGACTTCGGCCTCAGCTACCGCTCCAAGATCGAGCATGAACTGGAAGGCGACGTGGTCGTCGCCGGCCTGCTGGGCCCGCTGGCGGGCGCCAACATCTCGACCGGCGGCAAGGCCAGCTTCAACACCCCGTGGTTCGCCTCGGCCTCGGTCCGTTACGCCGTCAACGACAAGCTGACCCTGAACGCCCAGGTCAACCGCATCGGCTGGTCCGAGTTCCAGGCCATCACCGTCGAATATCCGGGCGGCGGCGACGTCATCCATCAGGACTACAAGGACGTCACCACCGGCGCGATCGGCCTGGACTACGCCATCAGCGACAAGACCACCCTGCGCGCCGGCGTCGGTTACGATCCGACCCCGACCCGCGACAGCCTGCGCACCGCCCGCATCCCGGACGCCGACCGCTGGCTGTTCTCGGTCGGCGGCTCGACCGAGGTGACCGAAGGCGTCACCTTCGACGCCGGCCTGACCTACATCGCCTTCAGCGACTCGACGATCCACGACGACCGCGCCTTCTACGCCGGCACCCCGGCGGCCGTGACCTCGCACCTGCGCGGCGAGGCCGAAGGCTCGGCCCTGGTCGCCTCGATCGGCGCCCGCTGGGCCTTCTGATCCTCGCCTGACGACGGATACGGAAACGGCGGCTCCCGCAAGGAAGCCGCCGTTCTTGTTCCTGCGCCGATCTCGACGATCAGCCTTGAGCGCCGTGTCCCTTGCCGCCGTTCGACGGGCGGCGACGACGAGGACGGCGCTTCAGCTCGCCGACCGGCTTGGGTTCGGCCTCGGGCGTCGCCCGGACGGCCGAGCGGGCGCGGTCGCCCGCCATCGGGTCATAGGCCGCCGCCGGGCGCTCGGCGTGATGAGTCCGGTCGCGTTGCCCCTTGCGCTGACGGTGCGGCTGGCCGCCGCCCTCGGGCTTGACGCCGTCGCGACGCGGGTTGCGACGACCGCCGCCGCGGCCCTCGCCGCCCGAACGACCTTCGCGCTCGGGCAGGGTCGCCTTCTTGGCCACGCCCGCCGCCATGATGGAGGCGTCCAGTTGGGCCAGGGCCTTGTCGTTGCGACGGTCGATCGCGGGGATCTTCTGGCGCGTGACCTTCTCGATGTCCTTCAGCAGCTTCATCTCGTCGCCGGCGACGAAGCTGATGGCGGTGCCGTCCTTGCCCGCGCGGGCCGTGCGGCCGATGCGGTGGACATAGGCTTCCGGCACATAGGGCAGCTCGAAGTTCACCACGTGGGTGACCTTGTCCACGTCGATGCCGCGCGCGGCGATGTCGGTGGCGACCAGGACGCGCAGCTTGCCGTTCTTGAAGGCCTCAAGCGCGCGCTCGCGCTGGGGCTGGCTCTTGTTGCCGTGGATGGCCCCGGCCTCGACGCCGCCGGCCTCCAGATAGGCCGCGACCTTGTCGGCGCCGTGCTTGGTCTTGGTGAAGACCAGGCAGCGCGTATAGGCGGGGTCCGAGAACAGTTCGGTCAGCAGGGCGCGCTTCCTGCCCTGTTCGACCCAGATCACCGACTGCTTGATGCGCTCGACCGTGGTGGCCTGCGGCGTGACCTGGACCTTGACCGGATCCTTCAGCAGTTCGCCCGCCAGCTTGCCGATCTCCGACGGCATGGTGGCCGAGAAGAACAAGTTCTGGCGCTTTGCCGGGATGCGGCTGACGATCTGGCGGATCGGCTTGATGAAGCCCAGGTCCAGCATCTGGTCGGCCTCGTCCAGGACGAAGATCTCGGTCTGCGACAGGTCCAGCGTCTTCTGTTGCAGGTGGTCCAGCAGGCGGCCGGGGGCGGCGACCAGGACGTCGAGACCCTGTTGCAGGGCGCGTTCCTGCGGGCCGTATTTCACGCCGCCGAAGATGACGGCCACGCGGAAGCCCAGGTGGGCGCCGTATTGCTTGAAGCTGTCGGCGATCTGGGTGGCCAGTTCGCGCGTGGGGCTCAGGATCAGGGCGCGCGTGGTGCGCGGCTTGGGCGCCACGCGGTTCTCGGCCAGGCGATGCAGGATCGGCAGGGCGAAGGCCGCCGTCTTGCCGGTGCCGGTCTGGGCGATGCCCAGCAGGTCCTTGCCCTTCATGACGTCGGGAATGGACTTGGCCTGGATCGGCGTCGGCTTCTCATAGCCGGTCGCGGCCAGGGCGGTCAGGAGAGCCTTGTTCAGGCCCATGGATTCGAAGGTGATGGTGTCGCTCACGTCTGTCTTTCACGAACGGCGGCGCGCGCGGCTGGACAAGCCAGGCCTTCACTAGGGGCGCACGTCGCCTGCCCGAAGCTCGGGCGGGGAACGGGCGCCGCCCCGCGTGTATGGACGACGTATGAAATCGAATGATCCGGCCGCTCGACAGACAGGCCTTCCGGGGAGGGAAGCCCAACACGCGCTGGAACGCGCCGGTCACCGCATTGTGCGATGCAGCGCAGATGGGCCTCAATAGCGGCCAAGTCAAGGCGGACCGGGCGAAAGCCTACAGCAGGTTGACCGCCAGATTGACCGCCAGAGCCAGGATCACCGTGTTGAACAGCCAGGCCACGATGCTGTGGACGGTGGCGATGCGGCGCAGGCGCTGGCTTGAGATCTGCACGTCGGCGGTCTGGTTCGCCACGCCGATGATCAGGGCGAAGTGCAGAAAGTCCCAGTAGTCGGCGTCGTCCTCGCCCGGAAACATCAGGCCCTGACGATCCCCCTGGCCGGCCTCGGCGGGCGCATAGAACTCATGGGCGTAATGCAGGGTGAAGATGGTCTGCACGAACAGCCAGCTCAGGGCGATGGTGACCACGGTCAGAACCGCCGCCGCCGTCGTCGGCTTGCCGCCCGACGCCGCCATGAAGACGATGACGAAGACGCTGGCTCCCGCCGCCAACAGGCTGAGCGGCAGCACCGCCCCGCCCGCCTGATCCAGCTCCGCCGACCGCGCGCGGATCGCCGCCACCGATCGGGCGCGACTCAACCGCATGAAGGTCAGCAGCAGAAAGGCCGTCACGCCCGCGTCCCAGGCGACCGCCAGCCGCATCGGCCAGCCCCAGACGACCGGCGAGACGGCGCTGGCCGCCGCCATCACCGCCAATCCCAACCAAAGGGCGAAATGCAGACGAAAGAGGTGCGCGACCGGCTTCATGGCCGCATGATTGCGCCGTTCCGTGCGAACGGCCAGAGCCCCGCCGCCGGACTTCAGCCGTCAGCTCTTCCAGCGCAGCACCGTCTCCTTGATCGGATTGACGAAGGCGCGGCCCTCGGCGCGGCTCTTCAGCCATTCGCGCTTCAGCTGCTGATACCATTTGGCCTGTTTGTCGGCGTCGTCGATCCAGATCAGGGCCGGGTCGTATTTCAGCCCCTCGTTCTGCAGGTTCACCATGCCGCCGTCCTGCTTCAGGAAGGCGACGACGCCCATCCGCAGGAAGGGCTTGGCGATGCCGAACACCCAGTGATCGGACCAGAAGATCTGGGTGATGCGGGTCTTGATCTCGCTCACCGGCGTCAGGCAGGTCAGGGCCAGCACCTGCTTTTCCCCCACCTGGATATGCTCCCAGCGATAGCCCGGCAGGCGGAAGGTGATCTCGGTCGCGGGCGCCCCGCCCAGCACCTTGTAGAGGCGGCTGTTCGACGACGGCGCGTGACGCACCATGGCCCAGCCGAAGTCGACCGGGGCGAAGGTCTTGGCCTTCTCGTGCATCGAATGTTCGGACCGCCACCACCACTGCTGGTGGACATAGGGGCCGTGGGCGGGGTCCATCAGGCCGACGACGGCGTGGTCGATATGGCTGTCGAAATCCATCCACTCGACCAGACGGGGCTGGCCGACCGCGCCGGGGAACTGCGGCGGTTCCTGATCCGGCTCGGACGGGTTGCGGGCGTCCGCCGCCATCCAGACGAAGACCATGCCCTGGCTCTCGCGCACTGGGTAGGACCGGACCTTGATGCGGTTCGCCTCGAACGCCTGATCCTCGACCAGCGATGGAATGGCCGCACAGACGCCGTCGGGCCGGAAGCGCCAGCCGTGATATGGGCATTCGACCGTCTCGCCCTCGCCCGGCTTCTCGACCAGCCGCCCGGCCGACAGCGGCGCCGCGCGGTGGGGGCAGATGTCGCGCATCCCATAGACCTCGCCCGCGCGCGTGCGGCCGATCAGGACCGGCTCGCCCATGATCTCATAGCGTTTCAGGCTGGCGACCGGCACGTCGCGCGCCAGGGCGACGAAATACCAGGCGTCGGTGATGAAGCCCTTGCCGAAAGCCGTCGGCGGGGCCTTGGCTTCTGGGGCGGCGGAAGATGCGGGCGCGGCGTCTGCGGTCATGGCCGCCTTGTAGCAGCAGCGACGGTCGGCCGTCCAAAGACCATTCCCTTCCTCAGCCGATGAATTAATCTGGCGCAAATTCTCTTTGGGAGAGACGCCTTGATCCGCACCGCCTCCACCGCCCTTTTCGGCGCCGCCGCCCTGTTGCTAGCCGCCGCCCCCGCCGCCCTGGCTCAGGACGGCCCCGCCAATCACGCGACGCACGCCGCCTTCGCGTCCGATCGCCTCAGCGTGGTGGTCGACGGGCCGGAGGGCGCGCCCGACCTGATCCTGATCCCCGGCCTGTCGTCCTCGCCCGCCGTCTGGCAGGGAACGGTCGATCACCTGAACGGACGCTATCGCGTCCACCGCATCCACGTCGCCGGTTTCGCCGGCGCCGCGCCCCAGGCCAACGCGCAGGGCGACGCGCCTCAGCCGGTCGGCGCCCCCGTGGCCGAGGAGATCGCCCGCTACATCCGCGAACAGCATCTGAACAAGCCCGCCGTCGTCGGCCACTCCATGGGCGGGACCATGGGCATGATGCTGGCCGCGCGCCACCCCGATCAGGTCGGCAGGCTGATGGTCGTGGACATGATCCCCTTCATGGGCGCCATGTTCGGTGCGCCCGGCGCGACCGCCGAAAGCGTGACCCCCGTCGCCGATCAGATCTGGACCGCCCAGTCCGCCAGCCCGCGCGACGCCTACGTCGCCCAGGCGACAACCGCCATCAACGGCATGATCAACACCGAAAGCCGCCGCGAGGAGGCCCTTCAGGACATGCGCGACAGCGACCAGAAGGTCTCGGCCGCCGCCTTCCGCGAACTGGTCACGACCGACCTGCGCCCCGAACTAGCCCGCATCACCGCCCCGACCGAGGTGCTCTACGTCAAGTTCAACGACGCCCGCATGACCGATGCGATCACCGACGCCATCTATCAGGCGTCGTTCGCGACCCTGCCCGGCGCAAAGCTGAAGCGCATCGACGACAGCGCCCACTTCATCATGTTCGACCAGCCGACGGCCTTCTACGGCGAGCTGGACGCCTTCCTGGCCCGATGAGCCATCCTGCCGCGGATCGGATCGTCGGCCTGTATCAGGAGAAGGCGGCGGACTGGATTCGCGACCGAGGCTCTGTTCTGCGCCGGGAGGAGGGCGACTGGAACGAAGCGGCCTGGCTGGACCGCTTCACGCAGGGCTGGCCGCCCGGCGCCCGCGTGCTGGACGTCGGCTGCGGCTCGGGCTGGCCCATGGGCGCCGCCCTGCTGGAGCGCGGCTTCGAAGTCATCGGCCTCGACGCCTCGCCCGGCCTGATCGCCCATGCGCGCCAGACCCTGCCGGGCGGCGACTGGCGCATCGGCGACATGCGCGAAACCCTGCCGGACGGCGCCTTTCACGGCGTTCTGGCCTGGCACAGTCTGTTCCATCTGACGCCTGAAGCGCAGACGACGGTCCTGCCCGCCCTGGCCGCCCGCGTCGGCTCAGGCGGGCGGCTGATGTTCACCGCCGGTCCCGCTCACGGCGAGGCGATCGGCGAATGGCGCGGCGAACCGCTCTATCACGGCAGCCTGGACCCCGACGCCTACCAAGCCCTGCTCAGCGAGGCCGGCCTGACGGTGGAGAGCGCCGGCGATCAGGGCGTCTGGCTGGCGCGGCGCGCCATTCTTTCGGCGAAATAAACGCACACGCTGGCGTGATCGGAAACGGGGGCGTTTTCGCGGGCGACGTGAACGGCTAGAGCGAAATCGGTTCAGTTGGACTGCGTTCAACTGAACCCAGATATTCGCTCCAGCTTAATTCTGGACCATTGTTCTAGGTTCAGTCGATTCCGACTGAACCGAAAATGGTCTAGGGTTCGCGCCGCTGGCATAGAGGGATGTTCATGGCGCGCAAGGACCGCGGACCCGACGGGAACGATCAGGGCGGAGGAAAACCGCGTCGCACCTTCATGGGCCGTCTCTTCTACTGGGGCGCGGTTCTGGCCGTCTGGGGTCTGATCTTCGGCGTCGTCTTCTTCGCCGTCTTCGCGCGCGACCTGCCCGACACCTCCAGTCTGTATGAGGTCGATCGCCAGCCCTCGATCACCTATCTGGACCGCTCCGGCGCCCTGATCGCGGTGCGCGGCACCCAGATGGCGCCGCCCGTCGATCTGGACGCCCTGCCCGACTACGTCCCGGCCGCCTTCGTGGCCATCGAGGACCGCCGCTTCTACCACCACCCCGGTTTCGACCCGATCGGCATGAGCCGCGCCATGGCCTCGAACCTGAAGGCCGGGCGCGTGGTCCAGGGCGGCTCGACCATCACCCAGCAGCTGGCCAAGAACCTGTTCCTGACGCCCGATCAGAACATGAAGCGCAAGGTCCAGGAGCTGATGCTGGCCGTGTGGCTGGAAATGAAGTTCTCCAAGAAGGAGATCCTCGCCCTCTATCTGAACCGCGTCTATTTCGGCGCCGGCGCCTATGGCATCGAATCCGCCTCGCAACGCTATTTCGACAAGAGCGCCGATAAGCTGACGGTCGGCGAGGCGGCCCTGCTGGCGGGTCTTCTGAAGGCGCCCTCGCGCTATTCGCCGGTGTCCGAGAGCGAGCGCGCCGCCGCCCGCGCCAACGTCGTTCTGAACGAAATGGTCGAGGTCGGCGCCATCACCCGCGCCCAGCGCGACGCCGCCGTGGCCGAGCCGGTGCGGGTGTCCAAGACGCTGGCCAGTCAGCACGCCCAGTACTTCATCGACTGGCTCGACAAGCAGATTCGCGGCCTGGTCGGCGAGCCGACCGAGGACCTGGTGGTCGAAACCACCCTGGACCTGACGCTGCAGACCGACGCCGAGCGCGCCGTGCGCCGCATTCTGGACCGCGACAAGGGCAAGGGCGTGGAGCAGGCGGCCCTGGTCGCCCTGGACGGCGACGGTCGGGTGCGCGCCATGATCGGCGGTTCGTCGTATGGCGACAGCCAGTTCAACCGCGCCGTCGACGCTCGCCGCCAGGCGGGCTCGGCCTGGAAGCCCTTCGTCTATCTGGCGGCGGTCGAGGCCGGCTATACGCCCGAGACCCCGGTGGTGGACCAGCCGGTGACCATCGGCGGCTGGTCGCCGCGCAACTACTCGGGCCGCTTCTCGGGCCAGATGACCCTGGCCCAGGCCGTGGCCCAGTCGACCAACACCGTCGCCGCCTATGTCGCCGACCAGGTCGGCCGCGACAGCGTGGCTCGCGCCGCCCGTCGCCTCGGGATCAGCAGCGAGATCGGCCTGCAGCCCTCCATGGCCCTGGGCGCCGTCGAAGTCAGCCCGCTGGAGATGGCCCAGGCCTATGACGCCTTCGCCAACGGCGGCCGCCACGTCGACGCCTACGGCATCAGCCGCATCCGCACCCCGTCCGGGCGGGTGATCTACACCCACGGCCCGTCCGAAGGCGGCCAGGCCATCAACAATCCGCCGCTCTACTACATGAACCAGATGCTGCGCGGGGTGATCACCTCGGGCAGCGGTCGCTCGGCCGCCATCGGCGGGCGCGACATCGCGGGCAAGACCGGCACCACCTCGGACTACAAGGACGCCTGGTTCGTCGGCTACACGGGCGGCTTCGTCGCCGCCGTCTGGGTCGGCAAGGACGACAACAAGCCGATGGCCCGCGTCACCGGCGGCTCGTCGCCCGCCGCCATCTGGCGCGGCTTCATGGAGGCGGCCCTGCCGCGTCTGGCGGTCCAGGCCATCCCCAACGGCCCGCCCCTGCCCGAGGGTTGGATCCCGCCCGACCCCGTCGGCGACCTGATGGGCCAGGTCGAGGACCCCTACGCCACGGCCGTTCCCTACGACGACGCCCAACCGCCCGTGGTCATCGACGGCCAGGCCCCGCAGGCGGCCCAGCCGCAACAGCCCCCGGCGGCGCGACCCGCTCCGCAACAGCAACGCCAGCCCGACGCCTTGTTCTTCTGACCTTATCCCCTTCTCCCCTTGCGGGAGAAGGTGGCCCGTCAGGGCCGGATGAGGGGTTTCTCCAACAGAAGAAACCGCCGGATGGGATGAGGTAGCAAGACCCCTCATCCGTCTCGCTACGCGAGCCACCTTCTCCCACATGGGGAGAAGGACTTAGCCCACCGCGTGAAGCGCCGCGCCATGCTCGCGCAGCCAGCGTCGGTGCGGGCGATGATCCCCGACCAGACGGGCCACGACCGCCCAATAGGCGGGGCTATGGTCGGCGTGGACCAGGTGGGCGACCTCGTGCGCGGCCAGGTAGTCGGCCACGGCGGGCGGGGCCATGATGACGCGCCAGGAATAGCGGATCGAGCGGTTGTGCGGACTGCACGAGCCCCAGCGCGAGCGGGTGTCGACGATGGACACCTTCACCGGCTTCTGGCCCAGAGCCTTGAGGTGAACCTCGGTCCGCTCGACCAGGAAGTCGCGTGCGGCGCGGCGGAACCAGTTCTCGATGCGGCGGGAGAAGGCCTCCCCCTCTCCGCCCGAGCGCAGCACCGGCCCCTCGGCCGTTTCGACCAGGCGCGCCGCGCCTGCGCCGCCCGTCGCCTCCAGCCGCAAGGGACGCCCCTGCCAGCTCACCTCGGCGCCCGGCGCAAACGCCAGGGTCTCGGCCCGCGCGGCCAGCCGTTCGGCGATCCATTCGGCTTTAGTGCGGGCGAAGGCCACGACTTCGCCCAGGCGCCGCTCGCTGGGAGCGACGGCCACGGCCTCGCCCGCGCGGGCGTCGATGCGGATCGACAGCCTTCGCGCGCGCGGATTGACCGACAACCTCAGGGCGCCGCCGCCCTCAAGCGGCAGACGCTGACCGTTCCGGTACGACACTGACAGCTTCATTGCTGGCGATGAAATCGCGCACGCGCGGATAGATCTCCTCGCGGAACCGGCGGCCGTTGAAGACGCCGTAGTGGCCGACCTTGGGCTGGACGTAGAGCAGGCGGCGGTCGTCGGGGATGTTCGGCGTCAGGCCGTGCGCGGCCTGGGTCTGGCCGACGCCGGAGATGTCGTCCATCTTGCCCTCGATGGTGGCCAGGCCGATGTCGGTGATGGCGCTGAGGTCGACCGGCTTGCCGCGATGCTGCAACAGGCCGCGCGGCAGCAGGTGCTGCTGGAAGACGATGTCGATGGTCTGGAGATAGAATTCCTCGGTCAGATCCAGCACCGACAGATACTCGTCATAGAACTGCTCGTGCTTCTCGACCCCGTCCCCGTCGCCCGCCACCAGATCCTCGAAATAGCGGCGATGGGCGTCGACGTGCTTGTCCTCGTTCATCGACATGAAGCTGTAGAGCTGGACGAAGCCCGGATAGACCCGCCGCCCGACGCCCGGATAGGGCCAGGGCACGGTGTGGATCATGTTCGACTTGAACCAGGTGAAAGGCTTTTCCTCGGCCAGCTGGTTCGTCACCGTCGGCGACAGGCGGGCGTCGATGGGCGAGCCCATGAAGGTCATGGAGGCGGGACGGTTCGAGTCGTTCTCGGCGGCCATGACGGCGCAGGCCGCCAGCACCGGCGGTCCCGGCTGGCAGACGCCGACGACGTGGGCGCGCGGCCCGACCGCCGCCAGCATGTCGCGCACATGGTCGATGTAGTCGTTGAAGTCGAAGCGCCCCTCCAGCATCGGCACCTGGCGGGCGTTGGTCCAGTCGGTGACATAGACGTCGTGGTCCTGAAGGAAGGTCTCGACCGTGCCGCGCAGCAGGGTGGCGTAGTGGCCCGACAGGGGCGCCACGATCACCACGGCGGGCGCGCCGGCGGGTCGGCCCGCGCGTTTCAGGTCGCCGATGTTGCGGGCGAACCGCACCAGACGGCACCAGGGCGAGGACCAGACGACCTGTTCGGTGGTGCGGACGGCCTTGCCGTCGATCTCGATCGTCTCCAGACCCCAGTCAGGCTTGCCGTAGCGACGCGTCAGACTCTCGAACACCTCAGCCGTGGCGTAGGCGGTGCGGCCGATCGCCGTATCCGACGCCGGATTGAATGGAGAGGTCCAGAACTGGCGGGCCATCTGGGCCCCGATCCGGAACGGAGTCGCCGAATGATAGGCGAGCTCGTGAAAAGCGTAGAGCATGAAACCCCGACTGCGGCCCCCGCCGATGCGGAACGCCGATCATACAGGGTGCTGCGCCGCAAAAAAGACCGGCCGCGCTTCGTTCAGGGAAAGGTGATCAGCCCTTCTCCATCGCGTTTTCGATCAGGGTCGCGGTGCGACTGGGGCCCAGGTCATGGGCGACGGCGCTGCGGAACTGGCCGTCCGGCCCCATCAGATAGACGGTCAGGCCGTGATTCATGGTGTAGCCCTCGCCCTCGCCGACCTTCTGATAGAAGGCGCGGTACTCCCTGGCGACCTGGGCCACCTGTTCCGGCGTGCCGGTCAGGCCGATGACGCCATCCGGGAAGCCGTCCGAGGACAGATAGTCCTTCAGCATCTGCGGCGTGTCGCGCTCGGGGTCGATGCTGATGAAGACGATCTGCAGATCCCTGGCCTTGTCGCCCATCCGCTCCTGCACGGCGTTCAGCACGCCAAGCGTCGTGGGGCAGTAATCGGGGCAGTAGGTGAAGCCGAAGAAGACCAGGCTCCACTTGCCTTCCAGAATTGACTGATCGACGACCTGGCCGTCCTGATTGGTCAGGGTGAAGGGACCGCCGACCAGAGGCTGGCCCGTCGCGGCGTCCGTCGTCTGGGCCGCCTGCTGGCGACCGCCGACCACCACCATGGTGATCAGGCCCAGCGCCAGGGCGATGACCGCGCAGGCGGCGGCGAACAGGATCACGGGACGGCGGGGCATGGCGTCTCCTCGGCGGAAGGGTCATTCGGCAGGCGCGACACGGCGAACCGTGCAGCCGCCCTGCGCCCGGTCTATAGAAGAGGGGTGAGCCCTACAGAAGCCCCCATTCCGCCGCACGTCCAGCCGCCCGCCTCGCCGCACCTCCTAGCCCTGGCGGGAGGCGAGCTGGCCGGCCTGCCGGAGCTGCCCCGACGCGGACGCGGCCTGTCGCTGCGCACCCTGATCGTGCTGCGCTGGCTGGCGGTGATCGGCCAGACCTCGGCGATCCTGACGGCCTATTTCGCCCTGCACTTCCCCTTGCCGTTGTGGGAATGCCTGACCGTGATCGGCGCCGGCGTGGCGATGAACCTGGCCACCATGGCGCGGGCGCGGCGCATCGACGGCAGCCTGCCCGACGGGCCTCGAACCGCCGCTCAGCTGGGTTTCGACATCCTGCAGCTGGCGACCCTGCTGGCCCTGACCGGCGGGCTGGCCAACCCCTTCTGCCTGCTGCTGGTGGCGCCGGTGACCATCGCGGCGGCCGCCCTGCCCGCGCGTCAGGCGGTGATCCTGGGCGTCATGGCCCTGATCGCCGTGGGCTTCCTCTTCTCCTGGTCCCTGCCCTTGCCGTGGCGGCTGCACGAACATCTGGAGCTGCCGGGCCTCTATCGTCTGGGGCTGGGACTGGCCCTGGTGACGGGGGTGCTGTTCACCGCCGGCTACGCCTGGAAGGTCGCCGCCGACGCCGACAAGCTGGAGCTGGCTCTGGCCACCACCCAGGACGTTCTGCAGCGCGAGCAGAGGCTGGCGGCCCTAGGCGGCCTGGCCGCCGCCGCCGCCCATGAGCTGGGCACGCCCCTGGCCACCATCCAGGTCGTCGCCAAGGAGATGCTGCGCGACGCCCCCACCGACAGTCCGGCCGCCGAGGACGCCGCCCTGATCCTGCAACAGGCGGAACGCTGCCGGGCCATTCTCAAGCAGCTGTCGGCCCAGCCCGAAGAGGGCGACCCCCTGTTCGCCGACATCGACCTGAAGGCCCTGCTGGAAGAGGTGGCCGAGCCCCACCGGGGCTTCGACCTGGACTTCGAGATCGCCGTCAAGGCGCCGCCCGGACACCCCGTGCCGCGGGTCCGCCGCCTGCCCGAGATCGTCCACGGCCTGTCCACCCTGGTCGAGAACGCCGCCGACTTCGCCGCCCGCAAGGTGCGGCTGACCGCCGTGGTCGACGCCGGTTGGATCGAGATCGACATCCTGGACGACGGCCCCGGCTTCGCCTCCGAGATTCTGCCGCGCCTGGGCGAGCCCTATGTGACCAGCCGCCCCCAGGCCAAGGCCCGTCGCGCCCTGGCCGCCCAGATCGCCGCCGCCTCGCGCCCCGCCCGCCGCGGCCGCCGCGCGGCGCCGCCCCCGATCACCGCCCCCATCGCCCCCAGCCAGGGCGGCATGGGCCTGGGCTTCTTCATCGCCCGCACGCTGCTGGAACGCACCGGCGCCAAGGTCTCGGTCGGGTCCGGAGACGGCGAGAAGGGCCAGCCCAAGGGCGCTCGCGTCTCCATCCGCTGGCCGCGACAGGCGCTGGAGGCGCCGGTTTCCGCCATGGAGTCCGGTGGAACCTGATGTCGCAGTCGTCGGCTTCGCCCTTGACCCTGCGCCCATGACGCACGACCTGAACCGCAGGAGAACCGCATGTCCGACCTCGAACCCCAAGTCGCCGCTCAAGTCGCCGCCCTCGACGACAAATCCCTATTGCTGCTGGATGACGACCAGGCGCTGCGCACCCGTCTGGGGCGGGCGCTGGAATCCCGCGGGTTCGCCGTCACCGTCGCCGGCTCGGTGGCCGAGGCGAACGACGCCCTGCGCCAGGCGGTCCCCGCCTTCGCCGTGCTGGACATGCGGCTGGAGGACGGCAACGGCCTGAAGGTGGTCGAGATGATCCGCGAGCGGCGCGAGGACGCCCGCATCGTCATGCTGACCGGCTACGGCGCGATCGCCACGGCCGTCGCGGCGGTCAAGGCCGGGGCCGTCGACTATCTCCAGAAGCCCGCCGACGCCGACGACGTGGTCAAGGCCCTGCTGTCCACCGGCGAGGCGCCCGAGCCGCCGGAAAACCCCATGTCGGCCGACCGTGTGCGCTGGGAGCATATCCAGCGCGTCTATGAGTTGTGCGACCACAACGTCTCCGAGACGGCCCGTCGCCTGGGCATGCACCGCCGCACCCTGCAACGCATCCTGGCCAAACGCGCGCCGCGATAGGCTACGCCTATCGCTTCATTGTGGGGCGCTATGCTCGCGACGCGGTCGCTCGCGACTTGAGCGCATTGTTCTTCTCCTTCTCCCCTTGTGAGAGAAGGCGCTACTCCCGCATCGTCCGGAGCGCGCCCAGGCGGGCGAAGGCCAGGGTCAGGGCCTTGCGGCGCGCGGGAGCGAGGGGCGTCGCCGGCGCCTCGCGCACCACCGCCCCGCCGAAGCCGTCAGCGACGATCAGACCCGGTTCGTCGGGCAGGACGCCCTCAGGAAACTCCGGCGCCACGGCGAAATAGAAGGCGTCGCAGAAGGGGCCGTACTCATGCCACTTCCGGTCGACGCGATAGTCGTCGATCCCCGACTTCACCTCGCAGATGACGATGTCCCCCTTCGGCCCCAGGGCCATGACGTCGGCGCGCCGTCCATTGGGCAGGCAGACCTCCAGCAGGGGCGCATACCCCATGTCCGCCATCAGCCGGGCGGCCCCGCGCGTGACGGACAGGGTCGTTTCGGGGCGGCTGAAGACCAGTTCGAGGTGAAGCGCGGCGGCGGGCATTCGCCTTTATGTTCCGCCTATGTTCCTATCGCAAGCGCTGCCGGTTCAGACGCCACTGATCCCGCGTCTGGCCCCACAGATTGACGGCGTGCTCATGGAAGGGCGGCGGCATGACGGCCGGTCCGCGATTGGTCGAGCCCAGCCGTTCCGCCACCTTCTCCGACGCCCGGTTGTCCGGGTCGATGCAATGGATGACGTCCGCCCAGTCCAGCACGTCGCAGGCGTAGTCCATGGTCGCGACGGCGGCCTCGATCGCATAGCCCTTGCCCGTGGCGTCGGGGTGCAGGCTCCAGCCCACCTCCCGACCCGGCCAGTCATAGGGATGCAGCGGCCCGATGCGGCCCATCCACAGGCCAGTCGCCTTCTCGATCACCGAAAACATGCCCTCGCCATGCAAGGCCCACATGCCCGCGACCGAGGCGATGGTCCGCCAGACCTGATGCTTCGACTGCGGCCCGCCGATGAAACGCGTCGTGGCCGGGTCGGCCTGAAACTCGGCCCAGCGCGGAAAATCATCCAGCGTCGGCGGACGCAGGAACAGGCGCTCGGTCTCCAGCGTGGGACCGAGAGGCGAAGCAGGGCGTTCGATCACAACAGATACTCGCGTTCCAGGGTGTAGACGCTGCCGTCGCCGGTCAGAACGCTGGAATAGAGGCCGAAGCGATCCACGCGGATCGGCGGCGACTTCAACAGGTTGTGCCCGGTGATCCAGGCGCCGATACGGTCCGGGTTCGCCTGGGGCTTCAAATAGGCCAGGGTGACGTGCGGGCGGTATTCGCGCTTCTCCGGCGGCACGCCCGCCCGTTCGCCCGCCGCGCGGCAACGCCCGGCCAGGACGTTCAGCGGCTCCGACCGGTCCAGCCCCGCCCACAGGGTGTGGCTGCGATGGGCGTCTCCGAAGGCGCCGACGCCGTTCAGGGTGACTTCGAACGCCCCTCCGCCCTCGGCCCGGGTCAGCTCCGACGCCAGATCGTCGGCCGTGCGCTCGGACGCCTCGCCATAGAAGGCCAGGGTGACGTGCAGGGCGTCCAGCGGCCGCCAGCGGGCGCCGGGCAGGCCGGACTGGCGCCGCGCCAGGGTCTCGGCGACGTCCTCGGGAATGGCGATGGCGGTGAACAGGCGCAACATGCGACCCTTGGTAGCGGGCGGAACCGGCGGCCGGAAGTCCGGTTTTTCTTGCATGGACGTCTCCGCGTCCCGATATTTGAGCCACGGGTCGGGATATTTCCGGCCACATGGGAGACTTCTTTCGCGATGAGCGATTTCAACAACGGCTATGCGCGCCCGCTTCCGCAGTCGGCGGACATGTCCGTCGACGCCGGCCTGCGCGCCTTCATGCTGGGCGTCTACAACAAGCTGGCGATCGGCCTGGTCGTCGCCGGCGCCCTGGCCTACGTCACCGGCAACGTTCCTGCGGTGCAGCAGCTGCTGTTCGCCCGCATGCCGGACGGTCGCGTCGGCCTGACGATGCTGGGCATGATCATCCAGTTCTCGCCGCTGGTCATGCTGTTCGGCTCCATGTTCTTCATGAAGAACCCGACGGCCCGGGGCGTGAACATGCTCTACTGGGCCGTGGTCGCCACCATCGGCGCCGGTCTGGGCGTGCTGTTCCTGCGCTATACGGGCGGTTCGCTGGCCTCGACCTTCTTCGTCACGGCCGCCGCCTTCGCGGGTCTGAGCCTGGTCGGCTACACGACCAAGAAGGACCTGAGCGGCATGGGCACCTTCCTGATCATGGGCGTGATCGGCCTGATCATCGCCTCGATCGTCAACATGTTCATGCAATCGGGCGTGATGTATCTGGTGATCTCGGGCGCGGGCGTGCTGATCTTCTCGGGTCTGATCGCCTATGACACCCAGCGCCTGAAGATGACCTACTACGCGCTCGGCGGCGACAAGAACGCCATGGGTGTGGCCACGGGCTTCGGCGCCCTGAGCCTGTTCATCAACTTCATCAACCTGTTCCAGTTCCTGCTGGCCTTCATGGGCAGCCGCGAATAGGGACTTTTTAAGTGCGCTATGGCTGTGACGCGGTCACGGCCGACTTGAGCGCAGCTTAGTCGGCCAAGACAGAATGGGGCCTCGACGGCAACGTCGGGGCCTTTTTCTTGACCGTGTCCACCTTAAGTGTCGGCGATTGCCTGCCCCCCGCTCATCCCGGCGGACGCCGGGACCCAGTGCTTTGGCTTCAGAGCTCCCGGCTCAGTGGTCAGGCTCAAGTTTGGCTTACTCACTGGGTCCCGGCGTCCGCCGGGATGAGCGGGAATGAAGGGGCTCCCCCTACTCCACCACCGTGAAGCGCCGGCTGTCGAAGACGCGCAGCACCTGGGCGAGGTCGCCGCCGCGCTTCAGCACATGGCCGCCCTCGCCGATCACCGCCCACTGCCCCTGTTTCAGGCGCAGCGCCGGGCGCTTCTCGATGCGGTAGAGCGGCGCGTCGCCGTGGCGACGAAAGACGGCGAACTCGGCGTGGTCCCTGCCTCCGGCCATGGCGTAGTCCCGCCATTCGCCCGCCGCCACCATGCGTCCATAAATCCGCAGCATCTGGTCCAGCTCGCGGCGGTCGAAGAAGACCGGCCCCGACGGGGAAGCGTCTTGCGGCTGCGCGTTCGAACTGTCGACGTCGAAGCTCATGGCTTCAACTTAGACCGCCTGCGGAGAAACGCCAGCTTCGCAGATTGAGCCCGAGCCGAGGTCTGGGCGCTTGTCACCCGCCGCGCGCCCGTCCAAAAGGCGGATCAAGTTCTAGATACGGAGACGAACCCATGGCGACGAGCGAAGGCTGGGACATGCCCACCGGAGACCTCATGAAGGGCAAGAAGGGCCTGATCATGGGGGTGGCCAACTCCAACTCCATCGCCTGGGGCATCGCCTCGCAGCTGGCCGCCCAGGGCGCCGAGCTGGCCTTCACCTATCTGGGCGAGGGTCTTGAGCGCCGCGTGCGCCCGCTGGCCGAAAGCGTCGGCGCCAAGCTGCTGATCCAGGCCGATGTCACCGACGACGCCTCGATGGACGCCGCCTTCGCCGAACTGGAGAAGGAATTCGGCACGATCGACTTCGTCGTCCACTCGGTGGCCTTCGCCAACAAGGACGAGTTGAAGGGCTCCTTCGTCGACAACACCACCCGCGACAGCTTCCTGCTGGCCATGAACATCTCGGCCTTCAGCTTCGTCGACGTGGCCAAGCGCTCGGCCAAGCTGATGCCCAACGGCGGCTCGATGATCACCCTGACCTATCTCGGCTCCGAGCGGGTCATTCCGAACTACAACACCATGGGCGTGGCCAAGGCCGCCCTGGAAGCGGCCACCCGCTACATCGCGCGCGACCTGGGGCCGAAGGGCATCCGCGTCAACGCCATCTCGGCAGGCGCCATGCGCACCCTGTCGCTGGCGGGCATTTCGGGCGGGCGCGGCCTGCACTCCAAGTCGGCGCAGTTCTCGCTGATCAAGGAAGAGACCTCGATGGAAGGCGTCGCCGGCGCCGCCCTATGGCTGTGCTCGGACCTGGGCCGCTCGACCACGGGCGAGGTCGTCCACGTCGACGCCGGTTTCCACGCCGTCGGCCTGCCGGACGACATGGAAGGCTGAGTCCTCGAGTGAGATCAGGAAAAGTTGCAGACTTTTCCGGTTCGATCTCACGCCGCCCTCAGCGGACCGCAGCGCCCCGGCAGCAGGCCTCGATGTTGTTGCCGTCGGGGTCCAGCACGAAGGCCCCGTAATAGTCCCCGGCCCCTTCGCGGGGGCCGGGCGCGCCGTTGTCGCGGCCGCCCGCCGCCAGGGCGGCCCGATGGAAGGCCTCGACCATGGCCTTGTCCCGCGCGACGAAGGCGACGTGCATCTGGTTCAACCCAGCGCGCGAACCCTCGACCCAATAGGACGGCCGCGTGGTCCCGATCCACAGATAGGGAATGGGCTGTTCGGCGCTGTGGCCGAACAGGAAGGACTCCGGCAGAATTACTGGCGGTCTGCAGGCCCAGAGCCTCCGCCACGGCGTCATAGAAGCGGCGGGCCGCCGTCAGGTCCGAAACGATGATCCCGGTGTGGTCCAGCATGACGACTCAAACGACGCCAGAACGGCGCCGTTCCCCTTTGCGAAGCGTTGCGGCGCAGCCTAAGCCATAGGGCATGAGCTCGTCCCGCCTGCCGCCTTCTCCCAGCATTGTGGCCGCCAGCTTCTCGGCCGCCGCCGTGGCGACCGTCGTCGGCTTCGGCGGGACCGTGGCCCTGGTGGTGCAGGCCGGCCAGGCCATGGGGGCGACGCCCGCCCAGATCATCTCCATGGTCACCGCCCTGTGCCTGGGCATCGGCCTGCCCGGCGCGGTGCTGAGCTGGCGGCTGAAGATGCCGGTCGTGCTGGCCTGGTCGACGCCGGGCGCGGCCCTGCTGGCCGCCTCGACGCTCGGCCTCGGCTGGTCGACGGCCGTGGGCGCCTTCGTGATCGCCGGGCTGATGATGGTGCTGACCGGGCTGGTTCCGGCGCTGGGGCGGCTGGCCGAGCGCATTCCGGCCGCCGTGGCCTCGGCCATGCTGGCGGGGGTGCTGCTGCCCTTCTGCCTCAAGCTGTTCCTAGTGTTCCCGACCGACCTGATGCTGGCGGCGGGGCTGCTGGTCGTCTTTCTTGTCATGCGGCGGCTGGCGCCCGCCTGGTCCCTGCCCGCCGTTCTGGTCGCCGCCTTCGCCGTTCTGGCCGTGCGCGGTCAGGTCGCCCTGCCCGAGGGGACCGGCCTGTTCGGCAATCTGTCGCCGGTCATGCCCGCCTTCGACTGGAAGGCGGCGGTCAGCCTGGCCCTGCCGCTCTATCTGGTGACGCTGGCGTCGCAGAACCTGCCCGGTCTGGTGGTGCTGAGGGCGGCCGGCTACGCGCCGCCCGCCGGCAAGCTGATCTTCTGGGGCGGGCTGACCAGCACGCTTCTGGCCCCGTTCGGAGCGCATGGCGTCAATCTGGCCGCCATCACCGCCGCCATCTGCACCGGGGCGGACGCCCACCCCGATGCGACGAAGCGCTGGACCGTGGGCGTGATCTACGGCCTGTTCTATCTGGTCGTCGCCCTGTTCGCCGCGCCGCTGGCGGGCCTGTTCATCGCCATGCCGACCGGGGCCCTGGCCGTCATCACCGGCCTGGCCCTGATCGCGCCCCTGACCGGATCGCTGGGGGCCATGATGGGCGAAGCCAAGGATCGCGAGGCGGCGGTGCTGACCTTCGCCGCCACCGCATCGGGCGCGGCCCTGTTCGGGGTCGGTTCGGCCTTCTGGGGCCTGGCCGTCGGCTTCCTGGCCCTGGCGGCGCGGCGCTGGATTCCCTCGCGCGGCTGAGCCGCTTCGCCGCCTTTTACATTTCACGCCCTTTACGGCCCGAGCGGGGCCGTGGCAGCCTCCGTTCCGGCCGACTGGCGGCCGTCAGAGCGAGGCGATCATGGCGCACAAGTTCGAAGTCTATCAGGACAAGGCGGGCGAGTTCCGCGTCCGGTTCAAGTACAACTCCGAGATCATCTTCTCGACCGAGGGCTATTCCGACAAGTCCGGCGCCAAGCGCGCCATCGAGTCCATCAAGAAATACGTGCCGGACGCTCCGACCGAAGAGATCTGAGCCTGCGCGGGGGCGCGGCGCATCGCCCGCCCCCGCAACTCTCGCCTTACGGCCGCGCCGGGATGTTCAGGCCCCGCTGCACGGCCGGGCGCGCCAGGCCGCGCGCCAGCCAGGCCGCGACGTGCGGGAAGTCGGCGTAGCCGACCAACTCGCCCGCGCCATAGTGTTCGACCAGATTGCGCACCCAGCCCAGAATGGCGATGTCGGCGATGGTGTAGTCGTCGCCCATGATCCAGGCGCGATCTTTCAGCCGCCCTTCCAGCACGCCCAGCAGGCGTCGTGATTCCGCGACGTAGCGATCGCGCGGACGTTTGTCCTCGAAGGCGCTGCCTGCGTATTTGTGGAAGAAGCCGACCTGGCCGAACATCGGGCCGATGGCCGCCATCTGGAAGAAGACCCACTGCAGGGTCTCATAGCGCGCCGCCGGATCGGTCGGCAGGAACCGCCCCGCCTTTTCGGCCAGATAGACCAGGATGGCGCCGGATTCGAACAGGGGCAGCGGCTTCCCGCCGGGCCCGTCCGGATCGATGATGGCCGGGATCTTGCCGTTGGGATTCAGCGACAGGAACTCCGGCGTCCAGGTCTCGTCCTTGCTGATGTCGACCAGATGGACCTCATAGGGCAGGCCCAGTTCCTCCAGCAGGATGGAGACCTTCACCCCGTTGGGAGTCGGCAGGGAATAGAGCTGAAGCCGATCCGGATGCTGCGGCGGAAACTGGCGGGTGACGGGAAAGGTGGACAGATCGGCCATGGAGCGCTCCAACAAGAAGTGTCCCGCTCATGTTGGAGGCGTCGCCGCCATCCGCAACCGCCCATGCGGCGAATGTCCGTGCGTCAGTCTTCGTCGCGCTCGCTGACTTCGGTCGGGCGGACGATGCGCAGCCAGCCCTCGCTGATGTGCAGCTGGGGCGCCGCCTCGCGGGTGAAGGGCAGGTACCAGGTCGGACCGCCCTCGGCCGGGGCGATCTCCAGCATGTCGTCGGCGCCGAAGTTCTGGACCGACTTCACCTTGCCCAGAACCACGTCGGCCGGATCGCGCCCCTCCAGGCCGATCAGGTCGGTCAGGTAGAACTCGTCTTCGTCAGGCTCAGGCAAGGCGTCGCGGGTGACGAACAGCTTCTGGCCGCGCCGGGCGTCGGCCTCTTCCTTCGTCGCGATCTCCTTGACCCGCGCCACCACCCCGGCCTTGTCCGGCCGCGCCGAAAGCAGGGTCAACACGGGCTTGCCGTCGGCGCCGAGCAGCGGCGAATAGCCGACCAGGGCCATGGCGTCGGCGGTATAGGCGCTGATCCGCACCTCGCCCTTCACGCCGAAGGCGCCGCCGATCTGGCCGACCAGGATCAGTCTGTCTTCGCTGCTCATGGCCGGGCTCCGTTTGCCGATGCGATGGGTCCAGATAGCAGAAAAGCAGCGCCCCGGAAGGACGCTGCTTTCCCGTCTCAACCGGCCGGAGCCGGATGAACAATAAGGCTTAGGCCTGCTCTTCGGTCGCCTCGGCGGCGACTTCAGCAGCGGGGGCTTCTTCAGCCGGAGCTTCTTCCACGGCCGGAGCGGCGGCGGCGGCGGCGGCGGCTTCAGCGGCCTCGGCCTTGGCGGCGGCTTCGGCTTCCAGGCGGTCGGCTTCGCGCTGGGCGCGCTCGGCGGCGCGTTCCTGGGCCTTCTTGCCCGGCTCGGCCTTCTTGGGGTTGTTGCCCTGGACCCACTTGACCTTCTGGCCCAGGGTCTCGTCCTGCGACAGGAAGCGAGCGACGCGGTCGGTCGGCTGGGCGCCCTTGGCCAGCCATTCGCCGATGCGCTCGACCTTCAGGACGACGCGCGGCTGGGCGCTGTCCTTCGGCAGCATCGGGTTGTAGCTGCCGACGCGCTCGATGAACTTGCCGTCGCGCGGGCTGTGCGAGTCAGCGATGACGATGTGGTAGTAGGGGCGCTTCTTGGCGCCGCCGCGGGCCAGACGAATCTTCAGCATTTTCAGTCTCTTTCTAGAAGGTCATTATTTCTTTTTGGGGAAGCCCGGCAGACCCGGAAGGCCCCCGGAAGTTGTCCGCCGCCCAGGCCCGCAAGGCGGTCCTGAATGGCTTTCATTTCATCGGCCGAGGGTTCCGGCATCTTGCCGCCGCCCAGGGCCTTCAGACGGTTCATGTCCGGACCGCCGCCGCCCATGCCGGGCAGGCCGCCCATCATGGAGGCCATCTTCTGCAGGTTCTTGCCGCCGCCCTTGGACAGCGACTTGACCATGTCGGCCATCTGCCGGTGCTGTTTCAGCAGGCGGTTGATGTCCTGAACCTCGACCCCGGCGCCCTTGGCCACGCGCTTCTTGCGGCTGGCGTTCAGCAGGTCCGGCTTCTTGCGCTCGGCCTTGGTCATGGAGTTGATGACGGCCAGCTGACGGTCGATCATCTTGTCCGAGACGTTGTTCTCGGCCATCTGGTTCTTCAGCTTGGCCACGCCGGGCAGCAGGCCCATGATGCCCTGAAGACCGCCCATCTTCTTCATCTGGTTCAGCTGGCCCGCCAGGTCGTCCAGATCGAACTGGCCCTTGGCCAGCTTGCGGGCCATCTTCTCGGCCTTGGCCTGGTCCAGCTCGCCCGCGGCCTTCTCGACCAGGGCGACGATGTCCCCCTGCCCCAGGATGCGGCCGGCGACGCGGCGGGCGTCGAAGACGTCCAGCGCATCGACCTTTTCGCCCGCGCCCAGATATTTGATCGGCAGGCCGGTGACGGCGCGCATCGACAGCATGGCGCCGCCGCGCCCGTCGCCGTCGGCGCGGGTCAGGATCAGGCCGGTCAGCGGCAGGCGCTCGTGGAAGGCGCTAGCGGTGCGCACCGCGTCCTGACCGGTCAGGCTGTCGGCGACCAGCAGGGTCTCGACCGGCTTGGCGATCTGGGCGACCTCGGCCACCTCATTCATCAGCCCTTCGTCCAGGGTGATGCGGCCGGCGGTGTCGAGGATCAGGACGTCGAAGCCCTGCAGCTTGGCCAACTGAAGCGCGCGGCGGGTGATCTGGACCGCGCTCTCGCCCGCCACGATCGGCAGGGTCGCGACCTCGATCTGCTGGCCCAGGGTGGCCAGCTGCTCCATGGCCGCCGGACGACGCGTGTCCAACGAGGCCATCATGACCTTCTTCTTGTCGAACTTCGACAGACGCAGGGCCAGCTTGGCCGAGGTCGTCGTCTTGCCCGAGCCCTGCAGACCGGCCATCAGCACGACGGCGGGCGGGGTCGCATTGGTGTTCAGCGGAACCGGCTCTTCGCCGCCCAGCATGTCGACCAGACCATCATAGACGATCTTGACCACCTGATCGGCGGGCTTGACCGCGCGAATGACTTCTTCGCCGGTCGCAGCCGTCTTGGCGCGGGCGATGAAGTCCTTGACCACCGGCAGGGCGACGTCGGCCTCGAGCAGGGCGACGCGGACCTCGCGCAGGGCCTCCTCGACATCCTTTTCGGACAGGGCGCCGCGGCCGGTGATCCGGTCGAAGACGCCTGTCAGCCGCTCGTTCAGAGCCTCGAACATTCAAACCCTTTCATGCGCCTGGGCCTTCGCCTCCGTGAGAAACGCCCATAGACGGGCGACCTCTGCGAACGATCACGTCGACAGAGGCCCTCTCCCGCCTCGTCCTGAAGAAAATCAGGGGTCGTGCGGGTGGAGGCGCAGGTTCAATTGCGCCGGAAGTCGCGGCTTATGGCGGAAAAGCAAGGCGATGTCGACTCCGTTTCTCCGTCGAAACGCCACCACACAAAGGGTTTCTGCGTTGCAGCATGGACTGGCGCGCTCGGATTCCGCTGATACGGTTCCGCTTCCGGCCTCCCCGCTGAGAGACATCCATGACCCAGACTTCCGAATTTCCTCACGACCGCCTCCGCGCGGAGGTCCGGCTTCTGGGCGCCTTGCTGGGCGAGGTGATCCGCGACGAGGGCGGACAGGCTCTCTACGACCGCATCGAAGCGGTGCGCCAGGCGTCGGTCGCCTATCACCGCGACCCGGCCTCGGACGACGCCTCGGAGCTGGAGCGTCTGCTGGGCGAGCTGTCGCTGGATCAGGCCATCGGCCTGACGCACGGTTTCGCCGCCTTCTCCCTGCTGGCCAATGTCGCCGAGGACCGAGCAGGCAAGCGCCGCGCCCAGGCGCAGGCCGAGGCCGGCCAACGGGCCGACACGCCCGAGGGCGTGCTCAAGCGCCTGGCCGACGCGGGCGTCGGTCTGGACGCCGTGCGCGACCTGCTGGCCCAGGCCCTGATTTCGCCGGTGCTGACCGCCCATCCGTCCGAGGTGCGCCGCAAGAGCGTGCTGGACCGCACGGCGACGGTCGGCGAACTGCTGGACGGCTGCGACCGCGACGGCGTGGCCTGCGACGCCAAAACCCTGAAGGAAGCGCTGCGCCGCCAGATCGTCATCCTGTGGGCCACGCGGCTGACCCGCGCCTCGGCCCTGGTGGTGCAGGACGAGATCGACACCGTGGTCGACTGGCTGCAGCGCATCTTCCTGCACGTCGCCCCGGCCCAGTTGGCCGAGTGGCGCAAGCTGCTGGACGCGCCGGACCTGGCGCCCTTCCTGCGCATCGGCTCCTGGGTCGGCGGCGACCGCGACGGCAACCCGAACGTCGACGCCGACACCCTGCGCGCCGCCTTCCGCAGCCAGGCCCGCGCCGCGCTCGGCTTCTATCTGGACGAGGTGCACGCCCTGGGCGCCGAGCTCAGCCTGTCCATCGACCTGACCCGCGTCACGCCCGAACTGGCCGCCCTGGCGCAAGGGTCCGGCGACGCCTCCATCCAGCGGGCGGACGAACCCTATCGACTGGCGCTCAGTCAGATCTACGCCCGGCTATCGGCGGCCTATCCGGGGCTGACCGGCGAACCGACGCCGCGTCCTGCCCGTTTCCTCGCCCCGCCCTACGACGGCCCTGACGCCTTCCGCGCCGATCTGAACATCCTGCACGACAGTCTGCTGCGGACCCACGGCGCCGTCTTCGCCGACGACCGGCTGGCGCGGCTGATCACGGCGGCGGACGTATTCGGCTTCCACATGGCGACGTTGGACCTGCGCCAGAACTCGGACGTGCATCAGCGCGTGGTCGCCGACCTGCTGAAGACAGCCGGCGTCTGCCCCGACTACGCCGCCCTGGACGAGGCCGAACGGCTGGCCGTGCTGGCGCGCGAACTGGCCAGCCCCCGCCCCCTGTTCTCGCCTTACGCCGACTATGCGGCCGAGACGCTGAAGGAGCGCGCCATCCTTCAAGCCGCCGCCGAGGCCCTTTCGACCTTCGGCCCGCAGGCGATCCGCACCCACATCGTCTCCAAGACCGACGCCGCCTCGGACATGCTGGAGGTCTATCTGCTGCTCAAGGAAGTCGGCCTCTACGACCCGGCCAAGCCTTCCGCCTGCCCCATCCAGGCCGCGCCCCTGTTCGAGACCATCGACGACCTGCGCGCCGCCCGCGCCACGCTGGAGCGCGTCCTCGCCGAGCCGTCCGCCCGCGCCGTGGCCGAGGCGCGAGGCGTACAGGAGGTGATGATCGGCTATTCGGATTCCAACAAGGACGGCTCCTACCTGACCTCGGGCTGGGAGCTGCACGAGGCCTCTCGCGCCCTGCTGGAGGTCACCCGCGCGGCCGGGGTCCGGCTGCAGTTGTTCCACGGGCGGGGCGGGGCGGTCGGGCGCGGCGGCGGCTCGGCCTTCTCGGCCGTGCTGGGCCAGCCGGCGGGCACGGTGGCCGGCCGCATCCGCGTCACCGAACAGGGCGAGGTCATCGCCAATAAATACGGCGAGCCGGAGGTGGCCCAACGCAACCTGGACGCCCTGACCTGCGGGACCCTGCTGGCCTCGCTGGGACCGCAGTCGGACGGGGGCTATAGCGTGCGTTACGGCGAGACGGCGGCGCGCCTGTCGGCGGCTTCGATGCAGGCCTATCGCGCCCTGGTCTATGAGACGCCCGGCTTCGTCGACTATTTCCGCGCCGCCACCCCCATCGCCGAGATCGCCGACCTGAAGATCGGCTCGCGTCCGGCCAGCCGCACCGCCTCGCCCGCCATCGAGGACCTGCGCGCCATTCCCTGGGTGTTCAGCTGGTCGCAGTCGCGCGTCATGCTGCCCGGCTGGTACGGCTTCGGCGCGGCGGTCCAGGGCGAGGACCCCGCCGAACTGCGCGCCATGGCCGAGACCTGGCCCTTCTTCCGCACCGTGGTGCAGAACATGGAGATGGTGATGGCCAAGGCCGACATGGCCATCGCCCGCCGCTACGCCGGACTGGTCCCCGACCCCG
The DNA here is from genome assembly GCF_059579685.1 of Brevundimonas sp. SS2672. Lineage (NCBI taxonomy): Bacteria > Pseudomonadati > Pseudomonadota > Alphaproteobacteria > Caulobacterales > Caulobacteraceae > Brevundimonas > Brevundimonas sp. SS2672. The sequence goes on along the minus strand of NZ_CM184201.1, from coordinate 3,196,505 downwards.
CCCTGGCCGAACGCATCTACGCCGCCATCCGCGCCGAGTGGGACCGCACCGTGGCCGCCGTCCTGTCGATCACCGGCCAGGGCGCCCTGCTGGGCGGCCAGCCCGAGCTCAGCCGCCTGATCCGCCAGCGAATGCCCTATGTCGAGCCGTTGAACCATGTGCAGATCGAGCTGATCCGCCGCCGCCGGGCGGGCGACGACGACCCGCGCGTCAGCAACGGCATCCTCCTGGCCATCAACGGCGTGGCGGCGGGCCTTCGAAACAGCGGCTGATCACAGCCACCGCGTCCGCTTGAAGGTGACGTACAGGCCGATGCAGATGGCGACGATCAAGGCCAGCACGGCCGGATAGCCATAGGTCCAGCGCAGCTCGGGCATGTGCTCGAAATTCATGCCGTAGATGCCCGCCACCGCCGTCGGCGTCGCCAGGATGGCGGCCCAAGCGGCCAGCTTGCGGGTGATGACGCCCTGGCGTTGCTGCTCCAGCAGGTTCGACACCTCGAACACCGAGGCCAGGATGTCGCGCAGGGCCGCCGCCCGGCTGGCGACGCGACGCACATGGTCGGCCACATCGCGGAAATAGGGCCGAACCTCACGGTCGATGCAGGGCAGGTCCAGCGACTGCAGCTTGACGCAGACCTCCTCCATCGGCCCCAGAACCCGGCTGAACTTCACCAGTTCGCGGCGCAGCTGGAACAGGCGGGTGATGTCGTCGCGCGCCAGGAAGCTGTCCAGCGCGACCTGCTCCATCTCCAGCACCTTGTCCTCAACGGCGTCGATGATCGGGATGTAGCCGTCGACGATGAAGTCCAGCACCCCGTGCAGGATGAAGTCCGGCCCGTGCTTCAGCTGATGCGGCGAGGCCTCCAACTGGGCGCGCAACTGGGTGTGGGCGCGCGCCGATCCGTGGCGGATGGTGATGACGTAGTTGGGTCCGACGAAGACGTGGGTCTCGCCGTACAGGATGCGGTCGCCCTTGGCCTGGGCCGTGCGGGCGACGATGAACAGCTCGGAGCCATAGACTTCCAGCTTGGGGATCTGATGCGCCGTCAGGGCGTCCTCGACCGCCAGGGGGTGCAGATGGAAGCGTCGGACCAGGACGTCGAACTCCTCGTCCGACGGCTCATGCAGGCCGATCCAGAGATACTCCCCCTCGCCCAGGGCCAGGCCCTGATCCGTCAGCGGCGCCGCGCGCACCCGCTTGCCATCCTTGTAGACATAGGAGGCGACGACGCTCATGGGCTCTCCTTCCTGGTGGGCCGCGATCAGAAGGCTCCGCCTTGGCGGCTTCGCGCCGCCCTTCGGGTCTCGACCCGACGCGGCCCGTGACTCTTCCAAGCCTTAGCATGGACGCGGTCGCCGTCGAGGCCTCCCCCTCCTTCGTCATCCTCGGGTCAAGCCCCGGCAACGAAAAGGGCTCGGCAAGTCACCCCGCCGAGCCCCTTCAGCTTTATCACCTAACGAGCCTCAAGCAGCCCGAAGGGCGATAGGCCCCCTTAAGACACCGGGAAGCCGCGCACCTTCAGCAGGGCCGCCACGTCCGGGTTGCGGCCGCGGAACTGGCGATAGGCGTCGCCGCGATCCGTGGTGTTGCCCGGCGCCAGCATGATCGACTTGAAGCGGCCGGCGATATCCGGATTGAAGACGTCGCCCGACTCCTCGAAGTAGGCCCAGGTGTCGGCGTCCATCGTCTCCGACCACAGGTAGGAGTAGTAGCCGGCCGAATAGGCGTCGGAGGTGAACAGGTGGTTGAACTGCGGCAGGCGGTGCCGCATCACCATCTCCTTGGGCATGCCGAAGCGCGCCAGCGAAGCCTTTTCGAAGCCGTCGATGTCGGTCGGCGGCGTCGCCTGGGTGTGCAGGTCCATGTCGACCAGGGCCGACGACAGATAGCTGACGGTCGCATAGCCCTGGTTGAAGGTCTGCGACGCCTCGATCTTGTCGACCAGGGCCTGCGGCATCGGCTGGCCCGTCTCGACGTGCTTCATGTAGCCGTCCAGGATCGGGCGGGTCAGCACCCAGTGCTCGTGCACCTGAGACGGATATTCCACGAAGTCGCGCGGCGTGTTGCCGAACGACGGATAGGTCACGTTCGAGCTGAAATAGTGCAGGGCGTGGCCGAACTCGTGGAACAGGGTCTCGGCGTCGTCCAGCGAGATCAGCAGGGGCTGGCCTTCGGGCGCCTTGACGAAGTTGTTGTTGTTCGAGGCCAGGATCGGCTGGGACCCCGTCAGGGCCGAGAACGACCGATAGGTGGTCATCCAGGCGCCCGAGCGCTTGCCCGGACGGGCGAAGTCGTCGGCGTAGTAGAGGCCGATCAGCTTGCCGGTGGCCTTGTCGGTGACCTCATAGGTGGTCACGTCCGGCTCGAAGGTCGAGACCTGGCCCTTGGGCAGTTGCTTGAAGACGAAGCCGTACAGGCGCTCGGCCATGTAGAAGGAGGCCGCGCGCACGGCGTGCAGCTCGAAATAGGGCTTCAGCTCGTTCTGATCGAGGTCGTACTTCGCCTTGCGGACCTTCTCGGCGAAATACAGATAGTCCCACGGCTCGATGTCGTGGCCGGCGATCGCCTTCATGTCGGCGACTTCCTCGGCGACGCGGGCCTTGGCCGGGGCCCAGACGCGCTGCATCAGGTCCATGGCTGCGGCCGGGGTCTTGGCCATGGTGTCCTGCATCCGCCATTCGGCGTGGTTCTTGAACCCCAGCAGCTTGGCGCGCTGGTCGCGCAGGGCGACGATGCGGACGATGGTCGCCTTGGTGTCGTTGGCGTCGCCGTTGTCGCCGCGCATGACGAATTTGCGCCAGACCTGTTCGCGCAGGGCGCGGTCGTCGGCGAAGGTCAGGAAGGGATCAACGCTGGAGCGGGTGTTGAGGATGGCCCAGCCCTGGACATTGCGCGAACGCGCTGCGGCGGCCGCGGCGGCCTTGTTCGAGTCCGGCAGCCCCCTCAAACCGGCTTCGTTCGCGATCACCGTCCAGGTGTTCTCGTCGGCCACGACCTTCTGGCCGAAGCTGGTGAAGGCGTTCGACAGTTCGGTGTTGATGCGGCCCAGTTCGGCCTTGCCGGCGGCGTCCAGGGCGGCGCCGTTGCGCACGAAGCGGTCGCGGCTGCGCTCGGCGAGACGCGTCTGCTGGGCGTTCAGGCCGTCGTTGTCGGCGCCGTCGGCCACAGCCTTGATGCGCTGGAACAGCTTGTCGTTGAAGGTGATCTCGTCGGACGCCGCCGACAGGATCGGCGACAGCTCGGTCTCGAGCACATCCCACTCGTCGCCGCCGATGTTCGACGTCATGACGCTGAAGATGTTCATCGCGCGATCCAGAGGCTCGCCGACCAGCTCCATCGCCGCCAGGGTGTTGGCGAAGGTCGGGCCCTCGGGGTTGTTCGCGATCGCGGCCACGTCGGCGCGTTGCAGTTCGATGCCTTCCAGGATGGCTTCGCGCATCTTGGGCGCCGTCACCTTGTCCCACGGCGGCACGCCGTCATAGGGGCCGGTCCAGGGCTGCAGCAGTTCGGCGCGCGGCGCGCTGGTCGGCAGGACCGCGCGGGCGATGCGGGCCTCATCGGCGGTCGTCAGGGCGGCGACGGCGCCGCTCACGGCGTTCTCCACGGCCCCGGCCGAGGCGCAGCCCGACAGGGCGAAGAGGCTCGCGCCCCCGATGAGAAGATGGCGTCTGTGCATCCAGGTCTCCCAACCATTGCTGTTTCGCACGTCCTTCGGCGCAAGGGCCTCTGACGTCGCATAAATCCGGTTTAGTCCTAAGTATTGGACGACGAAACCCCGCGAGGCTAAAGGCCGCTGCATGGCGATAGGCGTTTTCGACTCCGGCGTGGGGGGCCTGACGGTCCACCGCGAACTCACGACCCGCTTTCCGACGCGGGACTTCATCTATCTGGGCGATCAGGCCCATGCTCCCTATGGCGGACGCGGCGGCGAGGACATCGTCGCGCTGACCCGCGCCGGGTGCGAGCGCCTGTTCGAGGCCGGCGCCTCGGTGGTGATCCTGGCCTGCAACACCGCCTCGGCCATCGCCCTTCGCCGCCTGCAGCAGACCTGGATTCCGGGGATGCGCGAAAAGCTGGGCCGGCCGGTCAACATCCTGGGCATCATCGTCCCGACCATCGAGGCGGCCACCGGCCTGCCCTGGTCGTTCGAGGCCGAGCGCGAAAGCCGCCTGGAGGGCGAGAAGAAGGAGGCGATCGACATCACCGGCGTCTTCTGCACCGCCGCCACCGCCATGAGCCGCGTCTATGAGATCGAGATCGACAAGCGCCGCGACGACCTGGCCGTCTTCACCGAAGCCTGCCCCGGCCTGGCGGGCCTGATCGAACTGGGCGCCCCGGCCGAGGAGCTGAAGGTGGTGGTCGACGACCACGTCGACGCCCTGCGCCGCCGCATCGGCCGCCACCCGGACAAGGCCATCCTGGGCTGCACCCACTATGAGATCGTGGCCGACCTGTTCGCCCAGGCCCTGCCGCCCGGCGTCCAGGTCATCAGCCAGCCCGCCGCCGTGGCCGATTCGCTGGAGCGTTATTTCGACCGCCATCCGGAATACGACCTGGGCGCGTCGGCGCGCCGCGACTTCCTGACCACCGGAACGCCCGGTCCGCAGTCGGACCTGGTCGCCCAGTTCTGGGGCGCGCCCCTGACGTTCGATCAGGCCTAGCCGCAACTCGGTCGCCATAGGGAGCAAGACCTACGGCTCCGCCCGCGTCCCGGTCCGACGCTGGCCGAAGGTCGGCGCCCGCTCCTTCTGCTGCGCCCAATAGGCCGGACCGTCGTCCGGCTTGAACATGGTGCGCGGCACGCCGTTGCCGTCCACCACGGCGAAGGTGTTGGTCGACGCCTGATAGAAGAGGGTGTCACCGTTCGGCCGTTTGACCGTTTCGGTCCCGCGCGGCGCGTTGTCGGTGAAGGCCCTCACCTTCTGCAGATAGTCGTCGGCCGACCGGGCTCCGAAGGCCGCGCCGTTCCGTTCATACAGACGCTGCACCTTGGCGTCGGCGGTCTCGCGGCGGTTGGCGGTGACCGTCGGCTTGGCCGGCTCGGGCGGCGAGACGTCGGCCTCCGCCGACGCCGCCGTCGCTGACAGGCCGACCGGCTCGGCCGCGCCCCTCTCCCGCGTCTCGACCGCAGAGCCGCCGTTGTCGCATCCGACCAGAACCACAACCGTCGCGGCCAGCGCCGCCGTCACTCGCATCCGCATGGAAATTCCTCCCGAACACCCAGAGAACGCAGTTAGGCACAAGATTTTTGTTCCGACAATGTTCCATTTACATCGCCGTCAGCGAGGCGGCTTTGTCTCGACGCCGTCACGCGGCGCGGCTACAGATTCCGCCATGACCGCACTCTCGCTTTCCGGCCGCAAGGTCCTGCTGATCATCGGCGGCGGCATCGCCGCCTATAAGGCGCTGGAGCTGATCCGCCTGCTCAGGAAGGCGGACGCCGAGGTGATGACCGTCCTGACCAAGGCCGGCGCCGAGTTCGTCACCCCCATGTCCTTGGCGGCCCTGACCGGCCACCCGGTGCGGCAGGACCTGTTCATGCCGGAAGACGAGACCGCCATGGGCCATATCGAGCTGTCGCGCTGGGCCGACCTGGTGGTGGTGGCGCCCGCCACGGCCGGGCTGATCGCCAAGGCGGCCAACGGCATGGCCGACGATCTGGCCTCGACCACGCTTCTGGCCACGGACAAGAAGGTGCTGCTGGCCCCGGCGATGAACGTGCGGATGTGGCTGCATCCCGCCGTCCAGGCCAATGTCGAGCGGCTGAAAGGTTTCGACGGCTTTCACGGCATGGCCGTGGTCGGGCCGGACGACGGGATCATGGCCTGCGGCGAGTTCGGGCCGGGCCGCATGGCCGAGCCGCCGATCATCCTCGACGCGATCACGCGTCTGCTGGCCGGGCCGGACGGACGGCCGCTGCAGGGCAGGACCGCCGTCGTCACCGCCGGACCGACTTTCGAACCCATCGACCCGGTCCGCGGCCTGACCAACCGCTCCAGCGGCAAGCAGGGCTACGCCGTAGCCGCCGCCCTGGCCGAGCTGGGGGCCGAGGTGACGCTGATCTCCGGCCCGGTGGCGCTGGACGCGCCTGTCGGCGTGAACCGCGTCTGGGTCGAGGCCGCGACCGAGATGAAGGCCGCCGTCGAGGCCGCTCTTCCTGCGGATATCGCCGTGATGACCGCCGCCGTCGCCGACTGGCGCGTGGACGGCGTGGCCTCGGGCAAGATCAAGAAGGCGCCGGGCGGCCCGCCGTCCCTGGCCCTGATCGAGAACCCCGACATCCTGGCCGGCGTCTCCGCCCCCGGGCCGCGCCGCCCTAAACTGGTGGTCGGCTTCGCCGCCGAGACCAGCGACCTGGAAGCGAACGCCCGCGCCAAACTGTCGAAGAAGGGCTGCGACTGGATCGTCGGCAACGACGTCTCGGACGAGGTCTTCGGCTCGGACGGCAACGCCGTGACCCTGTTCACCCAGGGCGGCGCCGAACCCTGGCCCCGCCAGTCCAAGACCGAGGTGGCGCGCAAGCTGGCCCTGCGCATCGCCGATCACTTCAAGGCTTAAGAGAGACCCTCCCCGTCATGACCACCGTCCGCGTCGAACGCCTGCCCCACGCCGAAGGCCTGCCCCTGCCGGCCTATGAGACTCCCGGCTCGGCCGGCATGGACCTGCGCGCCGCCATCGCCGAGGGCGAGAGCGTGGTGCTGGAGCCCGGCCAGCGCCGGCTGATCCCTACGGGGCTGAAGATCGCCCTGGAGCCCGGCTATGAGGCCCAGGTGCGTCCGCGCTCGGGCCTGGCGCTGAAACACGGCATCTCGGCGCCCAATTCGCCGGGCACAATCGACAGCGACTATCGCGGCGAGGTCGGGGTCATCCTGATCAACCACGGCGAACTGCCGTTCGAGATCAAGCGCGGCGACCGCATCGCTCAAATGGTCATCGCCCGCTACGAGCAGGCCCGGATGGTCGAGGTCGAGGCCGTGGACGAAACCACGCGCGGCGCTGGGGGATTCGGCTCAACCGGACGTTGATGAAACCATCACTTTCGCACCTGTAGATAATCATCTAGCGTCGCCGTCATGAACACGCTGGACCAGCTCGTCTATTGCAGCCGCTCGCGACTGGCCCCGGACGACGAACGGGCTGCGGTTCTCGACATCGTGCATGTCGCGGCGTTCCTGAACGCGCGCAACGGCATCACAGGCGCGCTGACCTTGCAGGACGGAGTGTTCGTCCAGCTTCTCGAAGGCTCGCCCAGCGCGCTCGACATCCTCATGCTGCATCTGCATTTCGACGAGCGGCATGAGGACATCGAGATCGTGGCGCGCGGCCGCATCGAGCGACGCGCCTTCCCTGCCTGGGGCATGACGGCTCCAACGCCAGGCCCATGCGGCGTGCTCAGCCGCCTGATCGCAGAGCGGCCCGACGACCTGACCGCCTGGCGCGAGGCCATGGACGCCCTACTGACCGAACCGGCCTGACAGCACTCAAATCGCGCTTAAGCAGCGAGCCGCCGCGCGGCGAGCGATAGCGCGGGCGCGTCAGCGCCTCCAGGCATTATGCCTGACGGAAGCCCAGCACGTCCTGCATGTCGTAGAGGCCCGGGCGACGGTTGCGCACCCAGGCGGCGGCGGCCACGGCGCCCTTGGCGAACAGGCTGCGGTCCATGGCGGAATGCGACAGGGTCAGCATCTCGTCTTCCGAAGCGAACATGACGGTGTGCTCGCCGATCACCCCGCCGGCGCGCAGGGAGGCGAAACCGATCTTGCCCGGCTCCCGGGCGCCGGTGATGCCGTCATAGGGGGCGCTGCGCAGCTCCTCCAGATCGCGGCCCCGACCGTTGGCGGCCGCCTCGCCCAGCATCAGGGCCGTGCCCGAGGGGGCGTCGACCTTGCGCCGGTGATGGGTCTCCAGCACCTCGATGTCCCAGTCGCGGGCGTCCAGCCGCAGGGCTGCGTGCTCGACCAGGCCGATCAGGATGTTCACCCCCAGCGAGAAGTTGCCGCTCATGACGATGGCGATCCTGTCGGCCGCCGCCTCGATCTCGGCCTCCTGCTCCGGCGTCAGGCCGGTGGAGCCGATGACCAGGGCCGGCCCGCCCGCCTCGGCGCAGGCGCGCGCCAGAGCCACCGAGGCCTCGGGCGTCGAGAAGTCGATGATGACGTCGCACAGCTTCAGGTCGACGGTCTCGCCGCGATCGAAACGGGCGGCGACCACCACATCCTCGCGGGCGTCCAGGACTTGCGAAACGGCGCGGCCCATGCGGCCCCGGGCGCCGGAGATGCCGGCGTGGAAGATGTCGCTCACGCGGTCTCTTTCGGATTATCGGCGTCGCCGCCCAGGATGTCGGCCCAGAAACGCTTGGCCTTGCCGGCGAAGCTGGTGTTGCGCGGGGTCTGGGTCTCGCCCAGCGACGCCGCCAGTTCGGTCAGCAGCTCCTTCTGGCGCGCGGTCAGCTCGGTCGGCGTCTCGACGAACAGTTCGACCACCAGGTCGCCGCGCCCGCGACCGTTCAGGTGCGGCATGCCCTTGCCCTTGATGCGGACGGTTTTGCCGGTCTGGGCGCCGGCGGGCACCTCGACCGGGGCCTTGCACTTGCCGTCGCAGGCGTCGGAGATCAGGCAGGGAGCGTCCACGACGCCGCCCAGGGCCGCCACCGTCATCGGCACCGGCACCGTGACCAGCAGGTCCAGGTTGTCGCGCTCGAACAGCTCATGGGGCTGCACCGACAGGAAGACATAGAGGTCGCCGCGCGGCCCGCCGCGCTGGCCCGCCTCGCCCTCGCCCGACAGGCGGATGCGCGAACCGTCGTCGACGCCCGCCGGAACCTTGAGGCTGAGCTTGCGGGTCTTGCGGACCTGGCCGTGGCCCCGGCAGGTGGTGCAGGGGTCGGCGATCATCTCGCCCGAGCCGCCGCAGCGGGGGCAGGTGCGCTCGACCTGGAAGAAGCCGTTGGCCTGGCGCACGCGCCCGGCGCCGCCGCAGGTGTTGCAGATGGTCGGCTTGGTGCCCGCCTTGGCGCCCGAGCCGTCGCAGACCTCGCAGGACATCAGGGTCGGGATGGCGATCTCGACCTCGGCGCCCTGATAGGCCTGCTCCAGGGTGATCTCGAGATCGTAGCGCAGGTCCGAGCCGCGGCGCGGCCCGTGGTTCTGGCGTCCGCCGCCGCCCCGGCCGCCGAAGGCGTCCCCGAAGGCGTCGCCGAAGACCTGGGAGAAGATGTCGTTGATGTCGTGGAAGCCGGCGCCGCCCTGGCCGAAGGGATTGCCCCCGCCCGCGCCGCCGCCGTTCACGCCCGCATGGCCGAAACGATCATAGGCCGCGCGCTTCTGGTCGTCGGACAGGACAGTGTAGGCCTCGGAGATCTCCTTGAAACGGGCCACGGACTCTTCGGAGCCGCCGTTGCGGTCCGGGTGGTGCTCCATCGCCAGCTTGCGATAGGCGCTCTTGAGCGCGGCCGCATCGACCGTCCGCTCGACCCCCAGAATCTCGTAATAGTCACGTTGCGCCATCAGGCGTTCGTCCTCTTACTTCCCGCCGCTTCAGGCCTCTCTTGCAGCGGAGGCGCTCCGTTCGCGGATGACCGACGGCCTGCCTGATGACATGGGCGCCCGGTCGAATGATGCAAGTTTCATGAAACGGCCCCGCCTGCCGTCTGGCAAGCGGGGCCGAACATCCGTCAGACGCCGGTTCAGGCGTCCTTCTTCTCGTCCGTGTCCGAGACTTCCTCGAACTCGGCGTCGACCACGCCGTCGTCGGCCGGTTGGCCTTCGGCGCCGTCGGCGTCGCCCTGCTGGGCGGCGTACATCGCCTCGCCCAGCTTCATCGAAGCCTGAGCCAGGGTGTTGGTCTTCTCGCGGATGGCCTCGGGCTCCGTGCCTTCACGGGCCGACTTCAGGTCGTCCAGAGCCGACTGGATAGTCGTCTTGGTCGCCTCGTCGATCTTGTCGCCGTGCTCGGACAAGGCCTTCTCGGTCGAGTGGATCAGGCTGTCGGCGCCGTTCTGGGCCTCGACCAGTTCCTTGCGGGCCTTGTCGGCCGCGGCGTTGGCCTCGGCTTCCTTGACCATCTTGTCGATGTCCGCGTCCGACAGGCCGCCGTTGGCCTGAATGCGGATCGACTGCTCCTTGTTGGTCGCCTTGTCCTTGGCGGTGACGTGGACGATGCCGTTGGCGTCGATGTCGAAGGCGACCTCGATCTGCGGCATGCCGCGCGGCGCCGGCGGAATGCCCATCAGGTCGAACTGACCCAGCACCTTGTTGTCAGCGGCCATAGGACGCTCGCCCTGGAAGACGCGGATCGTCACGGCCGACTGATTGTCGTCAGCGGTCGAGAAGGTCTGGGCCTTCTTGGTCGGGATGGTCGTGTTGCGCTCGATCAGCGGGGTGAACACGCCGCCCAGGGTCTCGATGCCCAGGGTCAGCGGGGTCACGTCCAGAAGCAGCACGTCCTTGACGTCGCCTTGCAGCACGCCCGCCTGAACGGCGGCGCCCAGGGCCACGACCTCGTCCGGGTTCACGCCCTTGTGCGGCTCCTTGCCGAAGAATTTCTTCACGGCTTCCTGCACGGCGGGCATGCGGGTCATGCCGCCGACCAGAACCACTTCATCGATATCCGCCGCCTTCAGGCCGGCGTCGGCCAGGGCCTTCTTGCACGGCTCGATGGTGCGGGCGACCAGGTCCTCGACCAGGGCTTCCAGCTTGGCGCGCGACAGCTTGATGTTCAGGTGCAGCGGGCCCGACTGGTTCATGGTGATGAACGGCAGGTTGACCTCGTACTGGGTGGTCGAGGACAGTTCCTTCTTGGCCTTTTCGGCCTCTTCCTTCAGGCGCTGCAGGGCCAGCTTGTCCTGGCGCAGGTCGACGCCCTGCTCCTTCTTGAACTCGTCGGCCAGGTAGTCGACCAGGCGCAGGTCGAAGTCCTCGCCGCCCAGGAAGGTGTCGCCGTTGGTCGACTTCACCTCGAAGACGCCGTCGCCGATCTCCAGGATGGAGACGTCGAAGGTGCCGCCGCCCAGGTCATAGACGGCGATCTTCTGACCGTCGTTCTTCTCCAGCCCATAGGCCAGGGCCGCCGCAGTCGGCTCGTTGATGATGCGCAGGACTTCCAGACCGGCGATCTTGCCGGCGTCCTTGGTCGCCTGACGCTGGGCGTCGTTGAAATAGGCGGGAACGGTGATGACGGCCTGGGTGACCTTGTCGCCCAGATAGGCCTCGGCGGCCTCCTTCATCTTGCCCAGGGTGAAGGCCGAGACCTGCTGGGGCGAATAGTCCTTGCCGTGGGCCTGGACCCAGGCGTCGCCGGTCGGGCCCTTGACGATCTCGAAGGGCACCATGCCCTTGTCCTTGGCCACCACCGGGTCGTCATAGTTGCGGCCGATCAGGCGCTTGATGGCGAAGAAGGTGTTGGCGGGGTTGGTCACCGCCTGACGGCGCGCCGGCTGGCCGACGAGGATTTCGCCGCCGTCCTGAATGGCGACCACCGACGGGGTGGTGCGGGCGCCTTCGGCGTTCTCGATGACCTTGGGGTTCTTGCCGTCCATGACGGCGACGCACGAGTTGGTCGTGCCGAGGTCGATGCCGATGATCTTGGCCATGGGCTTGTCTTTTTCACTCCTTGCGGCGGGCGATGCGGCGGCCTCGTAACATCAAGCGCCGCGCGTGACCGCCCCCAGTTGGGCTTTTGAGATTGTGCCTCGCCGGACGACGCCCGGTTCGGCGGTGGATGGGGTCGGCGGACAAACCCCTAACGAAAAGGGGGTTATCGCCGGATTGGCTCGGATATGGGAAAGACCGCAGGGGCTGCAAGGCCTTCCGCCCGGTTCCGCACCGATTCCGCGCCTTATGGCGGACAAGACGGCGCGGCGCCGCTAAATTCGGCCGATGTTCCCGCCAAACGATCCGCAAGCGTCCAAAGAAAGACCGAGGGAAGCCCCGACCGCCCTGCCCGGGTTTCGCCTGTGGCCCGGCCTGCTGGACGGCGCAGAACAGGCCGCATTGCTGGCCGAGGTGCGGCAGGGGCTGGAGACGGCGCCCCTCTATCGCCCGCTCACCCCGGGCGGGCGGCCCTTTTCGGTGCGGATGAGCAATTTCGGCGCCCTGGGCTGGGTGTCGGACCGTCAGGGCTATCGCTACCAGCCGACCCACCCGGCGACCGGCGCGCCGTGGCCCGCCATTCCGGCCCGGCTGTTGAGCCTGTGGGACGCCCTGACCGGCTGGCCGGGCCCGCCCGACGCCTGCCTGGTCAACCTCTATCAGGACGCGGCGAAGATGGGCCTGCACCAGGACCGGGACGAGCGCGACCTGACGGCGCCGGTGCTGTCGATCTCCCTGGGCGACACGGCGGTGTTCCGCATCGGCCCGGCCGAAGGCGGCGCGACCGCCAGCGTGCGCCTGGCCTCCGGCGACGTCTGCGCCCTGACCGGCCCGGCGCGGCTGGCGCGCCACGGGATCGACCGGCTGCTGACCGGTTCGTCGCGGCTGCTGCCCGGCGGCGGGCGGGTCAACCTGACGCTGCGGGTCGCGGGCTGACGAGGGCCGGTTGGCCGGAAAGACTCGACGGGACGGGGAAAGCCGAGGCACTGTCGTCGCTTCCACAGCGCCGACCCGGAGACCCGAGATGACCCTGATCACCCGGCCCGAGGGCCTGAGCCTCGACCAGATCGCCCCCAGCCGCCGCAGCCTGGGCGTGGCGACGGCGGGCGGGCTGTTCTTCGCCGCCTACGCCCCCGCCGCCCTCAGCCAGTCGGCCCAGCCCATCGCCACCGACGCGGCGGGCCTGATCGCGCAGGACGCTGCCTATCCGGCGCCCGACGGCTTCGCCCTGCCCGCCTATGTCGCCCGGCCCGAAGGCGCCGGCCCCTTCCCCATCGTCATCGTCGTGTCCGAGATCTTCGGCGTGCACGAATACATCCGCGACGTCTGCCGCCGTCTGGCCAAGGCGGGTTATGCGGCGATCGCGCCCGCCTTCTTCGTCCGCGTCCAGGATCCCGCCCCGCTCAGCGACATGCAGGCGATCCAGCGCATCGTCGCCGCCGCCGGCTACGACCAGGTGATGGGCGACATCGGCGCTACGCTGGACTGGATCGGCGCCCAGTCCTGGGCCAAGGCCGACAAGGTCGGGATCACCGGCTTCTGCTGGGGCGGCAAGGTGGTGTGGCAGGCCATGGCCCGCTTCCCGACGCTGGACGCCGGGGTCGCCTGGTACGGCCGCCTGTCCCCCGCCGCCAACGCCACCGAAGAACAGAAGACGGCGGGCCGCCCCTGGCCCATCGACCTGGCGGGCGAACTCAAGGCGCCGGTGCTGGGCCTTTACGGCGGCCAGGACGGCGGCATTCCCAATGATACGGTCAAGGCGATGACCGACGCCCTGGCCGCGGCGGGCCGTACCGACAGCCAGATCATCCTCTATGACGACGCCCCGCACGGCTTCCACGCCGACTATCGCGCCTCCTATCGCGAGGCGGACGCGAAGGACGGCTGGCGACGGTTGCTCGAACTGTTCGGCTCGAGATTGAAGAGCTGACCTCTCCACCCGCTCACCCCGGCGTCCGCCGGGGCCCAGTCCTTTGGCCGCAAGCGCGGTGCGGGAAGCTCTCACTGGATCCCGGCGTCCGCCGGGATGAGCGGCACTATAGGCAAAGGAAAACGGCCCGACGCGTCTGCGCCGGGCCGTCGTCGTTTCAGCGCGCGAAAGCCTCAGGCCTTGGCGTCGAAATTCCCGCCGGTCGTGTTCGAATCGGCGTAGGCGCCGCCGGCCGCCGGGCCCGAGCCCTTGGCCGCGACCACCACCATGGCCGCGCGCACGGTGCGGCCGAACAGGGCGTAGCCCGGCTGCAGCGTCTGGATGACGGCGCCGCCCGGCACGGTGTCCGACGGCTGCTCCATCATCGCCTGATGCAGGTGCGGATCGAAGGCGTCGCCCGGCGCCGGATCGACGCGGGTCAGGCCGTTGGCTTCGAAGGCCGACAGCAGGGACTTCTGCGTCAGCTCCAGCCCCGTGACCATGGCCGCCGCCGGACCGTCCGCATCCTTGGGCGCCGCCGCCAGGCCGCGCTCCAGGGTGTCAGCCACGCCCAGAAGATCCTTGGCGAAGCGCTGGATAGCGTAGGCGCGGGCGTCGTTCTGCTGCGTCTCGGCGCGGCGCTTGACGTTCTCGGCCTCGGCCACGGCCCGCAGGGCGCGGTCCTTCCACTGGTCGCGCTCCGCGATCAGGGCGTCGACCACGGCGTTTTCATCGCCTTCAGGCGCACCCTCGCCCTCGTGGATGTCCTGCTCGAGTTGGTCCCGGGTCTCGTCGTTGATGTCGTTCACGTCTCTTGTCCGTCCAGAATCCGGCCCAGCACCCGGGCGGTATAGTCCACCAACGGTATGACACGGGCGTAGTTCAACCGCGCGGGCCCGATGACGCCGATGGCGCCCAGCACCCGCTGCCGGCCCGACATATAGGGCGCCGCGATCACGGCGGAACCCGAAAGCGAAAAGAGTCGTGTTTCCGCGCCGATATAGATGCGCACGCCCTGGGCTGCGCCGACGTCGTCCAGCAGGCCGATCAGCTGTTCCTTCTGCTCCAGATCGTCGAACAGGACGCGCACCCGCTCCAGATCCTCGGCCGCGCGGGCGTCCTGCAACAGATTGCCGCGCCCGCGCACGATCAGGTTGCGGTCGTGGCCCCCGCCGCCCGCGCCTCCGCTCCAGGCTGCCAGCCCGTCCTCGACGAGGCGGGCGGCGGCAGCGTCCAGATCACGCCGCGCGGCCTCCATCTCGGCCTTCATCTCATGCCGAGCCTCGGCCAGCGGGCGCCCCTTCAACCGGGCGCTCAGAAAGTTCGACGCCTCCTGCAGGGTCGAGGGCGTCACGCCGGGCGCCAGGTTCATCAGCCGGTTCTCGACCACCCCGTCGTCGGCTACCAGCACCGCCAGCGCCTGCCCCCCGCCCAGGGCCACGAACTCGACATGGCGCACCCCGGCCTCGCGCACCGGGCTGGCGACGATGCCCGCCCCGCCCGCCAGGCCCGACAGCAGGGACGAGGCCGCATCCAGCGCCTCCTCCACGTTGCGGCCGCCGCCCTTGGCGCCCATCACCGCCAGCCGGGCGTCGATCTCGCGTCGCTCCTCCTGACCGATGTCGCCGACTTCCAGGAGACCGTCCACGAACAGCCTCAGCCCCGCATGGGTCGGCGCCCGCCCGGCCGAGGCGTGCGGCGAGGCCAGCAGCCCCGCCTGCGTCAGCGCCTGCATGGTGTTGCGGATCGAGGCGGGCGACAGGTCCAGCCCGGCGCGCGACAGGGTGTGCGACCCCACCGGCTCGCCCGTCTCCAGATAGGTTTCGACCACCCGGCGGAAGATGTCGCGCGCCCGTGCGTCCAGCGTCGCCAGACCCGGCGAGGGATGCAGCAGGCTCATGCCGCCGCCCTCCGCGCCGCCCAGTCCGCGCGGGTCAGGCGATGGACCAGACAGTCGTCCGTCCCGTTGAAGACGCGCCGCCCCTCCGGCCGGAAGCCCAGCCGCTGATAGAAGCGATGCGCCTGGGCGTTGGAGTTGAGCGGATCGATCACCACCGCCTCGACCAGCGGCCGGGCGAAACAGGCGTCCAGCGCCTGGGTCATCATCTGCGTGCCATGGCCCCGGTTCAGGGCGTCGGCCTCGCCGATCCAGATATCGAGAGCGCGCAGGTTCGGCTCGATCTCGCCCCAGTAGCCGTTGGGCTCGTCCGCCGGGTCGATATCCAGCATGGCCCCGATCGGACGGCCGTCGACCTCGGCGATGAAGTAGCGGAAGACGTCGGACTGCGCGGCCAGCTCCCCGTCCCAGTCGGCCGCCTCATGATGGTCGGGGTCGTCGGTCAGGCAGGCGACGACATGCGGCGCCTTGTCCCAGCGCATCAGGATCGCGGCGTCGGCGGCCACGGCCGGACGAAGACGCACGACAGACGGGTCAGGGCGGGACAGGCTCATGGTTTCAGGATAAGCACGCGCCATCCCGCTTCCAAGGAATTCCCATGCGCCCGTCCGAACGCACCCCCGAACAACTCCGCACCGTCACGCTGGAAACCGGCGTCAACCGCTACGCCGAGGGCTCCTGCCTGGTGTCCTTCGGCCACACCAAGGTGCTGGTGACGGCCTCGATCGAGGAGAAGGTGCCGGGCTGGATGCGCAACAGCGGCCAGGGCTGGGTCACGGCCGAATACGGCATGTTGCCCCGCGCCACCCACACGCGCGGCCGCCGCGAAGCCGCCGCCGGCAAGCAGTCGGGCCGCACCCAGGAAATCCAGCGCCTGATCGGCCGCAGCTTGCGCGCCGTGGTCGACCTGAAGGCGCTGGGCGAGCGTCAGGTGCTGATCGACTGCGACGTGATCCAGGCCGACGGCGGCACACGCACCGCCTCCATCACCGGCGCCTGGGTGGCGATGGCTTCGGCGCTCAACTACCTTAAGGACGAGGGCGTGCTGACGACCGACCCCATCCTGGATCAGGTGGCGGCCGTGTCCTGCGGCGTGTTCAACGACCTGCCGGTGCTGGACCTCGACTATGAGGAGGACTCCACCGCCGAGGCCGATTCCAACTTCGTCCTGACCGGCGCGGGCCAGATCGTCGAGATCCAGGCTACCGGCGAGAAGCGCGGCTTCAGCCGGGCCGAGTTCGACCGCCTGTTCGAACTGGCGGAAATCGGCTGCACCGAACTGTTCGCTCTGCAGCGCGCCGCCGTCGAGGCCGCCCGCCGATAAGGCTTTTCGCGGAGCCGGATCGGGACCATCGTCGTTGCATAGGCGAACCCCGATCCGGAGCCCCGCATGACCCGACCGCCCCTTCTGGCCTGCCTGATCCTCGGCGGCCTGCTCGCCGCCTGCCAGCCGCGTCCTGAACCGGCGGCGTCAGCCCCAGCCTCCACGCCATCGCCTTCTCCGGCCCGCGAGCCCGAGGCCCGCCTGCCCGAAGGCCCGGACATGGCGCCTCAGCCGGTTCCGCTCGACGAACGCCCCTGCCTTGAGACCCTGGGCGAAGCGGCCTCCGCCCGCCTGGTTCAGCGCTGCATCGCCGTCAGTCCCGCGACACGCCCGCCTTGCAACGCCGCCAATCCCTGCGACCTGATCCAGGGCGAGATCGATCGCAGTTGCGCGATGTGGACCCGCGACGGCGAAACCCCGCCGAAAGAGTGCGCCAACTAGCCACCCTCTCCCGATGGGAGAGGGCTTGAGCCTCCAAGAGCCGAAGGTGATTGGCTAAGGCGAAAGGGTGAGGGTTCGCGGGTGAAGTCGGCCGCAGGCCGTGGCGCGACGGCTGACGCCGACGGACAGGACAAGCCCCTCACCCTTTCGCGCAAAGAACGATCGCTACGCTCTCGTGCGCTCAAGCCCTCTCCCGCCGGGAGAGGGTTTCATAGCGCCCAAGAAAAAACCCCGGCGGATCGTTCCGCCGGGGCCTTCTTCATCTCAGCGATGACGCCGAGGCTTAGTCGCGACGGCGACGGCCGCGGTCGCCGCCGTTACGGTCGCCCTTGGGACGGCCGCCGGTGTCTTCCGACAGCGGGGCTTCACCGCGTTCAGCGCGTTCGGCGTTGATCTTGTCGGTGATGTCCTCGCCGGTCTCCTGATCAACGACCTTCATCGACAGCTTGGTCTTGCCGCGATCGTCGAAGCCCAGGAACTTGACCTTGACCTCCTGGCCTTCCGACAGGACGTCGGCCGGGTTGGCGACGCGCTCCAGAGCGATCTGGGACACGTGGACCAGACCGTCCTTGGCGCCGAAGAAGTTCACAAAGGCGCCGAAATCGACGACCTTCACGACCTTGCCCGAGTAGATCGTGCCGACTTCCGGTTCCGAGGCGATGGACTGGATCCAGGCCTTGGCGGCTTCGATCTTTTCCTGCTCGTTGGCGGCGATCTTGATGGTGCCGTCGTCGCCGATGTCGACCTTGGCGCCGGTCTTCTCGACGATTTCGCGGATGACCTTGCCGCCCGAACCGATCACTTCGCGGATCTTGTCGACCGCGATCTTGATGGATTCGATCTTGGGCGCGAACTCGCCCAACTCGGCGCGCGGCGCCTCCATGGCCTTCGACATTTCGTCCAGGATGTGCAGACGGCCGGCCGAAGCCTGCGTCAGGGCCTGCTGCATGATCTCCTTGGTGATGCCGGCGACCTTGATGTCCATCTGAAGGCTGGTGATGCCTTCCGAGGTGCCCGCGACCTTGAAGTCCATGTCGCCCAGGTGGTCTTCGTCGCCCAGAATGTCCGACAGGATGGCGAACTCGCCCGACGGCTCCAGGATCAGACCCATGGCGATGCCCGAGACCGGACGGGCCAGCGGCACGCCGGCGTCCATCAGGGCCAGCGACGAACCGCAGACCGTGGCCATCGAGGACGAGCCGTTGGACTCGGTGATCTCCGACACCAGACGGATGGTGTAGGGGAAGTCTTCGCGCGACGGCAGCATCGGGCGGATGGCGCGCCAGGCCAGCTTGCCGTGACCGATTTCGCGACGGCCCGGCGAGCCCATGCGGCCCGCTTCACCGACCGAATAGGGCGGGAAGTTGTAGTGCAGCAGGAAGGACTCCTTGTAGGTGCCCGTCAGGCTGTCGATGTACTGCTCGTCCTCGCCGGTGCCGAGCGTGGCGACGACCAGGGCCTGGGTTTCGCCGCGCGTGAACAGCGACGAACCGTGGGTGCGCGGCAGGACGCCGACTTCCGAGACGATGGCGCGGACCTTGTCCAGGGCGCGGCCGTCGACGCGGTGGCTGTTCTCGATGATGTCACGGCGCAGGACGTCGGCTTCGCATTCCTTGAACGCAGCCGAGAACTTGGACGAGTCGACGCCTTCCGGCTTCTCGTCGGTCTTCACCAGGGCCTCGGCGGCCTTCTTCTTGGCGGCGTCGACGCCCGAGCGGCGCTCATACTTGCCCGGGTGGGCGTAGGCGGCCTTGATGTCTTCGCCGACCAGTTTCTTGATCGAGGCGACGACGTCCGAGTGGTCTTCAGCCTGGAAGTCGAACGGCTCCTTGGCGGCGTGTTCGGCCAGGTCGATGATGGCGTCGATGACCGGCTGCATGCCCGCGTGCGCGAACATCAGGGCCTCGAGCATCTTGTCTTCCGACAGCTCCTTGGCTTCGGATTCGACCATCATCAGGGCGTCCTGCGTGCCCGCGACGACCAGGTCCAGGGCGCTTTCACCCATCTGATCGATCGCCGGGTTCAGCACCAGCTCGCCGTCGATCATGCCGACGCGCGCGGCGCCGATCGGGCCCATGAAGGGCACGCCCGAGATGGTCAGGGCGGCCGAGGCGGCGACCATGCCCAGGATGTCGGGGTCGTTCTCAAGGTCGTGCTGCAGCACGGTGACGATGACCTGGGTCTCGTTCTTGAAGCCCTTGACGAACAGGGGGCGGATCGGGCGGTCGATCAGGCGGGAGACCAGGGTCTCCTTCTCGGTCGGACGGCCTTCACGCTTGAAGTAGCCGCCCGGGATCTTGCCGGCGGCGAACGTCTTCTCTTGATAGTTGACGGTCAGGGGGAAGAAATCCAGGCCCGGCTTGGGTTGGCGGCCATAGACGACGGTCGCCAGGACCACGGTCTCGCCGTAGGTCGCCAGCACGGCGCCGTCAGCCTGACGGGCGATGCGGCCGGTTTCCAGCGTCAGCGGGCGTCCGGCCCACTCGATCGTCTTGCGTTTGATGTCGAACATTATTCTTCTTTCGTCTCCCGCGGGCGTATTCCCGTCGGGGGTGTGCGGAGCGGCAGGCCGTTCAGTCCTGCGGTCCCCATGAGCCAGGCCGCGTCATCGCGGCCGGACGGGTGATTGAGGACCGGATTTCAGGCCCTCGCGTCGGTTGCGCCGGTAAGACCCGCGGCGCGCGGGAAGCCTACTTCTAATAGCGGAACGAGGCGCGGACGTGTCCGCCCGCGCCTCGTGGAATTATCCGATCCGCAACCGGGGCGCCTTAACGACGCAGGCCCAGCTTGGCAATCAGCGCCTGATAGCGGGCGCTGTCGGTCTTGTTCAGGTGGTCCAGAAGGCGACGACGCTGCGAAACCTGCTTCAGCAGGCCACGACGCGAGTGGTTGTCCTTCTTGTGGGTCTTGAAGTGCTCGGTCAGGTTGGCGATGCGTTCCGTCAGGATCGCGACCTGGACTTCCGCCGAACCGGTGTCGCCCGTCGAGCGAGCGTTGTCGGCGATGACTTCAGCTTTACGTTGAGCCGTAATCGACATCAGAGTTCTCCGTTATGGGAGGTTGAAAACACGATCGGGTTCAAGCCGACCGGCCCTGAGATTGCCGAGCGCGACCAATGTTTTGCCCTCGAAGACCGAAACCAGCCGCGAACCGGCGGTGAGCCGGGCCTTGAGCGTTTCAATCTGTCGGGGGAGCAGAACGATCGGCCGTCCCTGCCTCAGAGAGAGGGCGTCCTGATCCGTCACGGCCAACTCCGGGATGTCGTCCAGAGCGGTCGAAACGGGCAGCAAGCACTCAAAGGCGGCGCCCTTATGCGCCAACTCTTCCAGAAAATCCAGCGTTACGGCGTTGTCGACCGAGAACGGCCCCACCCGCTCGCGCCGCAGGTCCGAGACATGGCCCTCGGCGCCCAGCATGATCGCCAGGTCGCGCGCCAGGGATCGGACATAGACGCCCTTGCCCGTCCGCATCGTGATCTCGACGTGATCGGCGTCCGGCGCGGCCGTCACAGCCGCCTCATGAATGGTCACGCGGCGGGACTGTAGCTCGACCTCGACCCCCGCCCGCGCCAGATCATAGGCGCGCTCGCCGTTGACACGCACGGCGGAAAAGGCGGGCGGCGTCTGGTCGATCTCGCCGACGAAGGAAGGCAGGGCCGCCGTCACCGCCTCAACCGAAGGCCGCACGTCCGAGCGGGCGATGATCTCGCCTTCGCGGTCGATGCTGTCGGTGGAAATGCCCCAGTGGATGGTGAAGCGATAGACCTTCTGCGCCTCCATCATGAAGGGCACCGTCTTGGTCGCCTCGCCCAGCGCGATGGGCAGTATGCCCGAGGCCAGCGGATCCAGCGTCCCCGCATGGCCCGCCTTCTGGGCGTTGAACAGGCGACGAATCTTCGTCACCGCCTCGGTCGAGCCCATCTCATAGGGCTTGTCCAGACACACCCAGCCGTTGACGAGATCGCCCTTCTTGCGTCGCGCCATAACTCAGTCTTTCTCTGGGCCTGCCGCGCCTTGCGCTGCTTGAGGCCCGTCATCCTCATCGTCAGCGTGTTCGATGTCGGCGCGCACGCGTGGATCGTTGAACAGACGGTCCATGTGGCTGGCCGTATCGAAGCTCTCGTCGTGGCGGAATTTCAGGTCCGGCGTGAACTTCATGTCGATGCGGCGGCCCAGCTGACCGCGCAGGAATTTGGCGTGTTCGTTCAGCGCCTTGATGATGGCGCTCTCGTGCCCGGCCGTTTCGGCCGCCTCGACGCCCGCGCCCAAAGGCTCGACGAAACAGGTGGCGTGGCGCAGGTCCGGGCTCATCCGCACCTCGGTCACGGTGACGGAGACGCCGACCAGGGCCTCGTCATGAATCTCGTGCTCGCGCATCACATCGACCAGGGCGTGGCGGATCAGTTCGCCGGCGCGCAGCTGGCGCTGCGACGGTCCCAACGGACCGCTGGCGTTGCGGGTGTGTTGCTTGCGGGCCATCTCGGGCTCCTCCTGTTCGCGCCGCCGGGGATCGGACGCCGGCTCTGAAACGCGAAGGGGCGGGGTCTAGTCGCCCGCGACGCCCAAGTCCAGTTCCGCCGCGCGCTGTTCGGCGGTTCGCGCCGCCCGCATCACCGCGCCCGAGGTCAGGCTGCGGGCCATCGGCATGGGCAGGCCGCCCGCGTTCAGCACCTCGGCCGTCCAGTGGTTGCACAGATGCCCGACCCAAAAGGTCTCGCCGCTGGCGTAGAAAACGGCGTCGTCGCCGTCCCTCTGCGCCGAAACCACAGCCCGCCCCCCGTCATCCAGCCGCAACGACGCCGCGACCCGCGCCCGCAAGGCGGCGAAGCCTTCCGGCGACAGGGCCAGCGTCGCCCTCTCTGTCTCGGGCGACAGCGCCGGATCGACCATAGCCGGGTCCAGCATCACCACGGACGGATTGCCGCCCGGCTTGAAGAAGGCTCTCGCTCCGTCGGGCAGGCGATCGCTGATCGGCCCCTGTTCGACATAGAAGACCGCGTCGCCCCAGCCGATCCGCACCCAGTCGCCGGGCGGCAGGGCGCGCACCGCGCGCGCCAGCGCATCGTCCCCGGCCGCCAGCGCCGCGCGCGGGGCCGCGAGGTCGGTGTGAAAGCCGTTGTCGAGCAGATGGACCACGATCGCCCCCTGCCCTTCCTGCGGCGGGAACAGCTTCGGATCGCCCGCTCGTTGTGCGGTCCACAGACCCGCCAGCAACCCCAGAAGAACGGCGAGGCTCCAACGGGTCAGCACGTGCGCCTCAGTTGTTCCCGAAGGCCGCCGGAACATCGCGCGCGGGCGAAGAGCCCTGCATCGTCGCCCATTCGCCGCGATAGCTGTAGTTCAGGCTGACGCAGTGGCGGTATTGGCCGTCGGCCCAGCGCCCGACCGTCTCGATCGTCAAGGGATGGCCCGCGCGCACCCGTCCAACCACGATCCAGGCCTCGTCGGAGCCAGGGCACAGGGCGCGCGACAGGGCGCGGCCGTCGCCGTCGGCCGTGATGCTGTAGACGCCGCCGTCCGCCGCGCCCTGCGGCAGGGCGCGCCGCACCTGATCGGGACCGCCCCGCTCGAACCGGGCCGAGCCGCGCGAGGTCGAGGAGAAGAGGTTCTTCACCGAGGTCGCGCCGAACCAGCCGCGCTCCACCTCCAGCGTCACCCCGCGCGTCAGGGCCTGGGTGGCGCGATCGCTGGCGTCGAAGGACAGGAAGCGCGTGTCGGCCAGGGCGGGCGTGGCCGCGCTGGAGGCTGTGAAGGCGATCAGGAGCAGAGACAGTCCAGGACGTGACATTGGCGGCCTTTTTTTCGACGCCCCCCGACGCGACGCCCGACTCCTAAAGCCAACCGCGCGCCAGATGAAGCCTTCAATGCGATCCGGCGGACGGCGTGGCGGCCGCACCATCCGGGCCTGTGTCTGGCGGGGCGGACGCCGATCCGGCATGATGTTCGCCCGGACGCCGGCGGCGCACCCGGCGTCTGCTCCCCCTCCTTCATGATCCGAGAGCCGTGTTCAAAGACCCCTTCGACATCGACAACTACGCCCAGGACCCGGACCACTATCTCGCCGTGCCCTTCGTTCCGACCGAGGAGGACACCGTAGCGGCCATGCTGGCCCTGGCGGGCGTCGGACCGAAGGATCGGCTCTATGATCTGGGCTGCGGCGACGGCCGCATCGTCATCGCCGCCGCGCGCGACCGCGACGCCCACGGCATCGGCGTCGACATCGACCCCATGCGGATCGCCGACGCCATGGAGTACGCCGGCTGGGCCGGAGTCGAACACATGGTCGACTTCATCGAGGAAGACCTGTTCAGCGTCGATGTCCGCGAGGCCACTGTGGTCAGCCTCTATCTGCTGCAATCGATCAACGTCGAACTGCGCCCGCGTCTGCTCAGCCAGCTGAAGCCCGGCGCCCGCATCGTCTCCCACGCCTTCGACATGGGCGACTGGCCGGCGGATGAAAAGATCAGGGTCGCCGACGGCTACATCTACAAATGGACGGTTCCGGCTCCGGTCGCCGGGCGCTGGGACTGGACCCGCGCAGACGGAACGACCTGCCGGCTTGAGCTGGAGCAGACCTATCAGCAGGTCACGGGCCAGGCCTGGCTGGGCGAGGTTGAGGTCAGCCTCGTCGCCGCTGACCTGACCGGCGAAAGGCTGGAGATTGAGCTTCAGGCCGACGACGCGGCGCCGGTGCAGCGCTTCATCCTGACCTTCGCCGACGGCGCGTTGAAATCCGCCGTCGAAGACTGAGCTTACCTACCCGCTCATCCCGGCGGACGCCGGGATCCAGTTCTTTGGCCACTAGCTCGCGGTCGATCCCCCGCCTTGGCAAGGGCGGATGTGAGGCTCTCACTGGATCCCGGCGTCCGCCGGGATGAGCGGGATTAGAAGTCAGCGTTCTCCCCCAAACACAAAGGGCGCGGCTTCTTTCGAAACCGCGCCCTTCATGTTTCAGGCCGTGAGGCTCAGGCGTCCTAGTCCAGGGTGCGCTTGATCTCTTCGACGGTGAAGCACTCGATGTAGTCGCCTTCCTTGATGTCCTGGAAGCCGGCGAACTGCATGCCGCATTCCTGACCCGAAGGCACTTCGTTGACCTCGTCCTTGAAGCGCTTGAGCGTGTTGAGCACGCCCAGCTCCAGCACCACCACGTCGTCGCGGATGATGCGGACGCGCGCGCCCTTGCGGACCACGCCCTCGGTGACGCGGCAGCCCGCGACCCGGCCGACCTTGGTGATGTCGAACGTCTGCAGCACCTTGGCGTTGCCCAGGAAGGTTTCGCGCTGGAGCGGCGCCAGCATGCCCGAAAGCACGCCCTTAATGTCGTTCAGCAGGTCGTAGATGATCGAGTAGTAGCGGATCTCGACGCCTTCACGCTCGGCCAGTTCGCGCGCCTGCTTCGACGCACGGACGTTGAAGCCCAGGATCGGCGCCCCGGCCGACTTGGCCAGGTTGACGTCGCTCTCGGTGATGCCGCCGGCGCCGTGCATGACCACGCGGGCCCGCACTTCGTCGTTGCCCATCTTCTCCAGCGAGGTGGTGATGGCCTCGGCCGTACCCTGCACGTCCGACTTGATGAGGACCGGCAGCTCGCTGATCTTCTTCGACCCGAGCTTGGCCATCATGTCGGCCAGCGACAGGCTGCCGCCGGAGACCTGACCCTTTTCACGCTTCACGCGCTGACGGTATTCGGTCAGTTCGCGAGCGCGGGCCTCGCTCTCCACCACGGCGAAGACGTCGCCCGGCGTCGGAGCTTCCGACAGGCCCAGGATCTCGACCGGCACCGAAGGACCGGCTTCGCTCAGCTGGGCGTTGCGCTCGTCCAGCAGGGCGCGCGCCTTGCCCCAGGCGGAGCCGGCCACGACGATGTCGCCGCGCTTCAGCGTGCCGCGCTTGACCAGGACGGTCGCGACCGGACCGCGGCCCTTGTCCAGCTGGGCCTCGATGACCACGCCCTCGGCCGAACGATCGGCGTTGGCGCGCAGGTCCATGACTTCCGCCTGCAGCAGGATGGCGTCGGTCAGGCCGGTCAGGTTGATCTTCTCCTTGGCCGACAGCTCGATGATCTGCGTGTCGCCGCCCAGGGATTCCGCGATCACCTCATACTGCAGCAGTTCGTTGACGACCTTCTGCGGGTTGGCGTCGGGCTTATCGACCTTGTTGACCGCCACGATGATCGGCGAACCGGCCGCCTTGGCGTGCTGGATGGCCTCGACCGTCTGCGGCATGACGCCGTCGTCGGCCGCCACCACCAGGACGACGATGTCGGTGACGTTGGCGCCGCGCGCCCGCATCGCCGAGAAGGCCGCGTGGCCCGGCGTGTCCAGGAAGGTGATGCGCTGACCGTCGGCCAGGCGCACCTGATAGGCGCCGATGTGCTGGGTGATGCCGCCGGCTTCGCCCGCCGCCACGTCCGTGGTGCGCAGGGCGTCCAGCAGCGAGGTCTTGCCGTGGTCGACGTGGCCCATGATGGCCACAACCGGGGCGCGCAGCTCGCCGGAATCGGCGTCGTCGGCCTCGGCGATGAAGCCTTCCTCGACGTCGGATTCGGACACGCGCTTGACCGCCATGCCGTATTCCTCGGCCACCAGTTCGGCGGTGTCGGAATCGATCACGTCGTTGATCTTCATCATCAGGCCCTGACGCATCAGGAACTTGATGATGTCGACGCCGCGCACGGCCATGCGGTTAGCCAGTTCGCCGACGGTGATGGTGTCGGGAATGACCACTTCACGCGGACGGTTGGGCGTTTCGGTCGAGCCGCCGCGGCGCTTTTCCTTCTCGCGTTCGCGAGCGCGGCGCACCGAAGCCAGCGAGCGCATGCGCTCGACGGCGTCCTCGTCGCCTCCCGCCACCGAGTGGATGGTCAGGCGGCCTTCGCGGCGCTTGGGCTCGCCGCGCGTGCGGCTGACGGCCTTGCCCGGCGCATTGTCGGCGAAACGCTTGTCGCGGTCATCCTCGCGACCGCCCGGACGGGCGAAGCCGCCGCCGGCGCGGCTGGGACGGGCCACCTCGGGCTGGGCCGGGGGTTGGTTGGGGGCCGGACGCGCGCCGGGACGGGCCGCGCCGGGCGCGCCGGTGCGGGCGCCGGGGGCCGGACGTGGATTCAGCGCCGAATAGCGGACGGTCTGGGCCGGACGCGCGGGACGTTCGCCGCCCTCGCGGCCGCCTTCGCGCGGCGCCTGTTCGCGGGCCTGCGGACGCTCGCCGCCGCCCATGGCCTGTTCGCGGGCCGAACGGCCGCCGAAGGCCGGACGCTCCAGCGGCGCTCGGCCGGTCGGAATCTTGGGCGCGCGCTGGCCGAAGTTGACGGCGGGACGCTTGGGCGCGGCCGGAGCGGCGGGCTTGGCCGGCTCGGGCTTGGCCTCGACCTTCGGGGCCTCGACCTTGGGCGCTTCAGCCTTCGGCGCTTCCACCTTGGGCGCGGCCGGCTTGGCCGGCGCAGGCGCCGGAGCGGCGGCGCTCAGCTTGGCGGCCTCGACGCGCGCAGCCTCGGCCGCAGCCTTGGCGGCGGCGGCTTCAGCGGCGGCCTTGGCGGCGGCGGCCTCGACGGCGGCGGCCTGCTCGCGCTCGGCGGCCTCGGCGGCGGCCTTGGCGGCGACAGCCTTGCGTTCGCGCTCAGCGGCCTGCTGGGTCGCCAGGGCGATAGCCCGGCGACGGGCCTCCTGCTCCTCGGCCGACAGGCCTCCGCCCGCCGGCTGACGCGGCGCAGCCGAACGCGGCGCTCCGCCTTCAGGGCGCGGACGCGCGACATCGAAGCCCTGCGGGCGCTGATGCCCGCCCTGGGGGCCGGCGCGGCGCTTGGTCTCGACGACGACGGTCTTGGAGCGGCCGTGGCTGAAGCTCTGTTTCACCGTGCCGGTCGAGACCGAACCCGTCGCGCGCGGCTTCAGGCTCAGCGGAGCGCGCGGCCCCGTCTGCGAAGGCGCGTTGGCAGGAGTCTTGCCGTCGTTGGAATTGTTGTTTTCGTCGCTCATCCGGTCGCTTTACTCAGGGCGGAGAATTCCGCCTTCGTCTCTCTCAATCACCCATAGCAGAATGCGGCCCCGCCTCCGTTGTTTCGGAAACAGGCCCGCAGCCGCTCAAACCCTAAGGCTCTCCTTCCGGAGCCACGCTCCGGTCGTCCTCTGCGCCGTGTTCGGGCCCCGCCCGGTTCCAGCTCTGGGGACAGAGAGGTCGAAATCCCGCCAGCCGCTGAACCTCCAGAGTCCAGCGATCGGCCCGCCCGCCTTGCAGCAGGACGGCGTGTATCGCATTTTCCAGCCCAAGGGCCAAACTCAAATCGTCCGCGCTGAAAGCCCCGCAGATTTCGGGAGCGGGCGAGGCGTGTCTGGAGAGGGCCAGAAGCTTGCCGCGCCCGTCGGCCGAGCCGTCGGCGGCTTCGATCAGCCATGCGGCGCGGCCGCTGCGGATCGCCGCAGCGCATTTCTCGAAGCCAGAGATAAGCACGCCTTCACGCCGGGCAAGGCCCAGCTGGTCCAGACAGCGCCGAACCAGCAGGCTTTCGACCAGATCGGGCAGGTCGGCGGCGGGCTTCAGCGGCGCCTTGGCCGCGCGGGCGAACAGGTTCTTCTTGATCGCCGCCTCCAGCGAGGCGCGATCGGCCGACACCCACAGGCCCCGACCCGGCAGCTTGCGCGCCAGGTCGGGAACCACCGCGCCGTCCGGGCCGGCCACGAAACGGATCAGGCGAGATTCATCGAGGGCCTGGCGCGACGCCAGGTCCTGACGATCCCTATCGATCAACGTCTCGGACGACCTCATGGACGGCTGCGGCTCCCATCACATGTCGCGGGACTGGTCGTCGAGGTCGTCCGAAGCGACCTCCGCGTCAGCCTCGGCGACGACCTCTTCCTGGCCTTCGCCGTCGAGCTCGCCTTCGCCCTCGCCCTCATACGCCTCTTCCTCGACGTATTCCGGCTGGGGCAGTTCCGAAGCGTCGATCCAGCCGGCGGCCACGCGGGCCTGCAGGATCAGCATTTCGGCGTCTTCCTGGCTCAGGTTGAAGCTTTCCAGCACGCCCGGAACCTTGACCCGCTCGCCGCCGCGCACTTCGTAGCCGCCGCGGATCTCGTCGGTGGCCAGGTCGGCCAGGTCCTCGACCGTCTTCACCCCGCCTTCGCCCAGGGCGACGGCGATGGCGGCGGTCACGCCCGGCACGTCCAGAACGCCGTCCTCGACGCCCAGGGCCACGCGCTTGGCGTCCAGTTCGGCGGCCTGACGCTCCAGGTGCTCGCGGGCGCGGGTCTGCAGCTCTTCGGCGGTATCCTCGTCGAAGCCTTCGATCTCGGAGATCTCATAGGGCTCGACGAAGGCCAGGTCCTCGACCGTGGCGAAGCCTTCGGTGACCAGCAGCTGAGCGATGGTCTCGTCCACGTCCAGGGCTTCCTGGAACAGGGAGGTGCGCTCGGCGAACTCGCGCTGACGGCGCTCGGAGTCCTGGGCTTCGGTGATGATGTCGATCTGCCAGCCGGTCAGCTGCGAGGCCAGACGGACGTTCTGGCCGCGACGGCCGATGGCCAGCGACAGCTGTTCGTCAGGCACCACCACCTCGACGCGGTCGGCCTCTTCGTCCAGCACCACCTTGGAGACTTCGGCCGGAGCCAGGGCGTTGACGATGAAGGTCGGCTCGTCCTCGTTCCACTGGATGATGTCGATCTTCTCGCCCTGCAGCTCGGCGACGACCGCCTGCACGCGCGAACCGCGCATGCCGACGCAGGCGCCGACCGGATCGATCGAGGAGTCGTTCGACAGCACGGCCATCTTGGCGCGAGAACCGGCGTCGCGGGCGGCGGCGCGGATCTCGATCACGCCGTCATAGACCTCCGGCACTTCCTGGGCGAACAGCTTGGCCATGAAGCCGGGGTGGGCGCGCGACAGCATGACCTGCGGGCCCTTGGCCTCCGGGCGCACGTCATAGATGTAGGTGCGGACGCGGTCGCCGATATTGAACACCTCGCGCGGGATCGACTGGTCGCGGCGCATGATGCCTTCGCCACGGCCCAGGTCGACGATGGTGTTGCCGTATTCGACGCGCTTGACCGTGCCGTTGACGATCTCGCCGACGCGGTCCTTGAACTCTTCGTACTGGTTGGCGCGCTCGGCCTCGCGGACCTTTCCGGTCACGACCTGGCGAGCCATCTGGGTCTGGACGCGGCCGAACTCGAACGGCGGCAGGACCTCGACGTACTCCTTGCCGACCTCGGCCTCGGGGTCGCGCTTCAGGGCGTCGCGCAGACGCACCATGGCGCTGTCGTTGAACTCTTCCAGCTCGTCTTCCGGCTGCCAGTCGTCGGCGACGATGGTGACGTGGCGGGTCAGGCTCAGCTCGCCGGTCTTGTGGTCGATCTTGGCGCGGATGTCGTGGTGCGCGCCATAGCGCGACTTGGCGCCCTTCTGGATCGCTTCCTCGATCGCCTCGATGACGATCTCCCGGTCGATGCTCTTCTCGCGCGCGACAGCGTCGGCGATGGAGAGCAGTTCCAGGCGGTTGGCGGAGATTCCGGTCACGGCCATCAGGCGTCGTCCTTGGTGGAGTCTGGGTTGGATTGTTCAGGCTCGGGCGCGCCCCCAGACGTATCTTGGGGCAGGCCGTCGTCTTCGGGTTCGCCGCGCGCTGCGCGCAGGGCGGCGCCGCGCTTCAGCAGTTCGTCGGTCAGCACCAGCTTGGCGTCGGCCAGCCAGGCGAAGGGGATCAGGGCGGTCTCGTCCTCGCCCTCCAGATCGATGGCGACGTCCTCGCCCTCGGTTCCGGCCAGCAGGCCCTTGAAGCGCTTGCGGCCCTCGACCATCCGGTCGGTCTCGAGGCGCGCCTCAAGCCCCTCGAACAGGTCGAAGTCGATCAGGCGCGTCAGCGGCCGGTCGATGCCGGGCGAAGAGACTTCCAGCAGATACTCGCCCGCGATCGGGTCGGCGGCGTCCAGCACCTCGGACACGGCGCGCGACAGGCGGGCGCATTCCTCGACCGAGATGTCGTGGTCGGCCTGGCGCTCGGCCATGATCTGCAGCCGACGCCGCAGCGTCCCGCCCATCAGGCGCACGCGCACGACCGCCAGCCCCAGGCTCTCGGCCACAGGGTCGATCAGCTCCAGCAGAGCGCGGTCTTCGGCGGTCTTGGCCCGCAAGCGGATACTCCAGAAAACAAAAGCGACGGACCGTCCGGGCCGCCGCTTGAAACGACGCCGTTGGACGCCGGTCTAACGATGTGAGCGGTCATATAGGCGAAAGCGGGGGCCGTGTCAGCCCCCTGCCGACACCCTCGCCGTTCGCCGCCTCGACAGCCAGCGATAAAGCGCCCCTACAGCGAACCCCGCCAGAATAATGCAGGCCGGCGCGGCCCAGCCGTCCATCCCCAGCGCGTCCTTGCCGGCTTCGACAACTTTCCAGGGCGCGAAAAAGCCCAGCGCTTCCAGTCCTAGCGCCGCCGCCCCCAGCGAAGCCGCTACATAGGCCGACGCCGCCAGAGCGCCCGCTACGCTCCACGCAGTCACCGACGCCGTCGACAGGAAGCGCTCAGCCAAAATGCAGCCGAAGCTCCCGAACAGAAGTGATGGGATGAGGCCGTAAAACAGCACAAACATCCAGACGAACGGCGACAACATCATCAATGTATCCGGGACGCCCGCCAGACGCCTCGCCAGGCCGTAAAAGATCGCCGACAACACTGGAGCGAGCACGACGCAGAGCAGAAGCTGGGGCCAGTGGGGATCAGCCGTTCCAGACACTGACCGCCCCTCGCCCATCGCTTTAACTCCGCACGAACTCGAGGAAGACCGGCGTCGTGTCGCCCAGCTTCTTTTCCTCATAGCGGGTGACGACGTGGTCTTCGGGCGCGGCGAACCAGTCGGCGCCCGTCTCGATGCGCGTCAGACCCGGCGTGCGCGCCAGCCGCTCCAGCGCCCAGTCGGCGTAGTCCAGCCAGTCAGTGACGAAGCGCACCCGGCCGCCCGGCTTCAGCAGGCGGGCGATCTCCACCGCTGTCTCGTCCTGCAGGAAGCGGCGCTTGTTGTGGCGCGCCTTATGCCAGGGGTCGGGGAACAGGATCATCACCCGGTCCAGCGAAGCGTCCGGCAGGGCCGCCATCACCGCGCGGGCGTCGTCGGCGTGCAGGCGCACGTTCTCAAGCCCGCCCTCCTCGACGTGACGCAGGGCCGAGGCCACGCCGTTCAGAAAGGGCTCGCAGCCGATCATCACCGCCTCGGGATGACGCGCCGCCTGGGCCGCCAGATGCTCGCCGCCGCCGAAGCCGATCTCCAGCCACGCCGCTTTCGCATCCGGCATCAGGGCCAGCGGGTCGATCGGCCCCTTGGCCGGATCCGGCACGGCGATGCGCGGCATCAGGGTGTCGAACAGGGCCGCCTGCTTCGCCTTGATCGGCCGCGACTTGATGCGTCCGAAGGAGCGCAGCGGGCCATGCGCCCGAGCCCACTCGGGGCGGTCGGCGTCGGACGGCTTGGGGTCGGTCTCGTCGGTCATGGCGCGCGCTCTAGCGGCTTAAGCCCGCGCACGCAAAGCCCCGTCCTTGCGGAGGGCTCAGCCCCACGGCCCGCGCGGGGACGCCGCAGGGCCGTCGTCGGTCGTCGGCACGCTGGTCCGAGCCGGCGTGGAGGCGAAGGCCGGCGCCGGACGCACGCGCCCGCCCATGCCCATCTTCGCGCCCAGCTCCATCAGGGCGCGCACGCGGTTGCCGGTGGCCGGGTGGGTCGAGAACAGATTGTCCGCCCCCTTGCCGTTCAGCGGATTGATGATGAACATATGGGCCGTGGCCGGATTGCGCTCGGCCGGGGCGTTCACCGCCCCGCGCGCATAGGCCTCGATCTTCTGCAGGGCCGAGGCCAGGGCCTGCGGGTCGTTGGCGATCTCGGCGCCGACGCGGTCGGCCTCGTATTCGCGCGTGCGGCTGATGGCCATCTGCACCAGGCCCGCCGCCATCGGCGCCAGCAGCATCAGGGCGATAGTCCCGATCATGCCGCCCGGCCGTTCGCGATCATCGCCGCCGCCGAAGAACAGGGCGAAGTTGGCCAGCATGGCGATGGCGCCCGCCACCGTCGCCGTGACCGTCATGGTCAGGGTGTCGCGGTTCTTCACATGGGCCAGTTCATGCGCCATCACGCCGCGGATTTCGTCGCGCGTCAGCATGTCCAGCAGGCCCGTCGTCGCCGCCACGGCCGCGTTCTGGGGATTGCGCCCCGTGGCGAAGGCGTTCGGCTGATCGTTCGGGATGATGGTGATGTTGGGCTGCGGCAGGCCCGCATCCTGCGCCATCTGTTTCACATCGGCGACATAGGCGCGCACCACGGCGTTGGGGTGGGTCTCGTCCACCGGCTGGGCGCGGTACATCTTCAGGACGATCTTGTCCGCGTTCCAATAGGAAAACAGATTCATCCCCGCCGCCACGACCAGGGCGACGGCCATGCCGGTCGCGCCGCCGATCAGATAGCCGATCCCCATGAACAGGGCGGTCATCACGGCCAGCAGGGCGAAGGTCTTCAGATGGTTCATGCGGGCGTTCGGACGAGCTAACGGGCTTCAGGGGGTGGCGTGTTCGGCCTGAACGTCTATTTGAGCCGCAGTATCCCCGCTCTCAAGGCAGGCGACCTGTGACCGAACAGCCCACCCCCCGATCGAGATCCTCCCCTGAGGAAGTCTTCAACACGGACGTGCCCCACGCCACGCCCGAGCGCCCGCTGAGCGAGGCCGCCCGCCGCGCCCTGCTGGAAGCGGCCGAGCGCCGCGCCGCTGAGGCGGCCGACGCCCTTCCCCATGAGGTCGGCGGCCGCAAGGGTCCCGAGCCGACCCGCTTCGGCGACTGGGAGAAGAAGGGGCTGGCGGTGGACTTTTAGAGCGCTATCGCTCGCCGCGCGGCGGCTCGCTGCTTGAGCTTGATCGGCGCCATCGCTGGGCGTGCGGCGGCGCTCTTCCCGCTCCGGTTCCCTTGATGGGAGAATAATGAACGCTCCGGCGAGATCCGCATTAACCTTTGCGGCCGAAACAAGGAGCGCAGCCATGAAGGCTCTATTCTACGCCGCCGCCGGCGCGGCGGTCCTCATCGCCGGCGCCGCCGAGGCCCATCAGGCCGGCGCCCGTTACAACGCCGCCGCCGGCTACGCCCGCGGTCCCGTGGTGCAGAGCCGCGCCCAGACCTGGTACAGCGACACCGGCTGGCAGGGCGGCTACGGCCCGATCGAGAGCTACGGCTATGGTTACGGCTACGGCGGCGCCGGGGTTCGCCCGCCGGTCGTGATCGCCCCGTCGCAACCGCCGATCCAGCACGGCGGCTACGCCTATTCCGGCGTCACCCGCTCCATGCCCTTCGGCTATCCGGTCGACGGCTACGGCCGCTACCCCTGGGCCCGCTACGGCTATGGCGGCTACGGCGGCCAGTACAGCGGCGGTCAGTACGGCGGCGGCTATCAGCAAGGCTATTATCAGGGCGGTTACGGCCAGGACTGCGGCCGCTGCGGTCCCCCGCCCCAACCGGTGCGCTACCGCTCCGAGCCGATCTACGTCAGCCAGCCCCCGGTCTATGTCTCGCAGCCGCCCGTCTACGTGGAATCGCCGCCGGTCTATGTGCAGCCGGCCCCCGTCTACGTCGAACCGGCCCGCGTGCATGTCTCGCCGCCGCCGGTCCATGTCGCGCCCGCCGACGTGCGCATCGCCCCGGCCCAGGTCGAGGTCGCTCGCCCTGACGTCTATGTCGAGCCGCCGCGCGTCGAAACGGCCCCGCCGGTGGTCAATTTCGAGCAGGGCTACTACGCCGTGCCGCCTGCCCCGCCGCCTCCGCCGTCGCCCACCGAACGGCCTTACCGTCAGGAACGCGGCGAACGCGGCTGATACGACAAGGGCGGCGCCTCCGGACGCCGCCCTTTCTGTTTCACGTGAAGCACGATCCCTTGCGGATCAGGAGCTTGCTCTCAAATCAGGGCGATCTCCTGCGTGATCGCCTGGGCCGCCGCGCGCGGATCGGCGACAGCCGTGATCGGTCGGCCGATGACCAGATGGGTGGCGCCGGCTTCCAGAGCGCCGGCCGGGGTCGCCGCGCGCGCCTGATCGTCCATCGCCGCCCCCGCGGGCCGCACGCCCGGCGTCACGATCAGAAAATCCTCGCGCCCCGCCGCCCGGGCGATCGCACGCGCCCCGCCCGCTTCATGCGGGCTGGAGACCACGCCGTGAATTCCCGCCTCCAGCGCCTGACGCACCCGCTGCTCCACCAGCTCCCCCGCCGACAGGCTGTGATCGTCCGCCTTGAGATCCTCGTCCGTCAGGCTGGTCAGGACGGTGACGCCCAGGATCTTCAGATCCGATCCCGCCGCGCCGCGCGCCGCCGCCGCCATCACCTGGGGCCGGGCGTGGACGGTCAGCAGGTCGCAGCCTGCGTTCGCCAGCACCGCCGCCGCCTTCTCCACCGTCGCGCCGATGTCGTGCAGCTTCCAGTCCAGAAACACCTGGGCGCCCGACGCCTTCAGCTCGCGCGCCAGACCCATGCCGTCCGAGGCGAACAGCTGCAGCCCCACCTTGTAGAAGCCCACGGCGTCGCCGATCCGCTCGACCAGGGCGCGCGCCTCATCGGTCGTCGGCACGTCCAGGGCGCAGATGACGCGCGGGTCGAAGGGGCGATTGGCCAGGTCAACAGAATGGACTTCGGACATTTCCGGCTCTCGGCGGCTTGCAGGCGCGCGCGGATGCCCCGATAGGTGGGGCGAGGTGTCGCGGTCGCGCGGCGGGTTTTCAGGGCAAGGGGAAGCAATGAACGCGGTCGATCTGGGGGTCAACCTGTTCGTGGCGCTGTTCGCCTTGCTGGACCCCATCGGCAACGTGCCGATCTTCGCGGCGGCCACGGCGGGCGCCTCCCTGCGCCAGCGGATTTCGGTCTCGGCCATGATCTGCCTGTTCGCCGTCGTCTTCCTCGGCTTTTTCTTCTTCACCGGCCTGGGGCTGCTGCAGTTCTTCGGCATTTCGCTCGCCGCCTTCCGCATCGCCGGCGGCATCCTGCTGCTGCTGCTGGGCCTCGACATGGCGCGCGAAGACTTCCTCGCCATCTTCGCCGACGCCGACGCCGCGACGGACGCCAAGGATGTTCGCGGCTACGCCAAACGCCGCTTCAAGCGGCTGATCGTGCCCTTCGCCATTCCCCTGATGATCGGCCCAGGCGCCATCTCCGCCATCATCATCCAGGCGGGCGAGGCGGCCAAGCTGGGTCTGGCCGGCACCGTGGCCTCCCTGATCGCCATGGGGGCCGCCTGCGTCGTGACCTTCCTGTGCTTCTCGGCCACCGGCCCGATCAGCCGCCTGTTGGGCGACGTCGGCATGGCCATCGTGGTGCGGGTGCTAGGCCTGATCCTGTGCGCCCTGGCGATCCAGTTCATCCTGATGGGTCTGGGCGAGGCCCTGCCGGGGATGTTCAGCGCGGGCGTCACCACCCCCTACCCCTCCGGCGGGCACTAACCCTCAGAGGCGGTCCAGCCGCCTGGCGTGGCCGCCGACCATCTTCAGCGCCAGGGCGTCAGGCAGCAGCCCGCCCAGCGCCGCCAGGACGTTGTTGGCGACGCCCGGCGTCACGCGCGGCCGGTTCGCCTCGACCGCGTCCCAGCCGATGCGGGCCACGCGGTCGGCGTCCATCCACATCCATTTGGGATAGGCGGCCGAGACCTGCGCGCGCGAGCCGTTGACGTCGTGGAATTCGGTGTAGGTGTAGCCGGGGCACAGGGCGGTGACGTTCACCCCCGTCCCCTGCGTCTCCAGCCACAGCCCCTGCGACGCCTTGATCAGGAAACTCTTGATCGGGCCGTACAGGGTGTCGCCGCCCGTCGCCGGCATCTGCCCCGCCAGGGAGGCCACGTTCAGCACCCGGCCCCAGCCGCGCGCGACCATGTCCGGCAGCGCCAGACGCGACAGCTCGACCGGCGCGGTCAGCATGACCCGGATCATGGCGGCGTGGTTGGCCGGATCGGTGGCGAGGAAGCCGGTGGTGCGGCTGAAGCCGGCGTTGTTGACCAGACCGTCGACGCGCAGGCCGCGCGCCGCGATCGCGTCGAACAATCGCGCAGGCGCATTCGGCTCGGCCAGATCGGCGACGACGGCGGTCGCATCGACGCCGTGCGCAGCGGCCAGATCCTCGGCCAGGGCCTGGAGCGGCCCCTCGCGGCGGGCGGTCAGGATCAGGTCATAACCTCGCGCCGCGCAGACGCGCGCCAGGGCCGCGCCGATGCCGGCCGAGGCCCCGGTGATCAGGATGGTGCGGCGCCCCTCCCCCAAGGCCGCCTCGTCAGGCCGCGTCGGCGTTGGGACAGGCCGGATGCGGCGCAAAGGCCCGCAGCACCTCGGGGTCCTCTTCCAGCAGGTCGGCGATGGTGATCTTCGACAGGGCCGCGCCCGCCGCCTGATCGGCCGCCGTCAGGGCCTTGGCCACCTGGCGCGGAATATGTTCGCCGACCGGACAGCCCTTGGCCCCGGCGGGCGGCGATCCCAGATGGGCGCAGCCGTTCACCGCCCTCAGCACCTCGTCCAGGCAGATGGTTTCGGGCCGCCGCAGCAGCCACGACCCGCCGGACGCGCCAGGGCGCGTCGCGATCAGGCCCGCCTTGGCCAGCAGGGCGGTCACCCGGCGGATCACCACCGGATTGGTCGGCACCGAGGCGGCCAGGACGGCGCTCGGCTCGGCCTCGGTCGCCGCATAGGCGCCCTTGTGGGCCAGGTAAGCCAGGGCGTGGGCGGCGACGGGAAAACGTTGGCTGTCAGACATCAGGGTTCATGCTCCAGACCGATAGGTAGGCCTTCCGCACCCGTTTCACAAATCAATCCGCAACAAAAACTGTTTTATTAAGACTCCGCTCAGGCGCCCGCCTTCCGCGCAAAGCCCCAGGCGGCGTCCGAAAGCGGGCCGACCTGGGCCGCCATGGCCCGTGCATGGGCGCTGGCGGCGGTCCCGTCGCGCACCCGTCCGGCGATGCCCTGACAGATGGCCGCCAGCCGAAACAGGTTGTAGGCGAACAGCCAGTCCAGGTTCGTCGGCGCCGCCGTCCCGGTCTTCTGCGCATAGCGTTCGACCGTCTCCGCGACCGAGGGAATCCCCAGAGCCTCCAGGTCCGCTCCGGCCAGGCCGTTGCGCAAGGTCGCCGGAATGACCCAGGCGATCAGCAGATAGGAGAAGTCCGCCATCGGGTCGCCCAGGGTCGACAGCTCCCAGTCCAGCACCGCGCGCACCTTCGCCTCGGCCGGATTGAGGATCAGATTGTCGAGGCGGAAGTCCCCGTGCACGATCCGCGTCGGCCCCTCCGGCGGCAGGCTCTCGGGCAGGAAGGCGATCAGCCGGTCCATGGCCCCGATCGGTTCGATCTCCGAGGCGCGATACTGCTTGGTCCAGCGCCCCACCTGGCGGGCGAAATAATTCCCCGCCTTGCCGTAGTCCGCCAGGCCGACGGCGTCGGGCTCCAGTCGGTGCAGGGCCGCCAGCGTATCGACCTGGGCGTCATAGATGGCGCGGCGCTCCGGCGGGGTCAGGCCCGGCAGCTTCA
The DNA here is from genome assembly GCF_059579685.1 of Brevundimonas sp. SS2672. NCBI lineage: Bacteria > Pseudomonadati > Pseudomonadota > Alphaproteobacteria > Caulobacterales > Caulobacteraceae > Brevundimonas > Brevundimonas sp. SS2672. Next base: position 3,158,834 of record NZ_CM184201.1, on the reverse strand, counting down.
GGTCCCAGAAGATGCGGCCCTCGACCTTCTCCATGACGTAGAAGACGGAACCGATGACGCCATCGTCCGTGCACAGAGCATAGGGTCGCGCGACCGGAAAATCCTGGGCGTGCAGGGCCGAGATCACCGCGAACTCCCGATCCACCGCGTGGGCGCTGGCCAGCAGCGCGCCCGGCGGCTTACGGCGCAGGACATAGGTCCGGCCCGGCGTGGTCAGCTCATAGGTCGGGTTGGACTGGCCGCCCTTGAACTGGCGCAGGGTCAGCGGCCCGGCGTAGCCCTCGACGTTCGCCGCCAGCCAGGCGTCCAACGTCGCCTCGTCCAGCCGATGACGGTCGTCCACCTCGCGCGTGCCCGAAAAGGCCGCCTGAGCGTCCAATGTCTGAGCGTCCATGGCCTCGGTCATTCCCCCTCCTCCGGCTGGGCGGCGATGATGGCGGCCCTGACCGCGCCGCGCCAGCCCCTGAGCAGCCGCGCCCGCTCCTCGGCCCCCATGCGCGGGGTCCAGACGGCGGGCGCCTCGGCAGGGGCGGTCCACAGCGCCTCGGTCAGGCCGACGCCATAGGCCGCCAGCCGCGCCGCGCCCATGGCCGTCATCTCCTGGAAGGCCGGGCGCTCGACCTCGACCTCGCAGATGTCGGCGACGAACTGCATGGCGAAGGCGTTGGCGGTGACGCCGCCGTCGACCTTGAGTCGCTTCAGCGGCGGCGCTCCGTCCTTCGTCAGGGCGTCCAGCAGGTCGCGAGTCTGATAGGCCAGGCTCTCCAGCGCGGCGCGGACCATGTGCGCCGGGCCGCTGTCGCGGGTCAGGCCGACGACGGTTCCGCGCGCCTCCGGCTCCCACCAGGGCGCGCCGAGGCCAGTAAAGCCAGGGACCAGATAGACCCCTCCGTTGTCCGTCAGCGACTGGGCCACGGCCTCGGACTGGCGCGAATCCGACAGCACCTTCAGCCCGTCGCGCAGCCACTGGATCGCCGACCCGGCCGAGAAGATGGACCCCTCCAGCGCATAGGCCGCCTCACCGCCTGCCGCATAGCCCAGCGTCCCCAGCAGCCGCGAGGTCGAGGCCACGGGCGCCGCCCCGACATTGGCCACCAGAAAGGCGCCGGTGCCATAGGTGATCTTGGCGTCCCCCGCCGTCAGAGCCCCATGCCCGACCAGCGCCGCGTGCTGATCGCCCGCCGAACCGTGAATGGGCAGGGCGCGTCCCAGCAGGGAGGGATCGGCCTCGCCCAGCAGGGCGTCGCAGTCGCGGATTTCCGGCAGGGCCTGCATCGGCACGCCGAACAGGTCGCACAGGTCCGGGCGCCATGTGCGGGTCGTCAGGTCCATCAGGCTAGTGCGGCTGGCGTTGGTGGCGTCGGTGACATGGCTTTGGCCGCCGGTCAGCTTCCAGATCAGCCAGGCGTCGATCGTGCCCAGCTTCACCTCGCCGCGCGCCGCCCGTTCGCGCGCGCCGGGCACGGCGTCCAGCAGCCAGGCGTATTTGGACGCCGAGAAATAGGGGTCGAGGATCAGGCCCGTCGCCGCCTGAACCATGGCCTCATGCCCTGCCGCCGCCAGCTTGCCCGTCGCCTCGGCCGTGCGCCGGTCCTGCCAGACGATAGCGCGGTGCAAGGGCTCGCCGGTCGCTGCGTCCCAGATCACCGAAGTCTCGCGCTGGTTGGTGATGCCGATGGCGGCGAAACGGCCGACGCCGCCCGCCTTGCGCACCACCTCGCGACAGGTCTGCAGCGTCGCGCGCCAGATCTCGGCCGCGTCATGCTCGACCCAGCCGGAGTGCGGAAAATGCTGCGCCAGCTCGATCTGGCTGACGGCGACCGCATGAAAGGCCCCCTCGGGCGAGACTTCAAACGCGACCGCCCGTGTCGAGGTCGTGCCCTGGTCGATGGCGAGGATCATATTTGCTTGCATGATGTGAGTTATGCAGAGCCTGCGCCGCGACGTAAGAGGGAAGCCATGCATACGCCCAGCTTTGAAGGCGTCGTCGACGCCGCCCGCCAGATCGCCCCCGCCGCCGTCCGCACGCCGCTGATCGAGCATCCGGCCCTGAACGAAGCCGTCGGCGGCCGTGTGCTGATGAAGACCGAGACCTTTCAGGTGGCGGGCGCCTTCAAGTTCCGCGGCGCCTATAACCGCGTCAGCCGCCTGACCGAGGAAGAGAAGACGCGCGGCGTCGTGGCCTATTCATCCGGCAACCACGCGCAAGGGGTGGCGGCGGCCGCCAAGGCCATCGGCACGCCCGCCGTCATCGTCATGCCGTCCGACAGCCCGACGGTGAAGGTCGAGGGCGTGCGCGCCTTCGGCGGCGAGGTCCGCTTCTACGACCGCTGGACCGAGAGCCGCGAGGCCATCGGCGCCGAGATCGCGGCCGAGCGCGGCTCGGTGCTGGTCCCGCCGTTCGACGATCCCTTCATCATCGAGGGCCAGGGCACGGTCGGGCTGGAGATGCTGGAGCAGGCGGGCGTGCCGATGGACCAGCTGCTGTGCGGCGCCTCGGGCGGCGGACTGATCGCCGGGATCAATCTGGTCATGGCCGAACAGAGCCCCGACACCCGCGTCATCGTGGTCGAGCCCGACGCCTTCGACGACACCCGCCGCTCGCTGGAGGCGGGCCAGCGCACCGCCCATCCGCAGGGGTCGCCGTCGATCTGCGACGCCCTGATGGCGCCCATGCCGGGCGAGCTGACCTGGCCGATCAACCGCCGCCTCGCAGGCGCTGCGACCGTCACCGACGCCGAGGTGGCCGAAGCCATGCGCTTCGCCTTCCGCTGGCTGAAGCTGGTCATCGAGCCGGGCGGCGCCGTGTCCCTGGCCGCCCTGCTCTCGGGCAAGATCGAGGCAAGGGGCCTGACGACCGGCATCGTCCTGTCGGGCGGCAACGTCGACCCCGGCCTGTTCAGCACGATCATCGAGGGACGCTTCGAGGGGTAGGCCTTGCCTCCGCTCCCTGCCTGCGCAAGGCTGGCGCAAACGGGAGGGCGTCACATGACCAAGGCCAGCAAACTACAGTCCCTGATCGGACAGGAGGTCGGCGTCAGCCGCTGGTTCGCGCTGGATCAGGCGCGCATCGACGCCTTCGCCGGTCTGACCGAGGACGAGCAGTTCATTCACATCGATCCCGAGCGCGCCAAGGCGACGCCCTTCGGCGGGACCATCGCGCACGGCTTCCTGACCCTCAGCCTCGCCTCGGCGATGAGCATGGACGCGATCGCCCCGCTGGATGATCTGGTCATGGGGGTGAACTACGGCTTCGACCGCCTGCGCTTTCTCGCCCCGGCGCCGTCGGGATCGCGCGTGCGCGGCCGCTTCAAACTGCTGTCGGCCGAGGACAAGGGGGACGGCCGCTGGCTGCTGAAGCACGAACTGACCGTCGAGATCGAAGGCGGCGACAAACCCGCCCTGATCGCCGAATGGCTGACGATGCAGGTGGTGAAGGCCTAAAGCCTTTCGCTCACTCCCCCAGACACCTCAGCGCCACTTCCAGATTGCGCAGGCCGTCTTCGCCGCTGACCGCCGCCGTCTCGCCGGTGCGGATGGCGTGGATGAAGGCCTCGTGCTCTTTCTTGAGCGGCTCGGCGGGCCAGGCGTTCAGCATCCGCGTGGAGTATGAGCCGTCCGGCTGCTGGCCGAAGAATTCCGTCACCTGGCGGGTGATCAGATCGGCGACGATGAAGCGGCTCTTGGTCGCCACCTGCAGGACGCGGGTCTTGTAGGGCGTGACCCAGTTGGTGGTGATGTGGGCGATCACCCCATTGTCCATGCGGAACTGCAGCAGGGCCGAATCCTCGCGTGAGGCGTGGGTGTGGCCCAGCAGCGACTGGACCTCGGTCATCTCAGACCCCGTCAGGTGGCGGATGATGTCGATGTCGTGCACGGCCAGGTCGATGACCACCCCGACCTCGCCCATGCGCGGCGGGAAGGGGCCGACGCGGGTGATCTGGATGGAGATGATCTCATCGCCGTCGATGGCGCGCTTGACCGTCTCGACCGCCGGGTTGAAGCGCTCGACATGGCCGACCATCAGCACGCGGTCATTGGCCTTGGCCGCATCGATCATGGCCTGGGCGTCGGCCAGCGTGGCCGCGATCGGCTTTTCCACCAGCACATGCACGCCGGCGTTCAGCAGGGCCACGCCGAGTTCGGCGTGATAGCGGTTCGGCGTGGCGATGACGGCGGCGTCCAGACCGGCGGCCACGAAGGCCTCGGCCGTCGTCACGGCGGTCGCGCCATAGGCGGCGGCCACGCCCTCGGCCGTCACGGCGTCGGGATCGAAGACGGTCGTCAGCTCGACGTCGCGCAATTCGGACAGGACGCGCGCATGGTTGCGGCCCATGACGCCGGCGCCCGCGACGCCGATCTTGAGGGGGGTCTGCTGGGGCATGAGGATCAGGCCTTGAAGCTGGCGACGGCGGCGATGATGCGGTCTTGCGTCTGGGCGTCCAGATCGGCGTGCATCGGCAGGCTGACGACCACGTCCTTCAACCGCTCGGTGACAGGCAGGCCGCCCGCCCCGCGCGGATAGTGCTCATAGGCGGGCTGAAGGTGCAGCGGGATCGGATAATAGACCGCCGTCGGCACACCTTGATCCTTCAGGTGTGCGGCCAGACCATCGCGATCTGAATGCTCGACCGTATATTGCGCCCAGTTGGAGACATTGCCCGCCGGGACGTCCGGAACCTTGGCGACGTGGGGACGAAGGCCTTCATTATAGCGGGCGGCGGCGGCGTTGCGCCATTCGATCTCCTGGGCGAAGACCTTTAGCTTCTCGATCAGGACGGCGGCCTGGATGGTGTCCAGACGGCTGTTCAGGCCGATGCGCATGTTCAGATATTTGGGGTCGTGGTCGAAGGTGCGGTCCTTCAGGTCGACGCCGACCGCCTTGCCGTGAACGCGGATGGAATCCATCAGCTGGGCCAGCTCGTCGTCGTTCGTCAGCACCGCCCCGCCGTCGCCGTAGCAGCCCAGAGGCTTGGCCGGGAAGAAGCTGGTGGTGGTCACATCGGCCCATTTCAGCGGATGCGCGCCGTCGATGGTGCAGCCGAAGCCCTGCGCCGAGTCCGAGATCAGCTTCAGGCCATGCTTGTCGCAGATCGCCTTGATCGCCGGATAGTCGGCGGGCTGGCCGAACAGATCGACGGCGATGACCACGCGCGGGGTCAGGCGGCCCTCGGCCTTGATCCCTTCGATGGCGCGTTCCAGCGCGGCCGGATCCATGTTGTAGGTGTTTTCGTCCACATCAACGAAGACCGGCTCGGCGTCAAACCAGGGCACGACCTCGGCCGTGGCGGCGAAGGTGAAGCTGGGGACGAAGACGGCGTCCCCGCGCCCGATGCCCCAGGCCATCAGCGGCAAGGCCAGGGCGTCGGTGCCGTTGGCGCAGCCCAGGGCGTGTTTCGCCTTGCCGAAAGCGGCCAGATCGGCCTCGAACTGGCGCACCTGCGGGCCCATGACCCAGGCGCCGCCGACAACGGCCTCCTGAACGGCGGCCTCGATCTTGCCGCCGAGGCGCAGGCGCTGGGCCTGAAGGTCGATGAAGGGGATGGTCATTGCGATGTCGCTCTCTCGATGGGGCCGGCGCAGCGGGGAATCGTCTTCCGGGGCGCGGACGCGAAGGCGGGTCGTCTGTGTCAGCCTGCGTCCTAGCAAAGCGGCGGGGTGCTGAACAAACCCCCCGGAGTCACTTCGCGTTGCCGGATGCAACGAAAACCATGGCTTGGCAAAGACGGCGACCCTGCCTAAGCCCGGACCGTCATGACCTTGCCGAATGCACAATCCCGAGTCCGCGACTGGCTGTTCGGCCAGGCTCTGCCGCTATGGGCGACGGCGGGCGTCGACGCCGAGGGCCGCTTCTATGAGAAGCTGGATTTCGACGGTCGGCCGGTCACCGGCCTGCCGCGCCGCACACGCGTCCAGGCGCGACAGGTCTATGTCTTCGCCGAAGCGGCTTCGCTCGGCTGGATAGAAGGCGAGGCTCTGGCGCGGCGCGGGCTCGAGGTTCTGATCCGCGACAATCAGCGCGACGACGGTCTTTGGGTTCGTGCGGCCGACGACGCGGGCGCCGTCCTGGACCCGACGCCGGACCTCTATGACCTGGCTTTCGTCCTGTTCGGGCTGGCGGCCGCCCATCGCGTGCTGAAGGACGAACGCGCCCTGCCCCTGGCCCTGGCGACCCTGGCGGCGACGGAAGGCAGCCTGGCCGATCCCGTCCACGGCGGCTGGCAGGAGGCCCTCCCGCCGGTCCTGCCCCGACGCCAGAACCCGCACATGCACCTGCTGGAGGCCCTGCTGTTCTGGCAGGCGACCGCCCCGAACCCTGTCTGGGAAGACGCCGCGCGACGCATCCTGGACCTGTTCGCCACGCGTTTCTTCGACGCCCGCTTGGGCGTCCTCGGCGAATATTTCGCCGCCGACTGGTCCGTCGCCCCCGGCGCCCTGGGCGAGGCGGCCGAACCGGGTCACCATATGGAGTGGGTCTGGCTGCTGGATCAGGCCCATCGCCTGGGCCTGCCCGGACATGCCGACAAGGCCGATGTCCTGTTCCACGTCGCCCTGGAGCGGGGCTTCGACGCCGAGGGCCACGCCGTGCGCGAGATCGGACGGGAGGCGGGACTTCTGGACTCCGGCCGCCGCCTGTGGTGCCAGACCGAGACCCTGCGCGCCTTGCGGCTGCGCGGCGAGGTCGAACGCGCCGACGCCCTGCTGGACGGAGTCTTCGCCACCTATCTGGCCACGACCACCCCCGGCCTGTGGGTCGATAGTTACGACGCCGCCGGGCGCTCTCAGGACGCCGCCGTCCCCGCCTCGACCTTCTACCATCTGATGACGGCCTTCTCGGCCCTGCTGACCGAAACGGTATGACCCCGCGTCCCGCCGCCTTCCTCGACCGCGACGGCGTGCTGATCGTCGACAGCGGCTATCCGCACCGACCCGATCAACTGGTGCTGATCCCCGGCGCCGCTGAGGCGGTGAAGCGGCTGAACGACGCCGGCTACACGACCGTCATCGTCACCAATCAGTCGGGCGTGGCGCGCGGCATGTTCAGCGAAGAGACCATGCACGGCTTCAACCGCCTGCTGGTCGAGCGCCTGGCCGAAGGCGGCGGGCGCATCGACGCCGTCTACGCCTGCCCCTTCCATTCCGAGGCCGTAGACGCGCGCTATCGGCACCCGGACCATCCGGACCGCAAGCCCAATCCCGGCATGTTGCTAAAGGCCGCAGCCGAGCACGGCCTGGACCTGGGCCGGTCCCTGATGATCGGCGATCAGCCGTCGGACATGGAGGCCGCGCGGCGGGCGGGCGTGGCGGGCCATCGCTTCACCGACGGCGATCTGGATCAATTCGTGCGCGATCTGCTGCCGAGCTGATCGCTATTCTTCATCCGATGAATTAACGTCAGTCGAAACGGAGCTGTTCGGAGACGTCTCATGCCGATGACCACCCCGCTGGCCGACCGCCATGTCGAGCGGCGCTGGACCTCGCCGGACGGCCTGAGCCTCTACGCCCGCGACTACGCCCCGGCCGAGGGCCCGGCGCGCTTGCCCGTCATCGCCATCCACGGCCTGACGCGCAACAGCGCCGATTTCGGCGTCATCGCCGGCCTCATCGCCCACAGCGGCCGCCGCGTCCTGGCCGTCGACGTGCGCGGACGCGGCCGGTCGGACCGGGCGCCCGATCCCATGACCTATACGCCGGACGTCTATGCGAAGGATGTCGTGGCGCTGATGGAGCAGGCGGGGATCGAGAAGGCGGTCTTCCTCGGCACCTCCATGGGCGGGCTGATCACCCTGGCGCTGACGGCGCTGAAGCCCAAGGCCATCGCCGCCGCCATCCTAAACGACGTCGGCCCCGAGGTTGCGGCCGAGGGCCTGGCCCGCATCGCCGCCTATACCGGCCAGCCGGTCGTGATCGAGAGCTGGGACGATGCGACGGCCTACGCCCGACGCATCAATGAGGCGGCCTTCCCCCATTATTCGGACGCCGACTGGGCCGCCTTCGCCCGCCGCATCTTCCGCGAGGTGACCGAAGGCGCGCCGGTGCTGGACTACGATCCCGACATCTCGGCGCCGATCAAGGCGGCGGGGTCCAAGGCCCTGGTTCCCAATCTGTGGCCCTCGTTCCGAGCGCTGGCGCGCCGGAAGCCGACGTTGCTGGTGCGCGGCGGAACATCGGACCTGCTCAGCCTCGCCATCGCCGACAGGATGAGGAAGGCCGCCCCCGCCATGGCCTATGCCGAGGTCCCCGGCGTCGGGCACGCGCCCATGCTGGACGAACCCGAAGCGCGGTCGGCCATCTTCGAATCCCTGGCGGGGGTGGGCTGAGGCGCGGGAACCGAACCTCAAGCGGAGGCAGCGCTCGGTAGGCCCGTTTCAATGGGCCTCAAGTAGCGCGAAGCGCGGTAGGCCCTCTTAAATTACGCCTTCTTCACGAACTCCGTGCGCAGGACCAGTCCGCGCACCTTTTCGACATTGGCTTCGATTTCTTCGGGGTCGCCGGTCAGGCGGATGTTCTTGACCATCGTCCCGCGCTTCAGCGTCACCCCGCCCGAGCCCTTGACCTTCAGGTCCTTGATCAGGGTCACGCTGTCGCCGTCCGACAGGATGTTGCCGTTGGTGTCCTTGGTGACGTCGTCGCTCATGATCGGTCCTGTCTGAAATGGAGAGAGGGCCGCCGCATCCGCGACGGCCCGTCCCCCATGGGCCTATTCGCCCTGACGGGCCTGGGCAAGGGCGATGCGCGCCTGAAGGTGCTCGTCCTGGGCCGTAGCGGCGGAAATGGCGTTGAAACGCTCGATGTCGAGACCCGAATTCTGGATAGCGGCGGCCATCTGGGCCTGCTGCTCCTCATTCGGCTGTGCGCCGTTCAGGGCGCGGGCGATGCCCGAGATCTCCGCCATGGCGACAGCGAACTGACCGGCTTCCGCATCGGTGACGCCGGCGCCGACCGAGCCCGGCGCGGACGGGGCGGCGCCGGCCACGGCGGCGCGCGCCTGCAGCACCGGATCGGCCGAGATGGCGGCCGAAATGGCGTTGAAGCGCTCGACGGCCAGGCCCGAGTTCTGCACGGCGCCGGCCATCTGGGCCTGCTGCTCCTCGGTGGGCGTTCCGTTCTGGACGGAGGCGGCCACGCTCTGGACCGTCTTCATGGCGGCGGCGAACTGGGCCAGTTCGGCGTCGGTGGGATCCCCGGCTGCGGCTGGCGCAGCGGCGGGCGCCGGTTCAGCGGCGTCCTGCGCCAGAGCGGGCGCGGCGGTCAGGAACAGGGCGGCCAGAATGGCGGTCGGGGCGGCGGCCGTTGCAAAACGCATGGCGTATCCTTCTTCAATCCCGAACGCTCAGCCCTAGGCTGACCCGGACAGGTCCGGGCTCTCCCGCACGACCGGGGTGTGTCAGGCTCACAGGGGGCGGGGAGAAGAAAACGCTACCCCGTCGGGTGCGGATGCGTAAACCCCAGACCCGTCGTTTCAACCATCAGGGGTATTGGCGTCCAGTTCGTCCAGCCACACCCGCGCCGAGGAATCCGACGGCGCCCGCCAGTCGCCGCGCGGCGACAGCGACCCGCCCGTGACCACCTTCGGCCCGTTCGGCACGGCCGAGCGCTTGAACTGGCTGGTCTGGAAGAAGCGGATCAGGAACTTCCGCAGCCACCCCTTGATGGTCGCCAGGTCGTAGGCGACGCGCTCGCCCTCCGGCAGGCCGACCGGCCAGGCGCCCGTCGCTGCATCGCCCCAGGCCTGATGCGCCAGATAGGCCACCTTCGACGGCTTCAGGCCGAAGCGGCTGATATAGAACAGGAAGAAGTCGTTCAGCGCATAGGGGCCGACGATGCTCTGCGTCGACTGGATCGCCCCGTCGGCGCCCGCCGGCACCAGCTCGGGCGAGATCTCGGTAGCCAAAATGGCGTGCAGGGTCGGAACCGCCGCCTCCCCCACCAGGCCGCGCTCGGCCACCCAGCGGATCAGATGCTGGATCAGGGTCTTCGCCACCCCGCCGTTGACGTTGTAGTGGCTCATGTGGTCGCCGACGCCATAGGTGCACCAGCCTAGCGCCAGTTCCGACAGGTCGCCGGTGCCGAGCACGAAGCCGTGGTTCTGATTGGCCAGACGGAACAGATAGTCGGTGCGCAGGCCCGCCTGGACGTTCTCGAAGGTGATGTCATGCACCGGCTTCCCGTCCGCGAAGGCGTGGCCGATGTCGCGCAGCATCTGTTCGGCGGCGGGGCGGATGTCGATCTCGGCCCCCGTCACGCCCAGCGCTTTCATCAGCGCCCAAGCGTTGGATTTGGTGCCGTCGGAGGTGGCGAACCCCGGCATGGTGAAGGCCAGGATGCCGCTGCGCGGCAGCTCCAACCGATCGAAGGCGCGGCAGGCCACCAGCAGGGCCTGGGTCGAATCCAGCCCGCCCGAGACGCCGATCACCAGCGTCTTCGACCCCGTCGCCGTCATCCGCCGCATCAGGCCCTGAACCTGGATATTGAAGGCCTCGAAGCAATCCTGATCCAGACGCGCGCCGTCGTCCGGCACGAAGGGGAAGCGGTCCAGCGGACGGATCAGGGCGTCGGTCGGCCCCTCCCCCGCCTCGAACGGAACCACGGTCGCGGCCTCGCCTTCCAGCCGGGCGCAGTCGGCGAAGGTGCCGTTGCGCAGACGGTCCAGCCCGATGCGGTCCACGTCCACGTCGGCGACCATCAGATGGCTGTGCAGGGCGAAGCGCTCGCCCTCGGCCAGCCGCGCGCCCAGTTCATGAATGGTCGCCTGACCATCCCACGCCAGATCGGTCGTGCTCTCGCCCCAGCCCGAGGCGGCGAAGACATAAGCCGACAGGGTGCGCGCCGACTGGCTGGCGCACAGCAGGGCGCGTTCGTCCGCCTTGCCGATGACGATGTTGGAGGCTGACAGGTTGCACAGGATGCGCGCGCCTGCGAGCGCCGCCCGCGTCGACGGCGGCTGCGGTGCCCAGAAGTCCTCGCAGATCTCGACCGCGAAGACAAAGCCGGGGCGGTTCGTCGCCTCGAAGATCAGGCCCGGCGCGAAATCGACGCTCGTGCCGTTCAGCAAGACGGCGTCCTCGCTGCGGCTGGCGGCGGGCGCGAACCAGCGCTTCTCATAATATTCGCGGTAGTTGGGCAGATAGGTCTTCGGGACCACGCCCAGCACCTCGCCCCCGCCCAGCACGACGGCGCAGTTGAACAGGGCGTCGCCGTTGCGGATCGGCGCGCCGATCACGGCGATCACGCCCGCCTCGTCCGCCACCTCGGCCAGATGCGCGATCTGGCGCTCGACCTCTTCCAGCAGGGCCGCCTGCATGTGCAGGTCGTCGATGGCGTAGGCGCTCAAGGACAGTTCGGGGAAGACCAGCAGGTCCGCGCCCGCCTCGCCCGCCTGACGGATCAGTTGTTCGTGCTCCTCGGCGTTGGCGGCCGGGTCAGCGACATGAACCACCGGGGTCGCGGCGGCGACGCGCACGAAGCCGTGGGCGCGCGGGGCGTGGAAGGGATGCGTCTTCGCCATCAATATTTCCGCTCATCCCGGCGGACGCCGGGATCCAGTGAGAGCCGCAGGCACTGACCCTACAGCCTACGGGATCAATATAGGGTTGCGCGATGAAGCCAAAGCATTGGATCCCGGCGTCCGCCGGGATGAGCGGGTGAAATGATCGCACGTGACCTGAGAACCGCCGTCGGCTAAGGCTCACCCCATGAGCGATACGCCCAAAAAAGGCTGGTTCCAGCGGCTGAGCCAAGGCCTGTCCCGGTCTTCGAAACAGATGACCGATCAGGTCGTCTCGACCTTCGTCAAGGAGCCCCTCTCGGAAGAGGCGCTGGAGCGGCTGGAGGAGCATCTGATCGAGAGCGATCTGGGCCCCGCCGCCTCGGCCCGCATCGTCGAGCGGTTCCGATCCTTACGTTTCGGCAAGACCTCCGACGAGCGCGAGGTCAAGGAGGCCCTGGCCGAAGCCGTGGCCGCCGAACTGACCCCGCGTCAGGCGACCTTCGATCCGCTGTCGGGGCCCAAGCCCTACGTCGTCCTGTTCGTCGGCGTGAACGGCTCAGGCAAGACAACGACCCTGGGCAAGATCGCCTCGGACCTGACGGCCAAGGGCGCCAAGGTGATGATCGTCGCCGGCGACACCTTCCGCGCCGCCGCCCGCGAGCAGCTCAAGGTCTGGGCCGACCGCGCGGGCGCCCATTTCGAAAGCCGCCGCGACGGCGCCGACGCCGCTGGGCTCGCCTTCGACGCCTTCACCAAGGCGAAGGAAGAGGGCTTCGACGTCGTGCTGATCGACACGGCCGGGCGGTTGCAGAACAAGTCGACCCTGATGGACGAACTGCTGAAGATCGTGCGCGTTCTGAAGAAGGTCGATGCGGACGCCCCGCACGAGACCCTGCTGGTGCTGGACGCCACCGTGGGCCGCAATGCGCTGGAGCAGGAAAAGATCTTCGGCCGCACCGCCTATGTCTCGGGCGTGGTGATGACCAAGCTGGACGGCACCGCGCGCGGCGGCGTCCTGGTGCCCGTGGCCCAGGCCTCGGACGCCCCGATCAAGCTGATCGGCGTCGGCGAGGGGGTCGAGGACCTGCAACCCTTCGACGCCCGCGCGTTTTCCCGATCCCTGGTCGGGCTTGAGGACTGATCCATGACTGAAGCGACCGAAACCAAGCGCCCGCAGTGGATTCGTCAGGCCGTCGACTTCGGCGCCCTGGTCGCCTTCATGGCCGCCTATTTCATCACCCGCGACATGATCAAGGCGACCTGGGTTCTGGTCATCGCCTCGATGATCGCCCTGGCGGTAGGCTTCATCCTGGAACGGCGCCTGGCGCCCATGCCGCTGATCACCGGCGGCTTCGCCCTGGTGTTCGGGATCCTGACCATCGTCACCGACGACGACCTGTTCGTGAAGCTGAAGCTGACGGTGCAGAACGGCCTGCTGGCCGCTGTCCTGCTGGGCTCGCTGCCGCTGAAGAAATACCCGTTCAAGGCCCTGCTGGGCTCGGCCATCAAGGTGACGGACGAGGCCTGGCGCAAGCTGACCTTCCGCTACGGCCTCTACTTCCTGGCCGTCGCCATCGCCAACGAAGTGTTCCGCAGCCCGACCGCCGTCACCGCCATCTGGTCGGCCTTGAACCTGGGGACGCCCGATCCCAACGGCGTCTGGACGGCCTTCCGCGGCGTGCTGTGGATCGCGGCCTCCATCTTCGGCCTGTCGCAGGTGCCGCTGATCCTGAAGAACATGACCAAGGACGAGGAACGCGGCCCCGTCTCCCCCGACACGGGCCTCTAGGCCAGAAGCGCGCAGCATAGCGCGACCTTGTCGACGTCCCGCCTATCGGGCCTCAAGTCGGGCGAAGCCCGATAGGCCCCAACAACGGCCTCAAGCAGCGCGAAGCGCGATAGGCCCCAGAATAAATGTCTTCAAACCGTCAGCGTTTGCGTCGTCAAAGCGTTAAGCCGGACTGTTAGCTGTCGCAGCATCATCCGGCCACGGCCGGTATCGGGCTGTTCGGGAACGAAGACGATGATCAAGTCGGGCAAGCAGGCGAAAATCAAGGGCGGGCTGGCGGAATCGCCCAGCCACCTCATGCACCGGGCGCTGCAGCTGGCGCTGGACATCTACGCCGAGGAAGCCGGGCCGGACGGCCTGACCCAGCGCCAGTTCGCCGTGCTGGAGGCCGTGGCCGCCCGCTCGGGCCTGACGCAGACCGACCTGGTCAAGGCCACCGGCATCGACCGCTCGACCCTGGCCGACCTGGTGGCGCGCATGACGACCAAGGGCCTGCTGGAGCGGGAACGCTCGACGCTCGACGCCCGCGCCAAGGCCGTGCGCCTGTCGCCCGCGGGCGAGGCCGCCTTGCTGGCCGCCCGCCCGCGCGTCGAGGCCGCCGACAAGCGGATCATGGGCCTGCTGCCCAAGTCCAAACGCGACAGCTTCCTGGACCTTTTGTGCAGCCTGTCCGACGCCGCCGACGCCGCCCCCGAGCAGGCCCGCGCCGAAATCAAGGCGGCGAAGAAGGCCGCCAAGGAAGCCAAGAAGGCGGAGAAGGCCGCGCGCAAAAGCGACGGCAAGGCCGACGGACGCGGCAAGAAGAAGAAAGAGGCGAGCCGGTCGTGGAGCAACCGCAGACCGACGATGCAGCCGACGCCGTCGTGGTCCCGCTCAAGGGCGCCGCTGAGAGCTAAGTTCTTCCCTTTCCGCTCATCCCGGCGGACGCCGGGATCCAGTAAGAACCACGCGCGCTACGGAAAAAGTCGGCTGGTCGGCTAGGGCGGAGATATTTGCAGCCAAAGCACTGGATCCCGGCGTCCGCCGGGATGAGCGGTAAATTCTGACCGCACCCTAAACCCGAATGTCGAGCAGGGAGCCGGGGCGTTGCAGGCGCGATGTCGGCGTCGCCTGTTCGACCGGCGCAGAAACCGCCGCAGCGGGTCGCGCCGCCTCCTCGGACGCAACCGGCGCCGCCAGCCCCATGGCCTGGCGGAAGAAGGCCGACTGGGCCGTTCTCACGGCATGGGCCGCACCGCCCGCCTGGGGCGGAAAGGCCGGCCGCTCGGACGAAATGGCGGACATGGCATGAGGATGCCCGCGCTTCGTCTAGATATGGTTAACGCACGATTCACCCTGTTTCGGGCGATCGCCTCAGCGCGCGGGGGCGTTCAGAGCGTCGGTCAGCGCCTTCAGGTCGGCGTCGGTCAGCACCGGCCCCGACGACTTGGCCACGATGGTTCCGAAGGCGTCGACGGCGAAGCTTTCCGGCACGCCTGACACGCCCAGGTCCAGCCCGGCCCGGCCCTCACGATCCACCAGCACCAGGCGGTAGGGGTCGCCCAGCTCCTGCAGGAAGGCGTCGGTGGCGACCGGATCGTCCTTGTAGGCCACACCGACCACCGCGACGCCCTGTTCCTTCAGCTTCATCAGCTGCGGATGCTCCAGACGGCACGGCGCGCACCAGCTGGCGAAGACATTGACGATCATCGGCTTGCCCACGCCCGCCGTCTTCAGGTCCAGCAGGTCGGCGCTCGCCTTGCCGTCGACCAGAATGGGCAGGACCGTCGTCTCCGGGATCGGCTGGCCGACCAGGGCGTCGGGGCGATAGGTCGGCCCGGCGGCGGGATCGCCCGCCATCCGGCCCATCTGGGTCATCAGAAAGACCGCCAGGGCGACCAGGACCACGATGGGAAGAAGAGCCAGCCAGCGCTTCATTTGCGCGCGGCCTCCAGCCGGGCCAGCTCGCGCTTCCAGCGGCGGGCCGCGATCAGGGCGCGGGCCGACAGGGCGGCCAGGACCACGGCGCTGATCCCCCAGGCGGGCCAGACGAAGGCGCCGTAGGGGCTCATGTCCAGATCAAGCACGAGGAAACTCCATCAGGCTTCCAGCGCCGCGCGGGCGCGAAGGGTCAGAACGCGGCGCCGCCGTACCTCGGTGCGGATCGACGTCAGCCAGATCGCCCCGAACAGCACCGCATAGGCCGCCATCATGGTAAGCAGCGCGGGCAGGAAGACCGGATCGACGCTGGTCCCGCCGGAGCGCAGCAGGGAGGCGGGCTGGTGCAGGGTGTTCCACCAGTCGACCGAGAATTTGACGATCGGCAGGTTGATCAGGCCGACCAGACCCAGCACCGCCGCCGCCCGCGCCGCCTTGGCTTCGTCGTCGATCGAGGCGCGCAGGGCCATGTAGCCGAGGTAGAAGAGGAACAGCACCAGCACGCTGGTCAGGCGCGCGTCCCACACCCACCACGTGCCCCACATCGGCTGGCCCCACAGGGAGCCGGTGACGAGCGCCAGCGCCGTGAAGGCCGCGCCCGGCACCGCCGCCGCCCGCGCCGCCGCATCGGCCAGCGGATGGCGGAACACCAGGGCGAAGAAGCTGGACACGCCCAGCGCCCCATAGGCCATCAGGCCCAGGCTAGCGGCCGGAACGTGAATGAACATGATGCGGACGGTGTCCCCCTGCTGATAATCGGCGGGCGCGGTGAAGCTGAACCAGGTCCCGAGCAGCAGCAGGCCGAGCGCGCAGATCCACAGCACCGGGACCAGGGGGCCGGTGAAGCGCATGAAGCGGTCGGGATTGGCGAGGCCGAACATGGTCCGCCGATTACGCGGCCCAGCGCCCCACGGCAAGCGGGCGCGGCGTCCGACCCTTTGTCGCGGCTCTTCTCTTTCTTTCCGTCATCCTCGGGCTTGTCCCGAGGACCCAGTGCGGAGCCATCCCTGTCGGTGAGCCGCTTTCACGCCTATGCTGGAACAGCCTGTCGTCCCGCATCGCCGGACCATGGGCCCTCGGGACAAGCCCGAGGGTGACGATGTTGGAGCCCCGCGCCTCCTAAAGGCTCAGGCCGTGCCGGGCCGCCAGGTCCTTCAGCCCGACCATCGGGCGCGGACCCCAGTGGCCGATGACCTCCGACGCCGCCAGCGAGCCCAGCGCCCCGGCCTGGGCCAGGCCGAGGCCGCGCGACAGGCCCAGCAGCACGCCTGCGGCGTACTGATCGCCGGCGCCGGTGGTGTCGACGACCTTCTCGACCGGATAGGCTTCGACCTCGACCCGCTCGGCTCCGCGGAACAGCACCGAACCGGCGCCGCCGCGCGTTACGGCCGCCACCTCGACGATGCGGCCCAGGTGGGCGGCGCCGTAGTCGAAATTCTCGGTCTCGAACAGGGCGTGCAGCTCGGCCTCATTGGCCAGGACGATGTCCGCCGAGGTCTCGATGAACTCCAGCAGCTCGGCGCGCCAGCGATGCACGACGAAGCTGTCCGACAGGGTGATGGCGACCTTGCGGCCCGCCGCATGGGCGGCGGCGGCGGCGGCCTCGAAGGCGGCGCGGGCCGGAGCCGGATCGAACAGATAGCCTTCCAGATAGACGATGGCGCTGTCGCCGATGACGGCGGCGTCGACGTCCGCCGTAGTCAGCTGGTTGGCGGCGCCCAGGAAGGTGCACATGGTGCGCTGGCCGTCCGGCGTGACGTTGATCAGGCAACGGCCGGTGCCGAAACCCTTGCCGGCGCCGTCGTCCAGCGCGGGGGTGTCGAAGTGGACGCCGACGGCGCGGATGTCGTGGCTGAAGACCTCGCCCAGCGTATCCTTGGCCACCTTGCCGATATAGGCCGCGCGGCCGCCGAACGAGCCGACGCCCGCCACGGTGTTGCCCGCCGAACCGCCGGACGCCTCGACCCCCGCCGCCATGGCGTCATACAGGGCCGCGCTCTGATCCTCGTCGACCAGTTGCATCGAGCCGGGAACCAGGCCCTTGGCCTCCAGGAAGGCCGGTTCGCACGGCGCCAGGACGTCGACGATGGCGTTGCCCAGGGCGCAGACGTCGAAGCGGGCGTTTTGGGCGAAGGCGGGCAGGGCTTGGGTCATGCGCGCCCCATAGCGGGCGAGGCGGCCGCGCGCCAGTGCGCCGGCCTCGCCGTCGTGCGAAAAGCGGCCCTTCACGCCGATCGGACGGCGGCCTAAAGCCGTCGGACCTGTTGCAGACGGCCCTCGTCGGGCCTTTCGGAGCCGCGCCATGACCGACGTCGCCGTCCTGACCCCCGATCCGGCCGATCCTACCTATTCGACCCTGTGGCCCGGCGTGCTGGACCGGCTGGGCGAGGCGCTGGCGACGGCGGGGATAACGGCCCGCCCCACCCCATGGACCGACCATGTCGAGAACGCCCGCGCCCTGATGGACTATCCGCTGGTCCTGCCCCTGCTGGTCTGGGGCTATCATCAGGATCACGACCGCTGGCTCCAGGCCTGCACGACCTGGGCCGAGGCGGGCGCGCCCCTGGCCAATCCGGCCGAGACCCTGCGCTGGAACGCCGACAAGCGCTATCTGGCCCGCCTGTCGGAAAAGGGCGTCGCCGTCCCGCAGACGATCTTCGCCGACCACGTCGACGCTGCGGTTCTGGAAGCCGCCTTCGCCGCGACCGGCGCCGAAGCCCTGATCGTCAAGCCGACCGTCTCGGGCGGCGCCTGGCGCACCCTGCGGGTGACGGCGGGCGATCCGCTGGACATGGCCCTGGCTGACGCCCCCGTCGGCGGCACGATGATCCAGCCCTACCTCAAGGCCATCGAGACGGAGGGCGAGACCTCCCTGCTTTATTTCGGCGGCGAGCTGAGCCATGTGGTGAACAAGCGCCCCGGCGCGGCGGGGGAGTTCCGCATCCAGACCCAGTACGGCGGCCGCTATCAGGCGCTGGACGTCGCGCCGCAGGGCGCGCTGGATCTGGCCGAGCGCACCCTGGCCGCCATCGGCGAGGACCTGCTCTACGCCCGCATCGACATGACGCTGAACGCCGACGGCGACTGGGTGCTGATGGAGGCGGAACTGATCGAGCCGGACTTCTACCTGGCCGCCGCGCCGCAGGCGGGCGCCCGCTTCGGCCAGGCGGTGCGAGCCCGACTGGAGCGCTAGGCGCCCGCTCGCTCCTTCTCTCCTTCGTCATCCTCTGGCCGAGCGAAGCTCGGACCAGGGGAGGCGCCGAAGGCGACCTTCCCGCGAGCGTCGCTTCTGCCTCTTTCGCGCTCACGCGCGCCGCTGGGTCCACCGGTCTCGCTCCGCTCGCCGGAGGATGACGAAAGAGGAAGAAGGCGCCCTCACACCCCCATGAAGCTGGCGCGCGACGGGCACAGGTCGGAGATCACGCAGGCGCCGCATTTCGGCCGCTGCGCCAGACAGGTGTAGCGGCCGTGCAGGATCAGCCAGTGGTGCGCCTTGGGCAGCCAGGCCTCGGGCACCACCTGGTGCAGTTGCGCCTCCACCTTGTCCGGCGTCGCCGCATTGGCCAGCCCCAGCCGATGCGAGACGCGGAAGACGTGGGTGTCCACCGCAATGGCCGGCTCGATCCCCAGTTCGTTCAGCACCACGCTGGCGGTCTTGCGCCCCACGCCCGGCAGGGCCTGCAGGTCGGCGCGGTTCAGCGGAACCTCGCCGCCGTGCTTCTCGACCAGCATCCGCGCGGCGGCGATGACGTTCTTCGCCTTGGTGCGATACAGGCCGATGGAGGCGATCAGGGGGATCAGCCCCTCCTCGCCCAGGGCCAGCATCTTCTGCGGCGTGTCGGCGATGGCGAACAGGGCCTTGGTCGCCTTGTTCACCCCTACGTCCGTCGCCTGAGCCGACAGGGCGACCGCCACCACCAGGGTGTAGGGATTGACGAAGTCCAGCTCGGTCTTCGGATCGGGCATGACGCCCGACAGACGGACGAAGATCTCCTCCACCCGGTCCTCGTCCGGCGGCCAACGGATGATCGCCCCCACGGGCGCCGTCTTCGGCTGGCGCGAGCGCTTGCCTGGGGGCGGAGTCAGAGCGGCCTTCTGAACGGCCTTCTTCTGGCGGGAGGCGGATTTCAACGGAGCCATGCCTCCGCTTCGCCTTCCGCGGGCGCGTCGTCAACGGGGGACGATCCGCTTGACGCCAGGGCCGCCTTCGCACAAGCCCGGACTGAGGGACAGGGGAAGACGGCCATGATCCAGTTTTCGCGCGCGCTGATAGGGGCGGTCTTTTTGGCGACAGCCGCGTCGGCGTCGGCCCAGACGCCCCCTGTCGACAATCGGATCATCGCCTATCATGGCGCGGTCCTGATCGACGGCACGGGTGCCGCGCCGCGTAACGGAACCACCATCCTCGTCCAGGGCGAGCGCATCCTGGCGATCCAGCCGGACGCCGACGCCACGCCTCAGGGGGCCGAACGGATCGATGTCTCCGGCCTTCATGTTCTGCCGGGTCTGATCGACAGCCATGTGCATATCGCCACGCCGCCGAACGCAGAGGAGGCGCACGCCCACATGCGGCGCTGGCTCTACTCAGGCGTCACCGCCGTGCGCGGCATGGCGGACGACCTGCGCTCCGTCGGCGAATTGGCGCGCCAGGCGCGGGTGGGAGAGGTTCCGTCGCCCGACATCTATTACGCAGCCCTCATGGCGGGCGAAGGCTTCTTCAACGACCCGCGCACCCAGGCGGTGACGGCGGGCGAGATTCCCGGCCAGACGCCCTGGATGCAGGCGATCACCACCGAGACGGACCTGCCCCTAGCCGTCGCCATGGCGCGCGGAACCTCAGCGTCCGGGATCAAGATCTACGCCGACCTGCCGGCCGAACGCATCGCCGCGGTCACGGCCGAAGCCCATCGCCAGGGCGTTCCGGTGTGGACCCACGCCATGGTCTATCCGGCGACGCCGCAGGAGGTGATCGACGCTCGCCCCGACGTCATGTCCCACGCCTGCATCCTGGCCCATCAGGCTCAGGCGCCGGCCGACCGTCCCCAGAGCTACGCCAGCCGCACGCCGATCGACCGCGCTCCCTTCCTGAACGGCGACAATCCCGTGGTGCAGGGCCTGCTGAACCAGATGCGCGACAAGGGGATCATCCTGGACGCCACCGTCTGGGTCTACGCCGATCAGGATCGCGCCATCGCCGACCGGCCGGGCGCCCGCCAGCCCATCTGCTCCGGCCCCATGGTCTTCGCCCTGACCCGACAGGCCTATCGCACCGGCGTCGCCATCGCCGCCGGCACGGACGGCGAGACGCCGGACGTCGATCCCTGGCCCGCCTTGCTTGAGGAGATGGAGTTGCTGCAGAACGCCGTCGGCATGACGCCGGGCGATGTCATCGTCGCCGCCACCGCCACCGCCGCCCGCGCCCTGAATCAGGAGGCCGATATGGGGACGCTGGCGCCGGGCAAGCTGGCCAATATGATCTTCGTGGCCGGCGACCCGTCCGCCGACGTGGCCAATCTGCGCCGCCTGGTCCTCACGGTGAAACGGGGGCGGCGTTTCGACCGCGCCGATTTCACCCCGGCTCAGGATTAGGCCCCCAACCTGCGACCTTTTTACGCAGTTCGCCCTTGTATTCTGGACATCGCCGTCCATTTTACGCCCCGAAATCGAAGCGAGCTGTCTCCTCCATGGCCCTCCCCGCCCCGCTCAAGAAGCGCCTGCCCCTGATCGTCGCCGGCGTGGTCGGCGTGGGCCTCATCGTCGGGGGGCTCGTCTGGTGGCAGGGCAAGCAGCGCTGGGAGGGCACCGACAACGCCTTCGTCCAGGCCGACACCGTGGCCGTCAGCCCGCGCATCGGCGGCGAGGTGGTCGAAGTCCTGGTCAAGGACAACCAGCGCGTCGAGGCGGGCCAGGTTCTGGTCCGACTGGATGATGCGGACGCCCGCGCCGCCCTGGCCCAGGCCGAAGCCAATCTGGCGGCCCTGACCGCCGCCGTGGCCAATGTCGACGCCCGCGCCCAGCAGGAGCAGGCGACCATCGCCGCCCGCGCCGCCGCCGTGACCCAGGCCCAGGCCCAGGCGAACCTGGCCCGCGCCGAGGTCGACCGCTACGGCAAGCTGGCCGATCAGGGCTGGGTGTCGCAGCAGCGCATCGAGACCCAGCGCGCCACGGCCGAGACCGCCCGCGCCTCGGTCGCCCAGGCCCAGGCCGACCTGACCGCCCAACAGCGCACCGCCGCCGTCCTCGGCTCGACGCGCGAACAGAGCGTGGCCGCCGTCGAACAGGCCCGCGCCCTGGTCGATCAGGCCAGACTGACCCTGGACCGCACCCTGATCCGCGCCCCCGTGGCCGGCGTCGTCGGCGCGCGCGGCGTGCGCATCGGACAGGTGGTGCAGGCAGGCGGCCCCCTGATGTCGGTGGTGCCGCTGCAGGACGTCTATGTCGTCGCCAACTTCAAGGAGACCCAGGTCGGACGGATGCGGCTGGGCCAGGAGGTCGAGATCAAGGCCGACGCCTTCCCCGGTCGGTCGCTGCACGGCCGTATCGACAGCTTCGCCCCGGCCACCGGCTCGGAATTCGCCCTGATCCCGGTCGAGAACGCCACCGGCAACTTCACCAAGATCACCCAGCGCGTGCCCGTTCGCATCGTCGTCCAGCGCGACGCCTCGGGCCGCCCCATCGTCCTGCGGCCCGGCCTGTCGGTCGAGGTCAAGGTCGACCTGAAGAGCCAGGGCGGCGCCGCCTTCGCCGAGGCCCATCCGGGCGAGACGGCCCTGGCTATGGCCGCCAATGCGAGCCTCGCCCGGTGACGGACGCCGCGGCTCCCCCCGCGCCAGCCTCTGCGGCGGGGCCCGCCGCCCCCGCGATCAACTGGACCGCCCTGCTGCTCGGCTTCGCCGGCATGGTCATCGGCCAGTTCATGGCCATTCTCGACATCCAGATCGTCGCCGCCTCCCTGCCGCAGATTCAGGCGGGCGTCGGCGCCTCGGCCGATGAGATCAGCTGGATCCAGACCGCCTATCTGATCCCCGAGGTCGTGATGATCCCCCTGTCGGGCTATCTGTCGCGGCTGTGGGGGACGCGGATCGTCTTCATGGCCTCCTGCACCGGCTTCCTGATCATGAGCGTGATGGTCGGGCTGTCGTCGTCGATCGAGATGATGATCCTGTTCCGCGCCCTTCAGGGGTTCGTCGGCGGAGCCATGATTCCCACCGTCTTCGCCGTCGCCTTCACCGCCTTCCCGCCCGAGCGGCGCGTGACCGCCAGCGTCATCATGGGGCTGATCGTCACCCTGGCCCCGACCGTCGGCCCGACCCTGGGCGGGCATCTAACCGAGCAGTTGAGCTGGCACTGGCTGTTCTTCATCAACGTCTTCCCCGGCGTGATCGTCCTGTTCCTGGTCGGGCGCTACGCCCATTTCGACAAGGGCGACGCCAGCCTGGCCAAGGGGTTCGACTGGTGGGGCCTGGGCCTGATGGCCGCCTTCCTGATGAGCCTGCAGTTCGTGCTGGAGGAAGGCGCCAAGGAAAACTGGTTCGAGGACGACAACATCCTGCTGCTCAGCGTCATCGCCGCGATCTGCGGCCCGGCCTTCATCTGGCGCTCGCTGACCTACCGCAATCCGATCGTGGAGTTGCGCGCCTTCGGCAACCGCAACTTCGTGGTGGGGGTGCTGATGACCTTCATCGTCGGCGCGGCCCTGTTCGGCGGCACCTTCCTGTTGCCGCTGTTTCTCGGCCGGGTGCGCGAGTATTCGGCGGCCGAGGTCGGCACCACCATGATCGTGTCGGGCCTGGCCATGTTCGCCACCGCCCCCTTCGCCGGGCGGCTGGTGCGGCTGGTCGACGCCCGCATCCTGATGTTCGTCGGCTTCATCCTGGCGGCCTGGGGCATGTGGGACGCCCGCCTGGTCACCGACGAATGGGGGTTCTGGGAATTCGCCGGCGTCCAGGCCATGCGCGGCTGCGGCGTCATGATCGCCATGATCGCTTCGCAGCAGGTGACGATGGCCACCCTGCCGCCGCACATGGTCAAGAACGCCTCGGGCCTGGTCAATCTGGCCCGCAACGTCGGCGGCGCCTTCGGCCTGGCCACGCTGAACACCGCCCTGACCCACAACACCGCCCTGCACATGGTCGAACTGACCAGCGCCATCGACCAGACCCATCAGGGGATGCGCGCCATGATCGCCGGCCTGACCGAGCGCTTCTCGGGCTCGATCGACCCCCAGGCCTCCGCGATGAAGGCCGTGTACGGCCTGTTGCAGAAGCAGGCGACGACGATGGCCTTCGGCGACGCCTTCGCCCTGCTGGCCGTCGGCTGCGCCTGCGCGGCCTTCCTGACCCTGTTGTCCCAACCGGTGAAGAGCGTCCCTTCGCCCGAAGCCTCCGAGATTCACTGATGCCCCGCGCCCTCGGCCAGATCGACGAATACAAGAGCCGCGCCATCCTGCGCGCCGCCGCCGAACTGTTCAGGGAGAAGGGAGCCAAGGTCTCCATGGCCGAGGTCGCGCGGCGCGCCGGCGTGTCCAAACAGACCCTCTACAACCGCTACCCGACCAAGACGGCCATCGCCCGCGACCTGGCGGCGCAACGCTCCGAGGAGACCGTCGCCCCGCTCGCCTCGAACCTGGATGTCGAAACCGCCCTGGCGGCCCTGGCCGAGACCCTGATCCGTCGCGTCTGCATCGAGGGCCGCGGCGTCGCCCTGCGCGGCATGGCCCTGGCCTCGCCGGAGGCCCCTGAGCTGGCGCGCGCCGTCTATGACGCCGGTCCCGGCCAGAACCTGCGCCGCCTGGCCGTCTGGCTGGAGGAGCAGGACCGCCTGGGCCGCCTGTCCACGCCCGATCCCGTCGTCGCCGCCGAGATGTTCACCGGCATGGTCCTGGGCCACGGCCACCTGCGCTCGGTCCTGGGCCTGCCCCATCCCGCGATCGACGACATCCCCGCCCGCGCCCGCGAGGCCGCCCGGCGTTTCGTCCGCGCCTTCGCGCCGGAATAGACGCGCGCCCAAGTTGGCCCTGGGGGCGGATCAGCGTAAAGCCGCCCCCCAATCCCCTCACCTTCCGTCCGCCGGAGCTTTTCCATGCTGATCCACCTGTCGTCCTGGCCCGAGATCGACGCGCGCCTGAAGTCCGGCGCCCTGCTGTCCAAGACGGTGATCGTGCCGATCGGCTCGAACGAACAGCATGGACCGACCGGCCTGCTGGGCACCGACTGGCTGTGCCCCGAGATCATCGCCCACGCGGCGGAGAAGGGCGACGACAGCCTGGTGGTCACGCCGACCTTCAACATCGGCATGGCCCAGCACCACCTGGCGTTTCCCGGCACCATCACCCTGCGCCCGTCGACCTTCATGGCGGCGATCGCCGACTGGGTGTCGTCGCTGACGCGCCACGGCTTCGAGCGCATCTATTTCCTCAACGGCCACGGCGGCAACGTCGCCACCATCGAGGCCGCCTTCGCCGAGATCTACGCCGACTGGTCCTTCACGCCCGAGCCCTGGGCCGAGCGCCCGCCCTTCGTGCTGAAGCTGCGCAACTGGTGGGATCTGCCGGGCGTGCAGAAGCTGTGCGAGGACATCTTCCCGACGGGCCACGGCAGCCACGCCACCCCGTCCGAGATCGCCGTGACCCAGGCCGGCTATCCCGACCGGATCAAGACCGCCGCCTATGAGCCGAAGATCGCCCCCTTCGGCCCGATCCGCGACGCCAACGACTATCGCGCCCGCTTCCCCGACGGCCGCATCGGCTCGGACCCAGCCCAGGCCACCCCGGAAAAGGGCCAGCGCATCATCGACGCCGCCGTTCCGGCCCTGATCCGCGACCTGACCGACTTCGCGCAAGAAGTCTTGCCGGTCGCCTGAAACCAGCCCAGGGTCTGCATATGAGCCCCATGCAGAAGACGGCCCGCAGCGCCCTGCGCAACGCCCAGGCCGGTCAGGAACTGGCCCAGGCCTCGGCCGCCGTCATCTCGCGGCGGTTCGAGATCATGGGCGAGGCCCTGGCCGATCCCCTGCGCGCCGACCACGCCGAACTGAGCCGCATGGGCGCGGAGAAGGTCGAGGCCATGACGGCCTCGGCCGGGGCCGCCTGCGCCGGCGCGCTGGACCTGGCCGAACGCGCCGGGCGTCTGGCCGCGCGCGAGGGGGCAGAGGCCGCCGACTGCCTAACCAAACTGGCCCGCGCCGACACGCCCTTCGCCTTCGCCGCCGCCCAGACGGACTGGGCCATGGGCGCCTGGAGCCGGGCGATGCACGACGGCTGGTCCTTCTACGGCGCGGCGCTGAAAGCGCAGGGGCGCGCCCTGGCCCCCGTCCACGCCACGGCCACGGCCAATGCGCGACGCCTGAAGCGCTGACCTCGCGCGGGCGTGATGGAACGCCCGGCACTGTCGCCGGATTGCCTTTGCATCCATGTGAAGGAGACGGCGATGGCCGAGAAAGACCCGAAAGAGCCCTACCCCGGCATGATGGGCGACGGCACCGAGGAGCAAAACCTCAACCAGCCCGGCACCCCCTCCAAGCGGATCACCGAGGAAGAGGTCGACGAAGCCTTCACCAAGGATCCCAAGCTGGTCCCGAAGAAATAGGCGGGACGCGGCTTCCACCCGCCGTTTCCCTGCCGTCATCCTCGGGCTTGACCCGAGGATCCAGCTTTCGGCTCTGCTTCGTTCAAGGTGGCGGCGAAGGCGTTTCAAATGGATGCCCGTCGCGCGAGGCCTCTGGATCCTCGGGTCAAGCCCGAGGATGACGGCAAGTTGGAGCGCGCGATGAGGGCGCGACCATCCCGCCCTCACGCCGTGCGGATGACCCCGCCCCTGGCCTCGACCGGCCAGGGCGTCAGCTTGCCGCCCGCGCAGGGTCCGGCGACGCAGGCGCCCGACAGGGGCTCGAACGCCGCCCCGTGCCAGCCGCACAAAATCAGCGACCCGTCCGGCGTCAGATAGCGGTCCAGCTCCACCGCGATGGGAAAGCCCGCATGCGGGCAGCGATCCACCCAGCCCGCGACCTGGCCGTCCTTCTTCACCACGAAGCCGTGGAAGAAGGCTTCGCCGATCTGCAGCACGAAGCCGCGCGAGCCGGGATCGGCGATGTCCGCCTCCAGACACAGGGCCACGTTCGGCGGCGTCTTCCAGACCCGCTTGCGCTCCTGCTTCTCGGCCGCCCGACCCTCTTGCGCCACTATTCGCGCTCGGGCTTCAGCGGGCGGCTCATCAGGCTCTCAATCGCCTGATCCACCGTCAGCTCGCCCGCCAGCACCGCCGCCGTCGCCTCGCAGATCGGCGTGTCGACGCCCAGCTTGCGCGTCAGTTCGCGCACGGCCGGCGCGCTCTCATAGCCCTCGGCCACCGAGCGCTTGCCTTCCAGCGCCTGCTCGACGCTGAGGCCCTGACCCAGAGCCAGGCCCAGGCTCATGTTGCGCGACTGCGGGCTGGAGCAGGTCAGCACCAGATCGCCCAGGCCGCACAGGCCCGCCACCGTCTCGGCCTTGCCGCCCAGGGCCGTGGCCACGCGGACGATCTCGGCGAAACCGCGGGTGATGACCGCGGCGTGGGCGCTGCGGCCCAGCTCGCGCCCTTCGACGATGCCGCAGGCGATGGCCAGGACGTTCTTCAGCGCCCCGCCCGTCTCGGCCCCGATCAGGTCGTCGGCGTAGTAGGGCCGGAACACCGGCCCCGACAGGGCGCCCGCCAGGGCCTCGGCCATGGCCGCGTCGGCGCAGGCCAGGGTCACGGCGCTGGGCAGGCCGCGCGCCACCTCGGCGGCGAAGCTCGGCCCCGACAGTACGGCGGCCGTGGCCGAGGGAATCGTCTCGGCCAGCACATCGGTCATCAGCTTCAGCGAGCCGCGCTCGATACCCTTGGAGCACAGGATGATGGGCAGACCCGGCCGGGCGTAGGGCGCGAAGGCCTGCAACGTCGCGCGCATGTGCTGGGCGGGCGGCACGGCCAGGATCAGGTCGCAGTCAGCCAGGTCCGCCAGATCCGAGGTGACGTTGATGGCCGAATCCAGCTCGACGCCGGGCAGGAAGGCGTCGTTCATCCGACGCGCGCGGATGCTCTCGATCACCTCGGGCTCGCGCGCCTGCAGGACGACGGCCAGACCCGCCGCCGCCGCGCTCTGCGCCAGGGCCGTGCCCCAGGCGCCGCCGCCAATTACGCCTGCCGTATGGAATTCCATGTCTTCTCCGGTCCCCCGACCCCCGCCGAGAGCCAGGCCGCTTAAGCCTTGGCGCCCTTGCGGCCCGTTTTCTTGTGCACAGGATCAACGCTGGCGCGCGTCTCGTCCAGAGGCCATCGCGGCCGGGCGGCGACATCGATGTCCGACGTCAGCCCTTTTTCCAGCCGCTCGGCCCCCGCCAAGGCGATCATCGCCGCATTGTCGGTGCAATAGGCCATCGGCGGCGCCAGGAAGGCGAAGCCGTGCTTCGTCGCCAGATCCTCCAGCGTCCGCCGGATCGTCTTGTTGGCGGCCACGCCTCCAGCCACCACAAAGAGGCGATGCTCATGCGCCTCGGCGTAATCCTTCATCGCCCGCTCGGAGCGTTCGGCCAGCTGGCGCGCGATCGCCTTCTGCACCGCATCGGCCAGGTCGGCCCGATCCTGCTCCGTCTCGCAGGTCTGGGCCAGTCGCGACGCCGCCGTCTTCAGCCCCGAGAAGGAGAAGTCGCAGTCCTTCCGCCCCAACAACGCTCTCGGCAGCTCAAAGCGCGACCCGTCGCCGGACGCCGCCAGCTTCTCCAGCGCAGGTCCGCCCGGATAGCCCAGGCCCATGGCCTTAGCGATCTTGTCGAAAGCCTCGCCCGCCGCGTCGTCGATGGTCGTGCCGAGCCGGCTCATGTCGCCGATGCCGCGCACCTCCAGCAGCTGGCAATGCCCGCCCGAGACCAGCAGCAGCAGGAAGGGATAGGACGTCTCCGCTCCCAGCCGCGCCGACACCGCATGGCCTTCCAGATGGTTGACGGCGATCAGCGGCAGCCCCCGCGCCAGCGCCGCCGCCTTGCCATAGGACAGGCCCACCATGACCCCGCCGACCAGGCCTGGCCCCGCCGTCGCCGCCACGCCGTCCAGCGCGCTCCAGTCCAGCCCGGCCTCGGCCATGGCCCGGCGCGTCACGCCGTCGATCATCTCCACATGGCTGCGGGCGGCGATTTCCGGCACCACCCCGCCATAGGCCGCATGGTCGTCGATCTGGCTGTGGATGACGCTGGACAGCACCTCGGCGCCCGCCGCCGACAGCCGCACCACCGAGGCGGCGGTCTCGTCGCAGCTGGTCTCCAGGCCCAGCACGGTCAAACCGTCCGACCCGCGTTCGGTTGCCCCGTCCGTCGCCCTGCTATAGTCCGCGTCCATCTTCATCGGGCGGAGTTAGCGACCCGCCCCCTCTTTCGCAACGGCGACCCGACTTGACTGAACCCCTTCTGCGCATCGGTACGCGGCGTTCGCGCCTGGCCCTGGCCCAGTCCGGCATGATGCAGCGCGCCATCGGCCGCGCCCTGGGCGTGCCCGACGCCGAGGTCGAAACCCTTGTTCCTCTGGTCGAGATCGTCACCACCGGCGACCGCATCCAGGACCGCCGCCTGCTGGAAGTCGGCGGCAAGGCCCTGTTCACCAAGGAGATCGAGGAAGCCCTGCTCGACGGCCGCGTCGACGTCGCCGTCCACTCGATGAAGGACGTCCCCGCCGAACAGCCGCCCGGCCTGGCCATCGCCGCCGTGCCCGAGCGCGAAGACCCCCGCGACGCCTTCATCAGCGACCATTACGCGACCTTCGCCGACCTGCCGCAGGGCGCCCGCTTCGGCACCGCCTCCCTGCGCCGACAGGCGCAG
The DNA here is from genome assembly GCF_059579685.1 of Brevundimonas sp. SS2672. NCBI lineage: Bacteria > Pseudomonadati > Pseudomonadota > Alphaproteobacteria > Caulobacterales > Caulobacteraceae > Brevundimonas > Brevundimonas sp. SS2672. Next base: position 3,129,812 of record NZ_CM184201.1, on the reverse strand, counting down.
GCGCTGACCCTGCGCCCCGACCTGAACATCGAAATGCTGCGCGGCAACGTCGACACCCGGCTGAAGCGACTGCGCGACGGCGACTTCGACGCTATCCTGCTGGCCTGTTCGGGCCTCAACCGTCTCGGCCTCGGCGAGGTGATCCGTCAGCGCCTGCCGCTGGACGCCTTCCTGCCCGCGCCGGGCCAGGGCGCCCTGGCCCTGCAGACGCGCGAGGGCGACGTCGACGCCGCCTGGACCCGCGCCCTGAACCACGCCCCCACCGCCCTCGCCGTCGCCGCCGAGCGCGGGGCGATGGCGGCGCTGGAAGGCTCCTGCCGCACCGCCATCGGCGCCTACGCCCACATTGAGGGCGATCGCCTGCACCTCAGCACCGAAATGCTCAGCCCTGATGGCGCGAACCGCTGGACCCGCTCAGGCGATATCGCCGCAGACGCCGATGCCGCAGACGCCCGCGCCTTGGGCCTCGACCTCGGCGGTCAGGTCCAGGCCGTCGCCGGCGACCAGAAGATCGCGCTCTAGGGCCATGACGCCGATCCGCCGCGTCTGGGTCACGCGCGCCGAGCCGGGCGCCGCCCGCACGGCGGACCGGCTGACAGCGCTGGGCTTCACCCCGCTCGTCGCGCCCCTGTTGACGCTGGCGCCCCTGCCCAGCGCCCTCGACGCCGTCCCTTCGCCCGACGCCGTCGCCGTCCTCGCCCTGACCAGCCCCAACGGCGTCGAAGCCTTCGCCCCACTGATCCCGCGCTTTCGCGATCACCCCGTCTTCGCCGTCGGCGACGCCACGGCCGAGGCCGCCCGAGCGGCAGGCTTCGCCGACGTCCGCTCGGCCTCCGGCGACATCCACGCCCTGGCCCGCCTGATCGCGTCCGAAGCCCCGGCCGGCCCCCTGCTGGCGCCCGGCGCGCGCGAACCGGCGGGCGACCTGCCCGCCCTGCTGCCGGACCGCCCGGTCCAGCGCCTGCCCGTCTACGCCGCCGTGGAGACCCACGCGCCCGCGCCCGAACCCTTTGACGCCATCATGCTCCACTCGCCCCGCGCCGCCCGGGCGCTGGCCGCCGATCTGCCGCGCGCCGCCTCATCCGGCCGCATCGCCATCTGCATCTCCGAAGCCGCCGCCACGCCCCTGCATTCGTTCGATTTCGCCGAAATCCGCATCGCCGCCGCCCCCGATGAACCGGCGATGCTATCGGCTCTTGGCAAGGCCGCCGCGCCCGTATAAAGAGCCCTCCTCGCTCGCTCGCGCCTTTTCGCGTGAGCGACGCCGGAGCCGCTTTAGCTCAGCTGGTAGAGCACCTCATTCGTAATGAGGGGGTCAGGTGTTCGAGTCACCTAAGCGGCACCACTTCTCCTTACGTTTGTTTCGATCGCGCCGACGCCTCCGACGACGCCTGGCCTCGCGTGGGCGTCAGGCCGCCAGGGCGTGGATGGGCGCAGCCGTCGCCAAATCGGACGGGGCGAAACTGCGGACCTCGTGGTTGCCGCGATAGAGGTCGATGCGCTCCAGGCGCGGCCAGTCGCGCGCGACCTCGGTCAGGCCGCGCACGGCCTCGACCTCTGTGGCGCCCGGCAGGACGCACAGCTCGGGCGTGATCGCCTCGGGCGTGTGGATCAGACAATAGAAGACGTCCATGGGCGCGCTCCCAACCTTCAGTCGCCGTCCCCTTGCCGAAGACTGATGACAGGGAAGCGGTTGGAAGTGCGACGCTTTGGAGAAATCGAAGCCGGGCCGGCAACAGCCTAGCTGGCGAAGAACTGCTGGGTGCCGTGGGCCTCGATGGCGGCGGCCAGGCGCCCCAGGGCGTGGATATAGGCCGCCGTGCGCAGGGTGACGCCCTTGTCCTCGGCGATGGCCCAGACGGCGTCGCCCTCGGTCTCGATGATGGTCTTGAGGCGCGATTGGACCTCGTCCAGCGTCCAGTAGAAGCCCTGGCGGTTCTGGACCCATTCGAAATAGGACACCGTCACCCCGCCCGCGTTGGCCAGGATGTCGGGCAGGACCACCACGCCCTTGTCGGCCAGGATGCGGTCGCCCTCGGGCGTGATCGGACCATTGGCCAGCTCCAGCACCACCCTGGCCCGCACCGAGGCGGCGTTGCCGTCATGGATCATGTCCTCCATGGCCGAGGGGGCTAGGACGTCGCAGTTGACGGCGATCAGCTCTTCAGGCGGTATGGCCTTGCCTCCGTGGTCGGCCTGGACCACCGAGCGGCCGGCCGCCTTGGCCGCCAGCAAGGCGTCCAGATCCAGGCCGGAGGCGGCGTGGACGGCGCCGCCGGAATCCGACACGGCCACGATCTTGGCGCCGATGCTGCGGAACAGGCGCGCCACGTGCTGGCCGGCGTTGCCGAAGCCCTGGACGGCCACGCGCAAGCCCTCGGCCGGAAGGCCCAGCCGCTCGGTCAGGTGACAGGTCAGATAGAAGCCGCCGCGCGCCGTGGCGTCCTCGCGCCCGACCGAGCCGCCCAGGGCGATCGGCTTGCCCGTGATGACGGCGGGCGCGGCCTCGCCCTGGATGGAGGCGTATTCATCGGCCATCCAGCCCATGATCATGGCGTTGGTGTAGACGTCGGGCGCCGGGATGTCGCGATCCGGGCCGATGATGCCGGCGAAGGCCTGGACATAGGCGCGCGACAGCCGCTCCAGCTCGGCCTTGGACAGGCTCTTGGGATCGACCTGAACCGCCCCCTTGCCCCCGCCGTACGGCAGGTTGGTCACGGCGCACTTGACCGTCATCCAGAAGGCCAGGGTCTCGACCTCCTCGGCGGTCGAGGCCGGGTGGAAGCGGATGCCGCCCTTGGTCGGTCCGCGCGTGTCGTCATAGCGGCAGCGCCAGGCGAGGAAGGATTTGCGCGACCCGTCGTCCATCCGGATCAGCAGCCGGACCTTCATCGTCTCGCGCGGATATTTCAGCTTCTCCAGAACATCGCTATCGATCTGCACGTGGCGGGCGGCCTCGTCGAGACGGGTCAGGGCCGCGTCAAGGATGTTTGGATTCGGCATTATTGTTCCAAATGTCTAGGCATTGACCCGGGAGCCAGGGCGGAAACCGGTTCATTTTTCGGGGAAGAGTGGATTTTGCTGCCACACGGAATGCTGCAACGCAAGAGTCAGGGTGCGACTGCGAAGACATCGAAGAGCGCAGCAGGAGCCCCGGCCGACCCCATTCCCGCGACACAAGCCGCCTTGCACGTATAAGCATATCTTTATATGTCTGGCGGCGTTGTCGTCACGCAGGAGCCTGTCTTGGCCCGTTCGTCGTTCCTCTTCACCTCCGAGAGCGTCTCGGAAGGCCACCCCGACAAGGTCGCCGATCAGATTTCGGACGCCATCGTCGACCTGTTCCTGTCCAAGGACCCCGAGGCGCGGGTGGCCTGTGAAACCCTGACGACGACCAATCTGGTGGTGCTGGCCGGCGAAATCCGCGGCAAGGGCATCATGGATGTCGAAGGTAACTGGGCCCCCGGCGTCGAGCAGGAAATCGAGGATACGGTGCGCGGCGTGGTTCGCGACATCGGCTATGAGCAGGACGGTTTCCACTGGAAGACGCTGGAGTTCCAGAACCACCTGCACCCGCAGTCGGCCCACATCGCCCAGGGCGTCGACGCCGGCGAGGACAAGGACGAGGGCGCGGGCGATCAGGGCATCATGTTCGGCTACGCCTCGAACGAGACGCCGGAGCTGATGCCGGCCACCCTGGCCTACAGCCACAATATCCTGAAGGCCCTGGCCGAAGCCCGTCACTCGGGCAAGGAGCCGGGCCTTGAGCCTGACGCCAAGAGCCAGGTCACTCTGCACTACGAAGACGGCCGCCCGGTGCGCGCGACCTCCATCGTCGTCTCGACCCAGCACAAGGCCAACCTGAGCCAGAGCCAGGTCGCGGCCATCGTGAAGCCCTATGTCGAACAGGTGCTGCCGCAAGGCTTCATCACCGCCGAGACCGAGTGGCACATCAACCCGACCGGCACCTTCGTCATCGGCGGGCCGGACGGCGACGCCGGCCTGACCGGGCGCAAGATCATCGTCGACACCTACGGCGGCGCGGCCCCGCACGGCGGCGGCGCCTTCTCGGGCAAGGACCCGACCAAGGTCGACCGTTCAGCCGCCTATGCCTGCCGCTACCTGGCCAAGAACGTCGTCGCAGCGGGCCTGGCCGACCGCTGCACTATCCAGATCAGCTACGCCATCGGCGTGTCCAAACCCCTGTCGGTCCACGTCGACCTGCACGGCACGGGCAAGATCGACGAGGCGGTGCTGGAGCGCGAACTGCCCAGGCTGATCGGCGGCGCCTCGCCGCGCGCCATCCGCGAGCACCTGGGCCTGAACAAGCCCATCTATCGACGCAGCGCCGCCTATGGCCATTTCGGCCGCACGCCGGACGCCGACGGCGGCTTCTCCTGGGAGAAGACCGACCTGGTCGACCAGCTCAAGGCTCTGGCCGCCTGACTTCCTTAAGCGGCTGATAACACAGCTTGAAACGGGGGCGTCGCGGATCTGTTCGCGGCGCCCTCGACGCGTTCGGGAGGCGACGCCGCCATCGCGCCCTCAATCGCACACTTGCATCGCGGCGCGTCTGGTCCTTTAAGCGCGCCAAACTGCCTCCCCCGCCTTCCGACATGGCTCCTGAAAGGACTCCCCGACCGATGAGCAAGCCCGCCCCCAAGAAAGTCGTCCTCGCCTATTCGGGCGGGCTGGACACGTCGATCATCCTGAAGTGGCTTCAGACGGAATATAACGCCGAGGTGGTGACCTTCACCGCCGATCTGGGTCAGGGCGAGGAGCTGGCGCCCGCCAAGGAGAAGGCGCTGAAGCTGGGCATCAAGCCCGAGAACATCTTCATCGACGACCTGCGCGAGGAGTTCGTGCGCGACTTCGTCTTCCCGATGTTCCGCGCCAACACCGTCTATGAGGGCCAGTATCTGCTGGGCACCTCGATCGCCCGCCCGCTGATCTCCAAGCGCCAGATCGAGATCGCGCGCCAGGTCGGCGCCGACGCCGTCTGTCACGGGGCCACCGGCAAGGGCAACGACCAGGTCCGCTTCGAGCTGGGCTACTACGCCCTGGAACCCGACATCCGCGTCATCGCCCCCTGGCGCGAGTGGGACTTCAAGTCCCGCGAGGCCCTGCTGGACTTCGCCGAGAAGCACCAGATCCCCATCTCCAAGGACAAGCGCGGCGAGGCCCCCTTCTCGGTCGACGCCAACCTTCTGCACTCCTCGTCCGAGGGCAAGGTGCTGGAAGACCCGGCCGTCGAAGCGCCCGAGTTCGTGCACCAGCGCACCATCGCGCCGGAAGACGCGCCCGACACGCCGACCGTCATCACCATCACCTATGAAAAGGGCGATCCGGTCGCCATCGACGGCGAGGCCCTGTCGCCCGCCGCCCTGCTCACCAAACTGAACCAGCTGGGCCACGACAACGGCATCGGCCGTCTGGATCTGGTCGAGAACCGCTTCATCGGCATGAAGTCGCGCGGCGTCTATGAGACCCCCGGCGGCACGATCATGTTGGCCGCCCACCGCGGCATGGAGTCGATCACGCTCGATCGCGGCGCCATGCACCTGAAGGACGAGCTGATGCCGAAATACGCCTCGCTCATCTACAACGGCTTCTGGTTCAGCCCCGAGCGCGAGATGCTGCAGGCCGCCATCGACCACAGCCAGCAGAAGGTCTCGGGCGTTGTCCGCGTGAAGCTCTACAAGGGCAACGTCACCGTCATCGGCCGCGAGAGCCCCAACAGCCTCTACGACCAGGACCTGGTGACCTTCGAGGAAGGCGTCCAGGCCTACGACCACAAGGACGCGGAAGGCTTCATCAAGCTGAACGCCCTGCGCCTGCGCGTCCTGGCCAAGCGGGACGGCCAGAAGGGCTAAAACGCCCTCCTGAAACCCAAGCCTACCGGGGCCGGGCGATTCTCAGGATCGCCCGGCTTCTGTCATCCGTGACCCAGATGGAGCCGTCCGGCGCCGTCGCCATCGTCACCGGCGAGCCGCGCGGATGGCGCCCGGCGACCTTGTCCCAGCCCGGCGTCAGCACCTTGCCGTTCACGCTGGGCGCCCCCGCCGGATAGGACAGCGACCCGCGCGGATAGACGGCGTAGCGCCCGCCGATGTCGGTCAGGGGGCGGCCGGCTTCGTCCGTCTCGACCGCCACGATGCGCCCGGCCGTGCGACGAAAGCCGTGCCAGGTCATCAGCAGCCGTCCCTGCAACTCCGGGAACATCGCCCCTTCGTAATAGATCAGGTCCAGCGGCGCGGCGTGCGGCGGCAGCAGGGCGATCGGTCGTTCGCGCTCGTTGCAGCGCGCCTGACGCGCGGGCCAGCCCGGCAGGGGCGTGGTCAGATCGACGCAATAGGGCCAGCCGTAATGGCGCCCCTGCGTCAGCACGTTGATCTCGTCATAGGGATGATCCGGCGTCTCTAGATCGACCGAGTTCTCGGCCTGAAGCATCGTGCCCGACGGGTGCCGCACCAGGGCGATGGAGTTCCTCAAGCCTGAGGCGAAGACGGTGCTGTCCTCGGCCCAGCGGCCGTTCCCCAGATAGGCGTGGCGTCGCACCTGCGCCGTCGCGGCGTCCTCGACGCAGGCCCCGCGCGCATCCGCCTTCGGCTTGCCCGCCGCGTCCAGACAGCGGTCGCTGGGCGCCCCTACATTGACCAGCAGGTCGCCGTTTCCGTCGAAGACGAAGCTGGACAGGGGGTGGCGGTTGTCGTGCAGCCGGTTGTCCGGCAGGTCGCCGATGACGGTGCGGACGCTGGCCTGCGCATCGGCGGCGTCAGGGTCCAGCGTCAGGATGCGGTTCATCTCGGACACATAGATGCGCCCGTCCGGCCCGCGCTTGACCGTGTGCGGCATGGACAGGCCGCTCGCCAGCCGTCGCCAGCGCGCCGCGCCGTCCTGCGCAAACGACAGGCGCCACACCGCCCCCTTGCCCGCCTCCCACGCCCCCAGATCGGTGACCAGCCAGTCGCCGTCCTCCAGCGGCGTCAGGCCGCGCGGCATCCGCGGCCCGTCCCGCCCCGCCCCCTGCCACACCAGCCCGAGACAGTAGCCCGGCGCCATGCGCACCCCGGTCGCGGGGCGGCCGTCGCAATCGCCCTGAACCGCATAGGCCCGCCCTCCCGCCTGGGCCCGCGCCTCGCCCGGCGTCAGGCCGGTCGATAGAGCCAGGGCGCCGACACAGGCGGCGGCGGCGACGGAAACAGCGGAAAGGTTCGATTTCATCGGTCCATGCTGACGCTTGCGCTCGGCCCATGGCAAGGCCAACCTGCGGCCATCTCCGGTCGACCGGCCGGCGTATCCTTCTTGACGGCGTCAGCCGTCGCCAGCCGGAGTTCTCCGTTGAATCGTCTTTCCCTCGCCGTCGCCGCGGCGGCGGCCCTGTTCGCCGCCCCCGCCTTCGCCGCCGTCCAGGACCCGCCCCCGCCCGCTCCGGCGGTCACCGATCAGGCGCCCGTCTCGCCTGAGGAAGCCGCCTTCCAGGTCAAGGGCGAGGCCTTCGAGGCCGAGACCGCGCGCATGGGCGCCGAGCTGGAGACGATCATGGACGACGCCAGCCTGGACGCCGCGACCAAGAAGGCCCGCACCGACGCGGTCCTGACCCAGTATGAGCCCAAGTTCGCCGCCTTCGCGGACGAGTACGGCGCCTTCCTGCGCGTCATGGCCGAGAAGCCCGAGAACGCCGAGAAGAAGGCCGACATCCTCGCCGCCGCAGACGCCGCCCCGGCCGCGCTGCGCGGCGTGCCGGGCCAGCTCCGCACCGCCATCGAGGCCGCCCTGGCCGCTCCGCCGGCCCCGCCCGCCGTCGACTGAGGCCGACGCGGGATCGCGCCTTACCGCGATTTCACTTGAGCCGAACCCTCCTTCGGCGGACCCTGCGCGGCGTCCGTCGAAGGAGCTTCGCCATGATCCGCGCCCTGCCGCTCGCCTCTCTGTCCCTGGCCGCCGCCCTGGCCCTGCTGCCGGTCTCGACCGCCGTGGCCGAGGCGCAGAAGACCCCCGCCGAGACCCGCCTTGAATCCGCCGCCGCCGTCTTCGAGCAGAAGATGGAGGAGTTCGGCGCCCGCGCCGAGCGCATCCAGGACGATCCGGAGCTGAGCGAGACCCAGAAGGGCCTGCGGATCGCGGCCCTGTGGTCCGACTATCAACCTCACGTCGCCGACTTCACCGCCGAGGCCACGCGCCAGGCGAGCCAGATCGCCGAGGCGGCCCTGGCCGAGATCGACATCGACGCCATCGTCCGCGAGGCCATAGCCGGGGTCGAACCCATGGTTCACGGTCTGGCGGCCAACGGCGCCTGGGCCCAGGCCGATCCCGAACAGATGGTCACCTACGGCCTGGTGGCCCAGTACGGCATGGATCAGGCCCTGGACGCCGTCGACGAAGTGCAGGCCGCCCTGGCTGAAACGCCTGTTCCGCCCGCCCCGCCGGCCCCGCCCGTCGAAAGCTGAGGCCGCCGGCCAGCGACGGCTTGACGCAGCCCGCCGCGCGCCCGAAAGGGCCTTATGGCCACGCTACCTGTCGACCCGCATCTGTATCTGGCGTTTCTCGGCGTCATGGCCGTGATGGCGGTGACGCCCGGCCCCGCCAACATCTTCGCCGTCGCCACGGGGATGGAGAAGGGCAAGGCCGCCGCCCTGACCGCCGTCCTGGGCATGAACTCCGCCACCCTGGTGTGGTTCGGCGCCGCCGCCCTGGGCCTGGGCGCCCTGGTGATCGCCTTCCCCCAGGTCTTTCGCGTCATCGCCGTCCTGGGCGCCCTCTATGTCGCCTGGCTGGGGATCAAGGCCCTGCGCGGGGCCTTCGCCACCGCCGCCGAACCGGCCCATATCGAGGTCAAGCGAGGGCGCAGCGCCCTGATCGACGGCTTCATGGTCCAGATCGCCAATCCCAAGGCCATTCTCTTCTTCACCGCCGTCCTGCCGCCCTTCCTGGACATCAACCGTCCGCTGGCGCCGCAGCTGGCGCTGTTCGCCGTGACCACCGTCGGCATGGACGGCCTGTCGATGTGCGGCTACGGCCTGGGCGGGGCGGCCCTGGCGCGACAGATGACCGCGCCGCGTTTCCGCAAGGGTTTCGGCATTGTGGTCGGATGCCTTCTGCTCCTGGCCGCCGTCCTCATCGTCTCGCGTCTGTGATCCGCCGGGAATGAGCGATCGGGAACTTGACCATTCACCCCTCGTTCAGACCGACGGGCGTTCAATGAACGCTCAAGGAGAAACTTCCATGATCAAGCTTCGCAAAACCCCGGCGCTGATCGCCCTGGCGGGCGTGCTCGCCCTGGGCGCCTGTGCGACGGCTACGCCGTATCAGCCGGCCGGCGTCAACGGCCAGCGCGGCGGCTACGCCGAGCAGCGCCTCGAGGCCAACCGCTACGCCGTCAGCTTCTCGGGCAACTCCGTCACCTCGCGCGACCAGGTCGAGATGTCGCTTCTGCTGCGCGCGGCCGAGCTGACGGTCGAGAACGGCTACGACTGGTTCGCCACCGTGACCCGCGCCACCGACCGCGACACGCGGTTCTACACGACGCCGGACCCCTTCTACTACGACCGCTACGGCCCCTATTGGGGTCCGTCCTGGCGCTTCTACCAGCGCGGCTACTGGAGCATGTGGGACCCCTACTGGGGCCGGGACCGCGACATCCGCCAGGTCGATCGCTATGAGGCCACGGCCGAGATCATCATGGGCCGCGGCTCCAAGCCCGCCGGCGACATGAACGCCTTCGACGCCCGCGAGGTCATCAACAACATCGGCCCCCGCGTCATCCGCCCGGCGTCTTGAAAGAGGGGCCGCTAACGCTCGCGACGCGGTCGCTCGCTGCTTGAGCGGCCCTGGTGAGAGCCGCTGCTCCGGCGATCCAGGCTGACACGACAACGCCCGCTTCCGACGACGGAAGCGGGCGTTCCCGCATTCAGCCCCTTCGCGTCAGCCGATGCGCGGGTTCTTCAGGCGGCGCTTGTTCGCGTGGGTCGCCGGCGCCGTGCCCAGGGCCTCGGGCACCTCGCCCTTGAAGTAGAAGCGCTGCCACGCCTCCTTGGCCGCGTCGGGATCGCCCGAGGCCAGGCGGGTGTTGAAGTCGGTGCGCGAGCGGTTCCAGGCTTCGAACTGGTCCCTCATGCCGGGATTGGACTCCAGCGAGCGGATCACCGGCTCGAACTGCTCCACCTTGCGGTGCTCGACCGGCAGGATGAAGCAGAAGGGCTCGCCCTTCTCGAACTTGATCCGGCCCGGCCGGGTGAAGATCCAGTTCATGGTGAAGGGGAAGGGCAGCCAGTCCGTCTCGATCAAGCCCGCCAGCGGCTGGATGCCGTCCTTGACGTGGTTGGGCGAGCCCTGCGCGATCAGCCCCCACCCCGGCGGCGTGCGGAACAGATACTGCGGGTGCATGGTCAGCACCCCGCGCGAGAAGTGCGAGCTGACGAAGTGGTCCATCTCCGGCTGGTGCCGGTCCGGCGTGATCTTGATGTCGTGCTGCGACGGCCCGCCGTTCCACTCGGCCGTGAAGCCGAACGGGCACAGGATCTCCCACCCCGTGGTGTTGGCCATGGTCAGCGGCAGGCAGCGATAGGGGTGGCGACTGGCGAAGGCGTCCATCCAGTTGCGCGACTGGCGCCCCGGCACCAGGTCGCACGGACGCGCATTCATCGGATAGCATTCCAGTTCCAAGACGCGGCTCCCAAGCTTGACGAACAGAGGGGTGATGACGAGGGTCTGCCCCTCCCCTATCGCCCCCGCCGCCCGCCCGACAAGACCGAGATGCCCTCCAAAATCGCCGCCGCCGCCGAAACCCCGACTTCGCCCTCGCCCGATCCCGCTTACGACCGCGCCCGCCTGCTGGCCTGGATGGCCGAGCACGGCGTCGCCCAGACCACCCACGACCACCCCGCCGTCTTCCGCGTCGAGGAGGGACTGGACCTCAAGGCCGCCCTGCCGGGCCTGCACACCAAGAACCTCTTCCTCAAGGACAAGAAGGGCCGGCTGTGGCTGATCTCGGCCGCACAGGACACGATCATCGACCTGAAGCGCGCCCACCGCGCCATGGGCTCGGACCGCCTGTCCTTCGGCAATGAGACCCTGTTGTGGGAGACCCTGGGCGTCCGTCCTGGCTCGGTCACGGCCCTGGGCCTGATCAACGACCAAGAGCGCCGCGTGACCTTCGTCCTGGACCGCCGCCTGTGGGAGGCGGCGGTCGTCAACTTCCACCCCCTGGCCAACACCGCCACCACCGCCCTGGATCAGTCTGACTTCCGTCGCGTGCTGACGTTGCTGGACCGGGAGCCGATCGTGGTGGACTTCGACGCTCTGGACTGATCTTTCCTAGAACGATATGAACCATATACGAATCGTATATGGAGCAGCCCCACATGGGCATCGTCAACATCGAGGACGAACTGCACGAACAGCTGCGCCGCGCCAGCAAGGTCTCGTGCCGCTCAATCAACGCCCAAGCCGCCTTCTGGATCAAGATCGGCATGCTGGGGGAGCTGAACCCCGGCCTGACCTTTCAGGAGCTGGCCGCGCGCGAGCTGAAGGCGGCGGGCGTCTCCGCGCCCGACTTCGCCTCCGATCAGGCCGCCGCGTGACCAAAACCCCGGCCGAGATCGAACTGATGGCCGAATCCGGCCGCCTGCTGGCCTCGGTCTTCACCTGGCTGGACGACCTGCCGATGGCGGGCATGAACACCCTGGAGATCAACGACCGGGTCGAGGCCTTCATCGTCGACAACCTGGCGGCGCGTCCCGCCAGCAAGGGACAATACGGCTACGGCTTCGTGCTGAACGTCTCGCCCAACCACGTCGTCTGCCACGGCGTGCCGTCGCGCAACGACGTGCTGAAGGACGGCGATATCGTCAACCTGGACATCACGCTGGAGAAGAACGGCTTCATCGCCGACTCCAGCAAGACCTATCTGATCGGCCCGGTCGCCGGTCCCGCCCGCCGCCTGGTCCAGACGACCTATGAGGCCATGTGGAAGGGCATCCGCGCCGTGCGCCCCGGCGCCACCCTGGGCGACGTCGGCCACGCCATCGAGCGCCATGCGACGCGGCGCGGCTATTCCATCGTGCGCGACTTCTGCGGCCACGGCATCGGCCGCGAGATGCACGAGGCGCCGCAGGTGCTGCACTTCGGCCGCCCCGGCGCGGGCCTGACCCTGCGCGAAGGCATGGTCTTCACCATAGAGCCGATGCTGAACCAGGGCCGCCGCGCCATTCGCACCGAGGACGACGGCTGGACCGTGGTCACGGCCGACGGCAAGCTGTCGGCCCAGTTCGAACACACCGTCGCCGTCACCGGCGACGGCGTCCGCGTCCTGACCCTTCGCCCCGACGAGCGACGCCTGGCCGCCTAACCTGCGCCGACACGGAAAGCTCTGTTTCCGCACTGTTTCTCGGGAGCGACGAGGCGTAAGATCAACGTTCGATCACACGCCGCGTACAAGGCGGTTCCATCGCGTCAGGCCCTGGAAGGGGACGGTGCATGAGACTGTTCTGGAAAGCCTTCGCCGTTGGCGGAGCGGGCTTGGTGCTGGCCGGGCCGATGACCGCCCTCCCCACGTCCGACGCCGGCGCCCCGCTGCGTCTTGAGCGCCTGTTCGGCGGCGTCTGCGGACCGGGTTCCGGCGGCGGCGCCCTGGCCCGCAGCCTGCTGGTCGCCTCAGCCGTCGCGGCGCCCGCCAGTCAGGCCCGGCCCATCCCTCTCTATCCCGACCTGACGACCTCGCCGTTCAAGGCGACCACCGACGACGCCGGCGCCCAGGCCTATTTCAGCCAGGGTCTGACGCTGGCCTACGGCTTCAACCACGCCGGGGCCGTGCGCTCCTTCCGCGAGGCGCAGAGCCGCGATCCCGAATGCGCCGCCTGCTGGTGGGGCGAGGCCATGGCCCTGGGCCCCAACATCAACGCCCCGATGGACGAGCGCGACCGGGCGGCGGCGCTCAAGGCCCTGAACCGCGCCCTGGTTCTGAGCGCCGGGGCCGCGCCGCACGAGCAGGCGCTGATCGACGCCCTGGGCCTGCGCTACTCCGACGATCCGACGGCCGACCGCGCCGCCCTGGACGCCGCCTATGCCGACGCCATGCTGGTCGCCGCACGTCGCTTTCCCGACAACGACGACGTCGCCGTCCTGGCCGCCGAGGCGGCGATGGACACCACGCCGTGGAACTATTGGGAGGCCGACCAGCGCACCCCCGTCGGCCGCATCGGCGACGCGATCCGCCTGATCGAGACGGTTCTGGACCGCAGCCCCGACCATCCGCAGGCGGCCCATCTCTATATTCATCTGATGGAGGCCGCCGATCCCGCGCGGGCCGAGGCGGCGGCCGACCGTCTGGCCGCCGCGCGCCCCGCCAGTGCGGGCCATCTGGTGCACATGCCCGGCCACATCTATCTGCGGCGCGGCCGCTACACCGAGGCCATGCGCCTGAACCTCGCGGCGGCGCGCGCGGACGAGGCCTTCATCCGCGACACCAACGACGAGAGCCTGGTCCGCTACGGCTACTATCCGCACAACATCCACTTCATCGTCGCCTCGGCCCAGATGGCCGGCGACATGGATACGGCCCTGCGCGAAGCGCGGCGCCTGCGCACCGTGCTGGACCCGGCGACCTCGGCCCGCATCGCCTGGGTCCAGGTCATCGACGCCGCCCCCTATCAGGCCCTGGCCCAGTTCGCCGAACCGCGCGCCGTCCTGGCCGCGCCCGCCCCTGACGCCCGCCTGCCCTACGCCGCCGCCATGCGCCACTACGCCCGCGCCGTCGCCCACGCCCAGTTGCGCGACCAGAGAAGCTTCGACCGTGAAATGGCGGCGCTCAACGCGCTGAAGGCCTCCCCCGCCCTGGCCGAGATGGTCGCCCAGGGCGTGCCCGCGCCCGATCTCCTGGCCCTGGCCGAGGCCGTGGCCTACGGGCGCATGGCCATGGCGCGCGGCCGCCCCGCCGAGGCGACGGAGCATTATCGCCGCGCCGCCGATCTGGAGGCCGCCCTGCCCTATATGGAGCCCGCCTTCTGGTACTATCCGGTGCATCAGTCGCTGGGCGCGGCCCTCTATCAGGCCGGGCGTCCGGACCTGGCCGCCGACGCCTTCCGCCTGGCCCTGGCCCAGACGCCGAACAACGGCTGGGCCCTCTACGGCCTGGCCCGCGCCGAGGCCGCCCAGGGCCGCGCCGCCGAAGCCGCCGCCGCCGACCAGGCCCTCAAGACCGCCTGGCTGGGCGACGCCCGCTGGCTGCGGATGGACCGGCTGTAGGGGCGCTACGCCCTGTTCTGACGCACCGCCCCGCTATGGCATGACGCAGCCGCCTCTCATTCTTCCTTCTCCCCTTGCGGGAGAAGGTGGCCCGACAGGGCCGGATGAGGGGTCTTGCGCCAGCCGATGAGAGCGATGAGGCAGAACGTCAGAAACCCCTCATCCGTCTCGCTCCGCGAGCCCCCTTCTCCCACAAGGGGAGAAGGGGATGCTGGAGCGCCATCCATCCTACCCAAGGAGGAGATTTCAGACGTTTCAGACGAATTGGACTCTGTTTTTTCCGCTTCGCCCGCTTTCGCCTGCGGCAAGGCGCGCTTTCGGCTTGATGCGCACGCATCCCGACGCCATCTGATCCGTTACCTTCCTTCGACCCCCATGCGGACCCGACCATGACCTTCGCCGACCCGTCCCTGACCACCCCGCCCGACCTGATCAAGGACGGGACGGACGCCACCTTCATGCAGGACGTGGTCGAGGCCTCGAAACATCAACCGGTCATCGTGGACTTCTGGGCCACCTGGTGCGGCCCGTGCCGTACGCTGGGTCCCGCTCTGGAGAAGGCCGTGCGCGCCGCCAAGGGGGCGGTGAAGATGGTCAAGATCGATGTCGACGCCAATCCGGCCTATGCCGGCCAGCTGCGGGTTCAGTCGATCCCGACCGTCTACGCCTTCGTCAACGGCCAGCCGGTCGACGGCTTCCAGGGCGCCGTGCCCGAGAGCCAGATCAAGGCCTTCATCGACAAGCTGACCGGCGGCGAAGGCGTCAACACCGATGTCGAGCAACTGCTGTCGCTGGGCGAGGAATCCCTGACCCTCAACGACCTCGGCGGCGCGGCCCAGGCCTTCGCCCATGTGCTGACCATGGAGCCCGACAACCAGAAGGCCATCGCCGGCATGGCCCGCGTCTATCTGGCCGAGGGCGACGCCGAACAGGCGGCCCAGACCATCGCCATGGCCCCGGCCGATTCCACCGAGCCGACGGTTCAGGCCGTGCGCGCCCAGCTGTCCCTGGCCTCGGCTGCGCCTGCCGGCGCGACCGCCGAACTCGAAGCCCGGCTGGCCTCGAACAAGAACGACCACGAGGCCCGCTTCGACCTGGCCCAGGCCCTGGCCTCGGCGGGCGATCTGAAGGGAGCCGTCGACCACCTGCTGGCCATCGTCCAGGCCGACCGCGAGTGGAACGAACAGGCCGCCCGCAAGCAGCTGCTGACCGTGTTCGAGGCCGCCGGCCCCGCCAGCGAAGTCGCCCGCGACGGCCGGCGGCGCCTGTCCTCCCTGCTGTTTTCCTGACGGCGCGATCATGGCTCAGGGCTACGTCAAGGCCAGCGAACTTCCCCAGGTGATCCCGGTCTTCCCCTTGCCGGGGTCCATCCTTCTGGCGCGAGGCCAGCTGCCGCTGAACGTGTTCGAGCCGCGCTATCTGAACATGGTGGACGACGCCATGGCAGGCGACCGGATGATCGGCCTGATCCAGCCGGTCGGCCCCGCCGGGGTGAACCCGCCCCTCACCCGCGTCGGCTGCGCCGGGCGGATCACCAGCTTCGCCGAGACTTCCGACGGCCGCTATCTGATCACCCTGACCGGGGTGTGCCGCTTCGCCGTGGCCGCTGAGATGCAGGTGCGCACCCCCTATCGCCAGGTGCGGGCCGACTTCCTGCCCTATGAGGCCGATCTGCGCGCCCCCGATCCCGACGAGGCCTTCGACCGCGAGCCCTTCCTGTCGGCCCTGGCGCCCTATCTGGCCGGGCGCGGGCTGGACATCGACTGGGACACGGCCCGCGCGGCGCCGCAGGAGGCCCTGGTCAACAGCCTGGCCATGGCCCTGCCCTTCGAGCCGCCCGAGAAACAGGCCCTGCTGGAGGCCCTCAGCCTGACCGACCGCGAGGCCGCCCTGACCGCCCTTCTCCGCATCGAGGCCGTCGCCCCCGACGACGACGAGCCCGGCCCGGCGATGCAGTAGTCTCAGCACGCTCGACGCGGTAAACACACGGCCAACAGAACGGGGCGCCCGGCGCCCTCAAGCAGCGAGCGCCCACGGCGCGAGCGATAGGGCACCTAAATTATGAGCGACGCCTTCAACACCCCCGTCTCGGTCGATCCCCGCCTGCTGGAGGTGCTGGTCTGCCCGGTCACGCGCGGCCGCCTGACCTATGACCGCGAGCGCAACGAACTCGTTTCGGCGGGCGCCAAGCTGGCCTTCCCCATCCGCGACGGCGTGCCGATCATGCTGGCCGAAGACGCCCGCCCGCTGGACTGAGCCGCCGCTACGCGGCGAGCAGCAGAACGCCGACAACGGCCCTCAAGCAGTGAGCCGCCGCCGCGCGGCGAACGATAGGGCCTCTTTAAAGCGCCTCGCCTCGCAAGAGGCGGGGCAGGTCCCCCGTCGCCCCGCCCGCCTCATGCATGAAGGCCCGGCGCAGGGGGGCGATGCGGTTGACCGCCGCCATGCCCAGATCGCGGGCCAGCCGCACCGGGGCGATGTCGTTGGAGAACAAGCGCACGAAGCCGTCGAAGCCCGCCGCCAGCGCCGCCGTGTCGAACCGGCGCCAGCGGGCGTAACGCTCCAGCACCAGTTCCGAGCCGATGTCCTCGCCGATGCGGGCGGCCTCGGTCAGCACCTCGGACAGGGCGGCGACGTCCTTCAGGCCCATGTTCAGCCCCTGCCCCGCCACCGGGTGCACCCCGTGGGCGGCGTCGCCGATGATGGCCATGCGCGGGGCCGTCAGCCCCTCGGCCAACTGCAGCGACAGGGGATAGACGAAGCGCGGCCCCTCGATCGTCAGCCCGCCCAGAAAGTTGCCGAACCGCCGCGTCAGATGGGCGTGGAAAGCCTCGTCCGAGGCCGAGCGCAAGGCCTCGCCCCGGCGGGTGCTTTCGGTCCAGACCAGATTGGCCCGGTTCTCCGTCAGCGGCAGGATGGCGAAGGGGCCGTCCGGCAGGAAATACTCATGGGCGACGTTGCCGTGCGGCTTCTCCATGCGGACCGTGCAGACCACGCCGCTTTGTTGATAGGTCCAGCCGAAGACGTCGATGCCCGCCGCGCGGCGCACGGTCGAGTTGCGACCCTCGGCCCCGATCACAAGCGGCGCCGACAGGGTGGAGCCGTCTTTCAGCGTCACCGTCGCCCGGCCCGGCCCGACCGCCACATCGGCCACCGCGGCGGGGGCGCGGACCTCCAGCCCCTGAGCCTTGACCAACTCGGCCAGGGCGGAGCGCAGGCGACGGTTCTCGACCATATAGCCCAGCGGCTCGCCGCCGTTGCGGTCCCCGATCTCGTCCGCGTCGAAGCGGATATAGGCGGCTGAGGGCTTGCGGCTGGCGGCGCCGGGGCGACGGCCGTCCGTCACCAGAATGCGGTCCATGCGGCAGGCGTGCGGCTCCAGCGCCTCGCCCAGTCCCAGAGCCTTCAACATCCGGAAGTTGGCGTAGGAGACGGCCGTCGCCCGCCCGTCGAAGGTCGGCGCCAGCTGGGCGGTGAACGGCTGGGGGTCCACCATGACGGGGCGCAGGCCGCCCTGCGCCGCCGCGAGCGCAAAGGTCGCCCCGACCAGCCCAGCGCCGGCGATGATGATGTCGTAGTCGTCCGATCCGCTCATGCTGTCGTTCTAAGCCCCTATCGCGCGTCACGCCACCACAAGCCCGCCTGCCTGATGGGACATAAGGGCTCATCCCCGCCCGCAAAGACCGGGCTGGTAAATGCCGCTTTAACCTTATGGGAGGCACTAAGGGGCGGAGTCTCGCTTTCAGTCCCATTTCTGGGGGTTCGCCTTCATGTCCGTCGCCCTCGCGCTCGGCCAACGCGTCTGGAGCACCGTCCGCATCGTCTGGGCGGCGCCCTTCGCCGTGCGGTTCAGGGGGTGCTGCAGGCCATGCTGGCCGCCCTTCTGCTAGTGGCCCTGATCTCGTGGAATCCGGCCGACCCCAGCTGGAACGCCGCATCGGCCCAGGCGCCGACCAACTGGCTGGGCGGCGCCGGCGCGACCTTCGCCGATCTGATCATGCAGTCGCTGGGACTGGCGGCCTGGCCCGCCGTCCTGCTGCTGATCGCCTTCGGATTGGCGGTGGCGATCGGCGACGCCCTGCAGCACCGGCTGCAGCCGACGCCGTTCAAGATCTTCTGCGCCGTCGCGGGCGTGCTGCTGCTGTCGGCGGCCCTGTCGGCCCCGGCGGCGCCTGCCAGATGGCCGCTGGCGGCGGGCCTGGGCGGGCTGTGGGGCGACGCCGTCACCGGCCTGGCCGCCAACGGCCTGGGCGCGCTGAAGGTGCCCGGCGCGCGCATCATCCTGGGCCTGCTGTTCCTGGCGCTGGCGCTGTGGAGCCTGGCCTATACCGTGGGCCTGCGCCTACGCGACTTCACCGACACCGCCGGCTGGGCCGCCCAGAAGGGCGCCGAGGCCCGCGCCGCCCGACCGGCCAAGGCCGCCAAACCGGGCAAGGCCCCGCGCGCCGTCGCCGAGGCCGCCGCCCCGGCCCGCAAGCCGCGCCATCGCCTGCCCGAGGCCGACGACATGGAGACCGACGGCCCGCTCGCCTCAACCGCCCAGGCGGCTCCAGCTCCCGCCGTCGACGCCTATGATGATGCGGACGCTGACGCGCCCGACGCCTACACCCCGCCGTGGGAGGACGCGGCCCCCGCCCCCATCGCCCCGCCCTCGGCCCGCCCCAGCCGCCCGGCCGAGCCCAAGGTCGCGGCGGTCAAGGCGCCCAAGCCCGTCCGCAGCGACACCGATCAGCAGGCTTTCGATTTCGCGGGCGAAGGCGGCTTCGAACTGCCGCCGCTGGGCATTCTGGCCAAGCCCGCCCAGCGCGGCGGCGCCGTCGACGAGGAGTCGCTGAAGGCCAACGCCAAGATGCTGGAGGGCGTGCTTCAGGAGTTCGGCGTGCGCGGCCAGATCGACCAGATCCGCCCCGGCCCCGTCGTCACCCTGTATGAATTAGTGCCCGCGCCCGGCGTGAAGCACGGTCGCGTCGTGGCGCTGGCGGACGACATCGCCCGCTCCATGTCGGCCCGCGCCTGCCGCATCAGCGTGGTTCAGGGCCGCAACGCCATCGGCATCGAACTGCCCAACGCCAAGCGCGAGACCGTCTTCCTGCGCGACCTGCTGGCGTCGGGCGAGTACGACAAGAAGAGCCATCTGCTGCCGCTGGCGCTGGGAGAAACCATCGGCGGCGAGCCTTACGTCGCTGATCTGGCGCGGATGCCCCACCTGCTGATCGCGGGCACCACCGGCTCGGGCAAGTCGGTCGGGGTCAACGCCATGATCCTGTCGATCCTGTATCGCCATTCGCCCGCCGAGTGCCGCTTCATCATGATCGACCCCAAGATGCTGGAGCTGTCGGTCTATGACGGCATTCCGCACCTGCTGGCGCCGGTCGTGACCGATCCCAAGAAGGCGGTCGTGGCCCTGAAGTGGACCGTGCGCGAGATGGAGGACCGCTATCGCCGGATGTCCAAGCTCGGCGTCCGCAACGTCGCCAGCTACAATGAGCGCGCCCGCGAGGCCCAGGAAAAGGGCGAGCATTTCGAGCGCACCGTCCAAACCGGCTTCGACGAACAGGGCCGCCCCGTCTACGAGAGCGAGAAGATCCGCCCCGAGCCCATGCCCTATCTGGTCGTGGTCATGGACGAGATGGCCGATTTGATGCTGGTGGCGGGCAAGGACGTCGAAGGCGCCGTTCAGCGTCTGGCCCAGATGGCGCGCGCGGCGGGCATCCACCTGATCATGGCCACGCAGCGCCCGTCGGTGGACGTCATCACCGGCACCATCAAGGCCAACTTCCCGACCCGGATCTCCTTCCAGGTCACGTCGAAGATCGACAGCCGCACCATTCTGGGCGAACAGGGCGGCGAGCAGCTGCTGGGTCAGGGCGACATGCTCTATATGGCGGGCGGCGGACGCATCACCCGCCTGCACGGCCCCTTCGTCGGCGACCAGGAGGTCGAAGAGGTCTGCAAACACCTGCGCGCCCAGGCCGAGCCGGAATACCTCGACCTGATCACCGACGAACCGGACGGAGACAGCGACGGCGCCATGGGCGATGAAGGCGGCGGCACCGGGGACGACCTGTATGACCGCGCCGTGGCCGTGGTCACGCGCGACCGCAAGGCCTCGACCTCCTACGTCCAGCGCCGCCTGCAGATCGGCTACAACCGCGCCGCCACCCTGATCGAACGCATGGAGCAGGAAGGCGTCGTCAGCCCTGCGAACCATGCCGGCAAGCGCGAAGTGCTGGCCGGACCGCCTCCTATGGTTTGATAGTCGGCTTCGCCGAGGCGCTACGCTCGCGACGCGGTCGCTCGCTGCTTGAGCGCCAATCGCGCGCAAGGGGAACAACATGCCCCGGCCGACGCTTAAACCCCTCACGTCCTCAAGCAGCGAGCCGCCGCGCGGCGAGCGCTAGGACACTAAATCCATGAACGCCGCTTCATCGGAGCGCCGGAATATGGTCAGGCTGGCGTCATCAGCCTGCCGGATGAAGCCCTCATCCTCATCAGGTCGAAAACCGTTCAGAACGGGAGAAGAAAAGACATGAGCATTTCCCGCCGCGCCTTCGGCCTCGGCTCCGCCGCCCTTGTCGCGCTCGCCGCCGCCCCCGCCGCCGTCTTCGCGCAAGCCGGATTGTCCGCGGACGATCAGGCCGTGCTGCGTCAGGCCCAGACCTATCTGACGGCCATGACCACGGCCCAGGGGACCTTCGTCGAGACCGGGCCGAACAATCAGCGCCGCACCGGCCGCTATTATCTGCAGCGCCCCGGCAAGATGCGGTTCGAATACACCGAACCGGCTGGCCTGCTGGTGGTGGCCGACGGCAATAACGTCAGCCGCTGGGATCCCCGGCTGAACGTCTTCCGCCAGGCCCCGCTGGGCCAGACGCCGCTGTCGACCTTCCTGGCGCGCGAGGTCCGGCTGGATCAGGGCGTGACCATCGACCGGGTGACGCGCATGGATTCGGGCGCCTTCGCCATTACCGCCCGCGACGCCAAACGGCCGAACGAGGGCTCTGTGATCCTGGCCTTCGCCGGGTCGCCTGTCCGCCTTCAGGAGTGGACCATCACCGATGCCCAAGGCTCGCGCACCAGGGTGCAGCTGACCACGCTGGAGCCCGCGCCCGGCCTGGCCGCCAGCCTGTTCCAGCTGCGCGATCCGACCCGGCGCAACCGACGCAACTGATCCCGGCGGCGCCTCGACCGCCGCTCATAATTACAAATATGACAGTTTGACCTTTTTTGTTGCCCGTGACACTTTGGGCACAGGACGGCGGCGGCCGTCCCGCCCGCCACGGATTCATCCCCGCCTGGCGGCGAGAGAGACGAACTTCATGCGCCCGGACCTCGCTCCGGGCGCCTTTTTATTAAGCCGAAGACCTTGCACGGCCGTCGGCTTAGACCCCGCGACGGCAAGCTGCTAAGCCCGGTCGCATGAGCCTTCGCATCGTCACCTGGAACATCAACTCGGTCCGCCTGCGCATCGATCAGGTCGCCCGTTTCGTCGCCGAACACGCCCCGGACGTCCTGTGCCTGCAGGAGATCAAATGCACCGAGGACCAGTTCCCGCGTCAGGCCTTCATCGACATGGGCCTGCCCCACTTGCGCGTCGGCGGCCAGAAGGGTTGGCACGGGGTGGCGATCGCCAGCCGCCTGCCCATCGCCGACAGCCCCAGGCTGGACGTCTGTCGCGAGGGCCACGCCCGCTGCGTCTCGGCCGTGGTCGAGGGGGTCGAGGTTCAGAACTTCTACATCCCGGCGGGCGGCGACCTGCCCGACCGCGAACTGAACCCTAAGTTCGACCACAAGATGGATTTCTATGAACGGCTGACCGCCGAGATGAAGACCCGCGACCGTCAGCGGCCCCTGGTCCTGGCCGGCGATTTCAACATCGCGCCCGGCGAGAACGACGTCTGGAACCACCGCTTCATGTCCAAGGTGGTCAGCCACACCCCCGGCGAGGTCGAGACCCTGTACCGGCTCCAGGACGCCGGCGGTTTCACCGATGTGGTGCGCGACCAGATCCCCGATCCGACCAAGCTGGCCAGCTGGTGGAGCTATCGCGCCAAGGACTTCCGCAAGTCGAACCGGGGCCTGCGCCTGGACCACCTGTGGACCTCGCCCGGCCTAACGCCCGCCGTGGTCAGGGGCAGCGCCCGCATTCTGGACACGGTGCGCGAATGGGAGCGACCCAGCGACCACGCCCCGGTCGTGATGGATCTGGACCTCTGACGCGGCGTCAGAACGGGAAGAAGATCGGGATGGCCACCATGGCCGCCGCCCAGGTGATCAGGTTCAGCGGCGTGCCGACGCGGACGAAGTCCATGTAGCTGTAACCGGCCATCTGATAGACGAGGACGTTGGTCTGATAGCCGAAGGGCGTGGCGAAGGCGGCCGAGGCGGCCATCATCACCGCCACCAGGAAAGGCCGCGGATCGACGCCCAGGCTCTCGGCCAGGGCGACGGCGATCGGCGTCACCAGCACCGCCACCGTGGCGTTGGACAGAAGCTCGGTCGCGAAAAGGGTCACGCCGTAGAGCACGATCAGGGCGCCCAGCGGCCCGAACGGGCGGATCACTTCGATCAACAGGCCCGCGCCCTGCGCCGCCAGCCCCGTCACCTCGATGGCCGTGCCGACCACCACCATGCCCGCGATCAACAGCAGGATGTCCGGCTTCAGGCCCGAATAGGCCTCTTCCGGCGTCAGCACGCCCAGCAGGATCAGGGCCACCGCCCCGGCGAAGGCCGCCGCCGCGATCGGGGCGATCCCCAGGCCCGCCGCCGCCACCACCAGGACGAAGACCGCCAGGGCGATCAGCGCCCGCTTCCACTGCAGGGGACGGTCGGCCGAGGCGTAGAGGTCCACGTCGCCCAGATGGGCGTCGCCCGTGCCGTCACGCTGGCTGCGGCTTTCGCCCAACTGGGCGAGGGACGGCAGGGAGAAGGGCAGACGCCACCGGCGCGACGTCTTCGCCGCCTGAGCTTCCGCCTCGAGACGTTCGCGTTCGGCCTCGGCCTCTTCCTCGGCGCAGGCGGCGCGGCCCAGCTGCCGGGCGCCGACGAAATAGAGCCACAGACCGCCGACCAGGGCGATGACCAGGCCCACAGGGGTGATCTCGAACAGACTGAACACCGGCTGACCAGCGTTGCGCGCCATGTCGTTGACCAGAAGGTTGGTCGAGGTGCCGATCAGGGTCAGCAGGCCCCCCATGACCGTCACATGGCTGAGCGGCATCAGGAATCGTTTGGGCGAGAGCTTCAGCGACCGGGCCATGTCGCGCACCACCGGGGCGGCCAGCACCACCACCGGCGTATTGTTCAGGAAGCCGCCGACCGAGCCGCACAGGCCGATCACCACCCAGATGCCCGTGGCGCCGAAACGCCGACACAGCCCCGTCGCCTTGCGGATCATCAGGCCCAGCAGGCCCGACAGTTCGATGGCGTAGGCGATGACGAACAACCCGGCCAGGGCGATGACCGCCGGACTGGCGAAGGCGCTCTGAACCTCGACCGGGCGCACCACGCCGAACAGCAGCAAGGCCGCCGCGCCGCTGAGCGCGACCACGTCGGAACGCATCCGGCCGTGGATCATCACCCCGACCACGGCGACCAGGACGATGAGAGCGATGATCTGGTCCAGCGTCACCCGCGCAAGACCCCCTTTTTCAGCCCAGCCTCGACCGCGATCACGGGTCAGATCACGGGTCGGGGCGTCAACCAGCGTTTCCCGTGTTAGGCTGGTTCCATGTCGATCACAACGACCCGTCTCGCCGCGCCGCTCGCCCTGGCGGCGGCCCTGCCGTTTCTGACGTGGTGTCAGCGGCCGCCGGAGCCTGCCGCGCCTGCGAATCCGACCCCGCCGCCGACGGTCGTGCTGGATTCCACGCTGAACCGAGCCGCCCTTCTGGCCGCACTGACCGAGGCTGGAACGGCCTTGGCCGACGGACAGACGCGCGATGCCGCCCTGACCGGCCGCACCGTGTCGGCGCGCCTGCCCTTCGGCTGCGGCGGCGAGACGAACGTCGTCGGAGAGGCGGGCGGCCTGCCCCGCCTCGCCCGCAATGAAGACGGCAGCCTGACCTTGACGGTCACGCCCGAAGATCTGAGCGCGTCGGCGCTGGTCCCCGCGACCCGCGAAGGGGCGGTCGACAAGTGGGAGGCGGTCGAGGGCTTCTGGATCGCCCGGCCATGGAGCAGCCTGGACGTCTGCCCGACGTCAGCGGCTCAGCCCGCCCCCGCGCCTGATCCCACGCCTTCGCCGGCTCAAACTGCGGACAAGACGCCCGCCGAGGGCAAGACGTTGGAGGCCAAGACTGTCGAGACCGTCGCGTCGCCGCCAGTCGTCCAGCCGGAGCGCAGCGCCGGTCTGGCCGCCGTGTTCGAAACGGGCGGCTCTCGCTTGGGCCGTCGTCAGGGCCAGGCCTATGTCCATGTCATTCGGGGAGAGAAGGGCGTCGCTCCGACGCCGGCGCCGGGCGGCTACGCCCTGCGGCTGGAAGGTCGGCTGACCGCCTTCGCGGACGGCAAGGCCGTCCATTGCGTCCAGAAGGACGCCGAAAGCCGTCCGGTCTGCGTCGCCGCGCTGCGGCTGGACCGACTGGCCTTCGAGGATGGGGCCACGGGCGCCCTTCTCAGCGAATGGCGCCCGCGTTGACTTAAGCTCAGGCCGCGCCCAGCAGCTTGGCGCCGGCCAGCACGCCCAGCAGGATCAGGGTGACGCTGCCGGTGAAGACCACGATGCCTTCGAACGAGAAGCTCGAGGCGCGGGGATGCACGAGTTTCATGACTTGCTTCCTTTCGGCTAGGGAGTTCCGAACGGTCTCAAGATAGGAAGCGCAGCCGCTGGAAACAAACCACGGTTAGGCCGCGTCGAGTGACCTCAGGTCAACTGATCCGCTTCTGCGTCCCGATCCGGCCGCGATTCGGCCACGATCCAGTTGAGGAAGCGACGCAGCTTGGGTTCGTCCGCCCGTTCCGGCAGGACCACCGCCCAATAGGCCAGGTTGTTGGTCAGGGCGTGGTCGACCGGCTGGATCAGGCGCCCTTCGCGCAGATCGTCCGCCGCCAGGGGCGCCGAGGTCAGGGCCACGCCGCGCCCCGACAGGGCCGCCTCCAGCGCCAGATGGCTGTGGCTGAAGTGCGGGCCGCGCAGGTGGTTCACGCGCGGATCATCGACGCCGGCGCTCTCGAACCAGGCCTTCCAGCCCATGCGGTCGGCGTAGGGCATGTCATGCCAGGTCTCGTGGATCAGCACCACGTCCAGCAGATCGGCGGGCTGGTTCAACCGCCGGGCGGCGGCGAAGGACGGGGCGCAGACCGGGATCAGGCGCTCATTGATCAACCGTCGCGCCGTCTGGCCCGGATAGGGGCCTTCGCCGTAACGCAGCGCCACGTCCGCCTCGCCGTTCGACAGATCGGCGAGGCGATCCTCGGCGAAGACGATCAGGTCGAGATCGGGGTTCTCCTCGCTGAAGCGATGCAGGCGCGGCGACAGCCACTTGCTGGCGAGGGACGGCAAGGCGGTGATGCGCAACTGGCGCGAGCGTCCGGGGCGGACCGCCTCCAACGCGCTTTCCAGCCGCTCGAAGGCGTCGGCGACGCCCTGGGCCAGGCGCTTGCCGTCGGCGGTCAGCCGCACCGAGCGATTGAAACGGTCGAACAGGCGCAGGCCCAGCCGCATCTCCAGCGCCTTCACATGGCGGCTGACGGCGCCGGGGGTGACGCCCAGCTCCTCGGCCGCCTCGCGGAAGCTGCTGAGGCGAGCCGCTGCGTCGAACGCCCGAAGCGCCACCAGCGGCGGGGTCGGGCGACGCTCGCTCATCCGAGGGTCAGGGCTGGAGTCGGTAGCCGCCGGCGTCGGTCAGCAGCAGCCGCGCCTGGCCCGGCTCGGCCTCGATCTTCTGACGCAGGCGATAGATGTGTGTCTCGAGCGTGTGGGTGGTGACCCCGGCGTTGTAACCCCAGACCTCGGTCAGCAGCTCTTCGCGCGAGACCGGTTTGGCCCCGGCGCGATAGAGATACTTCAGGATGTTGGTTTCCTTCTCGGTCAGCCGGACCTTCTTGCCCTTGTCGTCGACCATCAGCTTGGAGGCCGGGCGGAACTCATAGGGGCCGACCTGGAAGACGGCGTCCTCGGACTGTTCATGGCTGCGCAGATGAGCGCGGATGCGCGCCAGCAGGACCGCGAAGCGGAAGGGTTTGGTGACGTAGTCGTTGGCGCCGGAGTCGAGCCCGAGGATGGCGTCCGAATCCGACGACTGCGCCGTCAGCATGATGACCGGGGTGGACACGCCCGCCTTGCGGATCAGACGACAGGCCTCGCGGCCGTCCATGTCGGGCAGGTCGACGTCCAGAAGGATGAGGTCGGCCCGCGCCTCCTTGGCCTGACGTACGCCGTCGGTCGCCGTCGCGGCCTGGGCCGGACGGAATTCCTCGTGAAGCGCCAACTGCTCGGCCAAGGCCTCCCGCAGGTCGTCGTCGTCATCGATGATCAGAATGGTCTTGGGCGTGCGCATGGTTTCTTTAGAATGGCGAGGCTTGGGCCGAACGCCAAGGGCGCCGGGCGCGATATTGCGTCCTAAGAGGTCGCAGGGACCATATTTCGTTCCCCGAACAGCGCCGAACCGACCCGAACATGGGTCGCGCCCGCCTCGATCGCCGTCAGATAGTCGCCGCTCATGCCCATCGACAGGACGCTCAAACCGTTGCGTGCGGCGATTGCGGCCAGCAAGGCGAAGTGCGGCGCCGGATCTTCATCGGCCGGGGGAATGCACATCAACCCCTCGACCGTCAGGTCGTGGACGTCGCGCGCGGCGGCGATCAGGGCGTCGGCGTTTTCCGGCGAAACGCCCGCCTTCTGCGGCTCGGCGCCCGTATTGACCTGAACCAGCAGGCGGGGGCGGCGCCCCGTCCTGCGCACGGCGGCGGCGAGAGCGGCCGCCAGACGTTCGCGGTCCAGGGTCTCGATGACGTCGAACAGTTCGACCGCCTCCTGCGCCTTATTGGTCTGCAAGGGGCCGATCAGGCGCAGCTCCAGGTCCGGCAGGGCGGCGCGGCGGTCTTCCCAGTGCGCCCTCGCCTCCTGCACCCGGTTCTCGCCGAACACCCGCTGGCCGGTCGCGAGGGCGGCTTCCAGAGCGGCGTCGCCTTGCGTCTTGGACACCGCCGTCAGCACCACCGAAGCAGGGTCGCGGCCCGCCGTCAGGGCTGCATCATGGATGCGGCGACGCACCTCGGCGAAGCGGTCGGCGATGGACGAAACGGCGAAAGCGGGCGTAGTGGCGGTCATGATCCTGTCCGAACTCATGGCCGAGGACGCGCGCACGCTGTGGGACGCCGCTCAGGCCCTGTCCCAGTCTGTAGCCCTCACGGCGGCGCCTGTCAGCCCGCGCCCCCTGCCACCCCTGCTGTTCTTCACCGATCCGGCGCGGACGCCCCGCCCGTGGGAGACGGCGGCGCGGCTGCCGGCCGGCGCGGGGGTCGTGTATCGCGCCTTCGGCGCCGCCGATGCGGTCGAGACCGGGCTTCGACTGCGCGAGGCGACGCGGGCGGCGGGCGTCCTGCTGCTGGTCGGACTGGACGCCGCCCTGGCCGAACGGGTGGAGGCTGACGGCGTGCACCTGCCCGAGCGCGCCCTGTCGTCGGCCTACGCCCTGTCGGGACGGCGCCCGGACTGGCTGCTGACGGGCGCGGCCCATTCGGAAGCGGCTGTGCGCGGCGCGCGCGACCTGCACGCCCTGGTGCTGTCGCCGGTCTTTCCCGCAGGCGGCGCCTCGGCGGCCAAACCCGCGCTGGGGGTGAAGGCCTTCTCCGCCCTGGCGGCCCTGGCCCCCTGCCCGGTCTACGCCCTGGGCGGCGTCACGGCGCGCAACGCCCAAGCCCTCGGCGAATCAGGCGCATGCGGCCTGGCCGGCGTGGAGGCGATCCAGACGGCGTTCACCTCTCGCTGAGAGAGGCGAGCGGGATCAGAATTTGAAGATGGTCTCGAGACGCACGCGCGGGGCGGCGCGGCGATCGGCGGCGCTCTCGGGGGCGCGGGCCGGATCGACTTCAGGAGAAGCCAGATTGGCGGCGGCGCCGACCCGCAGGCGCGGGCTGAGGCGGTAGTAGGCCCCGGCCTCGACATCGCCCCAGTCGGCTTCGCGGCCGACGGGCTGGTTCAGGTTGAAGTTCAGGCCCCAGCGGCCGTTCTCGTTCCAACGCAGGCCGCGACGCTGGCCGGCCGCCGGGGTGCTGGGCGACTGGGCGGCGACGTCGGTCAGGCTGACGGCGGGAGCGCGGCCGCGCGTCTGGGCGGCGGCGTCAGTCGTCATCCCGGCCAAGGCCAGGGCGCCCACGCTTGCAGCGATGACGGCGACGAAACGCATTTCACCCACCCTATGGACCGCTCGTCTTCTGCGGCGATCCTTGTTGACGACCTCAGAGCGCGTCTGAACGAGCCGCGTCTGATCTGGGGATAAGATATGGACTGCATTCCTACGGTCAACGCAACGTAGCCCTATGGCAGAGGTTCCAGGCGACTCCGGCGCGGGCTGTGGCGCCCTTGTCACGCCAAAGGGCGAGACAGAGGCCCTTATCGGTCGCC
The DNA here is from genome assembly GCF_059579685.1 of Brevundimonas sp. SS2672. NCBI lineage: Bacteria > Pseudomonadati > Pseudomonadota > Alphaproteobacteria > Caulobacterales > Caulobacteraceae > Brevundimonas > Brevundimonas sp. SS2672. The sequence goes on along the minus strand of NZ_CM184201.1, from coordinate 3,100,999 downwards.
TCTCATGCGGGATCGCCTTGTCATCGCCCCTTTTCGCCGTGTTATAGAGCGTTGCTGACGCGTGCGAGCGTGGGCGTCGTCAGGCGACGTCCTCTCCTACGTTCGTCAAACCCTTTACGGAGATCACGGAATGGCTCTTGTTCGCGGCGCTGCGTTCGCCCTGATCGCCTCGGGCCTGCTGCTCGGGGGCTGCTCCAGCCTTCCGTTCGGCGGGTCGAAGGCCAAGGCGCCCACCATGGAGGCCCAGTTGGGCATCGGCGTGAACGCCTATCTGTGGCGCGCCACCCTGGACACCCTGTCCTTCATGCCCCTGGACAGCGCCGACCCCTGGGGCGGCGTGGTGAACTATGACTGGTACGTCAATCCGCAGGCGCCGAACGAGCGCTTCAAGGCGACCGTCTTCATCCTGGACCGCCGTCTGCGCGCCGACGCCCTGCACGTCGCCATCACCAAGGAAGTCAAGGACGCCGCCGGCGCCTGGGTTTCCGCTCCGGTCGCGGCCCAGACCGAAACCGATCTGGAGAACGCCATCCTGACCAAGGCGCGCCAGCTCAACCTCGCCAACGCGGCCCGTCGCTAAGACAAAGCCGCTAAGATCGGCCGCCTAACCTTTTTCGTCTCAATGCGTCCTCAGGCCCGCCTCAAGCTTCGCGCCTGAGGCGCCGCCTCAGGATACGCCGTGGCCCGCTACGAGCCTAAGACCGCCGAACCCCGCCAGCAGGCCCGATGGGCCGCGGCCGACGCCTTTTCGGTGTCCAACGCCGACACCGGCCGCCCGAAATACTACGTCCTGGAGATGTTCCCCTATCCGTCGGGCAACATCCACATGGGCCACGCCCGCAACTATGTGATGGGCGACGTGGTGGCGCGCTGGAAGCGGGCGCAGGGGTTCGACGTCCTGCACCCGATGGGCTGGGACGCCTTCGGCATGCCCGCCGAGAACGCGGCCATGGAGCGCGGCGTCCATCCCGGCGACTGGACCTGGTCCAACATCGCGACGATGCGCGACCAGCTGAAGCTGCTGGGCCTGTCGCTGGACTGGAGCCGCGAGTTCGCCACCTGCGACCCCGAATACTATGGCAAGCAGCAGGCCTGGTTCCTGGAGCTGTTCAAGCGCGGCTTGGTCTACCGCAAGGACGGCGTGGTCAACTGGGATCCGGTCGACAACACCGTCCTGGCCAATGAGCAGGTCATCGACGGGCGCGGCTGGCGCTCGGGCGCCGTGGTCGAGAAGCGCAAGCTGAATCAGTGGTTCCTGCGTATTACTCAGTATGCGGACGACCTGATCGACGGTCTGGCCGAACTGGAAGGCCGTTGGCCCGAGAAGGTCCGCCTGATGCAGGAAAACTGGATCGGCCGGTCCAAGGGTCTGCAGATGAAATGGGCTTGGTCGGGCGCCGCCCCGGCCGGTTTCGACGACGGGCTGGAGATTTACACCACCCGCCCGGACACCCTGTTCGGCGCCAGCTTCATGGGCCTGGCCCCCGATCATCCGATCTCGAAGCAACTGGCCGAGGCCGACCCCAAGGTCGCCGCCTTCGTCGCCGAATGCCGCAAGGGCGGCGCCAGCCAGGCCGACATCGAACAGGCTGAGAAGATCGGCTGGGACACGGGGCTGAAGGTCATTCATCCCTTCACCGGCGCCGAAGTCTCGGTGTGGATCGCCAACTTCATTCTGTCCGACTACGGAACGGGCGCCATCTTCGCCTGCCCGGCGCATGACCAGCGCGACCTGGACTTCGCCCGCAAATACGACCTGCCGGTGATCCCGGTCGTCCGCCCTGAAGGCGCCGGCGACGACTTCACCGTGGCGGACGAGGCCTATACCGGCCCCGGCTCCATCTTCCATTCCGACTTCCTGAACGGTCTGGACATCGAGACCGCCAAGGCCGAGGCCATCCGCCGCATCGAGGCCGCCGGAACAGGCGAAGGCGCGACCATCTATCGCCTGCGCGACTGGGGCGTCAGCCGCCAACGCTACTGGGGCTGCCCCATCCCGGTCATCCACTGCGAGGCCTGCGGCGTCGTGCCGGTCCCGGCCGATCAGCTGCCAGTCGAACTGCCCAAGGACGTCACCTTCGACGTGCCCGGCAACCCGCTGGACCGTCACCCGACCTGGAAGCACGTCAACTGTCCGTCGTGCGGCGCCGCCGCCCGGCGTGAGACGGACACGCTCGACACCTTCGTGGACAGCTCCTGGTATTTCGCCCGCTTCGCCGACCCCAAGGCCGCCGAGCCGATCAACAAGGCCGCCGCCGCCAAATGGCTGCCGGTCGATCAATATATCGGCGGCGTCGAACACGCGGTCCTGCACCTGCTCTACGCCCGCTTCATCACCCGCGCCCTGTCGGACGCCGGCCTGATGGACGTGAAGGAGCCGTTCGCCGGCCTGTTCACCCAAGGGATGGTGGTCCACGAGACCTATTTCGACGGCCATGAAGACAGCGGCAAACCGCGCTGGGTCGAACCGTCCGACGTGCGCATTGAGACGGTGGATGGCAAACGCGTCGCCACCCGCCTGTCCACGGGCGCCGCCGTCACGATCGGCGACATCGAAAAGATGTCCAAGTCCAAGAAGAACGTGGTCGCGCCCCAGGACATCATCGCCGCCTATGGCGTGGACGCCGGGCGCCTGTTCATCCTGTCCGACAGCCCGCCCGAGCGCGACATCCAGTGGTCGACCGGCGGGGTCGAGGGCGCCGCCCGCTTCGTCCAGCGCGTCTGGGGCGAATACGCCGCCTTCGACGCCGCCGCTCCGGCCAACGCCGATGCCGACGCCGCCCTGATCCGCGAAACGCACAAGGCCATCAAGGCGGTCAGCGAAGGCGTCGAGCATTTCCGCTTCAACTCGGCCGTGGCCAAGCTCTACGCCTTCCTGGCGACCATCCGTCAGCACGACAAGGCGGGCGCCGAGGCGAGGAAGACCGCCCTGGCCGCCCTGGCGCGGCTGATGGCGCCCTTCACCCCGCACCTGGCCGAGGAGTGCTGGACCCAGCTGGGCGAAGCCGGAATGGTGCTGGACGCGCCCTGGCCCGTCTTTGACGCCGCCCTGGCCGCCGACGATCAGGTCACCCTGCCCGTCCAGATCGGCGGCAAGCGTCGCGGCGAGGTCGTCCTGCCCCGCGGGTCGGACAATGCGACGGTCGAGGCCGCCGCCCTCGCCAATCCGACGGTTCAGGCCTACCTTGCCGCCAACAACCTCAGCATCCGCAAGGTGATCGTGGTGCCTGACCGTATCGTCAATCTGGTGGCTGGCTGATGCGTCGGCTGGCCCTGCTCGGCGTCCTGGCGGGCGCAAGCCTGCTGTCCGCCTGCGGCTTCACGCCCATGTATGGCGACAGCGGGGTCAGCAGCGGCCTGTCGCGCATCGCCGTGACGACGCCCGACGATCGCCTCGGCTACCGCCTGCGCGAGCAGCTTGAGGACGCCTTCGGCCGCGACGCCGCGCAGGCGCCGCTCTATCGCCTGACGACCGAGGTCGAGCACAAGCGCCGCCCCCTGGGCCGCCGCATCGACGACACGGCCAGCCGCTATGAGCTGACGGTCAGGGCCGCCTGGTCGCTGACCCCGGTGGCGGGCGGCGAACCCCTCAAGGGCGTCCAGACGACCACGGTGACCTACGCCTCTGCGGACCAGCCCTACGCCGCCATCGCCGCCCAGCAGGACGGCGAGGACCGCGCCGCCGCCGACCTGGCCCGCCTGATCCGCCTGGACATGATGCGCGTCCTGGCGGGACGCTGAAGGCCGCCGCATGATCCTGTCCAAGCGGCCCGACGTCGACCGCTTCCTGAAGGCGCCGGACCCTGCCGTCCGCGCCGCCGTCATCCACGGCAAGGACCGTTCGGGCGTGACCGAGCGCGCCCTGACGCTGTGCCGAACGATCACGCCGGACCTGAACGATCCCTTCAACGTCACCCTGCTGACCGAAGCCGACATCGACGGCGACGCCGTGCGGCTGGAAGAGGCTTTGACGGCGCTCAGCATGATCGGCGGGCGACGCCTGGTGCGCATCCGGATGTCGGACGGCAAGGCGGGCGTGGACAAGACCGTGGCCGCCGCCCTGACGGCGCACGCCGAGGGCGCCTACAACCCCGACGCCATGCTGGTCGTCGAGGCCGGGGCGCTCGGTCGTGAATCCGCCCTGCGCAAGGCTGCGGAAAAAGCCCAGGGCGCGGTCGCCATCGCCTGCTATGAGGATGAGGTCGGCGACGTCGCCCGCATGACGCGCGAGGCCCTGGGCGCCGACAAGGTGGGCCTGAGCTCAGACGCCCTGGACCGCTTCGTCGCCCGCCTGCCCCGCGAGCGCGGCCTGATGCGCCAGGAGATCGAGCGGCTGATCCTCTACATCGGCCCCGGATCCGGCCGCACCATCGACGTCGAGGAACTGGACGCTCACCTGGGGGTCGAGCCCGACGCCTCCCTGTCCGACGCCGCGCTACAGGCGTTCGGCGGCCGCCCCGGCCCCGCCCAGGCGGGCCTGCGCCGCGCCCTGGCCGAGGGCGAGAGCGCCGTCATGGCGGTCCGCATGGCCTCGCTGCACCTTGGAAAGCTGCGCCGGATCAACGTCCTGCAGGCCAATGGCGCGGGCGCCAAGGAGGCCGCCAAGGCCGCCGGCGTCTTCTGGAAGCAGGAGGCCGAAATGCTGCGTCAGGCGCGCGGGTGGCGGCTGGAGCTGCTCGACGAGGTGCAGGACAGCGTCAACACCGCCGACGTCATGACCAAGACCACGGGCATGCCCGAGGCCCTGATCGCCGAACGCCTGCTGCTGGAGATCGCCGCGCGCGCCAAACGCATGGGGCTTTGACGCGGCCGCTCGCCTACGCTCATCCCCGCTTGGACGCACGGCGAAAGGCCGGCTTGTTCAGGGCGGCGGCCTGACGCTGCATCGAGGTTTCGGTCGTACGTCCTCCGACAGCGCCGCCGAACCCGGCGCCGTTCGAGCTCTTCGCCTGCTTCGCCGCCAGGGCGCGCTTGAGCGCTTCAGACGCGCTCGCCTTCTCAGATTTCTCGGTCATGGGCCGCATCCTAGCAGGAAGCGCCAGGAATGGGGCCTCAAACGCCTGGATCAGTCCGTCGCCTCTAGGGTCCATACGGCCTGACGATCACGTCAAACACGCGGTATTGACAGAAACGTATATAGAGGTTTTCTATGGCGAGGATCGGTCCTCGATCATCGATCGGGTCGTCCGGCGCGCTCCCACCTGCTGGCGTGTCGGCCCCGCTCTCATCCCCGACTTGCCCGTCCCGGTTCGGTCCTGGACGGGCTTTTTCGTGTCAGCCCCTCATCAGGCGGCGGCACAGGTCGTCGAGTTGTTCCAGCGTGCCGTATCGAACGGTAATCTCGCCCCTTCCGCCCTTGTCGGCCAGCGACACCTTCAAGCCCAAGGCGTCCGACAGGTCCTGTTCCAGAGCGGCGATGTCGGCAGCGCCTTCGCCGCCCGTCCCTGCCCTGACTTTGGGCGCCTTCGGTCCCTCGGCGGCGCGACGGGCCAGAGCCTCCGTCTGACGCACGTTCAGACCCTTTGAGATCACCTCCTGCGCCAACTGCTCGGCATTCGGCGCAGTGATCAGGGCGCGGGCATGACCTGCCGACAATTCGCCGCGCACCACATGCTCGCGCACCGCCTCGGGCAGTTGCAGCAGGCGAAGGGTGTTGGCGACATGGCTGCGGCTCTTGCCCACCACCCCGGCCAGGGCGTCCTGGGTGCGGCCGAAGCGCTCCATCAGGACGGCGTAGGCGTTGGCCTCCTCCATCGGATTCAGGTCGGCGCGCTGGACGTTCTCGATGACGCCGACCTCCAGCACCTCGATGTCGTCCATCTCGCGCACGACGATCGGCACCTGGGTCAGTCGGGCCGCCTGGGCCGCGCGCCAGCGACGCTCGCCGGCGATGATCTGCCAATGCCCCGGCTGGCCCGGCTGGGTCCGGACCAGAATGGGCTGCAGCACCCCCTTGTCGCGGATCGACGCCGTCAGTTCGTCCAGATCGGTCTGGGCGAAGATCTTGCGCGGCTGGTCCGGATTGGGCTTCAGCGCCTCGATCGGGGCGCGCTGAACGCCGGCCGGCGCGGGACCGGTCGCATCGACAGCGACGGGATCCTGCGCGTTTTCTCCCAGAAGCGCCGAGAGACCCCGGCCCAGACCACGCTGACGTTCAGACAAGATGCTGTTTCCGCTGCTTTACAAGTTGGATCAGGCGGCCAGGGCCTGACGACGCTGGCGCTCGCGCGCCACCAGTTCGCGGGCCAGCTTCAGATAGGCCTGGCTGCCCGCACATTTCAGATCATAGATGAGGGCCGGCTTGCCGAACGACGGCGCCTCGGACACCCGGACGTTACGGGGGATGACGCTGTCATAGACCTTGTCCCCGAAGTGGGCCCGCACATCGGCCGCCACCTGGCCCGACAGGGCGTTGCGACGGTCGTACATGGTCAGCACCAGGCCCTGAATATCCAGCGCCGGATTCAGGCTCTGGCGGACCATCTCGATGGTCCGCATCAGCTGCGTCAGGCCTTCCAAAGCGAAGAATTCGCACTGCAGCGGCACCAGAACCGCATCCGCCGCCGCCATGGCGTTCAGCGTCAGCAGGTTCAGCGACGGCGGGCAGTCGATTAGCACATAGTCATACCGGGAATGACCGTTGCCGCCCTGCTTCGCCAGGGCGTCGCGCAGACGATAGGAACGGCGATCCGACTGGCTCAGCTCAATCTCGACCCCTGACATGTCGGGATCGGCCGCGACGATGAACAAACCCGGCACGGCGGTCTCGATCGCCGCCTCGTCTACGGGGCGGCCGTCGACGATGACGTCGTAGATCGTCACCCGCCGTGTTTCACGTGGAACACCCAGCCCCGTCGAAGCATTGCCCTGCGGGTCCATATCGACGATCAGCACCTTCTCGCCGATCGCCGCCAGGGCCGTGCCCAGGTTGATGGCGGTCGTGGTCTTGCCCACCCCGCCCTTCTGGTTCGAGACCGCCAGGACGCGGGTTTCATGGGCGCGGGGCGGCTTTACGGACTCAACGGACACGGCGAAGGCTCCCCAGTGAAACGATGCGGCCGCGCGGATCGCTGCGCGAGACCGTAAGCTCGGCCTCAAACTGCCAGACCCGACGGGCCTCTTTCAACTCAGCCTCGGCCTTCTCTCCCTTGAGGAACAGGCCTTTTGCACCGCGTTGGAAGTAGGGCTGTGCATAACCCAGAAGCTTCTCCATCGCCGCCACTGCACGCGCCGTGACGATATCGACCGTGATCGCCTGCTCCTCGGCCCGCCCATTGACGACCGTGGCCGGCAGATCCAGCGCATCGACGATGGTCTGAAGAAAACGGCAGCGCTTGCCCAGGCTGTCGACCAGCGAGACATGGGCGCCGGGCCGGCCCTTCAGAAGGATGGCCAGAACGACGCCGGGAAACCCCGCCCCTGCCCCCAGATCGGCCCAGGTCTTCGCTTCCGGCGCAAGGTTCAGCAACTGGGCGCTGTCCCAGGCGTGACGGTTCCAGAAATCTGAAAGCGTGTCGGGACCGACCAGGTTCATCACCGCATTGGCCTCGGTAAGCATGGCCAGAAAAGTCTGCAGGTCGGCGATATTGGCGTCGCTGGCGCCGGTCTGGGCGCGGAAAGTCTGAATGGCGTCCGACATCAGGCGACGACCGCCGACAGGTCAGCCGCCACGCCCTTGACCTTCTTCACATGCGCCAGAAGCGCCGTCAGGGCGCCCGGCGTCATGCCTTCAATCCGCCCCGCCTGGCCCAGGGTCAGCGGGCGGATCATGGCCAGCTTCTCGCGCACCTCGTTCGACAGGGCGCCGATGGCCGCGTAGTCGAGGTCGGCCGGCAAGGCCAGCCCCTCCTCCCGCCGCAGCGCCTCCGCGTCCTGGGCCTGGCGGTCCAGATAGCCGGCGTAGACGGCGTCGATCTCGACCTGTTCGCGCACGGCGGCTGGCCAGTCGACGATCTCGGGGCGGATGGCGACGAAGTGATCCAAGGACACATCGGGGAAGGCGAGCAGGTCGCGGATCGAACGACGCTGGCCGTCGGCGTTGACGGTAATGCCGAGCGCCCCCGCCTCCTTGGGCGTGAACTGTGTTTCACGTGAAACACGGTTCGCCCGGTCCAACCGATCGGCCTTGTCCAGCCATACCTCGGCGCGTTCTGCGCCCACGATGCCCGCCTCGATGCCGATGGGCGTCAGGCGCTGATCCGCATTGTCGGCGCGCAGGGTCAGCCGATACTCGGCCCGGCTGGTGAACATGCGATAGGGCTCGGTGACGCCCCGCGTCACCAGATCATCGATCATCACGCCGATATAGGCCTGATCCCTGCCGAGGATCAGCGGGTCCGATCCCGCCGCCGCGCGGGCGGCGTTGAGCCCGGCGATCAGGCCTTGCGCCCCCGCCTCTTCATAGCCGGTCGTGCCGTTGATCTGGCCCGCCAGGTACAGGCCGGGCCGCTTCTTGACCTCCAGCGCGGGCGTCAGCTCGCGCGGGTCGACATAGTCGTACTCGATGGCGTAGCCGAAGCGGAACACCTCGACCGCTTCCAGCCCCGGCATGGTCTTGAGGAAGGCCATCTGGGTGGCGTCGGATACCGAGGTCGAGATGCCGTTCGGATAGACGCTGGGATCATCCAAACCTTCCGGCTCGAGGAAGACCTGGTGGCTGGTCTTGTCGGCGAAGCGGACCACCTTGTCCTCGATCGAGGGGCAATAACGCGGCCCCCGACCCGACAGCCGTCCGCCATAGACGGCGCTTTCGCCGAGATTGTCGGCGATGATGCGGTGGGTCTCTTCCGTCGTGTGGGTGACGCCGCAGGCGATTTGCGGCACGTCAATGCGATCGGTCAGGAAGCTGAAGGGTACGGGCTGGTCGTCCGCCGCCTGCATCTCCAGCCGCTCCCAGGCGATGGTGCGTCCGTCCAGACGGGCGGGCGTGCCGGTCTTCAGCCGGCCCATCATCAGGTCGGCGGCGTGCAGATCGCCGGCCAGTCCGGTCGAAGGGTCTTCGCCATAGCGCCCCGCCGGAATCCGCAGATCGCCGCGATGGATGACCCCGTTAAGGAAGGTGCCGGTCGTCAGCACCACGGCGCCGGCGCGGATCGTCTCCCCTGCCCCTGTCGTCACGCCGACCACGCGGTCGCCGTTCAGGATCAAGCCCTCGGCCGTGCCCGCCATCAGGGTCAGATTGGCATAGTCCGCCAGTTCGGCCTGCATGGCCTCGCGATACAGGCGCCGGTCGATCTGGCTGCGCGGGCCGCGCACAGCGGCTCCCTTGGATCGATTCAACATGCGGAATTGGATGCCCGACACATCCGCCAGGCGGCCCATGACCCCGTCGAGCGCGTCGATCTCGCGCACAAGATGCCCCTTGCCCAGGCCGCCGATGGCCGGGTTGCAGCTCATCTCGCCGATGGTCTCCAGCTTCTGGGTCAGAAGCAGGGTGCGCGCGCCTGCGCGCGCCGCGGCGGTCGCCGCCTCGCAACCGGCGTGACCGCCGCCGATGACGACGACGTCGAAGGTGTGGTCGGGGGTCGAACTCATGGCGTCCACATAGTCCATTCGAGCCGGAATCGCCACCGGCCCCACAACGGTTGTTTCACGTGAAACGGGCGAAAGCCGGGCCTATTTGCCGATGCAGAAGGAAGAGAAGACCTCGCCCAGAATGTCCTCCACCCCTATGGCTCCGGTGACGCGGGCCAGGGCGTCAGCGGCGCGACGTAGGTCGTCCCCCGCCATCTCCGGCGCCAAATCGAGCGCGCGGCGCCCCGCCTCGACCGCGGCCAGCGCCTCTGCCAGGCGGCGACGATGCCGCTCGCGCGTCACGGCCGGGAAGTCTGCGCCCGACAGGTCGCGCGCCAGGCGGGCCGCGATCCAGCCATGCAGTTCGGCCAGCCCCTGCCCTGTCGTCGTGCTCACCCTCAGGGCCTCGAGAGCGGGCGCGCCCGCCACGGCGCCGAGATCGGCCTTGTTCAGCACCTGAAGATCGGACGGACGGACGAAGGCAGAGGCCGGGCCCTCAGCCCCCTCGGTCGAAGGGGAGCGGACCCACAGGCGCAGGTCGGCGCCCTCGGCGCGCAGACGGGCGCGGCGAATGCCCTCGGCTTCGACCGGATCGTCGCTGTCGCGCAGGCCCGCCGTGTCCGACAAGGTGACGGCGTAGCCGCCGATCATGATGTCGGCGTCCAACACGTCGCGCGTCGTCCCGGCGATCGGCGTGACGATGGCGGCTTCACGCGCGACCAAGGCGTTGAACAGGGAGGACTTGCCCGCATTCGTCTCGCCGATCAGGACGATGCGATAGCCTTCGCGCACCCGTCGCCCGCGATCGGAATCGGCCAGGGCCGCGCGCAGGTCTCCGGCCAGAGCGTCCAGCACCGGCCCGGCGGTGCGCGCCAGATTGTCGGGCACTTCCTCGTCGGGGAAGTCGATCTCGGCCTCAACCAGTGACAGGGCCTTCAGCAGATCGCGGCGAAACCCGGCGTAGGCGGCGGACAGGGCGCCGTCCAGCTGGCCCAGGGCCTGAGACTTCTGGGCTTCCGTTTCGGCGTCGATCAGATCGGCGACGGCCTCGGCCTGGGCCAGGTCCATGCGGCCGTTCTGGAAGGCCCGTCGGGTGAACTCGCCGGGCTCGGCCGGACGCAGACCCAGAGCGATCAGGGCGGTGCTGGCCGCCTCCACCACGGCGCGACCGCCATGCAGATGCAGTTCGGCCGAATCCTCGCCCGTGTAGGAGCGCGGGGCGACGAAGCGCAGCACCAGGGCCTCGTCGATCAGACGGCCTTCGTGGCGCAGGCTGCGCACCGAGGCCAGGCGCGGGGTCAGCCCCCCTGCCCCCAGCGCCGTCAGCGCCGACTCCGTGGCCGCCCCGGACAGGCGCAGCACCGCGATGGCTCCCCGCCCCGGCGGGGTGGCGAGGGCGAAGATGGTGTCGCTCACGTCGTCAGGCCCACGTCGTCAGATTCAGGGCTTGGCCGCGCCCGTGACGGCGGCTTCCATCAGGCGGCGGAACTGGTCCTGGGCCTGAACGCCGAAGCTGGTCCAGGTCTTCATCAGTTCATCGGGCTGCATGGCGGCCATGTTGGCGTCCATGCGCTTCTGCATCTCGGCGACCAGATGATCGTTGAGCGGCGTCACATCCGGCAGGCCCAGAAAGGCGCGGGCCTCGGCCGGGGTGCAGTCGATCTCGATGTTCAACTTCATGACGTTCGCCTTTCAGACCGGGGCGTGTTTCACGTGAAACAGCCCTCAAGCAGCCGCCCGCCGCGCGGGCGGCGCTAGGGCCAGTATCAGGTGTTCATCGACTGGAAGAAGTCGCCGTTGTTCTTGGACTGGCGCAGCTTGTCGAGCAGGAACTCGATCGCGTCCTGCGGACCCATCGGGTTGAGGATGCGGCGCAGGACATAGGTCTTGGCCAACTGGTCCTTCGGCGTGATGAGGTCTTCCTTGCGGGTGCCGGACTTGAGCACGTCGATGGCCGGGAAGATGCGCTTGTCAGCGACCTTGCGATCCAGGACGATTTCCGAGTTGCCGGTGCCCTTGAACTCTTCGAAGATCACCTCGTCCATGCGGCTGCCGGTGTCGATCAGGGCCGTGGCGATAATGGTCAGCGAGCCGCCCTGCTCCACATTGCGCGCGGCGCCGAAGAAGCGCTTCGGACGTTGCAGGGCGTTGGCGTCGACGCCGCCGGTCAGCACCTTGCCCGACGACGGAACGGTGGCGTTGTAGGCGCGGCCCAGGCGGGTGATGGAGTCCAGCAGGATCACCACGTCCTTCTTGTGCTCGACCAGGCGCTTGGCCTTTTCGATCACCATTTCGGCGACGGCGACGTGGCGCGAGGCGGGCTCGTCGAAGGTCGAGGCGACGACCTCGCCCTTCACCGTGCGCTGCATGTCGGTGACTTCTTCCGGGCGTTCGTCGATCAGCAGGACGATCAGGAAGACTTCCGGGTGGTTGCGCTCGATCGACTTGGCGATGTTCTGCAGCATCACCGTCTTACCGACGCGCGGCGGGGCGACGATCAGGCAGCGCTGGCCCTTGCCGAGCGGGGCGACAATGTCGATGACCCGGCCCGAACGGTCCTTCAGCGTCGGGTCCTGGATTTCCATGTGCAGCCGCTCTTCGGGATAGAGCGGCGTCAGGTTGTCGAACAGGACCTTGGTCTTGACCATCTCCGGATCTTCGAAGTTGATCGTGTCGACCTTGAGCAGGGCGAAATAGCGCTCGCCCTCACGCGGGCCGCGCACGGCGCCGTGCACCGTGTCGCCCGAGCGCAGGCCGAACCGGCGGATCTGCGACGGCGAGACATAGACGTCGTCCGGACCGGGTAGATAGTTGGCGTCGGGGCTGCGCAGGAAGCCGAAGCCGTCCGGCAGGATCTCCAGCACGCCCGAGGCGATGATCTCGACCTCTTCATCGGCCAGGGTCTTGAGGATGGCGAACAGCAGGTCCTGCTTGCGCAGGTTGCCGGCGTTCTCGATGTCCAGACCCTCGGCGAAGGCGACCAGGTCTTCCGGCGTCTTCTCGTTCAATTCCTGAAGCGTGATGCGGCCGTTGGGGACGATGGGTTCGCCGTCGTCGTCCTCATCGTCGTCCTCGGCCGTGGTGTCGACGCCGTGGTCGTCGTCTTCGGCGACGGGCGCGACGACGGTTTCTTCCGGCGCGGCTTCCTCGACCGGCGCAGCAGCGCGGCTGCCGCCTAGGCTCAGGGTGCGGCGCGGCCGCTCGACAGGCGTTTCCGCCGTATTTTCAGGGACTTCGGTTTCCGGCGTCTCAGGCGTATCGGTCATGATGGCGTGCTCGTTCGCGCACCCGAACGCTGCGGGGCGCCCAGGAGCAGAAGGTCGTCGATGGCTTCAGCCGCAGGGGCTGGGAGGGAGGGCGACGGTCTCCCGCAGGTTCGAACCGGCAGGCGTCGCGAAAAGAGAGGGACCGCACTGCACGGATCGGCCGCACGGTTCACCGCAGCGGAACCACGAAAGACCCATGCGGGTCAAGGGCCCTCAAGCAGCGCGCGCCCCCGTCGCTCGCGTCAGGACTTCTAGAATGTCCACTCCATCGTCACCGACAACACCATGATGATGGCCAGGACGAAGGGAATCTCATTGGTCATCCGCCAGAAGCGACCCGAATATTTCGACGTCCCCGCCGCGATCTTCTTGCGCTGCCCAGCCAGGAAGCCGTGCCAAGCCGCCAACAAGAAGACGCCGATCAGCTTGGTCACCATCCACGGCTGATGGGTGAAGGACCAGTCGGCGCCGTCGCCGCTGCGCAGCCACAGCAGCCAGCCGCCGAAGACGAAGGCCAAGATCATCGCCGGATTGATGATGATGCGCAGCAGACGCGTCTGCCAGACCCGCAACAGGGCCTGCATCTCGCCGCGCAGGGGTTCGGGCTTGGCGTTCTGCTCGGCGTCATAGGCGAACAGACGCGGCAGGAAGAGCATTCCGGCCATCCAGGCGATCACCGCCAGAATGTGCAGCCCGCGGGCCAGGTTGTAATAGTCCATGTCGCTCCCCTCAGGCCGCCCTGGAGACCTTTGAACAGCCAGACGGACAGGCTTTCAAGTGGGCGCATGGTCCGCCCATAGAAGCCCCCTGCGGCGCGGTCCCCGGCGTCTCCAGCGCCCGCTCGACCGCTTGGGCCAGGGCGGTGATGAAGACCGGGTCCGCGCTGACCGTCGGGGCGCGTAAATAAGGGGCGCAACCGACCTTATGCGCCAGTTCGCCGTATTCCATGTCCAGTTCGACCAGGGTCTCGATGTGTTCAGAGACGAAGGCGATGGGCACGACGACGGCGCCCACGCCGTCCCGGCCCGCCTGCTCGATGGCGTCCGGCGTGGCCGGTCCCAGCCATTTCAGCGGCCCGACTCGGCTCTGATAGCAGATGGCCCAATCCGTCAGGCCCATGTGTTCGACCACGGCGGCCACGGTGGCCTCGACCTGAGCCTGATAAGGATCGCCGGCCGCGACCAGCTTCTCAGGGATGCCGTGAGCCGAGAACAGCACCCGAACCGGCTTTCCTTCGGCCTTATCAAGCGTTTGCCTGATCAGACGCGCCTGGGCCTCGATCAGCCCCTCAGCGTCCGGATAGCAGCAGACGACGTGGGTCTCGCCGGGGCCGTCGTAGCACTCGGTCCACTTCTTCAGCGAGGAGGCCGTCGTGGTGGTCGAGAACTGCGGATAGAGGGGCAGAAGGACGATCTTGTCCGGCTCGAAGGCCTTGACCGCCGCCGCCGCCTCTTCCGTCAGCGGATGCCAGTAGCGCATGGCGATGAAGACGCGGCTGTCGTCGCCCGGCGCGGCGTCGGCCAGGGCGCGCGACAGGGCTTCGGCCTGCTTCTGCGTCTCGGGCAGCAGGGGAGAGCCGCCGCCCATCAGGGCGTAGTTGGCCTGGGCCGAGGTCTCGCGACGGCTGGAGATCAGCTTCGCCAGAGGCGTGCGGAACACCCCCGGCAAGCCGATGATGGCCGGGTCGTTGAACAGGTTGAACAGGAAGGGTTTGACCGCTTCGGGGCGATCAGGACCGCCCAGATTGGTCAGAACGACCGCCACGCGCCGGTTGGGTCGTCCCTCGGGGTTTGTGGCGGCCTTGTTCATTGGGCGCCGATCCGCTTCAGCACCTGCTCGACATGGGCGATCGGCACGTCCGGCAGGATCCCGTGGCCCAGGTTGAAGATCCACGGCCCCTGGCCCCAGGCCTCCATCAGTTGGTCGACGCGGCGGTCCAGAGCGTCGCCGCCTGCGCGCAGCAGCAGGGGGTCCAGCGCGCCCTGGATGGGCTTGATGGCCTGGACGCGCTGGCCGACCTCCAGAGGACAGGCGGTGTCCAACGCCACGCCCTGCACGTCGCATTCGCGCGCATAGCGTTCAGCCAGGGCCGCCGAGCCCCTCGGGAAGCCGATCAGAGGCACGGTGACGCCCAGTTCGCGGGCGCGGGCGACCAGCTTCTGATGCGGCTTGAGCACCAGGGTTTCGAACAGATTGTCGGGCAGGCCCTCGGCCCAGCTCTCGAAGATCTTCAGGACCTGGGCGCCCGCGTCCTGCTGCATCTTCAGATAGTGGGCGGTGGCCTCCACCAGCACGTCCAGCAGGCCGTAGACGATCTCGGGCTGGGTGTAGGCGTAGGTGCGCGCCAGACCGCGCTCGCCCTTGCCCATGGTGCGGTGTTCGCCGTCCAGCATATAGGTGGCCACGGTCCACGGCGCCCCGGCGAAACCGATCAGGGCGCGTTCAGGCTCCAGTTCCGCGCGCACCAGGCTGAGCGTCTGGCCCACGGCCTTGAGGGCTTCTCCAGCCTGCTGAGCCTTGTCGGCCATCGACTGCACGGACGGCAGGGCGCCCAGACGCGGCCCCTCCCCCGCCTCGAACCACACCTTCTGGCCCAAGGCGCCGGGGATCAGCAGGATGTCGGCGAAGACGATGGCGGCGTCGAAGCCGAAACGGCGCATCGGCTGCAACGTCGCCTCCGCCGCCATCTCGGGGTTCAGACAGAAGGCGATGAAGTCCGGCGCCTTGGCTCGCAGCTCGCGGTATTCCGGCAGGTAGCGCCCGGCCTGACGCATGAACCACACGGGCGGGCGAGAAAGGGTTCGGCCCTGGAGAGCCTGGATCAGAAGGGGCGTGCTCATGTCTCGGCCTTTAGGATGCACACCCTCAAGCCTCAATCCCTATTCAGATTTAAGAATTGAAAAAATTAGAGGTTGGAAGCAGGGCCGGGGAGCGCGGGGATAAGTGTCGACAGTCCCGGTTCGACTCCCTTTTGTCCCCTATCGGCGACGGAGAAATCCGGGCGTTTACAAGGCGGGGTGTGAGTCATGGGGATAAGCCGTGAAACACCCGCGGGACTCGGCTTCCTCTCTGGGCGCCGTTGTGGGTGAATCCACGGGCGCCGTTGTTGGACAAATTGTCCGACCCCCAGAACGGGATGAATCTCCGGCGCCCAGGCGGACGACTCCGGCGCCGATCGGGGCGACGGCGCCCGCGATCCCCGCTCGCGACCGGCGTCGGGGCTTGCTAGAGGATTCGGCGCCCGGTCTTTCACGAACGGCGCCCCGGCTTTTCAACAGGGCGCGGGGATGGTCTGACCGGTTCGGAGAAGGAGACGCCGTCCTCATGAGTCCCGCCCGCCCTCCCGGCGCCTCGCGCCTGGCCACCTATTTTCACGTCCACCTGGTGTCGGACTCGACCGGCGAGACGCTGAACGCCATGGCCAAGGCGGTGATCGCCCGCTTCGACGGCGTCATTCCGATCGAGCACATCTACGCCCTGGTGCGGTCGACCAAGCAGATGGATCGCGTCCTGGAAGAGGTGGCGGCGGCCCCCGGCGTGGTGCTGCACACCCTCGTCGACCGGGACCTGCGCGAGCAGCTGGAGGAAGGCTGCCGTCGGCTGCAGATGCCGCAGATCGGGGCGCTGGACCCGCTGGTGGGGGCCTTGTCGCGCTATCTGGGGGCGGATGTTTCGGCGCGGGTCGGGGCGCAGCACGCCCTGGATACGGGCTATTTCAACCGCATGAGCGCGCTCGACTACGCCATCGCCCATGACGACGGCCAAGGCACGCTGGAGCAGTTGGAGGCGGCGGACGTGGTGCTGTGCGGCGTCAGCCGCACCTCCAAGACGCCGACCTGCATCTATCTGGCGCATCGAGGCATTCGCGCGGCCAATGTGCCCCTGGTGCCCGGCCAGGAGGACGGCGAGCGGCTGACCGGGCTGAAGAATCCCCTCGTCGTCGGCCTGACCGTGTCGCCCGATCGCCTGGTGCAG
The DNA here is from genome assembly GCF_059579685.1 of Brevundimonas sp. SS2672. Taxonomy (NCBI): domain Bacteria; kingdom Pseudomonadati; phylum Pseudomonadota; class Alphaproteobacteria; order Caulobacterales; family Caulobacteraceae; genus Brevundimonas; species Brevundimonas sp. SS2672. Next base: position 3,084,245 of record NZ_CM184201.1, on the reverse strand, counting down.
ATCCGCCGCAACCGGCTGGACGGGCTCAACGCGGGCCACGCCTCGGCCTATGTCGATCATGACGCCGTGCGCGAAGAGACCATCAAGGCCCGACGCGCCTTCGAGCGGCGCGGCTGGCCGACCATTGATGTGACGCGCCGCTCGGTCGAGGAGACGGCGGCCGCCATCATCAACCTGTTGAGCGAGCGGCGCAGCCGCAAGCTGGGAGCCCCGATGTGACGACGACCGAAGGCGAACGCCTGATCCTGGCCTCCAAGAGCGCCGCGCGCCGCGCCATGCTGAGCGACGCGGGCGTACCTTTCGTCGTCCAGGTCGCCGATGTGGACGAGGACGCGCTGAAGACGCCGGGCGTCGACCCGGTCGAGCTGGCGGTCGAGCTGGCGCGGGCCAAGGCCCTGGCGGTGTCGCGCCACGACGCCGACGCCTGGGTGTTGGGCGCCGACCAGACCCTGGCCTTCGACGGGGGCCTGGTGTCCAAGGCGGCGGCGCTGGACGCCGCGCGCGAACGGTTGTCGGCCATGCGCGGCCGCACGCATCAGCTTCATTCGGGGGCCGCCCTGGCCCGCAACGGCCAGGTCGTCTGGTCCGGGGTCGATACGGTCGAGATGAAGATGCGCGACTTCTCCGACGCCTTCCTCGACGCCTATCTGGCGGCGGAGGGAGAGGGGCTGCTGTCCTGCGTCGGCTCCTACCGGCTCGAGGGGCTGGGCGCGCAGCTGTTCGAGGCGGTGGAAGGCGACTATTTCACGGTCCTGGGCCTGCCGCTGTGGCCGGTCCTGGCCGAACTGCGTCGCGCGGGGGTGATCGCATCATGAACGGCAAGCCTGTCGGCCGCATCACCGGCGCCGCCCTGCTGGGCGGCATCGTCGGATATCCGGTCAGCCATTCGCTCAGCCCGGTGATCCACAACGCCTGGCTGGAGGCGGGCGGAATCGACGCCGCCTACGCCGCTTTCGCGCCCCGGGATGCGGCGGGGTTCGAGGCTTTGGTGGCGGCGGGCCGCGCGGGGCTGATCGCCGGCGTCAACGTCACGGCGCCGTTCAAGGAACAGGCCTTCGCCCTGGCCGATGAAGCTGGGGCGGCGGCGCGCCTGACCGGCTCGGCCAACATCCTGGTCTTCGAAGAGGGCCGGGTGCGGGCCGAGAGCGCCGACGGCGCGGGCGTGCTCTACGCCCTGGCGGAACAGGCGCCGGGGCTGAAGCTGAACGGCGCCTCCGTCGTCATCCTGGGCGCGGGGGGCGCGGCGCGGGCGGGCGCGGGCGCCCTGATCGAGGCGGGCGTCGCCCTGTCCATCCTGAACCGCACGCGCGAGCGGGCCGAGGCCCTGGCCGTCGACCTGGGCCCGGCCGTTTCGGTCGCCCCGGACGCTGGCGTCCTGGAAGACGCCGATCTGGTCATCAACGCCTTGAGCGTGGCGCCGGACATCGCGTTGGAAACGCTCAAGCCGTCGGCGGTGGTCATGGACATGACCTACAAGCCTGTCGTCACGCCCCTGCTGGCGGCGGCGCGGGCGCGCGGCCTGACCGCCGTGGACGGTCTGGCCATGCTGATCGGCCAGGCGACGCCGTCGTTCGAGGCCATCTTCCGCCGCCCGCCGCCGCCGCTGGACCTGCGCGCCCTGCTTCTGGCGCATCTCGGAGAAGCGGTTTGATCGTCCTCGGCCTGACCGGCTCCATCGGCATGGGCAAGTCGACCACGGCGCGGATGTTCGCTGACGAAGGCGCCGTGGTGTGGGACGCCGACGCCGCCGTTCATCGCCTCTACGCCCCCGGCGGCGCGGCGGTCGCTCCGTTGGCGCAGGCCTTTTCCGGCGTGGTCGTGGACGGGGCTGTGGATCGGTCGCGTCTGGCCGAAGCCCTGGGTCGCGACGAGGCCGCCTTCCAGCGGCTGGAGGCCATCGTCCATCCGCTGGTCGCGGCTGACCGGGCCGAGACCTTGAAGACGGCGGCCGCGCAGGGCGCCCGGCTGGCGGTCGTGGACATCCCCCTTTTGTTCGAGACCGGCGGCGAGGCTTTCGTCGACGCCGTGATCGTGGTCACGGCGGACGCCGAGGTTCAGGCGCAGCGCGTCCTGGCCCGTCCCGGCATGACGCGCGAACGGTTCGAAGCCATCCTGGCGCGCCAGACGCCGGACGCCGAAAAGCGCGCGCGCGCCGATTTCCTGATCGACACGGGTCACGGGCTGGACGCCGCGCGCGACCAGGTGCGCGCGGTCGTGAAGACCGTTCTGTCGCCGGACTGGCGATCGCCAACGAGCGCCGCCCGAGCATGACGCCGCCCGCGGTCCCTTCCGTCTGGAAGCTGATGAAGCTGACCCTCCTGGCCGAGGGGATTGGCGGCTCGGTCTGGCGAGCCGTGGACAGCGACGGCCGCACGAGCGTGGTCAAACGTCTGAGCCCGCAGGCGGCGCCGGACGCGCCGCAGGCTCTGGCCTGGTTGCGTTGGCGTGACGGAGCCGGCGCGATCCGCCTTCTGGGCGCGGAGGGGGATTGGCAATGGCTTGAGGACGCCGGCCGCCGCACCCTGACCTCGGTGCTGGACGTCGAGGGCGACGCCGCCGCGACCCGCATCGCCGCCGATGTGCTGGGCGCGCTTCACGCGCCTTCGGATCGCCCGGCCGGAGGCCTCCAGACCATGGAGGACCGTTTCGCGGCGTTGAGGCTTGAGGCCGACAATCAGGGCGGCTTGTTCAGCGAGGCCGCAGGCCTGGCAGCGAGCCTGATGTCGGAAGGCGTGTCGATCCGGCCGCTGCACGGCGATCTTCATCACGACAACATCCTGCACGGCCCACGCGGCTGGCTGGCGATCGATCCGCACGGCGTCCTGGGCGATCCGGCCTATGATGCGGCCAATCTGCTCTACAATCCTGTGGAGCGGCAGGATCTTCGAACCGATCCCGAGCGGGCGCAGCGTCTGGCCCGGACCCTGGCGCCGGCGGTCGGACGGCCGGCACAGGCGATCCTGGCCTGGGGATTCTGTCACGCCTGCCTCTCCGCCGCCTGGCATCTGGAGGATGAGAACCGCGAGGAGGCGGCGCGCAGTCTGGAGGTCGCTCAGGCCATCCGTCGGACCCTGGAGGTCTGAGGCTTTCGTTCAGGGCCGAACCCCGGCATTAAGGGACATGGCCCGCGAAATCGTTCTCGACACTGAAACCACCGGCTTTGATCCCAAGACCGGCGACCGGCTGATCGAGGTGGGCTGCATCGAGATCGAGGACCTGCTGCCGACGGGGCGGACCTTCCATCGCTTCATCAACCCCGAGCGGCTGATCCCCCCGGACGCGATCAAGGTGCACGGCATCACCGACGACAAGGTGAAGGATGCGCCCAAATTCCATGAAGTCGTCGATGACCTGATGGAGTTCCTGGGGGACGCGCCCCTGATCGCGCACAACGCCAACTTCGACCGCAACTTCATCGACTTCGAGATCGGCCGCATCGGCCGCAAGCCGCCGCCGCAGGATCGCTGGATCGACACCCTGGCCTTGGCCCAGAAGCGGTTTCCGGGCATGGCCAACTCGCTGGACGCCCTGTGCAAACGCTACAAGATCAGCCTGGTCGAGCGCACCCTGCACGGCGCCCTGATCGACGCCCGTCTGCTGGCCGAAGTCTATCTGGAGCTGCGCGGCGGCAAGGAGCGGGCGCTGGACCTGACCTCGACGCGCAGCGGCGCGACGGAGACGGCGGAGCGCGCGGCCTACGGCGCCCGGCCGCGCCCCCTCCCCGCCCTGGTCACGGCCGAGGAAGAGGCTGCGCACCTGGCCTTCCTCAAGGCGACGCTCAAGGACTTCAGCTTGTGGGCGGGCTATGGGGTGACGGTCGAGATCGAGGCTGAAGAAGCCGCCTGATCGGCGGGGCCCGCCAGGACGGGCTTCATCAGGATATAGGTCCCCGCCCTGGTCTGATGGGCGTCGATCTGGGGGACCAGGCGCCGGAAGTGCTCGCTGGCGCAATGGGCGTCGAGCGCCGCCTGGTCGGGCCATTCCTCGATGAAGATGAAATGGCCGGGCTGTTTGCGATCCTCGAACAGATCATAGGCGCGGCACAGCGGCTCCTGCCGCGTCAGCCGCACCAGTTCGGCGTAGAGAGGCCGCACCGTCTCGACATGTTCGGGCTTGATGAAGTCCTCGGCGATGACCTTGAGCACGGACCCTCCAGCGCAAGAAAAAGGGGCGTCCGACTAGACGCCCCTCTCTCATAGATAGTCGCTCAAGCAGCGAGGCGCCGCGCGCCTCGCGTTAGCGACCCTTTTTTATGCCTGGCCGGTCTCGGCCGGGGCGCCCGCGATCTGCTGCTGACGGGCGACATAGATGGCGGCGAAGTCGATCGGGTCGACCATGAAGGGCGGGTAGAAGCCGCCGTCGGCGGTGGCCTGGGCGATGATCTGGCGCGCGAAGGGGAAGAGGTAGCGCGGGCATTCGATCAGCAGCAGGGGCTCGATGTCCTGGGGCTGGACGCCCTGCAGGGCGAAGAGGCCGCCGTAGAGCAGTTCCACGTGAAACACCGGAGTCTTGTCGTCGGCCGTGGCCTTGATCGACAGCTTCAGATCGACTTCGAACAGACCGTCGGGGCGGCCCTGGGCGTTCATTTCGACGCCCATGTCGATGGCGGGCTTGCCGTCGATGCGCAGGCTGTCCGGCGCCTTGGGGTTCTCGAACGACAGGTCGCGGACGTACTGGGCCAGGATACGGAAGCCGGGGCCTTGCGGCTGGGCTTGGTCGGGCGTCTGGCCGTTGGCGTCGGCGGGCGGCGTGGCGTCGGTCATGAGTCTGGAAACCGTCTTGCAGAAATGGAGGCGTCCCGCTCCCTCCGGAGGCGGGCGTGAAGGGCGGCGGTAGCATGGCGGGACCCTGTGTCGCAACGTCGAGACCGGCGTTCGTCCCTCGCTTCGCCTTGCGTCCGCCCGGATCGACCCCTAATCACGTTGTACGACCTGCCTTTTCGCCTCCCGGGGGAAACCCCGAGGCGTTTCCCGCCCGGGAAGATGAGGCCTGACTAGCCGAGGAACCCACCGTGCCGGTGACCTTTCAGATCGTGATCTTCGCCGTCATCGCGGCGGTGCTGCTGTTCCAGCTCTATAATGTGCTGGGCAAGAAGGTCGGCCGTCAGCCCGAGGACAACCCCAAGCCCGCTCCGGTTCCGGCCGCTCCGGCCGGGGCGCCCGAGGCCCCGCGCGGACCTGTCGTCGATCCCGCGCTGACGGCGGCGATCGCCGGGCTGAAGGCGCGCGAGCCGAACTTCGACCCGCACCGCTTCCTGGAGGGCGCGCGCCAGGCCTATGAGACCATCGTGCGCGCCTACGCCAAGGGCGACCGCGACGCCTTGCGCCCCTTGTTGACCGACAAGGTCATGGGCTCGTTCGAGGCCGGGATCGCGGCGCGCGAAGCCCGGGGCGACACGGAGGGCGCCGAACTGGTCCATCCGCCGCGCGCCGATCTTGAGTCGGCGACCGCCGAGGGCGACCGCGCCCTGGCCAAGGTGCGCTTCCTGGCCGAGGTGCGCGGCTCGCTCACGCCTTCGGGCGGCGAGACGGTGACCGAGGAGCGGCGCACCGCCGAGATCTGGACCTTCGAGCGCCGTCTGGGCGCGTCCGACCCCAACTGGGCCCTGGCCCGCGTCGAGCCGGCGACCGCCTGATGACGGCTCGGTCCGCGCCCCTCGATCAGACGGGCGCGACCCGTCTCCTTACGGCTCCGCTTGGACGACTGGGCGGTCTGTCCGGCGTCCTGGCCCTGTCCCTGCTGGCTGCGGCCTGCGCCTCGACCCCGCGCCCGGTTCCCATGCCGGGCCCCGGACCTGCGCCGACCGTCCCGCCGCCCGTGTCCCCGCCTGTATCGCCGCCCGCGGTCGGCGAGCTCAGCCTGGCCGCCCTGCCCGGCTGGTCCGAAGAGGATCACCTGGCCGCCCTGCGCGCCTACGCCGTCGGCTGCGGTCCGTCGCGCATCGCCGTCGAAACCTGTCGCGACGCGCGCGCCCTGGCCGCCGGGGCCAATCCCAGCGATGCGCGCGCCTTCCTTGAAAACCGCTTCACGGCGACCGAAGTCCGCACCGACGACGGTGGGCGCGGCCTGCTGACCGCCTATTTCGCGCCCGAGTATCCGGCCCGTCGCGTTCCGGACGCGGAGTTCGACGCCCCGGTCCTCAGCCGCCCGGCCAATCTGGCCGACGTCGGCGATCGCGCCGCCATCGAGGCGGGCTCGGCCCAGTCCTCCGTCCTAGCCTGGATGAAGGCCGAGGACCTCTTCTTCCTGCAGATTCAAGGTTCGGGAACCCTGACCTTCCCGGACGGCGCCCGTCTGAGGGCCGCCTACGCCGCCGACAACGGGGCCAAATTCGTCGGCATCGCCCGGCCGATGGCGGAACAGGGTCTGCTGCCGCGCGACGGGACCTCGGGCGAGGCCATCCGCGGCTGGCTGTCCGCCCATCGCGGGGCCGAGGCGCGTCGGGTGATGGCGCTGAACCCCCGCTACATCTTCTTTACCACCAGCGCCGACGACGGAAACGAGGCGACGGGGGCGGCGGGGGTGCCTTTGCCTGCGCGCCGGTCGATCGCGGTGGACCCCTCGCGCTGGACTTACGGCGAGGCGGCCTGGATCGAGGCGGACGGCGGCAATCTGCGCGGCGCGCGCGCCAGCTATCGCGGTCTGGTCATGACGCTCGACACCGGCTCGGCGATCCGCGGCCCCGTGCGCGCCGATCTCTACATCGGCCGAGGCGACGCAGCGGGGCATGAGGCGGGGGCGGTGCGCCACCCCTTGCGGATGTGGCGCCTTGTCCCGCGCGGCTGACTGATCAGTCTCGGACGCGGACGACGCTGTTGTTGGCGCCGCTCAGGCTCTGGCGGGGCTCGCCGGACGAACGCCAGCGCACGGCCTGACCGCTGCCCGAGACGTCCAGCACGGCGTTCGGCGACAGGGTGATGGTGACGAAGTTGTTCGCGCCGGACAGTTCCAGACCCGAACAGACGCCGGTGAAGGTCAGGGCGTGGCCCGTGCCCTGAACCTCGACGCGTCGACCTTCGCAGGGGATGGTCCGTATGTGGCCCATGCCCGCCACCTCTATGAGCTCAGGACCGATGTAGACCGCGCCGATCTGGGTCGGCAGGAAGGCAAGAGCCGTAACGACGATGGAGGCGACAGGCGAAATCAGCATGGGCGGGAATCCAGACGGTCAGGTTGAAGGCCGCGCTCAAATGCGCTGAAGCTTGGCCGGGTTCCCGGAGGCTGGACCTGATGGCGCCCGGCCTATCGTTTTTTCAGACTGCCCAGCACGCCGCGCAGCAGTTCGCGGGTGATGGTCGAGCCGGCGGTTCGCAGCACCGACTTGGTCAGAGCCTCCATCGGCGTTTGCCGGTTGGACGAGGCGCGCGGGCGCGGCGCGGCGGCGCGCGGGACGCAGCGGTCGAACGGGCGGCCTTTTCCGCCGCCTTGGCTTCAGCCGCCGCCGTGGCGGTCTCGGCTTCGATGCGGTCGGCCTGGGCGCGGCGGGCCTTCAGCACCTCTTCGGCCGACTCGCGGTTGACCGCCGTGTCATAGACGCCGCGCACCGGGCTGGCGGCCATGGTCGCGGCGCGTTCGGCCTCGGTCGCCGGGCCGAGGCGCGAGTCGGGCGGACGGATCTTGGTCTGGGCCACCACGGTCGGCGCGCCCTTCTCGTCCAGGGTCGACACCAGGGCCTCGCCCACGCCCAGGGCCTGGATGGCCTCTGCCGTGTCGAAGGCGGGATTGGCGCGGAAACTCTGGGCGGCGGCGCGCAATCCTTTCTGCTCGGCAGGGGTGTAGGCGCGCAACGCGTGCTGCACCCGGTTGCCCAGTTGGGCCAGGACGCTGTCGGGAATGTCGGCCGGGTTCTGGGTGACGAAATAGACGCCGACGCCCTTGGAGCGGATCAGGCGCACGACCTGCTCGACCTTCTCCAGCAGGCCCCTGGGCGCGTCGTTGAACAGCAGGTGGGCCTCGTCGAAGAAGAAGACCAGGCGCGGCTTGTCCGGGTCGCCGATCTCGGGCAGTTGCTCGAACAGCTCGGACAGCAGCCACAGCAGGAAGGCGGCGTAGAGCCGCGGGCTGTTCATCAGCCGCGTGGCGTCCAGCACGTTCACCTGGCCCCGGCCGTCCAGGGCGGTGCGCATCATGTCCTCCAGACGCAGGGCCGGTTCGCCGAAGAAGGCCTTGCCGCCCTGCTGCTCCAGCTGAAGCAGGGCCCGCTGGATGGCGGCGATGGAGGTGGGCGAGACGTTGCCGACCTCGCGGCCGATGGTCTGGGCGTTCTCGCCGACATAGGCCAGCAGGGCGCGCAGATCCTCCAGGTCCAGCAGCAGCAGGCCCTCCTTGTCGGCGACGTGGAAGGCGACGGTCAGCACTCCTTCCTGCACGTCGTTCAACTCCAGCATCCGGGCCAGCAGGACCGGACCGACATCGGAGACCGTGGCCCGGATCGGGTGCCCCTTCTGGCCGTACAGGTCCCAGAAGACGACGGGCGCCGACTTGCCGTTCAGGGTCAGGCCCATCTTGCCCGCGCGCTCGGCGAACTTCTCGACGCCGCCATCCTGGCTGATGCCGGACAGGTCGCCCTTCACATCGGCGCAGAAGACGGGGACGCCCGCCTCAGAAAAGCCCTGGGCCATGATCTGAAGGGTCACGGTCTTGCCCGTTCCGGTGGCGCCGGCGACGACGCCGTGGCGATTGGCCCGGTTCAGCAAGAGGCGCTCGGGCGCGCCCTCGAAGGACTGGCCGAGAAACAGGGCGGGGGCGTCGGTCATGAAGCGGGTCTCCTGCGTGCTCCGCCATGCTTAATCCACCACGCCGTCGCCGCAAGGCGGAACCTCGGCGGTTTACAGCGATTGACGCGGTTCCCGGCCACGACGACAGTTCCGACATGAAGCTTCCGATCACCGTCAGTCATTCCTCCCCGGCCACGAATGCGGTGGTGCTGATCGCCGTCGTGGCGGCGGGGGCCGCCCTCTATTGGCTCAGGGACATCCTGACGCCTCTGGCCATGGCCCTGTTCCTGATGATCATGATCGACGGGGTGAAGCGCGCCATCGAGCGTCGCACCCCGGTTCCGCCGCGCTTTGCGGGGGCGGCCGCCCTGATCGTGGTGGTGCTGGGCTTCCTGCTGTCGATCTGGATCATCGTCGACGGGGCGGCGGGCTTCTTCACCGACGCCTCGGGCGTGGCGGGCAGCATCGGCCCGCGCATCGACCAGATCAGCCGGGACGTCTCGGCCCTGGTCGGGGTCAGCGACCCGCCCACCCTGCAGGACATGATCGCCGGCATCGACGTGCGCGGCTGGCTGACCACGACGGCCTTCCAGGTGCAGGGGGCCGCCACCGGCGCCTTCTTCGTCATGATCTACCTGGGCTTCCTGCTGGCCTCACAGGCGGGCTTCCGCAAGAAGATGGTCGGCATGTTCCCTGAACGCGGCCCGCGCCAGGAGGCGCTGGAGGTGTTCGAGCGCGTGCGCGGCGGGGTCGAGGGCTATCTGTGGGTCCAGGCCGTGACCGGGGCCATGATCTGCGCCGTGGCCTGGGTGTTGATGCGGGCGGTGGGGCTTCAGAACGCCGAGTTCTGGACCTTCGTCATCTTCATCGTCGGCTTCATTCCGGTGCTGGGCGGGGCCGTGGCCGGTTGCGCCCCGCCCCTGTTCGCCCTGGTCCAGTTCGAGAGCTACTGGCCCGCCCTGATCCTGTTCGTGGGCCTGCAGACCCTGCTGTTCCTGGTCGGCAATCTGGTCCAGCCGCGGATGCAGGGCGACAATCAGAACATCGACCCCATCGTGGTGCTGCTGGCCCTGGCCTTCTGGGGCAAGCTGTGGGGCGTGGCGGGGATGTTCCTGTCGACGCCGCTGGCGGTGATGGCCATGGCCATCCTGGCCGAGTTCAAGGGCTCGCGCTGGATCGCGGTCCTGCTGTCGGGCGACGGCGAACCCTACGCCGCCAAGCGGCCGGGCAAGGTCAAGGACAAGGGGGCGGAAGAAGACGCCGCCCAGAAACGTTCCGTCTGGGGACGATCATCCTGGCTTCGCCGTATCCGGGGCCGCGACGTCCCGCCGCAGACATAGAACTCGAAAATTTTCTCTTCTTGTCCTTGAACTGCCGCAATCGACGCCTATTTCACCCTCACACGACGACGCGGTCCTCCCCTCCCCCTCCCGGACCGCGACGTCCCAGGCCGGCGCTTCCCCTCCCCCTCCTGAGCGCCGGACCGAGCAGGCCGTCGGACTCCGTTCGACGGCCTTGTTCGTTTCAGGGCCTGTTTTCGGATTGAAGCTTAAGCCGCTTCTGTCCGATCACGGCGGAATTGGGGCTTTTGTTTCTCGGTTCGACGGCGACCAGGGCCAAAACCGTCCACAACTGGGCCTCTGGCGCAACATGGTGCGCTGCACACCGAAATTCCCTGTGTTTCAGGGCCTCGACGGCCTAGCCGTTCTCGCCGGGAGCGCTAAGGTGCGGCTGTTTTCCCCAGCGGTTTTCCACCGCGCCGTTCGAGACCTGAGTCATGTCCGCTGCTTCGCGCATCGTTCCCGCCGTTCCCGCCGACCTGGGAGCGCTGGAGGCGGCCTATGCGCGGATTGCGGCGCCGCCGGGCGCGGCGGAGAAGACTCTGCTGGCTCAGGCCTTCGACGACTATTCCGCCGATGAGACGCCTGAACTCGGCGGCGACGACCTGGCCGTCCTGCTGGCCGGCGCCTGGCGCGGCGCCGAGGCGCGCAAGGCGGGCGAGCCCGCCCGCATCACCGTCGGCCCGCTGGCCGACGCCGCCGGCGTCAACACCGGCTATGACCAGATCCTGATCCTGCAGGACGACGGGCCGTTCCTGGTCGACAGCGTCCTGGTCGCCCTGGCCGAGGCGGGGGTCACCGTGCGGGCCCTGTTCCACCCGATCGTCGAGATCGAGGCGGGCCGTCGCGACTCCCTGATCATCGTCGTCATCGATCCCCTGCCGCAGGAGCGTCGTGACGCCCTGGGCGAGGGTCTGGCGACCGCCATGGCCGATGTCCGCGTCGCCGTGCGCGATCACGGCGCCATGGTTCAGGCCATGCGCGAGGCCGTCCAGCGTCTGGAGGCCGCGCCGCCGAAGGGCGTGGACCCCGAGGTGCTGAAGGAGAATCTCGAGTTTCTTCGCTGGGCCAAGAGCGACCATTTCGTCTTCCTGGGCGCCCGCGACTACGACTATCCGCGCGACGCGTCCGGTTCGTATGAGGCCGAGGCGCCGCTGAACCAGTCCAGCGACGGTCTGGGCGTTCTCAGCGATCCCGAGCGCCGCGTGCTGCGCCGCGCCTCCGAACCGGCCGTCCTGACCGCCGCCATGCAGCGCCAGCTGGGCGAAAGCGATCCGGTCACCGTGGCCAAGGCCAATATGCGCTCGCGGGTCCACCGGCGGGCCTACATGGATTATGTCGGGGTCAAACGCTACGACGCCGACGGCAAGCCGACCGGAGAGACGCGCTTCGTCGGCCTGTTCACCGCCGAGGCCTATGACAAGATGGCCAAGGAGGTGCCGCTGATCCGGCGTAAGGTGGCCAATGCGCTGGAACGCGCCGGCAAGACTCCGGGCAGCCATAATCACAAGCGCCTGAAGAACATCCTCGAGAACTACCCCCGCGACGAGCTGTTCCAGATCGGCGAGGACGAGCTGCTGGATACGGCGCTGGGCGTCCTGCACCTGTATGATCGTCCGCGCATCCGCCTGTTCACGCGCCGCGATCCGTTCGACCGCTTCGTCTCTGTGCTGTGCTTCATCCCCCGCGAGCGTTTCGACGCGGGCCTGCGCCAGCGCATCGGCGGCATTCTGGCCAAGGCCTGGGGCGGCCGCGTCTCGGCCTGGTATCCGCAGCTGAGCGACCAGCCGCTGACGCGCGTCCACTACATCATCGGCGTGACGCCGGGCGAACACCCCGTGCCCGACCTGAAGGCCCTGGAGGCCGAGGTGGCCGAGGCCGGACGCAGCTGGATCGACCGCTTCGAGCGCGCCCTGCGCCTGGCCGGGGTGGATGAAGCCGCCGTCGGCCCGACCAGCGCCCGCTGGGCCGAGGGTTTCGGCGTCGCCTTCCGCGACCGTTACGACGCGGCCGAGGCCGTGGCCGACCTGGAGCAGTTCGATCGCCTGAACGACGGCTCGGCGGCCGACGGCGTCCATGCCGAGCCGGTGGCGGTGCGCGCCTTCCGCACGGCCGACGAGACCAATCTGCAGTTCCGCTTCAAGCTGTATCGCCGCGGGTCGGCCGTGCCGCTGTCCGACGTGCTGCCGATCCTGGCCGACATGGGCCTGAAGACGCTCGAGGAATCCGACCACGTCGTGCGGACGATCGGCCAGGAGCCGATCTACATCCACGACTTCCTGCTGGAAGACCCGCGCGGCGCCGACCTGGTCTTCGCCGACCTCAAGACCCCGTTCGAGGAGGCTTTCAAGGCCGTGTGGAACGGCCGCACCGAGAGCGACGGCTTCAACCGCCTGGTGCTGGAACTGGGCGTCGACTGGCGCGAGGCGGCCCTGATCCGCACCCTGGCGCGTTACCGCCAGCAGACGGGTCTGGACCCCTCCCAGTCGGTTCAGGAAGCGGCCCTGCGCGAATACCCCGACGCAGCGCGCGCCATTCTGGCCCTGTTCAAGGCCAAGTTCGACCCGGCCCATGGCGGTTCGGTCGCCGAGCGCGAAGCGGCCGTGGCTGAACTGGACGCGAAGATCGAGACCCTGCTGCAGGACGTGAAGAGCCTGGATCACGACCGCGCCCTGCGCCGGATCTCGGCCCTGATCGACGGGATCAAGCGCACCAACTTCTATCAGGTCGACGCCGAGGGGAATCCGAAGGCCCACATCTCGATCAAGATCGCGGCCCAGGAACTGGCCGACCTGCCCCTGCCCAAGCCCTTCCGCGAAATCTTCGTCTGGGCGCCCTACGTCGAAGGCACGCACCTGCGCTTCGGCCCGGTGGCGCGCGGCGGTCTGCGCTGGTCGGACCGTCGTGACGATTTCCGCACCGAGGTCCTGGGTCTGGTGAAGGCCCAGCAGGTCAAGAACTCGGTCATCGTGCCGGTCGGCTCCAAGGGCGGCTTCTATCCCAAGCAATTGCCGGTCGGCGGCACGCGCGAGGAGACGCAGGCCGAGGCCATCCGCGCCTACAAGACCTTCCTGTCCGGCATGCTGGACATCACCGACAACATCGTCGGCGACGGCGCGCCGGTGCGTCCGGCGAATGTCGTGGCCTGGGAAGGCGACGACCCCTATCTGGTCGTGGCCGCCGACAAGGGCACGGCGACCTTCTCGGACATCGCCAACGGGGTGAGCCAGTCCTACGGCTTCTGGCTGGACGACGCCTTCGCCTCGGGCGGTTCGGCCGGTTACGACCACAAGGAGATGGGCATCACCGCGCGCGGCGCCTGGGAGGCGGTCAAGCGCCACTTCCGCGAAGTCGGCAAGGACATCCAGACCGAGCCCTTCACCGTGGTCGGCGTCGGCGACATGTCCGGCGACGTCTTCGGCAACGGCATGCTGCTGTCGCAGGCGACCAAGGTCGTGGCCGCCTTCGATCACCGCGACATCTTCATCGATCCGAACCCGGACGTGGCGAAGTCGTGGGCCGAGCGCAAGCGCCTGTTCGAGACGCCGCGCACCAGCTGGCAGGACTATGACAAGAGCCTGATCTCGGAAGGCGGCGGCGTCTTCTCGCGCTCGGCCAAGTCGATCGCCCTGACGCCTCAGATCAAGGAACTGCTGGACATCGAGGCCGACAGCGTCGACCCGGTCACCTTGATGCAGGCCATCCTCAAGGCCCGCGCCGAACTGCTCTACTTCGGCGGCATCGGCACCTACATCAAGGGTTCGGGCGAGACCAACCTGCAGGTCGGCGACAAGGCGAACGACGCCATCCGCATCAACGGCGGCGAGGTTCGCGCCCAGATCATCGGCGAAGGCGCCAACCTGGGCATGACCCAGCTGGGTCGCATCGAGGCGGCGCGCGTCGGCGTGCGGCTGAACACCGACGCCATCGACAACTCGGCCGGCGTCGACTCCTCCGACCAGGAGGTGAACATCAAGATCCTGCTGGGCGGCGCCATCGCCTCGGGCCATCTGAAGGCCGAGGATCGCAACGCCCTGCTGAAGTCGATGACGGACGAGGTGGCGCATAACGTCCTGCGTCACAACTACGACCAGACGCTGGCCCTGACCCTGCAACAGGCCGAAGGGGCGAACGCCCTGGACGCCCAGCAGGCCTTCATGCAGCACCTGGTTTCGATCGGTAAGCTGAACCGGGCGGTCGAATACCTGCCCGACGACGCCCGCATGGCCGAGATGAAGCTGCAGGGCCAGGCCCTGTCGCGGCCGGAGCTGGCGGTGCTGACCGCCTATTCCAAGCTCGAACTGTTCGATGAGATCGTCGCCTCGGCCGCGCCGGACGACGCCTTCTTCGAGCGGATGCTGGTCGACTACTTCCCGACGCCGCTCGCCCAGTTCGAGAGCGACATGAAGGGCCACCGCCTTCGTCGCGACATCATCGCCACCGTGCTGTCGAACGAGATCGTCAACATGGCCGGACCGACCTTCGCCGACCGCCTGCGCGCGGCGGCCGAGTGCGACACCGCCGCCATGGTCACGGCCTTCGAGACCGCGCGTCACGTCTTCCGCCTCGACGAGGCCTGGAAGGCGGTGTCGGCCCTGGACCTGAAGATCCCGGCCGAGGCCCAGACGGCCCTGTATCAGGAGATCGCCCTGGTCCTGCGTCGCCAGACCTTCTGGCTGGCGCGTCGCGCGGCTCGCACCGAGACGACAGTCGGCGGCATGATCGCCGCCTACCAGCCCGCCGCCGACGCCCTGCGCGCCGCCGGACCGCAGGTGCTGTCGCGTTATGAGCACGCCCGCTACGAGGGCCGGGTCCAGACCTTCATCGGTCTGGGCGCGCCGGAAGAACTGGCGCGCGACATCGCCATGCTGCGTCCGATGGTGGCCACGGCCGACATCGGCGACCTGGCCGGCGAACTGGGCTGGGACGCTCCGGCCATGGCCCGCGTCTATCACCAGGTCGGCGCCGCCTTCGACTTCGACCGCCTGCGCGTGGCGGCCGGGTCGGTGCCGTCGGGCGATCACTTCGATCGCCTGGCCGTGCGTCGCCTGATCCAGGACCTGATGACCGAGCAGCAGCAGCTGACCCGCGCCGTGGCCAAGGCCTCGGCCGAGGCGGCCGGCGCCGGCGAGGACAGCGCGGAACAGGCGGTCGACGCCTGGATCGGCGCCCGCATGGATCAGGTGGAGGCCCTGCGCGGCTCGGTCGACGAGATCGAGACCTCGGGCTCCGGCTGGACCTTCGCCAAGCTGACCATCGCCAACGGCGCGATCCGCGAGGTGTTGGCTTCAGCAAGCTGAAGCCATTCCTGGTAAGAGCGCTAACGCTCGCCGCGCGGCGGCTCGCTGCTTGAGCGCATGAGGCGCTCGAACAGGTGCGGTTCGCGTCGGCGTCGCAATCAGGGCCCGTCCGTTGCGTCGTCTGGCGAGGCGGGCGGGCCTTGGCGTTTGGGGCGAGGTCGGTTTAGGTGGCGCCTGCTGTTCAGTGAACCGGAGGGCCCATGCCCAGGAAGTTCCTCGTCGTCGTCGACGACAGTCCCGAGCTGGGCGCCGCCCTGGCCTACGCCTCGCGCCGCGCCCGTTCGACCGGGGGCCATGTGGTCCTGCTGCGCGCCCTGCCCGGCGGATCGGACGAGCACTGGTCTGGCGTCCGCGACGAAATCCGCCGCCAGCAGCGTGAGGAGGCGGAAGGCCTGCTGGCCCGGCTGGGCGAGAAGGTCGCCGAGACCTCGGGCGCGCCGCCCGTCTATCTGATCGAGGAAGGCGACCCCCAGGCCGCCATCCGCAAGGCGGTGGGCGACGATCCCGACATCAAGATCCTGATCCTGGCGGCCGGGGCCAACGGACGCGGCCCAGGCCCCCTGGTGTCGGCGGTGTTGAAGCAGGGGGCCGCCCTGACCGGCCGCAAGCTGCCCGTCACCATCGTTCCCGGCGAACTGACCGAGGACGAGATTCTGGATCTGGCTTGATCCAAGGGGCGCTATCGCTCGCCCTGCTGCGGCTCGCTGCTTGAGCGCCCACTTGAACCGGGCCGCGGCAGGGCGCATCTGAGGCTCATGTTCATCCAGACCGAAGCCACGCCCAATCCCAACGCGCTCAAATTCCTGCCGGGCCGCGACGTCGCCCCGCAGGCCGTGTTGGAGTATCGCACCATCGACGAGGCGGCCGCCTCGCCTCTGGCCGAGGCCCTTTTCGAACTGGAAGGGGTCGAGGGGGTCTTCTTCGGCGCCGACTACGTCTCGGTCACCCGCGCGGCGCAGGGCCCTGACTGGAGCGAGATGAAGGCGCCGATCCTGTCGGTCATCATGGATCATTTCGTCTCTGGCGCGCCCCTGGTTCGAGCCGGTGAAGCCGTGAGCGAAGACGCCGGCGAGGACACGGAGATCGTCGCGGAGATCAAGGGCCTGCTCGACAGCCGCATCCGTCCGGCGGTGGCCCAGGACGGCGGCGACATCCTGTTCGACCATTTCGACGAGGAAACCGGCGTGCTGCGTCTGCGGATGCGCGGCGCCTGCGCGGGCTGCCCCTCCTCCTCCGCGACCCTGAAGGCCGGGGTCGAGCAGATGATGCGCCATTACGTTCCCGAAGTGACCAGCGTCGAACAGGTGCTGTAAGCGCCGCCCTGTTTCACATGAAACACTCGTCGGACGGCGCGCCCTCGGGCATGATGGCGTCATGAGCGGTTCGGACGAGACATCCCAGGCTCGCGCCCTGGGCGAAGCCCTGGCGGCGCTGCGGCGTGAACGCGGGTTGAGCCAGGCCGAGGCGGGCGCAAGGATCGGCATGACCAGCCAGGGCTGGGGCCTGTATGAGGCGGGCAAACGCTCCAGCCTGTTCCGTCCCGACGTCCAGCGCCGCCTGACCGGCGCCCTGGATGCAACGCCCGAGGCGCTGGTCCTGCAGATGGGCGGCGAGCCGGCTTCGCCTGAAGCCCTTCCCGCCACTGGACTTTCAGCCCGCGGCCGCGTCTTCGACGGCGCGCGCGTTCAGACCCGTCGGCTGCGGCTGGAGACGGACGAACTGGCGCCCTGGGCGTCGGCCGGAACGGTGCTGGAGTATGTGCCGGGGCGTTGGCCCCGGCGGGGCCAGGGCTGCGTCATCCAGATCGACGACGGCGCCCAGAGGGTTCGCCTCTATGATCGCGCCGACGACGCCGAAGTCGTGGTTCTCGGCGCAGGCGGTCTGGACCGGACGGAGCGGATCGCGCGTTCGCGCATCCAGTCGATGTCGGCTGTGACCGGGCGCTTTGACGATGAATGAAACAAAATAGTTGCATCACGCGGTCGTTCATGAAACTCTCTGGTTGAAAGCGGAGGGGTCATGTCGCGTCGCAGCCATCATATCGATCAGGCCGTCGGCCTGCGCATCGCCGCCCGACGCTCCGCCCTCGGCTGGTCCCAGTCCGTCCTGGCGCGAGAACTGGGAGTCAGCTTCCAGCAGGTCCAGAAGTATGAGACGGGCGTCAATCGCGTCTCCGCCTCGCGTCTGCATCAGGCGGCGATGGCTATGGGCTGCTCGGTGGGCGACTTCTTCCCAGCGCGCCCCAAGATCGAGGGCGAGGCGGAGCTGCTGCACCCGGTTCTGACCAGCGCCGAAGGGCGAGGTCTGGCCGAGGCCTTCGCGCGGATTCCCGACGCCGGCGCGCGCCGCGCCCTGACCCGCGTCGCCCAGGCCATGGCGGCGGCCTGACGGTCTTCGGCGTTGAAGCGGTCGCATCCGCGCCGGTTTCGCATTAGGGACAGGGCCATGAAGATCATGGTCATCGACACGGCGCTGGGCGCCTGCGCCGTCGGAGTGTTCGAGGGCGAAGCGGGCGACGCCCTGCTCCAGCCCCAGCCCCGGCACCTGGGCCTGCGCGTCGAGCTGATGACCAAGGGCCATCAGGAGCGACTGGGCGGACTGGCGCGCGATGCGGCGGCGGAGGCGGGCGGTTTCGACGGGATGGCGCGCATCGGGGTGACGGTGGGGCCGGGGTCCTTCACCGGCCTGCGTGTCGGCCTGGCCTTCGCCCTGGGGCTGGGCGCGGCGCTGGATCGGCCGGTGGTCGGAATCTCCACCCTGGACGCCCTGGCGGCCTCGGTCCCGTCCGAGGGCCTGGTCGCCGCTGTCATCGACGCCCGCCGGGGCCAGGTCTATGCGCGCCTGTTCCGCGACGGCGTGGCGCTCGGCGAAGCGGAGGCGCTGTCCCTCGAGGCGGCGCGCGACCGCATTCAGGCTGAAACCGGGGACGCGCGGCCGGTCCTGGTCGGAAGCGGGGCCGAGGTGCTGGCCGAGGCCTTCCCTGAACTGGCGAGCGCCGCCCTCCATCCCCTGCCCGCTCCCGCGCCCGAGGCGCTGGCGGCCCTCGCCCTGGCCGCCGATCCGACGACCGCCCCGCCGCAGCCGCTCTATCTGCGCGCGCCCGACGCCACGCCGCCCAGCCGTCTGCCGGGCCAGCCGCGTCAGCCCGCCGCGTGAGCGACCCGATCTTCCCGGCGGTCGATCCTGCTCGCCTCGCCGCGATCCACGCCGAGGCGTTCGCGGCGGCCTGGGACCGGGCGGCGCTGGCCGAACTCCTGGCCTCGCCGGGCGTATTCGCCGTGGCCGAGGAGGGCGGCTTCATCCTGATCCGCGTCGTGGTCGACGAAGCCGAGATTCTGACCCTGGCGGTGCGGCCCTCGGCGCGGCGCGCGGGGCTGGGCGCGCGACTGGTCGAGGCGGCGGTGGTGCGCGCCGCCGCCCTGGGCGCCGAACGGATGTTCCTGGAAGTCGCCGAGGGCAACGGCGCCGCCCGCGCCCTGTACGCCCGAAGCGGCTTCGTCGAGATGGGGCGACGACGCGGCTATTATTCGCATGCGGACGGACGCCGAGAGGATGCGCTGACGTTGGTCCTGAACTTTTCTCGATAGCTTCCATAAGGCGACGGTCCATCCTATCTTCGCCGCCATGGACCGGATCGAAAAACTCTGCGCCGAGCGCGGCATGCGCATGACCGAGCAACGTCGGGTGATCGCCCGCGTCCTGTCGAATGCCGAGGACCACCCCGATGTGGAGGAGCTGTATCGCCGCGCTTCGGCGATCGATCCGCACATCTCCATCGCCACCGTCTATCGCACCGTGCGCCTGTTCGAAGAGGCGGGCGTGGTCGAGAAGCACGACTTCGGCGACGGCCGCAGCCGCTATGAAGAGGCCGGCGACGACCACCACGACCACCTGATCGACACCAAGACGGGCGAGGTCATCGAATTCTTCGACGCCGAGATCGAGCGCCTCAAGACCGAGATCGCCCGCAAGCTCGGCTATGAGCTGGTCGGTCACAAGCTGGAGCTGTACGGCCACGTCATCCCCGGCGCCGAGCCGGTGGAGCGGGAGGGGCTGATCTACAAGCGCCGCCCCCGCGAAGAGGCCGAAGACTGACCTCGGCCGTCGGCCCCAGACCCTGCCGACGCTTGCCGTCGTCGGTTTCGGCGATCATAAGCCGGACATGACCGATACGCTCGAAAAGCCTGTCCCGGCCCCTGTCCTGGGCCACGGCGTCGCGCCCGAAGGCGAGGCGACGCCCAAGCGTCTGTTCATCAAGACCTACGGGTGCCAGATGAACGTCTACGATTCCGAACGCATGGCCGACGTCCTGCGGCCGCTGGGCTATGCGCCGACGGACACGCCCGAAGGCGCCGACTTCGTCATTCTGAACACCTGCCATATCCGCGAGAAGGCGGCCGAGAAGGTCTATTCCGAACTCGGCAAGCTGCGGCAGATGAAGGAAGAAAAGGCGGCGGCGGGCGACGGCGGCATGACCATCGCCGTGGCTGGCTGCGTCGCCCAGGCTGAGGGCGAGGAGATCATGAAGCGCCAGCCGGCGGTCGATCTGGTGGTCGGGCCGCAGGCCTATCACCAACTGCCGGAGCTGCTGACCCGCACCGCGCGGGCGCGCGGCGAGCGCATCGGCGCCGACTTCGCCCCCAATGAGAAGTTCGACGCCCTGCCGGCGACGCGCGGGACAGAGGGGGTGACCGCCTTCCTGACCGTGCAGGAAGGTTGCGACAAGTTCTGCAGCTTCTGCGTCGTGCCCTATACGCGCGGCGCCGAGTGGTCGCGCCCGGTCGCGGCGGTGCTGGACGAGGCGCGGGCGCTGGCCGACCGGGGCGTGCGCGAAGTCACCCTGCTGGGCCAGAACGTCAACGCCTATGACGGCGAGGGGCCGGACGGGAAGCCGTTCACCCTGGCGAAGCTGGCCTACGCCCTGGCGGACATCCCCGGCATCGACCGCATCCGCTATACGACCAGCCACCCGAACGACATGTCGGACGACCTGATCGCGGCGCACGGCGAACTGGACGCCCTGATGCCCTATCTGCACCTGCCGGTGCAGGCGGGCTCGGACCGCATTCTGCGCCTGATGAACCGCAAGCACGGGCGTCAGAAGTATTTCGACCTGATCGACCGGATTCGCGCGGCGCGGCCGGACATGGCGCTGTCGGGCGACTTCATCGTCGGCTTCCCCGGCGAGACGGATCGCGATTTCGAGGACACCATGGATCTGGTGCGGCGGGTGAACTACGCCAGCGCCTTCTCCTTCATGTATTCGCCGCGTCCCGGCACGCCCGCCGCGACCATGGCGGCCCAGGTGCCGGACGCCGTGGCCAAGGAACGTCTGCACGCCCTGCAGGGCCTGCTGACCGAGCAGCAGGTCGCCTTCAATCAGTCGCTGGCTGGGCGCGTCCTGCCGGTGCTGTTCGAGAAGAAGGGCCGCCACGGCGCCCAGGCCATCGGCCGCTCCCCCTATCTGCAATCGGTCCACGTCGAGGACGCGGATCAACTGATCGGCCAGATCGTTCCGGTCGAGATCATCAGCGGCCAGCAGAACAGCCTGTCCGGCCGCCTGATCCAGACCAACTGACGCCTGTCTCGCCACGCGCCGTGCGTGGGGCCAGGAACGCTTACAATCCCCCTCAAGCAGCCTCGCGCCGCGCGCGAGGCGGTAGGGGACCAACAAGGAGACCTCATGGCGCGAGAGTCCGAGTTCCTGTCCCTCAGCGATGAGGCGTTGCGCGCCGTCATCGGGCCGCAGAGCCGCCACCTGGCCTTGATCGAGGACGCCTTCAAGGTGCTGGTCGAGACGCCGGGCGGCGGGGTGTCGATCAACGGCTCGACGCGGGATCGCGCCCAGGCGCGCCGGGTGATCGAGGCCCTGTCGAACCGGGCCGAGGCGGGCGCGGAGATCACCGAGGCCGACGTACGCACCGCCCTGGGCGCCGCCGTGACCCAGCCCCGCGCCGAACCGGCGGGCCGCAGCGGGGGACGCAGCGTGCCCGAAGGCGCCGCCCTGCCGGTCGGCCGTCGCGGCGCCATCGCCCCCAAGACGGCGTCGCAGGCGCGCTATCTGGAGATGCTGGGCCGTTGCGAACTGACCTTCGGCGTCGGACCGGCGGGCACGGGCAAGACCTTTCTGGCGGCGGCCTATGGCGCCTCCCTGCTGAAGCGGGGTCAGGTGGACCGGCTGGTCATCACCCGCCCGGCCGTCGAGGCGGGCGAGAAGCTGGGCTTCCTGCCGGGCGATCTGAACGAGAAGGTCGACCCCTATCTGGCGCCGATCTGGGAGTCGCTGAACGACATCCTGGGCGTCGACGACGTGCGCCGTCGCCGCGAGAAGGGCGAGATCGAAGCCGCTCCCATCGCTTTCATGCGCGGCCGCACGCTCAGCCACGCCTTCATCATCGTCGATGAGGCGCAGAACACCTCGCGGATGCAGATGAAGATGGTGCTGACCCGTCTGGGCGAGGGCGCGCGCATGGTGGTGACGGGCGACCCGTCGCAGGTCGATCTGCTGAACCCACGCGATTCCGGCCTGGCCCACGCCCTGCGCATCCTCAAGGACGTGGAGGGCGTCGGCGTGCAGCAGTTCAAGTCCGAGGACGTGGTGCGGCACGCCATGGTCGAGCGCATCGTGCGCGCCTATGACAGCGACGCCGCGCGCAGCCGCCCCTTCCCCGACCTTGAGGACGACGCCTGATGATCGAGGTCGAGATCGAGAGCGAGGCCTGGACCGAGGCCCTGCCCGAGGCGGCGGCGATCGCCGAGCGCGCCGCCCTCGCGGCCCTGGGAACGATCGAGGGCGATGTGGTCGTGCTGTTGGCTGACGACGCGGCGGTGCAGGACCTGAACGCGCGTTTCCGC
Organism: Brevundimonas sp. SS2672; assembly: GCF_059579685.1. Taxonomy (NCBI): domain Bacteria; kingdom Pseudomonadati; phylum Pseudomonadota; class Alphaproteobacteria; order Caulobacterales; family Caulobacteraceae; genus Brevundimonas; species Brevundimonas sp. SS2672. Next base: position 3,062,033 of record NZ_CM184201.1, on the reverse strand, counting down.
GACAAGGACCGGCCGACGAACGTGCTGTCCTTTCCGGCCGCCGAGAGCGCCTTTCCGCATCTGGGGGACGTGGTGCTGGGCTACGCCTATTGCGCGGCGGAGGCGCAGGCGCAGGGCAAGACCCTGTCGGATCATCTGAGCCATCTGGTCGTCCACGGCGTCCTGCACCTGCTGGGCCGCGACCACCAGGACGACGCCGAGGCCGAGGAGATGGAGGCCGAGGAGCGCGAGATCCTGGGCGAATTGGGTGTCGCCGATCCCTATGCAGCCGAGCATGAGGGCGCCGCGTGAGCGGGGCGCTCGCCGCCCGGTTCGCGGGCCTGCTGAACCATCGCTGGGGCCGGATCGGCTTGGCGCTGCTGGCCGGGGCGGGCGCCGCCCTGGTCCATCCGCCGTTCGGCTTCCTGCCGGGACTGCTGGGCTATCCGTTGCTGCTGTTGCTGGCGGATCGGGCAGAGGGGATGAAAGGGGGCTTCTGGGTCGGCTGGCTGGCGGGGTTCGCCTATTTCTTCATCGGCTGCTGGTGGGTGGCCGAAGCCTTTCTGGTCAATCCGGCGCAGGCATGGATGGCGCCGTTTGCGGCCAGCCTGCTGCCGGCGGGCATGGGGCTGTTCTGGGGGCTGGCGACCATGGCCTATCGCCGGCTCCGGCCGGCCGGGGCGCGGCGCGTCCTGCTGTTCGCCGCCCTGTTCGCCTTGCTGGAGTGGACGCGCGGCCATGTGCTGACCGGCTTTCCGTGGAACCCGGCGGGCGCGGGCTGGGCGGCCGGATCGGCCATGTCGCAGTTCGCCTCGGTCGTCGGGGTCTATGGGCTGGGCCTGATCACGGTGGCGGCGGTCAGCGCCTTCGCGCCTCTGGTCGACGCCGGGCCGCGACGACCGCGCCTGATCGCGGCGGGGCTGGGGGCGCTGACGCTGGCCGGTCTGTTGGCCTTCGGGGCGGCGCGTCTGTCCTCGGCGCGGCTGGTGGAGACGCCGACCATGGTGCGGCTGGTCCAGGCCGATATCCCGCAGGACTACAAATGGAGCCCCGAGGCTTACCAGGCCATTCTGGGCCGCTATCTGGAGCTGACGGCGCGTCCGGGCGACGCTCTGCCTGACGTGGTGATCTGGCCTGAAGGCGCCCTGCCGACGACGGCCAACGACCTGTTCGCCTCCTCGGACGCCCAGGCGGTGGCGGGGGCCCTGCAGACGGGCCAGACCCTGCTCGCGGGATTGAGCCGTGGCGAGCCGGACCCGAGCGCCGAGACGGGCGCCCGCTATTACAACAGCCTGTTCGCCCTGCATGATGAAGGCGCGGCGGGCCTGCGTATCGGTCAGATCTACGACAAGCACCGGCTGGTGCCGTTCGGCGAATACCTGCCGATGGGCGACCTGATGAGTCGGATCGGCGTGCGCAGCCTAGTGCACGTCCCCGCCGACTTCAGCGCCGGACCGACCCCTGCGCCGATCAGCCTGGTCAACGCTCCGCCGGTGCAGCCGCTGATCTGCTACGAAGCCCTCTATCCCGGCTTCACGCCCGCGACGGCGGCAACGCGCCCGGCGTGGGTCGTCAACGTCTCCAACGACGCCTGGTTCGGCCGGACGTCAGGTCCGCGCCAGCATCTGAACCTGGCCTCTTATCGCGCGCTGGAGACGGGCCTGCCGGTGGCGCGGGCGACGCCTACGGGCGTCTCGGCCATGATCGATCCGTGGGGCCGCATCGTCGAGGGCAAGCGGCTGGACCCCGGCCAGGCGGGCGTCATCGACGTGCGTCTGCCGCAACCGGCTCCGCCGACCGTTTACGGCCGCTGGGGCGATCTGGGGTTCGCCGTCCTGTTGGTTATAATGCTGATCGCGGGGCGAGGCCGCGCTGGAAAAGCGAGGCTGGGTCGTTAAGCCTATCGGGGGGCGTCGTTCCCGCGGCGCCCCTGAGACGCGAATTGACATGACATCGGCCCGGCGACGGCGGCATGTCGACAAGAAAAACGGGGAAGAGGGCAGGACATGGTCAGGGGTTCCGGGACAGAAGGTCCCCATCTGGTGGATCGGCATGTGGGGCGGCGCGTGTGCGAGAAACGCATCGCCCTGGGCTACAACCAGACCGATCTGGGCCAGGCGCTGGGAGTCACCTTCCAGCAGGTGCAGAAGTACGAGAAGGGCGCCAACCGGATCTCCGCGTCCAAGCTGTGGGACATCGCCCGCTTCTTCCGCGTCGACATCGGCTACTTCTTCGAGGGTCTGACCGGGACGGCGCAGCCCGGCATCGCCGAGGGCGAGGCCGAGCCCTTCGTTCACGACTTCCCCGCCACCCGCCAGACCATCGAGATCGGCCGCCTGGCGCCGCGCCTGTCGTCACGCCAGCAGAAGCTGGTGGTCGACCTGATGCGAGAACTGGTTGAGGAAGGCGACGCCGAACCCGCCGCCTGAGCCGAGGCCGACGAAACCGGGACAAAGAAAAAGGCGCGGAGCGATCCGCGCCTTTTCCTGTCTTGGAGCTCGTTCGAGATCAGGCGGTCAGCGCCGTCTCCGAGGCGACGATGCGGCTGGCGGCGTGGACCACGGCGCCGATGCGCAGGGCGGCCTGGATCTGCAGGGCCGGGACGGCGTGCTTGCGCAGTTCGCCCTCGTGGGCGTCCAGGCAGGCGCCGCAGCCGTTGATGGCCGAGACGGCGGTGGACCACAGCTCGAAGTCCAGCTTCTCGACGCCCGGATTGGCGATGATGTTCATCCGCAGCTTGGCCGGCAGCGTCGTGTACTCCGGGTTCTTCATCAGGTGCAGCGAGCGGTAGTAGATGTTGTTCATGCCCATGATGGCGGCGGCGGCCTTGGCGGCGGTCATCGCTTCGGGCGACAGGACCGTCGCGGCCTGGGCCTCGATCAGCTTGACCACGGGGGCGACGCCGATGGCGTGGGCCGAGGCCAGGAAGCAGCCCCACTTCTGCTGGTCGTTCAGCACGGTCTCATTGGCGAGCGAGGACAGGTTCAGCGAGATGTCCTTGCCATAGGCCGGGATCAGATCGCGAAGGGCGTCGATGGACATTTTCGTGTTCCTTTCAGGAAGCGACGCTTCAAAGAAGCGGCTATCGTTCGCGACGCGGTCGCTTACTTCTTGAGCCGCCATTTTGAGCCGCATTGCGTGATGGGCGCTCAAGCCGCGAGGCTCCGCGAGCCGAGCATAGCGCCCAAATAAAATCATCAGGCATGAAAAAGGCGGCGACAGTCGCCCGCCGCCGCCTCTTTCGAGGGGCGGCCCGGACCCTACTCACGCGGTCCGGGCCTGTCTGGGCCAGTACTTACGCGGCCAGAGTGTCGCCGCCGACCGGGCGGTTGCAGGCGCACAGCTCGTCGGTCTGCAGAGCATCGACCACGCGAAGCGTGTCTTCCGGCGAACGGCCGACGTTCAGGTTGGTGACGTAGACGTGCTGGATGACGTTGTGCGGGTCGACGACGAAGGTCGCGCGCAGGGCCACGCCTTCTTCTTCGTCCAGCACGCCCAGGGCGCGGGCAAGCTTGCCGCCGTTGTCGGCGAACTGCCAGATCGGCAGCTTGTTCAGGTCGGCGTGGTCACGACGCCAGGCCAGCTTGGTGAACTCGTTGTCGGTCGAACCGCCCAGAACCACGGTGTCGCGGTCCTCGAAGTCCTTGCCCAGCTTGGCGAAGGCGGCGATTTCGGTCGGGCAGACGAAGGTGAAGTCCTTCGGGTAGAAGAAGATGACCTTCCACTTGCCCTCGAAGCTGTCCTGCGTGACCGGCTCGAAGGCCGAGGCGCCGTTTTCCTCGTGGCTGTTGAAGCCCGGCTTCACGCCGATAATTTTGAAATCAGGCAGTTTTTGACCGACGCCGAGCATCGCGCTTCTCCTAGATGCAGAAAAAATGGACCGCCGGAACGCGGGGAGCGCGAACCGTCGAGGCCATGAGATGGGCCTTGGCGCTGCTTAAGTCAAATCGATCATTTTGCTTTCACAAATAGATTTAACTTATCGTGCTGGGCGAGTTATAAGAACGGCCGATGACGTCTGCATCAGACATAGGCGGCGCCTATGTCGCCTCCTCTCTCGAATGCGCGAAACATGTCCGTTCTGCCGACCCTGCGTCAGCTCCAGTATCTGAAACTTCTGGCCGAGCACGGCTCCTTCAGCCGCGCGGCCGAGGCCGCTCACGTCAGCCAGCCCGCCCTGTCGTCCGGGGTGCAGGAGCTGGAACGGGTGCTGGGCGCCGCCGTGGTCGAACGGACGCGCGGGGCGGTGATCCTGACGGCCGTCGGCGCCGAGGCGGTGCGGCGGGCCGAGGATGTTCTGGCCCGCGCCGAGGATCTGGTCGAGGCCGCCCAGAACGCGGGCAAGCCCCTGTCGGGCCGGTTCCGCCTGGGCATCATTCCCACGGTGGCCCCGTTCCTGCTGCCTCAGGCCCTGCCGGGCGTGCGGGATCTCTATCCCGGCCTGCGGCTGTTCCTGCGCGAGGATCTGACGCCGCGCCTGATCGCCGGGCTGAAAGCGGGTCAGCTGGACGCCGCCGTCATCGCCCTGCCCTATGACGCGCCGGGCATCGATCACGCCCGCATCGGCGACGATGAGATCCTAGCGGCGGCGCCGGCCGGTCACGCCCTGGCGGGGTCCGGGCCGATCCCCGAAGGGGCTCTGAAGGCTGAGGACCTGATCCTGCTCGAAGATGGCCACTGCCTGCGCGACCAGGCCCTGGCCGCAGTCAAGATCGACGCGCCGCGCGGCGAGGACGTCTTCGCCGCCACCACCCTGCCGACTCTGGTGCAGATGGTCTCCTCGGGCCTTGGGGTCAGCTTCCTGCCGCAGATGGCGGTGCGGGCGGGTCTGGCCGATCATCCCGGGGTGGTGGTGCGGCCTATTTCCGAAGACGCCCCGCGCCGCGAGATCGTCGTCGCCTGGCGGGCGGGATCTAGTCGCGCCGCCGAGGCGCGCCTGCTGGCCGAGGCGTTGAAGCTGGACTGAGCGAGCCGGATCAGCCGAATAGGCGGCTGTCCCACCAGACCGGAGTCTCCAGCCCCGGCTTGATGCGGGCGAAGTCGGGATGGGCGGTGTTGAAGACGAAGTTGCGCTCCATCCGCGCCACGACCGAGGGCGTGATCAACAGGGCCGAGCGGCCTTCCGCGTGCCAGACGCGGCCGAAGGCGCGGGCCGCCGCCCCGCCCGGCTCGGCCCAGCCGGGAATCAGGTCCGGGTTGACGACCTCGTAGGAGACGCCCGCCGGAATGTGGATCTCCACATGGTGCTGGCCCAGCGGCAGCTCGCCGCCGAAGTGGACCAGCTTCTCCAGCATGGCGGTGGAATAGTGTTCGGCGGCGTAGATCACCCTCTGACCCGCCTCGTGCCACCGGCCCGAGGCCCGGCGCGAGCCGCCGTCGCTCCAGATCGGGTGCTCCCCGCGCGGATCGCCGATGCGGAATCCCTTGAGCGCGTCGTCCAGCCGACGGTGCATGCCGGACCTAGACCGCGAAGCCGGCGTCGGCGCGGCGCACCAGATTGATCACCGCCTCGGCTCCCGCTGAACTGGATTGGGCCATGGCCAGCGGCGTGCGGCCGTTCAGCAGCTGGTGCGGGCGGTTCAGGAAGCGGACCACGGCGGCGCTGTCGCCGCGATAGGCGCGGCCTACGGCGTCGACCACGCGGCCGACCTCGTACAGACGCTCGCTCATCTCGCGCGACAGGGGCTTGCGGCTGGTGCGGGCGCGCCGCAGCGTGGCCTCCGGAATGATCTGGCCGACCACTCGCGGCATGCCGATGACCTGGCCCAGGGCGGCGGCGGCGGCGGGCTTCAGCCCCTGGGACACGCGTTCAGCCAGGGCCACGTCGTCCAGCGCCTCATTGTCGTTCAGGCCCAGCAGCTTGCCGATCCGCGCCGCGTCGCTGGCGGGCAGGGTCTCGGGCGAGGCGTAGAGGTCGAGGGCGGTCATGGCGGCGGCTTTCGTCATATGACGACAATATGGGCGTCAAACGGTGAGGCGGCAAGAGCTTCGCTTCTCCTGCTCATCCTGGCGTCCAAGAAAAAAGGCCGGCGGATCGCTCCGCCGGCCTTCATTCTGGTTGGTCTAACGCGCTTTCGCGCTGCTTGAGACCCTCCTACTTCTCGTCGCCGCGCGCCAGGTTGCGCAGGACGTAGGGCATGACGCCGCCGGCCTTGAAGTAGTCCAGCTCGGTCTGGTTATCGATGCGGCAGCGGACCGGGAAGCGGGCCATCTTGCCGTCCGACGGACGGAACAGCTCGACCCACAGGTCCTGACGCGGCTTCAGCTTGCCGATGTTGGCGTCGGTCAGGCCGCGGATGGTGACGATCTCCTCGCCCGTCAGGCCCAGCTTCTGCCAGCCGTCTTCCTTGAACTGCAGCGGGACGACGCCCATGCCGACCAGGTTCGAGCGGTGGATGCGCTCATAGCTCTCGGCGATGACGGCGCGCACGCCCAGCAGGCGGGTGCCCTTGGCCGCCCAGTCGCGCGACGAGCCGGTGCCGTATTCCTTGCCGGCGAAGACGACCAGCGGACGGCCTTCCGACTGGTAACGCATGGCCGCGTCGTAGATCGACATCGTCTCTTCCGAGGGGAAGTGTTTGGTGACGCCGCCCTCGATGTCGGGGGTGATGCGGTTGCGGATGCGGATGTTGGCGAAGGTGCCGCGCATCATGACTTCGTGGTTGCCGCGGCGGGCGCCGTAGCTGTTGAAGTCCAGGGCGTCGACGCCGTGGTTGGTCAGGTACTGACCGGCGGGCGAGGCCTTCTTGATCGAACCGGCCGGGCTGATGTGGTCGGTGGTGATCGAGTCGCCGAAGATGCCCAGGATGCGCGCCTCGACGATGTCCGTGACCGGAGCGGGCTCCATGGTCAGGCCCTCGAAGTAGGGCGGGTTCTGGACGTAGGTCGAGGTGTCTTCCCACTCATAGGTCTGACCGCCGGTGACGGCGATCGCCTGCCAGTGCTCGTCGCCCTTGAAGACGTCGGCGTAGCGCTTGGCGAACATCTTGGGCGTGACCGACTTCTTCTGGATGGCGGCGATCTCCTGCGAGGTCGGCCACACGTCCTTCAGGAAGACGTCATTGCCCTTCTTGTCCTGGCCGATCGGCTCCTTGGTGATGTCGATGCGCATCGAACCGGCCAGGGCGTAGGCGACCACCAGCGGCGGCGAGGCCAGGTAGTTGGCCTGGACGTCGGGGTTCACGCGCCCTTCGAAGTTGCGGTTGCCCGACAGGACCGAGGCGGCGACGATTCCGTTGTCGTTGATCGACTTGGAGACCGCCGGGTCCAGCGGGCCCGAGTTGCCGATGCAGGTGGTGCAGCCGTAGCCGACCAGGTTGAAGCCCAGGGCGTCCAGGTCCTTCTGCAGACCGGCGTCGGTCAGATAGTCGGTGACGACCTGCGAACCGGGGGCCAGGGAGGTCTTGACCCACGGCTTGGGCTTCAGGCCGAGGGCGTGGGCCTTGCGCGCCACCAGGCCGGCGGCGATCAGCACGCTCGGGTTGGAGGTGTTGGTGCACGAGGTGATGGCGGCGATGACGACGTCGCCGTCGCCCAGGTCGAATTTCTCACCCTCGACGGCGACGCGGGCGGCGTCGGTCGGGCGCGAGAAGACGTCGGCCAGGGCGGTCTCGAAGGCCGGGGCGGCGGTGGTCAGTTCGACGCGGTCCTGCGGGCGCTTGGGACCGGCCAGCGACGGCACGACCGTCGAGATGTCCAGCTCCAGAACGTCGGTGAAGATCGGATCTTCCGAGGTCTCGTCGATCCACAGGCCCTGCGCCTTGGCGTAGGCTTCGACCAGGGCGACGCGCGGCTTTTCACGGCCGGTGGCGGTCAGATAGTCGATGGTGGCCTGAGACACCGGGAAGAAGCCGCAGGTGGCGCCGTATTCCGGGGCCATGTTGGCGATGGTGGCCTGGTCCTCGATGGTCATGCCGGCGATGGCGGGACCGAAGAATTCCACGAACTTGCCGACCACGCCCTTCTTGCGCAGCATCTGGGTGACGGTCAGCACCAGGTCGGTGGCCGTCGCGCCTTCCGGCAGCTTGCCGGTCAGCTTGAAGCCGATGACTTCGGGGATCAGCATCGGGATCGGCTGGCCCAGCATGGCGGCCTCGGCCTCGATGCCGCCGACGCCCCAGCCCAGAACGGCCAGGCCGTTGATCATGGTGGTGTGGGAATCGGTGCCGACCACGGTGTCCGGATAGGCGACGGTCTTCTTGCCTTCCTCGGCGGTCCAGACGGTCTGGGCCAGGTTTTCGAGGTTCACCTGGTGGCAGATGCCGGTGCCGGGCGGTACGACGCGGAAGTTGTTGAAGGCCGACGAGCCCCAGCGCAGGAAGTTGTAGCGCTCGATGTTGCGCTCATACTCGCGCTCGACGTTCTGGCCGAAGGCCTGGGCGTTGCCGAAGTGGTCGACCATGACCGAGTGGTCGATGACCAGGTCGACCGGGACCAGCGGGTTGATCTTCTTGGCGTCGGCGCCGAGCTTGTCCATCGCGTCGCGCATGGCGGCCAGGTCGACGACGGCCGGAACGCCGGTGAAGTCCTGCATCAGCACGCGGGCCGGACGGAAGGCGATTTCGTGCTCGACGGCGCCCTTGTTCTCGATCCAGGCGGCGACGGCCTTCAGGTCGTCCTCGGTGACGGAGACGCCGTCTTCGTTGCGCAGCAGGTTCTCGAGCAGCACCTTCATCGAGCGCGGCAGGCGGGAAATCCCGGCCAGACCGGCTTCCTCGGCGGCGGGAAGGCTGTAATAGGCGTATTTCTTGCGCCCGACCGCGAGGTCCTGGCGGGTCTTGAGGCTGTCAATCGACGGCATGGAGAAGAGTCCTCTGACAAACGCCGCCCGACAATTCGGTTGCGCCTTCGCGCGCTGGACGTCGGGGCGCACAGGTCCCCGGCGCGCGCGGCGAAAGCCTGCTGCGGCGCTTGCGCATATAGTCCCGCGCGCGAGGGCCGTCCATGTATCCACACCCGTGACGTGGACATTGAGAGAGACTCGCAAGTGCTGACCCGGCTCGACATCGAGGGCCTGACCCTGTCGCGTGGAGAGCGGCGTCTGTTCGCTGGCCTGTCCTTCGCCCTGGCGGCGGGCGAGGCGGCGGCCCTGACAGGGGCCAACGGGGCGGGCAAGACCAGCCTGCTGCGCGCCGTGGGGGGCTTCATCCGGCCGGACGCCGGGGCGGTGGTTTTTCACGACGCGACCGGCATGACCGAGGCGGAGACGGCGCGCCGCTCGGCGCTGCATCTGCTGGGCCATCACGAGGGTTTGAAGCCGCAGCGCACCGCGCGACAGGAGCTAGGCTTTCAGATCGAGTGGCTGGGCGGTTCGACCGTCGCCCTCGATGCGGCGGTCGCCCGTTTGAAACTTTCGCCCCTGCTCGACTTGGAGACGCGCAAGCTGTCGGCGGGGCAGAGGCGGCGTCTGTCGCTGGCGCGTCTGGTCGCGGCCCCGCGCGCCCTGTGGCTGCTGGACGAACCGCTGGCGCCGCTCGACGAGGCCTGGCGCAGCGTCGCCGCCGAGCTGATGGCCGAGCATCTGGCGGGCGGCGGCATGATCCTGGCGGCGGTGCATGACCCCCTGCCCGTCCCGGCGCGGTCGCTGGATCTGGGAGGCGTTCGGTGAAGGCTGTCCGCGCCCTGTTCGCGCGCGAGCTGTCGCTGGCCTGGGGCGGCGGCGGCGGGCCGTTGCTGGCTTGCGGCTTCCTGTTGTGCCTGACGGCCATCCTGCCGCTGGCGGCGGGCGGCGATCCGCGGGTCCTGGCTCCTGCGGCCTCGGGGGCCAGCTGGATGGCGCTGGCGCTCGCCTCCCTGCTGTCGCTGGAGCGGATGCTCGAGCGGGATCTGGAGGACGGGGCGCTGGATCTGCTGGCGACCGGTCCCCTGCCGCTGGAGGCGGTGGTCGGGATCAAGGCCCTGGCCCAATGGCTGGCGACGGGGCTGCCCCTGGCGCTGGCCGCCCCGCTTGCGGCCCTGGCCCTGGGTCAGCCGCCGGAACTGATCGGCCTGACGGGCGCCTCGGCGGCGCTGGGCGGACTGGGCTTCGCCTTCACCGGCGCGCTGGGCGCGGCCCTGGCGCTCGGCGCGCGGCGCGGCGGCCTGCTGATCGCCGTGGTGGTGCTGCCGCTGTTCATACCGCCGGTGGTGTTCGGCGCCGGCGCCCTGACCCGCGCCGCCAACGGTCAGAGCCCGGCCTCAGCGCTGGCCCTGCTGGGCGCCTATGTCCTGTTCGCCCTGGTGATCGCGCCCATAGCCGGGGCGGCGGCGGTTCGGAACGCGCAGGGTTAGCGCCCCTTCAGCGTCACATAAAGCGCCCCGTCGCCGCCGTGGCGGCGGTGGGCGGGGGCGAAGCCCGAGACGACGCCGCGCAGGTGCGGCCCGGTCAGCCATTCATGCACCGAGGCGCGGATGATCCCGCCGCCGCGTCGGCCCTGGCCGGTGATGACCAGAACCGAGCGCAGGCCGCGCATCTGGCAGCCGATCAGGAAGCCGCGCAGCTGGTCTTCGGCTTCGAAGCGACCGAAGCCGTGCAGGTCGATGCGCGCTTCGATCGGATCGCGCTCGCGCGACAGGCGGCGCTGGCGGCGCGGCTCCAATTCTTCCGGCGCGGAGCGAGGACGGGGCGCGACGGTCTTTGGCGAGAGCTGGGGCGATGCGGCGACGCGCCCGGCCGAGGCGGGGGTCAGGGCCGTCGCGCGCTTCTTGCCCGCCGCGCCGCGTTGAGGCGGCGCCGTGAGAGCGAGCGCCTCATCGGCTTCGGGCAGAACGGCGCCGGGCGTCACGCGGGCGGCCTTGCGATGGGCGGGCGGCGTCACCGTGGCGGTCACCCTGCCCCAGATGCGCCTATCGTCATCGGTTGTCGCGGATGCGGCTTTCGGCCCCTTTCCGGAAGGGGGACGGGCCACGCTCAGTCCTCGTCGTCGAAGGCGGCCGACGGGCCGGGCTCATGGGCCAGCAGATCGCCGGGCTGGCAGTCCAGCTCGCGACACAGGGCGTCCAGGGTGGTGAAGCGCACGGCGCGCGCCTTGCCCGTCTTGAGGATGGACAGGTTGGCGACGGTCACGCCGACGCGGTCGGCGAGTTCCGTCAGCGACATGCGGCGCTGGGCGAGGATGCGGTCGAGCTGGACGCGGATGGCCATGGGTTGAGCTTTAGCGTTTCTCGTTCAGATCGTCAGTTCGGATTCGCGGCGAAGGCGCGCGCCTTCGCGGAAGACCTCGGCCAGGACGAAGACGACCAGGACGGAAAAGACGGGGGTGAGCAGGTCGCTGATCCCCTGCGGCTCCATGACGCCCGGCGCCAGACGCGAGGCGACCAGCCCCTGCACCACCCAGACGCCCCCGGTCACGACGGCCAGGATCAGGCCCACATGGCGCAGGCGGCGCACATTGTCGGGCTGGAACGGATCGCCAAGGGTCAAGGTGCGGAAGATCTTGCGCAGATGGCGCAGGATGATCAGGAAGCCGCCGAAATAGGCGGTCAGGGCGCCCAGGGCGAACAGCAGCAGCGGACGCGTCAGAGGCATCTCGCGGCCGTCGGCGCCGTCCGAGACGGTCACGTTCAGATTGTCGATCGGGATGAAGATGGAGGCGACCCACAGAAGGAGCAGCAGGCCGGTGACGAGGATCATCACCACATAGGCGGCGTCCAGCGCGATCTTCAGCAGGCTGGCGACGGAGCCGGGACCGATGGTTCTCAGGTTCGGCGTCCGCAGGGAGGAGGCGCGAAGCGGGGTCTGGGCGGGCAGCCGGTTCGGTTTCCGCAAGCGCGTCATCGGGCGTCTCAGGCCGGGAAGGGAGGCGCCGTCGCCGCGGCGGGTCCGGCCGACCCGCGCGCGGCTCTATTCTTTGCGGCGTTCATGGCGATCGTCAAAGTCCCCCTCCGATCCCGCAGGATCAGAAACCCTGGATGATCAGGGCGATCGCCGCGACCGGCAGGGCGGCCAGCAGGAAGGCGTTGCCCAGGCTGTGGGCCAGACGGTCCATAAGGTTGGTCTTTCGCATGGCTTGCATATCAGTCTCTCCGTCAATGCACGTTTTTTGTGCATATTTGTTGTGCCGCTGGGTCATTGTTGCGAGATGTTTCTCTCGCTTGAACGGTGCGGCCTCCGTTCTTGAGAATGAAGATAGGTCATGCCCTACAGAAAGCCAACTTACATATCGTTTAACGATGTTACCATTTCGCAATGGATCCGACGGGAGTAAGGTCGCGTCATGAATCTCAAGCTGATCAAGGGGATGCGGCTCGTCGCCGCCACCCACAATCCGGGCAAGGCGCGCGAGATCGAAGCGCTGCTGGATGGACATTACCGGATCGTCACGGCGGGAGAGCTGAATCTGCCCGAGCCGGAGGAAACGGAGAGCACCTTCGCCGGCAACGCCATGCTCAAGGCGCGCCATGCGGCCCAGGTTTCGGGAGAGGTCGCCCTGGCCGACGATTCCGGTCTGTCGGCAGCTGCGCTGGACGGGGCGCCGGGGATCTATTCCGCGCGCTGGGCGGGACCGGACAAGGATTTCGCCCTGGCCATGAAGAAGGTCGAGGAGCGGCTGGAGGAAACCGGTTCGCGCGATCGGTCGGCCTGGTTCACCTCGGCCCTGGCGGTGGCCTGGCCGGACGGTCCCTGCGTGGTGGTCGAGGGTCGGGTGGACGGCCAGCTGGTCTTCCCGCCGCGCGGCGACGGCGGTCATGGTTACGATCCCGTCTTCCAGCCCGAGGGCTCGGACAAGACATTCGCCGAGATGGACGCCGCCGAAAAGGACGCCGTCAGCCATCGCGGCCGGGCCTTCGACAAACTCAAGGCGGCGCTGATGGATTGATCGTGGTCCTTCTCCCCTTGTGGGAGAAGGCGGCTGCCGAAGGCAGACGGATGAGGGGGCTGTCGGCTCCAGATTCTACGAAGGCCCCCATGCTCAACCCGCCCCCTCATCCGAGCGGCTCCGCCGCCCACCTTCTCCCCCGAGGGGAGAAGGGCGCCGTCGCCCTCTATGTCCACTGGCCCTATTGCGCGCGCATCTGCCCCTATTGCGACTTCAACGTCGTGCGGGACCGAGGCCGGGTCGAGGAACAGGCCGGGCTGGCGCGGGCGATCCTGAACGACCTGGAGGCCCAGGCGGCCCTGGTCGGGCCGCGCGCCCTGGCCTCCATCTTCTTCGGCGGCGGCACGCCCTCCCTGATGCCGCCCGAGGCCGTGGCGGCGGTGGTCGAGCGCGCGCGCGCCCTGTTCCCGCCGACGGGCGATATCGAGATCAGTCTGGAGGCCAATCCGACCGACGCCGAGGCCGGGCGCTACGCCGCCCTGGCGCAGGCCGGGATCAACCGCCTGTCCATGGGGGTGCAGTCGTTCGACGACGCGGCGCTCGAATTCCTCGGCCGCGATCATTCGGCCGCCGAGGCGCGTCGCGCCATCGGCCTGGCGGGCCGCGTCTTTCCGCGCCTGTCGATCGACCTGATCTACGCCCGGCCGGGTCAGAGCGTCGCCGACTGGACCGCGGAACTGGCGACAGCGCTTGATCTGGGGTTCGAGCACGTCTCCCCCTATCAGCTGACGATAGAGGGGACGACGGCGTTCGGTCGGGCCGTGGCGCGCGGGGCCTGGTCACCGCCCGACGAGGACCTGGCCGCTGAACTCTATGAAGCGACGCAGGCGACGCTCGAGGCGGCCGGGTTCGAGGCCTATGAAGTGTCCAACCACGCCCAGGACGTCGCCGCGCGCTCCAGCCACAATCTGCATGTCTGGCGCGGCGGGGATTACCTCGGCCTCGGCCCCGGCGCCCACGGGCGGATGACCCTGGCCGAGGGTCGGGTCGCCACCGTCGCCCAGCGCCGCATCGGGGATTATGTGCAGGGCGTCGCCGCCGGATCGCCTTGGGCCGAGCGCGAGGTTTTCGACCCGCGCGACGCTGACGAGGAGCGCGTTCTTCTGGGCTTGCGCACCGTAGAGGGCGTGTCCCTGACCCTGCTGCAGCGGTTGGGCCTGTCGGCGGGCGAGGGGCGGCTGGCCGATTTGCTGGCGGACGGCTTCGTCAGTCTGAAGAACGACCGCATCGCCGCCACGGTGACGGGGCGACCGCTGCTGGACGCCGTGCTCAAGACCCTGCTGACCTAGACCGCGCCGCGCCGGACTGGCAGGGTCCGGCCGATGTCAGACGCTCCGCTTTTTCCGCCGACCGCCCCGCCCGCGCGCCCCGTTTCGCCGGGCCTCTATCTGGTGGCGACGCCGATCGGAAATCTGCGCGACATGACGTTGAGGGCGCTGGACGTGCTGGCGGCGGCCGATCTGGTGCTGGCCGAGGACACGCGGGTGACGGCCAAGCTGCTGACCGCCTATGGGCTGAAGGCCAGGCTTGAGCGCTGCGACGACCACGCCTCGGCCCGCGCGGCCGAGATCGCGCTCGAGCGGCTGAAGGCGGGCGAGGTGGTGGCCCTGGTGTCCGACGCGGGCACGCCCCTGGTGTCCGATCCCGGCTATGTGGTGGCGCGCGCGGCGGCAGCCGAGGGCCTGCCGATCCATCCTGTGCCCGGCCCGTCCAGCCTGCTGGCGGCCTTGTGCATCGCCGGCCTGCCCGCCGACCGGGTGCTGTTCGCGGGCTTCCTGCCGCCCAAGTCGGCGGCGCGCCGCACGGCGCTGGAGGAATTGCGGCCCGGTCGCCAGACCCTGGTCTTCTTCGAGAGCGGGCCGCGCCTGAGGGACAGCCTGACCGATATGGCGCAGGTGCTGGGGCCGCGCCCCGCCGCCGTCGCCCGCGAACTGACCAAGCTCTATGAGGAATGCGTGCGGGGTGATCTGGCTGAACTCGCCGCCGACCCGCGTCTGGAGGCGCCCAAGGGCGAAATCGTGGTGGTAGTCGGCCCCGGCGAGGCCGAGACGGCCAGCGCCGCCGACGCCGACGCCGCCCTGTCCGAGGCTCTGACCCGCCTGCCGCCCGGCGAGGCGGCGGCCGAGGTGTCCAAGGCGCTGAACCTGCCCAGGAAGCCGCTTTACAAGCGCGCGCTGGAGCTGAAGGGCCGGTGAGCCCGGCCCTGCGGCCGCATCCGCCGCCGAGGAAGCCCAAGGCCGGCTGGCGCCGACAGCTGGGCGGACGGTCGCATCGCCAGGGGCATGACGCCGAATGGATCGCGGCCCTGTGGCTGATGCTCAAGGGCTATCAGGTGCTGGCCTTCCGCCTGAGAGGTCGGGGCGGCGAGATCGACATCCTGGCGCGGCGCGGGCGCGTTCTGGCCGCTGTTGAGGTCAAGCGCCGTGCGACGCTCGAGGCCGCGACGCTGGCCCTGGGGGCGGATCAGCACCAGCGCCTGATCCGCGCGGCCGAGGCGGCGGCGCGCGGACGGCCGGCCCTGGCGGGTCTGGACCTGAGAATCGACATGGTGGCGCTGGCCCCCGGACGCTTTCCGCGTCATCTTCGCGGCGTGATCTCCACGGGAGCGGACCGGTCTTGACGCGCGAGGAAGCAGAAGCGGTGCTGGCGCAGGCGGGACAGGGGCCGGACGAGGCCTTTCCCCTGCTGGATTGCGCCATCGCCTGCGCCATCCACGACTATCCGTTCCGCGACGCCGACGGGGTGCGCATTCTGGCCGATCACGCCGCCCAACGGCTCAAGGAGCGCGCGGCCAATGAAAGCCCCGACGATGCCCTGACCGAGGCCCTGGCCGGCGACCTGCGGTTGAACGGCGACCTGCTGAACTACGACCATCCGGCCAACACCGACGTCATCGACGTGGCCGAACGGCGGCGCGGCCTGTCGGCGGTTCTGGTTATCTTCTATCTGGATGCGGCGCGGCGAGCCGGGCTGACGGCGGCGCCGGTCGATTTTCCGGGCCACGTCCTGCTGCGGGTCGAGACGCCCGAGGGGCCGGTGGCGCTGGACCCGTTCAGCCAAGGGCGGCTGGTCCTGCCGTCGGAGCTGACGCGCCGAGCCCTGCTGGCGGGGCTCACGCCGCACGTGGCCGACCGGCTCGACCTGTTGATGGCGCCGGTCAGCGAGCGCCAGACCTTGATCCGCCTGCAGAACATCCTGTTCACTCGCGCTCTTCAGGCCCGCGACTACGAAGGGGCCGAACGTTCGGCCCTGCGCCGCGCCCTGCTGGACCCCGAGGATCACCGCCCGTGGCTGGACGTGGCCGCCGCCCGCGAGAAGCAGGGCGCCCTGACCGGCGCCATGCAGGCCCTGTCGCGCGCCCGCACCCTGGGCGAGCCGATCGCCGCCTGCGACGCCCGCCTGGACCGGGTGCGGATGCGGTTGAACTGAAGCGCGGCCTTGCGGCGGGCAGGTCCGAGCCTCAAGTAGGCACTAACGGCGTTTCGACGTTCAAGCAGCGCGCGCCTGCGGGCGAACGTCAGCGCCACTAAAACCAGCTCAAGCAGCGAGCGCTCGCGGCGTGAGCGATAGCGACTAAAAACCAGCTCAAACAGCGAGCGCCCGCGGCGCGAGCGATAGCGCCACAAAGAAGGACTCCCATGCTCAAGGTCGCCATCCAGATGGACCCGCTCGAGGCGGTCAACGTCGAGTCGGACACCACCTTCCTGATGGCCCTGACCGGGCAGGCGCGCGGCCACAAGCTGTGGGTCTATGACTTCCGCACCCTGGCGCTGGAGGACGGCCGCCTGTTCTGCCGCGCCCGTCCGGTGACGGTGCAGCGCAAGCAGGGCGACCACGCCGACTTCGGTCCCGAGCAGCGCCTGGATCTGGCCGAGGACGTCGACGTCATCCTGATGCGTCAGGACCCGCCCTTCGACATGGCCTATGTCACCGCCACCTATCTGCTGGAGCGGGTGCATCCGCAGACCCTGGTGGTCAACAACCCGGCCGAGGTGCGCTCGGCGCCGGAGAAGCTGATCGCCACCCTCTTCCCCGGCCTGCAGCCGCCGACCCTGGTGTCGTCCGACCCCGAGGCCCTGGTCGATTTCCATCGCCGCCACGGCGATGTGGTGCTCAAGCCCCTGCACGGCGCGGCCGGTTCGGGGGTGGTGCGGCTGAAGGCGGACGATCCCAACCTGGAGGCCCTGATCGAGATTCACGCCGAGGCCTCGCGCGATCCTCTGGTGATCCAGAAATTCATCCCGGCGGTCTCGGCGGGCGACAAGCGCATCATCCTGGTCGACGGCGAGCCGGTCGGCGCCATCAACCGCATCCCCGCCAAGGACCAGGTGCGCTCCAACCTGCGCGTCGGCGGCACGGCGGCGCCGGTCGAACTGACCCCGCGCGATCTGGAGATCTGCGCCGCCATCGGCCCCTATCTGAAGGAACGCGGCCTGATCTTCGTCGGCATTGACGTGATCGGCGACTATCTGACCGAGATCAACGTGACCTCCCCCACCGGCGCCCAGCAGCTGCTGAAGTTCGCCGGGATCGATGCGACCGAGCGCATGTGGGAAGTCATCGAGCAAAGAAAGTCCGCAGCGGCCTGATCCTGGCCGATCTCTAAGGGAGGGAAAATCATGACGATCATCATCCGGACCGGGGCGCTGGCCGCCCTGGCTATGGCTTTCGCCTATCCGACTGTCGCCGAGGAGACGCCCAAAGGGCCGCCCATCGAAGCGCTGGAGCGGCTTATCACGAGCCGAACGCCGGAAACGCGCGTTGAAGCGCCTGACCATGAGCGCATAAGCGCACGCCGTATCGACATCGTCGACGCCGATGGCGTTATCCGCATGACCTTGGCGGGCGACAACCCTTCGGCGATCATAGACGGCGTCGAGTATCGACGCTCCATCAACGTGGCCGGGCTCATCCTCTATGATGACAAGGGCAGCGAGCGCGGCGGCTTCGGCACGGCGGACGTCGAGGGCGGCATGGCCATCCTGGCGCTGGACCATCCCGCCATGGATGCGATCGGTTGGCGCGTGGCGCCGGACGGCGAGGTCAGCTTCATCATCAACCAGGCGCCGCCGCTGGTGCGCGAACCGAAGTTGGGCGGGGCCCTAGTGCCCGGCGTAGAGACGCCGACTCGTATGCGTCTGTCAGTGGCGCCCGACGGCACGCCTGCTGTCGCCCTGTCCGACAAGAACGACAAGCCGCGCGTGCGCCTGACCGTCACCGAGGAAGGCTTCGGCGCCATCCAGTTCCTGAACGCCGAGGGTCAGGTGATCCATACGATCGCGCCGGAAGCCGACCTGCCGACGAGCTGACCGAACGACGCTCTTGCAGTCGCCATGAGTTCGTGATTTGTTCTCTCGACTGCGGGAGGGAACGGCATGGTCGCGCGGGTGGTGACGGTGGCTTTCGACGGCGTCGATGCGCGTCGGGTCGATGTGGAGGTGCAGCAGGTCGGTTCGCCCGCCGGCGCCTTCGCCATCGTCGGCCTGCCGGACAAGGCGGTGGCCGAAAGCCGTGAACGGGTGCGCGGCGCCTTTGCGGGCATCGGCCTGGCGCTGCCGGCCAAGAAGGTGATCGCCAATCTGGCCCCCGCCGATCTGCCCAAGGAAGGCAGTCATTTCGACCTGCCCATCGCCCTGGCCCTGCTGGCCTCCATGGGGGTGATCGGGCCGGACGCCCTGGACGGCTGGGCGGCGGTAGGCGAACTGGGTCTGGACGGACAGATCGCGGCGGTCGGCGGAACCCTGCCCGCCGCAATGGCGGTGAACGCCATGGGGCTGGGCCTGATCTGCCCCGAGGCCAACGGGCCCGAGGCGGCCTGGGCGGGCGAGGCGCGGTTGTTGGCGCCGCGCTCCCTGATCGGCCTGATCAATCATTTTCGCGGAACCCAGGTGCTGCGTCCGCCTCAGCCGGGGCCGGTGATCGAGGGCCGCGCCGTTCCCGACCTGCGCGAGGTCAAGGGACAGGAGGGCGCCAAGCGGGCGCTGGAGATCGCCGCCGCGGGCGGGCACAACCTGCTGTTCGTCGGCCCGCCGGGTTCGGGCAAGTCGATGATGGCGGCGCGCCTGCCGGGCCTGCTGCCGCCGCTGACGCCGATGGAGCGGTTGGAGACGTCGATGGTCTGGTCGGTGGCCGGATTGATCGAGCGCGGGGCCCTGACACGCGAGCGGCCGTTCCGGGCGCCCCATCATTCAGCCTCCATGGCGGCCCTGACGGGCGGCGGACTGAAGGCCAAGCCGGGCGAGGCCTCTCTGGCGCACAACGGCGTCCTCTTCCTTGATGAACTGCCCGAATACTCGCCCCAGGCGCTGGACAGCCTGCGTCAGCCGCTGGAGACGGGCGAGATCGTGGTGGCGCGCGCCAACGCCCATGTGCGCTATCCGGCGCGGTTCCAGCTGGTGGCGGCGATGAACCCCTGCCGTTGCGGCGTGGGCGGGCCGGGGCGCGGCGCCTGCGGCAAGGCTCCCCGCTGCCAGAAGGATTATCAGAACCGCATCTCCGGCCCGATGTTCGACCGCATCGACCTGACGGTGGAGACGCCGGCGGTGACGGCCGCCGACATGATCCTGCCCGCCCCTGCCGAAGGCACGGCCGAGGCCGCCGCCCGCGTGGCCGCCGCCATGCAGATGCAGGAGAATCGCATGGCCGAGGCTGGGTTGACGGGAATGCAGGCCCTCAACGCCCGCGCATCGGGCGAGGCGCTGGAGCGGTTCGCCGCGCCCGATCAGGCGGGGCGCGCCCTGCTGATGAAGGCCGGAGAGGCCGGGGACCTGACCGCCCGCGGCTGGACGCGGACCCTGCGTCTGGCTCGCACCATCGCCGATCTGGACGGGGCCGACGGCGTGCTGCGCCGCCATGTGGCCGAAGCCTTGATGTACCGGCGCAGCACGGTCGGGGCCCATGAGGACTTCGACCGTCAGGCCAGCCGGCGGATTCTGTTTCCTGTTCGCGAGACAGGGCCGGGACAAACGCCGTTCGTTTGGAATTAACACCTCGGCCCTAGGCTGCCGCCATGGGACAGACGCGCCGCAAACCTTCGTCGCAGACCGAGCTTTTCCCGGCCGCGCCCGCCGCCGCCGTGGATGGAAGCTCGCCCGAACAGCAGTTCCTGCGGCTGATGAGTCACGAGATGCGCACGCCCCTGAACGGGGTGATCGGCATGTTGGGCCTGCTGTCGCGAACGCGTCTGGATGGGGCGCAGCGCGCCTATGCCGAGGCGGCGCAGAAGTCGGCGGAGCATCTGCTGGGTCTGGTCAATGATCTGCTGGATTACGCCCGACTCGAAGCCGAGACGCTGGAGTTCGACCCGGCCCCTGTCGACCTGGAGGGATTGGTGCGGGGCGTGGCTGAACTGCTGAGCCCGCGCGCCCACGACAAGGGATTGGAGATCGTCTGGTCGGTGGCGGCCGAGGCTCCGGACGTCATCGCCGACGAGGGCCGTCTGCGCCAGATCCTGTTCAACCTGGCGGGAAACGCCGTAGAATTCACCGACCGGGGCGGGGTCCGCCTGGCGGTCGAGCCCATCGGCGAACGCCTTGGATCGCGCACGCGTCTGGCCTTTATCGTCGACGACACCGGCCCCGGCGTGCCGGAGGAGGCGCGGGGGCGCATCTTCGAGGAGTTCGGCCACGCCGACGCCTCCGACGCCGCCCGGTTCGACGGCGCCGGACTGGGCCTGGCGGTCGTGCGGCGGCTGGCGCGCGCCATGGGCGGAACCGCGGTGGTCGAGGATCGCCCGGACGGCGTCGGCGCCCGCTTCCGTTTCGAGGCCGAGTTTCCCGTGGCGGACGAGGTTGAAGCGCGTGCGCGGCCCCTGGCGGGGCTGGCCGTGGCCATCCGCACGCCGGATCCCTTCGTGCGCCGTGCGGCCGCCGATCAGATCGAGGCCTCGGGCGGCCGGGTCGCGCGCCAGGCCGGGGTGACCCTCGTCGATCATGCGGGCGCCGAAGACGGGGCGCTGGCGGTCCGGCCCAGCCAGGGCCAGGCCATCATCCTGCTGCGCCCGTCCGAACGGGATCTGATCAGCCGCTATCGGGCGGCGGGTTTCTGCGGCTATCTGATCAAGCCCCTGCGCCGGGCGTCCCTGGCCGAGCGCGCCCTAGCGGCGGCCGCGCCGCGCCGGGGCCTGCCCGCGCCGCCGGTCCGGCCGGGCGACGACGACCGGGTGGCCCATGTGGCCTTCAAGGGCGTGCGCGTCCTGTTGGTCGAGGACAATCCGGTCGGCGCCCTTCTGGCGAGGACGCTGCTGCGGCGGGAGGGTTGCGTGGTCCAGACCGCCGCCGACGGCCAGGAGGCGCTGGACTCCCTGAAGGCGGCGCGCTTCGACCTGGTTTTCATGGACATGCGGATGCCGCGCCTGGACGGGCCGAGCGCGGCGCGCGCGCTGCGGGCGCGCGGGGACCAGACGCCGATCATCGCCCTGACCGCCAACGCCTTCGCGGAGGACCGCGCGGCCTGCCTCGAGGCCGGGATGGACGATCACCTGGCCAAGCCGCTGGAGGCGGACGCCCTGCGCGTCGCCCTGGCGCGCTGGACGAACGCCGCCAACCGCGCCAAGGTCGCGGCGTCCTAACCGCCAGTAGTCCGTCGTCCGTATCGCCCGGCGGCGCCTCCGCCGGAGCCATGCATGACTGATTTCAAGACGCCCGCTTCGGCCGCCCGAGGCCTGGGGGGGCTCGCCGTCTATGGCGAACGGCGGCCGATGGCCATGCTGCTGCTGGGGTTCGCGGCGGGTCTGCCCAATCTGCTGATCTATGACACCCTGTCGGCTTGGTTGCGCGACGCGGGCGTGACGCTGGAGATGATCGGCTTCTTCGCCCTGGCCACCCTGACCTATGCGTTGAAGTTCGTCTGGGCGCCCCTGTTGGACCGCACCAATATTCCGGGTCTGACGCGCTGGCTGGGACACCGTCGCTCGTGGATGCTGGCGACGCAGGTCGTCATCATCGCCGGCCTGTGGTTGATCTCGGGCTCCAATCCACAGACCTCCCTCGGCGCCGTGGCGGCCTTCGCGGTCATGGTGGGCTTTTTCGGCGCCACCCAGGACATCGCCATCGACGCCTGGCGCATCGAGGCCGTCGACGATAGCCGTCAGGGCGCCATGGCGGCCGCCTATCAGCTGGGCTACCGGGTTGCTCAGATCGTCGCGGGCTTCGTGCCCCTGGCCTTGGCGCAGTTCTACAACTGGAACCTGTCCTACGCGATCATGGCCGCCCTGATGGGCGTCGGCGTGATGGGCGTTCTGCTCGCCCCGCGCGAGAAGCAGCACGTCGTGCGCGCCATTCCGGTATCCGACATTCCCTCGCGACCCGTGGCGGAGAAGGCCGAATGGGTCCTGCGCCTCGGCCTCATCTTTGTCTCGGCGGTTCTGATCGGGACCGGCTTGACCGATAAGATCGACGCCTTCGCCTGGGCTTTCGGCGCCATTCTGCCCCAGGAGATCCTGAGCGCTCTGACAGCGGGTCTTGTCGAGAGCGGCGGCGTCGGCGTGCTGATCCAGTTCGGCTGGATCGTCCTGGGCTTCGGCCTGCTGTTCTTCGCCTGCGCGCCGGTGCCGGGCTGGCGCACGCGCCCGGGCGCCTATCTGGCAGGCTCGTTCGGCGCGCCGCTGAAGGACTTCTTCGTGCGTTTCGGCCGGCTCGCCGGCCCGATCCTGGCGCTGATCTGCCTCTATCGCCTGGCGGACTTCGTGCTGAACATCATGAACCCCTTCTACATCGACCTGGGGTTCAGCCTGATCGAGATCGGCGAGGTGCGGAAGCTGTTCGGCGTGATCGCCATGTCGCTAGGCGTCTTCATCGGCGGCTGGTCGGTCGCCCGTTTCGGCTTGATCCGCACCATGGTGGTCGGCGCCTTCATGAGCCCGGTGTCGAACCTGGTCTTCGCCTGGCTGGCCACCCAGGGCCATGATCTAACCGCCCTCTTCGTCGCCATCGGGGTGGACAACCTGGCCACCGGATACGCCGGCACGGCCTTGATCGCCTATATGTCCAGTCTGACGTCGATCGGTTTCACGGCGACCCAGTACGCCCTGTTCAGTTCGCTGTACGCCCTGCCGGGCAAGCTCATCGCGTCCCAGTCCGGCAAGATCGTCGAGGCGTCCGCGCGAGCGGCGGACGCAGGAGGGCCGCTGGGGGCGCTGAAAGGACTGTTCCACGCCCTGCCGCCGGAATCCCTTGTTATCGGGGCCGCCAAGAGCGGGGTCACGCCCGCCGGACTGGGGGCGGGCTATGTCACCTTCTTCCTCTATTCGACAGTGATCGGCGTGTTCGCAATTGTTCTGGCCTTCTACGTCGCGCCGCGTCATGCGCGCCTGATCGCCGAGCAGAAGAAGGCGGCGGCCTCGGAAGACGCTCTGTCCTGAAACGCAAAGAGGCGGCCCGAAGGCCGCCTCTAGACGTTGTCACGATGGGTCGGCGGTCAGTCCTCGACCTCCACCCCTTCGGCGTAGGCGGCGAAGGTGGCCGCCGTCATGATCTCGCTGACCGAGGCGCCCAGGGGCACGATCTGGACCGACTTCTCCAGACCCACCAGCAGCGGACCGATCACCGTGGCGCCGCCCAGAGCCTGGACCAGTCGGGTCGAGATGGCGGCGGAGTGGATGGCCGGCATGACCAGGACGTTGGCGTCGCCGGTCAGGCGCATGAAGGGGTAGTTGGCGCGGGCGTCGGAGTTGAGCGCCAGGGCCGGCGGCATCTCGCCTTCATATTCGAAATCGAGATCCATGCCGTCGAGGATGCGGATGGCTTCGCGCACCTTCTCGCCGCGGTTGCCCGGCGGATCGCCGAAGGTCGAATAGCTGAGGAAGGCGACGCGCGGCTTGCGGCCCAGGGTCTTGACCGTGGCGGCGGCCTTGACTGCGATCTCGGCCAGTTCGGCCGCGTCGGGCAGTTCGTGGATCGAGGTGTCGGCCACGAACAGGGTGCGCCCCTTGGCCAGCAGGATCGACAGGCCGATCATGCGGTCCGTGACGTCGAGGACGCGGCGGACTTCCTTCAGCGCCATGTTGAAGTTGCGGGTCACGCCGGTGACCATGCAGTCCGCTTCGCCGCGCGCGACCATGGCGGCGGCGAAATAGTTGCGGTCCTGATTGATCATGCGCTGGACGTCGCGACGCAGATAGCCGCGACGCTGCAGGCGGGCGTAGAGCCAGTCGACGTATTCGGCGTTTCGGTCCGACACGCGGGCGTTCATGATCTGAATGCCCAGCTCATCGAAGCTCAGGCCGGCCTCGGCGGCGTTCTGGCGGATCAGCTCCTCGCGGCCGACCAGGATGGGCGTGCCGAGATCGGCCTGCTTGAAGGCCCAGGCGGCGCGGATGACCGACTGCTCCTCGCCCTCGGCGAAGACGACGCGCTGTTTCGGACCCGAGCGCACGCTGGCCTGGATCTTCTGCATCAGGGCGGCCGACGGATCGACCCGCTGGCGCAGGCTGATGCGATAGGCGTCCATGTCCTCGATCGGCTTGCGCGCCACGCCGGTCTCCATCGCCGTCTGGGCGATGAAGGGCGGGATGTACCAGATCAGGCGCGGGTCGAACGGGGTCGGAATGATGTATTCCGGGCCGAACTTCAGCTTGCGGCCCCGATAGGCGGCGGCGACCTCGTCCGGCACGTCCTCGCGGGCCAGCGCCGCCAGGGCGTGGGCGCAGGCGATCTTCATCTCGTGGTTGATCTGGCGTGCGCGCACGTCCAGCGCGCCCCGGAACAGATAGGGGAAGGCCAGGACGTTGTTGATCTGGTTGACATAGTCCGAGCGGCCCGTCGCCATGATGGCGTCCGAACGGACCGACTTGACGTCTTCCGGGGTGATTTCCGGGTCGGGGTTGGCCATGGCGAAGATGATCGGATTGGGCGCCATGGAGGCGACCATCTCCTTGGTGATCGCGCCCTTGGCCGACAGGCCCAGCACGACGTCGGCGCCGACCATGGCCTCGGCCAGGGTGCGCAGAGGCGTGTCGGTGGCGTGCGCGGCCTGCCATTGGGAGACGTTGTCGCGGCCCTTGTAGATGACGCCCTGGCGATCGCAGATGACCGTGTTCTCCGCCTTGACGCCGGCGGCCTTCATCAGGGCGATGGACGACAGGCCCGCCGCCCCGGCGCCCGACAGGACGACCTTGAGGTCTTCCAGCTTCTTGCCGACGATGTGGGCCGCGTTGATCAGGCCGGCGGTCGAGATGATGGCCGTGCCGTGCTGGTCGTCATGGAAGACGGGAATGTCCAGCAGGTCCTGCAGCTGGGCTTCGATCTCGAAGCACTCAGGGGACTTGATGTCCTCCAGGTTGATGCCGCCCCAGGTGTCGCCGATGTTCTTGACCACGGTGACGAACTCGTCCGGGTCGATGGTCTTCACCTCGACGTCGAAGCTGTCGACGTCGGCGAAGCGCTTGAACAGGACCGACTTGCCTTCCATCACCGGCTTGGAGGCCATGTGGCCCAGGTGACCCAGGCCCAGGATGGCGGTGCCGTTCGAGATGACGGCGACCATGTTCCCCTTGGAGGTGTAGTCGTAGGCCTTGTCCGGGTCCTCCGCGATGGCCAGGACCGGCACGGCCACGCCCGGCGAATAGGCCAGCGACAGATCGCGCTGGGTCGCCATCGGCTTGGTCGGGGCCATAGAGATCTTGCCCGGCGTCGGATCGCTGTGGAACTCCAGAGCGTCGTCGTCGGAGAAGGTCTGTTTATCGGTCAATTCGGGCATTTCGATCTCGGGAAGAGGCAGGCGCATTTCGTTCCTAGATCGTGGGACCTTCGCCGACAACCGCTGACGCCGGGTCAAGGGCGATTGCGTGGTTTCTCCGTCACGCCACGGGCAGGAATCCGGTTCCTTCGATCTCGACAGGACCCGTCATGAAGACGTGGTTCGACGCTTCGTCCCAGTTGATGGTCAGTTCGCCGCCGTCGACGATCACCGTCGCCCGGCGATCGGTCAGTCCGCGCCGCGCCGTGGCCACCAGGGCGGCGCAGGCGCCGGTGCCGCACGCCAGGGTCAGGCCCGCCCCGCGCTCCCACACCCGCAACCGGATGCGGTCGCGCTCCAGGACGTCGGCGAAGCCGACGTTGACCCCTTCGGGGAACAGGGGGTGGCGTTCGACCAGGGAGCCGGAGCCGCGCACGAAGGCGTCGTCCTGCTGGTCGGTGAAGAAGACGACGTGGGGGTTGCCCATCGACACCGCGCCCGGCGTATGCAGCACGGGCGCGTCGATCGGTCCGACCTGAAGCTCGATCCCGCGCGTGTCCATCGCTTCGGCCAGCGGCACTTCGGACCAGTCGAGACGCGGCGCCCCCATATCGACCGTCACTTCGTGGATGGCCGCGGTCGTCGACCCTTCGGGATCTCCCGACCCGGCGCGGCCTGGAAGAGAGGATGAGGCGCGGCGCGCGGTGGTGGGGCCGCCGAGGGTGTCGATGACCACCTCTTCCTTGTCGGTCGCCTCCAACATCAGCCAGCCGACGCAGCGCAGGGCGTTGCCGCAGGTCTCGACCATGGAGCCGTCGGCGTTCCATACCCGCATGAAGGCGTCGGCCGTTTCGGACGGCTCGATGCCGATCAACTGGTCGAAGCCGCCCAGGCCCGCCGCCGGATCGGCCAGGGCGCGCACCTGGTCTGCGGTCGGGTGAAAGGGCTCTTCGAAGGCCTGGACGACGATGAAGGCGTTTCCGGCGCCGTTCATGCGGATGTAGGGTCGGGCGGGTTGGCTCATGACGCCCTTCATATAGGATTTTTCGCCGGTTCATGTATCGCTGACGACGATGACGTCTGATCATAGCGAAACCGCCAAACCCGACGGGCTGCGGCTGAGGGCGCGCCTGCGCTACCTCTATCACGGCGCCCAGCCGGCGGCGGTGAAGTTCCGCCTGATGGTCATCATCGTCGACCTGATCATCATCGGCTTCTTCCTGGCCGCGCCGATCCTGAAGGAGGCAGGCTGGGTCTTCTATGTCGCCGACTACTTCATCGCCGCCATTCTGGGCCTGGACCTGGCGGCGCGGGCCTATGCCTATTCCGACATCCGCGACTGGCTGAAGAAGCCCATCGTCTGGGTCGACCTGTTCGTGCTGGCGACCCTGCTGTTCCCGGCCTGGCTGGCGAATTTCGGCTTCCTGCGGCTGCTGCGGTTCTGGAGCCTGCTGAACAGCGACCTGTTTTGGCGCACCATCGGTCGCCGGTTCGACGACACCCGCGTCGAGGAGATCACCCGCGCCTTGGCCGCCCTGGTCACCTTCGTCTTTGTGACGACCGGCTTCGTCTACGCCTATTTCCGGGGCAAGGCCGAGCACATCAACGGCTATCTGGACGCCCTGTACTTCACTGTCGCCACCCTGACGACGACGGGCTTCGGGGACATCACCCTGCCGGGCAACTGGGGGAGGGTCATCTCCATCGTCGTCATGCTGGTGGGCATCACCCTTTTCATCCGCCTGGCCCAAACGCTGATCCGGCCGCACAAGGTGAAGTTCCCCTGTCCCACCTGCGGGCTGCAGAAGCACGACCCCGACGCCGTGCACTGCAAGGCCTGCGGCCAGATTCTGTGCATCCCGGACGATGGCGATTGAGCCGCAGCCTGCGGCGAAAGATTACAAGCCCGTAAGATTACAGGCGCTTGCCCCTCGCCGCCGCCCTCGCCAAGGTGCCGCGCGAAACATTCGTCCGTTGGGGGACATCTATGACCATCCGCTCGTTGGCGTCCGTCGCCGCCCTTCTTCTCGCCGCCGGAGCCGCACCCGTCGCCATGGCCCAGACCACCGTTTCCACAAGCGCCGCCTCGACGGCTCCGGGCTTCGCGACCAGCGATGCGACCGACCCCTATCTGTGGCTGGAGGAGGTCGAGGGCGACCGCGCCATGGAATGGGTCAAGGCGCACAACGAGACCTCTCTGGGGACGCTGCAGGGCGACCCACGCTATGAGACCCTCCATCAACAGGCGCTGGACCTGGTGCAGTCGCGCGACCGCATCCCCTCGCCCGGTTTCACTCACGACGGCCACGTCGACAACTTCTGGCAGGACGCCGACCATGTGCGCGGCATCTGGCGGCGCACGACGCTGGCGTCCTATCGCACCGATGCGCCGCAGTGGGAGACCATCCTGGACATCGACGCGCTGTCGGCGGCCGAGGGCGCCAACTGGGTCTACAAGGGCGCGACCTGCCTGGCGCCGGAGGAGCGTTACTGCCTGATCTCCCTGTCGAACGGCGGCAAGGATGCGGTGACGATCCGCGAGTTCGACAGCGTCACGAAAACCTTCGTCGAAGGCGGGATTTCGCTGCCAGAATCCAAGGGCGGCGCCAGCTGGATCGACAAGGATACGCTGCTGATCTCGCGCGATTTCGGCGAAGGGTCGCTGACGGACTCTGGCTATCCGCGCACCGTGCGTCTGATGAAGCGCGGCCAGAGCGTCGATCAGGCGGTCGAGGTCTTCGCCGGTCAACAGACGGACGTCTCGGTTTCGGGCTACACGCTGCGCGACGCGGACGGCGCGGTTCAGGCGGTGCTGCTGAACCGGGGGATCAACTTCTACGAAAGCGAGACCTGGCGCCTGAACCCCGACGGTTCGACGACGAAGCTGGAGCTGCCGCTCAAGTCCAACATCAACGCCCTGGTCGCCGGCCAGCTGGTGGTGACGACGGATCAGGACTGGACCGCGCCCTCGGGGCAGGAATTCAAGACCGGCGACGTCATCGCCTGGAACCTGCAGGCCTGGCTGGCTGATCCCAAGACCCCCGCCGGTCTGGTGATCCGCCCCGGCGAGCGCGAGGCGATCGAGGGGCTCAACGCCACCCGCAACAAGCTGGTCGTGGCCCTTTACGAGAACGTGCGCGGCTCGGTCTATGTCTATGACCCGGCCGACTGGAGCCGCACGCGCCTGGACCTGCCGCAGAACGTCTCGGTCGGCGTCGGCTCGGCCTCGGAACAGGACGACAAGGTCTTCGTCAGCGTCACCGGCTATCTGAACCCGTCCAGCCTCTATCTGGCCGATGCGGCGACCGGCGCGGTCGTGCTGACCAAGGCCCTGCCGGAAAAGTTCGACGCCAGCGGCATGCGCGTCGATCAGTTCGAGGCGCGCAGCGCCGACGGGACGATGATCCCCTATTTCGTCGTCCACAAGGACGCCATGGCGATGGACGGCTCGAACCCGACGCTGCTGTACGGCTACGGCGGCTTCCAGTCGTCGCTGCTGCCCGGCTATTCGCCGACGGTGGGCAAGCTGTGGCTGGAGCGGGGCGGGGTCTATGTCATCGCCAACACCCGCGGCGGCGGCGAGTTCGGACCGAAATGGCACCAGGCGGCCCAGCAGGAGAACCGCCAGCGCGCGCATGAAGACTTCCAGGCCGTGGCTCAGGACCTGATCACGCGCGGGATCACCTCGCAGCCTCACCTGGGGATCATGGGCGGCTCGCAGGGCGGACTGTTCATGGGGGCCATGCTGACCCAGCGCCCGGACCTGATCAACGCGGCGGTCATTCAGGTGCCGCTGTTCGACATGCTGCGCTTCCACAAGTTGCTGGCCGGCGCCAGCTGGATGGGCGAATACGGCGACCCGGACATCCCCGAACAGCGCGCCTGGATCGAGCAGTATTCACCCTATCAGCGTCTGACGGCGGGTCAGCCCTACCCCGAGGTCTTCATCCACACCTCGACCAAGGACGACCGCGTGCACCCCGGCCACGCCCGCAAGGCGGCGGCGCGGATGGAGGAACTGGGCTATCCGGTGCTCTTCTATGAAAACACCGACGGCGGCCACGCGGCCGGCGCCAATCTGCGCGAGACGGCCCGCCGCATCGCGCTGGAATACACCTATCTGACCCGGCGGCTGATGGATCAGCCGGCGCAGCCCTGATCGCATGGAGCCTGAGAGCATGATGAAGTCCCTGTTCTTGTCTGTCGCCCTGCCCGCCCTGGTGCTGGCCGCCGCGCCCGCCCTGGCCGAGGGGGCGGCGTCCGACCCGGTCGCCGCCTCGGCGACGACCCCGCCGCCGCACTTCCCGCGCGACCTGTCGCCCGAAGGGGTCAAGGCCGCCGACGACCATCTGGCGCTGGAAGAGGTGGACGGCGCCGAGGCGCGCGCCTTCGTCGCCGCCGAGAATGAAAAGTCACTGGCCGCCCTGACCGGCGACCGTCGCTATGAGCCTTTCCGCCAGCAGGCCGAGGCCATTCTGACGGCCACCGACCGTATCCCCGGCGTCAGCTTCCTGGGCGAGGGCCTCGGCAATTTCTGGCAGGACGCCGCCAATCCGAAGGGCGTCTGGCGCCGCACGACGCTGGACTCCTATCGCACCGCCCAGCCCCAGTGGGAGACCCTGCTGGACATCGACGCCCTGGCCAAGGCCGAGGGCAAGGACTGGGTGTTCAAGGGCGCTGACTGCCTGGCGCCGGACGAGACCCGCTGCCTGATCAATCTGTCGGACGGCGGCATGGACGCCGTGACGGTGCGCGAGTTTGATCTGATGACCAAGCGGTTCGTGGACGGCGGCTTCGTCATCCCCGAAGGCAAGCACCGCATCTCCTGGCTGGACCGCGACACCCTGCTGATCGCCACCGACTTCGGTCCCGGCAGCCTGACGGAGTCGGGCTATCCCTACATCGTCAAATCCCTGACGCGCGGCCATCCGCTGGAGCACGCGACCGAGGTCTATCGCGGCCAGCAGGGCGACGGCGGCTACGGCGCCTCGCCCATGGTCTTCCGCGACAAGGCGGGCGCGGTCGAGGCCGTGCTGTTCAGCCGCCCGCTGGACACCTTCCGCTCGGAAATCTGGGCCCTGGGAGCCGACGGCAAGCCGTATAGGTTGAACCTGCCCGAGCGCGTGGGCGTCCAGGGCGTCCTGGGCGGGAAACTGGTCTTCTCGCCGGAACAGGCCTGGAGCTTCGACGGTCAGGACTACGCCGCCGGTTCGTTGGTCGCCCTGCCGCTGGGCGTGCTGGGCGACGTACGCCAGAGCATCCGCATCGACGCGAAGTCCGCGACCATCTTCGCGCCCGGCCCGCGTCAGTCGCTACAAAATGTCCGCGTGTTCGAAGACAGCATCGTCGCCGTGATCGCCGATAACGTCGTCGGCACGCTGAAGCGCTTCGCCCCGACCGCCGAGGGCTGGACTGCGACCGAACTCGCGGTGCCGGCCAACAGCGCCGTGGGTCTGGGCGACAGCTCCAAGGCCAAGGGTCAGGTCTTCGTTTCGACGCAAGGCTTCCTGACCCCGCCGACCCTCAGCCTGGCGGACGTCTCGACCGCCGCCCTGACCGAGCTGAAATCGGCCCCGGCCAAGTTCGACGCGTCGACCCATGTGGTCGAGCAGTTCGAGGCGACCTCGACCGACGGGACCAAGATCCCCTATTTCGTCACCCGGCCGAAGGACCTGGCGATGGACGGGACCGGCCCGACCATCCTGTTCGGCTACGGCGGCTTCCAGGCCAGCTTCCCGCCCGCCTACAAGCCCGAGATGGGCAAGCTGTGGCTCGAGAACGGCGGCGTCTTCGTCCAGGCCAACATCCGCGGCGGCGGCGAATTCGGTCCGCAGTGGCACCAGGCGGCCCTGCGCGAGAACCGCCAGCGCGCCTTCGACGACTTCGCCGCCGTGGCCCGTGATCTGGAGCAGCGGCGCATCACCAGCCCGCGCCATCTGGGCATCTACGGCCGCTCCAACGGCGGGGTGCTGACCTCGGTGTCCATCACCCAGCATCCGGAACTGTTCAACGCGGCGGTCATCGAGAGCCCCCTGATCGACATGCTGCGTTATCAGGAGCTGCCGGCGGGCGCCTCGTGGATGGGCGAATACGGCGATCCGCGCATTCCGGGCGACGCCGAATTCATCGCCCGCTACTCGGCCTATCAGCAGTTGAGGCCCGAGGTGAAATACCCGCGCGTCTACATCACGACGAACACGCGCGACGACCGGGTCCACCCCGGCCACGCCCGCAAGTTCGCGGCGCGTCTGGGCGACCAGGGCCACGACCACCTCTATTTCGAGGACACGGCGGGCGGTCACTCCAATGACGCCGATCCGGTCGCCAACGCCCGCCGCTGGGCCCGCCACTACGTCTACCTCAGCCAGCAGCTGATGGACTGAAGCAGCGCTCGTCGCGCCCGACGCGCCGCTCACGCATTTATGAGCGGCGTTATCGGGTCGAAGGGATAGGATCGCCGCCATGATGGCACGGGGCCTGTTCAGGTACGGGATGACGGCGGCGGCCGCAGGCTTGGGCTTGCTGGTCGCCGCCGCCGCGCCGTCGCGCGAGCGCGACGCTCCGGTCCAGCCGGTCGTGGTCGAACTGTTCACCGCCCAGGGCTGCGCCGGCTGTCCCGACGCCAACCGCACGGTCGAGACGGTGGCCGAGAATCCGGGCGTGATCGTCCTGACCTACGGCGTCGACTATTGGGACTATCTGGGCTGGTCCGACACCTTCGCTCGGCCCGAGTTCGCCGAGCGCCAGCGCGCCTATCGCCAGGCGTTGAAGCTGCGGAACGTCTCGACGCCTCAGGTGGTGATCGACGGGCGGCGTCATGTCTCCGGCGCTCGTCCGCCCGAGTTGAAGGCCGCCGTCGAGGCCGAGGCGCGTGACCGGGGCTGGCCGCCCGAGATCGAATTCCGCGAGACGGGCGATCGCGTCGGCGTGGGCTCGGGTCGTCCGCCGGAAGGCGGCGCCGAGGTCGTCGCCGTCGTCTATCAACCGGGGCAGCAGACGGTCGAGGTCAAGGGCGGCGACAATCGCGGCCGGGCCGTGACCCACGTCAATGTGGTGCGCGAGGTGCGCCGCCTGGGCGACTGGAACGGGCGACCGGTGCTGTTCCCCCTGCCTCAGGACACGGGGATCGATGAAGGGGTGGTGGTGCTGCTTCAGGCCAAGGACGACCGTCGCATCCTGTCGTCCGCCGCGCGCCCGGAACCGGGGCGCGATTGAACCGCTGACGGAAAAGGTCTAAAGGCCCGCCGCTCTTGATGGGCGCGCGCCTCCTCGCGCGACCCGGAGAAAACATTGCATGGTCGGGGACACGCCCCGCGGCGACGCCGCGCCAACCGCCAACGCCTCCTCTCCCGCGAACGCCCAGATTCCGCCTGACGGCGGGTCCCGGGGCCAGGGCGGCAAGGCCGGCCGTCGCGCCCTGATCCTGGGCGCCATCGGCGTGGTGTTCGGCGACATCGGCACCAGCCCCATCTACGCCCTGCGCGAGGCCATCGGCCACGCCCAGAAGGGCGTCGAGGGCGACCTGGCCGTTATCGGCGTGGTGTCGCTGGCCTTCTGGGCGCTGATGGTGGTGGTGACGTTCAAATACGTCATGTTCCTGATGCGGGCCGACAACAAGGGCGAAGGCGGCACCCTGTCGCTGATGGCCCTGGCCCAGCACGCCATCGGGCGACGCAGCGCCTGGCTGTTCATCCTGGGCGTCTGCGGCGCGGCCCTCTTCTACAGCGACGGCGTCATCACCCCGGCCATTTCCGTGCTGTCGGCCATCGAGGGCCTGCAGGAGGCGCCGGGCCTGAACGGGCGCCTCGACCCCTTCATCGTGCCCCTGGCGGCGGGGATTCTCATCGCCCTGTTCCTGGTGCAGTCGCGCGGCACGGCCGGATTGGCCAGGTTCTTCGGCCCCATCACCCTGGTCTGGTTCCTGTCCCTGGGCCTGATGGGGGTGGCGCACATCTTCGACGACCTGTCGATCCTGAAGGCCCTGTCGCCCTATTACGGGATCAAGCTGCTGATCGCCGACGGCTTCCTCGGCTTCGTCATCCTGGGCAGCGTCTTCCTGGCCGTCACCGGCGCCGAGGCGCTGTATGCGGACATGGGCCATTTCGGCAAGTCGCCGATCCGCCAGGGCTGGCTGTTCATCGTCCTGCCCTGTCTGACCCTGAACTACCTGGGTCAGGGCGCCTTCCTGCTGTCGCACCCCGGCGCGGCTGACAACCCCTTCTGGAACATGGTGCCGCAGCTGGTCTATTGGCCCATGCTGATCCTGGCCACGGCGGCCACGGTGATCGCCAGCCAGGCGGTCATCACAGGGGCCTTCTCGGTGACGCAGCAGGCGGTCCAGCTCGGCCTCCTGCCGCGACTGGACATCCGCAACACGTCCGAGACCCAGGCGGGCCAGATCTATGTGCCAGCGATCAACAGCCTGCTGATGGTCGGGGTGCTGTTCGTGCTGGTGACCTTCCAGTCCTCGCACAATCTGACGGCGGCCTATGGGGTGGCGGTGACCGGCACCATGATGGTCAACACCCTGATGTCCTTCACCGTGGTGCGGCACAAGTGGAAGTGGCCGATGTGGGCCGTGCTGCTGACCCTGGTGCCGTTCGGCTTCATCGATGCGGTCTTCCTGACCTCGAACCTGCTGAAGATTCCCGCCGGGGCGTGGATGCCGCTGGTGCTGGGCGGCGGTCTGGTCATGCTGATGTGGACCTGGGTGCGCGGCACGCAGATCCTGACCGACAAGACGCGCAAGGACAGCTTGCCGCTGACCGATCTGATCGAGATGCTGCGCGCCCGCCCGCCGCACCGGGCGCCGGGCACGGCCATCTTCCTGACCTCGGACGCCGATGTCGCGCCGGTGGCCCTGATGCACAACCTCAAGCACAACAAGGTGCTGCACGAGAAGAACATCATCCTGACCGTGCACACCTCCGACCGGCCGCGCGTGCCGGACCTCCAGCGGGTGGCGGTCGAGCCGATCAGCGACGATTTCAAGCGCCTGACCCTGACCTTCGGCTATATGGAGACGCCGAACGTGCCGCGCGCGCTCGGCCTGTGCCGCAAGCAGGGGCTGAAGTTCGACATCATGTCGACCAGCTTCTTCCTGGGCCGCCGTTCCGTCGTTCCCACCGCCCGCCAGGGCATGCCTCTTTGGCAGGACAAGCTGTTTATCTTCCTGATGCGTAACGCCGCCAACCCGACCGACTTCTTCCGCATTCCGCCCGGCCGCGTGGTCGAACTCGGCACCCAGGTGTCGGTGTGAGCGGGGGGACGCCCAAGGGCAAAAGCTCCGCCGCGCGCGGCCGCCGCATCGCCGAGAAGGCGCGCGGCCCGCGTCGCGAACCGGCGCCGCGTCCGGTCGCCGACGACCCCCACGCCGACATCGGCGTCGAGGCGCGCCTGGTCGCCGGCCTGCTGCTGAACGCGGCGCTGGAGAAGCGCACCGGTCTGGACGAGGCCCTGTCCCAATCGCCAGCGCGCGACCTGCCGCCTCAAGATCGCGCCTTCGCTCGCGCTGTGGCCATGGCGGCCCTGCGCCGTCTGGGCGAGATCGACCAGATTCTGGAGCGCCGCCTGCAGAAGGCGCCGCCGCTGGCCGTCATGACCATCCTGCGCATCGCCCTGGCCCAGACGCTGGTGCTGGAGACGCCCGCCTTCGCCGCGGTGTCGACAGCGGTGAAGCTGGCCGAGCGCGATCCCAAGACGCGCCCCTACAAGAATCTGGTCAACGCCGTGCTGCGCGGCGTCGGCCGCGACGGTCCTGGCCTGACGACGGCGGAAGCCAATCTGCCCGACTGGCTGGCCCAGCGCTGGAAGGCGACCTATGGCGAGGCGGCCCTGATCGGCCTGGCCCTGGCTACGCGCGAGGAACCGGCGACCGACCTGACGGCCAAGCCTGGCGTCGATCCCGCCGAACTGGCGGCGTCGGTCGAGGGCGAGGCCCTGCCAGGCGGCACGGTCCGCACCGGCAAGCGCGGCGATGTCGCCTCCTGGCCCGGCTTCGAGGCGGGCGACTGGTGGGTGCAGGATGCGGCGGCCGCCGTGCCTGCGCGCCTGCTGGCGGTCAAGGCGGGCGAGACGGCGCTGGACCTGTGCGCCGCGCCGGGCGGCAAGACGCTGCAACTGGCCGCCGCCGGAGCTGAAGTTGTCGCGCTGGACCGGTCCGAGGCGCGCCTTAAGCGCCTGCGCCAGAATTTCGAGCGCATGAACCTCAAGGCCGAGGTCGTCGCCGTCCCGGCCGAGGACTGGGAAGACGACCGCGCCTTCGACGCCGTTCTGCTGGACGCGCCCTGCACGGCCACCGGCACCTATCGCCGCAACCCCGAGGTTCTGCGCGCCACCCGTCCCGCTGATGTGGCCAAGCTGGCCGACGTTCAGCACCGCCTGCTGGACGCCGCCGCCGAGAAGGTGAAGCCGGGCGGCCGTCTGGTCTATTGCGTCTGCTCGCTGGAGCGCGAAGAGGGCGAGACGCAGGTGATCGCCTTCCTGCGCCGCAATCCGGCTTTCCGCACCGTCGCCGCCGTTCCCGCCGAGGTCGGCGCCCCGGACGAGGCTCTGACGCCGGAAGGCTGGCTGCGCATCCTGCCGTCGCAATGGGCGGAAAAGGGCGGTCTGGACGGCTTCTTCGCGGCGAAGCTGGAACGGATCGCCTAGCTGAGCTGAAGACCGAACCAGCCGTCGCGGCTGGAGACCGTCATCGGCAGGCCGAACAGGTTGGTCAGGGCGGCGTCGGTCAGCATGTCGGCCTTGGCGCCGTCGCGGGCGACGCGGCCGTCCTTCATCATGATGACGCGGTCGATCTCGGGCAGGATCTCCTCGATGTGGTGCGTCACCAGGATCAGGGTGGCGCCGCCCTGCGCCAGCGGACGAAGGCTGGCCAGAAACAGGCGGCGCGTCGCCGGGTCCAGCCCGCCGCACGGTTCGTCCAGCAGGATGGCGTCCGGCCGGTGGGCCAGGGCGCGGGCGATCAGCACCCTGCGCGCCTCGCCCGACGACAGGGTGGCCATCGAGCGGCCGATCAGATGCTCGACCTCCATACGGTGCAGGGCCTCGGCGGCGGCGTCGCGCATGGCGGGCTCGACAGTCTCGCGCCGCCAGACCCCGCGCGAGGCGAAGAAGCCCGAGACGACGGCGTCCATCACCTCCAGCGCATCCTCGCTAGTCAGGTCCGACTGGGCGGCGGGCGAGACGAAGCCGAGGCGGCGACGCAGGGAAAAGACATCCCATGGGCTCTGACCGAACACCTCGACCCGCGCCCCATGCACCGGATAGAGTTGATGCAGGATCAGTTTGACCAGCGTCGACTTGCCCGAGCCGTTGCGGCCCAGGATCGCCGTGTGATCGCCCGCCGCAATGGTCAGGCTGACATCGTCCAGAATGCGGCGCTCGCTGCGCACGACGCTGGCGTTTTCGATCCGCAGCAGCGGGATGGAGGTCTCGGCCGCTTCAGTCATCGTCATCTTCGATGGAGTGAATCTGATCGTCGTCCAGGCCCAGGTGGTGGCCGATCTCGTGGATCAGGACGTGGGCGATGATCTCGGCCAGGCCGACGTCGCCGCGCTCGCACCATTCGTCGAGGATGGGACGGCGATAGAGGAAGACGCGCGAGGGCTCCGGCGCCGGACCCATGGCGTCGCGTTCGCCGATGTGGACGCCTGAATAGAGGCCGGTCAGTTCGAACGGGTCCTCGATCTCCAGATCGCGCAGGGTCTCCTCGTCGGCGAAGTCGTCGATGCGGATGACGACCTCCCCGGCCGCCTGGCGAAACAGGTCGGGCAATCCGGCGAAGGCCTCCTCGGCCAGGCGGGCGAAATCATCGAGCGAAGGGGCGAGTTGGTCTGTCCAGGGCGTGGTCATGGCAAGGGATATCGCCCGCGCCGGAGCCGGTCGCAATCAGGGACGCGGCCGCGCGTGCATGGGCCGCATCGCAATTCGCCCAATCAGAGTATGGTAAACGCCGAATCGGCCTGTCCTGACGGGCGGCTGACGCTTGGATCGGGATTTCTGGGGAAGGCATGGCCGAGGCGGATCTCGCGGCCGACATCGCCTTTGCGGCCACGGCGGGGGCGGCGGGGCTGGCGCTGGCGGTCAGCGTCTGGGCCTGGCGCCTGCGCGCCCGGCTGGTCGCGCGCGAGATGGAGGTCGAGGAGAGCCTCGCCGGCGCCCAGGTCCAGGCGACCACGGGCGCCACGGCGTTGATGGCGTTCGACGACGTGCGCCTGGGCCTCGACCCGGACGGCGAGATCGAGAGCGTCTTCGGCGCCCCGGACATGCTGGCGGCCCTGGCGCCGGGCCGGGATGCGGCGGGGGCCGCCGAGGCTGTCCTGTCGACCCTGAGGCAATCCCACACCGGCCGCATGGAGGCGCTCGTCAACGCGGGCGAGGCGTTCGAGACCCTGCTGGAGACCCCGGACGGCGCCTGGGCCGTCGAAGGGCGGGCGCACGGCGGCGGGACCTGGTTGCGGCTGTCGCGCCTGGGCGGACCGGACAAGGGCGGCGAGGCCGGCCCCGGCGCCCTGGCCGAGCAGTCCCCGGCCCCGACCTGGGTGGTGGACGGGGCGGGCCACCTGATCTGGGCCAACAGCGCCTGGCTGCTGGAGACGGGCGCCGAGACGCTGGACGAGGCGCGTAGCCGAACCCTCAGCTTCGATCGGGGCGCCGACGCCGTGGTGGCTGAGGCCTTGCGCCTGAACGCGCGTCAGGAAGGCTTCCGCTGGACCACGGCGGGCGGGCGGCGCCGGGCGTGGAAGATCCTGGCCGAGCCGCTGGCCGGCGGACGCGGCGCCGTGATCGCCTTCGCCATCGAAATGACCGAGGCCGAAGAGACGCGCGACACCCTGCGCCGCCACGTTGAGGCCCATGACGAGACGTTGAACCACTTGGCGGACGCCGTGGCCATCTTCGGCCCGTCCAAGCGGCTGGCCTTCCACAACACCGCCTTCCAGTCGCTGTTCGGGGTCGATCCGGCCTGGCTGGACGAGCGCCCGACCCACGCCGAACTGCTGGACCGACTGCGTCAGAAGCGCCTGCTGCCGGAGGTCGTCGACTACGCCGCCTGGAAGGCCGAGGAGTTGGACTTCTACGGCGCCGCCCAGGCCTCGCCGGACGACAGCTGGTCCCTGCCTGACGGGCGGACGCTGCGGGTGGTGCGCCAGCCGCACCCGTTGGGCGGCATCCTGCTGATCTTCTCGGACATCACCGGCGAGTTGCAGCTGCGCAGCCGCTACAACGCCCAGATTCAGGTCCAGCGCGCGACGCTGGACAAGCTGAACGACGCCGTGGCCGTGTTCGGCTCGGACGGGCGGCTGCGGCTGCATAACGAAGCCTTTGAGAGTTTCTGGGGCGTTCCCGGCGAGCGGCTGATGGAGGCGGGCGACTTCGACGCCGTGGCCGCCCTGTGCCGCCCGGTCCTGCCCGACGCCGCCCTGTGGCTGGGGTTGAAGGCGCGGGTGGCCGATCCCGATCCGGAAAGCCGCGTGGCCATTTCCGGCGAGGGTCGCACCGAGGACGGCCGCATCGCCGCCTGGCAGACGCGCCCCCTGCCCGACGGCGCCACCCTGGTCGCCTTCTTCGACGTAACCGCCCGGCGCGAGCTGGAACAGGCTCTGGCCGCCAAGGAGGCCGCCCTAGCCGAGAGCCAGGCCTTGAAGCGCGAGTTCGTCGGCAGCGTATCCTATGAGCTGCGCACGCCGCTGACGACAATCGTCGGCTATTCCGAACTTCTGGAGGCGATGGGCGACCTGCCCGAACGCAGCCGCCAGCACGCCGGCGCCATCCGCGTGGCGGCCAGCCATCTGGCCCGCTCCATCGACGACGTGCTGGACATGGCCCAGATCGACGCTGGCGAGATGGAGCTGACCCTGGGCGACGTGCGGGTCTGCGACTTGTTGGAGGAGGCGGCGGAAAAGATCCGCGCCAAGGTCGAGGGCCGTGGGGCGACGCTGCACCTGGCCTGTCCGACGGGGCTGAAGCCGATCCGCGCCGACGCCCGCCGCATCGCCCAGGCGGTTGATCATCTGCTCGAGAACGCCTGCCGCGCCGTCTCCGAAGGCGGCGCCGTCAGCCTGACCGCCGAGGCCGGGCCGGGCGAGGTGCGCATCCGCGTCGAGGACACCGGCCGCGGCATCCCCTATCACCTGCAGGCCCACGTCTTCGATCGCTTCGTGCGGCGCGAGCGCGGCGGGCCGGGCGTGGCCCTGGCGCTGGTCAAGGCCCTGGTCGAGCTGCACGGCGGCTGGGCCGAGGTTCAGTCGGAGCCGGGCAAGGGCGCGGCCTTCATCCTGCACCTGCCGGTCGAAGCCACGGCGCCGACCGCCGCGCCGGAATTGCTGCTGGGCTGATCTGAACCGCCCAGTCGTGCTAGAGGGCGTGTCCAAGCCTTCCAGGACGTCCTCATGGCCGACACGACCCG
The DNA here is from genome assembly GCF_059579685.1 of Brevundimonas sp. SS2672. NCBI lineage: Bacteria > Pseudomonadati > Pseudomonadota > Alphaproteobacteria > Caulobacterales > Caulobacteraceae > Brevundimonas > Brevundimonas sp. SS2672. The sequence continues at coordinate 3,022,175 of NZ_CM184201.1, read as the reverse complement.
CCCCCTGCTCAAGACCGCCGTCATCTATGATTTCGACGGCACCCTGGCCCGGGGAAACATGCAGGAGGTCAGCTTCATCCCCTCGATCGGGATGACGCCGGCCCAGTTCTGGAACGAGACCGTCCGTCCCCGGACCATCGCCTCGGACGGGGACGGCATCCTGATGTACATGCAGATGATGCTGTTGGCGGCGCGCGAACAGGGCGCCCCGGTGACGCGCCAGACGCTGCGCGACCACGGCCGCGACGTGGCCCTGTTCGAGGGTCTGCGCGACCGCTCCTGGTTCGACCGGATGAACGCCTTCGGCGCCCAGTTCGGGCTGGAGATCGAACACTACATCATCTCGGCGGGCCTGACCGAGATGATCGAGGGCTGCCCCATCGCCGAGGCCTTCACCCACGTCTTCGCCTCGAAATACGCCTATGACGAGGACGACGTGGCGGTCTGGCCCGCCGTGGGCGTCAACTACACGACCAAGACCCAGTATCTGTTCCGCATCAACAAGGGGGTGCACAACCACTGGGAGGACGAGCGCATCAACCGCTTCATCCCGGACGAGGAGCGGCCCATCCCGTTCGACCGGATGATCTTCCTGGGCGACGGCGACACCGATGTGCCGACCATGAAGATGATGCACACCAAGGGCGGCTTCTCCATCGCCGTCTACGACCCCGACAGCACCCCGCGCGACCATGACAAGATCCACCGCCTGATCTCGGAGGACCGGGTCAACTTCGTCGCGGCGGGCGACTATCGCGAAGGCTCGCCCGTCGACCTGATCGTCAAGGGCCTGATCGGCCGCATCGCCGTCAACTACGGCCGGATGCCGGCGGACTGACCGCTTCCTTCTCCCTCAAGGGGAGAAAGGGCGACGCTGACGGTCCAGCGTTATGGTGATGTCCGCGCGAACCCCGCCCGCCAGCATATGGCGGGTGATGCGCTCGAAATGCTGGATGAAGACGGCCAGTTCGACGCGTCTGGCGGGCGGCAGTTCGGCGGGCGGCAGGCCCATCAGCCCCGCCTCCTGCTCGCAGCGCCAGTCCAGCACGGCGTCGAAGGACGGCGCCTTGAGGAACAGCATCGCGTCGAAGCGGGCGAAGACTTCGGCGTAGGGCCCGGCCAGGGCGGCGTTGACGGCGCGCCGCCATCTCCCTTCGCTGTCCTGCTTGGCTTCCAGAGTGTTGATCGGTGCGGCGAGTTCGGCCTCGGCCTGCGGCGTCGCGCCCAGGCACCAGCCGTCGACCAGCACCGCCGAGGGGCGGCCCGCAAACACAGGCCAGTCCGTTCTGGGCGCGCGATCATCGGCCAGTTTGTCGAAGGCGGGAAGCGGCGTACGGCTGTCGGTTTCAGCGGCGCTCAGGGAAGCTAAGGTGCGCTCCAGCAGCCCGAGGTCATGCGTTACCGGCGGGCCGCGCACGGCGAACAGGGGGTGGACGTCGCGGGCGAGGGCCTGGCGCTCGGCCTTTGTCAGATAGACGTCGTCCAGCGACAGATGCGCGGCGCCTAGCCGTTCGGCCGCGGTGCTGGCCAGGGTGGTCTTGCCCGAGCCTTGCGCGCCGGCGATCCCGATCAGGGGAATGTGGTCTGGCTGGGCGTGACGCGCGGCCAGAGACCCGACCGCGTCCAGCAGCCGGGCGTCGATCATCTCAGTGCTGGCTTTCCGGCAGGCGCACGATCAGGCCGTCCAGATCGTCGCTGACGCGGATCTGGCAGGACAGGCGGCTGTTCGGTTCGACGTTCTCGGCGAAGTCCAGCATGGACTCCTCCATGGCCGAGGCGCGGCCCGTCTCGGCGGCGAAGGTCTCGTCGACATAGACATGGCAGGTGGCGCAGGCGCAGGCGCCGCCGCAATCGGCGTCGATGCCCGGCACATTGTTGCGGATCGCGCCTTCCATGACGGACAGGCCTTTCTTGACCTCGACCGTGTGCTCGGTTCCGTCGTGTTCAATGTAGGTGATCTTGGGCATGGAAGCGGTCTTAACTCTGGATGCAGGCTTGGCAAGCCTTGCTACGCGGCGGCCAAGGAAAACCCCCGGAACCAGGCGGTTCCGGGGGCCCTTCTTTTCGTCCTGATCGGCTGGATCAGGCGGCCGTCTTCTTGCGCGACGGCGAAACCATCAGCTTCTTGGTCTCGGCGATCGCCTTGGCCGGGTTCAGCCCCTTGGGGCAGACCTGGGCGCAGTTCATGATCGTGTGGCAGCGATACAGTTTGAACGGGTCTTCCAGATCGTCGAGGCGCTTCTGGGTGGCGTCGTCGCGGCTGTCGGCGATCCAGCGATAGGACTGCAGCAGGGCTGCCGGGCCGAGGTATTCTTCCTGGTTCCACCAGTAGCTCGGGCACGAGGTCGAGCAGCAGGCGCACAGGATGCACTCGTACAGGCCGTCCAGCTTTTCGCGGTCTTCCGGCGACTGCAGGCGCTCCTTCTCCGGGTCCGGCAGGTCGGACTGGAGGTAGGGCTGGATGGAGTCGTACTGGGCGTAGAACAGCGACAGGTCCGTCACCAGATCCTTGACCACCGGCTGGTGGGGCAGGGGGGCGATGGTGATGTTGTGCGACGAGCACTCGGCCCAGCCCTTGGTGCAGGCCAGGGCGTTGCGGCCGTCGATGTTCATCGAGCACGAGCCGCAGATGCCTTCGCGGCACGAGCGACGGAACGACAGGGTCGGGTCGATCTCGTTCTTGATGTGAAGCAGGGCGTCCAGAAGCATCGGGCCGTGATCGTCGGTCGAGACCTCATAGACGTCCCAGCGCGGATCGGCGTCCACTTCGGGATCATAGCGATAGACCTTGTAGGTCTTGACGTTCTTCGCGCCGGCCGGAGCCTTGTGCACCTTGCCGGTGGTCGGCTTGGAGCCGCGCGGGAGGTTGAGCTGAACCATCTGCAATCCTCCTTAGTACACCCGAGCCCGGGGCTCGATGTAGGAGACCTCGTCGGTCATCGTGTATTTGTGCACCGGGCGGTAATCGATCTGGACGCCTTCGCCCGGACGCTTCCACGCCAGGGTGTGCTTCATCCAGTTCTCGTCGTCGCGGTCGGGGAAGTCCTCGCGGGCGTGGGCGCCGCGCGATTCCGTGCGGTTCAACGCGCCTTCGATGGTCACCAGGGCCTGCGAGATCAGGTTGTCGTATTCCAGCGTCTCGACCAGGTCGGTGTTCCAGATCAGGCCGCGATCCGTGGTCTTGATGTCGGCGCCGGCGGCCTCGATCGAGCGCAGCTTCTGCACGCCCTCTTCAAGGGTCTTGCCGGTGCGGAACACGGCGGCGTCGGCCTGCATGGCGCGCTGCATGTCCAGACGCAGGTGCGCCGTGGGCGTCGAACCCGAGGCGTTGCGGAAGCGGTCCAGGCGGGCGATGTGTTCGTCGGTCTGGGCCTTGGAAGCCGACGGGACGGCCGAGTTCTTGTCCACGACCTCGCCGCAGCGCAGGCCGACGGCGCGGCCGAACACCACCAGGTCGGTCAGGGAGTTGGAGCCCAGACGGTTGGCGCCGTGCACCGAGACGCAGCCCGCCTCGCCCACGGCCATCAGGCCCGGCACCACGCTGTCGGGGTTGCCGTCGCGCAGCGTCAGCACCTCGCCGTGATAGTTCGTCGGGATGCCGCCCATGTTGTAGTGGACGGTCGGAATGACCGGGATCGGCTCCTTGGTCACATCGACGCCGGCGAAGATCTTGGCGCTTTCCGAGATGCCCGGCAGGCGCGCGTGCAGCACGGCCGGATCGAGGTGATCCAGGTGCAGGAAGATGTGGTCCTTGTTCGGACCCACGCCGCGGCCTTCGCGGATTTCGATGGTCATGGAGCGGCTGACCATGTCGCGCGGGGCCAGATCCTTCACGGTCGGCGCATAGCGCTCCATGAAGCGCTCGCCTTCGGAGTTGGTCAGGTAGCCGCCTTCACCGCGGGCGCCCTCGGTGATCAGGCAGCCGGCGCCGTAGATGCCGGTCGGGTGGAACTGCACGAACTCCATGTCCTGCAGCGGCAGGCCGGCGCGCAGCACCATGGCGTTGCCGTCGCCGGTGCAGGTGTGGGCCGAGGTGGCCGAGAAGTAGGCGCGGCCGTAACCGCCGGTGGCCAGCACCACCATCTTGGCGCGGAACTGGTGCAGTTGGCCGGTGTCGAGCTGAAGCGCGGTGACGCCGGTACAGGCGCCGTCCTGCATGATCAGGTCCAGCGCGAAATACTCGACGAAGAACTTCACCTCGCGACGGACCGACTGGCCGTACAGGGTGTGCAGGATGGCGTGGCCGGTGCGGTCGGCGGCGGCGCAGGTGCGCTGCACCGGGCCTTCGCCGAAGTTGCGGGTCATGCCGCCGAAGGCGCGCTGGTAGATCTTGCCTTCGTCGGTGCGGCTGAAGGGCACGCCCCAGTGTTCCAGCTCATAGACGGCCTGCGGCGCGTTGCGGACCAGGTATTCGATGGCGTCCTGGTCGCCCAGCCAGTCCGACCCCTTGACGGTGTCGTACATGTGCCACTGCCAGGAGTCCTCGCCCATGTTGCCGAGCGAGGCGGAGATGCCGCCTTGCGCCGCCACGGTGTGGGAGCGGGTCGGGAAGACCTTGGTGACGCAGGCGACCTTCAGGCCCTGCTGGGCGGCGCCGAGGGCGGCGCGCAGGCCCGAACCGCCGGCGCCGACGACGACGACGTCGTATTCGTGATCGATAAGCTCGTATGCAGCCATGGCGGGGTCAGACTCCGGCCGGCAGCGGGGCCGAGCCCAGCGCCAGACGCACGATGAAGAAGACGCTGGCGGCCGCCAGCACGAGGAAGACCAGGTTCGAGACCAGAACCAGTCCAGAGCGGGAAGAGGCGGGGACGTAGTCCTCGATGATCACCTTCCAGGCCAGGCTGGCGAACAGGCAGAAGACCACCGCCGTCACGGCCAGAAGGCCGGCGTTCAGCGTGCTGCCGAACCAGGCGATGACCGCGCCGTAGTCGGCGCCGGCCAGGGTGAAACCCGACGACAGGACCCACAGGCCCAGCGGCATCAGGGCCAGAAGGGCCAGCTTCTCGAGTTTCCATTCCCCGGCGCCGTGACGCTCGGAGATTTTCACATTGTTCTTGAACTTCGGCGCGGCGCTCACAGCGAAACCTTTCCAGCAGCGAACAGCACGACCCAGAACAGGACGGCCAGGACGATCGGGCCCCAGACGGCGATCTGCGCCAGCAGATTGGCCGACTTGATGGTCAGCCCACGACCGGTGTCGTTGATCAGGTGGCGCGCGCCGTTCAGCAGGAAGGAGAACAGCACCCAGGTCAGGCCGAACCAGATGAACAGGCCGAACGGCGAGCCCGAGAAGGCGGCGACCGAGGCGAAGGCGTCCGGGCCGGAAGCCGTGGCGGCGACCCAGCCCAGCAGCAGGATCGCGCCCACGCTGGCCGCGCCGATGGTGACGCGGAACAGGATCGACGCGACCATGGTCATGTGCCAGCGCCAGATATCGGTGAAGGGCGACATCGGTGCGACGTGCCCGTTGGGGTGACGGACGTAGCGGCCCGTCCGGTCGCCAGTTTCGCCCGCAGCCGTGGGAGTGTTCGACATGCGAATGATTCTCAAAAAACCCGAGGAATTTCAGGGCCGGATTGCAGTGCAACAGGCTTTAGTGACGCAGACGGGGGGTGTCAACGAAGGGGGCCGATTCCGACGAAAGTCGGCCCTCCGTCCTAGAGTCAAAAGGCCGCGATGTGCGCCAGGGCGGGATCGCGTGTTTCCGGCGCGCACGGAACCGCCCCCGGGCGTCCCCAGACCGGATCGGGCCACAGGGGGTCGTCGCGCCGACGGCCGACGACATGGACGTGAAGCTGGGCCGTGACATTGCCCAGGGCGGCGACGTTCAGCTTGTCGACTGATGCCCCGCGCAGGGCGCCCAGTTCGCGCACCAGGGCGCCGGCGCGGACGATCTCATCGCTCAGAAGGGCGCGCTGCTCGGGCGACAGGTCTTCCAGTTCGACCGCGTCGGGGACGCGCGGCAGCAGGATCAGCCAGGGAAAGCGGCCGTCGTCCTGGAAACGCACCTGGCACAGGGGCCAGTCGACGGCGAAGACGGAGGCGGCCTCGAAGGCGGGGTCGGCGGTGAAGCTCATGCGGCGTCCTGATCGGCGAGAAGGCGCAGGCGATAGGCGTTCATCGCCGTCTCGGCCAGACGCTGGGTCAGGCGCCAGTTGACCACGGCCCCGATCGGCGCGCCGACCAGGGGCAGCAGCTGGGCCAGCTTGGCCACGTCGATGTAGTCGCGATACTCCAGCTGGAACTTGCGCCAGTCGAAGGCCTTCAGGGCGTCGGGATCGTCCGGTGCGCGCATGGCGGCCTCCAGCGCAGCCAGGGCCTCGGGGCGATGCCGGGCGCTGGAGAAGGCCAGCTGGAAGATGCGCAGGACGATCACCCGCTCCTTCAGGTCGCGGCCGGAATAGCCGTACAGGGCGGCGATCTCGAACAGCATCTTGACCTTGATCGCCATCAGAGCCGGAAAGTCCGCCGCCGCCATCAGGAAGCCTCCGGCGCCCGCCACCCCGCCCTCGACGCTGGCGGTGGTGCGATACAGCTCGACGCGCGTGCGAACCCTGGCCTCGCGCTCCTGCAGGGCGCCTTCTGTCATGGGGCGGGCGGTGGTCCACTCCGATCCGGCCAGCAGGCCGCGCGTCATCTGCTGCACGGCGCCGGTCACGATCTCGTGCACGCGCTCGGGAATGACGCGGTTGATGCGGTCCTGGGTCGCGCGGGTGGTCTTGTCCCACAGGCCAGGCCGTTTCAGCTGGCGATCGCGCCAGGCCAGGGCCTCGGCCAGGGCGCGCGCCTCATAGGCGGCGTCCGTCATCGGTGGAGCGTCCGTGGGTTTGGCCATGGCCGCAGCCTCGCAGGCCCCGACGAAAGGCGCAACGCGGAACGCTTGCCGCGATCCGCCGACAGGTCTAGACCGCCGTTCCAGCGACTACCGTTTCGCACACGCAATATCGACTGGAGAGACCTGAATGGCTCGCGCGAAGATCGCCCTCATCGGCGCCGGAATGATCGGCGGAACCCTGGCCCACGTGGCCGCGCGCGAAGCGCTGGGCGACGTCATCCTGTTCGACATCGCCGAAGGCACCCCCCAGGGCAAGGCTCTGGACATCGCCGAAGCCTCGGCCGTCTTCGGTCAGGACGTGGCCCTGAAGGGCGCCAACGACTACGCCGACATCGCGGGCGCCGACGTCTGCATCGTCACCGCCGGCGTGCCGCGCAAGCCGGGCATGAGCCGCGACGACCTGATCGGCATCAACCTCAAGGTCATGAAGGCCGTCGGCGAGGGCATCAAGCAGCACGCCCCCAACGCCTTCGTCATCTGCATCACCAACCCGCTCGACGCCATGGTCTGGGCCCTGCAGAAGTTCTCAGGGCTCCCCAAGGAGAAGGTCATCGGCATGGCCGGCGTGCTGGACTCGGCGCGCTTCGCCTATTTCCTGGCTGAAAAGACCGGCGTCTCGGTGCAGGACATCCACGCCTGGACCCTGGGCGGTCACGGCGACGACATGGTGCCGATGGTGCGCCACTCGACGGTCGGCGGCCTGCCGCTGCCGGACGCCGTCGCCGCGGGCTTCCTGAGCCAGGCCGATCTGGACGCCATCGTCGAGCGCACCCGCAAGGGCGGCGGCGAGATCGTGGCCCTGCTGAAGACCGGCTCGGCCTTCTACGCCCCGGCCGAGAGCGCGATTACGATGGCCAAGTCCTACCTGCTGGATCAGAAGCGCGTCCTGCCGTGCGCCGTGTGGCTGTCGGGCGAATACGGCCTGTCGGACCTCTACGTCGGCGTCCCGGCCATGATCGGCGCGAACGGCGTCGAGAAGGTCATTGAGTTCACCACCAACGACGACGAAAGGGCGATGTTCGCCAAGTCGGTCGCCTCGGTCCAGGGCCTGATCCAGGCCTGTAAGGACATTGAGCCTTCCTTGGCTTGAGGGCGCTGACGCGAGCCGCGCGGCAGCTCGCTGCTTGAGCGCTTAGGCGTCTAAATTGGAAAGGGCTGCATCTTCGGATGCGGCCCTTTTTCATGCGCCATTCCTAGCAACCGCTCATCCCGGCGGATGGGGGGATGAGCGGGCAGGGGGAGGCTCAGGCCGCCTCGGCTTCCTCACGCTGCTCCAGCCAGGCCTCGCTCTGCATCTCGTTGAAGCGCGACACGGTCCGCTCGAACTCGAAGGCGCCGACGCCCTCGGTGTAGAGCGCCTCGGGCGCGGCCTCAGCCAGGACGACCAGGCGGGTCTTCGCCTCGTAAAGCGCGTCGACCAGCGTCACAAGGCGGCGCGCCTCGTGGTGGTTGGCCGGGCTGAGCAGGGGCACGTCGGCCAGGAACAGGGTGTGGAAGCGCCGCGCGACGGCGAGATAGTCCTGCGGTCCCAGCGGACGGCCGCACAGCTCGTTGAAGGTCGCGCGCGCCATGGCGCCGACCGTGCGCTCCAGCTTCACCTCGCGGCCCAGCACCGGCAGGGCGATGGGCTCCTCCGGCTCGCCGCCCTTGAGGTCGGCCCACAGGGTCTCGAACCCCTGCCGCGCCTCGGCGTCCAGGGGCGAAAACCAGACCTTGGCTCCGCTCATGCGGTCCAGGCGGAAGTCGCGGGCGCCCGCCGTCTCGACCACGTCGCAACGCTGACGGATGATGTCGATGAAGGGCAGGAAGAGCTGGCGGTTGATGCCGTTTTTGTAGAGGTCTTCGGGCGCGCGGTTCGAGGTGACGGCCAGCACCACCTTCTTTTCGAACAGGGCCTCGAACAGCCGACCCAGGATCATGGCGTCGGCGATGTCCGTCACCTGCAGCTCGTCGAAGCACAGCAGACGCGCCTCAGAGGCGATCAGGGCGGCGATCGGCGGGATGGGATCGTCCCCCTTGGCGGTCCCGAACACGGCCTTGCGGCTGCGCGGGGTTCCGTCGCGCCACTGTTTCACCAGGTCGTGGATGCGCGCCATGAAGGCGTGGAAGTGGGCGCGGACCTTCCTCTGCTCGGGCGTCGAGGAATAGAAGAGGTCCATCAGCATGGACTTGCCGCGTCCGGGCGGGCCCCAGATGTAGATGCCCCTGACCTCAGGCAGGGCGCCGAACAGCCCCTTCTTCGACAGGTCGGTCTCCAGCCGCTCAAGCGCGCCGATCAGGGCGGCCTGGGCCGGTTCGGGCGTGATCACGCCCTCTTCCACGCGGATGTCGTAGGCTTTGCGGATGCGGGAGGTCATGGCCAGCAGATAGCTCCCCGATGGGGCCGGGGGAAGGCGTTCGCGGATTCCGGCGCCGAATTGGAGGATTCTGGTTGCTTCGCGGCTGCGAAGGACCCAAATGCAGAAGCGTTTCTCCCAAACGCCCCCGAACAAAGGATGATTTCATCATGGGCTATCGCGTCGCCGTCGTAGGCGCCACAGGCAATGTCGGCCGGGAAATCCTGGCCATCCTCGATGAAGTGAACTTCCCCGTCGAGAAAATGCACGCGATCGCCTCTCGAAAATCCAAAGGCGTCGAGGTCTCCTTCGGCGACAGCACCATCAAGTGCGAGGACATCGAGCAGTTCGACTTCTCGAGCGTCGACCTGGTGCTGATGAGCGCCGGCGGCGGGGTGTCGCGCGAATGGTCCGAGAAGATCGGCAAGGCCGGTCCCATCGTCATCGACAACTCCTCGGCCTTCCGCATGGACCCGGACGTGCCGCTGATCGTGCCGGAAGTGAACCCGGACGCCGCCAAGCTGGCGACCAGGAAGAACATCGTCGCCAACCCCAACTGCTCGACCGCCCAGCTGGTGGTGGCGCTGAAGCCGCTGCATGACGCGGCCAAGATCAAGCGCGTCGTCGTCTCGACCTACCAGTCCGTCTCGGGCGCCGGGAAGGAAGGCATGGACGAGCTGTGGAACCAGACCAAGGCCATCTACGGCCTGGGCGACGCCACGCCGAAGAAATTCCCCAAGCAGATCGCCTTCAACGTCATCCCCTACATCGGCGCCTTCAACGAGGACGGCTACACCGATGAAGAAGCCAAGATGTGGGACGAGACGCACAAGATGATCGACCCGTCGATCAAGCTGACCGTCACCTGCGTGCGCGTGCCGGTCTTCGTCGGCCACTCCGAAGCCGTGACGGTGGAGTTCGACCGTCCGATCGCCCCGGACGAAGCCCGCGAGATCCTGCGCGAGGCGCCGGGGATCCTGGTCGTCGATAAGCAGGAACACGACGGCTACATCACCCCGGTCGACGCCGCGGGCGAACATGCCGTCTATGTCAGCCGCATCCGCAAGGACCCGACGGTCGAGCACGGCCTGTCCTTCTGGGTGGTGTCGGACAACCTGCGCAAGGGCGCGGCCCTGAACGCCGTTCAGATCGCCCAGCTGCTGGACGAGACCGGCGTCATCTCGCCCAAGAGCGGCTATCGCACTTTGACTGTGTAAGCAGAGGTCCCTCACGCCTCGCGCGCGGCGCGAGGCTGCTTGAGGGGCGTCATATGTGTTGAACCCCCGCCGTGTCGGCGATGCGGCGGGGGTCGAAAGGTACCAGAGTGAGCGCCTCCCCTGCTCCCGCCTCCGAAGCCCGCGCCGCCCTGGCGGCGGGCGTGTTCTGCTACCTGATCTGGGGGTTCGTGCCCCTGGTGTTCCAGCAGATGGGCCATCAGGGGGCGGACGCCTGGGAGATCATGGGGCACCGGGCCGTCTGGGGCCTGGTCTGGGCCGCGCTGCTGGTCATGCTGTCGCGCCAGTGGACGCAGGTCATGGCCGTGCTGCGCCAGCCCAAGGTGCTGGGCTGGCTGGCCCTGTCCGCGGTGTTGATCGCGGGGAACTGGACCACCTACATCATCGCCGTGAACGACGGGCGGACCCTCGACGCCTCGCTCGGCTACTACCTCAATCCGCTGCTTAACATGGCGGCGGGGGCGTGGCTGTTCCGTGAGAAGATCGACTGGGCCGGAAAGATCGCCATGGCGCTGGCGGCGGTCGGAGTGCTGCTGCAGACCATAGCCCTCGGACACGCGCCCTGGGTCTCGATCATCCTGGCCCTGACCTTTGCGGCCTACGGCATCATCAGGAAGCGCGTCTCGGTCGACGCTCAGACGGGGCTGTTCCTGGAGTGTCTGCTGTTGGCCCTGCCGGGTCTGATCTGGCTGATCCACATCGAAAGCGCGGGCGCGGGCCATTTCACCGCCTCGCCCTCGGCGACGCTGTGGCTGTTGTTCGCCGGACCGGCCACGGTCATTCCCCTGGCCCTGTTCGCCTGGGCGGCGCGGCGGATGCCGCTGTCCAGCATGGGCTTTCTGCAGTTCCTGGCGCCGACCATCGTCTTCATCATCGGCGCCTTGCAAGGCGAGGCTCTGGGGCCGCTGCGCATCGCCTCCTTCGTCTTCATCTGGGTCGCCGTGGCCGTCTTCGCCGTCGGCGCCGTGCTCAAGGTGCGTCGCGCGGCGCATACGGCCGAGACCATCGTCGCGCCCGAACCAGGCCTGCTGGACGATCCCGCCGAGGATCGAATGGACGCCATCGGCGAGAAACCTTCGACTTCGCGTTGAGGTCGAAGGCCGTCCCGTCCTAAAGAGAAGGCGATGATGATCCGCTCCCGCCTGCTCTCCGCCCTCGCCGTATCCGCCTTGATCGCGGGGGGACTTCGGCCTGCGCTCAAAGCAGCAGCGTCATGGGCGGCGGCGATGAAGTGATCCGCACCGCGCGCGTGGGCGCCTCGCGAGACGCCGCCCCGGCTCCCGTCGAGGGCGCGCCGGCGCCCGTCGCCGCGCCGCCGACCACGGCCGAAACCTTTGATGCGGTCAGCGACGCCCTGGACGCCGCCGCCGCGGCCTGGACCTCGGGTCAGGTGGACGCGGTCATGGCCACCTATGTCCACGACGAGCCGTTGCTGGTCTTCCTGGGCGACACGCCCCTGAAGGGACCGGACAGCGTGCGCGCGGCCCTGGACGCCCGCGCCGCCGAGCCCGGCGGCCTGGGGGCGCTGTCCTATGAATGGTTCGAAACCTTGCAGTTCGACGTCAATACGGCGGTGGTCTCGGGCCGGGCGGTGATGACGCGCGACGGCAAGACCCATCGCGGCCTGTTCACCCGCATCCTGCGTCGCACGGTCGACGGCTGGCTGATCGTCCACGACCAGCTGGCCTGGGGACCGGAGGCCTAGAGGCCTCTTCTTCCTTCTCCCGATGGGAGAAGGTGGCCCGAAGGGCCGGATGAGGGTTCTCGTTTGACGTCGGCGTGAGCCGTGGCGCGACGGCTCACGCCGACTGAAGGGTAAGCCCCTCACCCTTTCGCCTGACCCAATCGCCTTCGGCTCTTGGAGGCTCAAGCCCTCTCCCGCCGGGAGAGGGACAGTTCAGAGCGCGCCGTAAAGCGCCTCGACTAGGCGTAGAGCGCGCGGATCGCCAAGGAGGTGCGGCGACTGACGCGTCATGACATAGGCGGCGGACACGCCTATCGCCTGATCGGCGAACGCCATCGATCCGCCCCAGCCGGTATGGCCCACCGTTGTCGGATTGGGACCGAAGATGTTCAGGCCTTCGTTGCGCATGAACCCAGCCGCCCAGTTCATATGAAACGGCACGACCTTATCTAGCCCATGAATGCGCTCGCGCGTGGCTTGAGCCAGGGTCTCTTCCGACAGCACCGCCAGGTGGTCCAGAGCGCCGCCGGTAGCGACGATGGACATCATCCGCGCCAGATCCTTGGCCGTGGCGTGCAGATTGGCCGACGGAATCTCCGCCATCCGCCATTCAGCCGAGCCGCGCCCGCCGGGGGCCGAGCCGCGATCCAGGAAGGCGGCCTTCTTGATCGCGTCAATGGGGCCGAGGTCCGGCGCGGCGGCGGGTTTGCGCAGTTGGGCGACACGGCCGTGTTCGGCTTCGGGCAGGCCGATCCACAGGTCCAGATCGAACGGCTGGGCGAAGTCCTCGCGCAGGGCCGTTCCCATCGTCCGCCCGTCGACGATGCGGAACAGTTCCCCCGCCAGATAGCCGATGGTGATGGGGTGATAGCCGGACGCCGTGCCCGGCGCCCACATCGGCATCTGCGCCGCCAGCTTGTCCAGCACCGCCTGCCGGTTGAACCAGATGGCCGGTTCGGCGCCGCCGTCAAAGCCGGGCAGGCCGGACTGGTGGCTCATCAACTGGCCGACGGTCAGTTGATCCTTGCCCGCGGCGCCGAAGGCGGGCCAGTGGTCGCAGACCCGGTCCTCATAGGACAACAGTCCCTTGTCCACGCAGCGCGCGATCATCAGGGCCATCACCGCCTTGCCGGTCGAGAAGACCGGGACCAGCGTGTCCTCGGCGAACGGCTTGGTCCCCGCCAGATCGGCCGAGCCGGCCCACAGGTCCGCGACCACCTCGCCGTCGATGGTCACGCTGAAACGCGCGGCCAGTTCGTTCAGCCCCTCGGGCGCGTCGGTGAAGTTGGCGGCGAAGGCGTCCTTCACCGCATTGAAACGCGGCGGGCAGACGCCGTGGAGGTCGGGGAGGCTGGTCATGGATGCGGTCTAGCGCCTTGGCGGCTTCACGTCACTTGCAGCCGATTACTGGCGCGCCGACGCCGAGGCGTTGCGCGCGCCTTCGAACTCGTCGCCCGGCTTCCATGCGGGCCAGTCGCGCGAATTGGCCAGGTCGCGGCCGACTTCATACAGCAGCTGAACGTCGGCGGCGGCGGCGTCCATTGTCCACTCCGGCGTCCATTCGTCTGTCGGCTGATGATAGCGGTTGGCGACATAGTCCCGGCTGGCTTCGTTGTGGCCGGTGAAGCCCGCGGCGGCGAACAGGGCGGGCACGCCCTTCCTCGCCAGCGGGAAGTGGTCCGAGCGATAGAAGGCCCCCGCGTGCGGCGCCGGGTCGGGGATCAGGCGACGTCCCTCGCGTTCGGCCAGCACCGCCAGCCGGTCGTCCAGATCGTTCTTGCCCGCGCCGATGACGACGATGTTGGGGTCGATCTCGGTCCCCGGCAGCAGACTGTCCATATTGATGTTGGCGACCGTCGTTTCCAGCGGCCAGACCGGGTTGGCGGCATAGTATTCGGCGCCCAGCAGGCCGGTTTCTTCGGCCGCCCAGCTGATGAAGACGGTCGAGCGTTCGGGGCGCGGCCCCTCTGCGAACAGGCGGGCGATCTCCATGACGCCGGCGACGCCCGTCGCATTGTCGACGGCGCCGTTATAGATGTCGTCGCCGTTCTTGGGCGTGGCGCGGCCATAGGCGTCCCAGTGGGCGCCGAACATCACCGTCTCGTTCGGGTATTTGGTTCCGGGCAGGCGGCCGATGACGTTGCGCGTCTCGACCCGGTCGGCCTTCTGGCCGAAGTCGATGGACATGGTCACGCCGTCCAGCGCCACGGGGCGGAAGTCGGGGGTCCGCGCCTGATCCTTCAGGGCGGCGAAGTCCAGCCCGGCGTCTTGGAACAGCTGTTCGGCGATCGCGCCCTGAATCCAGCCCTGCGCCGCTACGCGCTCCTTGTCCGGATCGGCGCGGACGATGTCGAACTTGGGCGCGGTCGAGGAATTCTCCAGCGTCGACCATGGATAGCCCGCGCCCGGAGTGTCGTGGATGACCAGAACGCCCGCGGCGCCATGCGCAGCCGCCACCTGGAACTTATAGGTCCAGCGGCCGTAGAAGGTCATGGCCTGGCCGTCGAACTTGCCCGCGACGGGGTGGCCTTCGGGCGCGGCGAAGTCGGGGTCGTTGACCAGCACCAGCATGATCTTGCCGGTCAGATCGACGCCCTTGTAGTCGTCCCACCCACGCTCGGGCGCGTCGACGCCATAGCCGACGAAGACCAGAGGCGCGTCGGTCAGGCTGATGCGCTCCACCGGCCGATCGGACGAGACGATGACGTCCTTGGCCCGCTGAAGCTCGGTCGTGCGGCCGTTGGCGGAAACGCTGATGGCGGCGGGGCCGTCCTGGCTGGTGCGGCTGACCTGGGCGACCTGCACCCACGATCCGTTGGGGCCGCCGGGTTCGAGACCGAGCGCCTGGAACTGCTGCGACAACCACGCGATGGTGCGGTCTTCGCCGGGCGTGACCGGGGCGCGGCCTTCAAACTCATCAGACGCCAGCACGCGGGTCGCTTCATTCAGCCGGGCCGGATCGACGCGGCCGGTTTGAGCGAGCGCGGAGGTCGAACACATCAGGACGGCGATCAGGCCGACGGCGGCGGAACGGGCGAGGGTCATGGGCAAGCTCGGCGTTTGGACGATTTGCGCCACGCTGCCCCCTGAGGCCGCCGCTGTCGACCCCCGAATGGCCTCAGCGCGCCGCCAGCCAGGCGCGTGCGCCCTCAGCCGCGACGACGCCCGAGGCGAAGGCGGCTTGGAGCAGATAGCCGCCGGTCGGCGCCTCCCAGTCCAGCATCTCGCCCGCGGCAAAGACGCCGGGCCGCGCCCTCAGCATCAGCCGTTCGTCGACGGCGTCCAGCGCCACGCCCCCGGCCGAGGAGATGGCGCGGCTCAGGCCCTGCACGCCAGTCAGGGTCAGGGCGACGCCCTTGATCCGGGCGGCCAGCTCGGCGGGTTCTGCGGACAGGGAGCCGCCTTCGCGCAACAGGGCGATGGCGGCGGCGTCCAGCCGGGCGGTCTTGCGCAACCCGTTCGACAGGCTGTCCTTGCCGCGTGGTTTCGACAGGCGCTGGGTCAGGGCCTCGACGCTCAGATCGGGCCGCAGGTCGAGCGTCAGCGTGGTCGATCCGTTGCGCTCCACCGCTTCGCGCAGACCGGCGGACAGGGCGTAGACGCCGCCGCCCTCGATCCCATAGGCGGCGATCATGGCTTCGCCGCGCACGGTGCGGTCGCCGTGCGTCAGGGAGACCCCTTTCAGCGGCGTTCCGGCGAAACGGTCGCGGAAGATCGGCGACCACGCGACATCAAAGCCGACATTAGCGGGACGGAAGGCGGCCACTTCGGCGCCCGCCTCTTTTAGCGCCGGAACCCATGCGGCATCCGAGCCCAGCTTGGCCCAGCTGGCGCCGCCGAGGGCCAGGACCACGGCGTCGGGCCGCTCTGTCCGCTCACCATCAGGGGTCTCGAACGTCAGGGCGCCGTCCCGCCAGCCGGTCCAGCACGAGCGGGTGCGGACCTCGACGCCCAGCCCTTCCAGCCGCGCCAGCCAGGCGCGCAGCAGGGGCGAGGCCTTCATCGCCTTCGGAAACACCCGGCCGGATGAACCGACGAAGGTCGGCTGGCCCAGCCCCTCGACCCATTCGATCAGATCGGCGGGCGAAAAGGCCTCCAGCCACCCCTTGATGCGCGCCTGAGCGGCGGCGTCATAGCGGTTCAGGAACGGCTCGAGCGGCTCCGAATGGGTCAGGTTCAGCCCGCCGCGTCCGGCCATCAGGAATTTGCGCGCGACCGAAGGCATCTGCTCATGCACGACGACGCGCCGGCCCGCCTGGGCCAGGGATTCGGCGGCCATCAGACCGGCGGGACCGGCGCCGATCACGGCGACTGTGGAAGGGGAGAGCGTCATCGACGCCTTCCTAGCCGGAATGGCCGTCACGGCCTATGCTGGCGGACATGAGCGTCGCCTTTACACGGGAAGAAGATCTGGAAGCTACGGCGGCGGACCTGCCGGACCGGCCGATCTCGCCCCATCCCAACCTCGTCACGCCGCAGGGCCTGGCCCAGATCGAGGCCGAGCTGGCGGCCGCGCGCGCGGCTTATACGGCGGCTCAGGCGGCGGGCTCCATCGAGGCCGACCGCACCGCCATGGCGCGGGCGACGCGCGACCTGCGCTACTGGTCGGCGCGTCGGGGCACGGCCCAGCTGGTCGAGGCGCCGCCGGACGGCAAGGTGCGCTTCGGCGACACGGTGACGATCGAGCGCGAGGACGGCCGCACCCAGACCTGGCGCATCGTCGGCGAGGACGAGGCCGACCCGACCCAGGGCAGCGTCAGCCACGTCTCGCCCCTGGCTCGCGCCCTGATGGGCAAGCGCGAGGGGGATGAGGCGACGGTCGCGGGCCAGTCGGTCGAGATCGTCGCCATCAAGGAAGGCTGAGAAGCGTGAAGGCTGGGGGCGGCTTCAGTAGCCGCCCGCGCCCTTCTCCTTCGCCACCGGCTGGAAGTCGCGCACGAAGCGCTCCAGCAGGCGCACGCTGTAGCCCGCCGAACCGGCCGGCTTGACGTCGTTGGCGGCGCCGAAGGCCATGTTGGCGATGTCCAGGTGCGCCCAGGGCGTCTCCGGCCGCGCGAAATAGCCGATGAAGTGAGCGCCGGTGCCCGCGCCGGCGCCGCCTTCGCCCGAGTTCTTGATGTCGGCGATGGTCGAAGAGGTCGCCCGCACATAGTTGGGATGCAACGGCAGACGCCAGAGGGTTTCGCCGGTGGCGTCTCCAGCGGCCTTCAACTGATCGGACAGGGCGTCGTGGCGGCTGAACAGGCCCGCATAGTCGCCGCCCAACGCGCCGCCGACCGCGCCGGTCAGGGTCGCCACGTCGACGATGGCGGCCGGGTTCAGCGTCGTGTCGGCCCAGACCACGGCGTCGGCCAGAACCAGACGGCCTTCGGCGTCGGTCGAGATGATCTCGATGGTCTTGCCGTTCATGGCGGTCAGGACGTCGGCCGGGCGGATGCCGCCGCCGTCGGGCATGTTCTCGGCCAGGGCGGCGACGGCGACCACGTCCACCGGGGCGCCGCCCTTGGCCAGGGCCAGGACCGCGCCGACGACGCTGGCGGCGCCGGACATGTCCATCTTCATATTGCCCATGCCCGAGCCGGGCTTCAGCGAGAGGCCGCCCGAATCGAAGGTGATGCCCTTGCCCAGCAGGGCGATCGGACCGTCGGTCGCAGCGCCCTCGCCGCGATAGCGCACGGCCAGCAGGCGCGGCGGGCGGCTGGAGCCCTGGCCGACGCCCAGCAGGGCGCCCATGCCCAGGCGCTGCATGGCGGGCACGTCCAGTTCGGTGATCTCGACCCCCGGCACGCCGGCGAAGGCGGCGCGGGCGCGCTCGACGAAGCTTTCGGGATAGACGACGTTGGCCGGCTCGTTGGACACGTCGCGGGTCCAGGCCATGGCTTCGACCAGGGCCGCGCCGCGACGATAGTGCGCCTGGGCGTTCGCGGCGTCATCGGCCACAACGGTCAGGGTGCCGGGCGCCGCGCGGTCGCGACCGGTGGTGACATACAGGTCCGAGCGGTAGTGGCCGATGCCCAGCCCCGTCGCCAGTTCAGAGGCCATATCCGCCGACAGGCCCGAGGTCAGGGCGGTCAGGACGCCCGGCTGGCTGTTCAGCGCGCGGCCCGCGACGATTCCGGCGGTCTGGACGTCTGCGGCCTTGGGCGCTTCGCCCAGACCGACGATCAGGATGCGGTCCCAGCCGCCGACGCCGTGCAGGCTCAGGGTCTGGCGCGCCTTGTAATCGAAGCGCGCGGCGCTCAGGGCTGCGGCGATCGCCTGACGCGTTCCGGCGTCCAGAGCCGATCCGCGCGCGGCCAGATCAGCTTCCGAGCCCAGCGGCAGGACGAGGGAGCCCGATGGCGAAGCGGCGGCGGCGAAGGTCACGGCGCGCGCCTGTGCGGGCGCAGCGCGCGCGGGCCAGTCGGCGCGCTCGGCGGTCGACGCCGCGCGGCGCGCTTGGGCCTCAGCCGGAACGGCGACGCTCAGACCGGCGGCGGCGATCAGCGCGGCTGCGGCGAAGGACGGAATACGGGTGGTGCGGCGCATCGATCAGGGCCCCCTCTGTGACGATGAAGGCGCCTTTATGGGCGGTCGTATCGCGCCGGGGCAACTGTTCCGCCGGCTGAAGGGAACCGGGCGCGACGCCTTGTCGCGCTTGTCGCGCGCTTGGGGTCGCGCCCGGCGGAACGGCGGCCGTCAGCAGGCCGCCCGACGCGGGGGCGCCGAGCAGGGTCGGGCCCTGAGGCGGACTTCGCCGGTCTCTCGGCGTGAAAGGCGGCGCGCGTCGAGCAGGGCGCCGATCCAGCCCCACGCGGGTTCCTTATGAGTGCGGTAGATGTGGTCCATGACTTCGTCCTCCTTTCTGAGAGGGTCAGGATGGCGCATGGTGCGCCGGGTCACAAACGAGACGATGACGCCGATTCATAAGGCTGACTTATGTCTGATCCTCTTTCCCGTATTCCGGTCGACGCTCTTCGCGTGTTCGAGGCGACGGCGCGCCTGCTCAGCTTCACCCGCGCGGCCGAGGCTCTCGGCATGAGCCAGGCGGCGGTCAGCTGGCGCATCCGCGACCTGGAGCAACGACTCGAGCGGCCCCTGTTCACGCGCGGCACGCGGCAGGTGGCCCTGACGCCCGAGGGCGAGCGACTGGCTACGGCCGCGACCGAGGCGATGACCTTGCTGAGGCGGGCGGTGGCCGAGGTGGTTGAGGCGGACCAGGGCGTATTGGCCGTCACGACGCTGCAGACCATGGCGACCCAATGGCTGGCGACGCGGCTGGGCGCGTTCCAGTTGGCCAATCCCGACCTGGCCGTGCGGGTCGACACCAGTTCCATACTGTCCAATCTGGGCGCGGACGGGCTGGACGTGGCCTTGCGCTTCGGCTCGGGCCGGTGGCCGGGACTGGAAAGCCGCTTTCTGATGCCGGCCGTCTTCACGCCGGTCTGCACTCCGGTCCTGCGCGACCGGCTGGGGCTGAAATCGCCTGCCGATCTGAAGCGGGCCCATCTGATCGGAGAGCCCCGCGAATGGGCCGCATGGTTCGCCGCCGCCGCCGTGGCGCCCGCTGACGCCGGAGCGCCGCCCAGGCTGACCGCCGACAATCAGGCGATGGAGGTGGCGGCGGCTCTGGGCGATCAGGGCGTGGCCCTGGGCTCGCCCATCCTTTACGGCCGCGAGCTGGAGCGCGGCCTGCTGGTCCGGCCGTTCCATCAGACCGTCGCCCTGGCCGAGGGCTATTGGCTCTGTTACCCGTCGGGCCGACGCCTGGTCCCCAAGATCGCCCGCTTCCGTGACTGGATTCTGGACACGGCTCGCGCCGACCCGGCGGTGGTCGAAGGCGCGCGGCTGGCGGGACGCGAGGTGGGTGAAGGAGGCGCGTAACCCCTTCTCCCCTTGTGGGAGAAGGTGGCAGGCGAAGCCTGACGGATGAGGGGCCTTGCGACGCGACCTCTGAAGCCATCCCATGATCAGACGCCGCGACCATACTCGAGAAAGCGGCGCTCACACCCCTCATCCGAGCGCCTCCGGCGCCCACCTTCTCCCACAAGGGGAAAAGGAAAGAAGAAAGGGCGGGACCTTTCGATCCCGCCCCTCCGTTGTCTGAGCTTTGAGTTGCCGGACTTCCTTAGAAGTCCATGCCGCCCATACCGCCCATGCCGCCCATGTCGGGGGCGCCGCCGGCCGAGGCCTTCTTCGGCGCATCGGCGATGGCGGCTTCGGTCGTGATCATGATGCCCGCGACCGAACCGGCCGAGGCCAGAGCCGAGCGGACGACCTTGGCCGGGTCGATGACGCCCATTTCCACCAGGTCGCCATACTGTTCCGTCTGGGCGTTGAAGCCGAACTCGGCCTTGGCCGATTCCAGCACCTTGCCGACCACGATCGAGCCTTCGACGCCCGAGTTTTCCGAGATCTGACGGATCGGAGCCTGCAGGGCGCGGCGGACGATGTTGACGCCGGCGTTCTGATCGGCGTTGTCGCCCTTCAGACCGTCCAGCACCTTGGAGGCCTTCAGCAGGGCCACGCCGCCGCCCGGGACGATGCCTTCATCGGCAGCGGCGCGGGTCGCGTTCAGGGCGTCGTCGACGCGGTCCTTCTTTTCCTTCACTTCGACTTCGGTCGAGCCGCCGACGCGCAGGACGGCGACGCCGCCGGCCAGCTTGGCCAGACGTTCCTGCAGCTTCTCACGGTCGTAGTCCGAGGTGGTGTCCTCGATCTGGCGCTTGATCTGGCCCACGCGGGCCTCGATGCCGTCCTTCTCGCCCGAACCTTCGACGATGGTGGTGTCGTCCTTGGTGATCTGGACCTTCTTGGCCTTGCCGAGCATGTCGAGCGTGACCGTTTCCAGCTTGATGCCGAGGTCTTCCGAGATGACCTGGCCGCCCGTCAGGATGGCGATGTCTTCCAGCATGGCCTTGCGGCGATCGCCGAAGCCCGGAGCCTTGACGGCGGCGACGCGCAGGCCGCCGCGCAGCTTGTTGACGACCAGGGTCGCCAGGGCTTCGCCTTCGATGTCCTCGGCGATGATCAGCAGGGGACGGCCCGACTGAACCACGGCTTCCAGCACCGGCAGCATCGGCTGCAGCGAGGTCAGCTTCTTCTCGTGGAGCAGGATGAGCGGCTCTTCGAGGGAGACCTCCATCTTGTCCGGGTTGGTGATGAAGTAGGGCGACAGATAGCCGCGGTCAAACTGCATGCCTTCGACGATGTCGACGGTGGTTTCGGCGGTCTTGGCTTCTTCGACGGTGATGACGCCTTCGTTGCCGACCTTGGCCATGGCCTGGGCGATCAGGTCGCCGATTTCAGCGTCGCCGTTGGCCGAGATGGTGCCGACCTGGGCGATTTCCGAGTTGTTGGAGACCGGCTTGGAGTTCGATTTGATCTCTTCCAGCACCGCTTCGACAGCCTTGTCGATGCCGCGCTTCAGGTCCATCGGGTTCATGCCGGCGGCCACGGCCTTCAGGCCTTCCTGAACGATGGCCTGAGCCAGGACGGTGGCGGTGGTGGTGCCGTCGCCCGCCTTGTCGTTCGCCTTGGAAGCGACTTCGCGGATCATCTGGGCGCCCATGTTCTCGAAGGCGTCTTCCAGCTCGATTTCCTTGGCCACCGAGACGCCGTCCTTGGTCGAGCGCGGGGCGCCGAAGGACTTCTGGATCACGACGTTGCGGCCCTTCGGACCCAGGGTCACCTTGACGGCGTCAGCCAGGACGTTGACGCCCTTCAGCATCTTGTCGCGAGCGTCGGTGTTGAACTTTACGATTTTAGCGGCCATGCGGGCTGCTCCTATCTATAAGATTTTACGTTAGAATTCCGGAAACCCAGGACGCGTCTTACGACAGCACGCCCAGGACGTCGGATTCCTTCATGATGATCAGGTCTTCACCGTCGATCTTCACTTCGCTGCCCGACCACTTGCCGAACAGGACGCGGTCGCCGGCCTTCAGTTCCAGGGCGACGAACTTGCCGTCTTCGTCACGGACGCCGGGGCCCACGGCGACGACTTCGCCTTCCTGGGGCTTTTCCTTGGCCGTATCGGGGATGATGATCCCGCCCTTGGTCTTGGATTCTTCTTCAACGCGCTTGACCAGCACGCGGTCGCCGAGCGGACGAAACGCCATCTGAGTAACTCCCGTTAGGATGTTGGTTCCAGCCCTCGGAGCCCACGACTTTGGCAGTCGCCCTCCCCGAGTGCTAACGACCGGGGAGTTAGGCAGGGGGCGGGGGGCGTCAAGGGCGAGGCGGACTGAAATTCGGCGCCTTGATGAAGCGAAAATGAACGGGCGCCCCCGGGGTCGTTCAGACAGGCTTCGCTAAAGAGGGGACAACGGATCAACCGGCTTTCGAAAGGAGCCCGCCATGAAGACCCTGTTCAAGATCGGCGCCGGCGCTATCGCCCCTGCTCTGGTTGTGACGATGCTGGCCACGACTCCGGCCGCGGCCCAGAACTATCGCGACCGCGATCGCGACAATACCGGCCGTGACGCCGTCCTTGGCGCTGTCGTCGGCGGCGTGGCCGGCGCCCTGATCGGCCAGGGCGACGGACGTTATGTCGCGGGCGGCGCCCTGGCGGGTGCGGCCCTCGGCGCGGCCTCGTCCTCGAGCAACGACGACTGCAGCTATTACCGCGGCGGTCGCTGCTACCGGAACCAGGGCCACTGGGAGCGCGAACACGGCATCAACAGCCGCGACGGCTATTACAACGGCCGTTACGAGCGCAACAACGGCCGCTATTACCGCGACGGTCGTTACTGGCGGAACCACGGCGAGTGGCGCAGCTATCAGAACCGCCGCGACCGCGACTACCGCTATGACCGCCGCTGGTAGGCGAACGGCGAGATGAAGAAAGGCCCGGTTTCGCGACCGGGCCTTTTTCATGGAGGATTCAGTCGAATTGAGCTTTGCGCGCCTTGCCGATCAAGCCCAGGTGAGTGACCTCGAAGGCTTGCGGAGACTTCAGGCCATAGCCGAGCGCACGATCGAAGCCGATATGCGCCAGCCAGATCAGGCTGAGCGGGATCGCCGACGGCGCGGAGATCAGCAGGCCCGCGCCGGCCAGCAGCAGCGGACCGATCAGGCTGTGCGCCAGATTATAGCTCCAGGCCCCGACGCGCGGCCCGGCCAGATAGCCGGCGAAGGATAGGTCCGGCGCCAGGAAGAGAATGGCGAACAACCCCCAACCTCCGCCCTCCTGGCCGAAACGCCCATAGGCCAGGGCGGAGAGGGCGAGCAGGGCCAGACCCTCGAGCCTCTGCCAGGCGGGGGCGACGACGGTCACGCCGTCAATCGTCGCAGCAGGTCGGCTGTCGAAGGGTCGAGGCCCGAGGACGGCGCGCCGGCTTCGACGTCCTTCAGCACGGCCTTGGCCAGGGCCTTGCCGAGCTCCACCCCCCATTGATCGAAACTGTTGATGTCCCACAGGACGCCTTCGACGAAAGTCTTGTGCTCATAAAGGGCGATCAGGGCGCCGAGGGAGCGGGGCGTCAGCGCTTCCATCAGGATGGCCGTCGACGGGCGGTCGCCGGGGAAGGTCTTATGCGGCGCCAGACGGTCGGCCTCGGCCTCGGATGCGCCCGAGGCGAGCAGTTCGGCGCGAGCCTGGCCCTCGGTCTTGCCCTGCATCAGGGCCTGGGCCTGGGCCAGGGCGTTGGCCCAAAGCGGCGTCGCGGTCGCGTCCTCGCAGGTACGGCCGACGATGACGAAGTCGAGGGGAACGACCTGCGGTCCCTGATGCAACTGCTGGAAGAAGGCGTGTTGGCCGTTGGAGCCGGGTTCGCCGAAAACGACGGGACAGGTTTGGCGACCGACGGGCGAGCCGTCGCGGCGCACCCGCTTGCCGTTCGACTCCATCTCCAACTGCTGCAGGAAGGCGGGCAGGCGACGCAGGGCGTGGGCGTAGGGCGCGACGCTGCGCGCCGGGCGGTTCAGGCCGTCCACATTGTAGATGTCGGCCAGAGCCATGAGCACCGGCCCGTTCCTCTCCAGCGGCGCCTCGAGGAAATGCCGGTCCAGTGCGGCGGCGCCGTCGAGGAATTCCTGGAACGCCTCCCAGCCCAGGCCGATGACGCAGGACAGGCTGACCGCCGACCACAGGGAATAGCGGCCGCCGACCCAGTCCCTGAAGGCGAAGGTGCGGCCGCATCCGAAGGCCGTCGCCTTGTCCGGCGCGGCGGTCACGCCGATGAAGTGTCTGGCCATCCCCTCGGCGGGCAGGGCGGCGGCCAGCCACGCCTTGGCGGCCTCGGCGTTGGTCAGGGTTTCCTGGGTGGTGAAGGTCTTGGAGACGACGACGACCAGGGTCGTCTCGGGCTCCAGTCCGATCAGGGCCTCGGCCATGTCGCGCGGATCGATGTTGGCGACGAAGCGCAGGTCGATGGCCGGATCAAGCGGGCGCAGGGCGTCCCAGATCAGTCGAGGACCCAGATCAGAGCCGCCGATGCCGATATGGAGCACCGTCCGGATGGCGCGCCCGGTCGCGCCTGTCTCATTTCCGGACCGCACCGCTTCGGCATAGGTCTTCATTTCGGCGCGAACGGCCTCGACCTCGGCCGAGACCGGCTCGCCCAGGGCGTGGAAGTCCGCGCCGTTCGCCGCGCGTAGGGCCGGGTGCAGCACTGCACGGCCCTCGGTCAGATTGACGGCCTCGCCGTTGAACAAGGCTGCGCGGCGGCCCTCCACGTCGCAGGCGCGCGCTAGAGCCAGGGCCGCGTCCAGGCCGGCGCGGGCCCAGCTCTGCTTCGACAGGTCGATATGCAGGCCGGCCGCCTCCAGCGTCAGCCGCGTCAGACGATCCGGGTCGGCGGCGAACTGATCCTGGATGCGGGCGCCGGCGTCCCGGCGGGCGGCGGCTTCGAGTTCGGCCCAGGCGGCGGCGTGCGGCATCATCGTCTCCCCATGGCGGTTCGGTGCGGTTGGCCCGACGCTTGCAGGCTCTGGTGTACGGCTCAGGCCGAGAAGAGTTCAATCCAGGATCGGGTCAACAAGGGTTTCCTTCGGAAGCGCCGCGGCCCGCTCCCTTGTGAAAGGCACGCCATGTCCTGCGGAATAGCCCTCGCTGTCGCCCTGATGCTGGCCGATCCCGCCGTCGCCGAAGCGGCGGCCCTGCCGCCGGTAGCGCCCGCCGCGCCGGTCTCGGTGGCCCAGGAGCCCCTGTTCGCCGATCTGGTCGCCCGGTCGGGCGCCCTGAAGTCGATCGTCGACGGCTGGATGGCCTCGGGCGAGGCGGACCGGGCCGGCTTCTTCACCGGCGCGGCCTATGCGGCGTTCAAGACCCAGGCGACGGATCTGGCCCAGCGCGACATGCAGGGGCATCTGATCCTCAAGGAACGCGGCACGGATAACGACCTGAAGTGCATCCTGCGCGGCATTTCGGAAGACATCCCGGTCAAGGTCGCGGCGGTGGAGACGGCGCCCGATGCGGCTGCGCGCAAGCTGGCGCTCGACGAGCTGTCCTATCTGCTGAACGACAACGTCGAGGTCATCACCTCGCCCCCTCAGCCCGCGGCGTAGCCGCCGGCTGAGGCTTGATGCTGTTCTTGGGCCTGCCGCGCTTTGCGCGACTTGGGGCCCGATTAGGGGAGGTTGGTTTCCGCGAGGAATTCTCAGCCCTCCACGGTCTCGGGGTATTTGATGGCGCAGCCGTAGGGCGCGGCGTAGGCGGTCTGGACCGCGCGGCCGGCCTTGGCGTCGGCCAGGGCGGCGCGAACGAAGTTGTTGGCCCCGTCCAGATCTTCCACCTTGTTGGTCGGCCGATCGTCGATGCCGCCGACGTAGATCAGCCGCCCTTCGGGATCGATGATCCGCATGTCGGGCGTGGTCTTGGCGTCGTAGCGCTTGCCCACCTCGCCGGTCGGATCCAGCAACAGATGGGTGAAGGCGGCCTGGTGCTTGGCCTTCCAGGCTTGCGCTTCCTCCCCCTCGACGAAGCCCTGGGTTCCCGGCGACGAGGAGATGATGGTCAGCCAGACCACGCCGTCGGCGGTCGCCTCGCGCTGCAGGGCCTGCATGGCGCCGGTGTAGTGCTTCTTCACGAAGGGACAGCCTTCGTTGGTCCACTCCAGCACGACCGTCTTGCCGCGGAAGTCGGCCAGCGATCGCTGATGGCCCTCGGCGTCGACCAGGGTGAAGGCGGGGGCCGTTTCGCCGGGGGCTGGCGCTTCGATCGCCTCGGGGGCGACAGCGGCGGTCTCGGACCGCTCCGGCGATGCGGCGGGTTGCTGCTGGCAGGCGGCGAGCAGCAGAAGAGAGGCGGAGGCGGCGGTCAGCAGGCGGAACATGGCGGTCTCCTTGGGATGAAAAGTCAGCGGTCGGCGGCGTCCTTCAGGGCGTCGACGACGACGCCTTCGGTCAGCAACTGCGGCAGGATGCGCGGCTCGGCCCGGCCCGGCGCATAGACGAGGTAGAGGGGCACGCCCGAACGGCCGTGGCGTTGCAGCTCTGCGGTGATGGCGTCGTCGCGGCGCGTCCAGTCGCCGACCAGATAGACGGCGTTCGCCTGTTCCAGCGCCTCAGTCGTGCGGGTCGAGGACAGGGCGGCGCCCTCGTTGAGCTTGCAGGTCACGCACCAGTCGGCGGTGAAGTTGACCAGGACGGGCCGTCCCTCGGCCAGGGCGGCCTTCACCGCCTGTTCGGACCAGGGCTGGGAGGGCAGGCGGGTCGAGGCGCTGTCGCCGTCCGACGCGGCAGGCGCGGCCTTTCCGGCCAGGACGCCGAAGCCCAGGGCCGCGATCAGGGCCAGGACGGCGGCGATCCCTGCAGCCCGACCCTTGCCCGGCGCGGCGGCCTGGAAGCGGCCGTAGAGCCATAGCGCCAGGGCCAGCATCAGTCCGGCGCCGAACAGTAGAGCCAGGGCGTCGGCGGTCTGGCGGCCATAGACCCAGGCCAGCCATAGGGCGGCGCCGTACATGGGGAAGGCCAGCAGATTGCGCAGCGTCTCCATCCACGGGCCGGGCTTGGGCAGGCGGGCCAGCAGGCGCGGATTGAGGCTGATCAGCACATAGGGCAGGGCCAGGCCCAGCCCCAGCATCAGGAAGACCGCCAGGGCCATGGGCCAGGGCATGAACAGGGCCGCGCCGAGCGCAAAGGCCATGAAGGGGGCGGTGCACGGCGCGGCGACGACCACGGCCAGCACGCCGGTGAAGAAGGCGCCCGCCGCGCCGGGCAGGCGCGCCAGCGGGCCGTGTCCGGCGCCCTGCAGGCCTGCGCCGACGTGGAAGACGCCCGACAGATTCAGCGCCACCGCCAGCATCAGCAGGGCCAGGGCGGCCACAACGCCCGGCGACTGCAGCTGGAAGCCCCATCCCAGGGCCTGACCGCCCGCCCGCAGGGCCAGCAGCGCCCCGGCCAGGACGAGGAAGGTCGTCAGCACCCCGGCCGCGAAGGCCAGGCCGTCGCGACGGGCTTCGACCGGTTCATGGGCGGCGCGGCTGAGCGAGGCGGCCTTCATCGCCAGTATGGGGAAGACGCAGGGCATCAGATTCAGGATCAACCCGCCCAGCAGGGCGAACAACGCCGCCTTGCCGAAGTCGGCGAACCCGGTCGGCGCGGTCGCTGCGGCCTGAACGCTCTCGCCGTCGCCGATGCCGCCCTCGTCCGCGACGCCGGCCAGGGCCGCCCCGGGTTCGGCCGTGATCTCCCAGGCGCCCAGATCGGTCGACAGGACGCCGCCGATCGGCCCGTTCAGCCCGTTGGTCGTCAGGCCGCGCCCGGCGGGGACGCTGACGGTCAGGCCTTGTGGGCCGCGTTCGCCGGACTGGGCGGCCGCGTGGTCGATCACCCCGCCTTCGAACGGATAGAAATAGGCCCATTTCGGCGCGGCGCCGGTCAGCGGGCCGCCGACGGCCGTCAGGGTCAGCCTGCCGTCGATCAGGGCGGCGCGGGCCTCGATCCCGGCGGGGCGCGGCGCGTCGGCGACGACGTCCTGGATCGCCTGGCCGAAGCGGGCGTCCAGCGGCGCGGCGCCGTCGCGCACCGGCAGATCGAGCGCCAGGTCGAGGTCTTCGGGCACGCACATCTCGTCGCTGCAGACGTAGAAATGGGCGGTGACGCGCAGAGGCAGGCTCCGGCCGGGCTGGGCGTCGGCGGGAATCTCGATCGGCACGGGCAGGAAGACCGTGCCCGAATAGCCGTAGTTCATCAGGCTCTGCAGCCGCTGGCGCTCGGGCAGGGGCCACAGGATGTCGCCTGGCTTCAGGCCGGTCGGCAGGGCCCAGGTCAGGGTCGTCGGGCCGCCGGAATCGCCCTGGTTGCGCCAATAGGTGTGCCAGCCGGGCTCAATCTTCTGGCGGATGGCGACGACAGCCGTCGAGCCTGGGGTCGCCCAGGCTCCCATGGGGACGAGTTCGGCCTCGATCCTTTCGGTGCGCTGGGGACCAGGCGCGACGGCCTCTCCTCTGGCGGGCGCGGCGCCGGCGGCCAGGGCCTCGCGCAGGGCGGCCTCGGACGGGGACGGGGACGCGGACGCCGTCGCCGGCAGGGCGAGGACGAACCAGGTCAGGAGAAGAAGCAGGATGCGCAAGGGCGACGCCGGAAGCAGAACCAGGGGAAAGGCGCGACCTTAGACCCTCAGGCCCCGCCTAGCCACGCCCCGCGACGGCGGGCCGCAGCCGGCTGTCTGGCGGGGTCAGCGCGGGGCGGCGACCTCGATCAGCACCTCGGTGCGGCGACGCAGAGGGTCGTTGACGCCGCCGACGAGCGCGCCCTCGGCCCCGGCCGCTTCGATGTCGAACGCCGGGGCGGGCAGGCCGGCGCCCGCCAGCGCTTCGGCGACGGCGCGGGCCCGTTGTTCGGAAATGGTCAGGTTGGCGGCGGCCGTGCCGCTGCGGGCGTCGGCCAGGCCGGTGACCTTGACGTGCTTGATCTGGCAGCCCTGAAGCTGGGTCGCGGTCATGCCGATGGCCTGGCGGGCGGCGTCGGTCAGGGTCGCGCGGTCCGGCGTGAAATAGACTTCGAACCGCTTGTCGGCGCAGGCGGCCGGGTCGCTGACCAGGTCGCTGCGCTTCTTGTAGCCGCCGGTGGCGGCGCACCCGGCCACGGTCAGGCCGACGGTCAGCAGAACGACAGCGGAAATGAGCTTCATGTCAGGCCCCTCGCGCGCGCCGTTGCGGCTCGCGCGCCCTCCAGCAAAAAGGGCGACCCGCGCCATGCGGATCGCCCTTTCAGACTGTCCCGAAAACGCTTCGGGCGCCAGAGGCTAGACGCCGGGATCAGTAACGGCGTTGGCCGTTCTCCCAGTAGCACTCGGTCTGGCGGTTATCGTAGCAGTAGTAGTAGCGCCCCTGGTTGTCGCGGTAGCGCTGCTGGTTGTTGCGGTCCTGGTTCGAGCCGCGGATGGCGCCGGCCGCACCACCTGCCAGGGCGCCGATGGCCGCGCCCGTGGCTGCGTTGCCGCCGCCGACGTTGTTGCCGATGATGGCGCCGGCCACGGCGCCCAGGCCCGCGCCGACGGCGCCTTGACGGACGGTTTCGTTCGAGCCGTAGCCGCCGCCGTAGTACGGGTCGCTGGCGCAGGCGGTCACCAGAAGTCCGGCGCCGGCGATGGCGATGATCGCCTTGTTCATGGTTCTGTCCTTCATCCCTTAGGGGGCACCCCTGAAGCTTCGATAACGCAGCCCGAAGAGGGCGGTTCCGAGGCAAAACGTTCGAAGCTTCACTTTAAATCCCAGCGCGTGGTCGCGAGCGCGGAACTGGCCGACCGCGCAGACGTTCGCCGCCCATGACAGCCGACACGCAGAACGACGCTCCGAATTTCCTGAGCCTCCTGGACCCCGCCGCCGCCGCTCAGGATGAGGCGCCGCGACCGTTGACGGAGGCGGTCCGACTGGAACGGGTCATCATCCTGGTCAATCCGCTGTCGGGCGGCGTTGGGGCGCAGGCGGCCGACGAGGCCGCCGCCCTTCTGGCCGTCTATCCGCTTCAGGCCGAAGTGGTCGTGCTGGAGGGGGCGCGGATCCCGGACCAGATCGGCGAGGCGCTGGAGGCGCGCCCGGACGTCCTGTTCATCCTGGCGGGCGACGGGACGGCGCGATCGGTGGCCGCCCGCGCCGGGTCCGACGGGCCGCTGATCGCACCCCTGCCCGGCGGCACCATGAACATGCTGCCCAAGGCGCTTTACGGCACGGGGGATTGGAAGAAGGCTCTGCGCCTCGCGCTGGAGGAGGGCGCCCCCCTGGCCGTGGCCGGCGGCGAGGTCGAGGGCGAGGCCTTCTACTGCGCGGCCATCCTGGGCTCGCCCGCCCTGTGGGCCCCGGCGCGCGAGGCCATCCGCGAAGGCAAGCTGAAGATGGCCTGGACCTACGCCCGCCGCGCGCTGAAGAAGGCCTTTTCCGGCCGGGTGCGCTATGCGCTGGACGGTAGCGAGCGGGAGAAGGCTGAGGCCCTGGTGCTGATCAGCCCGTTGATCTCCAAGGCGATGGACAAGTGCGACGGGCTGGAGGCGGCGGCCATGAACACCGCCGACGCGGCTCAGGCCTTCCGCCTGGCCGCGCACGCCCTGTTCGACGACTGGCGCCAGGATCCGACCGTCACCACCCGAGGCGCCCGCAGGATCGAGGTGGAGGCCCGGTCGCGCATTCCCGCCGTGATCGACGGCGAGCCGATGCTGCTGGGCCGCGAGGCGGCGGTGCGGTTTCTGCCGCGCGCCTTCATGGCCCTGGCGCCCAAGCCTCCAGCCGGCGAGGACAGCGTCTAGTGGGTCTGGTCCTCCAGTTTTCGGACGTTCATTTCGGATGCGAGCATGAACATGCGGTGGCCGCCGCAGCCGACTACGCCCACGCCGCCGGGGCCGACCTGATCCTGATCACCGGCGACATCACCCAGAGAGGCTATCCGCGCGAGTTCGCGGCGGCCGGCGACTGGATCCGCGCCCTTCCCGAGCCGGTCTTCGTCACCGTGGGCAATCACGACGTGCCCTATTGGGACGTGATGGCGCGGCTGTTCTGGCCGTGGCGGGCCTTCGAACAGGCGACCGGCCATCCGGCCCATGATCACGAGTTCCGCCACGACGCCCTGATGGTGCGGGGCGTCACGACGGCGCGCGGCTGGCAGGCCCGTCCCAACTGGTCCAAGGGCGTCATCGACCTGGATCAGACGCGCCGCGCGGCGGAGGCTCTGCGTCAGGCGCCCGACGGCGCGCTTCGCATACTGGCCTGCCACCATCCCCTGGTCGAGATGATCGGCGCGCCCATGACGGGCGAGGTCAAGCGCGGAGCGCGCGCGGCGCGCATCTTCGCCGAGGCGGGCGTCGACCTGGTCGTCACCGGTCATGTCCATGTGCCCTTCGCCCTGCCGATCGGGGTCGGGGACGAATGCTCCTATGCCGTCGGCTGCGGAACCCTGTCGCATCGCGAGCGGGGGGCGCCGCCCAGCTTCAACCGCATCGAATGGGACGCCGAGACGGTGACGGTGTCGGCCGTGGCCTGGGACGGACGTCGGTTCGCCGATCACCAGACCTGGCGGCTGCCGCGTCGCCGCGCCTGAGGGTTTCAGATCATGAAAAAGGGCCGCGACGGCTTGGTCACGGCCCTGATTTCAATGCGTCCGGCTCGGCTAGATGCGCGGCCCGCCGCGCCCTCTCAGGCCGCCCACCAGCAGGGAGACGACGAATAGGATGACGGCGATGATGGCGATGAATTTGGCGATCTCAAACGACATGCCCGAGATGCCGCCGAAGCCGAGAACGGCCGCGACCAAGGCTATGATAAAGAAAATGATGGCCCAGCGAAGCATAGGCGATACCCTCCGTAAGGTGTTGACAGGAGCGGGCTTTCGACCCCTCCCGTCGACAACGCCGCTTGCCTGAACCAACGCGTCGGAGACTTGGCCGTTCCTTTAGCGCCGACGGCGTCCTCTGCTTTTTTCAGTAAAGGCGGCCGCGACCATGGTGGCCAGGGCCGGATTGCGCAGGAAGATGAAACCGCCGGCCAGGGCCGCTGCGGCGCCCAGGATCGGACGCTGCTGGAACAGGTGCAGGGCGCGGGCGCCCAGGCCTTCCGGCTCCTCGTCTTCCTCATCCTCATCGTCGCCGCGCGCGCGGCGCACGAAGACCAGGGCGACGACGGCCGCGATCAGGGCGAACAACAGGGCGGTCAGGGCGGCCGCGATCACGGGCGGCACGACCAGCAGCAGCAGATAATAGACCGTCGCCCCCAGGGCGACCATGGCCACGAAGGCCGCGCCGGCGGCGACGAAGGTCGCCACCGCGCGGTTGATGAGCCCCCGCCCGAGCATCAGCGCCGACGCCCGGCCAGCAGCAGACCGAGGACGACGCCGACGCCGAGCGCAATGGCGGTCGACTGGATCGGGCGTTCCTGCACCCGCTCGACGACATAGCGCTGCGCCTCGTCGAATTTCTCGGCGGCGTCATCGTAATATTCACGGCCGCGCACCTTGGCGGTGTCGTAATAGCCGCGCGCCTTCTCGCGCAGTTCGTCGCCCTGTTCGCGCAGGCGGGCTTCGGCCTCGGAGGCCTTTTCCTTCAGACGCTGGGTTTCCTCGCGGGCGCCGGCCTTGAGGTCCTCCTTCAGGGTCTTGAGGTCGTTCTTGATGTCTTCACGAGCCTTGGACGTGGCCATGATGCGCGCTCCGCTCCTTGTGTAAGCTTGACGATTAAATAGAGAAGCCCTGTCCGAAACGCCACACCGACGATCAAGGTTCCTGCAATGCAGCATGGGGCGCGGTGCGGCGAAAATCCGATCTGGCGCGCCGTTCACGGCGCTTCTAGAACAGCGTCATGACCCAATGGCTGTTCCCGCCCGCCCAGACGCCGTCCCTGCCGATCGAGGGCGAGTCTCGCCGTCTGCCTGTGCGCCGCATCCTGTGCGTGGGCCAGAATTACGCCGCCCATGCCCGGGAGATGGGCGCCGATCCCGACAAGCCCGCGCCCTTCTTCTTCTCCAAGCCAGCCGACGCCCTGGTCGTCGACGGGAGCGACCCGGCCTATCCCTCGGCGACGCAGAACCTGCATTACGAGGTCGAACTGGTCGTCGCCCTGGGCGCAGACGCCAGGCCGGTCGGCTGGGCCGTCGGCG
This sequence comes from Brevundimonas sp. SS2672, assembly GCF_059579685.1. Taxonomy (NCBI): domain Bacteria; kingdom Pseudomonadati; phylum Pseudomonadota; class Alphaproteobacteria; order Caulobacterales; family Caulobacteraceae; genus Brevundimonas; species Brevundimonas sp. SS2672. The sequence continues at coordinate 2,989,077 of NZ_CM184201.1, read as the reverse complement.
TCGATCTGACGCGGCGCGATCTTCAGGCCGAGGCGAAGGCCAAGGGCCGGCCGTGGGAGGCCGGCAAGGCGTTTGACCAGTCCGCGCCCTGCGGCGCACTCAGCCTGAACCCGCCCGCTCCGGACGCGGCCATCGAACTGAGGGTCAACGGGGACGTCCACCAGTCGGGCCGCTTGTCGGACATGATCTGGGACGTCGACGGCGTCCTGTCCAAGGCGGCGGAGCTGTGGGCGCTCCAGCCCGGCGACCTGATCTTCACCGGCACGCCCGAGGGCGTCGGCCCGCTCAATCCCGGCGATCGGGTCGAGGCGGTCATCGCAAGCCTGCCGCCGCTCAGCTTCACGGTGCGCTCATGATCCTACACGGCTACTGGCGCTCGGGCGCCGGCTATCGCACCCGCATCGCCCTCAATCTGAAGGGGGTCGAATATCGGCAGGCGGCGCTGGACCTGCGCACGGGCGCACAGAAATCCGAAGCCTACCTCCGGCTCAATCCCCAGGGCCTGGTCCCGGCGCTGGAGACGGATGACGGCCTGGTGCTGACCCAGAGTCCGGCCATTTTGGAGTGGCTGGAGGAGACCCATCCCGAGCCGCCCCTGCTGCCGCGCGACGCGGCGGGCCGCGCCCAGGTGCGGGCCATGGCGGCGCTGATCGGCTGCGACATCCATCCGCTCAACAATCTGCGGGTGCTGAAGGCCGTGCGCGGGCTGGGCGCCGATCAGGCGGGCGTGGACGTCTGGGCCGGTCAGTGGATCATCGACGGCTTCACCGCGCTGGAGGCTCTGGTCGTACGTCACGGCGAGGGCTGGTGCTTCGGCGCGACGCCGACCCTGGCGGACTGTTACCTGATGCCGCAGCTCTATTCGGCGCGGCGGTTCAACGTCGATCTGGCGGCTTTCCCGCGCCTGCTGGAGATCGAGGCGCGGGCCGAGGCCCATCCCGCCTTCATCGCCGCCGTGCCGGAAAACCAGCCGGATGCGGATTAAGCTTCTTCGTTCACCAACGACCTTGATTTCGGTCAATCTCCCTTAAGCTTTGACGGCGAAAGTGGCGGCGTGAGATCTCGCCGTTCCGCCCTCTCCGGCCGACAAACTCGCCATCGCCCTGGTGGTCGAGCCTGATCGGTCCCGCCCGCTGCCGCCCGGCCAGCGGGAGGAGGCGACGCGTCACCTGCTGCAGACTGCGGGCGACGCCGGGGTCGGTCTGGTCGCCACCCGGCCCGAGGGCGACGTCGAGCGGATGCTGGGTCAGGCCTGGCCCTTCCCTTCGCCCTTCCGCGTCACCGTCCGCACCGTGCCGCTGGCCGATGGTCTGGACCGGGTTGAGGCGCGCGCCCGCCGCTCGCTGGAGCGCATGGGCCTGCCGCGCGGCGACGCCGTCCTGGTGCAGAACGCCGCCGATCTGGCGGGCGCCGAGGGCCGCGCCCTGTGGGATCGCCTGCAGGCGCTGAAGGATCGCGGGATTTTCCGCAAGGTTGGCTTCATCGCCACGGTAGAGGACGGCCCCGGCCTGCTGGCCCGCCGGTTCCAGCCGGACGTGGTGCAGCTGACCTGCAACATCCTGGATCAGCGCGCGGCGCGTGCGGGCGTCATCGCCGATCTGGCGAGCGAGGGCGTCGAGGTGCATCTGGCCTCGGTCTTCGCCCAGGGGCTGCTGTTCGCCAACCGCGACAGCCTGCCGCCCGAACTGGCGGCTCACGGCATGGCCCTGTCGCGCACGCGTCGCCGTCTGGCCGAGGCGCGCGTCGATCCGATGCAGGCGGCCCTGGCCTACGCCCTGACCCTGCCGGGCGTCGCTTCGGTCATCGCCAGCGTGGCTTCGTCGGCCGAACTGCGCGCCATCATCGCCGCCTCCCACGCCCCGCGCCCCGATATCGACTGGGACGCCCTGGCGCTGGACGAGACGCCCGCCGCCCTGGCCTCGCGCCCGCGTCTGCGGCTGGTCAGCGCGGCCTGATCCACAAAGCTGTCCACAGGTCGCCTTTCGCCTGTGCATGAGGAACGCCGCCCGCGCTTGAGGCCGCCGTCCCGATCCGCCACCCTGCGGGCCAGATGAACGCGCCGCTTTCCCACCCGCCCAAAACCGACCTCAAGCCGGACGCCGGAACCACGCCGGTCATGGCCCAGTATCTGTCGGTCAAGGCCGGCCAGCCGGACGCCATGCTGTTCTTTCGCATGGGCGACTTCTACGAGCTGTTCTTCGAGGACGCCCAGAAGGCGGCTGCCGCGCTAGGCATCGCCCTGACCAAACGCGGCAAGCATCAGGGTGAGGACATTCCCATGGCCGGGGTGCCGGTCCACGCCATGGACGGCTATCTGGCGCGGCTGATCCGCCAGGGCTTCAAGGTCGCCGTCTGCGAACAGCTGGAAGACCCGGCAGAGGCCAAGAAGCGCGGCTCCAAGGCCGTGGTTCACCGCGACATCGTGCGGGTGGTGACGCCCGGCACCCTGACCGAGGACACGCTGCTGGACGCGCGCGGCGCCAACCGTCTGGCGGCCGTGGCGATCCGTAAAGGAAGGGCCGCCGTGGCGGTGGTCGAACTGTCGGCGGGGGTGGTGGATTCGGTGGCCTGCGACCTCAGCGATCTGGGCGCAGCGCTGGCGGCGTTCAGGCCGTCCGAAGTGCTGGTCCCCGACCGCCTGTTCTCCGACGAGACGATGAAGGGCGCGCTGGACGGCTCGGGCGGCGTGGTTCAGGCCATGCCTCAGGCCCTGGCCGAGCCGGTCGGGGCCAAGGACCGGGTCCAGCGGCTTTACGGGGTCTCGGCGCTGGACGGTTTCGGCGCCTTTGAGGAGGCCGAGATTTCCGCTCTGGGCCTGATCGCCGCCTATCTGGAGACGACGCAGGCGGGCAAGATCCCCGCCCTGACGCCGCCGCGCCGTTCGGGCGAGAGCGGCTTTCTGGCCATCGACCCGGCGACGCGTCTGAGCCTCGAAATCGACCGCACCCAGCGGGGCGAGCGCGACGGCAGCCTGTTGCACGCCATTGACCGCACCGTGACCTCGGGCGGGGCGCGGGCGCTGGCCGAACGCGTCTCGCGACCCTTACGCGATCCGGCGGCGATCAACGCCGGTCTGGATGCGGTGGAGTGGCTGCTGGAGCGGCGTGATCTGCGGCGCGACCTGCGCGAATCCTTGCGCGCCTCGGCCGATGTGGCGCGGGCGACCTCGCGCCTGGCCCTGGGGCGCGGCGGGCCGCGCGACCTGGCGGCGATCCGCTCGGGCTTGAAGACGGCAGAGGGTCTGAGCGCCCTGTTCGCCACCTCGGCCAATGATCCGCTGGCCGGGCCGCCCGCGCGGGTGAGCGCCTGTCTGGACCAGCTGGCGCTTGAGGGCGACCTGTCGCACCTGCTGGCCGAGCTGACCGACGGCCTGATGGACGAGCCGCCGCACCTGGCGCGCGACGGCGGCTATGTGAACGCTGGCCACCGGCCCGAACTGGACGCCGCCCGCACCCTGCGCGACGACAGCCGCAAGGTCATCGCCGAACTGGAGGCCAGGGCCGTCGCCGACAGCGGCGTCGCCTTCAAGGTGCGCCACAACGCCGTCCTCGGCTACTTCCTCGAAACGAGCGCCAAGGCGGCCGAACCCCTGCTGCGGGCGGGACCGGACAGCCCCTTCATCCACCGCCAGACCCTGGCCAATCAGGTGCGCTTCACCACTGTCGAACTGTCGGAGCTGGACGCCAAGATCAGCCAGGCCGGGCACCGCGCTCTCGCCATCGAGGCCGAGACCTTCGAGGGCTGGCGCCGCGAGGTGGCGCGTCTGGCCGGACCGCTTCAGGGCGTGGCCGAGGCGCTGGCCGAACTGGACGCCCACGCCGCCCTGGCCGAATGGGCCGAAGAGGTCGGGGCCGTGCGCCCCAGCGTTGATGACAGCCTCTGTTTCGCCGTCGAGGCGGGCCGCCATCCGGTGGTCGAGGCGGCGGTGAAGGCGCAAGGCCTGCCCTACACCCCCAACAACTGCCAACTGGCGGGCGACGGCGTCGGGGCCTCGCGCCTGTCCATCGTCACCGGCCCGAACATGGCGGGTAAGTCGACCTTCCTTCGCCAGAACGCGCTTCTGGTGGTGCTGGCCCAGGCCGGGGCCTTCGTCCCGGCGCGGTCGATGCGGCTGGGCGTCGTCGACCGCCTGTTCAGTCGCGTCGGCGCGGGCGACGATCTGGCGCGCGGCCGATCCACCTTCATGATGGAGATGGTCGAGACGGCCGCCATCCTGACGCAGGCGACCGGGCGCAGCTTCGTCGTTCTGGACGAGATCGGGCGCGGCACCGCCACCTATGACGGTCTGGCCATCGCCTGGGCCACGGCCGAGGCCCTGCACGAAACCAACCGCGCCCGGACCCTGTTCGCCACCCATTATCATGAGCTGGCCCAGCTCGAGGAACGGCTCGACCACGTCTGCAACCTGTCGATGAAGGCGCGCGAGTGGAACGGCGAACTGGTCTTCCTGCACGAGGCGGCGCCCGGTGCTGCGGACCGATCCTACGGCGTGCAGGTGGCGCGTCTGGCCGGAGTGCCGACGGCGGTCGTCGGCCGCGCCCGCGAAGTGCTGGAGCGGCTGGAGAATGAGAAGACGGCGACTGCGCGTCTGGACGACCTGCCGCTGTTCGCGGCGGCCGAACCGCCCCCGCCGCCGATGAAGTCCATGCTGGACGGAGCCGTCGCCGCCATCGATCCCGACGACCTGACCCCGCGCGAGGCGCTGGAGGCGCTGTATAGGTTGAAAAATCTGGCGAAGACCTAAACCCCCGCTCATCCCGGCGGACGCCGGGATCCAGTCCTTTGGCCCCAAAAAATGCGTGTTTGGAGGCGGAGCGCCTTTTCAGGCGCTGAGCCTGAAGCTCTTACTGGATCCCGGCGTCCGCCGGGATGAGCGGGAGTGAGGGAGCGTGCTATGTTCCTTCCGTGACCGTCCCGCCTCCGCTCCCGTCCGCCGTTCTCGACGCCGCTTCGGCGCCGGACCCGCGCGCCGCCGTCACCGCCGCCTTGCGCGAAAGTTTCGACGCCGATCGCGCCCGCGCCGCACGCCGGGCCGAGAGCGCCACCGACGGGGCCGAGGCCGCGCGTCTCTACGCCGAGGCCGCGGACGCCCTGCTGACCACCCTGTGGCGGTTCGCGACCGAACAGGTGCATCCGGCTCTGGACGAGCGGCTGACCCTGCTGGCCGTCGGCGGCTATGGGCGCGGGGTGCTGGCGCCGTTTTCGGACCTCGACCTGTTGTTCCTGCGGCCGGGACAGGCGATCAGCCCGCGCGCACAGGCGGTGGTCGAGTTCGTCCACTATGTCCTGTGGGATCTGGGGCTGAAGGTCGGTTCGGCCTTTCGCTCCATCGGCGAGACGCTGGCGTTGGCGCGCGACGACATGACCGTGCGCACCACCCTGCTGGAGGCGCGGGTCCTGGCGGGGGACGTCGGGCTCGGCGAGGGCCTGCTGAAGCGGTTCCGCAGCGCGGTCAGCCGCGCTGATCCGCGCCCTTTCATCGCCGCCAAGATGGCTGAGCGCGACGTGCGGCTGCAGAAGACCGGCGCGGTCCGCTACCGCGTCGAGCCCAACATCAAGGACGGCAAGGGCGGGCTTCGCGACCTCAACACCCTGTTCTGGATCGCTCGCTCCCTGGCGCCGGACAGCGACCGGGGACAGGCGGCGCTCGAGGGCCTGCTGACCGCGCGCGAGATGCGCAGCTTCCGCGAGGCGATCGGCTTCCTGTGGCGGGTCCGTATCCTGCTGCACCTCAGCGCCGGTCGGGCCGAGGAGAAGCTGACCTTTGACTTCCAGCCCGAGATCGCCCGGCGCATGGGCTGGCGCGGGCGCGGCGATGAACTGGCGGTCGAGCGTTTCATGCGTCGCTATTTCCAGGTGGCGCGCGAGGTCGGCGCCCTGACCCGCGCCGTCTCGGCCCAACTGGAGGCCCGCCAGCAGAAGAAGGCCGAAGGGCTGGCGCGCGGCCTGTCGCGGTTGATCCGGCGCCGCCGGGTCAAGCTGGCCTTCGACGGTCTGGCGGTGGAGGAGGGACGGCTGACCGTCACGGGGGCCAATGTCTTCGCCCGCGATCCGGTGCGGCTGCTGCTGCTGTTCGTCGAGGCGGATCGGCTGGACCTGGACCTGCACCCCGACGCCTTCGCCGCCGTGATCCGTTCGCTGACGCTGGTGACGCCCGCCCTGCGCCGCGATCCGCGCGCGGCCGAGGCCTTCCTGACGGTGCTGGCGCATGGCCAACGGCCCTATCGCGTCCTGTCGATCATGAATGAGACGGGCTTTCTCGGCCGTTTCCTGCCTGAGTGGGGGCGGATCGTCGGCCAGACCCAGTTCAACATGTATCACGCCTATACGGTGGACGAGCACACCCTGCAGGCGGTCGGGATCATCAACGACATCGCGCGCGGCAAGCTGGAGGGGGACCATCCGGCCTCGACGGGCGTCATCCACCGCATCGCCGACATCGAAGCCCTGATGCTGGCCATGCTGCTGCACGACGTGGGCAAGGGCGGCGACCGGGGCCAGTTGGAGGACGGCGCCATCGCCGCGCGCCGGGCCTGCGAGCGGCTGGGCGTCGACCCGCGCCGGATCGAGCTGGTCGTCTGGCTGGTGCGCCATCACCTGCTGATGAGCGATTACGCCCAGAAGCGCGATGTGTCCGACCCCTCGACCGTGCGCGCCTTCGCCGAGGCCGTGGGCGACCCGGAGCGCTTAAGGATGCTGATGGTGCTGACCGTGGCCGACATCCGCGCCGTGGGGCCGGGCGTGTGGAACGGCTGGAAGGGGCAGCTGATGCGCGCCCTGTTCGAGGCGACCGAGGCACTGTTCCGGGGCGACGCCGTGACGCGCGAAGACCCCCTGGCCGATCACCCGGCGCTGGTCGAACGGGCGCGGCGCGAAGGGGCGGCGGTCGAGGCCCTGCCCGCCGAGGGGCCGCTGGAATCGACCGCCCGCGTGGCCGTGGCGGCGCGCGACCGGCCGGGCCTGTTCGCTGACCTGGCCGCTACCCTGTCGATGGCGGGGGCCGACGTGGTGGGCGCGCGGTTGGCCACGGCCGTGGACGGCATGGCGCTGGACGTGTTCGAGATTCAGGACGGGGCGGGCGAACCCTATGGCGGACGCGAGCCGCGCCGACTGGCCATTCTGGTCAAGGCGATGGAGCGGGCGGTGCTGAAGGGCGCCCGGACCTCGGCTCTGGAGGCGCCGCGCGTCAGCGCCCGCCGCGCCGTGTTCGAGGTGCGGCCCGTGGTGCGGATCGACGCCGATACGGGGACCAGCGCCGTGGTGATCGAGGTGTCGGGCGCCGACCGGCCGGGCCTGCTGGCCGATCTGGCGCGGACGATTTCGGCGCATGGCTACTCCACCCGCTCGGCCCACGTCGCCAGCTTCGGCGAGCGGGCGGTGGACGGCTTCTACATCACCGACGCCGACGGCCGGAAACCCAAGAGCAAGTCGAAGCTGGAGGCGCTGAAGGCTGATCTGCTGGAGGTGCTGGACCGTGCGCCTCAGGGGCCGGCGGGGCGGCGCATCATCCCTGTGCGCGCCAGCGTGCGCGACGTGTCGGATCTGGAAGGCGCTCTGGGCGGCTCGCCCGTATCCAGCGGCTCGCAGGCGCGCTAAGGCGTTTCGGACCGAGCGCAGGAACAGCCGTGAACGACAAGACCGATCCCATCGAACCGGCCGCGCCGATCCCGGCCGCAAACGCCACGGTCGAGCCGGTGGTCCAGCCGCCCGCCTCCGCCGCGACGGCCAAGCCCAAGGCCGGCGGCGTGGCCCGGTCCTCGGCCGTCTTCAGCGCCATGACCCTGCTCAGCCGGCTGGCCGGGTTCGCGCGCGACCTGGTCATCACGGCGGCGCTGGGCGCCTCGGCGGGACCGGCGGCCGACGCCTATTATACGGCGCTGAACTTCCCCAATCTGTTCCGGCGCATCTTCGCCGAAGGGGCCTTCGCCGCCGCCTTCGTGCCCGCCTACGCCAAGACGCTGAAGAGCGAAGGCGAGGCGGCGGCCGACAAGGTTGCGACCGACGCCCTGGCCGCCGTGGCCGCCGTCACCGTGGCCCTGACCGTGGTCGCCCAGCTGGCCATGCCGTGGCTGATGACCGTCATCAACATCGGCTTTCTGGACGATCCGGCGCGCTTCAAGCTGGCGGTGATCCTGACCCAGATCACCATGCCCTATCTGCCCTGCATGGCGATCGCCTCCCTGCTCAGCGGCGTCTTGAACGCGAGGGGGCGCTTCATCGTCTCCGGCGCCTATCCGATCCTGTTGAACCTGATCATGCTGGCCGCCGTCATCCCGGTGAAGGGCGACCAGATCGAGGCCGCCTACGCCGCCTCCTGGGCCGTGCTGGTCGCGGGTGTGGCCCAGGCGGGCCTGTGCTGGTGGGCGGCGCGCAAGGCGGGGGCGAACATCCGCCTCAGCCTGCCGAGGATGACCCCGGCGGTGAAGGCCATCATCATCACCGCCATCCCGGCCGCCATCGGCAACAGCGCGACCCAGATCAACGTTTTCATCTCCGGCAACCTGTCCAGCTTCGTCGACGGCGGCCGCACCTGGCTGGCGACGGCGGACCGGCTGTACCAGCTGCCGCTCGGCCTGGTCGGGGTGGCCATCGGCATCGCCCTTCTGCCCAAGCTGTCCTCGGCGGTGGCGTCCGAGGACAAGGGCCAGCAACAGGCCTCGATGGACGAGGCGCTGATCCTGTCCATGGCCCTGACCCTGCCGGCGGCGGCGGCTCTGATGGCCATGCCCTACTTCCTGATCGACGCCCTGTTCACGCGCGGCGCCTTCCTGCAGGTGGACGCCGTCAACACGGCCCAGGCCCTGCTGCATTTCGGCTGGGGCGTGCCCGCCTTCGTCCTGATCCGCATCCTGGCGCCCGCCTTCTTTGCGCGGGGCGATACGCGGCGGCCCATGGTGTTCGCCCTGATCTCGGTGGCGGTGAACGCCGTCCTGGCCATCGGCCTGTTCAGCGCCGGCATGGGGGTGTCGGGCATTGCGGCGGCGGTCAGCGCCTCGGCCTGGACCAATGTGCTGCTACTGGGCGCGACCCTGTGGCGGCGCGATCACTATCGGCCGAGCCCGCGCGCGGTCTGGCGCCTTGGCCGCATCGCCCTGGCCAGCGCGGGCCTGGCAATGGTGGTCGGCGTCGCGTCGTGGGCGCGGCCGATGCTGCAGGCGCCGGTCGCGGACCTTCTGGCCTTGGCGGGTTCGACCCACGGCGCCAAGGAGATCACCCTGTTGCTGGTCGTGGCCTCGGGCGGTCTGGCCTATGTCGTCCTGGCCTTCCTGACCCGGGCCGTGACCGTGGCCGAGGTCAAGGGCCTGGTCCGGCGGGCGCGGTGAGCTTGCCCTTCGCGCTGCGAACCGATAAGCGCGAAGGCATGGCGCTTTCGGGACGATTTCTCGCTCACGGACGATGGCGCGGCTGATCCGCCGCCCCGCGCTTCCGCACGTCACCCTTTCGCACGCGAAAACGTGCGCCGACATTCGCCTTTCGATTTCCGAGATCCGCTATCATGACTGACCAGACTCCGGCTCAATACACCGGTCCGCGCCGCATCCTGTCCGGCATCCAGGCCTCCGGCGCCCTGCACCTGGGCAACTACCTGGGCGCGCTGAAGCGCTTCACCGAACTGCAGGGGACGGGCGCGCCCCTGTTCGTCTTCGTCGCCGACATGCACGCCATCACCGTCTGGCAGGAGCCGGAGAAACTGGCCGCCCAGACGCGCGAGATCGCGGCGGCCTATCTGGCCTCGGGCCTCGACCCGGCCAAGGCGGTCATCTTCCCGCAGTCAGCGGTGCCGGCCCACGCCGAACTGGCCTGGATCTTCAACTGCGTCGGCCGCCTGGGCTGGTTGGACCGGATGACCCAGTTCAAGGAGAAGTCGGGCAAGCACAAGGAACGCTCCAGCGTGGGTCTGTATACCTATCCGGTGCTGCAGGCGGCGGACATCCTGCTCTACAAGGCGACCGAGGTGCCGGTCGGCGAGGACCAGAAGCAGCACCTGGAGCTGACCCGCGACATCGCCCAGAAGTTCAACAACGACTTCGGTACGCCGGGCTACTTCCCCCTGCCCGAGCCTCTGATCCAGGGCCCGGCGACACGGGTCATGTCCCTGCGCGACGGCGCGGCCAAGATGTCCAAGTCCGATCCGTCGGACCTGTCGCGCATCAATCTGACCGACGACGCCGACGCCATCGCCAACAAGATCAAGAAGGCCAAGACCGATCCCGAGCCGTTGCCGGAGACGGTCGAGGGTCTGGAAGGCCGCGCAGAGGCCAAGAACCTGGTCGCCATCTACGCCGCCCTGGCCGACACCACGCGCGAGGCGGTGCTGGCCGAGTTCGCGGGTCAGGGTTTCGGCGCCTTCAAGCCGAAGCTAGCTGAACTGGCCGTGTCCTCGATGGCGAACGTCACCGCCGAGATGCGTCGCCTGATGAACGACCCGGCCGAGATCGACCGCGCCCTGGCCTCTGGCGCCGAAAAGGCCCGCGAAGTCGCCGAGCCGACTATCGCCGAGGTCAAGAAGATCGTCGGCTTCTGGCAGGGCTGAGCCGAATGGCGCACCCGCTGGATCGTCCGATCTGGAACGCCCTGACGTCTGCGCGTCAGGCGTCCCTGGCCGTAGGGACGGGCGGGGCGTTGCGGCTGGCGCCGGGTTACGGTGTCTTCGTCGCCAGCGTCGATCAGGCGCCGGAAAGCCTGGCGGCCGTCGCGGCGCTGGAGCAGCCCGAGGGGCTGCTGGCCACGGTCGAGGCGGAGCGCACGCCCATCCCGCCGGGCCTGACGGTGCTGAAGGAGGCGGTGCTGACGCAGATGGTTCTGGTCGATCTGGCTCCGGCCAAGGCGCGCGACATCGCTATAGAGCCCCTGACCGAAGCCGACGCCCCGGCCATGCTGGCGCTGGCGACCCTGACCGAGCCGGGGCCCTTCTTCGACAAGACGCACCGACTGGGCGACTTCTTCGGGGTCAAGCAGGACGGGCGGCTGTTGGCCATGGCGGGTGAACGGCTGAAGCCGGACGGCTTCACCGAGGTCTCGGGCGTCTGCGCCCATCCCGACGCGCGCGGGCGGGGTTACGCCGGGGCGCTGATGCGGGCGGTGATCGCGCGCATCCTGGCGCGCGGCGAGACGGCCTTCCTGCATTCCTATGCGGACAACGCCGGAGCCATCGCCCTGTATCATTCGCTGGGCTTCACCATCCGGGCGCAGATGCAGATGCGGATGCTCACCCAAGGCGATCTGGTCAAGGGCGATCTGGCGGAACCCGCTGAGGGCACCTAGCTTAGCTTCGACCCTTTGTTTCGGAGCCTGTCATGAGCCAGCACGTCGCCGTCGTCGAATGGAACCGGGGCGATCAGCCCTTCAGCGACAACAAATACGGTCGCGGCCATGACTGGCGCTTCGACGGCGGCGCGGTGGTGCGGGGATCGTCTGCGCCCTCGCCCATGATCCCGCCGCCCCTGTCGGAAGAGGCGGCGGTGGACCCGGAAGAGGCCCTGGTCGCCGCCCTGTCCAGCTGCCACATGCTGTTCTTCCTGGCCTACGCCCGCAAGGACGGCTTCGTGGTCGATTCCTATCGCGACGAGGCCGAAGGAACCCTGGGCAAGGACGAGCGCGGCAAGATGTCGATCACCGCGGTGGTGCTGCGCCCGGCCGTGACCTGGTCGGGCGACAAGCAGCCGGATGCGGCGACCATCGCCGATCTGCATCACCGCGCCCATGACGTCTGCTACATCGCCAACTCGGTTCGCGCCGAGGTGAAGATCGAGCCGCGCTGAAATCCTCAGGCCGTCTCCTCTTCGATCAGGGAGCGGAAGGCGGCGTGGGCGGCGATCATGCCGTCCGTCGTCGCCAGGGTGATGTTGCCCGCCGGCCGCGCCAGGTCGCCGGCGGCGAAGACCCCCGGTTGGCTGGTCTGTTGCTGAGTGTCGACCTTGACGATGCGGCCCATGGGGGTGTCGGTCATCTCGCAGCCCAGGCGTTCGGCGAAGCCGCCGGACTGCCGCACATGGGCGCCGACGAAGACAGCCTTCAGCGGGATGAAGCGCCCGTCCGTCAGCCGCGCCCCGGTCAGGGTCGGCGCCTCGCCTTCCAGACGTTCGATGGGCGTCGGCTCGATGGTTACGCCGCGCAGCGCCAGCACGCGCGCCTCGTCTTCGCTCAGGCGCGCAGGGTCGATGAACAGCACGGCCTGGCCCCATTCGGCGACAACGCTGGCGTACTGGACCGCATGGTCGCCGCGCCCCAGGACGCCGATCGGCCCGCCGCCGACCTCATAGCCGTGGCACCAGGGACAGTGCAGGGCGGTTCGGCCCCAACGCTCCTTCACGCCGGGCAGGTCGGGCAGGACGTCCTCGACCCCATGGGCCAGGATCAGGCGACGGCCCATGGTCCGGCTGCCGTCGGCGAACGCGACCGAGAAGCCGCCGTCGATGCGCGCTGCGTCCACCGCCTCGGCCATGCGGAAGGCGGCGGTGGGATAGGCCGCGACCTGGGCACGGGCGGCGGCGGCGATCTCTGCACCCGGACGCCCGTCGTTGCTCAGCACGCCGTGCGCGCGAGCGGCGAAGCGGTTCCGGGGGCGGCCGTCGTCGATGACCAGGACGCGGCGGCGCGCCCGCACCAGCTGCAGGGCGGCGGACAGGCCCGCGTAGGAACCGCCGATGACGACGGCGTCATGGGGCATCGGATTTTCGCTGGTGCGCATGGAGCAGGTCTCTCTTGGGATGGGCGGCCAGCCGGCGCGAGAAGTCCGCCGCAAGATCGGCCAGGGTGATGGAGTCCAGCCGCGCGGCCAGCAGGGCGCGGGCGGCGGCGTAGGTGTCGGACAGGGCGTCGTTGACGGCGGCCTCGATCAGGCAGCCCTCCGCCTCGACCGGGGGTGTTTCGGGCAGCAGGCCGGGCTCGCCCAGGGCGGCGTGGACCTGGCCCAGGGTGACGGTCTCCAGCGGGCGCGCCAGCTGCCAGCCGCCGCCGTGGCCCTTCTCGGACACGACCAGCCCCTGTTCGCGCAGGCCCGCCATGGTGCGGCGGACCACGACCGGATTGGTCGACAGACAGGTCGCCAGCATGTCCGAGGTCATTGGTCGGCCGCAGCGCTGTTCATGCTCGGCCATGTGCAGCAGGGCGTGCAGGATGTTGGAGAGGCGGGAGTCTCTTTTCATGTAACTTCAATTGTTACGTGATGGCCCGCGCGTCAAGGCGCGGTCCAGAGATTATTTTCAGGCGTGGGGCGCGCTGTCCTTCAGGAAGGCGCTGAAGCGGCGCAGCGCCTCTTCGGTCAGTTCGGGATGGTGGCGCATGGGGCCGTTGTTGGTCGGCTCGTCAAAGGCGTGGGTGCCGTCGGCTACCCAGCTTTCGACCTCTGAGCCGCAGTCGCGGATCATGGCGTTGACCCGCTCGGCGTTGCGCACGGTGGTCAGGTGATCGCGTTTGGCCGTCAGCGCCAGGACGCGCGGGCAATGGCGCCAGGGCTTCATTCGATTGAAGGCCCAGGGGCCGATGTAGGGATAGGCCAGCCAGACGGCCTTGACGCCGGACAGATCGACGGTTGTGGGATCGGCCACGCCCATACGGCCCGGCTCGGGCGTCTCGCTCATCATCTCCATGATGGCCCAGCCGCCGTGGCTCCACCCGCCCAGCGCCAGCTGCGAGGCGTCGACCTCAGGGCGTTGCGAGACGCCATGGATGGCCGCCAGCACGTCGCCCGCGCGCTCATAGCCGCGAAAGGCCAGGCCGGTGCAGACGGCGATCAGGGTGAAGTTTCGGCCCCATCCGCGCGGCGCATAGGAATCGACGATGAAGGCGCGCCAGCCCGCCGCCTTCGCCGCCTCGGCGTAGCGCGGCAGATGGGCCCGCAGACCGCCGCAGCCGTGGAACAGAAGGACCGCCGGACGGGCCTTGTCGTCGTCCGGTCCGACGACGTGAACATGGGGTTCCAGCTGGGCCCAGCGGGCGGCGACGGTGTCCATCGGCGCAGCTTAATCCGTCTCTCCGCCGAAGAAAGAGGTCTTGCGCTTTCGATATATCGATATATCTGTTTGCGAGTTCGATATATCTAAGTGAGAGAGAAGAGACGCAGATGAGAGGATTCAAGGGAATCGGAATGCGCGGCTGCGGCATGGGCCACGGCTTTGCGCGCGGGCACGGCGGCCCTTTTCGGTCGATGCGGCCGGAAGGGCGACGCATGGGCGAGGGTCGGATGCGCGGCGAAGGCCACGGCCGTCGCGGCGGCGGCCGCATGTTCGAGCACGGCGCCCTGCGCTGGGTGCTGCTGTCGCTGATCGCGGACAAGCCCAGTCACGGTTATGAACTGATCAAGGCCATCGAGGCCCGGATGGGCGGAACCTATACGCCCAGCCCCGGCGTCATCTACCCCAGCCTGACCCTGCTGGAGGACATGGGCGCCCTGAGCGTCGTCGCCGAGGGCGGCAAGAAGCGTTACGCCGTCACCGATGAAGGCCGTCGCCTGCTTGGCGAGAACGCCGAGGCCCTGGCTCACGCCGAGCGCAAGATGAAAGTCTTGCGCGGCCGCGCCGATCGTCCGGCCCGCATCGCCCAGGCCATCGAGGCCTTCCGCGCGGCGACCCATGAGCGTCTGAGCCAGGAACCGCCGCTCAGCGAGGATCAGGTCGAGACCATCGCCGACCTGATCGAGGCCGCAGCCGAAAAGGTGAGACAGGCATGAACGACGCCCTGCTGAGACAACCGCGCCGCGTGCGGCACGAGCTGAAGTTCCGCCGTGCCCACGTTGAGGCGGTCGAACAACTGACCCCCGTGCTGAAGCGGATCGTGCTGACGGGCGAGGAGTTGGACGGCTTCTTCAGTCCCGGTTTCGACGACCATGTGAAAGTCTTCCCCACACCGCGCGGCGTGCCGTTGGTTTTGCCCACGCTGGGGCCGGACGGACCGGTGTTTCCCGATCCCCGGCCGGTGGCGCGCGATTATACGCCACGCGCCTTTGACGCCGCCAACCGACGGCTGACCATCGATTTCGCGGTCGGCCATGGCGGTCCGGCGACGGCCTGGGCAGAAGATGCGCGACCGGGCGACGAACTGGGTCTGGGCGGGCCGCGCGGCTCTTTCCTGATCCCGACCAGCTTCGCCGAGCATCTTCTGGTCGGCGACGAGGCGGCCATCCCCGCCATCGCGCGCCGTCTGGAGGAATTGCCCGCGACCGCGCGCGCCATCGCCTGCATCGAGGTAAACGACGCGTCGGGCGAGTTGGACCTGCCCAGTCCGGCGAACGTCGAGATCGTCTGGGTGCATCGCAACGGCGGCCCGCGCGGCCGCGCCGAGGCCCTGACGGCGGCGGCGGTCGCGGCGGCGAAACGGATCGACCCGGCTGACGCCTATGTCTGGGTCGCCTGCGAATCCTCGGTCGCCCGCTCGATGCGCGCGGCCCTCCTGGCCGCCCGGCCGTTCAACCCGAAATGGATGAAGGTCGCCGGCTACTGGCGCCTGGGCCGGGCCGGCTCGCACGAGGTGATCGAGGACTGAGGCCCGACCGGGCCTTGGCCAAAAGAAAGGGCGCTGCCGATGACCGGCAGCGCCCTCTTCTTTGCGCTCAAGCAGCGAGCCGCCGCGCGGCTCGCGTTAGCGCTCTTCATGCCTAGTGCCGGAACACGCGCACGCCCGTGAAGGCCATGGCGATGCCGCGTTCGTCGGCGGCGGCGATGACCTCCTCGTCGCGGATCGAGCCGCCCGGCTGGATCACCGCCGTGGCCCCGGCGGCGACGGCTTCCAGCAGGCCGTCGGCGAAGGGGAAGAAGGCTTCGGAGGCGCAGGCTGAACCCTCGGCGAGCGAATGGGCCAGACCCTTGGCCTCGCCGGCTTCCTTGGCGCGGATGGCGGCGATGCGAGCGCTGTCGCGACGGTTCATCTGACCCGCGCCGATGCCCGCCGTCTGGCCGTCCTTGGCGTAGACGATGGCGTTCGACTTGACGTGCTTGGCCACGGTGAAGGCGAACAGCATGTCCTGGATCTCGGTCGGCGTCGGCTGACGGCGCGTGACGATCTTCAGGTCCGACGGCTTGATCAGCGAGCGGTCGCGCGACTGCACCAGGAAGCCGCCGGCCACCGAGCGGAAGACTTCGCCCGGACCGTGCGGGTCGGGCAGCCCGTCCGTGATCAGCAGGCGCAGGTTCTTCTTGGCGGCGAAGACGGCCTTGGCTTCGTCGTCGGCGCCCGGCGCGATGACGACCTCGGTGAAGATGCCGGTGATGGCGCGGGCGTCGTCGCCGTTCAGCGGGCGGTTGACGGCGATGACGCCGCCGAAGGCCGACACGGCGTCGCATTCCAGCGCGCGGGCGTAGGCTTCCGACAGGTCCTTGCCGACGGCCACGCCGCAGGGGTTGGCGTGCTTGACGATGACGCAGGCCGGGGCCTCGAACTCGGCGACCAGTTCATAGGCGGCGTCGGCGTCGGCGATGTTGTTGTAGCCCAGTTCCTTGCCCTGGATCTGGGCAGCGTAGGCCACGCCCGGACGACGTTCGCCGGTGCGGTAGAAGGCGCCGGTCTGGTGCGGATTCTCGCCGTAGCGCAGGGTCTGGGCCAGCGAACCGGCGATCGACTTGCGGGCCGGAGCGGCGTCGTTCAGCTGAGCGGCGAACCAGCCGGAAACGGCGGCGTCATAGGCGGCGGTGCGGGCGAAGGCGCGGGCGGCCAGTTGCTTGCGCAGGGCCAGGGTGGTCGAGCCGTCGGCCTTCAGCGCTTCGACGATCAGGCCGATGCTGATCGAGTCCACGGCGACGGCGACGTGGCCGTGGTTCTTGCTGCCCGAGCGGATCATGGCCGGGCCGCCGATGTCGATGTTCTCGATGGCCGCTTCAAAGCCGCCGCCCTCCTCGACCGTCTTCTCGAACGGATAGAGGTCGATCCAGACGATATCGATGGCGCCGATATTGTGCTCTGTCATGGCGGCGGCGTGGGTCGGGGCGTTGCGCACGCCGAGCAGGCCGCCGTGGACGACGGGGTGCAGGGTCTTGACCCGGCCGTCCATCATTTCCGGGAAGCCGGTCAGATCGGCCACGTCCTTGACCGGCAGGCCGAAGCCCGCGATCGCCGCCTTGGTGCCGCCGGTGGAGACCAGCTCGACGCCCAGCCCCGCCAGGGTGCGCGCGGCGTCTTCCAGCCCCGCCTTGTCCGACAGGGAGATCAGGGCGCGGACGGGTTTGATCGCGTCCGGGGCGGGCGGAAAGTCGGGAGCGGCGGGCATGGGCGGCGTCCGTTTACGGCTGGGGCGGGGAGATGGCGGGGCCTCTAGCATCAACGGGGCGCGGCGTCAGCCCTTGGGCCGTGTTCAGGGCTGATCCGAGCTCTGGGGCAGGGCCATGAAGTCGCCTTTCCGCGCGGCTCGCCAATCCGCTTCGTCTGGCCAGCCGCCGCGCGGCCCTCTCCAGCGCGTCGCCAGCCGCTCGTCCGGTTTCAGCGGAACGCCGGCCAACACGGCGTCGCATTGCACCGACATGATGCGACCGATCAGGCGTACGGCCAGTTCGTCATCGCCGAAACGGGTCAGCCACGGTTCCGCAAAGGTCTGGGACGGTTGGAACCAACCCGACGACTGTTGCACGGCCTCTTCATTGACGAGCAGGCGCTCCTGGCCCCATCCGGACCAGGCGAAGGCGTTGTCGACGCAGACCGTGCTGTTGCCGATCCGATAGAGCCAGCGTTGTCCGATCAGGGTCGCCACAGGTCAGCTCGGATCGCCGCTCGCGCCGGCGGGGCTCAGCTTCCAGCGGACCTTGGTCTCGGCGTCGGTGCGGGCCGAGCCGCGCACGACGATCTGCAAGGAACGGCGGGTCAGGCCTTCGTCGATGTGGACGGCGGGCTCGATGGCCACGTCGGGGCCGTCGCTGCGGAACCACCAGCCGCGCCCGGACGGGCCGCGCAGCAGGATGGAGCGGCGGTCGCGGGCCAGCGAGGCCTGAACGCCCGGCTCGAGCTGGAAGCGCAGGGCGTAGGGGGCGGCGATGGCGCGGGTCGCTTCGGGACGGCCTTCGGGCGGATGCAGCCGCTCTTCGGCGCGCAGCTCGTCAAGACGCTGGTCGATGTAGAGACGACGCTGGTGCATCAGGCCGTACAGCGGCATCCAGCCGTCGTGCTCGACCTCCAGCCAGACGGCGCCGTCGCCTTCCTGGTGCTGGCGCGTGACATGAAGGGCGGGGCCGACGAGACGCGGGCCCAGTAACTCGCCCTTCCAGCCCGACAGGGGTTCGCCCAGCGGCTGTTCGCCCAGGGTCAGGGTGGAGGCGCCGGGCGTCAGGCGCAGGGCCTGGCGGTCCAGGGCGCGCGGGGTCCATCCGGCCGAGGTGAACAGGCGGTCGCGGCCGCAGACGACCTCCAGGGCGGCGGGCTGGCCGCAGGCGGCGGCCGACCAGGCGTTGCGGGCCGGGGCCTCGACATCGATCATGACGGTCAGCAGCGGGCTGGAGACGCGCAACAGGCCGCCGACGAGGCCGCCGGCCGGGGCGGCGGGCGCATCGTCATGGGCGCGGGCGGCGGCGATGCGTTCCGGCGTCGAGGGGCCGCCGCCCTGGAAGACGGCCAGGCGGCGGTCGGGCAGGGTCTGGACGCGCAGGGCCAGGGTCAGGCGCGAGATGGCCTCGGCCACCGGCTCGGGCGTCACCTCCGACAGCTGGGCCAGGGCGTCGTCCAGCGTCAGCAGGTCGAGCAGCAGCTCCAGCCCCATCTCCGGCGCGCGCGTGGCGTGGGCGCCGTCAGGGGCGACGGTGGCGGCCAGGGCGCCGGGCAGGCGTTTCAGCGCCTTGTTGCGGATGGCGGCGCCGGCCTTGCCGGTCAGAGCGCAGCCGGCGACGGCGGCGGCGGTCAGGCGCTCGGCGCGGCCCATGATCCCGCCGGGCGGGCGCAGCAGCTGGCGCGCCTGGTGGGCCAGGATGTCCGTCAGTTGCAGGCGCTCGACCTCGGTCGCCACGCCCGCCAGCCGCCGTCCGGCGCAGGCCAGATGATAGACGCGGCGGGCCAGGATGTCGGGATCCCAGGAGAAGGGCGACCAGCGGCTGAACACCTCGCGCCAGGCCAGGGTCATGGCCAGGGCCTCGCGCGCGCCGCGATCGCCCTGGGCCATCATGGCGGGCAGCCAGGCGAAGCCGTGCAGTTCGACCGCGAAGGCGCGGCTGGGGGTGGGGCTGTTCCACAGCTCCAGCGGGGTCTCGGCGTCCAGGCTGAGGCCGGCCAGCGTCAGCTTGCCCGACAGCAGGGGGCGCGGCGCCTCTTCGGGCAGGGGGCGGAAGTCACGCGGACTGACGGCGAAGCCCTCGGCCGTGGGGCCGCCCAGGGTCAGGCCGTAGCCGGGCAGGCCGTAAAGCTCGATCCACGCCTGGCGCGCGGCCAGTCCCTTGGCGACCGAGGCCCAAAGGCGCGGGTCGGGCCGGGCGCCCGAGGCGGCGCGCACGGGGGTCCGCAGGGGCGCGCCCTTCAGACCGGGGATGTGCCCCTCGGCCAGGGGGACGTCGCTATCGCGCGGGGCGAAGGGGCCGAGGGGACTCACGCGGCGGCGGCCTTCAGGGCCTGGATGTTGGCGGCGTAGGCGTCCGGTCCGCCCTTGAAGACGAAGGAGCCCGCGACCAGGGCGTCGGCTCCGGCGGCGACGCAGGCTCCGGCGTTGGCGGCGACCACGCCGCCGTCGACCTGAAGATGGGCCTTGGACCCGGCGCGGTCGAGGATGGCGCGGGCGCGCTCGATCTTCCTCAGCGAGGTCTCGATGAATTTCTGACCGCCGAAGCCGGGATTGACCGACATGATCAGCACCAGGTCCACCATCTCCACGGTCTCCTCCAGCACGCTCAGCGGCGTGCCCGGGTTGAAGACGAGGCCGGCCTTTGCGCCCAGCTGACGAATCTGGCCCAGCGTGCGGTGGACGTGCGGGCCGCTTTCGGGGTGGACGCTCATGATGTCGGCGCCCGCCGCGCGATAGGCCTCCAGCCAGTTGTCGACCGGAGCGACCATCAGGTGCACGTCGAACGGCAGGCTGGTGTGCGGGCGCAGGGCCTTCACCACGTCCGGGCCGATGGTCAGGTTGGGCACGAAATGGCCGTCCATGACGTCGACGTGAATCCAGTCGGCGCCGGCCGTCTCCAGCGCGCGGATCTCCTCGCCCAGCTTGGAGAAGTCGCTGGCCAGGATGGAGGGGCAGATCAGCGGGGCGGTCGCGGTCGTCTGGGTCATGACTGTGCGACTTACGGCCCTCGGCGGCGAGGGGCAAGCCGGGCCGCTGACGCAGTTGCCGAGGGAGGCGTCCATTCGCGCTTCGCGAACGGTCGGCGGTGGTCGTTGGCGAAGGCGCGGCGGTCGAGGGCGCAAGGCCGCTGGCGAGGCGCAGCCGGTCGACGCAAGGACGGCGGCGAACCGCTCCACCGTCCCCGAAAGGACCTCGTCATGATCCGCCTGCTCGCCGTCGCCGCCGTCCTCGCCTTCGCCGTTCCGGCTGCCGCTCAGCCTTCGGGCCATCGCTTGACCTTCACCTTCGAGACCGGGGCGGAGAAGGGGGCGGTCATGGTCGCCCTCTATGCCGATGAGGCGGCCTATGAAACCGGGGCGCCCAGCCGCGTGGCCCGGGTTGACGTGGCGGCGGGCGACCGCGCCGCCGTGTTCGAGAACCTGCCCGCCGGCGCCTACGGGATGAAGGCGTTCCACGACGTCAACGCCAACGGAAAGATGGACGTGAATCCCTTCGGCATGCCGACCGAGCCCTTCGCCTTCTCCAACAATGCGGTCGGCCACATGGGCCCGGCCAGGTGGGAGCGCGCCCGTTTCGATGTCTCGGGCGCCACGGCCCAGACCATCCGCATCCGCTAGGTCCAGAACGCCAGGAGACGTTGTCATGATCCCGACTCGTCGCACCCTGTTCATGGGCGCCGCCGCCCTTTCCGGCGCCCTGGCCGCCGCCCGTGTGCTGACGCCCGACGTGGCGCGCGCGGCCCAGGCCCTGGCCGTCGCCTCCGACTGGTCCCTGGCCACCGCCGACGTCGAGGGCGATATCGCGCCGCGCGCCCTGCGCCTGGCGCACGGCCGGGCGCCCGAGGGGTTGTCAGGCAGCCTCTACCGCAACGGTCCGGCCAAGTTCCGGCGCCCAGGCGGCTCGTCCCAGCACTGGTTCGACGGCGACGGCCTGATCCGCCGCTGGCGTATTCAGGACGGTCAGGCGACCTTGGCCGCCCGCTTCGCCGACACCAGCAAGCGGCGCCAGGAGGCTGAGGTCGGGGCCATGCTGATGCCCGGCTTCGGCACTGTCGGCGATCCGCGCGCCCGCATCGGCTCGGCCGACGACGCCAGCCCGGCCAACACCTCGGTGCACAAGGTCGGCGGCAGGCTTTGGGCCCTGTGGGAGGCCGGCTCGCCGCTGGCCATGGATCCCGAGACTCTGGCGACAGAAGACTTCGTCACCCTGCGTCCCGACCTGAAGAACATGCCCTTCCTGGCCCATCCGCGCATCGAACCGGACGGCCGCATCTGGAATCTGGGCGTGAACGGCGAACAGGCCATGGTGTGGCGCCTGGCGGCGGACGGGTCGCTGGAGGACGCCGAGGTGATCGCCCTGCCGCGCGCCAGCTACATCCACGACTTCAGCGCCACGGCCCGTAATCTGGTCATCGTGCTGCAGCCCTGGGTCCATGTCCGCAACGTGGCGCCGATGTCGGCGGGCTTCGACTGGACGCCCGAGGCGGGAACCCAGGTGCTGGTGGTGGACAAGGCCGACCTGTCGCAGCGACGCCTGTACGACCTGCCGCCCTTCGGCTTCTTCCACGTCGGCGACGCCTGGGACGAGCCGGACGGCACGATCCGCTTCGACCTGTGCGCGCACAAGGACATGGATTTCGCCGCGCGCGGCGCCCAGGAGGTGCTGAACGGCGTGCCCCTGGGCGGAGAACCGGCTGAACTGGCCATGGTCGTGCTGTCGCCGAACGGGCGCGGGCGGCTGGAGCGGACCGGCGTCGTCGGCGAGTTCCCGCGCAGCGACCCGCGCCGGGCCGGTCTGGCGCGTCGCTTCAGCCTGCACACCACGGGCGAGCGCGCCGACCGGCCCCTGGCCTCGGCGGTCGCCGTCACCGACTGGTCGTCGGGGCGCACCCGGTCCTTCGACTTCGGCCCCGATCATGTGACGGACGAGATGGTCTATGTCCCCAAGCCCGGCGGGACGCACGAGGCCGACGCCTGGCTGGTCGGTCCGACCATCAATCTGAAGGCGGGGGTCAGCGAACTGCACGTCCTGAACCTGATGCACGTCGAGGACGGCCCGGTCGCCACCTGGCGCGCCGATGTGGCCCTGCCGGCGGCCTTCCACGGAAACTGGGCGTGAAAGCCACATCCCGCCTTGTCCTCATCGCCGTCCGTCGACGGGCGGTTGACCCCCGCCGTCGAACGGGCCAAGACCCCTGCGCCGCCCAGATGCCTATCGTGGGGCGGCGTCTTTTGGAAACCCTCAGATGAACCCCGAAGACCGAAGTCCGTCTTCAACTTCTTCGACGCTCTGAGGACGCTCCGCTTCCGCGCGAGGGTCCTCGCGAAAGGAAGCGACTTATGCTGAACGCCTATGACTGGCGCGCCGATCGGCTCGTGCGCCTGGATACGGCCGTGGAACACGGCCCCGCCTGCTGGATCGACCTCGTCTCCCCGACCGCCGAGGAGGCGGCCGCGCTGGAGACCCTGACCGGCATCGATCTTCCCAGCCGGGACGAGATGGACGACGTTGAACCGTCCGCCCGCCTTTACGCCGAGGACGGCGGCGTCTTCATGATCGCCGCCGTGGCCACGGATCTGGAGACCCATGATCCGGTCAAGACGCCGGTGAGCTTCATTCTCAAGGGCGGGCGACTGGTGACGGTGCGCTATGGCCAGCCGCGCGCCTTTCCCGTCTTCATCGCCCACGCCACCAACAAGCCGGGCGAGAGGCTGGCGACCGGCGAGAGCATCATGCTGGGGCTGATCGAAGCCATCATCGATCGCTATGCCGACGCCCTGGAGGCCAAGGGGGTCGAGCTGGAGGGCATTTCGCGGCTGATCTTCCGCAAGCGCGACCCCCGCGCCATGGAAAGCCACAACCTGCAGTCGGTGATCCAGGACATTGGTCGGGCCGGGGACTTCCTGGCCCTGATCCGCGAGAGCCTGTCCAGCCTGCAACGGCTGCTGGCCTATCACGCGGCGCTGTCGGCCTCCCGCGCCCCCGGCAAGGCCGACCGCGAAGCGCGCCAGACCCTGCGTCTTATGCAGCGCGATGCGGCGGCGCTGAGCGAGCTCAGCATCTCGATGTCGTCCAAGGTGACCTTCCTGATGGACGCCACCCTGGGGCTGATCAACCTGGAGCAGAACCAGATCATCAAGATCTTCTCGGTCGCCGCCGTGGCCCTGCTGCCGCCGACGCTGATCGCCTCCATCTACGGCATGAACTTCGATGTCATGCCGGAGCTGCACTGGCGTTACGGCTATCCGGCGGCGGTCGGCGCCATGGTGCTGTCGGCGGCTCTGCCGTATTTCTACTTCCGCAAGAAGCGCTGGCTGTAGGGGCTCACCACCAGCCCGCGTCGCGCAGGGCCTTGGCGTAGCGACGGCTGACGGGGACGACCAGTCCCCCGTCCAGCGTCAGGGCTGCGCGGCCGTCGCCGCGCGCGACCGAGGCCACGGCGTCACGGGCCGCCCACCAGCTGCGATGGGTCTGGGCGCCCTCCAGCCCTTCCAGTTCCGCCAGGGCGTCCGACAGGCGCATCAGGATCAGGTCCGAGCCCCTGTCCGTGTGCAGGCGCAGATAGTGATCCTCGGCCTGGACGGCGATCAGGCGCCCGCCGCGCAGTTTCGAGGGCAGGCGGTCCAGGAAGCGGGCGGGCGCGTCGCCCGGCGCGGCGGCGTGGGTCTCGACGGGCTGCTTGCGGCCCAGAAAGACGTTGAGGGCGCTCAGTACGGCGGTGATCAGGGCCACGGGCGGGAAGAAGTGGGCCAGGTCGTCGGCGTGGCGCAGTCGCCCCTCGAACATCAGGCCGGTCAGGGCCCAGACCATGAGGGTCAACGGCCCGGTGATGACCAGGGTCAGGGCGGCGACGCCCAGCCACGGGCGCGCGTCCACGTCGATGAACCGTTCGACCAGCAGGCTGCACAGGTGCCCCCACAGGCCGCCTACGACGAGCACGGGCATCCAATAGGCCAGACGCTGCGCCAGCGGCGCGCCGTTGGAGCCGAAGGCGCCGCCGAGCGCCAGGAAGACGCCCGCCCCTACAGCGACCGCCAGGCCGCGCAGGAAGTCGCGCGCCTTGGAGCCTGGCGAGAAGTCCAGTCGAGGAGTCACGCGCGGGTCGGACCGCAGACGGCGCGGAAGCCGGCGGCGGCGAACCGCACCATGTAGTCGCAGGCGCTGTCCAGATCGCCCGAGCGGCACAGCCCGCCCGACAGGCGGTCCAGACGCCCCGTCTCGCCCAGCGTCAGGGTCAGAGCGCCCGACAGGTTGTGATAGGCCCAGTAGAGGTCGGCCTCATCCGCCTCGGGCATGATGCGCTTGACCAACTCCAGCAGGCGACGGATCGCCGGGTCGAAATAGCGGGCCATGGTTTCGCCGCCGAAGGCCGGGTTGGCGTTGGTCTGGGCCACCAGGGCGGCATAGTGCTTCCACCCCGGCCCGCCCTTCAGCGACCACTGGAACGGCGGGCGCAGGAAGGCCTCGAACAACCCCTCCAGCGTCATGGTCTCGCCCGCCGCCTCCGCGTAGCGGTCGACCGCGGCCACGCGCTCGGCGTTCCACACCTCGGCGCGGCGGTTGAAGACGGCGTCGAACAGCTCCTTCTTGGCCCCGAAATAATAGTGGACCAGGGCCGTATCCACGCCCGCCTCGCGCGCCACCTCGCGGATGGTGACGCCATAGAAGCCATGCTTGGAGAACAGGTCCTCGGCCGCGTTCAGGATGGCCTCGCGCGTCTCCCCGGCGACGGCCGCCTTGGACTTCTTGGGCCGCCCGCGTCGCGCCGGGGCGGCGGGCGGGGCTGGAATCTGGGGCGGCGGCAGGTCGCTCTTCGTCATGGCCGGAAGCTAGTCGCGCTTCGGGGGTTAGTGCAACGGCGCCACAGGGCGGGCTCTTCCGTGACGGAAATCAGGCTTGGCCGTTTGACAGGCGGCCGAAACCCGGTCACCTATGCTGAAAATCATTGAACGCTGAATAAAAAGCGTCATCGGGCCGGAAACAAGATTGGGATGCACATGAACAGACTCGTGAAGACCGCCCTGCTGGCGGGCGCCGCATTCGGCGTGATGGCTGCGGCCGCTCAGGCGCAGGAGGCTCCATCGGTCGGTGAGCAGGTCTCCTCCGTGGATGACATCATCGTCAGCGCACGCCGTCGTGACGAAGCGCTCAAGGACGTGCCGGTGGCGGTTTCCGCCTTCTCGTCCGAACAGTTGGAACAGTCGGGTTCGGCCGACATCACCGAACTGACGCGTTCGGCGCCCAGCCTGACGCTTCAGGCCGCCCGCGGCTCCAACTCGACCCTGATCTCCTTCATCCGGGGCGTGGGCCAGCAGGATCCGCTGTGGGGCTTCGAGCCGGGGGTCGGCCTCTACATGGACGATGTCTATATCGCACGCCCGCAGGCGGCTGTTCTGGACATCTTCGACATTCAGCGCATCGAAATCCTGCGGGGCCCGCAAGGCACCCTGTATGGCCGCAACACCATCGGCGGCGCGATCAAATACGTCACCAAACGCATCGACGCCGATGAGCCGGAAGGCCAGGTTCGCGCCTCTTACGGCAGTTACAATCAGCGCGACCTGATCGCCTCGGCGGAACTGCCGTTTAATGAGAAGTTCGCAGTCTCGGCCGCCGTCGCCCGGTACCTTCGCGACGGTTACGGCACGAACCTGAACACGGGCAATGAGCACTACAATAAGGACGTGACTGCGGCCCGCTTCAGCGCTGAATGGACGCCGACGGACAGCCTGTTCTTCCGTCTAGCCGGCGACATCGTGAAAGACGACTCCAACGCTCGTCACGGTCACCGCGAACTGGCGCCCAGCCCGGCTGACGTCTATGACACCAATGCTGGCGCGGGCGATGCGAACCGGGTCGAAGCCAAGGGCGTCTCGCTGACCGGCGAGTGGAACGTCAATGAATGGCTGACGCTGAAGTCGGTCACCGCCTATCGCGACGGCTTGACGCGCGGCAACATCGACTTCGACAACCTGCCGCAGCCGATCCTCGACATTCCGGCCCGTTACGACGACGACCAGTTCAGTCAGGAATTCCAGGCCGTCTTCAACGGCGACCGCTGGTCGGGCGTGGCCGGGGTCTACTACCTCGACGCCACGGCGTCGGGCGCTTTCGACACCGTCCTGGGCCTGGCCGACCTGACCATTCTTACCGCCGGTTCGGTGGACACCAAGAGCTACGCCGTCTTTGGCGACTTCAGCTATGATCTGACCGACGCCCTGTCGCTGTCGGTCGGCGCGCGCTGGACCCATGACGAAAAGACCGGGACCGTCTTCCGTCAGCAGTATCTCGGCATTCGCAGCCCCGACTTCGGCAATGGATCGGCCCTTCCGCTGGGCAATCCGCTGACCGACTACACGGCGACGCGCGAGTTCGAGAAATTCACGCCGCGGGTCAGCGTCTCCTACAAGCTGAACGGCGATCTGACGACCTATGCCTCCTGGGGGCAGGGCTTCAAGTCGGGCGGTTTCGACATGCGCGGCGACGCCGCCGCCTATCCCGACACGGTCAAAGGCTATAACCCCGAAACCGTCGAAACCTGGGAGATCGGCCTCAAGGGGTCGCTGTTCGACAACCGTCTGAACTTCGCCACGGCCATCTACGACTCCTCGTACAAGGATCAGCAGATCACCACCCAGTACCCGACGGCGACAGGGATCGCCTCGGTGGTGGACAACGTCGGCTCCTCCAGCATTCGTGGTTGGGAGTTTGAGGGGCGTCTGCGGGTGACCGACAACCTGATGCTGAACGGCATGCTCAGCTATACCGACGCCGAGTTCGACGAATTCCTCGCCTATATTCCCGGCAGCCCGACCTGCCCGGCTCAGCCGGGCTGCATTGTCGATGTCTCGGATGAGCGCGACTTCCAGAACACGCCGGAATGGACCGGCTCGATCGGCGCGGTCTACACTCACTGGATGGCCAATGGGTCGAGCGTCGCCTTCCTGCCCTCGGCCTCCTATCGTGGCGCTTACCAACTGTTCGAAACGGCCACCCCGATTCTGGACCAGGACGCCTTCTGGATGTTCGACGCCAGCCTGGTGTGGACGTCTTCGGATGATCGTCTGACTGTGGGCGTCCACGGCAAGAACCTGTCGGATGAGCAGTACCGGGTTGGCGGCTACGTCTTCCCCGGCGCCCTCTTCGGCGACTCCATGATCGGCTACTACGGCGCTCCGCGCACCGTGACGGCCACGGTCGGACTGAAGTTCTGAGTCGGAGCTCTCCTCCTGAGCGCCTGATCACATGATCGCGGGCGGCGGTTCGTTGGAGCCGCCGCCCTTCTTTTTCGTGGCGCGCGGCCGTCGGGCCGCTACCGTCGCCGCAGCAGCCAGTCGGGGAAGGCCCATGAATCAGATTGAGGCCGCAAAGGCCCAGGCGGGAACGGTCGAGGCGCAAACCGCCTCGCCGGGCTATCGCTACTATGTGCTGGGGATCCTGATCCTCATCTACATGCTGAACTTCCTGGATCGGCAGATCATCGGCATTCTGGCCGCGCCGCTGAAGGCCGAGTTCAACCTCAGCGACAGCCAGTTCGGCCTGCTGGGCGGGCTGGCCTTCGCCCTGCTCTATTCCACCCTGGCCATCCCGATCGCCTGGCTGGCCGACCGGTTCAGCCGGGTGTGGATCATGACCGGCGCCCTGACGCTGTGGTCGGGCTTCACCGCCCTGTGCGGCCTGGCGGGCGGCTTCGGCTCCCTATTCCTGTGCCGGATGGGCGTGGGCATCGGCGAGGCGGGCGGCGTGGCCCCGGCCTATTCCCTGATCGCCGACTACTTCCCCAAGTCCCAGCGGGCGCGGGCCCTGGCGGCCTACGCCTTCGGCATTCCGCTGGGCATGGCGGCGGGTACCCTGGTCGGCGGCTTGCTGGCGGCGACCTACGGCTGGCGCACGGCCTTCATCGTGGTCGGCGTCCTGGGCGTGCTGGTCGCGCCTGTCCTGCGCCTGACGGTCAAGGATCCCAAGCGCGGAGGGTTGGACATCGAGCCGGCCGCTGCCGCAGTCGCCCCCGTCGAAACGCCGAAAGCCCCGCCCTTCAAGGCGGTGGTGCGCACCCTGGCCCCCAAGCCCAGTTTCTGGCTGCTGGCGTTCGGCGCGGCCTCGTCCTCTGTGTGCGGCTACGGCGTGGCCGCCTGGCTGCCCAGCTTCTTCATGCGCAGCTTCGGTCTGACCCTGTCGCAGACGGCCTGGTACTACTCCGCCATCGTCCTGGTCGGCGGGGTGGCGGGCATCTGGCTGGGCGGCGCCATGGCCGACCGGCTGGGCAGGAAATCCAAGGGGGCCTATCCGCTGACGCCGGCGATCGCCTTCCTGATTTCGGTGCCGTGCTTCATCCTAGCGATGAATTCAGGCGCGGTGGTGGGCGCGGTCATGCCGGGCTCGGACCCCAACGGCTTCGCCGCCCTGGCCCTGGCCTTCCTGATCTTCCTGATCCCGACGGGTCTGAACCTGACCTGGCTGGGGCCGATCACGGCGGCGGTGCAGCATCTGGCCAGCCCGACCATGCGGACCACGGCCTCGGCCCTGTTCCTGCTGATCAACAACCTGCTGGGGATCGCCGTCGGCATCTACTACTTCGGCTGGATGAGCGACATGCTGCGGCCGGCCTTCGGCGAGGAGAGCCTGCGTTGGGCCATCTATACGGGCATGGGCTTCTACCTGCTGTCCTCGGCCCTGCTGTTCGGCGCCTCGCGCACGCTCCAGAAGGACTGGGTCGACTAACGGCTCCTAGAACAGCCCTGGGCGGCGGGTCCGGCGAGGCCCGCCGCCCGGCATAAGAAAATCCTCATGAGGCCATAAGACGACAGGCGGTTGCGCTGGCGAAGGCGCGACGCCTATAAGCGCGGCCAAAGTTTCCACAAACCTCCCTAAACGGCGCGGATCAGACATGAACATTCACGAGTATCAGGCCAAGCAGGTCCTCAAGGGCTACGGCGCCCCGGTCGCGGACGGCGTCGCCATCACCTCGGCCGACCAGGCCGAAGCCGCCGCCAAGCAACTGCCTGGCCCGCTCTATGTCGTGAAGTCGCAGATCCACGCCGGCGGCCGCGGCAAGGGCAAGTTCAAGGAACTGGGCGCCGAGGCCAAGGGCGGCGTGCGTCTGGCCTTCTCGATCGAGGAAGCCGTCGCCCACGCCAAGGAAATGCTGGGCAACACCCTGGTCACCGCCCAGACGGGCGAGGCCGGCAAGCAGGTCAACCGCCTGTACATCGAAGACGGCGCCGACATCGCCCGTGAGCTGTACTGCTCGCTGCTGGTCGACCGTTCGGTCGGTCAGACGGCCTTCGTCGTCTCGACCGAAGGCGGCATGGACATCGAGGAAGTGGCCCACGCCACCCCGGAAAAGATCCACACCATCGCCATCAACCCGGAAGCCGGCGTCACCGCCGAGAACGTCGCCGCCATCAATGCGGCGCTGGAGCTGACCGGTTCGGCCGCCGAAGACGGCAAGTCGCTGTTCCCGATCCTGTACAAGGCCTTCGTCGAGAAGGACATGGACATGCTCGAGATCAACCCGCTGATCGTCATGGAGAACGGCCACCTGCGCGTTCTGGACGCCAAGGTTTCGTTCGACGGCAACGCCCTGTATCGCCACGAAGACATCCGCGCCCTGCGTGACGAGACCGAAGAAGACGCCAAGGAGATCGAGGCCTCGAAGTGGGACCTCGCCTATGTGGCGCTGGACGGCAACATCGGCTGCATGGTCAACGGCGCCGGCCTGGCCATGGCGACGATGGACATCATCAAGCTGTACGGCAAAGAGCCCGCCAACTTCTGCGACGTCGGCGGCGGCGCCGGCAAGGACAAGGTCGCGGCGGCCTTCAAGATCATCACCGCCGACCCGAAGGTCGAGGGCATCCTGGTCAACATCTTCGGCGGCATCATGAAGTGCGACGTCATCGCCGAGGGCGTCGTGGCCGCGGTGAAGGAAGTGGGCCTGAAGGTGCCGCTGGTCGTGCGTCTGGAAGGCACGAACGCCGAGCTGGGCAAGAAAATCCTGAACGAGTCGGGCCTGACCATCCAGGCCGCCGACGACCTGGACGACGCCGCCCAGAAGATCGTCGCGGCGGTCGCCTAAGCGCCGCTACCGCCCAGCAGACACACAGAATTCAGAGCACAGACACATGTCCATCCTTGTCAACAAAGACACCAAGATCCTGGTTCAGGGCCTGACCGGCAAGACCGGCGGCTTCCACACCGAACAGGCGCTGGCCTATTACAACACCAAGATGGTCGGCGGCGTGCACCCGACCAAGGGCGGCCAGACCTGGACCGGCTCGCACGGTGAAACCCTGCCGATCTTCGCCTCGGTCGCCGAAGGCAAGGAGCGCACCGGCGCCGACGCCACGGTGATCTACGTTCCGCCGGCAGGCGCGGCCGACGCCATCATCGAAGCCATCGACGCCGAGATCCCCTTCATCACCTGCATCACCGAAGGCATTCCGGTGCAGGACATGGTGCGCGTCAAGGCGCGTCTGGACCGTTCGAACTCGCGCCTGCTGGGCCCGAACTGCCCCGGCGTCCTGACCCCGGAAGAGTGCAAGATCGGCATCATGCCGGGCAACATCTTCAAGAAGGGCAACGTGGGCATCGTCTCGCGTTCGGGCACCCTCACCTATGAAGCCGTGTTCCAGACCACCAACGAAGGCCTGGGCCAGACCACGGCCGTCGGCATCGGCGGCGACCCGGTCAAGGGCACCGAGTTCATCGACGTGCTGGAAATGTTCCTGGCCGACGACGCCACCGAGTCCATCATCATGATCGGCGAAATCGGCGGCGCGGCTGAAGAAGACGCCGCCCAGTTCCTGATCGACGAAGCCAAGAAGGGCCGCAAGAAGCCGATGGCCGGCTTCATCGCGGGCCGTACGGCGCCGAAGGGCCGCACCATGGGCCACGCCGGCGCCGTCGTCTCGGGCGGCAAGGGCGATGCGGAATCCAAGATCGCCGCCATGGAGGCCGCGGGCATCCGCGTGTCGCCGTCGCCGGCGCGCCTGGGCACGACTCTGGTGGAAGTGCTGAAGGGCTAAATCCTTCAGCGCACGCTGCGCGTGCGGGCGCTATCGCTCGCCGCGCGGCGGCTCGCTGCTTCAGCGCCTTTTTGAGAGGCGCGGCGCTATGCTCGCGACGCGGTCGCTCGCGGCTTGAGCGCCGGATTCACCTAAGGGCGGGTGCGACGTCGGCGGGGCGGCGGATTAGACCAAAGTCTAACCTATCCGCGTTCCGGGGACGTTTTTCGCGCCGTGTGACCTTTTGTAACGCCTCCGGAATCGTCCGGGGGCGTTTTTTCTTGCTGATTCTGACCAAATCCCACCCGCTCCGCCTCCCTTCGGTCATGACCAGTAAGGAAACAGGGCCTATATGAACGGCGCTGCTCTCCGCGCGGCTGTGCGCGGGCGGTTGTAAAGGGACGATTGAAAGAAAAATGGCGGACGATGCGGGTCGGCTGAACCAGGTCTTTGCCGAGACCTCCTTCCTCTATGGCGCGAACGCCGCCTTCATTGAGGACCTGCACGAAAAATGGGCTTCGGACCCCGGCTCGGTGTCGGGGGAGTGGCGCGCCTTCTTCGATCAGCTGAAGGACAACGCCGACCTGGTGAAGCAGTCGGCCGCCGCCGGCTCCTGGGGCCGTTCGGGCGCGACCGAGCCGACCGAGGAAACCGCCGTGTTCGACGGCCGCTGGCCGGCCCCCAAGGTCGACCCCAAGGCCGCCGGCAAGCCCGGCCCGCGTCCGGCCGCTCCGGTTGCCGACGCCGCCGGCGCCGTTTCAGCCGCCGACGTGCGCGCCGCCGCCCACGATTCTATCCGCGCCCTGATGCTGATCCGCGCCTATCGCGTGCGCGGCCATCTCCAGGCCAACCTCGACCCGCTGGGCATCGAGCCGCCGATCCAGAACCCGGAGCTGACGCCCGAGTTCTACGGCTTCACCGCCGCCGACATGGATCGCCCGATCTTCCTGGACGGCGTGCTGGGTCTGGAGACCGGCTCGGTCCGCCAGGTGCTGGAGATCCTCAAGCGCACCTACTGCGGCAACATCGGCGTGCAGTTCATGCACATCGCCGAGCCGGAAGAGAAGGCCTGGCTGCAGCAGCGTTTCGAAGGCCCGGACAAGTTCGAGCAGAACGCCTTCACCAAGGAAGGCAAGCTGGCCATCTTCAAGAAGCTGGCCGAAGCGGAAGGCTTCGAGCGCTTCCTGCACAAGCGCTTCCCCGGCACCAAGCGCTTCGGCCTGGACGGCGGCGAGGCCATGGTTCCTGCGCTGGAGCAGGTCATCAAGCGCGGCGGCGCCCTGGGCGTCGACGAAATCGTTCTGGGCATGGCGCACCGCGGCCGCCTGAACGTCCTCGCGGCCGTCATGGGCAAGCCCTACAAGGCCATCTTCCACGAGTTCCAGGGCGGATCTTCCGTCCCTTCGGACATCGAGGGCTCGGGCGACGTCAAATACCACATGGGCGCCTCGTCGGACCGTGAGTTCGACGGCCACAGCGTCCACCTGTCGCTGACCGCCAACCCGTCGCACCTCGAGATCGTCAACCCGGTCGTCCTCGGCAAGTCGCGCGCCAAACAGGCCTTCGACATCCGCGAGGCCGAGGTCAATGTCGGCAAGCCGGACGTCGAATGGGTGCTGGACCGCTCCAAGGTCGCCCCCCTGCTGATCCACGGCGACGCGGCCTTCGCCGGCCAGGGCGTCGTGGCCGAGTGCTTCGCCCTGATGGGACTGAAGGGCTACCGCACGGGCGGCACCCTGCACTTCGTCATCAACAACCAGATCGGCTTCACCACCAGCCCGCGCAACTCGCGCTCGTCGCCCTATCCGTCGGATGTGGCCCTGATGGTCCAGGCGCCGATCTTCCACGTCAACGGCGACGATCCCGAAGCGGTCGTCTTCGCCGCCAAGGTGGC
Source organism: Brevundimonas sp. SS2672 (assembly GCF_059579685.1). Lineage (NCBI taxonomy): Bacteria > Pseudomonadati > Pseudomonadota > Alphaproteobacteria > Caulobacterales > Caulobacteraceae > Brevundimonas > Brevundimonas sp. SS2672. The sequence goes on along the minus strand of NZ_CM184201.1, from coordinate 2,955,992 downwards.
CACCGAATACCGCCAGAAGTTCCACAAGGACGTGGTGGTGGACATGTTCTGCTACCGCCGCTTCGGCCACAACGAAGGCGACGACCCGACCTTCACCCAGCCGCTGATGTACGCGAAGATCAAGAGCCAGCCTTCGACGCTGGAGATCTACGCCAAGCGCCTGATCGGCGAGGGCGTCATCACCCAGGCCGAGGTCGACGCCGAGATCGCCCGCTTCGAGGCCTATCTCGACGCCGAGTTCGAGGCCGGAAAGACCTTTGAAGCCAAGAAGGCCGACTGGCTGGACGGCGAGTGGAAGGGCCTGGGCGCCGAAAACACCGATGACGCCGCGCAGCGCGGCGACACCGCCGTCCCGGCCGACAAGCTCAAGGACTTCGGCCACCGCCTGACGACCATCCCGAACAGCGTCGACGTGCACAAGACGCTGAAGCGCGTCATCGACGGCCGTCGCGAGGCGGTGTCGAGCGGCCAGAACATCGATTGGGCCACGGCTGAGAGCCTGGCCTTCGCCAGCCTGCTGGACGAAGGCTACAACGTCCGTCTGTCGGGTCAGGACTCGGTGCGCGGCACCTTCTCGCAGCGTCACTCGGGCGTCACCGATCAGACGACCGAGCAGCGCTACTTCCCGTTGAACAACCTTCGCGACGGTCAGGCCCATTTCGAGGTCATCGATTCGGCCCTGTCGGAAGAGGCGGTGCTGGGCTTCGAGTACGGCTATTCGCTGGCCGACCCGAACACCCTGACCATGTGGGAAGGCCAGTTCGGCGACTTCGTGAACGGCGCCCAGGTGGTGATCGACCAGTTCATCTCGTCGGGCGAGCGCAAGTGGCTGCGGATGAGCGGCCTGGTGATGCTTCTGCCGCACGGTTATGAAGGCCAGGGCCCCGAGCACTCCTCGGCGCGCCTTGAGCGCTTCCTGCAGCAGTGCGCCGAGAACAACATGCAGGTCGCCAACTGCACGACGCCGGCCAACTACTTCCACATCCTGCGTCGCCAGCTGCATCGCTCGTTCCGCAAGCCGCTGATCCTAATGACGCCCAAGTCGCTGCTGCGTCACAAGAAGGCCGTCTCGACCCTGGCCGACATGGCCGAGGGTTCGTCCTTCCACCGCGTGCTGCGCGACGACGCCCAGCTGCGTCCGGACGTGGCGGGCGTCACGCTCAAGGCCGACAAGGACATCCGCAAGGTCATCGTCTGCTCGGGCAAGGTCTATTACGACCTGCTGGACGCGCGCGAGAAGGCGGGCGTCAACGACATCTACATCCTGCGTCTGGAACAGTTCTATCCGTGGCCGATCAAGTCGATCTCGGCGGAACTGGCGCGCTTCCCCAACGCTGACCTGGTGTGGTGCCAGGAAGAGCCGAAGAACATGGGCGGCTGGACCTTCGTCGATCCGTGGATCGAGCTGACGCTCGAGAAGATGGACGTGAAGGCCAAGCGCGCGCGCTACGTCGGTCGTCCGGCTTCGGCCTCGACCGCCGCGGGCCTGATGAGCCGCCACCTGAAGGAACTCGAGACCTTCCTCGCCGAGGCCATGGCCTGACCGCCGCGCCTGACCTAAAAGACAAGCAAAGTTCAGACACGAAAAGACACTGAAGATGGCCGATATCCTGACCCCCGCCCTCGGTGAATCCGTCGCCGAAGCCTCCATCGCCAAGTGGACCAAGAAGGTCGGCGACGCCGTGAAGAAGGACGAAGTCCTGGTCGAGCTGGAAACCGACAAGGTCTCGCTGGAAGTCGTCGCCCCCGCCGACGGCGTGCTGTCGGCGATCAACGCCGGTGAAGGCGACACGGTCGTTCCCGGCACGGTGCTGGGCGCCGTGACCGAAGGCGGCGCGGCCGCTGCTTCGGCCCCGGCTCCGGCTCCGGCTGCTGCTGCGCCCGCCGCTGCTCCGGCGGCTTCGGGCGGCGCCGCGGTCGACATCGCCGTGCCGACCATGGGCGAGAGCGTCGCCGAAGGCTCGATCGGAACCTGGCTGAAGAAGTCGGGCGACACCGTCGCCAAGGACGAACTGCTGGTCGAGATCGAGACCGACAAGGTGGCCGTGGAAGTCTCGGCCCCGGCCGCCGGCGTCCTGACCATCATCGCCGCTGACGGCGACACCGTGACCCCCGGTCAGGTGATCGGTTCGGTCGCCGCCTCGGGCGCCGCCGCTGCGGCTGCTCCGGCCCCGGCCGCCGCTCCGGCCAACACGGGTTCGGCGCAGGCTCCCGCTTCGGCTCACCTGTCGCCCGCCGTTCAGCGCGTCGTTTCGGAAAACAACCTGAACCCGGCTTCGTTGTCGGCCTCGGGTCCGAAGGGCAACATCACCAAGGCCGACGCCATCGCCGCCATCGGCGCCGCCGCCCGGGCTGCGCCCGCCGCTGCTGCTCCGGCCGCCCCGCGCGCCGACCAGCCGCGCGAAGAGCGGGTGAAGATGACGCGCCTGCGTCAGACCATCGCCCGCCGCCTGAAGGAATCCCAGAACACGGCCGCCCAGCTGACCACCTTCAACGAGGTGGACATGACCAACGTCATGGCCCTGCGCGCCCAGTACAAGGAAGTCTTCGAGAAGCGCCACGGCGTGAAGCTGGGCTTCATGTCCTTCTTCACCAAGGCCGTGGTTCAAGCCCTGCATGAAATCCCGGCCGTCAACGCCGAGATCGACGGCACGGACATCATCTACAAGAACCACTACGACATCGGCATCGCCGTCGGCACCGACAAGGGCTTGGTGGTTCCGGTGCTGCGCGACGCCGACGTCCTGTCGCTGGCCGGCATCGAAAAGGGCATCGGCGCCCTGGGCAAGGCCGCCCGTGACGGCGCCCTGACCATGGACCAGATGCAGGGCGGCACCTTCACCATCACCAACGGCGGCACCTACGGCTCGCTGATGTCGACGCCGATCCTGAACGCGCCGCAGTCGGGCATCCTGGGCATGCACAACATCGTGCAGCGTCCGATGGCCATCAACGGCGAGGTCAAGATCCGTCCGATGATGTACCTGGCCCTCAGCTACGATCACCGCATCGTCGACGGCAAGGAAGCCGTGACCTTCCTGGTCCGCATCAAGGAACTGCTGGAAGACCCCGCGCGCGCCCTGCTGGACCTGTAAGTCCGCGCACCGCGAACGATTGACGACGGCGGGATCTTCGGATCTCGCCGTTTTCAATTGCGCGTCCCGCAGGCGTGCTAGGCTGGCGGCATGAGCCTGGTCGAGATCGCCCGCTATCAAGACGTCTATGAGGCCGATCTGGCGGCCGCCTTCCTGGCGTCGCACGACATCGAGGTGTCTGTGACCGAGCGGTTCCAGACCACGGTCGATCCCCTGATGCAGCGCGCTCTCGGCATCCGTCTGATGGGGCGGGCGGATCAGGCGGCGCAGGCGCGCGACCTGCTGGCGCGCGCCGGGACCGGCGAGTTCGCGACCGGCGAAGGCGATGATCTGGACGGACCGGATTCGACGGTTCGCGCGGCGTCGCGAGGGCTGGCCCTGTTCGCCGTCGCGACCGGCGCGGGCTTTGTCGGCACAAGCATGCCGCGTCGCTTCGGCGCCTTTCAGTGGGCGGGCCTGGCGATCCTGGGCGTGGTGGTACTGCTGTCGCTGGTCCTGTGGTTGGTCGGGGTGTTCAGCGCCTAGAGGCCGACGTCCCAGACGCCCGCGTCGCGCATCCGGCACTCGCGGGCCTCGGCGGCGCGGCCGCCCATGTCCTGGGCCATGCCGCGAATGGCGTCGGACACCGTGGTCTTGTGCAGGCCCGGCGTGACGGCGTGGATGAAGGCGCAACCCGCCAGGCGCAGCAGCTTGAAGCCGAAGCGCGACGAGGCGGCCATATGCTCGACATAGGTCTCGTTGACCTCGCGCGGGTGGTCGCGGAACAGGCGGTTGAAAGCGTTCGACATGACGACAGCCTAGCGTGCTCGCGCCGGTCCCTCTACCCGGCGGCCGCATTCTGGCTTAAACCCGCCGCAGCAACAGGGGACGCTTCGTCACGCCGCTTCAATCCCGCGTGAGCCCCTTACTCAGACGCACAAGGACGACCGATGGCCGACGGCAAGACCCCTTCCGCCCAAACCTTCCGCTGGGATGATCCGTTCGACCTGACGGGGCGCCTGACGGACGAGGAGCGGATGGTTCAGGATGCGGCGCGGTCCTATGCGCGCGAGGCCCTGCTGCCGCGCGTGGTCGCCGCCTTCCGCGACGAGGTCTTCGATCGCGCCATCATGACCGAGATGGGCGAGATGGGCTTCCTCGGCGCCATGCTGCCCGAGCAGTACGGCGGCTCCGAAGCATCGCACGTCGCCTACGGCCTGATCGCCCGCGAGGTCGAGGCGATCGACAGCGGCTATCGTTCGGCCATGTCGGTGCAGTCGTCGCTGGCCATGTATCCGATCTACGCCTTCGGCTCGGATGAGCAGAAGGCGAAGTTCCTGCCCAAGATGGCGGCGGGCGAACTGGTCGGCTGCTTCGGCCTGACCGAGGCCGACGGCGGGTCGGACCCGGCCTCGATGAAGACCACGGCGGTCGCGGTCGACGGCGGCTATCGTCTGAACGGCGGCAAATACTGGATCACCAACTCGCCCATCGCCGACCTGGCCATCGTCTGGGCCAAGCTGGACGGCAAGATCCGCGGCTTCATCGTCGAGCGCGACTTCGACGGCTTCACCACCGGCAAGATCGGCGACAAGCTGTCGCTTCGCGCCTCGGTGACGGGCGACATCGGCCTGAACGACGTCTTCGTGCCGGAAGCCAATCTCCTGCCGGGGGTGCAGGGGCTGCGGGGGCCGTTCTCCTGCCTGAACAAGGCGCGCTTCGGCATCGCCTGGGGCGCGATGGGCGCGGCGGAGTTCTGCCTCCACGCCAGCCGCGACTATGTGGCCGAGCGCACCCTGTTCGGCCGTCCGCTGTCGTCGCGCCAGCTGGTGCAGAAGAAGCTGGCCGACATGCAGACCGAGATCTTCCTGGGCTTCGAGGGCGCCTACGCCCTGGGCCGTCTGCTGGACACCGGCGCTTGGGTTCCCGAGGCCATCAGCCTGATGAAGCGCAACAACTGCGGCAAGGCCCTGGCCGTCGCGCGCGAGGCCCGCGACATGCACGGCGGGGCCGGGATCACCGGCGAACTGCACGTCATGCGCCACGCCATGAACCTCGAAACCGTCAACACCTATGAGGGCGCGCACGACGTTCACGCCCTCATCCTCGGCCGCGCCATCACCGGCGAAGCCGCCTTCTGATCGCAAGCGTTGCAGAAAACGCGCGACGCGACGATCCTTTGCCGTTGTCGCGCGTTTGTCTCGCCTGCGGGGCGGCGATGCTCGCCAGTCTGTCGGCCGAGAACGGTCGACGCGTGAAGGAAACGGGAATGACCAAACACAGCCTGCTGGCCGGCGCCGCCCTGGCGATCTTCAGCTTCAGCGGCATGGCCCAGGCTGCGGCCGCAGCCGTCCAGTCGCCGGTCGCGGCCATGCCCTATGACGCCCGGCGCGGCGTCTTCACCTTCGCCGCCGGCCTGGAGGAAAGCCTGCCCGCCGTGGTCCAGGTGACGACCCTGGGCCAGTCGCGCGGTCCCAGCTCGGAAAACAATCCCAAGCCCTCGCAGGGCGGGTCGGGCGTCATCATCGACGCGCGCGAAGGCATCATCGTCACCAACCACCACGTCATCGAGAACGGCCAGAAGTTCACGGTCGACCTGATCGACGGGCGGCTGTTCGACGCCACCCTGATCGGCGCGGACAAGGCGACCGACATCGCCGTGCTGAAGATCGACGCCACGGGCCTGTCGCAGGTGGCGACGGTGGATTCCGACACCCTGCGCAGCGGCGACCTGGCCTTCGCCGTCGGCTATCCCCTGGGCCTGGACCAGACCCTGACCATGGGCGTCATCTCGGGTCTGAACCGCTCGGGCATGGGCGACGCCATCGAGGACTACATCCAGACCGACGCGGCGGTGAACTCGGGCAACTCGGGCGGGCCGCTGCTGGACAGCCGGGGGCGGTTGATCGGCATCAACACCGCCATCCTGTCGGGCGGTTTCGGCGGCGGCAACGACGGCATCGCCTTCGCCGTGCCGACGCGCATCATGATGTTCGTGGTCGACCAGCTGCGCGCCACCGGCGAGGTCAAGCGCGGCCGCGTCGGCCTGGGCCTCGGCTCCCTGACGGCCGAGCGCGCGCGCGAGGTCGGGCTGAACATCGTGCGCGGCGCCGTGGTCTATGACGTCGAGCCGGGCTCGGCGGGCGAGAAGGCGGGGCTGAAGCCCGGCGACGTGCTGACGCGCATCCAGGACCGCCCGGTGGCCAACGCCGGTTCGGTTCAGGCCACGGTCGGCATCGCCCGCGCCGGGACCCAGATGCCGGTCGTCTATCTGCGCGACGGCCGCGAGGCCTCGACCCGGCTGACGGTCGAGCCGTCCGATCCGGCGCCGGTGCGCCTGGGCGCCCAGGCGGCCATGGCGCGGGGTCTGACGATGCGCAATCCGGCCTCGGGCGGGGGCGTCCAGATCGCCGTGGTCGAGGCGGGATCGTCCGCCGCCGCGGCGGGTTTCCAGGCCGGCGACGTGGTGGTCCAGGCGAACGGCGCCGAGATCGCCGACATGAAGGATCTGGCCCAGCGTCTGCAGGCCGCAGGCGAGACGGTCGTGCCGATCATCGTGCTGCGCGACAACGAGCGGGTCGAGATCGACCTGCCGGCCTGATCCCACTCATCTGAAGGCTTGTTGGAATCGCCCGCGTGACCCGGCGTCGCGCGGGCGAAGTCTTGTGCGTCTGGCGGGAAGCGGACAGCAAAACGCCCGCGCTGCCGGGGAGGGGAGGAGGGACAGGCGCGGGCGTCGCTTGGAGGAAGCATCGGCCCGCCAGAGCCCTTTACGCGGAAAAATCCAGGGGGCTGGGGGGGCTGTTCAGGATCCGGGACTTTTCCGAACTCCGACAGGCCGATGGTGCATGTGTGCGCGCCCTTCCGGGCGGGCGAAGGACCGAATGGGGGCGTTTTCGTGTCGCTTCGGATTTTCCCGATCGGTGAAGCTTAGACCTTCGACAGGATCAAGGTGGCGTTGGTCCCGCCGAAGCCGAAGCTGTTGGACATGACGTGCTTCAGCTCGCCGTCGTGGCGCTGACGCAGGATCGGCATGCCCTCGAACTCGGGGTCCAGGGTCTCGATGTGGGCGCTCTCGGCGGCGAAGCCGTGCTTCATCATCAACAGGCAGTAGATGGCCTCCTGCGCGCCCGCCGCGCCCAGCGAGTGGCCCGTCAGCGACTTGGTCGAGGAGATCATCGGCATGGCGTCGCCGAAGACGTTGCGCACCGCGCCCATCTCCTTGCTGTCGCCGACCGGCGTCGAGGTGCCGTGCGGGTTCAGGTAGTCGATCTTGGGATTGCCGGCCATCTCCAGCGCGATCTTCATGCAGCGCTCGGCGCCCTCGCCCGAGGGGGCCACCATGTCGTAGCCGTCAGAGTTGGCGCCGTAGCCGGTGACTTCGGCGTAGATGGTCGCGCCGCGCGCCACCGCGCGTTCGTATTCTTCCAGCACCACGATGCCCGCGCCGCCGGCGATGACGAAGCCGTCGCGCGTCGTGTCATAGGCGCGGCTGGCCTTGTCGGGCGTGTCGTTGAAGTTGGAGGACATGGCGCCCATGGCGTCGAACATGTTCGACATGGACCAGTCGATGTCCTCGCAGCCGCCGGCGAAGACCACGTCCTGCTTGCCCCAGGCGATCTGCTCGGCGGCCGCGCCGATGCAGTGGGCGCTGGTCGCGCAGGCCGAGCTGATCGAATAGTTGACGCCCTTAAGCTCGAACCAGGTGGCCAGGACGGCCGAGGGGCCGGACGCCATGGCCTTGGGCACGGCGAAGGGGCCGACGCGCTTGGGCGAGCCCTTTTCAACCGTGGTGGCGGCGGCCTGCAGGATCACCTGGGTCGAGGGCCCGCCCTCGCCGACGATCAGGCCGATGCGCGGGTCCTTGATCTCTTCGGCGGACAGGCCGCTGTCCTTCAGCGCCTCTTCAAAGGCGATGTGCGCCCAGGCCGTGCCGTTGGCCAGGAAGCGAGCGGCGCGGCGATCGACCAGAGGCGCCCAGTCCTCGGCCGTGTGACCCAGGGCCGGCGGCGCCCAGACCTGGGAGCGGAAGCCGTACTTGGCGTGGTCGGCGGCGTGCTGGACGCCTGATTTGGCGTCGCGCAGGGAGGCCGCGACCTGATCCTGGCCGGTGCCGATGGAAGAGACGATGCCCAGGCCGGTGACGACGACACGCCGCATGGTGTTTCCAATCCTACAAAGTCTTCGGGCGCCGCGTTGGCCGCAGCTATCCCATCAAGTGGGGTCAGGCGGCGCTCGGTTCCACCGTGGCCGCGCCGCCGAACAGGCCGACGCGCATATCCTGACAGGTGTAGATGACCTCGCCGTCGGCCTCGAGCACGCCGTCGGCGATGCCCATGACCAGCTTGCGATTGATGACGCGCTTCAGGTGAACCTTATAGACCACCTTCTTGACGTCCGGCGTCACCTGGCCGGTGAATTTGACCTCGCCGACGCCCAGGGCGCGGCCCTTGCCCGGTCCGCCGATCCAGCCGAGGTAGAAGCCGACCAGCTGCCACATGGCGTCCAGGCCCAGGCAGCCCGGCATGACCGGATCGCCGATGAAGTGGCACTGGAAGAACCAGAGGTCGGGGTTGATGTCGAGTTCGGCCTCGACATAGCCCTTGCCGTAGTCGCCGCCGTCGGCGGAGATGGTCTTGATCCGGTCGAACATCAGCATGGGCGGCGCCGGCAGCTGGGCGTTGCCCGGACCGAACAGCTCGCCCCGGCCCGAGGCCAGCAGGCCTTCGTGATCGAACGACGACGGATATTGCGACTGGCTCAAGGGAAATCGGCTCCGAAAGGTGTTGCTGGCGGGTTACACGACCCGGAGGCCGCGCTCAACCATGCCGTCACTATATGAGATCAGGAGGCGCGGCCGGTTCCGGCCGGGCGGGCGGCGTTGCACAGGGCGCGCTCCTGGGCGCCGAAGACCGCCCTCTGCTGCACCCAGCCGCGCAGCTTGCGCGCCCGCACCCGGCACCAGCCGTCCTCGCATTCGTCCAGGGGGATCAGGGCGTGCGGCGACAGGAGGGCGCGGATGGAAGCGGTCTCGGACCGACCGGACCGGATCGGCACGGCCTCGTCCGAGCGGTTGAAGACGCTGCGGCGGCCCGAGGCGACGGTGCGGTGGATCCAGGCCACGGAGCCGTCGGGATCGCAGATCTTTCGCCACTCGCGGGTTTCGGCGATCACCTGAACGGGCAGGCCGGCGGCGCGATATTCCCACAGGATGCGATAGTCCAGGCCTGGCCCCTGACGCGCGCGCACCTGCGACGATTTGAGAGTCACCCAGCGCGGCACCTCCAGCCCCGTGGGGGTCGGGCGGCCGTCCGGCATGGTGGCGCCCGCCGACAGCAGAACCCCGGTCGTCAGGACAGCGGCGAGGGCCGCGACGCGAGGCGCCCTTTTGAACCTGACCGCAGCTTTGCTAGACACCGAATATCGACCCGTTCCGAACGGGCGCCGCCCGTGGAAAACCCAGGTCCCCTATGTCCGCTCGCAAGCTTAAGGTCGTATTAACCAGACGCCTGCCTGACGCGGTCGAAACGCGGATGCGGGAACTTTTCGACGCCGAGCTGAACCTGACCGACCGGCCGATGTCGCGCGACGAACTGGCCGCCGCCCTGCAGCGGGCCGAGGTGCTGGCGCCCACCATCACCGATCATCTGGACGCCGAACTGATCGCGGGGGCGGGCGAGCAGCTGAAGATGATCGCCAACTTCGGCGCGGGCGTGGATCACATCGACATCGACGCCGCCGTGGGGCGAGGAATCATCGTCACCAATACGCCGGGCGTCCTGACCGAGGACACGGCTGACCTGACCATGAGCCTGATCCTGGCCGTCAGCCGCCGCGTCGTCGAGGGCGCGGCCGTCGTGGCTGCGGGCCAGTTCGAGGGCTGGAGTCCGACCTGGATGTGCGGGCGCAAGCTGTGGGGCAAGCGTCTGGGCATCGTCGGCATGGGCCGCATCGGCCAGGCGCTGGCCCGCCGCGCCAGGGCCTTTGGCATGCAGGTCCACTATCACAACCGCAAGCCCGTCCCGGACATGATCGCCGAGGAGCTGGGCGCCACCTGGTGGGACGACCTGGACCAGATGCTGGCGCGGATGGACGTCATCTCGCTCAACTGCCCGGCGACGAAGGAGACGCATCACCTGCTGTCGGCCGAACGTCTGGCCCGGCTTCAGCCGCACGCCATCGTGGTCAACACGGCGCGCGGCGAACTGATCGACGAGGCGGCTCTGGTCGAGGCGCTGGATCGCCGCGCCCTGTTCGGCGTCGGCCTGGACGTGTTCGAGAACGAGCCGAAGGTCCACCCCGGTCTGATCGGCCGCCCGAATGTGGTGCTGCTGCCCCACCTCGGTTCCGCCACCATCGAGGCGCGTCAGGACATGGGCGACCGGGTGATCGCCAACATCATGACCTGGCAGAACGGCCATCGTCCGCCGGATCGCGTCATCCCGGCGATGCTCTAGGCGTGAGCTGACCCGCAGACGGGACAGGCGGGGTCGGCGGCGATCTTCGCCACCCGGCTGGTTCCGGCCAGACCGTCATAGAGCATCAGGCGGCCGGTCAGCGGCTCGCCCGCGCCGGTGATCAGCTTGATCGCTTCCAGCGCCGCCATGGCGCCGATGACGCCGGCCAGGGCGCCGACCACGCCGACGCGGGCGCAGGTCTCGGCGTCGGGCGGAATCTCGGGCACCAGGCACTGATAGCAGGGGCGCCCGGCGAACACCGACACCTGCCCCGACCAGCGGCCAAGCGCGCCGGACACCAGCGGCTTGCCCGCCGCCACGCAGGCGGCGTTGACGGCCAGCCGCGTCTCGAAGTCATCGGTGCCGTCCAGGGCCAGGTCGAAGCCCTGCATCAGGGCCGCAGCGCTGTCCGGCGTGACGCGCTGGTTAAAGGTCTGGACCGTGACGTGCGGATTGAGGGCGTTCAGCCGTTCGGCGCCCGCCTCGACCTTGGATCGTCCGGCGTCCTCGGTGGTGAAGGCGATCTGGCGTTGCAGGTTCGACAGGGCGACCGTGTCGTCGTCGACCAGACCCAGCGTCCCCACCCCGGCGGCGGCCAGATAGAGGGCGGCCGGATTGCCGACCCCGCCCATGCCGACGATCAGGACGCGGGCGCGCTTCAGCGCCTGCTGGCCGGGGCCGCCGACCTCGGACAGCACCAGCTGGCGGGCGTAGCGTTCGACCTCTTCATCGGAGAAGCGAACCGGAGCGGAAGGGGCGGAAGACTGGGTCACGCCGACTGTCTAGCGCAGTCGGGCGGGTGCGTCAGGCCGGAACGGGCGCGGCCTCCACGCCCAGGGCCAGCAGGGCCTCCGCGCGGGCGGGACTGAGCCGGTCCAGGGAGCCGCCGTCCAACAGTCGAGCCCCCTCCGACGTCAGCTCGGCCAGGATCATGGGCCAGTCGCCGAACCGACGGCCCGGTACGGCGACATCAGACAGCAGGCGCAGGTTCTCATGGCGCGGATCGACGCGCAGCCGGTCCATCAGCCGATCGACATCGGCCCGGCGGCCCTCGATGAGCTGCAGGAATCGGCCGTCGTGGCGCATCAGGACGCTGCTCAGACCGTCGCGGCGGTTGTTGCGCTCGGACGCGCCGAGAATCTCGGCCAGGATCAGAAGGCTGGTCGCCGCGCCGCCGACGGCGTCGCTGACATAGATGGCGCGGTGCAGAGGCAAGGCAACTCGAAACAGAAAACGCAGGGCCCTCCTCGCGGGCGAGCGAGGCGGCGGATCGGCAAGGGCGGTCCACCTTTCATGGCGCGATTAAGAATTATTTATGGTTAAGCTTTCCGTGGGGCGGCGCATTGCGACACCGCCTGATCTTGCGGCGGACGGCTGGCTTCGCCATGTCAGCGGCCATGAACACGAGCGCCTCCAACTTTCCCGACTGGCACGGCACCACCATCCTGGCGGTGCGCAAGAACGGCCGCACCGTCATCGCCGGCGACGGCCAGGTCTCCATGGGGCCGACCATCGTCAAGGGCGCCGCGCGCAAGGTGCGCACCCTGGCGAACGGCAAGGTGCTGGCGGGCTTCGCCGGGGCCACGGCTGACGCCCTGACCCTGATCGAGCGGCTGGAAGCCAAGCTGGAGCAGTATCCGGACCAGTTGGCGCGCGCCTGCGTCGAACTGGCCAAGGACTGGCGGACCGACCGCTATCTGCGCCGTCTTGAGGCCATGCTGCTGGTCGCCGACAAGGAGACCATTCTGACCGTCACTGGCGTCGGCGACGTGCTGGAGCCGGAATATGGCGTCGCCGCCGTCGGCTCGGGCGGCAACTACGCCCTGGCCGCCGCCCGCGCCCTGATCGACGAGAACACCGAACTGGACGCCGAGCAGATCGCCCGCAAGGCCATGAAGATCGCCGCCGACATCTGCGTCTACACCAACGGCAATTTAACCATCGAAAGCCTGTGAAGGCGCTCAAGTAGCGAGCCGCCGCGCGGCGAACGATAGCGCCGCACACAGGCGCTTCTGGAAAAAAGAATGACCGACCTGTCTCCCCGTGAAATCGTCTCCGAACTGGACCGCTTCATCGTCGGCCAGGACGACGCCAAGCGCGCCGTGGCCGTGGCCCTGCGCAATCGCTGGCGTCGCAAGCGCGTGCCCGAGGATCTGCGCGATGAGGTCACGCCCAAGAACATCCTGATGATCGGCCCGACGGGCGTCGGCAAGACCGAGATCGCCCGGCGTCTGGCCAAGCTGGCCGGCTCGCCCTTCCTCAAGGTCGAGGCGACCAAGTTCACCGAGGTCGGCTACGTCGGCCGCGACGTCGATCAGATCATGCGCGATCTGGTCGAGAGCGCCCTGGTCATGGTGCGCGACCGGCGTCGGGCGGGCGTCAAGGCCCGCGCCGAGGGCCAGGCCGAGGACCGCATCCTCGACGCCCTGGTCGGACCCGGTTCGCAGCCCGCCACGCGCGAGGCCTTCCGCAAGAAGCTGCGCGCCGGGGAGCTGGACGACAAGGAGATCGAGATCGCCCTGGCCGATACGACCTCGCCTCTGCAGGGGCTGGACATGCCGGGCGGCGGCAACGTCGGTCTGCTGAACCTGTCGGAGATGCTGGGCAAGATGGGCGGCGGCCGCACCAAGACGGTCAAGCTGACCGTGCGCGACGCCGTGGCGCCCCTCGTCACCGAGGAGAGCGACAAGCTGCTGGATCAGGAAAGCCTGACGAAGGAGGCCCTGCTGCTGGCCGAGAACGAGGGCATCGTCTTCCTGGACGAGATCGACAAGGTGGCCGCGCGTCAGGATCGCGGCGGCGGCGCCGACGTGTCGCGCGAAGGGGTGCAGCGCGACCTGCTGCCCCTGATCGAGGGCACGACCGTCTCGACCAAGTATGGGCCGGTGAAGACCGACCATGTGCTGTTCATCGCCTCGGGCGCCTTCCACGTCGCCAAGCCGTCGGACCTGTTGCCGGAACTGCAGGGCCGCCTGCCGATCCGGGTTGAGCTGAAGGCTCTGACCCGCGACGACTTCAAGCGCATCCTGACCGAGCCGGAGGCCAATCTGATCCGCCAGAACCAGGCCCTGCTGGCGACCGAAGGGGTCGAGCTGGTCTTCACCGACGACGCGGTCGAGGCTATGGCCGACGCCGCCGTGGCCGCCAACTCCACCGTCGAGAACATCGGCGCCCGCCGTCTTCAGACGGTGATGGAGCGGGTGCTGGAAGAGACCAGCTTCAAGGCCTCGGACCTGTCCGGCCAGACCCTGACCTTCGACGGCGACAAGGTGCGCGAGAAGGTTGGTGATCTGGCGAAGAACGTCGACCTGAGCCGGTTCATCCTGTGAGGCCCCTCTCCCGCGAGCTTTCGTCTTTCCGTCATCCTCGGGCTTGACCCGAGGATCGGATTGTCCGCCAGCGTAACGGCGGCCAGGAAGAGCGTGCCCCGACGCTCGATCCTCGGGTCAAGCCCGTGGATGACGGCGTGTACGACGTGTGCGGAGGTGGTGCGTGCAGTCAGCCCCGCATCGCCTCCACCGCCTCGACCAGTCGCTCCAGTTCCGCCGGGCTCGACAGCCGGTGATCGCCGCCTTCGATCAGGTCGAGCCGCAGGTCGCCGCCGCTCAGGCGTTCGGCCAGTTCGACCTGATGGCGCCACGGCACCACGTCGTCGGCGCGGCCCTGCAGCACATGAACCGGCGCCGTGATGTCGATCCGGCCGTCCAGCAACAGCCAGTCGCGCGCCTCCTCGAACATCCGCCGAGTCAGGACGTAGGAGCCCAGCCCTTCCTCGGTGATGACCGTCTCGCCTTCGCGCAGGATCGCCTGACGTTCGTGGTCGGCCAGACCCGGCCACATCAGCTTTTCGGTGAAGTCCTGCGCCGGATTGACCAGCACCACGCCCTTGACCCGTTCCGGCCGCGCCAGCGTCGCCAGCAGGGCCACCCAGCCGCCCATCGATGATCCGACCGGAACCACCGGGCCCTCAAGACTGTCGATCAGGGCGACGGCGTCCTCGCGCCAGCGGCCGATGGTGGCCTGCTTCCAGTCGCCGCTCGACACGCCGTGGGCGAAGTGGTCGTAGCGCACATAGTTCCAGCCGCGCTCGCGGGCGGCGGCGCCCAGGGCCAGGGCCTTGGTCCCCTCCATGTCCGAGCGAAAGCCGCCGATCCAGATGACCGTCGGGCTGTCGCCCTTGACCGCCTTGAAGGCCAGCGTCTCGCCGTCGGGGCGGATCAGGGTCTGGACGTCGGACATGGGAAACTCCTCGGACTGTCATTCCTCGCGGAATGGCTTTAGCAGAGACGACGATTGTTCACAGAGGCCGCGAGGCGCCCGCTTGTCTGCACCCAAAGCCCTGTTCGTCAGCTCCAACCGGATCGGCGACTGCGTCATCTCCTCCGGCGTGATCCGCGAGATCGCGCGCCAACTGCCGGGCGTTCAGATCACCGTCGCCTGCGGCCGCCCGCCCGCCCCCTTCTTTCGCTCCGCGCCGAACGTCGAGCGCGTCATCATCCTCGACAAGAAGAAGGCCGCCGGACACTGGATCGACCTGTGGAAGCAGGTGCGGGGGACGCAGTGGGACATGGTCGTGGACATCCGCGGCTCGGCCCTGGCGTATCTGATCCCGGCGAAGCGACGCATCGTCTACAACCGTCGCTGGGAGACGGGCCTGCGCAAGGTCGAGATGGTGTCGCGCCTGATGGGCTCGCCTTCGCCTCTGGACCCGGAAATCTTTCTTGACGATCAGGCCCGCGCCGAGGCGGCCTCCGTCATCGACCCGCAGCTGGGGTCCGGTCCGGGCGCAGGGCCGATCATCGCGCTCGCCCCCATCGCGCACCAGCCGGGCAAGTCGTGGCCCGCCGACCGCTGGGGCGCGCTGGTCGAGAAGCTGAAGGCCGAGCCGCGCTTCGACGGCTGGCGCTTCATGCCGGTCGGCGGTCCCGGCGACCGGCCGCCCGCGACCCCGGCGCTGGAGGCGGCGGGACCGCGCGCCATCGACTGCGTAGGCAAGGGCGACATCCTGTGCTCGGCCGCCGCCATCGACCGTGCGACCCTGTTCGTCGGCAACGACTCCGGCCTGATGCACGTCTCGGCGGCGTTGGGGCGGCCGACGCTGGGCCTGTTCGGCCCGACCGAGTGGTGGCTGTACGGCCCGTGGGGGCCGAGGACGCGCACGGCGGCGTCCAATGAGATGCGCGGTCAGTTCGCTCCGATCGAGGATTTGAGCGTCGATCACGTGTTCGAGGCGGT
This sequence comes from Brevundimonas sp. SS2672, assembly GCF_059579685.1. Taxonomy (NCBI): domain Bacteria; kingdom Pseudomonadati; phylum Pseudomonadota; class Alphaproteobacteria; order Caulobacterales; family Caulobacteraceae; genus Brevundimonas; species Brevundimonas sp. SS2672. Next base: position 2,940,226 of record NZ_CM184201.1, on the reverse strand, counting down.
GCTGAGCCTGCACGACGCCTATGTCGCTGAAGGGGCCGTAAAGGCCTGAAGGCCCGAAATCCCTTGAAACATCGGCCTTGCGTCGCCATATTCCGGCCGCTTGGAACACAGCGGCGGCATCGCGCGCTGAGCCATGCAGACAATTTTCGCCTATCTTCTGATCACATAAGGAAACGACGCCCATTCGCCGTCCAATGCAAGCGCCGCCCGTAAAGGACGGGCCGCCCATCAACCAGGATATCCGCGCCGCCCGCGTTCTGCTCATCGACCAGAATGGGGAAAAACAGGGCGTCATGCCCTTGTCCGCCGCGCTGGAGGCCGCCGAGGAGGCGGGCCTGGACCTGGTTCAGATCGTCGCCAACGCCGAAACGCCGGTGTGCAAGATTCTGGACTACGGCAAGCATCGTTTCCAGGAACAGAAGAAGAAGGCTGAGGCGCGCAAGCGTCAGAAGGTCGTCGAGCTGAAGGAAATCAAGCTTCGGCCGAACATCGACAGCCACGACTACGATGTGAAGGCCAAGGCCATGCATCGCTTCTTCGACGACGGCGACAAGGTCAAGGTGACCATCCGCTTCCGCGGCCGTGAAATGGCTCACCCGGAACTGGGCATGAAGCTGATGAACAAGGTCCAGGCCGACTTCGAGGAAGAAGCCAAGGTCGAGTTCGCGCCCAAGATGGAAGGCCGCCAGATGATCATGATCCTGGCCCCCCGCTGATCGCGGGCTGAACGACAAGACTTTCAGGGACGCCCCGGCCATTCGGTCGGGGCGTCTTACTATCCGGCGGGAAGACCTCGAATGACGGCGCAGACGACAAAGGCTTCCGGCGCGGGGACGCCGACCCTGGCGGTTCTGTTCGCCGTGGTCTTCATCAACCTGGTCGGTTTCGGCCTGGTGGTGCCGCTGCTGCCGTTCTTCGCTCAGAGCCTTCAGGCCGAGCCGTGGCAGATCACCCTGATGTTCTCGGCCTATTCCCTGGGCCAGTTCTTCGCCGAACCCTTCTGGGGGCGGCTGTCGGATCGGATCGGGCGCAAGCCGGTGCTGCTGGCCACGCTGGCGGCCAACGCCCTGGGCTATCTGCTGCTGGCCTTCGCGCCCAACATCTGGGCGGCGGTGCTGGTGCGATTGTTCACCGGTCTGGGCGCGGGCAATATCTCGACGGTCCAGGGCTATATCGCCGACGTCACCCCGCCCGAGCGCCGGGCCGGACGGATGGGGATGATCGGCGCCGCCTTCGGCCTGGGCTTCATTGTCGGGCCGGGCCTCGGCGGCCTGCTCGCCCAGCCGCAGATGGGCCATGTCGGCTATCAGTTGCCGATCTTCGCCGCCTCGGGCGCGGCTGTGCTGGCGGCGCTGGGGGTGATGCTCTTCCTGCGCGAGAGCCGAGCCAAGGCTGATCCCGCCGCGCCCCGCCCCGCCTTCCTGTCCGGCCTGCAGTTCGCCCGCGCCGACGAAGTGGTGTCGCGCGTCCTGGTGGTCAGCCTGATCTATCTGGCCGGGTTCTCGGCGATGGAGGCGTCCTTCGGTCTGTGGGCCGAAAACCGCTACGCTTGGACCGCGCGCGAGGTGGGCCTCAGCTTCATGATCGTGGGGCTGGTCTCGGCCTTGAATCAGGGGCTGGTGGCCGGGCGGCTGGCGAGACGCTTCGGCGAGGCGCGGGTGCTGGCGGCGGGGATGCTGTTGTTCGGCGCGTCGCTGATCCTGCAGGTGGCGGCCCCGCCGGCGTGGTTTCCGGCGGCGCAGATCGACCTGGGTCTGTTCGTAATCCCTGTGTCGGCCGGTTGGATCATTCCCATCGTCATGGGGATCGGCGCCTGCGGCATGTCTCTGGCCATGCCCAACATCTCGGCCCTGATCAGCCGGGCGTCGCCGCCGGACCGGCAGGGCGCCATGCTGGGGTTGAACATGGCGACGGGATCGATGGCCCGCATCGTCGGCCCCATGGTCGCGGGCGTCCTCTATTCCGCCATTGGATCGGACTGGCCCTTCCTGGTGGGGGCGGCGTTGACGGTTCCGGCGGCGATGATGGCGATCAACGCCGGACGCGCCGCACGCCGCCGCGAGGCCCAGGCCTGAGACGCCGCGCGGCGACTCTTCTTGCCTCCGGCTCCCGTTTGGCGTAGAAGCCGCGCCTTCGCGTACCGGACCGCCGGGCGAACAGGCATGCCTGGGCGGTCTTAAATCAGGCTGGCGCTGATCGGGCTCAAGTAGCTCGAAGAGCGGTAGCCCTCTAAAAGACAGAGAGTGAAAATGCCGAAGCTGAAGACGAAGTCGGGCGCCAAGAAGCGCTTCAAATTCACCGCGACGGGCAAGGTCAAGGCTGGCGTGGCCGGCAAGCGCCACCGCCTGATCAGCCACAACTCGAAGTACATCCGCCAGAACCGCGGCACTTCGGTCATGGCCGACGCCGACGCCAAGAAGATCAAGTCCTACATGCCGTACGCCTGATCGGCGCACGCAGACACGATCTCTCAACCGCATAGAATTTGAACTAAGTCCCTCAAGCAGCGCGGCCCCGCGGGCCGAGCGGTAGGGACTTCCCGAAGGGAAAATTACAATGGCTCGCGTCACCCGGGGCGTTACGTCCCACGCCAAGCACAAGAAAGTCCTGAAGCAGGCCAAGGGCTTCTACGGCCGCCGCAAGAACACCATCCGCGCCGCCAAGGCTGCGGTGGATCGCGCCGGTCAGTACGCCTACCGCGACCGTCGCAACAAGAAGCGCTCGTTCCGCGCCCTGTGGATCCAGCGCATCAACGCCGCGGCCCGCACCGAAGGCTTCACCTACTCGCAGTTCATGCACGGCCTGAACAAGGCGGGCATCGAGCTGGACCGCAAGGTTCTGGCCGCCATCGCCGCCGATGAAGCCGGCTTCAAGGGCATCGCCGACAAGGTTCGCGCGGCCCTGGCCTAAGCCTTTCTCCCACACGGGACGAAGCAAAAGCCCTCCGGTTCGCGCCGGGGGCTTTTTGCTTTCGATCCTAACGGCTAGACGAACCCCCATGACCGATCTCGCTCAACTGGAACTGGACCTCATCAACGCCATCGGCTCGGCCGAGAGCGTGGCGGGTCTGGAGGACATCCGCGTCGCCGCCCTCGGCAAGTCCGGCTCGATCTCGGGCCTGCTGAAAGGCATGGGGGCGCTGAGCCCGGATGAGCGCCGCGAGCGCGGCCCCGTCATCAACGGCCTGCGCGACCGGGTGTCGTCGGCCTTGGCCGCCCGCAAGGCCGAGCTGGAGGCCGCCGAACTGGACGCCCGCCTGCTGGCCGAGCGCGTCGACCTGACCCTGCCCAGCCGCCCGCGCCGCAAGGGCGGGGTGCATCCGACCATGCAGGTCATGGACGAGATGGTCGCCGTCTTCGCCGACATGGGCTTCTCGGTCGCCGAGGGGCCGGACATCGAGGACGACTTCCACAACTTCACCGCTCTGAACTTCCCGCCCAAGCATCCGGCGCGGGAGATGCACGACACCTTCTTCCTGAAGCCCGACCCGGAAACGGGCGAGCGCAAGGTGCTGCGCACCCACACCAGCCCGGTGCAGGTCCGCACCATGATGTCGCAGAAGCCGCCGATCCGCATCATCGCGCCCGGCCGCACCTTCCGTAAGGATTCCGACGCGACCCACACGCCGATGTTCCACCAGATCGAGGGTCTGGTGATCGATCGCGACATCCACATGGGCCACCTGAAGACGACGTTGGAGACCTTCATCGCCCGCTTCTTCGAGCTGGACGACGTGCATGCCCGTTTCCGTCCGCACCACTTCCCCTTCACCGAGCCCTCGGCCGAGATGGACATCCGCTGCGACCGTTCCGGCGGCAAGCTGACCCTGAACGAAGGCGAGGACTGGCTGGAGATCCTAGGCTGCGGCATGGTGCACCCGAACGTGCTGCGCAACTGCGGCATCGACCCGGATGAGTATCAGGGCTTCGCCTTCGGCATGGGCGTCGACCGCCTGGCCATGCTGAAATACGGCGTGCCGGACCTGCGCCCCATGTTCGAGGCCGACACGCGCTGGCTGGCGCACTACGGCTTCTCCGCCTTCGCCGCGCCGAACCCGGCGTCGGGCCTCAGCTGAACTGGAATACGCCCATGACCGACCAGACCACGATGTCGCCCGAAGAAAAGCTGGGTCGCGAGATCGTCGCCCGCACCACGTTCGAGAAGGAAGCCGTCTGGCTGCCGTCTCTGGCCGTGCATCACATGAACGCCGGACAGGTCTTCATCGACGGCAAGACGTTCACCGAATGTCTGATCGAAGGCCCGGCGGTCATGGCGATCATGAACGGCACGACCTTCGACGGCTGTAACATGGGCGTGGCCGAGGACCCGCGCACCCTGTTGCTGGACCCGCGCGGCTCCATGATCGCCGGGGCGATCGGCATGTCCAACTGCCGTTTCGTGCGCTGCCGCTTCGTGCAGGTGGCCTTCACCGGAGCCAAGGAGGCGCTGGACGACATGGAGCAGGGCCTGTTGAGCGCGCGCGCCGAGGCGAGAACTCAGGCGCAAACGAAGGGATGAGGTCTGCAGGCGCCGGGAGCGGCGCCGCCGGCCCCCTTCTGGTTTTTGAAAGATCACCCCAATGACTGACACCACCATCACCCTCGAAGCGCTCGGCCCCGGCCCCACCTATGTCGGCAAGAACGTGTGGCTGCCGCAGCTGTTCATGGAGGCGGCGCGCGCCGGCCTGCCCGCCATTGAGAACCGTCGTTTCGAGAACTGCCTGATAGAGGGGCCCGCCGTCCTGCTGCCGCTGGAAGGCTGTAATTTCGACGGCTGCAACATGGGCGACGCCAAGGGCGATCCGCGCAACCTGATGCTCACCCCCCTGGGGCCGCAGCGCGTCACCGGGCCGATCCCGTTCCGGGATTGCCAGTTCATCAACTGCAACTTCCTGGGCGTCGGCTTCACCGGTCCGTCCGACTTCATCGACAACATGGTGGCGGTCCTGTCCCAGTCGGGAACGGCCCAATGAAGTTCACGCTTTCCTGGCTGAAGGCCCACCTCGACACCGAGGCTGAGGTCGATCAGGTCGCCGAGGCCATGACCATGGCCGGGCTTGAGGTCGAGGAGGTCCACGACCCGATCGCCGCACTGGCCCCCTTCACCGTGGCGAAGATCGTCTCGGCCGAGCGTCACCCGAACGCCGACCGGCTGCAGGTCTGTCAGGTCGAGACGGTGGACGGAATGAAGGAGATCGTCTGCGGCGCCCCGAACGCGCGCGCGGGCCTGACCACCATCTATGCTCCCATCGGCGCCTATGTGCCCGGCCTGGGCGTGACCCTGGTCGAGAAACCGGTGCGTGGGGTGGTGTCCAACGGCATGCTGTGCTCGGCCTCCGAGCTCGAGTTGTCGGATGAGAGCGACGGCATCCTGGAGCTGGCCGACGACCTGCAGGTGGGCGAGCCCGCCGCCGGCGTCTTCGGCGCCGAGCCGGTCATCGATTTCGAGGTGACGCCGAACCGCCCCGACTGGCTGGGCGTGGCGGGCATCGCCCGCGACCTGGCGGCTGCGGGGCTGGGCCAGCTGACGACGCCGGAGATCGTTCCCGTCGCGGGGTCTTTCGACTCTCCCGTGTCGGTGGCGCTGGAGGCGCCCGAACTGTGCCCGGTCTTCGCCGGTCGCGTGATCCGGGGCGTCAGAAACGGCCCGTCGCCTGAGTGGCTGCAACAGCGGCTGACGGCGATCGGCCTGCGTCCGATCAACCGTCTCGTCGACATCACCAACCTGATTTCCTACGACCGCGCGCGGCCGCTGCACGTCTATGACCTGGCGACCCTGTCGGGCGAAGGGATCGTGGTTCGGGCTGGTCGCGGCGAAGCCGACAGCCTGGTCGCCCTGGACGGCAAGACCTATGCGCCGGGCGCCGCCGACTGCGTCATCACAGACGCCGGGGGCCAGCGCGCCATCGGCCTGGGCGGCGTCATGGGCGGCGTCTCGACCGGCTGTTCGGACGAGACGGTCGACGTCTTCGTCGAGAGCGCCTGGTTCGACCCTATCGCCACGGCCCAGACGGGCCGCTCGCTGGGGATCAATTCGGACGCCCAGTACCGCTTCGCGCGCGGCGTCGACACGGCCTCGGTCGTGCCGGGGCTGGAGCTGGCGACCCAACTGATCCTTGACCTGTGCGGCGGCGAGCCGTCGACGGTCACGGTGGCGGGCCAGGCCCCGGCCGCTCCGGCCGCCTTCGCCTTCGACCCGGCCTATGTGAAGCGGCTGTCGGGCATGGACCTGAGCGACGACCGGATCTTCGAGATCCTGTTCGCCCTGGGCTTCACCGTCATGCGCGGCTCGCCCTGGTCGGTGACGCCGCCGTCCTGGCGCCGCGACATCGAGGGGCGGGCGGATCTGGTCGAGGAAGTCGCCCGCATCGAGGGCTACGCCGCCCTGCCCGACGCGCCCCTGCCGCCGGTCGCCCCGGCGCCGGGCGGGGTTCTGAGCCCGCGTCAGGCGCGCGTGCGCACGGCCCGTCGCGCCCTGGCGGCCCTGGGTTATGCCGAGGCCGTCACCTGGTCCTTCACCAAGCAGTCGATCGCGACCCTGTTCGGCGGCGGCGACGAGCGTCTGGTGCTGGAGAACCCCATCGCAGCCGATCTGGACTGCATGCGGCCCTCGGTCCTGCCGAACCTGATCCAGGCGGCGGCGCGCAACGCCGCGCGCGGCCACGCCGACGTCGCCCTGTTCGAGATCGGTCCCATCTATCTGGACGACCAGCCGACCGGCCAGCGCACCGTCATCGCCGGCCTGATCGCGCCGCACGCCGACCGTCACTGGGGCGGGGCGGGGGAAGACCCCCTGTTCGCGCTGAAGGGCGACCTTCTGGCCGTGCTGGAAGAGATCGGCGCCCCGGTCGCCTCCCTGCAGCTGGCGCAGGGCTCGAACCGTGACTGGTGGCACCCCGGCCGTTCGGCCCGGCTGCAGCTGGGACCCAAGAACGTCATCGTCGAGTTCGGCGCCCTGCACCCGCGCGTGCTGAAGGCGCTGGACGCGGACGGCCCCATGCTGGCGTTCGAGATCGTGCTCGACTCGGTGCCTGAGCCTCGGGGTAAATCCGGCAAGGCCCGTGGCGCGGCGGACCTGCCGAACCTCATGCCCCTGACCCGCGACTTCGCCTTCCTGATGGACGAGGCCAAGGCCGTGGGCGATTTGACCCGCGCCGTGGCGGGCGCCGACAAGGCGCTGATCGCCGACGTTCGCGTCTTCGACGTCTATCGCGGCCAGGGCGTGCCCGAAGGCCAGAAGTCGGTGGCGATCGAGGTCGAGATCCAGCCCCGCGCCGCCACCTTGGCCGAGGCGGAGATCGAGGCCTTGATGGCCAAGGTCAAGGCCGCCGCCGCCAAGGCGGGCGGAACCTTGCGAGCCTGACAGCAGAAATCCGGCGGCCTGAAGCCCAGGCCGCCGGAACTTCTGCGGCCAAGCAATCTTCGGTTAACCTTAAAGCCCCAAGGCTGCCGTAAAAGGCACGGACGGTAGGCCAAGCCCGCGACGACGGGCGGACCGTCCTTAGCCGGGAGCCTCGACCATGCACCGCCGCCAACTGATCCGCACCAGCCTCGGCCTCGCCGCCGCCGGCGCCCTGCCCGCCGGCCTCGGCGCCTGCGCCAGCCGCCCGCCGGCCGACCCCAACTATCCGATCGCTTCGGACAACACGGCCCAGGCCTATACCTTCGATGAGCTGGTCGCCGCCGGGTCGCGCGAACTGGGCATTGCGGCCGAGGCCGTGGGCGGCGCCATCGAGCGCATCTTCGCCGAACAGGGCGACCGCCCGACCGCCTATATTGCCGGTGAAGAAGGCGCGGGCGCTGTCGTCGCCGGCCTGCGTTACGGCCGCGGCGCCCTGCACATGAAGGACCTGTCGGCCTCGCAGGAGGTGTACTGGCAGGGCGCTTCCATCGGTTGGGACTGGGGCGGCAACGCCAGCCGGGTCTTCACCCTGGTCTACGGCCTCTACCACCCTGACATGCTCTATCGCCGCTACCCGGGCGTCGAGGGCTCGGCCTATCTGGTCGCCGGTCTGGGCGTGAATTATCAGCGCGCGGACGGCATCGTCCTGGCTCCGATCCGCACCGGGGTCGGCGTGCGTCTGGGCGCCAATGTCGGCACCATGAGCTACAGCCGCCAGCGCAACATCCTGCCTTTCTGAGTTCGCTATGCTCGGGTCGCGGACCCTCGCGGCTTGAGCGAAAGAGGAGGCGCGTCGATTTCGGTCGGCGCGCCTTTTTTGTGTCAGGACTGTTCCCCGGCGAGGATCGCCTCCAGGCCCTCGCGGTAGGATGGGTAGCTTGGACGCCAGCCCAGTTCGGCCTTGGCGCGGGCGTTGGAGACGCGCTTGGAATCCAGATAGAAGCGGCGCATGGCCTCGCTGACCTCGGGGTCGGTCCAGTCGACCTCGGGTGGGCGCGGTAGACCCAGGCGCTCGGTGGCCCAGGCGGTGACGACGTCGGCAGGCGTAGGCTCGTCGTCGGTCAGGTTGTAGACGCCGCCGGGACGCGGCCGAGCCATCGAGGCGAACAGGCCCGAGACGATATCGTCCACATGGATGCGGTTGAACACCTGGCCGGGCTTTTTCACCAGGCGGGCGGTTCCGGCGCGCAGGCGATCGAGGACGCTGCGGCCGGGGCCGTAGAAGCCGGGCAGGCGGAAGACCTGCAGCGTCAGCCCCATGCCCTGGGCGCCGTCCAGCCAGGCGCGTTCGACCCTGGCGCGTCGGGCGCCCTCAAGCGTGGCGGCGTTCAGCGGATCGCCCTCGAAAGCCCAGCCGCCTGCGCGATCGCCGTAGACGGCGGTGGAGGAGACATAGCCGATCCAGTCGGGCCATGCGTCGCCCGCCAGAGGCGTCAGGGCGCGCAGAGCCGGGCAGCCGTGGGCGTCGGGCGGCGTGGTGATCAGCACGGCCTGAGCGGCGGCCAGGGCCTCGCTCAGGGCCTTGGCGTCGGCCGGGTCGACCGGTTTGATCCCCTGGGCCGCCAGCGACTGACGGGTCTGCGGATCGCGCGAGGTGGCGAAGACTCGGCCGCCGCGCCGCAGGGCTTCGCGGGCCGCCGCCTGTCCCAGATAGCCGCCGCCGAACACCAGCAGGGACGGGGCGGCGGCGGGTTCGGTCATCGGGTTTCAGTCTCTCAGGCGGACAGGACGCGGGCGGGCGAGGCGGCGGAGCCCTCGGTCTCGGCGCGCAGGGCGTCGGCGCGGCCGGCGTTCCAGGCGGTGACGCAGGGAATCTTGGTCCGGTCGGCGCGGTCGGCGTAGCGGCGGGCGATGTCGGTCACATCGGCCATGAGGCCCTCGGCCAGGGTGATCGGCTTCAGCCCCAGTTCGCGGAACTGATCGTTGGCGACGACCAGTTCGTTCTCGTCGGCCTCCTGACGCGGGTTGGCGACGTTGTGGACCTGCGCGCCCGTCATCTCGGCCACCATCTGCGCCAGGTCGCGAACGCGGCGGCTCTCGGTCATCTGGTTGAGGATCTTGACCCGGTCGCCGCGCTTGGGCGGGTTGTTCAGCGCCAGTTCGACGCAGCGCACCGTGTCCTGAATGTGGATGAAGGCCCGCGTCTGGCCGCCCGAGCCGTGCACGGTCAGCGGATAGCCGACCGCCGCCTGCATCAGGAAGCGGTTCAGCACCGTGCCGTAGTCGCCGTCATAGTCGAAGCGGTTGATCAGGCGTTCGTCCTGCTTGGTCTCCTCGGTCTGGGCGCCCCAGACGATGCCCTGGTGCAGGTCGGTGATCCGCAGGGCGTCGTTCTTGGCGTAGAACTGGAACAGCAGGGCGTCCTGCGTCTTGGTCATGTGATAGATGCTGCCGGGGTTCGGCGGGAACAGGATTTCCTGCTCGGTCGGGCCGTGGTCGGTCTCCACTGTGACCTTCAGGTAGCCCTCGGGGATGCGCAGGCCCGCCGTGGTGTAACCGTAGACCCCCATGGTTCCCAGGTGGGCCAGGTGGACGTCGCGGCCGCTCTCGACGATGGCGGCCAGCAGGTGGTTGGTGGCGTTCAGATTGTTGTCGACGGTGTAGAGCTTGTGCCGCGCCGACTTCATCGAATAGGGGGCGGCGCGCTGTTCGGCGAAGTGGACGACGCTGTCGGGCGCCCAGTCCTTGATCAGCGCGACCAGGCGGTCGAACTCCTTGCCGACCGTCAGGTTGACGAAGTCGATGGTGCGGCCCGAGACCTCCTTCCACGCGGCGATGCGCTCGCCCATGGTGCGGATCGGGGTCAGGGAGCGAACCTCCAGCTCATTGTCGATGTTGCGGCGGCTGAGGTTGTCGACGATCAGCACGTCCCAGCCGCGCGCCGAGAGGTGCAGGGCCGTGGGCCAGCCGCAGAAGCCGTCGCCGCCCAGAATCATCACGCGCATCAGTCGAACCTCGTTTTCAACGTCTTCTTCTGCCTAGCCGAACGCGCGAGGGGGCGAAAGCGTGGCGCTTGGCTGCGACGAAAGCGACACAGGGCGGAAAAAGAGAGTCCAATTCGTCTGAATCGTCTGAAATCGGAGGGCGTCCTTCCTGAAAACGGACAGGATGGGCCGGAGGCGAGATCAGGCGGGCCTGGCGCGTCGTCACGGCGCATCAAGCTTGAAATCATGACCTTTTCCGCGACGGGCGATCACAACAGGCGAGGCCGGCCCGCCGGGATCAGGCCTGATCGGCGCTGAGCGCCATGAGGATCAGCGGATAGGGGCGTCCGGCGTCGTCGGTCTCGGCGCGGCCCACGGCCTGAAAGCCCAGGCGCTCGTAGAAGGCGCGGGCGCCGGGGTTGTCCTCATTGACGCTGAGACGCCGGGCGCCCAGCGACAGGGCGTGATCGACCAGCCGACGCCCTATGCCGGAGCGGTGCAGGCGAGGGTCCACGAACAGGGCCGCCAGTTCATCGTCGGACAGGCCGAGAAAGGCGACGGGCGCCCCGTCCTGTTCCCAGGCCCAGAGGTTCGGATCGCCGCTGCCCAGCCAGGCGGAGACGTCGGCTTCGATGGCGTCGATCGCTTCGGGCGTCAGAAAGTGGTGCGTCGCTTCGACCGCGCGGCGCCAGACGGCGGTCAGGGCAGGCGCGTCGGCGGGGGCGGCGGGGCGGATCAAAGCAGGCTTTCGATCGCGGCGCGGGCGGCGTCGCCCAGGTCGGGGCGTTTCAGGGCCAGGGCGACGTTGGCGCGCAGCAGGCCGATCTTGTCGCCGCAGTCGTGGGTCACGCCTTCATATTCATAGGCGGTGAAGGTCTGCGACTGCATCAGGCGGGCCATGGCGTCGGTCAGCTGGATCTCGCCGCCGGCGCCGCGCTCCTGCGTCTCCAGCAGGTCGAAGATCTCCGGCTGCAGGATGTAGCGGCCCGAGATCGACATGGTCGAGGGGGCCGTGCCCTGGGCGGGCTTTTCGATCATGCCCTTCATGCCGTAGCGGCGGCCGTCGTGGGAGGCGGGGTCGATGATGCCGTATTTGTGCGTGTCGGCCTCGGGCACGGCCTCGACTCCGATGACGTTGCCGCCGACCTCGGCGTAGACCTCGGCCAGCTGTTTCAGAGCGCCCGGCTGCGAATCCACGATCACGTCCGGCAGGATGACGGCGAAGGGCTCGTGGCCGATGATGTCGCGCGCGCACCAGACGGCGTGACCCAGGCCCTTGGGCTGCATCTGGCGCGTGAAGCTCATCTCGCCGGCCTGGGCCAGCTCGGCGTTCATGGTCGCCAGGATCTCGGTCTTGCCCTTGGCCAGGAGCTGGGCCTCGAGCTCGATCTGATGGTCGAAATAGTCCTCGATCGCCTGTTTGGCGCGACCGGTGACGAAGACGATGTGCTCGATGCCCGCCTCGCGCGCCTCTTCCACGATGTAGGAGAGGATCGGCCGGTCGACGACGTTCAGCAGCTCCTTCGGCGTGGTCTTGGTGCCGGGCAGAACCCGCGTGCCGAGACCGGCCACGGGCAGGACCGCCTTGCGCAGGCGGGCGGGAGAGGTCGTCATGGATCGTCCTGAACAGCCTTGGGCGCCTGTCATAGGCGTAATTCGTGAAGCTTCCAAACGCCCCCGGACGGTTCGGGTTCGCCCTATTCCACTGTCACCGACTTGGCCAGGTTGCGCGGCTGGTCGACGTCGGTCCCTTTCTGGACGGCGGTGTAGTAGGCCAGAAGCTGCATCGGCACGGCGTAGACCAGGGGCGAGATCAGGGCCGGGCAGTCCGGGGCGTGGACGCGGCGGATGCCAGCGCCGTGCGGGTCGGGCGCCTTTTCCGGGGCGATCATGATGACCGGGCCGCCGCGCGCGGCCACTTCCTGCAGGTTGGAGGCGGTCTTCTCGAAGAGGTCGTCCAGCGGGGCCAGCGCCACCGTCGGGGTCGCTTCGTCGATCAGGGCGATGGGGCCGTGCTTCAGTTCGCCCGCGGCGTAACCCTCGGCGTGGATATAGCTGATCTCCTTCAGCTTCAGCGCGCCTTCCATGGCCAGCGGGAACATCGGTCCGCGGCCCAGGAAGAGGACGTCCCGCGCCTTGGCCAGGTCGACGGTCAGGGCGTGGATACCCGCATCCATCTGCAGGGCCTCGGCGATCAGGCGCGGGGCCTCGAACAGGGCCTTGACCAACTCCGCCTCCTGGGCGGCGTCGATCTCGCCGCGCGCCACGCCCGCCGCCACGGCCAGCGACAGCAGGGCGGCGACCTGGGCGGTGAAGGCCTTGGTCGAGGCGACGCCGATTTCCGGCCCCGCATGGGTCGGCCACAGGACTTCGGCCTCGCGCGCCATGGAGGAGGTGTGGACGTTGACCACGGCGGCGGTCTTCAGCCCCTGCGCCTTGCACCAGGTCAGGCTGGCCAGGGTGTCGGCGGTCTCGCCCGACTGGCTGACGGCGACGGCCAGCGTCCCCTGGGTCACGGCCGGATGGCGATAGCGGAACTCGGACGCGATCTCGACGTCGCAGGGCAGGCCCGCATAGCGTTCGAAGGCGTATTTGCCGATCTGGCCGGCGTAGAAGGCGGTGCCGCAGGCGACGATCTGGATGCGCTCGACGGCGGCGAAGTCCACGGACGGAACCTTGGCCTTGCCGGAGACCAGGTCGAGGTATTCCGACAGGGTGTGCTGGACGCTGTCGGGCTGCTCGTGGATCTCCTTCTCCATGAAGTGGCGATACTCGCCCTTCTCGACCAGGGCCGAGGAGGCGGAGACCTGGACCACGGCGCGATCGGCCGGACGGCCCGAGGCGTCGAACATGCGCGCGCCGGTGCGGGTCACGGCGACGTAGTCGCCTTCCTCCAGATAGGAGATCTTCTGGGTGAAGGGCCCGACGGCCAGGGCGTCAGAGCCCAGATACATCTCGCCCTCGCCCCAGCCGACGACCAGGGGGCTGCCGCGGCGGGCGCCCAGGATCAGCTCATCGTCGCCCTCGATCAGCACGGCCAGCGCATAGGCGCCGGTCAGGCGATCCAGCGTGGCCTTGAAGGCGTCCAGCGGCGTCATCCCGGCCGCCAGCTTGTGGTCCAGCAGGTGGGCGACGACCTCGGTGTCGGTCTGGCTTTCAAAGATGCGGCCTTCGGCCTCCATCTCGGCCTTCAGTTCGGCGAAATTCTCGATGATGCCGTTGTGGACCAGGCAGACGCGCCCCGCCTTGTGCGGGTGGGCGTTGGTCGTCGTCGGCGCGCCGTGGGTGGCCCAGCGGGTGTGGCCGATGCCGACGGTCCCCGCGACGGGATCGGCGGCCAGCACGGCCTCCAGCTCGCGGATCTTGCCCTTGGCGCGGCGGCGCTGAACGCCTTCGCCGTTCTGGACGGCGATGCCCGCCGAGTCGTAGCCGCGGTACTCCAGCCGCTTCAGGCTGTCGATCAGGCGGGGGACGACGGGGCCGGTTCCGGTGACGCCGATGATGCCGCACATGAGGTCTGCTCCGATCGGGACGCGACAGCCGCTTTTTGCGCACGGTCGCGGAATTGAGGTAAGCGAGAGGGTTCAGCCTCCGCCCTTGATCTCCGCTCTAGGAAATCGCGGGGACGGCGACATCAAAAAATGGGTTTCGGAAGGTTTCTTTGCAATCCCGGGGCCGCCAGCGAAGGACCGCGCCCTTGGGCGAGAGAAAATACTTCGGCACCGACGGCATCCGCGGCCGGGCCAACACCCATCCGATGACGGCCGAGGTGGCGCTGCGCGTCGGCCTGGCCGCCGGACGTCTGTTCCGCACCGACGACGACCGGCGCCACCTGGTGGTGATCGGCAAGGACACCCGCCTGTCCGGCTACATGATCGAGCCGGCCCTGGTCGCCGGCCTGGCCTCGGTCGGCATGGACGTGCGGACGTTCGGGCCGCTGCCGACGCCCGGCGTGGCCATGATGACGCGCTCGATGCGCGCCGATCTGGGCATCATGATTTCGGCCTCGCACAACGACTACGCCGACAACGGCATCAAGCTGTTCGGGCCGGACGGCTACAAGCTGTCGGACGAGATCGAGCTGAAGATCGAGGCCATGATGGACGAGGCCCTGGATCAGGACCTGGCGCCGTCGAACAAGCTGGGCCGGGTCAAGCGCATCGACGACGCCCCGCCGCGCTATATCGAGATCGCCAAACAGGCCTTTCCCAAGCGGCTGAGCCTCAAGGGCCTGCGCATCGCCATCGACTGCGCCAACGGCGCGGGCTACCGCGTGGCGCCGACGACCCTCTATGAACTGGGGGCCGAGGTCTTTCCCGTCGGGGTGGAGCCGAACGGCCTGAACATCAACGCCGAGTGCGGCTCGACCCATCCGGCCACGGTGTCCGAGGCGGTGAAACGCTATCGCTGCGACATCGGCATCGCGCTGGACGGCGACGCCGACCGGGTCATCATCTGCGACGAGAAGGGCCATGTGGTCGACGGCGACCAGATCATGGCCCTGATCGCCCTGGACTGGGCCAAGCGCGGGCGGCTGAACGGCAACGGGGTGGTCGCCACCGTCATGTCCAACCTGGGTCTGGAGCGCCGCCTGAAGGCCGAGGGCCTGACGCTGGAGCGCACCAAGGTCGGCGACCGCTACGTCATGGAGCGGATGCGCGAGGGCGGCTTCAACATCGGCGGCGAACAGTCGGGCCACATCATCCTGAAGGACCACGCCACGACCGGCGACGGCCTGATGGCGGCGCTGCAGGTGCTGGCCGTCCTGGTCGAGGTCGGCGTGCCGATGAGCGAGCTGGCGCGCCAGTTCGAGCCGGTGCCGCAACTGCTTCAGAACGTCCGCTACACCGCCGGCAAGCCGCTGGAGGACGAGAAGGTCAAGGCCGCCATGGCCGAGGCCGAGGTGGCCCTGAACGGCGCGGGCCGCCTTCTGGTCCGCCCCTCGGGCACGGAGAAGCTGATCCGCGTCATGGCGGAGGGCGACGACGAGGCCCTGGTCAAGCGCGTCGTCAACGACGTCGCCGAGGCGGTGAAGGCGGCGGGCTGATCGCCCGCCGCTCGCGCCGTCAGACGGCGGACAGGGCCTGATCCAGGTCGGCCCACAGGTCCTCGACGTTCTCGATGCCGACCGACAGGCGCACCAGATTGTCGCCGATGCCGCTGCGCGCCTTGGCCTCGGGAGTGTAGTCCGAATGGGTCATGCTGGACGGGTGGGACGCCAGGCTCTCGGCGCCGCCCAGGCTGACGGCCAGTTTGAACAGGCGAAGCGCGTTCAGCATGCGGAAGGCTTCCGCCTCGCCGCCCGGCAGCTCCAGCGAGAAGGTCGAGCCTGATCCCTTGCACTGGGCCTTGAAGATCGCCTGCTGGGCGGGCGAGGCGCCCGGCCCGCCTGCGGTCAGGACGGCGCTGACGCGCGGATCGGCGCGCAGGCGCTCGGCCAGGATCAGGGCGTTGTCCTGCGCCCGCTCCATGCGGATGTGCAGGGTCTCCAGGCTGCGCAGCAGCAGCCATGCCGTGTGCGGATCGGCGGTGGTGCCGCAGATGGTCCGCATCTCGCCGACGCGGGCCATGATGTCGGCCCCGCCCATACAGCCGCCCGCGATCAGGTCCGAGTGGCCGCCGACGTATTTGGTCAGGGAATAGAGGACAAGGTCGGCGCCCAGCTCCAGCGGGCTCTGCCACAGAGGGCCCAGGAAGGTGTTGTCGACGGCGACGGCGGGCGGCTCGGCCTGGTCCAGGGCCCTGGCGCCCGACACCGCGCGGGCGATGTCGACCAGCTGGTTGGTCGGATTGGCGGGCGTCTCCAGATAGACGGCGGCCAGGCGTCCGCCGGTCGCCCTGGCCTCGGCGGCGGCGGCGGTCATGGCGGCGTCCAGGGCGTCGGCGCCCTCGGCGGCGGGGACGCTGATGGCCTTGACGCCGTAGCGGGGCAGGATGCGGTCGAACAGGTATTCGGTGCCGCCATAGGCCGGGGCGGTATAGAGGATGACGTCGCCGGGCCGCACCAGCGCCAGCATGGCGGTCGAGATGGCGGCCATGCCGCTGGAGAAGACCAGGGCCTTGTCCGCCTTGTCCCAGACGGCGAGGCGGTCTTCGAGAATTTCGAGGTTCGGGTTGTTGATGCGCGAATAGATCAGGCCCAGGGCCTCGTCCGGGTCGCGCTGGCGCAGGCCATAGGCGACTTCGAAGAAGCGTTTACCGTCTTCGGCCGACTTGAAGACGAAGGTCGAGGCCTGGAACAGCGGCGCCTTGATCGCGCCCTCCGACAGGGCCGGATCATAGCCGTAGCCCATCATCAGGGTTTCAGGCGCGAGGGTGCGGTCGCCCAGGACACGTGTGCGGTGGCGGTTCATTTTTTGTTTCCTCTCCTGGCGCGGTGATAGCTGACCACGGAAAGGCCCGCCAGCAGCTAGACTGTGGAGGTCGGGGCCTGAAGGATGGAAGTTTCGACTAAAGACCGCCGGCCACGATCAGGCGGTCAGGATGCGGGCCAGCGCTTCGATGCGCTGGCGGATGTCCGGGACGGCGATGGTCTCCCAGAAGGCGGCGCGGGCGGGCGGGCCGAGGACGAACAGGGCGAGGTCGGCGGCGCCGTCGGCGTGGAGGACGCGGCCCTCGGCGTCGAGGTCGAGGCCCAGGTCGGCCGCGTCGATCCGAGCGCGGCCTGCGGCGATCAGGGCGGCGGTCAGAGGCGCGCGGGCGGCGTCGTGGCCGGGGCCGGTGCAGTCGATCAACCAGCTTGCAGAGAGAGTTTGGGCTGCTTCATTCCGTGTACGGATGGTCAGGCGTGCGCCCTGGTCGTCCGTCGTGATCGTCTGGGCGCGACCTGAGAGAACGGTCAGTCGGCTTTCCGCCTTCAGCGCCTCCAGAGCTTCGGCGATTTCGGGCGCGATGCGATGGCGCCGCACGTCCCACCAGGGCCGCAGATGGCGCAGGAAGCGGGCGCGTTCGACGCTCGACGCGGCGCGCCACAGCGTGGCGGTGATGGGGCGATAGCCTTCCATGACGCGGCGCCAGCCGTGGTCGCGCGCCAGTCGACGCGCCGAAGCCAGGCGACGCGACAGGGCGCCTGTCAGAGCCTCCGGCGGCAGGTCGACGGGCGCGTCGTGATGGGCGCCGTGGGCCAGGGGCAGCAGGCCGCGCCGCGACACGACCGTCGCCCGGCCGCGCCAGCCTTTGGCCTGAAGCGCCAGGACGACGTCCACCATGGTCAGGCCCGAGCCGAGGATCAGGACGTCCTCGTCAGGCCCGATCGCGGCCAGGGCGTCGGGCCGCCACGGATCGGCGATGCGGCGGGGACCGTCGTTTTCGACGGCGCGGCGCGGCGGGGGATTGCCGGTCGCCAGCACCAGGGCGCGGCCGGAGATGCGGGCGCCGTCGGCCAGGACGACGGTCTGGCCCTCGACGCGGACGGCTTCGCCCCTAATGCGACGGATCAGACCGGGATGGGCGGCCTCGGTCCGGGTCAGGCGGTTCTGCACATAGAGGCCGTAGAGGCGGCGCGGGGCGAAGCCGTTCGGATCGGCGTAGGCCGCGGCGTGGACCGCCAGCCAGTCGGTGAAGTCGGCGGGCCGGTCAGGACGGGCGCTCATCCGTTCGGCGCGAACATTGAGGCGGTGGTCGTCCAGGGGCGTGGAATAGGCGACGCCGAGACCGACCTGTTCGCCGCGCTCGATCAGGACCGAGGCCTGCCCCATCTCGGCCAGGCGCGCGGCCAGCATGGCGCCGGAGAATCCGCCGCCGACGATGATCACGGGTAGGGAGGCGGCGGCGTCGTTCATTGAACGAGCATCGTCCACGACGCCGCCGCCGGTCAAACCGGAATCAGATTTCCTGGTTGAAGGCGCCGATTTCCGGGTAGGCGGCCAGGCGGGGCTTCACTTCCTTGCGGAACAGGTCGCGCATGTCGTCGGCGGATCTCATGCTTTCGACCACCACCACCAGCTCGGGCTTGTTGCTCGAGGCGCGGACCAGCACCCAGGAGCCGTCCTCCAGATGGACGCGCACGCCGTTGACGGTGATGGCCTCGACGATCCTGCGGCCCAGGATCGAGCCGCCGGAGGCCGCCAGATCTTCGTATTCCTTCACGATCCTGGCCAGGACGTCGTACTTCAGCTCGTCGTCGCAGTGCGGCGACATGGTCAGGCTGGTCCAGGCGTCGGGCAGGGCGGTCTTCAGTTCCGACAGCGACTTGCCGGGGTTGCGGTCCAGCATGGCCAGGACGGCGCCCGCCGCCACCAGGCCGTCGTCATAGCCGTGGCCCAGATCGCCCGAGAGGAAGAAGTGGCCCGACTTCTCGAACCCGGCCAGGGCGCCCAGTTCGGCGGTCTTGCGTTTGATGTAGGAGTGGCCGGTCTTCCAGTAGACGGTGGTCGCGCCGTTGGCCTTGAGCACTTCGTCGGTCTTGTAGAGGCCGGTCGACTTCACATCGACGACGAAGGTCGTGTTCGGATGGAGGGCCGACAGGTCGCGGGCCAGCATCAGGCCGATCTTGTCGGCGAAGATCTCCTCGCCCGTGTCGTCGACCACGCCGCAGCGGTCGCCGTCGCCGTCGAAGCCCAGGGCCAGGTCGGCGCCCGTCTCCTTCACCTTGGCCGCCATCTGCACCAGCATCGCGTGATCTTCCGGGTTCGGATTGTATTTGGGGAAGGTGTAGTCGAGGTCCGTGTCCATCTCGATCACCTCGGCGCCCATCAGACGCAGCACCTCGGGGGCGAAGGCCCCGGCCGTGCCGTTGCCGCAGGCGGCCACCACCTTCAGCGGGCGGGACAGCTTCACCTTGGACGCCACGTCCTTGATGTAGGTCTCGCGGAAGCCCTCGACGCGCTCCAGGCGGCCGCCGGGACGGGCGACGCCCTGACCGTTCAGGACGATCTCCTTCAGGCGGCCCATCTCGTCGGGGCCGAAGGTCAGCGGCGCCTGTGCGCCCATCTTCACGCCGGTCCAGCCGTTTTCATTGTGGCTGGCCGTGACCATGGCGACGCAGGGGCAGTCCAGCGCGAACTGGGCGTAATAGGCCATGGGCGACAGGGCGAGGCCGATGTCCAGCACCTCCATGCCGCCTTCCAGCAGGCCCAGGATCAGCGCCTGTTTCACCGACAGGGAATAGCCGCGGAAGTCGTGGCCGACGGCGATCTTGGGCGTCTGGCCGATTTCGTGGACATAGGTGGCCAGACCCAGGCCCAGGGCCTGGATGCCCAGCAGGTTGATCTCTTTTTCCAGAATCCAGCGGGCGTCGTATTCGCGAAAGCCGGTCGGCTTGACCAGGGGCAGGGTTTCATATTCCGCAGTGTTGGGGCGGATGTCCTGACGGGGCTTTTGCATGGGTGTTCCTGAAGAGGCCGCTGAGAGACGCGGGGTTCGCAAATCTGTCTGGCCCTATAGCCTTCCCCCGCTCGAGAGGCCACAACGCGCGACCCTTGTTATGGCTGCCGTGTTTATCCTGATGCGGCGAAACCTTGACCGCCCCCGCGTCGGGGGCCTAGCGAGTGGCCGAAGACACGGATGCTCCCGGAGACTCTCATGACCCGCCTGATCCTGCTGCGCCACGGCCAGAGCCAATGGAACCTGGAGAACCGGTTCACCGGCTGGGTCGACGTCGACCTGACGGCCGAAGGCGAGGCCCAGGCGCGGCGCGGCGGCGAGCTGATCGCCGAGGCGGGCTTCAAGCCGGCGGTCATGTTCACCTCGGTGCTGAAGCGGGCCAAGCGCACCGGCGCCCTGGCGCTGGATTCCGCCGGGCTGAAGAATGTGCCGGTCATCGAGGATTGGCGCCTGAACGAGCGCCACTACGGGGGCCTGACCGGACTGGACAAGGCCGAGACGGCGGCCAAGCACGGCGAGGATCAGGTCAAGGTCTGGCGCCGCAGCTATGACGTGCCGCCGCCGCCGCTGGCGCCGGGCGGCGAGTTCGATTTCGCTTCGGACCCCCGCTACGCCGGCAAGGAGATCCCGGACACCGAAAGCCTGAAGACCACGCTGGATCGGGTGCAGCCCTATTGGGGCGCGGAGATCGCTCCCCGCCTGAAGGCGGGCGAGGACGTGCTGATCGCCGCCCACGGCAACTCCCTGCGCGCCATCGTCAAACTGCTGTTCGCCGTGCCGGACGACAGGATCGTCGATGTCGAGATTCCGACCGGCAATCCGCTGGAGATCGATCTGGACGCAGACCTGAAGCCGGTCGCCGCCCGCTATCTGGACGAGGGGCGGGCGCAGGCCCTGCCGCAAATCGCGTGAGCGGGGAAGCGCAGGACGCCGTCTTCATGCGGCGGGCCATCGACCTGGCCCTAAACCGCATGGGCGAGACCTGGCCCAATCCGGCGGTCGGCTGCGTCCTGGCCAAGGACGGCGCCGTGCTGGCCGAGGCCGCGACGGCGCCGGGCGGACGCCCCCACGCCGAGGAACAGGCCGTGCCCGAGGCGGGCGAGGCCGTGAAGGGCGCGACCGCCTATGTGACGCTGGAGCCCTGCGGCGCCCGCTCGTCGGGCCGCAAGTCCTGCGCCCACTTCCTGGCCGAGGCCGGGGTCGAGCGGGTGGTGATCGCCGCCCTGGACCCGTCGCCCTTCGCCTCGGGCCGGGGCACGGAGCGGCTGCGCCAGTCGGGCCTGACGGTCGAGACGGGTCTGCTGGGCGATGAAGCCGCCGTGTTGTGCGAGGGCTTCCTGCACCGGCTGGAGACGGGCCGACCGATGGTGCGCGTCAGCGTCGACGGGGCGGGCTTCGACGGGCGCTTCGCCGCCTCGCCGCGCGCCGATCTGACGACCGAACTGAACCGGCTGGGCGAGGCGGGCTACACCCGTCTGTGGACCCAGGAGGGCGAGCTGGCGGAGGCCCTGCGCGAACAGGGCCTGCTGACGGAATAGGGCGGCCTGCGGAGGGGCGGAGGCGGCGAGAGAAACCGCTGTTTCCGCAAAGCTTCCTTAATCCGCCGTAAGCCATGATCGGCCCCATGAGCGAGGCCGCAGAACCCGTCCGCAGAAGGTTGACCCAGGAAGAGGTCGACGCCGTCTGCCTGAAGCACGACCGGCTGTGGCAGGCGCGGCCGGGCGGGGCGCGGGCGGTCTTCGCCTGGATGGACCTGTCAGGCGTGAACCTGCGCGGCCGCAACCTGGCCGACGCCGACTTCACCGCCGCCTGCCTGATCGGCTGCGACTTGACGGGCGCCAAGCTGGACAACGCCAACTTCTTCGGCGCGGACATGCAGGACGTGACCCTGATCGACGCCAGCCTGCGCCGGGCCGACCTGCGCGGAGCCTGCCTGCGCGGCGCGGACCTGTCGGGCGCCGACCTGTTCGAGGCTGACTTGCGCGAAGGGACCATCGCCGCCAAGGACGCCAAGCTGGGCTTCCGCGTCGTCGAGGCGAGGAAGCGCGCCGACACCCAGGCGCAGGGCGCCGTGCTGGCGGGCGCCAATCTGCAGCGCTCGCGCATGACGGGCGTCATCGCGGTGGCCGCCGACTTCACCGACGCCGTCATGAAGGACTGCAAGCTGGTCCGGGCCAATCTGAAACAGGCCAGCTTCCGCGGCGCCGACCTGGCCGGGGCCGACCTGTCGGGCGCCGATCTGTCGGGGGCGGACCTCAGCGACGCCATCCTGGTCGGGGTCAAGGCGTCCATGTGGCGGACCGACGGGGCCAATATGGACGGCGCCCTGGTCGACGACCGTCCGGCGGGCGAGCCGGTCAGCCAGATGCCCGCCGCCGAGATGCTGCGCGAACACGCCCAGTGGTGCGAGACGGGCGGGGTCGAGGGCCGACCCTCGGTGTTCGACGGGGTCGATCTGCGGCCGCTGGAGTCCATTCGCGGACTGAATCTGACGGCCCTCTCGGCCAAGGGAGCGGTCTTCTACGGCTTGGACATGGAGGGGGTGCAGCTTCAGGGCGCGCAGCTTGAAGGCGCGGACCTGCGGTCAGCCAATCTGCGCCGGGCCGACCTGCGCGGGGCGCGGCTGACGCGGGCGCGGCTGAACGGGGCGGACCTGCGCGAGGCCCAGCTGGGGCCGCTGATGCTGGCGGCCGACCGGCTGCTGCCCGCCGACCTGACCGGAGCGATCCTGCGGGGCGCGGACTTGACCGGCGCCGATCTGCGCCGGGCCGTGCTGGTCGAGGCGGACCTCAGCCGGTCCATCCTGCACGGCGCCCAGACCAAACAGGCGGACTTCACCGGCGCCCAGACCGGCGGCGCGCGCGGGCTGGACCCGGCGGACCTGCACGCGGCCTAGAGCGCGACGCACGACAACGCCGTCTCCGCATCAAGCATAGGCAAGAAGTTTTCTGAATCCGCTCGTCCCGGCGGACGCCGGGATGAGCGGCAGCAAAGGTCATCGCCGAAATTTGGTGGGTGTTTCCAAACAAAAAAAGAGGCGACGCGAACGCCGCCCCTTCGACTGTTCAGTCAGGCGAGACGTCTTCAGGCCGCCTTCTTGGCCTTGGGTTCGGTCTTGCCCTCGATCAGGGTCGAGCCGGTGGCGATCTCGATGCTGCGGGGCTTGAGGGCCTCGGGCAGTTCACGCTTCAGCTCGACCGTCAGCAGGCCGTTGGCCAGGGCCGCGCCCTTGACCACCACATAGTCGGCCAGCTGGAAGCGGCGCTCGAAGTCGCGCTCGGCCAGGCCGCGATGCAGATAGGTCTTCTGGGGGGCGCCGTCGTCGTTGGCCGCCTTCTTGCCGGTGACGGTCAGCAGGTTTTCCTTCGCCTCGATGTTCAGCTCGTCGGCCGAGAAGCCGGCGACGGCGATCTCGATGCGATAGGCGTCCTCGCCGGTCGTCTCGATGTTGTAGGGGGGCCAGCCGTTCTCCTGGCTGGAGCGCGCGGCGCTTTCCAGCTGACGGGCCAGGCGGTCGAAACCGACGGCGGAACGGTACAGCGGCGAGAAATCATAGGTACGCATGGGTCATCCTTCTGACATTCAGCAAGGTTGAGCCGTCCGGCGATTTGGCCCCGGACAGCGGAGGGTTTCAGCCCCGGCGGTCCGAAATCGGCCCCGTCAGGTCTGGAGAGCCCGGGATCGGCGCTCTCGAATGAAGAGGTAGGAGGCCGTTTTTCCGGCGCAAGGGGCGCGCGAATTCGTCGCTCGCCGCATCGGCGCCTTGTGGTCGCCGCGAAGCGCCGTATGGGTTTTACATTCGTCGTCCAGGATCGACCGGAGCCCTTCATGCGACCTCTCGCCCTCAGCGCCGTCGCGGCGTGTCTGCTCGCCTCGCCCGTCTTCGCCCAATCGGGGGTCCCGGACGCCCCTCGCCTGCCCCATCGGCAAGGACTGTCGATGGAGATGCCGAGTTTCTCCGAGGACGCGGCGCTTGAGACGGCCGTGGCCGCAGCGACCCGGCCCGAGGCGGACCGCGCCCGCGACGGCGACCGTCATCCGTTCGAGACCCTGACCTTCTGGGGGCTTCAGCCCGGCCTGACCGTGGTCGAGATCGAGCCGGGCCGCGCCGGCTGGTGGCGCAACATCCTTGAGCCCTATGCGGCGGCGACCGGCGGGCGCTACGTTCCGGTCAACCGCCCGACCGAGGGCATGGGCGTTGCCGACGGGACGGCGGACATGGTCGTGGTGGCCCGCGCCTTCCACAACTGGTCGCGCGACGGCCGGGCCGAACCCTATCTGGAGGCCTTCTTCACGGCGCTGAAGCCCGGCGGTGTGCTGGCGGTCGAGCAGCACCGCGCGGCCGAGGGGCTGAACGTCACCGAGACGGCGCCGAACGGCTATGTGCCCGAGAGCTGGGTCATCCACGCCGCCCGCCGCGCGGGCTTCGAACTGGAGGCCCGCAGCGAGCTGAACGCCAACCCCAGGGACGACCGCGCTCACCCCTTCGGCGTGTGGACGCTCAAGCCCACGCGCACCTCCGAACGCGACGGCCGCGCCCTGACGCCGGACGAGCGTGCGGCCCTGGACGCCATCGGCGAAAGCGATCGCATGACCCTGCGTTTCCGCAAGCCCTACGCCGCCGACTGAAGCGCCTAGATGACAATGCAGTGCGTGGTTTTGACCCTGGCGCAGAAGCGCCTTAAGCCCGAAACGCAAACACCCGGCGGCGAGAGGAAGCGCGCATGACAGAACGATCGACGCGGCGATCCGTCCTGGCCGGCGCCAGCGCCCTGGCTCTGGTCGCGCCCCTGTTCGGCCTGGCCGCCTGCGGCCGCAAGGATGAGGCGCCGACGCCCAGCGCCCCCGAAGCGCCCAAGGGGCCGCCGGAAGGTTCGCTGGAATGGGCGGTCGCGGGTTCATGGCGCTCGGCGGACGACAAGACGCGGGACGCCTGGCGCCATCCGGTCGAGACTCTGCGTTTCTTCGGCCTGCAGCCGAAGATGACGGTGATCGACTTCTGGCCCGGCAGCGGCTGGTATGCGGAAATCCTGGCGCCCTATCTGAATCGGGGCGGCGGCGCGCTCTATCTGGCGGGCTTCTTCGAGGGGCCGAATGCCGACCCGGCCCAGGTCGCCATCAACAACGCCCTGAAGGCCCGCATCCTGGCGGACAAGAAGCTGTACGGCCCGGTCCAGTTCACCGCCTTCGGCGCCGGTTCGCCGCCGGTGGCGCCGGCGGGAACGGCCGACATGGTGCTGTTCATGCGCTACATCCACGCCTGGATGGCGGCGGGGATCGCGGAAAAGGCCTTCGCCGACGCCTTCGCCGCTCTGCGTCCCGGCGGGGTGCTGGGGATCGAACAGCACCGCCTGCAGCCGGACGAGGATCAGGACCCGGCGGCGGCCAACGGCTATGTGCAGGAGGCCTTCGTCCGCCAGCTGGCCGAAGAGGCCGGCTTCGTCTTCGTCGAGGCGTCCGAGATCAACGCCAATCCGGCCGACACCAAGGACCACCCCTTCGGCGTCGAGACCCTGCCGCCGCGTCGCCTGACGGCGCCGATGGGCCAGCCCGCCGATCCCGAATTCGACCGGACCAAGTATGACGCCATCGGCGAAAGCGACCGCATGACGCTGAAGTTCAGGAAGCCCGAGTGAGCCGTCCCGCCGCCTTCGCCGCCCATGCGCCCCTGATGGGAGTGCCCGGCGCCGCCTGCCCGCCGGGCGGAGAGGGCGACTGGTTCCGGGGCGCCGGAGGCCTGCGCCTGCGCGCCGCCTTCTGGACGCCCTCGACCCTGCAGGCGAAGACGCCGCGCGGGACGGTGGTGCTGAGCCCCGGCCGCACCGAGCCGATCGAGAAGTATTTCGAGCTGATCGGCAACTTCCTGGCGCGGGGTTTCTGCGTTCTGGCCCACGACTGGCGCGGCCAGGGACTGTCGGCGCGGCTGCTGCCGGACCGGCTGCGCGGCCACGCCCGGGCGGTCGAGGAATTCCTGGACGACTACGCCCGCCTGCTGGACGCCTATGAGGCGCGGGCGCCCAAGCCCTGGATCATGGTCGGCCACTCCATGGGCGGCTGTCTGAACCTGTTGACGCTGGAGGGCGGGGAGACGCGGTTCGCCGGCGCGGTCCTGTCCAGCCCCATGCTGCGCATCAAGACCGGCAAGCGGTCGATGTGGACCGCCAAGCTGGCGGTGCGCTGGGCCCTGCGTCACGGCAAGGCCGGCGACTATGTGCTGGACGACGCGGATGACCCCTTCGACCACACCTTCGAGGAAGACGGCCTGACGTCGGATCAGGCGCGCTACGACCTGTGGCGGCAGCAGCTCTACGCCTGTCCGCACCTGGCCATCGGCGGCCCGACCTGGGGGTGGCTGGCCTTCGCCCTGGACGCGGGCGAGCGGGCGCTGAAACCGCGCGCGCTGAAGAGCGTGAAGATTCCAGTCTGCGTGGTCCAGGCGGCCGAGGACGACAAGGTCTGGAAACAGACCAACCGCTGGGCGGCGCGCCGCATGGGCCGGGGCCGCTATGTCGAGGTTCCGACCGCCAAACATGAGGTCGTCATGGAGGTCGACGACCTACGCGGGATCTTCCTGCATGAGTTCGACGCCCTGGCCGACTATGTGGCGCCCGGCGTCGAGGCGAAGCCCGGCGCTTCGCCCGCAGCGCGGACCGTCGAACCCGCCTGAGCCGTCAGGCGTCGCCGAGCAGGGGCCGGGCCTGGGCCGTCAGCCGCGCGTCGCCGACCGCCAGGACGCGGCCGTCGACTTCGTTCGGCGCGTCGCCGCGCCAGTCGGTGAACCGTCCGCCCGCCGCCTCGACCAGGGGCTTGAGCGCCGACCAGTCCCAGACCTTCAGCTCGCTTTCGGCCACCAGATCGATGCGCCCGGCCGCGACCATGGCGTAGGCGTAGGCGTCGCAGCCCAGCCGGGCCAGCCGCGCCGCAGCGCGCAGACGGTCCCAGGCCGCGCGGTCGGCGCCGAGGAAGATCTCGGGATCGGTGGTGGCGATCAGGGCCTGGCTCAGATCGGGGCAGGCGCGGGTCTTCAGCGGGGTTTCGCCGCCGCCCTTCAGCAGGCGCGCGCCGGACGGACCGCCCAGGAAGACTTCGCCCAGATAGGGTTGGCCGACGGCCCCGATCATGGGCGCGGCCTCGTGGCGCAGGGCGATCAGGGTGGTCCACAGAGGCAGGCCGGCGATAAAGGCGCGGGTGCCGTCGATGGGGTCCAGAACCCAGACGTGATCGGCGTCGGGACGGTCCTCGCCATACTCCTCGCCGATGACGCCGTGCTCGGGATAGCGGGCGGCGATCATCCGGCGGATGGCGGCCTCGGCGGCGCGGTCCGCCTCCGTGACGGGGTCGAAGGCGCCGGGGGAGCCCTTGTCCTCCTGGGCGAACTCGCCCCGGAAGAAGGGCAGGGCCACGCGGGCCGCCTCATGCGACAGTTCGACGGCGAAGGTTTCCAGTTCGGTCATGCCCCGGCCATACACCGCCAGGGGCGCGGCGGCCCAGAGGTCATTGAACCGAACAGGCGATCAGGCGGCGGCGGCCAGGGGTTCTCCGGGACGGGGCTGGCCGTTGTCGGGGCTTTCCCCGGCGCCGTCGTAGAAATAGCTGACCGGCGTCTGCAGCGCCTCGGCCAGCTCCCACAGGCGGGCGGCCGAGATGCGGTTGGCGCCGCACTCGTACTTCTGAATCTGCTGGAACCTTATGCCGACGCGATCGCCCAGCTGCTGCTGGGTCAGGCCCAGCAGGCGGCGACGGCGGCGCAGGCGACGACCCAGGTGCAGGTCGATCTCGGCGGGCATGACGACACTCCTGTCTTCCTCGGCCTGTGCCGGATCGGCACGGACAGGGCGGCTCGCCGCAAGCCGCGTGCCGTTTTCGCCCCCAAGGCGAGGGACGCAACCCGACGCCCGCCCGCGCATTAACGGCCAAGGCAGTCAGCCTTCAGGAAGGGAAGAGAAGCATGGGTGGATTTGGATTTATCGCCTGGATCATCATCGGCATCGTCGCCGGATGGCTGGCGGAGAAGATCATGAAGCGGGATCACGGCCTGCTCACCAATCTGATCGTCGGCGTGGTCGGCGCCCTGATCGGCGGGTTCCTAGCCAACAACCTGCTGGGCGTGGACGCCGCGGGCAATTGGATCGTCGGCATCATTGTCGCCACCATCGGCGCCGTGGTCCTGCTGTTCCTGCTCGGTCTGGTGAAGCGGCGGACCTGATCGACCGTTTCATCGCACAAGAAAAAGGGGCGGCCCGTCGGGCCGCCCTTTTGCCGTCGAACCAGACGATTTAGTGAGGTTCGTCGCCGTTCGGTTCGTCGCTGGTCGGCTCATCGGCCGGCGGGGCGTCGGCCGGAGGCGTGTCCATCGCGTCCGGGGTCGGCTCAGCCGTGTCCGAAGCGATCGGGGGAGCCGACTGGATGTCCGAGGCGCTGGCGTCGACGACGATGTCGGCGCCGTCCTGACGGATGCCGGCCAGCGGCACCGGACGGACCTGGCCGTCGGCGGTGCGGACGGTCAATTCCTGACCGGCGGCGCCGTTCTGGACGCCGACCAGCTTGCCGATCTCGGTCCCGTCGCTGCTCTTGACGGTCGCGCCCGGCGTCAGGGTCAGGCTCTGGGGTTGAGCCGCGGCCGCCTCAGCGGGAGCCGGTTCGGGCGTCTGCGGCGTCGTGGCGTCCTGGGCGAAGGCAGGGGCGGCGATGAGGAAGGCGCCGGCGATGCCGGTCAGCAGGGCGGTCTTGCGGATCATGAGAAACTCCTGGAAGGGCGAGCCCGGCGCTCGCGAAAAAATGAACCCTTGTGAAGGCCGATGGTTTCCCCTGCCCTGAAATGACCTTTTACTCGCCCCAAACGACCGATTCCTGCTCATCGGAGAGCGATTGACCAAACCGGGTGCAAAACACGACCCCTGGCGGATCACGCGTCGTCTGGCCGGACTGGTCTATGAGCTGACGCCGCAGATGTTCGCGGTCGCCACCTTCCTGCTGGGCGGGGCGATGCTGCTGTCGGCGGTGACCCCGGCCTTCAATGACCGGCTCAACGCCTTGGGGCGGTTCTATCCGCCGTTGCTGATCGACCTGTCCCACTTCGCCGCCAGCGTGACGGGCTTCATCCTGCTGCTGATCTCGGCGGGGCTGTGGCGGCGGCGGCGCGGAGCCTACTATGCGGCTTTGGCGGTCCTACTGGTCGGCGCGGTCTTCTCCCTGCTGAAGGGGCTGGATTGGATGCAGGCCATCGAGATGAGCCTGGCGGCGGCCCTGCTGGCGCCGTGCCGCTCGGCCTTCAATCGCCGCTCGCGCCTGGGGGAGCCGCTGCGGCCGGGCTGGCTGCTGATGCTGGCGGCGGCGGTGGCGGCCATGCTGTGGCTGGGCTTCTTCGCCTATCGCGACACGGCCTACACCGACGAGCTCTGGTGGACCTTCCTGGTCGACAAGCAGGCCTCGGGCTTCCTGCGCGCCGGGGCGGTGCTGGCCTTGCTGACCCTGGCGGTGGCGGTGCGTTCCCTGCTGACCGCGCCCGGCGCGCGCAGCCATGGGCCGGCGGCTGCAGCGGACGTCGAGCGGGCGCGCCAGGCGCTGGAGGTCGCCGAGGTCGCCGCGCCCGAGGCGGGCCTGGCCCTGCTGGGCGACAAGGCCCTGCTGTTCAGTCCGTCGGGCCGCAGCTTCATCGCCTATCGCGTGCGGGGGCGTCGCTGGATCGCCATGAGCGAACCCGCCGGGCTGAGGAAGGAGCGGCTGGAGCTTCTGTGGTCCTTCGCTCAGCTGGCCGACAGCTACGGCGGAGCGGCGGTCTTCTATTCCGTGGGCGAGGGACTGCTGGCCGACCTGGCGACGCTCGGCATGGCCGTGCGCAAGGTCGGCGAAGCGGCCGTGATCGACGCCGCTCATTTCACGACCGAGGGCAAGGGCAAGCAGAGCTTGCGCACCGCCGTGAACCGGGCCGAGCGCGAGGGCGCTGGCTTCGAGGTGGCGCCGCCGGGCTCGGCGCGGCCGCTGGAGGCCGAATTGCGCGCTGTGTCCGACGCCTGGCTGAGGCATCACAACGGGTCCGAGAAGGCCTTTTCGCTCGGCCGGTTCGACATCGACTATCTGGACCGACAGGCGCTGGCGCTGGTGCGCGAGAACGGCCGCGTCGTCGCCTTCGCCAACCTGTTGATCGGCGCGGGCGGGCGTGAGGCGATGATCGACCTGATGCGCCATGATCCGGAGGGGCCGCACGGCGTGATGGACTATCTGTTCACCCGCACGGCGCAGTGGGCGCGGGACCGGGGCATGGAGCGGCTGGACCTGGGCATGGCGCCCCTGTCGGGCCTTGAGGACCGCCGCATGGCCCCGGTCTTCGCCCGCGTCGGCGCCCTGGTGTTCGAGGAGGGGGCGCCGTCTACGGCTTCCAGGGCCTGCGCGCCTACAAGGCCAAGTTCGGCCCCGACTGGCGGCCGAAATTCATCGCCGCGCCGCCGACCACGCCCCTGCCCCTGGCCCTGCTGGACGTCGCCCTGTTGACCAGCGGCGGCTGGCCGGGGCTGCTGGGCCTGAAGAGGTAGCCTCGGCGCACAAAAAAGGCGGCCCGCCACGGGCCGCCTTCCTCGTTTGGACAGAACGCCGGGTCAGTCGGCGCGGACGCGCTTCTTGCGGAAGGAGGGGTTCAGGACCTCCTTGCGCAGGCGGATCGACTTGGGCGTGACCTCGACCAGTTCGTCTTCCTCGATATAGGCGATGGCCTGTTCCAGGCTCATCTTGCGCGGCGGGGTCAGGCGCACGGCCTCGTCCTTGCCCGAGGCGCGGACGTTGGTCAGCTGCTTGCCCTTGATCGGGTTGACGTCCAGGTCGTCGGAACGGCTGTTCTCGCCGATGATCATGCCCTGGTAGGTCTTTTCGCCGGCGCCGACGAACATGACGCCGCGATCCTCCAGGTTCCACAGGGCGAAAGCCGCCGTGTCGCCGTCCGAGTTGGAGACCAGCACGCCCTTCAGGCGGCCCTCGATGGCCCCCTTGTGGCCTTCATAGTGGGAGAAGACGCGGTTCAGCACGCCCGAGCCGCGCGTGTCGGTCAGGAACTCGCCCTGATAGCCGATCAGCGAGCGCGACGGGCACTTCAGCTGGATGCGGGTCTTGCCGGCGCCCGAGGGGCCCATGTCGGTCAGTTCGGCCTTGCGGGCCGACAGCTTCTCGATGACCACGCCCGAGAACTCGTCGTCGACGTCGATGACCACGTCCTCGATCGGCTCCTGGCGCTCGCCGTTCTCGCCGGTCTGATAGACCACGCGCGGGCGGCTGATCGACAGTTCGAAGCCTTCGCGGCGCATGTTCTCGATCAGAACGCCCAGCTGCAGTTCGCCGCGACCGGCGACCTCATAGGCGTCCGAGCCCGGCGTCTCGGTGATGCGGATGGCGACGTTGGCCTCGGCTTCCTTCAGCAGGCGGTCGCGGATGACGCGCGACTGCACCTTGTCGCCTTCGCGGCCGGCCAGCGGGCTGTCGTTCACGCCCACCGTCATGGAGATGGTCGGCGGGTCGATCGGCAGGGCGTCCAGCGGCTCGGTGACGTCCATGGCGCACAGGGTGTCGGCCACGGTGGCCTTGGACATGCCGGCGATGGCGACGATGTCGCCCGCTTCCGAACCCTCGTCCAGCGGCTGGCGCTTCAGGCCGCGGAAGGCCAGGACCTTGGTGATGCGGCCCTGTTCGATGGTCTTGCCGTCGCGCGACAGGGCCTTGATGGCCATGCCCGGAACCGCCTTGCCCGAGTGGATGCGGCCGGTCAGCAGGCGGCCCAGGAAGGGGTCGCTTTCGATCAGGACGTTCAGGATCTTGAACGGCTCATTGACGCGCGCCTGGGCGGCGGGGGGCGGAACGTGATCCACGATCAGGTCATACAGCGGGTGCAGGTTCTCGCTCGGCTGGGCCAGGTCCAGCGTCGCCCAGCCCGAACGGCCCGAGGCGTAGATGACCGGGAAGTCCAGCTGCTCGTCCGTGGCGCCCAGGGCGGCGAACAGGTCGAAGGT
Organism: Brevundimonas sp. SS2672; assembly: GCF_059579685.1. Taxonomy (NCBI): domain Bacteria; kingdom Pseudomonadati; phylum Pseudomonadota; class Alphaproteobacteria; order Caulobacterales; family Caulobacteraceae; genus Brevundimonas; species Brevundimonas sp. SS2672. The sequence goes on along the minus strand of NZ_CM184201.1, from coordinate 2,908,584 downwards.
CTCGTTCAGCACGCGGTCCGGGTCGGCGTGGGCGCGGTCGACCTTGTTGATGCACAGGATGGGGCGCAGGCCCATCTTCAGCGCCTTGGTCAGCACGAACTTGGTCTGGGGCATGACGCCCTCTTCGGCGTCGACCAGCAGGACGCAGCCGTCCACCATGCCCAGGATGCGCTCGACCTCGCCGCCGAAGTCGGCGTGGCCCGGCGTGTCGATGATGTTGATGCGAGTTTCGCCGGCCTTGCCGTTCCACAGGATCGACGTGCATTTGGCCAGGATGGTGATGCCGCGCTCGCGCTCCTGATCGCCGGAGTCCATGGCGCGCTCGGTCGTCGCCTCATTGGCGCGGAACAGGCCGGACTGGGCCAGCAGGGCGTCCACCATGGTCGTCTTGCCGTGGTCGACGTGGGCGATGATAGCGACGTTACGAAGGTTCATGTCGGGCTCGGGCGGACTGTGTTCGGTCACGGATGGGCCGCGCCGCTGCAAGAAGATTGCAGAAAAGGGAAGGGTTCGGCGCGCCTCTTACAGGGATGCGGGCCAAAACGCCAGTCCGGTGCGCGTTCGACTGATCAACCCAGCGGCATGACGGCCAGCACCCCCACGGCCAGCGTCCCGATGAGCAGGGCCGACAGGGCGGCGACGGCGGCCACGCGCGGTCCGGCCCGCAGCACGGCGCGCGGATCGACCATCAGCCCCAGCGCCGCCATGGCGATCAGCGTCAGGGCCGAGACCGAGACGTGCAGCGGCGGCAGGATCGCTTCCGGCAGCCAGCCCAGCGATCGCACGGCCATCAGGGCTAGGAAGACGAGGATGAACCAGGGCGCCATCTGATGCAGCTTCGGCCCGCGCCCGCCTTCGGCCTGTTTCGAGCGCATCAGGCCCAGGATCAGGCAGACCGGCCCCAGCATCAGCACGCGCACCAGCTTGACCACGGCGCCCGTCTGGACGGCGGCCAGGCCGGCGGGCGCGGCGGCGGCCAGCACCTGCGGCACGGCGTAGACGGTCAGGCCCGCCAGCACCCCGACCCGCGTGGCGTCATTGCCCATCACGGCGCCGACGACCGGAACCAGCAGCACCACGGCGATGCCCAGAACGGCGGTGAAGCCGATGGCGGCGGCCACGTCCTGGCCCTCGGCCTCGATGACCGGGGCCACGGCGGCGATGGCCGAGTTGCCGCAGATGGCGTTGCCGCAGGCGACCAGCAGGGCCATGGCGTGCGGCAGGCCGAACGCCCGCCCCAGCGCATAGCCGCCGACGATGGCCACGGCGACGACGCCGACGATGGCCAGCAGCAGCCAGGGCCCCAGCGCCGCCACCGCCGCGCCCGAGACCGTAGCGCCCAGCAGGGCCACGGCGACTTCCAGCAGGGTCTTGGCGCTGAAGGCGACGCCCGGCGTCCACAGCGACGACGGCGTCCAGACCAGGCGCAGTCCGGCCCCGATCAGGATGGCCAGGACCAGGCCCTCGATCCACGGATGTTCGAACAGCCGGGTCTCGACAATCTGCAGCCCATAGGCGACGGCGCCGATGGCGGCGGACAGGGCGACGCCGGGCAGCAGTCGGGCCAGGCCCGTCAGGCGGCGAGAGGGAGCGGCATGATCGAGAGCGACGGTCATGCGGTCCTTATCCGCTCCGTCATCTGATCGATCCAACGCGTAGTTATGGACTTAACAATCGATTTGATCGATCAATAAGCCATGACGCTGGAACAGCTCCGCATCTTCGTCGCCGTGGCCGAGCGCCTGCACATGACGCGGGCGGCCGAGGCGCTGCATCTGACCCAGTCGGCGGTCAGCGCGGCGGTCAATGCGCTGGAGACGCGGCACGGGGCGCGGCTGCTCGACCGGGTCGGGCGCGGCCTGGCGCTGAACGCGGCGGGGACGGCCTTTCTGCCGGAAGCCAGGGCGGTGCTGGCGCGGGCCGAGGCGGCCGAGCGGCTGCTGGACGAACTGGCGGGGCTGAAACGCGGGTCGGTGCGGCTGTTCGCCAGTCAGACCATCGCCGCCTACTGGCTGCCGCCGCGCATGGCCGCCTTCGCCCAGAGCCATCCGGGCGTGGAGCTGCATCTGTCGATCGGCAACACCCATCAGGTGGTCGAGGCCGTGCTGGGGGGCGAGGCGGAACTGGGCCTGATCGAAGGCGCCGAGGACGCGCCCCGGCTGGAGCGGACGCGGATCGGGGCCGACCGGCTGATCGTGGTGGCGGCGCCGGGGCATCCGCTGGCGGAGCGGGAGCAGCCTCTGGCCGCGTCGGATCTGAAGGCTCTGGACTGGGCCTTGCGCGAGGCGGGCTCGGGCACCCGCAGCGAGTTCGAGGCGGCCCTGCCGCGCGGCATGGCCGCGTCGGACCTGAAGACGGCGCTCGTGCTGCCGTCCAATGAGGCGATCCTGACGGCGGTGGCGGCCAGCGCCGGGGACGGCGGCGGGCTGGTCACGGCGATCTCGGAACTGGCCGCCCGGCCCCTGATCGAGGCGGGGCGGCTGGTCCGCCTGCCGCTCGAACTGCCCGAGCGGCCCTTCTATCGGCTGCGCCACCGCGAACGCAGCGCCAGTCGGGCGGCGGAGGCCTTCGCCGCCGCCCTGTAGCCGGCTTGAATCCTGGCCGCCCTAGACCTTGGCCGCGCGGCGACGCACCCAGGCGTAGAGGGCGTAGGTCAGAGCCGCAAAGGCGATCAGACCGGCCCACATGGCGGGCCAGCCGCTGTCGGCGGGCAGCAGGGCGAAAGGCGCCTCGTCGCGCGTGCCGACGATGACGGCGGCGGTGAGGACGCCGAACAGGCTCTCGCCCACGATCAGGCCGGACGCCAGCAGCACGCCCATGCGGCGGGCCACGTCGGCGTAACGGGTCGACTTGACCGCCCGGTCGTACAGCCAGCCGCAGACCGCGCCGACGACCAGCATGGTGGTGACGGCGGCGGGCAGATAGACGCCGATCCCGGCGGCCAGCGGCGGCAGCTTGATCCGGTCGTTCGTCGTGCGACGCAGGATGACGTCGAGGATGATGACCAGGACGCCGACCACGGCCCCGATGCCGATCAGATCCCAGCGCAGGTCGCCCGAGATGACGCCCTTGGCCAGAGCCGAGATCAGGGTCGCCTGAGGCGCCGCCAGGGTCTGCGAGCCCTGGACGATGGCGGGCGGGCCGCCTTCGAAGCCGAAGGCCTGGTTCATCATGTCCAGCACGAAGGGGATGACCAGGGCGCCGGCCACCACGCCGACCAGCAGGGCCGTCTGCTGACGCCAGGGCGTGGCTTCGACCAGCTGACCGGTCTTGAGGTCCTGCAGGTTGTCGTTGGCGATCACGGCCACGGCGAAGACCACGGCGGTGACGATCAGGGCGAAGGCGACGATCGACGGATCGGCCGGAACCCCGGCGATGGCCAGCACGCCCAGCATCAGCAGGGAGGCGATGATGATGGCCAGGATGCCGACGCCCGACACCGGGCTGTTCGACGACCCGATCAGCCCGGCCATGTAGCCGCAGATGGCGGCCACGGCGAAGCCGATGACCACGACATAGACCAGGCCGCCGATCACCAGCAGCGGGGCCGATCCGGCCAGGGCGGTGCCCTGGGCCACCACGGCCAGCAGGACGGCGATGCCGACCAGGGCGGCGACCGAGATCAGACCGACCAGCTTGATGGGCATGTCCTGCTCGGCCAGCTCCAGCGTCTCGCCATGGGCGCGGCGCGCCTGGGCGGAGATGGCCGAGGCCAGGCCGGCGGCCAGGGGTTTGGCCAGCTTGGCCAGGGTCCACAGGGCGGCGACGCCGATGACCCCGGCGCCGATGAAGCGGACCTCCTGGGCCCAGACGCTCATGGCCAGGCCCTCGGCGCCGGCTTCGGCCGCCGTCGTGGCGGCGATGGAGGGCACGCCGTGGGCGACGGCCCAGGCGGCGAACTCGGGGGAGGTCAGGATGGGCACGAAGATCAGCCAGGCCAGGACCAGGCCGAACAACTGGGTCAGGCCGACCGCCAGCCCGATCAGGTGACCGGCGCCCAGCAGCGCGAACTGCATGGAGAAGCCGACCCCGGTCGCCCCGCCGCCCAGCGCCGCGGGCAGGCGCAGGAAGGCGGCGGTCTCGGCCGCGAACACCCGGGCGGCGGCCAGGAAGCCGAAGAGCGCCGAAGCGATCGCCCCGCCGATGACGACGAACAGGCCGGAACGGTTCTCGCGGACCGCCTCCTCGGTCTGGTCCGCGCCGGGCGAACCGACCTTCAGCACCTCGGCGGCGGCGACGCCCTCGGGGTAGGGCAGGCCGCCCTGGACGACCAGGGTCCGGCGCAGGGGAATGGAGAAGGTCACCCCCAGCACCCCGCCCAGGACGCAGATCATCACCGACTCCCAGAAGGGGAAGTTCATCCACCAGCCGATCATCACCAGACCGGGGAGGACGAAGATGATGGCGCTCATCGAGCCGCCGACCGAGGCGACGGTCTGGACCGTCATATTCTCCCAGATGGTCGAACCGCGGAACGCCCGCAGCAGGGCCATGGAGATGACCGCCGCCGGAATGGCCGAGGCGAAAGTCAGGCCGACCTTCAGCCCCAGATAGGTGTTGGCCGCCGTGAAGACCGCCGCCAGCAGACACCCCAGGATCAGGGCGCGGATGGTCAGTTCTATGCGTTTGCCGGTTCCGGCGGGGGTGTCCGTCATGCGGGAGCCTCGTGAATGTGCGGCGAGGCTAAGCCTGAAAGCCGGGCTGTGACAACGGGGCGCAGGCTAGTTCAGGACGCGCCGGGAATCCGGCACGTCCAGACTGAAGGCCGGAATGGCGGCTTCGAACATCCGACCTTCGGCGTCCTGCATGAAATAGGCGCCGACCATGGAGCCCGAGGGCGTCGTCAACGGACAGCCCGAGGCGTAGGCGTAGCTGTCGCCCGGCTCGATCAGCGGCTGCTCGCCGACCACGCCGGGGCCGCGCACCTCCTCGACCCGGCCCAGGGCGTCGGTGATGGTCCAGCGCCGGGCCACCAGCTGCACCGGACCGCCGCTCAGATTGACGATCTCGACCTGATAGGCCCAGACCCAGCGCCCCTCGGCCGGGTCCGACTGGCCCGCCAGGTAGGAGGGGCGGACGCGAACGACGACGCCTTCGGTCTCGGCGGAGTAGGCAGGAGCGGAGTGCATGCGCTATATGCAGCCCGCCGTACGCGGGGTTCAAGCGTCTGTCGTCGCCGACAAGCTACACAGACGAGAAAATCCGTGTGAGAACAGGACGGCATGACCAGCTTTCAGATTCCCGCCCGCTCCGGCATCCTTCCCTTCCAGGGCATTGAGACCCTGATCGCGGCGGGCGCCATCGCCTCCGACACCCCGTTCGACGTCGATCAGGTCCAGCCCGCCAGCCTGGACCTGCGCCTGTCGGACCAGGCCTGGCGCGTGCGCGCCTCCTTCCTGCCCGGTCAGCGCAAGGTCGAGGCGCGCATCGCCGACGTCGCCATGCACGCCATCGACCTGTCGGGCGGCTATGTGATGGAGAAGGGCTGCGTCTATATCGCCCGCCTGCAGGAGCGCCTCAGCCTGCCCAAGGGGCTGAACGCCCGCGCCAATCCGAAGAGCTCGACCGGCCGCGTGGACGTCTTCGTGCGCCTGCTGACCGATCAGGGCGGCAGCTTCGACGATGTGGATGAGGGTTATGACGGCCCGCTGTATCTCGAGATCGCGCCCCAGACCTTCTCCATCCTGGTCAAGCCGGGCACGCGGCTGAACCAGCTGCGCCTCAAGGCGGGCGAGCCGCCCAAGCTGGAGACCCGCAGCGTCGGCGTCGACCTGCGCGCGGGCGACAACGGCGTCGTCGGCTATCGCGGCCGCCGTCACGCGGGCGTGGTCAACATGGACCACATCGACGGCCACGACCCGCGCGACTTCTGGGAGCCGCTGACCCTGCGCCGGGGCGAACTGCTGCTGGATCCGGGCGAGTTCTACATCCTGGCCTCGTCGGACGATGTGGAGATTCCGGTCGATCAGGCCGCCGAGATGACCCCCATCGACCCGTCGGTCGGCGAGTTCCGCGTCCACTATGCCGGCTTCTTCGACCCCGGCTTCGGCACGGACGAGGCGCACGGCGCAGGCTCCAAGGGCGTGCTGGAGGTCCGCACCCACGACACCCCCTTCCTGCTGGAGCACGGCCAGATCGTCGCCCGACTGGTCTATGAGCCGCTGACGGAACGCCCGTCGCGCCTCTATGGCGAAGGCGGCAGCCACTACCAGAGCCAGGGGCTCAAGCTGTCGAAACACTTCCGCCCCTGGGGCTGATCTGCCCTTCTCCCCTTGAGGGAGAAGGTGGGCGCCGAAGGCGCTCGGATGAGGGGTGTGAGCGCCGCGGTCAGCCGATCGCGGCGCTTTTTCTATGCGCCGCACGACGAGCGACGCCGCCGCCACCCCTCATCCGTCATGCTTCGCATGCCACCTTCTCCCACAAGGGGAGAAGGGTCGTTCTGAGCGCATCAGGTCAGCTTGTTCGCCTTCCTCAGACTGGGGAAGACCCTGGCCCAGACCCCGGTCGCGGCCAGGGCGCCGAAGCCGCCGAACACCGCCGCCCCGATGGGGCCGAGCAGGCGCACCATGACGCCGGAATAGGCTTCGCCCAGTTCGTTGGAGGCGCCGATGAACAGCATGGACACCGACGACACCCGCCCGCGCATGTGATCGGGCGTGGCCAGCTGGATCAGGGTCTGGCGGATGTTGACGCTGATCATGTCCGCCGCCCCGCCCAGGAACAGCACCGCCCCTGACAGCCAGACGCTCTTGGACAGGCCGAAGATCAGGGTGCAGACGCCGAACACGGCCACCGCCCCGAACATCCACCGCCCGCCGTGACGCACGATGGGGAAGCGGCTGAGGTAGAGGGCCATGATCAGCGCCCCCACCCCGAACGAGGCCCGCAGTAGGCCGAAGCCGATCGCGCCGACATGCAGGATGTCGCGCGCGAAGATCGGCGTCAGCAACGCCACTCCGGCCAGCAGGACGACGACCAGGTCCAGGGAGATGGCGCCCAGGACGATCTTGGTCTTCCAGACATAGGCGAGACCTTCCCTGACCTGCTGCACCGGGCCCAGTTTGGACGGATCGACCTGGGGCTTGCCTCGGGTGCGGATCAGCAGGAAGCAGGCGACCGCCACCAGGAACAGCCCCATGGCCGAGGCGTAGGCCAGGGGCACCGACAGGCCGACGATGACCCCGCCCAGGGCCGGTCCGGCGATGGCGCCGGTCTGGAAGGCGATGGACTGGGCGGCGATGGCGGGCGGCAGGGCCTTGCGTCCCACCACCATCGGCAGGAAGGCCTGGCTGGCCGGGGCCAGGAAGGCGCGCGCCGCGCCGAAGACGGCGGCGACCGCCAGCAGGCCCCACAGGGGCGGCGAGCCGTGCAGCGCCATCATCAGGAAGGCGCTCGCGCACATCCCCTCGACGATGATCGACAGGGTGACGGTGTGCTTGCGGTCGTGTCGGTCGGCCATGGCCCCGGCGGGCAGGGTGAAGGCCAGCAGGGGCAGGAACTGGCACAGGCCCACCAGTCCCAGATAGAGGCTGGCTTCCTCGATCGGATGGTCGCGCCGGGCGATCTCATAGACCTGCCACAGCAGGGCCGAGGACTGGATCTGGATGCCCAGAACCGCCACCATCCGGCCCAGCCACAGCAGGCGGAAGTCGCCGATGCCCCAGGGGCTGGACGGGCCGCCGTCATGAGAGGAGCCGGGCGGGGGTCCAGGCGGCAGCGGCGGCTGGGGCGGAAACGTCGGGGCGGAATCGATGCTTTCGGTCGTCACGGTCGTGGTGCGTCTTCAAACAAGGGGCGCTGTCGCGGCCGTCGGGCCTTCTCGCGGGTGCGCGATATGCCTAAAGCATAGCGGCATGAGCGCCGCATCACATTCCGTCATCGATCCTGTCGACCTGACCCGCGACCTGATCCGCATCCCCTCCGTCACGCCGGCCGACGAAGGGGCGATGGACGTGTTGGAGCGCGCCCTGACCGGCCTGGGCTTCACCTGCCGCCGCATGGTGTTCGAGGGGCCGAGCGGCGTGGGCCACGACGCCCGGATCGAGAACCTCTACGCCCGGCGCGGGACCGCCTCGCCCAACCTCTGCTTCGCCGGCCACACCGACGTGGTGCCGATCGGCGATCTGAAGGCCTGGAGCGCCGGACCGTTCGAGGGCGAGACCCGCGACGGCGTCCTCTATGGCCGCGGGGCTGTGGACATGAAGGGCGGCGTCGCCGCCTGGGTCGCCGCCGTCTCGCGCGTTCTCACCCAAGGCGAGATCGAGGGCTCCCTGTCCTTCCTGATCACCGGCGACGAGGAAGGCCCGGCGCTGCACGGCACCAAACGGGTGGTCCAGATCCTGGCCGCCGAGGGCGAGGTGATCGACGCCTGCGTGGTGGGCGAGCCCTCCTCGGCCCACCACCTGGGCGACATGATCAAGGTCGGGCGGCGCGGCTCGCTGAACACCTGGATCACCGTCCACGGCAAACAGGGCCACGTCGCCTATCCCGATCGCGCCGCCAATCCGGCCCCGGTCATCGCTCGCCTGCTGGCCCGGCTGGACGCCCATGTGCTGGACGACGGTTACCCCGAGTTCCCGCCGTCGAACCTGGAGATCACCACCATCGACGTGGGCAATCCGGCGACCAACATCATCCCGGCCGAAGCGAAGGCGCGGCTCAATATCCGCTTCAACCCGACCCACACCGGCGACGGTCTGATCGACTGGCTGAACCGCGAGGCGGGCGCGCTTCAGGCCGAGACCGGCCTGCAGATCGAGCTGGAGCACATGTGCTCGGGCGAAGCCTTCCTGACCGAGCCGGGCGTCTTCGTCACGGCGGTGCAGGACGCTGTGGAGGCGACGCTGGGCCGCCGCCCTGAGGCCTCGACCACCGGCGGCACCTCGGACGCCCGCTTCATCCGCGCCCTGTGTCCGGTGTTGGAGCTGGGTCTGGTCGGCCAGACCATGCACCAGGTCGACGAGCGCGTGCCCGAGGCCGATCTGCGCGCCCTGAGCGACGCCTATGAACGCGTCATCACGACAGTGCTGGAGCGTTTGAAGCCCTGATCCGCCGGGTCATGTCACAGCCCGATGGTCTGTCTCGTCATGGAGGGACGCGCACTCAAGCCACAGGAGCCACGACATGACACCGCGCATCGCCAACCCCGCCAAGGCCGCCCCCGACGTCTATCAGGCGATGGTGCGGCTGGAGCAGGCCGTCGCCGCCAGCGGCCTGGAGCACAGCCTTCTGGAACTGCTGAAGATCCGCGTCTCGCAGATCAACGGCTGCGCCTATTGCCTGCACATGCACACCGCCGACGCCCGCAAGGCGGGTGAGAGCGAAGTACGTCTGCATCTGCTCGCCGCATGGCGGGAATCCTCGCTGTTCAGCCCGCGCGAACGCGCCGCCCTGACCTGGGCCGAAAGCCTGACGCGCATCGAACAGTCTCAGGCGTCCGATGCGGACTATGCCGTGTTCAAGGCCGAGTTCAGTGAAGCCGAGCAGGTGAAACTGGCCTTCGCCATCGGGGCGATCAACGTCTGGAACCGGCTCGCCGTCGGCTTCCGCTCGGCCCATCCGGCAGGCCCGGCGCGTGTCGCGGCCTGATCCCTCGACCGAAGTCTTCGAGGTGCATCGGCCCCGGCTGACGCGCCTCGCCTACCGTATGCTCGGCTCCCTGGCCGAGGCGGAAGACGTGACGCAGGAGGCCTGGCTCCGATGGAGCCGGGTCGACCCGGCCGAGATTCTCGAGCCCGGCGCCTGGTTGACGCGCACCACCACCCGCCTGGCGCTGGACCTGCTGAAATCCGCCCGCGTGCGGCGCGAGACCTATGTCGGCGCCTGGCTGCCCGAGCCGCTGATCACCGGGCCGGAGGCGGACGCCGAGGTCTTCGCCGATGATCTGACCCTGTCCCTGATGACCGCCATGGAGCGGCTGTCGCCCCTGGAGCGCGCCGCCTTCCTTCTTCATGACGTGTTCGAGGTCGGCTTCGACGAGGTGGCGACGACGCTGGAGCGCGATCCCGCTTCGGTGCGGCAACTGGCCAGCCGCGCCCGGCGCCATATCCGGGAGGCCCGCCCCCGCTACGCCGTGGAGCCGCAAGAGGGCGAACGCATCGCCCGCGCCTTCTTCGACGCGGCGCGATCCGGCGACATGGCCGCCCTCGGCGCCCTTCTGGCGGACGAGGCGACGCTGAAGTCGGACGGCGGGGGCAAGGTGATCGCCTTCCACAACGCCATTCAGGGCGCGCCGAAGCTGTTGCGGCTCTATGCGGGCCTGCACCGCAAATACGGTCAGGAAGGTTCGGAAATGCTTCGTCCCGTCTGGATCGACGGCCTGCCCGGCTACATCAGCCTGGAGCGCGGCCGCATCCTGCAGACGACGGCCCTGACCATCGTCGACGGCCGGGTGGTCGAGGTCTTCATCACGCGGAATCCGGACAAGCTGGCGCGCATCGCCGCGCTTCTGGACGGTAACTCGCCGCCGGCGTCGGCCTAGCGGCAGGCGTCGACCCATTCGGCGTCGGTCAGCGCCGCCATCCGCTCAGGGGCGATGCGGACGGCCGAATGGATGGCGCCGGCCGCCGGGATCACCACGTCCCAGGCCTTCAGCGAGGCGTCGCAATAGACCGGCAGGGGCGTCGCCAGGCCGAAGGGGCAGACGCCGCCGACAGGGTGGCCGGTCACGCCCTCGACTTCTGAGAGGTCCAGCATCCTGATCTTGCCGCCGAAGGCCGCCTTGGCCTTGGCGTTGTCCAGCCGCGCGTCGCCCGCCGTGACCAGAAGGACGACGCGGTCGCCTGCGCGCAGGGACAGGGTCTTGGCGATCTGGCCCGGTTCGACGCCGTGGGCGGCGGCCGCCTCGGCCACCGTGGCGGTGCTGACGTCCAGTTCGATGACGGCGACGTCGGGCGCCTTTTGCGCGAAGAAGGCGCGGACGCTGTCCAGGCTCACGGCTTTTGCGCCGCTTCCAGCCGGGCGATGCGGCGGTCCATGTCGGCGACCTGATCCTTCAGCCGCTGCGCCTCGGACGCCATGTCGACCGGCGTGCCGTCGTCATAGGTCAGCTGCGCCCCCTTCTCGATCAGGTCGAGGCGATACAGGGCGGTGACGCGGGTCGCCTTGAACCGCTCCAGCTCGCTTTCCGGGGAGATGACGCGGGCCATGTCAGCGCGCCGCCACGACGATGACTTCGACGAGGTAATCGGGCGTGGCCAGCTTCGCCTCGCAGGTGGCGCGGGCGGGCGGGTTGGCCGGGTCGACCCAAGCGTCCCAGACGGCGTTCATCGCCTCGAAATCGGCGATGTCGGCCAGCCAGACCTGGGCCGACAGGATCTTCGTCTTGTCGCTGCCGCATTCGGCCAGGATCGCCTCGACCTCGGCCAGGGCGGTGCGCGTCTGGGCGGCGACGTCCTCGCCCGGCTCGCCGACCTGTCCGGCCAGGTAGATGGTCTGGCCGTGGATCACGGCCTGGCTCATGCGGCTGTCGGGCTGGATGCGGGTGATCATGACGGCTCCTTGCGCTGAGGCCCGGACTTAACGCGGCGGGGCGGCCGCTCCAAGGACAAAGGCCGGACGCCGCGCCGTCTTCCTAAACGCGAAAAGCCGTGTCACAGGAAGCGCCATGGAAACGATCCGCATCGAGAACCGCATCGGCGTGCGCGCCACGGCCGAACGCCTCTGGGAAGTGCTGACGGACTTCGGCGGCTGGAACCGCTGGAATCCGCATGAGGTCGAGGTCGAGGGCGCCCTGGGCTTCGGCGCGCCGATCAGCCTGACGGAACGCCTGCCGGACCTGGGCGAGCGGCAGGTGCAGGCGAGGCTGGGCGAATGGGAGCCCAACGCCCAGCTGGTCTGGATCGAGCGTCGCGGATTCCTGTTCCGCACCCTGCGCTACTATGAGATCGAGGAGCTGGAGCGGGGAGCCTGCATCGTGTCGCACGGCACGGTCTTCACCGGCCTGCGCGCCGAACTGTTCCATGACAAGCACCGCCCTCGCATCCGCCCGGCCTATCAGGCCATCAGCGAGGCCCTGAAGCGGACCGCCGAGGAAGGCTGAAACGCCTAGCCGCCCTTCATCATGTCCTGGATGTTGATGATGGCCGGGCCCAGGATGACCACGAACAGCACCGGCAGGAAGAACAGGATCATCGGCACGGTCAGCTTGGCGGGCAGGGCCGCAGCCTTCTTCTCGGCGGCGGCCAGACGCAGATCACGGTTTTCCTTGGCCATGACGCGCAGGGCCGACCCCAGCGGCGTGCCGTAGGTCTCGGCCTGGGTCATGGCGGTGGCCACGGCCTTGATGCCCGGATGCTGGGTCCGCTTGGCCATGCCCTCATAGGCCATGCGCCGGTCCGGCAGATAGCTGAGCTCGGCCGAGAGCAGGGACAACTCCTCGGCCAGTTCGATCGACTGGCCGCCGACCTCCTGGCTGACCTTCTGGATGGCCGCCTCGATCGACATGCCGGACTCCACGCAGATCAGCAGCAGGTCGAGCGAGTCGGGGAAGGCGGCGACGATCGACGCCCGCCGCTTGTCGATCAGGTTCTTCAGATAGATGTTCGGCGCATAGAAGCCGACGCCCGCCGCCCCGACCACGAAGGCGATCAGGGTGGTCAGGGGCAGGTCCGGCCTGACGACGCCGAACAGATAGAAGGCCGTCAGCGCCATCAGGATGAAGGGAGTGGCGAAGCGGAAGAAGTAGAAGGTGTTCAGCGGCCTCGGCCCGCGGAAGCCCGCCTGGATCATATTGTCGGCGACCTTGGGGTCTTCCAGCAGCTTCATCAGGTTCAGCCGGGCGACCACCCGGCTGCGGAAGCTGTCGTCGGTCTGGCGCAGGCTGGCGCCTTCGCCGCCCGCCGCGCCGCCGCGCATGGCCTGGCGCGAACGGCGCCGCAGTTCCTCGCGGCGCTCGGCGACCGCCTTCATCCGCTTGTCCAGGCGCGGCCCGCCGTCGACGAAGGAGGACAGAAGCGTCAGCACGCTGGCGAAGACGGCCACGCCCACCCCGATGCTGAGCAGGTTCTGCGGGTCGGTGATGAAGCGCATGAAGCCGTTCACGGTCGTCGCTCCCTCGTCAGAACTTGAAGTTGATCATGCGCTTCATCACGAAGACGCCGATCGCCATCCACATGCCCGCCCCCATCAGCATGACCTGGCCGCGGATGTCGGTGAACATCAGCAGCATGTAGCTGGGGCTCGAGAGCATCACGAGGATCATCACCGCCGGAGGCAGGGAGGCGATGATGCCGGCCGAGGCGATGGCCTCGGACGACAGGGCCTTGATCTTCTCGACCATCATCCTTCGCGCCCGCAGCACCGAGGTCAGGTTGCCCAGGGCCTCGGCCAGGTTGCCGCCCGACTTTTGCTGGATGGCGATGACGATGGCGAAGAATTTCAGCTCCGGCGTCGGGATGCGCTCATACATCTTGTCCAGGGCCTGGGCGAGCGTCAGCCCCACCCCCATGCCCTCGACCAGCAGGCGGAACTCCCCGGCCAGGGGCTCGGGACTCTCGCGGGCGATGATCTTGAAACAGTCGTGCACCGGCAGGCCGGTCTTGATGCCGCGCACCAGGATGTCGACCGCATCGGCGAAGGCCAGGGAGAATTTCTTCATCCGCGCCTTGGCCTTGAAGCCGACGATCCAGCGCGGCAGGCCCAGGCCTGCGGCCACGCCGCCGCCCAGGACGATGAGGATGTTGGCCCCCAGCACGAAGGCCAGAAACGCCCCGACCAGGCCCGCGACCACGCTGATGATGACGAAGGTCCGCATCGACAGGGTCAGGCCCGCCTGCTTCAGCTTGGCCGCCATGGTCAGGCGCGCCTTGCGCTCGCGCCGATCGACCTCCTGAAGCTGCTGCAGGATCTGCTTGCGCCGGGCCTCGGGCGTATTGGCCGCAGCGGCGCGCTTGGCGCTCGCGGCCGCCTCGGCCCGAACCCCGCCCATGGTCTTGGCGCGCTTGACCGCCTGGCCTGAGGAATCGTCGCCGCCGACCAGCACCCAGCCGACGCCGCCGATGGTGATGAAGGCCAGGACCGCCGCCAGGATGGGAAGCAGCATCGCCCTACTCCGCCGCGTCCAGGGCTTCGGCCAGTTCGCGTTCCAGCCCGTAGTAGCGGGCGCGGTCCCAGAAGCGCGGACGGGCGATGCCGGTCGAACGGTGACGCCCGGTGATCTTGCCGTGCGCGTCCTCGCCGGTGATGTCGTAGACGAACAGGTCCTGGGTGACGATGACGTCGCCTTCCAGCCCCACCACCTCGGTGATGTGGGTGATGCGCCGGCTGCCGTCGCGCAGGCGCGCGGCCTGGACGATGACGTCGATGGAGCCGACGATCATCTCGCGGATGGTCTTGGACGGCAGGCCGTAGCCGCCCATGGTGATCATGGATTCCAGACGGCTGATCGCCTCGCGCGGGCTGTTGGCGTGCAGGGTGCCCATCGAACCGTCGTGGCCGGTGTTCATGGCCTGCAGCAGATCGAAGGCCTCGGGACCGCGCACCTCGCCGACGATGATGCGTTCGGGGCGCATCCGCAGGCAGTTCTTGACCAGGTCGCGCATGGTGATTTGGCCCTGGCCCTCCAGGTTCGGCGGGCGGGTCTCCAGACGCACGACGTGCGGCTGCTGCAACTGCAGCTCGGCGGCGTCCTCGCAAGTGATGACGCGCTCGGTCGGGTCGATGAAGGCCGTCAGGGTGTTCAGCAGGGTGGTCTTGCCCGAACCCGTGCCGCCCGAGATGACCAGATTGCATCGCGCCGCGCCGATGACGCCCAGCACCCGCGCGCCCTCGGGACTGATGGAGGCGAACTCCACCAGGTTGCGCATCGTCAGCTTGTCCTTCTTGAACTTGCGGATCGTCAGCGTCGGACCGTCGATGGCCAGCGGCGGGGCGATGACGTTGACGCGGCTGCCGTCGGGCAGGCGGGCGTCGCAGATCGGAGAGCTTTCGTCGACGCGACGGCCGACCTGGGACACGATCCTCTGGCAGATGTTCATCAACTGGCCGTTGTCGCGGAAGCGGACATTGGTCAGTTGCACCTTGCCGCCGACCTCGATGAAGACCCGGCCTGCGCCGTTGACCATGATGTCGGCGATGTCGTCGCGCGCCAGCAGCGGCTCCAGCGGACCATAGCCGAGGACGTCGTTCAGGATGTCCTGGACCAGGTGCTCCTGCTCGGCCACCGACATGGAGACGTTCTTGATCGCCACCAGTTCGGAGACGATGTCGCGGATTTCCTCGGACGCCGCCTTCTGGTCCAGCTGCGCCAGCTGGGCCAGGTCGATGGTGTTCATCAGGGCGTTGAAGATGGTGGTCTTCGTCGCGTGATAATAGTCGCTCTGCTCGCGCACGATCTCGGCGACGGCCTGGGCCTTCTTGAGCTGCTCCAGACCCGGCGTGGCGCGCGGCCCGGCGCTCGAAGGGGCGCTGGGCGCAGGCTCGGGCTTGCGGCCCAGCAGTCCGTCCAGGGCGTCCAGCCGGTCGCTGCGCGGGGCGGCGGCAGGCGGCGGCGTCAGAGGGTCCAGGTCGTCGGCGGAGAAGCCGTCGACCGGCTCGGGCGCGGGACGCGGCTGCGCTTCCGGCGCGACGGCTGGGGCGGGCCGCGGCGCGGCGGGAGCGAGGCCCGGTTGTGCTGTCCGCTTGCCGAACACGACCTCAGGACTTCTTGCTGAACAGGGAGCCGAGCAGGGAGCCGCTTCCCTTGGCGGCCGGCCTGGGCCGGCCCGCCGCGCGCGCGGACGCGGCCGGCAGCTCGCGGCGCGAGACGATCTGGGCCAGGGTCTCGAAGGCCTCGGCCGCCTTGGTCCTGGCGGCGGCGTCGACGATCATCTGGCCGTTGTTGGCGGCCGCGCCGAACACCTTGGCGTCGAAGGGGATGCTGAGGCTGGGATGGACGCCCAGGGCCGCGCCGAAGTCCTTGGCCGGAATCTCGGGCCGACCCGGCATCCCCACCTGATTCAGCACCAGGCGCGGCGGGGCGTCGTTGGGACGGCCCTGCTTGATCAGGTCGATCATGTTCTTGGCGTTGCGCAGCGAGGCCAGGTCCGGGGTCGCCACCACCACCACCTCGTCCGCCGCGATCAGCGCCCGGCGCATCCAGCTCGACCACAGGTGCGGCAGGTCCAGCACCACGAAAGGCGCCGTGGCGCGGATGCGGGTGGTGACCTCCTCGAAGGCCTCGGCGCCGATGTCCCAGTCGGTCTCCAGCGTCGCGGGCGCCGCGAACAGGCTCAGCTTGTCGGTGCAGCGGACCATCATTCGGTCCAGCAGGGTGGCGTCCAGGCGATCGGGCTGGCTGAGGGCGTCGGCCACTCCGTTCAGCGGGTCCTGGTTGAAATCCAGCCCCGCCGTGCCGAACGGCAGGTCATAGTCGACGATGACGGTGTTGACGCCGATCCGTTCGCTCATGGCGTAGGCGGTGTTGTGCGCCACGGCCGAAGCTCCCGCCCCGCCGCGCGCGCCGACGAAGGCGATGGTGCGGCCGACGAAGGGCTGGGCCGGGTCGGCGAACAGGCCCCCGATGGCGGCGATCAGCTGCAGCGGCTGGACCGGCGCCACCAGATATTCACTGACGCCGCGCCGCATCAGTTCGCGGAACAGCAGGATGTCGTTGGTCGCGCCGATGATGACGACCTTGGTGCCCGCGTCGCAGACCTGGGCCAGCTGGTCGATCTCGGCCAGCAACTCCTGCGGCGCCTTCAGGCTCTCGACGATGATCAAGGGCGGCGTCGGCTCGGCCTGATAGGCCTCGATCGCCGCCTGAACGCCGCCGAGGCGGATCTGGGTCGTAGCGCGCGCCATGCGGCGGTCCTGGCCTGCGCGCTCGGCGGCGGCGGCCGTGTCCTGACGCTCGGCGAAGATGTGCACGCCGATGCGGGGGATCGACACCTCGACCGAGGCCGGGCCGCCCAGCGTCAGGGCCGTCGACGGCTCCAGCGCGGGCAGGGCCGCCACCACAGGCTCGGCGGCGGCAGGGGCGGACACGGGCGGTTGCGACCGGATGGCCGTCTCGGTCTCGTCGCGCATCCGCCCGACCGGATCAAAGGCGTCCGCCGCCCGGTCCAGGGCCGCAGGCGCGACGTTCGGCGCGGGGTGCAGGTCCATGAAGTCGTCGTCGAGATCGAACCCGTCGAGGGCGTCGAAATCCTGTGTCGGGAAGGGCTTGGGCGCGGACGTCATTGCACCGCCTGCGAAATCTTGGTCTGCGAGATCAGCGCCTCGCGCTGGGCGGCGGTCTGCGCGCCCTCGCGATAGGCGTCGAACACCACGGAGCGACGGCCCGCGTCGGCCGGCGTCATGGCGCGCGGGGCGACGATGTCGCGCGGATCGGCGATCTGGGCGGCCAGGTTGGCGGTGACGGCGCACCCGAAGTTGGAGGCCGATTGATTGTCGCCGGTGCGGCCCAGATTGCCCCATTGGGCTCCACACTGCGGCACGACCGCCTGCACGGTCTCGAAGCCGACCAGGACCGGCGCCCTCGGGTCCGGCGCGGCGTAGCCGACCAGCTGGATGCGCTCGCCGGGCACGCCCGCCGCCTCGAACGCCGCCTTGACGTTCCAGGCCGCCTGGGCCGCCGCCGGATCGCCGCCCGCCGGCGCCTCGATGACCAGGACGGGCGCCCCTTCCATGGCGAAGCGCCCGACCAGGGCGTCCAGGGCGGCGCGCTGATTGGCCGACAGGCCGGTCTCGTGCACCGCCAGGGCGATGCGGTCCAGGCCCGGCTCGACCTGAAGCGAGAAGCGCGAGGTGGGGGTCAGCGGCGGCTCGCCGCCCAGGCTGGCCGGGCCGCCCACGCAGGCCGACAGCGTCAGGCTCAGGCCCAGAACGGCGGAGATGGAGGCGGTGCGGATCATGGCGCTCACTCGATCACATAGCCGACAGGACCGCGCCAGCCGGCGCCGGGCTGGGCCGCCGGGGCGGGCGAGCCGTAGACCTGGTTCAACTGGCCGAAGAAGATGGTCTGGGCGTCCTGGGCGATGCGCAGGCCGTCGGCGGGGGTCTGCATCCGCCCCGGCGACGTCGGGTTGACGATATAGGGTTCGACGATGACCACCAGTTCGGTCTCGCCCATCAGATAGTCTCGCGACCGGAACAGCTGCCCCAGGACCGGCAGATTGGTGGCTCCCGGCAAGGCGTCCACCGTCTGGCGCGTGGATTCCTGCAACAGGCCCGCGATCATCATCGAACCGCCCGACGGAATCTCGATGGTGTTCTCGCTCCGCCGCACGGACAGGCCCGGCAGGGTGATGGAAGACGGGGTGCCTGCGCCGATGGTCAGCCCGCCCTGCGGCGTCAGTTCCGACACCTCGACCTTGACCTGCAGGCTGATGCGTCCCTCGGACAAAACCACGGGACGGAAGGCCAGAGCCACGCCGTAAGGCTTGTATTCAACCGAAATCTGACCTTCGCGGTCGCGTCCCGAAGGCACCGGGAATTCTCCGCCGGCCAGGAAGTTGGCGGCCTCGCCGTTGACCGAGGTCAGGTTGGGTTCGGCCAAGGTCCGCATCAGACCGACGCGCTCAAACGCTTCCAGACAAGCATTGGCGTCGGTGCCGGTCGCTGTCTTCCAAGCGGTAGAGGCGACATTGCTCAGAACATTACTGAGGCTGGTCGATTCCGTCGCGCCCGTGACCGTACTGAGGACATCCGTGATGGTGCTCGCCAGGCTCGAACCGGTCGAGGTGGTGAAATTTCCTGTCGCCATCGCGCTGCTTAGAGCTTCCAGAGCCGTCTGCCCCGTGAGCAGCGTGGGATTCCCCGCAAAATCCGTAACCATGACGGCGCCGGGCGCGAGGCCATTGAACGTCAGGGTACGGCCATCGGACGTGGTCAATGTCGTGATGTTGGATACTGACTCGCTCAGCCCCGCCGTATTGGTGATGTTGCCTGATGCATTGGTGGATGCGTTCGTGCCGCTCGTCTGGCCCTGCATCGTTTCGATCGTCTGCGAATGGTTCGTCGTCCGCGCGCCGTTCTGGCCATAGCAAAGCGCTCCGCCGCCGCCCTGGACGCCGTTCACCCCATAGCTGGAGGCGCGGCCGAAGCCGTAGGAGTGGATGCCGTTGTTGCGAAGAATATCCGTCGAGACGCCTAGCTGTTTCAGGACCGAGCGCTGCACCTCGACCACGCGCACCTTCAGCGTCACCTGGTCCGAGCCGGCGACGGCGATCATGTTCATGACCTTTTCAGGGGCGCTGACGAAGGCGCGCGCCACCTGGGCGGCGCGGTCGGCCTCGGCCGGGCTGGCGGCCACGCCGGTCAGGATGATGCTGTCGTTGACCGCCTCGGCGCGCAGGTTGGAGCCCGGCGCCACGCGCGCCAGCGTGTCCTGAAGCGCACTGACCCCTGCATCGACGCGAACGCGCAGGGCCAGGATGGTGCGTCCGCCCGCATCCAGGAAGACGGCGTCCGTCTCGCCGCCCGCCAGGCCGATCATGGTGATCCGCCGGGGCGAATGCAGCATGGCCTCGGCCACGGTCGGATTGGAGATGATGACGTCGCGTGCATCGGTCGGCAGGTCGACGGCGAAGGAGGTCCCGCGCGGCAGATTGACCAGCTGGGGGGCCGAGCCTGCGGTGATCGCCGCGCGCGTCTGGGCCCTGGCGCCTTCCGACGCCGCCGAACCGCCCAGGGCGATCAGGGCGGCGCAGGCGGCGACGGCGAAACGATTCATGCCCGATAGCCTCGTCCTCATGGCGTCGTCACCGTCTCGACCTGGCCCTCGCGATAGATTTTCACGACCGAACCGCCGCCCGCCGCGCGAGCGCCTCGAACCGCGCCCGGCACATGGCCCGACGGCCCGGCCGTATCGGCGTAGGAGCGCAGCACCAGCGACAGGTCGCCTTCGGACTTGGCCAGGGCCAGGACCTCGGCGTCGCGGCCGGTCAGCTCCAGGGTGGCGGTGGCGCCGACCACCGCCTTCTCGTCCTCGGCGGCGCGGGTGCTCTGGTCGATGGCCAGGACCTTGACGTTGCGCATCACGGTGGCGGCCGAGTATCGCGTTCCGCCGTCGTCGCCCGAGCCCTTGACCTCGCGCGTCAGCAGGACGTCCACCCGGTCGCCAGGCAGGATGAAGCCGCCCGCAGCGGTCTCGACCGTGACGCGGATCGCCATGGCCCGCATCCCCGGCTCAAGATAGGCGGCCATGTAGCCGCTGTCCCCGGCGCGCACGATCTTGCGCGCCACCAGGGGCTCTCCGGCCAGGACGGTTTCGCGCACCACGGCGCCGATGTAGTCGCCCTTGGCTCCCGGCGTGTTCAGCTCGGCGACGGCCTTCATGGCGCGCTCCACCGTGGCGCTCTTGCCGTCAGCGGCGGCGTTCTCGGCGGCTGCGCCTTCCGCCTTGGGCGCCGGCGGCGGGCCGTCGGTGATGAAAAGAGGGTTGAGTTCGTCGACCGGCCAGTCCTTCCAGCTCAGGTCGGCCTCGGTCAGGCGTCGGCCCGGCTCCAGATCCCGCGCGGCGACCAGCACCCGAGCCATGGGCCGCGTCTCGACGGCGGCCGATGCGGTCGCTGTCGGCTGTCCCGACGATCCCATGGCGCGCACGACCAGGGCCAGGCCGATGGCTGCAAGGGCTGCAACGCAGATGACGGCGATCTTGGCGGGTTTCATCCAGTCTCTCCGGCAGACGCGATCGCGCGAACCCGGATGATCCGCCCCCTGCCTGTCAGGGATAATGGCTTGTCATGGTTAACGCGCCCCTAAGCTCGGCGCTTTAACGAACGGCGTCATCAACCCGCGATGAAGGCGGTCATCAAGGGGCTGGACGGATAGGCGAGCAAGGCGCCGATGGCGATGGCGACGCCATAGGGGATGTCGCCCTTGGGCTGCATCAACCGCATGACCCAGCCGGGGCCAGTCTGGGCGAAGAAGGGCAGATGGCTGCGCGCCGTCAGCAGCAGCAGGCAGAAGCCGCCGCCGGCGAGCGCGGTGAAGAGAATGAAGGGCAGGGCGCCTGAAACGCCCATCCACAACATGGCGGCGGCCAGCAGCTTGGCGTCTCCGCCCCCGATCCAGTTCGCCGCGAACATCCCCATGCCGACGATGAGGGCGACGGCCGCCAGAGCCGCTGAAACGCCCACCGTCGCCCAGGGCAGACCCAGCGCCAAGGCCGCCGGAAAGAAGCCGACGATCAAAAGGCCTGAAATCCAGTTCGGAATCTTCATCGTCGTCAGATCATGCAGGGCCGCGACGACGGCCAGAGCGGGCAAGACTGCCAATAGCGTGAAGGAGATCGCGAGCATGCGTAGATCCTACGGCTTCATCTCTTAAGGCGCGGTTTCTGTAGTCGATATGGCGCATGAAAAAGGCCGGGACGTGAACGTCCCGGCCTCTTAGCTTTGTTCAAAGCAGCAAGCTTATTCGGCGCTATTAGCGGCCGTCAGTTCGCTCTCGACCTTACCGAAGGTCGCTTTGAGTTGACCGCTCATCAGGCTGATGGCGCCGATGATCGCCACAGCGATCAGAGCAGCGATCAGGCCGTATTCAATGGCCGTGGCGCCGGATTCGTCTTTAGCGAAGCGCGTGATGAAGTTGCGCATGTCTTGTCTTCCTTTGTTCAGTAACGAGCTGATGACCCACTATCAGGGTCTTCGGTTTTGCCCGCTTGACCCCCGTTTGCATGGCGACAATGCGTCCACGCCTCTTAAGAGCGAGTAAAATCTAGCCGGTCGGCAGAAGAATTGATGGTTACTGCGCCGTTTACTGAAATTCGCGTTTCATTTCGACGTCGATCTCGAATTTCAGGGTTTCTTGACCTTTGAGCGTCAGCTTCGCGTATGGCGCTCGCGCGCGCCCGTTCTGACGCTCTCGGAGGTCTCGCCATGCGCCCTGCTGCTCTTTTCGTCGGCCTGGCCGCGACGCTCGCCCTCGCCATGCCGGCTTCGGCGCAGGACCGGCCGCTCGACGTCAAGCTGGACCAGGCCACGCGGGTGCAGCTTCGCGCCCCGGCCGGTTCGGTCATCGTGGCC
The DNA here is from genome assembly GCF_059579685.1 of Brevundimonas sp. SS2672. NCBI lineage: Bacteria > Pseudomonadati > Pseudomonadota > Alphaproteobacteria > Caulobacterales > Caulobacteraceae > Brevundimonas > Brevundimonas sp. SS2672. The sequence goes on along the minus strand of NZ_CM184201.1, from coordinate 2,886,637 downwards.
AATCCGCGCATCGCCGACGTCGCCGTGACCGACGCGCGCACCCTGTTCATCACGGGCAAGAGCTACGGCCTGACCGAGATCATCGCCGTCGACGCCTTGGGCCGCCCGCTGTTCCAGCGTCAGGTTTCGGTCAGTCCCGGCGAGACTGGCTCCGTGCGCGTCTGGCGCGGAGGCGAGGCGGTCGAGGTCGCCTGCGGGACTCGTTGCGCGCCTGCCGCGCGCCCGTCCACGGCGCCCTGACTCCATGCGACGGGGGCTGGGTTTGATGCGAGGTCGGCGACGCCGTGAGGGCTCCACCGCCGTGGAGTTCGCCCTCGTGGCCTTCCCCTTCTTCGTCCTGTTGTTCGGCATACTGGAGATCGGCCTGATGCTCTTGGTCGACGCCCTGGCCGAAACCGCCGTCTCCGACGCCGGCCGGCAGATCCGCACCGGCCTGGCCCAGGAACAGGAGCTCGAAGCCGAAGACATCAAGGCGCGCCTGTGCGCCAACATGGGCGTCTTCTCGCGCGATTGCCCCGGCCGCGCCTTCATCGACATCCGGGTGGTTGACGGCTTCTCGACGCCGCCGGACGCAGACCCGTTTAAAACGGGGGCCTTCGACCCTGGCGTCCTGACCTATCAGCCCGGCGGTCCCGGCGATCGGGTGCTGGTGCGCGTCTGGTACGAACATCCCATCGTCACCCCCTTCATCGCCCAGGCCGTGTCGCGCACCGCCGATCGTCGCGTGATGCTGACCACCACCCTGGCCTTCCGCAACGAGCCCTACAAATGAGACGCGCCGCGAACATCGGATTGTTGCGCCGCCTGTTGCGGGACCGGCGCGGCGTTTCTGCGGTCGAGTTCGCCCTGATCGCGCCGGTGATGATCATCATCTATTTCGGCCTGGTCGAGTTCAGTCAGGGCTATATGGCCGAGCGTCGCGCCAGCCACGCCGCCTCCATGGTCGCGGACCTGGTGGCCCAGTCCGGCGGCACCAATATCCGGGACCTTGAGAGCACCTTCATGATCGGGGACATGATCATGCGCCCCTTCTCGTCCGCCCCCCTGTCGATCCGCGTCTCAAGCGTCACCGTGGATGCGCGCGGCGTGGCCACGGTCGAATGGAGCCGCGCCAAGAGCGCCAAGGACCCAAAGGGCGGCGACATCATGCCCGCCCGCAAGCGGGGCGATCCCATCGCCGATCTGCCGCCCGGTCTGATCACGGACGGCCAGACGGTGATCCTGGGTGAAACGGACTACCGCTATCGGTTGTTCATCCCGGATGTGATTCTGCCCAAGGATATTGCGTTCAAGCGCAGCTACTATCTCCGCCCGCGCACCACCGACCGGATCGCCTGCGCCGACTGCCCCGTCTGACTGGGCGGCCCTAGCCGACGAGGGCCTCCTTGAGCGCGCGGAACTTGGCCTCGGTCTCCAGTCGTTCGGCGCGCGGGTCGCTGTCGGCGACGATCCCCGCCCCGGCCAGGGCGCGCCAGCCCCAGCCGAGCACCGTCTGCTCAAAGGCCGCCGTGCGGATCAGGACGGAGGCGGTCAGTCGCGCCTCTTCGCCCAGCCCCCAGCCGAACAGGGAGCCGCACCACGGCCCGCGCGGCGGCTCATGGCCTGCGATCACCTTCATGGCCTGATGCTTGGGCGCGCCGGTGATGGAGCCGGGCGGGAAGGCGGCCTCCATCACTTCGGCCGGACCGACGCCGTCCGCCGCCTGAGCGCTGACGGTCGAGACCAGATGGTGCACCGTCGGATGGCTCTCCAGTTCGAACAGACGCTGGACTTGGACCGAGCCGGGCCGGGCCGCCTGCGCCAAGTCGTTGCGCATCAGATCGACGATCATCAGGTTCTCGGCCCGGTCCTTGGCGCTGGCGATCAGTTCCGCGGCCAGGGCCGCGTCCCGGACCGGGTCGGGATCTCTTGCGCGGGTGCCCTTGATCGGTCGGGTCTCGATGCGGCCGCCAGCGCCGTCGAAGGTCAGGAACAGTTCGGGCGAGTTGGACGCCAGCGCTCGTCGGCCCAGCCGCCAGAAGGCGCTGTAGGCCGCGCCCCGCTCCGCCGACAGCCGCAGGAAGACGTCGAAGGGATCGCGCCCCGGCTTCAGCGTTCCGGTCCAGGCGCGGGCGATATTGGCCTGGAACAACTCGCCCGCGCCGATACGGGCGATCACATCGGCGACCGCCGCCTCATAGGCCGCGCCCGAGCCTTCCTCGCCCGCGCGATCGCACGGCGGCGGGGGCGGCGCGACCGACGCCGCCGTCTCCAGCCATCCAGCCGCCCGACGGACCTGAAGACGCGCCGCCTCAGCGTCGATCCCGCGTCCGATGGTCTGCACCCGCCGCTCGCGATGGTCGAAGGCCAGCAGGGCCGGATAGCGGGCCAGCATCAGGTCAGGCCAACCGCCCCCGCGTTCGCCGGTCGCGGGCCGCGCCCCGGCGTCATAGCTCATCAGCCCGACGACGCCGCCGCCCGCATAGGCCGGATCGCGCAGGCGCTTAAACAAGGTCCCGTCGTCGACCCGCCCGACGAAGGTCTGGTCCGGCTCGCAGGCGACGAAGGACCAGCGCCCGCCGTGCGCGTCCGGATCTCCGGCGCCGGCCAGCAAGGCCAGGGCGCCCTCGCGCCGGCTCAGCCCCGCCGCCGTCGCCAGGGGCTCGCGCCAGGGATGCGTCTCGACAAGGCGCGCGGGCAGGGCGTTCACGGCGCCAGCCGCGCCCGGATGCGGTCGGCCAGGGGCGCGTCCACGCCCAGCACATGCTGCAGGTAGCCGCCGACCGAACCGCTGTGCGCCGTGATGGCCCGATAGGCTTCGTTCAGATAGGCCGCCTCGACGCCCAGGAAGGCGACCACGGCCCCGTGCGACGCGGTGCGGCCGGTCATGGCCGTCAGGCGACGGGCCATCTCTTCGGCCCTGCCCTCCAGGTTCACGGCCCTGTTGGTCTCCAGATAATCCGCCATCAGGTCATCCTGCGCCACGCCCAGCAGGCTGTGGGTCAGGGCCGCCAGCAGGCCGGTCCGGTCCTTGCCCGCCGCGCAGTGGATCGGCACCGCCCCCTCGGCCTCGCCCAGCAGGCGGAAGTAGCGGCCGAACAGATCGACATGGGCCGCCTCGAACGGCAGGCGGCGATAGGTCTCGGTCATGAAGGCGCGGCCGGACGCCTCGGTCAGGTCGGCGGTCTTCAGAAAGGTCAGGTGCGGCGCCTCGCCCCCGTCGTCATGACCGCTTTCGATCAGCGTCCCGGCCCAGCCGGGCGGGCGGCGAGACGGCTGGGCGCGTCGCTCGCTGGGACGGCGCAGGTCGACCACGGCGGCCAGCTTCAGCGCCGCCAGCCGCGCCACGTCGGCGTCGGTCGCCCGCGCCTGATGCGCCGCGCGATACAGCCGCCCGCGCGCCAGCAGGCGGTCGTCTACGACGTAGCCGCCGTAGTCGCGGAAATTGTCGATGGCCTCAAACGGCCAAAGGCGGTCGCTCATGACCGCCTTTCTTAGACTGTTCGACGGGGGGCGCCAGTCCGGGCTAGCGCCCCGCCACCAGGACCGACATGGCGTCCAGATAGGCGAGGAAGGCGTCGCGGCCCGTCTCGGTCATGCTGGCCCGCGTCAGGGGTTTGCGGCCCTGGAAGCTCTTGGACACGGCGACGAATCCCGCCTCCTCCAGCTTTCGCAAATGCACGGACAGATTGCCGTCCGTCGTCTGCAGTCGAGCCTTGAGCTCGCCGAAGTCGGCGCTCTCCACACCGGCCAGACAGGCCATGATCCCCAGGCGCACCCGGCCGTGGATCACCTCGTCGATGCGGCCGATGTCGAAGTTCGAGGTCTCGTCCTCGACGTTCATCTCAGCCCGCCTTCTTCGTTGCGCCGCGCACCAGGATCAGTCCGGGCGCGAGGGCGACGGCGATCAGCAGGACCAGATAGACCGGATAGATGAGCAGGGGATCGCCCAGTCCGGCAAGCACCACGGCGCCGGCGTAGGAGATCAGGCCCACGACGTTGAGCCAGGCCTTGCGGCTGATGGCGGCCACCACCATCCAGGCCGAACCGTAGGCGCCCATGACCACCGTCGGCATCAGGGCCATCACGCCCCAGTCGCCGGTGCGCCAGCCGAAGACCATCAGAGCCGTCCAGGTGACGAAGATGCCGTAGCCGATGGCCGACCAGGCCGCGCCGACCGACCGGTTCATGGCGCTGGCGCCGCCGCAGGCGCTTTCGATGCGGCGGATGAGCACGATCAGGGCGATTACGAATACTGCGGCCGCGCCCAGCCAGAGCGACAGGCTTTCCCAGCCGCCGTTGGGGATCTCGGCCCAGCACCATCATCCACTGGCCGACCGTGGCGGCCCCGAAGATTACGGCGGCGGCGACCAGCACCGATCCGCCCAGAAGCGGCGCTCGCCGTCCCTCCTGGGCGAGGGCCTTCATATAGGCGATGTCGTCGTGAACGGATTGAACCTGGTCGCGGGTCATGGCGTCTCTCCCTGCCTGTTGTGCAAAAGGTGAGCCAAGAACTTTATGATGTAAAGTTCTTTTTCTGAGACGGGACGCGCTGGGCGGCCTAGACCTTGGCCATGCGCGTCGCCTTTCATCACATCGCCTATGAACCCCTGGCCATCTGCAACGCCCTGTCGATGGAGCGGCTGGAGGCCTCCGTCGCGCGCGCCGGGCTGAGGTCTGGCGCGACGGTCATGGACATCGGCTGCGCCTATGGCGAAGTCTCCATGCGTCTGGCCCGCGTCTTCGACGCCCGCGTGACGGCGGTGGAGCTGGACCCGGTCATGGCTGACGGCGCCGCAGCGCGTATCGCGCAGGCGGGCCTCCTGGACCGGATCACGCTGCGGCGCGAGACTTCCGCCGCCGCTTTTGATGATCATGCGCCGCTGGACCTGATCGTGGCCATCGGCTCGACGGAACCGGCCGGCAAGGGGCTGCGTGAACCCGTCGCCGTCTTTTCCGCCCTGGCCGAACGCCTGGCTCCGGGCGGCGCGCTGTTGTGGGGCGACCTGTTCTGGAAAGACGAACCGCCCGCGCCGCTTCGCCAACTGGTGGAAGCGTCCGGCTACTATGTCCGTCACGACGAATGGCAGGCGGCGGCGCGCGCTGCGGGTCTGGAGGTCGTTTCGGCCGAAATCTCCGATGAGGCGGAATGGGCGGTCTATCGCGCGGGCATGGAGACGGCGATCGCCGACTGGCTGGACGCCCATCCTGATCATGCCGATGCGCCGACGGTCGCCGCCACGGCGAACCGCATCAAGATGATGTTCGACTTCGGCGCCCCCTACTTCGGCTTCGGCCTCTAACTCTTCCGGAAGACCTGAAGGGCCGACGCCCCTCCCCATGAAGGGGAGGGAGAAGCCGCGCTCAAGCAGCGCGAGACCGCGTCACGAGCGATAGCGCCCTTATCTGAAAGGCGGCTCGTCGAAGGCGCGCAGCTTGCGCGAGTGCAGGCGGGTTCCCTCGGCGCGCAGCAGGTCCACGGCCTGGATGCCGATCTGCAGGTGCTCGGAGATCGAGCCCTCGTAGAAGCGGTTGGCCTGACCCGGCAGCTTGATCTCGCCGTGCAGCGGCTTGTCCGAGACGCATAGCAGCGTCCCGTAGGGCACGCGGAAGCGATAGCCCTGCGCCGCGATGGTGGCGCTTTCCATGTCGATGGCGACGGCGCGGCTCTGGTTGAAGCGCAGGGCCGACTTGGAATAGCGCAGCTCCCAATTGCGGTCGTCGGTGGTGACCACGGTGCCGGTGCGCAGGCGCTTCTTCACCTCTTCGCCCGGCGCGCCCGAGACCTGCTTGGTCGCGTCATAGAGGGCGCGCTGTACCTCGGCGATGTTGGGGATCGGAATGTCGGCGGGCAGGACGGCGTCCAGCACATGGTCGTCGCGCAGATAGGCGTGGGCCAGGACGTAGTCGCCGATGGTCTGGCTGCCGCGCAGGCCGCCGCAGTGGCCGATCATCATCCAGGCGTGCGGACGCATGACCGCCAGGTGGTCGCAGATGGTCTTGGCGTTCGACGGGCCGACGCCGATGTTGACCAGGGTGATGCCCTGACCGTCCGGCCGCGTCAGGTGATAGGCGGGCATCTGATGCTTGCGCCAGGCGGCGTCCATGATGGCCGCTTCCGGGTCGTCGGTGGCGCGCGTCACGACCACGCCCCCGGCGCAGGACAGGCTCTCATACGGGCTGTCGGGATCGGCGATCTGGGCCGTCGCCCAGCGCACGAACTCGTCGACGTAGCGGTGGTAGTTGGTGAAGAGGATGAAGCTCTGCACGTCCTCGACCGGCGTGCCGGTGTAGTGCCGCAGCCGCGCCAGGGAGAAGTCGGTCCGCAGGGCGTCGAACTGGGCCAGCGGATGCTCCTCGCCCGGCTCCCACAGGCCGTCGGAGACTTCGTCGCCGATATGGGCCAGTTCGGTGGTCGGGAACCAGCGGGCGATGGCCGCCGTCATGGTGCGGTCCAGCACCACGTCCGAGCCGTCCAGCACATAGGGGAAGGGGATCTCCTGATCCGACGGCTCGACGGCGAAGGTCGCCCCATACTCCGTCGCGAGCAGGGTCAGCTGATCCAGCAGATAGGTGCGGAACAGGTCGGGCCGGGTGATGGTGGTCGTATAGACGCCGGGCCAGGACAGGCGGCCATAGGCGCGGGTCTCGAGGTTCTGCGGGCGGTCGCCGTACCAGGTCACCGTCAGGCGGGGGTAGGCGAACAGGCCTTGCGCGCGCGCCTCGGGGTCGGCGCGTTCGCCGGTCGCCAGGAAGGTCTTTACGGCCTGGCGCAGGTTGGCGACGGATTGATTGTAGAGGGTTTCGAGGCGGTCCAGCGCCGCCTGGGGGGTCATCTTGTCTGTCATGGCTTCCTCTAGCGGAAAACCGTGACCTTGGCGAGACGGGGGAAACACGCCGACATGACAGTTGACCGCCGAGGGTTAGCTCAACGCCTCGCGCAGGAAGGCGACGGCCTTCGTCAGATCGTCCGCCGCCCCGCGCCAGACCGGCGCCCCGCCTCTCGCCCCCTCGTAGGCTGAAGGATCGGTGAAGGTCGCGTCCGGCTTGTCGGGCGCGCCGAGGGCGGCCGCCGCCCGCACCGCTCCGGGCGCGCCGGCCGCCGCCAGATAGCGTCGGTCCAGCGCCAGCATCAGGGCCGCGCGACCGCCTTCGCCCAGGCCCAGAACGCCGATCCGTCCGGCGTCTCCGCCCAGATCCTCGGCCCGCCGCGCCGCCCAGGCGACGGCTGACGCTCCATCGGCGATGAAGGCCGGATAGGGGCTGCCCGGCGCCGCCCGTCGGTCGGCCAGAGCCACGACGAAGCCTCGCTCGGCCAGGTCGCGCGCCGTTCGTTCATCCGCCGCCCGTTCATCCTCCGCTTGGGGGGCTCCGTCCGACAGCAGGATCAGGATAGGCGAACCGTCCGCCCGCGCCGGACGATAGAGGCGCAACGTCTGACGCGGATCGGCGCCATAGGCCGTGCGCGCCGTACGCCAGCCGGGCGGCCCGAGTGGAACGGGCGCCGACCCGCCCTCGCCGATCAGCGGCGCGCAGGCTGCGGTCGCCACCGTCGCCAGCAGCGGCGCCAGAAGTCCTCGCCTCGTCATGCCGTCTCCCCCGGAAATCAAAGGGGCGCGGCCCTGTCGAACCGCGCCCCGAAATCAGGTCGAACCTTACCGGGCCAGGTGCTTGTCCAGCCAGCCGAAGACCTCATTGTGCCATTGCAGGCTGTTGGCCGGCTTCAGCACCCAGTGGTTCTCGTCCGGGAAGAAGACCAGGCGGCTCTCGATCCCGCGCCGTTGCAGGGCGGTGAAGGTCGACAGGCCCTGCGAGGTGGGGATGCGGAAGTCGAGATCGCCCTGAACCACCAGCATCGGGTCGCGCCAGTTCTGGACGTGATTGGCCGGGTTGAACTTCTGATAGCCCTCCCGATTCTCCCACGGCGTGCCGCCGTATTCCCACTCGGTGAACCACAGCTCCTCGGTGCCGTAGCCCATGCCGAAGGTGTCGAAGACGCCGTCGTGGTTGACCAGGCATTTGAACTCGCCCGGCCAGTTGCCCGCGATCCAGTTGATCATATAGCCGCCGTAGGAGGCGCCGAGCGCGCAGGCGTTCTGGCCGTCCAGAAAGTCATACTTCGACTGGGCGAAGGCCCAGCCCTTCTGCAGGTCTTCCAGCGGGCGGTCGCCCCAGTGCTGGCTGATGGCGTCGGTGAATTCCTGGCCGTAGCCGGTCGAGCCGTGGAAATCGATCATCACCACCGCATAGCCCGCGCCCGCATAGGTGCCGGGGTTCCAGCGGTAGGACCAGGAGTTGCCGAACGAGCCCTGCGGCCCGCCGTGGATCAGGAAGGCGACCGGATACTTCTGACCCTCGACGTAGTTGGCGGGCTTGATGACGTAGCCGTGGACCGTCTCGTCGTTCCAGCCGGGGAAGCTGAACTGCTCGGCCTCGCCGAAGGCCTTGGTCGCCAGCTGCGGGTTCACATCGGTCAGGCGGCGCGGCATCTCGCGGCCGCGATAGGTCTTGAAGAACAGGTCGCTGGGCGAGGTCAGGGTGTCGACCGCCATGACGAAGCCCGAGGGCGTCTGCTGGAAGGCGCCGACGTGGCCTTCGCCCGTCAGCGGCGTCACCACGCCGTTGCGCGCGTCGATGGCGAACAGGCGGGTCTGACCGACATCGCCCGCAGTGGCGTAGAGAGTGTTTCCGTCCTTGGACCATTGCAGCGTATCCGCCGAACGGTCCCAGTTGGCCGCGATCTGGCGCGTCTGGCCGGTGGCGACGTCGCGCAGGAAGATCGAGAACTTGTCCGCCTCGAAGCCCGGACGGGCCATGGCGCGGTAGGCCAGGGTCTGACCGTCCGGCGAGAAGACCGGGCCGGTGTCCCAGGCCGGGTTGGACTCGGTCAGATTGGTCAGTTGGCCTGGCGCCGATACGGCGACGCTGTAGAGGTCGAAGTTCGTGCTCCACGGCTCGCTGTTCCCGGCCTTGCGCGCCGAGAAGACCAGCGACTGTCCATCAGGCGCGAAGGTGAACTCGCTCTCGTCGCCAAACGGCTTGGAGGGCGTGTCGCCGTCAAAGCCCTTGGTCACCCAGACCGGCTCGCCGCCCGCCTTGCCGTCGGCGCCGATCGACTGGACGAACAGGTGGTTCTGGGTGTGGTCGTTCCACGTATCCCAGTGACGCACGAACATGCGGTCATAGACCTGGCCGGTCGACTTGCGCTCGGCCTCGGTCTTGCCGCGCGCGACCGAGGCGTTCAGGTCGGCCGCATCCGGGTAGACGGCCAGAGACACGGCCACGGCGTCGCTCGCTGCGTTGATGCGATAGGCGTTGACGTCGGTCGGCAGGGCCGTGACCTGCGTCGCCGTCGCGCCCCTGTCGGCCGAGACCCAGACCTGGCTCGAACCCGAACGGCCCGACAGGAAATACAGCTTGCCGTCGGCGCCCCAGCGGGCGGTGTTGGCGCCGCCTTCGGAAATCGCCAGCTTCTGCGGCTGAGCCTCGCCCTTCAGGCCCAGGATGTAGAGGGCGCTCGAGCGCTTGTTGGCCGCCACGTCGGTCTGGGTCAGCGAATAGACCACCCACTCGCCGTCCGGCGATACCTGGGGGTCGCCCAGCCGGTTGGCCGAGATCATGTCCTGATAGGTGAAGGCGGCGCGGGCCTGGGTCGTCGCCGGGGCCGTCGCTGCGGCCGGAGCGGCGAGCGCCCCCTCGGCCAGGGCCGGCAGGGCCGTAGCGGTCAGCAGGGCGGCGGCGCTGAGGCCGGACAGGAGGTGGGGCAGGCGGCGCATTCAGGCGCTCCTCATGCGGATGTGAAGTCTGGCCGAAGGCCTAACACCGCCGCGCGCCGCCCGCAAAGCCTCCTGTTTAAGGGGCCGTTTGCTGACCTTCCTTCGTCCAGTCGGCCGTCCAGTCCAGAATCTCCTGCTGCCACTCGACCCAGGTTTGCGGCTTGAGCACCCAATGGTTCTCGTCCGGCACATGGACGAAGCGGCTGGGAATGTTCAGCCGCTGCAGGGCCGAGAAGGTCGCCAGCCCCTGCTCCATCGGCACCCGGAAGTCCTTGGAGCCGTGCAGCACCAGCATCGGCTTCTTCCAGTCGCCGGCGTAGGTCTCGGGGTTGTGCGCGTCATAGACGGCCTTGCGGTCCCAGGTCGCGCCGCCGAACTCATGGATGAAGGTCGAGATGTCCATGGCGTTCATCAGTTGCGGCACGTCGAACACCCCGGCGTGGTTGACCAGGCAGCGCCACGGCTCGTTCCACTTGCCCGCGATCATATTGACCATATAGCCGCCGTAGGAGGCGCCGAGCGCGCAGGCCCGCTGGCCGTCGATCCAGGGATTGGCCGCCAACGCCGCCTGCCAGCCCTTTTGCAGGTCTTCCAGCGGACGATCGCCCCAGTGGTCGTTGATGGCGTCGGTGAAGGCCTGGCCGTAGCCCGGCGAGCCATGGAAGTTGACCATCACCACGGCATAGCCCGCCGCCGTATAGACCTGCGGATTCCAGCGGTAGGACCAGCTCTCGGTCCAGGGCGACTTGGGCCCGCCGTGGATCAGATAGACGGCCGGATATTGGCGGCCCTCGACGAAGCCTGCGGGCTTGAACACCCAGCCGTGCGCCGTCTCGTCGTTCCAGCCGGGGAAACGGATCTCCTCGGGGCGCGGCAGGTCGATGCGGGCCAGCAGCTCGGCGTTGTGCTGCGTCGCCTGACGGGCGGTCTGGCCGTTCTTGGCGATGAAGATCTGCGTCGGGGCCGTGAAGCTCTCATGGGCATAGGCCAGAACGCCGCCGACCTCGTCGAAATCACCGACCGAGCCGATGTCGGTCAGGGCCTTCACCGCGCCGGTTCGGGCGTCGATCTCGAACAGGCGGTTCTGGCCTTCGTCGGCGGCCGTCACGTAGAGCGCACGGCCGTCCGAACGCCAGGTCAGGCCGCCGGGGCCGCGATCCCAGTTCGTCAGGGCGCGAGCGTTCGCGCCGTTCGCATCGGCCACCATGACCACCGGCTGGTCGCCGCCCACGTTCTCGCGCGGGGCGGCCAGCCAGGCCAGGCGCCGTCCGTCGGGCGACAGGGCGGGCGCGCCGTCCGGCCCCGAATGGTCCGGGGTCAGGTTGACGGCGGGACCGCCGTCCAGGCTCAGGCGATACAGGTCGCTGTTGTTGGTGAAGGGCGCGCGGTCGTCCTGCATCCGCGTCGAATAGATCAGGGTCCGTCCGTCGCGCGAGAGCGTCAGCCCGCCTTCGCCCACGCCGACGTCCGCATCCAGTCCGGCGGTCAGATCGCGCGGCGCGCCCTCGGCGAAGCCCGAGCCGTTCAGCGGTTGCAGGAAGAGGTGGCTCTGGCGTCCGTCAGCCCAGCGGTCGAACACCCGCAGCGGCATCCGGTCATAGACCTGCTGGGTCGACTTGGCCCGCTCGGCCAGTCGGTCCCTGGTGCAGTCCAAGGTCTCGCAATCCGTATAGACCGACACGCCCAGCACCAGGGCCTTGCCGTCCGGCGTGAAGCGGAAGCCCGACACGGAGACCGGAAGCGTCGTCGCCTGCGCCGCCGCCAGACCCTCGCGGTCCGCGCGCCACACCTGGTTCGATCCGCCGCGCGACGACAGGAAATAGATCGACTGCCCGTCCGGCGCCCAGCGCGCGCTCGAGACGCCGCCGTCGGAGATCGGCAGGCGACGCGGCGCCGTCGCGCCGTCGACGTCGGCCATCCACAGGCCGGTCTGGTTCTTGTTGCCGGCCCAGTCCGTGGTGGTCACGGCGTAGATGACGCGGCGTCCGTCGGGCGAGACGCGCGGATCGCCGACCCGTTCCATCGTCGCCAGATCCTTCAGGCCGAGACGATCGGAAGCCGGGGCCTGGGCCGAAGTCGCAGCCGCGACCGGCGTTTCCTGCGCCAGCGTCGGCGTCGCCGCCAGGCCGCCCGCCAGCAACAGCATCTGGACGGCCGCCGCCGTCATCCAGTGTGATCGGGTCATTACGCTACACTCCCCCCAAAGAATGGTCAGGCTTCCTGCATAGGGGGCCGTTCCCGCTTCGCCAAGCGGGATGGCGCTTGCCCGCCGCCGCCGCCTCGGCGACAAGCAGGCGATGAGTCCGGCTCTTCACATCGTCGACGTGCTGATCGCCGAGCGCGCGCCCCGGCTGACGGGATCGGCCGCCTGGCCCTGGCGCGGCCCGCCCTCTACGGCCTGCTCGACTACGCCAAGGCGCGACGCATGGCCGACGCCATCGGCCCCATGGCGGGGCGCCAGGCGCTGGACTATGTCTCCGACCTGCTGGAGTTGACCGTGCGGACGGCGCATCTGGATCGCCTGCCCGCCTCGGGCCGCTGTCTGGTGGTGTGCAACCATCCGACCGGCATCGCCGACGGCCTGGCCGTGCATGACGCCCTGCGCACGGTGCGAAACGACCTGATCTATTTCGCCAACGCCGACGCCCTGCGCGTCTCGCCGCGCCTGTCGGAGACCGTCGTTCCCGTCGAATGGGTCACGGCCAAGCGCACGCGCGAGAAGACCCGCGCCACGCTTCAGGCGGCGAAAGAGGCGTTCGAGGCCGAACGCTGCGTCGTCATGTTCCCGGCCGGACGTCTGGCCCGCGTCGGCCCGAACGGTCTGCTGACCGACCCCGAATGGGCCGCCACCGCTGCCTCCCTGGCCCGCAAATACGAGGCGCCGGTGATCCCGATCCACGTCGCCGGTCCGACCAGCCGCCTGTTCCACCTGTTCGACAAGGTGTCGCAGGAGCTGCGCGACATCACCCTCTTCCACGAACTGCTGAACAAGAAGGGCCGCGCCTTCGACCTGATCGTCGGCCGCCCCATCCCGCCGCTGGCCCTGGACGTCGACGCCCAGGCCGCCACTCTGAAACTGAAAACCTTCGTCGAGCGGATCCTGGCCGCCGATCCTGACGCGACCTTCGCCTGATGCCCTCCGCATGACGACTTTCGACCTTCCCGACGCCGACGCCACCACCCGCCTCGGCGAAGCCATCGCCCCCCTGCTGGAACCGGGCGAGGCCGTCCTGCTCTACGGTCCGCTGGGCATGGGCAAGTCGACGCTGGCGCGGGGCCTGATCCGCGCCCTGACGCGCCCCGACGAGGACGTGCCGTCGCCGACCTTCACCCTGGTCCAATTCTATGAGAGCGACCCTCCCATCGCCCATTTCGACCTCTATCGCCTGACCCGGCCCGAGGAAGCCTTCGAGGTCGGGCTGGACGAGGCGCTGGACGAGGGCTGCGCCCTGATCGAATGGCCCGAACGACTGGGCGACGACCCCGGCCGGATGCTCGGCCCCGACCGGTTGACGATCACCATCGCCGAGGACGGCGAGGGTCGCCTTGCGACCGCAACTGGCGCAGGCTCGTGGGAAGCCAAACTGAAGGAACTCCATGTCTGACCGCGAAGCCCTCCGTCTCGACTTCCTGCGCTCGGCCGGGCTGGCCGAGGCCGTCCGCGCGCCCCTGCCCGGCGACGCCTCGACGCGACGCTACGAGCGGCTGACCACGCCCTCGGGCGCCTCCCTGATGCTGATGGATCAGGCCCCCGCCGCCGAAAGCCGGCCCTGCGATCCGTCGTGGACGCCGGAACAGCGCCACGCCCACGGCTGGAACGCCGTCGCCCGCCTGTCGGCCGGACGCATCGAGGCCTTCGCCGCCGTCGCCGCCCATCTGAAGTCGCTCGGCCTGTCCGCGCCCGAGATCGTCGCCGTCGATGCTCCGAACGGCCTGGCCCTGATCGAGGATTTCGGCGACGCCCTGTTCGCCCGCGTCATCGAGGACGGCGCCGACCCCGCCCCCTCTATCGCGCCGCCGTCGAGGCCCTAGCCGTCCTGCACGCCGCCCCGATGCCCGGTATCCTGACCGGCCCGGCTGGCGACTGGCCGCTGCTGCCCTATGACCAGACGGCGCTGCAGGGCGGGGCCGACCTGTTCGTCGACTGGCTGCCGAAACTGATCCCGACCCTCAGCTTCGACGAGGCCGCCGTCGCCGAATGGCGCGCCGCCTGGGCCCCGATCACCGTTGCGGGCGAGGCGGGCGCGACCGTAATGGCCCACCGAGACTATCACGCGGAGAACCTGATCCGGCTGGACGGCAGGACCGGCGCCGCCTCGGTCGGGATGATCGACTTCCAGGATGCGGTGAAGGCCCACCCGTCATGGGATCTGCACTCCCTGCTGCAGGACGCCCGCCGCGACGTGGCGCCCGAGCTGGAGGCGCTCGTTCTCGACCACTATTTCGCCCTGCGCCCCGAGACCGACCGCGAGGCCTTCATGGCCGCCTACGCCGGTCTGGCCGCCCTGAACGAGGCGCGCATTCTGGGGATCTTCGCCCGCCTGATCGCCCGCGACGGCAAGCCCCGCTACGCCGCCTTCATGCCGCGTATGTGGACGCACCTGAACGCCAATCTGCAGGCGCCGGGCCTCGAAGCCGTCGCCGCCTGGATGGACCGCCACGTGCCGGAGGATGTGCGTCGATGAAGACTATCGCTCTCTTCCTTCTCCCCTCGGGGAGAAGGTGGGCCGCGCAGCGGCTCGGATGAGGGGGCTCGTTCGTCCAAGCTCACCCCTATCGTCTGATCGCGCGCCCGACGCCGCCCGCCCCCTCATCCGTCATGCTCCGCATGACACCTTCTCCCCCGAGGGGAGAAGGATCGGAGAACGCGCATGACCGCCCCCACCACCGCCATGGTCCTCGCCGCCGGGCTCGGCACGCGGATGCGCCCCCTGACCAACGATCGGCCCAAAGCTCTGGTCGAGGTCGGCGGCAAGGCGCTGATCGACCATGTTCTCGACCGACTGGCCGAGGCGGGCGTGACCGACGCCGTGGTCAACGTCCACTGGTTCGCCGACCGGCTGGAAAGCCATCTGGCCGCCCGCACGCGTCCAGCCATCACCATCTCCGACGAGCGCGCCGAACTGCTGGAAACCGGCGGCGGCCTGAAGAAGGCCCGCCCCCTGCTGGGCGACGGCGCCGTCTTCGTCGCCAATATCGACAGCGTCTGGATCGACCGGGGCGATGCTCTGGGCGACCTGATCCGCCTGTGGAATCCCGCGCGCATGGACGCCGCCCTGCTGCTGGCCTGGCGCGAAGGCTCCATCGGCTTCGAGGGCGGCGGCGACTTCTTCCTCGGCGACGACGGCGCCCTGACCTTCCGGGACGAGGCCGCCAGCGCGCCCTACGCCTATATGGGCGTCCACATCACCCGGCCGGACTACGCCGACCACGGCCCCGATGGTCCCTTTTCGCTCAGCCCCCTGTGGCGCGCCTCGGCCGCCGAGGGTCGCCTGTTCGGCTGCGTGCTGGACGGCGACTGGATGCACGTCGGCGACCCGCAGGCGCGCGACGAAGCCGAGGCGCGACTGAAGGCGGAGACCTGATCATGACGGGGGGCGCTTCGATCCGTTCGCCGGAAGCGGGCCGCGCTGGCGCGCCGTGCCCGCCTGGCGGCCCTTCCTCGAAGACATGGCGGCGGGGGTGCTGAACTGGCTGGGCGACGCCCCGCCCGAGACCCTGACCGACGCCACCATCCTGTTGCCCAACCGCCGCGCCGCCCGCGCCTTCTCCTTCGCGCTCGGCAAGCTGGCGGGCGAGCGCCCCGTTTTGCTGCCTCAGGTCCGCCCGCTCGGCGATCTGGAAGAGGACGAGCCGCCCTTCGCGCCCGGCGAACTGGGGCTGGACCTGCCGCCCGCCATCGCCCCTTTGACGCGCCGCTTCGAGATGGCGCGCATGATCGCCGAGGATTTCGAGCCGGGGATGAAGCCCCTGCGCGCCCTCGAAATGGCCGATGCGCTCGGCGCCTTCCTCGATTCCTGCCAGCTTGAGGAAGTCTCCGACCTGTCGCGCATCGCCACCCTGGCGGAACAGGATCTAGCCGAGCATTGGCGCGAGAGCGCCCGCTTCCTCGGCCTCGCCGTCGAGGCCTGGCCCAAGCGGCTGGAGGCGCTGGGACTGGTCGATCCCGCCTGGCGCCGCGCCACCCTGCTGCGCCGTCTGGCCGAGGCCTGGGACGCCCGCCCGCCGCAGGCCCCTGTCATCGCCGCCGGGTCCACCGGCACCGTTCCCGCCGCCGCCGACGTGCTGAAGGCCGTCGCCAGCTCGCTGCAGGGCGTGGTCGTCCTGCCCGGCCTCGACCTTGATCTGGCCGCCGATGCCTGGGACCGCATCGACGACCAGCACCCGCAGGCGGCGCTGAAGGCTCTGCTGGCCCGCGCCGAAGTCACGCGCGAGGCCGTCCAGCCCTGGTTCCAGCCATCGCTCGACCCCGCCGTGGAAGCCCGTGGTCTGGCCCGCCAGCGCCTGATCAACGAAGCCCTTCGCCCTGCCGAGGCCACCGACGACTGGCGTCGCGAGATCAAGCGCCTTCGCGCTCGCTCGGCCGAGGCGGGCCGCGCCGCCGACCCCATCGCCGAGGGCCTGTCGGGCCTGACCGTCCTGTCCGTCCGCGCCGAGGAGGAGGCGGCGACCGCCGTCGCCCTGATGATGCGCGAGAGCCTTGAGCAGCGCGGTCCCGACGGCCGCCCGATCACCTGCGCCCTGGTGACGCCGGACCTGCAACTGTCGCGCCGGGTCGAGGCGCGGCTGGCGCGCTGGGGCATTGTCGCCGACTCCTCCACCGGCCAGCCGCTGTCGCGGATGACGGCGGGCGTGCTGGTCGACCTCGGCGCCCGCTTCCTGGCCGAGTCGCTGAAGCCGCAGACCCTGTTGGCCCTGCTGAAGCACCCGCTGGTCCGCCTTGATCTGGGCGAGACCTCGCTGCACGAGGCCGCCGAAGCGCTCGAGGAGCACGCCCTGCGCGGCCCGCGTCCGCGTCGCTGGTCCCAACTTCAAGAACGCCTGCTGAAGGTGGCCGAGCCCCGGCGCGGCGGCCTGCCGTTGGCCGACTGGAAGCTGGCCCGGCTGAAGGGCGCGCAGACCCTCGCCGACCGGCTGGAGGCGCTGGCGACCGCCCGCCCCTGTCCTCCGGACGAGGCCGCCGGCACCCTGACTGCCCTGATCGAGGCGCTGGCGGGTCAGAACGCCTGGGCCGGGCCGGATGGCGAGGCGGCGGCGTCCCTGCTGTCGGCCCTGATCGAGGGCGGCGGCCCGCTGGGCGACACCACGCCCGCCGAGTTCGCCGATCTGATCGCCGCCTTGCTGGCCGAGACGACGGTGCGGACCGGCGGCGCCACCCATCCGTCCCTTCGCATCCTCGGCGCCATCGAGGCGCGTCTGGCGCGGGCCGACCGCATGATCCTGGCCGGGCTGGAGGAGGGCGTCTGGCCCAACGCCGCCCCGGTCGATCCCTTCCTGTCGCGGCCGATGCGCGCCGCCCTGCCCCTGCCCGCGCCCGAGCGGCGTCTGGGCCAGACGGCGCAGGACTTCGTTCAGGCCGCCTGCGCCGACGAAGCCGTTCTGGTCCACTGCGAGCGTCGCGGCGGCCAGCCCGCCGTGCGCTCGCGCTGGCTGTGGCGGCTGGAGATGCTGACGCGCGGCGCCGACGCGCCCGACACCCCGGTCAAGCTCAGCGCCCCCGAGGGCGTCGCCGACTGGACCGAAGCCCTGGACGCCCCGCCGCCCGGCCCGGCCCGGCTGGCCCCGCGCCCGGCCCCCACGCCCCCGGTCGAGCGCCGCCCCCGCAGCCTCTATGTCACCGGGGTCGAGCGCTGGGTCCGCGATCCCTACGCCCTCTACGCCCGCCGCATCCTCAACCTCGAACCGATGGAGCGCCCCGGCGCCTCGGCCGAGGCCCTGGCGCGCGGCAACGCGGTGCACAAGGCCATCGAGCGCCTGACCGAGGACTGGCCCGACCTGCTGCCCGACGATCTAGACGCGGTGATCGAGCGCCTGCTGCTGGAGGAGCTGGGCGCCCACGGCTTCGAGGACGCCGCCATGGCCCGCGAGGCGCCGCTGGCCAGGAACGCCGCCCGCTGGCTGGCCGGGTTCGAGACCGAGCGCCGCGCGCGCGGCGTGACCCTGCTGATCGAACAGCAGGGCGCCCTGACCTTTGAGGCGCCAGGCGGCCCCTTCACCGTCAAGGCCTACGCCGACCGCATCGAGGTCGGCGCCCTGTCCGCCGCCGTCATGGACTTCAAGACCGGCCAGGTTCCGAGCGCCAAACAGATCAAGGCGGGCTTCGCGCCCCAGCTGACCCTGACCGGCGCCATCCTCGCCGCCGGCGGCTTCAAGGAGACGAACGGCCCCGTCGCGCCGGAGGAGCTGACCTATGTCCGCGTCGTCGGCCGCAAGAAGGCGGGCGAGGTCGCCGTGCGCGCCGCCGGGCCGGAAGCGCAGATCCTGTCCGACGCCGCCCTGCAAGGCCTGATGGCCCGCGTCGCCGAGTTCGACCGGCCGGAGACGCCCTACCTCTCGTGGGCCGCGCCTCATCTGATGGGCAGCTACAGCCCCTACAACCTGCTGGCCCGCGTCTGGGAGTGGCACGTCATCGGCGGCGGCGAAGAAGGAGAGGCGGAATGAACCTCCACGTCCGGGACGGCCTCAATCCCCAGACCCGCGCCGCCGACCCGGCCCGCTCGGTCTTCGTCACCGCCAACGCCGGATCGGGCAAGACCACCACCCTCGTCAGCCGGGTGGCGCGCCTGCTGCTGGGCGGCGCCGCGCCCTCGGCCATCCTGTGCGTGACCTACACCAAGGCCGCCGCCGCCGAGATGCAGGCGCGCCTGTTCGAGACTCTGGGCAAATGGGCCGTCATGGACGACGGCGAACTGTCGGCCGAACTGGCCAAGCTCGACGACAGCGACGCCGGCGCCCTCAACCCCGCCCGCCTGTCCGAGGCCCGTCGCCTGTTCGCCCGCGCCCTGGAGACGCCCGGCGGGCTGAAGATCCAGACCATCCACGCCTTCTGCGAAAAGCTGCTGCGCCGCTTCCCCATCGAGGCGGGCGTCTCGCCGCGCTTCACCGTGCTGGAGAACGAGGCGGCGATCGCCCTCAGCCACGCCGCGCGCGAAGACCTGGCCCGCGCTGCTCTGGCCGACGCCGAAGGGCCGATCGGCGAGGCCTACAGCCATTTCGCGGTCGAGCTGGACTGGGGCCGCTTCCAGGATCTGCTGGCCCTGATCGAGGCCAAGCGCGCCGAGCTGACCGACTATGTCGCCCGCGTCGCCGACGGCCGCGCGCCCGGCCCTTACGTCCTGACCGGCGCCGATCCGCAAAAGACGCCCGAGGACATCGAGGCCGACTTCCTGCGCTGGCTGGACCGGGGCGAGGTCCGCCGCATGGCCGAGCTGATGGCGACCGGCTCCAAGACCGACAAGGACCGCGCCGCCGAACTGATCCACGCCCTCGACCACGACTGGAGCTTCCACGGCCTCGGCGTCGTCTTCCTGACCGGCTCCGGCTCGCCACGCAAATCGATGGCGACCAAGCAGGCGCCGCCCGACGCCGCAGGCTGGCTTGCCGATCTTCAGGACAAGTTTCTGGCCGCACGCGACCAGCTGCGCGCCGCCAAGGTCGCCGACGACACCATCAAGCTGCTGACCCTCGCCAACGCCCACGCCGCCCTCTACGAAGCGGCCAAGACGGCGCACGGTGCGCTGGACTTCTCGGACCTGGTGGCGCGCACGGTCGAACTGCTGACCGTGCGTTCGACCGCCGCATGGGTGCTGTACAAGCTGGACGGCGGCGTCGACCATGTCCTGATCGACGAGGCCCAGGACACCGCCCCCGAACAGTGGGCCATCATGCGCGCCCTGACCGGCGAGTTCTTCACCGTCGAGGGGACCGACCGCACCGTCTTCGCCGTCGGCGACGAGAAGCAGTCGATCTACTCCTTCCAGGGCGCCCGGCCCGAGCGGCTGAGGCAGGAAGCTCAGGTCTATGACAGCCTGATCACTGAAGCAGGCGGGGCCTTCGAAGGCGTGCCGCTGGAGACCTCCTACCGCTCGACCGCGGCGGTGCTGTCGTTCGTGGACGCAGTCTTCGCCACGCCCGAACGCGCCCGCGCGCTGGTCGGGGAGGCGGGCGAGATTCCGCACCATACCGCCGCCCGCCTGGGCCAGCCCGGCGCGGTCGAACTGTGGCCCCTGTTCATCGACGAGGCCCCGCCGGAGCGCGACGCCTGGACCGATCCCGTCGATCAGGAAGGAACCGCCAGCGCCCGCAAGCGCATGGCCCAGACCCTGGCGTTGGAAATCAAGCGCCAGGTCGAGACCGGCGCCGTCGTCTTCGACAAGGGCGGGACGCCTCGCCCCTGCGGTTACGGCGACTTCCTGATCCTGGTCCGCCGTCGCGACGCGACCTTCGAGGAGATTATCCGCGCCCTGAAGGCGGCGGGCGCGCCGGTGGCGGGCGCCGACCGGCTGAAGTTGTCGCAGCACATTGTCTTTGACGACCTGAAGGCGCTGGCCCGTTTCGCCCTCTTCCCCGGCGACGACCTGACCGTGGCCGAGGTGCTGCGCGGCCCCTTCTGCGACGTGGACGAGGACAGCCTGTTCGAGCTGGCGGGCCGCGAGAAGCGCGACGGCCTGTGGCGCGAACTGAAGCGCCGGGCGGACGAGCGACCGGAGTGGGGCGGGGCGCTGGACCTGCTGCGCGCGGCGCGGAGCGCCCGCGATCTCGATCCCTTCGGCTTCTTCTCCCGCCTGCTGAATCGGATGGACGCGACCGGCATTTCAGGCCGCGCCCGCATCCTGACCCGACTGGGCCGCGAGGCTGAAGAAGCCATCGACGAGACCCTCAATCAGGTGCTGGCCGCCGAGGGACGCGGCGGGACCGATCTGGAGACCTGTCTCGCCCTGCTGGAAGCCGCCGATGTCGAGGTGAAGCGCGAACTGGAAGGCCCGCGCGGCGAGGTCCGCGTCATGACCGTTCACGGGGCCAAAGGGCTAGAGGCGCCGATCGTCATCCTGCCCGACACGACGATGAAGGCGAAGGCGCAGGGGCCCTCGTTGATGCCCGTCGCCACCGAGAGCGGCGAAGCCTGGCTGATGTGCCCCGGTTCGTCGAAGGAGGACTGCCCCGCCTCGGCCGACGCCCGCGCGGCGCGCGAGATGCGGGTCGCCGATGAATCCCTGCGCCTGCTCTACGTCGCCCTGACCCGCGCGCGCGATCGGGTGATCGTCATGGGACGCGGCTCCAAACGCGCGCCCGAGGCCGGGGACTGGTGGTCGGTGATCGAGAAGACCTTCGACCGACTGGGCGATCAGGTGCGCGAACTGGACGGCGGCGTCCGCCGTTACGGCGCCGATCCTGACAGCCTGCCCGCCGCCGTCGCCGCCGCCGAGATGCGCGCGGAGGCGCCCGACTGGGCGCGGACCAACCCGCCGCGCGCCGCCGCCGCCCGCTTCGCCTCGCCCTCGCAGATGCAGGAACAGAAGCGCATCCCGGCGCCGTCGCCCTTGGCGCGCGGCGAAGGCCCCGGCGCGGGTCTGGGCCGCTTCCGGCGCGGCGACCTGATCCACCGCCTGCTGGAGCGCCTGCCGGACCTGCCGTCGCCTGACCGTCCCGACGCCGCGCACCGGATGCTGGCGCGGGAGCGCGACCTGACCGAGGATCAGCGCGCCGAGATGATCGCCGCCGCCTTCGGCGTTCTGGACGACGCCCGCTTCGCCCCCGTCTTCGGCCCCGGCAGCCGCGCCGAGGTCGCCCTGACCGGGACCGCGCCCGACCTGCCGTCCGGCGTGTCGATCTCGGGCCGCATCGACCGGCTGGTGGTCACGCCCGAGCGGGTGCTGGTCGTCGACTTCAAGTCCAACCGTCCCGCGCCCGATCTCGTCGAAGACGCCGATCCGGCCTATGTGCTGCAGATGGCGATCTACGCTGCCGTGCTGCGCCGCCTCTATCCAGACCGCGCGGTCGAGGCAGCCCTCGTCTGGACCGACGGGCCGAAGCTGATGGCGGTTCCGCAAGCCCTGATGGACGCCGCTCTCGAAAATGCGCGTTGATTTGTCGGGGATTCTGCACCCACATCTGTGCCTGAACGCCGGAAATTCAATTCGGCGCGCCACTAAACGCGCTCAAGCAGCGAGCGACCGCGTCGCGAGCGTAGCGCACCAAAGGAGAGCCATTCATGGCGACTGTGAAAGTCACCGACGACAGCTTCGACGCCGACGTCCTGAAATCCTCGACCCCCGTCCTGGTGGACTTCTGGGCCGAGTGGTGCGGTCCCTGCAAACAGATCGGTCCGGCGCTGGAGCAGATCGCCGACGAACTGGCGGGCAAGGTCACGGTCGCCAAGGTCAACATCGACGACAGCCCCATGGTCCCGTCGAAGATGGGCGTGAAGGGCATTCCGACCCTGATGCTGTTCAAGGACGGCCAGATGACCTCGATGAAGGTCGGCGCCATGCCCAAGGGCAAAATCGTCGAATGGCTGGCCGAAGCCGGCGTGAAGGCGGACTGACACGACATTCTCCCTCCCCTCCATGGGGAGGGTGGCTGAGCCCGCAGGGCGAAGTCGGGTGGGGGCGGCGTTTCGAAAGAGGCGCCGCCTTTTTCTTTGCCCGCTTCGCCCAGACCCTCCCCACCCGGTCGCTTCGCGACCACCCTCCCCATGAAGGGGAGGGAGAGGCGGCGCGTTTGCTTATACGGGCCAGGTCTCGCAGCTGGCGCCCAGCACCTCGCCCGCCAGATACAGCGAGCCGCAGATGACTACCCGCCCGGCGCCCAGGGCCAGCGCGCGCTCCAGCGCGGCGTCCACTGATCCCGCCGCCATGGCGCCGAAGCCGCGTCCCTGGGCGACGGCGGCCAAAGCCTCCGGCTCGGCGGCCGTCCCCTCGAAGCCGACGGTGAAGACCTGGGCGTCGATGCCCTTCAGCGCCTCGAAGAAGCCGCCGGCGTCCTTGTTGGCCAGCATGCCGACGATCAGGGCCGTGGGGCGCGGGGCGCGCGTCTGGCGGTCAGCAAGGGCGCGGGCCAGGGCGCGGGCGGCGTGCGGGTTGTGTCCGCCGTCCAACCACAGTTCGGCGTCGGCCTTCTGGGCCTTGTCGGCATAGGGGCCGGCGGTCAGCCGCTGCATCCGCGCGGGCCAGCGCACGGCCTTCAACCCCTCGGCGATGGCGGTTTCGGGCAGGTCCAGCTCCAGCGCGGCGGCGATGGCGACGCCCGCATTGTCGAACTGGTGCGCGCCGGACAGAGCAGGCGCGGGCAGATCGAAGAAACGCTCCTGATCCTGATAGACGAGGCCGCCGCGTTCGGCCCAGGCGTCGAAGTCCACGCCCATGACGGTCAGGGGCGAGCCGACCTCGGCCGCGCGGCGCGCGATCACGGCCATGGCCGCCTCGGACTGGCGCGCCACGACGCCGCGCGCGCCCGCCTTGAGGATGCCCGCCTTCTCGCCCGCCACGCCTTCGAGGGTCGTGCCCAGGAACTCGGCGTGGTCCAGATCGACGGGGGTGATGACGCTGAGCAGGGGCCGGGTGATGACGTTGGTGGCGTCCAGCACGCCGCCGAGGCCCACCTCGATGACCGCCAGGTCCGCAGGGGTCTCGCTCATGGCCAGAAACCCCGCCGCCGTGGTGCTCTCGAACACGGTGGCCTGCCCGCCCGTTTCGGCCATAGCCGCCTCGACCCGGTCGAGGATGGCGTTCAGAGCGTCATCGGTGATCAGCGTCCCGGCCAGGCGGATACGCTCGTTGAAGCGCACCAGATGCGGCGAGGTGTAGGCGTGGACGCGCAGACCCGCAGATTCTGCAATGGCGCGGATCAGGGCGACCGTCGAGCCCTTGCCGTTCGTGCCCGCGACATGGACGACCGGCGGCAGCTTATCCTGCGGATTCCCGAGCGCCTCGCACAGGGCCCGCATCCGATCCAGCGACAGGTCGATGCGCTGGGGATGCCGGGCGCGCAGGCGTTCCGAAATCGGGTCCATGGAAAGAGCCTGCGGTTAGGCAGCCTTCTTCTGGGCCGCGCCGCTCATCAGCATGGACAGGATCAGGCCCAGCGTCGTCGGCAGGTCGCCGCGCGACACCACCTTGTCGACCATGCCCTTGTCCTTGAGGTATTCGGCGCGCTGGAAGCCCGGCGGCAGTTTCTCGCGGATGGTGGTCTCGATCACGCGCGGACCGGCGAAGCCGATCAGGGCGCCCGGTTCGGCCAGGTGGACGTCGCCCAGCATGGCGTAGGAGGCCGTGACGCCCCCCGTGGTCGGGTCGGTCAGCACCACGACGTAGGGCAGCTTGGCCGCCTTCACTTCCTGAACGGCCAGGGTGGTGCGGGCCATCTGCATCAGGCTGAGGGCGCCTTCCTGCATCCGCGCCCCGCCGGCGGCGGTGTAGCAGACGAAGGGAACATTGCGCTTCACCGCCTCGCGCGCGGCGGCGATGAAGGCCTCGCCCGCCGCCATGCCCAGCGAACCGCCCATGAAGGTGAAGTCCTGCACGATGACCACGGCGGGGGCGCCGCCGATACGGCCGTAGCCGATGGCCATGGTGTCCTTGCGGCCCGCCGCCTTGCGCGCCGCCGACAGGCGGTCGCGATAGGGTTTGCCGTCCGAGAACTTCAGCGGGTCTTCCGGCACGTCGGGCGTGTCGATCGCCTCATACAGGCCGTCGTCGAAGGTGGCCTTCAGGCGCGTCGGGGCGTTGATCCGCATGTGACGGCCCGACGGCGTGACCCACAGGGCCGCCTCCAGGTCCGAGCGGAACAGCATCTCGCCCGTGTCCGGGTCCTTGACCCATAGATTGTCCGGGGTGTCGCGCGGGCTGACGATCTTGCGCACGCCCGGCGCGAAACGCGACAGCCAGCCGCCGCGTGCCTTGTTCTCGGGATTCTTATCGACCATGGGCGGGGCCTTTAAACGGTTTCCGTCACGGAAGCACTAGCGCGGGCGCCATGAACCGCATCAGCCAGGGCCTTCACCTTGGCCAGAACGCGCGGCGCGGCGGGTTCGTTCGCCTCGAGCGCGGCGGCGACCTCGTCCACGAAGACCGAGCCGGCCACCACGGCGTCGGCGACGCGGGCGATCTCGGCGGCGCGTTCGGGCGTCCTGACGCCGAAGCCGACGGCGACGGGGAGGCCGGCCGCGCGACGGACGCGCTCGACGGCGGGCGCCACCTCGGCGGCCACGGCCTCCTTCACCCCGGTCACCCCGGCGACGGAGACATAGTAGACGAAGCCCGACGTGCCCTCGGCTATGACCTTCAGCCGGTCGTCGTCGGACGTCGGCGTGGCCAGGCGGATCAGGGAGACCTCGGCCGCGTCCAGGGCGGCGGCCAGCGGCCCGGCCTCTTCTGGCGGACAGTCGACGACGATGATGCCGTCCACCCCGGCCTCGGCCGCATCGCGGGCGAAGACCTCATAGCCGTAGGATTCCACCGGGTTCAGATAGCCCATCAGGATCAGCGGCGTGTCCTGATCGACCTTGCGGAAGTCGGCCACGAGGTCGAGCGTGCCGCGCAGGGTCATCCCCGCCTTCAGCCCGCGCAGGGCGGCGCGCTGGATCGGCGGCCCCTCGGCCATCGGGTCCGAGAAGGCCAGGCCCAGTTCGATCAGATCGGCGCCTGCGGCGGGCAGGCCCTTGAGGATCTCCAGCGCCTCGTCCCGGCTGGGATCGCCGGTCATGACATAGGGGACCAGACCGGCCCGGTTCTCGGCCTTCAGCTTGGCGAAGCGGGCGTCGATGCGTGCGGTCGTCACTTAGCCGCTCCTCCCGAAGGCGTCGGCGCCGGAGTCTCGGGCGTCGCGGCGCAGACATCACCGGGAATGACGGCGAAGCCCAGGTAGCCCGGAGCGGTCGCCTCGGCGGGCTTGGACACGTCATAGAAGGCGACCATCTGCAGGCCGTCGCAGCCGCCGCCGTCGCGGCGGCGCACGAAGATGACGCGGTTGTCGTCGCCGTCCGCCGCCAGCCAGTTAAGGGTGGAGAGGTGCTCCGTATAGGCGTCGGCCAGGGCGCCGATCTGATCCAGTTGGGCCGTCACGCAGAAGGCCGGACTGCGCAGCAGGCCGCCGCAGTCGGCTGCTTCCGTCGCCGGCGGCAGGACCGGCATTCCCGTAGCCGCCGGACCGGGCGGGATGGCCGGGGCCGCCTGAACCGGCGCCTGGGGCGCTGGAGCGGCCGTGTTCTGCGCCAGGGTCAGGGTCGGAGAGGCAGCCGCCGCGATGGCGGCGATCAGCAGGGTCTTCATCATCACAGCTCCACGTCCAGATGCTTGGCCACAGTGTTGATGTCCTTGTCGCCCCGGCCCGACAGGACGATCACCAGATCGCCGTCCTTGCCGATCTGTCTGGCGACGTCGCCGGCGCGCGCCAGGGCGTGCGAGGACTCCAGCGCCGGGATGATGCCTTCCAGCTTGCACAGGGTCTGGAACGCGTCCAGCGCCTCCTGGTCTGTGGCCGACAGATATTCGCCCCGGCCCAGGTCGTGCAGCCAGGCGTGCTCCGGCCCGATGCCCGGATAGTCGAGCCCGGCCGAGATGGAGTGGCCCTCCAGAATCTGGCCGTCGGCGTCCTGCAGCAGATAGGTGCGGTTGCCGTGCAGCACGCCCGAGCGCCCGCCCTTCAGGCTGGCGGCGTGGTCGGGGGTGTCCAGGCCGAGGCCCGCCGCCTCGACCCCGATCAGACGCACGGCCTCGTCCTGGATGAAGGGATGCATGGCGCCGATGGCGTTCGATCCGCCGCCGATGCAGGCCATGACCGCGTCGGGCAGGCGGCCGATCTGACGCTGAGCCTGGGCCTTGATCTCCTTGCCGATCACCGACTGGAAGTCGCGCACCATGGCCGGGTAGGGGGCCGGGCCCGCCGCCGTGCCGATGATGTAATAGGTGTCGGCGACATTGGTGACCCAGTCGCGCATCGCCTCGTTCATGGCGTCCTTCAGCGTCGCCGCCCCTGCCGTCACCGCCGAGACCTCGGCGCCCAGCAGCTTCATGCGGAAGACGTTCGGCTGCTGCCGGGCCACGTCGACGGCGCCCATATAGACGGTGCAGGGCAGGCCGAAGCGGGCGCAGACGGTGGCCGAGGCGACCCCGTGCTGACCGGCGCCGGTCTCGGCGATGATGCGCGTCTTGCCCATGCGGCGGGCCAGCAGAATCTGGCCCATGCAGTTGTTGATCTTGTGTGCGCCTGTGTGATTCAGATCCTCGCGCTTCAGCCAGATCTTGGCGCCGCCGAAATGCTCGGTCAGCCGCTCGGCGAAATAGAGCGGGCTGGCGCGGCCGACATAGTGCTCCAGGTAGCCGTCCAGTTCGGCCTGGAAGCCGGGGTCCGCCTTGGCCGCCTTATAGGCCGCATCCAGCTCGTGGATCAGCGGCATTAGGGTTTCGGGCACGAAGCGGCCGCCATAGGGGCCGAAGCGGCCTTCGGCGTCAGGCCAAGCGTAGGAATTCGATAGGGCGTTCACAGTCTGGGGCACAACGAAAGTCTTCAGGGAGGAAGGCGACGAAATCAGGACCGCGATGCGGCGTCCAGAAAAGCTTTGATCAGGGCCCGGTCCTTAACACCCGGCGCGCTTTCAACGCCAGAGGAGACATCGACCATCGGCGCCCCGGAAATCCGCACCGCCTCGGAAACATTTTGCGGGTCCAGCCCGCCCGCGAGGAACCAGTTTGCTGGAAGCGCTCGGTTCTGCATCAACGTCCAGTCGAACGAGACCCCCACGCCGCCGGGCAGGTCGGCGCCTTTCGGCGGCCTGGCGTCGAACAGCAGATGATCGGCGACGCCGGTCCAATCGGCGACGCCGGCGAAGTCCGCCTCGTCCCGGATCGGCAGCGCCTTGATGACCCCCGCCCCCGTCAGCCGTCGGGCTTCGCCCACGCGCTGCGGCGTCTCATGGCCGTGCAACTGGATGAAGTCGGGCCGCAGGATCAGGGCGACTTCGCTCAACAGGGCGTCGTCGGGGTCGACCAGAACGGCGACCACCTTCGCTTTTCCGCGCGCCCGGTCGAACAGGGTGGCGGCGTGCAGCGGCGGGATATGGCGCGGGCTCTTGGGAAACACCACCGCCCCGACAAAGGCCGCCCCGCCGTCCAGCGCCGCATCCAACGTATCCGGCGTCGTCAGGCCGCAGATCTTGGTGAGTGTCATGAGACAGGCAGGTGCGCGACTGCGGAGGGCAGGTCAAGCGCCGGCCCTCTACCTGCCGCTCACCCCGGCGGACGCCGGGGCCCAGTGCTTTGGCTGCAAACGCGGCGTATGAGGCTCTTACTGGATCCCGGCGTCCGCCGGGATGAGCGGAACTACTGGACGAAGATCGAAGCGATCTCATCCTCAGTCAGCAGCCGCCACTCGCCAGGCGCCAGCTCATCCGGCAGCGCCAGCCTGCCCAGCCGCTCGCGATGCAGGGCCTCGACGTGATTGCCGACCGCCGCGAACATGCGGCGCACCTGGTGATAGCGGCCCTCCGTCACTGTCAACCGCGCCTCCGTCGGCGAGATCACCTCCAACACTGCGGGCGCCAGCGGCTTGTCCTCGCCCTCCAGCACCAGTTCGCCCGAGGCGAACAGCAGCCCTTCCGTCCCGTTCAGCGGCCGCGCCAGCGTCGCGCGATAGACCTTGGCCACATGGCGTTTGGGACTGATCACCCGGTGCAGCAGGTCGCCGTCGTCGGTCAGCAGCAGCAGGCCGCTCGTCTGCTTGTCCAGCCGCCCGATGGTCGAGATCGCCGGGTCGCGCCGCCGCCAACGGTCGGGCAGGACGTCATAGACCAGCGCCCCGTCCTCCTTGTGCGAGCAGGTCATGCCCAGCGGCTTGTTCAAAAGGATGACGAGGCCGGGTACGGGGTCCAGCGGCTCGCCGTCGATCTCCATTCGCATCAGCAGATCGGACGTCACCGGAATGCGCTTCGACACGTCGGTCAGATCGGCGCCGTCCAGCACGATGCCGCCCGCCTTGCCCAGCCGCGCAATCTCGGCCCGCGAGCCGTAGCCCATCGAGCCCAGCAGCTTGTCCACGCGGGATGTCGGAATCTTCTTGCTCATGCCCTAACGCCCTTCGGGCTGCTTGAGGGCGGGGTCACTTCACCGCCTCGAAAATCTTGTAGCCGCCCTGATCCACGACCATCCGCACCCGCTTGAAGGCACCGTCCAGTTCGGCCTCATAGGGCAGATGGCGGTTGGCGACGATCCAGGCGGTCCCGCCCTTCCTGAGCATCTCGGCCGCCTTGCGGATGAAGGCCTGCCCCAGCCGCCGGTCCTCGGCCCCGCCGTCGTGGAAGGGGGGATTGCTGACGATGAAATCCAGCTCGCCCGCCGCGTCCAGCGTCCGCACATCGGCCCAGTCGAAGCCGGCGCGCGCGTCCTCGACGTTGCGCTTCGCCGCCTCGACCGCGCGCCGGTCGATGTCGACCAGCCTTAGCGCCGTGACGGCAGGTGAGCGCAGCACCACCGTCGACAGCGCCCCGAAGCCGCAGCCCAGATCGGCGCCCGCCCCCTTCAGCGGCGGCAGGACTTCGGCCAACAGGGCTGTGCCCGGATCGATCCGGTCCCAGGCGAAGACGCCCGGCTGCGACCAGGCCTCCAGCCCCGGAACCACGCGCGGCGCGCCCGCCTCGATCGCCGCTTCCAGTCCCTCGACCGTCTCGGGGCGAATGACGACGCAGCGGCGATGGTGGGCCTTGGCCGTCTCGATCACCTCCAGCCCGAACGCCTTCAACTCCTTGCCCAGACGCGAGCCGCCCTTGTCCTTGGGCGCCATGACGTCGAGCCGACCGCCGGGCTTCAGCGCCTTCAGCGCCAGGGCCAGCGTATAGCGCCGCTCCACCGCGCCGGGTGGGGCGTAGAGCATCGCCCCGTCGGCCGATCCGGGCGCGACCGTCTCCAGCGCCGTCGCGCCGGGGATCAGAGGCGAGGTCTGGGTCGCCGTCGTGGGCGGATCGAACACCGCGGGCGGGCGGCCGTAGAGAAGCATGGTCATGAGACGCCCCTTATCCCTTCTCCCCTTGCGGGAGAAGGTGGCTGCCCTCGGGCTCGACCCGAGGGCTGACGGATGAGGGGTCGCTCGCCCCTTAAGGACAGCCGCTGCATCCTGCGTCCCGAAACCCCTCATCCGAGCGCCTTCGGCGCCCACCTTCTCCCACAAGGGGAGAAGGACGCGGTTGGAGAAGGGATCACATCGTGACACCCCCGGCCGAATACGGCACAACGGCCGCCATGTTGGACTTCCCACCGCCCGCTGACTTCTCGCCCACACTGGACGAGGCGCGGACCCTGCTGGAGCGCGTGTGGGGCCATGCCGATTTTCGCGGGCTTCAGGCCTCGGTGATCGAGGAAGTCCTGGCCGGGCGCGACGTGCTGGCCGTGCTGCCGACCGGCGGGGGCAAGAGCGTCTGCTATCAGGTGCCCGCCATCCTGCGCGAGGGCGTGGGTCTGGTCGTCTCGCCGCTGATCGCCCTGATGACCGATCAGGTCGAGGCGCTGAAGCAGCAGGGCGTCGCCGCCGCCCGGCTCGATTCCGGCCTGACCATGGATGAGCGTTCCGCTGTCTGGCGCGCGGCGCGATCGGGCGAACTGGATCTGCTCTATGTCTCGCCCGAAGGCCTGGCGTCGGGGGCCATGCTGGAGCGTCTGGCCGAACTGCCCATCAGCCTGATCGCCATCGACGAGGCGCACTGCGTGTCTCAGTGGGGGCACGACTTCCGCCCGGATTACCGCACCCTGGGCCGTCTGGCCGAGATCTTCCCCCGCGTGCCGCGCATCGCCGTCACCGCCACCGCCGACGCCCGCACGCGCGACGACATCCTGGCTTCGCTGAAGCTGGGCGAGGCCCGCGTCTTCGTCGACAGCTTCGCCCGCCCGAACCTGCAGCTGACTGCCGAGCGCAAGGTCAACGGCTCGCGCGCCCGCACCGACGCGCGCGTGGTCGAACTGGTGCGCGAACGGCGCGGCCGCTCGGGCGTGGTCTATTGCGGCAGCCGCGACGGGTGCGAGCGGGTGGCGGATGCGCTGCGCGACGCGGGGACCAACGCCATCGCCTATCACGCCGGGTTCGACGCCCGCGAGCGCGACCGGCGACTGGAGCGCTTCCTGGCCGAGGACGGGACCGTCATGGTCGCCACCATCGCCTTCGGCATGGGGGTGGACAAGCCGGACGTGCGCTTCGTCATCCACGCCGATCCGCCCGGCAGCCTCGAGGCCTACTGGCAGGAGATCGGCCGCGCCGGACGCGACGGCGAACCGGCTGAAGGCATCACCCTTTACGGCCCGTCGGACATCGCCTGGTCGTTGCGCCGTCTCGACAGCCGCCCGATGGCCGAGGAGGTCAAGCAGGTCCAGACCCGCAAGGTGCGCCAGCTGTTCGCCATGCTGGACGGCGCGACCTGTCGCCCGCAGTCCGTGCGTCGCTATTTCGGCGAGCAGGACGCCGAGCCGTGCGGCGTCTGCGACGTCTGTGGCGATCCGCCCGCCACCTTCGACGCCCTGATCCCGGCGCAGAAGGCCCTGGCGGCGGTGCATCGTCTGGGCGAGCGCTTCGGCCGCACGCGCGTCATCGACCACCTGCTGGGCAAGACCAAGGACGTCCAGCCGTGGGAGGCGGGGCTGTCGACCTGGGGCGTCGGCGCCGACCTGTCGCTGGTCGGCTGGCGCGACGTCATCGACCATCTGATGTTCGAGGGCCTGCTGGTCGAGGATCCCAACGACGGCAAGCCCCTGATCCGGCTGGGCGACCCTCAGGCCGTGCGTGGCGTCTATCGTGGCGAGCGCGAGGTGCGGGTGCGTCAGGCGCCGATCCGGGCCGCGGCCCTGGACAGGCCGCGCCGCAACGCCGGGCGCAATCTGGCGGTCGAGGGGTTGGACGCCGACGTGCGCGCCCGCTTCGAGGCCCTGCGCGCCTGGCGCCGCGAGCGCGCCGTCGAACAGCGCGTGCCGCCCTATGTCATCTTCCAGGACAAGACCCTGGTCGAGATCGCCCTGCAGGAGCCGCGCGGCCTGGATCAGCTGGCCGTCATTCCCGGCGTCGGCGCGGGCAAGCTGGAGCGTTACGGCCCGGCCGTGCTGGAGGCGCTGGAGGCCGTCGCCTGACGGTCGCCATGACCAAAACTTAACTGGCGCGCCGTTCCTCCCCTGTCACCCCTCGGCTGACAGGGACGAGAGGATGCTCATGAACCGGATGTTGGCGGCGGGCGTCGCCTGCCTGGCGATGGCGGGCGCAGTGCAGGCGCAAGAGGCTTCAAACGGAGCGCCAGCGCCGATGGAGCAGCCGCGCGACTGGTCGGCCGCCCTGGTTCAGGACGCGACCGGCCTGCACGACATCATGATCGACAGCCATCCGGGCGTGCATGACCGGCTCAACCCCCAGTTCCGCGACCGTCTGGACCAGGGCTTGGCGACGGCGTTGGAGCGGGCGAAGACCACGACCGACGCGGGCGGCTGGTGGTGGGCGCTGCGCGCCTATGTCGCCGGCTTCGAGGACGGCCACGTCCAGATCAGCCTGGCCCAGAGGGATTTCGGCTTCCCGACCCGCTGGCCCGGCTTCCTGACCGTCTATCGCGGCGCCGATCAGGTGGTGGTCGATCGCGACGAGGCCGACGCCGACGCCGACGTGCCGCCGCTGGGCGCTCGGCTGATCGACTGCGACGGGGTGGACGCCGCCGCCCTGGCCGAACAGCGCATCGGCCAGTTCCGGGGGCGCTGGTTCCTGGAGGCGATCCGGACGCGTTTGGGCGACTGGATGTTCCTGAGTGCGGAAAATCCGTGGCAGACCGAGATGAAGGCCTGCCGGTTCGAGACCGACGGCGCGACCATGACCTACGCCCTCGACTGGCGCGCCGCGCCCGATGATCTGAGCGATCGCCGCGCCCGGTTGATGCAGAGCGCCAGGCCCGACTTCGCCCTGAAGCATTTCGACGACGGCGGCTTCTGGATCTCGACCCCCACGTTCAACGGCGACCCCGCCAGCGAGGCCCACGCCGAACTGACATCCCTGATCGCCGACATGAAGTCCAAGCAGGACGCCCTGCGCGACGCCCCCTATGTGGTGCTGGACCTGCGGGGCAACGGCGGCGGCTCCTCGCACTGGAGCCAGCTGATGGCCCAGGTCCTGTGGGGCGACGACTGGATGGCCACACACCCCGAGCCGGCGATCGAATCCGTCGACTGGCGCGCCTCGGACGGCAACATCGCGGAAATCTCCGCCTTCCTTGACAAGCTGCGCGCCACGAACAGCCAGCCGGAACTGATCGCCTGGGCCGAGGACGCCGTCGACGGCATGAAGGCGGCCCGGGCCGCCGGCGAGATCTATTGGCGCAGCGTCAATGACGAGGAGCCGGCCGACGCCGCCCCGTCGCCGCCCACGCCGCAACTGATGAAGGGCCGGGTCTATGTCCTGACCGATTCCAGCTGCGGCTCGGCCTGCCTGGACGCGGTCGACCTGTGGAAGACCGTGGGCGCCGTCCAGGTCGGACGCGAGACCTCGGCCGACACCGTCTACATGGAGATCCGCCAGGCGTCTCTGCCCAGCGGCCTGGCCGAAATCGCCGTGCCCATGAAGGTCTATCGCGGTCGCGCGCGCGGAAACAACGAACCGCAGCGGCCCCAGTATGTCATCGAAGGCGACATGAGCGACGACGCGGCCCTGCTGGCCTCGATCCGTCGGCTTCAGCCGAACTGAGGCCTCAGCGCAGGAAGCGATCGACCGCCGCCTGAAACTGCCGCGGGCGATCGATCATGACCATGTGCTCGGCGCCTTCGACCCGTTCGAAGGCGGCCGGGCGGGGCAGGGAGCGGTAGCCCGCGCGGAACAGGTCGTCGACGTGGCTGCGCGGGCTGCGGTCGTCCGGGCTCCAGCCGTAGACGACGGTGACCGGCGCCTCGATCAGCGGCAGACGCGAGCGCAGGTCCGTGGTCATCACCTCATACAGGCCCTGGGCCAGGACGCGGCGGTCGCCGCCCTGCCAGCCGAGGCCGCCCAGCACATTGTCGGCGGCGCCGCCCAGCTCCAGCCCCATGGAGGCCGCCTGGGTCCGCAGCGCCTGGTCGCCCAGCAGCATCAGGCCCTGATAGGCGATGCGGGCCAGGGGCTCGACGTCGGCGGCGGTCGATCCGGGGCTGATCAGCGACGGGAAGAAGGGCGAGGCGTCCACCACCATGACCTTGCCGATGCGGTCGCCGGCGTCGGCGGCGACCCGCAGGGCCACCTGGCCGCCCATCGAGTGGCCGATCAGGGCCGGGCGTCGAAGGCCTTGCTCCTCGATGTAGCGGCGGATCTCGGCGGCGACGGGCGCGCTGACCAGACCCTCGGCGTTGCCGCCGGGCGCCGTCTCGCCGAAGCCGCGCACCGTCACCAGATGCACCCGATAGCGGCCTTCCAAAGCCGCCGCTGTGCGCGCCCACACCGCCGAGGTCGAGGCCAGGCCGGGGATGAGCACCACGTCCGGCCCCTGGCCTTTCGTCTCGACCAGGATGCGCGAGGACTGGAACAGCGCCGGCGTCGGCGTCGGCGTCGGCGCCGGGGCGGCCGTCGGGCGCGCCGCCTGGGCGGCGGAGACGCTTTGCGCCGGCGCGCTTGACGGGATGATCGTCAGAACGGCGGAGAGAAGGGCGAAACAGAGCGATTGGCGCATGGTGTCAGCCTGCCCGTGGATAACGGCGAAACCTCGACCGGGCCGGGCCCGTGGCGGGACCATTGTGTTTTCGTCTTAACAGGAGTGAAATCCCCCTGTTCCTGGGGAGGATGAGATGAAACCAACTGTCATCACCATTGTCGCCGCCGTCGCCGTCCTGGCGGCATCGCCCGCCCTGGCCGAAAGCTGGCACGTCGTTTCGCGCAGCTCGGCCACGGTCTTCATGCTGGACGTGGACTCCATCACCGAGGCGAGCGGCGCGCGAACGGCCGTTCTGGCGCGCGTTCCGGCGTCCGGCCCGGTCGACGACCTGTCCTATTCCGCCGGCGAGATCACCATCCGCTGCAGCGCCAACCAGTCCAAGCCGGGCGTGGAGGTTCTTTACGGCCCCGACGGCGCGGAGCAGGAGCGCATCGACGACGGCTACGACTTCGACGCCATCGCCCGGAACTCGCTGGATTCCTACATCAAGGACATGCTGTGCGACGACCAGCGCGGCACGCTCGTCTACCCGTCCGTCCGCGCCTTCATCGAAGCCGGGCGTCCTCGGGCGGACTGAGCCGCCGTCGAAGCGCCCTTGCCGGGGCGCAGCCGGGCGTCTATCGCCTAGCCGCAGGGGCGCGCGCCCCTGTCCGGGCGATCCCTTGCTCCATCCTCAACGCCTGAGGCGGCGTCCAGGCGGCCGGATCCGTAGTGTAAACAGTCAGAGTCGCCGCCTTGCCCCATCCGACGTCGGCCGTCGTCACGTCGCCCATCGCTCTCGAGCCGCCGGTCGACCCGCAGAGCCTGGAGCGTCTGCGCGCCCTGCTCCACGATCAGGCCGACGCCATGGTGGCGGCCTTCTATCAGGTGCTGCTCGACGATCCCGAGGCCCAGACCTTCCTGCACCACTCCATCGTCCAGGAGCGGCTCAGCCCGTCCCTGCGCAACTGGCTGATCGACCTGTTCGCACCCGAACAGGACGTCGAGGGCGAGGTCTTCATCGCCCGCCAGACCAAGATCGGCGAGGTCCACGCCCGCATCAAGATTCCCATGCATCTGGTCATGGCCGGGGCGGCGGTGCTGAAGGCGCGGCTGGCCGATGATCTTGCGGCGGACCCGGCGGCCTTCGATCTGTTGCGCCTGGTCGGTCGGCGCATCGATCACGCCCTTCGCCTGATGAGCCGGTCCTATGAGAAGGGCGCCAGCAACCGGGCGCGCCTGGACGAGGCCTACCGCCTCTTTTCTCTGGATCAGGACATCCACTTCGAGCGCGAGAGCCAGCGCGCCGGCCTGATGGAGTGGAGCCAGAAGACCCTGTTCCGCATCCTCGCCTCGGGCGGGGTCGACGGGGCGGGCGCCCTGGGGGCCTCGCCCTTCGGCCTGTGGATCCGGCATCGGGCCGACTTCCTGTTCGACGGCT
Organism: Brevundimonas sp. SS2672; assembly: GCF_059579685.1. Taxonomy (NCBI): domain Bacteria; kingdom Pseudomonadati; phylum Pseudomonadota; class Alphaproteobacteria; order Caulobacterales; family Caulobacteraceae; genus Brevundimonas; species Brevundimonas sp. SS2672. The sequence continues at coordinate 2,850,843 of NZ_CM184201.1, read as the reverse complement.
CGCCGCACCTGGCGCGGCTGAACGCGACGATGGAACGGATCGACGGCGCGCTCTTGCCTCGCTTCACGCCCGGCGCAGCCCCGGCCGAGCTGGCCGCCCCCCTGAAGGCGCTGGAGGCCGCCGTCGAGGAGGTCGCCTTCCTGCTGAACGAGATGTTCCAGGGGCTGGCGGGCATGGAGGGCGGTCGCGATCCGCTGACCCGCGCCCTGAACCGGCGCTTCCTGTCATCGATCCTGAGCCGTGAGATCGGCTTCGCCAACACCAACCACACGCCGCTGTCGGTGCTGCTGCTGGACGTCGACCACTTCAAGCGGATCAACGACACGCACGGCCATCCGGTCGGCGACGAGGTGCTGCGCCAGGTGGCCGAGGCCGTGACCGAGAACGTCCGCCCCAGCGACTTCGTCTTCCGTTACGGCGGGGAGGAATTCCTGATCGTCCTGGTCGAGACCCATCTGCACCAGGCTGCGACCATCGCCGAGCGCATGCGTCTGGCCCTGGCGGCCAAGCCGATCACGGCGGCGGGCCTGGCGCCCTTCAACGTCACGGCGTCGATCGGCGTCGCCGAGCATCGCGGCCACCCGGACGAGAACTATCTGGTCAAGGCGGCCGACGACGCCCTCTATCGCGCCAAGCAGAACGGTCGCAACCGCGTCGAGCAGGACCGCCGCAGCGCCTGACGGCCCCGCGACGGCTGTCGCAAAGGCGCTTCCCCTCGCTTGAAAAACGGAGTTATCATCCCTGGCGGGCAGGGGGACGCAATGTCGGAATTTGACGCGCTTTTCGCCTTCTACGCCCTGCTGCTCGGGCTGGCGGTCGCCAATGTCGCGACCGCCTTCGCGGAGATGTACAAGGTGCGCGGCCGGGTCGTCATCGGCTGGACGGTCCCGCTGCTGGGCGCCGTCGTCCTGACCGCAGCCTGTCAGCAATGGCTGTCCCTGTTCCGCGCCCAGGCGGATATGAAGCTAGGCCCCGGCGAGCTTCTCATCTGCCTGGCGATGGCCCTGCCCTACATCTTCATCAGCCAGGTCATCCGGCCCCGTCACGACGAAACCGCGTCGCTCGAGGTCTATTACGCCGAACATCGCCGGATCCTCGCCGGGGCCTTGCTGGTCCCCGTGCTCGCCAGCAGCGTCGTCAACGTCATCTATGCGGTGGCGCTGAACGACGGCTTCGTTCCCGCCGCGCTCGGCTTCCTGATCTACCAGGGCGTCCGCTACGCCTGCATCATTCCCATGCTGATCTGGCCGAACGTCGCCGTGCAGCGGGCGGGACTGGTCGTCCTGCTCGCCCACACGGTCTTGATGATGTTCTAGGCGTCAGGTGTCAGGCGTCGACGGCGGCGTCCAGGGCGTTGTCCTGGATGAACTCGCGGCGCGGTTCGACCACGTCGCCCATCAGCTTGGCGAACAGATCGTCGGCGTCGTCGCCGTGCTCGACCTTGACCTGCAGCAGGGTGCGGGCGTTGGCGTCCAGCGTCGTCTCCCACAGCTGTTCCGGGTTCATCTCGCCCAGACCCTTGTAGCGCTGGATGGCGATGCCCTTCTTGCCCGCGTCCAGCACGGCCGCCAGCAGGTCCAGCGGGCCGCGGATGGTCGTGGTCTTGTCCTTGCGGCGATAGACGGCCGGCGCCGAGAACAGGCCGTCGAAGGCGGCGGCGCGCTCGGCCAGACGGCGAGCGTCCAGCGACCGGCCCAGCACCTCGTCCAGCACGATCGTCTCGCTGACGGCGCGGCGCACGCGGTTGAAGGCCACCCCGCCCTGGGCGGCCAGTTCGCCGCTCCACGGGCCGTCGCCTTCCTCGGCGTAGAGGTTCAGCCGCTCGGCCGCGCGCGCGGCGCGGTCGGCCAGTTCGCCGGCGTTCTCGTCGAACAGGCCCGCCAGGGCGCCCTGTTCGATGGCGAAGGCCGGGGCGCGGGCCGCCAGACGGTCGACCAGGGCCTTGAACGCCTTGGCCTCGCGGACCAGTTCCTGCAGATCCATGCTGGCGCGCACCTCGCCCGAGGCCAGCTCCAGCGTCGCCTCGGCGCTGCCTTCCTCGATCAGATAGGCGTCCATCTCCGCCTGATCCTTGATGTAGCGGTGCTGCTTGCCCTTGGAGACCTTATAGAGCGGCGGCTGGGCGATGTAGACGTGGCCGCGCTCGATCAGCTCCGGCATCTGACGATAGAAGAAGGTCAGCAGCAGGGTGCGGATGTGGGCGCCGTCGACGTCGGCGTCCGCCATCAGGATGATCTTGTGATAGCGCAGCTTGTCCGCGTCGAAATCGTCGCGGCCGATGCCCGTGCCCAGCGCCAGGATCAGGGTGCCGATGGTGTCGGACGACAGCATCCGGTCGAACCGGGCGCGCTCGACGTTCAGGATCTTGCCGCGCAGGGGCAGGACGGCCTGGTTCTCGCGGTTGCGCGCCTGCTTGGCCGAGCCGCCGGCGGAATCGCCCTCGACGATGAACAGTTCGGACTTGGCGGGATCGCGTTCCTGACAGTCGGCCAGCTTGCCGGGCAGGGAGGAGATTTCCAGCGCCGACTTGCGACGGGTCAGGTCGCGCGCCTTGCGGGCGGCCTCACGGGCCGACGCCGCCTCGATGATCTTGGAGACGACCAGCTTGGCCTCGACCGGGTGTTCCTCGAACCAGGTCGACAGGCCTTCGGTGCACAGGCTTTCGACGGCCGGCCGCACCTCGGACGAGACCAGCTTGTCCTTGGTCTGGCTGGAGAATTTCGGGTCGGGCACCTTGACCGACAGGACGCAGGTCAGACCCTCGCGCGCATCTTCGCCCGAGATGGAGACCTTCTCCTTCTTGGCCAGTCCTGAGCTTTCGATATAGGCGCCCATGACGCGCGTCAGGCTGGTGCGGAAGGCCGAAAGGTGGGTGCCGCCGTCCCTCTGGTTGATGTTGTTGGTGAAGCACAACATCGTCTCGTGGTAGGAATCGTTCCACCACATGGCCAGGTCCAGCTCGATGCCGTCCTTCTGGCCGCGGATGACGATGACGTCCTTCAGGATCGGCGTCTTGGACTTGTCCAGGTGGCGCACGAAGGCTTCGACCCCGCCCTCATAGTGCAGCAGGATCTCGACCGGCTCCGGCCCGCGCCTGTCGCTCAGCTTGATGACCACGCCCGAGTTCAGGAAGGCCATTTCGCGCAGACGGTGTTCCAGCGTCTTCAGATCGAAGTCGATGTGGCTGAAGGTGTCGATCGACGGATAGAAGGTGACCTCGGTGCCGGTCAGCAGACGGCCCTTGTCCTCGCGCATCGGCGCGTCGCCGATGACGGCCAGCGACCGCACCGTCTCGCCGCGCTCGAAGCGCACGCTGTGCTTCTTGCCCTCGCGATAGATGACCAGTTCGAGCCAGTCCGACAGGGCGTTGACCACCGAGACGCCCACGCCGTGCAGGCCGCCGGACACCTTGTAGGAGTTCTGGTCGAACTTACCGCCCGCGTGCAGCTGGGTCATGATGACCTCGGCCGCCGAAATGCCTTCCTCGGCGTGGGTCGCCACCGGAATGCCGCGTCCGTTGTCGGTCACGGTGACCGAGCCGTCCTCGTTCAGGGTGACGGTCACCAGATCGGCGTGGCCGGCCAGGGCCTCGTCGATGGCGTTGTCCACCACCTCATAGACCATGTGGTGCAGGCCCGAGCCGTCGTCCGTATCGCCGATATACATGCCGGGGCGCTTGCGCACCGCGTCCAGGCCTTTGAGAACCTTGATGGAATCGGCGCCGTACTCTGGCGAGGGAGCAGTCTGTTCGGTCATGAAAACGTCGGCTCAGGGTCCGCGGGCGGACAGGGAAGAGGCGACGCGAAAGCCGCCCGTTTCAGGACCGCAAATCAGCGCGCCCCGAAGTCTCAGATATATAGGAAATTCGACGGAAAAAGCGAGCCTTTAAGCCCTATGCCGACAGCCCGCCGCCTTCCACCGCCACGAACTGCGCGCGGCCTTCCAGGGCGGCGAACAGCGGCCGCTCCGTCCCGGTCATGAAGGCCTGAAGCCTCAGCGCCTCGATCTCGTCGAACAGGGCGGCGCGGCGGGCTTCGTCCAGGTGGGCGGGCGCTTCGTCCAGCAGCAGAACGGGTCGCGCGGGCTGATCCGCCAGTCGCGCCACCTGGGCCAGGATCAGGTTCAGCACCAGGGCTTTCTGCTCGCCGGACGAGCCTTCGGCGGCGGGGCGGTTCTTCTCGCGGTGCAGGGCCGTCAGGTCCGAGCGGTGCGGCCCGAACAGGCTGCGCCCGGCCGCCGCGTCGCGGGCGCGGGCGCGCATCAGGCCTTCGCCCAGCGCTTCGACGATGTCGGCCTCGTCCGCGCCCGCCGCCGCCATCTCCTCGGCCGGACCGGCCAGTCCCAGATCGGCCTGGGGGAAGGGGCGGTCGGCGCGGGCGTCGATCCCGGCCTGAAGCGCCTTCAACGCCCCGGCGCGCGCCATCGCCGCCCGCGCCCCGCTCTCGGCCAGTCGCGCCTCCAGCGCATCCAGCCACAGGGGATCGGGCGGGCGCGTCTCATCGGTCAGCAGCCGCAGCCGCTCGCGCAGGGCCTTTTCATAGGTCGAGACGACGGCGGCATGATCGGGATGGGCGGCGAAGACCAGGCGGTCGAAGAACCGCAGCCGCTCCGCCCGCGCGTCCGAGAACAGCCGATCCTGCTCGGGCGTGGCCCAGACGGGGCGCAAATGATCCAGCAGCCGCCCCGGCGGCGCCGTCTCGCCGTCGATGCGCACGATGCGCCGCGCCGAGGGGCCCATGGTCTGGACGCCGGTGCCCAGGCGCACTTCGTCGCCGTCGGCGGCCTGCAGCGTCGCCGCCACGGCCCAGGGCCGCCCGACCGCCTCGCCCGGCTCGCGCCGTCCCATCTCGGCCGCCGTCGCCCCGCGCAGCCCCTTGCCGGGGGTCAGCAGGCTGATCGCTTCCAGAAGGTTGGTCTTGCCCGCCCCGTTCGGCCCATGCAGCACCACCGTCCCGCCGGAAACCGGCAGGGTCGCGCCCGCATAGGAGCGGAAGTCGGTGAGGGCGAGGGAGGTGAGGCTCAATCGCTAGTTCGCAGCAGAAGGGAGTCCAGCCCAATCCACGAACAGCCGCCCGCGCGTAGAAGAGACGATGCCGACCGTGCGTCCGCCTTCTCTCACGGATATATCTGCAAGCACCAGTCGGTCATTAACCGTAACCATCCGCACCTTCCCATCCGCCCTCCTGACGCCCGCCATCAAGGACGCAAAAGGGACGGAGATGGTCTCACGCACGCTTACAATGTCCTTCCGAGCATAACGCTTGGCGGCGCCGATGACGGGACGAATGCTCATGGTTTCAGCGTCAAGCTGCACCAAGCGCGGCCGCAGCACGCCAATGACGCCATAGAACGCCATAATCGTCGCCAACAGCAGGGCCGTAACGCCGATCCCTGTCGTCGCCGCGGAGCCGAACGATAAAACAAAACCCGCGAGCATGAGCGCCGCCAGGATGAGCAAGCCGTATTCAAACGGACTGGTCGACCATGCAATCGGAAGCTCGCGGGCTTGCACGCTCTACACCCGCAGCGGCATCAGCACGTACTGCACGCCCACGTCCGCCGGGTCGAGGACCAGCGTCGGGCTGGCGGGATCGGCGAACTTGAAGTGGGCCGTCTCGCCGGTGATCTGGCCGGCGACGTCCAGCAGGTAGCGGGCGTTGAAGCCGATCTCGAACGGTTCGTCGGAATAGCCGATCTCGACCTCTTCCTCGGCCTGACCGGCTTCCATGTTGCGGACGGTCAGCTTCACCCGGTCGTTGTCGAAGGCCAGCTTCACCGAGCGGCTCTTCTCGGCCGAGATGGTGGCCACGCGGTCGACGGCCTTGGCGAACAGGGCGTTGTCGATGTCGGCCTGCTTGTCGTTGCCCTTGGGGATGACGCGCAGATAGTCGGGGAAGGCGCCGTCGATGACCTTGGAGGTCAGGCTGGCCTGGCCGAACTCAAAGCGGATCTTCTGGGCCGAGACCTGGACCTCGACCGGGCCGGCGCCGTCGTCCAGCAGGCGGCGGACCTGGTCCACCGTCTTGCGAGGGACGATGACGCCGGGGCCGCCCGCCGCGCCTTCGGGCGCCGGGGTCTCGGCCAGGGCCAGGCGGTGGCCGTCGGTGGCCACGGCGCGCAGCAGCGGAATGCCGCCGTCGGCCACCGTGTGCAGATAGAGGCCGTTCAGATAGTAGCGCGTCTCTTCGGTCGAGACGGCGAAGCGCGTCTTGTCGATCAGACGCGCCAGATCGTCCTTGGGCAGGGTGTAGCGCGCGCCCGAGGCCTCGGTCGACATGACCGGGAAGTCGCCCGCCGGCAGGACCGGCAGGTTGAAGCGCGAACGGCCCGCCGCCACCACCAGACGCGGATCGTCGCCCGAATAGGTCAGCGACACCTCGGCGCCGTCCGGCAGCTTGCGCACGATTTCATACAGGGTGTGGGCCGGGGCCGTGATCTGGCCCTCGACGTTCACCTGGGCCTCGGCCTCGTCGACCATTTCCATGTCCAGGTCGGTGGCGGCGAACGACAGGCGGTCGCGCCCGGCGCTCAGCAACACGTTGGACAGGATCGGAATGGTGTTGCGACGCTCGACCACGCTCTGGACGTGCCCCAGGGCCCGAAGAAGCGCGGAACGTTCGATGGTCAGCTGCATATGGTCTCGCCCGGTCGCGACCCCGCCGAAGCAGCGTCGCCTTAAATATGGGCGGGAACACTAGCGCATTGAGCGAAAGGGGCAACGGGCAGAGGCGTCTCTACGCCGTCTGCCCCCGATTTCCACAGGCGATCGCCCTTAAATCCGCTCATCCCAGCCTTCGGCGGGATGAGCGGGCTAGGGACTTACCCGCGCAGTTTACGCGTCAGGGCCTCGACGTCGCGGGCGATCTGGTCGTCCTTGGGCATCAGCTCCTCGATCTTGCGGACCCCGTGCAGGACGGTGGTGTGGTCGCGCCCGCCGAAGCGGCGGCCGATGTCGGGATAGGAGCGGGTGGTGTGCTGCTTGCACAGATACATGGCGATCTGGCGCGGGCGGGCGATGGCGCGGGTGCGACGCTCGCTCAACAGGTCGGCCTGTTTCAGGTTGAAGTGCTCGGCCACCGTCTTCTGGATCTCGTCCACGGTGATGCGGCGCTCGGGCCCCGTGCGCAGGGCGGCGCCCAGCAGGGATTGAACCTCATCGACCGTCAGGGTCGACAGGCGGCTTCCGGCGACGGCGGCCAGGGTGTTCACGGCGCCTTCCAGCTCACGCATCGAGCCGGGGGTGCGGTCGATCAGATGCTCCAGCACGTCGGCGCGGGCCTCGCCCGTGACGACGCCCAGCTGGGCCAGGGCGTTCAGGCGCGACTGGGCCACGGCGACCTTAAGGTCGCGGTCCGCCGCCTCGACCGGGCAGGTCAGGCCCGCCGCCAGGTGGCTGCGCAGGCGCGGCTCGACGTCGGTCAGGGCCATCGGCGCGCGGTCGGCCGACAGGACGATGCGCTTGCCGTCCTCGATCAGGGCCGTGAGGGTGTTCAGCAGCTCTTCCTGGGTCGAGGTCTTGCCGCCGACGAACTGGACGTCGTCCAGCAGCAGCATGTCGGCCGAGCGCAGGCTTTCCTTGAAGGCGGCGGTCGAGCGGTCCTGCATGGCGCGCACGAAGGTCGACAGGAAGCGTTCGGCGGTCAGATAGACCACCTTGGCGTCCGGACGCAGGCGCTGGGCCTCCCAGGCGATGGCGTTCAGCAGGTGGGTCTTGCCGTAGCCGTAGGGGCCGCAGAAGAAGACGGGGTTGAAGTGGCCGTCGGCCCAGGTCGCCACTTGCTTGGCGATGGCCAGGGCGAAGGCGTTGCCGTGGCCCTCGACGAAGCTGTCGAAGGTCAGGCGCTCCTGCAGGCCTGCGGCGCGCACGGCGCGGGCGCCGTCGGTGGCCGGAGCGAAGGCGGGGGCGGCAGGCGAGGCGGCGGGGGCGGCGCTGATCGAGGCCAGGCGCGGCGCGACGCCCGAGGCGGCGGCCGGCGGGACCGAACCCATCTCGGCGCGGCAGCGGACGTCCAGGCGGCGGGCCAGGCCGTCCAGACCCAGCCACAGCTCGTTCATCCGGCGCAGGGCGTTCTTGCGCACCCAGTCGCGCGCATAGGCGGTCGGCGTCACCAGGATCAGATTGCCCTGTGAGTCCACGCGCACCGCGGAGGGCGCGATATAGCTGCTGAAGGGTCCGTCCCCGATCTCAGCCTTCAGGCGGTCCGCCGCCTCGGTCCAGATACGGTTGGGATCCGTCATTCCCGCCATCGCCGCGCCCCCGATCATTCAGAACACCCGCCACAAGAGTTATCACCGACGAACGCCCTTCGAGATGTCGGGTCCAGGGACGACTTCTCTCGTCTCGCGAAGCAGGCTTCGCAAGCGGGGTCGTACTCGCAGACAGACATCTCGCGCCAAGGGAAACCATTGATTTCCCTCGTCTTCATCCAGAAAGGACGGAAGTGCGTTACCCCCTCAACTTACCCCCGGAGCGGCGGAGATCAACGCTGATCTCGAGTCGAGATTCGCACTTAAATTGATTGACTCCGGCAAACCTCGGCAGGACTTGGGAAAATGGCGATTTCGCCTCATTCCAGAACCGGAATCGTCAAGCGCCACTTAGGCGCAGACAGCAAGACGGCGAGGGAGCTTGCGCTTCCTCGCCGTTGAATTTCTTACATTCTTTTACGAAATGCCTGTTACAGGCCTTCCGTAGCCGTCGCATTGCGCCGTTTGACGAAGCCGTGAAGACCCGTCCGAGCGCCCCTGCGAAATCAGGCGGCCGACAGCTTCTTCAGCTGGGCGGCCAGACGGCTGACCTTGCGCGAGCCGGTGTTCTTGTGAACCACGCCCTTGGACACGGCGCGCATCAGTTCCGACTGGGCGGTGATGAACGCGGCCTTGGCGGTCTCCACGTCGCCGCCCGTGACGGCTTCCTGGAACTTGCGCAGGTAGGTGCGAACGCGGGTGCGGCGGGCCTTGTTCACTTCGGTCCGCGCTTCGATCTTGCGGATCGCCTTGCGGGCGCCTGCATTGTTGGCCATCGGGTAAAAACCTTCGAACGAAAACGCCGTAGACCCACGTCCACGGCGAGAAAATCTCAAGAGCGCGCGGCTATAGCGGAAACCCCCGGACGGTCAACGCGATCCGGCGGGAATTGAGTCGGGGCCGGGGTTTGCGCCCCATATGATCCGGCCCCGACAGGATTCAGCGTCCGGTGAAAGCGGGCTTCCGCTTCTCGACGAAGGCGGCCATGCCCTCCTTCTGATCGTCGAAGGCGAACAGGGAGTGGAACAGCCGGCGCTCGAACACCACGCCCTGCGCCAGGGTCGTTTCGAAGGCGGCGTTGACCAGCTCCTTGTTGGCCATGACGGCCAGGATCGACTGTCCGGCGATCTTGGCGGCGGCGGCGCGCGCCTCGTCCAGCAGAGCGTCGGACGCCACCACGCGCGACACCAGTCCGGCGCGCTCCGCCTCGGCCGCGTCCATCATCCGGCCGGTCAGGCACATGTCCATCGCCTTGGCCTTGCCCACGGCGCGGGTCAGGCGCTGCGAGCCGCCGATGCCGGGGGCCACGCCCAGGTTGATCTCGGGCTGGCCGAACTTGGCCGTCTCGGATGCGATGATGAAGTCGCACAGCATGGCCAGCTCGCAGCCGCCGCCCAGGGCATAGCCCGACACCGCTGCGATGATCGGCTTGCGGAAGCCCGCCACCCGGTCGTGCGCGCGGGCGAAGAAGTTGCCGCGATACATGTCGGCGTAGGCCTGATCCGCCATCTCCTTGATGTCGGCGCCCGCCGCAAAGGCCTTCGCCGAGCCGGTCAGGACGATGCAGCGGACGCTGTCGTCGTCGGCCACGCTTTCGAGGAAGTCGCCCAGTTCGCCGGTCAGGGTGGTGTTCAGGGCGTTCAGCGCCTCGGGCCGGTTCAGGGTGACGACCGCATAGCCGTCGGCGTGCCGTTCAATCAGCAGGGTGGAATAGGCGTCGGCCATGGGGCGCTCCTCATCTGTCTTCGCGGGCAGGTCTAGCCGCTCGGGCGGCCTGCGCAAACACCCGGCTAGCGCTTCTGGCAGACCGGACAGAAGAAGGTCGAGCGCCCGCCCTGCACGATGCGTTTCACCACGCCGCGACAGCCCTCGGTGCGGCACGGCTCATGCTCGCGCCCATAGACGTCGAAGCGGTGCTGGAAATAGCCCTGGCCGCCCTCGACGTTGGCGAAGTCCTTCAACGTCGACCCGCCCGCCGCGATGGCGTCGTGCAGGACGTTGCGGACCTCGAGCGCCAGCCGCTCCAGTCGGGGGCGGCTGACCTCGCCCGCCGCCGTCAGGGGCGAGATGCGCGCGCGATACAGGGCCTCGCATACATAGATGTTGCCCAGGCCGGCCACGATGCTCTGGTCCAGCAGGCTGACCTTGATGTTCTGCGCCTTGCCCGCGAAGGCCTCGGCCAGATGCGCGCCCGAAAAGGCGTTGCCCAGAGGCTCGGGTCCCAGCTTGGCGAACCAGGCGTGACCCTCGACCGCCTCGGTGGGGATCAGGCCCATGAAACCGAAGCGCCGGGCGTCGGCGTAGCCCAGCCGGGTCAGCGCTCCGCCCCGATCGGCCGTCAGGCTCATGTGCTCATGCTTGCCCACGACAGGGGCGGCCGTCTCGAACGCGCCGGGGGCGACGCCCTCCAGGGTGAAGCGCCCGGTCATCCCTAAGTGCGTGATCCAGGTCTCGCCGGTCGACAGGGGAAACAGCAGGTATTTCGCCCGCCGCTCCAGCCGCAGCACGGATGCGCCCTCCAGCCGCTCGACGAAGCGCTCGGGAAAGGGGAAGCGCAGGTCCGGCCGGTTCTGGCGCGGCGCCGTCAGCCGCGCGCCCTCCAGCACCGGCTGCAGGCCGCGACGAACGGTTTCGACTTCGGGAAGTTCAGGCATGGCGCAAATCTAGCCTGTCACGCCTCTCGCCGCATCTCCCGTCTACGCCGGGCGTCCGGCTCGCTCGCAGGGCCGAGGTCCTGAACGGTGTCGGACGGCGAGATGCGCGATGGGCCAAAAGCAAAAACCCCGCCGAAGGCGAGGGCCTGGATGGGACTGCGTCAACCCGGAGAACCGCAGTCCCGCCCCGGAGCCCGCCGGAAAACCGGCGGGGCGGACGGCGGCCCCTCTAGGGACCGTTCGTGTCGGCCATGGGGCCGAAAGTCGACGACGCGGCGGCCCTGCTCAAGCAGCGAGCCGCCGCGCGGCGAGCGCTAGCAGGCTTAGAGCTCAAGCAGCGAGCGACCGCGTCGCGAGCGATAGCGGACTTAGATGTACCGCCGCAGGCTGCGGGCCAAGTCGGACGAGGCGTCCTTGCCGGCGCTCTTGCGGACCTGGGGCTGGTAGGCGACGCGGGCGTGCTCGACGCAGTAGACGCCTTCCGAGGCGCGGCGGCCGCAGAAGCTGAACTCGCTGGTCGAGGGGTCGCCGATCGGCCATTTGCACATGTGGGCGCCCAGCGTCAGCACGGTGGCGGTGCCGGCCAGTTCGGGCGCGGGAGCCGGAGCGGGCGTCTGGGGCGCGGCGGCGACGGGGCGCGGCGCGGCGGCCTCGATGCGGCGCGGCGCCGAGGGGGCCTGCGTCGGCGCGGCCGGGGCGGCGGCGCGCGGACGAGCTGGGCGGAAGGTGGTGCGCGCGGGCTGCGACGGGGCGGCCCGGCCCGACAGGCCCAGGCGGTGCACCTTGCCGATCACGGCGTTGCGGGTCACGCCGCCGCCCAGGGCCTTGGCGATCTGGCTCGCTGACTGGCCTTCCAGCCACAGCTTCTTCAGCGCGCCGACGCGGTCTTCGGTCCAGCCTGGGTTCATGTCGCCCTCCTGCGGAGTCGGATTCAACATCTTGTGCCGGAGTCCGAATTTCGGCCCCTCATCACGCCTCTAATCGTAAATCACCTCTTAAAACACGCAATATGTGGGAATTCACCTGTCCACAGAAACTATATCTAGTATGGTTAATGTCTCGATTTGACTCAATTTCTTGGTCGTCATCCACAGGCCCTACGCCTTGCGAAACCGGCTTGGCTGTCGCATCTGAGGCCGCATGACGCACCTGACCGCCGGTTCCGACGCCTCTTCCGCCCCTCACGGCCTGCCCCAGCCCCGTCGCTATGACGGGATCAACTGGGTGGGCCTGCGCACCCTCTACCTGAAGGAGGTCCGCCGTTTCTGGAAGGTGGGCGCCCAGACGGTGGCGGCGCCGGTGGTGACGACCCTGCTCTACATGATGGTCTTCGTGGTGGCGCTGAAGGGGGCGCGGCCGCCGCTGCACGGCACGCCCTTCGCCGAGTTCGTGGCGCCGGGCCTGATCATGATGGCCATCCTTCAGAACGCCTTCGCCAACGCCTCCTCCAGCCTGATCCAGGCCAAGATCATGGGCACGGCGACCGACTTCCTGACCCCGCCGCTCAGCCCGCTGGAGCTGACGATCGGCTTCACCCTGGGCGCGGCGACGCGCGGGGTGGCGGTGGGCCTTGTGACGGCGATCTGCGTCATGCCCTTCGCCAGGCTGGGTCTGGCCAACATCGCCCTGATCGTCTGGTTCGGCCTGATCGCCTCCTTGCTGATGGGCATGGTCGGGGTGCTGGCGGGTCTGTGGTCCGAGAAGTTCGACCATCTGTCGGCGGTGCAGAACTTCGTGGTCATGCCGATGACCTTCCTGTCGGGCACCTTCTACCTGATCGACAGCCTGCCCGAGCCCTTCGCCAGCATCAGCAGGTTCAATCCCTTCTTCTATCTGATCGACGGGTTCCGGGCGGGCTTCATCGGCCACGCCGAGGGCAGTCTGATGGTCGGCGTGGTCATGAGCGCCGTGCTGACCGTGGTCCTGGGCGCCGCCTGCTGGCTGGTCTTCCGTTCGGGCTGGCGGCTGAAGAGCTGACGTTTTAATCAAGGCGTCGAGCGCGGGGCGAGGGGCCTTCGCGAAAGGGGCCTCGCCATGTCGTTTCGTCTTCGTCTGAATGCCGTCGCCAGCGGCGTCTGCCTGGCCGCCGTCTGCCTGACGGCCGCGCCGTCGCTCGCTCAGAACCGCGCCGCCGATCTGCGCGAACAGGTCGGCGCCTACGTCAAGCCGTCCAACGCCGAGCGTCTGGAGGTGCTGCTGGGCCAGCTTCGGGCCGAGGGCTTCGCCCCGACGGTCGAGACCTTCGAAGGCGGCGGCCGCGCCGGTCCGATGCAGGGCTCAAACGTCGTCGTCACCCTCGGCGAGGGCGAGAAGGAAATCCTGCTCACCGCCCACTATGACGCCGTGAAACTGCGCGACGGAACGATGGCGGACGGCCTGGTCGACAACGCCGGCTCTGTCGTCGCCCTGATCGAGGCGGCCAAGATCCTGCGCGAGGCGCCGCTGTCGCACCGCGTCCGTATCATCTTCTTCGACCAGGAAGAGCTGGGCCTGATCGGCGCCAAGAAGTGGATCGAGGCGCACGGGATCGCCGATGTCGCGGCCGTGGTGAACTCGGACGTCGCCGCCTATGGCGACACCATGATGTACGGCCAGAACAACGGAGCGCAGTCAGCCTTCGTCACCCGCGCGGTGCAGGAGCTGTGCGCCGAGCGCGCCCAGCAGTGCGTCGGCTTCCCCGAATATCCGCCGTCCGACGACCGCGCCTTCTCGGCCGCCGGCGCGCCGGTCGTCTCCCTGGGCTTCCAGGACGAGGTCGGGGCCCATCAGATGTGGCTGGCCTTCAACGGCGGCGAGACCAACGGCCTGGCCGAGGGCTTCGTCCCGCAGGTCTTCCGCCTCATCCATTCCAAGGACGACGCGATCGAGGCGGTCGAGGGCCACACGATCGACCTGGCGGGCCGGACCTATGCGGCCCTGATCCAGAAGCTGGACGCGCAACTGCGCTGAATTCGCGCCCCGCGTGGTGTTGACTAAGCCGGAATAGCGCCCGACAAGTTCGTCGCCCTTTTCCAAAGCGGTCCCGTCGCAGACGCGCCGGGACCGTCTCGCTTTATGGAGTCTGCCAAGTGTCCGGTCATCTGATGGGTGTCTACAATCGCGCGCCGCTGGAAGTGGAGCGCGGCCAGGGCGTCCGCCTGTGGTCCACGGACGGCACGGAGTACCTGGACTGCGTCTCGGGCATCTCGACCAACGCCCTGGGCCACGCTCACCCCAAGCTGGTGCAGGCGGTCAAGGATCAGGCCGAGAAGCTGTGGCACGTCTCCAACATCTTCAAGATTCCGGGGCAGGACGCCCTGGCCGATGATCTGTGCGCCAAGTCCTTCGCCGACGTCGTCTTCTTCACCAACTCGGGCACCGAGGCCGTTGAATGCGCCCTGAAGACGGCGCGCAAATTCCACGTCGCCAACGGCCAGCCTGAGCGGATCGACATCTACGGCTTCGACGGCTCGTTCCACGGCCGCACCTACGGCGCCATCAACGCCGCCGCCAACCCCAGCTACACCGAGGGCTTCGGGCCCAAGATGGAGGGCTTCCATCAGCTGAAGTGGGGCGACAAGGACGCCCTGACGGCGGCGTTCGAGAATCCGACCACGGCGGCGATCATCCTGGAGCCGGTTCAGGGCGAGGGCGGCTGCCGCGCCACGCCGGACGCCGATCTGCGCTGGATGCGCGAGATGGCCGACAAGTACGGCGTCCTGATCATCTTCGACGAGGTTCAGTGCGGCATGGGCCGGACCGGCAAGCTGTGGGCCCACGAATGGGCGGGCATGACGCCGGACATCATGGCCATCGCCAAGGCCCTGGGCGGCGGCTTCCCCATCGGCGCCTGCCTGGCCACGGCGGAAGCGGCCAAGGGCATGACGGTCGGCGTCCACGGCTCGACCTTCGGCGGCAACCCGCTGGCCATGGCGGTCGGCAAGGCCGCCTTCGCCGAGGTGTCGTCGGACGCCATCCTGAACAACGTCAATGAAGTCGCCGGCTATCTGAAGCAGCAACTTCATGGCCTGCAGGAGCGCTTCCCCGACGTGATCGTCGAGGTGCGCGGCAAGGGTCTGCTGCTGGGCGTCAAACTGGTTCCGAACAACCGCGAGTTCATGGGCTGGGCCCGCGACGAGGCCAGGCTTCTGGTCGCCGGCGGCGGCGACAACCTGGTCCGCATCCTGCCGCCGCTGAACATCACGCTCGAAGAGGCCCGCGAGGCCGTCGAGAAGTTCGAGAAGGCCTGCGCGTTCGCTCGCGCCAAGGTCGCGGGCTGACGCTGTTTCTCCCTCCCCTTCATGGGGAGGGTGGCCGAGCCGGCAGGGCGAGGCCGGGTGGGGACGCTTTCTTCTACCTCCAGACTTCCGCAGGGCCGCCCCCACCCGGTCCCTGCGGGACCACCCTCCCCATGAAGGGGAGGGAGAAGGCTTGGTCATGGTTCGTCACTTCCTCGACATCCACCGCCTGGACGCCGCCGATCTGCGCGCCATCCTGGACGACGCCCACGCCCGCAAACGCGCCCGAAAAGGCTGGCCTCAGGGCCGCGCCGACGCCGACGCGCCGGGCAAGGACCGCGTCCTGGCGATGATCTTCGAGAAGAACTCGACCCGCACCCGCTTCAGCTTCGACGCGGCCATCCGTCAGCTGGGCGGCGACTCCATCATCGCCACCGCCTCGGACATGCAGCTGGGCCGGGGCGAGCCGGTCGAGGACACGGCCCGCGTCCTGTCGCGCATGGTCGACGCCGTGATGATCCGCGCCAACGACCATGAGGACGTCGAGCGTTTCGCCCGCGTCTCCACCGTGCCGGTGGTCAACGGCCTGACCGACCGCAGCCACCCGTGCCAGATCCTGGCCGACCTGATGACGATCGAGGAGCATCGCGGCCCGATGGAGGGCAAGACGATCGCCTGGATCGGCGACGGCAACAACGTCTGCCACAGCTTCATGCACGCCGCGCCCAAGTTCGGCTTCCACCTGCACGTCGCCTGTCCGGCGGAATACCACCCCGACCTGCGCGATCTGGAAAAGGGCGGCGCCCACGTCCACCTGACCAGCGACCCGCGCGAGGCGGTCAAGGGCGCCGACGTCGTCGTCACCGACACCTGGGTGTCGATGGGGGATCAGGACTATGAGGCCCGCCTGGCCGCCTTCGAGCCTTACGGCGTCGACGAGGCCCTGATGGCCGAGGCGGCTGACGACGCGGTCTTCCTGCACTGCCTGCCGGCGCACCGCGGCGAAGAGGTGACCGACGCCGTCATCGACGGCCCGCAGTCGCTGATCTGGGACGAGGCCGAGAACCGCCTGCACGCCCAGAAGGCGGTCCTGGCCTGGTGCTTCGGGGCTTTCTAGGTTGCCTTAACGCCCTTCGCGCTGCTTGAGGGCGAATTAGGCCTAGCGCAGGTTGACGTCGACCACGTCGCCGGCGTCCGGCTCCTTGCCGGTCAGGTTGGCGCGGGCGATCTCGAAGGCGAACTTCATCAGCCCGCCGTCGCTGACCCAGACCCGGCCGTCGTCGGCGTCGAAGCGCAACAGGGTCAGGCGGGGATCGTCCTTGCCGTCCGGATACCAGGCCGACAGCACCGGGTTCCAGTAGCGTTCGATGACGTCCCGGTCGTGGCTGTGCACCGACAGGGCGCCGTGGATGCAGGCCCAGACCTTCTGGTCCTTCGAGCCATAGCTGAACATGGCCGTCTGACCCGGCGTCGCCGCGTCGCGCGCCAGGTCGGTGTCGTCGCGGGTGAAGAACCAGATGGTTCCGGTCTCGGCCTCGCGAAAGGCGGTCATCGGCTGGCTGTGATAGCCGGGGCGATCCAGTCCCAGCATCCCGGTGTTGCTGGACTTCAGGTTTTTCCAGAAGGCGTCTTCGGCTTCGGCGGGCGTCAGGTCCTTGTCGGTCACGATCGTCTCCTGTCTCGTCGGTCGGGGAGACAGGACAACCGGCCGGGGGACGGACCGTTCCCGCCTAGAAGGGCGCGGCGCCCGGCAGCGGCCGCCCGCTGACTTCGGCCAGCAGGTGGATCAGCAGGAAGAAGACCAGGGCGGCCGCCAGCAGCATGATGAAGCGCCAGGGCATCATCCGCGGGCCGCGCGTGATGTCTGTCGGTCGCGACCCGCGCCATCCGGCGAAGACGACGACCGCCACGGAGGCGACCAGCAGGATCAGGGTCAGCAAAGCGTCCATGAAGGCGCCAGTTGGGACATCGGCGGGCGCGTTGCAAGCGCCTGGACCCCGGCTTTCGCCAGCGTGGCCGTATTTCTTGATGCGGGGTTAATCTAAACGCGGCATTAACCATGTCGGGCGCATCAGCGCCTGGTCGGCTGCCGTCGGCGCTTCGCCGTGAGGCGCCACATCTAGCGGTTAACGACACGTTTACACGCTTTATCTGGAAGGATACCGTTCGCGCCATGGGTCGGGAGGCGAATCAGTGACCGCAGCGGCGCCGTGGAGCGTGAAGGGCATCGATCCGAAGGCGCGCGAGATCGCCAAGGATCTGGCGCGACGCTCGGGCATGACTCTGGGCGAGTGGCTGAACTCCATGATCATGGATGAGCCGGACGAGGACGACGGCGTCGCCACCCTGCCGCGCCGGTCGCCCATTCCTGATCCCTATGACCGCCGCAGCCGCTCGCGCCGTCTGGACGACGTCTATGGCGAGGATGGGCGCGGGCGCGAGGGGCCGGGGCGCCATGAGAATCTGGGGCGCCATGAGAACCTGGGCAGAATGGGCGCCTCGCTTGAGGTGATCGCCGAGCGTTTGGAGGCGGCCGAGCGCCGCTCGACCCTGGCCATCCAGGGCATCGATCAGGCCGTGGCCGGCCTGGTGCGTCGTCTGGAGACGCAGGACGAGGCCGAGGCGGCCAAGGCCCGCCGCATCGACGACATCGCCGAGGAACTGCGCGAGGGCCACCGCCGCCTGCGCCGTCTGGAGCAGGACGCCGGGACCGAGGCGCGCGAAGGGCTGGACAGGCTGGACGCGGCCCTGACCGCCGTCTCCACCCGCCTTTACGAGATGGACGAGCGCCAGCGCGCCGGCGTCAGCGAACTGCGCGACCGTATCGAAGCCGTTGAAAAGGCGGCCGGGCCGGGCGCCGGAACCAACCTGCTGTCGCAGGTCGGGGTGCGTCTGGACGACGCCCAGTCGCGCACCTCCGAGGCGTTGAGGGGGTTGGAGCGGTCGTTCGCGGCACTGGATCTGCGGATGCGCGACGCCGAACGCCGCATCGAGCCGGACCATGCGCGCGAAGCCTCGCGCTTCGAGAAACTGGCCGAGAGCCTGACGCGGCAGGTGGAATCCAGCCGCACCGAGATGATCCGCCGCCTCGACGCGGTCGAGACCGAGGGGCGCGTCGACCGCATCGAGCGCGCCCTGGCCGCCATCGGCGATCAGGCCCGCGCCGCCGAGCAGCGCTCAGCCTCCGCCGTCGAAGGCATGGGCCGCGAGATCATGCGCATCGCCCGCAACCTCAACGGTCGGCTGGAGACGGTCGAAGCCGGCGGCGCCGGTCCGTCCGACGCCCGCGTCGCCGCGCTGGAGCAGAAGCTGGAGCGCGATCTGGCGCGTCACGCCGAAGCCGTGGATCAGCGTCTGACCCAGGCCGACGACCAGCACGCCCTGGCGCTGGAGCGGCTGGGCGGCGAGATCGCCCGCATCTCGGACCGCCTGAGCGAACGCATCGCCCAGTCCGAGCGTCGTTCGGCCCAGGCCCTGGACGACATCGGCCGCCGCTTGTCGGAAAGCACCGACAAGATGCACCAGCGCCACGAGCGCGCCTCGGGCGATCTGGCCGAACGGATGCGCCAGAGCGAGGAGCGCACGGCGCGCCTGCTGGCCGACGCGCGCGACAGCATGGAGCAGCGCGCCGATCGCGACGTCCGCCGCGCCCCGCCGCTGGAAAGCCCTGACCCCGCGCCCTGGACTCCGGCGGAAACCGCCGGGGGCGACTGGCGGGCGACGGCCTTCGCCGATCCGATCGACGACTGGAGCGCCGAGCCCCTGACGGGCGCCGACGCTGCGCCGGGACAGCCGTTCGCCTCGGGCGCCGGGAGCGTCTTCGGCGATCCGCTGGACGCCGAACTGCTGGACGCCGGGCCGACGACGGCGCCCTTCGGCCGGATCGCGGACGACGCCTGGCCGCACGCCGCTCCGGCGGCTGCGTCCTCGGCCGATGAAGATCTGTTCGGCGGCGCCGACGTCAGCGACATCCTGAACGCTGCAGCCGATCTGGACGCCGAGCGCCCGCTTGAACTGGACCGCGTCGGCGACGACGACGGCTTCTCGGCCGATCTGGACTTCGTCTCTCCGCACGCCTCGGCGCAGGAGCCGACTGCGAGCTCGACGCGCGACGTGCTGGAGGCCGCACGCGCGGCCATGACGCCGGAAGAGGATGCGGCCCCGCGTCAGGCCTTCGGCCTGGCCAAGCGCGGCGGCAAGTCCAAGCTGCAGGAGCGGCTGGACAAGCAGGCCGGCCGTCAGAGCTCGACCATGCGCACCGCCCTGGGGGCCATGGCGGTGGCGGCTCTGGGCGTGGTCGGCGGCTACGCCACCTTGCAGGTCGTGGGCGGTTCGGGGCTGAGCCTGCCGGGCGGCTTCGCCCTGGCGCCGACTCCGACGACCGGTACGGCGCCGGCCGAGGCGGCGACGCCGATCGCCGCTCTGGCGCTGGACGCCTCCCCGACCGACGCCGTGCCGTCGCCCGACGCGGCGGCGACCGAGGGCGCAGGCCTGTTCGCCCGCGCCGTGCAGATGCTGGACAACGGCGACGACGGCGGCCTGGAGCCCCTGACCCGCGCCGCCAACCTGGGCTACGCCCCGGCGCAGCTGCGTCTGGCCAGCCTGTATCAGGACGGCGCCGCAGGCCTGACGGCGGATGAGGCCGAGGCCCGCGCCTGGGCCCGTCGCGCGGCCGAGGCGGGCGACGCCAAGGCCATGCATTTCTACGCCATGCAGCTGTATGACGGCGTCGGCGGCGCGCGGAACCGCGCCGAGGCCCTGGCCTGGCTGACCAAGGCCGCCGGCGCCGGCCGCGTCGACAGCCAGTACAACGTCGCCCAGCTGCTGGAGAAGGGGGACGAGGGCGTGGCCCCCAATCGGGTCGAGGCGTTCAAGTGGTACATGATCGCGGCGCGCCGCGGCGACCAGCAGGCGCTGGCCTCGGTTCAGCGCATGACGTCGGGCCTGTCGGTCGTCGACCGCCGCAAGGCGCGCGAGGCGGCCGACGCCTTCACCGTCGAGCCCGTCGCCTGATCGGCGACGCCCGCGTGCAACCGGGGGTGGCGGTTCGCCGCAGGGGCGGCTAAGACCGAAGGCCTAGTCGCCTTTCCGGCGCTGATTGCCTGTCCTTCCAGCCGAAGGCGCGTGCCGTGGATATTTACCTGCCGATCGCCGAAGTCTCGGTGAACTGGCCGCTCCTGGTCATGCTGGGAGCGCTGGTTGGATTCGTGTCGGGTCTGTTCGGCATCGGCGGCGGCTTCCTGATGGCGCCGGTCCTGGTCTTTCTGGGCATTCCTCCGACGGTGGCGGTGGCCAGCCAGGCCAGCCACGTCGTCGCCTCCTCGACCTCGGGCGTCATCCGCTATTCCGGCATGAAGGCGGTCGACTACCGCATCGGCGGCATCATGGCGGTGGGCGGCGCCCTGGGCGCGCTCGTGGGCGTCGAACTGTTCCGCTACCTGCGCCTGCTGGGTCAGGCCGATCTGGTGGTGGCCCTGTCCTATCTGCTGTTCCTCGGCTCGATCGGCTGCATGATGCTGTACGAGAGCCTGACGCAGATTCTGCATCGTGTCCGGGGCGAGACCCCGCCGCGCAAGGAGCGCCGTCGTCCCATGTGGCTGTACGGCCTGCCGTTCAGGATGCGCTTCCCGCGCTCGGGCCTCTACATCAGCGCCATTCCGCCGTTCGGCCTGGGCGTGTTCGCAGGCGTCCTGTCGGCCATCATGGGGGTGGGCGGCGGCTTCATCCTGGTGCCGGCCATGCTCTATGTGCTGCGGATGAAGGCCAGCGTGGTGGTCGGCACCAGCCTGTTCCAGATCATCATCACCACCGCCATCACCACGGTGCTGCAGGCCGGGCGCAACCAGACGGTGGACATCGTCCTGTCGACCATCCTGCTGCTGGGCGGGGTGGTGGGGGCGCAGTACGGCGCTCGCCTGTCGGGCCGGTTCCGCGCCGAAGAGATGCGCGCGGCCCTGGGCCTGATCGTGCTGCTGGTCGGCATCCAGATGGGGCTCGAACTGTTCGTGCGGCCCAGCGACCTGTTCCTGCTGGCGCCGGGGGTGGCGGACTGATGTTCCAGGTCCTGCCGCCTGAACCGCCGCCCCAGGCTGCGGCGCCCGAGATCATCATCGAGCGCTCGGCCGCTACGAACGAGGAGGTGCGGGTCGCCGCCGCCCTGACCGACGCGCGGGTCGATGTGGATTCCGGCTTCCGGGGGGCGTCCATCGTCCTCTACGGTGCCGTGTTCAACCCGACCGACACGCCCGCCGACGTGGTGGTGGTGGTGCGCGGTCCTGACGCCCCGGTGCGCCTGGTCAAGAAGACGCGCAACATGGGGGTCTGGCTGAACAGCCGCCCGGTGCTGTTCGAGGGCGCGCCGGGCTTCTACATGACCGCCTCGACGCGGCCGCTCAGCGACATCGCCGACTTCGGCCAGCTGCGTCGCCTGGGCGTGGGCGTCGACCACCTGCGTATCGACGCGCCGGAAGAGGCGCGCACCGTCACCCGCTACGGCGTGCGCGACGTGGTCGTCAGCCGTCTGGGCGAGGACTATCTGGACTGGCGCCGCGCCGTCATCCGGCTGAAGGAGGCGGCGGCCCTCTACGACACCGATCCCAAGGGGGTGGAGTTCGTCGACCGGGGCCTGTTCCGCGCCGAGGTCAAACTGCCCGCCGTGGCGCCGACGGGGAAGTACTACGCCGAGGTCTGGCTGTTTCAGGAAGGGGCGCCGGTGTCGGTGTCCAACCTGACCCTGACCGTCGAGAAGGTGGGGCTGGAGCGCGACATCTATGAGTTCGCCCACAACCGCCCGTGGAGCTACGGCGTGCTCTGCGTGATCCTGGCGGCGATGACCGGCTATGCGGCGTCGCGGGTGTTCCGGAGCAGATAATACCCACCCGCTCGTCCCGGCGGACGCCGGGATCCAGTGAGAGCCATGCGCTCTGCCTTTGAAGAAGGCCAGGATTTCCACGTGCGAGGATGCGGCCAAAGAACTGGGTCCCGGCGTCCGCCGGGATGAGCGGAGGTTGGGGCTGCGCTCAAGCAGCGAGCAATCGCGTTGCGAGCGATAGCGCCCAAAAAACATGCTCAAGCAGCGAGCGACCGCGTCGCGAGCGATAGCGCAAAAAGAAAGGGCGGCCCGCGAAGGCCGCCCTTTCCGTTCAGTCTGTGGCTGCGCCTCAGGCCGCCTTCTTCTCCGGCGCGAAGCGGCCGTAGAAGGTCTCGTCCTTGGCCGCCATGTCGCGCAGAAGCTGCGGAACCTTGAAGCGGTCGCCGTATTTGGCGGCCAGGTCGTCGGCCTTGGCGACGAAGGCCTTCAGGCCGGTCTGGTCCATGAAGGTGATGGGGCCGCCGGTCCAGGGCGCGAAGCCCCAGCCCAGGATGGCGCCCAGGTCGCCCTCGCGCGGGTCGTCGATGACGCCCTCTTCCCAGCAACGGGCCACTTCCACCGCCTGGCGATACAGCAGGCGGGTTTTCAGTTCATCGACGGCGGCCAGGGCCTCGGGGCTTTCGCCGAAGGCCTCGCCCTTGGTGGTCGGGGCCAGGTCGTAGAGGCCCGGCCAGATGACCTTGGGCTTCTGGTCATAGTCGTAGAAGCCCTTGCCGTTCTTGCGGCCGTAACGGCCCTGCTCGACCATGGTGGCGACGATCTGCTCGCCCTCGTTGGCGACGTACTTGTCGCCCAGATCCTCGCGGGTCTGTTTGGCGATCTTGTAGGACAGGTCGAGCGCCACGTCGTCGTGCATCTCCAGCGGGCCGCGCGGCATGCCGGTCATGCGGCCGACGTTGTCGATCAGCACGGGCGAATAGCCCTCTTCCAGCATGGCCATGCCTTCCATCAGGAAGGTGGAGAAGCAGCGCGAGGTGTAGAAGCCGCGGCTGTCATTCACGACGATCGGCGTCTTCCTGATCTTCAGGACATAGTCCAGCGCCTTGGCCAGGGCCGCGTCGCCGGTCTTTTCGCCCATGATGATCTCGACCAGCATCATCTTGTCGACGGGCGAGAAGAAGTGGATGCCGATGAAGTCTTCCGGCCGCACGCTGGCCTCGGCCAGACCCGAGATCGGCAGGGTCGAGGTGTTGGAGCCGAACACGGCGCCTTCAGCCAGCTGGGCCTCGGCGCGCTTGGTGACGTCGGCCTTGATCTCGCGGTTCTCGAACACGGCCTCGATGACCAGGTCCGAGCCCTTGATCAGGTCATAGTCCGTCGTCGCCGTGACCAGGGCCAGGGTGGCGTCATACTTCTCTTGCGTCATCTGACCGCGCGACAGGCGCTTCTTCAGCAGCTCCTCGACGTGGGCCTTGCCCTTGTCGGCGGCTTCCTGGGTCTGGTCGATCAGCACGGTCTCGATGCCGGCCATGACCTGAACATAGGCGATGCCCGCGCCCATCATGCCGGCGCCCAGGACGCTGACCTTCTTCGGGTCGGACTTGGGTACGCCCGCCGGGCGCACGGCGCCCTTGTCCAGCTCCTGCTTGGACAGGAACAGGCTGCGGATCATGGCCTGGGCCTGCGGCGTCATCAGGGTCTTGATGAAGTAGCGCGTCTCGATGCGCAGGCCCGCCTCGATCGGCACCTGAACGCCTTCATAGACGGCCTTCATCATGTTCAGCACGGCCGGGTAGTTGCCGTAGGACTGCTTGCGCAGGATGGCGTTGCCCATGATGAAGACCTGGGCGCCCGCCGGGTGGTAGGGGCCGCCGCCGGGGATCTTGAACTTGGGATCGTCCCACGGCTGGACGGCCTTGCCGCCCCCCTTGATCCAGGCCTTGGCGGCCTCGATCGACTGGCCCTTTTCGACGACCTCGTGGACGACGCCGGCGCCCTTGG
Organism: Brevundimonas sp. SS2672; assembly: GCF_059579685.1. Taxonomy (NCBI): domain Bacteria; kingdom Pseudomonadati; phylum Pseudomonadota; class Alphaproteobacteria; order Caulobacterales; family Caulobacteraceae; genus Brevundimonas; species Brevundimonas sp. SS2672. The sequence continues at coordinate 2,826,913 of NZ_CM184201.1, read as the reverse complement.
CGTCGTTCGGACGCCAGGACTTGCCCTCGGCCATCTGCATCAGGGCGTTCTGCACCCCGATCAGGCGCGTCAGGCGCTGGGTGCCGCCGCCGCCGGGGAAGAGGCCGACCTTGATCTCGGGCAGGCCCAGCTGGATCTTCGGGTCGTTCTCGACGACGCGATAGTGGCAGGCCAGGGTGAACTCCAGCCCGCCGCCCAGCGCCAGGCCGTTGATGGCCGCCGCCACCGGCTTGCCCGAGGTCTCAAGCGCGCGGAAGGCGCCGTTCAGCGCCCAGCCGGTGTCGAACGCCTTCTGCAGGTCGCCGCCGCCGGCCAGCATCCCGGCGGCCATGTCGCCCAGGTCCGCCCCGGCGCAGAAGCCGGTCGTCTTGCCCGAGGTGAGGACCACGCCCTTGATGGCGTCGTCGGTCTTGATCTTCTCGACCAGCGCCGGGATCTCGGCGATCACGGCCGAGGTCAGGGTGTTCATCGAACGGCCCGGCACGTCGAAGGTGACGAGCGCGACGCCGTCGGCGTCGATGTCGATCTTGAAGTTTTCCATCGTCATATGCTCCCGGATCAGACGCGTTCGATGACGGTGGCGGTGCCCATGCCGCCGCCGATGCACAGGGTGGCCAGGGCCGTCGACTTGTCCGAGCGTTCCAGCTCGTCCAGCACCGTACCCAGGATCATGGCGCCGGTGGCGCCCAGCGGGTGCCCCATGGCGATGGCGCCGCCGCAGACGTTGATCTTGTCGTGCGGGATGTCGAGCGCCTGCATGTAGCGCAGCACCACGGCCGCGAAGGCCTCGTTCAGTTCATACAGGTCGATGTCGCCGGGCTGCATGCCCAGCTTGCCCAGCAGCTTGCGGGTCACGGGCTCGGGGCCCGTCAGCATGATCGACGGCTCAGAACCGATCGAGGCCCCGCCCAGGATCTTCGCGCGCGGCTTCAGGCCCAGGGCCTCGCCCATCTCCTTGGAGCCGACCAGCACGCCCGCCGCGCCGTCGACGATGCCGGACGAGTTGCCGGGGGTGTGGACGTGGTTGACGCTGGCGACCTCGGGGTAGCGCTGGCCGATCACGGCGTCGAAGCCCATGCCGCCCATCATGACGAAGGAGGGATTGAGCCCGCCCAGGATCTGCATGTCCGTGTTCGGACGAATGGTCTCGTCGTGGTCCAGCTGGGTCAGGCCGAGCTGGTTCTTGACCGCGATCACCGACTTGTCGAAACGGCGCTCGGCCCAGGAGCGGGCGGCGCGCTTGTGGCTTTCGACGGAATAGGCGTCCACGTCGTCGCGGCTGAAGCCGTATTTGGTGGCGATCATGTCGGCCGAGACGCCCTGGGGCACGAAATAGGTCGGGAAGGCCGAGGACGGGTCGGTCGGCCAGGCGCCGCCGTCCGAGCCCATCGGCACGCGGCTCATGGCTTCCACGCCGCCGCCGACGGCCATGCCCGCCTCGCCTGACTTCACCTTGGCGGCCGCCACGTTCACGGCCTCCAGGCCCGAGGCGCAGAAGCGGTTGATCTGGAAGCCCGCGGTCGCCTGGTCCCAACCCGCCGCCAGGACGGCGGTGCGGGCGATGTCGGCGCCCTGCTCGCCGACCGGCGAGACGCAGCCCAGGATCACATCGTCGACCTTGGCGGTGTCCAGGCCGTTCCGATCGCGCAGCGCCTCCAGCACCTGACTGGCCAGGCTCAGCGCCGTGATCTCGTGCAGGCTGCCGTCCTTCTTGCCCTTGCCGCGCGGGGTGCGCACGGCGTCGTAGATGTAGGCGTCGGCCATGAGGCGTCTCTCTCTCGTTGTGTCCCTATCGTTCGCTGCGCGGCAGCGAACTGCATGAGGGACGGGTTCTTGGTGTCCCTGTCGCTCGGCGCGCGGCGCCTCGCTGCATGAGGGACGGTTGGCGTCTTGGTTGGGAGGCGGTGGGCGGACGGAATCCGATCATCGCGTCTGGGATTGAAACTCAGGTCGTTAGAAAGCCGACGTTTACGTCAACGTCAAGTAACAAGGCGCGTGAGGTCGCCGGATGTGAAAAGGGCGGGCCGTTGTGCGGCCCGCCCCGTCTTCTCAGTCTCAGCGGCGCGCCAGCCGCACCAGCTTGCCGTTCTCCTCGTCCGTCACGACCCAGACGGCGCCGTCAGGCCCGACCGCCACGTCGCGGATGCGTTCGCCCAGGCCGGTCAGCAGGCGCTCCTCGCCGACCACGCGGCCGTCCCGCAGCACCAGACGAACCAAGTGCTTGCCGCCCAGGCCGCCGATCAGGGCGTTCCCCTTCCAACCGGGGAACATGGCGCCCTCATAGAAGACCATGCCGCCCGGCGCGATCACCGGGTCCCAGTAGTAGACGGGCTGGACCGTCCCTTCGCGGGTCGTCGTCGCGTCGGGAATGGCGTCGCCGCTGTATTCGATGCCGTAGGCCGCGTCGGGCCAGCCGAAATTGGCGCCGGCCTTCTCCAGGTTCAGCTCGTCGCCGCCGCGCGTGCCGTGCTCGATGCTCCAGACCGCGCCGGTTTCCGGCTGGACGGCGATGCCCTGCGGGTTGCGATGGCCGTAGGACCAGATTTCGGGCAGGGCGCCTTCACGGCCGACGAAGGGGTTGTCGGACGGGACCGAGCCGTCGGCGTTGATGCGGATGACCTTGCCGTGGTGCGAGGCCAGGCTCTGGGCCGTCGGCCGCATCGGCTTGTCCGACCGCTCGCCGATGGTGACGTACAGCTTGCCGTCCGGATCGAAGACCAGGGAGGAGCCGAAATGCTTGTCCCCGTCATAGGTGTCCTTGACCTGGAAGACGACCTGCACGTTCTCGACTCGGCTCAGGTCGTCCGACAGGCGACCGCGCGCCACAGCCGTGCCGTTGCCGCCGTTCCGCGGCTGGGCGTACGACCAGTAGATCGTCCGGTCCTCGGTGAAGGTCGGGCTCAGGATCACGTCCAGCAGGCCGCCCTGGCCGCGCGCCGCCACGGCGGGCAGTCCGCTGATCGGGGCGCCGATCTGGCCCTGCGCGCTCACGACGCGCATACGGCCGGGACGTTCGGTCACCAGCCATTGGCCGTCCGGCAGCAGGGCTAGGCCCCAGGGATGCTCCAGCCCTTCCGCCACGACGGCGTGCTGCATGGCCACGGCGGTGCTGACCGAGGGCGCGCGGGTCTGGCCTTCGATGGCCGGCTTCTGGTCCGGGTTGTTCGGCGGACGGGTTTCGACCGGGGCGCCCGTGGCGGCGGGCGCTTGTCCCTCGTCCTGTCCATTGGCTCCGCAGGCGGCGAGAACCAGGGCGGCGGCGGAAACGGCGAAGAGGGCGGGACGCATGGCGGCTCCTGAACAGCGTGGCGTGGAAGGGGGCAGGATGCAGCCACATCGCGCTTTACGCGAGCCGAAAGGCGCCGCGACCGATGGTCTCGCACGAAATCCCTGTCGAAGCGGCTTGAACCGGACGAAAGGCGGCGATATACGCACCCCTCTCGCGCCCAAGGGTCCTTCAAGGACTCGCGCGAAACTCCCGTGTGGGGTTGGGTAGCTCAGATGGTTAGAGCGGTGGATTCATAACCCACAGGTCGGCGGTTCGATCCCGCCTCCAACCACCACGGTTTTTCTCGGAGATCTTCAGAAGACCGCCCGCGCCTCATCCCTGAGGGATGCGCGAGGCGCCGCCGGTGATCTTGCAGATGTAGTCGGTCTGCGGACGGCCGGTCTGGCGGCCCGAGGGCGAGAGGATGCCGCCGCGGTCGCGGCACTCGGCTTCCAACTGGTCCATTTCCTGCTGATAGGTCGGCAGGGGGCGGCCCGAGGCGCAGGCGGCGAGCGCCAGCGGGGCGGCGATGACGGCGGCGAGGAACAGGGGGGCGCGCATGGTGGTCTCCTTCAGCCGGTGAAACGAGCCGTGAGACGGAATGATCCCTCTGAACCCGCCTCGGAGCAAGGCCAGGCTACAGGCGGCCGGATCAGCCGGCCAGCACGGCCAGGTGCTCCAGCAGGATCTTCAGGCCCAGGGCGATTAGGGCGACGCCGCCGATCAGTTCGACGATCTTGCCCAGGCGAACGCCCACAGCCTTGCCCACCAGCAGGCCCAGCGTCGCCAGGGCGAAGGTGGTGAAGCCGATGCAGGCGGCGATCAACCAGATGTTGGCCTCCAGCAGGGCCAGGCCGACCCCGACCGCGCCCGCGTCGATCGACGTTCCCACGGCGGTGGCGACCAGGGCCACAAGGCCGCGCGACGCCGGCTTGGCGTCCTCCTCCGCCTCATCCCGCTGCAGCGCTTCCCAGATCATCTTCAGGCCTACGGCGCCCAGCAGGCCGAAGGCGATCCAGTGATCGATGGCCTGGACGAAGTCGGCCGCGGCTACGCCCAGGGCGAAGCCGATCAGGGGGTGATCGCCTCGATCACGCCGAACACCAGGCCTGAGCGCAGGGCCTGAGGCACGGTGGGGCGATGCTGCGCCCCGCGCCCGATGGCGGCGGCGAAGGCGTCGGCGGACATGCTGACGGACAGGATGGCGATGGCGACGGGGGACATCATGGGGAAAACGCACTCAGCCGGACGCATGACAGCACGCTCCATCCACGGGCCGGCCCCGTCGATGCAGCATGCTGGTCTCGCTAGGCGGAGGTGATCCGCTGGCCGCGCCATGCCCGCAGGCAAGTGTGTTGACGCGACCCCGGCTGGGATATGCCGGAAGCTACTCCCCAACGGCCGCCCCTCTAACGCCTCGTTCCGAGTCTATCAACCCGCACATGGCCAAAGGCGACAAGACGCCCCATCTGTGCTAGACGCCGCCGCTTCACCCTTCGCCGCAGGACATCCGCCCTTGAGCATTTCGCTCGATCTCACGCGCGCCAGCGCCCCCATTCAGGGCATGGCGAAGACGCCCGTCAACCTCAGCGGTCTGACGCGCGACGAACTGCGCCAGGCCCTGATCGACGCCGGAATCTGCCCGCCGGAGAAGGCCCGGATGCGCGCCTCTCAGGTGTGGCGCTGGATTCACCACTACGGCGTGACCGACTTCGCCCTGATGAGCGACGTGGCCAAGGACACCCGCGCTAAGCTGGCTGAGGCCTTCACCCTGGCCCGCCCCGAGATCGTCGAGCGCCAGGTGTCCAAGGACGGCACCCGCAAATGGCTGATCCGCACGGCGCCGGGCATCGAGATCGAGACCGTCTACATCCCCGACGTGGGCCGGGCCGGCGCCCTGTGCGTCTCGTCCCAGGTCGGCTGCACCCTGAACTGCACCTTCTGCCACACCGGCACGCAGAAGCTGGTCCGCAATCTGACGACGGCCGAGATCGTGGCCCAGGTCCAGGTGGCCCGCGATGATCTGGACGAGTGGCCCTCGCCCAAGGAAGACCGCCGCCTGTCCAACATCGTCTTCATGGGCATGGGCGAGCCGCTCTACAATCTGGACCACGTCGCCAACGCCATCGACATCATCTCCGACAATGAGGGCATCGCCCTGTCGCGTCGCCGGATCACGGTGTCCACCTCGGGCGTCGTGCCGCAACTGAATGCTCTGGGCGAGCGCACGGCGGCCATGCTGGCCATCAGCCTGCACGCCACCAACGACCCCTTGCGCGACCAGTTGGTGCCGCTGAACAAGAAGTATCCGCTGGATCAACTGATGGCCGCCATCCGCGCCTATCCCGGCCTGTCCAACGCGCGTCGGGTGACGTTCGAATACGTCATGCTGAAGGGCGTCAACGACAGCCCGGCCGAGGCGCGCGCCCTGATCAAGCTGATCGAGGGCATCCCGTCCAAGGTGAACCTGATCCCGTTCAACCCCTGGCCCGGCACGGATTATCAGTGCTCGGACTGGAAGACGATCGAGACCTTCGCCGCCATCCTGAACAAGGCCGGCTACGCCTCGCCCATCCGCACCCCGCGCGGCCGCGACATCCTGGCCGCCTGCGGCCAGCTGAAGTCCGAGAGCGAGAAGCTGAGGGCCTCGGCGCGCCTGAAGGCCGAGCGCGAAGAAGCCGACGCGGCCTGAGCGACCATCCGGATGGACGCTTTGTCCGCCGACTGTGGCGCGGGCGCCCTAGCGGAAGCGCCGAGCTTTCGGGCAAGGGTGTTTTGGTTTCGTTCCCCTTCAGGCTGGGAGGCTAGGGTTCGTCGTCATGGAGACCTCGTCGTTGCCGGGCGTTCTGTCGACTCCTGAACTCCAGGCGTTCGCGACGGGCTTTCCGATCCTGATGCTGCACCTGGCGGTGACGTTCGGCCTGCTGGCGGCGGGGGCGGCGGTCTACGCCCTGCTGACGCCGTGGCGCGAGATCGCCCTGATCCGCCAGGGGAATCCGGCCGCCGCCGTGGCCTTCGCCGGGGTGCTGGTCGGCCTGGCCATTCCGCTGGCGGTGTCCCTGTCGGTGTCGACCTCGATCCGCGACATCGCCATCTGGGGCGTGGCGACGGTGGTGCTGCAACTGCTGGCCTTCCGCGTCGTCGACTTCCTGCTGCACGGCCTGCCGCAACGCATAGAGAAGGGCGAGACCTCCGCCGCCGTGGTCCTGGCCGGGGCCAAGCTGTCGACCGCCCTGATCCTGGCGGCCGCCCTGACGGGTTGAGGGGGCGGCCTTGCGCTTTCCCCACCTTCCCGACTGGACCATCTACGCCGCCGTCATCGGCGTGATCCTGATCGCCTCCCTGAACCGGGGCGAGCGCGCCGATGCGCCGCACGACTTGCCTGAAGATGAAACGGCGGGGCCTCTGCTGGGGCCGATCACGCCCTTCGATCCGTCCGTCACGGTCGACACCTCGGATGAGCATGAGCCGGTGTCGGGCACGGCCTTCTCCATCGCCGGGGACGGCCGCTGGATCACCGCACGCCATGTGGTCGAGGGCTGCCGCAAGCCGGCGCTGGTGATCGACAAGACCCGCGCCCTGGCCGCCGACGTGCGCCTGGCCGCGCGGGCCGACGTGGCCCTGCTGCTGACCGACGGCGGTCCGCCCGCCCTGCCGATCGCGCCCCAGGCGCCGCTCTACAAGGGCCAGCGCGCCTTCCACCCCGGCTTCCCTCAGGGCCAGCCGGGCGAGGTGGCCTCGCGCCTGATCGGCCGCGAGACGCTGAAGATTCGCGGCCACCGCTCCTATGACGAGCCGGTGCTGGCCTGGGCCGAGGCCGGACGCACGCGAGGGCTGAAGGGCACGCTGTCGGGCCTGTCGGGCGCGCCTGTGCTGGACCGTCGCGGGCGGGTGCTGGGCGTGACCATCGCCGAGTCGCCCCGGCGCGGCCGCATCTACACCACGGCGCCCGACACCTTCGTCCCCACGGTGGGCGCCCAGCAGCGCGCCGACGAAGCGGCCCTGGGCCAGGCCGTGACGACCCAGAACTACGGCGCCGTCTCCGACCGCCTGCGGCAGGACCTGCGCGTCGCCCAGGTGGTCTGCCTGACGACGTGATCCAGGCGACCAGACCGGCGTAGCCTGAACGAGAAACGCCTCCCCATGCGATGGGGAGGCGTTCTGTCTTTTACTTCAGCGAGGCGCTGTCCAGGTTCAGGTCGGTCAGCGGGATGACCTCGACGTCGGGGTATTTCGCCCGCAGACCGTCGATGAACTTCGAGGCGTCCCCGACCACGACCAGGCTGGCCCGGTCGGTCGGCAGATGCTCGGCGAAGGCCGCCTCGACCTGTTGCGGCGTGACCGCGCGGACGCGCCCGGCGTAGTCGGCCAGGTCGCTCATCGGCAGGTCGTAGAGGGCCAGGTTGGCGACCAGGTCGCCCAGGCCGTCGACCGTCTCCAGCGAGCGGCCGAAGGCGCCGATCAGGGTGGCGCGGCGCGGGGCCAGTTCGGCCTCGGTCGCCGGGGCGTCGCCCAGCTTGCCGATCTCGGCCAGCATCAGCTCGACCACCTCGGTCGCCGACTCGTTCTTGGTCTGGGTCGAGGCGGTGAAGACGCCCGTTTCGGCCCGCGCGCCCAGCGACGATCCGGCGCCGTAGGAGAGGCCCTTCTCGATGCGGATCTTCTGGTTCAGCCGCGAGGAATAGCCGCCGCCCAGCAGGGTGTTGCCGACCGTCAGCGGGAAGAAGTCGGCGTCGGTGCGGCTGACGCCGCGGATGGCGGCGACGACCGCCGCTTGACCGGCGCCCGGCTGGTCGATGACGACGACGCGCGGGGCCAGGGCCTGGCCCGCCTTGTCGATGGCGGCCGGTGCCGGACCGGCGTCGCGCCAGTCGCCGAAGGCTTCATCCGCCAGGGCGCGGGCCTCGGCCGGGGTTACGTCGCCCGAGAAGACCAGGGTCGCCTGCGATGGGCGGAAGCGGTCGGAATGGAACACCGCCACGTCGTCGCGGGTCAGGGCGGGGATGCTGTTCACCGTGCCCGAGCCCGGCGCGCCGTAGGGGGCGTCGCCGTAGATCACGCGGCCCACCGACTGGGAGGCGATGGAGCCGGGCTGGCTCAGCGCCACGCGCAGGCCGTCCAGGGTCTGGGACTGCTGACGTTCCAGTTCCTCGGCGGCGAAGGTCGGGTTGCGCACCAGATCGGCCATCAGGGTCAGGGTCCGGCCGAACACGTCCTTGGGCGCATTGGCGTAGACATTGGTGAAGTCGGCGCCCGCGCCTGCGCCGATGCTGGCGCCCAGCTGTTCGATGGCGGTGGCGATTTCCGGGGCGGCCTTGGTCGTCGTGCCCTGGGTCAACAGGGCGGCGGTCATGGAGGCGACGCCCGGCTTGCCTGCCGGATCATGGGCCGAACCGGCGTTGAAGTTCAGCCGCGCCGAAACCAGGGGCAGGCCCTGTGTCGGGGCGACCAGGACGCGCAGGCCGTTGTCCAGACGGAAGTCGGCGATGGCGGGGGTGGCGGGCGACACTTCCGGCCCCGGCTGGGGCAGGCGCGCGCGCTCGGCTTCCGGCAGCAGGACGGCGACCGGACCGGCCGGGGCCAGAGACGCGACTGTGACGGGAGCATCGACGTTCTTCTTCTGCTCGCTGGGCGCATTGGCGTCGTCTGCGGGCAGGTAGTTGATGGTGATCTGACGCTGCGGCGTCAGATAGCGGCGGGCCACGCGCTGCACGTCGGCGGCGGTGACGGCCTGAATCTCGGCGATCTCGCGGTCGGCGGCGGTCGCGTCGCCGGTCATGATCAGCGCCATGCCCAGGGTGGTGGCGCGATCGTCGATGCTTTCACGCCCGCGCAGGGCGTCGGCGACCAGCTCGTTCTTGGCCTCGGCCAGTTCGGCGGCGGTGACAGGCTCGTCGCGCAGACGCGCGATCTCGGCCTCCAGCGCGGCCTTGCCGGTCTCGACCGTCTCGCCGCCCGCCATGATGGCGTAGGCGGCCAGATTGCCCGCCTGCTGGGCGAAGTCGGGGTTGGAGCCGGCCGAGGCGGCGATCTGCTTGTCATAGACCAGCGAGCGGTAAAGACGGCTGCTCTCGCCGGTTGACAGGATGCCGTCCAGCACCGTCAGGGCCGCGCGGTCGGCGTCCTTGTAGGCCACGGTGTTCCAGGCCAGGGCGACGGCGGGCAGGGGCACGTTCGGCGCATAATAGGTGGCGGTGCGCGGGCCGGTCGGCTCGGGCTCCTTCACATCATTGGCGGGCATGGGCGTCGACGGACGCTTCAGCGGGGCGAAATATTCGTCGACCCAGCCGTCCAGCTGCGCCTGATCGAAATTGCCCGCCACGATCAGCATGGCGTTGTCCGGCCGGTAGTAGGTGGCGTGGAAACGCAGCACGTCGTCCAGGGTCGCGGCGTCCAACTCCTCGATCGAGCCGATGCCTGGGCGGCGATAGGGGTGGTCCTGATAGATGGTCTCGGGCGCGAACAGATTGAACAGGCGGCCGTAGGGGCTGGCCAGGACGCGCTGGCGGTATTCCTCCTTCACCACGTCGCGTTCGGAGGCGAAATTGGCCTCGTCGACGACCAGCGAGCCCATGCGGTCCGCCTCGGCGAACAGGATGCGCTGTAGGTGGTTGGCCGGGACCACTTCATAATAGGCGGTCACGTCGTCGGCGGTGAAGGCGTTGTTGAAGCCGCCGACGTCCTCGGTCAGACGATCGAACGTCTCGGACGGCATGTTCTTCGTCGCCTTGAACAGCAGGTGCTCGAACAGGTGGGCGAAGCCCGAACGGCCCGCCGGATCATCCTTGGACCCGACGCGATACCAGACCTGGACCGTGACGTTCGAGGTCGAGGCGTCGCGCGCCGTATAGACCTCCATGCCGTTGGCCAGCACCCGCTTGTTGAAGCCCAGCGGCGGCACTTCGACCCCGCCCTGGACGGCGGCTGCAGAGGCGGAGGTTGCGGCCGGCGGGGCCTTGGCCCAGGCGGGGGCGGCGGCGGGCAGGCTGGCCAGCAGCGCCGAGGCGCAGGCGGTCAGGATCAGGCGATTCTTCATGAGGGGCGGCTTTCCAACGCCCGCAGTCGAAGAAACGGGCGCCGAAAGCCTAGCAGGGCGAAGAGCCGCCGCGCACCTTACGGAGCTGTAATGAAGCCGGGCTCTTATTCCCCGCCTCCGCGGGGATGAGCGGGATTCGGAGGTTACCGCCCGAACACCTCGACGCCGACGCCGCCGTCGGTCGCCAGCCAGGCGCGCTTCATGCCCTGGCTGTTGTAGGGCTGGGCGATGTTGCCTTCGCGATCCAAGGCGATCAGGCCGCCGTCGCCGCCCAGGGCGCCGATGCGGTCGATGGTCGCCTGGGACGCTTCGGCCAGCGTCTGACCGGCGGCGACGCCGAAGGCCGTGCGCGCGGCGGCGGCGATGCGGATGAAATACTCGCCCTGGCCGGTGCAGGAGACGGCGGCGTGCTCGTCGGCCCAGGTTCCGGCGGCGGGGATGGGGGTGTCGCCGACGCGGCCCGGCATCTTACCGAACACGCCCGCCGTCGAGGTGGCGGCGGCCAGGCGGCCCTGGCTGTCCAGCACGCAGCAGCCGACGGTGCCGTGGCTCAGGCCGCTGGGCGGATGGTTGTCCTCGCCCTGACCGGCGCGGGTGAACCAGGCCTCGGGGTCCTCGACGCGCGCCAGACCCTGTTCGGCGGCGAAGCGGGCGGCGCCGTTCCCGGCCAGCATGACGTGGGGGGTGCGGTCCATCACCGCGCGGGCGGCGACGACCGGGTTGCGGAATCCCTGCAGGGCGGCGACGGCCCCGGCCTTGCCCGATGCGCCGTCCATGAGGCTGGCGTCCAGCTCATAGTCGCCCGCCAGATTGGGCGAGGCGCCGCGCCCGGCGACATAGAGGCCGGAATCCTCCAGCATGACGACCGCCTCGAACGCCACGTCCAGGGCCGAGGCCCCGGCGTCCAGCCGCGCCTTCATCGCCTCCACTACCTCGCGCATGTGCACGACCTCGGCGTCGTAGTTGCGCTCGCGCCGGGCGCCGGCGCCGCCGTGAAGGATGAGGGCGGGTTTCGCCATGATCGTCTCCTCAGAACCCATTCGGCCTCTTTGCATCGGGCCGCAGGCTGATTAGCGTCGCCGGCGTGTCGGCGCCATGGCCGATGGGGGATAGCTGAAAAGAGTTCCTATGCGCGCAGTCCTGTCCAAGGCCCCCGGCGGCCCGGAATCGCTCGTCGTCGAGGAGGTCATGGACCCCACGCCCGGTCCGGGCGAGGTGGTGATCGAGGTCAAGGCCGTGGGCGTCAACTATCCCGACGCCCTGATCATCGCCGACAAATACCAGTTCAAGCCTGAGCGCCCCTTCGCGCCGGGGGCCGAGGTCGCGGGCGTGGTCGACGCCGTCGGCGAGGGGGTGAAGGGCGTGTTCCGGGGCGATCGGGTCGTCGCCGTGCCCGGCTGGGGCGGCATGGTCGAGCGGTTGAAGGTCAAGGCTGACACCTTGATCCCGATCCCCGACGGCATGGACTATGAGACCGCCGCGGCCTTCATCATGACCTACGGCACCAGCTACTACGCCCTGAAGGACCGGGCGAACCTGCAGCCGGGCGAGACCCTGCTGGTGCTGGGCGCGGCGGGGGGCGTCGGCGCGGCCGCCGTCGAACTGGGCAAGGCGATGGGCGCGCGCGTGGTCGCCGCCGCCTCGACCAACGACAAGGTCGAGTTCGCTCTGGAGCTGGGCGCAGACAACGGCCTGATCTACCCCTCCGGTCCGATGGACAAGGCGGCTCAGAAGGAACTGTCGGGCGAGTTCAAGCTGTCGACCGGCCGCGACGGGGCGGACGTTGTCTTCGACGGCGTCGGCGGCGACTACGCCGAACCGGCCCTGCGGGCCATGGACTGGAACGGCCGCTATCTGGTGGTCGGCTTCCCGGCGGGGATTCCGTCGCTGCCGCTGAACCTGACCTTGCTGAAGTCGGTGTCGGTGGTCGGCGTCTTCTGGGGCGCGGCCGTCGCCCGCGATCCCAAGGCCCACGCCGCCAACATGGCCGAACTGATGCAGCTCTACGCCGAGGGCAAGATCAAGCCGCGCGTCAGCCGCACCTTCCCTCTGGAACGCGCCCATGAGGCCATCCAGGCCCTCAGCGACCGCACGGCCGTCGGCAAGATCGTGGTGAAGGTCGAGGATTGATCGGAACATCCTTCTCCCCTTGTGGGAGAAGGTGGCCCGTCAGGGCCGGATGAGGGGTCTCTCCGAAATCGGATGAGAGGCTGCGAGGTCGACGTCCCGCAACCCCTCATCCGTCAGGCTTCGCCTGCCACCTTCTCCCGCAAGGGGAGAAGGGCTTACTCCTCTTCCTCCCGCAGCCGCTTCAGCGCCTGCGCCGCCTGATCGTGGTGGCGGGGTTTCAGGTGGGCGCCAAGAGTCGCCAGCACCGCGGCGATCACCGCCGCGTCGTCGGTGAAGCCGATGCCGACGAAGACGTCGGGAATGGCGTCGACCGGCATGACGAAATAGGCCAGCGCCCCCAGGATCAGCCCCTTGGCCGCCAGCGGGGTCTTGGGGTCCTGGGCGGCGTACCAGGCGGCGACCGCCTGCTGGGCGAAGGGGATACGGGCGGCGGTGCGCCGCATCTTGGGCCAGAAGCCCTTGCGCACGCGCATCTCGTTCACCTTCTGCACGGCGGGAACCAGGGCCGTTTCAGGATTGATGGCGTCATCGGGCGACACCCCGTTGGTCTTTGCGGTCATGGCCGCTAAATCCTCGCACGAGCACTCGGTTCAATCGAATATAGGACGACTTTCATGAAACTCGACGCTTCGATCGCAGCAGTGGTGACGGGCGGGGCTTCGGGCCTCGGCGAAGGCACGGCGCGCGCCCTGGCGGCCAAGGGCGTCAAGGTCGCCCTGTTCGACCTGAACGAAGAGCGCGGCGAGGTCATCGCCCAGGAGATCGGCGGCGTCTTCTGCAAGGTGGACGTGACCTCGGACGAGAGCGTCGCCGCCGGCTTCGCCAAGGCTCGCGCCGCCCACGGCCAGGAGCGCCTGACCGTCAACTGCGCCGGCATCGCCACCGGCCAGAAGACCGTCAGCCGCAAGCGCGACACCGGCGAACTGCGCGCCCATGACATGGCGTCCTTCGAACGCACGGTCTCGATCAACCTGTTCGGCACCTTCCGCGTCCTGTCGCAGTCGGCTCTGGGCATGGTGCAGGCCGAGCCGATGGCCGACGGCGAGCGCGGCCTGATCGTCAACACCGCCTCGGTCGCGGCCCAGGACGGCCAGATCGGCCAGGCGGCCTACTCGGCGTCCAAGGGCGGCGTCTACGCCATGACCCTGCCGGTGGCCCGCGACCTGGCCCAGGAAGGGGTGCGGGTGAACACCATCCTGCCCGGCATCATGTGGACGCCGATGATGGCCGGCATGGACCAGAAGGTTCAGGACAGCCTGGCCGCCGCCATCCCCTTCCCCAGCCGCCTCGGCACGCCCGCCGACTACGCCGCCCTGGCCCTGCACCTGGCCGAGAACGTCTACATCAACGGCGAGTGCATCCGCCTGGACGGCGCTATACGTCTCGCTCCTCGCTAAAGCGAGGAGCGGAAGGCCGCTAACGCTCGCCGCGCGGCGGCTCGCTGCTTGAGCGGGTTGGGCGCATAAGGGGCTGACGGCGCTGTTTTGCAACGGCCTCCGGGGCGTCCTTGCGGGCGTTTCGGGGGCCGTTTTCGTGTGGAGTTTCAGGGCTGTTCGAAAAAAATCGGCGGATTGGCCGAAAAACGAAAAAGGGGCTTGCGCGATCCGAAGTCGGTCCGCTATACGCCCCTTCCTCGACGGGGAGCAGCACATCGCTCCCAACGGAGTGCGGGCGTAGCTCAGGGGTAGAGCATCACCTTGCCAAGGTGAGGGTCGGGCGTTCGAATCGCCTCGCCCGCTCCAGTCGAAACGGAAAACGGGGTCCGGCCGCAAGGTTGGGCCCCGTTTCCTTTTGCGCCCAGATCAGCGACGCACATGAAAAAGGCCCGGCGTGATCGCCGGGCCTTTTCGCGTTCCGTCCTCCGACCTTACAGCCCCAGCGCCGCGCGGATGTCCCGCCAGTCGACGTATTTGAAGTTCTGGGTTCCGGTGTCGTTGACGTCGTCCTGGATCACCACCAGGCCCTCGGGGAAGGGGCCGACTGGACCGCCTAGAGCGGCCAGGCCGTCGGTGCCCGTCACCCCGTCGACCGTCCCGTCCACGACAACGAAGCGGCCCTTGTACTGCGGCTCGGCGCCGTCGATGCGCCAGACGGGGAAGGTCGAGTCGCCCTGGCTGGAGGCGATCAGATAGCGCGCCTCCCCGTCCGTCAGCGTCGTCAGCCCCTCGGCGTCGGCGACCAGCACGCCCGGCGCGACCGGCTGGACCAGGGTGCGCGCCCCGCCCGAGGCCGGGTCCAGGCTGTAGCGCCACAGGCCGACGTTCTCCTCATTGACGTACAGGGCGTCGGTCGCCGGATCGGCGGCGCAGCCTTCGGAGATGGAGCCGATCTCGGCGCGGCGGACCAGTTGCGCGGAGGGGCGGCCGTCGGGTCCGGCGGCGACGACGAACTGGCGCAGTTCGCCTTCATGGCCGACCAGTATGGCGTGGACCTCCTCGCCGCGTCGGGCGAGGCAGAAGCCGTAGGGCTCGACCACGTCGGTCGTGATGGAGCCCCAGTAGCGCACCTTGTTGTCGCCGGTCCCGGCCGGGTCGAACAGATAGAGGGCGATGCCCATGCGGCCCGGCGTGCGGTCGCTGGCTCCGATCAGCAGCTGGGGGCGGCCGTCGACGTTCAGGCCCTCGGCCACATCGACGTTGTTCAGCAGCCCCTCGGGCATGAACTGCAGGATCGCCCCGTCGAAACCGTAGACGTAGAGGCCCGCCTTCTTGTCGGTGCCGACGACGAAGCCGGGGGTCTGGACCCCCTCGACGGTCACGGGGGTTTTGGAGGCCCAGACGGCGGGGTCGTCGGCCGCGTCGTCGCCGACCGTGCCGACCGAGGGCGTCTCCAGCACGGCGCGCACGGGCGCGCCCTGGCCGACGACGCCGTCGCCCTCGCCTTGGAAGTCGACTTCATGTCCGGCGCAGGCGGCCAGCAGCAGGGCGGGGATCAGAAGGCCGGCGAGCATGGCGGGGCGCGAGCGCCGGGGCGGGATGGCGGGCATGGCGGGGCTTTCGGTCCAGGTTGGTCTATCCGCCCGAAACACGCGCGCGAAGGCCCGGTCAACGGCGTCCCTGCGACGCTTTGGCGATGGTTCGACAACGGATGATCCGAACGGGGATCAACTGTCGCGATCCCGTGTTCCGCTCGCAGATTCCTTTTCGTGAAATCGTCGCGGCCGCGTCGCCGGGACGTATTAGCCATCCCGCCGGAACCGGGCCGCCAGAAGCGGCGCCGGCCTTCGGGGATATGGACATGAAGCTCGGACTTCTTCTCAGCGCGGCGAGCCTGCCGCTGGTTTTCGCCGGGGCCGCCCAGGCGGCCGATGTGACGGTTGACGCGGCTCCGGCCGTCGCGGCCGCTCCGGCGGGCGACGGCCTGATCGGCCGCGTCGTCAACGCCGACGGCTCGCCCCTGCCGGGCGCCGAGATCATCGACCGCGCCAGCGGCCGCCGCGCCGTCAGCAACAGCCAGGGCGAGTTCAACCTGGGCGGCGTTTCGGGTCAGGTGACGCTGGAGGCCCGCTACATCGGCCTGCCGACCGCGACCCAGACCGTCGCCGTCGCGCCGGGCCGCCTGACCTCGGTCACCGTCATGATGGGTTCGGGCGATGCGGTCGCCGTCGCCGACGTCATCGTCAACGGCGTCATCACCGAGGGCGTGGCCCGCTCGCTGAACCAGCAGAAGAACGCCGACGGCGTAATCAACGTCCTGTCGGCCGACGCCATCGGCCGCTACCCCGACCCGAACGTGGCGGAATCCCTGCAGCGCGTGCCGGGCATCGCCATCCAGCGCGACCAGGGCGAGGGCCGCTACATCAACGTGCGCGGCGCGCCGTCGGCCTTCACCGCCGTGTCGGTGGACGGGGTGACGGTTCCGGCCGTCGATCCGGGCACGCGCGCGGTCGACCTGGACACCCTGCCCAGCGACATCGTCTCCAACATCGAGATTTCCAAGACCCTGCTGCCGAGCCAGGACGCCGACTCCATCGCCGGCGCCGTCAACATCAAGACCCGCTCGCCCTTCGACCAGCGCCGCCTGGCCGTCAGCGGCTATGCGGGCGGCAGCTACAACGACTACGGCGGCGAGGACATCCGCGCGGGCGCCACGGCGTCGAACGTCTTCGGCGCGGACCAGACCTTCGGCGGCCTGCTGTCCTACTCCTACTCCAAGACCAACCGCCGTCCCGACAACGTCGAGTCCGGCTGGACCAAGATGGAGACGCCGGAAGGCGGCGAGGTCTTCGCCCTCGAGGAAACCCTGTTCAAGGACTACGACACCGAGCGCACGCGCCAGTCGCTCAGCGGCTCGCTGGAGTTCCGCCCCTCGGAGTCCCTGCGGGCCTGGGTCCGCGGCTCGTTCGCCCAGTTCGAGGACGACGAATACCGCAACCAGCTGCTGCTGACCTATGACGAGGAGAATCTTCAGGCCGGCGCGACCGACCGCAAGGCGACCTTCGACGAGGTGACGGTCGAGCGCCAGATGCGTCACCGCACCCAGAAGAACGAGATCATGACCCTGACGGCGGGAGGGGAGCGCATCTTCAGCAATGGCGCGGTTCTGGACGCCAGCCTGTCCTGGGCTGACAGCGAGCAGACCTATCCGAACCGCAATGAGCTGCTGTTCCGCTCGCGCCTGAAGCCGTCCGTCGCCTATGACTTCTCCGGCAGCCACTACGAGCCGACCTATTCGATCTTCTCGACCGGGGAGCATATGAACGCTGCGGAATATCGTTTCCGCGAGAACGCTTTCCGCTCAAGCACGACACGGCAGGAAGAGATGACGTTCCAGACGAACCTGGAACTGCCGTCGGTGCTGGCGGGGCGTGAAGTCACCTGGAAGGTCGGCGGCAAGTACCGCACGCGGGACGTATCGGCCGACGAGGAGCGTTTCCGCAGTCGCGACGCCGCCCATGCGCCGTTGCAGTCCTATGGAGACCTGCTGACCGACAGGGAGTCACGCAACTACGACTATCTGTTGGGCTACAAGTTCGACAACGGCCTGGTTGACGACTACTTCGCCCAGATGCGCCCGCTGTCGGGGCGCCGACTGCCGGACTCCATCGCCGCCGACTACACGGCCAAGGAAGATATCCTGTCAGCCTACGCCCAGGCGCGCTTCGACATCGGCGCGACGAACGTCACGCTTGGCCTGCGCGTCGAGAACACTCAGTTCGAAGGCGAAGCCGCCAGCCTGATCGACAATGACGGATCCGATCCGTTCGACATGGCCCGGGTCGATCGCGACGACACCGAGTTCTTCCCGAACCTGACGGTTCGCCACAGCTTCTCGGACAATCTGATCGGCCGCTTCGCCCTGACGCGCTCGATCTCGCGTCCGGAGTTCAACCAGATCGTCCCGCGTCGCATCGAGGAGACGGACGGTTCGGACATCTCTTACGAGATCGGCAATCCGGACCTGCAGCCTACGCTGTCGAACAACGTCGACTTCGGTCTGGAGTACTACTTCGCCTCCCTGGGCGTGGTGTCGGCCAACGCCTTCTACAAGGACCTGACCGACTATCGCTACATCCTCAAGTACGAGGACAAGGTGACGATCGACGGGACCGAGTTCGACGCCGAGTTCGAGACCCCGATCAACGCTCCGAACGGCCACTTGATGGGGCTGGAGCTGAACTGGCAGCAGAAGTTCAGCTTCCTGCCGGGCTGGGCCTCGGGCTTCGGCGTCTTCGCCAACTACACCTGGACCGACGCCGAGATCGAAACGGCCCAGGCCTATGGCGGCCGCACCAAATTCTCCCTGCCGGGCCAGTCGGAGAACAACTACAATCTGGCCCTCTTCTACGAGATGGCCGGCTTCAGCGCCCGCCTCAGCTACACCAAGCGCAGCGACTATCTGGAAGAGATCAACGCCGACGATCCCGACTTCGACCTGTTCGTCGAGGGCCGCGAGCAGCTGGACTTCACCGCCTCCTACGATTTCGGCAACGGGGTCGAGGTGTTCGGCGAGGCCAAGAACCTGACCGACTCGGCGGGCGTCCGCTACTACGGCTCGCGCGAGCGGACCTATGAGTACGAGAAGTTCGGCTACAACGTCTTCATGGGCGTCCGCTTCAAATACTGATCGGCCCCCCAGCCGCTGAAAACGAGAGGCTGAAAACGGAAGGCCGGGCGGCGACGCCCGGCCTTTTGCTTTCGTCGGCATGGCCCCCGGAGCGATCCGCGCCTATATGGACCGTGGCGGTTGACCCCGCCGGGGTCGGCGCTAGTGTCCGCGCCGCTTCATTTTCAGCGCCTGAACGATCAGAGGACCTCATGGCCGACGCCGCTTCCCAGACCTACGACGTGGTGATCATCGGGGGCGGGCCGGGCGGCTACAACGCCGCCATCCGCGCCGGACAACTGGGGCTGAAGACCGCCCTGGTGGAAAAGCGCGCGACGCTGGGCGGCACCTGCCTCAACGTCGGCTGCATGCCGTCCAAGGCCCTGCTGCACGCCTCGGAACTGTATGAGGCCGCCAACGTCGAATTCGCCGGCATCGGCATCGAGGTGAAGCCCAAGCTGAACCTGGCCCAGATGCACAAGGCCAAGGACGACAGCGTCGAGGCCCTGACCAAGGGCATCGAGTTCCTGATGAAGAAGAACAAGGTCGACGTGGTGAAGGGCTTCGGCCGCATCGCCGGCGCCGGCAAGGTCGAGGTCGAAGCCGAGGGCGGCGCCAAGACCACGCTCGACACGAAGAACATCGTCATCGCCACCGGCTCCGAGCCGACCCCCCTGCCGGGCGTCGCCTTCGAGGACGGCAAGGTCATCGACTCGACCGGCGCCCTGTTCCTGCCCAAGGTGCCCAAGCATCTGATCGTCATCGGCGCGGGCGTCATCGGCCTTGAGCTCGGCTCGGTCTGGCGTCGTCTGGGCGCCCAGGTCACGGTCGTCGAATTCCTCGACAAGGTCGGCGCGGGCATGGACGGCGAAGTCGCCACCGCCTTCCAGCGCGGCCTGACCAAGCAGGGCATGACCTTCCGCATGGGCACGAAGGTCACGGGCGCCAAGACGTCCAAGGACGGCGTTGAGCTGACCCTCGAACCCGCCAAGGGCGGCGAGGCGGAGACGCTGAAGGGCGACGTGGTTCTGGTCGCCATCGGCCGCCGCCCCTACACCGAAGGTCTGGGGCTGGAGACGGTCGGCGTCACGCCGGATCAGCGCGGCTTTATCGCCAACGACCACTTCAAGACCTCGGCGCCGGGCGTCTGGGTCATCGGCGACGTGACGCACGGCCCGATGCTGGCTCACAAGGCCGAGGAAGACGCCGTGGCCGTGATCGAGCTGATCGCGGGCAAGCCGGGCCACGTCGACTACGACCTGGTGCCGTCGGTCATCTACACCGGCCCGGAAGTGGCCTGGGTCGGCAAGACCGAAGAGGCGCTGAAGGCGGCGGGCGTCAACTACAAGAAGGGCAAATTCCCCTTCGCCGCCAACAGCCGCGCCAAGATCAACCACGAGACCGAGGGCTTCGTGAAGGTCCTGGCCGACGCCGCGACGGACAAGGTTCTGGGCGTTCACATCTATGGCCCGCAGGCGGGTGAACTGATCGGCGAGGCCTGCATGACCATGGCCTTTGGCGGCGCCTCGGAAGACGTGGCCCGCACCTGCCACCCGCACCCGACCCGCTCGGAGGCCTTCCGTCAGGCCGCCATGGGTGTCGAAGGCTGGACGATGCAGGCTTAAGAGCCTCACCGTTTTTCAGACTGCGATCAGAACGGCGCGCTCCGCACAGGCCGCGCCGTTTTTCGTTGCCGAAACTTAACTTGCTGGCCTCGGCGGCCGTCTTCAGTTTCACCGCGAAACGATGGGAGCGAGGGTGAAGCGATGCGTTTGGCGATTGGATTGGCGGCGGCGGCCTGGGCGGTGATCGGTTCTGTCGCCTCGGCGCAGGACTATCGACCCACGTTTCACCCTGACCAGTTGAAAGGCCCTCCGGCAGGCGCGTTCAATGAGGTTCTGGTGCTGGGCTCGCCGCACCTGTCCGCCCTGCCGGACAGCTTCCGGCCCGAGCAGTTGGAGCCCTTGCTTGATCGGTTGGCGACTTGGCGACCGACGGCGATTGCGGTCGAGAACCTTTCGGGTCTGCAGTGCGATGCTATGAAACGCCAGCCGACACGCTATGCCTCAACGATTAGAAGCTATTGCTATGATCCGGCCAAGGCCGGTGAAGCCGCTGCATTGGATGTTCCGGACGCCAATGTCGAAGTCGAGCGCGTTCTGGCGGACTGGCCGGAGACGCCTTCGTCAGCACAGAGGCGACAGCTCGCCCTACTTTTTCTGGCCGCCGGAGAAGCGCCGTCCGCCGTGGTCCAGTGGCTGCGTCTGCCTGAAAGCGAGCGGTTGGCCCAGGACGGGCTGACGGAGGAGTTGGTTGCCGAACTGAACCGTCGGATGACGCGTCGCAATGAGACCGAGCTGATCGCCGCGGCTCTGGCGGCGCGTCTGGGCCTGGAGAGGTTGTGGGCCGTTGATGACCACACGGCTTCTTCCGACATTCGACCGGACGAGCAGGAGGGCTATCGCCAGGCCATCATGGGATCTTGGGACAATCCGAATTCAAAGGCGCGAAAGGAAGCCTCAGCGGCGCTGAGCGCGGGTCTGGAGCGTCCAGGCGGCTTGTTGGCGATGTATCAGGCCTACAATGATCCGGCTGAAGCCGAAGCGGCCTATCGCTCCGATTTCGGCGCGACCCATGTGGAGCCGTCGCCCGAGGCGTTCGGGCGCCGCTATCTCGGCTATTGGGAGACCCGCAACCTGCGCATGGTCGCCAATATGCGCGATGTGCTGGGGCGCTATCCGGGCACGCGGATGCTGACCATCGTCGGCGCCTCGCACAAGGGCTACTACGAAGCCTATCTGAATCAGATGCACGACGTGTGGCTGGTCAGCTCGGATGAGGTGCTGCGCTAGTTTCCGTCCCTCGCCCGCGACTTTGGTCGACGGGCCTCGCAATCGGCCGCGCCTGCGCCCATGTCAGCGGCGAAAGCTTCATGAGGCAGGGGAGAACAGCATGGACCTTCGACTCACCGGCAAACGCGCCTTGATCTGCGGCGGCTCCAGCGGTCTCGGCCGCGCGGTGGCGACGGCTCTTGTGGCCGAGGGCGCGCATGTGGCTCTCCTGTCGCGCGATGCGGTCAAGCTGCAGGCCGTGGCCGATGACCTGAACGCCATGGGGCCGGGCCGGGCGGTCATCGCCCCGGCCGACCTGGCCGATCACGAGGCCCTGCTGAAGGCGGTGGACATCGCCGAGGCGGGTCTGGGCGGGCCGATCCAGATCCTGTTGAACAACACGGGCGGGCCGCCTCCCTCGGGCGTGGCGGGGCTGGACCCGGCGCTGTGGCGCGAGCAGTTCGAGGCCATGGTGCTGTCGGTCTTCCGCCTGACCGACCGGGTCATGCCGGGAATGCGGTCGATGGGCTGGGGGCGGGTGCTGAACGTCGCCTCGACCAGCGTGATCGAGCCGATCGGGACGCTGGGCGTGTCCAACACCCTGCGCGCCTCGGTGGCGGCCTGGGCCAAGACGCTGGCGGGCGAGGTCGCGGCCAACGGGGTGACGGTCAACACCCTGCTGCCGGGCCGCATCGACACGCCGCGCATCGAACGGCTGGACGCCGCCCGCGCCGCCGCGACGGGCGCGACGCCGCAGGACGCACGCGCCGAGTCGGTCAAGTCCATCCCCGCCGGACGCATCGGCGCGACAGAGGAATTCGGCGCCGTCGCCGCCTTCCTAGCCAGTCCGCTGGCGGGCTATGTCACCGGCTCGCTGATCCGGGTGGACGGCGGAGCGGTCAGGGCGATCTGAGGTCGGGAACGGCGGCGGGCCGCCGCACCAGGCCGCCCAGGGTCACGGCCCCGCGCCCATAATCCAGCGTCACCTGGCTGAACCGGGTCAGGATATCCGCGCCCAGCAACAGGGCGGGGCGTTCGATCAGGTTCAGGATGCGAAAGGCGTGCAGATCGCCGAACAGCAGGGGCGTCGGCCCCAGATCGCGCCGCGCCAGCCTTAGATCAGCCAGTTCGCCGGACCGCACCAACAGGGATTGGCCGATCACGCCATAGACGCGCAGCAAGGGGCGCTCGACCCGGCCCAGCCGCGAATCCAGCGCCCGCATCAGCGCGCGATTGCCGATCGAATACTGGGCGCCGCTGTCGATGAAGGCGACGGCCGGAACGCCGTCGGCGGCGACCTGGGTCAGGATCAACTGGCTGAAGCGCCCCGAGCGGACATCGGTGATGTCCTGGCCCACGCGGCTGGCCCGCCCGCCGAAGGACAGGCCGCGCCGCACGACGTCCGCGCCCGAGGCCGCCAGCATGACGCGCCGCCGCCGCAGGTCCAGTGTCAGCCGAAAGCGCGACAGCACGTCCAGCCCCAGAAGGCCGTCGGCGCCCAGCAGCCCAGAGGGAAAGACCGGCAGGACCAGGTCGGCGAAACGCCGCCCGGAAAAGGCCAGATGCGGCAAGCGCACGGTCGGCGTCATCTGGGCGGCGGTGATGCCGTGCACCAGGACGGGCGGGCCGGGGGAAAGGTCCAGCGCTTGCGCCAGCCGGTCCGAGACCGCGCTGCGTTCCGCGCCCGTGTCGATGACGAACAGCGCCTTGCGCCCGTCCAGATCGACCTCGACCCCGATGCGCGTCAGAAGGTTCGTCAGCAGACGCGCCTCGGCGTCGGGCGGAGGCGCCGGACCCGCCGCTTCCTGCGCCCAGGCCGGGCCTGCTAGAAGAAACCCTGTCTGGGCCAGCAGGCTCAAGGCCATGCGACGGCTGGGGGCGAGGTAATCGGTCTCAGGAACGAGAATCGGCCTGCGCACGCGCGTGAACTCCCGTTCCGCGATCGATCCCCAAGGAGGAAACTGGCGCCTTTTCGCTGCGCTGAACAGTCCGCCTTCAGACGGTCATCCGCGCGGGTGGGCTTGGGCGTAGGCGGCCAGCAGGCGGGCGGCGTCGACCTGGGTGTATTTCTGCGTCGTCGACAGGCTGGCGTGACCCAGCAGCTCCTGGATCGAGCGCAGGTCGGCGCCGGCGCCCAGCAGGTGGGTGGCGAAACTGTGCCTCAGCGCGTGGGGCGTGGCCGAGGCGGGCAGGCCGAGGCGCCCGCGCAGCCGCTGCACCGTCGCCTGCACATGGCGGGCGCTCAGGGGACCGCCGCGCCGCGCGCGGAACAGGGCCTGATCGGCGTCGATGACGAAGGGCTGCAAGGCCAGATAGGCGTCCGTCGCCTCGCGCACCTGCGGCAGGACGGGGACCATGCGCGTCTTGTCGCCCTTGCCGGTGATGCGAAGGCTGTCGGGCAGGGGGGCGTCGGACCGCTTCAGCGACAGGGCCTCGGAAATCCGCAGGCCGCAACCGTAGAGCAGGGTCAGGACGGCGCGGTCGCGGGCGGCCTCCCACGGCTCCATGTCGGGATCGGCTTCGGGTTCGTGCAGCAGGCCCTTCGCCTGATCCTCGCTGACCGGCCGGGGCAGGGAGGCCTTGACCTTGGGTCCGCGCACCAGGGCCAGCTGCGGCGTCGCCACGCCCAAGCGCCGGTCGAGGAAGGCGTGAAAGCCCCGGATGGCGGCCAGGGTCTGGCTGAGCGAGCGGGCGTTGAGCGGGCGATCCCCGCTGCGGCGCTCGGCAAGATGGGCGCGCGCCTCGGCCGCCGTGACGGACCCGAGGTCCGCCGCGCTCTGCGGCCCGCCGCGATGGCGCTCCAGAAAGGCCAGATACAGCCGGCCGATGTGGCCGTAGGCCTCCAGCGTGCGCGGCGACAGGCGGCGCTCATGGGCCAGATGCTCCAGCCAGGCGGCCAGAGCGTCCTGCGAAGTCATGGAGGGGGCGCTCAGGCTTCCAGCGGCCATCGCTCGGCCATGCGTTCGACGACGCGGGCGACGAAGGCCACCAGTTCGCAGCCCATGGCGGGGGTGAAGCCGTCGTCCTCGCCCGAGCCGAAGGCGCACAGGGCGGCGCGGGGCGCAGCCTCGCCCGGCGCGCGCAACGTCATCCGCACCAGGGCGACCGAGGCGACCTCGCCCTCGGAGGGGCCGAACAGGCTGAGGCCGGTGAAGTTGGGGCCGAGCCAGTGCAGGCCGTCCTCGCCCAGCAGGGCGTCGACGCGGCCCGGCTCCAGCGCTTTCCAGCCGAAGGGGACGGCGCCCGGCTTCTCGATCGCCACGGCGGCGCCCGCCAGACCGAAACGGCCTTGCGCCACGGCGTCCAGCTGCCGCGCCAGTTCGGCGTGAGTGCGGGCCTCCATCAGGTCCAGGGCGGCGACGTGGGTCTGGGTCTGGGCGGCGAAGTTGGCGCGGGCGATCTCTTCGATCAGCTTGCGGGCGCCCGCCTCGCGCTGGGCGACGGCCTCCAGCCGCGCCAGGGCGGCGCGGCCGAAGTCGACGACGTTGCGGCCGGTGGCGGCCAGGCCCAGCTCTTCCAGCAGGGCGCGATCATCCAGCAGGTGTTCAGCGTGATCGCCCAGCCAGGCGCGCACCTCAGGCCAATGAAGGCTCGCCGCCGGGTCGGTAGAGAGGTCCAGGGAAGTGCTCAAGCGGACCTCTCATCGGGTCTAAATTACAGAATCGACTGACCGGTCTTTCCCCAGTCCGCCAGAAACGCATCCAACCCCTTGTCGGTTAACGGGTGCTTGACCAGGGCCTTGAAAACGTCGGCCGGAATGGTCGAGGCGTCGGCGCCGGCCAGCGCCGCGGCGGTCACATGGTCCGCATTGCGCACCGAGGCGGCCAGGATTTCCGTGCTGAAGTCATGGATGTCGTAAAGGGTGCGGATGTCCTCCAGCAGGCCCACGCCGTCGGCGCCGACATCGTCCAGACGACCGACGAAGGGCGAGATGAAGGTCGCGCCCGCCTTGGCCGCCAGCATGGCCTGGGCCGCCGAGAAGCACAGGGTGACGTTGGTCTTGATCCCCTTGTCGGCGAAGGCGCGGGTGGCGCGCAGCCCGTCCCAGGTCAGCGGCAGCTTGACCACGACGTTGGGGGCGATGGAGGCCAGCTTGTCGCCCTCCTTGACCATGGTCTCGAAATCGGTGGCCACGGCCTCGGCCGAGATCGGCCCCTCGACCAGGGCGCAGATTTCGGCGATGACCTCGGCGATGTTGCGACCCGACTTGGCGATCAGGCTAGGATTGGTGGTGACGCCGTCCACCATCCCGGTGGGCAGCAAGTCCTTGATGACGGCGACGTCGGCGGTGTCGAGAAAGAGTTTCATGAGACCAGGTTTAGCGCCGAGTTGTGACGGAAGCGACCGTCTTTCACGGACAGGGATATTTCAGACTCCGTGACCAAAAAAACAGAGTCCAATTCGTCTGAATCGTCTGAAATCGCTTCGCCGGGCGTGGCGAAGGGCGGCGATCATGGCAGGGCGCGACGTCGGTATCGGACGTCGGCGGTGCGGGCGTGCGAGGGCGCGCGGTGAAGGTCGCCTCCGTCCTCATCCCCCTGCCCGTGCCGGAAGCCTTCGACTATGCGGTTCCCGAGGCGCTGGCGGTCGCGCGCGGCGATCAGGTCGCCGTGCCGCTGGGGCCGCGCCTGATCCGGGGCGTGGTGGCCGAGGTGTTCGAGACGACCGGCTCCAATCGCAAGCTCAAGGCGGTCGAGCAGGTGCTGGACGATCCGCGCCTGCCGGAACGGACGCTGGACTTCGTCGAATGGGCGGCGCGCTGGACGCTGAGCCCGCCGGGCGAGATGGCGGCGACGGCGCTGAAGGGCCTGCGCGCGCCCCGGCCCCGGCCCGAGCGGCGGGTGAAGCGCGTCGAGGGGCGCAGTCCCGCTCGCCCGACCGCGGCGCGCACGGCGGTGCTGGAGGCGCTGGGCGCGCGGGCCATGTCCGGCCCCGATCTGGCGCGGGCGGCGGGCGTCTCGTCCGGCGTGGTCAAGGGACTGGTCGACGAAGGCGTGCTGGAGGCGTTCGAGACCCCGGCCATCGCCGCCTTCGATGCGCCCGATCCCGACCATGCCCCCGCGACCTTGAACCCGGATCAGGCGGCCTCTGCGGCGGCCATCGCCGACGCCGTCGCGGCGGGCGGCTTCGCGCCCTTCCTGCTGGACGGGGTGACGGGCTCGGGCAAGACGGAGGCCTATCTGGAGGCGGCGGCGCGGGCGCTGCGGGCCGATCCGACGGCGCAGGTGCTGATCCTGCTGCCCGAGATCGCCCTGACCCAGGCGGTGATCGAGCGCATCACCGCCCGCTTCGGCGTCGCCCCGGCCGAGTGGCATTCCGGCGTCGCTCCGCCGCGCCGCCGACAGGCGTGGGAGGCGGTGGTCGCCGGGCGCAGCAACATCGTGGTCGGCGCGCGTTCGGCCCTGTTCCTGCCCTACGCCAACCTGCGCCTGATCGTGGTGGACGAGGAGCACGACGGCTCGTTCAAGCAGGAGGAGGGGCTGGTCTATCACGGCCGCGACCTGGCCGTGGCGCGGGCGCGGATCGAGAGGGCGGCGGTGGTGCTGGCCTCGGCCACCCCGTCGCTGGAGACGCTGTGGAACGCCCATCAGGGGCGGTATCGCTGGCTGAAGCTGGCGGCGCGACACGGGGCGGCGGTGCTGCCCGAGATCGGGCTGATCGACCTACGCGAATGTCCGCCCGATCCCCAGACCTGGTTGTCCCAGCCTTTGCGCGAAGCCATCGGCGAGACGCTGGCGCGCGGCGAACAGAGCCTGCTGTTCCTCAACCGACGCGGCTATGCCCCGGTGGTGCTGTGTCGCGCCTGCGGGCACCGGCTGACGGCGCCGGATACGGATTCCTGGCTGGTCGAGCATCGCTACACCGGGCGGCTGGTCTGCCACCTGACCGGCTTCTCCATGCCCAAGCCCAAGGCCTGCCCGTCATGCGGGGCCGAGGACTCCCTGGTGCCTGTCGGGCCGGGCGTCGAGCGGGTCGAGGAGGAGGTGCGCCAGCTCTTCCCTCAGGCGCGCACCGCCGTCTTCAGCTCCGACACCGTGCCGGACGGCAAGTCGGCCCGCGCCCTCATACAATCCATGGCCGACGGCGAGATCGACATCCTGGTCGCCACCCAGGCTGCGGCGAAAGGCCACAACTTCCCGCGCCTGACGCTGGTCGGAGTGGTCGATGCGGACTTAGGGCTTCGCGGCGGCGACCTGCGCGCGGCCGAGCGCACCTATCAGCTGCTGGCCCAGGCCACGGGCCGGGCGGGGCGGGCGGACAAGCCGGGCCGCGCCCTGCTGCAGACCTGGACGCCCGAGCATCCGGTGCTTCAGGCCCTGGCGGCGGGCGACCGCGACGCCTTCGTCGAGGCCGAGATGGCCGAGCGCGAGGCCGCCTCCCTGCCGCCGCACGGCCGTCTGGCGGCGCTGATCCTGTCCAGCGAGAACGCCATGGCGGTCGAGAAGGTCGCCCGCGATCTGGCCGAGGCCATCCCCAACGCCGAACGGCTGGAGGTCTACGGCCCCGCCGACGCGCCCCTGGCGCTGGTGCGCGGGCGGCGACGCAAGCGGCTGCTTGTGCGGGCCGATCGAGATGTGAACCTGCAGGCCTTCCTGCGCGCCTGGCTGGCGCGGGTGAAGGTTCCGGCCTCGGTGCGGCTGACCGTGGACGTGGATCCCTATAGTTTCTTGTAGGGCGCTATCGCTCGCCGCGCGGCGGCTCGCTGCTTGAGCGCAGACCGTCCCTTCCGCTCACCCCGGCGGTCGCCGGGGCCCAGTGAGAGCCTCAGACGCGGTCGTTTTCAGCCAGAGGACTGGATCCCGGCGTCCGCCGGGATGAGCGGGAAGAAGGGGCCTACCTCGGCCCGGTCAGCCGGATCTCGAACAGGCTGGGCCAGTTCTTGCCGGTGACGAACAGGCGGCGGTTCTGCGCGTCCCAGGCGATGCCGTTCAGCACGTCGTCGACCGGATCCTTCACCTGATCTTTCGGCAGCAGGCCGCTGAGGTCGATGACGCCGACCACCCGGCCGGACTCAGGGTCGATGCGAAGGATGTAGTCGGTCTGCCAGACGTTGGCCCAGACCTCGCCGTCGATCCATTCCAGTTCGTTCAACTGGCGCACCGGGCGGCCGTTCAGGGTGACGGAGACGCGGCCGGTCTCGGCCTGGGTGTCGGGGTCGAGAAAGCGCAGGGCCGCCGATCCGTCGGACAGGATCAGGCGCGTCCCGTCGTGGGTCAGCCCCCAGCCTTCGTCCGCATAGGCGAAGCGGGAGACGGGCTTCAGGTCGTTCGCATCCCAGATGAAGCCGACGCCGTTGATCCAGGACAGGGAGAAGACGCGGCCGTCCTTCTCGGTCAGGCCCTCGCCGAAGAACTCGGGCTCGAGCTCGCGCTTCTGCAGCACGACGCCGTCCTCCAGCCGCACGCGGCGCACGCTGGAAGGGTTGCGGCCGGTGCTCTCGATCAACACGCCGTCGCGGATGACCAGGCCCTGGGTGAAGGCGGTCGGATCGTGGGGGAAGGTCCGCACCACCTCATAGCCGTAGACCGGAACCCGGGCCGGTGCGGGCTGAGAGGAAGAAGAAGGGGCCGGCTCCGGCGCCTGCGCCGCCGCCGCCGACGCGGGAAGCGCCAGCAGAAGCATCGCCAGGACCGGCCCGATACGCACGTCTAGACGCCGGGCTCGGCGGTTTCGGCCTTGTTGAGGGCGGCCTTGGCGGCTTCCTCGGCCTGGTTCTTTCTGATCTGGGCGTTGCGCGACCACATGTTCAGGCCCTCGACCAGGGCCGAGAAGGCCATGGCGGCGTAGATATAGCCCTTGGGCACGTGGACGCCGAAGCCGTCGGCGATCAGCACGGCGCCGATCATCAGCAGGAAGCCCAGGGCCAGCATGACCACGGTCGGGTTCTTGTCGATGAAGTTGGCCAGAGGGTCGGCGGCCAACAGCATGACGGTCACGGCGATGATGACGGCGACCATCATGATCGGCACGTGATCGGTCATGCCCACGGCGGTCAGGATGGAGTCGACCGAGAACACCAGGTCCAGCAGGATGATCTGGACGATGGCGGCGCCGACATTGTTGATGACGACGTCCTTCTTGTCCTTCTCCAGCATGTCGTTCGACGGAGTGACGTCGACGGCGTGGTGGATTTCCTTGGTGGCCTTCCAGACCAGGAAGAGGCCGCCGGCGATCAGGATCAGGTCGCGCCAGGAGAAGGCGGTGTCGAAGGTCTCGCCGTGGAAGCCCAGGTCGAACACCGGCGTGGTCAGGCCGACGATCCAGCCGATCGTGGCCAGCAGGCCCAGGCGCATGATCAGGGCCAGGCCGATGCCGATGCGGCGCGTGCGCTGGCGGTGTTCGGGCGGCAGCTTGTTCGACAGGATCGAGATGAAGATCAGGTTGTCGATCCCCAGCACCACCTCCATGACGACCAGGGTCACGAGGGCCGCCCAGGCGGCGGGATCGGTCAGCAGCGGGGTTATGCTTTCAAGCATCGGGGTTCCTGATGGAGGTTAGGATTTTTCGGTAACGGGAGCGTGAGCGCGCATCAAGCGCCCAGCCGCGTCGTCATCGTCGCAGGCTCTTCTGATCGCTCCAGCTTGGCCGGTCCATCTTAGACCAAAGAGAGCGCGGGTGCGGCGTTATCGTTCCGCGCCCCTTGGTTGCGGGTTTCCGCCTTGCATGGTATCAGCCGCGCGGCTTTAGCGAAGGGCGTATCGAAAGATGCGTCCCCAGCGTGCTTTCTACAAGCATTTCAGGCCCTTGACTGGCGCGGGCGACTGCGGCCGGTCTTGATCCAAACGCTTCAGACGCGGACCAAATATAAGTGGCGGACGAATTCAGGACGACGGAAGTCGGCGGACGGTATGCACAGGCGCTGTTCGACCTGGCGGATGAGACGGGGGCGCTGGACGCCGTGCGCGCCGATCTGGCTTCGCTCAAGGCGGCCTGGATCGACAGCGCCGACCTGCGCCGTCTGGCGACCTCGCCGCTGATCTCTTCGGACGATCAAGCCAAGGGTCTGGCGGCCATCGCCGACAAGGCCAAGTTCAAGGCGACGACGCGCAACTTCCTCGGGTTGGTGGGCCAGAACGGCCGTGCGGCCGACCTGCCGGGCGTGATCGCCGCCTTCGAGGCGCTGTACGCCAGGAAGACGGGCGTCGTGGCCGCCGAGGTGGTCTCTGCCGTGGCGCTGAGCGCCGCCCAGACCAAGAAGATCCAGGCCGAGCTGCGCGCCGCCCTGGGCCGCGACCCCGAGCTGACCGCCCGCGTCGATCCGTCGATCCTGGGCGGCCTCAAGGTCAAGGTGGGCTCGAAGCTGTTCGACGCCTCGCTGAAGACCAAGCTCGACCAGATGACCTTTGCGCTGAAGCGCGCCTAAGCCCCGAATTTCAGATCAAGCCGGGCCAGCGGGCCCGCACCGAAGACGAAAGCCGAAAGAGCCCATCATGGATATCCGCGCCGCCGAAATCTCGGCCATCCTCAAGTCGCAGATCGCCAACTTCGGCGTGGAAGCCGACGTCTCGGACGTCGGCCAGGTGCTGTCGGTCGGCGACGGCATTGCGCGCATTCACGGTCTGGACAACGTCCAGGCCGGTGAAATGGTCGAGTTCACCAAGGCCGGCGTGAAGGGCATGGCCCTGAATCTGGAGCGCGACAACGTCGGCGCCGTGATCTTCGGCGCGGACGCCGCCATCGCCGAGGGCGACGACGTGCGCCGCCTGGGCGAGATCGTGGACGTGCCGGTCGGTAAGGGCCTGCTGGGCCGCGTCGTCAACCCGCTGGGCGAGCCGATCGACGGCAAGGGCCCGATCCAGTTCACCGAGCGTCGCCGCGTCGACGTGAAGGCCCCCGGCATCATCCCGCGCAAGTCGGTTCACGAACCGATGCAGACGGGCATGAAGGCGATCGACACCCTGATCCCGGTCGGCCGCGGCCAGCGCGAGCTGATCATCGGCGACCGTCAGGTCGGCAAGACCGCCGTCGCCATCGACACCATCCTGAACCAGAAGACGGTCAACAAGTCGGACGACGAGTCGGCCAAGCTGTACTGCATCTACGTCGCCATCGGCCAGAAGCGCTCGACCGTGGCCCAGATCGTCAAGACCCTCGAAGAGTCGGGCGCGCTGGAATACACCATCGTCGTGGCCGCCACGGCGTCGGAACCGGCCCCGCTGCAGTTCCTGGCCCCGTTCGCCGGCACCGCCATGGGCGAGTATTTCCGCGACAACGGCATGCACGGCCTGATCATCTATGACGATCTGTCGAAGCAGGCCGTGGCCTACCGCCAGATGTCGCTGCTGCTGCGCCGTCCGCCGGGCCGTGAAGCCTATCCGGGCGACGTCTTCTACCTGCACAGCCGTCTGCTGGAGCGTTCGGCCAAGCTGAACGAGGACTACGGCTCGGGTTCGCTGACCGCCCTGCCGATCATCGAAACCCAGGCCAACGACGTGTCGGCCTACATCCCGACCAACGTGATCTCGATCACCGACGGTCAGATCTTCCTGGAATCGGACCTGTTCTATCAGGGCATCCGTCCGGCCGTGAACGTCGGCATCTCGGTGTCGCGCGTCGGCTCCTCGGCCCAGATCAAGGCGATGAAACAGGTCGCCGGTTCGATCAAGGGCGAGCTGGCCCAGTATCGTGAAATGGCCGCCTTCGCGAAGTTCGGCTCGGACCTGGACGTCTCGACCCAGCGCCTGCTGGCCCGCGGCGCCCGCCTGACCGAGCTGCTGAAGCAGCCGCAGTACTCGCCGCTGGCGGTCGAGGAGCAGGTCGTGTCGATCTACGCCGGCACGCGCGGCTACCTGGACGCCATCGCCGTTTCGGACGTCGGCCGCTTCGAGAGCGAACTGCTGGCCCGCATCCACGCCAACCACGCCTCGCTGCTGGACGGGATCCGCACCAAGAAGGCCCTGACGCCCGAGCTGGAAGCCGAGCTGAAGGACATCCTGGCGGCCTTCGCCAAGACCTTCGCCTGATCGTTCGGCCCTGTAGTCAAAGGAAGAGCAGAGCCGGATGGCTAGCCTCAAGGAAATGCGCGATCGGATCGGAAGCGTCAAAGCGACGCAGAAGATCACGAAAGCCATGCAGATGGTCGCCGCGGCCAAGCTGAAGCGCGCCCAGGAGCAGGCGGAGAACGCCCGCCCCTATGCGACGCGGATGGCCTCGGTCATCGCCAACCTGGCGGCCGGCGTCGGCGACGACGGCCCGCGCCTGATGACCGGAACCGGCGCCGACCAGAAGCACCTGGTCGTCGTCGCCACGGCCGACAAGGGTCTGGCGGGCGGGTTCTCGACCAACGTCATCCGCGCCGCGCGGGACCACATCAACAGCCTGATCGCCAACGGCAAGACGGTCGAGATCGTGGCTGTCGGCCGCAAGTCGCGCGACCAGCTGACCCGCCTGTTCGGCGACAAGGTCGTCAGGACCTTCGAGCTGAGCGAGCACAAGACGGTGGGCCTGCACGCGGCTCAGCCGATCGCCGAACTGCTGGCCGAGAAGTTCGAGGCGGACGAGGCGGATGTCGTCACCCTCTTCTACAGCCAGTTCAAGTCGGTGATCTCCCAGGTCCCGTCTTCGCGTCAGCTGGCCCCGGCCGAAGTCGACGCCGACGCCTCGTCGGACGCCGGCGCGCTCTATGAGTACGAGCCGTCGGAAGAGGACATCCTCGAGACCCTGCTGCCGCGCAACCTGACGACGCAGATCCTGGCCGCTCTGCTGGAGAACCAGGCCGGCTTCTTCGGCGCCCAGATGGCCGCGATGGACAACGCCACGCGCAACGCGGGCGATCTCATCAGCGCTCTGACGCTGCAGTACAACCGTTCCCGCCAGGCTCAGATCACCACCGAGCTGATCGAGATCATCGCCGGCGCTGAAGCGCTCTGATCCCGACACAGCTGACATTCGACACGGACAAGCACCGATGACCGACACCACCGCCCCGAAGAAACCCGCCGCCAAAAAGCCGGCCGCTCCCAAGAAGGCCGCCGCTCCGAAGGCCGCCGCCGCCGTCACGGCCCAGGGCAAGATCGCCCAGGTCATCGGCGCCGTCGTCGACGTCGAGTTCGACGGCCACCTGCCGGGCATCCTGAACGCTCTGGAAACCCAGAACGTCGACCAGAAGACGGGCGAGCCCTTCACCCTGGTCCTGGAAGTCGCCCAGCACCTGGGTGAGAACATGGTCCGCACCATCGCCATGGACACGACCGAAGGTCTGACGCGCGGCCAGGCCGTCGTCGACACCGGCAAGTCGATCATGGCCCCGGTCGGTCCGGGCACGCTCGGCCGCATCATGAACGTCGTCGGCCAGCCGATCGACGAAGCCGGTCCGATCAAGACCACCGAGTTCCGCCCGATCCACCGCGAGGCGCCTTCGTTCGAAGAGCAGTCGACCTCGTCGGAAATCCTGGTCACGGGCATCAAGGTCATCGACCTGATCTGCCCCTACACCAAGGGCGGCAAGACCGGCCTGTTCGGCGGCGCCGGCGTCGGCAAGACCGTGACCATGCAGGAGCTGATCAACAACATCGCCAAGGCTTACGGCGGTTATTCGGTTCTGGCCGGCGTGGGCGAACGCACCCGCGAAGGCAACGACCTGTATCACGAGATGATCGAGTCGAACGTGAACGTCGCCGGCGGCGGCGAAGGCTCCAAGTGCGCCCTGGTCTACGGCCAGATGAACGAGCCCCCCGGCGCCCGCGCCCGCGTCGCCCTGACCGGCCTGGCCCAGGCCGAATACTTCCGCGATGAAGAGGGCAAGGACGTCCTGCTGTTCATCGACAACATCTTCCGCTTCACCCAGGCCGGTTCGGAAATGTCGGCTCTGCTGGGCCGCATCCCCTCGGCCGTGGGCTATCAGCCGACGCTGGCCACCGAGATGGGCAACCTGCAGGAGCGCATCACCTCGACCAAGAAGGGCTCGATCACCTCGATCCAGGCCATCTACGTCCCGGCCGACGACCTGACCGACCCGGCGCCCGCCGCCTCGTTCGCCCACTTGGACGCGACCACGGTTCTGAACCGCGACATCGCCGCCCAGGCCATCTTCCCGGCCGTGGACCCGCTGGACTCCACCTCGCGGATCATGGACCCGCTGGTCATCGGCGAGGAGCACTACACCGTCGCCCGTCGCGTTCAGGAAATCCTGCAGCAGTACAAGGCGCTGAAGGACATCATCGCCATCCTGGGCATGGACGAGCTGTCGGAAGACGACAAGCTGGTCGTGTCGCGCGCCCGCAAGATCCAGCGCTTCCTGTCGCAGCCCTTCTTCGTGGCCGAACAGTTCACCGGCTCGCCGGGCAAGTTCGTCGAACTGGCCGACACCATCCGCTCGTTCAAGGCCATCTGCGACGGCGAATACGACCACCTGCCGGAAGCCGCCTTCTACATGGTCGGCGCCATCGAAGAGGCCGTCGAGAAGGCCGCCAAGATGGCTGCGGAAGCCTAAGCCATGGCCGGTAAGCTGAACTTCTCCCTCGTCGCCCCGGAACGCGAAGTCTTCGCCGGTTCGGTCGATCAGGTCGATGCGCCGGGCGTCGAGGGCGACTTCGGCGTCCTGCCGGGCCACGCGCCCTTCATGACCACGCTGCGCGAAGGCGTGGTGACGGTCTATGACGGCGCCCAGCGCCGCCGCTTCGAGGTCAAGGGCGGCTTCGCCGACGTCAACGGCGAAGGCCTGACCATCCTGGCCGAAGAGGCTTCGGAGCTGACCGCGAACTAAAGGTTCGCACGGCTGAAACGATTGAAGGCCCCTCGCTTGCGGCGAGGGGCCTTTTTCGTGCGACAGACCCGACGCTGCCTCCGTCGTCGTCACTTCTCTCGCCGTTACCCTCTACTCTGCCGTCATCCTCGGGCTTGACCCGAGGATCCAGTGCGGGACGCGCTCCACCTGGCCAAGGTTTCGCACGCGGACGGCTGGATCCTCGGGTCAAGCCCGAGGATGACGGCAGTGGGATCAGAAGGGCGATGGGGGCGCCTAGAGAGGCGTCAGTGCGTCAGGCGGCCCATTCCCCAAACGCCCGCACCACCTGCTCATAGACCGGACGCTTGAACGGCACGATCAGGCCGGGCGCCTCTTCCAGCCGCCCCCAGCGCCAGGCGTCAAATTCGGGCTCGCCGTGGCCGTTCAAGTCGATCTCGTCCTCCCCGCCGGTGAGGCGAAAGGCGAACCATTGCTGGCGTTGCCCCTTCAGCCCCTTCCAACTCTTCGGGCTCGGCAGGCCCTCGGGAAAGTCATAGGGAATCCACTCGGTCGTGCGGCCCAGCAGGGTGATGGAGCGCACGCCCGTCTCTTCATGCAGTTCGCGGCGGGCGGCGGCTTCCAGGTCTTCTCCGTCGTCGACGCCGCCTTGCGGGAACTGCCAGTTCCACGGCTCGGGCGTGTCGGCGCGGCGGCCGAACCAGACCTGGCCGGCCGGGTTGAACAGGACGACCCCGACGTTGGGGCGATAGAGGGACAGATCGATGGTCATGTCCTTCGCATACGCCGCCGTCTCGACGCGGGCTAGGCGTCAACGTCCGGGAAAGGCCGCGCGGCTAGGGTGGCGTCATGGACAGACGTCAACTGATCGCCCTGGCTCTGAACGGCGCGGCTCTCGGCGGCCTCGCGGCGGCCGGCGCCGCTCATGCCTCTGCGGAGAAGAGCGGGGGCGGCAAGGGCGGCTATCTGTCCATGCCGACCGCAACGGCCACGGTGCTGCGTCGCGACGGGCGACGCGGCGTGTTGACGGTCGAGACGGGGCTCGACATCGCCGACGGCGCCTTGATGGAGCGGGCGCGCCTGTCCCAGCCGCGTCTCAGCGCCGCCTACAACGAGATCGCCCGCATCGCCGCCGAGCGGCTGCTGCCGGACGCGCCGCCGAACGTCGAATGGCTGGCGGTCGCCCTGCAACACGCCACCGACGCCATTCTGGGCAGGCCGGGAGCGAAGCTTCTGCTCGGCACGGTGATGGCGGCCTGAGGCGGTAACCGCTGACGTTCCTACATATCCGCCCCCCACACACATGCCGTCATCCTCGGGGCTTGACCCGAGGATCCAGCGCAGGGCGCGCTCGACCTCGCCTATGTCGTGCAGGCGGATGACTGGATCCTCGGGTCAAGCCCCGAGGATGACGGCGTGGGGAAGGCAGCGGGAAGAAGAGCAGGAGGAGCGGGAGAGGCAGGAGCGGCGGGCGAGGGGGCGTCGCGACGCCCGCGCCTCAGTCCTGCGTCGGATCGGGGCGGCTCGTGTCGCCGTAGGTCATGGCCAGGAAGACGTCTTCCAGATCCGGGTCCTCGGTGGCGATGTCCTTGATGGTCACTCCCGCTGCGCGGACGGCGGCCAGCACCTGCTCGACGCTGGATTCGCCCGTGCGATAGGTGACGACGAAGGCGCCGTTGGCGCGCGGGGCGACGGTGAAGCCGTTCAGGGCGGGTAGGGTCTCGGGCGCCGTCTCGGGCGTCACCACCACATTGCGGGTGTCCAGCCGCTTCAAGAGCTGTTCGGTCGGCTCGCAGGCCACGACCTCGCCCCGGTTGATGATGGCGATGGTGTCGCACAACTCCTGCGCCTCTTCGAGGTAGTGGGTGGTCAGGATCACCGTCACCCCCTCCTCGTTGATCTTGCGGACGTAGTCCCACAGCTGGCGGCGCAGCTCGACGTCCACGCCCGCCGTCGGCTCGTCCAGGATCAGCACCGGCGGATTGTGCACCAGGGCCTTGGCCACCATCAGGCGCCGCTTCATGCCGCCCGACAGGGCGCGGACATAGGCGTTGGCCTTGTCCGACAGGCCCAGGGCCGCCAGCAGCTCGTCCGAGCGGCGCTCGTCCGCCGGCACGCCGTAGAAGCCGGCCTGCACCTCCAGCGCCTCGCGCGGGGTGAAGAAGACGTCGGCGACGATCTCCTGCGGCACCACGCCCAGGGCCGAGCGGGCGTCGCGCGCCTCATGGTCGATGTCGCGGTCCCAGATGCGGACCGTGCCCTCGGACTTGTTCACCACCCCGGCGATGATGTTGATCAGGGTCGACTTGCCCGCGCCGTTCGGCCCCAGAAGGCCGAACATCGAGCCGCGCGGCACCGTCAGGTCGACCCCGCGCAGGGCCGTCTTCGGCGGCGACTTGCGCGAGCCCTTGTAGGTCTTCTTCAGCCCCCTGACCTCGATGGCGTTGACGGGCAGGCGAGGCGTTTGTGTCATGGCGCGGACTTCAACTCAGGCAGGTGTCGGGGAGGCGGGGCCGGACGGCATAGGTAGGGGGCCAAGGGCCGTTCGCCAAGCGTCTCAGGGCGCTGAGCGAGACAAGTCTGCGAGACGATATGTCAAAGTTGCTTGACGACTGTATCGGTTGTGTCTAGCGTGCTTGTCAGAAAGACAACTTCCCTTGGATAAGGACACGCCATGACCGCCGCCGTCTCCGCCCGCAAGCCCCTGACCCGCACCCGCCTGATCGGCTTCATCGCCATGGGGTTCTGCGTCGTCGGCTATGCCGGCTTCACCCTGGCCCTGCTGGCGGGCAAGCTTGAGTATCTGCCCATGGCCCAGGCGGCGGTCATCGCCGCGGTCGCCGCCGTGGTCGGCGAGATCGGCCTTTGGGTCGGCGCGGGGTGCCTGGGCTTGACCCTGTTCAAGAAGCGCAAGGCCCTGTTCGATCGGGTGATGGGCCGCAAGGCGCCGGCCTCGGACGTTTGACCTGACGGTCCGGTCCGCCTAGGAACGGCGCAAAGCCTTTCCAGACCGGACCGGATCATGCCTCCCCGCCATCTCGAAGCCGTCATTCCTCCGCCCGAAGAGATCGTGGTCTCGACCAAGCGCGTCGCCTGCGACGGCGGCGGCGGGGCCCTGGGCCACCCGCTGGTCTACATGGACATGGGCGAGGACGACTTCATCGAGTGCGGCTACTGCGACCGCCGCTTCGTGCTGTCGGCCCATCCGCACCCCGAGAGCGAATATCTCGATCCGGCGGCCCGCCCGCCCGAGGCGCACTGAGTCCGGTCATGCGTTATCTGCACGCCATGGTTCGGGTGAAGGATCTGGACGCCTCGATGCGTTTCTACCGCGACCTGCTGGGTCTGGAGGAGACGCGCCGCGCCGACTATGAGGCGGGCCGCTTCACCCTGGTCTATCTGGCCGCGCCCGCCGACAAGGCCCGCGCCGAGGCCGAGAAGTCGCCCGAGGTCGAGCTGACCTACAACTGGGACGATCAGGACTACGACGGCGGCCGCAACTTCGGCCACCTGGCCTTTCAGGTCGACGACATCTACGCCGCCTGCCAGCGCCTGATGGACGGCGGCGTGATCGTCAACCGCCCGCCGCGCGACGGCCACATGGCCTTCGTCCGCTCGCCGGACGGCATCTCGATCGAGCTGCTGCAGGCGGGCGAGCGCCTGGCCCCGGCCGAGCCCTGGGCCTCCATGCCGAACGTGGGGGCCTGGTGAGCGTTTCGGCGCGGCTGATCCTGGGTCTGGCGGTCCTGAGCCTGGGCGCCTGCGCCTCGGTGACGGAGACCAATCCGGCGCGGACGGCCACCGACATGCTGCTGGTCAACCGCGCCGCCGACCGGGCGGTCGAGGGCCTGACCCTGCCGATCCCGCAGGGCGCGCGCGTCTTCGTCGACGAGACCTATTTCCAGGCCGAGAACGCCCGCTATGCGCTGAGCGCCATCCGCGCCGCCCTGTCGGAAGCGGGCTACGCCATCGTGCGCGAGCGCGGCGAGGCCGACGCCATCTTCGAGGTGCGCGCCGGGGCGTTATCGCTGGACCAGCTGCGCCGGGTGGTCGGCATCCCCGACATGCGGGTGCCGATCAACGAGAGCCTGAACGTCGTCTCCCTGCCGGAGCTGTCGCTCTACTCCAACCGCGACCGCATGGGCGTGGCCGAGTTCTCGGGCTTCCTCTACGACGCCCGCACGGGGATGCCGCTGGGCGCCGTCACGCCGATGATCGGCCAGTACAAGATCCGCAGCCACAAGGCCTTCATGATGATCACCTGGGGCCAGCAGCTGGCCCAGCCGGGCGAGCGTGATCCGGGTTCGAGCTGGAAGGAATTCTAGCGCGAGCGCTCGCTCCGCTCGCGGAGCGAGACAGCCGCTTCGGACCGTGTTAGGGCGCAGGTGAGCATAAGGCGTTGGCCGCGCTCATTCGTTCGCCGCCGCCGCAAGAGACGCCCTTGTCCTTCTTCCACGCCGGTCCTGCGCCGAAAGGCTCCGGTCTTCGCCGAGGCGCCCTGCGCGACGGGCTGGACCTGGCGCCGGGGATGAAGGTCGGCCTGTTCGGCGGCTCGTTCAATCCGGCCCACGACGGCCACGCCCATGTGGCGGCCACCGCCATGCAGCGGCTGGACCTGGACCGGGTGGTCTGGCTGGTCTCGCCGCAGAACCCGCTGAAGTCCGAGCACGAGACTGCGCCGCTGGCCGAGCGCATGGCCTCGGCGCGCGCCGTGGCGGCGAGCGTCGGCCCGGCCATGATCGTTTCGGACTTCGAGACGCGGGCGGGCACGCGCTGGACCGTCGACACCCTGCGCGCCATCGTCGCCCGCCATCCGGGCGTGCATTTCGTCTGGCTGATGGGATCGGACAATCTGGCGGGCTTCCACCGCTGGAGGGGCTGGACCGACATCATGCGGCTGATGCCGGTGGCGGTGATCGCGCGGCCGGGCAGTCTGCTGGACAGCCGTACGGCCCCGGCGGCGGCGCGCTTCGCCCGCTATCGCATTCCCGCCGCCCAGGCCGGACTGCTGCCCAATCTGGAAGCGCCGGCCTGGACCTATCTGACCGCGCCGCTGAATCACCGCTCCTCCACCGCCATCCGGGCCACGCGCGCGGCGGGGTGAAGAGTCGTCGCAGGCCGGGTGACCTTTCACGCCGGGCGTGCTAGACTGGAGTTTTAGTAATCGCCTCGGAGCCCTCCGCTGACCCCCTCGACCGCGCATGATGCGCAAGACGCCGTTTCGAACGCGGCGCACGAAATGGACCTGATGGATTCCGTCCATTCCGAAGACGGTCAGGCCGAGGACGGCCCCAGTAGCGACGAGCGCCAGCCCCTGCCGGTCGGCGCGACCGAGCTGGAGCAGGCCATCCTCGCCAAACTCGACGAAGACAAGGCCCAGGACATCGTCCTGATCGACCTTCGCGGCAAGAGCCCCATGTCTGACGCCATGATCGTGGCCTCGGGCCGCTCGCACCGCCACGTCGGCGCCGTCGCCGACCACCTGCTGCGCCTGTTCAAGGAGCAGGGGCTGGGCAAGGTGAAGGTCGAAGGCCTGCCGCATTGCGACTGGGTGCTGCTGGATGCGGGCGACGTCATCGTCCACCTGTTCCGCCCGGAAGTGCGCACCTTCTACAACATCGAGAAGATCTGGGCGGTCGACAGCGCCCACCGCGGCGGCCCTGTCCGCGGCTGATCCTTCCTCTGACGGCGGGCTGACCTCATGAAGCTGGCGATCGCGGCCATCGGCAAGCCGGGCCGCGGTCCTGAGGCCGCCCTGGCCGACGACTACGCCCGGCGGGCCACCCTTTCGGGGCGGCCGCTGGGCCTGGGTCCCCTCGAACTCATCGACCTTGAGCCGAAGAAGCCCGGCAAGGCGCCGGAGGCCGAGCTGCTGCTCGCCGCC
This sequence comes from Brevundimonas sp. SS2672, assembly GCF_059579685.1. Classification (NCBI taxonomy): domain Bacteria; kingdom Pseudomonadati; phylum Pseudomonadota; class Alphaproteobacteria; order Caulobacterales; family Caulobacteraceae; genus Brevundimonas; species Brevundimonas sp. SS2672. The sequence goes on along the minus strand of NZ_CM184201.1, from coordinate 2,786,035 downwards.
GCCGAGGGCGCGCATCTGATCGCCTGCGACGAGCGGGGGCGAACCTATTCCTCGCGCGCCTTCGCCGACCACGTGGCCGCCTTGCGCGATCAGGGCGAGCGGCGGCTGGTCTTCGTCATCGGCGGGGCCGACGGTCTGGACGAGAGCGTGCGCCGCGCCGCGCGCTCGACCCTGGCCTTCGGGCCTCAGACCTGGCCCCACGCCCTGGCGCGCGCCATGCTGGCCGAGCAGCTGTATCGGGCCGTGACCATCCTGGCCGGTTCGCCCTATCATCGCGACTGATGCGATCCGGGGCCGTTCTTCTTCTGACCTCCTCCAGCCTGCTGCTGGCCCTGGCCGGGCCGGCGGCCAGCCAGCGCGCGACCCAGCCGAACGCTGAGCTGACCCGGCTTCAGGCCGAGTATCGCGACGAAACGGCCCGCGCCCGCCGCCTGCGCGCCGAGGCCGCCGCCGCCGCCGAGGAGATCGTCGACCTGGACCGCCAGCTGCGCGAGCTGCGTCGCGCCGAGGCCGAGGACGACGTGCAGATGGAGGCCCAGCGCGCCCGTCTGAAGGAACTGGGCGATCGCGAGGCCGCTCTGCTCGCCGCCCTGTCGCGCGAACGCGCGGCGCAGGGACGGCTGCTGTCCGCGCTGCAGATGATGAGCCGCAAGCCGCCGCCGCCCCTGCTGATCCCGGCGGATCAGGCGGTGGATACGGTGCGCGCCTCTATCCTGATCCGCGCCATCACGCCCGACCTGCAGAAACGCGCCGAGACCCTGGTCGAGCGCCAGGCCGAGATCGGCCGCATCCGCCGTCTGGCCGCCCTGTCCAGCGAGCGCCTGTTCACCGTCGAAAGCGCCCAGAACGACCGCCGCGCCGAGATCGAGGGGCTGACGGCCCGCAAGACCGCCCTGCGTTCGGTCCTGCGGGCGGAGGCGGCGCGGGCCGAACGCGCGACCAAGGCGCTGGAGGCCCGTATTCGCGACCTGGGCGGGCAGACGCCCCAGATCGCCGAAGCGCCCGAAGAGGCTCCGGCGGCCCGCCTGCCCGCAGGCCGCAGCCGCCTGACGCCGCCCATCGCAGGGACGCCCTCGCAACGCTTCGGCGGCCGCTCCGCCGGATGGAGCTGGCGCTCCAGCCATGAGGCGGTCGGCGCGCCCGCGGCGGGCCGCGTCGCCTACGCCGGTCCCCTGAAGGAATGGGGCGAGGTGGTGATCCTCGACCTCGGCCCCGGCTGGCGCGCCGTGATCGCGGGCCTCGACCGGCTGGAGGTCGAGACCGGCCAGCGCGTGTCCGACGGCCAGACCCTGGGCCGCACCGGCGAGGACGGCGAGGCCTATTTCGAACTGCGCCGCCAGGAACGGCCCATCGATCCCGCCCCCTGGCTGCAGTAGCGGGCCAACCGCGCGAAATTCCTTTCAAATCGGCGCGGACGCTGTTTGTATCGGCGCAACTGTCGTGCGCGCCGTCGTGGCGCCTGCGCCGCCCTGGACGACCGGAGCCGAAAGCGGATCCGATGGAAAGAGACCGAATGCGTAAACTGCTTCTCGTGGGCGCCGCCGCCTTGGCGCTGGGCGGATCGGCGGCGGCCGTGGCCAGCCAGACCCCGCGCAACGAGACCTTCCGCATGCTCGAGATGTTCGGCGACGTGCTGGGCATCGTCGAGCAGGCCTACGTCGTTCCGGTCGACAACAAGAAGCTGATCGAGGCCGCCCTGCAGGGCATGATGACGGCGCTCGACCCCCACTCCAACTACCTGCCGCCCAAGGGCTTTGACGACCTGCGCGAACGGACCACGGGCGAGTATTCGGGCGTCGGCCTGACCATCACCTCCGAAGGCGGTCTGGTGAAGGTCATCTCGCCGATGGACGACAGCCCGGCCGGTCGCGCCGGCGTCCAGGCGGGGGACGTCATCAGCGCCGTCAACGGCCAGAACGCGGCGGGCCTCAGCGTGTCCGAGGTCTCGGACAAGCTGCGCGGCGCCACCGGGACCAGCGTCACCGTCACCTTCCTGCGCGACGGCGAGGAGCCGCGCGAGGTCGTGCTGACGCGCGAGGTCATCAAGGTCGAATCCGTCACGGGCCGTCTGGAAGGCGACTTCGGCTATTTGCGCATCTCGACCTTCAACGAGAACACCGGCCGCGAACTGACCGAAACGATCGAGCGGCTGAAGACCGAGAAGCCGGGCCTCAAGGGCTATGTGCTGGACCTGCGCAACAACGGCGGCGGCCTGCTGACGGCGGCCATCGACGTGTCGGACGCCTTCCTGGAGCGGGGCGAGATCGTCAGCCAGCGCGGGCGCAAGCCCGAGGACATCGAACGCTACGCCGCCAAGCCGGGCGACCTGACCGGCGGCCTGCCGGTGGTGGTGCTGATCAACTACGGCTCGGCCTCGGCGTCCGAGATCGTGGCGGGCGCCCTGAAGGATCAGGAGCGGGCGACGGTCGTCGGCCTGACCAGCTTCGGCAAGGGGTCGGTGCAGACGGTGATCCCGCTGCGCGGCGGCCAGGACGGCGCCCTGTCGATCACCACGGCGCGCTACTACACCCCGTCGGGCCGTTCGATCCAGAAGATCGGCATCGAGCCGGACCTGGAGGTCGCCCGTTCCGAGGCCGAGGCGCGCATCGTCTCGCGCTCCAGCTTCATCTATTCCGAGGCGGCCTATTCGACGGCGCTGGACTCCTCCATCGGGGCCGAGCGCAAGGGGCCGCACACCCCGCGCGAAGCGCCGGGCGCCGACTACGCCAAGGACAAGGACTATCAGCTGGAACGGGCGCTGGACGTGCTGCGCGCCGGGGGCGACCTGACCAGGCTGGCCGCCGCCCCCGAGGGGATCGTCATCACCGAGCCGGGCGAAGACAAGGTCGAGACGGCCGAGGCGGAGACCGACACGCCCGAAACGCCGACGGTCACGGTCAAGCCGGACAAACCGAAGACGGACTGACCGCCGCGTCCCGCAAACGTGGTGAACGCGCCGTTAGGCTTTCTTAACCGGCGCAGGGCTTAACTGAGGCTGAGGGGCGCCGCGTCTGTGCGGCGCCTGCCAGCCCGAGCCGCCGCCCTGACCATGTTCGCCAAGCGCCAGTCCGCCCTCGCCGCCGCCGCAGGCGCGCCGCCGGAGCCCCGGTCGCGCCTCGCCATGGAGCCGGTCCTGAACGCCCTGAAGAAGCCGCCCGTCGCGGCGGGCGCGGCCGGGGCCTTCGTCATCGGCGCCGCCGCCCTGTTCGTCGCTGTCCTGGGCGACCCGCGCGCGGGCGCGCCGACGGCCAGCGCCGTGCTGGAGCGGCCCGCCGCCGCCGACACGGCCCCGACCGGGGCGGAAGCCTTCGGCTTCAGCGGTCTGGACATCTATCAGGACCTCGGCCCCATCGACCCGGCGCTGATGGGCGAGGGCGCGATGGGCGGCGAGGCCCTGATCACCCTGCCGGAGGGCGCCAGCGTGGCCTCGGGCCAGGGCTTCAGCGCCCCGGTGCGCGCGCCGTCCAATCCCCTGCCCAAGGCGCCGATCGCGGGCCTGTTCCAGCCCGGTCCGAACGGCCCCCTGCCGCGCATCGCCGCCGACGGCCGCGTTCCGGCCCAGGCCTACGCCCGGCCTTTCCGCTCGAACGGCAAGCCGATGGTGGCCCTGGTGGTCGGCGGGCTGGGCCTGAACAGCGCCACCACCCGCGCGGCGATCGAGCGTCTGCCCGCCGAGGTGACCCTGTCCTTCGTGCCCTACGCCGAGGGCTTGCAGACCTGGATCGACATGGCCCGCGCCCACGGCCATGAGGTGATGATCGAACTGCCGATGGAGCCGACCGGCTATCCCGACAACGACCCCGGCCCCTACACCCTGCTGTCGTCCGGCGGCGCCGACGATGTGGCGGTCAAGCTGGACTGGCTGCTGGCGCGCGCCACGGGCTATTTCGGCGTGACCAACTATCTGGGCGACCGCTTCGCGACCTCGGACGAGGGGGTGAGCGCCCTGATGACCAACCTGCGCCAGCGCGGCCTGGCCTTCCTCGACGACGGCTCCATGCGCCGCCGTCCCGGCGCCTTCGCCCGCGCCAGCGCCGACCGCGTCGTCGACGAGGAACAGACCCCCGCCGCCATTCTGCGCCAGTTCAACGCCCTGGAGGCGGCCGCCAAGACCAACGGCGCGGCGCTGGGAACCGGCTTCTCCTACCCCGTCACCGTCGAGGCCGCCGCCCGCTGGACGGCGGGTCTGGAGGCCCGCGGCCTGCAACTGGCCCCCGCCTCGGCGATGACCCGACGACCGGGGCGTTAAACGTCGTCATCTGACCCAACGCCGCGCGCGCATGGGCTTCCGTCTTAAAAACCGCGCTCTCAAAGTGGGGCGAGGCGAGAACCTCGCCGCAAAAGTCGCCGCCGCAGATGACAAAATGGTGGACGATCCAGTGGTCGGCGCAGTCGTCGCCGCCGCGCAGTTTCATGACCGCATCACGCAAGGGGCTGGTCTCGACGCGGTTAAGCAAATGGCGGGGTCTGTCCGCGGTTTCCGCATGCGACCAGTAGAGGGTTTCGTCAAAGGCGCTGAACACCTGCACGTCGCGGAAGACGAACATCTGAACGAATGGAGCGCCTCGGTCGATCTGGTTGCCCCTCGCCAGCACGCCCAGCGCGCACGGCCTCTGGATGAACTCGAGGCTAGGGAAGAACAGGGCGTCGCCCGGCGTCGGCTCGCCGATCCAGACGGTGCCTTTGCTGGTTTGCATGCCGACCCTCGTGGTTTCGAACAATGAGATAAGCGGCTTATGTGCGAGCCTGTCTATACCCTTGGTCGTCGTGGGCCGTGGACGTGCTACAGAAGCGGCATGAGCACTGATGATGAGCACACGCCCGCCGCCGAACCTGCGGACGCCGTTCCCGGCGAGACGCCCGTGCAGCGGGCGCTGCGGCTCAAGAAGGCGGCGATCGACGCCCGACCCAAGCCGCCGCGCGGCGGCCGTTTCCAGCGCGAACAGGCGGCTCGCATCAAGAGCGGGGCTTCGCGACCCTGGATGAGTAAATAGGCGTCAGAGCTTGAGGCGCATGGCGACGCGGTCGGTCAGGCCGTGTTCGGCTTGTGCGGCCAGTACCTCGCGCAGATAGGCGGGCATGGTTTCCGCTGTCAGCGCTGTATAGCCGAGGCGGGCGTAAAAGGGCGCGTTCCACGGGACGTTCGCGAACGTCGTCAGCGTCAGGGCGGACAGGGCGCGGGTCTCGGCCTCGCGCCGGGCGGTCTGCATCAGCGCCCGCCCGGCGCCGCGTCCCTGATGGTCGGCGGCGACGGACAACTCCAGAACGTGAAGGTCTGCGCCGTCCTCTACGGCGGCGATCAGGAAGCCGACCGGGTGATCCTCTTCGTCCACGGCGACCCATGACAGGCCCTGTGCGACGGCGCGCGCATGGGCTTCTGGCCCGGCGGTGCGGTCGTCCGCCAGCCAGGCCAGATCAGGCAAGGAGCGGAACAGCGTCGCTGACGACCGCTCTATGATGTCGAGGTGGACGATGTCCGCCTCACGCGTCGGGCGGACCCGGATCAATGGGCGTCGTAGCCCTTGGCGGGCATGGGCTTGAGATCCAGCAGGGCGAACAGTTTGGCGTCGTCGTCCTCTTCCGGGTTCGGCGTCGTCAGCAGCTTGCCGCCGACGAAGATGGAGTTGGCGCCCGCCAGGAAGCACAGGGCCTGCATCTCCGGCGTCATGCCTTCGCGACCGGCCGACAGGCGGACCATCGACTTGGGGCAGACCAGACGGGCGACGGCGACGGTGCGGACGAACTCGATCGGGTCGATCTCGCCCTCCTTCAGCACCCGCTCGCCCAGCGGTGTGCCGCCGACGGGAACCAGGGCGTTGACCGGCAGGCTGTCGGGGTGGACGGGCAGGGTCGCCAGGGCGTGCAGCAGGCCGGCGCGATCGCGGCGCTTCTCGCCCATGCCGACGATGCCGCCGCAGCAGGTGTTCATCCCTGCGTCGCGGACGTGCTGCAGCGTCTCAAGCCGGTCCTGATAGGAGCGGGTCGTCACCACCTCGGCGTAATACTCAGGCCCGGTGTCGAGGTTGTGGTTGTAGTAGTCGAGGCCCGCGTCCTTCAGCTGTTTCGCCTGGTCGGCGTTCAGCATTCCCAGGGTGGCGCAGGTCTCCAGACCCAGCGCCTTCACGCCCGAGATCATGGCCGCCAGCTTGGGCGTGTCGCGGTCCTTGAGCTCGCGCCAGGCGGCTCCCATGCAGAAGCGGCTGGCCCCGCCGGCCTTGGCAGCCATGGCCTCCGCGATGACGGCGGTCGGCTCCATCAGCTTCTCGGCCTTCAGCCCGGTCTTGAAGCTGGCCGACTGGGAGCAGTAGCCGCAGTTCTCGGCGCAGCCGCCGGTCTTGACCGACAGCAGCTGGGATTTCTGCACCTCGCTGGGGTCGAAGGTGCGCCGGTGCACCGTCGCCGCCTCGAACACCAGCTCCATGAAGGGGCGGGCGAACAGGGCCTCGACCTCCTCCATCGTCCAGTCGTGGCGAGGGATCGAGAAATCGCGGGCGGGTCGGATCGAAGCGTCGTCAGCCATGGGACGACGGCTTAGACGACTTGCTCCCGATCCGCCAAGCCTGTGTTGATCGCACGACGTTGTGCCATTGTGCGGACTGGACCGAGCGGAGGGGGCAGGATGAAACGCGCAGGGTTTGCGGCGGTCGCGACGGCGCTCGTCGCCTTAGGAGCGAACGGAGAGGCTGAGGCGCAGGCGGCCTATCGTCTCTCGCCGATCATGGAGCAGGGGGCGGTGCGCGCCCTGGCGGTCGAATTGCGCTTCATCGGCGAAGCCGACGGCGACACCCTGCTGAACCTGCCGACGGGCGGGGGGCGTGAAGCGACGCTGTTCCGTCATATCGCCGATGTGAAGGCGTCGGGCGCGCAGGTTCAGGCTACGGATGCGCCCGATCGCCTGCGGCTGGTCCACGCCCCAGAGGCCGAGATCCGCGTGACCTACCGGCTCAACTCGGCCTTTGAGGTCGCGCCGTCTGCGGGCGCCGCTGAAGACCGCTATCATCCGATGATCGTGGGCGACTGGTTTTCGGTGCTGGGCCGGGCGGCCTTCATCCGGCCCGACTGGAGTTCCGACACCCCCGCCAGCTTCGCCTGGCGCGGCTTCTCTTCGGACTGGACCCTGGCGTCCGATCTGGAGCATGGCGATCTGCGTCTGGGCGATATCGACCAGGCGATCCTGCTGGGCGGGACGGACCTGGCGGTGACGCGGTTGGGGGCGGAGACGGCGTCGACGCGGATCGCCCTTCTGGGCGATTGGGACTTCGATCGCGCCCGTTTCACGGATGACCTATCCCGCATCATGACCGCGACACGCGCCTTCTGGGGCGTGGAGGCCCGGCCCTTCCTGGTCGCCTTGACGCCGCTGCGAGCCGAGGCCGGGGCCTATAGTTTGAGCGGGACGGGACTGGCTGACGCCTTTTCGGTCTATGCGTCCACGGACGCCGAGGCGGAGGATCTTGCACCGTTGCTGGCCCATGAACATTTCCACAGTTGGATGCCGCTGGCCGTGGGCGGGCTGGATCAGGAGCCGGAAGCGCTCGGCTATTGGCTCAGCGAAGGCTTCACGGATTTCTATACCTTGCGGATGTTGGTGCGCGCCGACGTCGTGTCGGTGGAGGAGGCGGTGCGCCACTTCAACGACGGGCTGGAGGCCTATTGGACCTCGCCGGTCCGCGCACGGCCCAACGCCGAGATTCCGGCGCATTTTTCATCCGACACGGGGTTTCAGCGCCTGCCCTACCAGCGGGGCGCGGCGCTCGCCGCCCTCTGGGATCATCGCCTCAGGGTCAGCGGGACGGCAGCGGGCCTCGACGATGTTCTGCGCGCCATGGCCGTCGATCAGGCGGGCGGCGACGCGGTCAGCCGCTTCACCCGGGCCATGGCTGCGCGCGGCGTCGATGTGGCGCCGGACCTGAAGCGTCATGTCGAGAACGGCGAAATGGTCGTCCTGCCGTCGGATCTGCTTGAACCATGCGGGCGACTGGAGATGGTCGAGCGCGCCCTGTTCCATCGCGGCTTCGATATCGACGCGACCATGGCGGCCGATAGCGTCGTGCAGGGCGTCGACCCGTCGGGACCCGCCTTCGGCGCCGGCCTGCGCGACGGGATGAGACTGGTGCGACGCGAGGGCGTGCTGCGCAACGATCCTGATCTGGAGATCATCTATCGCGTCGCGACCGCCGAGGGTGAGAAGGTCGTCGCCTGGCTGCCCCAAGGACCCGAACGCGTGACGATGCAGAGGCTCGTCGCCTCGCCTGAGGCGGAGGGCGAGCGGCGTGCGCAATGCCGCCTCGCCCTGGCGGGTCTTCAGGAGGCGAGCCCGCCCCGTTGATCAGGCGACCAGGCGCGGCCCTCGTGAGGCGCCGGCGGCGACGGAGCGGTCCAGGCGGAAGCGGCCGACCTGCTGGTTCAGGCTGACGGCTTCATTGGCCAGCTGACGGGCGGCGGCGGTGGCCTCCTCGGTCATGGCGGCGTTCTGCTGGGTGATGTCGTCCATCTCGCCCATGGCGCGGCGGACGCGGGCCAGGCCGTCGGACTGTTCCTGGGCCGAGCCGGCGATGCCGCCCGCCAGGCCGTCGACGGCCGAGACCTTGGCGCCGATGCGCTCCAGCGCCGCGCCGGTGCGCTCGACCAGGTCGACGCCGCGCGCCACCTGGGCCGAGGAGGTGGAGATCAGCGTGCGGATCTCGCCGGACGCCTCGGACGAGCGCTGGGCCAGGGCGCGCACTTCCTGGGCCACCACGGCGAAGCCGCGCCCGGCGTCGCCGGCGCGGGCGGCCTCGACCCCGGCGTTCAGCGCCAGCAGGTTGGTCTGGAAGGCGATCTCGTCGATCAGGCTGGTGAAGCGGCCGATCTCGCTCGAGGATTCGGCGATGGCGTGGATGGCGCTGACGGCGTCGCCGACCACCTGGGTCGTGTGCTCGACATCGGCGCGGGCGGCGGCCAGGGCCTCGGCGGTCTGACGCGCGCCGTCGGCGGTCGAGGCGACCTGGCGGGCGATGGCGTCGGCTTCGGCGACCGTGCGCTCCAGGTTGGCGGCCTGACGCTCGGTGCGGCTGGCCAGATCTTCGGAGGCGACGGCCAGTTGGCTGGAGCCGGCGCTCAGGCTTTCGACGCTGTCGGCCACGGCCCGGACGGCGGTGCGCAGGGCGCGGGTCGCGGCGTGGAAGTCGTTCTGCAGCGAGCGGTATTCCTCGGGGAAGACGTCCGGGATGGTCACGGACAGGTCGTTGTCCGCCAGGCTGTGCAGGGCGGCGCCCAGGGCGCGCACGACCTCGGCCTGACGCGCTTCGGCGGCGGCGTGTTCGGCCTGCACCCGGTCGCGCTCCTCCTGCAGGGCGTCCAGGTAGATGGAGATGGCCAGATCCATGTCCAGCATGACCCGCTGGTTCAGTTCGGCCACGGCCTCGGCGGTGATGCGGTCGTGTTCGCGGCGATTGGCGAACAGCTTCCTGGGCCGCTCGATGATGGCGCGGGTCAGATGGGCCAGGAGGATGCTGTAGCCGCCGATGTACCAGCGCGGTTCCAGACCGATGCGGGCGTGGACGCGGCCGATGGTGCGCACCGAGGCGGCGTAGTCCTCGTCCGCGCGGCCCTCGATGATGGCGTCCCAGTGCTGCTGCTGGGCGTTGCTGGCGGCGGCGACATGGCCTTCGTCACGGAAGAAGCGGCGGGTCTCCGGCTCGGCGCGCACCCTGTCGTAGAAGGCGGCGAGGGCCAGGGGGATGGAGCGGCGCAGCAGGCCCGAGATGGCGCTGTAACCGGCGGACGGCCGACCCAGCCCCATGAAATGCATGCGGCGGTCGATCTCGTGGGAAGCCATGACGCAGACTCGTTTCAACGACGGGGCGAGGGGAGAGCCCCAATACCCCTTGTCGCCAAGAGGGTATTGTCCGGGTTAAGCCGAGATTGCGTAGATTTCCTTAATCCGCGCCGAACCGGCGACGGCGTCATCGGCGGCCGTCATATAAAGACATCCTTATGTCTTGATTGCTCCCGTGGCCGCGCCGCGCTATAGCGGCGACAATCCCCCGACAGTGGCCGAAAGACATTTCAGCATGACCGACTACATCGTCCGCGACATCTCCCTGGCCGATTTCGGCAACAAGGAAATCGCCATCGCCGAAACCGAAATGCCGGGCCTGATGGCGCTGCGCGACGAATACGGCGCCGCCCAGCCGCTGAAGGGCGCCCGCATCGCCGGCAGCCTGCACATGACCATCCAGACGGCGGTGCTGATCCAGACGCTGGAAGCCCTGGGCGCCGAAGTGCGCTGGGCCTCGTGCAACATCTTCTCGACCCAGGACCACGCCGCCGCCGCCATCGCCGCGTCGGGCACGCCGGTCTTCGCCTTCAAGGGCGAGACCCTGGTGGAGTACTGGGACTATGCCCACAAGATCTTCGAATGGGCCGACGGCGGCTACCCGAACCTGATCCTGGACGACGGCGGCGACGCCACCCTGCTGTGCGTGCTCGGCCCGAAGGCCGAGAAGGACGCCAGCGTCCTGGACAACCCGCAGAACGAGGAAGAGGAAGCCCTCTTCTCGGTCATGAAGCGCTATCTGAAGGAGAAGCCGGGCTTCTACTCGGCCATCCGCGACGCCATCGGCGGCGTGTCGGAAGAGACGACCACGGGCGTCCACCGCCTGTATCAGATGGCCGAGCGCGGCGAGCTGCCCTTCCCCGCCATCAACGTCAACGACAGCGTCACCAAGTCGAAGTTCGACAACCTGTACGGCTGCCGTGAATCGCTGGTCGACGCCATCCGTCGCGGCACCGACGTCATGCTGTCGGGCAAGGTCGCCGTGGTCTGCGGCTACGGCGACGTGGGCAAGGGCTCGGCGGCCAGCTTGCGCAACGGCGGCGCCCGCGTGATCGTCACCGAGATCGACCCGATCTGCGCCCTGCAGGCGGCGATGGAAGGCTATGAGGTCCAGACCCTCGAGGACGTCGCCGACAAGGCCGACATCTTCGTCACCACCACGGGCAACAAGGACGTCATCCGCGTCGAGCACATGCGCGCCATGCGCAACAACGCCATCGTCTGCAACATCGGCCACTTCGACTCCGAGATTCAGGTCGCGGGCCTGAAGAACTTCAAGTGGGACAAGATCAAGGATCAGGTCCACCACGTCGAGTTCCCGGACGGCAAGAAGATCATCCTGCTGTCGGAAGGCCGTCTGGTGAATCTGGGCAACGCCACGGGCCACCCGTCGTTCGTGATGTCGGCGTCCTTCACCAACCAGACGCTGGCCCAGATCGAGCTGTGGACCAACGCCAAGGCCTACGACAACAAGGTCTACACCCTGCCCAAGCACCTGGACGAGAAGGTCGCCTTCCTGCACCTGGCCAAGCTGGGCGCCAAGCTGACGACGCTGAACCAGGAACAGGCCGACTACATCAATGTGCCGGTCGAGGGTCCGTTCAAGCCGGAACACTACCGCTACTGATCAGGCGAGCGCCTGAATGAAGGACCCCCGCGCCGGCGACGGTGCGGGGTTTTCTTTTCTGGCCTGCCTGCCGCCCCGCGCACCGCGCTCCTACGCCGTCATCCTCGGGCTTGACCCGAGGATCCAGCAAACGCGACATCCTTCACGACCGGCGCGCGGAAGCTTTGCGCATCCATGCTTGAGCGTCGAAGGGCTGGGTCCTCGGGTCAAGCCCGAGGATGACGGTGGGAGGGGATGACGGGCGGAGCCCTAGGCCGCGACGTCGCGGGGATCGAATTCGTCGGGCCCCCGGCCCATCAGGCCGGTCTCGAAGTCCATGAAGATGTCGATCAGCTCCTCGACGCCCACCGGGGGCGCCTTGGGGCTGAATCGGAAGCGCCAGAAGCTGACGATGTGCTGCACCGCCCCCAACTGGTCGCCCAGCCGGGTGAACAGGGCCGGCGCCTCCAGCAGGAAGTCGCGGAAGGCCAGCGGATTGCCCTCGCGCGTCAGCCCCGCATAGGCGTCGTCGTAATAGCGCAGGGTGCGGCTGACCTCTTCGCAGGTCTTCATGATGCGGCCGCGCAGCACGGCCCGGCCCCGGGCGATATAGTCCTTGGCGGCCTGGTCGCTGGGGCCGGCGGGCCGGATCGTTCCCACTTCATCGGCGACATGGACGATGTCGGCCATCAGGCTGCTGAGCGACCACTTGTAATAGAGAAAGCCCTTCCAGCAGAAGACGCCCTCCTGATACTGCTCGGGCTCCAGCTTCAGCGTCAGGCGCAGCGCTTCCAACCGGTCGCCGGGGGCGTTGGACAGGATCTTCGAGGCCATGCGGGCGGTCGATCCGGCGGCCACGACTCCGTCGCCGATGCTGAGGGTGACCAGGGGCTCGATCTCCTTCTGGACGAACTCCAGCATCCGCTCCAGGTCGGCTTCGCTGAGGGCGAAATAGCAGGGCGCCGCGTCCACCCCGCCGCGCCGCAGCTGTTCGCGCAGCAGGAAGGGGTCCAGCGACGGCAGCTGATCCATCAGCCGCAGGGTCTTCAGATCCGGATGGTCGGGATCGACGCCGAAGGCTTCGTGCATGGCGCGCTCGAAGCCGATCTGATTGACGAAGATGAAGCGGCCGCCGGTCTTCAGATCGGTGCTGTCGATCGGCACCACGATCTTGGTCGCCACCTGACGGCGGCCGGGGAAGGCGTCGGTCTCGTTGCGCCGCAGCCGGTGCTTGATGATCAGGCAGCGATTCAGCGCCGGATTGCGCAACATGGGCCGCTCGGCCCAGTCCTCGCTGTCGCCGTGCTCGTCATAGACCTTGAGCAGGTTCAGCACGCGCGCGGTCGAGGCGGTGCGGCGCAGGTGTTCAAGATTGCGAATGGCGCGATCGGTCATGGCGGCCACCCTGCCAGCCAAAAATGACCAACGGCTTAGTTTGGCGCAGGTCAAAAAAACGGGCCGCTTCCTTCAAGGAGGCGGCCCGGTCAGTCGGGGAGGAAACTGAAAAGGGATCAGAAGGTCGTCGTCACAGACAGCCACAGACGACGCGGCTCCTGGTTGTTGGCGTATTCCGGCGAATAGGCGACGGGCGTCCCGTAGGGGGCCAGGCGCACGAAGTCCTTGTCGAACAGGTTGTAGATCGCCGCATTGACCGTCACGCGGTCGTTGACCTCGTACGAGCCGCCGATGTGGAACAGCTCATAGGCCTTGAAGTCGCCCAGGGCGTCGCGAGCGGCGCCCGCGCCGCGCCAGCGCTCCGAGCGGTACTCCCCGCGCACCCAGGTCGACAGGCGGTCGGTGGCCTGCCAGCGCAACTGGGCGTTGACCATGTGCTCGGGCGTGTCGGTCAGGGGCTGGCCGGCCTGCGAACCGGTCTTCTGCTCGCTGTCGGTGTAGGTGTAGTTGCCGTGCAGGCTCCAGGCCTCAGCGAAGCGCCAGCGGGCGGCGAGCTCCAGACCCTGGGTCGTGGCCTCGTCGATGTTCACGCTCTGGCCGAACTCGGGAATGGCCGACCAGAAACCGACGTCGACGCAACCCGTCTTGGAGTAGTCGCTGGCGTCATACTGGGCCTGGGTCAGGCCGAAGGTGCAGTTGGCGACCGGCTGGCCCGAGGCGATCTTGTCCTCGAAGTCGTTGCGGAAGACGGTGGCGTTGGCGCGGAAGGTCGAGCCGTTGTCGAAATAGACGCCGAACTCATAGGCCACGCTGGTTTCCGGGGTCAGGCCGGGGCTGCCGATCAGCGGCAGGGCGCCCTGGCGGCCGAAGCCGTTGATGCCGGGGGTCAGCTGTTCCAGGCGCGGGGTCTTGTAGCCGCCGCTGACGCCGCCCTTCAGGGTCCATTGCTCGTTGGCGTTCCAGACCAGATAGGCGCGCGGGCTGACGTGGTCGCCGAAGCTGGAGTGGTCGTCGTAACGAAGCCCGACCGTCAGGGCCAGGTCGTCGCGCAGCCGCCATTCGTCCTCGGCGAACAGGGCCCACTGCTCGAAGGTGAAGTTGCCGGCCGCCACGCCGTCGGTCATTTCAGCGTCCATATACTGGCCGCCGACGGTGAAGGTGTGGTTGCGCCACTGGCTGTTCAGCTTGGTGTCGAACAGGGTGGTCGTGGTCTCCAGGGTGCGGTCGTCGCCGGCGCCGGGAACGCCGCGCGGGATCAGGCGGCCCAGCGTCTCGGTCTTGTTGTGCGACAGGGTCGATTCCAGCGTGCCGAAGCTGAGGCGCCAATTGTGCGCCAGCAGGTACTGTTCGCGGTTGAACTCCAGGAAGTCCTTGTAGCCGCCGGCGACGGTGTTGGTGCCCATCTGGCCCTTGGCGTTGTCGTACCACTGGCTGGCGGCGTCGACGTCCAGCCACAGGTCGTGGTCGGCGTTCGGCGTCAGGCTGAGGCGGGCGCCCAGGGTCCAGATCTCATAGGCGGTGGCGCTGCGGCCGAAACCGGTGACGTCGACCTCATCGCCGTTCACGTCGCGGTATTTCAGGTCCGACTGCTCGCGTTCGGACCACGAGCCGCGCAGGGCCAGGCCCAGGCGGTCGGCGATCAGCGGACCCGAGGCGTAGCCGTTGATCCCCCAGAAGTCGCCGAACTCGTCGTCGCCCTGCAGCGTGTAGTTGGCCGAGGCGGAGCCGGTCCAGGCGTCGCCGACCTTGCGGGTGATGATGTTGACCACCCCGCCCATCGCGTCCGAGCCGTAGAGGGTGGCGACCGGGCCGCGCACCACCTCGACCCGCTCAATGGCTGAGACCGGCGGCAGGAAGCTGGTCGAGGTCTCGCCGAAGCCGTTGGGCGTGACGCTGCCGGCCGTGTTCTGGCGGCGTCCGTCGATCAGGATCAGGGTGTAGTCCGAGCCCATGCCGCGGATGTTGATGGTCTGGCCGCCGGTCTTGCCGACGCCCGAACCCGTGTCGACGCCCTCGATGTTGTTCAGGATCTCGGCGATCGAGGTGGCGCGGATCTCTTCGATCTCCTCGCGCGGCAGGACGCTGATCGAGGCGGGCGCCTGGGTGATCTTCTGCTCGAAGCCCGAGGCGGTGACGACCACGTCGGCCACCTGATGGCTCTGCTCCAGGATGTCAGCAGCCTCGTCGGCCAGGGCGGGCGCCGCGGCCCCGACGGTCATCAGGGCGGTGGCGGCCAGCAGGGACGAGCGGCGGGACGTGCGGAAGCAGGACATGGGAGCGGGGCCTTTAGAAATGAGAACGCCTCTCAACAGCGTTCGCATTCTCAGCGCAATGGGGGTGTGCGAATAGGTCGCATTTGCGCCGCGCTTCCGACACGTCTGGCGCGGAAATGCGGTCGGGCCTAAGAAGCGGGCATGGACATCATCGACATCCTGATCCTCATCGCCGTGGCCGCCGTCGCCGTCACCCTGGGCCTGGGCCTCTACAATCTGAAGCGCGGGGGCGAGGGGGCCAGCGTCCGGTCCAACAAGCTGATGCGGTTGCGTGTCGCCTTGCAGGCGGTGGCGGTGCTGCTGCTGATGATCGGCATGTGGCTGAAGCGCACCCACGCGGGCTGAGGTCGGACAGGAACAGGGGAGGGCGCGCCATGGTGACGCTGAACAAGATCTACACCCGCACCGGCGACGCCGGTCAGACGCGGCTGGCGTCGGGCGCGCCCGTGTCCAAGACCGATGCGCGGGTCGAGGCCTATGGGACGGTGGACGAGCTGAACGCCGTCATCGGCGTGGCGCGCCTGAACAGCGGCCAGAACGATCGCATCGACGCCATGCTGGGCCGCATCCAGAACGAGCTGTTCGACCTGGGCGCCGACCTGGCCACGCCGATGGAGCCGGCGCCCAAGTGGGAGGCCCTGCGCATCATCGCCTCCCAGGTCGAGCGGCTGGAGAACGAGATCGACTGGATGAACGACTGCCTCAAGCCGCTGGACAGCTTCATCCTGTCGGGCGGCTCGCCCCTGTCGGCGCATCTGCATCTGGCGCGCACGGTCTGCCGCCGGGCGGAACGGGACGCGGTGCGCCTGGTCGAATCGGGCGAGGCGGTGAACCCGGACGCCGTCCGCTATCTCAACCGCCTGTCGGACCTGTTGTTCGTCGCCGCGCGGCGCGCCAACGCCAATGGGGCCGGCGACGTCCTGTGGCGCCCCGGCGCGACGCGCTGAGGCGAAGGCCTTATTGAGACTGCAGCGCCTGGACCCGCTTGCGCTCGGCCTCGGTGGCGGCGGTGCGGGCGCGCTTCTCGGCGTTGACCTGGTCTTCCAGCACCAGCAATTCCTGATTGGCCTTGTTC
Source organism: Brevundimonas sp. SS2672 (assembly GCF_059579685.1). NCBI lineage: Bacteria > Pseudomonadati > Pseudomonadota > Alphaproteobacteria > Caulobacterales > Caulobacteraceae > Brevundimonas > Brevundimonas sp. SS2672. The sequence continues at coordinate 2,769,866 of NZ_CM184201.1, read as the reverse complement.
GAGGCCTCGGCCCGCGTCGTCCCGGCCGGGCGGCCGGTGATGTCGGGGATGTAGATGGGCTGGGCGCAGATCCGGGTCTCCAGATCGTACCAATAGCCCTTGGCGGCGCAGCGATCGCCCGGATCGACCCAGAAACGCTGGAGGACGAATACGCCCGCCAGCGTCACGGCGAACAGGCTGAAGAAGATGATGCTGAGGCGACGGATCGTCAGAAAGCGTTTCATGCGGGTCTCATAACCGAAAATTGGCCGCTGGACACGAACACAGTTCACGTAGCGTTACGTTGACAGGCCGGTTTCGTCGGTCCAATCCCTCGGCCGACATTTCGACGACCAAGTGGATAGGCTCATGAAGGTACTCGTCCCGGTGAAACGGGTGATCGACTCCAACGTCAAGGCGCGCGTCAAGGCGGACCAGACCGGCGTCGACCTCGCCAACGTCAAGATGAGCATGAACCCCTTCGACGAAATCGCCGTCGAAGAGGCCGTGCGCCTGAAGGAAGGCAAGGAACACCATGCCGCAGGCACGGCGACGGAAATCGTCGTCGTCTCCATCGGCGTGACCCAGGCCCAGGAAACCATCCGCACGGCCCTGGCCATGGGCGCCGATCGCGGCATCCTGGTGCAGTCGGACACGGACCTGGAGCCGCTGGCCGTCGCCAAGGTGCTGAAGGCCGTGGTGGACGAAGAGAAGCCGGACCTGGTGCTGCTGGGCAAGCAGTCGATCGACGGCGACAACAACGCCGTGGGCCAGATGCTGGCCGCCCTGCTGGACTGGCCGCAGGCCACCTTCGCCGGCAAGCTGGCGATCGAAGGCGGCAAGGCTGTAGTCACTCGTGAAGTCGACGGCGGCCTGCAGACCGTCTCGGCCGAGCTGCCCGCCGTGGTCTCGGTCGACCTGCGCCTGAACACGCCGCGCTATGCGTCGCTGCCGAACATCATGAAGGCCAAGAAGAAGGAGATCGCCGTCAAGGCGGTCGCCGACTACGGCGTCGACACGGCCGACCGCCTCAAGGTGCTGAAGGTGACGGAGCCGCCGAAGCGTTCGGCGGGCGTCAAGGTCGCCGATGCGGCCGAACTGGTTTCCAAGCTCAAAGACGCAGGGGTTCTGTAATGGCCGTTCTCGTCATCGCCGACCACGACGGCTCGGTCGTTCGCGACACTACCCACAAGACCGTGACGGCCGCCCTGGCGCTGTCGTCCGACGTGGATGTTCTGGTCCTTGGCAAGGGCGCGCAAGGCGTGGCTGACGCCGCCGCCAAGATTTCGGGCGTGCGCAAGGTGCTTCTGGCCGAAGGCGACGCCGTCGCCCACGGCCTGGCCGAGGCCGTCGAGGCCACCGTCCTGCCGCTGGCCGGGAACTACGACGCCATCCTGACCCCGGCCAACACCGACGGGAAGAACTTCGCCCCGCGCATCGCCGCCAAGCTGGACACGGCGCCGATCTCGGACATCGTCGAGGTCGTCTCGGCCGATACCTTCGTGCGCCCGATCTATGCGGGCAACGCGCTGGAGACGGTGCAGTCGGCCGACGCCAAGAAGGTCATCACCGTGCGCCCGACGGCCTTCGCCGCCGCCGCCGAAGGCGGTTCGGCCCCAGTCGAGAGCGTCGCCGCCGGCGAGGCGCCCAAGACCGCCTTCGTCTCCGAGGAAATGGTCAAGTCGGACCGCCCCGAACTGGGCGCCGCCAAGATCGTCGTCTCGGGCGGCCGCGCCCTGGGCTCGGCCGAAGAGTTCCACGCCGTCATGGACCCCCTGGCCGACAAGCTGGGCGCCGCCGTCGGCGCCTCGCGCGCGGCGGTCGACGCGGGCTACGCCCCCAACGACTATCAGGTCGGCCAGACCGGCAAGGTCGTGGCCCCGGCCCTCTACATCGCCATCGGCATCTCGGGCGCCATCCAGCACCTGGCCGGGATGAAGGACTCCAAGGTGATCGTCGCGATCAACAAGGACCCCGACGCCCCGATCTTCCAGGTCGCCGACTACGGCCTGGTCGCCGACTACAAGACCGCCGTGCCGGAACTAATGGCCGCCTTGGGCTAAGGGCGCCGCAGACTGAGTTGAAGCGCGCCGGATGGGAAACCGTCCGGCGCGTTTTCTTTTATCGGCCTTCTACATCCGCTCATCCCGGCGGACGCCGGGATCCAGTAAGAGCTACGCGCTCAACCGTGGAAATCCCCCTAGGCTTCCTGCCCGGCGCCTGAAGCCAAAGCACTGGATCCCGGCGTCCGCCGGGATGAGCGGAGAGGGGTTGGCCAAAGCTGTGGATGGGGCCAAACACGTCCCATGACCGCCCGCATTCCCGTCAAGCTGACCCCGCGCGCCGCCGCCGACCGCATCGACGGCTGGGACGTCGACCCGGACGGCCGTCCGGTGCTGAAGGTCCGCGTCCGCGCCCAGCCGGTGGAGGGCGAGGCCAACGCCGCCCTGACCGCCTTCCTGGCCAAGACCCTGGGCGTGCCCAAGCGCGACGTGACCCTGGCGCGCGGCGGCCAGTCGCGTCTGAAGATGATCGAGGTCGACGGCCTGACCGACGCGGAGGTCCGCGCGCGCCTGCCCGCCGACTGAGCGCGCGACTGACTTTGCCGCGAGCGCGGCTTTTAGAGCTTTACCCTGACGGAAACACGGGATTGTATACGCGCCGTTGTCTGCCCGCAGTTCGCGGGCGCGAGGGGGCTCGCCCATGTTGTTCAGTCGCCTGCGGGGGCCAAGCCTCGCTGTTCTCACCTGCGCGCTCGGCGCGCTCAGCCTGTCGGCCTGCGCCACGACCGGCGACGCCGCGCCCAAGACCGAGACGGCCTCCGCCTCTTCGTCCAGGGATCGGACCATGGCGCCGGGCCTGGACGGCTGGGCCAATCAGGACCCCTATCCCTCGACCTATCGCGGCCTGCCGCGCCAGAACATGGCCATCGTCGGCGCCACGGTGCTGACCGGCGCGGGCCAGAAGATCGAGGGCGGCGTCGTCGTCGTCACTGACGGCCGCATCGCCGCCGTCGGCGGCGCGGACACCCCGGTCCCGGCGGGTCACCAGGTGGTCGACGCGCGCGGCCGCTTCGTCACGCCCGGCATCATCGACATTCACAGCCACCTGGGCGTCTATCCCTCGCCCGGCGTGCAGGGCATGAGCGACGGCAACGAAGCCACCAACCCCAACACGGCCCAGGTCTGGTCCGAACACTCGATCTGGCCCCAGGACCCCGGCTTCAACACCGCCCGTGCGGGCGGGGTGACGACGATGCAGATCCTGCCTGGTTCGGCCAACCTGTTCGGCGGCCGCGGCGTGACCCTGCGCAACGTGCCGTCGGTGACGATGCAGGGGATGAAGTTCCCGAACGCCCCCTACGGCCTGAAGATGGCCTGCGGCGAGAACCCGTCGCGTGTCTACGGCTCGCGCAACCAGTCGCCGGCCACCGGCATGGGCAATGTCGCGGGCTATCGCGCCGGCTTCATCGCCGCGCGCGACTACAAGGCCAAGTGGGACAAGTGGCGCGAGACGGGTGAGGGCGCGCCCCCGACCCGCAACCTCCAGCTTGAGACCCTGGCGGGCGTGCTGGACGGTTCGATCCTGATCCAGAACCACTGCTATCGTGCCGACGAAATGGCGGTGATGCTCGATGTGGCCAAGGAGTTCGGCTACAAGGTCACCACCTTCCACCACGCGGTCGAGGCCTACAAGATCGCGCCCCTGCTGGCCCGTGAAGGCGTCTGCGCCGCCATGTGGACCGGCTGGTGGGGCTTCAAGATGGAGGCCCTGGACGGCATCGAGGAGAACGCCGCCCTGACCGACGCGCCCGAGGGCTCGTGCGCCGTCATCCACTCGGACGACGCCGAACTGATCCAGCGCCTGAACCAGGAAGCCGCCGCCGCCCTGTCGGCCGGTCGGCGCGCCGGGATGAACATCTCCGAAGAACACGCCATCGGCTGGATCACGCTGAATGCGGCCAAGTCCATCGGCATCGACAAGGAAACCGGCTCGCTGGAGAGCGGCAAGCGCGCCGACGTGGTGATCTGGAGCGCCGATCCCTTCTCGATCTACGCCCGCGCCGATCAGGTCTTCATCGACGGCGGCCTGGCCTTCGATCGCCAGAACCCCGCCTTCCAGCCCGTGTCCGATTTCGAACTGGGCCAGCCCGGCTTCGGCCAGGCCGCCGCCGGCGTCGCCCAGGGAGCTCGCTGAACCATGCGTATCAAAACTCTCCTCGCGGGCGCTGTCGCGGCCCTGGCCCTGACCGGCCCCGCCCTGGCGCAGGACGTCGCCATCACCGGCGGCCAGGTGCTGACCGGAACCTCGGTGATCGAGAACGGCACCGTCGTCATCCGTAACGGCAAGGTCGTTTCGGTCGGAACCGGCGGCGCGCCGGCGGGTCTGCGCGTCATCGACGCGCGCGGCAAGATCGTCACGCCGGGCTTCGTCGCCGTGGATTCCGGCCTGGCCGGGACCGAGGTCGGCTCGGTGCGGGGCTCCAACGACCTGTCGAACCGCGCCAACACCCTGACGGCGGCCTTCGACCTGTCCTATGGGCTGGACCCCTGGTCCTTCACCCTGCCGACGGCGCGGCTGGGTGGCGTCACGCGCGCCGTCGTCACGCCGCAGCACGGCGGCTCGGGCGGCGGTCACAGCCACGACGATTCCGACTTCGCCGGCGCCGGCGCGGGCGGCTTCCAGACGCCGGGCCTGTTCGCGGGCCAGGCGGCGGTCATCAAGCTGGGCGGCGCCGACATCCTGGTGAAGCCGCGCGTGGCCATGGTCGCGCCCTTCGGCGAGGCCGGCAAGGCGGTGGCGGGCGGCGCGCGCGGCGCCGAGTTCGTCCTGTTCAAGGAGACCCTGGCCGAGGTTCGGACCTACGCCCGCAACAAGGCCGCCTATGACCGGGCGGCGCTTCGCGACTTGTCCCTGTCGCGCGCCGATCTGGAAGCCCTGATCCCGGTGGCCGAGGGGCGCATGCCGTTGATCGTCACCGTCAACCGGGCGGCGGACATCCAGCAGGTGCTGCGCCTGGCGCGCGAGGAAGGGGTCAAGATCATCCTCGACGGCGCCGCCGAAGGCTGGCTGGTGGCCGATGAGATCGCGGCGGCGAACGTGCCCGTCCTGCTGCACCCGATCACCAACCTGCCCTCGAACTTCGAGATGCGGGCGGCGCGGATGCAGAACGCGGCGGCGCTGAACGCGGCGGGCGTCGTCATCGCCATCAAGGGCAACGAGGGCTCGGCCCACCGCGCCCGCGACATCCGCTACAATGCGGGCAACGCCGTGTCGCACGGCCTGCCCTTCGCGGCGGCCATCCAGGCGATCACGGTCAACCCGGCCCGCATCTTCGGCTTCGACGGCCAGTTCGGCGAGCTGAAGGCCGGAGCGGCGGGCGACGTCGTGGTCTGGTCCGGCGATCCGCTGGAGCCGCTGAGCCAGCCCTCGGCCGTGCTGATCGACGGGGTGGAGCAGCCGCTGCAGGCCCGCAACCTGCTGCTGCGCGACCGCTACCGCACCGGCGGCGAGGGGGCGATGCCGCCTGCCTACGGGAACTGAGGTTCACGGCCTGAAGACGGAAGGGCGCTGCGGGAAACCGCAGCGCCCTTTTTCATTGCTCCCCACTTCCGCTCATCCCGGCGTCCGCCGGGATGAGCGGGATATATAGCCCGCGCCCCCTACTGCGCCGTCAGTCCGCCGTCGATCTTGAACTCGGCTCCGGTCACGAATTTGGACTCGTCCGAGGCCAGGTAGAGCACGCAATAGGCCACGTCGTCCGGTTCGCCGATGCGCTTCAGCGGAATGCCGCGCGCCAGCTTTTCGTGCGCGCTCGCCTCGTCCCCGCCCGCCATGGCGACGAAAGGATCGAGGATCGGCGTCTTGATGAAGACCGGGTGCACCGAGTTGGCGCGCACGTTCCAACCAGCCCTGGCCGCCTCCAGCGCCACCGTCTTGGTGTAGAGCCAGACCGCCGCCTTGGTGGCGTTGTAGGCGCCCATGCCCGGCGCGGCCGCCAGTCCCGCGATCGAGGAGATGTTGACGATCGACCCCGCGCCCGAGGCCCTGAGCGGCGCCATGGCGTGCTTGCAGCCCAGCATGACGGATTCCAGGTTGATCGCCTGAACCTTGCGCCAGTTCTCCAGCGTGTCCTGCTCGGCCCACAAAAGCTGGCCGCCGATCCCGGCGTTGTTCACCAGGATGCTGAGCCCGCCCATGTCCTGAACCGCCGCGCCGACCACGCGGACCCAGTCGTCCTCGCGCGTGACGTCGTGCTCATAGGCGAAGGCCATGCCGGGGTGGTCGGCGTTGATCGCCTCGGCCAGGGCGCGGACGCCGTTCAGGTCCAGATCGCTGAGCGCCACTTTGGCGCCTTCGCGGACCAGCATCCGGGCCATGGCCTGGCCCAGACCCCCGGCGGCGCCGGTGATCAGGGCCGCCTTGCCCGCGACGCGCCCGCCCGTCACTCGACCAGACCTTTCACGGCTTCGTCGATGAAGCGGGCCATCGCCACGTCGCGTTCCGTCACCCCGTCGGCGTCATGGGTGGTCAGCAGCACCTCGACGCGGTTGTAGACGTTCGACCACTCCGGATGGTGATCGACCTTGTCGGCCAAGAGGGCGACGCGGGTCATGAAGCCGAAGGCGGCGTTGAAATCGGCGAAGCGCAGGGTGCGCGCGATGGCCGGGCGCGGATCGTCGGCGCGGCGCCAGTCGGGCAGGCCCGCCAGAACTTCGGTCACGTCGAGGGCGGCGGTCATGGGCGTCTCCTTATGCTTTCGTCAGGCGTATCGCGCGCCCTGAGGCGCGACAAGCCGCCAGCCTGCGTCAGATGCGGCGCTTCCCCGGATGACGGCGGCGACGGGAGGCGTTACACCCCCATCCATGACCCAGGCCGATCCCTCCTCCGACGCTTCCGGCAAGACCTCCTCCTTCGGCTTCCGCGACGTGGACGCCAGGGAAAAGGTGCAGATGGTGCGCGGCGTGTTCAACTCCGTCGCCTCCAACTACGACCTGATGAACGACCTGATGAGCGCGGGGGTGCACCGCATCTGGAAGGACGCGACGGCGGCCAAGCTGAACGTCCGGCCGGGCGAGGTAGTGCTGGACATGGCCGGGGGCACCGGCGACATGGCCCGCCGCTATTCCAGGATGGCCCGCGCGGCCCAGGAACGGCGCGGGGGCGAGGACGCCACCGTCATCGTCATGGACTACAACGCCGAGATGATCCTGAACGGCGTGGCCAAGGGCGGCGAGCCCGAGATGGCCTGGGGCGTCGGCGACGCCATGAACCTGCCGCTGCCGGACGCCTGCCTGGACGCCTATTCGATCAGCTTCGGCATCCGCAACGTGGCCGACATTCCGCAGGCCCTGCGCGAGGCGCGCCGCGCGCTGAAGCCGGGCGGCCGCTTCATCTGCCTGGAGTTCTCGCGCCCCACCACCGGCGCGTTGAGGAAGGCCTATGACGCCTGGTCCTTCCACGCCATTCCGCGCATCGGTCAGTTGGTCGCCAAGGATCGCGATTCCTATCAGTATCTGGTCGAAAGCATCCGCCGCTTCCCGGATCAGCAGACCTTCAAGCGGATGATCGAGGAGGCGGGCTTCAGCCGCGTCAGCGTCACCAATCTGTCGGGCGGCATCGCCGCCATCCACCACGGGTGGGCGATCTGAGCCGGCTGACCTTCAACGCCCCGCCGCCGACGCCCAAGGCCCAGCCGGTGCGCCATCCGGTCGGCGCGGCCTTTCGCATGGTGCGCTGGGGCTGGGTGCTGGCGCGCCACGACGCCCTGATCCCGCGCGAGGCCAACCCCCTCCTGCCCGCCTGGGGCCGCCCCTTCGCCCGTCTGATCCAGCTGTTCGCCAGCCGCAGACACCGCGCCGGACGGCCCGGTCAGCGCGTCGGCCAGGCCTTCGAGCATCTCGGCCCCGTCGCCATCAAGCTGGGCCAGGTGCTGGCCACCCGCGCCGACATCTTCGGCCTGCAGTTCGCTCAGGATCTGGGGCGTCTGAAGGACAAGCTGCCGCCATTCCCGCTGGAAGAGGCCAAGCGCGAGATCGAACGCTCGCTGGGCCGCCCGGCCGAGAGCCTGTTCATCGATCTGACCGAACCGATGGGCGCCGCATCGCTGGCTCAGGCGCACCCCGCCTGGCTGGCTGACGGGCGCAAGGTGGCTGTCAAGGTGCTGCGTCCCGGCGTCGAACGCCGCGTGGCCCAGGGGTTGGACGCCATGCGTCTGGGGGCCAAGCTGGTCGACCGCTTCGTCGAACCCGCCCGTCGGCTGGAGCCGCGCGCCTTCGTCGAGATCATCGCCCAGTCGCTGCAGCTTGAGCTGGACATGCGGCTGGAGGCCGCCGCCGCCTCCGAACTGGCCGAGGTCATGGCCAAGGACGGCTATATGTCCGCCCCCGCCGTCGTCTGGGACGGGGTGGGCAAGCGGGTGCTGACGCTGGAGTGGGCGCCGGGCCTGCCGATGACCGACCCGGCCCTGGTCGATCTGCCCGGCCTCGACAAGGACGCCCTGGCCGACAAGGTGGTGCGCGCCTTCCTGGTGCAGGCGCTGGATCACGGCGTCTTCCACGCCGACCTGCACGAGGGCAATCTGTTCGCCGACGCGCCTGCGCAACTCACGGCCATCGACTTCGGCATCGTCGGGCGGCTGGGCCCCGCCGAGCGGCGCTACCTGGCCGAGATCCTGTGGGGTTTCATCAGCCGCGACTACGACCGCATCAGCCGGGTCCATTTCGAGGCCGGATACGTGCCGCCGCACCATTCGGTCGACACCTTCGCCCAGGCCTTGCGCGCGGTCGGCGAGCCGGTGATCGGCCGTCAGGCCAGCCAGGTGTCGATGGGCCGCCTGCTGGGCCAGCTGTTCGAGATCACCGCCCTGTTCGACATGCATATGCGCCCCGAACTGGTGCTGCTGCAGAAGACCATGGTCTCGGTCGAGGGGGTGGCGCGCCGCCTCAATCCCGATCACGATCTGTGGGAGGCCGCCAAGCCGGTGGTCGAACGCTGGATCAAGCGCGAGCTGGGACCGCAGGCCCAGATCAAGGAGACGGTCGAGGAGGCGATGGCCGCCCTCAAGGCCCTGTCGCGTCTCGTGCAGAACCCGCCGCCGTCTCAGACGTTGGTGATCGAGAAGGCCGGAACGCGGCCCTGGGTGGTCGCCGCCGTCACCGTCGCAGTCTGCGCGTCGGCGGCCGCCTTGGTGCTGACGCTTTGGCCGATGATCGTCGCCTGACGTTTCTTCGGAGCCTGCGTTTCATGAAGACCACTTCCTTCGCCGCCGTCCTGTTGGGCGCCCTCCTGCTGGCCGCCCCGGCGCTGGCCCAGACCACGGCTCCGAGCCGGGCGCCGGCCCAGGGCGCGGCTGCGGCGACCCTGCCCGACGCCTTCGAGGGGGATGCGCCCGCCGCTTCGACGGCGCCCGCGTCGCCGCCGGTCGCCGGTCCCGCCGCCCAGGCGCCGGACATCGCCCGCTCGGAAGAGGCCCTGCGCCGGGTCATCGCCGCCTTCCAGGCCAATCAGATCGACTATTCGGTGTTCAGCACGGACATGGCCGAGCAGATCTCGCGCCCAGTCCGGTGCGGTAGCGCCCCTGATCCAGCAGTTCGGCCCGCTGAAGACGATCGAGCATCGCGGCCAGCAGAGCGGCGCCGACATGTTCCGCGTGGTGTTCGAGAAGCAGGCCACCGACTGGGTCATCGCCTTCGACGACCAGGACCAGATCGCGGCCCTGCTGTTCCGCCCGGCCCAGGACTGAGGGCGCTCTGCGCACAGCCGTCCTCCCCCGTCCCGTCGCCGTCATCCTCGGGTCAAGCCCGAGGATGACGGAGGGTGTGGAAGGCTAATCCAGCGACGGCTTGCCGCGTCCGCTCTTGATCGAGGCGCGGCTGGACTTGGCCTGCAGCCGACGCTCCTTCGACGCTCGCGTCGGCCGGGTCGGCACGCGATAGACGGGCTTGATCGAGGCCTCGGCCACCATGGCCTCCAGCCGCTCGACGGCGTCCGCCTTGTTGCGCTCCTGCGTGCGGAAGCGCACGGCGCTGATGACAATCACCCCGTCCAGCGTCAGGCGGCTGCCCGCCAGCTTCATCAGCCTCGCCTTCACCGGCTCGGTCAGGCTGGGCGAGTTCTTCACGTCGAACCGCATTTGCACGGCGGTCGAGACCTTGTTGACGTTCTGGCCGCCCGGTCCGCCGGCGCGGAAGAAGCGGAACTCCAGTTCGTCTTCAGGAATGCGGCTCATGACGCCTCTCTGCGCGCCCGTACCACGGCCGCGTCCAGCGCCTGCAGGAAGCGCGAGCGGTCGGCGGCGGAAAAGGGCGGCGGCCCGCTGGTCGGCACGCCCATGGAGCGCAGATGCTCGCCGATCATCCGCCCGGCCAAAGCTGACCCGATGGAGTCCGCCGTGAACGGCTGGCCGTTGGACTTCAGCGCCTGGGCGCCCGATTTCAGCACCCGGTCGGCCAGCGGAATATCGGCGGTGATGACGATGTCGCCGCGCGTGGCGCGCTCGGCGATCCAGTCGTCGGCGACATCCGGCCCGGCGTCGACGACCACCTGTTCGATCAGCGGTTCGCGCGGGGTGTTGATCCAGGCGTTGGACACCACGAAGACCTTCAGCCCGCAGCGGCGGGCCACGCGGTACACCTCCTCCTTCACGGGGCAGGCGTCGGCGTCGATGTAGAGGGTGGTGGACATGACAGGCTTATGGCCCGAGACGGGCGAGGGGAGAAGGCGCGAGGCCTTCTCCCGGCCGTCATATCAGGCCGCGCCGTCGCGGAGGCGCTTCAGGTCCGGCGCCAGGGCCTCGTCGGTCAGCATGGCGATGGCCTCATCCACCGTGACGATGGTCTGGGCCTGGGAGCCGAAGCGGCGAATGGCGACCTTGCCTTCTTCGGCCTCCTTGCGGCCGACGACGGCGATGGCGGGCACCTTGGCGACCGAGTGTTCGCGGATCTTGTAGTTGATCTTCTCGTTGCGCAGGTCGATCTCGGTGCGCAGACCCGCCGCCCGGAACTTGGCCAGAACTTCCTCGGCGTAACCGTCGGCGTCGGACGTGATGGTCGCCACCACGGCCTGCGTCGGCGCCAGCCACAGCGGGAAGGCCCCGGCGTAGTTCTCGATCATGATGCCGATGAAGCGCTCGAACGAGCCCAGGATCGCGCGGTGCAGCATGACCGGGCGGTGCTTCTGACCGTCCTCGGCGATATAGGTCGCATCCAGACGCTCGGGCAGCACATAGTCCAGCTGGATCGTGCCGCAGGTCCATTCGCGGCCGATGGCGTCCTTGACGATGAAGTCCAGCTTGGGCGCGTAGAAGGCGCCGTCGCCTTCGGTTACGACCGGCTCGGTCCCGGCGGCGCGGGCGGCTTCCAGCATCTGGGCCTCAGCCTTGTCCCAGAATTCCTCGGTGCCGGCGCGCAGCTCGGGGCGGGTGCCCAGGCTGATGTATTTGGTCTCCATGCCGAGGTCGGCGTGGACCGAATAGGCCAGCTTGATGAACTCGGCCGTCTCCTCGACGATCTGGTCCTCGCGGCAGAAGATGTGGGCGTCGTCCTGCGTAAAGCCGCGCACGCGCATCAGACCGTGCAGCGAACCCGACGGCTCATAGCGGTGGCAGGCGCCGAACTCGGCCATGCGCAGCGGCAGTTCGCGATAGGACCGCTGGCCCTGATCGAAGATCTGCACGTGACCGGGGCAGTTCATCGGCTTGAGGCTGAGCGTCTCGCCCTCGACCGTCTCGCAGACGAACATATTGGCGCGGTACTTGTCCCAGTGGCCCGAGGCCTCCCAGAATTTGCGGTCCAGCACCTGCGGCGTCTTGACCTCGACGTATCCGGCGGCGTCCAGACGGCGGCGCATATAGGCCTCAAGCACGCGCCACAGCACCCAGCCCTTGGGGTGCCAGAAGACCATGCCCCGGCCCTCTTCCTGCATGTGGAAGAGCTCCATCTGGCGGCCCAGCTTGCGGTGGTCGCGCTTCTCGGCCTCCTCGATGCGCAGCAGATAGGCGTCCAGATCCTCCTTGGTCGCCCAGGCCGTGCCGTAGATGCGCTGAAGCTGGGCGCGGTTGGAATCGCCGCGCCAATAGGCGCCCGCCAGCTTGGTCAGCTTGAAGGCCTTGCCCACGAACTTGGTCGTCGGGAAGTGCGGCCCGCGGCACAGGTCGGCCCATTCGCCCTGCTTGTAGACGGTGATCGTCTCGCTCTCGGGCAGGTCGCGGATCAGTTCGGCCTTATAGGTTTCGCCGAGCGTCTCGAAGTGGGCGATGGCCTCGTCGCGGTTCCAGACCTGACGCTCCAGCGGGGCGCCTCGGTCGATGATCTCGGCCATCTTCTTTTCGATCTTCGGGAAGTCGTCGGTCGAGAAGGGCTCGTCGCGGGCGAAGTCGTAATAGAAGCCGTCCTCGATGGCCGGGCCGATCGTCACCTGGGTGCCGGGGAACAACTCCTGCACCGCCTGCGCCAGCACGTGGGCGGCGTCGTGACGGATGGTCTCCAGCGCCTCGGGGTCGTCGCGCATCAGCAGGCGGAAGTCGCCGTTCCCGTCGATGACGCGGTCCAGGTCGCGCTGCTCGCCGTTCCAGACGACCAGGGCCGCCTTCTTGGCCAGCGAGGGCGAGATGGCGGCGGCCACGTCGCGGCCCGTCGAGCCGGCCGGATACTGACGCACGGCGCCGTCGGGGAATTTCAGTTCGATCATGACGGTCGTTCTTTTTCGGTCTTGGCGGGCGGAACGGGATCATAGCCCGAACCGCCGAAGGGATGGCATTTACAGAGGCGCCGCACGGTGAGCCATCCCCCCGCACCGGACCGTGCTCGATCAGGGCGTCGCGCCCGTAATCCGAACAGGTCGGCATGAACCGGCACTGCTGGCCGATCAGGGGGGACAGCGTCAGCTTATAGCCCCGATGGGCCGCGCGGACGCTGCGTTCGTAGAGAGACATTAGAGAGACCGGGGTCCCTTCGCCGGGGGCTCTGTTTCGGGTTCGTCGCGCTTATCCCTCTTCACAGCAGGGGGATCAACCGACGCGCCGTTCAGGCCGCGCCGGCGAGGCGAGTTCGCGTATCGCTGTGGTGTTTGGCCAACGCCTGCTTCACGGCGTCCAGCGTCGCCTCCAGCGCCACCATGGTCGAGGCGTGGCGGGCGGGATAGTCCGCGACCTGCTTCAGGACGCGCAAGGCCTCGAAGCGGCCCTCAGGACCGTCGCCGCCGGACTTCAGCATGGCGGACATGGCGTCGCGCGCGGCCTCGATCTCCTGAACCGAGGCGCCGAGGACGTTCTCCCCGACCACGCCCGCCGCCGCCTGACCCAGGGCGCAGGCCTTGACCGTCTGGGCGAAGTCGCCGACGCGGCCGTCGGCGTCCAGCGTCACATCGACGATCGCTTTCGACCCGCACAGCTTGGCCACCCGCTCGGCCGAGCCTTCAGGCGCAGGCAAGCGCCCGCTGTGCGGCAGGTTGGCCGCCAGCGACAGAATGCGCGCGCTGTAGAGGTCGTCGATCACGGGATGAAGATAGGCCTTCGCAGGCTGAAGGTGAAGAGACGCAAGGCTTCTCCCTCCCCTTCATGGGGAGGGTGGTCGCGCAGCGACCGGGTGGGGAGGGCTGGGTCATGGACGCGGCGCTTGAATAGCCTCGCCGCCCCCACCCGACTTCGCCCTACGGGCTCAGCCACCCTCCCCATGAAGGGGAGGGAGAAAGTCGCGTTCTATCCGCCCTGCAGCGACGACCACGTCCGCGCGGTCGGGGACGCCTCGACGACCGCCGCGCTCTGCCCCGGCTGCATCCGCGCGGCCAGCCAGCGCAGGTTCTGGTCGGCGGCATCGGGCGGCAGGTCGCGGCGCAGGATGGCTTCAGCCTCGGCGGTCTTGCCTTGCAGCCCAAGCGCCAGGGCCAGGTTCTGGCGCACCTGCAGCCCGGCGCCCGGCTGGGCCGCCGCGCGACGCAGCAGGATTTCGGCGGACGGCGCGTCGCCTTCGCCGATACGGGCGATGGCGGCGTTGGTCAGGACGTTGGCGTTGTCGGGCGACAGGCGCAGGGCCTCGTTCCACGCGGCGCGGGCGTCGTCGGGACGGCGCACCTGCTGATAGGCCACGCCCAGCAGCGACAGGGGGCGCCAGTCGCGCGGCGCCGCCGCCTTGGCCTGCTCCAGCGCGGCGATGCCGTAGAAGGCCTGACCGCGCGCGATGTGGGCGCGCCCGACCTCCAGCATGGCTTCGACGTTGGCGGGCTGGACGACCAGCACGCCCTGCGCCGTCTCGGCCGCCTGATCGAACTGGCCCAGTTCGCGCAGAGCCTGGGCCAGCCGGACCCCGGCGACCGGGTCCATCGGATTGATCTGCTGTTCCTGAGTCCAGAACACCGAGCGGCTGAGGGCGTCGGCCCGATCATAGCCCGCGCGCGTGGCGGCGTCGGCGGGCGCGCGCGACGCGGGCGCGGTCTGGCTGAGGGCCGGGGCGGCGAGGGCCAGAAGCGTCAGGCTGACGGTTGCGGCGAGGGCGGCGTTGCGCGACATGGAAGGGTCCGTGGCGGTTCTGCCCTTATGGTCGCGCCGACGGGTCAAGGTTTGGTTAATCGGCGTTAAGCGTCGGAAAGGTCGCCCCATGTCCCCTCAGTCCGAACTGCTGATCGCCGCCGCTGAGGCCGCGCGTCCGGTCCGCATCGTCAAGGCGGGTGCGGCGCTGGAGGGACCCATCGCCGCCTGGGCCGAGGCCAACGGCTTCACCGGCAATGCGGGACAGTTGCTGGTGGTCCCCGCCGCCGACGGCGCGCCGGAGCAGGCCCTGTTCGGCGCGGGCGAGGCGTTCGACCCCATGACCGCGCGCGGCCTGCCGACGCGGCTGCCCGCAGGCGATTGGCGGCTGGAGGGCGTCGAGGGCGAGGCGGCGCATTCGGCGGCTCTGGCCTTTGCGCTGGGGGGCTATCTGTTCGACCGCTACAAGGCCCGGCCCGAGCGCGGCCGCGCCCGTCTGGTCGCGCCGGACGGCCTCGACCTGACGGCGACGCTGAACATCGCCGCCGCCTGCGCCCTGACGCGCGAGATGGTCGACACCCCCGCCGCCGACATGGGGCCGCTGCAACTCGAAACCATCGCGCGCGAGATCGCCGAGGGCGCGGGCGCGAGCCTGACCGTCACGACCGGCGAGGCCTTGCTGGAGGAGAACTATCCGGCGGTCCACGCCGTCGGCCGCGCCGCCGCTCCGCACCGCGCCCCGCGCGTGCTGGAAATCGGCTGGAACCTGGACCAGGCGGCCCTGCCGCTGGTGGCCCTGGTCGGCAAGGGGGTGGTGTTCGACACCGGCGGCCTGGACCTCAAGGGCGCCGCCGGGATGCGCAACATGAAGAAGGACATGGGCGGCGCCGCCCACGCCCTGGCCCTGGGCCGCCTGATCATGCAGGCCGGTCTGCCGGTGCGGCTGGTGGTGCTGGTCGCGGCCGTCGAGAACGCGGTGTCGGCCGACGCCTTCCGGCCGGGCGACATTCTGAACAGCCGCAAGGGACTGACCATCGAGATCGGCAACACCGACGCCGAAGGACGCCTGATCCTGGCCGACGTCCTGACGCGGGCGGGGGAGCATGAGCCGGATCTGACGCTGGACTTCGCCACCCTGACCGGGGCGGCGCGCATCGCGCTGGGGCCGGAACTGCCGCCGCTCTACACCGACGACGACGCCCTGGCCGAGGGCGTGCTGAACGCCGGTCGGGCCGAGGGCGACCCCCTGTGGCGGATGCCGCTGTGGGCAGGGTATCGCGCCTCGTTGGACAGCGAGATCGCCGACGTTCGCAATGATCCCGCCGCCTGGGCCCAGGCCGGGTCGGTGACGGCGGCTCTGTTCCTGCAGAAGTTCGCCCCGACGACGGGCAGCTGGGCGCACATGGACGTCTTCGCCTGGAATCCTCGCGCCCGTCCCGGCTGGCCCGAAGGCGGCGAAGCCCAGGCCATCCGCGCCTGCTTCCGCTACCTCAGCGAGAAATTTTCCAAATAGCCAAGGCTGTTAACGCCCCCTTCGGGATCGGCGCCTAGGGTAGGCGGCTCGAATTATCCGAGCCGTCGAGAGACCGCCGCTTGACCGATGTCCTGGCCCTGCTGCCGCCTGGCGCGCCCCTGATCCTTCGGGACGGGGACCGCGTGGTGCTGGCCGAACAGGCGCTGGAAGGCCTGATGCGGGCCGAGGCCTATCGCCGGACCGATCCCGCTCACTGCCGTCTGCCGGTCGCCGACATCGTCGCCGACGACGGTCAGCGCATCGACCAGCTGCTGTTCGGCGAGGCCTTCGATGTTCTGGAACGCCGTCAGGACCGCGCCTGGGGCCGCGCCCGACGCGACGGCGTGGTCGGCTGGGTGACGCTGGAGGCCCTGGCGCCCGGCGCGCCCCTGGCGACGCGCCGCGTCGCCTCCGTCTCCGCCGCCCTGCCGCTGAACGCCCTGATCGGCGACGATGCTCAGGGCCTGGCCGACAGCGACCTGCAATCCATCGGCGCGTTCGAGCGCGACCTGGTCGCCGTGGCCGAGCGCCTGCTGGGCCGCCCGCACGCCCTGGGCGCCCGTTCCTCGCTGGAGACGGACTGCTCGGGCCTGGTGCAACAGGCTCTGCTGGCCTGCGGCCGGCCCGGCCCGCGCCGCGCCGCCGATCAGGCCGGTCTCGGCCGCGCCGTGTCGCGAGAGGACGCTCAGCGCGGCGACCTGGTGATCTGGCTGTCGTCGGCCGAAGGCGACTGGACCGGCCATTCGGCCCTGATGCTGGACGCCGAGCGCATCATCCACGCGACGGGCGCGCGCGGCGGCGTGGTGGTCGAAACCCTGGCCGAGGTTGAGGCCCGCCTGGCCGCCGACGGCTTCGCCTCCGCGCTCTTCCGCCGGGTCTAGGGCCGGTTTCGACGGCGTTGACGCTGGATCGGCTGTCCGCTCATAAGTTGCTAATGAAGCCAGAGACGCCTTCCGACGAGATCATCACCGAATGGCGCGGCAGGTTTGATAACATCGAGGTCAACGCTCTTCACGCCGAATGCTTCGAGCACCGGCTGTTCGAGGACGACTGGTGGGCGCAGGTCAATCGATACAGCCTGGGCTGGGTGTGCCTTCGACAGAAGGCGCGGTTGATCGGCTTCGTGAACGTCGCCTGGGACGGGGGCGTTCATGCTTTCGTTCTGGACACCATGGTGACACCGGGCCGCCAGCGGCAGGGTCTGGCCCGGACCTTGATCGAGGAAGCGGTCGCCCGTTCGCGAGCCGCGGGTTGCGAATGGCTGCACGTCGATTTCGACCCGCACCTTCGACCCTTTTATTTCGACGCCTGCGGATTCACGCCCACCGACGCCGGTTTGATCGCCCTGAAATAGGCCGCAGAATGAAGAAAAGCGGCCCGAGAGCCGCCTTTCCGTCGTCTGTCCTGTCCGTCGGCCCTCAGGCGTCGGGCGCCGGGTTCGTCGCCTGGGTCGCAGGCGCGTCGACGGCCGGGGCGTCAGCCGGAGCCGAACCGGCTTCGGTCGCGGCGGCGCCTTCAGCGGCCGGGGCCTCGCCTTCGCCTTCGGCCGGAGCGGCGGCGCCGGGTTGGCGCGCGGGGTCCGGCGCCGGGATGGCGTAGCCGCCCGAGCCTTGCGAGCGCAGCCAGGCGATCAGGTTGATGCGGGTCTTCTCATCGCGGATGCCGGCGAACGACATCTTGGTGCCCGGCACATAGCGGCCCGGCGCGTTGATGAAGTGGTCCAGCTCGTCGTAGTTCCAGGTCGGGGCCTCGGCCTTGTGCTTGGCCATGGCGTCCGAATAGGCGAAGCCCGCGCGGTGCATGGCGGGGCCGCCGACCACGCCGAACAGGTTCGGGCCGATGCCGTCGGCGCCGCCCGAGTTGACGGTGTGGCAGGCCTGGCAGCGCGCGAAGGCGGCCTCGCCGGCGGCCAGGTCGGCGGTCGGCAGGACCGTGCCCCAGTCGATCGGCAGGACGGCTTCGGCCGCGCCTGCGGCCGCTTCATCCGGCGCGTCCACGAAATAGCCCATCTTTTCGGGCTGCTTGGTGTGGTAGACCATGCCCGAAACCTGCTGGACCACCAGGATCGCAAAGGCGGTGCCCAGGCACGCGCCCATAATCTTGTTCCACTTCAGATCGCCGCTCATTCCGCGTCGTCGCATCCCGTCTCTAGATGAGCCCCCCGACCGCGAAGCGGCGTTCAGGCGTATTCTTGCGTGGGCGTCTCTTACACGCTAGCGCGACCTTCGCAACCGGCCCGGACGTTTCCGGGCGCTTTCAAGGCGCTGGGCGACCATGAATCCGCTGATAATGATACCCGCTCGCATGGCGGCAACCCGTCTGCCCGGAAAACCCCTGGCGGACATCGGCGGCAAGCCGATGATCGTGCGCGCCTGGGAGCAGGCCATGGCCTCGGGTTTCCGCGTCGCCGTGGCGGCGGGCGACCCGGAGATCGTCGCGGCGGTGCAGGCGGCGGGCGGCGAGGCGGTGCTGACCGATCCCGACCTGCCGAGCGGCTCGGACCGCATCCTGGCGGCCGCCCAGGCGGTCGATCCCGACGGCGCCCATGAGGTGGTCATCAACATCCAGGGCGACATGCCCTTCGCCTCGCCGGACCTCGCCAGGGCCTGCGCCGAACTGCTGGCGCGCGAATCAACCTGCGACATCGCCACCCTGGTCGCGGCCGAGGCGGATGTCTCGGACCGGACCAATCCCGATGTGGTCAAGGCGGTGCTGGCCCTGCCGGACGGCGGGACCAGCGGCCGCGCTCTCTACTTCACCCGTTCGACGCTGTACGGGGAGGGCCCGGTCTGGCGTCACGTCGGCATCTACGGCTACCGCCGCGAAGCCCTGGCCCGCTTCTGCGTCGCCCCGCCGTCGCCGCTGGAGAAGCGTGAAAAGCTGGAGCAGCTGCGCGCCCTGGAGATGGGGCTGCAGATCTGGGCCTCGGTGATCGACGAGGCGCCGCTGTCGGTGGACAATCCGGCGGACCTGGAGGCCGCGCGGGCGCTGGCCTGACTATACGCTCCGTCACCCTCGGGCTTGTCCCGAGGGCCCAGGGCGGAGCCAGCCATGATCGTGGCCGCATTGACGCCGTGCTCAAACGTTCAGACGTCGGCGGCACGCCCGACGATGGGCCCTCGGGACAAGCCCGAGGGTGACGTGGAAAGGGGATCAGTCGTCGTCGCTCGTCTCGCCGTCGTCGGGGATGGCGGGCATCTCGACGGCCGGGGCCAGGGTGACGATCTCCTTGATCTCGGCGCCGGGAAAGGCCTGCATGATCGACACCACGAAGGGGTCCGCCTCGACCGCCGCGCGGCGGGCGGCGCGGGCCTTTTTCTCGACCTCGATCAGGGTTTCGCCGCCGCCCTGCCCATTGGCGGCGATCAGCCAGGTGCGGCCGGTCCATTCCTTCAGCCGCCCGGCCAGACGCCGCGCCAGATCGTGGGGCGAGCCATCGGCCGGTTCATAGGTGATGGCGCCGGGGCGGAAGCTGACGACGCGGACGTAGCGTTCCACGTCCATCTGCAGGGTGATCTCGCGCTTTTCGCCGATCAGGGCGACCACGGCCTCGAAGCTCTGCGGATCGGGCACGGCGGGCGCCGCCATCGGCCGCGCCGCCAGCATGGCCGAGGCGCCGCCGCCCCCGCCGCCGGAGCCGCCGCCGCGAGGGCCAGCCCCGCCGCCGGGGACGCCGCCCGACTGGATCGCCTTCAGCGCCTCTTCCGGTCCCGGCAGGTCGGCGGCGTAGGCCAGCCGCACGATGGCCATCTCCACCGCATCGGCCGGATTGGGCGCGCGCCGCACCTCTTCCAGCGCCTTCAGCAGCATCTGCCAGGTCCGCGACAGGGTTCCGGCCGAAATGGCCGCGCCCAGGGCCGCCAGCTTCTGCGCCTGATCGCCGGGCAGGCGAGTGGCGTTCGGCCCCAGCATCTTGGCCACCGAGGCCGCGTGGCAATGCTCCAGCAGGTCGTTGGCCACCTGCACCGGATCGGCGCCGTAGCCATAAAGGGTGCGGAAGGTCGTCAGGGCCTCGGCCGTCTTGCCCGCCATCGTCTGCTCGAACAGGGCGATGGTCTGGGTGCGGTCGGCCAGACCCAGCATGTCGCGCACCGTGGCCGTCTCGACCACCGCGCCGCGCTCGGCCTGAACCAGCGCCTGATCCAGCAGGCTGAGGCCGTCGCGCACCGAGCCTTCGGCCGCGCGCGAAATCAGCGCCAGGGCCTCCTGCTCGATCTTCATGCCTTCGCGTTCGGCGACGCGGCCCAGATGGCCGACCAGAATCTCAGGCTCGACCCGGCGCAGGTCGAAGCGCTGGCAGCGGCTGAGGATGGTCACCGGCACCTTGCGGATCTCGGTGGTGGCGAAGATGAATTTGGCGTGGGGCGGCGGCTCCTCCAGCGTCTTCAGCAGGGCGTTGAACGCCTGCGTCGACAGCATGTGGACCTCGTCCAGCACATAGACCTTGTAGCGGGCCTCGACCGGCGCGTAGCGGACGCTTTCCAGGATGTCGCGGATGTCGTTGACGCCAGTGTGGCTGGCGGCGTCCATCTCCATCACGTCCATGTGCTGGCCCGCCATGATGGCGGCGTCGTGCCGCCCTGTGGGGCTCAGGGCCAGGGACGGCTTGTCGATCGTCTCGGTTTCGTTGTTCAGCGCGCGGGCCAGCAGGCGCGCCGTCGTCGTCTTGCCGACGCCCCGCACCCCGGTCAGCATGAAGGCGTGGGCGATCCGGCCGGTGGCGAAGGCGTTGGTCAGGGTGCGGACCATGGCCTCCTGGCCGATCAGATCCTCGAACGCGCGCGGCCGGTATTTGCGGGCCAGGACGGTGTAGGCCTCGCCCTCGGCGGGCGGCGCCTCGAACGCCTTGGGAGCGGGCGCAGGCGCGGGCTCCGCCTTCGGTTCAGGCGCGGGGTCGGCCGCAGCGGCAGGCGCAGCGGACGGCGGCGGGGCGCCGAACATGTCGTCGGTGTTGGGGTCGCGCTCCTCGACTTCGGGCGCGTCTTCCTCCCACGGAGGACCATCGAGACTGTGATCGGCGTCGCTCATGGTCCTGTCTTAGCGCGAAGGGGCGCCGTCGCGCACCCCTCGCGCCGCAGAGAGGTTCAGAGATCGGTGGGCAGTTGGCCGCCGTTGTCGCGGATCTTCTGGATCACCTGCTTGTGCAGCCAGATATTCATGCTGGCGCTGTCCGACTTGTCGCCGGTGTAGCCCAGTTCGTCGGCCAGCTCCTTGCGCTCGGCCAGCGAGGATTCCAGGCCGATCAGCTTCATCAGGTCGACGATGGAGGTTCGCCAGTTCAGCTTCTGCGCGCGCTGCTCGTTCATGAAGTCGAGGATGCCGGCGACATCGACCTCGGCCGCGGGCTGGGGCGCGACGGCGGCTGCGGTGGGCGCGGGCGCCGGGGTCGGCGCCGCCGCTTCGGGCGCGGGGGCTGCGGGCGCCGCCGCCGGGGCCTCCTTCTTCCTGAAGACGCCGCCGAGAATCTTGCCGAGAATGCTCATTCGCCTGCTCCTGATGAGGGGATCGAAGCCCTTTCAGCGAATGAGGCGCGGCCCGGTTCCGTGAAGCTTGCGCGACGGGCCTTCCACGCCGCCGTTCGCCCCTCCCTCGCCATCCTCGGGCTTGACCCGAGGATCGGGCCATCTGTCTGCGGGCATCGGCAAGACAGAGCACGCCGTTTAACTCGATCCTCGGGTCAAGCCCGAGGATGACGGCGGAGATGCGGGTGCGGTGGAGATGTAGGGGACGGCGCGCTCAAGCAGCGAGTGACCGCGTCACGAGCGATAGCGCACTAAAAAATCAGGAAAGGTGGAGACCGCGACCCGAAGGGGAATTCGTTGTGGCTGCTGCCTTCCGGCCCTGACCAGGTTGGCGAAGCCTTCGCCCGCGATCTCCGAGAGGGGATATGACGGCGGACGGCGCGGGAATCAAGCCCTCCCCTGCGCGCGCTGTCGGGGCTATGAAGCGCCATGCCCTATCGCAACGCCTTTTCCGGCAATCCGCTCGACCGCTCCGGCGACCTTCGCAACGACGCCGCCTGGCTGGCCGAGCAGGAGGCCAACCCCGAAGCCCTGGCCATGATCCTGTGGGAGGGCCGCCCCTTGGTCGAAACCCATGAAGGGGCCGAGCGGCTGGTCTGGCTGTCGCTGGCCCACGCGCGCGACATGGCGCGCGACCGCGACGTCTTCCTGGGGCTGTGGAAGGGCGCGCCGGTCTTCGCCGCCGAATTCGAGGGCTCCATCGACCCGACCAGCGGTCCCGCCGGGGGGCTGGGCCGCTTCGTCGAGATGCGCGAGGCGGCGGTCGTCCTGCCCGAGGCGGACGCCGCCATCGCCGCCACGGCCAAGAGCCTGTTCGACTGGCGCCGTCGTCACGGCTTCTGCGCCGCCTGCGGCAAGGCGTCGGACCAGGCCTCGGGCGGCTGGAAGCGCGTCTGCCCGGCCTGCGGGACCGAGCATTTCCCGCGCGTCGACCCCGTCGTCATCATGCTGCCGGTCTATAAGGGCGGCGCCGAACCCGTGTGCCTGCTGGGCCGTCAGGCCGCCTGGCCCGCCGGCCGCATGTCGGCCCTGGCCGGCTTCATGGAGCCGGGCGAATCGATCGAGGAAGCCTGCGCCCGCGAGGTGATGGAGGAGGCGGGGCTGACGGTGTCGGCCGTCGCCTACCACTCCAGCCAGCCCTGGCCCTTCCCCGGTCAGTTGATGATCGGCCTGATCGCCGAGGTCACGACCGACGAGGCCGCCCCCGACCAGACCGAACTGGAGGCCGTCGCCTGGCTGACCCGCGGCGAGGCGCGGGCCGTTCTGGACGAGACCCACCCGACCATCCACGCCCCGCCGCCCTACGCCATCGCCAGGCGGCTGCTCGAGACCTGGGCTCGGGGCGAGGACTAGGCCCTCGGGACAAGCCCGAGGGCGCGGGCCTTACGGCAGGAGTCTTACAGGATCTGGGCCGCTTCCTCGAAGTCGAGGCGGGGCGAGCGGGGGAACAGGTTCTCGTCCGTGCCGTAGCCCAGGTTCATAATGAAGTTCGGCTCCACATTGCTGTCGGGGAAGAACTCGGCCTTCACGCCCGCCGTGTCGAAGCCCGACATCGGACCCACGTCCAGACCCAGGGCGCGCGCGGCGATGGTCAGATAGCCGCCCTGCAGCGAGGCGTTGCGGAAGGCGGCCTCGCGGCGGCCCGCCTCTTCCGGGAACCAGTCGCGGGCGCCCGGCGCGTGCGGGAACAGCTTGGGCAGGGTCTCGTGGAAGTCGATGTCCTGGGCGATGATCAGATTGACCGGCGCGGCCAGGGTCTTGGCGCGGTTGCCCTCGGCCATGTGCGTCGACAGCCGGGCCTTGGCCTCGGGCGAGGTGATGAAGACGAAGCGAGCCGGGGTCATGTTGACCGCCGTCGGGCCGAACTTGGTCAGGTCGTAGAGCTTGCGGATCAGGTCTTCGGACACGGGCCGGTCGCTCCAGCCGTTGCGCGTGCGCGCCTCGGTGAACAGCTGGGCCAGAACGGCGTCGGAAACCGGAAGGTCGCGGGCGGAAAGGGCGTCAAAGGCCATCAGGGCTTCTCCAGAAAACTGAATGGTAACTTCAATGGTGGCTAATTAGTTTTGCGAGCCGTCGCCGTCAAGGGATCAGCAACCGATTTTGTGACGAATTTGCAGGGAGGCGAGCGCGACAGGCTTTCTTCGCCAGGGTCTGGAGCCGCGCGGCGCTTGGCCCTATCTAGGGCTCATGAAAGACCTCAACGCCCTGATGCAACAGGCCCAGGCGATGCAGCAGAAGCTGCAGGACGCCCAGGCGAAAATGGCCGAATCTACCGCCGAGGGCACCTCGGGCGGCGGCCTTGTGACCATCTCCCTGAAAGGCCCCGGCGAGATCACTTCGGTGAAGATCGACGACAGCCTGATGGCCCCCGGCGAGGGCGAGATCCTGGCCGACCTGATCGTCGCCGCCCACGCCGACGCCAAGCGCAAGCTGGACGAGGTCAACAACGCCCTGATGCGCGACGCCGCCGGACCGATGGCCGGGATGAACATCCCCGGAATGCCGAAACTCTTCTGATGGCCGCCTCCGCCGGGCCGGAAATCGAACGGCTCATCAGCCTGTTGGCCAAGCTGCCGGGCATGGGCCCGCGCTCGGCCCGGCGCGCGGCGCTCGCCCTGCTGAAGCGGCGCGAGCAACTGCTGGTCCCGCTGGCGGCCTCCCTGGCCGAGACGGCGGACAAGGTGGTCAACTGCTCGGTCTGCGGTTCGCCCGATACGCGCGACCCCTGCTCGGTCTGTTCGGATCAGACCCGCGACAACGCCCTGATCTGCGTGGTCGAGGAGGCGGGCGCCCTGTGGGCCATGGAGCGCTCGGGCGCCTTTCGCGGCAAGTATCACGTGCTGGGCGGCCTGCTGTCGGCGCTGGACGGCGTCGGCCCTGAACAACTTCGCATCGCCGAACTGATCGGCCGGGCGAAAGGCGGAGAGGCGAAGGAAGTGGTCCTGGCCCTGCCCGCCACCGTCGACGGCCAGACCACGGCCCACTACCTGGCCGAGCGCCTGTCGGCGGCGGGGGTGCAGGTCACCTCCCTCGCGCGCGGCGTCCCCGTCGGCGGCGAGCTGGACTGGCTGGACGACGGCACCATCATCCAGGCCCTGCGGGCGCGCCGCCCGGCCTAGCGAGCGTCTAGCGCCGCTTCTTCATGCGCCGCCGCATCACCCGGTCGCCCAGCGCCTCGGCGTATTTCAGGGTGAATGCCAGGGCGGCGGGATTGCCGCGCCGAGGGCCGACTGAGTCGGCCATCACCGCCCCGCGCTCGCCGATCGGCAGGGGCGCGCCCGTGGTGGTGTCCAGCGCGGTCTGGTGCTCGATCTCGGCGTTCAGCCGCGCGCCCATCAGGATCACCTGCACCGAGAACCACGTCCACAGCAGGAAGCCCATGGCCGCCGCCAGCGGGCCGTAGGAATCGGTGCGCACGAAGGTGGTCAGGAACCAGCTGAACAGGAAGGACACCAGCAGGCTCAGGCTGGCCGCGAACAGGGCTCCCGGCGTCAGCCAGCGCCAGCGCGCCCGCGACCGGCTCGGCCCCAGCCGATAGATCAGGGCCAGCGCCCCGACATAGCCGAAGAACAGAAGCGGCCAGCGCAGCGGCGCCAGATAGGCCCACTCGTCCTGCAGGCCGAACACCGCCAGCACCACCGGCACGCCCACCACCAGGGCCGAGCTCAGCAGCACCGCCGCCATGGCCGAGACGGTGAAGCCCATGCACATCAGGTTGTAGACGACGATGTTGCGCCGCTCGACCTCGTGATAGGCGAGATTCAGTCCGTAGAAGAGGGTCTTGACCCCCCCGTTGGCCGCCCACAGCGTCAGCAGCAGGGTCCAGACCAGGGTGAAGGTCAGCTGGCCGGTCGAGATTGCCCGCCAGCCGCGTCATCTCCGTCCCCAGGAACTGGGCCACATTGGCGGGCAGCACCTCATAGAGGAAGCTCAGCTGTCCCCAGGCGTCGGCCGGATCGGCGAACAGGCCGTAGATGGTGACGAAGGCGCCCAGCGTCGGGAACAGGGCCAGCAGCATGAAGAAGGTCACGCCCCCGGCGACGAAGCCGACGCGGTCGCCGAAATAGCCCATGACCGTGCGCCACAGGATGTCGACCCAGCCCTTGTGCGGGATCTCCAGGGGGCGGCGCGCCAGGCGGCCCCGGCCGGGTTCGTCGGCGTCATAGTCCTCGGGCGTGGGATCGCGCGGGGGCAGGGGCTCGGGCCGCTCGGGCCGCAGCTCCAGGCCGAAGCGGTGGCCCTGGGTGTAGAGCAGGTGCGCCGCCGTCGCGCCCGTCGCCAGCCCGCCCGCGGCGGCGGCCAGATAGCGCAGCAGCCCGCCCCCCGCGCCGTGTGATCCCCGCGCAGCACGACGTTTCCCGGCGCGCGAGGCGCGATGACTGGACTGTGGTTTCATCCCCATTCGCCCTTCAACGGCCACGCTGTCGGGCCGTTCCGTCTTGAAATCATGCGTTACAGACCCCAATCACCGGGAATGTCCGATCAGAACACCCAACCGACCCTGCTGACCGCCTGGAAAGGCGCCCAGGCGCGCCTGAAGGCCGCCGGCATCGACAGCCCCTCCATCGACGCGCGCCTGATGCTTGAGGCGGCGACCGGAGCGGGCCGCGTCGATATCCTGAACGACCCCTACCGCGCGCTCAGTCCTGAGCAAACCCTGGCGCTGGACGCCATGGTGGACCGCCGCCTGCGCCGCGAGCCGGTGTCGCGCATCCTGGGGCGCAAGGGCTTCTGGAAGATCATGCTGAACGTCACCCCCGACGTGCTCAGCCCGCGCCCGGACACCGAGACGGTGGTGGACGTCATCGTCCGCGCCTTCCCGCCGAACTCGACCTTCGAGATGGCCGACCTGGGCACGGGGTCGGGCGCCATCCTGCTGGCCGCCCTGGCCGAGCGGCGCGGCGCGCGCGGCGTCGGCACCGACATCTCGACCGAGGCCATCGCCGTGGCGCGCGAGAACGCGGCCAACCTGGACCTGAACCACCGCTGCACCTTCATGCGCACCGACTGGGCGGCGGGCTTCGCCGACGCCAGCTTCGACCTGGTGGTGTCCAACCCGCCCTACATCCCGACCGGCGACATCGCCGGCCTGGACCCCGAGGTGCGCGAGCACGACCCGCACCTGGCGCTGGACGGCGGCCCGGATGGGCTGCAGCCCTATCGCGACCTGGCGCCCGAGATCGCCCGCATCCTGCGTCCCGAAGGCGTCTTCGCCGTCGAGATCGGCTGGGATCAGGGCCAGGCGGTCAAGGCCCTGTTCGAGGCGGCGGGCTTCACCGACGTCAAGGTGGTTCAGGATCTGTCGAACCGCGACCGCGTCGTCACCAACGGCCCGGACCCGCGCGTCGGACCCATCCCCGAGGTCGAAGGTCCCGTTCAATAAGTCTGCGGCGATAAAAACCCTTGGAAAGCGTCTCGCTGCGCGCTAAGTCCGTGGTGTTCCCCACTCAAACGCATCCTTTTCGGGCCGGTTCGCCTGAACAAGCGCGTCGGAGTTCAGTGACGGTCGCGCCCCTAAGACGGACGTGGCGGACCACGGGGAACGCACGGTTTTCCGAACAGATCGCACCGGGGATAGGCCCCGAACGAACGGAACGACGAACAGGGTCCCGCCCGTCTTCTTCGACGGCGGCCCGCACCAGCACGGTAAGCTCCGATGAGAGATTTCAAGGGCATGAAGCGTCAACGCGGACGCAACCGTAAGCCCGGCGGCGGCAATAACGCCAACGCGACCAATCCGAACCGTTCCTGGGACTCGCAAGGTCCCGAGAACATCAAGGTCCGGGGCAACGCCCAGACCGTCTATGAACGCTACATGCAGCTGGCGCGCGACGCCGCGGCCGCCGGCGACCGCGTTCTGGCCGAGAACTACACCCAGCACGCCGAACATTATTTCCGCGTCCTGCGCGCGCTCCAGCCGCAGCGCTCGGTCAGCGAGATCGCCCAGCGCGAACAGGCGGGCCAGGGCTTCGACATCGACTTCGAGGACGAGTCGGGCGCCCAGGCGGCGGCTATCATCGCAGCCCAGCAGGCCGAGGAGCGCCGGGTCGAGGAAGAGGCTCGCCGTCAGGCCGAACGCGCCGAGCGCGACGCCAACCGCGATCGCGAACCGCGCGAGCCCAGAGAAGCACGCGAACCGCGCGAACCGCGTGAAAACGGCGACGGCGACAACCGCGAGGGCGGCCGTCGCGAATCCCGCCGCGAGCGCTGGGAGCGCCGCCGCGAGGAGCGCAATCGCCGCTTCGAGAACGGCGAGTCCGACGACGCCTCCAGCGACGACGCCGCGACGGCCCAGGACGAGGGCCGTCCGTTCGGCGAGCCCGCTCCCGAAGCCGCCGCGCCTGACGTCGCCGATCACGCAGCCGACGCGCCCTCGGCCGATGTCGCGCCCGACGCCGGCGATGAACCCGTCGCCAAGGCTCCACGCACGCGTCGTCCGCGCGCCGCCGCTGCTGCTTCGGCCGCCGCGGATGACGCCGCTGCGGCCTTGCCGGGCTTCCTGACTCGCCCCACGGCGATCGAAGACGCCGCGCCGAGCGACGAAACGCCCGCCCCCCGCGCGCGCCGTCCGCGCCGCAAGGCCGAGGCGGTCGCCGACGACGAATAGGGCGTGATCGCAACCTAAGCGGGTGCGTTCATATTAATGCAACCAGTTGTGCGTCACTCTCGAGCCATCGGGAGGACGTGTGATGGAATTCGTTCTACTGGCGGTCGCCCTCGGTCTGGCGACGGGGATCGCCGGCGTCAGGCTGTCGATCGGCGCCCACGGGCGCATAGGCGCGGCGCAGAGGCTGCATGACCGTCAGGCCGCCGTCGCCCGACGCCGCATCGTCGAACTGGAGGGCGCGGTCTGCGACGTCGAGGCGCGCCTGCTGCGGGCCCAGGCGGTCGAGGCCGCCGGCCGACGCACCCACGCCGCCCTGCTGAGCGCCGCCAGTCGCGAGATGCGCGGCCCCCTGGACGCCGTTCTCGGTTTCGCCGACCTGCTGCGGATCAACGCCGTCAACGACCCCCTCAGCCATCGCCAGGCCCAGGCCGTCGATCAGATTCGCGAGGCGGCGGTCCGGTTGCGGACCCTGGTCGAGGGCCTGACCGTCTTCGCCGGCGCCGCCTCTGCGGGTGCGGCGACCTCCGAGCGTCTGGACCCTCTGCTGGTCGCGCGCCGCATCTGCCAGGCCCTGGCCGATCAGGCTCGGGCGGCGGGGGTCGACCTGCGCCCGCCGCCGTTCCAGGCCGGTCTGACCGTCCATGCCGAGGCTCGCGCCCTCGACCAGGTGATGACCGGTCTGATCGGCAACGCCGTCCAGCACAACCGGTCGGGCGGGACCGTCCTGATCGAGGGACGCCGTGTCGACCACGAGGTCTGGATCACCGTGCGCGACACGGGGCCGGGCCTGTCGCCTGCCCGGATCAAGTCTCTGTTCGACCCCTTCGTCCCGCGCCGGCGGCCCGCCGCCTCGACCGACGGCGCGGGGGTCGGCCTGGCCGCCGCGCGTCGTCTGGCGGCCGCCATGAACGGCGATCTGGCGGTCGAGAGCCGCGAGGGCGAGGGGGCCGCCTTCACCCTGCGTCTGCCCGCTGCGCCGCCCTCCGAGCCGCAGGCCGCCTCTCGTCCCCAGCTTCAGGCCGCCCCGCCCCTGCCGCGCCTGCCGAACGCCGTCCTGCTCTACATCGCCGAGGATCCGGCCGCCGTCGCCCTGATGCGTCGGCTGCTGCACGCCCTGGGTCCGATCCAGCTTCACGTCGCCGCCACCGCGCAGGAGGGGACGGATCTGGCGCGCGATCTGCAGCCCGACGCCGTGGTTCTCGACCTCGATCTGCACGGCGCCGAGGGATTGTCCGTCAAGACCGCCCTGGCCGAGGAGCCCCTGACCCGGGACCTGCCCGTCCTGGCCTTGTCGGCGGCGGTCGACCCGGACTGGGTGGGCCGCGCCCAGGCGGCGGGCTTCGCCGAATACCTGACCAAGCCGGTCGCCCTATCCGAACTGGCGGGGGCCCTGGCGCGTCTTCTGACGCCCTCTTCCCCGCCCGAAACGGCGATACGCGCTTGACGACCTCACGCGGTCGCGACGACGGGCGGGGTTGACGCCGCGCCTCATGGCGGCTTCCTAAGAGAAACGGGGCTTTCGATCCTCGTCGCGTGAGAAGACCGAGATGCCGCCTATGCCGAACCGACCTCTGACGCCCCTGTTCAAGGCCTGGGTCGGCCCGGCCCTGGCTGCGGCGGCCCTGGCGGCCTGCGCCACGACGCCGCCGCCGCCTCCGCCGCCCCCGGCGCCGCCGCCCGTTCCGCCGGCGCCCGAGGCGCCGGTCGGCGTCGTGCTGGACGACTGGCGCGGGGTCATCACCCCGGCCGACCGCGATCGCTACCAGCGCCGCGCCGCCGCCTGGACCCTGGCGCTGGAGCAGGCCCGGCGTCAGCCCGGCTCGGGCGACCTGTCGGGCCTGGGCGCCTTGATCGATCCTGACGCCGGCCGTCCCGGCGTCGCCCCGCCGCCCGGCGCCTACCGCTGCCGCACCGTCAAGCTGGGGTCCCAGGGCGACGAAGGCGGCCTGGGCTATGTGGTCTACGGCTGGTTCGCCTGCCGCATCGAACAGACCCCGGCCGGGCTGAAGCTGGTCAAGCGCACGGGCTCCCAGCGTCCGGCGGGCCTGCTCTTCCCCGAGAACGACCGCGAGATGGTCTTCCTGGGCTCCATGGCCCTGGCGTCCGAACCGACCGCGCGCAGCTATGGCCAACGCCCGGAACGCGACATGGTCGGGGTGCTGGAGCGCGTCGGCGAGGCCCGCTGGCGCCTGGTCACGCCCTGGCCGGCGACGGAATCCAACCTCGACCTGCTGGAGCTGGTCCCCGCGACTCCTTCGCGCTGAACGGGCGCGCTGCAAAGGGGGCACTGAACGGGCGCGCTGAACCGTCGCCGTTCCCGGCCGTTAGGAGGGGATGATGTTGGAGACTCCCATGCGCCTCGGACCCGCCTGCGCCGTTGTCATTCTCAGCGCCGCCGCCCTGACCGGCTGCGACCGCGCCGCCGCGCCCGATCGGCCGGCCTCGCCCGCGCCGGCCCCCGTCGAGGCGGCCCCTGAGGCTCCCGCTCCTGCGCCCGAGGCGCCGGCCGCGACCCCGTCTCCGGGCGAGCAGGGCGGGGGCGACGACTGGCGCGCGGTGGCCACGCCCGCCGACGCCAGTCTGCTGGGCCGTCTCGATCAGGCCTGGCGCCTGGCTCGGGCCGAGGCCGAGGAACGGGGCTTCGCCGATGAGGTGGAATCCCTCGGCGTCCTGGTCGACCCCAGCGCCGGTCAGGCCGGCCGTCTTCAACCCCCGCCGGGCGACTACCGGTGCCGGACCATCAAACTGGGCGCGCGCGATTCCGGCCAGGGCGGTTCAGGGGGGCTGGCCTACGTCGCCTATCCCGCCTTCCGCTGCCGCGTCGAACTGACGCCGGGCGGCGACCTGATCCTGGAGAAGACGACCGGCAGCCAGCGCACGCGCGGCCTGCTCTACCCCGACACCGACCGGCGCCTGGTCTACGTCGGCGCCCAGGCCTGGGGCGACGAGACCGGCTTCCCGGCCTACGGCGTCCGGGCCGAGCGCGACCAGCTGGGCGTGTTCGAGCGCATCGGACCCCAGCGCTGGCGCCTGGTCATTCCCTTCCCCAAGCAGGAATCCAAGCTCGACATTCTGGAGCTGACGCGCTGATCGCGGCTTGACCGGGCGGGGCCGCGCCCGTCACCCTGTGCGCTTCCTCGCCTTAATTCGGGAGCACGCGCATGCGCGGCGTCGGCCTCACGCTCGGATCCATCATCGCCATCGCCGTCGTCCTGGCGGTCGTGCTGATCGGCTTCCCGACCTACAACGTCTATACCAAGCAGATGGCCGGGCGCGCCGCCTATGAGGAGGCGGTGCAGAACCGCCGCATCCGCGTGCTGGAGGCCCAGGCCGCCCTGGACGCCGCCAAGCTGACCGCCCAGGCCGAGATCGAACGCGCCAAGGGCGCCAATGAGGCCAACCGCATCATGGCCGAGGCCCTGGGCGGCCCCGAGGCCTATCTGCGCTGGTCCTACATCAACATGCTGCAGGAGACGGCCGGCAAGGAAGGCCGCCAGACCATCTACATCCCCACCGAGGCCGGGATGCCGATCCTCGAGGCGGGGCGGCGCCCGGCGACCCGTTAGGTCGAAGGCGACGGAACCGGGTGCGCCGCTCAGGCCTTCTGTCGATCACGAACGATTGAAGGAAGGGATGTTTCATGAAGTTGCGGCCGTCAGTACGGGGCCTGCCCGTTCTTCTCGGACTCATGATGCCGGCTCTGGCGGCGTGTGGTCAGGGCCAGGCCGAGAAGGCCGAGGACGCGGCGCCGCCGCCCGCAGCCGCCGCGCCTGAAACGGCGCCGTCCCCGACGGTCGCGGCGTCTCCGGCTCCTCCTCCGGCGGCGGCGGCGCTCCGCTCCTCGCCAGGCCCTCGAGGGTCGACCGTGGACCTGACGCGGGTCCAGGTCACGGGCTCCATCCTGACGGTGGAGCTGCGCTACACGCCGCCGCCTGGCGAAGCGGTCTCCCAGTGGTTCTTCAACATCAGCGACGTCAGCGTCATCGACGACGCCACCTCGCAGCGCTACGGCGTGTTGCAGGACGAGGAGAAGAAGTGGATGGCCGCGCCGCTCTCAGGCGGGCGGATCGGCGTCAGCACCGGGCGGGACAAGCCGGCGATCATCTGGTTCAAATTCCCTGCGCCGCCCGCCGACAGCGCCACCATCTCCCTGAACATGCCCGATGTCAGTCCGTTTGACGGCGTGCCGGTGCAGCGGTGAGGCGAGTGCGCGTCGCCGCCGCGGCGGCGGGGCTGGTCGCGGCTTTGGCCGCCTGTTCCGGCGAGCGGTCCGACGAGTCTGGCCCGTCGCCCGCCGCTGCGCCGACGCCCTCGCCGCAGGTCGAGACGAACCCCGTCACGCCGCCGACGGCGGGGACCGGCGCCCAGAACGGCGCCCTGGGCGGCGGCGCTCGCCTGACCGGTCAGGTCAGCGGCCTCACCGGCCGGATCAGCGGCTTCGCCATGCGCCAGACCGAGACGCAGACCATTGTCGAACTGGCGTCGGACGTGCTGTTCGCCTTCGATTCCGCCCGGCTGACGGCGGAGGCGGAAGCGGCGCTGCGTCGCACGGCCGAACTGGCTGCGCAGGCGGAATCGGGCCGCATCACCGTGGTCGGCCATACCGATACGGTCGGCGAGGACGCCTATAATCTCGCGCTTTCCAGACGACGGGCCGAGGCGGTGGCGCAGTGGCTCGCGGCGTCGGGCGGCGTCCCGGCGGATCGCCTGCACGCCGAGGGGCGCGGCGAGGCCGAACCCGCAGCGCCCAATGCGACGACCGACGGCCAGGACGACCCCGAGGGCCGCGCCAGGAACCGCCGCGTCGTGGTCGCCATTCCGCGCGCCTGAGCCGTCGGCTCAGACCCGCGTCAGCCGCAGGTCCTGATAGTCGTAGCTGAAGTCGATGTCGGGCGAGACGCCCTTGACCGTGGCCGTCGCGGGCTTGGCCGTGGCGATGCTGAAGGTGACGAAGGCGTCCTCCTCGCGCTTGTCGGGGAAGCGGGTGCGGAAGGTCTCGCCGTCATAGGGCTCCAGCCAGCCCTGCAGCGCCGGGGTGTGGGTGAAGCGCAGCCACAGGCCGGACTTGCGGTTGCGGCCGCGCCCCTCGGTCTTCGGCTCGATGACGATGTCGCCGTACCAGGGATCGCGCCAGGTTCCGGCGTAGGCCTCCAGCGGCAGGGACGGGGCCGCGCCCGCCGCCTGTTTGGCGTCGATCTCGACGGCGGCCTTCAGCGACTTCTCGATCCCCTCGGCCTCGCGCTTTTTCGAGATCCGCGATCCAGTCGACGTCGACCTTGTTCATGGCGATGTCGGACAGGCCCGAGCGCAGGGCGCGCAGCAGGAAGCTCTCCTCGGCGTTGGTGAAGACCGAGAATCCGATCTTGCGGCCGGGGATCAGCACCGTGGCTGAAATGCCGCCGGGCGAGCCGCCGCCGTGGGTCGCCAGCCGTTCGCCGCGATAGTCCTGCACCTGCAGCCCCATGGCGTAGGTCGAGGCCACGGCCCGGTTGGGCAGCTCCGCCGTCGGTCCGTTGGACGAGGAGACCACGATGTTGGGCTTGTACATCTCGCGCGCGGCGGCTTCGGAGAACAGGCGCGTCCCGTCGGCCAGCCTGCCTTCGTTCAGGCGCACGGCGATCCATTTGGCCCAGTCGGTCGCGCTGGCGCAGATGCCCCCGGCGGCCGCCGCCGAATCCCAGTTCCACACCTCGACGATGGATTCGGCGATCTGGGTCATCGGCCCCTGATAGCGCAGGGGCGGCCCGACGCGGCCGTGCGGCAGGGCGGACTTCGCCGGATCGGCCAGGCGGGCCAGGGGCACGCTCTCGCTCATGCCGACCTTGTCGAAGATGCGGGTCTGGACGAAGTCCTCCCACGACAGGCCGGATGCCTTTTCGATCACCGCGCCCGCGACCACGAACATCAGGTTGCAGTAGTCGTAGTCCTCGCGGAAGCCGTCCTCGATCGGCACGAAGGCGGCCTGGGCCAGCACCTGCGCGCGCGTCCGGTCGCTGTTGGGCCAGAACAACAGGTCGCCGGCGCCCAGGCCGAAACCGGCGCGGTGGCTCAGCGTATCGCGCACGGTGATCTGCTGGCTGACCAACGGGTCCGACAGGGTGAAGCCCGGCAGATAGGTGCGGATCGGCTCGTCCCACTTCACCTTGCCTTCATCGACCAGGATGGCCAGGCAGGCGGCGGTGACGTTCTTGGAGTTCGACGCGATGGCGAACAGGGTGTGTTCGTCGGCCGGTTCGGCCTTGCCCTGGCGGCGCACGCCGTAGCCCTTGGCCAGCACCGTCTTGCCGTCGCGGACCAGGGCCAGTGACACGGCGGGCTGCTCCGGCCAGGCGGCCATGCAGCGCTGCACCCAGGCGTCGGCGGCGGCGGCGATCTCCTCGTCGGAGCGCGTATCGGCGCTGGTCTGGGCCCAGCCGGTCGCGGGCAGGGCCGCGCCCGTGGCGGCGACGGCGGAGGAAATCAACGCCGCGCGGCGCGACAGGCGGATGGACATCAAGGACGCTCCCGAAGACTGAACGGCGACGCTACCGCCGCCGGTTCGCCGGGCCAAGGGGCGCCCACCCATTCATCCCGCTCATCCCGGCGGATGCCGGGATCCAGTGCTTTGGCTTCAGGCGCGACGGTTCATACTGCGAACGCGGCTCTTACTGGGCCTCGGCGTCCGCCGGGGCGAGCGGAGATTTCACAGACCCTACGCCGCCAGCCGCCACCTTTGCAGGTGCTCCAGCACGTCCGCCACGATCTGGGCGCGGGTGAAGCCGGTCACGTCGCGCGGGCGCGTGCCGTCGCCGGTCACGGCGCTGAGCCGCCATTCCAGGGCGCGGCGGCTTTCGGGCGCCTCCAGCGCGGTCAGGGCCGGGCGAGGCCGCGACCGGGCGCCCAGCCGATACAGGAAGTCCCGCCCGTTGGCGTGCTCGACCCTCAGCCAGACGCCGTTGTCGTCGCTCTGGACCTCGCTGTTCTCCAGACCCTCGGCGGCCACCGCCGCGCGCACCTCTTCCAGCGCCGGGGCGCCGTGGCGGGCGATCTGGCGGTCGATGTCGCGGCGGCTGGCGGGGGCCAGGATGCGCTTGAGCTGTTCGCGCAAGGGCGCCGCCTCGGTCTCGACGGCCTCGCCCCTCAGGTCGGCGCCCATCTGCCGCGCCAGGCCGAAACAGGCCAGGATCATGATGACGGCGAAGGGCAGGGCCGCCACCAGGGTCGCCGCCTGCAGGGCGCCCAGACCCCCGCCAGCAGCAGCAGGGCCGCCGCCAGCCCCTGCAGCACGCACCAGTAGATGCGCTGCCAGCGCGGCGTGTCTTCGACGCCGCCCGAGGCCAGGGTGTCGATCACCAGCGATCCTGAATCCGCCGAGGTGACGAAGAAGACCGCCACCAGGGCGATGGCCAGGGTCGAGGTGATCGCCGTCCCCGGCAGATACTCCAGAAAACGGAACAGGGCGGTCGACAGGTCCGCCTGAACGGCGTCCGAGATCGCGCCGGCGGCCGCGCCCAGATCCAGGCTCATGGCCGTATTGCCGAAGACCGTCATCCACAAAAAGGTGAAGCCCGACGGGACCAGCAGCACGCCGATCAGGAACTCCCGCACCGTGCGCCCGCGCGAGATGCGGGCGATGAACATGCCCACGAACGGCGACCAGGCGATCCACCAGGCCCAGTAGAACAGCGTCCAGTCCGCCATCCAGGCGCGCGGCTCATAGGCGTAGAGGGTGAAGGTGCGGACGAAGAAATGATCCAGATAGAGGCCGAAATTCTGCACATAGGCCCGCAGCAGGAACAGCGTCGGCCCCGTGATCAGCACGAACAGCATCAGGCAGACGGCCAGCACCAGGTTCAGCTCCGACAGACGCCGAACCCCCTTGTCCACGCCCGACAGGACGGACAGGGTCGCCACGCCCATGACCACGACGATCAGGGCCACCTGCATGGTGACGCTGCTGGGCAGGCCGAAGACGTAGTTGAGGCCCGAGTTCATCTGGGCCACGCCCAGCCCCAGGGAGGTGGCGATGCCGAACAGGGTGCCGCAGATGGCGAAGATGTCGACCATGTCGCCGATCGGGCCGTTCACCCGCTTGCCCAGCAGGGGATAGAGGCTGGACCGCATGGTCAGGGGCAGGCCCTTCCGGTGCGCGAAATAGCCCAGGCTCAGCCCCACCACGGCGTAGATGGCCCAGGCGTGGACGCCCCAGTGGGTATAGGTGATGACCATGGCCTCGCGCGCGGCGTCGATGGTGCCGGGCTGGGCCTCGGGCGGGGCGATGTAGTGCTGCACCGGTTCGGCCACGGCGAAATACATCAGGCCGATGCCCATGCCCGCCGCGAACAGCATGGCCAGCCATGAGACATAGGGGAAGTCCGGCTCGGCGTCGTCCGGCCCCAGCTTCAGCCGCCCGGTCGGACCCACGGCCAGCACGGTCGCGAACAGCAGGAACCCGGCCACGGAGGCGACGTAGAACCAGCCGAAGGTCTCGATCACCCAGGCCTGGGCGCGTCCGAACAGCAGGCCGGACGTGGCGGGCGCCAGCAGGGCGAGCAGCAGCAGTCCGCCTGCGATCGCGCTGGCCCCCCAGAAGACACGGGGGTTCATCTTGGTCGTCAGCATGGGCCGCAAGCGCACGGCGACGCTTATGGTTCCATAGCTGGGCCACAGAGCCGCCTTCGGGATGAAAAAGATGTAACTCGGTTACGTCGGATGGCGCTGATATCGGCGAAGCAGGACGTTGAGGGACGTCCGTGCGAGGACGCCTGTCATGACGAAATACAAGTTCGGGCCCCTGCTGGGCGTGGTCCTGGCGCTGCCTGCGGCGGGCGTCCTGGCGCAGACGCCGCCGGCTGGGCCGCAGCAGATCCAAAGCACGTCTGCTCCGACGCCGCCCGAGAAGAGCGACAAGGATGATCAGCCTGCGGCCGTGGGCGACGTCGTCGTCAGCGCTCGCGCCAACGACGTGCGCACCTCGATCGATTCCATCAGCTACAGTCTGGCCGACGACCTGCAGGCGGCGACGGGCTCCCTGGCTGAAGCGCTGCGCAACGTGCCTTCCGTCGACGTCGATCCTCAGGGCAACGTCGCCCTGCGCGGCGACGGCAACGTCACCATCCTGGTCGACGGCCGCCCCTCGGCCATCCTGTCGGGGCCGAATCGCGCCGACGCGGTCCTGCAACTGCCCGCCGACCGCTACGCCCGTATCGAGGTGATGACCAATCCGTCGGCGGCCTACAGCCCCGAAGGCTCCGGCGGAGTCATCAACCTGATCACCAAGCCGGTTCCGGCGGCGGTGGCGGCCGCCGCAGCCGCGGGGACGCCGGGCGCGACCGTCACGACGGGATCGCTGCGCGCCAACGTCGGCGACAACGGACGCTGGAACATCGGCGCAAGCGGCTCGCGCCAGCGCGGCAAGCTCACCTTGACCGGCGACGTCAGCTATCGCCACGACGAGCAGAACTTCGCCTTCGACCGCCTGCGCGAACAGCTGAACCCTTCCGGAGCGATCGTTTCGACCACCGCCACGGCTCAGAACAGCGATTCCATCCAGAAGGGCGTCTTCGGACGAATCGCCGCCGAATACCGGCTGACGGAAAAGACCATGCTGACGGGCGAAGTCCGGGCCAACCGCTTTGACGTCGAGGGTCAGGTGCGGGGCCTGTTCGAGACTCGTGGCGCCTCGGGCGACCTCGCGCGCGCCTACAGCCGCGACGGCGTCAGCGAGTTTTCCATGGACGGATGGGGCGTCACTGGGCGCCTGCTGCGCCAGTTCGACGCCTCGGGACACGAGTGGTCGAACGAACTGCGCTATGACCGCAACGACAACGAGAGCCAGTCTCTGATCGCCAATGTCTTCCGGACGCCTGTCGAGCCGACGCTGTATGAACGGTTGCGCTGGCTGAACGCGCAGGAGACGATCGGCTTCACCAGCGCCTACGTCCGGCCGATGGGCGAGGGGGCCAAACTGCGCGCGGGCTATGAGCTGACTGTCGCCCGGCCGGACCAGAACAATGTCGTGCTGCGAGGCTCCTCCGAGAGCGCCCTTGCGCCCGTGCCGTCGCTCAGCAACCGGTTCGAGGCGGAGCAGACCGTTCACGCCCTCTACGCCACCTATGAGCGTCCGTTCGGCGAGAAGCTGTCCGGCCAGTTCGGGCTGCGGCTGGAGCAAGCGGACATCGAGGTCGAGGACGTCACCAACGCCGTGCGCGCCTCTCAGGACTATTTCCGCGCCTATCCGACCTTCCACCTTCAGTATCAGCTGACCGAGACTCAGACCCTGCGGGGCAGCTATTCGCGGCGCATCCAGCGGCCCCAGCCGTCGCAGCTGAATCCCTTCGTCACCTATGGCGATCCGCTGAACCTGCGTTCGGGCAACCCGGACCTGGAGCCGCAGGAGACCGACAGCTTCGAGGCCATGTGGCAGATGCGCCGGGGCCAGAGCTTCTATCAGGCCACCGCCTATTTCCGCGATACGACCAAGGCCTTCACCGATGTGGCGACGGACGTGGGCGGCGGCGTCCTGCTGACCCGGCCCGAGAACCTCGGCGCCCGCCGCGACCTGGGGATCGAGCTGACCGCCAGCGGCCGTCTGCATCCGACCCTGCGCTACAACGCCAGCGTCAACGCCTTCCGCCAGGAGATCGACGCCGCAGGCATCGCCGGCGGCCGCGACCGCGAAGGCGAGATGCTGACCGGGCGCCTCAGCCTGAACTGGCAGGCCACGCCCAAGGATTTCGTCCAGCTGATGGGCTTCTGGCAGGGCGATCAGCTTCTGGCCCAGGGCAGGCGCGAGAGCGGCGGCATGCTGAATTTCGGCTATCGCCGCAAGCTGAACGACACCCTGTCGCTGCAGTTCACCGCCCGCGACATCCTCAACTCCTTCGGCGGGGCCACCACCTACGACACGCCCCAGTTCCGCGAGCGTTTCGATCAGGATCTGAACCTGCGCGCCTTCTACCTGGGCCTGACCTGGTCGTTCGGCGGCCCGCGCCGCCAGCCCGAGCAGTTCGACTTCTCGACCGGCCCGACCGGGGGCTGACGCCCTTCCTCGATCGCGTTCCGACGCCCGTCGCTCCCCCTGTGGCGGCGGGCGTTCTCGCGTGGCCCCTTGCGTGTCTCATCGGCCACACCCACCTCGTTTGCGACAGCTCAAGGCGTCGCTTCCTGTAAGGGCGCATTGAGTCGACATCCGCCTCCCGAGGGGAAACCGAACGCCATGAATCTCGACCTCTATTCCGACCGCGCCAAACAGGCCGTCCAGTCCGCCCAGTCGCTGGCCCTCGCCCGCCGTCACCAGCAATTCGCGCCCGAACACCTGCTGAAGGTGCTGCTCGAGGAGCGCGACGGCCTGGCCCGCAAGCTGATCGATCAGGCCGGGGGCGACCCGGCCACCGCCGAAGCCGTCACCGAAGGCCTGCTGAAGAAGCGGCCCCAGGTCGAGGGCGGCTCGGGCCAGCTCTACCTCGACGGCGACCTGGCGCGCGTCTTCAACGCCGCCGAAGAGGCCGCCAAGAAGGCGGGCGACGCCTTCGTCACGACCGAACGCCTGCTGGCCGCCATCGCCAGGGAAGGCGGCGCCGCCGCCGAGGCGCTGAAGTCCGCCGGGGTCACGCCTAAGAAGCTGGACGACGCCGTCGCCGAAATCCGCAAGGGCAAGACCGCCGACAGCGCGGGCGCCGAGGACAGCTTCGACGCCCTGAAACGCTACGCCCGCGACCTGACCGAGGCCGCGCGCGACGGCAAGGTCGACCCCGTCATCGGCCGCGACGAGGAGATCCGCCGCACCATTCAGGTCCTGGCCCGTCGCACCAAGAACAACCCCGTCCTGATCGGCGAACCCGGCGTCGGCAAGACCGCCATCGTCGAAGGACTCGCATTGAGGATCGTCAACGGCGACGTGCCCGAAAGCCTGAAGGACAAGAAGGTCCTGTCGCTGGACATGGGCGCGCTGATCGCGGGCGCCAAATACCGCGGCGAGTTCGAGGAGCGCCTCAAGGCCGTGCTGAACGAGGTCGCCGCCGCCGAGGGCCAGATCGTCCTCTTCATCGACGAGATGCACACACTGGTCGGCGCCGGAAAGACCGACGGCGCCATGGACGCCTCCAACCTGCTCAAGCCCGCCCTGGCGCGCGGCGAACTCCACTGCGTCGGCGCCACCACGCTGGATGAGTACCGCAAATACATCGAGAAGGACGCCGCCCTGGCCCGTCGCTTCCAGCCGGTCTTCGTCGAGGAGCCGTCGGTGGAGGACACCGTCTCCATCCTGCGCGGCCTGAAGGAGAAGTATGAGGTCCACCACGGGGTGCGCATCTCCGACAGCGCCATCGTCGCCGCCGCCACCCTGTCGAACCGCTACATCACCGACCGCTTCCTGCCGGACAAGGCCATCGACCTGATCGACGAGGCCGCCAGCCGCGTGCGCATGGCCGTCGACTCCAAGCCCGAGGCCCTGGACGAGATCGACCGCCGCCTGGTCCAGCTCAAGATCGAGCGCGAGGCGCTGAAGAAGGAGAGCGATCAGGCCTCTCAGCACCGTCTTGAGAAGCTGGAAGACGAGATCGACGACCTGCAGGGCCAGTCGGACGAGATGACCGCCCGCTGGAAGTCCGAGAAGGACAAGGTCGGCCAGGGCGCCCAGGTGCGCGAGACCCTGGACCGCCTGCGCCTCGAACTGGCCGCCGCCCAGCGCGCCGGCGACCTGGGCCGCGCGTCCGAGATCGCCTACGGCCAGATCCCCCAGCTGGAGAAGCAACTCGCGGATTCAGAGTCCCAGGCGGCGGTCGCCGCCCCGCTCACGCCCGAAGTCGTCGACGCCGAACAGATCGCCGCCGTGGTCAGCCGCTGGACCGGCGTGCCCGTCGACAAGATGCTGGAGGGCGAGCGCGAGAAGCTGCTCAAGATGGAGGACGAACTGGGCCGCCGCGTGGTCGGTCAGGACGAGGCCCTGGCCGCCGTCTCCGACGCCGTGCGCCGCGCCCGCGCCGGTCTGAACGACCCCAACAAGCCGCTGGGCAGCTTCCTCTTCCTCGGCCCCACGGGCGTCGGCAAGACCGAGCTGACCAAGGCCCTGGCCGGCTTCCTGTTCGACGACGACAACGCCATCACCCGCATCGACATGTCGGAATACATGGAGAAGCACTCGGTCAGCCGCCTGATCGGCGCCCCTCCGGGCTATGTCGGCTATGACGAGGGCGGCGCCCTGACCGAGGCGGTGCGTCGCCGCCCCTATCAGGTCGTTCTGTTCGACGAGGTCGAGAAGGCCCACCCCGACGTCTTCAACGTGCTGCTTCAGGTGCTGGACGACGGTCGCCTGACCGACGGTCAGGGCCGCACCATCGACTTCAAGAACACCCTGATCATCATGACCTCCAACCTGGGCAGCCAGTATCTGGCCGACCAGCCCGAGGGCGAAGACGTCGAGGCCGTGCGCCCGCTGGTCATGGAGCAGGTCCGCGCCCACTTCCGGCCCGAGTTCCTGAACCGCATCGACGAGATCATCCTGTTCCACCGCCTCGGCCGCGAACAGATGGGCGGCATCGTCCGCATCCAGCTGGCGCGCCTGGAGAAGCTGATGGCCGACCGCCGCCTGACGCTGGCCCTGGACGACAGCGCCCTGACCTGGCTCGCCGACAAGGGTTACGACCCGGTGTACGGCGCAAGGCCGCTGAAACGCGTCATCCAGAAGGAGCTGGTCGACCCGATGGCGCGCAAGCTGCTGGCTGGAGAGATCGAGGACGGCAGCGTGGTGGCCGTGTCAGCGGGCGCCGATGGGCTGGAGATCGGGAAGGCGCGGGTGCACTAGGGGGAAGGTAAAGAACCGTTGTTCGTCGAACTTGAGTGCGGTGGTGAAGTGTTGCATGTTCACTGGAGTTGAGGGAACTCCAAATGCCAACCACAAGTCGATATCTGGCCTCGGTTACGAACCTAGCTGCAATTTTTCAGAAGATTCGGGACGGCGTTCCGCCAGATAAGTTCAACACCGACCACCTAAAGGCTATCGGATTCGGCGGAAGTAATGATCGTGCGGTCGTCCCGTTACTTAAAGATCTTGGATTTTTGTCGACCGATGGGGTGCCAACCCAGCGATACCGAGATTATAGAGACCCGTCGCGCAGTCGGGCTGTGATGGCGGAGGCATTGCGGGACGCGTACCCTGACTTATTCGTGATTAATGAAGAGCTTAGCAAGAGCGACCGTGAAGCGGTGGTCGGTCGATTTAAGTCGCTTCACGATTCCTCTGACACCGTAGCAGGGGCGCAGGCGCGGACATTTTTTGCGCTGCTTGATCTTGCTGATCTCAAGGCCAAGCCCGCCGCCCCGACGGTGGAGGCGAAGACCACACAAACTAGAGAGGCCGAGAAGGAGAGTGATCCTCCTACAAAGAAATCATCTCAGGGCGTAACTTTAACCTACCGCTTTGAAATCCAACTCCCTCCGACACGCGATGTCGATGTCTTTCGCGCGATCTTCCGTGCTATGCGGGAAGAGCTGTTGAATGAGTGACGCTCGTGAAGTCCGCGATTTTGTCTTCAAAGGTATGCTCTTCGACGCTGAATGTGAGCGCTTTCGGGAAGCTGGCCTCCGTGTCGGTGTCCCGGCGGAAGAGGCAGAACAGGATTTACTTCGCGAAGGCATAGCTGAATTTAGTCTCGCTTTGCGTGGGCCTGCACTCCGCATGGCGAGATTATACTCTATTTTGTATTGCTTTGAGAACAGTGTTCGCGATCTTATAACCGCAAAACTTTTAGAAAATCATGGTTCAGACTGGTGGAGTAAGTGTGTCCCACCAAAGGTTCGTGCACTAGCCGAAAGCCGAAAGCAGACGGCGGAAAAAAATTCTTGGCTGGAAGGGGCTCCTGTGTCTCTTCTTCACTACGTTGAATTCGGACACCTTTCGGATACAATAATACATAATTGGGATGCGTTTGCTGATCTTGTTCCATCTCAACATTGGTTGAAACAGAGATTTGACGAACTTGAAAAAGTTCGTAATTTTATCGCACACAATCGCCTTCTACTGGACAACGAGTTTGAGAGAATTGAGATTTATGTGAAAGATTGGAATAAGCAGGTTGGATTTTAGACCACGTCTCTAGACCTCGAAGGTGGACGGATGAATTTTTCGGGTGCGTTTGCAGCATTGGGTTACGAATTGAAGTCGCCTCGCATTGACTGGAGCGCGGAGAATAAAGGTGGAGTCTGCCTGTCACTTTGGTCAAAGGAGATAAAGTGGTCCCCTGGCGAAGGGGCGTTCGACACGACGCGGGATGCTCAGCCGATAGAGCAGTGGAATCGCAAGCCCGGCTTCAAGAAACGGTTGCAACATCTCCAACGAGTGATGACCGAACTCGAGGGGCGTGTGGATGTGGTTCTAGTTTCAGGGAAGCCCGGCGCTAGCTACGAAGACGCGCATCCTTGGAAGCCGGAGGTCCGGAAAGCGGAATGGGTTGTTGATAACTTCGACCCCGAAACTGGTCACTTCAGCGTTCGGACTCGTCCCATCTAGTCCTCATCGCTCTTCACCCCAGCACCGGCATCACCTC
The DNA here is from genome assembly GCF_059579685.1 of Brevundimonas sp. SS2672. Classification (NCBI taxonomy): domain Bacteria; kingdom Pseudomonadati; phylum Pseudomonadota; class Alphaproteobacteria; order Caulobacterales; family Caulobacteraceae; genus Brevundimonas; species Brevundimonas sp. SS2672. Next base: position 2,726,257 of record NZ_CM184201.1, on the reverse strand, counting down.
CACCCCGTCGCAAGGGAAGGGGTTCATGTGCGGGTGCCCCTCGAACAGGCGGGCCGCCGCCTCGTGGCTGTCGGCGCGCACGACCATGAAGACGGTCAGCAGGTTGACCACGTCGGTCACGGCGCCGTTGTCGTCGATGCGTTTGGTCGGGCCCAGCGGGCCGCCCTGAAAGACGATGGAGTCGCGGTGCGCCTCCTCCCAGGCGGCGACGGCGGCGACGCCGAGGCGGGCCGTCTCGGCCTGCTCGGCCTCGCTCATGGCGCGCCAGGCCCGCCATTTGGGGCCGGTCTTGTCGCTGGTGAAGACGGCCAGGTAATGGGTCTGCGCGCTCATCGAAGCCTCCCGTTTGCGCCAAGGGTCGGTCTTTCGTCGGCCGTGGGCAAGCGGGCCTGTCTATTCCTTCTCCCCTTGTGGGAGAAGGTGGGCCCGAAGGGCGCGGATGAGGGGTCTCTCCGCCGTCTGACGAGAGGCTCCGTTTCGAACGTCCCGCCACACCTCATCCGACCTCGCTCCGCTCGGCCACCCGTCGTCAGCTCGCAGTGCGAGCTTCCTCCACCCGCAAGGGGAGAAGGATAAGGCGCGCGCCTTCACATCAAGGTCTCGCAGCGCCTGATATTTCCCGCCTCCGCGCCCCGCTCGTCCTCATCTCCCCGCCCCACCTCCCGCCTCCTGCATCCTGCCCCTCGTCCCGTCGCAGGGGAGGGCTCGCTCGGCCGGCGAACCGAAGCGGCGGCGGGAGCGGAGAGAACGGGGTCCGTGTCGGACCGTCGGCCTCCCATCGCGCGCGCCGGGCAAGGGGAACCCCAGCGGAAGGCGGCGACGGTTCGGGCGGGCGGTTCAGGATGTCCTGCGGGCGGCGGAACGAGGCGAACGCCTCCAACGTCGTTCCGCGGCCTCACGCCGCGCGCAAGCGCGACAGGCCGCAGACACCAGGACGCGGAGCCGACGGGGCCTAGCGACGGGGCGTTCGACCCGTCCGCCAGAGAGGCTCCGGCCAGGGTCGAGGGGGTTACTCGGACCGTTCCAGGACCGCGTCGTCGCGCGGCCTGCCCGTCATGGGCGCCGGGGGTAGCCGCGAACAACGGCGCCTGCCCCGAGCTCATGTCCAACTCTTCGCGCGGGGCGTCGGCCTTCGTCGAAACGGTAAATCACATCTTCTCCGGGCGAAGCCCCGGCGCCCCGCCCAGCCCTTCCGCCGCCCGGTCACGCCGAGGCGGGTAAAGCTGTTCCTTCTCCCCTTGTGGGAGAAGGTGGGCGAGCGGAGCGAGGTCGGATGAGGGGTTTCGCGACCTCAAATCCCCGGCCTTCATCCAGCTTCGGAGAGACCCCTCATCCGGCCCTGACGGGCCACCTTCTCCCACAAGGGGAGAAGGGCTCAGGCCGCGTCGGGTCGGGAGGTCCCGAAGGGCCGATGATCGCGGCCTGCTCGACTGCGCTCAAGTCGCGAGGGTCCGCGACCCGAGCATAGCGCCCTCAGCTGCGCTCAAGCAGCGAGCGACCGCGTCGCGAGCGATAGCGCCCTCAGATATGTATGGCGTGGCCCAGCGCGCGCAGGGACGCCTCATGGAAGGCCTCGCCCAGCGTCGGGTGGACGTGGATGGTTCCGGCCACGTCCTCCAGCACCGCGCCCATCTCCAGCATCTGGGCGAAGCTGTTGGACAGCTCCGACACGTGCTGGCCGACGGCCTGAACGCCCAGCAGGCGGTGATCCGACTTCGAGGCGATGACGCGGACGAAGCCGCCGTCCTCGCCCGCCTCGATGGCCAGGGCGCGGCCGATGGCGGCGAAGGGGAAGACCGCCTGGATCACGTCGTCGCGGCCCTTGACGTCGTCGGGGCCGAGGCCCGCCGAGACGATCTCCGGCTCGGTGAAGCAGACGGCGGCGATGGTGGTCGGATCGAACACGCGGGTCTTGCCGGCGATGATCTCGGCCACGACTTCGCCCTGGGCCGAGCCCTTGTGCGCCAGCATGGGTTCGCCGGTCAGGTCGCCGATGGCCCAGACGTTCTTCATGCTGGTGGCGCAGCGCTCGTCGATCTTCACGAACGGGCCGTTCATGGCCACGCCCATGTTCTCCAGGCCCCAGCCCTTCGTCCGCGCGCGGCGGCCGACGGTGACCAGCACCTTGTCGGCGTCCAGCTGCATCGGGGCGCCGTCCTTGTCGGTGACGTTCAGCTTGCCGTCTCCGAACCCGCCTGCGCGGGCTCCGAGCAGCAACTGGACGCCGTGCTTCTCCAGCCATTTTGCGACCGGGTCGGTCAGGGCCTTGTCGTAGAGCGGCAGGATGCGCTCGGCCATCTCGACGATGGCCACTTCGGCGCCCAGTTTGCGGAAGGCGATGCCCAGCTCCAGGCCGATGTAGCCGCCGCCGACGACGACGAGCTTCTTGGGGACTTCCGGCAGGCTCAGGGCCTCGGTGGACGAGATCACATCGCCGCCGAAGGGCAGGAAGGGCAGTTCGACCGGCTCCGACCCCGTGGCCAGGATGACGTGCTCGGCGGTGATGCGGATGTCGCCGTCGTCGGTCTTCACCGTGCAGGTCTTGGCGTCCGAGAAGTCAGCCCAGCCCTTGATGACCTTGACCTTGGCCTTCTTCAGCAGGGCGGCGACGCCGGCGTTCAGCTTCCTGACCACGCCGTCCTTCCACTCGACCGTCTTCGACAGGTCGATGGCCGGGGTCGAGGCGGTGATGCCCAGCGTGCCATTGCCGGCGGCCTTGGCCACCGTCTCAAACTTGCCCGCCGCGTGGATGATGGCCTTGGACGGAATGCAGCCGACGTTCAGGCAGGTGCCGCCGAGGCCGGGGGATGCGTCCACCAGCACGGTCTCCAGCCCCAGCTGGCCGCAACGGATCCCCGCCACATAGCCGCCGGTCCCGGCGCCGATGATCAGGACTTTGGTCTTGAGGGTCTGCATCAAACTCTCCGCTCATCCCCGCGGAGGCGGGGACCCAGGTTTCGGCTACGCGCTCAACGTCTCGGTCAGATCGCGCCAGCCGGGTTCATGTCTTCAATCAGCCGCAGTTTCCACTGGCGGTTCCACTTCTTGATCTGTCGTTCCCGCTGAAACGCCGCCTCGCGGGTTTCGTGGACCTCGAACCAGACCAGCCTTTCGACCTCATAGCGGGCCGTGAACTTGGAGCCCGCCCCTTCCTTGTGCTGCCAGGCGCGCAGACCGATGTCGTCCGTCGAGCCTGTGTAGAGCGTCCCATTCCGTCGGCTGGCCATGATGTAGGTGAAGAAGGCCAAGGGCGGGATCCGAAGCTAAAGCCTGGGTCCCCGCCTCCGCGGGGATGAGCGGAAGGAAAAGGCTGGGTTCTCAGTTCATCCAGAGCGTGGCCGGGTTCTCCAGCAAGTTTTTGATCTTCTGCACAAAGATCGCCGCGTCGTGGCCGTCGACGATGCGGTGATCGAAGCTGGAGGACAGGTTCATCATCTTGCGCACGACCATCTGGCCGTTCCGCACCACGACGCGCTCCTCGATCTTGTTCGGACCGACGATGGCGACTTCGGGATGGTTGATGATGGGCGTGTGCACCACGCCGCCGAGCGTGCCCAGCGAGGTGATGGTGATGGTCGAGCCGGACAGTTCCTCGCGCTTGGCGCTGCCGTCCTTGGCGGCGCCCGAGACGCGGGCGATCTCCTCGGCCGTGTCGTAGGCGTCGCGCGCCTCGGCGTGGCGGACGACCGGGACCATCAGGCCGTTCGGCGTCTGGGCGGCGATGCCCAGATGGACGGCGTTGTGCTGGGTCAGCACGCCCGCCTCGTCGTCATAGGTGGCGTTGATGTTCGGCTGGTCCTTCAGGGCCACGACGATGGCGCGGGCGATGAAGGGCAGGACGTTCAGCTTGGCGCGGCCCGTGCCCTTGTTCTGGGCGTTCAGGTGGGCGCGCAACTCTTCCACCGCCGTCATGTCGATATCCTCGACATAGGTGATGTGCGGAATGCGACGGACGCTCTCGGCCATCTTCTCCGCGATCTTGCGGCGCAGGCCGATGATGCGGACTTCGTTGGTTCCCTCAGCCTTGGCGTAGAGCGAGCCGCCCGAGGCTGTGGCCGGGGCGAACGTGCCGCCGCGCGCGACGAAGGCGTCCAGATCGGCGTGCTCGATGCGGCCTGCGGGGCCGCTGCCCGGTACGAAGACCAGATCGATCCCCAGATCACGCGCGCGGTTGCGAACGGCGGGGGGAGCCAGCGGGCGCTCGCCCGGCTGGCGGCCGGTCAGGGCCGGAACGGGCTTGGCGTCGGCCTTGGGCGCAGCAGCAGGCTTGGCGGCCGGTGCGGCGACAGGAGCCGGCGCGGCCTTCTCGGCCTTGGCGGCGGGCGCCGGAGCGGCGGCGGGAGCTTCGGCGACATTGCCCTTGCCTTCGACCTTGAAGCTGACCAGCGGGCCGCCGACGGCGATCTGTTGACCGGCTTCGCCGTGCAGGGCGACGACGACGCCGGAGACCGGGCTGGTCAGTTCGACCGTCGCCTTGTCGGTCATGACCTCGGCCAGAATTTGGTCTTCCTGAACCGCGTCGCCGACCTTGACGTGCCAGCCGACCAACTCGGCCTCAGCCGTGCCTTCGCCGACGTCGGGCAGTTTGAAGACGTGGTTCGCGCCGGCGGCGGCGACCGGGGCCGGGGCAGCTTCGGCCTTCGGCGCTTCGACGGCGGCCGGAGCGGGCTCGGAAGCGGCGGCCACGGGCGCAGGGGCCGGTTCATCGGCAGCGGCGTTGCCTTCGCCTTCGACCTCGAACTCGGCCAGGGGGCCGCGCACGGCCATCATCTGACCGGGCTCGCCGTGCAGGGCGGTGACGACGCCCGCAACCGGGCTGGTCAGTTCGACCGTGGCCTTGTCGGTCATGACGTCGGCGACGATCTGATCCTCGGCGACCGTATCGCCGACCTTGACGTGCCAGCCGACGAGCTCGGCCTCAGCGGTGCCTTCACCAACGTCAGGAAGCTTGAAAACAAAACGACCCATCTTAGCGACCTCCCGACATGACGGCTTTCAGCGCGTCGGCGACCCGCTGCGGTCCGGGGAAATATTCCCATTCAAAGGCGTGCGGATAGGGCGTGTCCCAGCCGGTCACGCGCGCCACCGGCGCCTCCAGGTGATAGAAGCAGCGCTCCTGAACCAGGGCGCTCAGTTCGCCGCCGAAGCCCGAGGTTTTCGGCGCCTCGTGCACGATGACGCAACGGCCAGTCTTCTTGACCGAGGCCTCGATGGCTTCGATGTCCAGCGGAACCAGGGTGCGCAGGTCGATGACCTCGGCGTCGACGCCCGCATGTTCAGCGCCCGCCAGCGCCACCCAGACCATGGTGCCATAGGCCAGGATGGTGACGTCGGCGCCTTCCTTCATGACGCGGGCCTTGCCGATCGGCTCGACGTATTTGCCGGTCGGGACCTGGGCCAGGTCCTGCGCTTTCCACGGGCTGACCGGCTTTTCGTGCCAGCCGTCGAAGGGGCCGTTGTAGAGGCGCTTGGGCTCGAAGAAGATGACGGGATCGTCGTCCTCGATCGCCGCGAGCAACAGGCCCTTGGCGTCATAGGGGTTGGACGGGATCACCACCTTCAGGCCGGCGATGTGGGTGAACAAGCTTTCCGGCGACTGGCTGTGCGTCTGGCCGCCGAAAATGCCGCCGCCGTAGGGGCTGCGGATCACCATCGAGGAGGTGAACTGGCCGCCCGAGCGATAGCGCATCTTGGCCGCTTCGGAGACGATCTGGTCGTAGGCTGGATAGATGTAGTCGGCGAACTGGATCTCGACGACCGGGCGCAGGCCATAGGCGGCCATGCCGATGGCGGTGCCGACAATACCGGTTTCCGAGATCGGCGCGTCGAAGCTGCGGCTCAGGCCGTGCTTCTTCTGCAGGTGGTCGGTGACGCGGAAGACGCCGCCGAAATAGCCCGCGTCCTCGCCGTAAGAGACGACGGTCGGATCTTCGGCCATCTTCACGTCCAGGGCCGAGTTCAGGGCCTGGATCATGTTCATCGGCGCAATGGCGGGGGCGTCTGGGGCGACCGACGCCGGGGCGTTCTTCTGGTCGACCATGTCGGCTTCAATCTTGTCGTTGATCTCGGCCATCGTTCAGACTCCTACTTCGCGGCGCTGTTCGACCAGACGCCAGTCCTCGGTCGCATAGACCTCCTCGAACATGGTCTTCACGCTGGGGCGCGACTGGCCGAGCGTGCCGATGGCCTCGGATTCACGGGCGGCGGCGCGGACCTTCTCGACCGCTTCCTTTTCGGCCTCTTCCTGCTGTTCGTCGGACCATTCGCCCAGCGTGATCAGGTGCTGTTTCAGGCGGGCGATCGGATCGCCCAGCGGCCACTTCTCGTGCTCGTCGCCGGGGCGGTAGCGGCTGGGGTCGTCCGAGGTCGAGTGCGGGGCGCCGCGATAGGTGAACAGTTCGATGATCGTCGCGCCCTGATTGGTGCGGGCGCGTTCCTCGGCCCACTGGGTCGCGGCCCAGACGGCCAGGAAGTCGTTGCCGTCGACGCGCAGGGCGGGCAGGCCGTAGCCGATGCCCTTGGAGGCGAAGGTGGTCTCAAGCCCGCCGGCGATCCCCTGGAAGGACGAGATGGCCCACTGGTTGTTGACGATGTTCAGGATGACCGGCGCGCGATAGACGGCGGCGAAGGTCAGGGCCGAGTGGAAGTCGCTCTCGGCGGTCGAACCGTCGCCGATCCAGGTGATGGCGATCTTGTCGTCGCCGCGGATGGCCGAGGCCATGCCCCAGCCCACGGCCTGGACATACTGGGTGCCCAGATTGCCCGAGATGGTGAAGAAGCCGTAGTCCTTGGCCGAATACATGATCGGCAGTTGGCGGCCCTTGATGGGGTCTTCGGCGTTCGAATAGATCTGGTTCATCATGGTCGCGAGCGGATAGTCGCGCGCGATCAGAAGGCCCTGCTGACGATAGGTGGGGAAGCCCATGTCCTCGCGGCTCAGGATCATCCCCTGCGCGACCGCGATGGCCTCTTCGCCGGTGCACTTCATATAGAAGCTGGTCTTGCCCTGGCGGTGGGCGCGGTGCATCCGGTCGTCGAAGGCGCGCGTCAGGATCATGGCCTTCAGGCCGCGACGCATTGTCTCGGGGTCCAGCTTGGGATTCCAGGGGCCGACGGCCTTGCCTTCATCGTCCAGAACGCGGATCAGGCGGAAGGCGTGATCGCGCATCTCGGCGGGGGCCGTGCTGACGTCGGGGCGGTCGACCGCGCCCGGCGCATCGAGCTTCAGGTGGCTGAAATCAGGCGTGTCGCCCGGCCGGCCCGAAGGCTCCGGGACGCGCAGCGACAGCGTCGGGGTGTTCTTCATCAATGCCTCCCGTCCGGTTGAACCGGCCGCGTTTCCTTATGAAGCAGGGCATAGCATGTCGGCTCACTGTTAGCTCTCCCAAAAACACCCTTGCCAAATGCTGATTTGGGGTATTTTATTGCGCAGAAAGCTAATTCGGAGAAAGCCTTTGGCCGACGAACTCGACCCCATCGACGCACGCATCCTCGACATCCTTCAACAGGACGCAGGCCTGTCCGTCGCCGAGGTCGCCGATCGCGTCGGCCTGTCGGCCTCGCCGTGCTGGCGCCGGATCAAGAGACTGGAGGACTCTGGCCTGATACGCAAGCGTGTCACGCTCTTGGACGCCGGACTTCTGGGCCTGGACTTCGAAGTCTACGCCATCGTCAAGCTGAGCCTGCCGACGCGCGACAACCTGCAGATCTTCGAACAGGCCGTCGAAGGCTGGCCCGAAGTCGTGCAGTGCGCCACCATCACCGGCCGCGAGGACTATGTCCTGCGCATCATCACCACTGACATGCACGCCTTCGATCAATTCCTGCGCGACAAGCTGCTGACGCTGGGAATCGTCTCCAATTGCGAGAGCCACATCGTCACCCGCGGGGTCAAGAACGTCACCACCCTGCCGCTGGGCATCATTACGCCGCACGTCAGCTGAGAGGCGTCGCCTTTCGGTCAGGCGGAACCTCCATTTCACGCGGCTCGTTGGCCTGAGGTGAAAAGCGGAGGTTTCCGACATGCTGAAATGGGCGCTCATCTTCGCCGTCATCGCCCTTGTCGCCGGTCTGCTGGGTTTCGGCGGGATCGCGGGCGCGGCGGCGGGCATCGCCAAATTCCTGGCCATCCTAGCGCTGATCGTCTTCGTGGTCTTCCTCGTCCTGGGCGTGACCGTAGCCAAGAAGGTCACCTGAGGGTTTCGAACGCCACCGCGTGAACCTTGTCCCGCCCTAGAAGCGCGGCCAGGGGCGGGGTTGGGAACAATCCCGCGATCGCCGGATCGCGCACATCCAGGCCGCCGGTGAAGGCGCCGAAGGCGGGCATGATAAGCCGCCGTCCGTCGGTGATGAAGCAGGGACGGCGCACGCCTCGTCCATAGGCGGCGACGCGAGCGGCGGGATGCAGGTGGCCCGCCACCTCGCCCGGCGCGGGGTCGGGCTGCGGCTCGTGGATCAGGAACAGGCCGCCCAGCGCCAGGGTTTCGACCACCCGCCCGGGCAGGCGCTTGAAGGGATTGGCCAGCGCGCCGGCTAGGGCGTCCAGGTCGTGATTGCCCTCCAGCCAGATCCAGTCGCGACCCGCGGCCAGCCTCTCCAGCCGCGCCAGTTGGGCGCCGTCCATGCGCGACACAGCCTTTGAATCATGGAAGCTGTCGCCCAACAGGACGACCGCGCGCGGGTCCAGCGCGTCGATCTCGGCCTCCAGCCGGGCCAAGGTGGCGGGGCTGTCGTAGGGCGGCAGCATCTGCCCGCGCGCCGCGAAGGCCGAGCCTTTCTCCAGATGCAGGTCCGAGGTGATCAGGGCCTGACGCCCCGGCAGCCATAGGGCGCCGGAGCAGCGCAGCACGCAGGCTTCGCCGTTGACCGTCAGCTTCAACCCACCGCACGGATGACGATAGGGCGACAGGGTTGCGCGCAAGGCGTCGTTCATCGCCCTTCTCCCCTTGGGGGAGAAGGTGGCTCGCGCAGCGAGACGGATGAGGGGGCGGCCGGCCTCACCCTCATCGTCTGGCGTTCAGCTCGCTGAAGCCGCCCCCTCATCCGAGCGGCTCCGCCGCCCACCTTCTCCCCCGAGGGGAGAAGGACGCGCCTTATCTTCACGCCGCCCCCTTCAGCGCTTCGGGCGCGTCTTCCATGACCTCGGCGATCAGGGCCTCGGCGGTCTCGTCCAGAATCATCTCCGCCGCGTCTCCCCCGACCCGTTCGCGCCCGATCTGCACCAGCACCGGCACGCAGAAGGGCGAGGGGCGGTCCAGCGCCTTGTGCACGATCCGGCCGTGGATGCGGCTCAGGAGCTGGCCCAGCCGCGCCACGTCCAACAGGCCCGTCGCCGCATCGGCCCGCGCGGTGCGCAACAACAGGTGATCCGGCTGGTGTCGACGCAGCACGTCGTAGATCAGGTCGGTCGAAAACGTCACCTGCCGCCCCGTCTTCTCCGCCCCCGGCTGGCGCTGCTCGATTAGGCCCGAGATCAGGGCGCCGTTGCGGAAGGACCGCTTCATCATGAAGCTTTCCTCCAGCCAGGCCTCCAGATCGTCGCCCAGCATGTCCGGCTCGAACAGGGCGTCCAGATCGAGGTCGTCCATCGGCCGGATCGACCAGATGGCCAGCGAGTAGTCGGTGACCACAAAGCCCAGCGGCCCGACGCCCATCCGGTCCAGCCGCCGGGTCAGCAGCATGGCCAGGGTCGTGTGCGCCAGCCGCCCCTCGAACGGATAGGCGACCAGGAAATGCCGCGTGCCCCTCGGAAAGGTCTCGATCAGCAGGGTCTGCGCTTCGGGGATGGCGCTGAGCAACGCCTGAAGCTCCAGCCACTCCTGCACGTCGGGCGGCAGGACGCGCCAGTGGTCGCGGTCCTGCACCATGCGCCGCACCCGCTCGGCCAGAGAGGTGCCCAGCGGGAATTTCGAGCCGCCGTATGAGGGGATCTTCGGGTCTTTATCCACGGCAGGCGAGACGAGGGCGTCCGTCTTGACGATCCCCTGAAAGGCCCAGACCTGGCCGGCGAAGACGAAGGTGTCGCCCGGCGTCATCTGTTCGAAATACCACTCCTCGGCCTCGCCGATCTTGCGGCCTGCGATCAGGTGTTTTCCGCCCCCGCGCCGCCCCGCGACGCGCACATTCAGATTGGCGGCCGAGACGATGGCGCCGACGTTCATCCGGTGTCGCTGGGCCATCTGGGCGTTGCGGACCGTCCATTTGCCGTCGCGGGTCCGCACGATGCGGGCGAAACGGTCGTAGGTTCGCAGCGCATAGCCGCCGGTGGCGACCAGATCGACCACCTCCTCGAAGGCTTCATAGGTCAGGCCGCGATAGGGCCCGGCCGTCGTCACCTCGTCGAACAGTTCTGTCAGGTCGAACGGCTCCGAACAGGCGCAGCCCATCACGTGCTGGGCCAGCGTATCCAGCGTGCCGGTATGTTCCGGCTCCCAGTCGAAGGCGTTCTCGGCCACCGCCTCGCGCGCGGCCTGACATTCCAGCATCTCGAAGCGGCTGGCCGGGACCATCAGGGCGCGGCTCGGCTCGTCCAGCCGGTGATTGGCCCGGCCGATGCGCTGGACCAGACGGCTGGCCCCCTTCGGTGCGGCCAGCTGGATCACCAGATCGACATCGCCCCAGTCGATGCCGAGGTCCAGCGTCGAGGTGCAGACTACGGCCTTCAGGTCGCCGCGCGCCATGGCCGCCTCGACCTTGCGCCTCTGCTCGGCGGCCAGGGAGCCGTGATGCAGGGCGATGGGCAGGTCGTCCTCATTGATCGCCCACAGCGACTGGAAGACGAACTCGGCCTGCCAGCGGGTGTTGACGAAGATCAGGCTGAGGCCTGCGCGCCGGATGGCGTCATAGACTTCCGGGATGGCGTGGACGCCGGTGTGGCCGGCCCACGGCACGCGGCCTTCCGACACCAGAACGTCGACCACCGGCGGGGCGCCGGGATCGCCGAGGACGATGCATATTCCTTCTCCCCTTGCGGGAGAAGGTGGGCCCGAAGGGCTCGGATGAGGGGTTTTTCTGTTGTCGGGCGGGATGATTTCGGGAATGTCGCGAGACCCCTCATCCGTCAGGCTCCGCCTGCCACCTTCTCCCCCAAGGGGAGAAGGGGAGAGCCAGTCGGCGATCTTTTGCGGATCATCCACCGTCGCGCTCAGGGCCACCCGCCGCATCGTCGGCGCGAACGTCTGCAACCGCGCCAGCCCCAGCGCCAGCAGGTCGCCGCGCTTGCCGCTCCAGATGGCGTGGACCTCGTCCAGCACCACGCACTTCAGATCGGCGAAGTATTTCTCGCCCCCTCCCAGGCGCAGAACAGCGCCAGTTGCTCCGGCGTGGTCAGCAGGATGTCGGGCGGGAAGTCGCGCTGGCGCTGCTTCTTCGACTGTTTGGTGTCGCCGGTGCGGCTCTCGACGTGGATGTTGAGCCCGATCTCGCGGATCGGCGTCATCAAGTTGCGCTCGACGTCGGTGGTCAAGGCCTTCAGCGGCGACAGATAGAGGGTGTGGACGCCCGACCCTGGTCCGGTCTGCGGCCTCAGCCCCCGTTCGGCCAGATCGATCAGGCTGGGCAGGAAGCCCGCCAGCGTCTTGCCCCCGCCCGTCGGCGCCACCAGCAGGGCGTGCTGTCTGGCCTGCGCCGCCGCGACCATTTCCAGCTGATGCCGACGCGGCGACCAGCCCCGACCGGCGAACCAGTCGGCGAACAGGGGCGGAAGCGTTGCAGTGATCGGCGTCGTCACGTCCAGCCTATAACATGTTCCCGTTCCGTTTCGTCATCTCTGGCGCTATCTAATGAGGGTGACTGTCGAATCCGCCGAGATCAGCACCGCGTCGTCCCTGACGTTCGACCTGCCGCCCGCGCTGGCCACGCCGCCGGGGGCCGGGGCCGTGTGCGACGATCAGGGCGCGAGAAAGATCGGGCGCGGCGCCGCCGAGGGCCTGTTCACGGGCGGCGACGTCATCGTCGCTCACGCCGGGCTGACGGCGCGGCGTCTGGGGCTGGCGCCGCCGCCGCGCTCGGCCGAGATGCTGGACGCGCTGGAGCTGTTCGCCTTCGTGCGCCCCGCCCGGTTCTGCGCCCCGTCGGCCACCGGGCTGGCGTTGGCGCTCGGGCGCGAGGAGCCGAGGGGCGCCGAGGCCCAGGCCGCCGCCCTGCGCGCCGCCGCCGCCGATCTGCTGGCCGAGCTGGCCGCGCCCGCCTATCCGGGGCGAGAGGAGGCCTATACGCTGGCCCTGACGCTGGAGCGCGCAGGCTGGGGTTGGGCGTCGCGGGTGCTTCAGGCCCTGCGCGCCGGGCCGTTGCGCAGCCGCCAGCAGCGCGGCTCGGGCCTCGACGTCTGGGCGCGTTTGCAGGAGTGGGAGGACGAGGCCCCGCGCGGCGAGGCGGGGTCCGCCCCCGTCGATTCCGAGAGCGCCCGCATCCGTCTGGACAAGCTGCTTCAGGCCTCGGGTCTGGATGAGACGCGGCCTGCTCAATCCGATTATGCGGCCGAGGCGGCCTACGCCTTCTCGCCGCGCAACGAGGAGGGCCGCCCGCGCGTCCTGCTGGCCGAAGCGGGGACCGGCACCGGCAAGACCCTGGGCTATCTGGCGCCCGCCAGCCTGTGGGCCGAGCGCAACGCAGGCGCAGCGTGGATATCCACCTACACCCGCGCCCTGCAACGCCAGATCGACCGCGAGAGCCGCGCCCTGTGGCCCGACGAGGCCGAACGACGCCGCAAGACGGTGGTGCGCAAGGGGCGCGAGAACTATCTCTGCCTGCTGAATCTTCAGGACATGGTGCAGGCGGCGCAGCTAGGGAACGGCGACCTGATCGGCATGGCCCTGGCCGCGCGCTGGGCCGCCCACACCCGCGACGGCGACATGACCGGGGGCGACTATCCGGGCTGGCTGCCTGGCCTCTATGCGACCGCGCCCATGCATCAGGCGGGACCGGCCAATCTGGTCGATCGGCGCGGCGAATGCGTTCACGCCGCCTGTCCCCACTATCGCCTGTGCTTCGTCGAAAAGACCATCCGCGCCAGCCGCCGCGCCGATCTGGTGGTGGCCAACCATGCGCTGGTGATGACGCAGGCGGCCTTCGACGGCGCCCGCACCGCCCGCGGTCTGAAGCAGGACGGCGAAACGGCGGCGCTGAAACGCATCGTCTTCGACGAGGGCCACCACCTGTTCGACGCCGCCGACAGCGCCTTCTCAGCGTGTCTGTCGGGGCAGGAGGCGGCCGAACTGCGCCGCTGGATCAGAGGGCCCGAGGGGCGCGGCCGTCGCGGACGCGGGCTGGAGCAGCGGCTGGGCGATCTGACCGCCGACAACGAAGCCGCCGCTAAGGCTCTGAAGGACGCGCTGCAGGCCGCCGCCCAACTGCCCGGCGAAGGGGTGTCGGGCCGTATCGCCCCGGCGTCGGGCGAAGTGAACCCCATCGGGCCGATCGAGCGGTTTCTGGTCGCGGCGCTGGAGCAGCTGCGCGCCCGCGCAGCCGAGACCGGCGGCGCCGAGTTCGGCCTCGAATGCGCCCTGCGTCCCGTCGCCGAGCCGGTGCTGGAGGCCGCGCGCGAGGCCGCTCGCGCCATCGCCGCCGTCGAGGCGCCGCTGCTGGCCCTGTCGCGCCATCTCGAAGACATTCTGGATGAGGAGGCGGCCGAACTGGACGGCGCCGCCCGCGCCCGCATCGAGGGCTCTTTGCGCGGACTGGACCGGCGCGCGCGCATGACCCTGCCCGGCTGGCGCTCCATGCTGGCGGCGCTGGAGGAGGGCGGGGACGAACCGGACCCCGATTACGTCGACTGGCTGTCGGCCGAGGCCGCTTTCGGCCGCATCCACGACGTGGCCCTGCGCCGTCACTGGATCGACCCGACCGTGCCGCTGGAGGCGGCGGTGGTCATGCCCTCGCACGGGGTGCTGGTGACCAGCGCCACCCTGTCCGATCCGGCGGCGGAAGACCCGTTCGACCTGGCCCGTCTGCGGACCGGGGCGGCGCGTCTGATCGAACCGGCGCGGACGCTGAAGGTCGACAGCCCGTTCGACTATGCGACCAACAGCCGGGTCATCGTCGTCAACGACCTGGTCAAGGACGACCCGCGCCAGATCGCGGCGGCCATGCGCGAACTGTTTCTGGCGGCGGGCGGCGGAGGTCTGGGCCTGTTCACCGCCATCCGGCGGCTGAAGGCGGTCTATGAGCGGCTGGGGCCGGAGCTGGCGCGGGCGGGCCTGCCGCTCTACGCCCAGCACGTCGATCCGCTGGAGGTCGGAGCGCTGGTCGACGTCTTCAGGGCCGAGCGCGACAGCTGCCTGTTGGGCACCGATGCGGTTAGGGACGGCGTGGACGTGCCGGGCCGGTCCCTGCGCGTTCTGGCCTTCGACCGCGTGCCGTGGCCGCGCCCCGACCTGCTGCACAAGGCGCGGCGCGAGCGGTTCGGCACGGGCTCGGGCGGTCGTTCGTGGGACGACGCCCTGGCGCGCGGGCGCATCGCCCAGGCCTTCGGCCGCCTGATCCGCCGGGCGGATGATCGGGGCGTCTTCGTCATGCTGGACGCCGCCTGCCCGACGCGCCTGTTCGCCGCCCTGCCGCCGGGGACGGAGGTCCTGCGCCTGGGCCTGGCCGAGACGGTGGAGTTGACCAAGGGGTTCCTGGCCTCCTCTTCGTCATCCTCCGGCGAAGCGTAGCGGCGCCCGGTAGGGCGAAGCTCCACGTACGGCGCTCGCGCCTTCAGCGCCGCTGGGTCCCCCGGTCGGCACCGCTGCGCGGCTTGCTGGAGGATGACGAAAGGTGAGATGGGGACGCCATGTCCAAGACCACCCCCGCCACCGTCGCCCTGACTAAGGCCGGCGTCGCTTTCGAACTGCATCCCTACGACTACGACCCCGATGCGCCGCGCGTGGGCCTGCAGGCGGCCGAGGCCCTGGGCTGGGCGCCCGAGCAGGTGTTCAAGACGCTGATGACTCTGGTGGACGCCAAGCCCGTCTGCGTCGTCGTGCCGTCCGACTGCGAGGTCAGCATGAAGAAGCTGGCCGCCGCCGCCGGGGGCAAGTCGGCCCAGATGATGAAGCCCGCCGACGCCGAGCGCCTGACCGGCTTCAAGGTCGGCGGCGTCAGCCCCTTCGGCCAGAGGAAGGCCGTCCCGACCTTCATCGACGAGACGGCCATCCTGTTCGACCGGGTGCTGATCAACGGCGGCCAGCGCGGCCTGCTGCTGGAGCTGGCGCCGGACGAGGCGGCGCGCGCTTGCAGGGCGACGTGGGCGGATCTGACGGCCTGACCGGCCTAGCTCTCGAACGTCACGACCACGCTGCCGGCGGAACGCTCGGCCTCGCCGTGGAACACCGCCTCGATGTTGTTACCGTCCGGATCCAGCAGGAAGGCGGCGTAGTAGCCGGGGTGATAGGGCCGCTCGCCCGGCGCGCCGTTGTCGGTTCCGCCCGCCGCCAGCCCCGCCTTGTGGAAGGCTTCGACCATGGCGCGGTCCTTGGCCTGGAAGGCCAGGTGGCAGCGGCCCGTCGGCCGGCCCTGCGCGGCGATGCTGTCGACCGCCGAGACGAACAGTTCGTCGGCCCAGAAGAAACGTTCGGCTTCGCCGCCGATCGGCACGCCCAGGGCCTCCAGCACCGCGCCGTAGAAGCGGCGGCTGGCCTCCAGGTCCGGCGTCACCAGTTGCAGATGGTCGATCAGCCGGCCGCGATGAAGCTGCTGCGTCTCCATGGTCCTCGTCTCCTGTCAGATTGCGATTCGAACGGGCGGCAGCCTGGCCTGTTCCTGCTGACAGGACGTGTCAGCAGCCGCTCATCCTGCTAAAGCGCGCTCATGACCGACGCCGTCCCGCATCACAGCCGTAAGGGCTTGATCATCCCCTTCGCCATCGTCGCCGTGGGCCTGGTCCTGTGGACCGGCTGGTGGTTCTTCCTGACCCAGCAGATCGAGCGGCGCATGGAGGCCAAGATCGCCGGGCTGCAGGAGGGCGGCTGGACCATCCAGCATGCCGGGATATCCACCACCGGCTGGCCGATGCACGCGCGGGTGACGATCAAGCATCTGGACGTCGTCGCCCCGTCCGGTCATGCGATCGCGGCGCCGGAGATGATCGCCCAGGCCAACGCCTACAATCCTACGCGCTGGGTGCTGGCGGCGCCGGACGGCCTGACCGTCACGCGCGCAGAGAAGGGCAAGACCGCCATCCGCGCCGAGGGCATCCGCATGAGCGTGCACGGCCTGACGCAGCGCTGGCCCAATGTGGCGCTGGAGCTGGAGAAGCCGGTCTTCACCGCCCTGCCGGACGCCGAGCCCTTCCCGCTGAAGCAGGCGCGTCTGGTGCAGTTATACATGCGGCCGCACTTGGTCGGCTCGGACACGCCGACCGATGATGTGGACGTGCTGTTCCGTCTGGTCGACGGCGAGGGCCGCCCGAACGGCCCGGTCGAAGGCTTCACCCAGTCGGGGATATTGAACGCTCAGATCGAGGCGGTGATCGAAAAGGCCTCGGCCCTGCGCAAGGGTGCGGACGCCAAGGGACTGCTGACCGCCTGGACGGCGGCGGGCGGCCGCTTCATCGACGTGAAGGGCCAGCTGCAGGCCGGCGAGAGCAAGGCCTTCGTCTCCAGTGACGCCCTGTCGGCGGACGGCAAGGGCCGGCTGGAAGGCGAGGTCTTCGTGCGCGCCGAGAAGCCGCTGGCGGCCATTGTCGGCCTGGCGGGCGCCCAGCAGGGCGGGGCGCTGGACCGCGCCGCCGCCGCCAGGGCCGCCGCCGCCACGCCGCAGGGCGGGACCGGCGACGACGGTCAGGGCGTGGAGCTGGCCATCCTGTTCCGCGGCGGCCGCACCTATCTGGGGCCGTTCGCCCTGGCCCCCGCGCCGCAGCTGTTCTGATGCTGATCGAGCCGCCCGCCGATGAGGAACGCCTGTCGCTGGAGCGGGCCGTGGCCGAGGCCGTCCGCGCCCGGCTGGCGGCGGGGCCGCGCGGTTCGGTCGACGGCGACGCCATCGCCCTGCGCGCGATTCTGCAAGGCGCGAGCCTGGCGGAAAAGTCGGCGGTGCGCGCCGTGCAGGGACGGCTGGAGGCGGCCGACGGACGGCCGTTGATCGCCTGCGGATCGTTGTCGCAGATGCTGGCGGCTGACCGCTGGGGTCTGGCGGCGCGGCCGATGGCGGAGGCGGATCAGGCCCTGATCGCCGTGCGCGACGGGGCGGCGCAGAAAACGCGGGCCCTGATCGATCTGTCGGCGCGGCCGTGGTGGGGGCGGCTGCTGGCCCTGCCCATGCTGAAGGTCATCGCCGCCCTGCCGGATGACGCCGCCGGGGCTCCGCGCGCCCTGATGGTCTCGACCGAGGCGCCGGGACCGACCGGCGACGACCGCACCTTCTGGGTCACGGACAGCGGTTGGCCGGACGCCCGCATCGTCGAAGCCCTGTCTCAGGCCGGTCTGGCGGCCGAATTTCTATCGGGCGGAGGCGGGTTGAAGCTATTCGTCCTGACGGGCTATGTGCAGGCGGAAGACATCAGGCTGGACGGCGCGCCCGGCGGCCTGACCGGCGTCATCGGCGCCGCTCCCGTCTTCTGACAAATTGCGGCTTATAGACTTCGACTGGCAGGGGATGACGCGCGCATGACCGAAGCGAACCAGGCGCCGTCCGACGGCGCGCCTCAACCCAAACGCGGCGTGCTGGAGATCGCCCCCTATGTCGGCGGCAAAAGCGCCATCGCCGGGGTGGCCAAGCCCATCAAGCTGTCGTCCAACGAGAACGCCCTGGGCGCGGGCGAAAAAGCGCGCGAGGCCTTCGCCGCCGCCGTCGCCTCGATCCACCTCTATCCTGATGGCCGGGCCGACCGCCTGCGCGCGGCCGTGGCGGAGGCGCATGGACTGGAGCCGGAGCGGCTGATCTTCGGCAACGGCTCGGACGAGGTCTTCGCCCTGCTGAACCAGACCTATCTGGAGGCCGGCGACAACATCGTCACCAGCCAGTACGCCTTCGTCGCCTATCAGATCTCGGCCCGCGCCTGTCAGGCCGAAGTCAAGCAGGCGGCTGAGCCGGCCTTCCGCGCCGACGTCGACGCCATGCTGGCGCTGGTCGATGAGCGGACCAAGCTGGTCTATCTGTCGAACCCGGCCAATCCGACCGGCAGCTTCGCCACGGGCGAGGAGATCCGCCGCCTGCACGCAGGCCTGCCCGCCCACGCCATTCTGGTGATCGACGAAGCCTACGCCGAGTTCGTCACCGAGCCGGACTGGGAAAGCGCCTTCGATCTGGCGCGCACCGCGCCCAACATCGTCGTCACCCGCACCTTCTCCAAGCTGCACGGCCTGGGCGGCTTGCGCGTCGGCTTCGGCTATGCGCCGTTGGCGGTGGAACAGGCCATCGACCGCATCCGCCTGCCGTTCAATGTCTCCCTGCCGGGGATCGAGGCGGCCATCGCGGCGCTGGGCGATGAAGCGCACCAGAAGGCCTCGCGCGATCTGGTGGCCGAATGGCGGCCGCGCCTGATCCAGGCCGTCAAGGGCTTCGGCTTCGAGGTGTTCCCCGCCTCGGGCAACTTCATCCTGATCCGCTTCCCGGATGCGAAGCGCCCGGCCTCGGCGGCGCAGGACTATCTGCAGTCCAAGGGGATCATCGTGCGCGGCGTGGCCAGCTATGGCCTGCCGGACTGCCTGCGGGTGACGGTCGGGACCGAGGATCAGAACCGCGCCGTCATCGACGCGCTCAGCGAGTTCGCGGCGGGCTGACGCCTCAGTCGCCGCTGTTGAAGCGCACCACGCCGATCACGCCTGCGCGCCAGACATGGTCGTCCTCGATCAGGGGGCTGTCCTTGATGTCGCCCAGGCGCTGTTCGTAGTTGAAGAAGGCGCCGACGCCGTAGCGGTCGCCGATCGGCACGGCCAGCAAGGCCGCCGCGCCCGCCGCCGACAGGCCGCCCGAAGGCGTGAAGGCGGCGTAGTCGGTGTTGGCCGCCTCCTGGGCGGTGACGCCGTAATAGCGCTGGACCCGCTCGTCGCTGCCGCCGCGCATATAGGCCATGGTCTGCAACAGGCCGATGGGCGTCACGCGCTGGTGGCTGACCGAGCCGTAGTATTCCAGTCCGGCGTCGTCGCCCGTGGCGTCATGCTGGATGCGGCCGCCGACCACGATGTTCCCCGGCAGGCGCTTGAAGGCGTAGAGCGCCGCGTCGGCGCCCAGGTCCGGCCGGTCCATGCCGTCGATATCGCCCGCCGCGAAACGAGGGCGAAGCTGGACGCCCGCATGGAAGCCGTCGCGCTTGATGGCGTTCCAGCCCAGGCCGTCCAGGCCGTTGGCGTAGACGATGTCGCGATAGGAGGCCGAGCCCCAGGCGGTGAAGTTGAAGTCTTCGGCCTTGTCGCCCGACACGCTGAAGCCGCGCACGAAGCCGCCGCCGACATCGACCTTCCACGTCTGCGGCGCCTCGACCGGCTGGAACGGCTGCGACTGCGCCAGGGCGGCGGCGGGCAGGCCGGCGAAGGCGGCGGTCAGGAGCGCGAGGCGAAAGGCGGAGCGGAAAATCATGAGCGGGTCCCAGGTCAACAACTGATGATATAGGGGCCCGTCCTGCAAAGCCTAGGTTTGGGGCGGCAACAAGGCGATCGAAGCGCCTTCGATCCGGCTCTCCAACTGCTTCATGAACTCGGCGCGCTTCAGCCCGGCCGGAATAGGCGGCAGGAATTCGAAAACGACCGTACCCGGATAACGTTTGAAGCCATGCGCCGGCCAATGGACGCCCGAGTTGGTGGCGATCGGCCAGCAGGGCGCGTCCACGTCGCGATAGATGGCGGCCACGCCCGGCTTGTAGTCCGCCGGCTCGCCCGGCGCCGTGCGGGTGCCTTCGGGGAAGATCAGAATCTGGCGGTCGTCGGCCAGACGGGCGCGGGTCTGGCGCACCATGTCCTTCAGCGCCTTGGCGTGGGCGGCGCGGTCGACGGCGATCATCTTCGTCTTCCAGGCGAACCAGCCGAAGAAGGGCAGGGGCATCAGCTCCTTCTTCAGGACGAAGCACGGATCGTCCAGAAAGGCGAAGGGCGCGACCACGTCCAGCATTCCCTGATGCTTGGCGGCGATCAGAGCCGGGCCGGTCGGGCGGTGCTCCAGCCCGCGCACCTCGACCTTGATTCCCGCGATCCACCGCAGGCCGAACAGGACGAAGCGCGCCCACAGCTTGATCACTCCCATGGCCGCCTTGTGCGGCATCAGCAACGCCGGCGACAGGAGGACCGCGAACAGCGGCATCGACAGATACAGCCACAGGGTGAAGAGCAGGGATCGAACGGTCGTCATGCGGCGGCCTTGGCGAAGGGGGACGGGCGAAGCGTTAGGGAACGGCGGGCTGTGGAGCGGTCGTTTCGGCAGGCCGCTCGGGGTGGCGGCCGGTCAGGCGATGCATCCCTTCGCGGCCCAGAACGGCCAGGTATTTCATGTATTCCAGCGTCATACGCCGGGCGGTCTCGGTGGCGCGCCACCAGGACGGCGTGTCCAGCGACGGCGTGGAGACGGCGTAGGGCGTCAGCCGCACGCCGGGCGCGGCCCCGCGAATCTCCATCAGGCTGCGCGGCATGTGATAGTCGGAGGTCACGACGATCAGGTCGTCATAGCCCTTGGACCGCGCCCAGGCGGCGATCTCCTGGGCGTTGCCGACGGTGTTCTCGGCCTCGAAGCCCAGATCGACGCAGCAGTTGAACAGCTTCTTCGACCCCGGCGTCAGGGCGCGCAGCTCCTTGCGGCGAACCTCGCGGTTGACGCCCGAGATCAGCAGGCGGTCGCCCTTGCCCTGCTCCAGCAGGCGGACGGCGGCGTTGACCCGCTCGGCCGAGGGGCCGGTCAGGGAGACGATGGCGTCCGCCCGCGTCGGCTCGGGCGCAGGCGTCAGTCCTCGCACCCGTTCGGCGAAGACGAACAGGCCCGTCAGCCACATCAGCGCCACCACGGCGATCAGCGTCAGGAACTTCATGCCTAACTAACTAGCGACGCCCGCCCAGCTTCGCCAGCGCCGTCAGGCGTGCGGCCAGCACCGCGACCGCCCCCGCCAGCAGGGGGCAGGCGGCCAGCGTCAGCAGGTCCGGCCAGGCCAGCGGCAGGGCCGGCGTCAATCCGCCTTCGCCGCCGATCAGACGCAGCGCGGCCAGCATCAGCGCCGCCAGTCCGGCGCCCGCCGCCCCCGCCCCGGCGGCCAGCAGGCCGAAACGCTTCTGGAACAGGGAGGCGACAGCGCCGTCCGAGGCGCCGTTCAGGCTCAAGGTCTCGATCACCGCCGCCTGGGCCGCCATGCCCGCGCGGGTGGCGTAGGCGATGGCCGCCGCCGTCGCCGCTGCGATCAGCAGGAAGGCCGCCCCCGCCAGGGCCGTGATCAGGCCCGCCGAACGCTCGACTTCGCCGCGCCACAGGCTGTGGTCGTCGACGGTGGCGTCCAGTCCGGCCTCGGCCAGGGCGCGGCTCAGGCTGGGCGCGCTGGCGGGCGCTTTCGGGTCCAGATGGACGATGACCAGATAGGGCAGGGGCAGGTCGGGCAGGGCCGCCTCGCCCACCCAGGGACGCAGCAGGGCCTCGGCGGCCTTGCGGTCCATCGCCTGGGCCTCGGCCACGCCGTCGACTCCGGCCAGGGTCTCGGCGGCGCGGGCGGCGGCGGCGGGGCCGGTCTCGTCGACGCGCGGCCGCACCTGCACGGTCGCCTCGGCCCGCAGCTGACGCGCCCAGCCGTGCGCGGCCCGGTCGGCGGCCAGGGCGCCGACGGCGGCGATCGAAGCCAGGAAGCACAACACGGCGATGACCACGATCAGCCAGCGCTCGCCGCCCGCCTCGCGCGGCAGAAGTTCGGGTTGGGCGCTGCCGAAGCGGCCGATCATGTCTGATCCTCCGATGCGGTCGGGGCGACGGCGGGCGCGATCTGCTCCAGCCGCCCGCCTTCCAGCCGCAGCACGGCGGCGCCGCTGCGCGCGGCCAGGGCCTCGTCATGGCTGGCGATCAGGATCGTGGCGCCCAGCCTGTTCAGGGACTGGAACAGCCGCATCAGCTTCTCGCCCATCGGCCGGTCGACGCTGCCGGTTGGTTCGTCGGCCAGGATCAGGCGCGGCCGCGCCACCACGGCGCGGGCGATGGCCAGCCGCTGCTTCTCACCGCCTGACAGCGTCGGCGGCAGGGCGTCCAGCCGCCCGCCCAGGCCGACCCAGCGCAGCATTTCCTGCACGTCGGCGGCGTATTCGGCCGGACGTTCGCCCGCCAGGCGCAGCGGCAGGGCCGCATTGTCGAAGGCCGACAGATGATCCAGCAGGCGGAAGTCCTGGAAGATCACCCCCATGCGACGGCGAAGCGCCGGAACCTCGCGTCGGGGCAACTGGGTCACGTCCTGGCCGAACAGGCTGATTCGCCCCGCCTGCGGTCGGGCGGCCAGCGTCAGCAGCCGCAACAGCGAGGACTTGCCCGCGCCCGAGGGTCCGGTAAGGAAGTGGAAAGAGCCGTTTGGCAGAGTAAGGTTAACGTCCCGCAGCACGGCGGGCCTGCCCGCATAGCCGAAGCCCACGCCTCTGAGGCGGACGGCGTCAGGCGCGGAATCAGGGTCGGCGGCGCGGCGGATCGGATCGGGCATCGAGTTTCGTATTGGACCGGGGCGTTGCGCCGCGACAGGAGGGGGCGATAAGCCTCGCAGTCAGCTGACATGATACTGACCTGCCCCGCCTGCGCCACTAGCTATTTCGTTCCCGACGAGGCGATCGGTCCGAACGGCCGTCGCGTGCGCTGCAAGGCGTGCGGCCAGGACTGGCGCGCGACCCTTGAGGACGCCCCTCTCGAACTGGAGCCGGAAGCCGCCCCGACCGAGGAGGTCGAGACCGCGCCCCGCTACGACACCTTCGCCGAGACCCCGGCGCCGGAGTTGCCGCGCGCCTTCCGCGCCAAGGCCGAGCGCAAGCGCCGCGTGCGTCAGGCGGCCGCCGCCGGGGCGGCCTGGGCGGCGGCGGCGGCCGTGGCGCTGGGCCTGCTGACCGGGGCCGTCCTGTTCCGCGAGGAGATTGCTCGCGCCTTTCCGTCGGCGGCGGGGGTCTACAGGTCGCTGGGGCTGGACGTGAATACGGTCGGTCTGGAGGTCGAGGCGCTGCGAGGCCGCACCACGCCGCACGACCCTGGCCGCACCCTGGTTTCGGGCGCGCTCCGCAACATTCGCGACATTGAAATCGTCCCGCCGCCGCTGGTGGTCGTCCTCAAGGATGCTGGGGGCGTCGAGGTGACGCGCCGCATCGTGCGTCTGGACGGACCGCCCATCCTGCCGGGGAAGGTTCAGGGCTTCGCTGTCGTCATTCCCGATCCGCAAGGCCGGGTGGCGAAGTTGAGCGTCGACTATCTGCTCGAGCAAGCGCCCGGGCCCGCCGCCAAGGCGCCATCCGGGTCGGTTTCTGCGACCTCGCGCGCAAGGACTGCGGCCGATAGCGCCGTGCGCGAGGACGGCGGCCTGCGCCGCTGAGCCCCTCGACCTTCGTCCAGCCGCTTCGCCTCTCGACTCCGGCCGTGCGAAAAGGGTATCGCCGGGGCATGGCTGACACCCGACCGACGCCCGCCCCCACGGTTCTTCTGTCCCAGGCCGAGATCGAGGCCGTCGTGGCCGATCTGGCGCGCCGCATCGCTCCCCATGTCGATGACGAGACGGTAGCCTCTGTCCTGCTGACCGGCGGCCTGTGGTTCGCCGCCGACCTGACCCGCGCCCTGGCGCGCGAAGGCAGAAATGTCCGCTTCGACGCCCTGTGGCTGGCCTCCTACGGCGACGAACAGACCAGCCGCGGCCGTATCGAGGTCCGCGCGCCCTATCAGCGCTCGCTGGAAGGACGAAGGGTGCTGATCCTGGACGACGTGTTCGACACCGGCCTGTCGCTGGCGGAAGCCGTGCGGATCACGCGCGAGGCGGGCGCCGCCGAGGTGCTGACCTGCGTCTTTGCTCGCAAGCCTTGGCCCAAGCCCCGCGCGCCCGAGCCCGACTTCGTCGGCTGGGAGGCGCCGAACCGCTTCCTGGTCGGCTACGGCCTGGACCACGCGGGCGGCCTGCGCGGCCTGCCGGACATCTGCGCTCTGGATTGAGGGCTGTGCAGGCCGGGGGTCAGACCGGCTCCGGCGCGGCGTCCGTCTTCTTCTGGAAAAACCGATCCGGGTAGGGGTCGTCGTTGAAACGCGCAATCTCCTGCCAGCCCGTGTTGGCGTACAGGGAGACGGCCTCTTTCAACGCGCTGTTGGTGTCCAGCCGCAGCAGGCCGATGCCCAGTTCGACCGCGATCCGCTCCAGTTCGTCCATGAGCCGTAGCGCCAGCCCCAGCCCGCGCGCTCTGGGCGAAACCCACAGCCGCTTGATCTCCGCATAGCCCAGGTCCGTGCCTTTCAGGCCGGCGCAACCGACCGCCATCCCATCGGATATCGCGACCAGAAAGGCGCCGCGCGGCCGGAGCATGTCGCCGGCGTCAGGGTCCTTGGACAGGGCGACGTCGAACCCCCGCTCCAGCCGCTCTGAGAGTTCGGCGTAATAGGCCTCCATACACGCCTGTGCATTCGCGTCCTGCGGCGGAACCTCATGCAGGGTGATGCGATCCCGGCCCAGAGTGGAGGCGATCAGATCCATCGCCTCCAGCAGACGTCGGGGTGAGGCGTGCCGGTCCAGCATGGCCCGTGCCTGCGCGTTGGCCAGCGCCTCATAGGCGGCATACTCCTGCGCGCCTTCGACGGTCAGGCGAACCCGGCGTCGACGGTTGTCGGCTTCATCGGCGTCAATCTCGATCAGACGTTCGGTCTCAAGCGTGCGCAGGAGACGGCTCATCAGCCCGGAATCCAGCCCGAGATAGCGGCGCACTTCACTGACGTCTGTTTTTCCGCCGCCGATCGCGTTCAACACCCGAGCGACGCCCATGGGACGGCCCCTCCCGAGAAAGGACTCATCCAGCGCTCCCACCTCTGTTGTGACGGCGCGCTGGAAACGGCGGATACGGGCTATGGAGTCCGGCATCATCTGATCCATTATTGCCTGACCAAAGTCAGGCAATTTCGGCGATCATGCAAGACCTCTTGCAGGGAAGGCTTCGGACGAGGCGCCGGATTATGGCGCGGGTCGCACGAAGCTCCCGGCTT
The DNA here is from genome assembly GCF_059579685.1 of Brevundimonas sp. SS2672. Lineage (NCBI taxonomy): Bacteria > Pseudomonadati > Pseudomonadota > Alphaproteobacteria > Caulobacterales > Caulobacteraceae > Brevundimonas > Brevundimonas sp. SS2672. The sequence continues at coordinate 2,701,183 of NZ_CM184201.1, read as the reverse complement.
CAGCGCGACGCCGAGACCTCAGAGCCAGTCCGCCATCGGCTCGCGGGCGAACATCTCGTCATAGGTCGGGCGCGGGCGGATGATCGCATTGCGGTCGCCGTCGACGAGGACTTCGGCGGCCAGGGGACGGGTGTTGTATTCGCCGCTCATGACCGCGCCATAGGCTCCGGCGCTCATGAAGACGACCAGATCGCCCGCCTTCAACGACGGCAGGTCGCGGTCGCGCGCGAAGGTGTCCCCCGTCTCGCAGACCGGTCCGACGACGTCGTAAGGCAGCGCCTCGCCTGCGACCGGGCGGACCGGCTTCAGGTCGTGGAAGGCGTCATAGAGGGCCGGGCGCATCAGATCGTTCATCGCCGCGTCCAGGACCAGGAAGCGGCGGCCGTCTGTCCGTTCATTGACCTGGATGACGCGGCTCAGCAGCACGCCCGCATTGGCGGCCATCAGGCGACCGGGCTCGAAGGCGGCCTCGACGTTCAGGCCATCCAGCACGCGCGCGGCCATGGCGACGTATTCGGCCGGAGCGGGCGTCGCCGCCTCGCCGTAATAGGGTACGCCCAGCCCGCCGCCGAGGTCGAGGCGGGTGACGCTGTGCCCCTCGGCGCGCAGGTCCTCCGTCATCTGGCGCAGCACGCGGAAGGCGGCCTCCAGCGGGCTCAGGTCCGTGATCTGGCTGCCGATGTGGCAGGCCAGGCCCACCGGCGTGACGTGGGGCGAGGCGGAGGCGCGAGCGTACAGCGCCATCGCCTCCTCGACCGGGACGCCGAATTTGTCGCCGGCGCCGCCGGTGGTGATCTTGGCGTGGCCGCCTGCGCCGATCTTCGGGTTGACCCGAATGGCGATGGCTGGAGACGCCGACTTCTCGGTGGCGACGGCGATCAGCCGGTCCAGTTCGGCCGAGGACTCGACGTTGATCTGACGCACGCCCTGCTCGATGGCGAAGGCCAGTTCGGCGTCGGTCTTGCCCACGCCCGAGAAGATGATGCGTTCGCCCGGAATGCCGACCGCCAGGGCGCGGCGGATCTCGCCTTCGGATACGGTGTCGGCGCCGCAGCCGAGTTTGGCCAGCGTCGCCAGCACGGACAGGTTGGAGTTGGCCTTGACCGCGAAGGCGATCAGGGCCTCGCCCAGCGCGCTCTTGTGCGCGTCGCACGCCTCGCGCAGCAGGCCGTAGTGGCGGCGCAGGGTGGCCGAGGAATAGACATAGGTCGGCGTGCCGACGCTGGCCGCCAGCGTCTCCAGAGAGACGCCCTCGGCATGCAGGACGCCGTCCTTGAGGTCGAAATAGTGCACCGGCGGGGAGTCCAGTCAGAGAGAGGAGCGCGAAGGCTCAGTTCATCGGCGGCGGCTTGCCGAACGGGTCGGACGTGCCGTTGTCGATCGGCATCTGGCGCGGCGGCAGGTTCTGCATCGCCGGTTCCGGCAGGTGCTCGGCCGAGCGGTCGCGGATGGCGCGCTCGGTCTGCTTCTTCGGCGTAGCGCCCTGCGGCGGCTCCAGATCGGCCATGCGGCCGCAAGCCGAGAGCAGAAGGGCGGCGGCGCCCGCCAGGATCAGGGTCTTTTTCACAGGCGGCTTCTCCAGTCGGCGATGCGCGCGCGGACCTGTTCCGGCGCCGTGCCGCCGAAGCTCTGGCGGCTGGCGCAGGAGGCTTCGGGCGTCAGCACTTCATACACGCCTTCGGTGATCCGGCCATCCAGGGCCTGCAATTCGCTCAGCGGCAATTCGCCCAGACCCAGGCCCAGCGCCTCGGCCCGCTTCACGGCGGCGCCGGTGACGTGGTGCGCCTGACGGAAAGGCAGGTTCAGTTCGCGCACCAGCCAGTCGGCCAGGTCGGTGGCCGTCGAGAAGCCCGCGCCGGCGGCGGCGGCCATCTTCTCGGTATTGGGACGGATCACGGCGACCATGGCGGTCATGGCCGTCAGCGCCAGGTCGAGCGCATCAAAGGCCTCGAACACCGGCGGCTTGTCCTCCTGCATGTCCTTGGAATAGGCCAGCGGCAGGCCCTTCATCACCGTGGTCAGGGCGATCAAGGCGCCGTTGATGCGGCCCGTCTTGGCGCGCACCAGCTCGGCCGCGTCGGGGTTGCGCTTCTGCGGCATGATGGACGAGCCGGTGGTCAGGTCGTCGGGCAGGGTGGCGAAACCGAACATCGGCGTCATCCACACCACGATCTCTTCGGCCAGACGCGACAGGTGGCCCGCCGCGATCGAGGCGGCGGCCAGGCTTTCCAGCGCAAAATCGCGATCCGATACGGCGTCCAGCGAGTTCGCCATCGGACGATCGAAGCCCAGCGCCTGCGCCGTCATGTGACGATCGATGGGGAAGGGCGAACCGGCCAGCGCGGCGGCGCCCAGCGGGTTCTCGTTCATGCGCGCGCGGGCGTCGGCGAAGCGGCCCGCGTCGCGGCCGAACATCTCGACATAGGCCATCAGGTGGTGGCCGAAGGTCACCGGCTGGGCCGTCTGCAGATGGGTGAAGCCCGGCATCAGGTCGCCCGCGTGCTGCTCCGCCCGGTCCAGCAGGGTCCGCTGCAGGTCCTTCAGTTGCGCCACGGTGCGGTCGCAGGCGTCGCGCACCCACAGGCGGAAGTCCGTCGCCACCTGATCGTTGCGGCTGCGCGCCGTGTGCAGGCGCCCCGAAGGCTCGCCGATCAGCTCCGATAGGCGGGCCTCGACGTTCATGTGGATGTCTTCATAGGCGTCACGGAAGGGGAAGGTCCCGTCCTTGATCTCGCCCTCGATGACGTCCAGCCCGCCCAGAATGGCCTGCGCGTCCGCAGCGGCGATGATGCCCTGCTTCTCCAGCATGCGACAATGGGCCCGCGAACCGGCCAGGTCCTGCGCCCACAGGCGTTTGTCGACGCCGATGGAGACGTTGATGGCCTGCATGATGTCGGCGGGCTTGGCGCTGAAGCGCCCGCCCCATAGAGACTGCCCGTCAGACCCTTTCGAAGGGGAATTGTCAGACTGTGGTTTGGAAGGCGTATCAGACATGAGCGGCTCTGGACGGACTTGGGCGGGCGTGGCGACGTTCGCCCTGATCAGCGTGATCGGCGTGGGCGCGGCGTTGCTATACGTCAATCATCATAAGGGGCGCAAAGACTCGGCGCCCGTTGCGGCTGCATCGAAACAGCCGAGCACCCGCCTGATCGCGTATGCGCGGGGCTCCCTCGCCCGCCTGCAGGCGCCGCCGCCCGCCCCGGCCACCGACTACGCCTTCCGTGACGCGGCCGGGCGGGAGGTCCGCTTCGCCGATTTCGCGGGCAAGGTGACAGTGGTGAACCTGTGGGCCACCTGGTGCGCGCCGTGCCGGATCGAGATGCCGACCCTGGCTGCGCTGGCCGATCATTATAAGGGGCGCGACGACTTCGCCGTGGCAGCCATCAGCATGGACGCGGAAAAGACGGCTGACGAGGCGCGCGCCTTCATCGCCGACCATGCGCCGCTGCAGTTCTACATCGACCCGAAGTTCCAGCTGGCCTTCGAATTTCCGGGCAAGGGCGCCATGCCCCAGACGATGGTGCTGGATCGCCAGGGCCAGGTTCGCGCTGTCCTGGTCGGCGAGGCTGACTGGGCCAGTCCCGAGGCTCGGGCGCTGATCGACGACCTTTTGGCAGGCCAGTGACCCTTCTCCCACAAGGGGAGAAGGGATTGGATCAGTTCTTGGCCGGGACGCGCTGGTCGGTGGCCGGGTCGACGGCGCCGGGGCGGCCCTCGGCGGCGGCCTGGGCCTGTTTGTCTTCCAGCTTGTCGGCGACTTTGCCGGCGCCTTCCTCGACCGCCTGAGCGGCCTTCATGGCGCCGGATTCGACGACTTCGCCCGTTTGGGCGGCGACGTCGGCGGCCTTGTCGCCGGCGGCTTCGGCGTTGGCCTCGGCCTTGTTCTGCTCGGCCTGGGTGCAGGCGGCGGCGCCGAGCGCCAGGACCGAGACGGCGGCGATGGTCAAGGTGCGGATACGCATGGGTGATAGCCCCTCTGAAATTTGAACCTTGGCCTTAACGCCGCTGACCCGCTGCGGTTGCGAACCGCGTCAGTCGAGGTCGACCGGAAGGGTCTGGCTGGCCAGCAGACGCTCCGTCGTCTTCCAGTGGTCCGGCCCCTGCCGCTCGACCCAGGCCTGCACCATGTCGCGGCCCAGGCCGTAGTTGATGACATAGGAGCGGTAGGTCTCGATGAAGCTCAGCCGCTGCGCCGCCCGGTCGCGCGCGACGAGGTTGTACTTCTGCAGCTGGTCCAGCGCCGTCTCTCGGTCGATGCGCCCGGCCAGATAGTCGTCGGCCACCGTGTATTCCGCCCGCGCCAGTTCGCGGGTCAGGGCCAGAAGCTGCGTCTGCGCCTCGGCCGTCGCCGGGTCCAGCCCCGCCAGCGGATACAGCACCCGCGCCTCGAATTCGGTCCGCTCATGGCCGGGGAAGGCCAGGTCGATGCCGTAGTTGGCGCTGCCCTCGGCGATGAAGGACATGGGGCTGAACAGCGGATAGACGCTCATCTCGACCCATCCCTTGTCCCTGACGAAGGTTTGCTCCAGCAGGGCGTTGTAGACGTGGTGGCCGGGGTAGCCTTCGTGACAGCCCAGATCGACCGCCCGGTCGATATAGATGGGCAGGTCGGTGTTCACCTGGATCAGGCTGAAGGCGCCGCCCTTGAACCAGTTATAGCCGGACCACGGCTTGTCGTTGACGAACTCCAGCGTGAAGGTCTCGCTGGCAGGCAGGGTGATATGACGCTCAGTGCGCGCCTTGCACTCCTTGATGGCGGCGCGCATCACCGTATCCAGCCGGTCCTTGGGGATCACATAGCGGGCGCGGAAGGCGGCGACCCGCTCGGCCAGCGGCCCCTCGCCGGGGACCAGGGCGTCGATGCGCGCCAGCACCGGATCATAGGACGACAGCGGCCGCAGTTCCGGCCGCACGCCGAACAGGGCCTCGGCCTCGTCGGCGAAGCTCAGCGTTTCGCCCTGCAGCATCCGCAGCCGCGCCGAGGCCGCCGAGACATGGGCCTTGAGATAGGCGCGGCGCTGGCGGCTCTGGGCGTCCAGTCCCCGCTCCGGCAGGGTCTCGAGGCGTCGGGCCAGGTCCGCCGCGTCTTCGGCCAGCTGGGGCAGGGGGCGCGGATTGGCCTTGGCCGCTTCGGCCCATTCCGCCGGTCCGTAATAGGCGTCGACATAACCCGGCTCTCGCTCGCCGATCTCCAGCGTCAGGGCGACATAGTCGCGCGCCACGTCGTCCAGACTGTCGGCGTCCTGTTTCTGGAACGCGGCGCAGCCGGTCAGAACAACGACAGCGCCGGCCAGGGCGGCGAAGGTGATGGCGCGCATGGAAATTCCCTCTTCCCGATCCGCGACGCTAGGCCGACGGAGCCCCCGCGCCAAGAAGGAAGGCGCGGCCAGATTCGGGATTGAGACCGCCTCGCCCATGCTGTAAGCACCGCCGTCCGGCCTCAACGCCGCGCACGCACCCGTAGCTCAGCTGGATAGAGTGCTGCCCTCCGAAGGCAGAGGTCACAGGTTCGAATCCTGTCGGGTGCGCCATCTCTCCCTATATCTCGGAACACGCTGAGGCGTTTGCTGGAAGCTGTTCGCCCGCCTGTCGCCGCCGGGAGCTGATACAAAAACATCATCAAGACGTTTTAAAGCGGACTCCAAATATTCACTTCCATTGTCGAGAAAGCTTCAAACCATTCTGAAAAGGGTCGCATTGCTACACCTGCGACTGGAGACCGGTTGAGATGCGTCATGATGACAAAGGTTCACGCTAAGCTTGCTGTAGCTGCCTCGCCAAAACAACGCCGCCCCTATGCGCGTGAACTCGAGCGAGCGTTTCAAAATCTCGGGAAGGATTTCGGATGGAGGGGCATTCAGGGAATCCTGTTTAAGGAAATAAACCAATGGTTCGTCACCTGTTACCTTGAAACGAGCCTGCTGTCGCAGCAAACATCCCTGATTGTATCAACCAAGCCCATGGCGATTGATCCCATTTTTTGGGGCATCTGCGGATTTCCCGAGAACAAGGATAAGCCCTTATCTTTTCGCGCTCTCGGGGCTTGGACATGTCCCGCGCTGGAAATGGTGTCCGCTGACGTGGCCGAAGCGGCTGATGCGAGTGATACCGCGACGACGGCCCTGAACATGGCCAGTGAGCTTCTGGGAGCCGGTACTCCGCCGTCTCTGGCCTGGTTCGAGGCCGAATGCCGCAAGGCTTGGGAGCATCAGCCCGCCATTCTGGCCAGCATCATCACCACCCTAGTCGCAACCGAGAGGCGGCGAGAAGCGCTGGAACTCTGTCTGGAGGCGAAAGCCAGAGGTGAAACAGGCGGCTTTGTGAATGCTGGCGACTCGTTTGTGCAGGCCGCCATTCGGTGTCTCCAGACTTCCCTTTCCGCTTGAGATCTTCCAAGGCAGGAGCGCCATCATGACTCTTTGCGTGTGTGGGACGGCATGAAGCAGTCCTTCTGGTTCGCAGCGTCGGTTCAAGCTCGCGCAGGCGACCTGGTCCGCGTTTTCATAACCGCGCCTTCAGAAAAATCCGGGCTCAGCCGCTGGCTGGGTCTGGCTCGACAGATGAACGCCTCTCGGTCGCCCTTCATCTATAATGAGACGTCGAAAGCGTGGTTCATGGCGAACCACCACGCCAGGATCACAGATGAAATGGTTCTGGCTCCGCGCGAAGCTCCAAGAGTCTATCAGTCATCCCCCGATCCCGACCTGCCCGTCATAAGGGTCGTGCATGGGAAGGTTCTGGGGTCCGCCGTCATCCGAAAGATAAGCAGCGAAGACAGCGGGGTCGACTCAAGGCTGGACCTGGAGATCCTGTCGGAACGCAGCATCGCGCCAGGAGAACCATGGCTGCCTGATGAAGAATGACCGCGCCTGATCGGATTCCACGCTCGATAGCGCCACGACGAACAGGCCTTGAGCATTTAAAGGAAGATGGCGCACCCGAAGAGATTCGAACTCCTGACCCCCAGATTCGTAGTCTGGTGCTCTATCCAGCTGAGCTACGGGTGCGCACCGCCTTGCGGGCAGGGCCGGGTATCTAGCGGGTCGTTCTGGCGCTGGCAAGCAGGTTTTCTCAGAAAATCTTGAGAAAATGCGGGGTTGGCCTCGGGGGCCTGCGGGCCTAGGCATAAAGCCTCCCTCAAACGTGCCGGAGTGCTTGAGTGCGCGCCTTGTCCTTCTCCCGTCTGCGTCCTGCGCGCAGGATTTCGTCTCTCGCAGCGGGGACGGCCTTGGCGGCCCTGATGCTGGCCGGGTGCGCGACGACGGCCGAGCACGTCCAGGCCGGAGCCGCGCCGGTTCCGGTCGAGAGCGCGGCCGCAGCCCAGGCGTCCGTCGCCAGGGGGCCGTTCGTGTCGGCGGCCAATCCCCTGGCGGTCGAGGCGGGGATGAAGGTGCTGGCGCGCGGCGGTTCGGCCGTGGATGCGGCGGTGGCGATCCAGGCGGTGCTGGGTTTGACCGAGCCGCAGTCGTCGGGCCTGGGCGGCGGCGCCTTCATGATGGTCTATGACGCCCAGAACGGCGCCGTCACCGTCTATGACGGGCGCGAGACGGCGCCGGCCGCCGCTACGCCCGAGCTCTTCTATGAGAACGGCAAGCCTCTGGCCTTTGTCGATGCGGTTCTGAGCGGGCGCTCGACCGGGGCGCCGGGCGTGATGCCCATGCTGGCCCTGGCCCAGAAGCAGCACGGCGCCCTGGCCTGGTCCGAGCTGTTCGGCGACGCCGAGACGCTGGCGCAGGACGGCTTCGTCGTCAGTCCGCGCCTGGCCGGCATGATCAACGGCGACGCGCCTCAGGCGAAGACCCGCTGGGCGACGGAGTATTTCACCAAGCCGGACGGCGCGCGCTATCAGGCGGGCGAAACCCTGCGGAACCCGGCCTACGCCGAGACGGTGCGCCGCATCGCGGGCGAGGGCGCGGCCGCCCTGCAGCAGGGGCCTCTGGCCGAGGCTATCGTCGAGGCGGTGCATGAGGGGCTGCGTCCCGGCGCCCTGAGCGCCGCCGACCTTGCCGGCTATCGCCCCGTGGTGCGCGAGGCCGTGTGCGGGCCTTACAAGATCTACACCATCTGCGTGCCGCCGCCGCCGTCCAGCGGGGCCTCCATCCTGGAGCTGTTGGCCATGGCCGAGCGGACGCCGGACATCGACAAGGGGCCGGACAGCCCGGAGGCCTGGGCCGCCTTCGGCCAGCTTCAGCGGCTGATGTACGCCGACCGCGACCGCTATTTCGGCGATCCCGCCTTCGTCTCCGTGCCGGTGGCGGGGCTGCTGGACCCGGCCTATGTGGCCGAGCGGGCGGCCCTGGCGCCGGGCCTTCGCGGCGCGGCGCCCTATGGCGTTCCGACTGGGGCGCCGAACGTCGGCGCGGACGCCACGCGCGAACCGGCGGGGACGTCGCATCTGGTCGTGGTGGACGCCCAAGGGAACGCCGTCAGCATGACCACGACCGTCGAGAGCCTGTTCGGCTCGGGTCGGATGGCAGGCGGTTTCTTCCTGAACAATCAGCTGACCGACTTCTCCCTGGTCCCCACGGCGTCGGACGGCACGCCGGCGGCCAACGCCGTGGCGGCGGGCAAGCGGCCGCGTTCGTCCATGTCGCCGGCCTTGATCCTGGATCGCGAAGGGCGGCTGGTCGGCGCGTTGGGCTCGCCGGGCGGGTCTTCCATCCTGGCCTATAACGCCAAGGCGCTGATCGGCGCCCTGGCCTGGGGGCTGCCGCTGCAACAGGCGTTCGACCTGCCGAACCTGGTGGCTAAGGGGGACGGCTTCGGCGCCGACACCGAGGGCTTCCCCGCGGCCGTGCGCGAAGGCATGGCGGCGCGCGGCGTCGCCTTGCAACCCAACACGACCGAGACTTCCGGCCTGCATGGGGGCTTGTGGCGGAACGGGCGCTGGGACGGAGCCGCCGACAGCCGCCGCGAAGGCGTGGCGCGGACGCAGTAGGGCGGCGAGCCTACTCGCGGGGGCGGATCGTCAGTTGGAAGGCCACCAGGCCTTCCGACACGTCCGTGTTGATGCCCTGATAGCCGCGCAGGCCCTTGGCCTCGATCTCGCGATAGACGACGCCGAAGGAGCTTTGCACCGCGCCTCGGCGATAGGCCACGCCGATGGAGGCGTCGCCGAGATAGGCGCCGGCGTCCTGGCTGACGCCCGAACGCGCGAAGTCGCCGTCGCGCGTGCGCGCGAAATTGTAGCCGACCGCCCGCTTGGAGCCTGCCGCGTACAGATACCAACGCGGGCGCTCGCCGAAGGCCTCGTCGCCGTTGGGGGCCAGGCGGTCCAGGCCCTCGCCGATACGCAGGGTGGCGCCCGCCTCGGCCGAGGGGCCGTCGCTGCCGACGCCGAAGCCGGCGTGGGGCGTCAGCGACACTTCCAGCCCCGAGGCCGTGCGGCCCTTCGCCGCCGTCCAGCCGCGCGTATAGGTGACATCGTAGCTCTCGCCCGAGAAGGCGGCCGGGTCGAGGGCGCGCGGCGGCAGGGGCGCGCCATCGGCGCGGCGCAGTTCGCCCGTGGTGACGATGCGCAACCGGTCGGTGAAGCCGTCCCCGGCGAACCAGGCTTCCTGGCGCAGTTCGCCCTCATCGGCGCTCAGTCGGGCGACATCGTTGAACTGCACCGGGGCGCCGAAGGCGGCGTCAGGTTCGGTCGAGAAGGGCAGGCGGCTGTCCAGCCGGGCCGCGGCGTCCTCGAACCGGACGGCGTCGCCGCCACGAACGGCGACGGAGCCTTCGGCCATGGTCTGCGGCATGGCGAAGACGGTCGTCGGGGCGACCGCCGCGATCATCCATCCTGCCCATGCCATCGGTCGCATCAACGGTCCCTCCCGATCCGTTAACGCCTCCACAGTGCACGAACGCCAGGGAACCGCAACGGACTCTTTTACGCCTTAATCCTTGTCAGACGAACGAAGCCGCCCGGAGAGGGTTCCCGCGGGCGGCTTGAAGGCGATGGCGATGACCTTGCGGGCCGGCCTTACTGGCAGGCTAGGCACTCGTCGTAGTCGGTGCGGGCGATGGAGAAGAGGTCCGGCTGGTTCGGATCGATCTCTTCTTCCTTCTTGTCCTCGGCGCCGGCGAAGGCGGCGCGCTGCACCGACTTGGAGCGCAGGTAGTAGAGGGACTTCAGGCCCCGCTCCCACGCCGACCAGTGCAGCATGTGCAGGTCCCACTTGTTGACGTCGCCGGGGATGAACAGGTTCAGCGACTGCGCCTGGCAGATGTCGCCGGTGCGGTCGGCGGCCAGTTCGATGACCCAGCGCTGATCCAGTTCGAAGGCGGTCTTGTAGATGGCCTTCTCGTCGTCGCTGAGGGCGTCCAGGTGCTGGACCGAGCCTTCGTGCTCGAGGATCGAGGACCAGACGGCCTCGGTGTCGATGCCCTTCTCGCCCAGCAGGTCCTGCAGATAGGGGTTCTTGACGGCGAAGGAGCCCGACAGGGTCTTGTGGGTGTAGATGTTGGCAGGGATCGGCTCGATGCCCGCCGACGTGCCGCCACAGATGATCGAGATCGAGGCGGTCGGGGCGATGGCAAGCTTGTGGCTGAACCGCTCCATCACGCCGCGATCGGCGGCGTCGGGGCAGGGGCCCTTTTCTTCGGCCAGGGTGCGGCTGGCCTTGTCGGCCTCGCGGCGCAGGTGCTTGAACAGGCGCATGTTCCAGCTCTTGGCCATGGCCGACTCAAAGGCCACGCCCTGCGACTGCAGGAAGGAGTGGAAGCCCATCAGGCCCAGACCCACCGAACGCTCGCGCTGGGCCGAATAGACGGCGGCGGCCATCGACGACGGAGCGCGGGTGATGAAGTCCTCGAGCACATTGTCGAGGAAGCGCATGATGTCCTCGATGAAGCGGGGCTCTTCGCGCCACTCCAGGAAGGTCTCGGCGTTGACCGACGACAGGCAGCAGACGGCGGTGCGCTCGACGCCCTTATGGTCGAGCCCCGTGTGCAGCATGATTTCCGAGCACAGGTTGGACTGCTTGACCGATAGGCCCAGGTCCTTCTGGTGCTGCGGCATCTGCCGGTTCACCGTGTCCGAGAAGATCAGATAGGGCTCGCCCGTCTGCATCCGGATTTCCAGGATCTTGGTCCACAGGTTGCGGGCGTCGACGGTTTTGCGGACCTCGCCGTTCTTGGGCGAGATCAGGTCGAACGGCTTGCCTTCGCGGACCGCCTCCATGAAGGCGTCGGTGATGTTGATGCCGTGGTGCAGGTTCAGCGAGCGGCGGTTGAAGTCGCCCGACGGCTTGCGGATCTCGAGGAACTCCTCGATCTCCGGGTGGTGGATGTCCAGGTAGACGGCGGCCGAGCCGCGACGCAGCGAGCCTTGCGAGATCGCCAGGGTCAGCGAATCCATCACGCGGATGAAGGGGATGATGCCCGAGGTCTGGCCCGCGCCCTTGACCTTCTCGCCGATGGAGCGGACGCCGCCCCAGTAGGTGCCGATGCCGCCGCCGTTCGAGGCCAGGGAGACGTTCTCGTTCCAGACGTTCTGGATGCCGTCCAGGCTGTCGTTGACCGAGTTCAGGAAGCAGGAGATCGGCAGGCCGCGATCGGCGCCGCCGTTCGACAGCACCGGCGTCGCCGGCATGAACCACAGCTTGGACATGTAGTCATAGACGCGCTGGGCGTGCTCGGCGTCGTCGGCGTAGGCTGTGGCGACGCGGGCGAACATGTCCTGATAGCTTTCACCCGGCAGCAGGTAGCGGTCTTCCAGGGTCTTCTTGCCGAAATCGGTCAGAAGGGCGTCGCGCGTGCGGTCCAGTTTCAGGCCGCCGACCACCGTCAGCTGAGGCTTGCCCTCCGGCGGCGCCGAGGAAACCGTAGAGAATTCCGTCGTCTGCAGAGCTTCGCCGCCAGCCATTTTCATCCCTGTCCCGAACAAATCGATTAGAAGGCCGTACCGGTTTGAGACACTACATCTAGTGGCTGCTCGCCGGTGTTCGGCTAGATATATGGGTGCATATCCCTAACCGCAGGTAAAGCTCTTGACGGGAGCTTTTCTGACGAGATCGGTGGGCGGCTGATCACACCCTGTGGAAATGACTCAGGAATTGGGGGTGATCACATTTTTCACCGAACCGTCGTCGATTTCTGCGAGGCCTGAAAGGGAACGTCGCAACAGCTTGGCCGTTAGCGCCCCATGGCTCCGCATCCCACCGCCTTCCTGACGCGCGCCCTGCGGGTCGCCCGCACAGAAATCGCCGCTGTGGCCGCCATGCTGGTGGTCGCCCTGGGGGTGCTGATCTTCATCGAGGTGGCCGACGACATGCGCGAGGCGGACGGCCAGGCCTTCGATCAGGCCGTGCTGGCGGCGGTCCGACCCTTCGCCGATGATCCGGGTCGACCCTGGGGGCCGTGGTGGCTGCACGAGGCGGCGGCGGACCTGACCTCGCTCGGCGGCATATCCGTTCTGACCCTGTTCGCCGTCATCGCCATCGGCTTCCTGCTGATCATGGGCAAGCGGCTGTCGGCCCTCATGCTGATCGTCGGCCTGGCCGGCGGGGTGGCCCTGAGCGAGGGGCTGAAGGCCCTGTTCGAGCGCGAGCGGCCGCCGCAGATCTATCAGGCGGTGGAGACGCTGAACGCCAGCTTCCCCTCGGGCCACGCCCTGCTGTCGACCGTCTTCTACCTGACGCTGGGCGTCATGCTGACACGCGCCTTTCCGCGCAAGCGGCTGAAGGCCTATGTTCTGGGCTGCGCGGTGGTGATCGCCCTTCTGATCGGGCTGACGCAGATCTACCTGGGCGCGCACTGGGCGTCGGACGTGTTTGCTGGCTGGAGCGTGGGCGCCGCCTGGTCGATGGCCCTGTGGCTGGTCGCCTACGCCGCCGAGCGCCGCCAGCGTCTGCATGACGCGCCGCTTCAGGATGCGCCCTAGCCGTCCTTCCTTAGACCAAGGTCTAGCGCCGCGACGGCGCGCGGCTGACGGATAAGGAAGGACGACGCTTCAGGAGTTTCCCCATGACTGATTTCGCCGCCCTCTACGCCGAACGGCTGACGACGCCCGAGGCGGCGGCCGCCCTGATCCCCTCAGGCGCGAAGGTCGCCATGGCCCTGGGCGTCGGCCAGCCGCCCGCCCTGCTGAAGGCCCTGGCCGACCGGGCCGAGGCGCGGCAGGTGGGCGACGTCAACCTCTACTACCTGCTGTCCACCGCCACCGCGGGCGAGACGGTGATGCGCTACGAGCTGACCGACCGCATCCGCCCGCACAGCCTGTTCCACGGCGCCATCGAACGGAAGCTGGAGGCGCGCGCGATCGAGGAAGGCCGTCGCGCCGTCTGGTTCGTGCCGACCGGCTTTCAGCAGACGCCGCGCGTGCTGACGCGCGAGATCGGCGTCGACACCCTGCTGGCGACCGTCTCGCCGATGGACGCCGAAGGGTATTTCAGCCTGGGGACCAACACCGACTACGCCCTGGCCGTGTCGAAGACGGCCGAGCGGGTGATCCTGGAGGTCAATCCGCACATGCCGCGCGTGTTCGGCGACTGCCGCGTCCATGTTTCGCAGGTCGCGGCCCTGGTCGAGCATTCGGCGCCCCTGCTGGAGGCGGGCAAGGCGCCTCAGCAGCCGCAGGATCTGGCCATCGGCGCCCTGATCGCGGGACTGGTCGAGGACGGGGCGACGCTGCAGATGGGCATCGGCGCCCTGCCGGACGCCGTTTGCGCGGCCCTGCATGACCATCGCGATCTGGGCATCCATACCGAAATGCTGACGCCTGGCCTGGTCGAACTGATGAAGGCGGGCGTCGCCACCAACGCCCGCAAGACCCTGCATCCGGGCAAGACGGTGTTCACCTTCTCCATGGGGGACCGATCCACCTACGAATTCCTGCATGAGAATCCGGCCGTCGAGGCTCACCCGGTCGACTATGTGAACGATCCCGCCGTCATCGCCCGCAATGACCGGATGATTTCGGTCAACGCCACCTTGCAGATCGACCTGTTCGGCGCCTGCTGTTCCGAACATCTGAACGGGCGGCAGTATACGGCGGCGGGCGGGCAGCTGGACTTCGTGCGCGGCGCGGCGGCGTCGCAGGGCGGCAAGTCGATCATCGCCTGCCATTCGACGGCGGCGAAGGGGACGGCCTCGCGCATTGTGGCCCGGCTGGACGGTCCGGTGACGACGCCCCGCAACGACATCCACTACGTCGTCACCGAGCATGGGGCCGCCAATCTGAAGGGGCTGACCGACGACGCCCGCGCCCGCGCCCTGATCGGCCTGGCCGCGCCCGAGTTTCGCAAGGGGCTGGAGGAAGACGCGAAGGCGATGGGTCTGCTTTAAAGGCCGCCCGAAGGAGGCTTTTTTACAATTCCCGTACAGACTGCCCGCAAACGGGGGAGAGAAGACCAGTTATGCACGGGCGCTGGCGATTGTTTCGTCATGCGGCCGGCCGCGAGGCCGGTCCGCCGGCGGTCGCCTATGTGGCGCTGTTCGCCCTTTGCCTTCTGGTCGGCCAGTGGAGCGTCGACGCCTATAAGGCGGTGATCGTCTGGCCGGCGAACGGGGTGTTGCTGGCCGCCTACCTGCAATTGCCGCGTCGCAAGGCGTTCGCCGTGCTGCTGCTCTGCCTGGGCCTGAACCTGGGCAGCACGGTGATGCGAGGGGACGGGCCGCCCTACGTCTGGCTCAATCCCCTGCTGAACCTGACCCAGGTGTTGATCGCCGGCGTGTTGGCGCGGCGACTTTGCGGCGCCGCCCTGGATCTGCGGCGTCCCCGCCGTCTTCTCACCTTTGCTCTCGGCGCGGCGGTTCCGGCGGTGCTTGTCACCAGTACGGCGTCGGTTCTGCTGGCGGTCTGGGTGCGCGGCTATTCGCCCGAGCTGGCCGTCTTCGTCTGGACGCACCTGGTCATGATGGAGACGCTGGGTCTGCTGGTCGTCACCCCCAGTCTGCTGTTCCTGGCGCGGGCGCATCGTTTCCGGGGCGAGACCGCCTCGCCCTGGCTGTCTCTCAGTCTCCTGGCGTTGACGGCGGTGGTGGTTTCCGCAGTGTTCCTGCAGTCGGGATCGCTGCTGTTTCTCATCTTTCCGCCCCTCATGCTGGCGGCCTATCTCCTGTCGCCGCCCTGGATGGCGGCGACCCTTCTCGCGGCGGCTGGCGTCAGCTGCATCCTGACCCTGGAAGGGCATGGGCCCGTGGCTGCGGCGCAGGTGTCCGAGGTGGCGGCGCTGGTCCATGTGCCGGGGCGGCTGCGGCAGATGTCGCTGTACCACGGCTTTCTTCTGGTCGCGGTTCTGTGCTCCCTGCCCCTCAGCGCCCTGATGGCCGAAAGGCGCGCGGCGGCGAAGCGGCTGGCCCAACGCACCGCCCTGGCGCTGGCGCAGCGGCGGCGAGCCGAGGCCGCCGCGGCCGCCAAGGCCCGCTTTCTGGCCCTCATGAGCCATGAGATGCGCACCCCGCTGAACGGGGTCAGCGGCTATGCCGACCTTCTGTCCCGGCGGGCGGGCCTGACGGACGAGGCGCGCGCCCAGGTCGTCGCCGTGCGCGATGCGGGCGAAGCCATGCTCAGGCTGGTGGAGGACGTGCTGGACGCCTCCGACGATGACGCCGCAGTGCGATCCGAGATCTTCCCCGTCGCGGCCCTCGTGCGCGAAGCTGGCGAATCCGCCGCCATGGCCGCTGAGGCCAAGGGGCTGGCCTTCGATCTCGACCTGGACGTGGATGAGGCGGTCAGGGGCAGAGGCGATCCTCATCGACTGGCGGCCGCCCTGCGTCACCTCCTGTCCAACGCCGTCGAATTCACCGACCAGGGACGCGTGGCCCTCAAGGCGCGCCTGGACGGCGGTCGGCTGACCCTGACGGTGCAGGACATGGGGCCGGGGATCGCGCCGGAGCTGGAGCCGGTGCTGTTCGACCTGTTCCAGTTGGGCGATGATTCCCTGAACCGTCGCCATGGCGGCGCGGGCCTGGGCCTGCCGGCCGCTCGGCGACACGCCAGGGCCATGGGCGGCGACGTGATCTTGAGCCGGACCTCGGCGCAGGGCTCCGTCTTCACCCTGACGGCGCAACTGGACTTGAGTGCGATTGAAACAGACGTCGAGAGCCCGGGCGGATTGACGGATGCGGCGTCGTCGCTTCGGGTTCTGGTGGTGGACGACCATCCGACCAATCGTCTGATGCTGCGGACCATGATGGAGGCGGCGGGCTGCGCCGTGGCGGAGGCCGTGGACGGACGCGACGCTGTCGGTCGGGCCGCCCTGGAGATCTTCGACCTGATTCTGATGGATGTGCGGATGCCGCGCCTGAACGGGCTGGAGGCGACGCAGATGATCCGCGACGGCGGCGCGGCCTCCGCGCAGGCGGTGGTTTTGGCGGTGACCGCCGACGCCATGCCCGAGGACGCCGCGCGATGCCTGGGCGTGGGCATGGACGGCCATCTGGCCAAGCCGGTCACCCATGATCGGCTTTACGCCGCCGTGGACCAGGCCTTCCGAGCCGCCCAGGCGCGTCTGGCCGCCTAGTCTATGGCCGCCTAGCCTTCCCAGCCGTCCTCGAAGGGGAAGCGTTCCGACCAGAAGGCCTGAAGCGCGGGCAGGGCGTCGACGCGGCGCACCACTTCGGCCATGCGGGGCGCCTCGGCGTAGAAGCGTCGCCGCTGCGGCGTCCAGCGGCTGGCGGTCGCGACATAGAGGTCCAGCACCGTCATCTCCTCGCCCAGCAGGAAGCGGCCCGGCGCGACCTGGGCGTCCATCATCCGCCAGCAATCGGCGATGCGGTCGATGGTGCGGCGCTGGATTTCGGTCTGGGCTTCAAGGTTGTCGCCGACAAGCCGCGCGGGTTCGTCGCGCACCCAGAACATCGAATAGATGGAGGCGGGGATGAAGCTCATCCAGCGCAGGAACTGCGCCCGACGCGGATCGTCGAGCGCGGGCGACAACCGCGCCTGTGGATGGGAATCGGCCAGCCAGATCAGGATGGCGGCGCTTTCGGTGATGATCTCGCCGCCGGGCGTGACCAGGGCCGGCACCTGGCGCATGGGATTGACCGCCGCCACCTTGTCTCGCTCGGCCTCGCCTTCCCAGGTCGGCGCCTCGACCACCCGATAGTCCTGTCCGATCAGCCGCAGCGTCGCTTCGACCGGAACCGAGCCTGACCCGGCTGCGCCGTAGAGTGTGAAAACCATCCCCATCTTCCTCCCCAGTTTCCTGTCATCGAAACACCATATCTAGCGGTCTGATGAAAAGTGATCGCTAGATGTGCGCATCTTCCCTTGTCCCCGCGCGCCGGCGGACGCATGGTGGAACGCACCTTCTCCGGATTCGCCTCAGGTCTTCTACGATGAACGCTCCCGCCACGATCATTCGTCCCGGCACGCCCGGCCTGCTAACCCCCTCGGCCGCCTACAAGCCCTTCCGCTACCCGTGGGCCTTCGACATGTGGAAGAAGCAGCAGCAGGTCCACTGGATGCCCGAGGAAGTCCCGATGGGCGAGGACGTCAAGGACTGGGCCGCCAATCTGAACGACGGCGAGCGCAACCTGCTGACCCAGATCTTCCGCTTCTTCACCCAGGCGGACATCGAGGTGCAGGACAACTACATGGAGCGCTACGGCCGGGTCTTCAAACCGACCGAGGTGAAGATGATGCTGGCCGCCTTCGCCAATATGGAGACCATCCATATCGCGGCCTATGCCTTGCTGCTCGAGACGATCGGGATGCCGGACAGCGAGTTCGGCGCCTTCATGGAATACGAGGCCATGAAGGACAAGCACGACTACATGGGCCAGTTCGGGGTCGACAGCGACGCCGACATCTGCCGCACCCTGGCCATGTTCGGGGGCTTCTCGGAAGGGCTGCAACTGTTCGCCAGCTTCGCCATGCTGATGAACTTCCCGCGCCAGTCCAAGATGAAGGGCATGGGCCAGATCGTGTCCTGGTCGGTGCGCGATGAAAGCCTGCACTGCGAAGGCATCATCAAGCTGTACCACGCCTTCAACAAGGAGACGGGCGCCGTCACCAAGGCCGTGGCCGACGACATCGTCGACTGCTGCAAGACGGTGATCGAGATGGAGGACAAGTTCATCGACCTGGCCTTCGAAATGGGCCCGGTGAACGGCATGACGCCGGACGACATCAAGGCCTACATCCGCTTCATCGCCGACTGGCGCCTGCGCCAGCTGAACCTGCCGGAAGTCTACGGCGTGACCGAGAACCCGCTGCCGTGGCTGCAGTCGCTGCTGTCGGGCGTGGAGCACGCCAACTTCTTCGAGGCGCGCGCTACCGAATACTCCAAGGCGGCGACGCAAGGGTCGTGGCACGGCGCCGACGGCGTCTGGGACAGCTTCGACAACATGATGAAGCGCCGCACGGAACCGGCCGAGGCCTGAACCCCGCGGTCACGCGATCAGGGGCGCCCCGACGAAAGGTCGGCGGCGCCCTTTTCTTTTCAAGCGTCTCAGTTCGGCGCCTGACGCCCCGCGTTGCAGCGCGCCGTATCGCCACGCTCGCAGGCGGCCACGGTGGCCCGCCAGTCGGCCATGTCGCGTTCATAGCGGGCTTGGGCTTCCTCGGCCGCGCGCAGTTCGGCCTCGTGTCGTTCCTGGGCGAGACGAGCGTCGGCCTGGGTCTGATCGACCTCGGCCTGCCAGCGGCGCTGGGCGTCGGCCTGAGCGGCCTGGTTGGCCCGGTCCTCGTTCTCGGCCAGGTCGTTCTGGGCGACGATCTCGGCGTTGAGGGCCTGGGTCTCACGCAGTTCCTGGGGGGTCTGGGCTGAATCCGGCGCGCGGTGATAGCGCTCGCCCTTGGCCAGCATCTCGGCCACGGGGTCCTTGGGCGCCGGGGGCGTGGCGCCCTGATTCTGGCTTTGGGCGTAGCTCGCGCCGGCGCTCAGGGCGAGCGCCAGCGCCGAAGGCAGCATCAACGCCGTCCAGACGCGCGAGGGGAGGGGGCGCGAAGGCGTGTGACGGATCATGAGGTCTCTCCTTTGCAGGGCGAGGATGCGAAAGGCCGCAAGCTTGGCGCTTCCGACGCTTGATGGAAACAACGTTCCGGAACGGGGAAGGCTGCGCCTGCGCCTCACTGCGGCAGCAGAAGCTCGAAGCGCGTGCCCTGGGGGCCGGTGTCCAGCAGGACCAGGGCGCCGCCGTGGTTGGCCGCCAGCTCGCGCGAGATGGTCAGGCCCAGGCCTGTGCCGTCGGCCCCGCCGCCGCTGACGAAGGGTTCGAACAGGCGGTCGGCCAGACGCGGCGGGATGCCGGGACCGTCGTCGCGCACGCCGATGGCGGCCATGCCGTCGCGAAGCTCGGCGCTGACGGTGATCGCGCCCTTGCCCTTGTTGAGGCCTCCGGCAGCGGACTCGATGGCCTGGCGGGCGTTGCGCATCAGATTGACGAGGATGCGGTGCAACTGATCCGGATCGGCGTTGACGGTGAAGCGAGCGGGCAGATCGCGCACCAGGCGCACGCCGTCGGGCTCCAGCCCAGCGTCCTCGGCGGCGGCGGCCACGGCGCGGGCCAGCAGCATCTTCTGAAGCTGGGGCGCTGGCTCCTCGGTCTTGCCGTAGGCCAGGACGTTGCGCGCCAGGGTCGAGGCGCGGCCCAGCGCCCGCTCCAACCGGGGCAGGGCGGTCGCCACCAGGGGATCGGACGAGGTCGACAGCCGCTCGGACGCCATCTGGGCCGAGGTCAGCATGTTGCGCAGATCGTGGTTGATCTTGGCCACCGCCTCGCCCAGCGCCGCCAGACGGGCGCGTGAGCGCAGGGACTGACGCACCTCCTCCTGCATCCGAGCCAGTTCGCGCTCGACCCGGCCGATCTCGTCCTTGCGGTCCGAGGGCGTTTCGGCCGGGCTTTCTGGATTGGCGGCGAAACGCTCGATCGAGCGGGTGACGCGGCGCAGGGGCTGCAGCACCAGCATCGACAGGGCGGCGTACAGCAGGCCGCCCGCCACCGCCGCGATCAGCAGCGACATCATCAGGCTGTTGACCAGGAAGCTCTCCAGCTCCTTCTTCAGCGGCTGGGCTGGGGCCAGGATCTCGATCAGGTCGCCCGAGCGATAGCGCGGCGCCGCCTGCACCCGCAGCGAGCGGTCGGGGTGGCCGAACAGGGTCTTCCACGGGTCCAGCAGCCGGGCGCCGACGCTGCGCTGGCGCAGGTCGATCAGTTCGGGCGCGCGCGGCAGGTTGGGGGCCTGCAGCAGAAGGCGCCGCACCCCCTGTTCGCCGATGACCACCGACTGCACCCCGCCGATGCTCAGCAACTGTTCAGCGGTGGAATCCTCGACGGCGGAATAGGGCAGGGCCTCGACCCCGACCGAGGCCAGTTCGGCCGCCTGCAGCCGGTCCATCAGCCACCGCTCCTGGAAGGAGGCGGCGCTGGGCACGATGATCAGGGCGGCGACCGCCAGGGTGAAGGCGACCGTCAGCAGCAGCAGTCGGCTGGACAGGCCGTCGGGCGCCCGCGGCTTCAGCCGCCGGCGCAGGGCGCTCCACCGGGCGGGCAGGGCCGCAGGCGTCCTGGCGTGCGTCGCCGGGGGCAGGGGCGTCTGCAGGTCGGTCGGAAGGGCCTCGCGCTCGGTCATGACGCCTCCGCGCGAGGGCGCGTGCGCAGCTTCTGGGCCAGCTTGAGCAGCAGGGGCAGCAGCATGGACAGGAAGGCGACTCCCATCAGAGGCCAGAAGAATTCCGCGAACAGGCTCCGAATGTCGGGATTCGGGTCCGTGACCAGAACGTCGTGCAGGCTGTCGCCGATCCAGCAATAGATGGTGTGGGCGGGCAACAGGCCGATGAAGGTGGCGATCACATAGGGCCGCAGCGGCGCCGCCATCACGCCGGCCGCCACATTGATCATGTGGAACGGCACGGTGACCACCAGCCGCGCGACCAGCACATACCAGAAGGTGTTCTTGTCCACCCCGGCGCAGACCTTGTTCAACAGGCCCGTATCGGCGGCGGCGCGGCGGCGCAGGGAATCGCCCAGGGCGGTGCGCCCCACATAGTAGACGGCCAGGGCGCCGACGGTGGCGGCGAAGGCGGTGGCGACGCCGCCGACCCACGGCCCGAACAGATAGCCCGCCGTCACGGTGATGAAGACCACCCCCGGCACCACGCTGGCCGTCAGCAGAGCGAAGACCAGCATCAGCGCGCCGAGCATCAACAGATAATGTCGGGCGGTCAGGGCCTCCAGCGCCGTTCCATGCTCGCGCAGGGTGTCCAGCGACAGATAGCGATTCCAGCCCATGCCGAAGATCAGGGCGACGGCGGCCAGCAGCACGGCCAGGGGCAGAAATCTTTTGACCCGGTCCAAGCCGCGCTCCGTCCTCTTCTTCCTGACATCCTTAGCGTATTTCCAGACGCCGTGCGCCCCTGTCGGCGATGTGGAAAAGCCGCTTCGGCGTTGACTCTCGTCCTGCCGCCGCTTATACGCCCGCCTCTCTCGCGGCTGACGCTTGTGTCTGTCGCCAACCCCAGTAACCCGGAGCCGACCGTGAAGCGGACCTATCAGCCGTCGCGACTCGTGCGCAAGCGCCGTCACGGCTTCCGTTCTCGGATGGCCACCAAGAACGGTCAAAAGATTGTCGCGCGTCGCCGCGCCAAGGGCCGCAAGCGCCTGACGGCCTGACGTCACGCGCCCATTTCCCTTCAGGGCGGGGCGCATGACCGATCTGATGAAAATCGATCGCCTGTTGCGGCGGCCCCAGTTTCTGGCGGCCGCCAAAGGCGTTTCCCAGGCCCGCGGCGCCGTGGTGGTCCAGCAGTTGGATCGCGCCGACGGCGACCCGACGGTGCGCCTGGGATTCACCGCCACCCGCAAGATCGGCGGCGCCGTGATCCGCAACCGCGCCAAGCGGCGCCTGCGCGAGGCCGCCCGCCTGCTGACCCCGCTGCACGGCCGGGCCGGGTGCGACTATGTATTCATCGCCCGGATGGGCACGGCGGACCGCGACTGGGACCGTTTGCTTGACGACGTGAAATCGGCCCTTACAAGGCTCGCAACCCCGCGCGCGGCTTCCGATATGGGAGACCGGGCCGCTTCGACCGCCCGCGTCGCCCCCGACCCGCGCCCCGCCGACCAGGACCGCTGATCCCGATGCAGAACCAGAATTCGCGCAACACCATCATCTTCTTCGTGTGCGCGGCCCTGATCATGGGCGTCTACTACTTCATGGTGATGCGCCCGCAGGCCGAGGCGCGTCGCCAGGCTCAGGTCGTCGCCGCCGAGCAGCAGAAGGCGCGCGAGGCTTCGGCCGACGCCGGTCTGACGCCGTCGAGCGCCGCGCCGGGCGTCTTCATCAAGGAGCGCGCCGAGGCCCTGGGCACGGTCGCGCGCGTGCCGATCCAGACCCCGACCCTGAAGGGCTCGCTGTCGCTGCAGGGCGCGCGCATCGACGACCTGTACCTGACCAACTACAAGGAAACGCTCGACAGGAATTCGCCCCGGTCGAGCTGTTCCGCCCGCAGGGCATGGAGCACGCCTATTTCGCCCAGTTCGGCTGGAGCGGCCCGAACGTCCCCGGCGGCGTGCCCGGCCCCAACACCGTCTGGCGCCTGACCCAGGGTTCGACCCTGACGCCGACCACCCCGGTCGAGCTGACCTGGGACAACGGCTCGGGCCTGCGCTTCACCCGCGTCGTCTCGATCGACGACCAGTATATGTTCACGGTCAAGGACACGGTGGCCAACCTGGGAACCCAGGCCATCGCCATCGCTCCCTACGGCCGCGTCGAGCGCCAGGGCGTGCCGGTCGACCTGGGCAAGCAGATGATCCTGCACGAGGGCGCGATCGGCGCCTTCGGTTCGGACGGCAAGTTCACCACCGAACAGGTCAAGTACAAGGACTGGGCCAAGAAGCCGCGCATCGAGAAGGACTCGACCGGCGGCTGGCTGGGCATCACCGACAAATACTGGCTGGCGGCCCTGATCCCGACCCAGGACGAGGCCATCGAAGGCCGCTTCTCGGTGCGCGACGCCGACGGGATGAACATCCACGAAGCCGCCATGCTGGGGGCCACCCACACCATCCAGCCGGGCCGCCAGATCGAGGAGACCCAGCGTCTGTTCGCCGGCGCCAAGCGCGCCGAGGTGCTGAAGGGCTATGAGGAATCGCTGGGCCTGCCGCGCTTCGTCTACGCCATCGACTGGGGCATGTTCTGGTTCCTGACGCGTCCGATCTTCACGGTGGTGGAGTTCTTCTACGGCGTTCTGGGCAACTTCGGCCTGGCCATTCTGGCCCTGACGGTCGTGGTCAAGCTGATCCTCTTCCCGCTGGCCAACAAGTCCTATGAGAGCCTGTCCAAGATGCGGACCCTCCAGCCCAAGATGGAGGAGATCAAGAAGAAGCACGGCTCCGATCCGCAGAAGCAGCAGCAGGAGATGATGGCCCTCTATCAGCGGGAGAAGATCAATCCGCTGGCGGGCTGTCTGCCGATGGTGGTGCAGATCCCGGTCTTCTACGCCCTGTACAAGGTGCTGTTCGTGACCATCGAAATGCGTCACGCGCCCTTCTTCGGCTGGATCCGCGACCTGTCGGCGCGCGACCCTTCGACGATCTGGAACCTGTTCGGCGCCGTGCCGTGGGACCCGGCCACCCTGCCGATCCTCGGCGGCATCCTGAACGGCCCGCTGCACCTGGGCGTCCTGCCGCTCGTCTACGGCTTCACCATGTGGCTGCAGATGGCGATGAACCCGCCGGCGCAGGACCCGATGCAGCGTCAGATTTTCGCCCTGATGCCGATCGTCTTCACCTTCATCATGGCCCCGTTCGCGGCCGGCCTGCTGATCTACTGGGCGTGGAACAACGTGCTGTCGATCATCCAGCAGTATGTGATCATGCATCGCTTCGGCGCCGAGAACCCGATCGACAGCTTCATCGCCCGCTTCAAGAAGGCCTAATCGGTTGGACGCTTCGGACGAGCCCAAGGTCGGAGAATACTCGGACGCCGAGGTCGAGGCGGCGCGCATCCTGTTCGCGCGCCCCGCGACCTTCATCATGGGCTGCGCCAAGATCGAGCAGCTGCCGACGCCGGACCTGCCCGAGATCGCCTTCGCCGGCCGCTCCAACGTCGGCAAGTCCAGCCTGATCAACGGGCTGGTGGGGATGCACAAGCTGGCGCGCGCCTCGAACGAGCCGGGCCGCACGCGCGAGGTGAACTTCTTCGACCTGGACGGGCGGATGCGCCTGGTCGACCTGCCCGGCTACGGTTGGGCCAAGGCGTCCAAGACCACGGTCAAGAAGTTCCAGGATCTGGGCCGCGACTATCTGCGCGGCCGGGTGACGCTGAAGCGCGTCTATCTGCTGATCGACGCCCGCCACGGCCTGAAGAAGGTGGACGACGAGGCCCTGGATGCGCTGGACCTGTCGGCCGTCTCCTACCAGATCGTCCTGACCAAGGCCGACAAGCTGAAGAAGGGCGAGGCGGAGAAGGTCCAGGCGGCGACGCTGAAAGCCATCTCCAAACGCCCGGCGGCCTATCCGCATGTCGCCGTCACCTCCTCGGAAAAGGGCTTCGGCCTGCCCGAGCTGCGCGCGGAGATCATGCGCACCACCGGCGTCGTTCTCGACTGAATCTCACGTTGGCGTGAACCGTTAAGCCAGACCTGCGTTGTCCCCTCGGTTCTTAACGAGAGGGGAGCGCTCCATGCGTTCAGCGATCATCGGCGGCGTCGCCGTCGCCTGCCTGCTGGGTCTGTCGGCCTGCGGAAACAACAACAAGGCCGAAAGCCCGGCCGCCGACGGGGCCGAGACCGCCTCGACGGCTCCTGCGGCGACGCTCGACGCGCCCAAGCCGGGCCTGTGGCGCGTGTCCACCGCCATGGAAGGCATGCCGGGCGGCGCAGCCATCGCGCCCCAGGAAGTCTGCATCAAGGAAGCCAAGCTGGAGGCTCCGGCCAACACCCAGCAGCCGGGCGCCGATTGCACCACCCAGCCCTTCACGCGCCAGGGCGACGCCATGGTCGCGACGTCGACCTGCACCCTGCCGGGCAATATGAAGGCCGACTCCACCATCCGCGTGACCGGCGACTTCAACAGCCGCTACGTCACCGAGGTCACCACCAAGATGGACCCCGCGCCGACGCCGCAGATGGCCCAGACCAAGGTCACCATGACGGCCGAGCGCATCGGCGACTGCCCCGCCGCCTGATCGCGGCCTGCCGGATAACGACATGATCGTCACGGCCGGTATGGCGTCGCTGAAAAGCGGCCCCATATCGGTCGGATGATCCCTCTGTCCATTCTCGACCTCGCCCCCGTGCCGGAAGGCTCCGACGTGGGCCAGGCGCTCGCCAACACCATCGATCTGGCCCGCCACGCCGAGAGGCTGGGCTACAACCGCTACTGGCTGGCCGAGCATCACAACATGCCGGGCATCGCCAGCGCCGCGACCTCCGTCGTCATCGGCGCGGTGGCGGCGGCGACGAAGACCATCCGCGTCGGCGCCGGCGGAGTCATGCTGCCCAACCACGCCCCCCTGGTCATCGCCGAACAGTTCGGCACCCTTAACGCCCTTCATCCCGGCCGGATCGACCTGGGCCTCGGTCGTGCGCCCGGATCGGATCAGGCGACGGCGCGCGCCTTGCGCCGCACGCTTCAGGGCGACCACGACGCCTTCCCGCAGGACGTGATGGAGCTGATGCAGTGGTTTGCGCCCGCCACGCCGGATCAGCGCATCATCGCCAATCCGGGCGAGGGTCAGGCCGTGCCGATCTGGATTCTCGGCTCCTCGACCTACGGCGCTCAGCTGGCGGCGCATCTGGGCCTGCCCTACGCCTTCGCCAGCCATTTCGCACCGGGCGAGATGATGCGGGCCCTCGACATCTATCGCCAGACCTTCCGCCCGTCGCCGTATCTCGAGAAGCCCTATGTCATGCTGGGCTACAACGCCTTCGTGGCCGAGACGGATGAGGCGGCGCGCCTGCTGTTCACCTCGGTCCAGCAAGCCTTCGTCAACCTGAGGACCGGTCGCCCCGGCAAGCTGCCGCCGCCGGTCGAGGGCTATTACGAGCGGCTGGACGGCGCGGCGCGCGGCATGATCGACGCCGCCCTGGCCTGCTCGGCGGTAGGCGCGCCAGCGACGGCCAAGGCCGCCCTCGACGCCTTCATCGCCCAGACCGACGCCGACGAGCTGATGCTCACCAGCCAAATCTGGGACCCGCCCGCCCGCGTGCGATCGATCGAACTGCTGGCGGGGGCGACGGGACTGGCGGCTGCCTAACGCTCGCTTTCGGGCGCCTGGAACAGCAGGGGCGAGGCGACGCTCTCGGCGTCCAGATGACGCCAGGCTGCGCCCAGGCGGATGGCGTCGGCCAGGTCCTGCGGGGATATGGGCTCGGCCTCCGTCAGACGCTGGCGCAGCCCGGCGCAGGCCGCCAGCACGGCGGCGGCGCGCCGCACCTCGGGGACCGACGATCGGGCGCCCAGGCCGTCCAGAGACGCGAAGCGCCACCCCTCATCGGGCGGGGCCGCCTGGATGAGCGCCCATTTCTCGGCGGGGGAAAGGCGGTCGGACAATCGCTCCCAGACGCCGTCGTCGCCCCGTCGGCGATACTGGCCCGGTTGAGCGGGCAGGCCGTGCCGACCATAGACCTCGCACGCGGCCGCCTCGATGGCGGCGACCTCCGCCAGCAGACTTTCCACGCCGTCCATAGGCGCCTCTCGAGGGGCGACGGCGCGCGGGTCGCCTCGGTCGTCGCGACGGCGTCCGAAGCGACCCAGCATGAGCCTTAGCGGCTCAGCGTGCTGGTGACCGAGACGTCGTAGACCACGCGGGTGATGCTCTGGACCACCTCGAAGAATTTGCGCATCTCGGCCGCGCCGGCGCGCGGCGTGTAGAGGAGGTCGTCGGGCTGCATCTGGAAGTTGCTGGCGATGAAGAAGCCCTCGCCCTCGGTCAGGTTCAGGCGATAGACCACCGGCACGCCGCGTGAGGTCGCGGGTTGCTGGATGCCCAGCGCCTGGGCCACTTCCGGCCGCTCGAAGCGGAAGACCAGCACCGACTTGGCGTCGGCCAGGTTGGAGTCCAGCCCGCCGACGCCGCTGAGGGCCTCGGCCAGGGTCAGCGGACCGGGCGGCAGTTCGCTGCGCGCCACGGCGTTGAAGGCGCCGAAGGAGCTGAACCGGCGCGGTTGATAGACCAGGTTCACCTGATCGCCGCGCTGCAGGCGGACGTTCTCGTTGAACTCGGTCGTGACGATCGACATCGGGGCCGTATAGGTGCGGCCCTGGCGCTGGATCTGGACATTGACGTCATAGATGGAACGCGAAGAGCCGCCGGCGGCGGCGATGATGTCCAGGATGCGGTCATGGTTGGCCGACAGAGGCTGGCGGCCGGGGTTGCGCACCTCGCCCAGCACGGTCACGGCGTTGGAGGTATTGCCCGCCACGGTGACGATCACCTGGGGATTGGCGACCTTGCCGACCAGGGCGCGACGCACGGCCGCCGAGGCCTGTTCCGGGGTCAGTCCCTCGACCCGGACGTCTCCGGCGAAAGGCACGGGCACGGCGCCGTTGCGATTCACCACCAGGGGCGGAAGGGTCTGATTGCCAGACGCCGCGGGCGCCGTGGCGCTGCCGCCGCCGAACAGGGAGCCGCCGGGCTCGAAGATGCTGACGGCCAGGGTGTCGCCGATGCCGATCACATCGGTGGGGGCCTCGCTGGAGGCCAGGGCCAGACTGCTGAACGAGGGGGGCGGCGCGGCCTTCAGGCGTTCGCTCAGCTCGAAGTCCAGATTGACCAGGGCGTAGTCGCCTGCACGCTCGGGCGAGGCGGCGCTCCCGACCACGTTGCGGCCCGACGGTCCGTCGCGCGGCAGGGTGGAGCAGCCCGCGAGCAGGGCGACGATCATCAGGCTGGCGGCGGTTCTGGTCATGACGGCCCTATTGCAGTTTGATCAGTTGCTTACTCGCAGGGCGTCCGCGCCGCCAGAGGGCGGCAGCACCTGTTGCTCCACGACTTCGAAATGCCGTTCCCACGTCGGAGCGGAATAGGACGGGGCCACGGGCGCGGTGCGTGTCCATTCCTCCAGGGCGGTTAGCCAGCCCAGGCCGTCCAGCGGATCGATCAGGCGGGCGTGCGGCACCAGTTCGCGGTGGGCGGCGATGTCCGAGGCGATCAGGGGAATTCCCATGGCGCTGGCCTCGACGGCGGGCAGGTCGAAGCCTTCGGTCGACGAGGGCGCGACCACGGCGCGGGCTCCCCGCATCAGGGCCGACAGGGCGCAGTCGGGCAGGTTCTCGGCCTGATGGACCAGGCCCTGCAGATTAGGCGAGCGCTGCAGCAGATCGAGCACCGCTTCATTCTCCCAGCCGTAGCGTCCGACCAGGACCAGACGCGGGGCCTCGGCGCCCATCCTTTCCTGCAGGCGACGCCACACCGTCAGCAGGAAGGCGAGATTCTTGCGGGCCTCGATGGTGCCGACATGGACGAAATAGGGATGGGCGGCTCCGACCACGACGCTGCCGTTCAGGGTGCGCTCCAGGCCCAGGTGGGCGACATCGACTGGCGGCGACGTCAGGCCGGATCGTCCGGCGAAGGCCAGAAGCTCATCGGCCGTGTGCTGGGAGTTGACGATGATCCTTGAGGCGTGGCGAAGAACATTCACCACCCGGCGCTCATGCTTGGTCCGGTCGCCCGGTCGGCAGAACTCGGGATGGGTGATGGGAATCAGGTCGTGCACCATGACGACCCGTTCGATGTTTCCAGCGTCCAGGGCGGTCAGGATATCCGGCGTGTTCAGGCTGGTGTGGCCGACATTGACATAGGCTCGGGCGGCCGGCGGCGCCTTGACGCTGCGGGTGCGGAAATACTGCTTCCAGACGCGGCGCTTGATCCGCTTGGGCGGAGCGTCCTCGTCGGGTACGCGGCCGAGGATGGACGCCCCGTTGTCCGAAGAGCGTAGGGCGGCGAACAGGCGCTGGGCCTCGGGGCTCAACTCGCTGACCCTGCCCGGGCCGGTCCAGCGTGCGCGCAGTTCGGCGATCCGGTCGCGGAACCACTCATCATCGACGCGCGCCAACTGATCATGACGCGCCCGAACCGGCACCATGCGATAAACGGGATGCTCGATCAGCCATTCTGCATAGGCCAGGCAGACGCGATCCACACCGGTCGGTGCGCTTCGCTCCGTGCGGCTGAGCAGTCGGCTGGCGTCGAACAGGATATCCTCAGGCATCAGGACACATAGCCCGCCTGCATCAGTTCGGCGATATGGATGATGGCGACCGGACGGCGTTCCTCGATAACGAACAGATTGCTGATCTTGTTCGCCGTCAGCAGATCGACCACGTCGCTCATCCGCGCTTCCGGATCGACGACGATTGGACTACGGCTCATGATGTCCGCA
This sequence comes from Brevundimonas sp. SS2672, assembly GCF_059579685.1. Lineage (NCBI taxonomy): Bacteria > Pseudomonadati > Pseudomonadota > Alphaproteobacteria > Caulobacterales > Caulobacteraceae > Brevundimonas > Brevundimonas sp. SS2672. The sequence continues at coordinate 2,671,919 of NZ_CM184201.1, read as the reverse complement.
GCGCGCAGGGTCGAGATGTCGTTGGCGAAAGCTCGGCGCACATCGCCGTCGGTGATAATGCCGGCCAAAGCTCCGTCCGGCGCCAAGACGGCGACCGCTCCTTTACGCCCCTGAGTGATCGCCGAGACCACCGCGCTGAAGTCCGCGTCCAGCGGCACGCTGGCTGGGGCGGCGGCGTTGTCGCCCATCCATTCGCGCACGGTCTGCAGGCTCATGCCCAGGGCCCCGCCCGGATGGTGCAGGCCGAAATCCTCGCGCGTGAAGCCGCGACGGTCCATCAGCACCATGGCCAGGGCGTCGCCGATGGCCAGGTTCATCAGCGTCGAGGTCGTCGGCGCCAGGCCGTTGGGGCAGGCCTCGGCCACCTTGGGCATGGTCAGGCAGACGTCCGAATGGCGGCCCAGGAAGCTCTGGGGCCTCTGGGTGACGCCGATCACCGGAATGTCGTTGCGGGCGCAGAAGAGCAGCGGATCGCGCAATTCGCGGCTTTCGCCCGAGTTGGAGATGGCCAGAAGCGTCGTGTCGGGGCGCAGCATCCCCAGGTCGCCATGGCTCATCTCGGCCGGGTGAACGAAGAAGGAATTGGTTCCGGTGGAGGCCAGGGTGGCGGCGATCTTGCCGCCGATATGGCCCGACTTGCCCATGCCCGTCACCACGACATAGCCGGGACGCGACAGGATGACGTCGGCGGCGCGCGCGATGGAGGAGTCCAGCGAACGCTCCAGCGCCTCCAGCGCCTCTATGTTCAGGCGTACGACTTCGCGCGCCCGATCGGACATGGCGGTCAATTGTTCCGGAGAGGAGGGGGCGGAAAAAGCAGTCATGACGGCTCCAGACGCCAGGGCCGCTTCGGCGGCTCTTCATAGCGCAGTGGCAAATGCCTCATTCGCGAGTTCGATACAATGGCGCCGTCGCGGGTGAATGGTCGATGAATAAATGACAACCAAAGCGACCCTCATGCGTTGCAATACGTCCTGGGGATAGAAAAAGAATCTTGAGACGTATGTCATCACCACAGGGGCTCGCCTGCCCTCGACTGCCCGCGCCGCCTGCCCGACTGGCCGAGGCTGCGCTTTTTCTCGATCTGGACGGGGTGCTGGCGCCCCTGGCGCCGACGCCCGACGCCGTGGGGCCGGAGCCGCGTCGCACCCGCACCCTCACGCAATTGACACAGGCCCTGGGCGGGCGGGTCGCCGTCGTCAGCGGCCGCACCCTGGCGGAGATCGACCGCATCGTCGACGGCGCGGCGAGCGCGGCGTCCGGGGTGCATGGGTTGGAGCGGCGCCGCGCCGACGGCGCCCTGAGCGCGCGGGCTCCGGCGCCTTCGGTGCGGACCGCCGTGGCCGCCTTTGAGGATTTCGCCCAGAGTCGCCCCGGAGTGATTGTCGAGGACAAGGGGCTGTCGGCCGGGCTGCATTTCCGTCAGGCTCCGAACGAGGCGGCTGCGGCCCTGACCCTCGCGACAGCCCTGGCGGATCAGACCGGCCTGACGCTTCAGCCGGGCTCCATGGTGCTGGAGCTCAAGACCCCCGGCGCGGACAAGGGCGTCGCGGTCGCGGCCTTCATGACCGAGCCGCCCTTCAACGGCGCCACGCCTGTCATGGTGGGGGACGACCTGACCGACGAGGCGGGCTTTCGGGCGGCCGAGGCGCTGGGCGGTTTCGGCGTCCTGGTGGGGCCCGAGCGGCCCACCGCCGCCCGCTACAGGCTGGAGAATGTGGAGGCGGTGCTCGACTGGCTCGGCGCCCTGGCCTCCTCCGCCGCAGAGGAGAAGGAGGCGCGCGCATGACGCCCAACCTGGATCTGGCGCCCATCGGCAACTGTTCGGTCAGCGCCCTGATCGACCGTCAGGGGCGGTTTGTCTGGGCCTGCGCCCCGCGCATCGACGGCGATCCTGTCTTCTCCGCCCTGATGGACGGCGCCGCCCCCGAGCACGGCTTCTGGGCGATCGAACTGGAAGGCCAGGTCTCCGTCGAGCAGGAATACGTCCGCAACACCGCCGTCCTGCGGACGGTGCTGACGGCGGCGGACGGCGCCGCGATGGAGATCATCGACTTCTGCCCGCGCCACCTGAAGCATTCGCGTATCTACCGCCCGGTGGCCTTCGCGCGCGTGGTGCGTCCGCTGGTCGGAACGCCGCGCGTCACCATACGCCTGCGCCCTTCGGCCGACTGGGGCGCGAGCCGCGCTCAGCATACCTCGGGCTCCAACCACATCCGCTATCTGTGCAGCGATGTGACCCTGCGGCTGACCACCAACTGCCCGGTCAGCCATGTGCTGAACGAGCGGACCTTCCGTCTGGAGGAGGAGATGGCCTTCTTCCTGGGGCCGGATGAAGGTTATGACCAATCGGTCCTGGCCGGCGTCAACGCCGCCCTGGACCTGACCATTGCGCACTGGAAGCACTGGACCAGGACCCTCTACCTGCCTCTGGACTGGCAGGAAGCGGTGATCCGCGCCGCCATCGCCCTGAAGCTGTGCGTCTATGAAGAGACCGGCGCCATCGTCGCCGCGATGACCACCTCCGTGCCGGAATTCCCCGAAAGCGGGCGCAACTGGGACTATCGCTACTGCTGGATCCGCGACGCCTACTATACGGTGCGGGCGCTCAACCGGCTGGGCGCGGTGGACATCCTGGAGAGCTACCTCGGCTACCTGCGCAATCTGGTCGACGCCTCTGCGGGAGGGCATGTCCAGCCGGTCTATGGGGTAGGGCTGGAGCCGGCCATCGTCGAGCGTATCGTCGACAGCGTCGAAGGCTATCGCGGCATGAAGCCGGTGCGCGTCGGCAATCAGGCGCACGAGCATCTTCAGCACGACGTCTACGGCCAGATCGTCCTGCCCTTGGTCCAGGCCTTCTTCGATCATCGCCTGCTGCGTCCCGGCACGATCGAGGACTTCCGCGCCCTGGAGAAGGTCGGCGAGCGCGCCTTCGCCATGCACGATCAGGTCGACGCCGGATTGTGGGAGTTCCGCACCATCGCCCGGGTTCATACCTATTCCTCGGTCATGTGTTGGGCGGCCTGCGATCGCCTGGCGCGGGCGGCGCATCATCTGGGTCTGGACGACCGCTGCGAGCTGTGGCGCGAGCGGGCGCGCATCATCCGCGAGCGCATCGAAGCCGAAGCCTACTTGCCCGACGAAGGCCGTTTCGCCGCCAGCTTCGGCGGGACGGAGCTGGACGCCGCCCTTCTGCAGATGACGGACCTTGGCTTCCTCGACGCCCACGATCCGCGTCAGGTGAAGACCTTCGAGGCGGTCGAGCGCGATCTGAAGCGCGGTCCCTACCTGTTCCGCTACGCCCACGCGGACGACTTCGGCGAGCCGGAGACCGCCTTCAACTTCTGCACCTTCTGGTACATTGAGGCCCTGGCCCTGAACGGCCGAGTCGAGGAGGCGCGCGTCATCTTCGAGGAGATGCTCAGCCGCCGCACCCATGCGGGCCTGCTCAGCGAGGACATCTCGATCCAGGACGGCGAGCTGTGGGGCAACTACCCGCAGACCTATTCCCTGGTCGGGATCATCAACTGCGCGGTCCTGCTCAGTCGCTCGTGGACGGACGCCCGATGAGCCGCCTGATCGTCGTCTCGAACCGCGTCTCGGCGCCCAAGGACCCCGCGGCGGGTTCCGCCGGAGGCCTGGCCATGGCCCTGTCGGCGGCGCTGCGGAAGTATGAGGGGCTGTGGTTCGGCTGGTCCGGCGAGACGGTTGAGCATTTCACCGGCGAACTGAATGTCGAGGACCGGGCCGGCGTGACGGTCGCCACCGTCGACCTGGAGCCTCAGGACGTCGACGAATACTACAACGGCTACGCCAACAAGACGTTGTGGCCCCTGTTTCATCACCGGGTCGACCTGACGGCTTATGAACGGTCCTACGGCGAGGGCTACGAGCGGACCAACCGGCGCTTCGCCGAGGTGCTCGAGCCGCTGCTCAAGCCTGACGACGTCATCTGGATTCACGATTACCACATGATTCCCATGGCGCGGGATCTGCGGCGGCTGGGCGTGAAGAACCGCATCGGCTTCTTCCTGCACACGCCCTGGCCCGCGCGTCAGTTGCTGGTGACGCTGCCGCATCACCGTCGGCTGGTGGAATCCATGTTCGACTTCGACCTGCTGGGTTTCCAGACGCGCGAATGGCTGGGGCTGTTCCAGCGCTATGTCGAGGTCGAGGCGCGCGGCCGGGTGCTGGACGACGGCCGCCTCGAAGCCTTCGGCCGCAGCGTCCGGGCCGGGGTCTTCCCCATCGGCATCGATGTGGACGGCTTTCTGGCGGCGCGCGATTCTCCGCTGGGACAACGGACCTATGACCGGATGGCGGCCTCGGCTGTTTTTCGCTCGGTGATCGTGGGGGTTGATCGGCTGGACTACTCCAAGGGGCTGGAGCAGCGCCTGCTAGGCTATGAGCAGTTCCTGGAGGACAACCCCGACCAGCGCGGTCAGGTTTTCCTGCTGCAGGTCACGCCCATTTCGCGCGATGAGGTGGATACGTATCAGGACATGCGGGTGCGGCTGGAGGCTCTGGCGGGACGGGTCAACGGCGCCTACGCCGAAATGGACTGGCAGCCGGTCCGCTATCTGAACCGCACCTTTCGCCGCGACCAACTGGCGGGCCTCTATCGCGCGGCGCGGGTCGGACTGGTGACGCCTCTGCGCGACGGTATGAATCTGGTGGCCAAGGAATATGTGGCGGCTCAGGACCCGGATGATCCGGGCGTCCTCATCCTGTCGCGCTTCGCGGGCGCGGCCGAACAGATGGGCGAGGCGCTCCTGGTCAATCCTTTCAGCCGCGAAGAGTTGTCCGAGGCGATCCAGAAGGCTCTCACCATGCCCTTGTCGGAACGCATCCGAAAGTGGAAGGCGCTGATGCAGGTCGTGCGGGACACAGACGTCGCGCGCTGGCGCGATGACTATGTCCGGGCCTTGCTGGCGACTTGAGTGATCTCGAAACGACGTCTTGATCATCTCATATTGTAAACTCGATGCGGGCTTGATGTTTCAAAATGACCAGGTTTCGGGGACTTGGGCGGCGATGAAGGCATTATGTGTTGAAACGGCGCCACAGTGGACACATTCAGCGCCCAAATGGGGAACCGCTGCACTGCAATACCGTTCGGCTTTCGAGCGCCTTCGCGGTAACGCATGGGCTTTCGGATCAACCAAGAGTGTGAGGACACCATGAAGCTGAAACTTCTGGCCAGTGTCGCTGCCGCGGGGCTGTTCGCAGCCGGTGCTGCATCGGCGGAGCCCGATGGCTGGTACGGCGCGATCGACGCTGGCTACCACATCATCGACGACATCAACACCGAAGCGTCGGCGACCGGCCACAACTGGAACTGGGAAGTCAACGACGGCTGGGCGGCGTTCGCTCGCCTGGGCTACCGTTTCAACCCGAACTGGCGCGTTGAACTCGAAGGCGGCTACCGCTCGGGCGACATCGGTCGCGTGCGCGCCGTCTCGGGCCCGAACGGCCTGTGCAACATGACCCCGGCCACCGGCCCGTGCCACTCGCCGGAAGGCGACATCACGTCGACGACGCTGATGGCCAACGTCCTGTACGACTTCGGTTCGCCGGACTGGACCATCCGTCCGTTCGTCGGCCTGGGCGTGGGCGTGAACCGCGTCAACACCGACACCGCCGGCCGTCTGCGCCAGAACCCGGGCGTCGCCTTCACCGCCGACGACAGCTCGACCAAGTTCGCCGCTCAGGCGATCGCCGGTCTGGCCTGGGCCGTGTCGGACCGCGCCAACATCGACCTGACGTACCGTTACCTGACGGGCGACATGGAGTTCGACACCAACCAGTCGGCCGCTCCGGCCTTCGGGACGCTGTCGGGCGACTACGACCAGTCGCACACCGTGACGCTGGGCCTGCGCTATGCGTTCGGCGCCGAGCCGGTGGCCCCGCCGCCGCCGCCGCCGCCGCCGCCCCCGCCGCCGCCGCCTCCTCCGCCGCCGCCTCCGCCGCCTCCGCCGCCTCCGGCCAAGCCGGCTGCGCGTCAGTTCGTGGTCTACTTCGACTTCGACCGTTCGGACCTGACGGCGGAAGCCCGCTCGGTGGTGACGCAAGCCGCCAACTACGCCAAGTCGGGCGCTCCGACGCGCGTGCTGGTGGTCGGCCACACCGACACTTCGGGCAACGCGGCCTACAACATGGGCCTGTCGAACCGCCGTGCGCGCACCGTGGCTGACGCCCTGGTCGCTCAAGGCGTCAACGGCGGCGTGATCTCGCTGGACGGCAAGGGCGAGACCCAGCTGGCCAAGCCGACCGCCGACGGCGTGCGCGAGCCGCTGAACCGTCGCGCCACCGTCGACATCAACTTCTAAGCCCTGAGGGGGCCGGTCGCGATCGGTCCCCGAAGGCTGTGTTGATGAGGGTTAAGGCCGCCGAGCTCCGTCGGGTTCGGCGGCCTTGATTCAATAGCTTAGGCCCCATTTCGCCTTGCCAAGACGTCGGCCTGGCTATTAATAGGGCCTGCCTTCGAGAGATATCAGCGTTTGCTCGCGCCCTTTGACCCCGACCAGTCCGAGCTAAGTCTTCAGATCTCAGTGGATCTGACGGGCCGTCGCTTTCTTATCGTGTCCGCGCCCTTCGGTGGTTTCGGACGCGCGTTGGCGCGCGCCATCGAGTCGCGCGGCGGCGAGGTGCGACGCATGTTGTTCAATGCGGGCGACGTGTCGAACTGGGGGCGTTCCGGCGGCTTGGCGTTCCGCGAGAAGGCGGAGCTCTGGCCTGAACGGCTGTCCGCCCTCTCCGCCGAGTTCACCGACATTATCGTGTTCGGAGAAGGCGGCCCCTACAATCAGGGCGTGCTCAGCCAGGCGGATCGCTTGAAAGCGCGTGTCTGGGTGCTCGAAAATGGGTATTTCCGACCCGACTGGATCACCCTGGAGCGCAACGGCGTCAACGCTTCCAGCGCCTTACCGCGCTCGGCTGCAGGCTATCCGCCGCCGCCGCCGGAATTGCCGGTGTCCCGACCTGTCGGCAGAATCCTGCCGCATCATGTCATCAACATCAGTCTCTATCATGCGGTTCAGCCGCTGGGGCGGCTGCTGTTTCCCCAGTACCGCCATCACTATTCGGCCTCGCCCTGGCGTCAGTGCCTGGGTCACGTGCGCCGCTATCTTGAGTTGGGCCTGCGCCCCCGAGGCGCCAGCGACGCCGGGCGCCTGAGGGCCAAGGGCCCCTTCTTCATCGCCTGTCTGCAGCGCGACGGCGACGCGCAACTGCTGCGCTATTCCGACATTCACGACAACCTGTCCTTCCTGGCGCAGGTGATGGACAGCTTCGCCGCCAGCGCGCCGGCAGGCAGCCGCCTCGTGGTCAAGAATCATCCGCTTGATCCGGGCATCATCAACCTGGCGCGCGAGACGCGTCGGATGGCCGAGGCGCGCAGTCTGCAGGACCGCGTCGACTTCATCGACGGCGGCAACCTGGCTCAGCTCTGCCGCGCTTCGCAGGGCATGGTGGTCAACAATTCCAGCGCCGCCCTGTCGGCTCTGGGCTTCGGTACGCCGGTCAAGGTGCTGGGGCAGGCCTTCTTCGATTTCGAAGGGCTGGCGGATCAACAGTCGCTGGACGGTTTCTGGCGGGCGCCGCAGCCGGCCGATCTCAAACTGTTCGCGGCGTTCCGCGCTTATGTGATCAATCGCACCCAGATCAACGGCAACTATCATGAGCCGCGCGCCATGATCGCCACGGCCGAACGCGTGGCCGACGCCTTGGAGACCCGGCTGGCCTAGATCGCCGAACGGCTGTTTCCGGGTGTGGCTCTCAGGCCACCCTTTGGCGCTGTCATGATTCTGTCATCTAGCTGTCGCCCGAGCGTCGGATGGCGGGCTTAAAGCCGCCCCATCAATGACCGCGCTGATCGTCGTTCTGGCATCCGCGTCGAAAGGGATCACAGCACCAATGTTGAACCGCAACCTCGCCTATGGGGTTTCCGCCGCAGCCATCCTGCTGGCGACTTCCAGCGCCGCCTTCGCCCAGGAAACCACGGGCGGCATTCGGGGCGTGATCACGGACGCGGCGGGCGCGCCGGTCGCTAACACGGCTGTCGTCGTCACTCACATTCCGTCGGGCACCAGCACCACGACGGTGACCAATGAAGACGGTCTCTACACGGCCCGCAACCTGCGCGTGGGCGGCCCGTACGCCGTGACCGTGGTTGTCGACGGCCAGACCGAGACGGCGCAGCTGGGTAGCGTCGGCATCGGCGCTCCGACGGTCTTCGATGTCACCGTCTCGGCCGTCGCGGCCGATACGGACGCGACGGAAGTCGCCGAGGTGGTCGTGCGCGGGGTCCGCGCCGTCCGCACTTCGCCGACGGCTCGCCTGAATCTGGAAGATATTGAGACGCTGCCTTCGATCAGCCGCGACATCAAGGACATCGTGCGCACGACGCCGTTCGCCACGGTGGATCCGACGAACAACGACGCCCTTTCGATCGGCGGCCAGAACACTCGCTACAACGCGATGCTGATCGACGGCATCAAGCAGGGCGACGACTTCGGTCTGAACGGCAACGGCTATCCGACCCTTCGCTCGCCGATCTCGCGTTCGGTGCTTCAAGCGGTGAGCGTCGACGTCGCTCCCTATGGCGTGCAGTACGGCAGCTTCACCGGCGGCGTGATCAACTCGGTCACCAAGTCGGGCGGCAACGAGTTCCACGGCGAAGCCTTCTGGGAAGTCACCAACGACAGCCTGCGCGGCGACAGCTTCAGCTACAAGGATTTCGTCTCGGGCGAGCGTCAGAACCGCTCCTTGACCGGCGAGTTTGAAGAAAAGACCTGGGGCGCCACTCTCAGCGGCCCGATCATCAAGGACCGTCTGTTCTTCCTGCTGAACTACGAAAAATATGAATCGACCCAGCCGGTCCTGTCGGGTCCGGAAGGTTCGGGCGCCGTCAACCAGGTGCCGGGCATCACCCAGGCCCAGGTCGATCAGGTCCGCGATATCGCCAAGCGCATCTACGGTTATGATCCGCTCGACTGGTCGGCCGACGCCCTGACGGTTCAGGACGAGAAATACTTCGCCAAGCTGGACTGGAATATCAACGACCAGCACCGCGCGGTCTTCTCGTACCAGCAGACCAAGGGTAGCGATCTGCGCCTGAACAACACGGTCACCAGCGGCAATTATGTCAGCGTCGGCCTGCTGTCGTCGGCCTATCAGATCGACCAGAACCTGACGGCCTACAAGGCCCAGCTGTTCTCGGACTGGACCGACACCTTCTCGACCGAGTTCTCGATCAGCCGCAAGGAAACCGAGAACCTGTCGAACGGCCTCGGCGGCAACGACTTCGCCGCCATGCAGGTCTATCTGGATGACCCGACCGGCCCGAACACCGGCGTGCGCCGCTCGATCCGTTTCGGGCCTGAGCGTTCGCGTCATGCCAACATGCTGACGGTCGACACGATGCAGTACCGCCTGGTCGGCAACTGGGAAGCCGGCTTCGGTCACCGCTTCACTGGCGGTTACGAGCGTGAAGAGCAGGACATCTTCAACCTGTTCGTCCAGGTCGCGAACGCTGAGTACGAGTTCGCGTCGCTCGCCGATTTCGAAGACCGCAAGGCTGCTTCGGTCGGCTACACCAACGCCGCGAGCAACAACAAGAACGACGGCGGCGCCAGCTTCAGCTACGCGCTGAACACCCTGTTCCTGCAGGACGAGTGGTCGGTCAGCCCCAACCTGACCCTGACGGCGGGCCTGCGCTACGACTGGTACACCTCGGATGATAAGCCGAAGTACAACCAGGCTTTCTATGACCGCTTTGGCTTCGGCAACGACACCAACCTGGACGGCATCAGCATCCTGCAGCCGCGCTTCGGCTTCAACTGGCGCCCGGATCCCAGCCTGACCGTCTACGGCGGCTTCGGTCGCTTCCAGGGCGGTTCGCCCAACGTCTGGATCTCGAACTCCTATTCGAACCCCGGCAACCTGACGGGCTCGTTCCAGTGCAAGACGGCCGCTGACTACCAGTCGCAGTTCGCCGGCGGCTTCGGCGTCTGCCCGGACGGTTCCTATCTGACCAACGTCGATGGTTTGAACCCGAACCAGCAGCTCAAAGACAAGGTCACCGAAAGCGCCGAACTGGGCACCGGCAACATCAACTTGATCAGCCCGGCGTTCAAGACGCCGTCGATCTGGAAGACCTCGCTGGGCGTCAACAAGATCTTCGATCTGAGCCGCTTCAACATGGGCGCAGGCTGGAGCGTGACCGCCGAGTACGTCCACTCGGAACTGGAAAACGCCATTGGCTGGGTCGACCTCAGCATGGCCGAAACCCAGAACGGCACGGCTCCGGACGGACGTCCGACCTTTGACCCGAATCCGGTTCGTCGCGGCCAGCAGGTGCTGATGCTGACGAACCTGAACGGCGGCAAGACCGACCAGTTCGCCATCGGCCTGGACAAGGCTTGGTACGAAGGCTGGCTGAACGGCGCGGGCTTCAACCTGTCCTACACCTATCTGGACAGCACGGATCGCTCGCCGGCCACGTCGTCGACGGCCAGCTCCAACTTCGGCAACATCGCCCTGTCGGACCCGAATGACCCGACCCTGGCGACCTCGAACTATGAGATCGAGCACGCGCTGAAGCTGAACCTGACCTACGCGCGGGCCTTCTTCGGCGACTACCGCACGCGCTTCAATCTGTACGCTCAGCGCCGTTCGGGCCTGCCCTACAGCTACACCTTCGGCTCCAGCCCGGCGATGTATGGCGAGTATGTCTCGACCCAGCGTCAACTGCTGTACGTGCCGACGGCGGACTCGTCGGGCAACGTCACGGCGACCAGCGATCCGCTGGTCACCTATGGTCCGAACTTCAACGTCGGCGCCTTCAACGACTTCCTGCACTCGACGGGTCTGATCAAGTACGCCGGGGAAATCTCGCCGCGGAACGCCTTCAACTCGCCGTATGTGACGACGGTCGACCTGCACATTTCGCAGGAACTGCCCGCCTTCTTCCCGGGCGGCGCCAAGCTTGAGGGCTACCTCGACGTCAAGAATCTGGGCAACCTGATCAACGACGAGTGGGGCACGATCCAACAGATCGGCTTCCCCTACACCTCGAACAACGTTGCGGCCTCGATCGTGGACGGCAAGTACAACTTCACGGGCTTCACGCCGCGTAGCGCGACCACCTTCGGCACCGAGTCGGTGTGGCAGGTAAAGGTCGGCGTCCGCTACCGTTTCTAAGCGACGCATCTATTGAGACAGGGAAGGGCGGTCCGGCGACGGGCCGCCCTTTCTTCTTTTGGCTTAGGGCGAACTCCGCCTTGCCGCCATTGAACCCAGGGGCGTCAGGGCCTATCTCGCCCCCTTCGTGCTTCATCCCTTTATGTGGACGTTTTCGCCCCATGACTTCGCCCATGACCCTGCCTATTCCTGCCGAATGGACGCCGCATCGCGCGATGTGGGTCGGTTGGCCCAGTCACGCCGATCTGTGGGAAGACAACCTCGAACCGGCGCAGGCCGAGGTCGAGGCCCTGGTCCGCGCCCTCGCTGGCCCCGGCCGGGAGCAGGTCAAGCTGATGGTCGGCAATGACGAGGCCCTGGCCGACGCCCAGGCGCGCTTCGCCGACGTGGCGGGGGTGACGGTTGTGGCCGGACGCTTCGGCGACATTTGGCTGCGCGACACCGGGCCGATCTTCGGCGCCGGCTCGGCTTCGGCTCAGGCCTTCGTCTTCAACGGCTGGGGCGGCAAATACGACCTGCCGCATGACGACGAGGTCGCCGACCAGATCGGCGAACAGACGGGCGTCGCCCTGACCCGTCACGACTTCATCCTGGAAGGCGGCGCCGTCGATCATGACGGCGAGGGCACGGTGCTGACCACCCGCCAGTGCGTGCTGAACCGCAACCGCAACACCGGCTGGACGCAAGAGGCGGCCGAAGCCGCCTTTGCGCAGGCTCTGGGCGCCACGAAGGTGCTGTGGCTGGGCGACGGCCTGCTGAACGACCACACCGACGGCCACGTCGACAACCTAGCCCGCTTCGTCGCGCCGGGCGTGGTCGCCTGTCCGATCGGCTTCGGCCCCAAGGATCCCAACGCCGACGTCTATGACGAGACGGCCCAGGTCCTGTCCGCCATGACCGACGCCGCCGGCCGCCCTGTCCAGGTGCTGCGCATCCCTTCGCCGGGTCTGGTGCTGGACGAGGACGAGCGCCCGGTTCCGGCCAGCCATATGAACTTCCTGATCGCGGACAGCGCCGTCATTGTGCCCACCTATGGCAATGACATGGCCGCCCGCCTGGCCTGCGAGGCCCTGGCGACCGTCTTCACCGATCGCGAGATCATCCCCCTGCCGTCGACCGCCATCCTGTCGGGCGGCGGCTCGTTCCACTGCATCAGCCAGCAGGAGCCCGCCTGATGACCCGTCAGATCACCGTCGCCGCCATCCAGACCGCCTACGGCGAGGACATGCAGGCGAACATCGACAAGACCATCGGCTTTATCCGCGCGGCGGCGGCCAAGGGCGCCCAGGTCATCCTGGCGCCGGAGCTGTTTCAGGGGCCGTATTTCTGCGTCTCGCAGGAGGAGAAGTGGTTCGGCGCCGCCTATCCGTGGCGCGAGCATCCGGCCGTGACCCAGCTCCAGCCGGTGGCCAGGGAACTGGGCGTGGTCCTGCCCGTCTCCATCTTCGAGCGCGAGGGGCCGCACTACTTCAACAGCCTGGTGATGATCGACGCCGACGGCGAGCTGATGGGCGTCTATCGCAAGAGCCACATCCCTGACGGCCCCGGCTATCAGGAGAAGTACTACTTCCGCCCCGGCGACACCGGCTTCAAGGTCTGGGACACGCGCTTCGGCCGTATCGGCGTCGGCATCTGCTGGGACCAGTGGTACCCCGAAACGGCCCGCGCCATGATGCTGCAGGGCGCCGAGGTGCTGCTGTACCCGACCGCCATCGGCACCGAGCCGCATGACGATACCCTGGACACCGCCGCCCCGTGGCGGCGCGCCATGCAGGGCCATGCCGTATCGAACGTCGTGCCGGTCGTCGGCGCCAACCGCATCGGCCACGAGCAGGTGACCGAGGCGGGCCAGACCTACTACGGCCACTCCTTCATCGCCGATCATCGCGGCGACCTGGTCGAGAGCCTGGACCGGGAGGAGGGCGTGCTGGTCCACACCTTCGACCTGGACTTCCTGGACCGTCACCGCGCGGCCTGGGGCTTCTTCCGCGATCGTCGGACGGATCTGTACGGCGCCCTGGCGACAGGCCGCCCGGCCTGACCCGCTCTAACGGAAACCAGATCCAAAAGAAAAGAGGCGGAAGACCGGGGTCTTCCGCCTCTCTCATTTCACGCGTTGAACGCTATCAGAACTTCAGCGTGGCGCCGAAGGTGAAGTAGCGGCCGATCGCGTCGTAGGTCTGCGGGAAGGTGTTCCCGTTGTTCGCCGACGTGGTGCCGATCTGCGAACCGACGACTGGCGGGGCCTTGTCGAACAGGTTGTTGATCGTCGCCGTTAGACGGACCGTCTGGGTGATGTCCCAGCGGCCGCTCAGGTCGAAGTAGTCATAGCTGTCGATCTGGGCGTAGTCCGGGAACCACTTGGTGTTGCTCGGCTCGACTTCGACGCCCGACAGGTGGCGCCACATCAGAGAGGCCGAGTAGTCGCCCATCGTCCAGGTCGCGCGGCTGTTCCAGCGTTGCTTGACCTTGGGTTCGCCGCACGACACCGAGTAGTAGCCGACGCAATCGCGCAGCGTGGACGCCGGGTTGGACTGGGTTTCATGCTTGGTGACGATGTTGCCGTTGACGCTTAGGTCGACACGACCGATGTCCCAGCCGAAGTCGGCCAGTTCAACACGGTAGTTGGCGGCCAGGTCGAAGCCCGAGACGCGTTCGTTGCCGGCGTTGGTCAACGGGCGGATCACGCCCTTGGCGTCGACGCCGTTCAATGAACCGTTGGCGGCGCTGCGCTGAATGGCCTGGCAGGTTTCGTTGAACGCCAGGGTCGGGTTCAGGGCCTTATCGTAGCAGCCATTCATGACATCATCCAGGCTGGGGCTGTTGATCGTCTTGTCGATCTTGATGTCATAGTAGTCGAGGCTCAGGCGCAGGCTCGGCACGAAGGCCGGTTGCCAGACGGCGCCCACGGTCCAGGTGTCGGCTTCTTCCGGACCCAGGTTCGGGTTGCCGCCGGTCTGCTGGTTGATCTGACCCGAGTTGGGCTTGGCCACATAGCCGATCGCGCCTTCCGGCACGCCGGTCAGACGGCACAGGTTGCTGAGCGTGCCAGCGGTGTGGGCGTCGGCGGCGTTGATCAGGTCCAACTGGCACGGATCAATGGCGCGGTTGCCCAGGCCGGTGACCTGCGGGTTGAACAGTTCGCCGATGTTGGGCGCACGGGTGGCGCGCTGGTACATGGCGCGAACGCGGATGTCTTCGGTCGGGGACCAGTCGCCGCCCAGCTTGTAGCTGCCGTATTGCGACTTGTGTCCGGCGGCCTTGAACTCGGTCTGACGGTAGCCCGCTTCCAGGTTCATGCTGTGGATGAAGGGCAGGTTCTCGATCAGCGGCACCGCGAACTCAGCGAAAGCTTCACGCATTTCGAACTGGCCGTTGCGATCCGGAACCGGCGCTCCGGTGCCCAGGATCTCGCCATTGGCCTGCGAAGCCGCGTCACCACGCGTGCCGGCGCTGGAACGACGCCATTCGGCGCCGAAGGCGACGGCGATCTGGCGATCGCTCCACGGGCTGCTCAGGTTTTCCGGCAGGACGCCTGAGATCGAGCCTGAGGCCACGTCTTGCTTGATCGTGGTTTTGCTCATCGACGACAGGTTGATGTAGTCGATCATTTCCTGGGTGATCGTGCCTTCGGGACCGAAGACGTTGATCGGCACGCAGCCGGCGACAGCTGTCGTGGCGCCGGGCACCATGCACTCGGTCGCGGAGACGGTGTTCAGCGCGTTACGCAGCTTGGACAGCGAGCCCCAGTTGCGGCGCGTCAGCAGTTGCTGGGTTTCACCGTGCGAGATGTAGGCGTCGTAGTTCCAGTCCGCGTTGATGTCGCCGCGAACACCGGCCAGCAGCTGGACCGTCTTGTTCTCGATATCGACCGGACGGGTGCCCATCTCGGTGAATCGGCGGTTGATGGTCAGGTCCATCATGGTGTCGCCGGCCGCGCCGGAGACGCACTTGGCCGGATCGATCAACAGGGCGCCGCAGAATTGCTGGCGCATGGCGTCCGGGATGAACGGGTTGCCGATCGGCACCTTGTAGGTGTTGCCGAAGGTGCCGCTCGACGCGTTGTCCAGCGAGACGTCGCTCTGAACATAGGTCAGGTGGCTGTAGACTTCCGCCGCCGAGTTGATCCTGAAGCTGCCCAGGCCGTTGATCTGGTAGCGGCTCAGCGGCGTTTGGTACAGGTTGTACGGGTTGTAGTTGTAGCCGGCCGAGTTGTAGTTCGGGTGATCCGAACCGATCAGGGCGCCCGTGGTGGGGTCCAGTTCCGCGCCTGACGGCAGAGCGACGCCGCCGTTGACGGGGGTCAGGTCGAAACGGCCGGGAACCGAGGTGCCCGAGCCCAGCGGATTGCCGGTCGTCGAAGAGAGCGCGACCTCGCCCCAGGGACGACGCACCTGGTACAGCGGGTCGGTCTTGGTGTAGCCGAAGCTGACGACGGCGTTGCCGCGGTCATCGGCAAAGTTGCCGCCCAGGGTGACGTCGAACTTGCGACGGACAGCGTCGTCTTCACCCGAGAAGCCGTAGGAGGAGTTGACTTCAACGCCTTCGAAATTGTTCTTCAGGATGAAGTTGACCACGCCGGCGACGGCGTCAGCGCCGTACACGGCGGAGGCGCCGCCGGTGACGGTGTCGACGCGCTCGACCAGGGCCAGCGGGATGGTGTTGGTGTCGACCACGCCTTCGAGGTTGAACGGCACCACGCGGCGGCCGTTGATCAGCACCAGGGTCCGGTTGGTGCCCAGGCCGCGCAGGTTGATGGTCGCGCCGCCGCCCGAGCCGTTGTTGGTGGCCGAACCGACGGCCGGCACGGCGGCCGGCAGGTCCTTGACCAGTTCTTCAACAGCCACCGGCTGCGACATGGCGATGGTTTCAGAGCTCATCGAGGTGATGGGGCTGGACGCCTCATAGCCCGGCTGGCGGATGCGCGAGCCGGTGACGACGATAGAGCTGACTTCGGAAACTTCTTCTTCGACCGATTGGGCGAAAGCCGGCGTGGCGGCCATGAAGCTGAGGGCGGCGCCCCCGATGATGGTCGAGGCGAGCAAGGACTCGCGGATAATTCTCTTTTTCAAAAGAGACCCTCTCCTGAACAAAACAAGCCGTCGCCCGCCCCCTTACGACGAGGGCTGAACCGACGGCTCGCGGCACATGCAGGACCGTGTGGCCTGCGACGGAGACATTACGGCGAGGCTTGCCTCAGACAAGTCAGAATTGCGTCAATAATGGCACAGATCGGAAAAAATTACCATTGTTCGAAGCATATTCGGAAATATTGGCAAAAATTACGCTCATTTTCCGAAATTCAGACTAACGATGTTCTCTGATGCGCCGTCCCGATCATCGGCGCTGCTGCCCCAAGGGTAGCCCCTGTCGGCCCCGCAGTAGGGACGGCGGCCCTGTCGGGCGTTCTCGACCACCAGGCGCGGGCGCAGGCGGGCGGCGCCCGTGAAGACATTGTCGGTGATGACATTGTGGGAAGGCGTCTGGTGGCGGATGACGCCGCGCTCGCCGCAGTTGCGATAGAGAAGGACGCCGGGGCGCCCGCCCAGTTCGAAGCGGTTGCCCGTGATCCGGTTCCGCGCCGAGCCGTCGACGGCGATCATCTCCCGCCCGGTGCGCGTGCGAAAAAGGTTGTCCTCAATCCGATTGTCGGCGCTTTCAGCGTCCAGATAGAGGGCGGTGGCGACGCTGCGCCCCTCCAGGGTCGAGCGGGTCAGGCTCACTCCCGTGACGCCGGGGCCGACATAGAGGGGGATGGAGCCCGTGCCGCGAACGGTCACCTGTTCGAGGATGATGTGGCTGGGCGCGGCGGCCTGGGCGACGGACGTATGTTCGGCCGTGCGGGACGAGGCGCGCAGGTCGTCATAGCTCCCGTCCGCCCCCATGCCCCAGATTCGCACCGAACCGTGGATCAGGCAGTGCGACAGGCGCACGTCGGTCGGGCGGCTCCAACGGTCGGCGGCGAGGCGGCGCGACCAGACGGCGATGGTCGGCGAGCGGGTGGTGACGGCGGCGCCGGGGCGGCCGACGGCGCCCCCCGCGCAGTCCAGCCCTGCGCCCGAGGCTTCGGCGCCTTCGATCAACACGGGGCGCACGACCGCCTGCCCTGGTGTCAGAACCGCGCGACAGGTCAGACGATAGGGCGCCCTGGTCTCGGCCGTCAGCTCGCCCAGTTCCGAGGCGGAGCAGGGACGGGCGGCAGGCAGGGACCAGGCCTGGAGGCCGCCGGCCAGGATCATTCCCGCCAGCAGCATCGCCATCAGGGCAGGGGCGTGGCCAGCGCCAGGGCCTCGGACGCGCAGCCGGGAGCCCCGGGGCCTTGCGCCCGCAGAGCCGTCAGTTCGGCGCGGGCGGCGGCCAGGTCGGTTGCGAATTCCGGCTGGTCAGCGGCGCCGGCGTAGACGAGGCGCCCCAGATCCTCGCCGGCGGCGACGTCGCTGGGATAGTGCATGCCGCACACCAGCCGGCTCTGGCCGATCTCATGGGCCATGCGGCGAATCTCGGCCGCGCGGTCGGGGGCCAGGGCGGCGAAGGCCTCGCCGTAGGCGACGGCGACCGTCGAGCTGCCGGACGGATAGGAGGCGCTGCGTCGACCGGCCTCGGTCAGGCGCTGGCAGGCCTGACGGGACGGATCGTCGCCCACCGGTCGGGCGCGGAAGGCGCGCGCCTTGACCGTTTCCGCCGCCGCATCGGCGTCGTGAAACAGCCGCTGCATGAGACGGGTCAGCTCAGGCGTCTGCTGCGGCTCCAGCCGCACGCCCAGGACGCAGTTGAAATGCTGCAGCGCCAGGGGCGGACGCAGTTCGGCATGGGCCGTGGCCAGCAGCCAGCGGTCGGTGTTCTCCAGCGTCGCCATGCGCGTCGAACGATCCTTGTCGGACTGATCGACGGCGGAGCCGGGCGCGGGCGGCGGGGGCGCGGCGGCGGCCAGCGCCTCCACCTCTGCGGCGTCGAGGTAGCCCGGCGGCGCGGCGGCGACCCGCGCCGCTTCGGGACGCAGAGCCGCCGGGGTGCCGGCGCAGGCGCTCAGCAGAAGCGCCGCCGCCGCAGTCGTCGCCAACGCCGGGCGGCGGATCACGCGCCGCTGTTCCAGCTCAGTTGCACCGAGGTCAGGCCGCCTTCGCCCGGCGCGGCCACGACCTGAAGGCTGGCGCCCTTCTCGGCGCGGGCGGAGGCGCCGTAGGCGCGGGCCTCGCCCTGGTTCATGGCCATGATCGGAGACAGGCCCGCCTTCTCGGCGCGCTGACGATAGAAGTCGATCACCGCATCGGGCGTGGCGTCGGTGGTGAAGGTGATGATGCCGCCCGGACCTTCGGGGCCCGACGCCATGAGGGGCGCCCCGTCGGTCTGGGCGCCGGGATAGAGGGCGGCGAAGGTCGGCGCGCCGTCGATGGCGGCGCCCGGCGCCTCAGGCGTCGACGGCGTCGGAGCTGCCGCAGGCGCGGCGGTTTCGGCCGGCTCGGCGGCGGCGATCGACGGCGATTCGCCTTCGGGCGCGGCCTGACTGCGGTCATCGCACGCCGCCAGGCCGACGCTGAGCGCCAAGACGACGGTTGCCACGCTACGCTTCATTCAGCCTACGTCCTTAATCCTATGCGACTATCTGCACCGTGGCCTATCCGTGCGGCGGCAGCAAGGCGGTTCAACCGGTAGGGGCGTCCACATCATCGCCGGGCTGGCCCGTGGACTTGCGCGCCTGCTCCGGTCCGCCGGCCGGGCGGGCGGGCGGGTCGGACATCTCACGCCCCTGACGCGCGATGTCGGCGTTGATGGCGTCCTGATCCGGGTCGATCTCCGAGCCGGACGCCGATCCGCCCCGCAGCGAGCCGGCGCGGGTGTCCGAGCCGGAATCGGTGCCTTGGAGGGCCTTCTTCAAGGCGTCTTCGACATGGCCCAGGTCGGGTTTCTCGCCCATGGCGGCGGCCTCACGGGCGTCTTCGTTCTCGGCGGCGGGATCGGTCATGGATGGTCTCCTTGCTCGTGCAAGACAAGCGGACCGGCCGTCCGGAGGTTCCCGATCGCGCAGGCCGCGCGCGCCAAAGGAAAAGGGCCGGCGGATCTCTCCGCCGGCCCCCTCCATCTTACGTACCGATCGTCTTACTTGACGAACAGCTTGTTCCAGCGGCGCGGCTGGCGCTTCTTCCAGGCGCCGCGGTGATAGGCGTCCGAACCGATCAGCGGCACGACGGTCGTGGCTTCGGCGTAGACCATCTGTTCGTAGGTGGTCTGGACCTTGCCCCACGAGGCGGCTTCCTGCAGCGTCGAGGACGAGCAGGCGCCGTCGCGCACGTCGGCGACCGTGATCTGCACGGCGTAGCGGTGCATGTCGGCGTCGACGCCGAGGATCTCGGCGCAGACGACGGTGTCCTGGGCGAAGTTCTTCGGCACGCCGCCGCCGACCATGAACAGGCCGGTGACGCCCGCCGCGATCTTGATGTCGGTCAGTTCGCGGAAGTCCGCGACCGCGTCGATCATCATGTAGGGCTTGCCCTCGGCCATGCGCTCCTTCTGGTGCTTGACCAGGCCGAAACCGGCCGAGGAGTCGACGAAGGCCGGGCAGAAGATCGGCGCGCCTTCTTCATAGGCGGTCTGGATCAGCGAGCCGGGCTTCTTGGCGTTGCCTTCCGACAGCCACTTGCCCATCTCCCAGATGAACTCGCGCGAGGAATAGCCGCGCGGCTCTAGGCGGCTGGCGATCTCATAGATCGCGTGGTCGCAGGCCTGCAGTTCTTCTTCGTCGATGTAGGTGTCGTAGATGCGGTCGATGTAGTGCGAGCGCAGGATGTTGTCGTCCACCTCGCCGGCGGCCTGATAGTGCTTGTAGCCAAGGGCCTCGAAGAAATCCATGTCGACGATGGAGGCGCCGGTGGCGACCACGGCGTCGACCATGCCGAACTTCACCATGTCGCGGTAGACGTCCATGCAGCCGCCGGCCGAGGTCGAACCGGCCAGGATCAGCCACGGCGAGCAGGCCTCGTCTTCCAGGGCCATGTTGAAGATGTCGGCCGCGCGGGCGGTGTCGCGCGAGCTGAAGGACATCTTGCGCATGGAATCGATGATCGGGCGCGCGTCGAAGCTGGTGATGTCGATGTGCTCGACAGTGGTGGCCAACAGCTCCGCCTTGGCGTTGGAACGAACCGGTGCGTTCATCTCTCGGGTTTCCCTTTGGTTTGAGCGCCCGTCGTCAATAAGGAACAGCGGCCCGGACGGAGCGACGGGCCGCTGCTTGTATCAAAGCCTTGAGACATTTTTCAGTTCAAGGCGTGATGCGATGGATCAGCGCTTGCGCTTGCGCTGGCCGGCCTTGCCCTTGGGGCGCGACAGGCGGACGACCTTGCGGGCGTTCTCCTCGGCCGTGGTGCGCACGGTCGGGATGGAGCGCGGCGCCAGGCCGTACATCGAACCCATGGGGGCGTCCTCGACCACGGCGATCTCGTGTTCGCCATAGCCGTTGAAGCCCGTGGTCATGGCCACGCCATAGGCGCCCAGCATGCCGATCTCGATGAAGTCGCCTTCCTGGACATCGGCCGGCAGCCAGAACGGGCCCGGCATGTGGTCGATGCTGTCGCAGGTCGGGCCATAGAAGCGGAAGGGCTTCAGCTCCGACGAGGATTCACCGTCCCGGACCAGCTTGGTCGGGAAGGGCCAGCGCGAGTGGGTGGCGTCGAACAGCGAGCCGTACGACCCGTCGTTCAGATACAGGGCGTCGCCCTTGCGCAGGTCCACGCGGCACAGCACCGACGACGATTCCGCCACCAGCGCCCGGCCGGGCTCGCACCACAGCTCGGTCGTTTCCGACACCGGCATCTCATTGAAGCCGCGATGGATGGCGTCGGCGTATTCGCTCAGGTCCGGCGGGACCATGCCCGGATAGACCGAAGGGAAGCCGCCGCCGACATCGACGATGTCGACGAAGACGCCCGCCTTCTTGATGGCGCGGCCGACCTGGGTCATCGCCGCCTCGTAGGCCGAGGGGCGCATGCACTGCGAACCGACGTGGAACGACACGCCCATCAGGCCGTCCTTGACCGCGTGGCGCGCGGCCAGCAGCAGGGCGGGGGCCTGATCCGGGGTGACGCCGAACTTGCCCGACAGGGAATAGGCGGCGCCGTCGGCCGACACGCCCATGCGCACGATCAGGTTCAGGTCCTCGGCGTGGCCGGTGGCCTCGAGGATCTTGTTCAGTTCGTCATGGCTGTCGAGCACGAAGGTGCGCACGCCGTGGTCGGCGTAGGCCGCACGGATCGCGCCGCGGCTCTTGACCGGGTGCATGAAGGCCAGACGCGCGTTTGGGCTGACCGACCGAACAAGTTCGATCTCGGCCAGGGACGCGACGTCGAAGGCGTTGACGCCGTTCTCGACCAGGGTCTCGATGACCCAGCGCGAAGGGTTCGCCTTCACCGCATAGAAGACGTCGGCTTTCAGATTATCCTGGAACCACTGCGCCGCTACGGCAACGGAGCGGGGACGCACGAGTGCGACCGGACGCTCCGGGGACCGCTGACGGACCAGGTCCAGGGGAAGCTGGTACGTGTGCAACTCACGTAACCCCCTGATGATTGTTAACCCAGACCCGGCGTTAGCGGCGCAAGTTAGGACCTACGGGGTCCGCCGGAACGCGCGATATGGGGATATTGGGCTGTCATGTAAAGCGGAAATTTCATGGCGGGGTTGCATGGGGACGGCGCTGGGCCGTTCCGCAGAATCTGCGCCGCACTGGACGAAATCGACGCAGACATGCCATTAAGACTTGCCCTTGCGCCCATCTCGCGTCATGCGGCGCCCCCTTTGTCGCAACCTCATCCATAGGTTCATGAGTTCTTCAACAGCCGCCGTCGCGTCCGTTCGCGACGTCTCGAAGACCTACGGGGCCAGAAAGGCGCTCGACGGCGTGTCCGTCGAGGTCGGCGCCGGTGAAATGGTCGCCCTGATCGGTCCCTCCGGTTCGGGCAAGTCCACCCTGCTGCGCTCGATCACGGGTCTTCACCCCATCGATCCCGGCGGAACCATCACCGTCTTCGGCGATGTCGTTCAGCAGAACGGCCGCGTCACGGGCGCCGTGCGCCGCGCGCGCAGCCGCCTGGGCATGATCTTCCAGCAGTTCAACCTGGTGGGGCGGCTGAGCCTGTTCTCCAACGTCATGCTGGGCGCCCTGGGGCGACTGCCGTCGTGGCGCGGCCTGTTCGGCGTCTGGCCGGGCGCGGACAAGGCCAAGGCCATGGCGGCCCTGCACCGCGTCGGCGTGTCCGACTACGCCGCCCAGCGCGCCAACACCCTGTCGGGCGGCCAGCAGCAGCGCGGCGCCATCGCCCGCGCCATCGTCCAGGGCGCCAAGGCCATTCTGGCCGATGAGCCGGTCGCCTCGCTCGACCCCGTGTCGGCCCGAAAAGTGATGGAGCTGCTGGTCGAGCTGAACAAGCGCGACGGCATGGGCGTGATCGTCACCCTGCACCAGGTCGACTACGCCATCCGCTACTGCAACCGCGTCATCGCCCTGCAGAAGGGCAAGGTGGTCTATGATGGTCCGTCGACGGGCCTGGACACCAAGCGCCTGATCGAAATCTACGGTCCCGAATACGAGGACGCGTTCTGGGAAGCCAAGGCATGACCCGCACCGCCATCACCCGCCGCCTGCTGGGCGCCGCTGCCATCGCCGTCACCCTGGGCCTCGTCGGCTGCGGCCAGGGCGAACAGGCCAAGTCCGGCGCCGCCCCCAGCGAAATCACCTTCTCCATCCTGTCGGCGGAAGGCCAGGCCTCGGCCGGCCCGCTGTGGCAGCCGCTGCTGGACGACATGTCCAAGGCGATCGGCGTGCCGGTGAAGCCCTATTTCGGCTCGAACTACACCGTGCTGGTCGAGGCCATGCGCGGCAACCACACCCAGGTCGGCTGGTTCTCGGCCAAGCCCGAGGTCGAGGCCATCGACCGCGCCAACGCCGAGGTCATCGCCCGCACCGTCAACCGTGAGGGGCTGGACTCCTACCAGTCGACCCTGATCGTCAAGAAGGGCTCGGGCATCACGCTGGACAAGGTGCTGGCCTGCGGCAAGGTCTACAACTTCGGCATCGGCGACGCCCAGTCGACCTCGGGCACCCTGGCGCCCATGACCTTCCTGTTCAACGAGCGCGGCGTCGTCCCGGCCCAGTGCTTCAAGACCGTGCGCTCGGCCAACCACCAGGCGAACGCCTTCGGCGTGGCCACCGGCGTGATCGACGTCGCCACCTCCAACAGCGTCAACCTGGTCTTCATGCGCCGCGAGAACGCCCAACTGGCCGACCAGATCGAGGAGATCTGGACCTCGCCGCCCGTGCCCGAGAGCGGCATCGTCGTGCGTCAGGATCTGGACCCGGCCCTGAAGGAGAAGATTCGCAGCTTCTTCCTGACCTATGGCCAGGGCGAGGGGCCTGAAGCCGAGCGTCAGCGCAAGGTGCTGGCGGGGCTGGAGTATTCCCGGTTCGCCCCGGCTGACGATTCCTATCTCAACCCGATCCGCGAGATGATCGCCGACCAGAAGCGCGGCGAAGCCGAAGCCAAGGGCGACAAGGCCGGCGTCGCCGCCGCCGAGGCGGAAATCCAGCGCCTGCGCAGCCTGCGCGAGGTCCAACCTTGACCGAGGCCCCCCTTCCGACCTCGGCGTCGCCGGTTCCGGCCGCGCCGCAGAAGTCCGCCGTCTCCTGGGCGATGGACGTCCTGGTCTGGGGCGGCGTGATCGCCGTCCTGCTGTACAGCGTCAACGCCGTCGATCTGGGCAACATCTCGCGCCTGTTCTCGGGCAACGACAGCATGAAGATGTTCGTCCACGACCTGCTGCGGCCGGACTTCTCCGACTGGAGGATGTTCGTCGCCAAGATGTGGGAGACGATCCAGATCGCCCTGTGGGGCACCTTCCTGGCCGTGCTGTTCGGCATTCCGCTGGGCCTGGCGGCGGCCCGCAACATGGCGCCCCAATGGGTCGTGACCCCGGTGCGCTGGATCATGAACCTGCTGCGCTCGGTGCCGGACCTGGTGATCGGTCTGCTGTTCGTCACCGCCGTGGGCCTGGGCCCGCTGGCCGGCGTCCTGGCCATCACCCTGAATACGGCCGGCGTTCTGGCCAAGCTGTTCTCCGAAGCGGTCGAGTCGATCGACAAGGGGCCGGTCGAGGGCGTGCGCGCCACCGGCGCCTCCAAGCTGCACGAGATCGTCTGGGGCGTGATTCCCCAGGTGGCCCCGCTGTGGACCTCCTTCGCCCTCTACCGTTTCGAATCGAACAGCCGCTCGGCCACCGTGCTGGGCCTGATCGGCGCGGGCGGCATCGGCCAGGTGCTGTTCGACAGCATGAACGCCTTCAACTTCAAGGCCGTGTCCGCCATCGTCATCATCGTGGTCATCGCCGTGACCCTGATCGACACCCTGTCGCAGATCATGCGCAAACGCCTGCTCTGACGACGCATCGAGTCAGGTTTGCCCTGACTGTCACAAAGGTCTGGCCGGACCGTCACATTCTCCTGCTTTAAGCGTCGCACACTGACGACTGGAGAAGGTCCGGCCATGATCCGTACACTGAAGTTCACGGCCTGCGCGGCCGCCCTGCTGGCCCTGGCGGCCTGCGGAAACAACGAGGGCGGCGCTCCCGGTTCGCAGAAGGCCCGCACGGGCATCTGGGCCGCCGGCTCTTCGACCGTCTTCCCCTTCGCCACCCGCGTGGCTGAGACCTTCGCCCGCAACGGCGGCGGCGGTTCGGCCCCCCGCGTCGAATCCCTGGGCACCGGCGGCGGCATCCAGGCCTTCTGCGCCGGCATCGGCCCCTCGACCCCGGACATCGCCAACGCCTCGCGCCCGATGAAGCAGAGCGAGTTCGACCGCTGCGTCGAGAACGGCGTCACCGACATCGTCGAGATCAAGATCGGCTATGACGGCATCGTCGTCGCCACCGCCCGCACGGGTCAGAGCTTTAATCTCGAGCTGAACGACCTCTACGAGGCCCTGGCCAAGGAAACGCCGGGCGCCGACGGCCAGTTGGGCGCCAACGCGGCCAAGACCTGGAACGACGTCAACAAGGCCCTGCCGGCGACCCGCATCCAGGTCTACGGCCCGCCGCCGACCTCGGGCACGCGCGACGCCTTCCTCGAACTGGGCATGGCGCCGGGCGCCAAGCTGATCCCGGCGGTCGCCGCCATCGAGGCGCAGGACAAGACCCGCTTCGAGACCGTGGCCCACACCCTGCGCGAAGACGGCGCCTGGATCGACTCGGGCGAGAACGACAACGCCATCGTCCAGACCCTGACCCGCACGCCGGGTTCGCTGGGCGTGTTCGGCTTCTCCTTCCTCGAGCAGAACATGGACACGGTGAAGGCCGAGACCATCGACGGCGTGGCCCCCTCGGTCGCCACCATCGCCGACGGCTCCTATCCCCTGGCCCGCAGCCTCTACATCTACGTCAAGAAGGCCCACATCGGCGTGACGCCGGGCCTGGAGCAGTTCGTCCAGGAGTTCATGTCCGAAGGCGCCGCCGGCCGCGGCGGCTATCTGCAGGACCGCGGCCTGGTGCCGCTCGTCGCCGAGGAGCTGACGGCGGAACGCGCCAAGGCTTCGGCCATGACCTCGATGGCCCGTCCGAACTGAGGCGGCTGAATGCGAAACGCCCCGGACATCGTCCGGGGCGTTTTTGCTTTCTCGCGAGGCCCGTGGTTAGGCCGCCGCGCGGCGTCTCAGCCGCGCCACCCGGCGCAGGCGGCGCCAGAAGCGGCCGCGCGCGGGCTCGGGATAGGGCTGCAGGTTCTCGATGAACTGCTCGGCTGAGGCACGCCAGCTGAACTTCTCCGCATAGGCGCGGACGTCCTTGCGGTCGAGCTCCAGGCATTTCAGGCAGGCGGTCTTCAGGTCCTCGTCGATGAAGCCCGCGCCGGAACCGGGGATGATGTCGATCGGGCCGTGGGCCGGATAGGCGGCGACCGGGGTGCCCGTGCCCATGGCCTCCAGGATCACCAGGCCGAAGGTGTCGGTCCAGCTGGGGAAGACGAAGACGTCGGCGTCGGCGAAGCAGCGCGCCAGGTCCTCGCCGAAGCGGGCGCCCAGGAATTTCGCCTCGGGGTATTTCTCTTCCAGCTCGGCGCGGGCCGGGCCGTCGCCGACGATGATCTTGGTGCCCGGCAGGTCCAGCTCGAGGAAGGTCTCGATGTTCTTCTCGACCGCCACCCGGCCGACATTGAGGAAGAAGGGGCGGGGCCAGTTCTCGCCGCCCATCTCCCTGTAGATCGGCTCGAGGTCGGGGCGGAACAGTTCAGTGTCCACCCCGCGTGTCCAGGGCGAGACGTTCTTGAAGCCGTGCTCGACCAGCTCGTCACGCAGGGTCGGCGTGGCCACCATCAGCCGCCCCGACGGCTTGTGGAACCACTTCATATAGGCGTAGCCGACCTGCACCGGGATCGGGAAGCGGGCCGAGACGTACTCGGGGAATTTGGTGTGATAGCTGGTGGTGAACGGCAGCTTCCACTCCACGCAGATGCGCCGCGTGGCGATGCCCAGCGGGCCTTCGGTGGCGATGTGGACGGCTTCGGGCTCGAAGGCGCGCAGGCGCTCGCGAATCTCTTCCTCGGCGCCCAGGGCCAGCCGGATCTCGGGATAGGTGGGGCAGGGGATGGTCTTGAACTGGCTGGGCTCGATGACCTCCACCTCATGGCCCATGGCGCGGCATTCAGCCACGGTGCGGGTCAGGGTGCGGACGACGCCGTTGACCTGGGGCTCCCAGGCGTCGGTGACCAGAACAATGCGCATGAAGTCGATAGGGCCTTGAGCCGTTTCGCGAAGGCGAAACTTCTAGACGCTCCTCATGACGAAGGCGAGACGGCATGATAGAGCAGGGTTCGAACAGGGTTCACCTCTTCGCGAACGGCCACGTTTAGCCGGACCTCATCTTCGAATGAGGCTTTCCCCAGAAGATTTTCCGCTTTCCCGAATTCTATGCGGCTGATGGCGGGATGATGCGATGCACATTCGGGCGTAGTCGCCATATATGCGGAAATTCACAGGATGGATTTCATGACGCCGACCGATCTTCGCCATTGGGATGAGCTGGACCGGAACAAGTACCGGGACGAACGTGAGGTGGTGGCCGAACTGCTGGCCGCTGAACCCCTGACGCCTGACGGTCGCGCGGCGGTCCTGAACGACGCCATCGGCCTGGTCGAAAGCGCCCGCAAGAGTCAGAAGCGCCAGGGCGTGGTCGAAAGCTTCCTGCAGGAATTCAGCCTGGGCACCCGCGAAGGTCTGGCCCTGATGTGCCTGGCCGAGGCCCTGCTGCGCACGCCCGACGCCGACACCCGCGACCGCCTGATCGCCGAGAAGATCGGCTCGGCCGACTGGGCCAGTCATATGGGCCAGTCCGACAGCCTGTTCGTCAACGCCTCGACCTGGGGCCTGATGTTGACCGGCAAGCTGGTCGACGTCGACGACGAGGCGCGCAGCGACCTGCCGAACTTCCTCAAGCGTCTGGTCGGGCGTCTGGGCGAGCCGGTCATCCGCCAGGCCGTCGCCACCGCCGTGAAGATCATGGGCGAGCAGTTCGTCGTCGGCCGCACCATCGACGCGGCCCTGAAGCGCTCGGATCGCGAAAACTGGCTGTGCAGCTTCGACATGCTGGGCGAGGGCGCCCGCACCGCCGCCGACGCCGAACGCTATGAAAAGATCTACGCCGACGCCATCGAGGCCGTGGGCAAGACCGCCAAGGGCGAAGGCCCCGAGCGCGGCCACGGCGTCTCGGTCAAGCTGTCGGCCCTGTCGCCGCGCTATCAGGCGGTGCAGGAGGACCGGGTGTGGGAAGAGCTCTATCCCCGCATCCTGCGTCTGGCGCTGATCGCCGCCAAATACGACATCAACTACACCATCGACGCCGAAGAGGCCGACCGTCTGGCCCTGTCGCTGAAGCTGCTGGAGCGGCTGGCGCGCGAACCGGCGCTGGGCGACTGGCAGGGTCTGGGCCTCGCCGTTCAGGCCTATCAGAAGCGCACGACCGAGACGGTGGCCAAGCTGGCCGAACTGGCCAAGTCCTCGGGCCGTCGCCTGATGGTGCGCCTGGTCAAGGGCGCCTATTGGGACACTGAGATCAAGCTGGCCCAGGTCAACGGCCGTACGGACTATCCGGTCTTCACGACCAAGCCGGCGACCGACCTGAACTATCTGGTCTGCGCCAAGGCGCTGATCGAGGCCTCGCCCTACATCTTCGCCCAGTTCGCCACCCACAACGCCCACACCCTGGCCGCCGTGCACCGCATGGCCGCCGATCGCGGCGTGACCATCGAGTTCCAGCGCCTGCACGGCATGGGCGAGGCCCTGTATGACGGCGCCAAGGTCGAGTGGGGCGACGTCGTCGTGCGCGCCTACGCCCCCGTCGGCGGCCACGAAGAACTGCTGCCCTATCTGGTGCGCCGCCTGCTTGAGAACGGCGCCAACTCCTCCTTCGTCCACGCCCTGCTGGACGAGCGCGTGCCTGCGGCCGACGTGGCCGCCGATCCCATCACCTCGGTCGAGGCCCAGCCCGACCGCCATCCGAAGATCCCTGTACCCATGAACATCTACGGTGACCGCCAGAACTCCCTCGGCCGCGACTATTCGCAGGCGACCGACCGCGAGCGCCATGCGGCGGCTCTGGAGCGCGTCGACAGCGAGAAGCTGACCGCCGGCCCGATCATCGGCGGCAAGCTGCGCGCCGGCGTGAACGCCCAGGACGTCACCAATCCCTACGACCGCACCCGCATCCTTGGCCATGTGTCGGAAGCCTCGGTCGAGGACGTCGACGCCGCCGTCAACGCCGCCGCCAACGCCCAGGTCGCCTGGGACCGTCTGGGCGGCGCGGGCCGCGCACCCGTCCTGCGCGCCATGGCCGACGCGCTGGAGGCCGATCTGGACCGTCTGGTCGCCCTGCTGTCGCGTGAAGCGGGCAAGACGCTGAACGACGGCGTGGCCGAGGTGCGCGAAGCCGCCGACTTCTGCCGCTACTACGCCCTGCTGGCCGAGCGCGACTTCGGCGGCCGCCAGACCCTGAAGGGTCCGACCGGCGAGACGAACGAACTGGTCCTGCACGGCCGTGGCGTCTTCGGCTGCATCAGCCCGTGGAACTTCCCGCTGGCCATCTTCACCGGCCAGATCGCCGCCGCCCTCGCCGCCGGCAACGCCGTTGTGGCCAAGCCCGCCGAGCAGACGCCGCTGATCGCCGCCGAAGCTGTGCGCCTCTATTACAAGGCCGGTCTGAACCCCGACCTGCTGGCCCTGGTCCCCGGTCGCGGCGAGACGGTCGGCGCGGCCCTGACCAACCATCCGGGCATCGACGGCGTGGCCTTCACCGGCGGCACCGACACCGCCTCGGCGATCAACCGCGGCCTGGCCGCGCGTCCGGGCGCCATCATCCCCTTCATCGCTGAAACGGGCGGCCTGAACGGCATGTTCGTCGACACAACGGCGCTGAAGGAACAGATCATCGACGACGTCATCCTGTCGGCCTTCGGTTCGGCGGGGCAGCGCTGCTCGGCCCTGCGCGTCCTCTATGCGCCCAAGGATTCGGCCGACGCCCTGATCGAAGGCCTGAAGGGCGCCCTGGCCGCCCAGGTGCTGGGCGATCCGACCGACGCCAGGACCGACATCGGCCCGGTGATCGACGCCGAAAGCCGCGCCAACCTGGAAGCCCACGTCGAGCGCCTGTCGAAGGAAGCCAAGATCATCGCCCGCGCCGAACTGCCGGCGGGCACCGACAAGGGCGACCTGTTCGCCCCGGTCATCGCCGAAATCCCGACCCCGGACTTCCTCGAGCGTGAAGTCTTCGGCCCGATCCTGCACGTTTACCGCTACGAGCCGAAGGACCTGGAAAAGGTCGCGGGCAAGCTGGCGGCGCGCGGCTTTGGCCTGACGCTGGGCGTCCACAGCCGCATCGACGCCTTCGCCAAGGAGGTGATGGAGCTGGTCCCAGCGGGCAACGTCTACGTCAACCGCTCGATCATCGGCGCAGTGGTCGGCGTCCAGCCCTTCGGCGGCGAAGGCCTCAGCGGCACGGGCCCCAAGGCCGGCGGCCCCAACAGCCTGATCCGCTACGCAGCCGAAAAGGCCATCAGCATCAACATCGCCGCCCAGGGCGGCGACCCGGCGCTGCTGAATTTGTGACGTCGGTCATGGCTCGCCAGAATTGGCGGCGTTGCGGCAGGTTCACGCTGGCGGTATGAAGCCACCTTGGTCGATCTATCGGCGGCGTGGATTTAGTCAGATTTGTATCATGGCCCGGCTTTTTCGTCCGCGATAGACTTCACCGTCGCTCGAAAGTCGGGACTTGATGACGTCTGTTTGCCTTGATGGTTATAATCTGGCCCTGCCTTCGGGTACGGGGATAGCTACTTACGCGCGGACCCTTATCGCTGCCGCCCATGGAATGGCGTTTTCTCCGCAACTGCTGCATGGCCCACAAATGCGCCAGCGCGGGGATCCGCTCATGGCTCAGTTGGCGCTGACCGACGCGCGTCGAATTGTTAAACCCGGGCGGTCGGTGCGCCATCTCGAGGTCGCCGCTGCGTGGGCTGGACGCACGGCGCGGCGCGTGGAAGCTACGGACGAAATATTTTGGCCTACGCCTGATGGCCGGCCCGAGGTCGACGCTTTCTGGATCGCACCAGATCTGTACCGTATCGCTGCAAAGGCTCACGCTAAATATGGCGCGATTACCCTTGTCAATTTCGCCCCGTTTCGGTCTGCGCCGGACATTATGCATTGGACCATGCCCACGCCCCTTCGGGCGAAGGGGGTACCGAATATCTACACGTTCCATGATCTGATCCCGCTTCGATTGCCGCACACAACCTCCGAGAACAAGGCGCGCTATCTTCAAATGTGTCGCGAACTGGCGCGGCGGGCGGACCATGTGGTCACCGTCTCTGAAACCACTCGAAACGATGTCGTGAGGCTGCTCGGGATTTCGCCCGATCGCGTAACGAACACATTCCAAGCCGTCCCTCCCGTAGACGTTTCTAATAGGTCGGACGAGACAGTCGCGGCGACGTTGGAGGATACTTTTGGGTTGAGGTGGAAAGACTATTTTATCCACTTCGGAGCGGTAGAGCCCAAGAAGAATCTCGGTCGAGTGGTGGAGGGCTATGTGCGCGCGGACGTCAGGTCGCCTCTGGTCGTTGTGGAGGGGCGCGCTTGGCTGGAGCAGCCCGAGATCGCCTTGCTGGAGGCTATTGAGGCCTTTCCCGAGGCGAGGGCCGCCAAGCGCATTCACAGACTACGCTATCTGCCGCGTTCGTTGCTTCAGGACCTGATCCGCGGGGCTCGCGCGACGGTGTTTCCTTCGCTGTATGAAGGTTTTGGTTTGCCTATCCTGGAGTCTATGGGGCTGGGGACGGCGGTCTTGACGGCCAATCTTGGCGCAGCCGTTGAGGTTGCGGGAGAGGCGGCGCTTCTCGTCAATCCCTACGACGCTGACGCCATCGGCGCAGGAATGCGCAGGCTGGAGCAGGATGATGCGTTCCGCCTTCATCTTGAACGTCTTGGCCATGGACAGGCCAGAAAATTTGGAATGGACCTTTATCGGGAGAGGCTGCACGATGTGTATCGCGCCGTCGTCTAGAAGGAGCGCTGTTCACACTTGCACAGGTCGCTTGCCGGGGTATGTACACTGCCGGCGATGCCGCTGAGTTTTAACGTTTTTTTCGGCGCGCTTGCATTGCGCTGCGCTGTTGATGGCAGATATTATTGTCCCCCACTTCTCCGAATAGCACTCTGGCACGTTTCAAGCCGTCGGAACTTGTCCGGCAGGCCAACATAATCGGCGCGCTCATGATGCGCGAAATTAGCACGCGGTTCGGCCGGGAAGGGCTGGGTTTCGCGTGGCTTGTCCTTGAACCTCTTGCCTTCTGCATCGGCGTGATCATTCTCTGGTCCGCCACTAAACCAGCGTATGAACATGGGATACGCGTCGCAGCCTTCACCATGACCGGCTATATGTGCGTGGTCCTGTTTCGGCACCAGATCATGTACAGCGTTGCAGCTCTGCAGGCGAATATCGGGCTGCTGCATCACCGGCAAGTGAAGCCGGTGCATATATTCGTTTCTCGAAATCTCCTGGAGTTTGCAGGCGCGACAATAGCCTTCATTGTCGTTTACGTCGCGCTGCTTGGGTTGGGTCAAATCGAGCTGCCCAAAGATTATCTGCTGGTTTATCTGGGATGGATGCTCCTCGGCTGGAACGGCATGGGCCTCGCTATGTTGATGGCAGGCTTGGCTATGAGGTTTGAGATTCTTGAACGGGTGATCCAACTGATCACCTATATCCTGATACCGCTTTCGGGCGCTTTCTCCATGGTGGCATGGGTGCCAGCCCACCTTCAGGCCGCCTATCTTTTCCTTCCTCTTCCTCATTGTATCGAAATGCTCCGAGCTGGAGTGTTTGGTGAATTTGTTCCAACACACTATGACGCTCTCTATGCTTTGGCCTGGGGCACTTCGCTGAACATCTTGGGGTTGCTTCTGATCGCCAGCGCCAGAGATCTTCTAGATGTCGAATAAGCCCCGTTTTCTTTACTTGATCGTCAAGAGTTCCAATGTCTGACGCCGAACTGAAATATCTGGGTCCCGTGCCCAAGGCCTTGGAAGGGCCTGTCCGGACGAAGCCTTGGTGGCGCGGTCTTCCGGTAGCATTTTTCATTGTCGTCGTGGCGCCCACGGTGATTGCTTGCATCTACTATTTGTTGCTGGCGTCGCCGCGTTATGTTTCGGAAGCTCGATTTATCGTTCGCGCACCATCGCAAGGTCAGCCGTCGTCACTGGGTGTAGCCCTGCAAGGCGTGGGCCTGTCGTCGGGGCCCGTGGATTCATTCGCTGTCCATGAGTTCATCAATTCTCGCGATGGATTGCGCGCCGCGCTTAAGCTTGTCGATGTGAGAGCAATGCTCTCTGATCAGGGGGCGGACGCTCTTTCGCGATATCCTCGTCCTTTCGAGACGCCCTCGGAAGACGGCTTGTTCAAGGCCTACCAGCGATTTGTAATCGTAGGGTACGATTCGACGACGGGTATCAGCACGCTTCGCGTTGAGGCCTTCCGCCCGGAAGACGCCCAGCGTTTGTCCGGAGCTTTGCTCGCTGGTGGTGAGGGGTTTGTGAACGCCTTGAACGAGCGTTCCCAAGCAGATGCTGTTGTGGCCGCTAAAAGCGCACAAACTGTTGCACGAGAAAGACTTTCAGCTGCGCAGGCTCGGCTTGTCGCTTTTCGAAACCAGGAGGGGTTGATCGACCCGCGAACCGCAGTTGAAGAATCCGGGGCCATCATAACTTCGCTGCAGGCGACTGTTTCGAAACTGAAGGCCGAGCGCGACCGACTGGCCGCAGAGGCTCCTAGCAGCCCTCAACTGGCTCCTCTCTCCGGGCAAATCGCCGCTTATGAACGGCAGGTTGCAGCCGAGCGTGCGAAGATGACGGGCAATAGCCAGTCCTTGGCTCCTCGAATTTCGACGTATGAAGATCTCACTCTTGAGCGAGAATTCGCGGGCAAAGAACTCACTCAAGCTAACGCCGCTGTCTTGTCTGCAGAACAGGATGCTCGCAGGCAGCGCCTCTATCTCGAGCGTATCGTCAGTCCGAACCTGGCTGACAAGCCGACCGAACCGCGTCGTTGGCGTGCGATTCTCACGGTCCTGCTTTCCAGCTTGCTTGCCTATGGTGTTGGTTGGTTGATGTGGTCGGGCGTAAGGGAGCACAAGCAGCACTGATGCTTGTTGATGTAACGCCCAGAATCGGAGCGGAGGCCGCGCCAGACACGGATCCAGGTCTTGTTGTGACGGGGCTTTCGAAAACCTATCCCAAAAGCCCGAGGCCGTTGTTTACCGACCTCTCCTTCTCGGTAGAACGGCAGGGCCGGCTCGCGTTGCTTGGGCGAAACGGTCAAGGGAAGTCCACCCTTATCAAACTTCTGGGGGGTTTTGCCCTCGTCGTCTGGTTTGATCGATTGGAGGATGAGCGTGTCATGGCCGATCGGTTTCGGCGGGGGGTTCCAAGGCAGTCTAACCGGAATTGACAACGTTCAATTTCTTGCACGTCTCTACAACAAACCCTTTCGGGAACTATTGGATCGTGTTGACGATTTTGCCGAGTTGGGCGCGGCGCTGCGACGGCCGGTTAAGCACTACTCATCCGGAATGCGTGCCCGTCTGGCTTTCGGTCTTTCGCTGGCTATCGAGTTCGACAGCTACCTGATCGACGAGGTCGTTGCGGTCGGCGATGCCCGTTTTCAGAAGAAGTGTGAAGAGGAACTGTTCCAGCGTCGAGGAGACCGCGCTTTGCTGATGGCTTCGCATGACACGCATCTGATAGCGCGCCACTGCGACAGGGCTCTGATAATAGAGAGCGGAAAGGCCAAGATGTTCGATGACATCGATGAAGCCATTGATGTCTACACATGGCTGCGAGCGGCATGATGTCCTCGCAACTTTGTGTCGTCATTTTGCCCTCGGCAAATCAGATGGGATGGTTTGAGGCAATTTCGTCGGCGGCAGATGCCGGCGGTTGGACAGCATCTCCCTCCGAGATAGGGACCAAGCCGTTTCTGGTTATTTGCACTAATGCCGAGAGTGTCGTCGGATGGGCGGGGCAGGATGTCGTGGTCATCGGCTCTTCGACCAAAGCCGCCATCAAGGCAACGGTCGACGCCAACCAGACGGATTACCTGACCGCCGTGCGAAATGTAGCAGCACAGTATGCTTATGCCGAACGCCTTCAATCCGACGGCGCCGTTTGGTTGTCGGCAGATGCCGATGTGTTGGACTTTCCTTTCGGGTCGGTTCGAAATCCCGGCCCGAACAATCTGTCTCCGGACGCCAGCGGCCGGGAGGTTTTGTCTCACCTTGACGGCGTGCACGCAGGCGGTTCGCTACAGGGGGTCTGGCCGTCTCATCTCTTTCTTCACGAAAGACCGGGCTTGCCGGACAAGGATGGAGAAATTTTTGATCTGACCGGCCGCCGGCGAGTCATCCGATACGGTCCCTACATTGAAATGCCTGCTGGAGTTTGGCAGGCCAAGGTGCCGTTCACTCTTTGGATCGATCATGCGATCGTCGAGATCAGAGTTGAATGGGGATCAGGTCTTGATGTGACGTCCGTGACGGAAGTTATTCGGAACTCTGGACGGTACGAGGTGACGCTAGTCCGAGAGTGGCGTCAAGTGGAGGTTTGTGAGATCCGGATCTGGCTGGATCGCGGGGTTTTTGATGGCACGATACAGTTGCACGATCCCAGCATCATTCGCCTTTGAGTTTCACAGGGACTTAGTCCAGCATCTGGCGCGCACCAGAGCGCAGATTGCCGTGTCAAATTCGGATGGCGAGAAGTGATCGACATAGGCGTTTGCTCTGTCGTCGAATTCGGCGGCATAGATGTCGCCGATATCTATCCGTAGCTGCTGGCCTTCATGCAGATCCTGCATGAGGTTGATAAGTTGTGTCGCTAGGGCGGCGGGCGTCATATCGTCCGCTAACCGGCCCAGGCCGCCAGCGATGAAGCGCAGATTACTGATGTTGTAACTGACAGGTAGGCAACCGGCAGCAAGCGCTTCGATGACGGGAACACAGAAGCCTTCGTGGCGAGAGCCAGTTACGTAAATGTGCGCCCTGCCATACGCTTCGGCCAACTCATGCTGCGTGACCGAGCCGACGAAATCGACGTGTTCCTGGACATTCAGCCGTTGGATTTCATTCCGGACCGACGCGACGTAGTCCGGGTCCGAAAAATTCAGGTTCCCGAGCAGGCGAATACGGAAGGGTATGTCCGAACGCTCGCGCAACAATGCGGCCGCACGCACGACGTCCAGGACCCCCTTGGACTCGAAGAAGCGACCGACGTAGAGCATCTCGATCCTCTTGGTCGGCTTTTCGGCCAATCGCGCGCGAACCAGCGGGGTGACGGCGAGGGGCACGATAAGGGTTCTGGCCTCGTAGTCGCCTTGCCTCAGAAGTTCTTCGAAATTCTCCCTGCTATCAGCCCAGATCTCGTCTGCGTGAGAGAAGTTGGCGATCTGGACAAACGAACGATCAATAATCGGCCAGTGCTTTTCAGGCATCAGCGCCTTGGGGGTGACGTTGTGAAACCTGACTATTTGCTGAGCTTTTCCATTGCCGACCAGCAAGGCGTCGAAGAGCTCATGATAAACTGCGAACACGTAGATCAGGACATCAGCTTCCAGGAATGTCGGCTCCAGCAGCATATCGGCGACGCCGTTGACCTTGGTTCCCACGACATCGCTGTAGTCATTGGACGTATAGATGGCGGAGACATCGAACGCTTCGTTGTCTTTGAGCGAAAGGTAGGTGTCCCGTGCAGCCGCACCCACAGCGTCCCGGGCGAAAAACCAGGGGCAGACGACGACTACTTTGAAGCGAGGTACGCTTTGGCTCATTTTCGGTTTGAAGGTTCAAGCTTTGCGAGGCGTTTCTCGATATCGCGGTAGCTGGCGTTCATGCGCGCGGAAAGGCGATCTACATCCTGCCTCAAGGCATCGATCCGCGCATGCACGTCGTCGCTAGCCTTGGCGTCATTTTCCGCCACTGAGATCGCATCGAGGATTCTGGGGATATGCTGGCGCCAGCCGGATTCGAGCCGGCGGATGTCAGCCTCCAATTGATCCGTCGATATGCCGCAAACATGCGCGCTGCCCCGGGAAGTCCGTAGCTGTTGCCGCAGCGGATAGGTCAGACGAGCAAGCGCTTTCTTCATGCCTAAAGGCCCTTCGATCTCAAGGCTTTGCTAGAGGGCGGTCCGCCGCCGGTCAACCTCACGGTATCTCATGTGTTAGCCGCCTTGACCCGGATGCGCCCAATGGTCAGGAAGAAGATCGCACACTAAACGGAGTGACCTGCGCCTTGGGGCCCGTCCATCAAGATATTCTGGAGATGCTGACTGAGGGGCCCGCATTCTGGGCTGGTAGCCGCCCGCCGCAGGGAAGCATGATGGCCTCGGAGGCGATTTACGACCCGGATAGCGACTTCAGACTTCCGTCGAGGCTGCATCAGACCTTCAGGCTCGCCTATTTGGTTGAGCGCGATCTGGGGCGCATAAAACAATGGCCTCTGGTCCTCGATGAGGGGCTGAGGCTCCTTCAACCGGGTGGCGTGCTGCGAGTTCGCTTTTCCGAATCGGCGCTGCTTTCCGTGTTTCAGTTTGCGAACTTCCTCCAGAAATGGACAGGAGGCGCACTGGAACTGGTGAGCCAGTCGAGACGGATCTCCGACTATGTGTTCTCCGTGCGGCTCACCCACCGGGTTGAGCGCGACGCCAAGGTCGGCGACCTCAGTTTCGCGGTCGTCACGGATGGCCGAAAGCCGGAGGGGGTGCGCAAATTCGTCAACAGTGTTCGTCGTGCGTGCGCAAGACGGAAACAGGGGTATGAGATACTCATCTCCGGTCCGCCGTCAGTGCTGGATGATCTTGGAGCGCCGGCTGACGTGATTTTCGTGCCCCAGCCCGAAGCGTTCACGCAGGCTGGCTGGATATCCGAGAAGAAAAACCTTCTGGTGGACGCGGCCTCTGCTCCGATCATAATCGTCACTCATGACCGATATGAGGTTCCCGATGGATTTGTGGAGGCGCTGGATACGTTCGGGGGGGATTTCGACGTGTTGGCTCCCCGTCAGATCACGAGTGGGGAGACCCAATCCCTGACTGGGTCACTTTGTCTGACGAACTGAACTGGACCACGCCAGCCTGGATGCAGCATGGCGACTATCATCCCTATGCCTACGTCAACGGTGGAGCGGTTATCGCTCGCACATCAAGACTCAGGCAGGTTCGCTGGAGCCCGTTGCTGTTCTGGGGGCAGGGGGAGGATGTGGATCTGAGCCGGCGACTTGCTGACGCAGGGGCGGTTCTACGGTTCTCCCGCGATGTGATGCTGGTCAGTGCGCCTCCGCGCGCGGGCTTCATCGAAGGCTTCGAGCGCCTGCCCTGGCTTGATGATTCCTATGCCCAATCGGCTCCGACTCCGGGCATCGTTCGCCGTGGGCCGCTGGGTGTTGATCGGAAGCCGACACCGCCAGCGATTGTCGGCCAGGATGTCAATCTGAAGGGAGTGAAGCCCGAAGATGCGTGCGTGTCCGGCTTCGTCTTCCCACGGTCCTGGCGCTCGACGCCTGGGGGCTGAAAGGGCGGGAAGGGGTGCTTGGCGATGCGTTGAATTGGTTCAGCTTCCGGATCCCGGACACGGGCGGAACCTATTCACTCTATCTTGAGCACAGGGGCTCTTCGGCGCCCCGGTTAATCGTCAACGGCGCCTTATGCGAGGCTTCCGGGTATAGGGATGGCATCAGTCGTTTCGAGCTGCCGAACGCGGTCTGGCGGCAGAGCCGGATCGTTCATATCGTCGTCCAGGCGAGGGCGGTGGGAGATCTCGTTCTTGCCCGAGTACGTCTCGAAGGAGATGATCGCAGGCTCGCTCTGGATCGCACCCTGGTGTTTACGCCGAAGACGCCCGAGACGGAGTGGCTGGCGCAGGGGTGGAGATCAGCTCCTGACGGCGCGCAAATGGTCGCCGAGCGATCCACGCTGATGTTGCCGTTTGCAAAACGCCCTGCGTCCGACTTGACGGCCGTCGTCGAGATGAAGTCATCGAGAGTCGGCGCCGAATTTTCGGTCGACGTTCTTCTCGACGGTGTTCCCGTCGCAGAGGTGACTTCGGCGGCGGAAGATGGAAGCTCGCGGACGCGGTTCGTCATTGCGCGTCCGTCCGGGCGAAAGATCAGGATTGATTTTGTTCGACGCCCGAGAGGCGAGGGGGACGTGGATCCCATCCTGACGTTGCTGCGTCTGGCAGGCACGAAATGAAGACTTGCCTACTTATTGTCGAGCACGACTTTTTGCATGTCCATGTCGGGGTGAGACGTGTGATCCTTCACTGCTGGGCGGAACTGGAACGACGCGGCTTCCGTGTCGCTTTGGCAGCGCCTGACGGAGGGCGGCTGCGCCTAGGGCATTTCGAACTCGCGCAGATTCTCCAATCGGTGCGCAAGGAAAGGATGGACGCCCCGCAATGGACATCCGGAAACCGAGTGCTGAGAAAATCCTTGTTTCCCAAGATCGTTCATGGACGTTGGACCTCACGCGAAGCTAGGCTTGATGATTACGATGTGACTGTCGTGACCAACCCGTGGCTCTGTCGGGCCGGGTTGCCCGAAGGGCGTGTCTCGGCCGGTATCGTCTACGATATGGTGCCAAACATGGTCGCGACGGGCGTACTCGACTTCGGGCGCCCGCTGGACGTTTACGATTTCGCACACGCTCATGATGTCGGCTACCGACTGTACCAGGATCGTGCGGAAACGATCCTCTGCATCAGCGAGAGCACGCGGAACGATTTTATCAGGTTCTACCAGAGCGATGTTGCGGAGCAGCGCAAGATAAGGGCGTTTCTTCCCTATGCCGCGCCCATTATGCTCCCGCCTAGACGGCGCCCAGCCCTGGATGGGCAAAGGCGTCGCCTCCTGATGGTCAATGTCCTGGACCCTCGAAAAAATTTCGAGGGTATCCGAAATGCGCTGAAGTCGATCAGCCCGGACGTGCCGTTCGATATCGATATCGTCGGCTCCGAGCGGATTGGGTTGCCCGAAGCGCTTCGCTTCCTGAACGAACTGGCGGACACGGGCCGCGAGGTGCGCTGGTATCGGCAGGCATCGGATGCTTGTCTTGCCAGGCTAAATGAAGACGCCGATCTTCTGGTTTTCCCTTCCCTTTACGAGGGGTTGGGCTTGCCGATCCTTGAAGCCCAGACCCATGGCGTGCCGGTGATCTGCTCCAATCTGTCATCTTGTCCAGAGATCAACATGAATCCGGATCTCTGCTTGAATCCTGAAGATCACGCGCTCATGGGCGCTGTAATGGGGGCCGTGCTGACGGAACGGACTGCGAGCCAACGGCAAGGTGAGGCATTGCAGGTGGCGCTTGCCGAATATATCGGCCAGAGACCGACCTTCTGCACTGCTATCGGCTTGGAAGAGGCGCTGGAGATGAGGGTGTGAGCCTGAACATCTATGTCCATGGCAACTGTCAGGCCACGGCGATCGCCTCACTTCTCCAAGAAGCGTTGGAAGATAAAGCGTCGATAGAGGCGCGCGAGGTGTTCAGTGTCAATCTTGATCAGGGCGATGACATCACTTGCCTAGTCGAGAATGCCGACGTGATCATATCCCAGCCAATTGGCGCTGGTTATCGGGGGGTAGAATTCCTGTCCACCGCATGGATCGGCGCGCACGTCAAAGCAGGCGGTTGTCTCCTGAAGGTGCCGGTCATTTATGATCGGACTCATCTGCCGCAGTGCTTTCCTCTGGCGGGGTTGCATGACGGACGTCTTGCTTATCACGACGCCCATGCACTCGACTATTTTCTGCGTGGGCTGTCAGCCGATGAATTCCTCCGGGATACAGGGCGTAGCGACTTCCTTTCCGATAGTTTCGTACTGTCAGAAGCCATCCGTTCTCTAAATGAGATCCTGCGACGGGAGCGCGACGCGAACGTTGATGTCCGGGTATCCGACAGCCTTGTTGAAGCTCTCGCCGTTCGACAGCCGATGTCTAGCGTCAATCACCCGGACCGCGGCCTTCTAGTGGAAGTGACCAATCGCCTTCTGACGAAGATGGGGCGATCCGAGAGGGTGGCGGTCGACGGCGAACCTCTACTCGATCATTTTGTCATTCCGCCCTATCTCTCTACGGTTCTGGCCTTGGGTCACACAGGGGCCGGGATGGATTTTGAGCGGGTGCGACACGATGCGCGCTGGGAGGATCGTCACGAGTACTTCAAGGAAGTCTTCTCGACCTATGCAGTCATAGGTCAGGAAAAATTAGGTGAAGCGTGCGCCTCCCAGTATGAACTAGGTGCCTACTTGGCTCGGCGCCAGCACTCCATTGGGGCTGCTTTTCAAGACTCGCGAGCGCTGGTCGAGGGAATGTACCGCGGCTTCTTCGGTCGCAATCCGGATACCAGAGAAGTCCTTCACCATCTGAAGGTCTTGGAGCAAGCCGGGTTCGAGGTGCTGCTCAGCCAGTTCCTGACATTATCAAAGGCAAACAGGGGCTGATCAGCATGTTTACCATCATTATTCCAATGGCAGGTCACGGAAGCCGCTTCAGCGCTGCGGGATACCGCGATCCCAAACCCCTGATTGATGTGCGCGGCCAACCGATGATCCAGAGGGTTATCCGGAACCTGACGCCCTCCCGTGCGCACCGCTTCGTATTCATCTGTCAGGCCTCGCACCTTGCCGAATACAACCTGGAGGAAAAGCTGTCGCTGTGGGCGCCCGGATGCAAGGTCGTGTCTACGGATGACGTTACAGAAGGCGCCGCCTGCACCGTTCTGTTGGCGCGTGAACATATCGACGCCGCGCCGCTTATGATCGCTAACAGCGATCAATATCTGGCCCTCGACATCGACACATATCTGTCTGCAAGCGATGCGGCGCCTGATGGTATGATCATGACTATGAAGGCGGACGATCCAAAATGGTCGTTTGTGGCTCGCGACGCGTCCGGATGGGTGACGCGCGTCGTGGAGAAAGAAGTCATTTCGGAAGAGGCTACGGTCGGCGTTTACAACTTCCGTCGAGGCGACGACTTCATCCTTGCGGCCGAGGAAATGATTGCCCGGGATTGGCGCGTCAACGGCGAGTTCTATGTGGCACCCGCCTACAACCTGATGATCGAGAATGCCGCCAAGATCGGTGTTTTCAACATCGGCCCCGTTGGCAGGGCGATGCACGGATTGGGTACGCCAGCCGACCTGGATGCCTTTCTAGCGTTGGGCGAAAGCGCAGTGAGATGATTATTCTGAGCCATAGGGGCATGTGGGTCGACTCTTCAGAGAAGAACAGCCTGGCCGCATTCGAGCGTACGCTCGATATGAGATACGGCACTGAGACCGACGTGCGGGATCAGGGCGGCCTGTTGGTGGTTTCCCACGACCCTGCTGATGGAAGCGCCATGTCGTGGGGCGACTTGCTGGAAATGTTCGACGGCAGCGGTCTCCCGCTCGCCGTCAATGTGAAGGCTGATGGCCTGTCGGAGATGCTGGCGCGCAGTTTCGTCGGAAGGAAGATTGACGCGTTCATGTTTGACATGTCGGGTCCAGAGACGGTCCGCTATGCGCGTGCAGGGCTGCCGTTCTTCACGCGGCACAGCGACGTGGAGCACAGCCCCATTGTGTACGATTCCGCGAGCGGCGTTTGGCTTGATTCCTTTGGACCTGAATGGTTCGACGGTGACGTGATTGAGCGACACCTCGCCCACGGGAAAAAGGTGTGCGTGGTATCGTCGGAATTGCACGGGCGTGATTACCGAAGGTTGTGGGATATGCTGGATGCGTACAGGCATGTGGAGGGGGTGATGATCTGCACGGATCTGCCGGTCCAGGCCGCAGAAAGGTTCGCGTCGTGATCAAGGCTGTCATTTTCGACATGGACGGCGTGCTGATCGATGCACGAGAGTGGCATTATGACGCGTTAAATCGGGCGTTAAGGCTCTTCGGGCAGGAAATCAGCCGAACGGAACATCTCTTGACGTTCGATGGCCTCCCTACCCGGCGAAAGCTTGAAATTCTCTCCTCGACGAGAGGTTTCCCTAAGAATCTGCACGCTTTCGTGAACCAGTTGAAGCAGCAATATACGATGGAAATCGTCTACGGGCGCTGCAAGCCTGTCTTCGCCCGCGAGTTTGCGTTGTCTCAACTGAAAGCGCGAGGCTTCCAGCTTGCGGTGGCGTCCAACTCTGTCAGGGAGAGCGTGGAGGCCATGATGACGCAGTCGAACCTCATGGGCTATCTAGATCTCGTGCTTTCAAATGAGGATGTGATCCGCTCGAAGCCCGATCCGGAAATTTACCTCGCAGCGATGAAGGGGCTCAGCGTGACGCCGGAGGAAACCCTGATCATCGAAGATAACGATCATGGAGTGCGCGCGGCGCGATCTTCCGGCGCCCATGTTATGGTCGTGCGAGGCGTCGATGAGGTCAATTTAGAGGCCATCAATCACGCGTTGGCCAGTCATGGGACGATGCTGTGAACATTTTGATCCTCGCCGCTGGCGACACACGCAACGGCGACGCTAGGGCCTATCCGATCTGGTTGGAGGAGATGGATGGCCGTCTCATGTTGGAGCGCCAAGCAGAGGCTCTACAGCTAAAGGAGGAGGCGCATTTCATCTATGCATTTCGTAGCGTGGATATTGTCAATTTTCACGTCGACAACATCGTCAGCCAGATCGCCCCGGATGTGGCGATCGTCGAAATTCAAAACGATACCTGCGGCGCTGCCTGTACAGCTCTCCTGGCCATTGATCAGGTGCGCATGGATGCAGAACTAATTGTGACCAGCGCTACCGACTTCAGTGCTGTGGACTACGACGCTGTGCTGACCCGCTTCCGCGAGGTCGGCGCGGACGTTGGCGTGTTAGCGTTTGAATCACTCCACCCACGCTATTCCTACCTCAGGCTGAGAGAGGAGTGCTGGGTCGAGGAGGCCGCTGAAAAACGCCCCATTAGCAGGCATGCCAACGCTGGATTCTATTGGTACGCCCGGGCAGGAGATTTCTTCTCGAGCCTTCAGGCGATGATCGCTAAGGATGTGCAGACTGACGGGGTGTTCTACATCAGCCCGTCCTTGAACGAACTCGTCCTCCAAGGACGGAAGATAATGGCTTGGCGGCTGGGCCCTGACGAGTACCGTCCCCTGAAGGACCAGAGGCAGGTTAACACCTTTACCCAGGCTATCGATGGACGAGACCGCCATGCGACATGATCGACTTGATGACATGACGAAGGGTTGGTTCGTCGGCGACTTCGTTCCTGCCGCCATCCGGACCAAAGAATGTGAGGTCGCAGTCAAACATTACCGCTCAGGTGACTTCGAAGCCACGCACTATCATAGCATCGTAACCGAGGTGACAGTTATCGTTTCGGGCGAGGCGCGCATGTTTGAGCGCGTCTGGCGGGCAGGCGATATTGTCACTATAGGGCCCGGAGAGGCGACCTCGTTTCTGGCCGTCACTGATGTAACCACCGTAGTTGTAAAACTTCCCTCAGCGCCCGACGATAAACATTTCGTCCAAGCTGAATCCCAAACGCCAAATTGATTGGCATATTACTCTCAGGACTAATTCGATCATGACGAAGAAATGCGCCGTGATAACCGGCATCACAGGCCAAGATGGCGCTTATCTAGCCCAGCTTCTGCTGGCCAAGGACTACAAGGTTGTAGGTGTGGTTCGCCGTTCTAGCCACTTTGGTGTAGCCACGCACCGACTGGATTGGCTTGGCATTGCCGATCAGGTGGAACTGGTCGACGGTGACCTCTTGGATCTCGGTGGCCTTTCGCGCATCATTCGCGAACACCAACCGGACGAAGTTTACAACTTGGCGGCGCAGTCTTTTGTGAAGACGTCCTGGTCGCAGCCTTCACTGACGGCGCAGGCGACGGGCGTCGGAGTGGTCAACATGCTGGAGGCTGTGCGGGCTGAAGCGCCGACGGCTCGGTTTTACCAG
Source organism: Brevundimonas sp. SS2672 (assembly GCF_059579685.1). Classification (NCBI taxonomy): domain Bacteria; kingdom Pseudomonadati; phylum Pseudomonadota; class Alphaproteobacteria; order Caulobacterales; family Caulobacteraceae; genus Brevundimonas; species Brevundimonas sp. SS2672. The sequence goes on along the minus strand of NZ_CM184201.1, from coordinate 2,627,194 downwards.
GCGTCATCCTCGGAGATGTACGGTCTGATCCAGGAAGCCGAACAAAGCGAAGCGACACCGTTCTACCCTCGCTCGCCCTATGCGGTGGCGAAGCTCATGGGGCACTGGATGACCGTGAATTATCGCGAGAGCTTTGGCATGTTTGCGTGCTCGGGCATTCTGTTCAATCACGAGTCGCCTCTGCGTGGTCTCGAGTTTGTGACCCGGAAGGTTACGGACGCGGCCGCCAGGATCCACCTTGGATTGGCGAACGAGTTGGCGATGGGCAATATTGACGCCAAACGCGATTGGGGCCACGCGCGAGACTATGTTCGAGCGATGTGGATGATGCTGCAGCATGACACGCCCGACGACTATGTCGTGGCGACGGGGCGCACCGTTACCGTGCGTGATATGGTCAATGTAGCCTTCTCGCACGTTGGGCTGGAACCTGAAAAATATCTTCGCATCGATCCGCAATTCTTCCGTCCGGCGGAAGTGGATGTGCTGCTTGGCAATCCGGAAAAGGCTCGCAGGGTGCTTGGATGGGAAGCGACGACCTCTATGGAAGACATGATCCGCGAAATGGTTGATGCGGACATCGCGCGTCACCGCGCGGCGAAATGATAGGTCCCCCATCCAGCCGTCGTGCTGGATGGGGGACCTGTCCATCATGGCGTCCGGTTAAGTTCGGCGGTTCAGATTGAGAATACATTTTCAAGGGAATGCGCAGGCCAAAGTCTTATCGGATTTTGCCCGATCTGGTTTAGGCGCTTGCGCATCGGTGACGTATTCAGGCCATGTGGGTCAAGCGAGGCCGGATGGGCATCCCCATCCGGCGGAAGACGCAGATGTCATTGTGGCGCAAGCTGGCCGAAACGCAGCTGGCGCCTTGGACACTCGACACATTGATTGGATCGGGAGATTGAGGCGTCCTGAAGCACGTCTCATTGTGATCCCGTTTGTCAGTTGTCGTGCATTGACGCCGCAGTATTTCTATATCCCAGAACTCGAATCAAGTTTGTGTGGGTATCATGATGTGCACGCGATGCAGTTTTTTCTCAACGACCTTGGTGTTTCACAGTTTCTGGGACGAACGGATAGTAGTGACTTTTTTTCAGAATATTTTGCCTGCCAAGAGTTGCACTCATCGCTGTTAGACCTTGTTGACTTGGAGAGAGGCTCTGGGGCCAACGTCACCGTTTCGGATCTCTTGGTTGAAGCGGTAGTGCAGCGGCAGGGGTTTTTGGCTCCTGACCGTCCCGACATGCAGCTTCTTGGCGAGTTCTCGCGGAGGATACTGATGGCTATGGGCAAGAAGTCCGATGGTAATCCTGCGAATTGTGATTGGGAGGACGAAGTTGTCTTACCTCCTTACTTATCGACCTTGCTTGGACTTAATCATGAAAGCCATGACGTCGACATAGGTGTTATTAAGTTATTTGGCAATAATGTTATGAGGGAGGATTATTTTGAAGAAATATTTAGGTTATATAAGGGGCGTGGTCGCGATAGGGTGATCGACCTACTTCAATGTAGGGCAGACATTTCTAGGTATATCAATCGATATCATGCGTGTCGGAAACGATGTCATGGAAATGATACTCGTCAGATAGTTTCCGCAGTTTATGAGCATTGCTTCGGTCGACGGCCTACGAGTTCAGAAGTGTATCATCAGGTGCGTTATTATAATCGGTTTGGGATTGAGGCTCTAGTGTCATTCTATAAAAGCTTGCCTACTTTTGTAAATCTATACGCACCTGTGTAACGTGGCCTAAGGATTACGAGACTACTGAAATTTTTGGCAGAGCGACTTTTTCGATTTCCTTTGGTGCGATGATTTCTGGCGTGGATCGGGGCGCATGCGCCGTTGTGCTCGCCCAAAGTACGAGCGACGCGACAGTAAAATTTTCTGCCGACTGCGACGTAAAAATTGCGCCACGATAGGCTGGCCGGGTTGCTGGGGGCTTGGAGTCGTTGCAACGCGCTGGGCGTGCGTAGGGCTCTGGGCGTCCTGGCGAGATCGATGACGTGTATGTTTTTAGGAAGTGCACCCCTGCCGTGAAGGCTCCTCGCGGAGTGCGCACGCCGCTCTACCCGAGCCGTCGAAGGAACGCCTAACTTGGCGGGCTTCGATTGCTCGGGTCATGAGTGTGAAATTGGCAAAGCGTCGTCCGGAAACCTCTAGGCGCTCTTGAGCTGGAGCGTAGGCGCTACTGGTAGGCTTTCCGTCTGAGGCTCAGCAAGGCGAAATTGTTGACGCGCCAGCATTTGATCCCAGGCGGCGTCGCTGCCTGACCATATGCCAGCGCCCTCGCCGTAGGTGCTTACGCTATCAAATGTAAGATTGGGTCGCTCGCCAAAGATTGGCACGTCCATAAGCAGCACGTGATATTCTAGGTTTGGATTCAGACGTGAAAGGGCTGATGTAAAACGATCGTACATGTTTTCATCAATTTCTGAATTGTGCCCAAAGTATTTTACATGCCCGCCGCCAACTCGAACGAAAAGAACCTTTCCCTCCAGGGATAGAAATTTTCGAACTAGATGTTCATACTTTGGTAGGATGGATTGGCATCCAGCGCGAACAAGGAAAGGATTGTATTTATCTTTTACTTTTGCGTTGTAAAAATCATGATAGTGCATAAGCCCGTAACGACTGCACATCACCGCTTCGCCAGCATCCTCTGCCACGATCCTCATATTTTCCGGCAACAAGAGGTCGGAAAAACCGGTCTCGAGAAGGTCGATTAAGGCTCTAGATGGTGTCACCCACCAGTCGAAAACATGTGCGCCGCGATCTCCAAAAAGTCTTCGAAGCTGATAGGCCGTTTGGCAGAAGCTTCCCAAGCTAATGATGTGATCAAAATCTTGCCCAATCATTCTCGCTCTCCACTTAGTACTTTGTGCCTTTTCTAGAAGGCGGATGGCCGATGTTTTCCTTGGTGTTCTCAGCGTCTCTGTAGGGCTATGGGGCCGCTGCAGCGCCACTATGATCCGGCCGCGCGGATCATTCGGGCGATTTTACGCTGACGACATCATTTCTTCCAGAACCTCGCTCAGATCCGGCGGCGTTATCCAGCAGTCCTCTTCGATCAATCGTTTGTTCGAGCCGATCAATCGCCAGACTTCTGACTGCCGCACGAAGGCGGGGTCGACAACCACCTTGATCTCATAACCGGCGATCTTAGACATGTGTTGAAGGAGTTCGTCGAGCGAGGTCGCGCGCCCCGCGCATAGGTTCAGAGTTTGTCCCACGGTGTTTGAATTTTCAGCGATCCGCACCAGCATCTCGCTTGCGGTCCGTAGGTCGATGTAATCGCGGTAAACGTTGGTGTTGCCCAGCCGAACGGAAGGGCTTCGAGCGGCGAAGGCGCGCATCAGCTTCGGGACGATGAAAGCTTCTTGTTGGCCCGCTCCGATGATGTTGAACGGTCGGACAATCGTGATGTCCAAGGCGTCGCCATGCATCACGGCCAAACGTTCACAGGCAAATTTGCTGATGCCGTAGTGATGGACGGGGGCTGGATGGAGATCCTCAGTCAGTTCGCCTGTGGGTTGGTTCCCATAAACGCCTGCGGTGCTGATAAGGACCACTCTCCGTCGACGGCCAGATGCTGCTCGAAGCACGTTCTCGGTGCCGATAACATTGACGGTATAATAGTCGATCGGTCGACCGGAGGTGACGCTCGATAACGCCGCGCTGTGAATGATGACGTCAGGATCGACGTCATTCACTACCCTTTCGACAGCGTCGTAGTCCACGATGTCGCACTCTATCAATGGCCCGCCGGACCGCGTGGTGGTGCCCACCACGTCGTAACCGCTTGCCGCGAACGCCTCCATCATTCCTTTGCCAAAGAAGCCGCTGCCTCCCGTTACGAGCACCTTGGTCATTGCTTCTTAGCTCCCTGAAATGTCCCGGGCATCATGCGTCGAACTGAGTCTTGTGGGCGCGTTGCAGCACGTCGATCAAATCCGATGTGGCGCTTTCCCACGATTTCGGATTCCATTCCTTCTTGATGCGGGCAACGCGCTTGCTGACCTCGCGCGGATGGTTCGCATAGTATTCGATCCGTTCGGCCCATCTGAAGGTGTCAAGCGGGTCAATGTACTCGACGAGATCGCCGCCAGTTTCGCGCAGGGGGTCCACGTTGGACACCAGGCAGAATTTCCCGTGGCTGAGTTTCTCAGGCAGCGTCAAGCTCCAGCCTTCATAGAAGCTAGCCAGAAGCGTGAAGGCTGAGTGGCGATAGAGAACCTCGAGTTGGTCGTCCGTCGGCGTCAACCAGAGCAGCTTGCCCTTGATCCTGTCGTCCGCGAGCAAGGTCGCCAGGAAGTCGTCCGTCTTCCAGCCGCGATGTCCAACGAAGATCATCTGCAGCGGTTCCTTGAGTTGGTCGCGCTTGAGAATCTCAAGGTAGGCCTTGTAGAGCATCTCATGATTTTTACGGGGCTCGATCGTTCCGACGGTCATGACGAACCTTGACGTCACGCCGAGCTCGGCCAGAATCTTGTCGTCGTTGGTGGTGTCGACGTCGGAGTTGTTGCCGGCGATCGTGATGTCGGATCCGAATTCCACGAAGTTGCTGGCGGGGGAGCGCACCCTCTCTCTTTTTGGATGTGGATGCCGTCGCGCTGCGCCGTTCGGCCGCCATAGACGATGTGATCGTAATTTTCCGAGATGAACTCGAAGAAGGGCACATAGCCTTCCGGCGTCTGCGGGATATGGAACTGCGGCAGCAGGAAGGGAGTGAAGTCATAGAAGACCTGTGAGGTCATGACTCGCCGGTCTGCGGACACCAGACTCAGCAACTCCCCGGTGCGATGAACACCGAAATCGATGCCGGCGAGAAAGACGATGGAGTTGTCGGGGAAGGCCGTCAGATAGGCGGAATGGCCTGTGTGCGGACGCCCGAGGCCGAATGGATTGCGATAGGCGCTGCCTTCGCGTTCGCGTGGCAGCCAGAAATCGTGGAACTGCTTATAGGCCGTGGTGAGATCTGTCGCATCGAACAGCCACATCAGCATTTCGTCGGGGATTTCGATAAAATAGGAACCTTCCGCATGCGCCTGCCAAGCGAAGAAGCGCGTGTCGGGCGCCAACTTCTTGAGGTGATAGGCATAGGTCAGTTCAGCCCGGATCACTCCGGTCACACCCTTTTCCCACTGCAGGAAGGTCAGGGTCAGGTCCATCCAGATTGTCGGCTTGCTGAGATAGCGTTTCTGACGTTGCTGGGCGTGTTTGTGCGTTTGACCGAGATCGTCGATGGCGTTTTTTACCATCACGGCGGTGTCAGACCAGCGGATGGGCGTCCATTCCGTACGAATTCTAGTTTCGCGAGCGCTCAGAAGTTCTGGGTGAGAAGCGTAGCTCAATATGGCTTCGGCCCAGCCGCGAACGTCGTAGGGCTGGACGTAATCAACGAGATCACGCCCGACTTCTCTCAGCGGCGCGACATCGGAAGCAAGACAGAATTTTCCGGCCTGCAGACTCTCGGGCAAGGTTAGACTCCAGCCTTCATATAGGCTGGGCAGAACCGTAAAGAGACAACTGCGGTAAAGGGCGGCGAGCTCCAGGTCGGAAGGGGTGATGCGGATCACTTTACCCTTCAGCCTGGGGTCCCGATCGAACCGATCTACGAGATCGTCGGCACGATAGGGGCGTCCGCAGATGACCAGCATCGGTAGATGATCGGCGTCTTCCTGAAGCGCTAGAAGGTAGGCTCGGTAGAGTGTTTCGTGGTTCTTTCGCCCTTCGATGGAACCGACTGTCATGATGAAGGGGCTGGTGACGCCCATTGCGTTCAGCATTGCGGCATCGTTCTCAGCGCCGGCGTATTCTCCGACGATATCTGCGCCGAACTTCACGGCGCGTCCATCGGGTGAAGGCCAGTTCTGCTGCTGCTGCAGCGCCATCATGTCTCGCTTCGCTGTTTCTCCGCCAAACAAGAGAAAGTCGGCGTTTTGAGATGCCCAGGCGAGATATTTCATGAACCGGTCGCAGTCGTGAGCCGGGTAGAAGTGTTTAGTCTGCTCCAAAACCATGATGATGTCGTAGATCAGGTAGGATATGCGAACATCTGCACCGGTAGATTTCAGAATTTCGAAATAACGTTCTTTCTGACTATCAATCCATCCAAGCGAAAGGACAATGTCACCAGCCGAGTAGGGATGGAAGAAAGCGGATGTCTCAGGTACATCAACGGTGATGTGTTGGGAGTTGTCGTACTGACCTGGATTTCGTCCGAAGAAATTCATATAGGCGTCTGTGACATTCGACGCATTTAGCAGCCAGTAAATCTGCTCTTCGGCAATTTCTACAAACCCCTCGCCATACTGCATCGAGAAGCCGATTTGCGGATTGAGCGCCTTGAGGTTTCGGGCCATCTCCAGTTCGGCGCGCACGATGCCGACCACTCCGCCTTGCCATTCGAAGGCTGTGGTCATGTCCAGCCAGAGGCGTCCGCCGGGTTTTGGTTTCGGGGCTGTCCATGCCGGGGTGGCGCGCGCAACGACGGTGGGTTTGCGCTGGGAAGGAGCGTGCGAACCTTCGCGTCGTTCCACGGTTGGAAGCTGGAGGTTGCCGCCCGCCGAAACGGCGAGCTGTTCGCCAACCGTCGTCAGCAGAGCTGACATCTGTTCGTCGAGGCGCGCACTAGCGACTAAATTCTCGAGTTTTGCTTGTAAAACTTCTCTCGCGAGCGGCGAGATATGGCTTTTCTTCTCATGCGCTTCTGCTGAACGCGCGATGTGATACGCGATGTCCACCTGATCCATGCCTTCGTCCAGCATGCGAAGGTGGACCATCATACCGCCTTCATCTGCCGGCCGGTACAAAAGGCTTAGGTAGCAGCACTCGACAAAGCGTTCGCGGGTCAGAGTGAGTAATTCTGTGAGTGTCGTGACTGGGCTCACATCCTTTAAGGAGTCGAAATCGATAACAAGCGAGGGCGTGCCAGAAGATTTTGACATAGGTTCTTATCACTACAACGATGACGGGAAAAAAGAGCGCGTGCCCTCATGTGGCCAGTCCTTACATGAAAATGCGAGGCTTATCACTTGGCGCTTTGGGGTAGCGGAGATATTTTGAAATATAGAGGTTCCCCGGTCGGGAGGGCTGGCCGTTTGCCCACCCCAAAGCCCGACTGGCAGCCGCTGTCGTCAATAGGGTGAGGAGTCGTCGGTTTGTCCTACTCGCGAACTCTCCAGTGAACCCAGCCCGTTGTCGCCGGCCAACACGGGGAAGGTTATTGAGCATAGGTCACTGGTTTTAGAGCTAACTTTGAGGAGGCCAACCGCCCGCGCGGCTGAGGGCGCTGGGGTTGGGCTTGCCGATCTGGCCGCCGATCCAGCGCGCCGTAGCGATAAGGGCGTCCAGGTCGTAGCCGGTCGAATAGCCCGCGCGCTCCAGCATATAGACCAGATCCTCGGTGGCGATGTTGCCGGTCGCGCCGGGGGCGAAGGGGCAGCCGCCGATGCCGCCGACCGAGGCGTCCAGCACGTCCACGCCCGCCTCGACGCCCGCATAGGCGTTGGCAAGGCCCGTGTTGCGGGTGTCGTGGAAATGCAGGCGCAACGTGGCGTCAGGCGCGGCCTGGCGGGCGGCTTCGACCTTCTTCGTCACGCTCCACGGATCGCCGACGCCGATGGTGTCGGCCAGGGCGATCTCCTCGACGCCGAGCGCCGCGATGCGGGCGACAAGGTCGCTGACCTGCTGCACCGAGACCTCGCCGTCGAACGGGCAGCCCCAGACGCAGGACAGGGTGGCCGACAGCTTGGGCGTCGCGCCCGGCGCGCCGTCTGCATTGGCGCGGCCCGCCACGATCTCGGACAGCATCTGCACCTGCTGGTCGACGCTGAGGCCCTGGTTCTTCAGGCCGAAGCCGTCGGTGGCGGACATGGCGACGTTGACCTCGTCCACCGCCGTGCCCAGCGCGCGGTCATAGCCCTTGCCGTTCAAAACAAGGCCGATGCGGCTGTGGCCCTCAGTGCGGGGCAGGGCGGCCATGACCTCTTCGGCGCCTGCCATCTGTGGCACGTATTTGGGGTGGACGAAGCTGACGGCCTCGATGCGTCTGGCTCCCGCCGCCTCGAGCCGCTGGACGAAGTCGGCGCGGGCGGCCGGCTCCAGCACCGTCTTCTCGTTCTGCAGGCCGTCGCGCGGGCCGACCTCGACGATCTGGATGAAGCGGCTCATCGGGCGATGCTCCTTTGGCCGGGCCCGGCCGGGGCGTAGACGGTCAGGCGCACGTCGTCGCCCGAGGAGTAGTTGTGGCCGCTGACCACGCCGACGGCCCGCCCGGCGGCGCCCAGGTCGGCCAGGGCGCGGCGGAAGGCTTCGTCGTCTCGGGCCTCGACGATGGCCGGGCGGCCTTCAGCCAGGGCGCGGGCGGCGCCGGCGCCGTCGGTCAGCTGGGTGTCCTTGCCGGTCAGGAAGACGAAGCTGGGCTCATGGAAGGTGGTGATGGCCACCGGCCCCGGATAGCGGCCTTGGGCGGGGTTCAGCTCGGCCGAGTCCAGCGTCTGCACCAGGCGCGGCGCGATCGACAGGGGGCGCAACTGCCGGATGGTCCCGGCCAGCCCCGCGTGGGCCAGAACGCCGAAGACGACGGCGATCAGCACCCCGGTGATCGCCGCGCGGTTGACCAGCAGGAAGCCTCCCACGGCGGCGGCCATGACGGCGAAGACGATGGTGACCGTAGCCCAGGTCTGGGCGGTCGAGCGGCCGAACTCGGTCAGGCCGTAGACGGTGATCAGACAGATGACCACGGCGGCGAACAGGCCCAGCAGGGCGCCGGTGACGCGCGAGACTTTGCCGATCGGCTGGGTCAGGGCGGCGGCGGCCAGCAGGGCGATCGCCCCGAAGGTCGGCAGGGTGTAGTGCCACAGCTTGGTCGGAGCCAGTTCGAACATCAGCCAGGCTGGGACCAGCCAGCAGACGGCGAAGCGGATCGCGGGCTCGGCCCGGCGATGCCAGCCCGTCGACAGGGCGGCGGGCAGCATCAGGGTGACGGGGAACAGCAGCAGCGGCGACAGCAGCACATACATGCCGGGGAAGCCGCCGTGACTTTCATGAGCGCCTGCGATCTTGGGCGCCAGATCCCCGCCGATGGCCTCGCGCCAGAATCCGCCGTCGGTGGCGATGGTGATGGCGATGGCCCATGGCCCGACCAGCAGGGCCACCAGCGGCAGGCCCCAGCCCCAGCCCAGCTGCCCCAGCCACCGGATGTTCCGGTCCCACAGCGACAGGGCGATGATGGTCAGGGCCACGACCAGCAGGCCGATCGGCCCCTTGATCAGTATGGACAGACCGATGCCCGCCCAGAACAGCAGCTTGTGCAGCCGGTTCGCCTTCTCGCCCGCTCGCGTCGCCATATAGATGCGCGCCAGCGCCGCCATCGACAGGGTGGTCAGACCCGCCAGCATGGCGTCGGTCTTGGCGATGCCCGCCTCGGTCGACAACAGGAAGGTCGCGCCCAGCATGACGCCGGCCAGGAAGCCCGCCCTCTGACCGAACAGGGCGGCGCCCGCCCAGGCCACGGCCCAGGCCGCCAGCATGGCGCCCAGCAGCGACGGCAGGCGATAGGGCTGGATGTTGCGGTCCTCGACGTCCGAGGTCGCGGCCACGGCCGCCGCCTGCATCCAGTAGATGCCGATGGGCTTCTTCCAGCGCGGATCGTCCTGGAAGCGGATGTCGACATAGTCGCCGCCCTCCAGCATCTGGGCGGTGGCCTGGGCGAAGCGGCTCTCGTCCCGATCCAGCGGCGGCAGCAGCAGCAGGCCGGGCAGGCCGGCGATCAGGGCCAGCAGGGCCGCAAGGACAGGGCCGCGCCAGCCGGCGATGTAGCGATCCAGGTTCGGGCGGTTCATGCCGCTGTCGTATCACGCCGGGTGCGGCCCCGGAAGCTTCACCTTCCTCATCGCTTGTGGACGCGCCGTTTCGCCCAGGCGCGGCCTGCGCTAAAGAGCGTCGATGATCGACCGCTCCGCTTCTTCGCCCGACATTTCCGTCGTCGTGCCCGTGCATGACGAATCCGGCGCCGCCGTGCTCCTGGCGCGCGAGATCGCCGAGGCCTTCGCCGGGCGGTCCTATGAGATGATCTTCGTCAACGACGCCAGCCGGGATCTCGACCCTGGCCGAGCTGCAGGCGGCGATGGCGGAACTGCCCGCCCTGCGGGTGCTGTCGCACGGAACCAATGCGGGGCAGAGCCGGGCGGTGCGCACCGGCGTCCTGGCCGCGCGGGCGCCGATCGTGGTGACCCTGGACGGCGACGGCCAGAACCCGCCCGCCGACGCGCCGCGTCTGGTCGACGCCCTGCTGGCCGCCCCTCCCAGCGTCGCGCTGGTCGGCGGGGTGCGCGCCAAGCGCCAGGACACCAACGCCAAGCGTCAGGCGTCGCTATGGGCCAACCGCATCCGCAAGAAGCTGCTGGGCGACGACGCCGACGACACCGGCTGCGGGCTGAAGGCGTTTCGCCGCGACGTCTTCCTGCGCCTGCCCTACTTCGATCACATCCACCGCTACCTGCCCGCCCTGATGATCCGCGAGGGGTATGAGAACCGCTACCTCGACGTCGATCACCGCCACCGCGAGACGGGCCGGTCGAAATACACCAACTGGGGACGACTGCGGGCGTCCTTCTCGGACCTGCTGGGCGTGATGTGGTTGAAGTCCCGCTCGCGGCGTCCGGGCGACATCCGCGAGTTCTGAGAACGCTACCCCTACGCCGTCATCCTCGGGTCAAGCCCGAGGATCCAGTTGTCCGCCTGCCCGACGGCCGGGAGTGAGGGCGTCGCTGCGCTCGATCCTCGGGGCAAGCCCGAGGATGACGGCGGGAGGGGAGGAGCCTCCTAGCTGAACGCCAGAAAGATCACGGCCACCACGGTCACGTCGAACAGGCGGGAGGCAAGGCTGAAAGCGGCGGGCATGGCGCGATCCGAAAGCGGTTGAGCCTTCGTCTACGCAAGTCGCGCGCCAGTCGCCCTCAGATCTCGGTCTTGCGCGACCGTCCGGGCGAGGGGCGCCGATCGTGCCGCCCCGAATATTCCCGGCCCAGATAGGTGGTGCGCGCCGCATCCAGCACCGGCGCCCCGCCCTTCAGCCCGCGCTTCTGCCCCGACTGGCCCAGCACCTGGGCGGCGAAGGCGGCGGGCGGCGGAGGCGGGGTGACGGCAGGCTTTGCCGGGGAGGCGGCAGGATCGGCCGCCTCGTCCGACGTCTCGGCCTCGGTCGGGACCAGGGCGCGGGCGCGCCGCCGCTCGCGACGGCGACGGTCGCCCTCGCGGCGGTCGTCCACGACGGGATCGTTCAGCGGTCCCGCCGCGCCGATGGGACGGATCTCGTCCGTCACGGGCGGCCTCAGCCCTTGGACTGGGCGAGGCGGTCGATCTGGGCCCGCATCTCGTCCATCTGGCGGCGCATCTCGTCCAGGGCCGCCCCGTCCTTCGCCGGTTCGGCCTTGGCCTCGGCGGCCGCAGGCGTCTCGGCCGCTTCGCCTTCGGGGCGGCCGTAGGCGAAGCCGGGGAACATCCGCATGGCGCGCTCGAACATGGCCATGTTCTGGCGCACGGCCTCTTCCATCAGATTGCCGCCGGGCGCCGAGGCGAAGGCGCGCGTGAACTGGCCGCGCAACTGCTCCTGCTGGCGGGTGAAGCTGTCCAGCGACATCTCCAGATATGACGGCAGCACCCCCTGCATGGAGTTGCCGTAGAAGCCGATCAGCTGACGCAGGAACTGCACCGGCAGCAGGGCCTCGCCCCGGCTTTCTTCCTCGAAGATGATCTGGGTCAGGATCTGGCGCGTCAGATCGTCATTGGTCTTGGCGTCGTAGACGGTGAACTCCACGCCCTCGCGCACCATGCGGGCCAAATCATCCAGCGTCACATAGGCGCTGGTGGCGGTGTTGTAGAGCCGCCGGTTCGCATACTTCTTGATGACGACCATGCCGTCACGGGTTTTTCCGCCCTCGGATTTCTTGTCGGTCACGCTTGTTCTCGCGATGTTGCAACGCCCAAGCATCCCGCATTGCGCGCGCGAAGGCGAGTCCCGTCTTTGACGCGGCTCAGACGTTCACCAGCACCACGCCGATCAGCACGGCGGCCCAGTGCACCCCGGCCCCCGTGACGACGAAGCCGTGCCAGATGGCCCGGCGGAACCTGACCTTCTGGCGGATGAAGACGAAGACGCCGGCCGTATAGATCAGCCCGCCGGCTACCAGCAGGCCCAGCGCCAGCGGATGCACCGTCTCGATCATCGGCTTCAGCGCGAACACCGCCACCCAGCCGAACAGGACGTAGATCACGCTCCAGAAGGCGTCGGACAGGCGCGGCGCCAGCATCTTCACGCCCGCGCCGACGATGGCCATGGTCCACACCGCCAGGGTGAAGCCCACGGACCATGCCCCCTCGAAGCGCACGGTCGTAAAGGGCGTGTAGCTGCCCGCGATCATCAGGAAGATGGCCGCCTCGTCCAACCGCCGCAGCACCGGCCGCGCCGCACACGGATGGGTCAGGTTGTAGATGGTCGAGGCCGTCAGCATGGCCACCAGACACAGGGCGTAGATGGCCGTCGAGACCGCCGCGCCCACCCCCGCATAGACGCCGGCCAGCACCGCGAGCACCACGCCTCCCGCCGCCGCCAGGGCCAGACCCACGGCGTGCACCCACAGATCGGCCAGCCGCTCGGCCCGCGTCTGATAGTGTTCGATCATGTCCAGATCGTCGGGGGTGCAGATGCGGCGGGCCAGACGTTTCAGCATGTGGGGGCTTTCGGCAAGGTCGCGTCTCCTTCTCCTTCTGAAAGCGCGGCTGCGGGCATCGTTCCCGGCGGATGCTGCGGCGCGGCGATGACGTTTTGCTGATTGCTGCATCGCAACAGGTGACGAGCGCCTGCGAATGCGGCACAACCTCGCGCAAAGAATTTCTCCAGGGAGTGAATAAAAATGACCGACGTCGTCATCGTCTCCGCCGCCCGCACGCCGGTCGGCTCCTTCCTCGGCGCCCTGTCGACCCTGCCGGCCTCCAAGCTGGGCGAGGTCGCCATCAAGGCGGCGCTGGAGCGCGCAGGCGTGGCCGCCGCTGATGTGGACGAGGTGATCCTGGGCCAGGTGCTGCAGGCGGGCGCGGGCCAGGGCCCGGCGCGTCAGGCCGCCATCGGCGCGGGCCTGGCCAATGAAACCCCGGCCTGGAGCCTGAACCAGCTGTGCGGCTCGGGCCTGCGTGCCGTGGCCCTGGCCTATCAGCAGATCGTGCAGGGCGATGCGAAGATCGTCGTCGCCGGCGGCCAGGAAAGCATGAGCCAGTCGCCGCACACGGCCCAGCTGCGCAACGGCCAGAAGATGGGCGAGCTGGCCTTCAAGGACAGCATGCTGCAGGACGGCCTGATCGACGCCTTCCACGGCTATCACATGGGCCAGACGGCCGAGAACATAGCCGCCAAATGGTCGATCGACCGCGCGTCTCAGGACGCCTTCGCCGTCGCCTCGCAGAACAAGGCCGAGGCCGCCCAGAAGGCGGGCAAGTTCGCCGACGAAATCGTTCCCGTCACCATCTCGACCCGCAAGGGCGACGTGGTCGTGGATCAGGACGAATACATCCGCCACGGCGCGACCCTCGAGGCGATGGAGAAGCTGAAGCCCGCCTTCGTCAAGGACGGCACGGTGACGGCGGCCAACGCCTCGGGCATCAACGACGGCGCCGCCGCTCTGGTGCTGATGTCGGCCGATGAAGCCAAGGCGCGCGGGCTTGAGCCGTTGGCCCGCATCGCGTCGTGGGCCACCGCGGGCGTCGATCCGGCCATCATGGGCACCGGCCCGATCCCGGCCTCGAAGAAGGCGCTGGAGAAGGCGGGCTGGACCGTCGCCGATCTGGACCTGATCGAATCCAACGAGGCCTTCGCCGCCCAGTCGCTGTGCGTGGTCAAGGAGCTGGGCCTCGACCCGGCCAAGGTCAACGTCAACGGCGGCGCCATCGCCATCGGCCACCCGGTCGGCGCCTCGGGCGCGCGCATCCTGACCACCCTGCTGCACGAGATGAAGCGCTTGGGCGCGAAGAAGGGCCTGGCCACCCTGTGCATCGGCGGCGGCATGGGCGTGGCGATGTGCGTGGAGTGCTAAGAGCTTTAACGATAGACTGAAACTGTAAAGGCCGGCGAGCGATCGTCGGCCTTTTTTGTTGCGCCCTATCACCCCGCTCATCCCGGCGGACGCCGGGACCCAGTGCTTTTGGCTTCAGGCGCTTCGTCTTGGCTTTGCTGCTTCAAGAACCCTGAAGACTGATGTGCGTCGTTCGCACTGGATCCCGGCGTCCGCCGGGACGAGCGGGTGGTGATGGCAGAGCCTCGTCTCAGAACCCCCGCCGCCAGCTGCCGAGCAGGGCGTAGCCGGTCGGGGCGTCGGCGCGGTGCTGTTCTTCGCGGCTGGCGACGGCCTCCAACTGTAGCCACGACCCGCCCGGCAGGGCGTGCAGGCTGCGGACGCTGAAGTCGATCTGCCGCCCTGACGGCGCGGCCGAGAAACGCCGCTCCGAGAAGGTCACCGGATCGAAATAGTCCAGCGGCGCGTCGGCCAGATAGGCGCTGAACGTCCCGTCCTCGATCCGCAGGGGCTGGGAAATTTCCCACGTCAGGCTGCGGCAGCCGAGGGCCTTGGCGAAGGACCACGTCGGACAGGCCGACTGCAGCGACGCGCGCCAGGTCGAGCTGAGCGCCGGGGCCGACAGGTGCAGGAACCGCCCCTCCAGTTCGGTGCGGCCGAAACCCGCCTCGCCCGACAGGGTGAAGCCGCGCCCCAGGTCCACATCCGCCCCGACCGCCGCAAAGCGGGTACGCGACGGCAGGGCGAAGTCCGACTGCGTCGGCAAGTAGGCCCCCAGCGGCCCCATCCGCTCGTCCAGCGCGCCCAGACTGAACGAAAGGCCGCCGTTCTCGGCGCGCCAGTCCAGCCCGGCGCGGGCGTAGGTCGAGGCGTCTCGCTCGACCGGACGTAAGGGAGCGCGCCGGTCGCCGGACCCGCTCTCGGCGCTGAAGGTCAGGGCGCCGAAGTTCAGGGCCCCGCGTAGGGCGTGATCCGCCTGGCTCAGGGCCACGAAGCCGTCGCCGGACCCGCTGCGGAACGGCGATCGCGCCCCGCCCTGGCCCTGCCACGCCGCGAACGACAGCCGCCCGGCTTGAACGTCGAACAGTGCCTCGCCGCGCGTCTCGTCGCCCAGCCACGGCGCGTCATAAGGGCTGTAGCGCGCCGCCACGGGCTCGGGGGTGGCCACGGGCGTGGCGGCGGCCAACGACAGTCGCGTTCCGCCCGGCGTGTCGAGCGTCACCTGCGACTGCTGCATGGGGGTTGGGTTGCTGGGCTGGTAGCTGCGGCGCGGCGCGGGGCCGTAGGCGGCGCCGAGGTCCACCCGAAACAGCCGTTCATACTCGTCGTAGGCGATGGTGCCGAGCGCCCCTGTGCGGCCCATCGCGTCCCCGAACGGCCCGCCGACATGGGCGCCGGGCGCCACGGCGATGCTCACGGGCGTCCCCGCCGCCATGGGCGAGGCGGTCGCGCCCACCGGCTGGAAGGCGCGGGCGATGTCCAGGGCGCCGCGTCCGAAGATGATGTCCGTCCCCGCATCGCCCAGGTCCGCTCCGGTACGCAGCAGGATGTCCACCGCTTCACGACCGGTCAGATTGGGAAAGGCCTCCAGCAAAAGGGCCAGGGCGCCCGCCACGGCGGGGGAGGCGAAGGAGGTGCCTCCGCCCTTCCAGCACTGGTCGCCTTCGCAATTGAAGACGACCTCGACGCCCGGCGCGGTCAGATAGGCGCTCTGGGACACGCCGGCCCTGTTGGAGAAGTCGCCGAGCTGGCGCGCGCGATCATGGGCGCCGACGACGATGATCGAGCCGGCGAAGCGCGGATCGCTGGCGTAGCGGCCGGGCCATTCGGGATTGACGCCGGCCTCATTGCCGGCGGCGACGGCGAAGACGACTCCTGCGTTGACCGCCCGCTGCAGGGCCGCCTCGAACTGCGAGCCCAGCGGCCCTTCGCCGCCCAGGGACAGGTTGATGATCCGGGCGCCGTTCTGCACGGCGTAGTCCAGGGAGCGCGTCAGGTCGGACGAACGGAAGCAGATCTTGTCGTCGGGATCGGTGCAGTCGCTGACGTCGGCGCGGATCGACATGATGGTGGCGTTGAAGGCCACGCCGACCGTGCCGTAGTTGTTGAACGGCGCGGCGATGATGCTGGCGACGCTGGCTCCGTGGTCGTCCGTGCCCTCGGGCTGGTTGCGGCCGGGCACGACGTCGGTGGACAGGGGCGAGATGTTCACGCCCAGGTCCCGGTGGTTCAGCTTGATGCCGCTGTCGACTACGGCGACGGTCATGCCGCGCCCGGTCGCGCCCTGTCGCCAGGCGCTGATGGCCCCGGTGTCTCCGACGCCCCAGTTGCGCAGATATTCCGATGACGTCGCGCTGGGGATCGCCGGAGGTGGGGGAGGAGGCGGAGGTGGTGGCGGTGGAGGCGGCGGCGACGGCGTGACGACGCCTCCGCCCATTCCTCCGCCTCCGCCGCCCCCGCAAGCCGCCAATGGCAGGGCCAGAAGGCCCAGGACGCTGATCGAGATCGCGTATCGTCGCAGTCGTTGAACGGACATGGTTTCCTCTCCCGAAACCTATCCAGCTATTAGGCGGGTTTCGAAGAGATTGACGAGTCCGCTCGGTCGAGCGCTCAGGTCAGTCGCGCAGCAGTTCATTCACGCCGGTCTTGGCGCGGGTCTGGGCGTCGACGCGCTTGACGATGACGGCGCAATACAGGCTGGGACCGCCGTTCGGGTCGGGCAGGGCGCCCGGCACGACGACAGAGTAAGCCGGGACCTCGCCGCGGAAGATCTCGCCCGTCGCCCGGTCGACGATCTTGGTCGAGGCCGACAGATAGACGCCCATGGCCAGGACCGCGCCCTCGCGAACGATGACGCCTTCGGCCACCTCGGCGCGGGCGCCGATGAAGCAGCCGTCTTCGATGATGGTCGGGTTGGCCTGCAGCGGCTCCAGCACGCCGCCGATCCCCGCGCCGCCCGACAGGTGGACGTTCTTGCCGATCTGCGCGCAGGAGCCGACCGTGGCCCAGGCGTCGACCATCGAGCCTTCATCGACATAGGCGCCGATGTTCACGAAGGACGGCATCAGCACGACGTTCTTGCCGACATAGGCGCCGCGACGGACGACGGCGCCCGGCACCGAGCGGAAGCCGGCGGCCTGATAGTCGGCGGCGCTCCAGTCGCCGAACTTGTTGGGCACCTTGTCCCAGAAGGGGCCGATTCCCGCCGGGTGATCGGCCGACAGCGGCAAGGTCGGGGCGTGGCCGGCGCGCATGATGACGTTTTCGTTCAGGCGGAAGGACAGCAGCACCGCCTTCTTCAGCCACTGGTGCGTGCTCCACACGCCGTTCTCGCTGCGCGAGGCGACGCGCGCCTGGCCGGAATCCAGCAGGGCCAGGGCGGTGTCGACGGCGTCGCGCACCTCGCCGCGCGTGGCGGGCGAGACCTCGGCGCGGGCTTCCCAGGCGGCCTCGATGACGGATTCCAGGTGGGTCAGGTCGGTCATTGCGGATCTCCGTCCAGCATGGCGGTGGTCAGGAAGGGGCCGAGGGAGGCGGCCCGGTGTTGGATGTGGTCGCCCTCGGCGGTGAAGGCCTTAGGCCCGACCAGGACGGTGGTCATGCCCAGGTCGCGCGCCGGCTCCAGGTTCTTGGGCGTGTCCTCGAAGAAACAGGCGGTCGCCGGATCGACGCCGAAGCGCGTCAGCATCTTGTGGAAGGTGCGCGGGTCCGGCTTGGGGATCAGGTCGGCGTCCTCCAACGCGAACACTCCGTCGAAGAAGGGCGTCAGCTCCAGCTTCTCCATCACCCGCCTGGCGTGACCGGCCGAGCCGTTGGTGAAGATCAGACGCGGGCCGTTCAACCGCGCCAGCGCCGCGTGCAGGCCGGGATCGGGCGCTAGCACGTCCAGCGGCACGTCGTGGACCTCGGCCAGGAAGTGATGCGGGTCGATCTCATAGTGCATCATCAGCCCGGCGAGGGAGGTGCCGTAGTCATGCAGATAACCGCGCTGCACCGACAGGGCCTCGGCCGATTCCAGACCGGACGTCCGCACGACGTACTGATTGATGCGCTGCTCCACCTGACGCAGGAACTGCGTCTCGGGCGGATACAGGGTGTTGTCCAGGTCGAAGACCCAGGACCGGACATGACGCAGGTCTGCGGCGATCTCCGTCGAGGCGGAGTCCGGCCGGGCGGTTTCGGGCGCCGTCTTCGACGCCGAACCCGTCACTTCCTTTTGACCAGGGTGCCGGCGCCGTGCTCGGTGAACAGTTCGACCAGCATGGCGTGCGGCCGGCGCCCGTCCAGGATGACCACGGCCTCGACGCCCGCGCGGACGGCGGCCATGGCCGTCTCCAGCTTGGGGATCATGCCGCCGGTGGCGACGCCCGCGTCGATCAGGCCTTGCGCCTCGTCCAGCGTCATCTGGCGGATGATCTCGCCGTCGGCGCCCTTGACCCCCGGCACGTCGGTCAGCAGCAGCATCCGCTTGGCGTGCAGGGCGCCCGCCACGGCCCCGGCCACGGTGTCGGCGTTGACGTTGTAGGTCTGGCCGTCCTCGGCCACGCCGATGGGGGCGATGACCGGCACCCAGTCCTCGGTCTCCGAGGCGATCAGACCCTTGATCAGCTTGGGATCGACCTTGGTCGGTTCGCCGACGAAGCCCAGATCGACTTCATGCTCGATCATGCTGTCGGGGTCGCGCTTGGTCCGGCGCGTCTTCTCGACCGTCATCAGGCCGGCGTCCTTGCCCGACAGGCCCACGCCGCGCACGTCGGCTTCCTTGCCGGCGACGGTGATCCAGTGGGCGATCTCTTTGTTGACGGCGCCGGACAGGACCATCTCGGCCACCGTCATGGTGTCCCTGTCCGTCACGCGCAGGCCGTCGACGAAGGCCGACTTCACCCCCGCCTTGTCCAGCATGGCGCTGATCTGAGGGCCGCCGCCGTGAACGACCACGGGGTTCACTCCCATCAGCTTCAGCAGCACCACGTCCGCGGCGAACTGCTTCGCCACCGCGCTCTCGCCCATGGCGTGGCCGCCGTATTTGATGACCACGGTCTCGCGGTCATAAACTTGGATATAGGGCAGGGCCTCGGCGAGCGTCTTCGCCGTCTCCCAGCCGCGTTCCTCGGATTGCCGATCAGTCTCTATCATCGTGCGGGCTCGATAGCCCCAAGGGCGACGGGAGTCACGGGCGAAGGTGCTGTTGAAGTTAGCGAGGGTTGTCATTCTTTCGTAATTCTATGATCGGGTACTTCCTTTCTGCGCGATTCAGATTAGGCATCCTCGCATGAGATTATATCCTGTCATTATGTGCGGCGGTGCGGGAACCAGGCTTTGGCCGGCCTCTCGCCCCTCAAGGCCTAAGCAGTTCATCCCGCTTTCAGGTAACCGCTCCCTTTTTCAGGAAGCCGTTTTGCGAACGCAGCCGCTGGTTTCCGGTGGTGGGCGCATTATTGTTATTGGCGGCCAGACGCATCGCAGCGCCATTCTAGAACAGCTTCATGAAATCGACGTCGTTGCTCAAGTCCTGCTTGAGCCTGAGGCGCGAGATCTCGGCAGCCGCTATGGCGGCGGCGGCGGCATGGACGGAGCAACACGACGCGGACGGCGTGAACGTTTTTGTCGCGTCAGATCACCATATTCCGGACCATGGCGCCTTCTGCGAAGCCGTACGAAAGGCGAGCGAAGGCGCGTTGAAGGGGCATATCGTCACTCTGGGTGTCAAGCCGACAGAACCCTCGACAGCTTATGGATACATTCAGCCAGCTACGAGTAAGCTTGCTCCAGTGCAACAGTTTGTTGAAAAGCCGGACCGAAATGTAGCTCGAGATTACATTGAAAAAGGTTTTCTTTGGAATAGCGGAAATTTCATACTTTCCGCCAAGGTGCTGCTTTCTGAGCTCGCGCATTATGCTCCCGATGTTCTTCAATCGGCGAGAGCGTCGGTTAATGGTTGTGCTGGAGATGTCTTTGATCTTGGTGTGGATTTTCGTTCAGCGCCTAAGATTTCAATCGACTATGCCTTGATGGAGCGTACGCAGCGAGCTTGGGTCTTGCCGGTCGATTTCCAATGGTCGGATCTGGGAGCTTGGGACGCGGTCGCCGCAACGGGCGAAGGGGAATTCGGCGGCCATATCTTCGAGGACGCTGAAGGATGCATGGCTCGCGCACCCGAAGGCGTGGTTGTCGCGGCGCTTGGGGTTCGAAACCTGGCCATTGTGGTTGAAGGCGACGCTGTCTTGGTATGCGATCTGTCTCGGGCTCAAGACGTGAAGAAGGTGGTGGAGCGACTGCGAAAGTCTTCTCCGCAGCATATAGACTTCGTCAAACCGGAAATGGAGACGCTTGAAGCTGGTGCGCGCCGATTCCGGGAGTGGTTGCGCTTACGCGCATTGCCGCTTTGGTCGTCTGTGGGGCAGGCTGAGAATGGATCGTTTGCGGAATTACTCAATCTTGATGGACGAAGTGTAGCGGCGGAGCGACGTGCGCGCGTTCAGGCTCGGCAGATTTATGTTTTCGCGCAGGCTGGATTACTTGGATGGCAAGGGTCTTGGCGTCAGAACGTCATGGACGGGCTTGCATATCTGGAACGAACCTTCCTGCGTCCGGACGGCTTCATGCGAACGTTGGTGGCGCATGACGGCTCGCCTCTGGACGACGATTTCCGTGTCTACGATCAGGCTTTTCTCCTGCTCGCGCTAGCGACGGCTAAGAAAGCGGGCGTTGACTGGGAGGGGCGTGCTGAAACGGTCGCCCATGAGGTGAGGAGGCGGTTGCTGGAAAGGGCGGATGACGGTGGAGCCATCGTCGAAGCCGGAGACCAGCCGTACCAGTCAAACGCCCACATGCACCTGCTGGAGGCGGCCTTGGCTTGGTCCGAGGTCAGCGATGATCCGGCGTGGAGTACGCTTGTAGAGCAGGTTGCGGGCTTGGCCACGACTGTTTTCATGGATTCGAAGACCGGCCGGTTGAGAGAGTTTTTCGAGGCTGACTGGACGCCCGCTTCCGGCGAGAAAGGGCGTCTTGTCGAGCCGGGTCATCAATTCGAATGGGCTTGGTTGTTGGCGCGCTTGCACCGTAGCGGCGGAGATCCGAGGTGGCTGACGGCCGCTAGAACTCTATTTGATCGTGGGGTGGAGGGAGTGGATGCGCGCGGTCAAGTCGCCGTAGACGCTTTGGATGAGGAAGGGGAGTTCGTGTACGGCGCGCTCGTCTATGGCCTCAGACGGAGTGGCTGAAAGCCTCCCTGCTTCTTGCTGATCTGTGTCCGTCAGATGAAGATCGTTTTCTTTCGGAGGCGGCTCGCGCTCAGCGCGCCGTTTGGACATATCTGACCCACGATGGACTTTGGCGGGATAAGAGGCTTGAAAACGGCCGCTTCATTGATGAAGCTGCGCCTGCCAGTTCATTGTATCATATTGTTTCCGCCTTTACGCAGGTCGCTGAAGCGGGAACCTTGGGGAGCGGCGCTCCCTCACTTGCTCTGAGCTAAAGAGGCACTGGGTTTTTGTAGCTTTTGGAACACGCTTGTGTTGCCTAAAGCTTGTAGCGAGCGTTTCGTGCTCGACCCGCTATGGTGACGCTGGTAAGGGTCGCCTCAGGCGGTGACTTAATCGCCCACCTATCAATAACCTCGGAGGGCCGCATCCTATGCGTGTCAAGAGTTTGATCCTGGCGTCGAGCGCAGCGGCCGCCCTGGCCTTGTCGGCCGGCGCTGCATCGGCGGAGCCCGATGGCTGGTACGGCGCGATCGACGCTGGCTACCACATCATCGACGACATCAACACCGAAGCGTCGGCGACCGGCCACAACTGGAACTGGGAAGTCAACGACGGCTGGGCGGCGTTCGCTCGCCTGGGCTACCGTTTCAACCCGAACTGGCGCGTTGAACTCGAAGGCGGCTACCGCTCGGGCGACATCGGTCGCGTGCGCGCCGTCTCGGGCCCGAACGGCCTGTGCAACATGACCCCGGCCACCGGCCCGTGCCACTCGCCGGAAGGCGACATCACGTCGACGACGCTGATGGCCAACGTCCTGTACGACTTCGGTTCGCCGGACTGGACCATCCGTCCGTTCGTCGGCCTGGGCGTGGGCGTGAACCGCGTCAACACCGACACCGCCGGCCGTCTGCGCCAGAACCCGGGCGTCGCCTTCACCGCCGACGACAGCTCGACCAAGTTCGCCGCTCAGGCGATCGCCGGTCTGGCCTGGGCCGTGTCGGACCGCGCCAACATCGACCTGACGTACCGTTACCTGACGGGCGACATGGAGTTCGACACCAACCAGTCGGCCGCTCCGGCCTTCGGGACGCTGTCGGGCGACTACGACCAGTCGCACACCGTGACGCTGGGCCTGCGCTATGCGTTCGGCGCCGAGCCGGTGGCCCCGCCGCCGCCGCCGCCGCCGCCGCCCCCGCCGCCGCCGCCTCCTCCGCCGCCGCCTCCGCCGCCTCCGCCGCCTCCGGCCAAGCCGGCTGCGCGTCAGTTCGTGGTCTACTTCGACTTCGACCGTTCGGACCTGACGGCGGAAGCCCGCTCGGTGGTGACGCAAGCCGCCAACTACGCCAAGTCGGGCGCTCCGACGCGCGTGCTGGTGGTCGGCCACACCGACACTTCGGGCAACGCGGCCTACAACATGGGCCTGTCGAACCGCCGTGCGCGCACCGTGGCTGACGCCCTGGTCGCTCAAGGCGTCAACGGCGGCGTGATCTCGCTGGACGGCAAGGGCGAGACCCAGCTGGCCAAGCCGACCGCCGACGGCGTGCGCGAGCCGCTGAACCGTCGCGCCACCGTCGACATCAACTTCTAAGCCCTGAGGGGGCCGGTCTCGATCGGCCCCCGAAGGCTTCCAGGTTGAAAGACATCAAGGACGGTCGATCCATCGGGTCGGCCGTCCTTTTTCTTTGGCTTTCTTCGACCTGCGTCGGCGGGACGCTGGCGAAGCGCCTCGACCGGGGCTATTGCGGCAGAGACGGTTGATGAGAGGAGCCATCCATGCGCGTCGCCATGATCGGAACCGGCTATGTCGGCCTGGTGTCGGGCGCCTGTTTCGCCGACTTCGGCCACACGGTGACCTGCGTCGACAAGGACGCCTCCAAGATCGAGCGTCTGCACCAGAACATCATGCCCATCTACGAGCCGGGGCTGGATGATCTGGTCGCTAGCAACGTCCGCGACGGACGGCTGGCCTTCGCCGTCGACGGGGCTGAGGCGATTCGCGCGGCAGACGCCGTCTTCATCGCCGTGGGCACGCCTTCGCGGCGCGGCGACGGTCATGCGGACCTGTCCTACGTCTACGCCGCGGCCGAAGAGATCGCCGACCTGATGGACGGCTTCACCGTCGTGGTGACCAAGTCGACCGTCCCCGTCGGCACCGGCGACGAGATCGAGCGCATCATCCGTCAGCGGCGACCCGATGCGGACTTCGCCGTCGTCTCCAACCCGGAGTTCCTGCGTGAAGGCGCCGCCATCGGCGACTTCAAGCGCCCTGACCGGGTGGTGGTCGGAACAAACGACGAGCGCGCCCGCGCCGTCATGGCCGAGCTCTACCGGCCGCTGAATCTCAATGAGACGCCGATCATGTTCACCGGGCGGCGCACGTCCGAGCTGATCAAATATGCGGCCAACGCCTTCCTGGCCATGAAGATCACCTTCATCAACGAGGTCGCCGATCTGTGCGAGGCGGTCGGCGCCGATGTGCAGCAGGTCGCGCGCGGCATCGGTCTGGACAACCGCATCGGCTCCAAATTCCTCCACGCGGGGCCGGGTTACGGCGGCTCCTGCTTCCCGAAGGACACCCTGGCCCTGGTGCGCACGGCGACCGACGCCGGTTCGCCGCTGAAGCTGATTGAGACCACGGTGGCCATCAACGACGCGCGCAAGAAGGCCATGGCCGACCGCGTCGCCGAGGCCCTGGGCGGCGAGCTGAAGGGCAAGACGGTCGCCCTGCTGGGCCTGACGTTCAAGCCGAACACCGACGACATGCGCGACGCCCCCTCTCTGGACGTGGCCCCGACCCTGATCGCGCGCGGCGCGCGGGTTCAGGCCTTCGACCCGGAGGGCATGGAGGAGGCGGCCAAACTTCTGGACGGCGTGGTCTTCACGGACGGTCCTTATGACGCCCTGGCGGGTGCGGACGCCGCCGTCATCATGACCGAATGGAACCAGTTCCGCGCTCTGGACCTGGACCGGATCAAGCTGCTGTTGAAACAGCCGGTCATGGTCGACCTGCGCAACGTCTACCGTCCGGAGGACATGCGGGCGCGCGGTTTCCGCTACTTCTCCATCGGCCGCCCCCTCGACGCGGCCTAGCTAGAGAAGCAGGCGGCCGATCGCGATGACCGCAGCGGCGACCACGACGGCGGTCGCCGCCGCGATGCCGATCAGCCTTATCGTCCTGCCCAGCCCGTCGCCGTCCATCGGAATCTCCTGCCGACACAGCAGGCCGACAGTGAACCGGCCAAGGCAAGGGGATAGAGGTCAAGCTAGGCCGTTTCTTTCGTCCCGGCCGCCGGACTGACGGCCAGACATGAAAAAGGGGCGGCGCCGAACGGGCCGCCCCTTCCTGTTTCAGGCCGTTCCGGCCGATCAGCCCGTGAAGGGGCGGATCAGGATCTCGACGCGACGGTTCTGGGCCTTGCCCTCGACCGTGTCGTTGGAGGCGATGGGGTTGCGGGCGCTCATGCCGGCCACATAGATGCGTTCGCGCATCACGCCCCGGTCGATCAGATAGGAGGCGACCGAGGAGGCGCGACGTTCGGACAGCGGCTGGTTGATGGCGTCGCCGCCCGAGGAGTCGGTGTGGCCGACCACATCGACCATGGACCGGTCGTATTCGTTCAGCACGCGGGCCACGTCGTCCAGCACCGGCAGGAAGCGGGCGTCCAGCGACGACTGGTTGGTGGCGAAGGTCACGTCGGAGGGCATGCGCAGCACCAGGTTGTCGCCCTGACGGGCCACGCCGACGCCGGTGCCCGACAGCTCGGCTTCCAGGGCGCGCTGCTGACGGTCCATGTACTGACCGACGCCGGCGCCGGCCAGGGCGCCGATGCCCGCGCCGATCAGGGCGTTCTTGCGGCCCTGTTCGCCGCTCGAGGTGTTGGTCAGATAGCCGAGCAGGGCGCCGCCCACGGCCCCGGCGATGGCGCCGGTTCCCGTGTTGTTGCGGCGAGGGGCGGAGCTGTAGGGATCGGTCGTGGTGCAGGCGGCGGCGCCCAGCAGGGCGGCGATGCTGACGCCGACGACGGCGAGCTTGGCGCTCATGGGGAATTCCTTTCGATGGTCGCGATCTTCGCGAAAAACGCGAAGCATATGGTGAAGGTTCCAACCTGTATGCGGAGTGAACGAAGGTCCGGCGTTGACCCGAAGGCCCCATCTTCCCATCTATCCTTCAGGCCGGATCTTCTGCCGATGTCGGGGAAGATCGGACGGCCGAGGTCGCTTCGTTAGAGGGCCCCATGACTACGCGCACCCTGCTGTTCGACAGCCCCTTTCTGTTGGGCTTCGATCATACCCGAGCCCTGATCGACCGGGCCGCCAAGGCGGCGGCCGAATCCTACCCGCCCTATAATGTGGAGCAACTCGGCGACGCCGCCGTGCGCATCACCCTGGCTGTGGCGGGGTTCACGCCGGAGGAGCTGTCCGTCACCGTCGAGGGACGGCAACTGACCATCACCGGCAAACGAGAGGACGCCGGGCGCGACCCTCAAGCCTTTCTGCATCGCGGCATCGCGGCGCGGGGCTTTGTCCGCAGTTTCGTCCTGGCCGATGGACTGGAGATCGCGGGCGCCCGGCTGGAGCACGGTCTGCTGCACGTGGACCTGATCCGCCCGGAGCAGGAACGCAGCGTGCGGCGCATTCCCATCACGACGGGCTGAGCCCAGCCGTCGAACCGCCTGGCTCTGCAGGCGTTCAGTCAAGCGTAAGGAGGCGGTCTTATGACGCCCACCATGAAGATGCCCAATACGAAGATCCCCGACTTCGCCGATTTCGGCGCCCCGGATCTGGTCTATGTGCGCGCGATCCGCGCCTCCGACGTTCTGGCCGACGCTCGCGTCGAGACCGCGTCCGATCTGGAGATCGATCCCGATCAGATTCTCTACGCCGTGCACGGCGCTGACGGCGAACGTCTGGCGGTCATGCTGGATCGCGAAACCGCCTTCGCCGCCGCCGTCGCCCATGACCTGGAGCCGATGTCGGTTCATTAGACTCGGCTCGGATGGAATCGATCCGAACTCCGATATTCGCTCCGGGCGGCGGACGTTCGCCCTTCCTGTAAAGGGAAGGCCGCTCAGGCGGCGGTCTTCGACACGTCCTTGACGAACAGGGCGCGGATGGCGTCGACCGTCCGCGCCTGACGCAGTTGTTCGCGCAGTTCCGGCGAGCGCAGGGCGCGCGACACGGCCGCCAGGGCGCGCAGGTGTTCGGCCCCGGCCTCCAGCGGCGCGAACAGGGCGAACAGCAGGTCGACCGGACGATCGTCCAGCGACTCATAGGCCACCGGCGTGTCCAATCGCACGAAGACGGCACAGACGCGGTCCAGTCCCTGGATGCGGGCGTGCGGCACGGCGACGCCCGAGCCCAGGCCCGTCGAACCCAGGGCCTCGCGCTCCTGCAGCGCCTCGAACGCCTTGTCGGCGTCCATGTCGAAGGCGGCGCCGAAGGCTTCGGCCACGGCGTGAAGGGCCTGACGTTTGGATGACGCGCCGCCCCGCAGGACGATCCCGTCCGACGACAGCAAATCAGCGATGTCCATGCTTACCCCGAAAATCGAACCCGACATTGGCGGAAGGGCGAGTGCTCTTTAGCCTCTTCGCCCTTCCTGAGGAAGCCTCAGCCGACGGCTTGCGCCGCCGCGCCCTTGGTCGTGCGTTGCGGATCGATCCAGCCGACGTTGCCGTCGGGCCGGCGATAGACCACGGCCAGACCGCCGTGGGCGGCGTTGCGGAACATCACCAGCGGATAGCCGGTCATGTCCAGTTCGGCCACGGCGCGTCCCACGGTCAGGGTGCGGATCTCCGACTCGGTCTCGGCGATGACCATGCCCACGGGCGGCGGTTCGCCAGGCAGGCCGGCGTCGCCGAAGGCCTCGTCCTCGACCGTGTCGGGATCCCGGAAGATGGTCATGGCGGCGACTTCACGCGCGGCGTTTTCGGTCTTCTCGGGCGACAGGCCCTTGGGACCGATATGGTGGTCCTTCAGGCGGCGCTTGTAGCGGCGCACGCGCTTTTCCAGCTTGTCCAGGCTGTCCGAGAAGGCGGCCTGGGCGTCGCCGCCGAAACCTGTCGTCACCAGGGACTGGCCCGAGGCCAGACGCACCCAGCAATCGACCCGGAAGCCGTGTCGATCCTTGGACACCACGACCTCGGCGTCTTGAGCGCCGCGGGCGAAATATTTGCCGACTCCCTCTTCGAGTTCCTGGGAGATGCGCGAGCTTAGCGCTTCGCCGACATCCACTTGCTTGCCGCTGACTTGGATCTTCATGTCCCTAGAACGCGACTGACCGGCTTTGGTGTCAATGGCGATCACCGATTTGTGGTGACGCTTGGTCGCAGTCAGCCGGCCTTCAGCAGGCGGCGACGCTGGATCGACGAGGGAATGCGCAGGGCTTCGCGATATTTCGCCACAGTGCGTCGGGCGATGTCGATTCCCGCCTCGTTCAGGATCTCGACGATGCGGTCGTCGCTCAGCACGTCGCCGTCGCCGGATTCGCCGTCGATCATGGTCTTGATTCTCTGGCGCACGGCCTCGGCCGAGTGGGCCGCGCCGCCGTCGCTGGACTGGATGGCGGCGGTGAAGAAGAACTTCAGCTCGAACACCCCGCGCGGGGTGGCCACGTATTTGTTCGAGGTGACGCGGCTGACCGTCGATTCGTGCATCTCGATGGCTTCGGCCACCGTCTTCAGCGTCAGGGGGCGCAGGAACTCGACGCCGAAGGCCAGGAAGGCGTCCTGCTGGCGCACGATCTCGGACGCCACCTTCATGATGGTGCGGGCGCGCTGGTCCAGCGACTTGACCAGCCAGCTGGCCTGGGCCGCGCAGTCGGCGACGAAGGTCTTCTCGACGTCCGAACGAGCGCCCGCCGCCACCACGGCGTGATAGCGTTTGTCGACCAGCAGGCGGGGCAGGGTGTCGGTGTTCAGCTCGACCCGCCAGCCGCCCGCCGGATCGGGACGCACATGGACGTCGGGCACGACCGTCTGGGCCGGTTCGCCGCCGAAGCCTGCGCCGGGGCGCGGCGTCAGGGCCTTCAGCTCGGCGATCATCTCGGCCAGATCCTCGCCGTCGACGCCGCAGACCTTGCGCAGGGCGGTCAGGTCGCGTCGCGCCAGCAGCTCCAGATTGTCCAGCAGGGCCCCCATGGCCGGGTCGAAGCGGTTGCGCTCGATCAACTGCAGCTTCAGGCATTCGGGAATGGAGCGGGCCATGACGCCCGTCGGCTCGAAGCCGTGGCAGACGGCCAGCACCGTCTCGATGCGCGCCGCATCGACGCCCAGCCGTTCGGCGATCTCGTCGAGGTCGGCGCGCAGATAGCCGCCCTCGTCCGTGGCGTCGATCAGGGTCAGGGCGATGGCGTGGTCGGCCGGGCCGAACCCGGCGGCCGAGGCCTGGGCCTGCAGATGCTCCCACAGGGTCTCGTCCCGATGGTCGGGCCGCTCGCGCTCCTCGCCGTCGGCCAGGCCGCCGCCCGAGCCTGCGCGGGACCAGTCGGTCAGGCCGGGCTGGTCGGTCGCCTGGTCGCCCTGGCGGTCGCCGACGCGTTCGCCGGGGGCGGCGTCGCCGTAGAGGTCGTCGGCGCCGGCGTCCAGGGTCTGGGCGTGGGCGTCCGAGCCTTCGACGAAGCGCAGTTCGCCCTCGTCGCCGCCGTCGGCGGTTGCGGCGTCCTGGGAAGCCTCGGGCGCGGCGTCGACGCCGGGTTCGCCCTCGTCCCGTTGCAGCAGGGGATTGCGCTCCAGTTCGCCCTCGACGAAGGCCTCCAGCTCAAGGTTCGACAGTTGCAGCAGCTTGATCGCCTGCTGCAGCTGGGGCGTGATGACCAGCCCCTGCCCCTGTCTGACCTCCAGCCTCTGCCCGATCACGTCGTTCCACCCCGCACGCAGGCGCTGTTGGCCCGCTTCTTGCTGGGATCATGATCCGAAGCTGTTAACGTCAGGCGAACGGCGGCCTTTCGACGTCAGGCGTACATCTCGCCCAGGTAGACGCGGCGCACCTCGGCGTCGGCCACCGCCTCGTCGGCCGTGCCCTCGAACAGGACGGAGCCGGACGAGATGATCGAGACGCGGTCGATGATGTCCAGGGTCTCGCGCACATTGTGGTCGGTGATCAGCACGCCGATGCCCTGACCCGACAGATAGCGGATCACCTGGCGGATGTCGGCGATCGCCAGCGGATCGATGCCGGCGAAGGGTTCGTCCAGCAGCATGAAGCTGGGCCGGGCGGCCAGGGCGCGGGCGATCTCGACGCGCCGGCGCTCGCCGCCGGACAGGCCGGTGGCCGGGGCGTGGCGCAGATGGTCGATGCGCAGCTCCTCCAGCAGGCGGGTGGTCTCGTCCCGCACGCCGGCGGCCGTCGTCTCGCGCAGTT
Organism: Brevundimonas sp. SS2672; assembly: GCF_059579685.1. Taxonomy (NCBI): domain Bacteria; kingdom Pseudomonadati; phylum Pseudomonadota; class Alphaproteobacteria; order Caulobacterales; family Caulobacteraceae; genus Brevundimonas; species Brevundimonas sp. SS2672. Next base: position 2,597,552 of record NZ_CM184201.1, on the reverse strand, counting down.
CGACCACGGCCTTGACGTTCTGCTCGACCGTCATGCCGCGAAAGATCGAGGCTTCCTGCGCCAGATAGCCCAGGCCCATGCGCGCGCGCTGGTACATGGGCTGTTGGGTGATGTCCTCATTGTCCAGCCAGATCGAGCCGCTGTCGGCGGGGATCAGGCCGGTGATCATGTAGAAGCAGGTCGTCTTGCCTGCCCCGTTGGGTCCCAGCAGGCCGCAGACCTCGCCGCGCTGGACGTTCAGGGAGACGTCGCGCACCACCTGACGCTGGCCGAAGCTGCGGGCGATGTGCTCGACGCGCAGCCCGGTGGGACGCGCCTCCTCAAGCGCCGTCGTCTCTGCGGCGGCGGGGGCGTCCCGGTTGAGGGCGGAGAGTTCCTTGCGCGCCACGCGGGGTCAGTTCCCTTGCGGATAGAAGACGCCCTGGACGCGGCCGTTGGCGCCCCCGCCCTCGATGCGGGCCGTCTCGGTGCGGACGTTGTAGACGAGGCGGTTGCCGGTCAGGACGCTCTTGCCCTGGGTCAGGATCACGTCGCCGGTCACCACGACGTTGCCGTCGTTCAGCGTATAGACGGCGCGGTCGCCCTTCATGCTCTGGTCCGGGGTGACGAAGTAGACGCCGCCGCTCGCCTCGATGCGGGTCAGGTCGCCGTTGGCGGTGAAGCCGCGGATGGCGTCGGCGCGCAGGCGGTTCGACCCCTGCGTCACCTCGGCCCGGCCCCGCAGGGAGAAGCCGTCGGGCGTGTATTCGCCGGCGTCGGCGCCGTACTGGACCGGCTGGCGGCTGGCGTCGGCGCGGTTGGCTGATGCGTTCTGGGCGCCCGAAACGGCGGGCAGGGCCAGGGCGGTCAGCAGGGCGACGCCCGCGAGCGTCAGTTTGGACTTGGACATGTTCATCTGTCGGCTCCGGCGGGATTGATGGTCCCGCGCACCTTGTTTTCGCCCTGGCCGTTGAAGACGACCCGCTGGCCCTGATCATAGATCGCATAAGACGAAGCATCGATGCTTCCAAGGGGGCCGCGACCCTGCACCCCCTTGTCGCCGGTGACGACGCCGGTGTCCGTGTCGACCACGGCTTCCGGCGTGGTCAGCTCCCAGCCCGTGCCGCCGTCGGAGATCTTGACGTTAGGGCCGATGACGACCTTGCGCTGCGTCTCGATATAGGCGCCGGCGTCGGCGCTCAACTCCGTCGTCTTTCGCGCGCCCAGGTTCAACCGCAGCAGAGGGCCGATCAGGCGGAAATGGCCGGTCGCCGGGTCGCGCACCGCGCCCTGGGCGCCGATGACGAAGGAGCGCCCCTGCGCGTCCTGGCCGTGGAACATGGGGTTGTCCAGGCGGATCTCGCGGCTCTCGCTGGCCTTGCGCTCCACCCCCGACATGACGGTGCGGAACACGGTCCAGGTCAGTGCGCCCCCCGCCAGCATCAGGATGACGATGGGCAGGACGCGCCGATACAGCTTCACCCGTCGCGAGCGCGTGCGCCAGCGTTCGCCGGCGCGGGCGACGCGCGCCTCGTCGGCGCGCTTCTGCTCGTCCTGGGCGTGCTGTTCGCTCATCGGCGTTTCAGGTCCGTCCTTCAGGCGTGGGCGAAGATGTCGATCTCGTCCCAACCGGCCAGGTCGAGGCGCGAACGCATGGGCAGGAAGTCGAAGCAGGCCTGGGCCAGTTCCATGCGGCCCTCGCGGACCAGCATCTCGTTCAGCCGGTTCTTGATGGCGTGCAGGTAGAGAACGTCCGAGGCGGCGTAGTCCATCTGCGCCTGGCTCAGTTCGGCCGCCCCCCAGTCCGAGCTCTGCTGCGCCTTGGACATGTCGACCCCGGCCAGTTCGCGCGCCACGTCCTTCAGGCCGTGCCGGTCGGTATAGGTGCGCGCCAGCTTGGACGCGATCTTGGTGCAGTAGACCGGCCGCGTCTCGACGCCCAGGTGCAGTTCGAACATGCCGATGTCGAAGCGGCCGAAGTGGAAGATCTTCAGCACCTTCGGATCGGTCAGCAGCCGCTTCAGGTTGGGGCAGTCATAGGCGGGGCGGTTCAGGCGCACAATGTGGGCGTTCCCGTCGCCGGACGACAGCTGCACCACGCAGAGCGGGTCGCGACGGAAGCGCAGGCCCATCGTCTCGGAATCGATCGCAACCTCGGGGCCCAGGTCGAGGCCGTCGGGCAGGTCGCCCTCGTGGAAATAAACCGTCATGCGCGCAAACTCGTCAGTCGTTCAGGCCGTAACATAGACGAACCGCGCGCTATCGCCAGAACGCAGGCTCGACCTTTGCTGTCGCGGCCATCGAAAGGGAAGGGGAGGGCCGAAATGACAAACGGCGCCGCATCCGGTCGGATACAGCGCCGTTTGAGAAATGGTGCCCAGGAGAGGACTCGAACCTCCACGGCCGTTAAGCCACTGGCACCTGAAGCCAGCGCGTCTACCAATTCCGCCACCTGGGCCCGGTGGGTCGCCCCGCCGAGGCGCGGACTAATAGGGGGACCCTCGGGGCGGTCAACAGCCTTTTTCCGCTTTCGTGAAAAAACTGCGTCGCTGACCGAAAGCCCCGCGATTTCCGCGTCCTATCAGGCCAGCCAGACCATCATCCGCGTATCGGCGCTTTCGCCCCGGGCGCGGCTGAAGGCCGGACGGGTCTCGCCGGTGTAGAGGAAGCCCGCCTTCTCCAGCACCCGGCCCGAGGCGGGGTTGTCAGAGAAGTGGCCGGCCATCAGGGCGCGGCGCTTCCACCGCGTCGAGGCCCAGACCAGGGCGCCTTGCAGCGCCTCGGTCGCATAGCCGCGACCCCAGAACTCCCGTCCGATCCAATAGCCCGCTTCGGGCACGGCGTCGGCGTCGTGGAACATGCCGATGACGCCCACCGGGCCGTGATCCTCATGCTCGATCAGGAAGGTGTTGGCCTTCTTCGGGTCCTGGGACGCCACCTGCAGCACGAAGTCCTCGGCGTGGTCGACGCCGAAGGGGTGGGGCATCCGCTTGGTCATGCGGGCGATGTCGTGGTCATTGGCCAGGGTCGCGATCCGCGACACGTCCTGGGCGCCGGGGGCGCGCAGCAGCAGGCGCCGCGTCTCGACGACGGGAGAGGTTTCGATCACGCACATGGTTCGGCCTCGATGTCTTCGGCGCCGCCTCCTTGGAGGGCTCGGGCGGCTTCGAGGCGGGGAAACGCAAACGGGGAGCCTGGTGATCCAGACTCCCCGCGGAAAATTTTCCCTTGGTCCGGATCGGGCTGCTGTCGAGAGCAACGCGATCCGGGGAAATACTGTCCTGGCTTCGCGTTACTCGGCGGCCATCGCCTGGGCGTCGTCGTTGGCCGGGAGAATCGACACGTAACAACGGCCGCCACGTTTGGTGGTGAACTGCACCGCGCCGGTCGCCGTGGCGAACAGGGTGTGGTCGCGGCCCAGGCCGACGTTGGCGCCCGGGTGGAATTTGGTGCCGCGCTGACGCACGAGGATGTTGCCGGCCAGCACGCGCTCGCCGCCGAACTTCTTCACGCCAAGGCGCTTCGACTCGGAGTCGCGACCGTTGCGCGACGAACCGCCGGATTTCTTGTGAGCCATCTTGCTGCTCCTCTTCTTGGGGCGCTATCGGCCATTCGGCCTGCTTGAGCGCACCCTCACGATCTGGACTGGCGCTGATCCAGCGCCGGTGAAACTCTTAGGCTTCGGCGCCTTCGGCGGCGTCAGCCTTCTTGGCGGCGGCCTTCTTGGCCGGAGCCTTCTTGGCCTTCGGAGCCTCGGCTTCGACAGCCTCGACGCGCGGGGCCAGGCCACGGGCGCGGGCGTTGATTTCCGCCTTGGTGATCAGCTCGACCTTGCCGTCCCACTTGGCCTTCTCGCCGGCGCCTTCGATGCCGGTGATGCGCAGGACCGATTCCATCTGGCGATGGCCGTTCGTGCGGCGATAGCCCTGACGACGGATCTTCTTGAAGATCTTGATCTTCTCGCCCTTGCGGGTCTCGATCAGCGTGGCTGCGACAGCGGCGCCGTCGATCAGCGGAGAGCCGACCGTAACACCCTTGTCGCCGCCCAGCATGAGGACTTCACCGAAATTGACGGCAGCGCCAGCGTCGCCGTCGATCTTCTCGACAACAATCACATCGCCCGGTTGAACCCGGTACTGCTTTCCGCCGGTCTTGATCACCGCGTACATTAGGAAGCCTCAGCGTGAACGCAAAAATGGATGCGCCCGCCAGGAGACCCTGCGGGCGAAGAGCGGCGACATATACGGATGGTCACGGAAGAGTCAACGTGAAACGGACGCCTGCCGGGCCAAAACCCGCATGAAACCGGTTCCTGGCGGACTCTGTGGCCGGATCGCACGGACCACGCAAGCCGATAGGCGCGCATGGGGGCATATAGAGAGCGCGGCGTGACGCCGCGCATGAAGATTCTTCGCCGATTCTTCTCGACTGTTATAAGATAACATTCTAAGGGAGCGGCCATGTCTTCTCCCGATCTCGCCGAGCCGGTGCTGCTGTCGCTTCTGGGCGGCGGCTTCGTCGCGGCCTTCCTGCACGCGGCCCTGCCGACCCACTGGCTGCCTTTCGTCCTCGTCGGCCGCGCCCAGCGCTGGAGCGTGGCGCGGGTGATGACGGCCGTGGTCACGGCCGGTCTGGCGCATATCGTATCGACCGCCGTGGTCGGCTCGCTGATCGTGGCGGCCGGTCTGGCGCTGAACCGCTGGGTGGAGGGGCTGCTGCCCCACCTGTCGGCGGCCCTTTTGTTCCTGTTCGGCGCCTTCTACCTGGCCAGGGCCTCGCTGAGGCGCCCGGCGACCGCAGGCGGGCCCGCGACCGAACTGGCCGAGCCGGCGGTGTCGGATCGCGCCGCCTTCTGGGGCTTGGTGCTGATGATGGCCGTGACGCCGGGCGAGGTGCTGCTGCCCATCTATCTGTCTTCGGCGACCGAGGGCGTGGGGGCGCTGGCCCTTCTGACTCTCGCCTTCACGGCCGGGACGGTGCTGGGCATGACCCTGCTGGCGGCCCTGGCGACCGCAGGCTACTCCATCCTGCGGCTGGAGCGGTGGGCGCGTTACGAGGGAGCCATCCTGGGCGGAGCCCTGATCCTGATCGGCTTCCTGGTGCTGACGCACCAGCACTGAGTTTCGATAGGTTATATATTTACATTCAAAGACTTATCCTGGCGGGTCTTGACCTTCCCGCGAGGGAGGATCTAGCTGAACGGACATGGCGCACGATCACGCACACGGCCATGACGGCCACGATCATCACGATCATTCCCACAGCCATGCTCACGGGCATTCGCACGGCCATTCCCATGGCCATTCCCATGGTCTGGGCGGGCATCATCACCATCATGGCCCGACCGACACGGGCGACTGGCGCTACGCCGTCGGCCTGATCGTCAACCTGGCCTTTGTCGTCGCCGAGTTCACGGCGGGCTTCATCGCCGATTCCACCGCCCTGATGGCCGATGCGGGTCACAATCTTTCGGACGTGCTGGGTCTGGCCATGGCGGGCGGGGCGGCCTGGCTGGCGCGGCGCGCGGCGGGGCCGAAGCGCACCTACGGCTATGGCAAGGCGACGGTCCTGGCGGCCCTGGGCAACGCCCTTCTGCTGATCTTCGCCTGTGGCGCCATCGCCTTCGAGGCGGTGCGCCGCCTGGCCGAGCCCGCGCCGGTGTCGTCGGGCGTCATCATCGCCGTGGCGGGGATCGGCTTCGTCATCAACCTGGGCACCGCCTTGCTGTTCATGAAGGACCAGCACAAGGACCTGAACGTGCGCGGCGCCTATCTGCACATGATGGCCGACGCCGCCGTGTCGCTGGGCGTGGTGATCGCCGGGGCGGTCATCCTGTTGACCGGCTGGTCGATGATCGACGGGATCGTCAGCCTGCTCATCGTCGCCGTCATCATGATCGGCACCTGGGGCCTGCTGAAGGATTCGGTGAACCTTGCGCTGGACGCCGCGCCGAACGGCCTGGACGTGGGCGAGATTCGCGCCGCCTTCCTGGTCCTGCCGGGGGTGACGGCGGTGCACGACCTGCACGTCTGGGGCCTGTCGACCACCGATGCGGCGCTGACCGCCCATATCGTCCACCAGCGTCCCGACGGCGACGCCCTTCTGGCCGAGGCGCAAAGCCTGGCGCGCGGTCGATTCGACATCAGCCACACGACCCTTCAGCTGGAAACGGCGGTCCTGCCGGATTGTCCGACCTGCTGAGCGGTTTCGCCTCTTCCCAAGGCGGCCCTCAGCCGCCATCTAGCGAGCCATGACCCAGAAGACACCCGTGACCGTCCTCACCGGCTACCTCGGCGCCGGCAAGACCACCCTGCTGAACCGCATCCTCACCGAGGACCACGGCAAGCGCTACGCCGTCATCGTCAACGAGTTCGGCGAGATCGGCATCGACAACGACCTGGTGGTCGGCGCCGACGAGGACGTGTTCGAGATGAACAACGGCTGCGTCTGCTGCACGGTGCGCGGCGACCTGATCCGCGTGGTCAACGGCCTGATGAAGCGCCAGCGTCCCGGCAAGCCCGCCTTTGACGCCATCATCGTCGAGACCACCGGCCTGGCCGACCCCGGCCCGGTGGCCCAGACCTTCTTCGTCGACGACGAGGTCAAGGCCAAGACCCAGTTGGACAGCGTCACCGCCCTGGTCGACGCCAAACACGTCATGGCGCGTCTGGACGACTCCAAGGAGGCGCGCGAGCAGGTCGCCTTCGCCGACCGCATCATCCTGAACAAGATCGACCTGGTGGACGAGGCCGCTCTGGCCGATGTCGAGGCCCGCCTGCGCGCGCTGAACCCGCTGGCCCCCATCGTCCGCGCCGAGCGCTCGAACGTGCCGCTGGATCAGGTGCTGGGCCTGCACGCCTTCGATCTGGACCGCATCCTCGAGGTCAAGCCGGACTTCGTGAACCCGCCCCACGGCGCCGAGGGCCACGTCCACGACGAGCATTGCGGCCATGATCACCACCATCATGATCACGCGCACGATCATGACCATCACGATCATGGGCATGACCACGGCCCGCGCGGCCACGCCCATGAGGACGACATCAAGGGGATTTCCCTGACGCTGGACCGCCCGCTGGACGGCGCCCGCTTCACGGCGTGGCTGGACAAACTTCTGGGCGAGCAGGGCCAGAACATCCTGCGCGCCAAGGGCATCATCGACGTGGCCGGCGAGGACCGCCGCCTGGTGTTCCAGGCCGTGCACATGATCCTCGAAGGCGACCTCCAGAAGCCCTGGGGCGAAAAGGAGCGCCGCTGGAGCCGCGCCGTCTTCATCGGCCGTGATCTGGACGAAGCCGCCCTGAAGGCCGGGTTCGAGGCCTGCGCGGCATGACGGGGCGTGTGGAGGCCAGATTGATCTACGGCACGCCCGATTTCGAGATCCTGCAGCGCGGCGACTTCGTCCGCTGCGCCGTCTCGGGCGCCCCGATCCCGCTGGAGGCCCTCAACTACTGGAGCGTCGAGCTTCAGGAGGCCTATGCGTCCGGCGAACTGATGACGAAGCGCTGGGTCGAGACGCACAAGTAACATTGGCATTCATAGTGGGTGTTGGCGAACCGTTACCCTGACCCGCTCATCCCCGCGGAGGCGGGGACCCAGTGCTTTGGCTTCAAGGCGCTTCGATCAATGAGAGGCCAACTGTTTGGCGCTCTCACTGGGTCCCCGCCTCCGCGGGGATGAGGGGAATGGGACCGCTCACCGCAGATAAAGCCCTCTCCCCTCAGGAGAGGGTTTTCAGCCACTCTGTCATAACCCGCGCCAGCGCCTTCGGCTGTTCCAGCGGGATCATGTGGCCGGTGTGCGTCACCGTCTCCAGCGTCGAGCCTGCGATCCCGCGGTGCAGTTCCTCCGCCTCCTCAGCGCTGCGCAGCCGATCCGCATCCGCCGCCACGATCAGCGTCGGCTGAGCGATCTCTCCCAGCCGCTCCAGATCGCCCGCCCGCGCCATCGCCGACTGACGGTGAAACACCTCGCCGCCCAGCCGCAAGCCCATGTCGCGCACCCGCGTGATCATCGCCTCGTCGTCCGCCAGATCGGGGTGCAGGGACGAGACGATGGCCGGTCGGCTCAACCCCTTGAAGGCCTTCGGCGGCGCCTTCAGGGCCGAGCGCCGTTGGCGGATCAGTTCGTCGGTATCTCCCCGCGCCGAGGTAGCGATCAGGATCAGGGCTTCCACCCGCTGCGGCGCGATCCGCGCCAGTTCGCGCGCCACATAGCCGCCCATGGAGAAGCCCACGGGGACGAACCGTTCGGGCGCGTCGCTCAGGATCGCCGCCGCCATGCTCTCTATATCCTCGCCCCGGCTGAGGTCGGTGGCGACCAGCGGCCCGAACGGGGCCAGATCGTCTTTCAGGGCGTCCCACAGGGTCGCATCGGCCATGAAGCCGGGAATGAGCAGCAGGGTCATGGCCCCCTCATAGACCCGCCACGCGACAGACGCGACGGGGGAGGTTATGAGGCGCATCCGACTTCTTTTTCGCCCTGCGTGAGCCGACATGACGACCTTCTCCTTCGACGCCCAGGTCACCGCCGCCCTGTTCGACAAGACCGGCGCGATCTTCGCCCTGGGCGACGGCTCGGTGCGGTTCGAGAGCGGCGCCCGCAGCGAGGTCCATGACGGCGCCGTCCTGTGCGCCTGCGTCCACCCCTCGGGCGAGGGCGTCGTCACCGGCGGCGACGACGGCAAGCTGGTCTGGAGCCGCGAGGGCGAGGCCGTCCTGCTGGCCCAGACCAAGGGCCAATGGATCGACGCCGTCGCCGCCTCGGCCGAGTCGGGGCTGATCGCCTTCTCCTCAGGCCGCACCCTGAGCGTGCTCGACGTCAAGGACCCGCACTTCCGCCGCGACTTCCAGCACGAGCGCACCGTCTCGGGCGTGGCCTTCGACCCCAAGGGCCGCCGCATCGCCGCCTCGACCTATGGCGGCGCCTGGCTGTGGTACGCCCGCATCGAGCAGCAGCAGCCGACGAAGCTGGCCTGGGCCGGATCGCATCTGGCGGTCGGCTTCTCGACCGACGGCGCCTTTGTCGTCACCTCGATGCAGGACAACCAACTGCACGGCTGGCGCCTGAAGGATCAGAAGAACATGCGGATGGGCGGCTATCCGTCCAAGATCAAGAGCTTCGCCTTCATGGCCAAGGGGCAGCTTCTGGCCACTTCGGGCGCGCAGGGCGTGGTGCTGTGGCCCTTCGTCGGCTCCAACGGCCCGATGGGCCGCGAGGCGACCGAGATCGGCTATGACGAGACGACCCTGATCGCCCAGGTCGCCGCCGCCCCCGCCCATGGCCGTCTGGCGGCGGGGCTGGAAGACGGGCGCGTCTGGTGGGCCGATCCGGCCGGGCGCGGCCTTCAGTTCGTCAAGCAGGACAAGGGCGCCACCATCACCGCCCTGGCCATGAGTTCCGGCGCCGCCCGCATCGCCTGGGCCGACGAGGACGGCCACGCGGGCGTGGCCTCGCTCTGATCGCGCTTGCGCTGAAGCTTGGCTGAGGCAGGATGACGGCATGACCCGCGCAAAGGGCCGCAGGCGGCGGCCGATCCTGACCCTGCTCGTGATCCTGGCTCTGTTCCCGCTGGCCGGAGTGGCGGTGCATCGCTTCCTGCCGCCTCTCGCCACGATCCTGATGGTCCAGCAGGCGGCGGCCGGGCACGGCATGGACTATCGCTGGCGCTCGCTGGACCGCATCTCGCCGCGTCTGGTCGAAGCGGTGATCGCCGCCGAGGACGCCCGCTTCTGCCGGCACCACGGCTTCGACGTCGAAGCGATCCAGAAGGCGATGGAGGCCAACGAACGCGCCGAACAGCGCGGCTCGGACAAGAGGCGCGGCGCTTCGACCATCAGCCAGCAGACCGCCAAGAACGTCTTCCTGTGGCCCGGCCGCGACTGGGTCAGGAAGGGGCTGGAGGTCGGCTACACCGGCCTGATCGAGATCGGCTGGGGCAAGCGGCGGATCATGGAGATGTATCTGAACGTCGCCGAATGGGCGCCGGGCGTCTACGGCGCCGAGGCCGCCTCGCGCCACTGGTTTGACAAGAGCGCCGACAAGCTGACCGCGCAGGAGGCCGCCCGCCTGGCCGCCATCCTGCCCAGCCCGCGCCGCTACAACGCCGGATCGCCTGGCCCCTATGTCCGTCGCCGCGCCGCCCGCATCCAGGCCGCCATGGGCACGGTGCGCGAACAGGGGCTGGACGCCTGCGTCGACCGCCGCTGAGGACGCAGGTTTCGCAACCCGCCGTTAACCGTGAGCTTGGGGCCAAGCCTTAACGTACCCGCGTCATGCTGGGGACGACGGCGGACCCCAGCGTCCGCGCCAGGGCAGCCGGGGTTGGCGACACGATGGACCGATTGACACGCGCCCGCGCCGCCGCCGGGCTGAAGCGACTGACCGCGCGCTTTCTGCGCCAGACCCAGGGCAATGTGGCGATGATGTTCGCCCTGGCCCTGCCGGTGCTGCTGATGATCACCCTGGGCGCCATCGACATCCACCAGGCCTCCAAGGTGAAGGCCCAGCTTCAGGACGCGCTGGACGCCGCCGCCCTGGCCGCCGCCCGTTCGACCTTCACGGACGACGTCAACATCAACAAGGTCGGCCTTGCGGCGCTCAAGGCCAACATGCCCGGCTATTTCGGCGAGACCTCGGGCGACACGGCCAACTTCGTCCTGCTCAACAACCGCGTCACCGGCGACGCCAGGGTCAACGTCAAGGTTCTGGTCGCCAACATCGTCCTGCCCCCCTACGGCAAGCTGCTGGACGACTACCTCCCGGTCAGCACCCGCTCGGAAGTCCTGCGCGCGTCGCGCAACGTCGAGGTGGCCATGGTGCTGGACACCACGGGATCGATGAGCGGCAGCATCGGCGACCTGCGCGAAGCGGCCAAGGAATTGGTCAAGATCGTCGTGCAGGATCAGCAGTCGCCCTTCTATTCCCGCGCGGCCGTGGCCCCCTACGACTGGGCGGTGAAGCTGGACGCCAGCGCCACCCTGCCGGGGACGTTGGCCAAGGCGGCTCGCGGCGACCTGCGCCGGCCGACCGCGATCACCGACATACGTTATTATGACGTTGCGGGGGCTGTCTCGTCAGTCTCGCGCGCAAGTCCCGCTCGGGTGACGACCTCGACGAATCACGGCCTGAAAACGGGGGATCGGGTGGCGATCTCGGGGGTGTCCAACACCACCAACATCAACGACAGCGCGTTCAGCGTCACCGTTATCAATACGAATACCTTCAGTCTGAACGGCTCTGACACGTCCAGATACTCCAGAAACGGGTCCGGCGGCGCGTTTTCGAAATGCCTCAGGGCGGACTGCAACCTCGTCGTGACCTCCGCAGGGCACGGTCTGGCAGGCAATGACTATGTTCACATCGACGGCGTTTCCGGCCTGAACCGACGCACCAACAACGCGCCGCACATCAACGGCAACTTCGCTCCGATCGAAATTCTCGACGCAGATCGTTTCGTCATCGATCGTTTCGGCCCGAACTACGATCCCTATGTGAAAACCGCTGACGGTCAGGCCTATTGCACCCTGCGGGGCTGTGAATACTTCGTCTTCAGGAATTCCGCAGGCTCTATGTCCAGCCTGCCCGCAACCAATTGCGTGAGCGAGCGGACCGGCGAGGATGCTTACAAGGATACTGCGCCTGGCGTGGCTCCTGTGGGGCGGGTCTATGCGACCAACTGCAACTCGCAGCCGATCCTGCCGTTGACCAGCGTTCGCGGGGATCTCGAAGACCGTATCAATTCGCTCGGGGCTGCGGGCAACACCGCCGGACAGATCGGCATCGCCTGGGGCTGGTATCTGGTGTCGCCCACTTTCGGGTCGATCTTCACGGGCGACGGCCAGCCGGCCCCCTATGATACGTCCAGGACTCTCAAGGCCGTGGTCCTGATGACGGACGGTGAGTTCAATGCGCCCTATTGCCAGGACGTCGCCGCCAATACGGGCGGGCGTTCGACAAGCCGCATCTATTGCGCGGCCACCAACGGGGACCCCTTCCAGCAGTCGGTGAAGCTGTGCGAAGGGATGAAGGCTCAGAACATCGTCGTTTACACGGTGGGCTTCAACCTTGGAAACGGCACGGGGAAGGCCAACGTCGTCGATACCGCCCTGGACGTCATGCGCGCCTGCGCCACAAACGAAGACACCCATTTCTTCAAGGCTGACAGCGGCACGGATCTGCGTGACGCTTTCCGCGCCATCGGCCGCGACATCACCCGCCTGCGCATCGCCCGCTGACGCCGGCGCCGCCGCAAGCAAAAGGGCCGGCGGATCGCTCCGTCGGCCCTTCATGCTTTCAGCCGTCCCGCCCGGTCAGATCAGGCGGATCTCCTTCAGCCGCTCGGTCAGGAAGTCCTCGGCCAGGATCGTCTTGCCCGCATAGCGGTCGGGGTTGTCCGGCGTGATCGTCGACGGCAGGGTCTCGATCGGGAAGTCCGGGTTGAAGTGCAGGAAGAAGGGCGTCGAATAGCGGGCGAAGCCGCGACGCTCGGGCGCCGGATTGACCACGCGGTGCGTCGTCGACGGCAGGACGTGGTTGACCAGCCGCTGCAGCATGTCGCCGATGTTGACCACCAGCGCGCCCGGCGGCGGGGCGATGTCCAGCCATTCGCCGTCCGAGTCCTTCAGCTGCAGCCCGGCCTCCTCGGCGCCCAGCAGCAGGGTGATGACGTTGATGTCCTCATGGGCGCCCGCGCGCACGCCTTCGGCGTCGGCCGGGATCGGCGGATAGTGCAGCAGGCGCAGCACGCTGTTGCCCAGCTGGACCTTGTCCTCGAAATAGGCGTCGTCCAGCTTCAGATAGCGGGCGATGGCCTTCAGGATGCGGCGGCCCAGCGTGTCCAGACCGTCGTACAGGCCGTAGACGTGCTCGTGGAAGCCCGCGACCTCGGTCGGCCAGACGTTGTCGCGCATGTATCGGCGATAGGGATGGCCTTCCGGCAGTTCGCGGCCCGTGTGCCAGAACTCCTTCAGATCGACGGCCTTGGCGCCCTTGGCCGCTTCGACGCCGAACGGCGTCAGGCCGCGCGCGCCGCCGGTGCCGGGCTGGTGATACTGGCGCTTCACCTCCTCGGGCAGGGCGAAGAAGGTCTTGGCGTCGGTCACGGCGGCGTCGATCAGGCCCTGGTCCAGGCCGTGGTCGGCGATGACGGCGAAGCCGTAGCGGGCGAACGAGGCGCCCAGGGCGTCGGCGAAGGCCTGGAAGTCGGCGTCATAGCCCTTCATCGACACCGGAACGATGGCGCGGGTCCTGGCCTTGTCCTCGGCGGAAACGGCGGTGAGGGAAGAGGTCACTGTGAAATCAGCCTCTCTGATGGTGAATATGGCGGCCCTCATACGCCCAATGGGCGCGAAAGGGCAGATGGGGCGGCCTGGGCCTTTGGTCCACGTCAGTCCTGCGGGATGACGGCCCGGATGACGCGCGCCGACGACGGACGACCGGCGATGCCGCGCCGGGGATCGACCACGACGCGCAGGTCGCCGCTGGCGTAGGTCACGCTCGCGCGCTGGCCCTCGACCACGGTGATGCTGCGCAGCCGGTCCAGGAAGGGGCGGGCGCTGGGCGAGCGGGCGATGCGGACCACGGCGTCGGTGGTGACGATCAGCGCCTCGATGCACAGGGCCTCGGATTCCTCGCCGAAGACGTTGATGCGGACCAGCCGGCCCATGGCTTCCGAGACCAGGCTGCTGCGCCGGGTCATCAGGTTGAACATCTGCACCGGGCCGAGCGAGGGCGGCTCCAGGCTGACCGGCGGCCCGGCCAGGGAGACCGGCGAGCCGCCGGGCGTGCGCGTCGTATAGACGGTGACGCCGCCGCCGGCGGTGACGCGCAGCACCTGATCGCCCGCGTCGTTGCGATAGATGGTGTCGCCGCGCGGGGCCGAGGACGGACGCAGGGCCCAGGTCTCGGTCGAGCGCTCGAACCGCAGCAGGGTCAGCGACCCCGCCCGGTCCAGGATGAAGGCCTGCCCCGCCTCGGAGACATAGCGTCCCGGCGGCGGGGTGGTGCGGGTCACCGACTGGTCGCGGATGACGCGGCTCTGTTCAGCCTGGACGTTGGAGCGGGTCTGGGCCTCGGCCCTGACGGCGCCCGCCAGGCCCGCAACGGCCATCGCCAGTCCCGTGATGCAGAGCAGGCGCAGGCCGGCGCCCGTCGCGGCGCTGGGCGCGGCGACGGCGAAGAGAGGCGGCTTCTCCGCCACGGCTTCGACCGCAATCCTCATGATTTAAGAGGTGATACGCCCGAACGGCGGATTTTGGGCGAACGCGGCTTATCCAACCAGGTACTGCCCGCCGTTAAGCGACAAGGTGCAGCCTGTGACATATCCGGCACGCTCGCCCGACAGCCAGGACACCATGTCGGCGATCTCCTCGCCCTTGCCCAGGCGGCCGACCGGAATCTGGGCCACGATGCCGTCCAGCACCTTCTGGTCCATGGCGCCGACCATTTCGGTGTCGATGTAGCCCGGCGCGATGCAGTTGACGGTCACGCCCTTGCGCGCGTTCTCCAGCGCCAGCGCCTTGGTGAAGCCGATCATCCCGGCCTTGGCGGCTGAATAGTTGGTCTGGCCGATCTGGCCCTTCTGGCCGTTGATCGAGGAGATGTTGACGATGCGGCCGAAGCCCCGGTCGCGCATCCCGTTGATCACCTGGCGCGTCATGTTGAACACGCTGTCCATGTTGACGCGGATCACGTCGGACCACTGGTCCGCGCTCATCTTGTGGAAGAAGCCGTCACGGGTGATGCCCGCATTGTTCACCAGAACGTCGATGGGACCGAACTGCGCCTCGACCTCCTGCACCGCCCGGGCGCAGTCGTCGAAAGAGCCGACGTTGCCCTTCACCACCATGACGCCCAGTTCGCGGGCGGTGGCCTCTGCGGCCTCGGTGTTGCCGGAATAGCCGGCGGCGACCTGCAGCCCGTCTTCCTTCAGTCGTTGAACGATCGCCTTGCCGATGCCCCGGGTGCCCCCGGTGACGAATGCGGTACGCGTCATGACCTCTCCCTGTCCTGTGCGGCGGCCGTCGTGGTCGCGACGCCGTCCGCCTCCCTTGCCGACAGCCTTAGCGCGGCTGGAGACGAACGAGAAGACGGGGTTACGCCGTTGCGGTCATGCGGCCCATGTCGATGACGAAGCGGTAGCGCACGTCCGACCGCTCCATCCGTTCATAAGCCTGGTTGATCTGATCGGGGGCGATCACCTCAATATCGCACACGATCCCGTGTTCGCCGCAGAAGTCGAGCATCTCCTGCGTCTCGCGGACGCCGCCGATCAGCGAGCCGGCGATGCGGCGGCGCCGCCACAGCAGAGGCATGGCGAAGACCGGCAGCCCCTCGGTCGTCAGGCCCAGCATGACCATGGTCCCGTCCCGCGCCAGCAGATTGACGTGGCTGGCGATCTCATGCGTGGCCGAGACGGTGTTGATGATCAGGTCGAACTGCTCGGCCGCCGCCTTCATGGCGTCTGCGTCCGAGTTGATCAGGAAATGCCGGGCGCCCATCCGCTCGGCGTCGGCCTTCTTGCGGTCCGAGGTCGACAGCACCGTCACCTCGGCGCCCAGGGCGGCGGCCAGCTTGACCGCCATATGGCCCAGCCCGCCTAGGCCGATCACCGCCACCTTCGAGCCCGGCCCCACGCCCCAGGTCTTCAGCGGCGACCATGTGGTCACGCCCGCGCACAGCAGGGGCGCCGCCGCATCCAACGGCAGGCTGTCGGGAATCTTCAGCACGAAGGCCTGATCCACCGTGATGCGGTCGGAATAGCCGCCCTGGGTGATGGTCTGGCCGACGCCGGCGCCCTTGGGATCGCGCGAGCCGTAGGTCTGGGTCATGCCCGGCTCGCAATACTGCTCCAGCCCCTCGCGGCAGGCCGAACAGGTCCGGCAGCTGTCGACCATGCAGCCGACGCCGACGCGGTCGCCTTCCTTGAACAGGGTGACGTTGGCGCCGACCGCCGTCACCACCCCGGCGATCTCATGGCCCGGCACGATGGGATAGCGCGTCCCGCCCAGGTCGTTCTTCACCACATGCAGGTCCGAGTGGCAGACGCCGCAGTATTTGATCTCGATGGCCACGTCGTCCGGGCCGGGATCGCGGCGCTCGAAGCTGTAGGGGCTCAGCGGCTGGTCGGCGGCGGTCGCGGCGAAGGCGCGCGTGGCGATGGGCATGGGTTCAGTCCTTCAGCTTGGCGATCAGCGCCTGGGCCGCCGCCGGGTTCCGCACCTTGGCCCCCGAGATGAAGTAGGCGAAGACGTCGCCGCGCTCGGCCCAGCCGCGCGCCTGTTTCGCCACGGCGTCCAACTCTCCTGAGGTCATGCCCGTCGGCTCGTCTTCGCGGCTGGACATCAGCCGCGCATAGGTAAAGTCCGCCGTCGCCTCGTCGATCTGGGGCCAGGTCGGCTCCTCGTCGTCGACCGCATAGACGACGGCCGCGCCGTATTTGCGCGCCAGATCATAGAACTGCTCGGTGGCGAAGGTCGGATTGCGCACCTCCAGCGCGTGGCGCAGTCGCACCCCGTCCTTCTCCTTGGGCAACAGCTTCAGGAAGCCTTCGAAGTCCTCGGGCTCGAACTTCTTCGTCCCCATGAACTGCCAGTTGATCGGCCCCAGCTTGTCGCCCAGCACCGTCAGCCCCTGCGACAGGAACCGCTCGAAACTCTCAGCGCCGTCGGACAGAACCTTTCTATTGGTGCAATAGCGGCTGGCCTTGACCGAAAAGACGAAGCCGTCGGGCGTCTCGTCGCGCCACTTCGCCCAACTGTCGGGCTTGAAGGTCGAATAGTAGGTGCCGTTGATCTCGATGGAGGTCAGCGCCCGGCTGGCGAACTCCAGCTCCCGCTTCTGCACCAGCCCCTCGGGATAGAAGACCCCGCGCCACGGCTCAAAGGTCCAGCCGCCGACGCCGATATGGATGGATCCTGTCATGATCGAACCTCCTGCCAGACCGTCTTGATCGCAGGATTTCAACCTCGACGCCACGGAAAGGCGGCGCCGCGCGTCCAAAGGCTTGGCCGTTCCTTCACTCTATGCATAGTGGTGGTCGTTCAGCGGAGGTCGGTCATGTTGTTGGCGGTTCTGTTCTACGGCGTTACGGCGCTTGGCGGCCAGACGGGGACCAATCCCGCGCCGCCTTCCTCCAATCATCAGGTCATCGGTCCCAGCGCGGACAGGGCGGACACCACCATGTGGCGCTTTCGCGAGATGGATGATCGTCGCATCATCGATGAATTGCGCCGCGAGCGTGTCCGCCTGAACTATGAGGCCGCCGTGATCAACCAGCGCTGGCAACTGGCCGACGAACTGGACAGGCTGATCGCCGCCAATGAATGCGGTCAGGCGACCGAACTGGCTCACCGCGCCGGATATCGCGACATCCGCGAGGGTGTCGCCAACGCCTGTCAGGCCAGGGCGACGGCGCCTAAGTCCTGAGTCTGGACTCATTTCGCGCCAGAGCGTGGCGGTCCGCAACGCGCGGGTCTATAGCGCCAGCCTGACCGGAGTGCTGCGCGCGTGTTTGAACTGACGCCTGAGATCATCGCCCTGTTGGGCGTCGCGTCGGTGATCGCCGGCTTCATCGACGCCATCGCGGGGGGCGGGGGGCTGATCTCCTTGCCGGCCCTGCTGTCAGTGGGGCTGAACCCGGTCGCCGCCATCGCCACCAACAAGGTTCAGGGCAGCGTCGGCACGGCCTCGGCCCTGTGGGATTTCTGGCGCAAGGGGCGGGTGGATTTTCGCCTGATCCGCTGGCCGATGCTGTTGACGGCGATCGGGGCGGGGCTGGGCGCCTTCGCCGTCACCCTGGTGGACACGCGCTGGCTGATGATCCTGCTGCCCGTGCTGCTGGTCGGCATCGCCCTGTATTTCCTGCTCGGCCCCAAGGCGGCCGACGAGGACGCCCACGCCCGGCTGACGCCGCTGGCCTACGCCGTCGTGGCGGGCGGGATCGGCTTCTACGACGGCTTCTTCGGACCGGGGACGGGGTCCTTCTTCGCGCTGAGCCTCGTCATGCTGCTGGGCATGGGGCTGACGCGGGCGACGGCGCACACCAAGGCGCTGAACCTGATGAGCAATGTCGTCGGCATCGTCGTCCTGGCGGTCGGCGGCCACATTGTCTGGGTGCTGGCCGGGATCATGGCGGTGGGCCAGTTCATCGGCGGCCGCCTGGGCTCGCACGCGGCCATGCGCTTCGGGCCGCGGTTGATCCGGCCCCTGCTGGTGGTCATCTCCCTGGCCATGACGGCGCGGCTGCTGTCCGATCCGGCCAACCCGCTGCGGGCCATGATCGCCGGCTGGCTGGGTTAGGCCGCGCGGCCGCCCAGGGTCAGGGCCTTGCGGACGGCGCCGGTCAGGGCCTCGGCCGTGACGGGCTTGGCCAGGTGAAGGTCGGCGCCCGCCTGGGCGGCCTGTTCCTGATGCTCGGCCATGGCATTGGCGCTCAGCATGATGACCGGCGTGCGCGGACGCGCCGGATCGGCGGCCTCGATCCCGCGCAGGGCGCGCGTGGCGCTCAGCCCGTCCATCGCCGGCATCTGCATGTCCATCAGCACCAGGTCGAACCGCTCAGCGGCGAAGACGGCTGCCGCCTGCTCCCCGTTCTCGACCACGGTCAGCTCGACGCTGTCGCCCAGGATCAGCTGCACCACCCGCTGGTTGATCGGGTGATCCTCGGCCAGCAGGACGCGGGGGCGGGCGCGGGAAGGCGATAGGTCTGACGCCGCCTCTTCGCCGCCGGCCGTCTCGAACGGCGCGGGGACGGGGATGCGCGTCAGCGGCAGCTCGACCCGGAAACGGCTGCCTTCGCCCAGGGCCGACTCGGCCTCGATGCGTCCGCCCATCATCTCCGTCAGGGCGTGGCAGATGGACAGGCCCAGCCCCGCCCCGCCGAACCGCCGGGTGATGGAGGCGTCGGCCTGGCTGAACCGCTGGAACAGCTGCGCCGCATGGTCGGCGCCGAAGCCGATGCCGGTGTCGCGCACCTCCAGCGTCAGCAGGGCGGCGTCGTCGCCCCTGTCCAGCAGGTCGATATGGGCTGAGACCTGGCCCTGTGCGGTGAATTTGACGGCGTTGGACAGCAGATTGCCCAGGATCTGGCGGATCCGCACCACGTCGCCGTTGAAGACGCCGCATGCGCTCTCGGCGCGCTCGATGCGGAAGATCAGGCCCTTCTCCTCGGCCAGGCCGCGCAGGGGCGCGATGGTCGGGATCAGGGCGTCGTCCAGGTCGAAGGGGCGGACCTCCAGCGTCATTCGCCCGGATTCGATGCGCGACACGTCCAGGATGTCCGTGACCAGCCGCTCCAGTGTCACGCCGGAACTGCGGACCAGTTCGACCATTTCGGCCTGCTGGGGCGACAGCGGCGTGCGCGCCAGGGCGTCGATGACGCCAATGACCCCGTTCAGCGGCGTGCGGATCTCATGGCTCATATTGGCCAGGAAATCGGACTTGGCGCGGTTGGAGGCTTCGGCCGCCGCCTTGGCCTCGAGCAGGGCGCGCTCCGCCGCCGCCTTGGCCGTCACGTCGCGGGCCACGGCGTAGATGCGGTCGCCGAACTTCTGCGCCCGCCATTCCAGGGTGACGTAGCCGCCGTCCTTGTGGCGATAGCGGTTGACGTGGCCCAGCACCGGATCGCCGGGGCGGCGCGTCTCGACCTCGGTCACGCTGTCCAGGGTGCCGGGCAGGTCGTCGGGGTGGACCAGGGTCAGTATGGCCAGGCCGACCAGCTCCTGGGGCTGATAGCCCAGGGTCGAGGCCCAGGAGGCGCTGACCCGCACGATCCGCCCCTCCAGGTCGCGGATCACCAGCAGGTCCAGGGAGACGTCGAAGAAGGTCGCCAGATCGACCACGGCGTCAGGAGGCGGCTGCGGCTGTCCCGTCGATGAAGGGGCGGCGGCCGGAGTGAAGGGCATGGGCGGTCCTGAGGCGCGGTCCTGAAGGCAGGCTGGACCCTATCCTAGCGTCTGCCGGTTAAGGGCGCCTTGCGGCTCGCGTCTCAGGAGAGCTTCAGTAGGCGCAATCGCGATAGACGCGGCTGATATCGCCGCCCCATTCGCCGTTGTAGAGCTCCAGCAGGCGGTCGGCCGAGGTCACGCCGCTGTCGGCGATGTCTTCCAGTTCGGTGATGTAGCCGCGCTCGTCCACCATGCCGCCCGAGAAACGGGCGCGGTTCTTCAGGCCCTGCTTGGCGATGTTGACCATGTCGACGGCGATGTCGCGTACGCTGCGGCCGTTGACCTCGGCCTTCAGGCCCAGCCGCGTCACGTCGCGGCGCAGGCGCTCGTGATCGGCGATGTCCCAGTCCTTGCACAGGTCCCACGCCGCCGCGAGCGACGGGGCGTCGTACAGGATTCCGGCCCACAGGGCGGGCAGGGCGCAGATGCGGCTCCACGGCCCGCCGTCGGCGCCGCGCATCTCAAGATACTGTTTCAGACGCACCTCGGGGAACAGGGTGGTCAGGTGGTCGGCCCAGTCCTGCGCCGTCGCCCGGTCGCCCGGCAGGGCGTCCAGCTTTCCGTCCATGAAGGCGCGGAACGACTGGCCCGACAGGTCGACATAGGTCTCGCCGCGCTTGGCGAAATACATCGGCGCGTCCAGCGCATAGTCGGCGTAGCGCTCATAGCCGAATCCGTCCTCGAAGACGAAGTCCAGCATTCCGGTGCGGTCCGGGTCGGTGTCGGTCCAGACGTTGGCGCGCGCCGACAGGAAGCCGTTCGGCTTGCCTTCGGTGAAGGGGCTGTTGGCGAACAGGGCCGTGGCGATGGGCTGCAGCGCCAGCGACGTGCGGAACTTCATCACCATGTCGGCTTCGGAGTCGAAGTCGAGGTTCGCCTGGATGGTGCAGGTGCGCAGCATCATGTCCAGGCCCAGCCTGCCCTTCTTGGGCATGTAGGCGCGCATGACGTCATAGCGGCCCTTGGGCATGACGGGGATGTCCTCACGCCGCCACATCGGGTCGAAGCCCAGGCCCAGGAAGCCCAGGTTCAGCTGGTCCGCGACCTGTTTGACCTCCATCAGGTGCTGGCCGGTCTCGTTGCAGATGTCGTGGATGTCTTTCAGCGGGGCGCCCGACAGTTCGAACTGTCCGCCCGGCTCCAGGCTGATCGAGGCGCTGAAGCCCTCGGCGTTCCTGCGCTCCAGGGCGATGACGTGGCCCGCTTCCTCCACCGGCGTCCAGCCGAAGCGCGTCAGCCCGTCCAGCATGGCCTTGATGCCGCCGGGACCGTCATAGGCCGGGCGGCGCAGGGTCGACTTGTCGAAGCCGAATTTCTCGTGCTCTGCGCCGATACGCCACTGGTCGCGGGGTTTCTCGCCCTTCGACATGGCGTGGATCAGCTGGTCTCTGGAAAGGGGCGCCGTGTCGGACATCTGTAACCTCTGCTGTCGCGGCTAGATGGGCCAGCCGGCGGCCGGGCTCAAGGGGCTGGGCGGAATCTTCTAGCGTTCCCAGTCGCCGACCGCCGCCTGCCACAGCGTCATGGCGGCGATGGCGGCGGTGTCGGCCCGCAGGATGCGCGGCCCCAGCGAGACGGCGGTGGTGAAGGGCAGGGACCGCAGCCGCTCGCCCTCCTCGGGCGAGAATCCGCCCTCCGGCCCGATCAATATGGCCCACTTGCCGTCGCCTGCGGCGGTCAACGCCGATACGGCGGGCGCGCCGCCCGTCTCGTCGCAGAACATCAGCCGACGCCCGTCCTCCCAGCTGTCCAGCAGGGCGTCCAGCTTCACCGGATCATCCACCGCCGGCACGTCCAGGCGGCCGGTCTGCTCGGCCGCCTCCTCGGCGATGGCGTCCAGCCGATCGAGACGCAGGCGGTCGGCGTTGGTGCGGTGGGTCAGGACCAGCCGTACCCGTTTGGCGCCCAGTTCGGCGGCCTTCTCGACGATGGTCTCGACGCGGGCCTTCTTCACCACGGCGACGATCAGCTCCAGATCGGGGCCGTAGGCCTGCGGCCGTGTCTGCTCCTCGGCGCGCAGGATCACGCCCTTCTTCAGCACCTCGGCGACGCTGACGCGCCACTCGCCGTCGCGGCCGTTGAAGACCAGCAGTTCGTCGCCCGCCTTCAACCGCATCACCTGGGTCAGATAGCGCGACTGGTCGAGCGTGGGCGCCACGGCGGCGCCGGGGGCGAGGTCGCCCTGAACATGAAGACGGATCATGCCCCTCAATGGGCTCAGAGCGTCCGCGCGATCAAGAGCTTCATGATCTCGTTCGTGCCGCCGTAGATGCGCTGGACGCGGGCGTCCTTGTACAGCTGGGCGATCGGATATTCGGTCATGTAGCCGTAGCCGCCGAAGAGCTGGAGCATCTCGTCGATGGTCTCGCCCTGGATATCCGTGACCCAGTATTTGGCCATTGAGGCCGTGGCGGCGTCCAGTTGGCCCTTCAGGTGAAGGCCGATGCAGTGGTCGACGAAGACCTTGGCGACGGTCAGCTTGGTCTTGATCTCGGCCAGTTTGAACTGGGTGTTCTGGAAGTCGATGACCCGCTTGCCGAACGCCTTGCGTTCCTTGACGTAGGCCAGGGTCGCTTCCAGCCCGCGCTCGGCGGCGGCCACGCCCTGAACGGCGATGTTCAGACGCTCCTGCGGCAGTTGCTGCATCAGCTGGACGAAGCCCATGCCCTCGGTCCCGCCGATGGCGTTCTCCAGCGGAACCTTCACGTCGTTGAAGAACAGCTCGGAGGTGTCGTTCGCCTCCATGCCGATCTTGTGCAGGTTGCGGCCGCGCTCGAACCCTTCGGCGCCGTCCGTTTCGAGGCAGATCAGGCTGGTGCCCTTGGCGCCCTCGGCCGGGTCGGTCTTGGCGACCACGATGATGAAGTTGGCCAGCTGGCCGTTGGTGATGAAGGTCTTGGAGCCGTTCAGGACATAGTGGTCGCCCTGCTTCACCGCGGTGGTCTTGACCCCCTGCAGGTCGGACCCGGCGCCCGGCTCGGTCATGGCGATGGCGCCGACCAGTTCGCCCGATTGCAGGCGCGGCAGCCAGCGCGCCTTCTGCTCGGCCGTGCCGTAGTGCCAGATGTAGGGCATGACGATGGCGTTGTGCAGCGAGATGCCGAAGTGGTCCGCGCCCTTCCAGCCCAGTTGGCGCATCAGCACGACTTCGTGTCGGTAATCGCCGCCGAAGCCGCCGTCCTCTTCCGGCAGCGACAGACCCAGCAGGCCGGCGTCGCCCGCCGCGTTCCACAGCCCGCGCGGCACCGAGGAGGCGGCGATCCACTGCTGGAACTTCTCCTGCGGGGCGTGCTCGTCGATCCATTTGGCGACGGAGTCGGAGAAGAGGACGATCTCCTCTTCCTTCATGAAGTCGGGTTCGGGGCTGCCAAGGACGTTCATGGGGTGTTTCCTGCTGACGCGGGCGGTCTGCGCCGCCCTTCTGCAATAAAGAAAAGGCCTCTCCCGCCGTGGCGAGAGAGGCCCCTGGATCAGAAGCGGATCAGAACGCCTCGGCGGGCATCTGCATCAGCACCTCGGCGCCGGACTTCAGCTTCTTCAGGTGCGCCCCGGCGTCGGGCAGGATGCGCTCGACGAAGTAGCGGCCGGTCATCAGCTTGTTGGCGTAATAGGGATCGGCGTCACCGGCCGCGATCTTCTCTTGCGCCGCCTTGGCCATCTGGGCCCACAGGAAGGCGTAGGCCGTCAGGCCGAAGATGTGCAGGTAGTCGGTCGAGGCGGCGGCGGCGTTGTCCGGGTTGGCCATGCCGTTCTGCATCAGCCACATGGTGGCCTCCTGCAGCTTCTTCTTGGCGTCGGCCAGGCCGTCGACGAAGGGCTTGATCGCCTCGTCCTCGCCGTTCTCGCCGACGAAGGCGTCGATGTCGGCGAACCAACTCATGATCGCGCGGCCGCCGTTGGCGGGCAGCTTGCGGCCGACCAGATCCAGCGCCTGGATGCCGTTGGTGCCTTCATAGATCATGGTGATCCGCGCATCGCGCAGATACTGCGAGGCGGGGAAGTGCTCGGTGTAGCCCGAGCCGCCGTGGACCTGCATCGCCAGAGAGGCGACGTGGAATCCCTTGTCGGTCAGATAGGCCTTCAGCACGGGCGTGATCAGGCCCATGTAGTCCTTGGCCTTGGTGGCGACGGCCTCGTCGGCGGCCTTCTGCAGGTCCGCTTGCAGCGCGGTCCACAGGATGAAGGCGCGGCCGCCTTCGACATAGGCCTTCGATTCCAGCAGCATCCGGCGCACGTCCGGGTGGACCATGATCGGGTCGGCCGGGCCGTCCGGGTTCTTCGGTCCGGTCAGGCTGCGGCCCTGCAGGCGGTCGTTGGCGAACTCGACGGCGGCCTGATAGGCGGCGTCGCCGATGGCCAGCCCCTGCAGGCCGGTGCCCAGGCGCGCCTCGTTCATGACCACGAACATGTTGTTCATGCCTCGGCCTTCTTCGCCGATCAGCCAGCCCTTGGCGTTCTCATAGGCCATGACGGCGGTGGCGTTGCCGTGGATGCCCATCTTGTGTTCGAGGCCTGCGCAGGCCACCCCGTTGCGCTCGCCCAGCGACCCGTCCTCGTTCACCAGGAACTTCGGCACCACGAACAGGGACAGGCCCTTGATGCCCGCAACCGCGCCTTCGACGCGGGCCAGCACCGTGTGGATGATGTTGTCGGCGAAGTCGTGCTCGCCCGCCGAGATCCAGATCTTCTGGCCGGTGATCGAATAGGAGCCGTCGCCGTTCGGAACCGCCTTGGTGCGGACCATGCCCAGGTCCGTGCCGCACTGCGGCTCGGTCAGGTTCATGGTGCCGGTCCATTCGCCCGACGCCATCTTCGGCAGATACTTCTGCTTGATCTCGTCCGAGGCGCTGGCCTCGATGCCGTGGAAGGCGCCGCTGGTCAGGCCCGGATACATGGAGAAGGCGGCGCTGGCGCCGGCGGTGAACTGGCCCACCGCGCTCGACACCACCGAAGGCATCCCCTGGCCGCCGAACTCGGTGCTGAAGCCCAGCGAGGGCCAGCCCGCCTCGACCATCTGGTGATAGGCGTCCTTCCAGCCCTTGGGCGTCGTCACCACGTCGCCCTCGATGTGACAGCCTTCCTGATCGCCGGTGCGGTTGATCGGGGCGATGACCTCTTCGGCGAACTTGCCGCCTTCCTCGACGATCTGGTCGATCAGGTCGCGCGACAGATCGGCGTCGGGCAGCAGATTGCCGAAATTCTCGACCTGCAGCACGTCGTGCAGGACGAAGGACAGGTCGCGGACAGGCGCCTTGTAGGCCATGGGATCACGCTCTCGCTTTGAAGGTCTGGAAGTGGTCGTCGGGGTCGTTGAGGCGTTCGCTCAGCAGGCTGGCGTAGGCCTCTGCGCCCGGCAGAAGATCGGGACGGTGTTCCGACAGCTTGGACTCCATCCAGGCGCAGGCGGCCTCGGCCGTCTCGATCGCGCCTTCGATGTCCTCGAGCTGCTGCTTCAGCGCCTGGATGCGGGCGCGGTGGCGCGGCAGGGCGATGGCCATCTGATGGACGTTGTGGTCCTTCTGGTCATACAGATCCAGCATCTCCTGGATCTCGACCAGGGTGAAGCCGATGCGCCGTCCGCGCATGATCAGCTTCAGCCGGGCGCGGTCGCGCGGGCCGTAGACCCGCGTCTGCCCTTTGCGCGACGGCGTCAGCAGGCCCTTGTCCTCATAGAAGCGCAGGGCCCGCGCCGTGGCGCCGAACTCCCGGCACAGCTGCCGGATCGAATAGGTGCGGTGGTCGTCAGCAATCGGCATGACGTCTTCATAACTTGACGCGGACGTAAAGGGAAGCTTTTCGCGCGCCGGGCTACGAAGTTGTGAACGGCTCAAAAGAAAAGGCCGCGACCGGGGACGGGTCGCGGCCTTCGTATTCGCAGGCCCTCAGGGGAGGGGGAGAAGCGAGCCTGCAAATCGGGTCAGGAAGGCGCGCCGCTCATCGGCGACGCAGCCACAGCACCGGCGCCGTGATGGCGATCAGAAAGACGTTGGTCAGGCTCAACCCCAGATCCAGGCCGAAGGCGTGGACGCCCAGGGCGATCGTCTCCAGGGCCAGCAGACCCGCCGCCGCCGTCAGCAGCAGGGGGCGGCCGAACCGCCATGAGACCAGCGGCGTCAGAACCATGACGGCCAGCACGATCTCGGCGACGCCCAGGCCGCGCACGAAGGCCTCGCCGGTCATGGCGGGCCACTGCATCAGGACGATCAGATTCTCCATCGACTCGGTCAGCTTGGCGTAGCCGGCGGCGATGAAGAACATGGCGATCCAGCCCTGGAAGGTCCAAAGCGTGATGTTCAGATAGTCGGCGCGGGCGCGCGCCTGGTGAGGGGTCAAGGTGGTCGTCGTCATGGCCGTAACCGTTAATTCGCAACAGTCACAAGATCAGTTCCTGTGATCCCGTTTGCAAGCGGCGGAAACAATCTGTGATCACGGTCGGGAAGGGACGTGGCGACAGCAGGGCCGAAACCACAATTCCTCGTAACCCAGCCGGGATCACCCGCCTCTACGCCCGGGCGGATTTCGAGTCAACGGCCGATGACATCAATTGATGACTTATAGGCTCCAGGCGGCCTTCGCGGCCTCCAGCCGGGCTAGTTTGGCCTTCAGCGGCGCCCAGTCGTCGGCCGTGTCGATGGCGCTCCACAGGGCCTCGACCTCGTCGATCAGCATCTCTTCGGGCTCGGGGGCGGCGAACATCGGATGCTCCAGCCGGTCGGGCCGGTCCGGCTCATGCTCCATCAGGGCGAAGCGGAAGGCGTCGAAGGCCTCGCCCTGATAGGTCTTGCCGCGCGGACCGCCCAGCGCCCGCGCCGCCGAGCTGAAGCCGCCGAACCAGTCGAAGAAGAGCGGCTCCCAGCGCAGGGCCTCCTTCTTCTCGCGCGCCAGCGCCAGCGTGGCGTCCAGCAGCCGCTGGTCCGCCGCCTCGCCCAGGCTCTGCACGCCCAGCCGGTTTAGGAAGGCCGCTCGCAGATGACGGATATAGGCCGGGCCGAACGCATTCAGCGCCGCCGCCAGCGGTTCCGGCTCGGCGATCAGTTTCAGACACCCCGCCAGCTGGGTCAGGTTCCAGAACACCGCCTCGGGCTGGCGCGCGAAGGCGTAGAGGCCGTTCTGGTCGAAATAGGCGGCGGTGAAGCCCGGCTCATAGTGGGGCAGGAAGCGCCAGGGGCCGTAGTCGAAGCTCTCGCCGGTGACGTTCAGATTGTCGGTGTTCAGCACCCCGTGGACGAAGCCCGCCGCGATCCACTTCGCCGTCAGCGCCGCCGAGGCCTCGACCACCGCCGCCAGGAAGCCCGCCGCGTCGCCCGGCGCGACCGCCGGATGATACAGGCTGCGCGCGTGCTCCATCAGCACGTCGATCTGGTCCTTGCGCCCGTAGTAGGCGGCGCGCTGGAAGGTCCCGAACCGGATGTGGCTGTGCGACAGCCGCACCATGACCGCCGACCGCGTCGGCGACGGCTCGTCGTGCCGCTCAAGGTCTTCGCCCGTCTCGATCAGCGACAGGATGCGGCAGGTGGGCACGCCCAGACTGTCCAGCATGGCCGCCGCCAGCGCCTCGCGCACCCCGCCCTTCAGCGTCAGCCGCCCGTCCGCATGGCGCGACCACGGCGTCTGTCCCGAGCCTTTGGTTCCCAGGTCGAGAAGTCGACCTGGAAGAGCGCTATCGCTCGCGACGCGGTCGCTCGCTGCTTGAGCGCCGCTTCCCTCGCGGAGGGAAGCGGCTTTAGGGAGGCCGGCGTCCTTATCGGCTTGAGGGACTTCCCGCATCTGCGCCGCCAGGAAGCCGCGCCCGTCGCCGATCTCGGGGTTGTAAACGCGGAACTGGTGGCCGTGATAGCGCATGGCCACGGGGCCGGGCTGGCCGGGCAGGGGCTCGAACCGGCCGAAATGGGCGATCCATTCGGCGTCGCTCAATGTCTCCAGCCCGACCTCGGCCGCCGCCCGGTCGTTGCGCAGGCGCAAGATGGTCTGGGGAAAATCGGCCGCCTTCACGGCGTCGCCGTAGTCGGCGCCCAGGTCGAAGAAGCGGGGTTCGGGGCGATAGGCGGGGGAGACGGGCATGGGCGGCAGATGCCCCTTCGCCGCGCATTTCGCAACTGCGGCGCGGAAGGGGCGGATCGGGGTTGAACCTTGGCGGCCGATCCGTATTTTCACTCGCAGACATCAGGCCTCGTGCGATCCGATCCCGAGGCCAGGCCGGCGCCGCCTTGCGCGCGAATCCGGTCCGGCGTCCGTCGATAACCTGACGCCACGACAGACCCTCTCAGTGTTTCGGAGACCTTCGTGGCCAGAAAATTCACCCTCGCCTTCCTCAAGACCGAGGCCGGTTCCGGCGCCGTCCTCGGCCTCGCCGCCGTCGCCGCCCTGATCGTCGCCAACTCGCCCTGGTCGGCCGACTACTTCGCCTGGCTCAAGAGCGTCCACGCTGTCCAGATCGGCCCGCTGCGGCTGGAGGAGACGATCTCCGACTGGATCAAGGAAGGCCTGATGGCCGTCTTCTTCCTCGTCGTCGGCCTGGAGATCAAATACGAGATACTCAAGGGCGAGCTCAGCAATCCCAAGAAGCTGGCCCTGCCCATTCTGGCCGCGCTCGGCGGCATGGCGGTTCCGGGTCTGGTCTATCTGGCGATCGCCGGGGCGCTGGGCGGCCCGCACCAGGGGTGGCCCATTCCCCTGGCCACCGACATCGCCTTCGCCCTGGCCGTCTTCGCCGTGGTGGGGCGCAGTCTGCCGTCCTCCCTGCGCGTCTTCCTGCTGACCCTGGCCATCGTCGACGACCTGGGCGCCATCGCCCTGATCGCCGTCCTGTTCAGCCAGGGCGTGCAGTGGATTCCGCTGCTGGCGGCGCTGGGCGTCACCGCCGTCTTCGCCGTTCTGGGGCGGCGCCGGATGGCCGCCGCCTTCTGGGTGCTGGGCTTTGCGGCCGTCTGGTATCTGACGGTGCAGTCGGGCCTGTCGACGTCGCTGACCGCCGTGGCCTTCGCCCTGATCGTGCCGGTCGAGCCGCGCCGCGAGACCTCGCAGAGCCCGCTCAAGGACGCCATGCACGACCTGCACCCCTATGTGGCCTATCTGGTCCTGCCCCTGTTCGCCTTCGCCAAGGCGGGCGTCTCCTTCGCCGGCCTGTCGCTGGAGCAGGCCTTCGCCCCCCTGGTCATCGCCATCGCGCTCGGCCTCTTCATCGGCAAGCAGGCGGGCGTCTTCGGCGTGGCCTGGCTGGCGGTGAAGCTGGGTCTGGGCGACAAGCCCTCGGGCGCGGGCTGGATGCAGCTCTACGGCGTCAGCCTGCTGTGCGGCATCGGCTTCACCATGAGCCTGTTCATCGGCGTCCTGGCCTTCCCCGGCGCCGTGGATTCGCCGGAACAGATCGAGGTCAAGCTGGGCGTCATCGGCGGTTCGGTGCTGTCGGCCCTGACGGCGGCGATGATTCTCGCCCTGGCCGAGGCCGGTCGAAAGAAAAGACGCGATGAAAAATCAGTCGCTTCGGCTGAGTGATCGCTGATAACATTGACCTAACGTCAGTATATTTGTCTCTTTATCGCCACAGGTGGGGCGGGCTTGGGTGAAATTATCGTTCTCCAGGCGGCCTTTCCTTGTCGGTGACTCGACCATGGACTACCCCTTTTGAGTGAGAACTCGCGTCGTTCAATGAGCGCGAGTCATCAGGGACAGGAATCGCGCACGGCCGCGAAACGCGGCCGGGCCCATAGAGTCGGGGAGCCGCCTTATGCGTTTGAACCACATCCTTCGCTGCACCGCTTCGGTCGCCGTCGTCGGCGTCGCGGCCTTCGGCTTCGCCGGGGCCGCCGCCGCCCAGGAGGGGCCCACCACGGTCGACGACATCATCGTCACCGCCCAGAAGCGTGAACAGAGCCTGCAGGACGTGCCGATCGTGGTCACGACCCTGTCGCAGGAGGCGCTGGACGGCGCCGGGGTCCGCGACATCAAGGATCTGCAGATCCTGACGCCGGGCATGACCGTCACCTCGACCCAGTCGGAAACCGCCACCACCGCCCGCATCCGCGGCGTCGGCACCGTCGGCGACAACCCCGGCCTGGAAAGCTCAGTCGGCGTGGTCATCGACGGCGTCTATCGTTCGCGCAACGGCGTCGGCTTCGGCGACCTGGGCGAACTCAGCCGCATCGAGGTGCTGAAGGGCCCGCAGGGCACCCTGTTCGGCAAGAACACCTCGGCGGGCGTCATCAACATCATCACCGAGGCCCCGTCCTTCACGCCGGGCTTCAGCGCCGAGGCCACCTACGGCAACTTCAACGCCTGGGGTCTGGCCGGGTCGATCACCGGCCCGATCACGGACAAGGTCGCCGGCCGCCTCTACATGGCCAAGCGTCAGCGCGACGGCTTCTACGACGTCGTCACCGGTCCCGGCCCGCGCCAGGAGACCGATGATCAGAACCAGGACTTCTGGACCGCGCGCGGCCAGTTGCTGATCCTGCCCTCGGACGACGTCTCGATCCGCCTGATCGCCGACTACTCCAAGCGCGACGAATACTGCTGCGTCTCCACCCAGGTCCGCACCGGCCCGACCTACGGCATCATCACCGCCATCGGCGGCCAGCAGGCGGCCCCGGCGCCGGGCTTCGGCGCTCTGCCCTTCTCGCGCACGGCCTACGCCAACCGCGGCACGGGCCAGACCATGGAAGACATGGGCTTTTCGGCCGAGGCCAACATCGACATTCCGTCGTGGAACGCCACCTTCACCTCGCTGACCTCGTGGCGGAACTGGTCGGGCGTCAACGGCATGGACCTCGACTACACCACCGCCGACCTGCTCTATCGCCAGGACGACGGCGGCTATGGCTTCGAGCTTGAGAACCTGACCCAGGAGTTCCGCCTGGCGGGCGCCACCGATCGCCTCGACTGGCTGGTCGGCGCCTTCCTGACGCGCGAAAGCATCGCGCGTGACGACAGCTATTGGTACGGCGCGGGCTACACGCCCTATATGTCGCTGCTGTTGGGTTCGCGTCTGAACCTGACCAATCCGGCGGCCGTGAACTGCGTTACCGGACCGGGCGCAACGCCGATGGGCATTGTTGGCTGCCTTACGGGGGCGACGGCGCCCACGGGGCCGGGCTTCGGCATCGGCCAGGGCGTGAAGGACCATTACAGCCAGACCACCGAATCCATCGCCTTCTTCACCAACAACACGGTGAAGCTGACCGACAAGTTCGACGTCACCCTGGGCCTGCGCTACTCCAATGACCACAAGCGCCTGCTGGCCCTGCAGGACAATGTCGGCACGAACGGCGCGGCCTGCGGCGGCGCTCTGGGCAACGCCGGCGCCATCGGCGGCGCCATCGGCCTGGCCGACCCCACGTTGACGCCAGCGCAGATTCAGGCCCTGGCCTCGACCCTGGTCGGCACCATCTGTCTGCCCTGGGCCAACCCTCAGTTCGACAACCGCCGCATCTCGGAATCGAACAACGGCGGCGAGTTCTCGGGCACGATCAAGGGCAGCTATCGTTTCAACGACAGCGTCATGGCCTACGCCTCCTACGCCCACGGCTACAAGTCGTTCGGCTACAACATGGACCGGGTGCAGGCGGGCGTGACGCCGACCTCGTCGCTCTACTTCCCGTCCGAGACGGTCAACAGCTATGAAGTCGGGCTGAAGAACACCCTGTTCAACCGCTCGGTGCTGCTGAACCTCACCTACTTCAATCAGAAGTTCGAGGACTTCCAGCTCAACACCTTCCTGGGCACAGCCTTCGTCGTTGAGTCCATTCCCGAGGTCACCACCGAGGGCGTCGACGCCGACTTCGTGTGGT
Source organism: Brevundimonas sp. SS2672 (assembly GCF_059579685.1). Classification (NCBI taxonomy): domain Bacteria; kingdom Pseudomonadati; phylum Pseudomonadota; class Alphaproteobacteria; order Caulobacterales; family Caulobacteraceae; genus Brevundimonas; species Brevundimonas sp. SS2672. The sequence goes on along the minus strand of NZ_CM184201.1, from coordinate 2,565,841 downwards.
TCACCCCGGTCGAGGGCCTGTCCTTCTCGGGCGGCGTGACCTACGCCGACACCAAATATGGGAACTTCGTCGCTTCGGACCTGACCAACCCGGCCAACTTCCCGCAGCTGTCCCTGCTGCCGGGCGCCCGCGCCTCGTTCGCGCCGGAATGGTCGGCGACGGCCTCCATGGCCTTCGACCGCTCGATCGGCGCGGGGCTGAAGCTGGGCCTGAACCTGTCGGCCAAATACTCGACCGAGTTCAACACCGGCTCCGACCTGCTGCCCTACAAGATGCAGGACGCCATGACCCTGGTGAACGGCCGCATCACCCTGGGCGCCGAGGACGAGACCTGGGCGCTGGACATCTGGGGCCAGAATCTGACGGACGAGGAATACATGCAGGTGGCGATCAACGCCCCTCTGCAGGGCTCGGCCTTCCAGACCACGGTCCAGCCGAACGGCACCTTCTACAACCCGGCGCTGGACACCCAGACCTACAACGCCTTCATGGGCCAGCCGCGCACCTACGGCATGACCCTGCGCGTCCGCTACTGATCTCGCGCCGGCCAGCCGGCGCTCTGATCCTTCTGGGGCGGTTCGATCTTGGTCGGACCGCCCTTTTTGCAAGGTCTAGCCATGCCGCCTTGTTCATCGCCATACGGTAGGGTGTCATGCGGCGTCCGCTAGGCGACGGTGTGCTGGTGACGGCCTACGCCGTCCTCCTGATCGGGGGGCTGGCGCTATTCTGGAGCGGCCCCCTGTGGGAGCGTCTGGATCTGGGAACGCCGGCGGCGGCGGCCTGGGTGTCTGCGCTCGGCACGGTGTTGGGCGTCGGCGTCGCGGCGGCGGGGGTCTGGCTGGCGCCTACATTGGCCGATCGGGCGTCGGCGCGTAAGGCGCGCCGTCAGTCAACCTATGCGCTCAAGGCCTGCGCCGAGGGCGTGGCGCATCTGGGCGTCAAATTGCGTTCGGCCGCCCATAAGACGACGACCTGGCCGCCGGATTCCGTGGCATGGGAGGTCGAACCCTATCGCAGCATGCTGCAGCCCCACCTTGTGGCGGACACGGGCTCTGATGCGGCGGCTGAGGCGTTCGCGCGGATGGGGGCCTGTCTGAACACGGCCGAGGCTTTTCTGAGCGGCTATAATCGTTTGCGAAGTCAGCCCTATTTCTCGCGTTCGGAAATCGACGACAAGTTCCCGAGGATTCAGGCGCTCGCCGAGGAGATCGCCGCCACGCGCTTGTGAACACGTCCCCTGCGGCCCCACGAAAAAGCCCCCGATCGCATGGACCGGGGGCTTTCCTCATTCATTCGCGAGCCTGTCGTCTCACTCCGCCGGCGTGCGGTCTTCTCCCGCCAACCTTCGCTGTCCGGCGAACATCCGGTGCAGCAGCCGCCGTCCGAAGCCGGCGATGTCGTCGACGATGGTGAACACCGCCGGGATGTAGAGTAGGGACAGGAAGGTCGAGGAGATCAACCCTCCCACCACGGCCACGGCCATGGGCGAGCGGAACTCCACGTCGGCGCCCCAGCCGATGGCGATGGGCACCATACCCGCCCCCATGGCGAAGGTGGTCATCAGGATCGGCCGGGCCCGTTTGTGGGCGGCGTCCATGATGGCGTCGAAACGGCTCAGGCCGCTCTTCTCGGCCATGATGATGTAGTCGACCAGCAGGATGGAGTTCTTGGCCGCGATCCCCATCAGCATCAGCACACCGATCAGGGCGGACATGGAGAAGCTCTTGCCCGCGATCACCAGGGCGATGAAGGCGCCGCCGATGGCCAGGGGCAGGGCCGCCATGATGGTGACCGGATAGGCGAAGCTTTTGAACAGCAGGGTCAGAACCGCGTACATCAGCAGGATGCCCGACAGGAAGGCGATGCCGAAGCCCACCAGCATCTCCTGGATGAACTCGGCGTCCCCGGCGGGCACCTGACGCACGCCGTTCGGCAGGTTCTTCGCCGCCGGCAGGCGATTGACCGCCTGGCCCGCCGCGCCGGTGGTCAGGCCGTCGAGCTCGGCCGAGATGGAGGCGATGCGCGAGCGGTCCTGACGGCTGACCGTGGCCGGGCCGGCGCCGAACTCGATGTCGGCCACGGCGCTCAGGGGCACGGCGGCGCCCGAGGCGGTCGGGACGCGCAGGGTCTCCAGCACGTTCAGGTCTTCGCGCGCTTCCTCGGTCAGCTGAAGGCGGATCGGGATCTGTCGATCGCCCAGATTGTATTTGGGCAGGTTCTGATCGATGTCGCCGATGGTGGCGACGCGCACGGCCTGGGAGATGGCGCCCGCCGAGACGCCCAGCAACGCCGCCTCGTCCGGTCGCGGCGTGACCAGGATTTCCGGACGGGCGATGGCCGCGGTGTTGACGATGTTGGCCAGGCCCTGGACTCCGCGCATCTCGTCCTCGACCTTGCGGGCCGCCGCCTCCAGCGTCGCCGGGTCGTCGCCCAGGATGGAGAAGGTGTAGCTGGTGCCGTCGCCGGGGCCGCCGCCCTGCTGGGCGATGCCGGCGCGTATGCGGGCGCCGGGGATCTGCTTCAGCTCGTCGACCATGACTCGGGCGAAGGCCTGCTGGCTCAGCTCGCGCTTACCCTTGGGCACCATGTCGGCGTAGACGTTGGCCTGGTTGACGGACTGGCCGCCGATGGCGGCGTAGACCGAGGTGACCTCCGGCCGGGCGTTCAGCTTCTGGGTCACCTGCTGCACCACGGCGTCGGTCTGGCGCAGGGTGGCGCCCGGCGGCAGCTCGACCTGGAAGGCGGCGCGGCCCTCGTCGGCGGGCGACATGAACTCGAACGACATCTTGGCCGCGATCGACAGGCCGATGGAGCCGAACAGGAAGACGCCGCCCATGACGAAGACGATCCAGCGGTGCTTCAGGCACCACCTCAGCGAGCGCAGATAGCCGCCCATCCAGAAGGGATCCTTGTCCTCATGATGGGTGTGCTTGAGCAGATAGGCCGCCATCAGCGGCGTCAGCAGACGCGCCACCACCAGGGAGAAGAAGACGCTGATGCAGGCGGCCAGGGCGAAGGCCTTGAAGAACTGGCCGATGATGCCGGGCATGAAGCCCACGGGCGCGAACACGGCGATGATGGTGCCGGTCGTCGCCACGACCGCCAGGCCGATCTCGTCGGCCGCCTCGAAGGCGGCGTCATAGGGCGGCTTGCCGTCGCGCATGTGGCGGACGATGTTCTCGATCTCGACGATGGCGTCGTCGACCAGGATGCCGATGGTCAGCGACAGGGCCAGCAGCGTCACCACGTTCAGCGACTGGTCCATCGGCCCCAGGATGGCGAAGGTCGGGATCAGCGACATCGGCATGGCCGTCGCCGCGATCAGGGTCGCCCGCCAGTCGCGCAGGAAGATCCACACCACGATGACCGCCAGGACCGCGCCCAGGATCAGCGCCTCCAGCGAGGCGAGGTAGGATTCCTCGATGTATTTCACGCTCGAGGTGACCTGTTCGATGGTCAGTTCGGGGTGGGCCTCGTCGATCTTCTCGACCTCGGCGCGGACCTTTTCCGAGACCTTGACCTCGCTGGCCTCGCGCGAGCGCAGGAAGTTGAAGGTCACGGCCTCCTGGCCGTTGTAGCGGGCCAGGCGGCGCGGCTCGCTCCACTTGTCGACCACCGCGCCCAGATCGCCCAGGCGCACGTTCTTGCCGTCGCCGACGGGCACCAGGGTCTCGCGCAGCTGTTCGACCGAGCCGGCGGCGCCCAGGGTGCGCACGGCGCGTTCAGACCCGGCGATGGTGACGCGCCCGCCCGGCAGGTTGTTGTTGACGTTGGTCAGGGCCTGGCTGACCTGGGCCGCCGTGACGCCGTAGGCGCTGAGCCGCTGGGGGTCCAGTTCGACGCGGATCTCGCGGTCCACCCCGCCGGAGCGGTTAACCTCGCCGACGCCGCCCAGCGCCAGCAGGGCGCGGCTCATCTCATTGTCGATGAACCAACTGATCTGCTCGGGCGTCATCGTCTCCGAGCGCACGACATAGGTGATCAGGGCGTCCCCGGTGATGTCGATGCGCTGGACCGTCGGCTCCTGCATGTCCTGAGGCAGGCTGGCGCGCACCCCGCTCATGGCGTTGCGGACGTCGTTGGTGGCGCGCTCGGTGTCGGTGCCCAGTTCGAACTCGATGGTGGTCGAGGACACCCCGTCCGAGACGTTGGAATAGATATGGCGCACGCCCGACAGGCCGGCGATCGAGATCTTCGATCACCCGCGTGACCTGCACCTCCATTTCGGTCGGGGCGGCGCCGGGGCGCGCGGCCGTGACCGCGACTAGGGGGAAGTCGATGTCGGGGTTGTTGTTGATCCGCATCCCGGCGAAGCCGGTCACGCCGCCCAGCGTCAGCAGCAGGAACAGCAGGATGATGGGGATGGGGTTCTTGATCGCCCAGGCGGAAATCTGGTTCATGGCCGGGCCTTACTTCTTGGCGGGCGCTTGGGCGGCGGGGGCGGCGGCCGGAGCGGCGGTCGCGGCGGCGCGCGGCGCGGCCACCGTCACCTTGTCGCCGTCGTTCAGGAAGCCGGCGCCGGCCACCACGACCCGCGCGCCGGCGTCCACGCCGTCCACCGAGGTCTGGTCGTCGCGCCGCGACAGCACCGTCACCGGGGTGAAGCGCACCGAGGAATCGGCGTTCAGCACGAACACCCCTGACCTGTTGCTGCGATACAGGACCGCATCGGTCGGCACGACCGTGGCCGGGCGGGCGCCGGCCTCGATGGCGGCGCGGGCGAACATGCCGGGCTTCAGCGCGCTGCCGGGGGCCAGGCTGATGCGGGCCAGGCCGAGGCGGGTCTGAGGATCGACCTCGGGCGTGACGATGCGGACCGTGCCGGTGGTCGATCCGGCCTGGCTGGAGGTGACGGCCGCGCTCTGACCGGCCTGGATCAGCGGAAGTTCGGTCTCGGGCACCTGGGCGTCCAGCTCCAGGCGGCCGTCGCGCACCATGCGGAACAGCTCGGTCCCGGCGGCGATGATCTGGCCCTTGGTGACGCTGCGGCTGATGATCAGGCCGCTGACCGGCGCGCGGATGGTGGCCTGGGACAGGCGGGTCTGGGTTTCGGACAGGGCGGCCTGCGCCGAGGCCAGATTGGCCGCCGAGGCGCGCTGGTTGGCCAGGGCCGTGTCCAGCGAGGCCTGGCTGAGGAAGCCGCGCTCCTTCAGTTCCTGCGCGCGGGTCAGGGCGGCGTCGTCGCGGGCGGCGTTGGCCTCGGCCGTCTGCACCGCCGCCTGCTGCTGGCGCACCTGGGCCTTCAGCAGGACGTCGTTCATCTGCACCAGGGGCTGGCCCTGGCGGACGTAGGAGCCTTCATCGACATAGAGGGTCGTCGCCGTCAGCCCGCCGGTCTCGGCGCCGACCGGCACCTCCTCCCAGGCCGAGACGGTGCCCGAGGCGACCACGGTGCGAGGCAGGGCGACCGAGATCGCCGTCGTGGCGCTGACCGTCTGGCGCGAGGCCCCGCCTTCCCTTTCCTTGGGGGCGTCGCCGTGTCCGCCGCAGGCGGCCAGGGTCAGGCTCGCGGCGAAAGCCACGGCCATGGCGGAGGTCAGTCGGGCCGGAAAGCGTCGAGAGGTCGCCACGTGCGGATATCCTGGGAGATTGAGCGTTCAGTCAGGCGCGCGCCAACCTTCTGTCCGGCGTCGCGGGCATAGCAAGGCTGTTTACCCGTTCAGCGACCCGCGCTCAAACGACTCATTCGCAATTACAGAGAAGTAATCTGCAACCGGCGCGAGCATGGATCGAGCGCGGTCAGGGCCGGTCGCGCGCGGGCAGGGCGGCGACCTCGGCTTCGGTCAGGCCCTTGACCATGCGAACGCTGCACGACGTATCAGCGAAATCCCTGGGCGCCGACACGATGCGGGTCCAATCGCCTACGCACAGGCTGGTCAGGCCGCCGTTCGGCCTGAAGCCGATAGCGAGCGCATTCTCCAGGTCCGGACAGACGCCCAAGGTCTCTAGCTGATAGACGGATTTCATTCCCGTGCGCACATAGACGTTCCGTCCGTCGTTCGAGACGCGGAAATTGCGAATATCCCGCTGGAAGATGCACTGACGAGGCGCAGCGCTTGCGGCGGTCTGGTCGCCTGCGCCGCTGACGGGCGCGCAGCCGGCGATGGTGAAGGTTGCGGCCAGGAGGGCCGGAGCCATAGCGAGACGACGGATCATGGCGCTTCCTCGGTTGGAGCCGATATACGGCGGTGCGGCCAGCTCGAACCGGGCTGGAGGAACTATGCTGGACAACGCCGTGCGCGCTTTCCGGTTTCGCACAAACGGCGTTACTTCTTTCGGCTCATCGGCCCGCTATCTGATCGGAGACAATCGGCGGGCGGCTTCGTCGGGCAGGGGCGAGGGACGGCCTGTAAGGCGAGCGGCCAGGTATTCTCCCAGCAAGGGGGCGACGCAGAAGCCGCGCGAACCGAGCCCCGTCAACACGAACAGGCGGGGGCGCAATTCGCCGCACAGGGGCAGGCGGTCCGGCGTGGTTGCGCGCACGGCGACGCGGCGGCCGCGGACGGGCGCTTGCTCCACGCCTGCAGCGCGTTCAGGCAGGGCGGCGGCCAGGGTCGCGCGGTTGCGGGCGCTGGCCGCATCCGAGGCCTCGGGCGCGTCGATCCCCCGCTCGTGGGTGGCGCCGTACAGCATCCCTCGCCCCGTCGGCGCGGCGTAACCGCCCCAGGCGACGGCCGGCGGCGACGTCGCGCCCTCGATCCAGTCCGCCTGCCCGGCCACGGGCGAGAGCGGCGAATCGGGCGCCAGTCGCGCCGAGCCCCAGCCGGCGGCCACAACCACGGCGTCCGCCTCGACCAGGACGGCGTCGTCCGCGCCCCGCACGCGCCAGCCCTCCGTCGTGGCCTCCAGCCGCTCCGCCCTGGCCTCGATCCGCTCGGCGCCCGCCAGCCACGGCTCCAGTATGGCGTCGGACCGCACCGTCAGCGCCGTCTTCATCATCAGCCCGCCGCGCGTGACAGGCTCGCCTAGGCGCGCGGAACAGGCGGCCGCGTCCAGCCGCTGCATGACGGCTTCGGGCCACAGGGTCTGGGCGGCGATCTTGTCGAAGCGGGCGGCGTCGCGCGGCGCCTGTTCCAGTTGCAGCACCCCTTCGGCGACGACGGCGCCGGGCAGGGCGCGATAAAGCGCGCCCGCGCGTTCCAGGGCCTGGGCGTGGAGGCCCGCGATCAGGGCGTCGCCCGCGTCCAGGCGCGGCGTGACCAGGGAGGCCGGAAAGCCCGAGGCCCCGGCGCCCGCCCGCTCGGCCTCGATGACGGTGACGCGGACGCCTTCGGCGATCAGGGCGCGCGTGACGGCGGCTCCGGCGATTCCGGCGCCGACGACGGCGACGTGGCGAGGACTTGGGTCAGAACTGGGGTCAGGGCTGGGGTCAGAACTGGGGCCCGCCATGCGCGCCTCGAGCCGCTCGCGCTTCCTGCCATGGCCCGGCTTCTTCTCGACCGTGAAGCCGTGATCGGCCAGGCCGCGCCGCACCGCTCCGGCGACGGTGAAGGTGGCCAGCCGGGCGCCGGCCCCGGAGCGCGCCGCGACTAGGGCCAGGATCTCGGGCGACCACATGCCGGGGTTCAGCGCGGGCGAGAAACCGTCCAGGAACCAGGCGTCGGCCGGTCCCGACCATTGCTCCAGCGCCCATCGGGCGTCGCCGACGGCCAGGTCGATCGTCGCGCCCCACTGCGGCAGGTCCAGTCGGTGAAAACCCGGCGTCCCGGCAGGCCAGACCGCCAGCATCCCGGCGGCCGTCTCGGCCAATTCCGGCCAGGCGGCCAGGGCGCGCGCGGCCTCTTCGCGCGTCAGGGGGAAGCCCTCGACGGAGAAGACCTTGAGACGTCCGCCTTCGGGCCGCGCGCGCCGCCACAGGTCCAGCAGGGCGACGATGTTCAGCCCCGTGCCGAAGCCCAGTTCGGCCACGGTGAAGGCGGAGCGCCCGGTCCAGGCTTCGGGCAGGCCGCAGCCCTGCAGAAAGACCGCGCGGGTCTCCGCCAGGCCGTCGTCCTTGGAAAAATACACATCGCCGAATCGACCCGAGCGAGGCGAACCGTCGTCCGCCCACAGCAGTTGAGGCGAGGCGTCGTCGTCCATCGGCGGGGCGGTGATGTCGGGGGAACGGGTCATGACAGCCGTCTATCGACCCCGGCGGCGGGACGGAAGCGCCATCGACCCGGCAGGCGCCCATGAAAAAAGGGACCGTCCGAAGACGATCCCTTTCTCCATCACGATCCGCAGGACCGCGATTTAAGACTGTGAAGTCTTAGGCAGCCGGGGCAGCCGGAGCAGCGGCCGGAGCGGCGGCGGCGTCAGCGGCCGGAGCAGCGTCGGCGGCCTTGGCGGCTTCGCCAGCGGCTTCGCCAGCAGCGGCGGCAGCGTCGGTGGCGGCGGCGTCAGCCGTAGCAGCGGCGTCGGCAGCGGTGTCGGCGGCGGCGGTGGCGTCGGCAGCGGCGTCTTCAGCCTTGTCGGTGGCGGCCGGTTGGCAAGCAGCCAGGGCCAGAGCGGCGGCCGAAGCGGCGATCAGAGCGGTGATGCGCATAGGTTTCTTCCTTCAGAAGGTAAAAGCGAGACCATGAACCTCGCTGAGGGAGTGATAACGGCTTCGTGAGGAGAAGCGCAAGCGATTTCTCACGCGTTCGTGAAGGCGGGTGAGGCCGCAGGGCTTCGACCGGCAGTTCAGGCCAGAGTTCAGGCCAGAGTTCAGGCCAGAGCTCAGGCCCCGTCGGGCGGGACCGGGCGCGGCGCGGTCGGGTCCATGGGATCGGGCGGCGTCGGTTCGTTCGGGTCCGGCGGCAGGGTCGGCGGCGAGGGGACCGGCGCGGCCTCTCCCGGCGGCGGGGTCGCCGTTCCGGTCGAATCGGGCGCGGGCACGGGGCTGACGGGCGGCGCGGCCGCTGCAGGCGCGGCGTCCGTCACGGGGGCGGGCGGCTCGGGCGCCCGCTCGTTGCAGGCGGCGACGAGGGTCAGAATCGACAGGCCGCCGAGCGTGGCCGCGCAACGGCCGAGGCGGGAAGGGCGGGGTGAGGGACGCGCAGGCATGGGACGGCTCCAGGCGTAGGGCCGCGCACGCGGCCGTGATCCTGAGAGAACCGTCGTGAACGCGCCGTGTTCCGAAAACGCCTGAAAGGCGTCAGGCGTCCATCGGCGCGGCGGCCAGGGCCTCTTCCATCTCGGTGAAGGACGGCTGGGCGGTCGAGGGGATGTCGCCGCGACCGATTTCGACCGAGATCTGGGCCGCATTGCCGTGCAGGTGAGCGACTAGCACCGACTGGATGATCTTGTAGTAGGCGCCTTCCTCCTCGACGATGGCGTTCAGGCGCGAGGCGAACGGCCCCACCAGCCCATAGGCCAGGAAGACGCCCAGGAAGGTGCCGACCAGGGCGCCGCCGATCATGCTGCCCAGAATTTCCGGCGGCTCGGTGATCGACCCCATGGTCTTGATGATGCCAAGCACGGCGGCGACGATGCCGAGCGCCGGCAGGCCGTCGGCCAGGGTCTGCAGCGCGTGGGCCGGGGCCAGGGCCTCGTGGTGGTGCTTCTCCAGCTGTTTCTCCATGGCGTCCTCGATCTGGTGCGGATCCTCGAGGTTCATGGTCATCATCCGCAGGGTGTCGCAGATGAAGTCGGTGGCGAAGTGGTCCTTCAGCACCTTGGGATACTTCTGGAAGATGGCGCTCTCGGCGGGCTTCTCGATGTGGTTCTCCAGGGCGATCACGCCCTTGGACTTCATCGTCTTGGTCAGCTGGAACAGCAGGCTGAGCAGGTCCTTGTAGTCCTGCTTCTTCCACTTCGGCCCGGCGAAGCACTTGCCCAGGCCGCCGAGGGTGGCCTTGATGACCGGCAGGCTGTTGGAGATCAGGAAGGCCGCGATCCCCGCCCCGAAGATGGCCATCAGCTCATAGGGCAGCGAATAGAGGATCGTCGCCATCTTGCCGCCGTGCAGCAGGAAGCTGCCGAACACCATGGCGAACAGCATGACGATGCCGATGATCTGGAACATGAGGCGAGCAGGCGTCCTGGAGCCGAAAGGGTCGGGAGGCCGTTATCGCCGTTAATGCTTAAGGGCGCGTTTCGCGAATCCCGGTTCGGGACAAAAAGAACAGAGACCCTTCTCCCTTCCCTTCATGGGGAGGGTGGTCGCATAGCGACCGGGTGGGGAGGGCTTGGAGATCCTGGGCGCAAGGTTCCACAGACTTGGTTGTCCTTCCGGCCTTCGGCGCTTGTCCAGACCTGCCGCCCCCACCCGTCTTCGGCTTCGCCTCAGCCACCCTCCCCATAAAGGGGAGGGAGACAATTACAGCCGCGTCGCGCCGCTGAGGATGTTCTCGCGCGCCTTGGCGGTCAGCTTCTGATAGCCGGCCTTGCCGCCGCGCACATAGACGGCGCCGTCGACCTTTTCCGGGTCGAAGCCGTCGGCGACCAGGTCGACCTTGCGGTATTTGAAGGTGCCGGTGGTGTCGGCCGACTTCAGCATCCGCACGAACACCGGCCGGGCGTAGGTCGGCAGTTGCTCGTCAGCCCAGGCGGCGAAGCTGGCGGCGTCGAACTTGCCGTCCAGCACCAGGCCGACCATGCCCGCCTTGCCCTCCTGGCCGGGCACTTCGACGCCATAGGCGATGACCTCCTGCACGCCCGGCGCCTCGGACAGGCGCTGTTCGACCTCGGCGGTCGAGACGTTCTCGCCCTTCCAGCGGAAGGTGTCGCCCAGTCGGTCCATGAAGTAGAGGTAGCCCTCGCGGTCCTGGCGCATCAGGTCGCCGGTGCGGAACCAGCGGTCGCCCTTCTTGAACACGTCGGTCAGGATCTTCTTCTCCGACGCCTTCTTGTCGGCGTAGCCCGAGAAGTCGTGGCGGATGTCGCTGCCGATCTGGCCGATGGCCTCGCCGGTCTCGCCGATGGAGACCGGAACGCACAGACCGTTCGGTCCGCGCAGGGGCTCGCCCGTCTCGGGGTCCAGGGCGATCAGACGGATGTTGATCTGCGACTTCAGATAGCCCGGCACCCGACCGATGGCGCCCGCCTTGCCGTCGAAGTTGAACAGGGAGACGTTGCCCTCGGTCGAGCCGTAGAACTCAAGGATGTCCTTGATGCCGAAGCGGCTCTGGAACTCGGGCCAGACGTCGGGACGCAGGCCGTTGCCGAAGGCCAGCCGCAGCTTGTGGCCCTTCTCGTCCGGGTGTTCCGGGCTGTTGACCAGATAGCGGCACAGCTCGCCGATATAGACGAACATGGTCGCGCCAGTCGCCTTGACGTCCGGCCAGAAATGGGTGGCCGAGAAACGTCGCCGCGTCACCATCCGTCCGCCGTTCAGCAGCACCGAACCGACCCCGACCAGCCCTCCGGTCGAGTGATACAGCGGCAGGACGTTGAACAGCACGTCCTTGGGCGTCGAGGCCGTGGCGCCGGCGAAGGCGCGCATATAGGTCCGCACCCGCGAATGCGGCATCCGCGCCGCCTTCGGCAGGCCCGTCGTGCCCGAGGTGTAGATGTAGAGCGCCGTGTCGCGGTTGGTCATGCCCTGGCGCAGCGAGCGTTCGGGCCGAACCGAGGAGGCGCTGCGCACGGCGTTGTCCAGGTCGCGGCGCGTATTGGTCTCGTTCTCCTCGCCCAGGCCGTGGACCCAGATCATCAGGTTGCGGTCGACCAGGCCGCGCGCGTCCTCGACCGCCTGCCAGCAGTCCTCGTCCGTCACCACGTTGAAGGCCGTCGAAATGGTCAGGCAGTGGGCCAGGGCCGCGCCGGTCAGATTGTTGTTGATCAGGGCGGTGGCCACCCCGACCTTGGAGAAGCCGAACCAGGCCGCGACGTATTCCACGCGGTTGTGCATCACCAGGGCGATGACGTCGCTGCGCTTCAGATTGCGGCTCTTGGCCCAGTTGGCGTAGCGGTTCGCCAGGGCCTCGAACTCGCGATAGGTCAGCTTGCGGGTCTCGTCCTCGACGGCGATGTTGGGGCCGAACTTGTCGACCGCCTCCTCGATGTCGTCACAGGCCAGCACGTCGCTGTCGAGGGTGATGGGCTTGATGCGCTTCAGAAGCCGGAACAGCCCGCTCGCGAACTTGATGTCACGCCGGATGTTTGCCGCCAGTCCCATGGGTGCGCCGCCTCTTCCCGATTTGCCCTTGCCACGGTGATGGACGGCGAGGGGCGGCGGGTCAACCGGCGGCGGGGACGCAGGCCGGGTCATTCTGAAAAAAGACAAGCTTTCGCGTGCTTTTCAATGACGTAAGGTCAAGTCGAAGGCCGACGCAACGTCAACCTGATGCTGGGATGACGGCGGCGTTCACACTGGGTCGTCTACAGAGGAAATCAGACGAACGTCGTCATGACTGATGACGCCGCCGCCGCATCTCAGCGCGCGGCGGGCGCCACGCGCCAGATCGCGTCGCCCACGTCGTCGGCGACCAGCAGGGCGCCGCGCCCGTCGACCGCCACCCCGACCGGCCGCCCCATGGCCTCGCCCTTCTCATTGCGGAAGCCGGTCAGCACGTCCTGCGGCGGCCCGTCCGGCCGCCCGTCGCGGAAGGGCACGAAGATGACCTTGTAGCCGGACGGCGGATTGCGGTTCCACGAGCCGTGCTGGCCGATGATCGCCCCGTTTCGCCACTGCGGCAGCAGCGCCCCCGTATAGAAGGTCAGGCCCAGCGACGCCGTGTGCGGCCCCAGGGCGTAGTCGGGCTTGATCGCCCTGGCGACCATGTCGGGCCGGGCGGGCTGCACCCGCTCGTCGACGTTCTGGCCGTAATAGCTCCACGGCCAGCCGTAGAAGGCGCCCGGCGTGACCGAGGTCATATAGTCGGGGACCAGATCGTTCCCCAGGGCGTCGCGCTCATTGACCGAGGTCCACAGGCGGCCGTCCTGCGGGTTCCAGGCCAGGCCGACGGGGTTTCTCAGCCCCGAGGCGAAGACGCGCCGCGCGCCCGTCGCCGCGTCGATCTCCAGGATCGCGGCGCGGTCGACCTCCTCGTCCAGCCCGTTCTCGCCGATGTTGGAGTTGGAGCCGACGCCGACATAGAGCTTGGTCCCGTCGGCCGAGGCGACCAGGCTCTTGGTCCAGTGGTGATTGCGCCCGGCCGGCAGGTCCGCGACCTTGACCGGCGCCGCGTCGATGCGCGTCTGGCCTGTCTGATAGGGGACCATGACCACGGCGTCGGCGTCGGCGACGTACAGCCGCTCTCCGACCAGGGCCATGCCGAAGGGCGAGGTCAGGCCGCCCAGGAAGACGGTCTTCGTCTCCGCCGTCCCGTCGCCGTCGGCGTCGCGCAGCAGGCTGATGCGGTCGGCGCTGGGCCGTTCGCCCGACCCGGCGCGCGCCATCACCAATCCCTCGATCCAGCCGCGCAGGCCCCCCTTCTTCTCCTTCGGCCTGGCGGGCGCCTGGGACTCGGCGACCAGCACGTCGCCGTTGGGCAGGACGTAGAGCCAGCGCGGATGGTCCAGCCCTGTCGCAAAGGCGTTCACCGCCAGCCCCGCCGCTGGGATCGGCGTCCGGCCTTCCGGCCAGCCGACGGCGGGGGCGATCTTCACCATGGGGACTCGCTGCGGCTGCGGCGCCGGCAGGTTGGGCGCGGCGCCGAACCCGTCCGTTTCCGGCAGCACGCTTTCGGTCTCGCAGGCCGCCAGACCGAGTGCGGCGACGAGGGGCAGGGCGAGGAAGAGGGGGCGAACAGACATGACGGACATCCTGAACGATTGCCCTTCATCATACGCCGTTTCGCGCGAGAAGGGGCCTCCCCCTTGAGCGGGCGGGGCGCCCTGCCTATCTGCCATCCCCGAAGCCGGGAGGGGCTCCATGCCAGCCGTCATTTCCATCGAAGGTCTGACCAAGACCTACAAGTCCGGCCATCAGGCCCTGAAGCGCGTCGATCTGGAGATCGAGAAGGGCGAGATCTTCGCCCTGCTGGGTCCGAACGGGGCGGGCAAGACGACGATGATCTCCATCGTCTGCGGCATCGTCACCCCGTCCAGCGGAACCATCATCGCCGACGGTCACGACATTCAGTCCGACTACCGCGCCGCCCGCACCCGCATCGGCCTGGTCCCGCAGGAGCTGACGACCGACGCCTTCGAGACCGTCTGGGCCACTGTCGCCTTCAGCCGGGGCCTGTTCGGCAAGGCGCCGAACCCGGCCTATGTCGAACAGATCCTTCGCGACCTTTCCTTGTGGGACAAGAAGGACGCCAAGATCATGACCCTGTCGGGCGGGATGAAGCGCCGCGTCATGATCGCCAAGGCCCTGAGCCACGAACCGGAAATCCTCTTCCTGGACGAGCCTACGGCGGGCGTGGACGTCGAACTGCGCCGCGACATGTGGGCCCTGGTGCGCCGCCTGCGCGATCGCGGCGTGACCATCATCCTGACCACCCACTACATCGAGGAAGCCGAGGAGATGGCCGACCGCGTCGGCGTCATCCTCAAGGGCGAGCTGATCCTGGTCGAGAAGACCGCCGACCTGATGCAGAAGCTGGGCCGCAAGACCCTGACCCTGAACCTGCAGGAGCCGCTGGCCGCCCTGCCGCCCGAACTGGCCGAGTGGCCGCTGGAGCTCAAGAATGACGGCGGCGAGATCGAATACGTCTTCGACTCCAACGCCGAGCGCACCGGCGTCCCGTCCCTGATGCGCCGCCTGTCGGACCTCGGCATCGGCTTCAAGGATCTCAGCACCCGCCAGAGCTCGCTCGAGGACATCTTCGTCGGCCTGGTCCATCAGGATCGGGAGGCCGCGTGATGAGCTTCAACGGATATGGCGTCTGGGCCATCTACCGCTTCGAGATGGCGCGGGCCTTGCGCACGCTGTGGCAGTCGCTGGTGACGCCGGTCATCACGACCTCGCTCTATTTCGTCGTCTTCGGCGGCGCCATCGGCAGCCGCATGACCGAGGTGGACGGCGTCCCCTACGGCGCCTTCATCGTGCCGGGGCTGATCATGCTCAGCCTGTTCACCCAGTCGATCTTCAACGCCTCCTTCGGCATCTACTTCCCCAAGTTCACCGGGACGATCTACGAGATCCTGTCCGCCCCCGTCTCGCCGCTGGAGATCGTCCTGGCCTATGTCGGGGCGGCGGCGACCAAGTCGGCGATCCTGGGCCTGATCATCCTGGCCACGGCGGCCTTCTTCGTGCCGCTGGAGATCCTGCATCCCTTCTGGATGCTGGCCTTCCTCATCCTGATCTCGACCACCTTCGCCCTGTTCGGCTTCATCATCGGGGTTTGGGCGCAGAATTTCGAGCAGCTCCAGTTCATTCCCATGCTGATCGTCACGCCCCTGACCTTCCTGGGCGGCGCCTTCTATTCGATCGAGATGCTGCCCGAGGGCTGGCGCACGCTCGCCCTGTTCAACCCGGTGGTCTATCTGATCTCGGGCTTCCGCTGGGCCTTCTACGGCGTGGGCGACGTCAGCGTTCAGGTCAGCCTTCTGGCCACGCTGGGCTTCTTCTTCGCCTGTCTGGCGGTGGTGGGCTGGATCTTCAAGACGGGCTATCGTCTGAAGAACTGAAGGCCACGAAAGCGCCGAACTCGGCGCTCACCGTCGTGGCCCTCTAACGCCTTTTCGACCTGATGCGCGCTCGCCTGAGCGCCGGAGACCGAATGTCCGACGCCGACGACAAGCCCCAGACGACCGATAATCCGGCGCCGCAAACGCAGCCCGAACCCTTCCGCCGGGGCCAGATCACCTGGGGCAGCCCGCCCCAGGCCGCCTTCCACGTCGGCCCGCTGCCGCGCGACGAGGGTCTGGCCCGCCTGACCGCCATGCCGCCCCATCCGAAGCCGTCGCAGGCCAGGCCCGCCCAGACCCAGCCTGCGCAGCCGCGCCCGCAGGCGGCTCAGCCTGCCGCCGCTCGCCCGGCCGCGCCCGCGGGTCGTCCCTCCGGCGTCTTCGGCGGCTCCATGGTGCCGCGCCGCCAGCCCGCGCCGACCGCTTCGGCTCCGCAACCCGCCGCTCCGCCGGCGCCGCAGGCCGCCCCCGCCCCCGCCGCAGACCTGACGCCGCGGCCGCTGCCGGACGCTGCGCCTCAGTCCGCGCCTGTCGTCGCGGCTGCGACGGCCGCGCCTGTGGCGGAAGCCGCTTCGGCGTCGTTCGTCCAGGCCGAGCCCGCGCCCGTCGGCGCGCCGCCGGCCGCCATGGCGGCCTCCCCGGCGACCTCCCTGGCGCCCAAGCCTCGCTCGCGCTGGCCGCTTTACGCCGGCGCAGCGGCCGCCGCCGTCCTGGTTCCTGTGGCGGTGTGGCTGCTGGCCCGTTCGGGCGCGGACGACGCCGCGCCACCGCCGCCTGCCGCCATGACGGAACCTGCGGTCGAGACCCCCGCGATCCCTGTCGAAACGTCGGCGCCGACGCCGCAACCCGCCCCGACCGTCGTCGAGACGCCCGCCGCCGCGCCCGTCGCGCGCGCGCCTTCGCCGCGAACCGCAGCCGCGTCGCCTGCGCCCGCGCGCCCGACGCCCGCTCCATCCCGACCGGTTCCGGTTCCGGCACCGACCTCCGCGACCTCGACCTCCGCGACTCCGGCCCCCGCCGCCCAGGCCCCGGCCGCCGCGACGCCCGCGCCGGTGGTGGTCGTCACGCCTCCCGGCGCGCCCCAGCCCGACGTCCCGGTCCAGGCCGACGGCCCGCCGCCGACCCAGGCCCGACCGGCCCAGACCGATCCCAACGCCCCGATCGTCACCCGGCCCCAGCGACTGGACTGATCGACAAACGAAGCCCTAGCGTAAGGAGAAGGCTAGGCGGCTGACCGTCAGTCGCCCCGGCTCCACGCCATGTCCCAGCCGCAGACGCGCTCTATGCAAGGCTTTAAGGGCTTCGGCCCCGAAGCCCGCATTCGCGGGATTTTCCGTTTCGATGCGACAGTCTTCCAGAGCGCCCTGCGCGGCGACGATGCAGCTATAGATGACTTCCCCATGGCTCAGTCGCATGGCTCTGGATGGATAGGCGGGCGCGGGAGCGGAGGCCCAGATCTCCCGCAGACTGGCTGGACGAGAGAACGAAGGCTCGGTCTCCAGCAAGCCGTCACGCGCTGAATCCGGGTCTGTCCCGCAAGCGTCCCGGACCGCGTCAATGGCGCTGTTGTCGGAAGGCAGAGGCAGTCGGAGGCGCTCTCGGGGCCGTCCCGGCTCGACCGGGGTCGTGGATGACGGATGAATGACCAGGTCGCCGCCTTGGTGGAACAATCGGGCGACGCGGCCCGGCCGGATGGCGGCCATGACGGCCTGTCCGGGGATGTTGATCCAGGTCTGACGCTCCTCCTGGCCGTTCTGCGTCCAGGTCAGGGGCCGCAGGCCGGGAGCGGCTTCGACAGGAAAGCCGACCAGCAGGGCCTCCAGTCTGTTGTTGAAGCAGCGCAGGATGAGGCTTTGTCCGCCTTCATAGCTGACGCTGGCGCTCGGCCCTTTGTCGGTCTGGGCCATATCCCAGCCATCCGTCGCCTGCGCCTGGGCGGGCGCCCCGGCGAGCAGTAGGGGCAGGGCGAGCAGGATGATCGCGCGCATCGGGTCGGCCTTCTTGGCTATTTCAGCGGCAGATAGCCCCGCTCCACCATGCGGCGCAGGGCGTCGAAGGCCTCGCTCAGTTCGTCATAGGCGGTGCGGGCGGCGGTCAGGCGGGCGACCTGATCGGGGGTGGCCGGCGCGCCGGATTCGGCCAGGCGGATGGCCTCGGCGCCCCAGCGCGCCCGCGCCTGGGCCGTCAGCACCGCCAGTTTCTGAAAGGCGGCGACGTCGACCTGGGCCAGGGCGTGGCCGATCAGTTCGCGGTTGGCGACATAGGCGGCGTAGTCGATCTGCTCCAGCAGGCCGCGCAGGCGGCGCTGCTCCTGCGGCTCCATGTCCTCGGGCTGGAAATGGTCGCTGGAACGACGGCGGGACTGGGTCAGCATGGTCGACATGACGGCCTCGGGCGAAACAGCAGGCCGCAGCCTGACCCTGCTTTGGTTAACCGCCCGTTTGCGCGCCTTGCCGGAGGCCGGTCTGGGCGCCGGTCTGGACGCCTCTGGGGGCCAGCTTCAGCCGCTCGCGATCCGGCGCGCCCAGGCCGCGCGGGCAGCGCATCGGCCGATAGTCCTTGGAATAGCAGAGCCGCGCCTCGCGGAACCAGCCTTCTGTGGTGGCGATGAAGACCCCGTCGCGCGGGAAGCCGGGATTGGCGGCGACGAAGGCGTCGCGGATCGCGCCGGCGGTCAGGCGCTGGGCCGGGATGGCTTCCAGGTCCGGCTTGTCCAGTCCGTCCCACATCCTCGCCGCCTGGGCGAAATAGGCCTCGGGGCTGTCCCAGCCGCAGGTCCCGTGCGCGGCCCACTCGTGCTGCTGCAGGCTGGGTGAGGGCGTCATGCAGAAATGCCGCCGCACCGTCTCGACCGGAATGGCCGGGCCGGGCGCGGCGCAGTAGCGCGGGTGCCTGTTGTCGGCGCCGTTGGGCCACAGCCCGTGCAAGGTCAGGCCGAAGGCGTTGCCGGCGCACTGATAGCGTTCGTCGGGATAGTCCTTGCCGCTGCGGCACGCCTGCGGCGACCAGCTGACCGCCAGCATGTTGAAGGCGACCGGCACGTCCGGCGCCGCCTCGTCCTGCGGGATGCGATAGGGGCGGGCCGGGCGCAGGTCGTCCGGCACGTCGCAGACGGCGCCCGCGGCCTCGGTCCGCTCCGGCGTCGCCTCCTGCGAGGCGGTGCAGGCGGTCAGCAGGACCATCAGGGCGGCGGAGACGAAAAGAGGGCGCATGGCGGTCTCGTAAACCCTGCGTGATCGACGGCCAAGGCGGAACCGGCGCCCGGCCCCGCTCATTGATAAGCGTAAGCATAAGAGGATGAGTCCATGCCCGATCAAGCCGCCTTCGAAGCCGCCCTCGAGGAAGCCATCGCCCTGTTCGAGCAGGGCGAGACCATGAACCAGGCGCGCTTCGACGACCTTCTGGCGGAGTTGCAGGCGCGTCTGCCGACCCTGGCTTCGGCGCCGGAACACGATCCCCGCGCCGAGAAGGCCCGCGCCCTGGCGGTTCGCGCCGCCGCCCTGGAGAAACGCGCCGCCGTCGGCCACGGCCAGATGGACGAGGTCAACAGCCTGTTGTCGCCCCTGATGGGCAGGAAGACGGAGGACTAGACCGTTATCGGTTCAGATCGATCCTCTCAGCGGCACGCCGCGACGCAGGCCTGCGCCAGCACTTCGGCCGAGTCGACTAGCGGCGCGTCGACATCGCCCTGATCCAGCAGCAGCGGCACCTCGGTGCAGCCGCCGATCACCGCCTCGGCGCCCGCCGCGATCAGGGCCTGGGCCAGAGCGCGCATGGCCGCGCGCTGGTCGGCGCCGACGTCGCCGGCCTTGACCCCGAACACCACCTGCATGAAGCGCTCGCCCTCGGCCGGGGAGGGGGCGACCCTCTCCAGCCCCTCGGCGGCCAGGGCCTCGGCGTAGAGGCGCGCGGCGCCCGGCGTGGCCAGCACCCCGACCCGGCGCGCTCCGGCCGCGCTCGCCGCCTTCGCTGTTTCCGCGATCATATCGATGAAGGGCGGGCCCGCCGCGCGGATGGCGTCGGCATGGGCGTGGGCCGTGTTGCACGGCATGGCCAGCACTTGCGCGCCCGCCGTCTTCAGCGCCCGCGCCATCTGGCCCAGCGTCCGGCCCGCCGCCTCGGGCTGAGTATGGCGATTGGGCACCTGGGGGTTGATGTCGGCGATGATGCGGATGTGGTCCTCGTCGCCCGTCGCCGGGGTCAGGGCCTGCACCCGCGCCAGAAAGGCTGTCGTCGCCGCCGGCCCCATGCCGCCCAGAACGCCCAGAACGCGCGCCATGCTTCTACTGTCCTGCTGAACCCCCGCGATCCCAAGTAAAACGGGCGCAGAGGGAAAAATGATTATTGTTCGACAAAGAGCGTTAACACGCTGAAATGGGCGGAACCAACCGCGCGGCCGGGGATTGTGCAATCGGACACGTCGGACGCCCCCCCAACCCCGACGAAGTCTGCGGCGGCCCGGCCTTAACGCCCCCCGACTGAGAAGCCGGGCCGCCCCCTCTCTTCCCCACATCGCTTCGCTTGACCCGCCCCGCAAACGGGCTAGGCTTGCCGCGTTCTCCGGGGGTCGCAATCGAGCGGCTGAGATTGAGGTTTCTCCTCTGACCCGTCGAACCTGATCCGGGTCATGCCGGCGAAGGGACGAGTTCACCGCCTCCACGCCGGGAAACCGACAAGGGGCGCTCAAACCGCGCCGGCGGTCCCTCTTTCGTCGAAGAGGCCGCCAAATGAATATTCACGTTTCCAACGAACAGCCGCACGAGCCGCAGGTCGATCTGGCCCTCGCTGACGCCCGCAAGGAAGTCGCGTCCGAGCACGGCACCATCCCCACCGGCCCCCGCGCAGGCAGCCAGAAGGTCTATGTCGCGGGCGAGCTCTTCCCCGACATCCGCGTCCCCTTCCGCGAGGTCGCCGTCCACCCGAGCGCCAATGAGCCGCCGGTGACGATGTATGACTCCTCCGGCCCCTACACCGACCCGTCCGTCATCATCGACATCAAGAAGGGCCTGCCGCGCGTCAAGTCCAGCTGGCAGCTGGACCGCGGCGACATCGCCCCCGTCGCGAACCCGCGCGAGGTCAAGCCTGAGGATAACGGTCACGCCAGCGGCAAGCACCTCGCCCCCCGCTTCGACGTCTCCAACCACCGCGTGTTCAAGGGCGTCGAGGGCCGCCCCGTCACCCAGTACGAATACGCCAAGGCCGGGATCATCACGCCCGAGATGGAATACGTCGCCATCCGCGAGAACCTGCGCCGCGAACAGACCGCCCCCTGTATCCGCGACGGCGAAGACTTCGGCGCCTCGATCCCCGACTTCGTCACGCCTGAGTTCGTGCGTCAGGAAATCGCGCGCGGCCGCGCCATCATCCCGCACAACATCAACCACCCCGAAGTCGAGCCGATGATCATCGGCCGCAACTTCCTGGTGAAGATCAACGCCAACATCGGCAACTCGGCCGTCCTCTCATCCGTCGATGACGAGGTGGACAAACTGGTCTGGGCCACCCGCTGGGGCGCCGACAACGTCATGGACCTGTCGACGGGCCGCAACATCCACAACATCCGCGACTGGATCATCCGCAACTCGTCCGTCCCCATCGGCACCGTGCCCATCTATCAGGCGCTGGAAAAGGTGAACGGCATTGCCGAAGACCTGACCTGGGAAGTCTTCCGCGACACCCTGATCGAACAGGCCGAACAGGGCGTCGACTACTTCACCATCCACGCGGGCGTGCGTCTGCCCTTCGTGCCGATGACGGCCAAGCGCGTGACGGGCATCGTCTCGCGCGGCGGCTCCATCATGGCCAAGTGGTGCCTGTCCCACCACAAGGAGAGCTTCCTCTACGAGCATTTCGAGGACATCTGCGACATCATGCGCGCCTATGATGTCAGCTTCTCGCTCGGCGACGGCCTGCGCCCCGGCTCCATCGCCGACGCCAATGACGAGGCCCAGTTCGCCGAGCTGCGCACCCTCGGCGAACTGACCAAGATCGCCTGGGCCAAGGGCTGCCAGGTCATGATCGAAGGCCCCGGCCACGTGCCGATGCACAAGATCAAGGCCAACATGGATGAGCAACTCAAGCACTGCCACGAGGCGCCCTTCTATACGCTCGGGCCGCTGACCACCGACATCGCCCCCGGCTATGACCACATCACGTCCGCCATCGGGGCGGCCATGATCGGCTGGTTCGGCACGGCCATGCTCTGCTACGTCACGCCCAAGGAGCATCTGGGCCTGCCCGACCGTCAGGACGTCAAGGACGGCGTCATCACCTACAAGATCGCCGCCCACGCCGCCGACCTGGCCAAGGGCCACCCCGGCGCCCGCGCCCACGACGACGCCCTCAGCCGCGCGCGCTTCGAGTTCCGCTGGGAGGACCAGTTCAACCTCTCCCTGGACCCCGAGACCGCCCGCAAATTCCATGACGAGACCCTGCCGAAGGAGGCCCACAAGACCGCCCACTTCTGCTCCATGTGCGGCCCCAAGTTCTGCAGCATGAAGATCAGCCAGGACATCCGCGACGCCGCCAAGGCCCAGAACGACGCGGGCGCCAGCCTGACGGATGCCGAGGCGGGCATGGCCGAGATGAGCGCCAAGTTCAGAGCGGGGGGCGGGGAGATTGAGGTGAAGGTGTGAGTGAGAGTTGACGCTACTTATTGAGGTACGCAACAATGGCGTGTGTGCGACAATATTCTCGAGCTCATTGCTGTAATTTTTGGCGCTGCAGAAATTTCTGCAGCGATAGTGATCGCATCAATGTTCCTGGGCTGCTTCCAGCAATTTAAATTTCCACAGTTAACTATAGATCAGATAATCGCACTAACGGCATCAGTGGGTAGCCTTGCTGCTGCCGTTGCCACTTATCTAACAGTTCGGGAAATGAAAGCAGGCCGGGTTTTGGGCGCTAGAGCGAGATTGACCACGCCTGGCACCGACCAGCAGATCGCTTTCGCATGGGCCAGGGCACCTAAAAATTATGTGCAATCGCCAT
The DNA here is from genome assembly GCF_059579685.1 of Brevundimonas sp. SS2672. NCBI lineage: Bacteria > Pseudomonadati > Pseudomonadota > Alphaproteobacteria > Caulobacterales > Caulobacteraceae > Brevundimonas > Brevundimonas sp. SS2672. The sequence goes on along the minus strand of NZ_CM184201.1, from coordinate 2,543,371 downwards.
CGAAAGTCAGGATTATCATTCGGAATGCTTCGCAAGGCGTAGCACATAAAATCCGTCTAAACTGGCGATTAGAAAATCCAATAGATGCCGCAGGATTGAAGGATATACAACGTTGGTTACCTGATGGTCAGTCTGTCAATATTGTAGGCGGGCACTCGGCGCAGTTCTGCGATGCCGACATAATCGGCAGCGTTCTGGCGGTGGGAGGAGAAAGTTCAGCGTATCTAGGTGATTTGGGTCCTAATCAAGAGGCATATGCCGACGTCCCTGAAGTAATACTGAATTCTATATTTCTTAAGTGGATGCAGCTTCTGACAACTGTCGCTGACGGAGGTTCGATTAGTTTTGAGCAGGTTCCTTCTGTAGAAATGAATCTGGATCACAGTTCTCCTTATGAAGATTGCATAGTCGATAGCCATCGTGTTCGTTTTGAACTGATCGATGAGAAGTTCAAATTGAGAGCAGTAAAGTCGCCCACGGAAGCATTGGGCGGCGGATGGAAAAATTTTGAGCTAACGTTGGCGTTTGAAACAACGTCGCGCACGATGTATGAGATTCCTAGGGTTGTGGTCTAGGGGGATAAAATCGTGCTGGTTGAGACGCCATTTCGTCTGAAAATGACAGGCGGGGACGCTGATCGTCATATGTTTCAAGCGTATGATGGCTACACTGCGCTTGCTGGGTTCTCCTTAACGCTATCGCTGGTCACCAACTATGTTGAGACTGGAGAAATCCGTCACCGAGGCAACTTCGAGGGGCGAGGCCTCGTCAAGGCTCGCCCTATCGAAGAGGGGAGCGTTGTTGCCGATTTCGTCGTGAAACTGGCGAAGGCATCAGTTCTTGGCATGGTAGGTGTCAGTGAAACTGCCGCTAGTCGTCTTTTGGTCGATCTGACGAAGAGAACCATTGATCGAAATCTTGGTAATCAAACCGATGCGGCGTCTCCCGAGCTGCAAATGCTCGAAGAAGGCCGTGATACTAGAGGTGATCTAGAAGCCTTGGTGGCTGCAACAGAGCCCTCCGTGAAGCAAACGCACAATGTAATAGGATTTGGTGCCCAATCATTGGATATTTACGGCGGCACAAAGAAGCTCGGAAATTACAACACATCTACTAAGGCTTATGTTAGTGGTAGTTATTTGGACAAAAATATTAGAGAAAAAAATGTTTCAGTTGCATCATTTAATGTTAATACTGGTTCCGGTGGGGTTTATGATTTTGAATTGAAGAGAGTTATACCGATATCAGTAAATAAAGACACACTATCTTCGGCCAAGTCAATCTTGACGTGGGGTATAGATCAGTACGCTAATACTACTGGCGGGTTGGTCACTTTGAGATATCAGACGATATTGGCGCTTGACGATACCGTAAAAAAATACATCGTAATTGACGCTTCTATCGCATGATGTCGAGCCCGGTTAGTGAGGCGAGGTCAGGGAGAAGAAGCAACCTTTCTGTCCGCTCCTGACGCACCCGTCCTCCATCCTCCGCCTTTCAGGCAGGAGACGGCGCGATGGACGATCAGGCTTCGGGCGGGCGGGAGAAGGACTGGCCCGAGAAAGACTGGCATGAGGAGGCGCCGCGCATCATCGCCTCCGGCCGGTGGGAGCAGGACGAGTACGGCGACACCACCTACATCCCCGACCATGTGCGGCCCTCGACCGCCGAGCGGGCCGAGACGGCTGACGCCCCGCGCGGCCATTATTACGAAGACCCGGCGCCGAGGGACGGCTATCGCGTCCGCTCCGAGGCGGTCTGGGCGGCGGCGCGGCGCGACTATCTGGCCGGGGATACGGCCGAGGCCGTCTGCGACCGCTATGGGCTGAAGCTGGGGACGCTGCGGTCCCGCGCCGCGCGCGAGGGCTGGCGTCGCTGCGACGCGGGCGACCCGGATCCGTGGCCTGACGAGGGGGATCCGGTCGAGGATGCGGCGGCGGACGCCCCCGATCTGGCCGCGATGGCGGCTCAGGCCCTGATGCGGCTGAACCGGGCGGTGCGGCGCGGCCGGGCGGCCGAGGCGGCGTCGTGGCTGCGCACCTGGCGCGCGTTGACGGACCCGGCCCTGCTGGCCGCCGCCGAGCCTGAAAGCCCGCCGCCTGCGCCTGAGCCTGACCCGCTCGATACGCTGGAAGCCGACATGAAGGCGGTCGCCGCCGTCGCCCGCGACGCCGCCCGTCTGGCCCCCGACGACCACGCCGGCCGCCGCGCCGTCGAGGCTCGCATCGCCGCCCTCAGCGCCCGCCTCGCGCCGGAAGAGATGGCGGCGATTTCAGACGATTCAGACGAATTGGACTCTGTTTTTCCCGATCCTTCTCCCCTTGTGGGAGAAGGTGGCCCGTAAGGGCCGGATGAGGGGTCTCTCACCGGCCGATACATGGGGCAGACACGGCGTCGCCACCCCTCATCCGTCCGGCTTCGCCGTCCACCTTCTCCCACAAGGGGAGAAGGGCCTTAGGCCTTGCCCGCGATTTCGCGCAGGGCGTTGACGAACACCTGCGTCGGCTGGCCGCCGGAGATCAGATATTTGTCCTCCACAACCACGGCGGGGACGGAGGTGATGCCCCGCGCGCGCCACAGGGCCTGCGCCGTGCGGACCTCCTGCATGTAGCGGCCGGACGCCAGCACCTCGGCCGCCTCGGCGCGGTCCAGTCCGGCGGCCTGCGCCGCCTCGGTCAGGACGCCGGCGTCCGAGACGTTGCGGCCCTGCGTAAAGTGGGCGCCGAACAGGGCGTGCTTCAGCGCCGCCTGCTTGTCCGGCGCCGTCAGCCCGGCCCAGTGCAGCAGGCGGTGGGCGTCGAAGGTGTTCCACATGCGGCTGTCGTCGCGGAAGTTCATCTCGACCCCGACCTCGGCGGCGCGGGCGGTGATGGCGGCGCGGTTGGCGGCCGACTGTTCGGGGGTGGAGCCGTATTTGCGGGCCAGGTGCTCGCCCATGTTCTCGCCCTCGGGCGCGATGTCGGGGTTCAGCTCGAACGGCTGGAAGGCGATGTCAGCGGCGATCCCTTCGCCTTCCAGACGCTCCAAAGCTTGTTCGAGCCCGCCCAGCCCCACGGCGCACCACGGGCACATGACGTCGGAGACGAAGTCGATCTTCAGCGGCTTGAGCGGGGCGGCGTCGGTCATGGCGGCGGCTTTCTGGAACAGCGTGTGTGACGAAGCATATGGGCGTGCGGCGGAAGGAGGCAAGGCGCGCCGGGCATTGATTCACGGCCTGCCAACCGGCACACCGGATCGGTGAAACAGAGCCTGATCATTGATTGCGACCCCGGCGTGGACGACGCCACGGGGCTGCTGACCGCCTTCGCCTCTGCTGACCTGGACCTGCTGGCCGTGACCACGGTCGGGGGCAATGTCAGCGCCGAAAGGACCGCGCGCAACGCCCGCATCCTGCGCCAGATCGCCGGGCGCGAGGACGTGCCGGTGTTCGCGGGCGCCGACCGCCCCCTGCGCCGCGACCCGGCCGGGGCGGGCGAGTTCCACGGGCCTGAGGGGCTGGGCGACTTGATCCCGTTCGAGCCCGCCGCGCCTGCGGCTGAGGGCGCGGCGGCTGAGGCCATCGTGCGGCTGGTGATGGCGCGACCTGCGGGTTCCGTGGCGCTGGCCGTCATGGGGCCGATGACCAATCTGGCGCTGGCCATGCGGGCCGAGCCGGCGCTGGCGGCGCATCTGGGGCCGGTCGTGGTCATGGGCGGGGCGCGATCGGAAGGCGGCAACATCACCGCCTCGGCCGAGTTCAACATCTGGGCCGACCCGGACGCGGCGGCCGAGGTCTTCGCCTCGGGCTGCCGCATGATCGTCATGGGGCTGGACGCCACCCATCAGGTGCGGGCGACCGAGGACCGGATCGCGGCGATCGAGGCCCTGCCCACGGCCTCGGCCCGCACGGCGGCGGCCATGCTGCGCTTCTCCCAGCGGGTGGAGCGGCGGATCGTGGGCTGGGACGCGGGGCCGCTGCACGACCCCTGCACCGTCGCCTGGCTGCTGAAGCCGGAGCTGTTTGAGCTGACGCCCTGCCGCATCGCGGTGGAGACGGACAGCGACCTGACCCGAGGCCACACGGCGGTCGAGTTCCGCGTCGAGGCGGCCGGGGCGAACCATTTCTGGGCGACCAAGGCCGACGCGGCCGGGGTCTTCGCCCTGATCACGCAGAGGCTGGGAGAGGGCGTATGAGGATCACCGTCGTCGGCTCGATCAATCTGGATATGGTGGCGGCGGCGCCGTCCCTGCCTGCGCCGGGCGAGACGGTGACGGGGGCGACCCTGTCGCGCCATCCCGGCGGCAAGGGCGCCAATCAGGCTCTGGCCGCGCGTCGGCTGGGCGCCGAAGTCTCGCTGATCGGCCGGGTCGGCGACGACGAGATGTCGGGCGCGGCGGTGGCCCTGATGCTGGCGCACGGCGTCGACCTGTCGGGGGTGGAGACGGACCTCGCCGCCCCGACCGGCGTGGCCCTGATCACCGTCGATCCGACCGGCGAGAACCAGATCACCGTGGCCGCCGGGGCCAACCACTTCGTCACGCCGGAGCAACTGCCCGCCCGGATCGAGACGCCGCTGATCGCCCAGCTGGAGCTGCCGATCGAGACGGTGGAGGCGGCGGTGGGCCGGGCGACGGACTTCGTCTGCGTCAATCTGGCGCCCGCCGCGCCGGTGTCGGAGGCCCTGCTGCGCCGCGCGGACCTGCTGGTGGTCAATGAGACGGAAGCCGCCTTCTACGGCGACGCCCTGCACGTCGGCGGCGGGCTGGTGGTCGTGACCAAGGGCGCGCGCGGGGCGGTCATGTATCGGCGCGGGGTGGCGATGGCCTGGGCCACGCCGCCGCGCATCACGGCCGTGGACGCGGTGGGGGCGGGCGACGCCTTCGTCGGGGCGATCGCCGTGGCCCTGCTGGAGGGCATGGAGCCGGACGCCGCGCTTCACTTCGCCTGCGCCGCCGGGGCGCTGGCGGCGACCCGGCCGGGGGCGCAGCCGTCGCTGGGCGACCGCGCCGAGGTCGAGGCCCTGATGGCGGGGTAGGGCCTTCTACTTCCCGAACAGGTCGGGCGCGGCGGCGGGCGGCGCCTGGGGCGTTTCCAGCCCCAGATGTTCATAGGCGCGCGCGCAGGCCATGCGGCCGCGCGGCGTGCGCTGGATGAAGCCCTGCTGCAGCAGATAGGGCTCGATCACGTCCTCGACCGCGTCGCGCGCCTCGGCGATCGCCGCCGCCAAAGTGTCCATGCCGACCGGCCCGCCGCCGTAGTTCTCGATCAGGGCCTTGAGGAAGCGGCGGTCCAGACTGTCCAGCCCGGCCTCGTCCACCTCCAGCCGCGCCAGCGCCCGCGCCGCCGCCAGTTGGTCGATGGCTCCGCCTTCAGCATCCGCAAAGTCCCGCACCCGCCGCAGCAGGCGCCCGGCGATGCGCGGGGTGCCGCGCGCGCGACGCGCGATCTCCATCGCCCCATCCTCGGTGATGGCCGCGCCCATCTTGCGCGCCGCCCCCCGGATCACCGCCGTCAGCTCTTCGGGCGTATAGAACTCCAGCCGCAGCGGAATGCCGAAGCGGTCGCGCAGCGGCGTGGCCAGCAGGCCCGCCCGGGTCGTGGCCCCGACCAGGGTGAAGGGCGCCAGGTCGATGCGCACGCTGCGCGCCGACGGTCCCTCGCCGATGATCAGGTCCAGCACATGATCCTCCATCGCCGGATAGAGGATCTCCTCCACCTGGGGCGCCATGCGGTGGATCTCGTCGATGAACAGGACGTCGCGCGGTTCGAGGTTGGTCAGGATGGCCGCCAGATCGCCCGCCTTGGCCAGAATGGGGCCGGAGGTGGCGCGAAAGCCCACGCCCAGTTCGCGCGCCACGATCTGCGCCAGCGTCGTCTTGCCCAGCCCCGGAGGCCCGAACAGCAGGACGTGGTCCAGCGCCTCGGAGCGCGCGCGGGCGGCGTCGATGAAGACCTTCAGATTGCCCTTGGCCGCCGACTGGCCGACGAACTCGGACAGGGTCTGGGGTCGCAGGGCGCGGTCGTGCTGCTCGCCGGGCGCGGGGGCGGGCGAGATGATGCGGTCGTCGGTCATGCGGCGGCCCTCACCGTCCCAGCTCCTGCAGGGCCGTGCGGATGACCAGCGGCAGTTCGGCCTCCTCGCCCAGCTTGATCAGGGCGTGATCGACGGCGCGGCGGGCGTTGACCTCGGCGATGCCCAGCCCCAGCAGGGCGGCGACCGCCTCGCCAGTGACGCTGGGCGGCGGCGGGGCGACGGCGGCTTCGACATGGACGCCCGGTGCGGTCGGGGCGAAGGCGCCGTCGGTCAGGCTCTTGCCCTTCAGTTCGGTGACGATGCGCAGCGCCAGCTTGGGCCCCACGCCGTTGGCGCGGCCGACGGCGGCCTTGTCCTCGCGCGCGACGGCGGCGGCCAGTTCGGCAGGCGGCAGCACGTCCAGCACTCCCAGCGCCGCCTTCGGCCCCACGCCTTGGATGGTCTGCAGGAGGGTGAAGACCTTGCGTTCGTCGCGGGTCAGGAAGCCATAGAGACGCGGTCCCTGATCCTGGCTCCACTGGCTGTGAATGAACAGGGTGGTCTCGTCGCCTGGCGCGGGCAGACGGCCCAGCGTCCGCGCCCCGCAGGTGGCGACATAGCCGACCCCGCCGCAGTCGATCAGGCACTCCGCCTCGCCGACCTCGGCCAGAATCCCACGCAGGCGGCCGATCATGCCGCGCCTCGCACCGCGACCGCCTTGAACCGGCGATGATGGGCGTGGGTGACGGCCACGGCCAGCGCGTCGGCGGCGTCGGCCTTCACATCGCCCGAGGCGGGCAGCAGGCGTTTGACCATGAAGGCGATCTGGCTCTTGTCGGCCTGACCGGCCCCCACCACGGCCTTCTTGATCAGGCTCGGGGCGTATTCGGCGACGGAAAGGCCCGCCCGCGCCGGGGCCAGCATGACCGCGGCCCGCGCATGGCCCAGCTTCAGCGTCGAGGCTGGATTGACGTTGACGAAGACCTCTTCGATCGCCGCCTCGTCGCAACTATAGGCGGCGCAGACCTCGCCCACCTGCTCCAGCAGATGCAGCAGCCGCTCGGAGAAGGGCGCCTTCTCATTGGGCGCGACGACGCCGTGCGCGACCCAGCGCAGACGGTTGCCTTCGCTTTCGATGACGCCCCAGCCGGTGCGGCGCAGGCCGGGGTCCAGCCCCAGGATCCGAGTCGTTTCGTTCGCCATCCGTTCCTCTTGCCCCAAAGAGGGTTAGCGAACAATGACCGGGTGCTTGGTCAGTCTATAGAATGATCGAGTCAGGATCTGAGATTGCGAGCTATCGCGCCGCGTATCAGCCACATCAGGCCACTGATCGTAAAAGCGATTATGGTGAACAGCGTCCCTATCCAGAAGCCTTCAGGAAATGAACGGGTCAGGATTGCTTCACCGAAATTCAAAATTCCGCTCACGCTGCCGATGAAGATTCCGCCCAGCATGGGAAGGAAAAGCCCTGCCCGGGCGTCCTGCTTGAACTTACGCCATGGTGGAGCCTTATCGTGCATTTCAGTCATCTCTGGGCATCACCGAAAAGCCCGCCAGACCCGCCTGTTCGCCCAGGGCGTGGGACAGGGCGTCGACCTTCAGCGGCATCGGGCCGCGCGCCTTGACGTGATGTTCGTGGATCTGGCCGTCGGGGCTGACGACGTGGCCGATGCGCGTAGGCTTGAGGCCGTTCTCGGCCAGAAGGGCGCGCAGGACCTTCTCGGCCGGCGCTGCGCCGCGCGTCCAGCGCAGGGTGACGTCCATTACGCCGACATGCGGCAGGCGGGCGTCGAGAAAGCGCAGGATGGCCAGCACCAGCAGGGTCGCGCCCGCCGCGATCAGCCCCAGCTTCCATAGGCCCACGCCGAACATCACCCCGATGGCCGAGGTGGTCCACAGCGACGCCGCCGTGGTCAGGCCGTGGACCGAGAAGCGCTCGCGGAAGATCACTCCGGCGCACAGGAAGCCGATGCCGGTCAGTATGCCGTGCGCCATCCGCGTCGGGTCGATCACCAGCCGCTGCTCGGGCAGGGCGACGAAGGCCCAGCTGGCCTGATGCATGGCCGCCAGCATCAGGACGCAGGAGGTCATGCAGACCAGGATGTGGGTGCGGAAACCCGCCGGATGGCCGTGATAGGTCCGCTCGATGCCGATCAGCCCGCCCGTGACCATGGCCGAAGCCACCGGCGCCATCAGGCTCAGCTCCTCGACGCCCCAATGCGTCACGCCCCAGTCGATCGCCATGGTCCAAACGCTCCCAACGACCGCTCAGGTTGGACCGCGCCGGGGCGCCCGGCAAGCCGTCAGTCGTCGCGTGGGTCCAGCACGTAGCCGCAGACGGCGGGCAGGGCGGCCAGCCGCGCCGCCAGGGTCTTCAGCGCGGCCTCGCCCTCGGCGCGGACGCGCCAGCTGCGGCGCACCACGGCGCCGTCGTCGATCAGTTCGAAACGGTCATGCGCGGGCGCCGGATCGACGGCGCGCAGGGCGGCCTCGACCTCCATCTCGGGCGAGGGAGCGTCCCGGCGCCAGCGCACCTCGACGTCGGTCAGGGTGCGGTCGGGCAGGCGCGCGCTGACCAGTCTCAGCGCGACCAGGATCAGGCCGGTGATCACCGTCCCGGCCGTCCCCAGGGCGAACAGCCCCGCCCCGAACAGCAGGCCGATGGCCGAGGTGATCCACAGCGAGGCCGCCGTCGTCAGGCCGTGGATGGAGAAGCCGGTGCGGAAGATCACGCCGGCGCACAGGAAGCCGATCCCCGTCAGCACCCCGTGGGCCATGCGGGTCGGGTCGGTGACGATGTTCTCGTCCGGCAGGGCGCGGAAGGCCCAGTCGGCCTGGGTCATGGCCGCCAGCATCAGCAGGCAGGACGCCAGGCTGACCAGGATGTGGGTGCGGAATCCCGCCGGCCGTCCGCGCCACTCGCGCTCGAAGCCGATCATCCCGCCGGCGATCAGCGCCCCGGCGATGGGCAGGACGACGCCCTCAAGCCAGGCGGCGTCAGCCATGTTTCTCGACGTAGCCTTCCGGGTCCTTGTTGACCGGCTTCACCCCGGTGATGTGGCGGGCCTGAAAGGCGGCGAAGCGCACGCCCAGGTCGTGCCGCGTCTGCAGATCGGCGTTCAGGCGGAAGTCGGTCAGCCCCTGCCGCTCCTCCTCGCCCATGTGCTTGGAGTTGATGACGTTGGCCTCGCCGATCGCATCGAACCAGGCCTTTGCGCCCACCTTGTGCGCCGCCACCGCCTTGACCGCGTCGCGCAGCTTGTTGTGGTCTTCGATGGCGTCCTCGGTCTCGCCCTCGACCGTGCCGTCCTCGGCGTCGTTGGCGCCTTCGCCCAGCTTCAGCAGTTCGGGATAGAAATGCCGTTCCTCGGCTTCCGCGTGGGCGTCCAGAAAGGCCGACAGCCGCCCCCAGACCGCCTCCAGCGCCTCGACGTCGCTCGCGTCGATCTCCTCGATCAGGGAGAAGAGTCTTCGCTGTTCGGCGTGGTCGTCCAGGATCAGTTGGGTGATGTCCATGAGCACGGGCTCCTTGCAGCAAGGCTTGAGCTGCTAGAAGCCTCCGGACTCAGGTCCGGTTCCTGATCCCTCGACGCGCTCCCGCAGGGGAAGGGCGTCGAGATCAGGATCATTGCGTGCGGATCAGCCCGCGAACTTGGCCGCGTCCTCGTCCGAGACGTTCTCGTTGGAATAGACCTGCTGCACGTCGTCCTCGGCGTCCAGCGCGTCGAGCAGCTTGAACAGGACGCCGACGGGGTCGCCGGTCAGGTCGATCTCCGACTGCGGCTTCCACACGATGGCGGTCGACTTGGGATCGCCCAGCACCTTGGACATGGCCTCGGCCACCTCGTTCAGGTCCTCGAAGGCGGTCCAGATGGTGTGGCCCGGCGCGTCTTCATAGATGTCGGGCTTGACCAGATCGCTCTCGACGTCCTGGGCGCCCGCCTCGATCGCGGCCTCCATGACGGCGTCCTCGGTGCCCGCCTCGGCCGGGTAGTCGATCTTGCCGACCCGGTCCCACATGAAGGTGACCGAGCCGCTTTCGCCCAGGGCGCCGCCGTTCTTGGCGAAGGCCGAGCGCACGCCCGAGGCGGCGCGGTTGCGGTTGTCCGTCAGGACCTCGACGATGATCTGGACGCCGCCGGGGCCGCGGCCCTCATAGCGGATCTCCTCCATCGCATCGACTTCGCCGCCGGAGGCCTTCTTGATGGCGCGCTCGATGTTGTCCTTCGGCATCGATTCGGCCTTGGCGTTGTTCACCGCCAGACGCAGGCGCGGGTTCATCGCCGGGTCGGGCATCCCCGACTTGGCCGCCACGGTGATTTCCCGTGACAGGCGCGAAAAGAGCTTGGAGCGGACCGCGTCGGCGCGGCCCTTGCGGTGCATGATGTTCTTGAATTTGGAATGGCCGGCCATGGAGTCGCTCGCCCGAAGTCAAATATGCTGGAGGGCGCCCTTTACTGGATGCCGCTTCCTCTGTCACGAGAGGGGGAACCGCCCGAACGCGCCGGGGATTATGCGCAGGCAAGAATTGGAGACGCCGATGGCCGCCGCCGACGACACCTATCTGGACGACGCTTATGACGAGGGCATCGACCACGCCCACGCCGGCGAGATCGTCCAGTGGTACGCCAAGCGGCCTGTCACGGTGTCGACCGCGGCGGCCACGGGCTCGCTGGTCGGCGCGTTTGCGCTGGGCGTGCTGACAACCATCGGCGCCCTGGCGGTGCTGCGCCTCTACGATCGGGACTAGGCCGTTATCGGTTCGGACTGAACAACCCGTCCGCCTGACCGAAGAGGCGAGGGAGAACCGCGACTCTTTCGCAAAAAAGGCTTCACCTGCCCGGCGAAGCCGGTCATTCTTCCTGTCCGAGTAAGGAGGCCGCCCTTGGCGCATCCCCGCAGGATGGAGCGAATGATCGCCGTGCTCGGCGTGGCGGTCCTCGTGTTGGGCGGGTTCAGCCTCTACGCCCTGACCCAGGGCGCGCGCTTCGGACCGCGCCAGGCGACGGCGGCCGAACGCGCCCTGACCCAGGTGCGCGAGCAGATGGGGCCCCAGGCCGAGGTGCGGCATGTCGAGGCGGGACGCGGCCGCGCGGCCTGCGGCTATGCGGGGTTGAAGGGCAGCAGGGAGGCCGTGGCCTTCGTCTCGCGCCCCAATCGCATCCTGATGAGCCATGACCCCCTGAAGGGCGAGTTCGCGACGCTCAAATCGCGTTATTGTCCGGGCTTCGACGCCCCCGCGCCCGCCGCCGTCTCCGGCAAGAGCTGAATCATGACCGACCAACCCAGCGCCGGCCGCTTCGACGGCCGCGATCACCTGTTGCCCGTGCGGGTCTATTACGAGGACACGGACTTCACCGGCCTCGTCTATCACGCCAACTATGTCCGCTACTTCGAGCGGGGACGATCGGACTTCCTGCGTCTGGCCGGCGTCGGACACGTCGACCTGCTGGAGCAGGACGAGCCGCTGGCCTTCGTGGTGTCGGACCTGGCGATCAAATACCTGAAGCCCGCGCGGATCGACGACGCCCTGATGGTTCGCACCCGCTATGAGGCGATCAAGGGGCCGCGCCTGATCATCCGCCAGACGGTCGAGCGCGGCGGCGAGGTGCTGTGCCGGGCCGATGTCACGGCCGTCTGCATCCATCTGGACGGGCGTCCGCGCCGCCCGACGAGGCGGTTGGTCGAACTGGTGACGCCCTGGCTGTCCGGCGAAGTATCGCAATAACGAGGTTGTCAGCCTCAAGGCTGATGACGCGGGCCGCGACGCCCGTTAGACCCGCCGCCATGAAACCGCCACGACCGCCCGCTGCAACTGGCGGAATAAACGGACTCTTCGCCAAGGACCACGCATGACTCCGCCCGTCGACGCCTCCCTGCTGAATCCCATCGAGCTGTTCATGACCGCCGACTGGGTGGTCAAGACGGTGATGATCGGCCTGGCCGCGGCCTCGGTCTGGTCCTGGACCATCATTATCGACAAGGCGGTGCGCTTTTCGCGCATGAACGCTCGCGCGACCGAGTTCGAAAAGCAGGTCGAGAGCGGCCGCTCCCTGGAGGAGGTCGCCGCCCAGGCCGGACCCCAGCCCGCCGATCCTCTGCCGCGCATGCTGGTCCTGACCCTGCAGGACTGGCGCGAGGCCCGCGCGCGCGGCGCGATGACGGATACGCAAGGCTCCATGCTGATCGCCCGTATCGACCGGGCGCTGGATTCGGTCATCGCCCGTGAGAGCCAGAAGATCGAGAACGGCCTGGGCGTGCTGTCGGTGGTCGCCACCGCCTCGCCCTTCATCGGCCTGTTCGGCACGGTCTGGGGCATCATGAACGCCTTCGACAGCATCGCGGCGGCGGGCAACACCAATCTGACCACCGTGGCCCCGGCCATCGCCGAGGCCCTGTTCGCCACGGCTATCGGCCTGGCGGCGGCCATCCCGGCCTATATCGCCTTCAACGCCTTTTCGGTGTCGGCGGGCAAGTTCACGGGCCGCCTGGAAGCCTTCGCCGACGACCTGCAGGCGGCCATCGCGCGACGCCTGGGCGCGCCGGCGACCCCGCCGCCTCCGCCGCCGCCGTCTTCCGATCTGAACCTGCGCCGGGGCGCCTGATCCATGGCCATGGGTGGTGCAGGAGGCTCCAGCGGCGGTCGCGGTCGTCGCCGCGCGCGCAAGCGGCCGCTGAGCGAGATCAACGTCACGCCGCTGGTGGACGTCATGCTGGTGCTGCTGATCATCTTCATGATCTCGGCGCCCCTGCTGACGGTCGGGGTGCCGGTCGAGCTGCCCAAGACCGAGGCCAGCGCGGTCGAGACGACCGACAAGCCGGTCACGGTCAGCATCGACCAGAACGGCGCCATCTTCATCGGCGAGAGCGAGGTCCGCTGGGAGCAGCTGGCCCTGCGCGTGGCCGAAGAGGGCGGCGAGAACGCGCGCGACAAGGCCATCTTCATCCGCGCAGACGGCCGCGCCCCCTATCAGGCCGTGGCGCGCGTGATGGCGCGCCTGTCCGCCTCGGGCTTCACCAAGCTGAACCTGATCACCGACACCGCCGCCGACGAGCCGACGGAGGGCTGACGGACCTTGCGCCGCCCCAGTCCCGCCATCCTCGGCTCCATCGCCCTGCACGCGGGGGTGGTGGCGCTCGCCTTCGTGTCGTGGTCGTCGAAGGACGAGATGAAGCCGCTGGTGAATCTCGGTGCCGGTCTCGATCGTCTCCGACGTCGAGATCGCCGCCGCTCCGGCCGACAATCCGCAGGAAGAGCCTTCGCTGGAAGACGGCGAGACGGCCCCCGTCGAAGCGCCGCCCGAGCCGACTCCGCCCGAGCCGGAACCCACGCCGCCGACGCCACAGCCGCAACCGCGCCCGACGCCGCGACCGACCCCCGCGCCGCCGGAGAAGAAGGCGCCGACGCCGCGTCCCACGCCTGCGCCGCCTGAGAAAAAGGCGCCGGCGCCCCGGCCGACGCCGACCCCGCCTGAAAAGAAGGCGCCCGCCCGTCCGGCGCCGGGGCTGGACCTCGACGCCCTGGCCGGCCCGTCGCGCCCGACCCAGAATCGCGGCCGGCCGGCGACGGGGCAGCAGGGGACGGGACAGGCGTCTCAGGCCACAGGGCCGCAGATCACGGCGATCTTCAATCAGGTCTATCCGAACTGGATTCTGCCCTGTGATATTCCCGGTGCGAACGAGCTCCGCATCCAGGTCGATCTCACCCTGTCGGCCGACGGGCGGATCACTCGGGGGCCGACCCTGGTGAACCCTCAGTCCAGCGCGGTCTATCGCGCAGCGGCGGACGGCGCCTTGCGGGCGCTTCGCCAGACCGCGCCCTTCGATGTTCCGGCGGGCTTCCCCGGCGGAGCCTATCGCCCGACCTTCAACACCGAACGCGCCTGCGCCAATCGGTGATCAGGTGAAACGTTTCTCCCTCCCCTTCATGGGGAGGGTGGCTGAGCCCGAAGGGCGAAGTCGGGTGGGGGCGGCAAGTCTGTTCAGACGCCGAGCCCCGATCGTCTGGCCCTCCCCACCCGGTCGCTGCGCGACCACCCTCCCCATAAAGGGGAGGGAGAGGCGTCGCCAAAGTCTGAAAGTCGCCCCATTCCGGGGCAAGCTTGTTTTTCGCAATCTGGTTTTTGTCATACGGTCTGGCGATAAGGACCGACGAGCCGTCCAACTTCAGGGAGCCCCCTATGCGTCTGCACCTTCTCCTCGCCTCGGCCGCCGCGGTCCTCATGGCGGGCCCGGCGACGGCCCAGACGCAACCTGCCGCCGCGCCGCAGCAGTCGGGTCCGGTCGAGGTCGAGATCGACCAGGGCGTGCTGCGCCCGCTTCAGATCGCGGTCGTGCCCTTCACCGGCCAGAGCGGGTCGCAGATCTCGGGCGTCATCAGCGGCAACCTCAAGCGCTCGGGCTTCTTCGATCCGCTGAACCCGGCCAGCTTCATCGAGACCGGCCTGACCCTGGCCAATGCGCCGAACTTCCCGCAGTGGACCTCCATCGGCGCCCAGGCGGTGCTTTACGGCGGGGTGACGCCGCGCGCGGACGGGCGGATCGACGTGGGCTTCCGCCTGTATGACCCCTATCGCCAGTGCCAGCTGGTCTCCTACCAGTTCACCGCCACCTCCGAGCAGTGGCGCCGCATCGCCCACAAGATTTCGGATGTCGTCTATCAGCGCCTGACCGGCGAGGCGGGCTTCTTCGATTCGCGCGTCCTGTTCGTCTCTGAAAGCGGCACTCAGCTGAACAAGCTGTCGCGCCTGACCATCGTCGACCAGGACGGCTACAACCCCGTCTTCCTGACCCAGGGCGACGAGGTGATCATGTCGCCGCGCTTCTCGGCCTCGAACCCGGACGAAGTGACCTATGTGGCGCTGGGCAAGGACTACAGCCGCATCTACCTCTACAATCTGTCGACCGGGCGCCGCGAAAGCCTGGGCGAGTTCGACGGCCAGGTGCTGGCGCCGCGCTTCTCGAACGACGGGTCCAAGATGGCCTTCTCGATCATCCGGGGCGGCAACACCGACGTCTATGTGATGAACCTGCGCAGCCGTCAGCTGTCGCGCCTGACGACCGATCCGGGCATCGACACCTCGCCCTCGTTCAGCCCCGACGGCAATCAGATCGTCTTCACCTCGGACCGCTCGGGCTCGGCGCGCCTCTACACCATGCGGGCCGACGGCTCGGGCCAGCGCCCGATCAGCCGCGGCGGCGGCCTCTACACCGCCCCGGCCTGGAGCCCGCGCGGCGACCTGATCGCCTTCACCAAGCAGCAGGGCGGCCGCTTCCACATCGGCGTGATGAAGTCCGACGGCACGGGCGAGCGCATCCTGTCGTCCTCCTATTTCGAGGAAGGCCCGTCCTGGGCGCCGAACGGCCGCTACATCGCCTTCGCGCGCCAGAGCCCCGGCGGCGACACCCGCCTGTGGACCGTGGACCTGTCGGGCCGGGTGGTGTCTCAGGCCGGCTATGACGGACGCGGTTCGGACCCCGCCTGGTCGGGTCTGCTGGACGCCCCGCCGGTCAATCTGGGCATCGGCCAGGGGCCGGATTCCTGCCCGGCGTAACGCGGTTACGTTTTCGTGACATCGACCAGCGGAGCCGTTTGCGTAAACTGTGCGTTATCGCTGCTGGCGCGGGCCTTCGCGACGGGCTAGCAGGCCGTGTAAGGCCAAGCTTCAGGCCGCTGTTCTCGGACCCCAATCAAGGAGACGACCTTATGAAGACCTCCCATATGTTCAGGCTCGCCGCCGTGGGCGCGGCCGTGGCGGCGATGGCCGCCTGCGCTCCCAAGCCCAAGGTCGAACCGGCCGTGCCGGTCGAGCCGGCGCCGCCTGCCGGCCCGCAGTACCCGACCGCCCCGACCGGCCCCGTCAGCGGCGGCAACGTCGGCGCTCCCGCGCCTGGCTCGGAGCAGGACTTCGTCGTCAACGTCGGCGACCGCGTCTATTTCGACCTCGACTCCTATTCGGTCCGCACCGAGGCCCAGCCGCGTCTGGACGCCCAGGCCGCCTGGCTGGCCCGCTATCCGCAGGTCACGGTCCGCATCGAAGGCAACGCCGACGAACGCGGCACGCGCGAATACAACCTGGCCCTGGGCGCCCGCCGCGCCGAGGCCGTGCGCTCCTATCTGATCAGCCGCGGCGTGCCCGCCGCCCGCATCGACACCATCAGCTTCGGCAAGGAACGTCCGATCGCGGAAGGCTCGAACGAGTCGGCCTGGGCCCAGAACCGCAACGCCCACACCGCCATCGTGTCGGGCGCGCCGCGCTAAGCCGTACGGCGAAAAAGCGACGGATGGAGGCGTCGGCGCAAGCCGGCGCCTCTTTTCTTTGCGCCCCGCCGCCGTCAAAGTCCGCCGCGAATCCGGGAGGGACGGCATGGATCTGGAAGCGGCAGGCGGAGCGGTGACGGCGGGCGTCATCGCCGGGGCGATCGAGAAACCGGGCGGCCGTGCAGGCGAGCCGCACGGCGCCTGCGCCGACTGCGGGGCCGAGGTCACGGGCAATTTCTGCTCCAACTGCGGCCAGGCGGCCCATGTCCACCGCACCCTGCTGCATCTGGGCGAAGAGCTGCTGCACGGGGTCATGCATTTCGATGGACGGCTGTGGCGCACCCTGCCGTTGCTGATCACGAATCCGGGGCGGCTGACGCGTGAATGGGTGCAGGGCAGGCGGACTCGCTACGTCTCCCCGTTGGCGATGTTCCTGTTCACCCTCTTCGTCATGTTCTTCGCCCTCAGCTTCATGCCGCATCAGGCGGTGACCCTGCCGTCCCTGCCGCAGCAGATCGAGGCGCAGAAGACGGCGATCGCCGAGGCGGAGCAGCTGGTCGCCGCCGCCCGACAGGAGGCCGCCGCGGCAGAGGTCGCCGTCAGCCCCGCCGATGGTTCGCCCCCGTCGGTGGACAGCGGCGCCCGCGCGGGCGTCGCGGCCGGCGTCCTGGCCGGAGCCGAGGCGGCTCTCATCGGTGAGAAGGCCAAGCTGGAGCGTCTGCAGAAGGATGCGATCGAGGGCCGCAAGGACGGCCTGACGTCCGGCAGCTGGCAGGCGCAGGTGGCGGACGTCGCCGCCAGCCTCGGCACGGACGGTCAGACAAACGGCCTGACCAAGACGGTGGCGAAGAAGCTGAAGAACCCCGACCTGGCGCTCTACAAGCTGCAGCAGACCATCTACAAATTCGCCTTCCTGCTGGTGCCGCTGTCGATCCCGTTTGTGGCCCTGATGTTCCTGTGGAAGCGGGGCTTCACCCTGTACGACCACGGGGTCTTCGTCCTCTATTCCCTGACCTTCATGTCGCTGCTGCTGATGGCGGTGGTGCTGGTCGCCACGACGCTGAAGGGCGCGGGGGCGGCGGCCGGGACGATCGCGGTCATGATCGTGCCGGCGCACATGTTCGCCCAGCTGAAGGGCGCCTACAGCCTGAAGGTCTTTTCGACCCTGTGGCGGACGATCGCCTTGCTGATCTTCTGCGAGATCGCGGCGACGCTGTTCATCGTCTCCATCATCTATCTGGGCCTCGGACATTGATCGGGGCCTTGCCGTCGCCGCAAATCGATGGGACGACAGGACCATGCTGAAGACGCCATTCCGCCTCACCAAACCCGCCGTCCTGACGGCGATCGGCCTGACCCTGATCGGAGGCGCGGTCGTCGCCCAGGTCCAGCCGATGGAGCCGGTCCAGTGGGACAAGCGCCGACTGGACCAACTGGACCGCAACGTTCGTCGCCTGGAGCGCGCCCTGACCCAGCGCAACGCCGCCGGTCAGCCCGTTCTGGTCGAGCCGGATCCCGAGGTCGTCGCCCTGCAGGGGCAGGTCTCCATCATGGAGCGCCGCCTGGGCGACGTGGAGCAGACCTTCCAGCGCATGAACGCCGACACTGAACGCCTGACCTTCCAGCTGGACGAGGCGACGCGCGAGAATACGCAGCTGAGCCGCCGCCTGCGCGACCTTGAAGGCCGCGTCGAGCGCGCCGAAAAGGCCGCCGAGGAAGCCGCCGAACTGAACGGGCCGATCGTCGCCAACTCGCCCACCGGCGATGCGGCGCAGGATCTTCAGGCCGCCATGCGCCTGGCCGGCGAGGACGCCGCGCGCGGCGGCCGCGCGCTGGAGACGGTCATCGTCACCTGGCCGAACACGCCCCAGGCGCGCGAGGCCAACAGCCGTCTGGGCGATCTGCACGTCGCCGCGCGCGACAACGCCTCGGCGGTCCAGGCCTACGCCGCCGCCCTGAACGGCTGGCCGCGCACGCCGTGGGCGCCCGAGACGACGCTGAAGCTGGCCGAGGCCCTGCGCGCCACCGACCGCGCGACCCAGGCCTGCGGCGCCCTGACCGAGTTCGGCCGCCGCTACGCCGAGGCGGCCACGGCGGCGCAGAAGACCCGCGCGACCCAGCTGCGGACGCGCGCCAGCTGCAACTGATGAGCGACCTGGCCGGCCGGGTCTTCACCCGGCTGGACGCACGCCTGAACCATGCCGGACCTGAGCCGGTCGCCCTGGCCCTGTCGGGCGGGGGCGATTCATTGGCCCTGCTGGACCTCGCCGCCGCCTGGGCGAGGGCGAGGAGCGGCGGCTGCTGGCCCTGACGGTCGACCACAATCTCAACCCCGACAGCGCGGACTGGACCCGTTTCGCCGCCGAAGCCGCGCGCGCGGCGGGCGCAGACTGGCGGGGGCTGGCGTGGGAGGACGCGCGCGGCGGGCCGGGCGTTCCGGCGCGGGCGCGAGCGGCGCGCCACGCCCTGCTGGCCGAGGCGGTGAGGGAGGCCGGCGCGCGCATCATCCTGACCGGTCACACGGCCGATGATGTCGCCGAGGGCGACTGGATGCGGGCGGATGGCGCCACTCTGGGCCGCTTGCGCGAGGCGTCGCCGTCGCCGGCCTGGCCGGAAGGACGGGGGCTGCTGCTGCTGCGCCCTGTGCTGGACGAGCGGCGTGAGACGCTGCGGGATCATCTGCGCGCGCGAGGTCTGGCATGGCTGGAAGACCCTGCCAACGACGACCTGCGCTATGGACGGGGCAGGGCGCGGGCGGCTTTGGCGCAGGCGTCTGATCCTGTTGCGCCTTCTTCGGCCCTTGTCTTTACGCACGGAGCGTATGACCCGGGCGATCAGGCTTGGGCCGGGGTTCTGCCTCTGTCGCGCGACCTGTCGGCATCGACGCTGGCCGCCGTGTTGCTGTGCGCGAGCGGCGGCGCGACGCCCCCGAGAGGCGACCGGCTGGCGGCGCTTCAGGCGCGATTGGCGTCCGGAGAGGATTTCACCGCCGTCCTGTGCGGCGCCCGCGTCGAGGCGTCAGGAGCACGAGTTCAGGCGATGCGCGAACCGGGCGAGTGGAAGCGCCGTCCGCCTGCCTCTCTGGCCCTGACGCCGGGGCGGCCGGCCGTCTGGGACGGGCGTTTCGAGATCAAGACCGAACAGCTGGGTCTGCGTGTCGCAGCGGCGGCTGGACGGCTGGCGCAGTTGTCGGAGCGGGATCGCGCGGCTCTGGCGCCGCTTCCGCCCGCCGCGCGGGCCGCCGCGCCGGTGTTGGTCGAGGGCGAAGGGCGCCCTGTCCTGGCCTGGCGTGCGGCGGATGTCCGGGCGCTGGGCGGGCGTCGTTTGGCGCTCGCCCTGGCGGGTTTCGGGGGCGAAACGACGCAGGAAGACGGACTCTTTCAAACCCTTCATGGCGAAACGCCGCCGTCTGACCTATTTTCAGACGAAGACTGCTGATCGACGGGCCGAGCGCGGCCCCGTCGAGGAACCGAGGACCGAATGAACCTGCGCAATTTCGCCATCTGGGGCGTCATCCTTCTGGGACTGGTGACGGTCTACGCCGCGATCAGCCAGAACGGCGGCGCGCCCGCCATGCCCGGCGCCAAGGGCGCGGCGGCCGCCGGCCGTCCCGAGCCCATCACCTATTCCCAGCTGATGACCGCCGTGGAGCGTCAGGAGATCAAGTCGATCGTCGCGCGCGGCGAGACGATCACCGGCGTCTTCAAGAACGACAGCAAATTCACCGCCGTGACGCCGGTGCCGAACGCCGAGCTGGTCGAGCAGATCCGCAAGTCGGGTGTCGAGGTCGAGACCAAGAGCACGCGTCAGCCGTGGTGGTCGGGCCTGCTGGGCCTGCTGCTGCCGGTGGCGCTGATCATCGGCTTCTGGCTGTTCATCATGAACCGGATGCAGGGCGGGGCGAAGGGCGCCATGGGCTTCGGCAAGTCCAAGGCCAAGCTGCTGACCGAGCACAAGGGCCGCAAGACCTTCGACGACGTCGCCGGCGTGGACGAGGCCAAGGACGAGCTGCAGGAAGTCGTCGACTTCCTGAAGGATCCGGCCAAGTTCCAGCGTCTGGGCGGCAAGATTCCCAAGGGCGCCCTGCTGGTCGGCCCTCCGGGTACGGGTAAGACCCTGCTGGCGCGCGCGGTGGCGGGCGAGGCGGGCGTGCCCTTCTTCTCGATCTCGGGTTCGGACTTCGTCGAGATGTTCGTCGGCGTCGGCGCCAGCCGCGTCCGCGACATGTTCGAACAGGCCAAGAAGAACGCGCCGTGCATCATCTTCATCGATGAGATAGACGCCGTCGGTCGTCACCGCGGCGCGGGCCTGGGCGGCGGCAACGACGAGCGCGAGCAGACGCTGAACCAGCTGCTGGTCGAGATGGACGGCTTCGAGGCGTCCGAGAACATCATCCTGATCGCCGCGACCAACCGTCCTGACGTGCTGGACCCGGCCCTGCTGCGTCCCGGCCGCTTCGACCGTCAGGTCGTGGTGCCCAACCCGGACGTCTCGGGCCGCGAGCGCATCCTGCGCGTTCACATGAAGGACGTGCCCCTGGCCGCCGACGTCAACGTCAAGACCCTGGCGCGCGGCACGCCGGGCTTCTCGGGCGCGGACCTGGCCAACCTGGTCAACGAGGCGGCCCTGATGGCGGCGCGCAAGGACCGTCGCATGGTCACGCACCGCGACTTCGAGGACGCCAAGGACAAGGTCATGATGGGCTCCGAACGGAAGTCCATGGCCATGAACGAGGAAGAACGCCGCCTGACCGCCTATCACGAAGCCGGTCACGCCATCGTCGCCATCAACGTCAAGATGGCCGACCCGGTGCACAAGGCGACCATCGTCCCGCGCGGCCGCGCTCTGGGCATGGTGATGCAACTGCCGGAAGGCGACCGCTATTCGATGAAGTTCCAGCAGATGATCGATCGCATCGCCATCATGGCGGGCGGCCGCGTCGCCGAAGAGCTGATCTTCGGGCCGGAGAGCATCACCTCGGGCGCCAGCTCGGACATCGAACAGGCGACCAAGCTGGCGCGGGCCATGGTCACGCGCTGGGGCTTCTCCGAGAAGCTGGGCACGGTGGCCTATGGCGAGAACCAGGAGGAGGTCTTCCTGGGCCACTCGGTGTCGCGCAGCCAGAACGTCTCGGAAGAGACGGCCCGCATCATCGACGAAGAGGTCCGCCGCATCGTCACCGAAGGCTGGGAAGAGGCGCGCCGCATCCTGACGGAGAAGGCAGGCGACCACGAGAAGCTGTCCCAGGCCTTGCTGGAGTACGAGACCCTGTCGGGCGACGAGATCAAGGACCTGCTGGAGAACGGCCAGCCGCCCAGGCGCGACGACGACAACGACACGGTCGTCGGCCCGTCCCTGTCGGTTCCGGCCACGCCGGAAGACGAACCGGCGGCGGAGCCTCAGGCCGCCGCCCAGCCCGCGCCGAGCGCCTGAGGGCGATCGGGACGACGGATATGAAAAGGGCGCGCCCGCCGGGCGCGCCCTTCTTTTTTTGTCCTGATGCGATGAGGCTCAGTTCGTCGCTTCGGGCTCCTCGAGCTTGACCAGGGTCAGCTTGCGCACGGCGCCGGAGGTGTCCGGCCAGGCGATCGACTGGCCTTCCTTCAGGCCGATCAGGCCGGCGCCGACAAAGGACAGGATGGAGACGCGGCCCGCGTCGATGTCGGCGTCCTTGGGCAGGACCAGCTGCACGCGGCGCACCTCGGGACTGTGGTCGTCGGAGTAGTGCAGCCAGCGGTTCAGGGTGACGACGTTCTTGGGCATGGCCTTGGGCTCGCACACCTTGGCGCGGTCGAGCTCCTGTTGCAGCAGGCCGGCGGGGCCCGTGCCGGGCAGGTCGCCGACCAGGCGGTCCAGGGCGTCGAAGTCGTCGCTGCGAAGCGTGATGGCGGGCAGGGCGCCCTTGCGAGGGGTGGTCATGAAGAAAACTTTCTGGAAATTCGGGCGACGTCAGGCGGCTGAGGGGCCGTCATCGTCGGGATGTTCTGGATCGGTCGTTTCGTGATCGGCGGGCGACGCGGGCGGTGCGGCGGGCGCGATCGGCCTTCGAAACGGGATGATGTCGGCGCCGCGCGGCGCTTCGCCGGTGCGGCTCTCGTCCGTGGTGTCTGGGCGGCGTGTCATGGCGCAAATCTTCGCGAACGGCCCCAGGCCGGCGCGGTCCTGCAGAATGAAGAGGTGGAAGTAGAACTTTAAGCAACTGGGTCCCGTAGCGGGCGCCCGGCGCAGGGCGCACGGCGGGACCGCTACGGGTTAAAGGCCTTCGACGCGGCGTCCCGCGTGGGTGAGGCGTCGAGCCTGGCTGACGAAGCGTTCCATTGCCGTTAGAGGCTGGACCCAGGCGCGGTGAAAGTCAAACCGCGCTCTTCGGAGCTGCTGTCGCATGACCCATCAATCCCTCGTGAAGCCCCCGCTCGTCATGGGGATCGTCAACGTCACGCCGGACAGCTTTTCCGACGGGGGGCGGCTCGCCACCCATGAGGCCGCCCTGGCCCACGCCCTGAGGTTGATCGATCAGGGCGCCGACGTGCTGGACGTGGGCGGCGAAAGCACGCGTCCGGGCTCGGACCCGGTCGGCGAGGCGGAGGAGATCTCCCGCGTCGTCCCGCTGATCGCCGCCCTTCGCGCGCGGTGGGACGGGGCGATCAGCATCGACACCATGAAGCCCGCCGTGGCCCGCGTCGCCGTCACCGCCGGCGCGACGATATGGAACGACGTGACCGCGCTTCGCCACGCGCCCGACAGTCTGGCGACCGCCGCCCAACTGGGCTGCGAGGTGGTGCTGATGCATATGAAGGGGGCGCCCAAGACGATGCAGGACGACCCGCACTATGACGACGTCGTGGCCGAGGTCGCCGGGTTTCTGGCGGGACGCGCCGAGGCGGCCCTGGCGGCGGGGGTCGCGCGCGAGAAGATATGGCTGGACCCCGGCGTCGGCTTCGCCAAGACGACGGCGCATAATCTGGCGCTGACGGCGCGTCTGGACGCCCTGGTCGATCAGGGCTTTCCGGTGCTCTACGCCGCCAGCCGCAAGCGCCTCATCCAGGGGGTGGACGAAACGGCGACGGAGGCGACCGACCGCCTGGGCGGCTCATTGGCCCTGGCGCTGGAGGGGGCGCGCCGCGGCGCCCGAATGGTGCGGGTTCACGACGTGCGCGAGACGGTTCAGGCGTTGAAGATTCAGGCGGCGGTCGCGGCGGCGGCCCGGCCCTAGCGTTTCCAGTCCGGCGACACCTGATCGGGGAAGCGGTCGACGATGAAGGCCGGTTCGATCGCCCGCTCCAGCCACAGCTTGGCGCCGGCCAGCACCAGGGTGAAGCCCTCCATAACGTCCAGAGCCGCCGCCACGCCTTCATCCGTCGCGGCGAAGCCCCGGTTGAAGATCTCGACCCAGCTCGTCCGGTCGCGCGCCTGGAAACGCCATTCGACCTCGGTCGGCTGATCGTCCAGATTCCAGTCGATGAGGATGCGGCTGTTGACCTGGACGTCCTTCACGGCGACGCGAGTGGACACGCCGTACATCCCCCAGGTCCACGTCGCCCTGGCGCCGGGCGACAGACGTCGGTCGCCGTGAGTGAACCAGAACCACGAGGTCACGGCGGGCTCGGTAAAGGCCTGGTAGACCTCATCGACCGGGCGGCGGATCAGCATTCCGGTGCGGACTTCAGGGGCGCGCATTCGATCCCGACCTCTTCAGCGACTGAGGCGGCAACGCACGCCGTCTCCAATTTGTTTCCCGAGACGGGCGCCGAGCAGCAGGCGAGGGCTCTTGTCTGGAGGCGCGCCATCCGCCATTCAGCCGCCATGTCTTGGCTTCTGTCTCTCAATCCCTGGCTGGTTCTCGTCGTGGCGGGGCTGTTCGAAGTGGGCTGGGCGTCCGGCGTGAAATACGTCGGGGTGCAGCGTCCGCTGATTTCCCTGGGGGTGGCCTTGGCGCTGGCCGCCAGCATGATCGGCCTGTGGGCGGCGACGCAGCGTCTGCCGGTCGGCACGGCCTACGCCGTCTGGACCGGCATCGGCGCCGTGGGCGCGGCGGTGATCGGGGTCGCCGTCTATGGCGAGCCGGCGACGGCGGTGCGGGCGGTCTGCATCCTGCTGATCGTAGCGGGCATCGTCGGGCTGAAGCTGTTTTCGGGCGTGACGGCATGAGCCAGGCCCAATCCCCTCAAGCCGTCTCCGGCCGCGCCGGAGAGAAGAAGGGCGCCAATCCCCCTCAAGCAGTCTCCGGCCGCGCCGGAGACGATAGGGGAAACAAAAAAGGCCGGGTGCTGATCCTGGCCGGCTCCGACTCCGGGGGCGGGGCGGGGATTCAGGCCGACATCAAGGCCGTGACCATGCTGGGCGGGTTCGCCGCCACGGCCATCACCGCCGTCACCGTTCAGAACACCCTGGGCGTTCACGGGGTCCATCCCCTGCCGCTCGACGTCATCGAGGCCCAGGCAAGGGCCGTGCTGGACGACATCGGCGCCGACGCCCTGAAGACCGGCATGTTGGGCTCGGTCGAGGTGGTCGAGACCGTCGCGGGTCTGATCGACTATGCGGCGGGCGTTCCGGCGGTGGTCGATCCGGTGATGATCGCCAAGGGCGGCTCGCCCCTGCTGGCGGAAACGGCGGTGGAGGCGGTGCGTCGCCTTATGGTTCCCCGCGCCTTTCTGCTGACCCCCAATGCGCCCGAGGCCGAGGCCCTGACCGGACTGGCGGTCGCCGATCTGGACGGCCAGCGTCGGGCGGGCGAGGCGCTGCTGAAGATGGGCGCGCGCGCCGTCCTCATGAAGGGCGGCCATGTGCCGGGCGCGACGGTCGTCGACCTGCTGCTGACCGCTGACGGCGAGACGGTGCTGGAGAGCGAGCGGGTCGAGACGCGTCACACCCACGGCACCGGCTGCACCCTGGCCAGCGCCTGTGCGGCGGGGATCGCCAAGGGGCTGCCCCTGCCGGTCGCGGTCGCGGAAGGCTGGGCCTATGTGGCCGAGGCCATCCGTCGCGCGCCGGGCCTGGGCCAGGGCCACGGCCCGCTGGACCACGCCTGGCCGGTGCGGGGTTGAGGCCGCTTGGCCAGCCGGCGGAATCGCCCTCACAGGACGGCATGACCCTGGAAACTCGCCTGACCGAGATCGTCCGCGCCGACGCGGGCCTGATGCATGTGCTGACCGTGGTGCGGGACCTGAACCTGCCTGACTGGCGGCTGTTCTCGGGCGCTGTCTATCAGGCGGTGTGGAACGTCCAGACGGGCCGTCCGATCGGCTATGGAATCAAGGACTACGACATCGGCTATTTTGACGCCGACACCTCCTGGGACGCCGAGGACGTCGTCATCAAGCGCGTCGCCGCCGCCTTCGCGCCGCCGGTGCGCGATCAGGTCGAGGTGCGCAACCAGGCGCGGGTCCACCTGTGGTTCGAGGGCAAGTTCGGCGAACCCTATACGCCTCTGACCTGCACCGACGACGCTCCGGCCCGCTTCGTCGCCCCGGCCTTCGCCGTCGGGGTGCGGCTGGAGGCTGACGACGCGATCAGCGTGCTCGCGCCCTTCGGGCTGGAGGACGTGTTCGACATGGTCATTCGCCCCAATCCCACGCGCGGCCTGGCCAGGGGCTGGGAGCGCGTGATCGCCAACGCCCGCGGCCGCTGGCCCGAGATCACGGTCGTGGAGTCTCAGGCGACGGCGTAGCGCGCCGTGATCCCGTCCGGCTGGAAGTCATGCTGCGCCAGTCGGTCCAGCGAGGCGAGGACGCGTGCGGCGAAGGCGTCGGGATCGCCCTCCTCGATGGCGGGCCGCAGCCAGTCGGTCACGACGGCGCGGGCCGGATAGGTTCCGACCGGGCCGGGGACGCTGAGCGCCACCTCGATGCCTTCGGCGATCCAGCCCGCCACGGCGGCGAAGAAGTCGATCCCGATCAGGAAGTCCGAGCGGCGCAGGACATAGAGGGTGATGACGCCGTCCTCGACCCCGTCGGGCCGCACGATCACGCCGCTGCGGTCCGGCCGCCAGTCGTCCGACAGCTCCACCGCGCGCCACAGGCAGAACCAGATGCGGCAGGTCTGGGGGCGGATCCGATGCACCGAACAACCCGCGCCGTCGACGCAGTAGGCGCACAGTTCGCCCGTCGGCTTGGCCAGTTCCGGCAGGTCGAGCGGGATCACGCGGCAGCATTCGACGCAGCCGCCGCAGGTCCGATCGGGAAGAAGGGGCAGGGACATGGCCGGGGTCTAGCGCATCGCGGCCGGGAAGCGGAGAGGGGACGGCGTCCCGCGTCCGGGCCGGCGCACAAAACCGCGCCGGCGGCCGTCTGGGTGCTTGCCCATCGAATGTCACCATGCAAAATGATGGACTACATAATGGAATGATGTTCGGAACGAACGCAGTCGGGAAACGCCTCAGTGAAACACGCCCTCGCCTTTTCCTTGTTAGCCTTGGCCGTTGCGGCGGCTCCCGGCGCCGACGGCGCGCACGCCGAAGTTCTTCGGATGAATACGCCGGCGCTCGGACTGACCTTCGACCGCATCGGCGCCCTGCCGGACGACGAGCGCCCGGCGTGGCAGGCCTATCTGGAGCGGTCGCAGGCCCAGATGAAGGCGGACCGTGCGGCCCTGGCCGCCGAACTGCCGGCCGGCGCGACGCCGCCGCCGCCGCCGTTGGCCATCCGCGGCAACAGCTCTCACATGCCGCTGGATCGGCCGGCTGAATGGTACGCCGGGGCCGAGGCCCGCGCCGTCGCCGACGCGGTCGTCAGCTTCCAGACCCCGGCGGGCGGCTGGAGCAAGAACCAGGACCGCAGCATCGTCCGACTGCCGGGGCAGCGTTTCTCCAACGACGCCGAAACCATGGAGCAGAATCCGGCCAATTTTGACGCTCCGGCGGACCGCTTCTGGACCTTCGTCGGCACGCTGGACAATGACTCCACCTGGACCGAGATGCGCT
Organism: Brevundimonas sp. SS2672; assembly: GCF_059579685.1. Taxonomy (NCBI): domain Bacteria; kingdom Pseudomonadati; phylum Pseudomonadota; class Alphaproteobacteria; order Caulobacterales; family Caulobacteraceae; genus Brevundimonas; species Brevundimonas sp. SS2672. Next base: position 2,516,199 of record NZ_CM184201.1, on the reverse strand, counting down.
ATCTGGCCAAGGTCGCGGCCCAGGCGCCCGGCCCCGAGGGCGACGCCTGGCGCGCCAGCGTGATCCGGGGCGTCCATTATCTGTTGAACGCCCAGTATCCGAACGGCGGCTGGCCGCAGAACTGGCCGCTGGAAGGCGGCTTCCACGATTCCATCACCTTCAACGACAACGCCGTGGCCAATGCGGCCATGGTGTTGCGCGACGTGGCCCAGGGCACGGAAGGCTTCGACTTCGTCCCCGCCGACCTGGAGGCGCGCGCCGCCGAGGCGGTGAAGAAGGCCATCGACGTCACCCTGGCCGCCCAGGTTCGAAAGGGCGATCAGCTTCAGGGCTGGCCGCAGCAGGTCGAACCGATGCGCCTGGTGCCCACCAGCGCCCGCAACTACGAACCCCGCTCGATCGCCAGCGGCGAGACGACCGACGTGCTCGAGTTCCTGATGGCCGAGCCGAACCCGTCGCCGGAGGTCAAGGCGGCGATCCGCGGGGCCGTGGCCTGGCTGGAGTCGGTGCGCGTCTATGACAAGTCGTTCGAGATGACCGACGACGGCCGCAAGCTGATCAACAAGCCCGGCGCGGGACCGATCTGGTCGCGCAACTATGACCTGGTCACGGGGCAGCCCATCTTCGGCGACAAGGATCAGACGATCCACGACGACGTCAACGGCATCTCGATCGGTCGTCGCAACGGCTATTCCTGGTGGATCGGTTCGCCTCAGCGGGCGCTGGACGCCTATGCGGCCTGGTCTGCGGCCAATCCCTGATCCGGGCCTGACATGAGCATGATCCCCTCCGAACGCTTGTCGTTCGGAGGGGATGTTGCATCAGGCGCGCGCGGCTTGGCTGCGGGTCGAGGGCAGGCGCAGATAGGCCTCGAGCGAATCGTCGAACGCCTTCATCCACGGCACATGGTGGCGCGCCGCCAGGGTGCCGGTCAGGACCGACCGGTAGCATTTGTCGCGATAGCCCATGATGTCGGCCTTCTTGTCCTTCTTCCACTGCAGGAAGATCCGGTTGATGTTGTCGACATCAAGATCCGGATAGTCGGTCTGGGCGATCAGGCGCTTGATGTAGTCGCCCTGATATTCAAAGGCCTGCTCATCCGTGCGGATGGCGACTTCCTTCTCGCGCCAGAGGTCGTTGGCGGCCTCCATGTCGGCGCGTGACGGAAGGGCGATGCGGTCCATGATGATGTCGCGCGTCAGCCAGGCCTGGGCGTCGAACATGTTGAAGCTGTACCAGAGGTCCTGCATCCCCAGGTAGAACAGCTTGGGGTTCGGCGTGAAAGCCACCCCTTCGTACAGGTTCAGCGGCCACAGGCGGTTGCTGGTCTTCAGCCGCAGCGCATCCGGCAGGAAGGGGAAGTGGTGCTTGTAGCCGGTGCACAGGATGATGGCGTCGACGTCGCGGCGCGTGCCGTCGCTGAAGTGGGCGGTCTTGCCGTCCACGCGCGTCAGGCAGGGCTTTTCCTCCCAGCCCTTGGGCCAGTCATAGCCCATCGGCTGGCTGCGATAGCTGGTGGTGACCGACTTCGCGCCGTACTTGTAGCACTGTGAGCCGATGTCCTCGGCCGAATAGCTGGAGCCGATCAGCAGGACGTCCTTGCCCTTGAACTCGGCCGCGTCGCGGAAGTCGTGGGCGTGCAGGATACGGCCGGGGAACAGGTCGAAGCCCGGATAGGACGGGGCGTTCGGCGTCGAGAAGTGGCCGGTGGCGACGATCACATGGTCGAACGTCTGCGAGGTGCGGCGACCGGCGGAATAGTCCTGGGCCGTCACGGTGAACTGGCCCGACGCCTGGTCGAAGGCCACGTCCTTCACCGCCGTGTTGAAGCGGATGTAGCGGCGGATGTTCGCCTTCTTCACGCGGCCCTGGATGTAGTCCCACAGGACTTCGCGCGGGGGATAGGAGGAGATCGTCTTCTTGAAATGCTCGTCGAAGGTGTAGTCGGCGAACTCAAGGCATTCCTTGGGGCCGTTCGACCACAGATAACGGTACATGCTGCCGTGAACGGGCTCGCCGTTCTCATCGATGCCGGTGCGCCAGCTGTAGTTCCACATGCCGCCCCAGTCCTTCTGCTTCTCGTAGCAGACGATTTCGGGGATGTCCGCGCCCTTGTCCTGGGCGGATTGGAAGGCGCGCAACAGGGCCAGGCCGGACGGGCCGGCGCCGATGACGGCGATACGTTTTTGCTTGGGCATATTCACCTTGGTCTGATGGGGGAGAAGTCCCGGGCGCAGGGCGGCGCGGCGGCCGAAAAACCCATGGGACTGCAGGAGAGCCGAACCACCGGAACGGGTAATGATTGAGCTGTAATTCGGTGGTCGGTGATGGTGATGAAAATCATTTCAATACATTAGAGTTCATGCGCGCGAGGCGTCATGATTGATCGTTCCACTTTGTCGAAAACTGACAATGATCAAGCAAACTGCGATCTAAAAGCTATCTCAAGGATAGTCGCTGAAGAGGCTGCATATTGTCATATCAATATGGGACATATGCCTATTTGCTGGGCGTAAGGCAAGTTTCTGACCTCACATCACTGTGAAGGTGAGGCGGTTCCCTGCAAGGGCGTCGCCTGTCGAGTCGCAAGAGCGTCGAGCTTCCCCAGCCCGCTGCGCGGGCCGGAAGACGATGGCCGGGCTGCGGATTCACGATGCGCAGGGCCTTGGAGCGAGGTGATGAAGGCCCGCGCCATCTTCCCGCTGAATTCCGAAGGGAATCCGGCTAGACTCGCCTCATGCATGGTCGTTTTCCGATCCTCTACATCGCCGAGGCGGACGCCGAGGAGGCGGTCCTGTCGTCGGGGGCGCTGGCCCAACTGGTCGAGGCTGTCCCCCAGGCGACCTTCACCGTCGTCGGCTCGCCGGCCAGCGCGCCGCTGTTCGCCGATCTGCCGCGCCTTCAGCGACTGATCACGCTTGATCGCGACGGGCGCTGGGACTGGATCGCCCTGTGGAACCAGGTGCGCGAGACCAACTGGGGCCTGGTGGTCGACATGCGCGGCTCGACCCTGTCGGGCAAGCTGCGGCGCCAGCGGCGGGCGGTGAAGGGCAAGCCCCTGCCGGGCGTCCACCTGGTCGAACAGGCGGCGCGGACCCTGCAACTGGACGAAATTCCCGCTCCCCGCCTGTTCATCGGGCGCGATACGCAGGAGGCTGCCGACGCCCTGATCCCGCCGGGCGACGGTCCGATCCTGGCGATCGGACCGGGCGCCGACTGGATCGGCAAGCGCTGGCCGGCCGATCGCTACGCCAAGATCGCCATCTCCCTGCTGGGCGAGGGCGGGCCGCTGGCCGGCGGGCGGCTGATGATCGTGGGCGAGGAGGCGGACCGCGACGCGGCCCAGACCGTCCGCTCGGCGGTCAAGCGCGACCGGGTGATCGAACTGCAGGGACGGCTGACGCGGTTGCAGACGGCGGCCGCTCTGTCGCACGCGACCCTCTATCTGGGCGGCGACTCCCTGTGGACCCAACTGGCCGTGGCGGCGGGCGTTCCGGCGGTGGCGGTCTTCGGCCCTTCGGATGAGACGCTGAAGCGCCCCTGGACCGGCGTCGCCGTGCGCGGCCCGCGCACGCTTCAGGAATTTCAGGACCTGGACCCGCGCCTGAACCAGCACATTCAGCACATGATGGACCTGCCCTATGAGCGGGTGCTGAAGGCGACGAAAAAGCTGCTGGCGGAACGGGCGGCCTGATCGCCGCTCGGCTTGCGCTCCCGGCTGTTCGGCGCGCATAAGCGCCGAAGTTTCAGGAGATGCGCGCGATGACCCAGACCTATGACCTGATCGTTCGGGGCGGCGAGGTGGCCAACCACGCCGGGCGGGGCAAGGCCGACGTCGGCGTCATCGACGGCCGCATCGCCTTCATCGGCGACCTGTCACAGGCCTCGGCCGGAGAGGTGTTCGACGCGACCGGCCTGACCGTCCTGCCCGGCGTCATCGACACCCAGGTCCACTTCCGCGAGCCGGGGCTGGAATGGAAGGAAGACCTGGAGACCGGCAGCCGCGCGGCGGCCCTGGGCGGCGTCGTCGCCGTATTCGAGATGCCGAACACCAACCCCAACACGACCGATCCGACCACGCTGGAGGACAAGCTGGCGCGGGCGCGCGACCGGATGTGGACGGACCACGCCTTCTACATCGGCGGCACGCATGAGAACGCCGACCATCTGGCCGATCTGGAGCGCCTGCCGGGCTGCTGCGGGGTCAAGGTCTTCATGGGCGCCTCGACCGGCGACCTGCTGATCGCCGACGACGAAGGGGTGCGCAAGGTTCTGTCCAACGTGCGCCGCCGCGCCACCTTCCATTCCGAGGACGAATACCGCCTGGTCGACCGTCGCAATCTGGCCCGCACCGGCGACTGGACCAGCCACCCGGAAGTCCGCGACGCCGAAAGCGCCATCATGTCCACCCGCCGTCTGGTCGGACTGGCCAAGGAGACCGGCGCCCGCATCCACGTCCTGCACGTCACGACCAAGGACGAGATGGAATACCTGCGCTTCCACAAGGACGTCGCCACCGTCGAGATCACGCCCCAGCACCTGACGCTGGTTGCGCCCGAAGCCTATGAGCGCCTCGGCGCCTACGCCCAGATGAACCCGCCGATCCGCTCGCAGGAACACGTCGACGCCCTGTGGCTGTGGGGGATGCAGCAGGGCGTGGCCGACGTGCTGGGCTCGGACCACGCGCCGCACACCAAGGAAGAAAAGTCCAAGCCCTATCCGGCCTCGCCGTCGGGGATGCCGGGGGTGCAGACCCTGGTGCCGCTGATGCTGACGCACGTCGCGAACGGCCGCCTGTCGCTGGAACGCTTCATCGACCTGACCTCGGGCGGGGCGCAGCGCGTGTTCGGCACGGCTAACAAGGGCCGGATGGCCGTCAGCTATGACGCCGATCTGACCATCGTCGACCTGAAGGCGAAGAAGACCATCACGCACGACCAGCAGGCCAGCCGCTGCGGCTGGACCCCCTTCGACGGCTTCGAGGCCACCGGCTGGCCGGTGGCCACCATCGTGCGCGGCCGCGTGGTGATGAAGGACGGCGAACTGATCGGTCAGGCCCACGGCCAGCCGGTGCGGTTCCAGGAGACGCTGGCCGGGTGAGCAGCGCGAAGCCAACGCTCGGCCTGATCGGCTTCGGCGCCTTCGGGCGTCTGACCGCGAAGCATCTGTCGCCGTGGTTCGACATCCTCGCCCATGATCCGGCGGTCAGCGACGGCGAGGGGCTCGCCCGAATGACGACGCTGGAGGAGGCGGCCGCCTGTCCGACGGTGGTGCTGGCCGTGCCGGTAGGCGTCCTGGCCGAGACGGTCGCGGCGATCGCGCCGCATCTGGCGCCGGGCGCGCTGATCCTCGATGTCGGCTCGGTGAAGGTGAAGCCGGCCGAGGTGATGCTGGACGGCCTGCCTGAAGGCGTCGCCATCGTCGGCACCCACCCCCTGTTCGGCCCTCAGAGCGGCAAGGACGGCATCGCCGGGCTGAGGATCGCCGTCTGTCCGGTGCGCGGCGACAAGGCGGCGTGGCGCGTCGCCGCCTTCTGTAGGAAGGCGCTGGGGCTCAAGGTCTTCGTCGTCACGCCCGAGGATCACGACCGCGAGGCGGCGACGGTGCAGGGCCTGACCCACCTGATCGCCAAGGTGCTGCTGGCCATGGAGCCGCTGCCGACGCGCATGACCACGACCAGTTTCGAACGCGTCGTGCAGGGCGTCGACATGGTTCGCCACGACAGCGCGGCGGTGTTCCGCGCCATCGAACACGACAACCCCTTCGCCGCTGAAGTCCGCCGTCGCTTCTTCGACCTGGCCGAGCAGGCGCGGGCGGAACTGGACGGGTGACCGCTTTCCTTCTCCCCATGCGGGAGAAGGGCTTACTTCAGCACGAAATCCGCCACCGCCTCGACCACGCCGGGCGCCAGCGGCAGGGCGGGGTCCATATAGGTCGCGATATTGGCGGCGCGCTCGGCGGGCGCGACCTTCAGGACGTGGTTCACTCCGTCCCAGATCGCCAGTTCGGCGCGCGGCTGGGCGGTCTTCAGCGCCTCGGCGTCGGCGACCGTCACCTGAAGGTCCGTCGTCCCCTGACCGATGAAGATCGGGCCCTCATAGGCGGCCGCCAGCTTCGCCGGGTCCAGCGTCAGCCAGGAGATGAGGTAGGGCTGGACGGAGGGCCGGAACAGCGCGGCCAGCGACGCGGGCGGATCGGCGACCGTGCGGCCCGCTTCCAGTTCGTCGACGGCGGCATAGGCTTCGGTCTTCAACGGTTCGGGCAGGGCGTTCAGCTGTTCGCGCAGTACGACGCCCGCCGGGCGACCGGCGCCGGACAGCAGCACCAGGCCGCAGACCTTGTCGCCCTCTCCGTCGGGTTTGGCGGCGACAGCGGCCAGGGCGACCAGCGCGCCCTCGCTGTGGCCGATCAGCCAGGCGCAGGGGCGGCCCGTCTTCGCCGCCGCCTCGGTCGCCCAGGCGCGGGCGTCCTCGGCATAGGTTGAGAAGCGCAGGTCGGCTTCGGAGGGACCGGCGGCGGCGCTCTCGCCGATGCCGCGCTTGTCGATGCGGACGGTGGCGACGCCGCGCTCGGCCAGGCCTTCGGCCAGCAGGCGATAGGTCGCGGCCTGAATGCCGAACTGCGGGCTGTTCCCGTCGCGATCCGTCGGTCCGGAGCCGGGAATGATGACGGCGGCGGCGCGCGTCTCGCCTTCGGGCGTCAGCAGGGTTCCGTGCAAGGGCGCAGGGCTGGACGTCGACTCGACCGGCGTCGAAACCGGTGAGAGGAGCAGGGCGGCGGCGAGGGTCAGCATGCTTGTCTCCGTCGTCAGATGGGCAGGGGTCAGAAGGGCTGTCGGTCCGGATCGGCGCGCCACACGCGCCAGCTCTCGAACACCGACCAGGCGGTCGCGATCAGGACGCCGATGATCAGGGCGCTGAACCCCAGAGGCTGGGGCGCGATCGGCGCGGCGACCAGTCCGGCCAGACCCAGGCCGAACATCAGCCGTCCGGCCAAGCGGTTGGAGCGTTCCCACGCCAGCTTGCTCTTGTAGTTCCACGGGGTGCGCACCCCGACGGCGACGTTGGGCCCGACGCGGCCGAGGAAGGCGCCGACCGCCAGCAACAGCAGGGCGGTCAGGGCCATGTGCGCGCCCTGGCTGGGTGGGACGGCGCTGAACAAGGGAAAGGCGATCAGGCCGATGCAGCCGGCGAAGGCCAGCAGGCTGACCAACTGGGCGCTCTTGAGGCTGCGTCGGCGCGCGGGATCGGCCTGTGCTCGCCGCGCGTAAAGGCTGCACCCGCCCACGGTCGCGGCGGCGACTACGCCGAGGCCGCCGATCATCCACGCGACCTGGCCGCGCGGGGCCCAGCCGTCGGCTTCTCCCGCCAGGTTGAAATGGATGGGGATCGGCGTCGTCGGGCCTGCGGTTCCGACCCAGATCGCCAGGGAGGCGACGGCGACGATCAGAACGATCGAGGCCAGGTCCAGGGCGTCCGGTTTCAGTCTAGTCATGACGGTCCTCCTCCTTTGCTGCGCCCGTCCCGCTCAGATCCATCAGGAAGGCCAGAGCCTCCTCGACCGCCGAAATCTCCAGCCGATAGCGGATCGACTGCCCTTCGCGCTCGGGGCTGACCAGACCGGCCTCCTTGAGCGCGTTGAGGTGGCCGGTGATGGTCGGCCAACTCATGTCGAAGGCGGCGGCGATGTCGCCGGACGCCAGCGGCCCCTTGCGCAGCATGGCGATGATGCGCCGCCGCACCGGGTGGGACAGGGCCTTGAACAGGCTGTTCATGGAAAAAGCGTACTTAGGATATATCCTAAATACAACCCATGTTCGGCGAGGCGTGCTGGCGTTCACGGCAGGCGCGGCCTATGGCTGAGGTCGGTTCAGAAGCTGCGAGTTGTTCTCATGGAAATCCGCGATCAGATCGTTCTCATCACCGGTGGCGCGCGCGGCGTGGGCGCGGCGGCGGCGCGGGCCTTCGTCGGGCAGGGCGCGCGGGTGGCGATCAACTGGCGCAACAGCGGCGAGCAGGCCGAGGCGCTGGCGGCGGAACTGGGCGAGCGCGCCCTGACTGTTCAGGCCGACGTGACGGATCGTGCAGGCGTTGACGCCATGGTCGCCGGGGTCGAGGCGCATTTCGGCGGACCGGTCAGCACGGTGGTCAACAATGCGCTGGACTACAGCTTCAACGGCGACGCCCGCGCCCAGATGGCCGATATCCCGTGGGCGGACATGGAGCGTCAGTTCGCGACCGTGATCCGCGGCGCCCTGAACGTCATCCAGGCGACGGCGCCGGGCATGACGGCGCAAGAATTCGGCCGGGTGGTCAACATCGGCACCAACCTGTTCCAGAATCCGGTCGTGCCCTATCACGACTACACGGCCGCCAAGGCCGCCCTGCTCAGCCTGACGCGGACGGCGGCGGGCGATCTGGGGCCGTCGGGCATCACCGTCAACATGATCTCGGGCGGCCTGCTGCGCACGACCGACGCCAGCGCGGCGACTCCGGAAGCCGTGTTCGACCTGATCGCCAGCATGACGCCGTTGCGCTCGGTCACCACGCCGGAAGAGTTCGCCGACGCCGCCCTGTTCTTCGCCTCGCCGTGGAGCCGAGCGGTGACGGGGCAGAATCTGGTGGTCGACGGCGGCCTGGTGCGGGATTAAGTCACCCCCACAGCAAAGCCTCAGCCAGGACGGATATCATGAGCGGCGTCATTCTGATCACCGGAGCCACCTCGGGCATCGGCCGGGCGGCGGCGCGCCGTTTCGCCGGTGCGGGCTGGAAGGTGATCGCCACCGGCCGCCGTCAGGAACGTCTGGACGAACTGGTCGCCGAACTGGGCGCGGATCGGGTTCACGCCGCCGCCTTCGATATGCGGGACGAAGCCGCCATCGACGCGGCGCTGGACGCCTTGCCCGAGGGCTTCCGCGACATCGACGTGCTGATCAACAACGCCGGTCTGGCGCTGGGCACGGCGACGGCGCAGGAGGCTGATCTGGCCCAGTGGCGCCAGATGATCGACACCAACATCACCGGCCTGGTGACGCTGACCCACCGTCTGCTGCCGCGCCTGATCGCGCGCAAGGGGGCGATCCTGAACATCAGTTCGGTGGCCGCGACCTATCCTTACAAGGGCGGCAACGCCTATGGCGGGACCAAGGCCTTCGTGCGCCAGTTCTCGCTGGGCCTGCGATCGGACCTGCACGGGACGGGGGTGCGCGTCACCTCCATCGAGCCGGGCATGGCCGAGACGGAGTTCACCCTGGTCCGCACCGGCGGCGACCAGGCGGCGTCCGACGCCCTCTATGGCGGCGCTCAGCCCATGACCGGCGAGGACATCGCCGAGACCCTGTTCTGGGTCGCGACCCTGCCGGCGCACCTGAACATCAATGCGCTGGAGCTGATGCCGGTCAGCCAGTCCTTCGCCGGCTTCCAGGTGGCGCGCGCCTGACCCGACGGGGGAATGACGTCAGGCCGGTTGGGCCAGCCTGACGTTGGTTTCGGCGGCTTCGGCGGCGAGGACGGTTTTCGGCGCGATCCGGACGAAGCGCGGCGCGTACTTCGGCCAATCCGCCAGGATGCGCTGGGCCAGGGGCGAGGCGGTGGCGCTGGCGTGGGCCTCGATCAGGGTCTTCAGCCGGGAGTCGGCTTCAGCATCGATGCGGCCGATCCCGGCCAGGTCGCCGTTCAGGGCCTGGGCGGCGCGACCGTCGACATCGAGCACGAACAGTTCGCCGCCGCTCATGCCCGCGGCCAGGTTCCAGCCGACCGCGCCGAGCACCACCACCCGGCCGCCGGTCATGTATTCGCAGCCGTGCGCGCCCAGGCCCTCGACCACGGCCTCGGCGCCGGAGTTACGGACGGCGAAGCGTTCGCCCGCCGCGCCCGCCACGAACAGACGGCCTGACGTCGCGCCATACAGGGTGGTGTTGCCGCAGACCTGCTGGTTCTCGCGCCACTCATGGGGGCGGACGTGGATGTCGGCGCCGGACAGGCCCTTGCCGACGTAGTCGTTGACCTCGCCCGTGACGTCGAGGATCAGGCCGCGCGCGCCGAAGGCGCCGAAGCTCTGACCGGCTATGCCTTCCAGCTTCAGCTTCAGACGGCCTTGCGGGCCCTCGGGGCCGAACTTGCGGACGATGGCCGAGGACACGCCGGCGCCGGCCGTGCGCTGGGTGTTGTTCAGCGGATAGGACAGCTCCAGCGTCTGGCCGCGCTCCAGGAAGGCGCCCGCGTCCTTCAGCACCTGGGCGTCCAGGCTCTCGGGGACGGACTGGCGCGCCTTGTCGGCCCAGCGGCCGGGCCGGTCGACGTCGACCTTCATCAGCAGCGGATTGAGGTCCAGGTCGTCCAGATGCGAACCGCCGCGCCGTGTCTGACGCAGCAGGTCGGTACGGCCCACAATTTCATCGATCGTGCGGGCGCCGATGGAGGCCAGGATCTCGCGGACCTCCTCGGCGATGAAGGTGAACAGGTTGACCACCTTCTCCGGCGTGCCGGTGAACTTGGCACGCAGGCGCTCGTCCTGCGAGCAGACGCCGACCGGGCAGGTGTTGGAATGGCACTGGCGCACCATCAGGCAGCCCATGGCGATCAGGCCCGAGGTGCCGATGCCGTATTCCTCGGCCCCCAGCAGGGCGGCCAGGACCACGTCGCGGCCGGTGCGGATGCCGCCGTCGGCACGCAAGGACACGGAGGAACGCAGGTGGTTCAGGCTGAGCACCTGATGGGCTTCGGCCAGACCGATCTCCCACGGCATTCCGGCATGCTTGACCGAGGTCTGGGGCGAGGCGCCCGTGCCGCCGTTGTGGCCGGCGATCAGGATGGCGTCGGCCTTGGCCTTGGCGACCCCGGACGCAATGGCGCCGATGCCGGTGGCCGAGACCAGTTTCACCGTGATCTTGGCGTCGGGGTTGATCGCCTTTAGGTCGTAGATCAGCTGGGCCAGATCCTCGATCGAATAGATATCGTGGTGCGGCGGCGGGCTGATCAGGGTGGTGCCCGGAACGGCGTGGCGCATCCGGCCGATGAACTCGGTGACCTTGAAGCCGGGCAGCTGGCCGCCTTCGCCGGGCTTGGCGCCCTGGGCCACCTTGATCTCGATCTCGCGGCACTGGTTCAGGTATTCGGCGGTGACGCCGAAGCGGCCCGAGGCCACCTGCTTGACCGCCGAGTTGGCGTTGTCGCCGTTCGGACGCGGGACATAGCGCGCCGGGTCCTCGCCGCCCTCGCCGGAGACGGCGCGTGCGCCCATCCGGTTCATGGCGATGTTCAGGGTCTCGTGGGCCTCGGGCGACAGGGCGCCCAGCGACATGGCCTGGGACAGGAATCGGCGGCGGATGTCCGAGACGCTCTCGACCTCGTGCAGCTGGACCGGGGTCAGGCCGTCCTTGAAGTCCAGCAGGTCGCGCAGGGCCAGGTCCGGCTGCTCGCGGACGGCGGCGGAGTATTGCTTGAAGCGCTTGTAGTCGCCGCGGTTCACCGCGTCCTGCAAGAGGTGGATCGTCTTCGCGTCATGGGCGTGGGCCTCGCCGCCCGCACGAATGCGGAAGAAGCCGCCCATCGAGGGGGAAGGCACGGCCGCGCCGAAGGCGACCGAGTGACGCTTGAGCGCGGCCTGCTCCAGACCGGCCAGACCGATGCCGGAGATGCGCGACGGGGCGCCGGGGAAGAACTCGGCGGCCAGAGCCCGCGACAGGCCCAGGACCTCGAACTCGCAGCCGCCGCGATAGGCGGAGATGATGCTGATGCCCTTGCGCGCCAGGACCTTGAGCAGACCGGCCTCGATGCCGTGCTTGTAGTTCAGGCAGGCGTCGTGGAGCGTCAGGCCCGGATAGGCGCCGCGATCCAGACGCTCCTGGAACAGTTCCTGCGCCAGCCACGGGTTGACGGCGGTGGCGCCGACCCCGACCAGAACGGCGAAGGCATGGGGGTCCAGGGTCTCGGCCGAACGCACGACCAGAGAGCAATAGGTGCGCAGGCCCGCCGCGATCAGGCGGCCGTGGGTCCCGGCGGTGGCCAGGATCATCGGCGCGGCCAGACGCTCGGCCGAGGCGTGCTCGTCGGTCAGGACGATCAGGGTGGCGCCGTCGCGGGCGGCGGCCTCGGCCTCGTCGCGGATGCGGTCGAGCGCCTGACGCAGGCCGGCGCCGGGGCGGTCGCCTTCGGCCGGGACGGGATAGGTGCAGTCGATCACCGTGGTCGAGCCGTCGGCGACGACGCCCAGCAGGCGCTGGTACATGCCGGTGGTCAGGACCGGGCTGTCCAGCACGAAGACCTCGGTCTGGGCCTCGTCCTGGGCCAGGATGTTGCCGAGGTTCTTGAAGCGGGTCTTCAGGCTCATGGCCCCGGCTTCGCGCAGGGGGTCGATGGGTGGGTTGGTGACCTGGCTGAAGTTCTGGCGGAAATAGTGCGCCAGCGGGCGCGGCAGGCTGGACAGGACGGCGGGCGGGGCGTCGTCGCCCATGGACCCCACGGCCTCCTTGCCGTCGCGGACCAGAGCGTCCAGCAGCAGGTCCAGGTCCTCGCGGCTGAAACCGGCGGCGATCTGGCGACGGATCAGGGCCTCGCCGGTGGCGGCGCGCGGCTCGGGTCCGGGCCCGATGATCGGCTCCAGATCGACCATGTTGTCCAGCCAGTCCGAATAGGGCTGGGCGGCGGCCAGGGCGTCGACGGCCTCATGCTCGTCGTAGATGCGGCCGTGCTTCAGATCGACGGCGATCAGCTTGCCGGGGCCGATATGCAGGCGGCGCTTGATGCGGCCCTCGGGCAGGGGGACCAGACCGGCCTCCGAGCCCGCCAGCAGCAGGCCGTCCACGGTCTCGACGGCGCGCAAGGGGCGCAGGCCGTTGCGGTCCTTGCCCGCCACGACCCAGCGACCGTCGACGGCGCACAGGGCGGCGGGGCCGTCCCACGGCTCCATCACCGCGTTGCAATAGGCGTAGAGGGCGCGGTGCTCGGGCTTCATCACCACGTCGTCCGAGGACCAGGCTTCGGGGACCAGCAGGGCCTTGGCCAGGGGGGCGGGCCGCCCGGCGCGGACCAGAACCTCGAAGACATTGTCCAGGGCCGCCGAGTCCGAGCCGCCGGGCTGGACCACCGGCTTGACCTCCTGGTCGCGGTCGCCGAAGGCCGAGGCCGCCATGCGGATCTCGTGGCTGCGCATCCAGTTCAGATTGCCCTGAAGCGTGTTGATCTCGCCGTTGTGGGCCAGCATGCGGAAGGGCTGGGCCAGCTTCCATTCGGGGAATGTGTTGGTCGAGTAGCGCTGGTGGAAGACGGCGTAGCCGGCCTCGACCGTGGGGTCGTTCAGGTCGTGATAAAGCTGGCCCAGCAGCTCGGCGCGGACCATGCCCTTGTAGACGATGGAGCGGGCCGACAGGGAGCACAGATAGAAGCCGTTCAGGCCCGACGACTGGACCGCCTTTTCGATGCGACGGCGGCACAGGAAGAGCTCGCGCTCCAGCGCCTCGCCGTCCAGGCCCTCGGGCGCGGCCAGCATGATCTGCTCGATCTCGGGCCGGGTGGCGTCGGCGCGGACGCCCACGACCGACAGGTCCATCGGCGTCTGACGCCAGCCGTAGATGTAGAAGCCCGAGCGGATAGCCTCGGCCTCGACGATAGCGCGGGCGTGGTCCTGGGCGCCCAGGTCGGTGCGCGGCAGGAAGACCTGACCCACGGCGATGGGGCCGGGGCGCAGGGTCTGGCCGACGGCGCGCACCTGGGCCGCGAAGAAGGCCTGGGGCAGTTCGATCATGACCCCGGCGCCGTCGCCGGACAGGCCGTCGGCGTCGACCGCGCCGCGGTGGGCCACAGCCTTCAGCGACTTGATCGCCATCTCGACGATCTCGCGGCGCGGCTTGCCGTCGATGGCGCAGACCAGACCCACGCCGCAGGCGTCGCGTTCCGAGGACGGATCATAGGCGCCGCCTTCGATCAGGCGGGCGCGGTTCTCGTCGTACTGGGCCAGCCAGTTCTGTTGCGATGCGTTGGTCATGCTGCGGCTTCCTCGGTACGCGCGCGCAGGTAACGGTCGATCTCAGCCGCAGCGTCCTGGCCGTCGCGCACGGCCCAGACAACCAGAGAGGCGCCGCGAACGGCGTCCCCGGCGGCGAACACGCCGGGCAGGGTGGTGGCGAACCCGCCGCGCGCCACCTGCAGGGTGTTCCATTTGGTCAGGCCGAGGCCCGCGTCGAGCTGTTCGGCGAAGGCCTCCGGCTCGAAGCCGAGGGCCTCGATCACCAGATCGGCGGGCAGGTCGAAGTCCGAGCCGGGAACGGGGGCGATGTCGCGCCGCCCTGCGGCGGAAGCTTCGGTCAGGGCCATGCGCTGGGCGCGCACTGCGACGACGGCCTCGCCCTTGGACATCAGGGCCTTGGGCGCGCCCAGCCATTCGAAGCGGACGCCTTCCTCCTCGGCGTTCTGCACCTCGCGGGCCGAGCCGGGCATGTTCTCGCGGTCGCGGCGATACAGGCAGACGACGCTGGCGGCGCCCTGGCGGACGGCGGTGCGGACGCAGTCCATGGCCGTGTCGCCGCCGCCGACGACCACCACGTTGCGACCGGCCGCATGGGGCGCAGAGGCATCGGCGGCGTCGCCGCAGTCGACGCGGTTCTGGGCGATCAGGAAGTCGAGCGCGGCGACGGTGTCGTTCGGACCGCGACCGGGAACGCTCAGGGTGCGGGCCTGATAGACGCCCATGGCCAGAAGGACGGCGTCGTGGCGCGCGCGCAGCTCGTCCATCGTCACATCGACGCCGACATTGGTATTCAGCATGAACTCGACCCCGCTTTCGATCAGGCGGTCGACGCGGCGCTGGACGATGCGCTTCTCCAGCTTGAAGCCGGGGATGCCGTAGGTCAGCAGGCCGCCGGCGCGGTCGTGGCGGTCATAGACGACGACGGCGTAGCCTTCGCTGCGCAGGCGATCGGCGGCGGCCAGACCGGCGGGGCCGGAGCCGACGATGGCCACGCTCTGGCCGCGTTCGGCCAGGGGACGGATGGGCTCGACCCAGCCGTTGTCGAAGGCCGCGTCGGCGACCCAGGCCTCGACCGAACCGATGGTGACGCCGTCCCAGCCGGACTGCTGCAGGGTGCAGGCGCCTTCGCACAGACGGTCCTGCGGACAGATGCGGCCGCAGATTTCGGGCATGGTCGAGGTGGCCGAGGCGATGCGCCAGGCCTCGCGCAGGTCGCCGTCCGCCGACAACGCCAGCCAGTCGGGGATGTTGTTCTGAAGCGGACAGGCGTTCTGGCAGAACGGCACGCCGCAGTCGGTGCAGCGCGACGCCTGGGCCGTACCGCGCTCGGCGGTCGGTTTGAGCGTGATCTCCGTGAAGGCGCGTACGCGCTGCTCGGCCGGCTGTTTCTCAAGCCGCCGCTGTTCAATCAGGAAACCGCCTGGGTTGGATCGTCCGCCTTTTTGCATCCGCTCATTAAACGGTGTGGCGAGGCGACTGACAAAATATTTTTTCTCAATCTGGCCAAAAATGTAATCAACTGGAAGATTTTTTCTCTAGCTTGCTATTTTCTGGTGTCAATGGGTCTTTCTGTGGTGTGCGATGCGGTGGGTTTTGTGAGCGTCGGTCAGGGCGCGCAACGCGTCTCGCCGGAGCGTATCCCACGAAGCGGTCGCGAAAGTCGGGCTAGCGATAGTCCGCCGGATCGATGTTGAGGCGCTTGAACTTGCCGTAAAGCGTCTTCCTGGGCGTCGCCAGGCGGGCGATGACCTCGGAGACGTTGCCCCTGGCGGCCTGCAAGGCTTCGCGGATCAGAGCCGCCTCGAAGGCGTCCACCCGATCCGTGAGACTTTGAGGCGACGGCGTCGCGGCGGGTTCGACGTCCGGGGCGTTGACCAGGGTGCTGAGGGCGAAATTGCGCAACTCCCGCACATTGCCGGGCCAGCTATGCTCCATAAGGTGTCGGCGAATGGGGTCGGATACGGCGTAGGCGTCCATCTCCGTCCCCTGCTTTCGGTCCGCCAGGAAATGCGCGAACAGCGGAAGGATATCCTCTCGTCGTTCGCGCAGCGGGGGCATCCGCAAACGCACGACGTTCAGGCGATAGAACAGGTCGGATCGGAAAGCGCCCTCTCGAGCCGCGCCTTCCAGATCCCGTTTCGAAGCGGCGATGACCCGGATATCGACAGGATAGGGCTCGCCGCCCGGCGTCAGGGTGCGTTCCTCGAGGACGCGCAACAGCTTGACCTGGACGCCGGGGCTCATGCTGTCGATCTCGTCAAGGAACAGCGTGCCCTTGTCCGCCGCCTCGATCCGGCCGACCTGGGCGGTGCGACGATAACCGGAGCCGTCCAGCGTCTGGCCGAACAGCTCGACCTCGGCGAAGTGATCGGGGATGGCGCCGCAGTTGACCGGTATGAAGCTCTTGCCGCGTCGCTTGCTGAGGCGGTGCAGGGTCAGGGCCGCCAGCTCCTTGCCGGTGCCGGTTTCCCCTTCGACCAGAACGTCCAGATCCGATGCGGCGATGCGGGCGATGGCCTCGCGCAGGGCGACCATGGCGGCGCTTTCGCCGATCAGCAGGGCGTTGGCGTGGGCGGCGGCTTCCGTCGCCGCGCGGAGCGCGCGATGCGCCAGGGCGCGGGTCCGATAGTCCTGCGCCTGATTCACGGCGTTGATCAGCCGATCCATGGCGAAGGGTTTGGTCAGGAAATCGAAGGCGCCGTCCTGCAGCGCCTGAACCGCCACCGGAACATCGGCGTGCCCGCTGATCAGAATGACGGGAATCTGCGAATCCAGTTCGCGAATGCGTGAGAACAGCTCCAGTCCGTCCATGCCCGGCATGCGGATGTCGGACACCACCACGCCGCGGAACTGAGGCGTCAGGGCGGCCAGGGCCTGGGCGGCGTCAGGCAGGGCCTGAACGACGATGGATTCAAGATCCAGCGCGTCGACGATCGCGCGCCGCAACTCGGCGTCATCCTCGATGAACAGAACCGAGGGGGAGTTTCCGGAGTCGTCATGCGCGTCTCAATCGAACACGAAACGCAGCGCCGCCCAAGGGCGAAGCCGCCAGGGAAAGGGAGCCGCCGAACTCACGGGCGATGTCTCGGGCGATGCCGAGGCCGAGGCCCAATCCAGTCGGCTTGCTGGTGACGAAAGGCGTGAAGAGGGACCCCGCCAGCTCGGGAGAGACGCCTGGACCGTTGTCGGCGATGACAATGGAAACATCCTCTTCGCCGATCTCCATGACGACGGCGATGGTCGGGTCGGGCCGACCCTGCAAGGCGTCGGTCGCATTCTGGATCAGGTTGATGAAGATCTGCTCCAGCCGCATCTTGTCGGCGCAGACTCGCAGAGTCTCCACAGGCGGGGTCCAGTCCAGGCGAACGCCGGCCGTGCGTAAACGGTCGCCGATCAGCAGCAGGGCGCCGTCCAGCGCCTCGTTCAGGCTGACCTCGTCCACCAGCGGGGTCCGCTTACGTGAAAAGGAGCGCAGCTCCGTCGTGATCCGCGCGACGCGGTCGGTCAGATCGACTATGGACGCCAGATCGTCCTGAACCTTGGCGATGCTGCCGCGCTGCAGATAGCGCGCGCCGTTTTCGGCGAAGGCGCGGATCGCGGCGATCGGCTGGTTGATCTCGTGGGCGACGCCGGCCGTGACCTGGCCGATCAGGCCGAGGCGGTTGGCCTGAGCCAGTTCTTCGCTGGCGGCGCGCCACCGACGGTCGGCCGCGAGGCGCCCTTGTGATTCCTCGCGCAGACGGCGATTGGCGTCGCGCAACTCGCTGGTGCGCGCATCGACTTCCTCCTCCAGGGCCTGACGGGCGCGAACCTGGGCCAGGCGGCCCATGTGGATGCGCCAATAGGCGGCGAAGGCCATGACGGCGGCGGCCAGGACGGCGAAGACGACCAGGCGGGCCTGGAGGTTGGCGCTCCTGTAGGCCGGCTCCAGCGAAGCCACATGCAGCAGGGATGCGCCTTCGATGGCGGCAGCCGTTCTCGACGAACGAAAGCGGCCTTCCGCATCGGCCATGCTCAGGTCCCCGTCTCTATTCTGCATGAACCGGAGCGGCGACAGCGGCAGGGAGGCGAACTGAAGGGCGCTGCGGATGCCCTGATGATCTTCAGGCGTCAGCGGCCGTGTGGCGCGAAATCGCCAGGGGGCGTGGTCGGTGATGATGACGACGCCGCGAGGATCGACGACCAGTGTGTGCTCGGCCGTTCCGCTCCATTGCGCTTCCAGGTCGGCGAAATCGATTTTGACGACGATGACGCCCAGGGTTCGAGCGCCGTCGTCGATCCTGCGGGCGATGAAGAAGCCTGGGCGCCCGGTGACCGAGCCGACCGCAAAGAGTTCGGCCTCCCCATGGGCCATGGCGTTGAGGAAGTAAGGGCGATAGCTGAAATTCTGCCCGACGAAGCTGCCGGGCTCGTTCCAGTTGTTCGCCGCCAGCGTCAGGCCGTTCGGCGCGATGACATAGATGGCGGCCGCGTCGGTCCGCTCCGCCAGCAGCGCCAGCTTGCCGTTCAGGCGCGCCACGGAATCGGGACGGGCGTCGCTGAGCACGGCGTGGACGTCGGGATATTCGCTCAGCACCAGGGGAAGGAGGCGGAATTTCTGGAGGGCGCCGGCCAGTTGACGCGCGCGCTTGTCCGCCTGCTCCGCGGCGGCGGCGTCCGTCGCCAGCCGGGCCTGGCGCGCAGCCCAGTAGGCGCCGCTCCAGACCGCCAGTCCGCAGCCCAGGATGAGGCTGACCGCCACCAGCGTCAGCATGCGGTGTCGCGGCTGCAGGGCGTTTCGCACGGAACTGTGTGGTTTGCGGGACAAAAGGCGGTCTCACATGGGCGGTTTTCGGCACGCCGGAGCGGCGCGGGATCGGGACGAGACAGGCGTTAAAGTGAAGAGAAACATCGTGTTGTGAAGTTTTCGCGCGACTGCGTTGCCGCCCCGATCATCCCCATGACTATCATTCTTCATCGAGCCGTCGCAGAGCGGTTTAAGGGATTGGGGGCGCGGATATGTCAGATTTGATGAGCCGGGATCACTTCGATTGCAAGAATAGATTCTCCCGGAGTCGGTGATATGTCTTCAATGACTAACGCGCGCCGCCTCAAGAACATCATAGGCGGATCAACAGGCAATCTAGTCGAGTGGTTTGACTGGTATGCCTATGCTGCGTTCGCGCTTTATTTTGCGCCGATATTTTTCCCGAGTGAGGATGGAACGGCCCAACTTCTGGGCGCCGCGGCCGTTTTTGCGGTCGGTTTCCTGATGCGGCCCATCGGCGCCTGGATCATGGGCGTCTACGCCGACAGGCGAGGCCGCAAGGCCGGCCTGACCTTGTCGGTCACCCTGATGTGCGCCGGCTCCCTGCTGATCGGCTGCACGCCGGGGTACGCCCAGATCGGCATCGCCGCGCCGGCCCTGCTGCTGGTCGCCCGGCTGTTGCAGGGCATCAGCGTCGGCGGAGAATACGGTTCTTCGGCCACCTACCTGTCCGAGATGGCGACGGCCAAGAACCGCGGCTTCTGGTCCAGTTTCCAGTATGTGACCCTGATCTCGGGCCAGCTTCTGGCCCTGCTGTTGCTCATCGTCCTGCAGGCGACGATGACGGATGAGGCGCTGAGCGCCTGGGGCTGGCGCATTCCCTTCTTCGTCGGGGCGGGCCTGGCCGTGGTGGTGTTCTGGCTGCGCCGGGGTCTGGATGAGACCAACGCCTTCAAGGCGGAAGACACCCGCGCCGCGCCGAAATCCAGCGCCATGCTGCTGATCCTCAAGCACCCGAAGGAAGCGCTTCTGGTGATGGGGCTGACGGCCGGCGGCACGCTCGCCTTCTATACGTACACCACCTATCTGCAGAAGTTCCTGGTCAACACGTCGGGCTTTTCCAAGGACGCGGCCACCCAGATCAGCGCTGCGGCCCTCCTGGTCTTCATGCTGCTGCAGCCCGTCGTCGGAGCCTTGTCGGACCGGATCGGGCGGCGGCCGGTGATGATCGCCTTCGGCGTGCTGGGCGTGCTGTTCACCGTGCCGATCATGTCGGCCCTGGCCACGGTGAACAGCGCGCCGGCGGCCTTCGCCCTGGCTCTTGCGGCCCTCGTGATCGTGTCCGGCTACACCGCCATCAACGCCGTGGTGAAGGCCGAACTGTTCCCGGCGCATGTGCGGGCCCTGGGCGTGGCCCTGCCTTACGCCATCGCCAACGCTCTGTTCGGCGGCACGGCCGAGTACGCCGCTCTGTGGTTCAAGTCACAGAATAACGAGAGCGCCTACTTTTGGTACGTGACGGTCATGATCGGCATATCGCTCATCGTTTTTGTTTTCATGAGGGATACTAAACATAAGACCATGATTACTCACGATTGAAATCAGTATTAGCGAGCGTAATCACAAAACCCGGCTGCGCAGCGAGGGGCTGTAACGCAGGTCTGGAGTGGGAGGGACTGAGCGATGATTAGGGATTTCAGTGAAGTTGGCTTGAAAGCGGCGAGCCTGGCGTCAGCCAGTCTGCTCAGCCTGACGGCGGGGACGGCGTTCGCTCAGGAACGAGCGCAGCCTGAAACCGCCGAGGCCGCGCGGGTGGACGACATCATCGTCACCGGCGTGCGCGGAGCGCCGCGCACGGCGATCGAGAGCCCGACGCCCATCGACGTGTTCAACGCCGAACAGTTGCAGCAGGGGGCTCAGACCGGCGTGTTCGAGTCGGTGCGTTATCTGGTGCCGTCCTTCAACCTGCCGGCGCGATCAGGCGGCGGCAGCTCCACCGTCATCGCCACCGGGGCGCTGCGAGGCCTGAACCCGGACCAGACGCTGGTGCTGGTCAATGGGAAGCGTCGTCACCGGACGGCGCTGATCAATTCGGTTTCGACGCTCTACAACGGCTCGGTCGGGGTCGACCTGAACATGATCCCGTCCAGCGCCATCGCCCGGGTCGAGGTGCTCCGCGACGGGGCCGCCGCCCAGTACGGTTCGGACGCCGTGGCGGGCGTCATCAACGTCATGCTGAACTCCAGCGCCCAGGGCGGCAGCGTCTCGGTCGCCCATGGTCGAAACTTCGACCGCAATGACGGCCGCTATGTGAACCTGGACGCCAACCTCGGTCTGGCGCTGGGCGAGGACGGCTTCCTGAACCTGTCGTACAGCTTCATGGATCGCGGCGCGTCGAACCGGGCGGAGCGCATCGCCGATTCCGTGCGCCTGTATCCGCTGTTGCCCGACGGTTCGCTCGACCCGCGCGAAGCGATCATCGACCGGATGGTGACGACCAACTACGGCACCATGCCTCAGGTCTCCAACGTCTTCGGGGCGAATGCGGCCTATACGGTCAGCAACGATCTCGAACTCTACGCCTTCGGCACCTACGGTCAGCGCAAGTCCGACCTGAGCTGGACGTGGCGGCCGCCCACCAACATCACCGTCCTGCCCGAGATCGCGCCGGACGGCCTGCGCACCCTGACCGTCATCAAGGACAAGGACTATGAGGCGGTCGTCGGCGCCCGTGGCGCTCTGGCCGGCTGGGATTGGGACCTGTCGACGGGCTACGGCTCGAACGTTTCGGACTGGGAGAACTACAGCCTGAACGCCAGCCTGGGGCCGAGCAGTCCGCGTCATTTCTACATCGGACAATTGGCGTCGGCCGAGTGGGTCAATGCGCTGGATGTGACGCGCGGCTTCACGCTCGAGAACGCCGGCGAGTTGCAGGTGTCCTTCGGCCTGCAACACCGCTGGGAGAACTACACGATCGAGCAGGGGGACGAGGCGAGCTGGATCCAGGGCGATTACGTCCGTCCGCCGGGCCAGCCGTTCGCGGGCCAGCCCCTGCCTCCCGGCACGCAGTCCACGCCGGGGTTCCGGCCTGAAGACGAGGCCGACGTCAGCCGCAACAACTACAGCGTCTATGGCGAACTGGGCTGGAACCCGACTGAGCGGTTCTATCTCGGCGGGGCCGTGCGCTACGAGAATTTCGACGACTCGGCCGGCGACACCACCATCTACAAGATCAGCAGCCGGTATGAGTTGAACGACTGGGCCGCGCTGCGGGCTTCGTTCAACACGGGCTTCCGCGCTCCCAGCCTGGCGCAGCAGGCCTATTCCGCCACCACCAGCCAGTTGCGCGACATCCGGGGCACCGGGGTGGCCGAGTCCCTGCGGTTGAAGAACTTCCAGGTCAATTCGCCGGAGGCGATCGCCCTGGGCGCGAAGCCGCTGACGCCGGAAATGTCGGAGAACCTGAGCGTGGGCTTCACCCTGACGCCCTTCTCAAACTTCGTCCTGACGTTTGACGCCTATCAGATCGACGTCGCCGATCGCATCGCCGTCACCACGACCTTCTCGCCGATCGATACGCGTCTGTCGGCGGACGGGGTGACGACTATCGGCGAACAGCTTCAGGCCATCATGGTGGCCAACGGCCTGTCGCCGGATGTCAGCGGTCAATACTACACCAACGCCATCGACACGCGGACGCGCGGCTTCGACGTCGTGGCGACCTACAAATACGGCACGGTCGGTTTCGGCGATTTCGATTTCAGCTTTGGCTACAATCAGAACGAAACCGAGATCACCGGCATCATCGACAATCCGCCGGAGCTGGCGGCGCTGGGCGATATCGTCATCTTCGACCGCAGCAAGCAGGCGGCGCTGACGGAATCCTTGCCGAAATCCAAGATCTCGCTCAACGGCGGTTGGACGCTGGATCGGCTCAGCGCCAACCTGCGTCTGACGCGGTTCGGCGAATACACCACGCGACACTCGTCCAATCCGGCATTGGACCGCGAGATCGAAGCCGCCTGGATCACCGATCTTCAGGTCAACTACGACGTGACGGACGCCGTTCGCCTGACGCTGGGCGCCAACAACATCTTCAACGTCTACCCGACCAAGATTCAGGAGCCGTCGGCCGACCTGGGCAATGGGATGTACAGCGGGCTTGCGCCGTTCGGCTTCACCGGCGGATCCTGGTTCGTACGCGCCGCCTACAAGTGGTGATCTAGGGGAACGTTCCGGGGGCGTCGCTGCAACGGCGTCTCCGGATCTGGGTGAGAGGGGAGATCCATGCTGAGAGTTCTGCACCGGGCGACGTCCGCACTGGTTATGGCGACTGTGATCGGCCTTGCGCCCGGCGTCGCCCTTGCGCTGGCCGAGCCGACCTCGACGCCGCAGGCGCCGATTGCGGCCTATAAACCGAGAAGCAATGAGATCCTGTGGGACGGCTACGGCGTCCCGCACATCTACGGCGTCGACGCGCCCTCCGCCTTCTACGGCTACGGCTGGGCCCAGGCGCGCAGCCACGGCGACAATATCCTGCGCCTGTATGGAGAAGCGCGGGGCAAGGGGGCCGAATACTGGGGCCCGGATTACGAACAGACGACCGTCTGGCTGCTGACCAACGGCGTGCCGGAGCGCGCCCAGCAGTGGTATGCGCAGCAGTCGCCTGATTTCCGCGCCAACCTCGACGCCTTCGCGGCGGGCATCAACGCCTATGCGCAGCAGAACCCCGACGACATCTCGCCCGAGGTGCGGCAGGTGCTGCCGGTCTCCGGCGCCGACGTGGTGGCCCACGCCCATCGCCTGATGAACTTCCTCTATGTCGCGTCGCCCGGCCGCACCCTGGGCGAGGGCGATCCGCCGGACCTGGCCGATCAGGGGTCCAACTCCTGGGCTGTGGCGCCGGGCAAGACGGCGAACGGGAACGCCCTGCTGCTGCAGAACCCGCACCTGTCCTGGACGACGGACTACTTCACCTACTACGAGGCGCATCTCGTCACGCCGGACTTCGAAATCTATGGCGCGACCCAGATCGGCCTGCCGGTCATCCGCTTCGCTTTCAACCAGCGGATGGGCATCACCAATACCGTCAACGGCATGGTGGGGGCCACCAACTATCGGCTGACGCTTCAGGACGGCGGCTATCTGTATGACGGTCAGGTGCGGCCGTTCGAGCGGCGTCAGGCTTCGTATCGCCTACGTCAGGCGGACGGGTCGACGATCGACAAGCCGTTGGAGATCCGCTCCAGCGTCCATGGCCCGGTCTTCGAGCGCGCGGACGGCACGGCCGTCGCCGTTCGGGTCGCCGGCCTGGATCGGCCGGGCATGCTCGAGCAGTATTTCGACATGATCACGGCCGACAGCTTCGACGACTACGAAGCCGCTATGGCGCGGATGCAGGTGCCGACCTTCAACATCGTCTACGCCGACCGCGAAGGGACCATCAACTACAGCTTCAACGGCGTGGCGCCCAAACGGGCCGAGGGCGACATCGCCTTCTGGCAGGGGCTCGTGCCGGGCGATTCCTCGCGTTACCTGTGGACCGAGACACACCCGCTGGACGATCTGCCGCGCGTCACCAATCCGCCGGGCGGCTTCGTGCAGAACTCCAATGATCCGCCGTGGACGCCGACCTGGCCCGTCACCTACACGCCCAGGGACTTCCCCTCCTATCTGGCGCCCCAGACGCCGCACTCCCTGCGCGCTCAGCAAAGCGTGCGTCTGATGTCCGAGAACGACGACCTGACGCTGGAGCGCTTCATGGCGCTGCAGCTGAGCCACCGCGCCGTCATGGCCGACCGCACCTTGCCGGACCTGATCCCGGCCGCCCTGATCGACCCCGATCCCGAGGTCCAGGCGGCGGCGCGCCTGCTGGCGGCGTGGGATCGCGAGTTCACCAGCGACAGCCGCGCCGCCCTGCTGTTCGAGGAATGGGCGCGTCTGTTCGCCGGCCAGAATTTCGCCGGCCAGGCGGGTTTCGCCACGCCCTGGTCGCTGGATAAGCCGGTCAGCACCCCCTACGGCGTCCGCGACCCCAAGGCCGCCGTCGATCAACTGCGGACCGCCATCGCCAACACCAAGCGCAAATACGGCGCGATCGACCGGCCGTTCGGCGACGCCTCGCGCATGATCCTGAACGATGTGAATGTTCCGGGCGCCGCCGGCTACGGCAACCTGGGTTCCTTCCGGGTCTTCACCTGGTCCGATCCTGACGAAAACGGGGTTCGCACGCCCGTCCACGGCGAGACGTGGGTGGCGATGATCGAGTTCTCCACGCCGGTGCGGGCCTATGGCCTGATGAGCTACGGCAACTCTCGCCAGCCGGGCACGACGCACTACAGCGATCAGATCGAACGCGTGTCGCGCGCCGACTTCCGCGAACTGTTGCTGCGGCGAGAGCAGGTCGAGGCCGCCGTCCAGGAACGCACGCCCTTCAACTTCAAGCCATGAAAGGCCTGACCATGACACGACGGATTGGGTATTCGGCGGGCGCGGCGTCGCTGGCGCTGATGGTCGCCGCCTCTGGAGCGGCGGCGGGCGAGCCGGCCTTCACTTCGGTTCAGGTCGAGGGCTTTTCGGTACCGGGCGCTCTGTCGAACGCCTGGGCCGACTTCGACAACGACGGCGACCTGGACCTGGCCGTCTCCTGGAAGAGCGGCGAAGTTCGCCTCTATCGCAACGACGGCGGCGCTTTCGTCAACATCGGCCCGGAGATGGGCCTGCCGACCTCGGGCATCGAGATCTCGGGGGCTGAGCTGGGGCGACTTCGACGGCGACGGGTTCGTCGACCTGATGGGCGGATCGAACGTCATGGGCGATCGCGCGGCCAATCGCTCCTTCGTCTGGCGCAACGACGGCGGTCTGCGTTTTGTGGAGCAGGCCGAGACGCTGGGCCTTGTCGTGCCGGGGCGGATGAGCCGCCAGGCCAACTGGATCGACTACGACAACGACGGCGCGCTGGACTTCTATGCGGCGGACCGCGCAGGGCCGAACCAGCTCTTCCGCAATCAGGACGGCCGTTTCGTTCCGGTGATGGGGGAGGGCGGCGTCAATGACGTTCGCGCCACCGTCGGGGCCTGTTGGCTGGACTATGACCGCGACGGCGACCTGGACCTGTTCCTGGCCAACCAGTCCGGCTCCACCGACGCCTTGTGGCGCAATGACGGGGGCAGCTTCGTCGATGTGGCGCCGGCCCTGGGCATGGATCAGGCTGGGCGGGATCGCAGCACGGGCGGCGTCGGTTGCGCGGTCGGCGACTATGACAACGACGGGAACCTCGACCTCTTCGTCGCCGTCTATGGCGCGGACCTGCTGTACCGCAATAATGGCGACGGGACGTTTTCCGAAGTCGCGGCCCAGGCTGGGCTGGACCACGGCGGCCACGCCGTGGCGGCGGCCTGGGGCGACTACGACAATGACGGCTGGCTGGACCTCTTCGTCACCCATTATGAAGGCGAGCCGGGCAAGCAGATTCCCGTCAATCTGCTCTACCGCAATCTCGGCGACGGCCGGTTTGAACAGGTCCTGACCCGCGAGAGCCTGTTGAACGCCGGCGATCACGGCGTCGAATGGATCGACTACGACAACGACGGCGCGTTGGACCTATCGCTGACCGACGGATACGGCGACGAGGGCGGCCACTTCCTTTTCCATAACGACCTGGCTGAGCCGGCCCGCTCACGCAGCCTCAGCGTTCTGGTCCTGGACGAGGGCGGAAAGCGTATTCCGCCAGGCGCGGAAGTGCGGCTGTTTGACCGGGAGGGCCAAATTCTCGGAACCCGGCAGGTCTCGACGGGGGGCGGCTATAACGCCCAAAGCGCCGGTCCCGTGCATTTCGGCCTGGCCAGGATGCAGCCGGTTCGGGTCGAGGTCAGCTATATGGGCGGCAAGCGGGTCGTGATCGAAGATGTCGATCCTCAAGCCTTCACCGGCCGGCGATTGGCCGTGACGCCGGCGGGCCTGCTGAAACAGCCATAGGCCTGCCGTTGCGATCACGAAGCGGCTGATAAGCGCCCCCTTCGCCGTCGCCGAGATCGGCCCTCGGCCTTGGTCGCACGCGCGTCATCGCGTTTGCGGAAGGTCTCGCCTATATAGCGACCCTTCCGTGTCGTGCGGATCGGCCACGTTCCTGACGGGAGTTTCGAGTACGTCGTCGTTTCGCGTGCGCTCCGTGTGCGCCAGTGTTTTGATCTTTCTAGACAAATGACGATAAAACAACCGCATAGGCTATCCGTCGCGCCCATGATGGACTGGACCGACCGCAATTGTCGGGCGTTTCATCGTGCGCTGAGCGCGCGCGCCCTGCTCTATACGGAGATGGTCACGGCGCTGGCGGTGATCCACGGCGATCGCGACCGCCTGCTGGGCTTCGACGCGGTCGAGCATCCGGTGGCGCTGCAACTGGGCGGGTCGGACCCGGCGCAGCTGGCCGAGGCGGCGAAGATCGGCGAGGCCTATGGCTATGACGAGATCAATCTGAACGTCGGCTGTCCGTCGGACCGGGTGCAGTCGGGCCGGTTCGGCGCCTGTCTGATGCGCGAGCCGGAGCTGGTGGCCGACTGCATGGCGGCGATCAGGGAAGCCGTCAGCGTCCCGGCCACCGTCAAATGCCGCATCGGCGTCGATGATCAGGACCCGGAGGTCAGCCTGTTCGCCACGGTCGACGACTCGGCGGCGGTGGGGATCGACAGCTTCGTCGTCCACGCGCGCAAGGCGTGGCTGAAGGGGCTGTCGCCCAAGGAGAACCGCGACGTGCCGCCGCTGGACTATGCGCTGGTGCGGCGGTTGAAGCGCGAGCGGCCGCATCTGACCATCTGCATCAACGGCGGGATCGGCGATCTGGATCAGGCTGAGGCGCATCTGAAGGCCGACGACGGGGTGCAGCTGGACGGCGTCATGCTGGGCCGCGCCGCCTATCACGAGCCGGCGCTGATGGGACAGGTGGATCGCCGCATCTTCGGCGAGTCGACGCCCGACGTGGACGTGTTCGGGGCGCTGGAGCGTTACCGCCCCTATATGGCTGCGCGGCTCGACGAGGGCGCCAATCTGGCGAGCATGACCCGGCACATGCTGGGCCTGATGCACGGCCGGGCCGGCGCGCGCGCCTTCCGTCGCATCCTGACCGTCGAGGGCGTGAAGCCCGGCGCGGGGCTGGAGGTCGTGGATCGCGCGGTCGAGGCCGTGCGCGAGGCCGAGGCGCGTCGGGCTCGGCTGGGCGAGACCGACGAAGCCGCCTGAACCTCAATTTCCGTCATTTTCCGGCAAGCCGAGAAGCGGCGCTGAACGGGGAACCTAGCGGCGCCCGGAGGGCGACCTTCACGCGCCGCGCCCCCGGTCTCGCCCTGCTCGCCGGGGGATGACGAAGGCCAGGGGGCCTTTCCGGTGATGACGCTGGCGGGTTGTACCGCTATGCCCAAGCTATGAGCGCGCTCCCCCTGTCCGAAATCGCCCTGATGCTCGCCGCCCTGGCTGGAGCCGGCGCGATCGCGGGCGTGATCGGCGGCCTGTTCGGCGTCGGCGGCGGGACGGTGCTGGTGCCGGCGCTGTTCTACGCCTTCTCGGTGCTGGGCGTGGGGGGCGAAAGCAATCTGCACGTCGCCATCGGCACCTCGCTGCTGACCATCGTCGCCACCTCGCTTCGGTCCCTGGCCACGCACCGCGCGCATGGGGCGGTGGACGAAACGGTCTTGAAGACCTGGACGCCCTGGGTGGCGTTCGGCGGCCTGGTCGGGGCGGCGATCGCCGGCTTCACCTCGATGGAGGGGCTGGCCGTCGTCTACGGCGCCTGCCTGCTGCTGGTCGCGACGCAGATGGGATTGACGCCCGAGCGGTTCACCCTGCGAAAGGACCTGCCCACGGGCTGGGGGCGGCGCGGCGTGGGCACGGGCATCGGCCTGCTGTCGGCCATGATGGGCGTCGGCGGGGGCAGTCTGGGCGGCATGACCATGACCCTGTGCGGGCGGCCGATCCATCAGGCGGTGGCGACGGCCTCGGGCTTCGGCCTGGCCATCGGGGCGGCGGCGGCCCTTGGCTTCATCGTCTTCGGCTGGGATGCGCCGGGGCGGCCGCCCTTGTCGCTGGGCTACGTCAATGTGCCGGCGGCCGTCATCATGGGGCTGCTGACGGCGCTGACGGCGCCCTATGGGGCGCGGCTGGCGCACCGGCTGGACCGCAAGATCCTGCGCCGAGCCTTCGCCGTCTATCTGCTGCTGACCGCCCTGTCGGTGGTCCTGAAGGCGCTGTGACCGCGATTAAGTAGATGCCCGCAGGCGGGCGCTAACACTTTGCGAACAGGCGCAGGTTAGGAGCGGTGCTGAACCTCCCTCCCCCGAGCCTTGAAGTCATGCTGCAGAACCTGTCCGTCCCCAAGAAGCTGATCCTGTCCTTCATGGCGGTGATCGCGGCGTGCGGGGCGGCCACCCTGATCGTCCTGTGGTGCGTGGCGTCCCTGCAGCGCGCCGATGCGGCGGACCTGACCTCGCGCGAGGTGATGAAGGCGTCGGACCGTTTGATGGCCGCCGCCGTCGAGCAGCAGAACGCCATGCGCGGTTACGTCGCCAATCGCGACCCCGGCTTCGTCGAGGCCTTCAACCAGGGCGGCGCCGATGTGAAGGCGCGGATGGCGGACCTGGCTGCGTCCGACGTCGAGGGCGCCTACGCCGGCGAGCAGCAGAGCCTGATCGCCGCCGCCGCCGCCTTTGAAAAGAGCGCCTCGGACGTCATGGCCCTGGCGCGCGATCCGGCGACGCAGGGCGCCGCCCTGGCCCAGGTCGCCTCGGCGGCGCGCCTGACCGACATTCGCCAGGCGGTCGGTTCGATCCGCGAGAAGGAGGCCGTTCAGGCCCAGGCGCGCGCCGAAGCCAAGGCCTCCGCCTTCACCCAGGCCTACGTCGCCTTCGCCATCGGCGGGGTGCTGGCGCTGGGCATCGCCATGACGGCGGCCCTGTGGCTGATCGGCGCCTTGAGCCGCCCGGTGGAGGCCATGACCCGCGCCATGGGCCGTCTGGCCGGCGGCGATCTGAACGTCGCCATCCCGGCGGTCGGCCGTCGCGACGAGATCGGCCGTATGGCCGACGCCGTCCTGACCTTCAGGCAGAACGCCGAGGAGAAGGTGCGGCTGGAAGCCGAGGCCGAGGCCGCGCGCCTCGCCGCCGATGCTGAACGCGAGGCCCAGGCCGAGCGCGACGCCGAGGCCGCCCGCCAGCAGGCCCGCGTGGTCGAGGGCGTGGCCAGGGGGCTGGATAAGCTGTCGCACGGCCAGTTGGCCTTCCGTCTCAACGACCCGTTCGCGCCGGAATATGAAGCCCTGCGCGCCGACTTCAACGCGGCGATGGACAAGCTGCAGGGCGTGATGCGGGTGATCGTCGAACGCGCGGCGGCCATCGGCGCCAGCGCCCGCGAGATATCACAGGCTTCCGACGACCTGTCGCGCCGCACCGAACAGCAGGCGGCCAGCCTGGAAGAGACCGCGGCCGCCCTTGAGCAGATCACCGCCACCGTGGCGCGCTCGGCCGAGGGCGCGACGGAGGCGGGCGGCGTGGTGCGCGGCGCCCAGTCGGAAGCGGTCGAAGGACAGGCCGTGGTCGGCCGCGCCATCGCCGCCATGGGCGAGATCGAGCGCTCTTCGTCCGAGATCGGGGCCATCATCGGCGTGATCGACGAGATCGCCTTCCAAACCAATCTGCTGGCGCTGAACGCAGGCGTCGAGGCGGCGCGCGCGGGCGACGCCGGTCGCGGCTTCGCCGTCGTGGCGTCGGAGGTTCGCGCCCTGGCTCAGCGTTCGGCTTCGGCGGCGAAGGAGATCAAGACCTTGATCAACGAGTCGGGCCGCCAGGTCGGGACGGGCGTCGCCCTGGTCGGCGACACCGGCCATGCGCTGGAGCGCATCGCCGGTCAGATCCAGCGCCTGACCGTCATCGCCGAAGAGATCGCCGCCTCCTCGCAGGAGCAGTCCAGCGGTCTGCAGCAGGTCAACATCGCCGTGAACCAGATGGATCAGGTCACGCAACAGAATGCTGCGATGGTCGAACAGTCGACCGCCGCCAGCCACGCCCTGGCCTCCGACGCGGTCGAGCTGGACCGCATGATGGGCCAGTTCGCCCTGGACGACGCTCGCGATCTGGACGCCCGCGGGCGGATGGAAGCCCTGGCGCGAGCCGTGGCTTAAGCGCTGAATTCTCCCTCCCCTTCATGGGGAGGGTGGTCGCGTAGCGGCCGGGTGGGGAGGATGATCCTGACATCCGCCGTCATTCTCGGGCTTGACCCGAGAATCCAGCGCCGCAACGCCTGAACCGTCTTGAGGGTCGATGTGGTCGCCGTCATGCCTGCTGGATTCTCGGGTCAAGCCCGAGAATGACGGCAAGATAGAAGACGCGCTCATCGTCCCGCCGCCCCCACCCGACTTCGCCTTGCAGGCTCAGCCACCCTCCCCATGAAGGGGAGGGAGAAGCGCGCGCCTGGCGTTTACGCCGCCGCCTTCAGCGACACCGCATCCAGCGCCTGGGTCAGGTCGGCCAGGATGTCGTCCTGATGCTCCAGACCGACCGACAGGCGCAGCAGGCCGTCGGTGATGCCCGCCGTCACGCGCGCCTCGGGCGTCATGGCGGCGTGGGTCATGGTGGCCGGGTGGGCGACCAGGCTTTCGACCCCGCCCAGGGATTCGGCCAGGGTGAAGACCTCCAGCCGCTCGATCACCTGGCGCACCGCCTCGGTTCCGCCGTTCAGTTCGAAGCTGAGCATGGCGCCCGGCCCCGACTGCTGGCGCTCCGCCAGATCATGGCCGGGGTGGCTGGTCAGGCCCGGATAGTGGACGGCCTTGACCGCCGGGTGCAGCTCCAGAACCGCCGCGGCCAGGCCGGCCGTCGCCTGCTGGCGCTCGATGCGGGTGAACAGGGTCCGCAGCCCGCGCAGGGTCTGATAGGCGTCGAACGGCGAGCCGGTGACGCCTAGGCAGTTGGCCCACCAAGCCAGCTGTTCATGGTCGGCCGGATCGGCCGCGATCACGGCGCCGCCGACCACGTCGGAATGGCCGTTGATGTATTTGGTGGTCGAGTGGACCACGATGTCGGCGCCCAGCTCCAACGGCCGTTGCAGGGCCGGCGACAGGAAGGTGTTGTCGCACACCACCTTGGCCCCCACGGCGTGGGCGCGGCGACAGACCTCGGCGATGTCGGTGACGCGCAGCAGGGGGTTGGACGGCGTCTCGACCAGCACCAGCTTGCAGCCGTCGGCCAGGGCGGCGTCCAGGGCCGCGCCGTCGTTCTGGTCGACGAAGGCGACGCGGAAGTGGCCCTTCCTCGCGCGGGCGCACAGCAGGCGGTGGGTGCCGCCGTAGCAGTCGTGCGGCGCGATCAGCAGGTCGCCGGGCTCCAGCAGGCTGAGCGGCAGGTCGACCGCCGCCATGCCGGTGGCGGTGACCACGGCGCCGGCGCCGCCTTCCAGCTCGGCCAGGGTCTGGGCCAGGACGTCGCGGGTCGGATTGCCCGAGCGCGAATAGTCGTATTTGCGCGGCTGGCCGAAGGCGGCGAAGGAATAGTTGGACGACAGATACAGCGCCGGCATGACCGCGCCGTGGGCCGTGTCCGTATCGACGCCCGAGCGGGCGGCGATGGTGCGGGGATCGGCGGGACGGGCGCGGCTCATTGGTCGATGTCCTTCAGTACGGAGGTCAGGATGTCGGCGACCAGGACGTCTTCCTTCAGGAAGGCGTCGTGGCCGTAGACGGAGGGGTGCTGTTCGAAGCGCCAGAGGTTGGGCAGGCGGTCGGCCAGCTCCCTCATGTCGTCGATGGGGCACAGGCGGTCGGTGGTGAAGCCGACCAGGGTGACGGGGGCGGTGATCGCCTCGGGCTCGACGCGGTGGCGGTCGATGGAGTCCGACAGGCTGAGCCAGCGGGCGGGGGTGGTGCGGTCGCGATAGGCCCGGCCGCGCGCCTGCAGATAGTCGCACACCGGATAGGCCTGGCCCGCATGGCTGGGGGCCTCGGAATCGAAGCGGTCGCCGAACTCTTCCTGGGTGCGATAGGTGGTCATGGCCAGTTCGCGCGCCAGGCCGACGGCCTGATCCACGCGGCCCGTCTCCAGGCCCAGTTGCAGGATGCGGCGCTGGATGCCGCGCCAGGCGGTGGCCAGCGGGTGGGGCCGGTGGGCGGCGGACACGACCACCAGCTGCTCGGCCCAGTCGGGGAAGATCTCGCCGAAGGCCAGGGCGATCATGCCGCCGTAGGAACAGCCGACGAAGGCGGCGACCTTCTCCACCCCCAGATGGTCCAGCAACAGGGCCAGCAGCCGGGCCTGATCCTGGGTGGTGATGGTCAGCGGCGTTTTCGGCTCCTTCACGCCTTCGCCGAATTCAGGTGCGAAATCAAAGGCCAGGACGCGGAAGCGGGTCAGGTCGATCGGCGCGCGCACGCCCACGGCGCCGGACCACCAGCCCAGCCCCTTTGTCTCGGTGCGGTGGACGTAGCGATCGGCGGAAATGCCGCCCGCGACCACGATCAGGGGGGCGTCAGCCTTGCCGTGCAGGCGGCCGATGACCTGCTTCTGGGTCAGGGTTCCGCCGAAATCCAGCTCGAAACCGTCGGGGATCGGAACCACGACGTCATGGGCTCCGTCGCGTTGCAGCAGCTCGGACGGACGGCGCGCGGAAGCGGGACGACAGGCGGGCTCTTCAGCGGGAGCGGGGTCGATCAGGGCCAGGGTCATGGGTCTTGGTCACTCAGCAAATACGGCTCGCCAAGGAACCCATGCAGTGACAGACCTGTGGAGCGTCGCCTCGTCGATGCTCCACCCATCTCTCGCGGTCCTATCAGGCAAGCCCGAAGAACCCCGCAGGAGTTGGCACCGTTTCGGGCGGAACCCGATGGTTGCCCCGGCGTCAAAGGGCCTAATCCCTCAGCCGGTCTTGATGAGTGAGCTTACGGTGCGGTTGCGAAGAGCGCCGGTCAAGCGAAAAATTTCACCCCGTTTCACCGAAAGCGCCTCGGTGCGATGGTGAAATAGGCCCCTTGAGGCGATGTCGCGAAAAATTATTCCGACACGGGGTTGACGCGACGCGGCGCCCTGGCTCACCCTAAGGCACGATTTTCAACCGGACGCCGCCTGTGCCTTACCGCCTCGCCAGCATGAAGACGACTGCGATCGCCGCCTCGGCGACGGGCCTCTTCGCGTCCATGATTACCACCACCGGTACCACCACCATGCCCTTGCGGGCGGGGACCGGATGATGCGCGCCGTCTAGGCGAGACAACGCAGAAAACCGATCACCCGCCCGGACCTCCGGGCGGGTTTTTTATTGGCCCGAACCCACCTCGATCACCGCCGACCTCCTTTCGAAATCCTCCCAGATCCAGCCTTCAGGAAACCGCCCATGTCCGCCTCTCTCGCCCTCGTCGCCGATCAGTCGAAACCGGTCGCAGCGCTCGCCCCCGCCGCCGATGTGGTGGTGCTGAAGTTCGGCTCCTCGGTCCTGCGCGATGCGTCCCAGGCCCCCGCCGTCGCCAGCGAAATCTACGGCCACGTCCGCGCCGGGCGTAAGGTTGTGGCGGTGGTTTCGGCCCTGGCCGGGCAGACGGATCAGCTGCTGGCCGACGCCCGCAGCCTGGGTCTGGATCACGAGAACGAGCTGCTGCCCGCCTATGTCGTGCTGGGCGAGGAAAAGGCCGCCGCCCTGGTGGCCGTGGCCTGCGACCGGGTAGGGCTGGACGCCATCGGCCTGTCGGTGCGCGAACTGGGCATCGTCGCGGAAGGCCCGGCCCAGCACGCCCGCCCCGTGTCGCTGAAGGGCGAGCGTCTGCATCAGGCCCTGGCCGAGCATGAGGTGGTGGTGGTTCCGGGCTTCGGCGCGGTGCGTTCGAACGGCCGCGTGGCCCTGCTGGGCCGCGGCGGATCGGACCTGACGGCGGTGGTCCTGGCCGCCGAACTGGGTCTGAAGCGGGTGCGTCTGGTGAAGGACGTCGACGGCTTGTACGACCGCGATCCGGCCTCGGAAACGGGCACGCCGCTGCGCTATCGCCGCGCCAGCTGGGACACGGCGCGTCAGGTCGGGGGCGCCCTGGTCCAGCACGACGCCATCGACCTGGCCGAGGCGCGGGGCGTCGATATCGAAGTCGCCGCGCTCGGCCGCGCCGAAGGCACGATCGTCGGCGAACGCGGGGCGCCTCCGGGCCCGGTGCAGGCGGCGGCGCCGCTGAAGGTCGCCGTGGCGGGCTGCGGCGTCGTCGGCGGCGGCCTGCTCAGCCGCCTGCTGCCGGACAGTCGCTTTGAAGTGGTCGGTGTCCTGGTCCGCAACCCCTTGAAAAAACGTGACGTATCGGCGCCCGCCGAACTGTTCACCAACGACGTCGAGGCCCTGCTCGCCAAGAAGCCGGACCTGGTGCTGGAGGCCCTGTCCGAGGGCGAGGCGGGGCACGCCCTGATCCGCCGCGCGCTGGAGGCGGGCTGCGACGTCGTCAGCGCCAACAAGCAGGCCGTGGCGCGCGATCCCAAGGGGCTTCAGGCCCTGGCTGACGTCAACGGCTGTCGCGTCGCCTGGTCGGCCTCGGTCGGCGGCGGCTCGCCGATGATCGAGACCCTGCGCGCCGCCCGCGCCGCCGGTCCGGTGGTCGGTTTCGAGGCGGTGCTGAACGGCACGGTCAACTTCATGCTGCAACGTCTGGGCGAGGGGGCGACCTTCTCCGACGCCCTGGCCGACGCCCGCGCCGCCGGTTTCGCCGAGGAAGACCCCTCGTCGGACCTGGAAGGCTTTGACGCAGAGGCCAAGGTCAAGCTGCTGTCGTTCGAGGCCTTCGGCCGCTCGCCCGAGGACCTGCCGCGCGACGTGCTGGCCGCCGAGACGCCGCTGGGCGAGGCGCCGGTGCGCCAGATCGGAGCCTGTTTCGAGCGCGAGGGCGCCCTGGACGCCTATGTCCGTCTTGACGGCGCGCT
Organism: Brevundimonas sp. SS2672; assembly: GCF_059579685.1. Classification (NCBI taxonomy): domain Bacteria; kingdom Pseudomonadati; phylum Pseudomonadota; class Alphaproteobacteria; order Caulobacterales; family Caulobacteraceae; genus Brevundimonas; species Brevundimonas sp. SS2672. The sequence goes on along the minus strand of NZ_CM184201.1, from coordinate 2,480,565 downwards.
GGAGGACGCGCTCTTCCTGTCGCTGAACGGAGAGCGCAACGCCTTGAAGGTCTATGGTCAGGACGGCCGGGTGTGGACGTGCAAGGGGCGCGGCGCCGGGCGCTGGGCCACGACCGAGAGCGTGCTGGCCGATGTGGCCGACGTCATGCGCGCCCGACGCGCCGCTGCGGAGCTTGTCTAGTCATGGCCGTCTTCACGCCCGTCACGCCGCAACAGGCCGACGACTATCTCATGCGCTACCCTCTCGGCGGGTTGGTCGAACTGACCCCGATCGCCGAGGGGGTCGAGAACACCAACTATCGTCTGGTGACGGAGAAGGGCGCCTATGTCCTGACCCTGTTCGAGGGGCGGACCGAGGCCTCGGCCCTGCCGTTCTGCCTGGGCCTGACCGGGCGGCTGGCGGCGCAGGGCTTTCCGACGCCCGCGCCCGTCGCGGATCATCGAGGCCAGGTGATCGGCCGTCTGAACGATCGCGCCGCCGCCATCGTCGAATGGACGCCCGGCGCCTGGAAGCGCCAGCCGACGGACAAGGATCAGTATCGCGCCGGTCAGGTTCTGGCCCTGCTGCACCTGGACGCGGCCGACTATGACGGCGTGCGCGAGAATCCGGTCGGGCCGCGCGCCTGGGCGGACCTGGCCGCACGTTGCGATACGGTCGCCAGAGGCGAGGACCGCCGGATGCTGGAGCAGATGCAGCGCCTGCTGCCCGATCTGGCCCGACCGTGGAGCGATCCGGCCTTGCCGCGCGGGCCGATCCACGCCGACTACTTCCCCGACAACGTGCTGTTCGCGACGAATGAGCACGGGGCGACGGATGTCGGCGGGGTGATCGACTTCTACTTCGCCTGCGTCGACGTGCTGGCCTATGACCTGGCCATCGCGCTGAGCGCCTGGGGGTTCGACGCCGAGGGACGGCCTCTGCCGTCGGCTCTGCGCGCTTTCCAGAAGGGCTATGAGTCGGTGCGGCCCCTGTCGGACGCCGAGCGCCACGCCCTGCCGGAACTCGGCGCGGCGGCGGCGGTGCGCTTCACCCTGACGCGCCTGCACGATCGGCTGTTCCACGACCCGGCCAACCTGGTCACGCCCAAGGACCCGGCGCCCTTCTTCCGGCGGCTGGACTACTGGAAGGCGGCGGAACCGGCCTAGGTCTCACATACGCGCCAGCATCCATACGGCCATGGCGATCATCATCAGGTTCTCGGTCAGCGACAGGAAGCCGAGCGGAACCTTGCTGTCCCCGCCGACGCAGGCGCACTTCAACTCGCGCCTGTCGATATAGACGGCCTTGAACACCGAGGCGGCGCCGATGCCGCCGATGAAGAGGGCTACGGGCGCGGATAGCCAGGTGAGGGCGTGGGCGGTCATCAGCACCCCCGCGCCCGTCTCCGCGAAGGGGTAGACCCAGCCGTAGGGAACCCAGCGCCGCGCCAGAAGGTCGTAGTTCAGGAACATGGTGGCGAACCCGTCCAGGTTCTGCAGCTTCAACATGCCCAGGACGCACATGCTGAATGAGATGAACCACTCAATCGTCCGGCCGGTCAGCGGCGCGCCATAGGCGGCATGGCTGGCGGCCAGCGCCGTCAGAGCCGTGACCGCGAAGACGACCAGAACGGGCGTATAGCTGGTCGCCTCGGGGTCGCGCACCCGAAGCCCGAAAAAGCGACGCAGGTCGTCGAATCCGCCGATGCGGCGCCCGTCGATGAAGGTCTGCGGCGTGGTTTTCACCCCATGCTCGGCCTTGAAGGCGTCGGTCGCTTCGCGGGTCTCCAGCCAACGGTCATCGACCTGATAACCTTTGGATTTCAGCAGGTGTCGCGCTCTCAGGCCCCAGGGGCAGACATGATCGGGCATGACCATGCGATAGAGGACAGCGACGGGACGTGTGTTGCGAGGCATCGGCGTCTCCTTCACCGATGACAACGAACCAGGACGGTTCAGGCTCCTCCGGGGATGGGGCCCTACCCGGCGAACCCCTTCACCGCCGCCAGGGCCGCTTCGGGCGTGTTCTCGATCACCGTCAGCCGCTCGGGACGGTCGCCCAGGGCGCGGATGACGGGGGCCGGTTCCGGCTCGACGCCGATGACGTCCGAGACGAAGGCGCCGAACTTGGACGGGTGGGCCGTGGACAGGGCGACGATGGGCGCGCCGTTGCGGTCCAGGCGGCGCGCGGCGGCCAGGGCGACCGCCGTGTGCGGGCAGACGACGCGACCCCAGGCGGTGTGGGCGTGGGCGATCTCGGCTCTGGTCGTGGCCTCGTCGACTGAGACGGCCGAGACCTCGGCGCGCAGGGCGGCCAGCAGGTCGGCGGGCAGGGTGACGGACCCCTCGCGCGCGAAGGTTTCGAATACGGCGCGGGTCGTCTCGGCGTCGCGGCCGGAGGCTTCATAGACCAGACGTTCGAAGTTCGACGGCGCCTGCACGTCCATCGACACGCTGCCGCTCTCGACTGCCGGGCGACGGGCGTAAACGCCGTCGTTGATGGCGCGGGCCAGGGCGTCGTTCTGATTGACGGCGGCGACGAAGCCGGCGGCGGGCAGGCCCATCTTCTTGGCGGCGATCCCGGCGAAGGCGTCGCCGAAATTGCCGGTCGGCACCACGAAGGTCGCCGCCTGGCCCAGTTGGGCCGTGGCCGAGACGTAATAGGGAATCTGGCCCGCTAGACGGCCCCAGTTGATCGAGTTGACCGAGGACAGGCGGCCTTGTTCGCGTAAGCGTTCCTCGGCCAGCAGGCCCTTCACCAGACGCTGGCAGTCGTCGAAATCGCCGCGCACGGCCAGGTTCAGGACGTTGTCGGCCTCGACCGTCGTCATCTGCTTGCGCTGCACCGGCGAGACGCGGTCCAGCGGGTGCAGGACGACCAGTTTGATGCGCTCGGCGCCTGCAAAGGCGCGTACGGCGGCGGCGCCGGTGTCGCCGCTGGTGGCGGTCAGCAGGGTCAGGGTCTCGCCCGTCGCGGCCAGGGCCTCGTCCGACAGGGCGGCCACCAACTGCATGGCCAGGTCCTTGAACGCCGCCGTCGGGCCGTGGAACAGCTCCAGCACGAACAGGCCGGGCTCCAGCTCGACCAGCGGCGTCACCAGCGGATGGTCGAAGCCCTTGGTCAGGCGGTCCAGGGCGCGGTCCAGCGCGCCCGCAGGCAGGGCGTCGCCGATGAAGGGCGCCATCGCCGTCTTGGCGATCTCGGCGTAGCTGCGGCCGGGACGCGTGGCGTCGGCGGGCAGGGCGGGCCAGGCCTGCGGCATGTAGAGGCCGCCGTCCGGCGCGATGCCGCGCAGCAGGGCGTCGCTGAAGCGGGTCGGGGCGGCGTCGCCGCGCGTCGAGATGTAGCGATCAGGGGAGGTCGTCATATCGGGGTCGTTTCTAGCTGCGATCCGGCGCTTCGTCATGATTATTTTGCGCATGCGAAAGGAATTTTCGCGAGATGACGCAACAACCTGGCTCAGCGGGCGGCGGGCGCACGCCTTGACCGCGCGGGGCGGGAAAAGGGACTGGCGTCGCGCGGCGGCCCGGTTCATGTCAGACGGATGAACCGCCGTTCCCTTCTCATTCGCGCCGGGGCCGCCGCCGCCGCCGTCGGCGGCGGGCTGTGGCTGAAGGATCATGTGCTGTGGCGGCGACCCAGGGTGACCTTCGGCGCCGATGGGACCAGCGGCTGGCTGGGCTTCGTCGTTCCCCGGACCCTGTTGCCGACGGTGCGCGTGCGCCTGGCGGGGCGAGATCTGACCGCCCTGGTCGACAGCGGGGCCCAGTATTCGGTGATCGACCGCCGACTGGTGGCGGAACTGGGGTTGGACAACCTCTTCGACATGCCCCTGATCGCCTATGGCGTGGACGGGCGCGCCCAGATGGGGCGGGGCGTCACCCTGGATCTGGCCGTAGGGGCGGCGCGCGTGGGTCGCCTGCGCGCCGGGATTCTGGATCTGGGGCCCCTGTCGGAGGAGGAGGGGCTGGGAGCGCCCTTGATCCTGGGGCAGGACCTGCTGATGGAGGCGGCGCTGGAGATGGACCTGCGCCAGCGGCGCCTAAGGCTGGTTGATGCGGCCCAAAGGGCGCCGTCGTCCGCCTATCGCCCCCTGCCGGTGCGGCGTTCGGGCACCGCCCTGGTCGCGCAGGCCGTGGTCGAGGGCGCGCCGGTCAAGGCGGTGGTGGACACTGGATCGTCCGCCCTGCTGGCCCTGAGCGAAGGCGTCGCGCAATCGGCGGGCCTGCTGGACGGTCGGCCCGAGCGGGCCGGGTCGAGCATCGTCCTGGGCGGGGTGGCCAGGGCGCGGATGATCCAGGCCCGGACCGTGGCCCTGGGGGGCGAGACGTGGCGCGATGTGACGACCGCCGTCTACGCCGATCAGGCCTTGCCCAACTATCCGGACGCCCTGTTGGGCATGGCGGCTTTCGCGGGCCGGGACGTTTTTCTGGATCTCAGCGACGGACAGCTTCACCTCGCGCCGTTGATGGATGTGACCATTGTTTAGTTTTGTCCTCTCCCCGGTGGGAGAATCCGTTTCGTTCGCGGCTTGAAGGGGGATAAGCGGCCGACATGACCGCCTTGCCGTCCATGACATCGGTGTCGCCTAGCCAGAGGCTGGAGAGTCTGGATCTCCTGCGCGGGTTCGCCCTGTGCGGCATCCTGCTGGTCAACATCATGATGATGGGCGGCTTCTGGGGCCAGTATCATCCGGATCTGCCGCCGACCCTGGCCAACCCCGACTGGTCGGCGTGGATCATCCAGCACCTGTTCGTGCAGGGATCGATGCGGGGCTTGTTCACCCTGCTGTTCGGCGCGGGGATGCTGCTGATCACCCTGCGCGGAGAAGACGGACGCGGCACGATCCAGGCGGCGGACGTCTATTTCCGACGCTGCATGGCGCTTCTGGCTCTGGGCGTGTTCAACGCCACCATCCTGCTGTTTCCGGGGGACATCCTCTATGTCTACGGCCTGTCGGGATTCCTGCTGTTCGTGTTCCGCACCGCGCGGCCGCGCACGTTGATCGCCCTGTCGGCGGCCCTGCTTCTGCTGCTGACGGCCGAGTCGACGGTGGTCGGGGCCTATCAGGCGATGGAGGCGCGGCAAGGGGCGGATCTGGCCAGCCAGGCGGAGACGGGCGCGGCCCTTTCGCCCGCCGACGCCGAAGCCTTGAAAGCCTACGTCCGCGCTCAGGAGGCGCAGAGCCTGTCGCCGGAGACCGCCGTCGAGGAAACCGCCGTACGCACGGGGAGCGCCCTGGGCCTGCTGAAATGGAGCGTGCGGACCTGGCTGGACTACGCCGCCTCCAGCTACACCATCACCCTGGTCATTGAATCGGTCGCCTTCATGCTGCTGGGCATGGCGTTGTTCAAGCTGGGCGTTCTGGGCGGGGCGCGGTCGCTGGGCTTCTACCTGGCCCTGGCGGGCGGCGGTTACGCCCTCGGGCTGGCGGTCAACGGGGGACAGGCCGTCATGCTGTGGAACAGCCAGTTCTCGTCCGAATCCTGGGCGGCGCAGACCAGCTATGAACTGGGGCGTTGCGCCATGACGCTGGGCCATGTCGGCCTGCTGCTGTCGCTTTGGAAGATGAACATGCTCGGCTTCGTGGGGCGGGCCTTGCGGAGCCTGGGCCGGATGGCCCTGACCAACTATCTGGGCCAGTCGGCGATCGCGGGCCTGCTGTTCTATGGTCTGGGCCTGTGGGGCAGGCTGGACTGGTGGGGCCTGTGGGGCGTGGCGGCGGCGATCTGGGTGGTCCAGATGATCTTCAGCGCGCTCTGGCTGCGAGCCTTCAACATGGGGCCGCTGGAATGGGCGCTGCGCTGGTTCGCCTACGGGCGACCCTCGCCTCTCAGACGCGCCAAGGCCGCCTGACTTCCCAGGTCTAGGGCCGGGCCTAGAGCTGGGAGAAGGTGTCGCAGGCGGCCGGATCGCCGGTCTGATAGCCGCGCTGCAGCCATTCGACCCGCTGGGCCGAGGAGCCGTGGGTGAAGCTTTCGGGCGAGACGCGCCCGCCGCCGCGGCGTTGCAGCGCATCGTCGCCGATGGCCTGGGCGGTCTTCATGCCCTCCTCCAGATCGCCTGGCTCCAGCGCCACCTCTCCATTCGAGACGGCGGCGGCGTTGCGGGCCCAGACGCCGGCGTAGCAGTCGGCCTGAAGCTCCAGGGCGACGGAATAGCGGTTGCCCTCCGCCTGGCTGCGCGCCGACCGCTGGGCCTGTTGCACCTGCTGGCTGGCTCCCGTCAGGGTCTGGACGTGGTGGCCGAATTCATGGGCGATGACATAGGCCTTGGCGAAGTCGGCGCCGGACGCGCCCAGCTTGCTCTCCATCTCGCGCCAGAAGCTGAGGTCCAGATAGACCTTCTGATCCGCCGGGCAGTAGAAGGGGCCCATGGCGGCCTGGCCGTAGCCGCAGCCGGTCTGGGTGCCCTGTTCGTACAGGACCGTGGTCGGCGCGGTGTAGCCTTTCAGCTTCGTGCGCCAGACGTCGTTGATGTTGGAGCCGACGACCTCGACGAACTGGCCGGCCTGATCCTCGGGCGAGCCCATCTGGCCCTGCTGTTCCGCCTGGCCGGCGCCGCCGAACTGGCTGGCCAGCTGCTGGGTGGTGTTGGGGTCTATGCCGAAGACGAAATAGCCGATGGCCGCCAGCACCAGGACGCCGATGCCGCCGCCCGCGACCGCGCCTCCGCCCATGCCGCGCCGATCCTCGACCCCGCCGCCGCGTCGTCCGCCCTGCCAACGCATCTGTCGCTCTCCGCTGTGCCGTCCGTCTCAAGCTAGGCTGAAACGCAGGGCGAGGTGAAGAGATGCAAATGTAACGCTCTTGATCCTTGGGGATCAGTGCGGTTGTCGGTTCAGCCAGGCGTCGATCTCGGGCACGCCCGCCGCGCCCTGATCGACGGGCGGCGAAAGGGACGCCGGCGGGGGCAGGGGCGCAGGACGCGGCGTATAGGCCGTCGCGGGGGGCGTCGTGGGAGCCGGACTCCGCGCGGCTTCAAGCTGGCGCAGGGCGCGGTCCGTCTGAAGCCGCTGCCGCGCGGCGTCGGCCTGGCGCTGGTCGGCCTGCAGCCGCAACTGCTCGATCGCTTGCCGATGCTGTTCGGCGGCCGCCGCATGAGGGTCGTAGCCGGGCGGCGGCGGACCGGGCCAGCCCGGCCAGGTCTGCGCCTGGGCCAGACCGGCCGCGCCCCACTGGGCGATGATCAATGACAGAACGAGCGGCAGCCGGCGCATGGGATGAAGATGGGCGCTGCGCCCCGCCGCGCCAAGCGGGGCCGCAACCTCTGGTCGGACGAGCGGTTAAGGGCGGACGCCCCTCGCCATTCCCCTCATCCTCAAGGAGCACGTCATGCCCGACAACGCCGACAAGACCCTGGCTGGAAAGACCATCGCCGTCCTGGCCGCCGACGGCGTCGAGCAGATCGAGCTTCAGGAGCCGGTCAAGGCGCTGCGCGCGGAAGGCGCGACGGTCGAGGTGATCTCGCTCGAACCGGGCTGGATCCAGGGCTTCGACCACCTGACGCCCGACGAGATGATCGCGGTCGACCGGACGCTGAAGACGACGGACGCCTCCCTCTATGACGGTCTGGTCCTGCCGGGCGGGGTGGCCAACCCGGATCGGTTGCGCACGGAGGAGGCGGCGCTGAAGTTCGTCCGCGCCTTCTTCGACGCGGGAAAACCGGTGGCCGCCATCTGTCACGCGCCCTGGATTCTGATCGAGGCGGGCGTCGCCGAGGGGCGGACCCTGACGGCCTACAAGTCCATTCGCACCGATCTGCGCAACGCCGGCGCCGAGGTGGTGGACAAGGAGGTGGTGGTCGACGACGGCCTGATCACCAGCCGCTGTCCCGATGACCTGCCCGCCTTCAACGCGGCGATGGTCGAGGCCTTCGCCCAGCCGCCGCGCCGCAGCCGACGCAAGGCGGCGTCCGACGAGACGCGGCCGTCAGCCCACTAGGCCCAACCCGTCAGGTCAGCGCGTCAGATCGAGAAGCTGACGCCGCAGCCGCAGCTGGAGGCGGCGTTGGGATTGCGGATCACGAACTGGGCGCCGGCCAGTTCGTCGACGAAGGCGATCTCGGAATCCTTGAGGAAGGGGACGGAGACCGCGTCGATGACCACGGCCTGGCCGTCGCGGCGCACCACCAAGTCGTCGGCCTCGGGGCCGTCCACCAGCTCGAAGCGGTACTGGAAGCCCGAGCAGCCGCCGCCGTCGACGGCGACGCGCAGCAGGACGGGTTTGCCTTCCGCCTCGGACAGCCGGGCCAGACGGCGCGCGCCGCTTTCGGCCAGGGTGATCCCCTCGGGCGATCGGGTTGCGACCGACAGCGACAGGTCGCGGGCTGATTCTGTGGATTGGACGGTGCTCACGGCCCTCTATATGAGGGTCCGACAGGCGTTCGCAAAGGCCTGTCGCCATCACGAAGTCCCGCCGTCTTGAGCCAGACCCGCGCCCCCTACGCCGAAAACCCCGCCGCCAGCCGCGGCCGCCGCGTTTTCGAGCCCGCCAGCCGCACCCGCACCGCCTTCGCCCGCGACCGCGATCGCATCATCCACGCCACCGCCTTCCGCCGCCTGAAGGAGAAGACCCAGGTCTTCGTGGCGCATGAGGGCGACCACTACCGCACCCGGCTGACGCACAGTCTGGAGGTGGCGCAGATCGCCCGCTCCCTGGCCCACGCCCTGCGGCTGGACGACGACCTGGCCGAGACGGTCGCCCTGGCCCACGATCTGGGCCACCCGCCGTTCAGCCACGCGGGCGAGGACGAGCTGCACGAACAGATGAAGGCCTTCGGCGGCTTCGACCACAACGTCCAGAGTTTCCGCGTCGTCACCGAGCTGGAGACCCGCTATCCCGGCTTCCCCGGCCTGAACCTGAGCTGGGAGACGGTCGAGGGCGTGGTCAAGCACAACGGCCCGGTGGCGCACCAGCTGTCGGACCCGGCGTGGAAGGCGGTCGCCGCCTATGCGCCGGGCGGGGCGGCCGACTGGGACCTGCGCCTGAGCACCTTCGCCTCGCTGGAGGCCCAGTGCGCGGCCATCGCCGACGACATCGCCTATAACAACCACGACGTGGACGACGGGGTGCAGGCGGGGCTGTTCAGCCTGTCCGATCTGGCCGACGTGCCGCTGATCGGGCGCTGTATCGCCAGCGCGCGCGCCGACTGGCCCGATGTCGACGAACGGATGCTGCGGCTGGAGGCCGTGCGCCGCATGATCGGCGTCATGGTCGACGACGTCCTGACCGAGACGGAGGCCCGCCTGGCCAAGCACCGCATCGAGACGGTCGAGGACGTCCGCAAGGCGCCCGAGACCCTGGTGCAGTTCTCAAGCGGCATGATGGCGGAACTGGCGGTGTTGCGCCGCTTCCTGTTCGAGCGGATGTATCGCCATTACCGCGTCAACCGCACCCGCAGTCAGGCCCGCCGGGTTCTGGCCCAGCTGTTCCAGCTGTTCATGGCCGAGCCGGAGGTCATGCCCCCGGAATGGCAGGTCACGGCGCTGACCGACGACCGGGACGCGCGGGCGCGGGCGGTGTGCGACTACATCGCCGGCATGACAGATCGTTACGCTATCGAGGTGCATCGCAAGCTGTTCAGCCTCGACCTCGCCCTCGATCTGTGATTCGAAACCCGCCGGGGGCGGGTTAGACTGAACATCCCCGCGCGCCGATTCGCGCGCGGGCCATAGAGACCACCAAGGCGCGACCCATGTCCTACGACGATGATCACCGAGGCCACCCCAACGCCGGCCGCGACCGGGGCGCCTATACGCCGCCGACCGACGACGACCTGCCCTTCACGCGCGGCGGCTACGACCCGCGCCGAGCCCCGGCCGCCAAGTCGCCGCCGATCACCCTGATCATCAGTGCGGTCGTCCTGCTGCTGCTGATCGTGGCCGTGGTGGTCTTCTATCGCTCGGGCGTGCGCTCCTCGACGGATGCGCCGCCCGCCGTCGGCACGCCGGTCGAGAGCATGAAGGTCGAGGCCCCGCTGGACGCCCAGCCGGTCGACCCGGAAGCCGACATCCGCGTCTATCGCGACGGCGCCGCGCCGACCGACGCCGCGCCGACCTTCACCCCCGGCCCGGAGGAGGTGCTGCCGCGCCCCGCGCCGACGACCCCGGCCGCGCCGGTCGAATCCTCGACCCTGCCGCCCGCCGCGCCCGCGCCGGCGACCAAGGCTCCGGCCGCGCCTGCGCCCGCAGCGCCGGCTCCGGCGACGAAGGCTCCGACCCCTGCGCCCGCTCCGGCCCCGGCCGCGACGGGCGGGTCGTCGGGCGTGCAGATCGGCGCCTTCTCCTCGACCGCCATCGCCGACCGTGAATACGCCGCCGTCGCCGCCCGCTTCGGCCAGTACGCCTCGGGCGCCGAGAAGCGCGTGCAGGAGGTGACGACGGCCTCGGGTTCGACCGTCTACCGCACCACCTTCACCGGCATGAGCCGTGAGCGCGCCGTCGCCTTCTGCAATGCGCTGAAGGCCGCGGGCCGCGACTGCATCGTCCGCTAAGGATCGCGCAAGCATGACCTCCGCCGCCATCTACGGCTGTTCCGGCCACCGGCTGACGGCGGAGGAGCGCGCCTTCTACGCCGAGGCCAAACCGTGGAGCTTCATCCTGTTCCGCCGCAACGTGGACAGCCCCGAGCAGGTGAAGGCGCTGGTGTCCGAACTGCGCGACAGCGTGGGTCGGGACGATGCTCCGGTCCTGATCGATCAGGAGGGCGGTCGGGTCCAGCGCCTCGGCCCGCCGCATTGGCCGAAATATCCGCCGGGCGCCGCCTATCTGAAGGCGACCAAGGACCCGGCGGCGGCGCGCGAACTGGTGCGTCTGGGCGCGCGGCTGATCGCCCATGACCTGCGCGAACTGGGCATCACGGTCGACTGCGTCCCGGTGCTGGACGTGCCGGTGCCGGGCGCCCACGACATCATCGGCGACCGCGCCTATGCGCAGGATCCCGCCACCGTGACCCAACTGGGCCGGGCGGCCGCCGAGGGCCTTCTGGCGGGCGGCGTCCTGCCGATCATCAAGCACATTCCCGGCCACGGCCGCGCCTTCTCGGACAGCCACCACGACCTGCCGGTGGTCGAGACGGCGATCGAGGAACTGGACGCTTGGGACTTCGCGCCGTTCAAGGCCTTGTCGGATATGCCGATGGCGATGACGGCCCACGTCGTCTTCACCGCCGTCGACGCCAAGCGCCCGGCCACGACGTCGAAGAAGGCGATCCGCCTGATGCGCGAGCGGCTGGGCTTCTCCGGCCTGATCCTGTCCGACGACCTGTCGATGCAGGCCTTGTCGGGCACGCTGACCGAGCGGGCCGAGCAGTCGCTGAAGGCGGGCTGCGACGTGGTGCTTCACTGCAACGGCGACCTGAAGCAGATGGCGGAGGTCGCCAAGGCGACGAAGAAGCTGAAGGGCGAGGCCAAGCGCCGCGCCGAGGCCGCGCTGAACCGCATCGTCCGCACGCCCGAGCCGCTGGACGTCGCCGAGGCCCGCGCCCGGCTGGAGGCGGCGCTGACCGGCCGCTTCGACGCCGCCAAGGGGCCGGACGTCGGCGAGGCGCAAGGGTGACCGACGGGGAGGGCGCATGAGCGAGGCCTTCCAGCCGAATCTCGACTTCACCGCCGTCGAACAGGTCGAGGCGCAGGAGGCTTTCGTCGTCGATCTGGAGGGCTATGAAGGCCCTCTGCACGTCCTTCTGGCCCTGGCGCGTACGCAGAAGGTGGACCTGTTGAAGCTGTCCATCACCCGTCTGGCCGAACAGTATCTGGCCTTCGTGCATGAGGCGCGGCGGCGGAATTTCGCCCTGGCGGCCGACTACCTCGTGATGGCGTCGTGGCTGGCCTATCTGAAGTCGCGCCTGCTGATCCCGCGCAACGAGAAGGACAAGCCGGAGGAGCCGCCCGCCGAAGAGATCGCCGCCGCCCTGGCCTTCCGCCTGCAGAAGCTGGAGGCCATGCGCACGGCGGTGGAGGCCATCACTCGCCGTCCGCAGCTGAAACGCGACGTCTTCACGCGCGGCGACCCGCAGGCGACGGTCATCATCCCGTCGGACCGGGTGGACGCCAGCCTCTATGAGCTGATGAGCGCCTATGTCGCCCAGCGCCGCCGCGAGGAGCGCCGCAAATACGCCCCCGGCCAGCGGGTCGAGGCCTTCCAGTTGGAGGCCGCGCGCGACTGGCTGCGCGAGATCATGCCGCGCCTGGCCGAATGGACGCCGCTGGAGCGCGTCGCGCCGCAGAAGCCGGAGGGGCAGGAAGGCCCCAGCCAGGCCAGCTATACCGCCTCCACCCTGTCGGCCAGCCTGGAGCTGGTGAAGGAGGGCGGCATGGACATCCGCCAGGAGCGGCCATTCGACGCGGTGTGGCTGAAACGCAGAGGGCTGGGCCAGCCGTTGGAGCTGACGCCGTGACCCTCGACTTCACCCCGGACCACCTCGAGATCGAACGCCGTGTCGAGGCCCTGCTGTTCGCCGCCGCCGCGCCGCTGTCGCTGGCCGAGATCGCGCGCCGCCTGCCCGAGGGCGCCGACGTCGGCGGGGCGCTGACCGCGCTTCAGGCGCGCTATCAGGGACGCGGTGTCGAGCTGGACTGCGTGGCCGAGCGCTGGCGCTTCCGCACCGCGCCCGACCTCGGCTTCCTGATGACCGAGGAGCGCGAGGAGCCGCGCCGCCTGTCGAAGGCCGCGCTCGAGACACTGGCCATCATCGCCTACCACCAGCCCTGCACCCGCGCCGAGATCGAGAGCGTGCGCGGGGTCTCCCTGTCCAAGGGCACGCTGGACCTGCTGCTGGAGATGGATTTCGTGCGGTTGCGCGGGCGGCGCCGCACGCCGGGACGGCCGGTGACCTACGCCACGACCGACCGTTTCCTGGAGCATTTCAGCCTGGCCGGTCTCTATGACCTGCCGGGCGTGCAGGAGATGAAGGCGGCGGGCCTTCTGGACCTGTCCATGCCGGTCGGTTTCGAGGTGCCGGACCCATTGCGCGTGGGTGACGAGGAGGGCGAGGACCTGCTCACGGGGCTGGACGACGCCGCGCCCGAGTTCGCCCAGGATTTCGTCAGCGAGGACGAAGAGTCGCAACCGTGACCGGGACGGAACGTCGCGCCCCCAAGAAGCGCCGAAAAGTCATGGACTTAAGTCCAAGGCGCGCCGCCTTGACCTGAGACCGTCTCGCCTATAGGTTCCGCGCCGAAATTCAGACCCGTTCCGGCCCTGCGCCGGGCGCTGAGCGAACAGGCCCATGTCCCCGACGAAGGAATCGCGCGAAGAGGCGATCAAACGCCTCCACGAAAGCGCATCCGCACTGGAGGCGAAGGTTCAGGCGGACAAGTCCGTCGAGGTCGCTGCGCAGAAGGTCGTCGGCCAGGCCTATCGTATCATCGCCGAACTGCTCGGCGGGGTGTTGATCGGTCTCGCACTTGGTTTTGGCGTCGACCGGCTGTTCGGGACGACGCCGATAGGCGTTGTGGGCGGGGTCCTTCTGGGCTTCGCCTTATCGGTTTATATGGCGCGCCGCACAGCCAATCGGCTGATGGCGCAGGCCAAGGCGGCGGGCGTGCCCCAACAGGGCGAACCCATCGTCGAGGCTGACGAAGAAAACAGGGAACGATAGGCTTAATGGCCGGTCCGATTGAACAATTTGAGGTCAAGCCGCTCGTCGAGTTCGGCACGGTCAATGTTCCCGTCCTGGGCGAGCAGGTGATCGCCATCACCAATTCGCACGTGGCCATGACCATCGCCTTCGTGGGCGTCGTCGGCTTCCTGACCCTGGCGACCTCGGGCGCCAAGGTGGTGCCGGGCCGGATGCAGGCCGCGGGCGAGAGCCTGTTCGGCATGGTCGACAACCTGGCCAACTCCATCATCGGTCATGAAGGCCGGAAGTATTTCCCCTTCGCCTTCACCATGTTCCTGCTGGTGCTGACGATGAACCTGCTGGGCATGTTCCTGACGTTCACCGCCACCTCTCAGTTGGCCGTGACCGCGACCCTGGGCCTGTTGACCATCCTGGTGGTCATCACGGTCGGCATCGTCAAGAACGGCGTCGGCTTCCTCAAGCTGTTCTGGCCGACGGGTGCGCCGCTGCTGTTGCGGCCGATCGTCGGCGCCATTGAGTTCGTCTCCTTCCTGCTGCGTCCGGCCACCCTGGCCCTTCGTCTGTTCGGCAACATGCTGGGCGGTCACGTGGCGCTGAAGATCTTCGCCCAGTTCGTCGTTCAACTGGGCGCGGTGGCCATCGTCACCGGCGGCCTGGCCTACGCCTTCATCCCCGTCGCGGCCCTGTCGCTGGGGATGGTGGTGGCCATGACGGCGCTTGAGTTCCTCGTGGCCTTCCTTCAGGCCTTCGTTTTCACCGTTCTGACCTGCATCTACCTCAACGATGTGGTCAACCTGGGCGAGGGCCATTAAGGCTCTGGTTCAGCACTAACCCCACCCTCCAACGCTCCAAAGAACTAGGAATATCATCATGGACGCTGAAGCCGCCAAGTACATCGGCGCTGGTCTGGCCACCCTCGGCATGATCGGCTCGGCCCTGGCCGTCGGCAACATCTTCGGCAACTTCCTGGCGGGCGCCCTGCGCAACCCGGCGGCGGCTGCCTCGCAAGTCGGCAACCTGTTCGTCGGCGCGGCTCTGGCCGAAGCCCTGGGCATCCTGGCCTTCGTGCTGGGCGTCCTGATGATCTTCGGCTGATCCCAGCCCACGATCTTTCAGAATAGACGGCGCGCGGGCCAGTCCTGCGCGCCGTTGTCCTGACTTAGCGATAGACGGTTCATGGCCATCACCCCCACACACGACGTTCAGATCCCGGCGCACGGCGACCTTCATGCGGAGACGCAGGCGGCGGCCGAACATGCCTCGGGCGGACTGCCCCAGTTCGAATTCCAGCATTGGGCCGGCCAGATCGGCTATCTGCTGATCCTGTTCGTCATCCTCTATGTGCTGGTGGCCAAGGTGTTCACGCCGCGCCTGCGCAAGGTGATGGACGAGCGCGCCCAGACCATCGACAGCGCCATCGCCGCCGCCCGCTCGGTTCAGGCCGAAGCCGCCGAACAGGCCGAGGCCGCCCGCGCCGAGGTCGAAAAGGCCCGCGCCGACGCCCGCGCCACCGCTGCTGCCGCCAAGCAGCGCGTCACCGAAGAATTCAACGCCCGTCTGGCTGCGGACGAAGCCGTGGTGAACGCCCGCATCGCTGATGCCGAGAGCGCCATCGCCAAGACGCGCGACGCCGCCATGACCAATGTCGCGACCATTGCGGCCGACGCCGCCGGCGCCATGCTGGACCGTCTGACCGGCTCCAAGGCCACCGACGCCGAACTGGCCGCCGCGATCAAGGGAGCCGTCTGATGCCCGCCTTCCTGACCAGTCATTTCTACGACATCGCCAATCCCGAGCTGTGGGTCGCCGTCGGCCTGCTGGTCTTCATCGCCATCGTGGTGATGGCCGGGGTGCCCAAGCTGGTCGCGACCAGCCTGGACGCCAAGGCGGCCAAGATTCAGGGCGATCTGGACGAGGCCGCCCGTCTGCGCGCCGAAGCCGAAGCCATGCTGGCCCAGATCCGTCAGGAGAAGGCCGAGGCCGAGGCCCAGGCCGCGGACCTGCTGGCCACCGCCCAGGCCGACGCCAAGCGCCTGGAAGCCGACGCCAAGGCGCGGATCGAGGAATCGACCGCTCGCCGCCAGGCCCTGGCCGAGCGCCGCATCGCCCAGGCCGAGGCTGAGGCCGCCCAAGAGGTCAAGGCTGCAGCCGCCGACCTGGCCGCCAAGGCCGCGCAACAGATTCTGGCGACGCGCATCGCCGGCGCCAAGACCGACCCGCTGATCGACCAGGCCATCGGCCAGATCGGCGGCAAGCTGAACTGATCGCCTCTGGCGTCGAGTCGGCCCCGAAAAGCATCAGGCCCCGCCGGCGACGGCGGGGCCTTTTGCTTGTCCGGATCCGGTTGTCGGGATCGAGACGTCTAGTGCGTCGGGGCTAGTGGGCCGGGGCGGCTCCGATCGGGGCCGCGCCGCGCTTCTCGCGCTCGACCAGCCGGGCGTAGACATTGCCCAGGACGGCGCCGAAGACCATGTGCAGCGCCAGCATCCACCCGAAGGTGCCGAAGCCGGAAGAGCCGGTGAAGGTCCGGTAGTCGCCGACCATGGTGATGAACAGCATCATCGCCACCCAGGCGCCGACGGCGAAGACGATGCCCTTGGTGATCGGCGTGGCGGTCGGCAGCCGCGGATAGGCTATGCCGAACAACGACCCCAGCACGACGGTGCCCATCACTAGGTGAATGGCCCAACCGGCGGCCATGTTGCCCGGCATGCCGAACATCTGGGCCACGACCCCCGGAAAGGGATCGAACAGGTGATTGAGGAACAGATTGACGAGCTCAAGCACGGAAACCACGACGGTAGCGACGAAGCCGGCGATGATTCCTTTTTTACGCGTGACATCATGTGAACAGCGCCTCCCAACGCTTTCAACTTCGAGACTACGCAAGGGGGAGCATACGCCGTTCCGGGCGGAAACGGCGTGAACGTCGTTCACATTGCCGTGTTTGCCTTGGCTTGGCCTTATTGTCGAAAGGCGCGCCAGGCCCGACGCAGGCGGCGGCGGAAGCGGGCCAGGGGGCGACGACGACGGCGCAGCACCATCTTCTCGGCGCGCAGGGTCTGCTGCCAGAAGACGGGAGCGATCTCGGGCTTCTTCCGCATCAGGCGGCGGAAGGGATAGACCCATTTGGGTCGGGCGCGCTGGGCGCGGATGAACTGACGCTTGGCCCACCAGGAGTTGCGCAGGACGATGACGAGACCCAGGGCGATGACCGGCACGCCGCCGGGGCCGGGCAGGGGCGCAATCAGCACGCCCAGCAGGATGACCACGAAGCCCACGGCCATCAGGGCCAGGCGACGCAGACGCCGCGCCAGCCCCGGACGGGGCGGCGGAGGCGGGCGCAGCGATGGCAGGACCAGGGTCACGGGGCGGCGTCTCGAACAAGGATTCGGCCAGGGAGGGCCGACAATCAGTAAACGCACGAGACAAGGCCGAAAGGCGGCGTCGCCATGACGCTTTCGTAAGTCGGTCCAGAAATGCAGAACGCCGTGTCCCGAAAGACACGGCGTTCCCTGAACTCAGGCTTGCAGGCCCGATCAGCCGGCGCGGTTGGAGCCTTCCGGCGCGGCCCAGCGCAGACGCGGCGAACGCGCGGCGCGGGTCTCGTCCAGACGCCGCAGGGGCGCATGGAAGGGCGCGCCCTTGAAGCGTTCGACGTCGCCGGCCTTGGCGGCGCCCGCCAGCAGGCGCATGGCCTCGATGAAGCGATCCAGTTCGGCCTTGGACTCCGTCTCGGTCGGCTCGATCAGCATGGCTCCGTGGACGACCAGAGGGAAATACATGGTCATGGGGTGGAAGCCCTCGTCGATCATCGCCTTGGCGAAGTCGAGCGTGGTGATGTCCGTGCCCTTCAGCCATTCGTCGTCGAACAGGGCCTCGTGCATGCAGGGGCCGTCGGGGAAGGCCGGGCTCATCAGGTCTTCGAGGCGGACCTTGATGTAGTTGGCGTTCAGCACGGCGTCCTCGGCCACCTGACGCAGACCGTCCGAGCCGTGGGACATCATGTAGCTGAGGGCGCGCACATACATGCCCATCTGCCCCTGGAAGGCGCACAGGCGTCCGAAGGCCTGTTCGGCCTCGTCTTCCTCACGCTCGACCAGCTTGTAGCCGTCGCCCGTGTTCACGACCCAAGGAGCGGGGGCGAAGGGGGCCAGGGCCTCCGACAGCACGACCGGACCCGCGCCCGGACCGCCGCCGCCGTGCGGCGTCGAGAAGGTCTTGTGCAGGTTGATGTGCATGGCGTCGACGCCCAGGTCGCCGGGGCGCACCCGGCCGACGATGGCGTTGAAGTTGGCGCCGTCGCAGTAGAAGTAGGCGCCCGCCTCGTGGGTCAGGCGGCTGATCTCCAGGATGTCGCGCTCGAACAGGCCACAGGTGTTCGGGTTCGTCACCATGATGGCCGCCACGTCCGGACCCAGCTTCGACGCCAGATCGGCCACGTCGACGCGGCCGTCGTCGGTCTGGGCCACTTCGACCACCGAATAGCCGACGAAAGCGGCCGTGGCCGGGTTGGTGCCGTGGGCCGAGGTCGGGACCAGCACCTTGCGGCGCTGCTCATGCTCGCCCTTGGCCTGGTGGGCGGCGCGGATGGCCATCAGGCCGCACAGTTCGCCGTGGGCGCCGGCCTTGGGCGATAGGGCCACCGCAGGCATCCCCGTCAGCGTCGTCAGCCAGTGGGCTAGCTGGTCCATCAGCTCCAGCGCGCCCTGCACCGTCGACTGCGGCTGCAGCGGGTGAATGTCCGAGAAGCCCGGCAGGCGCGCCATCTTTTCGTTCAGGCGCGGGTTGTGCTTCATCGTGCACGAACCCAGCGGATAGATGGCCAGGTCGATGGCGTGGTTCTTCTGGCTCAGGCGCACGTAGTGGCGCATGGCCTCGGGCTCCGACAGGCCGGGCAGGCCGATCGGATCCTTGCGGACCAGGTCGCCCAGGTCCGAGCCGTCGGTCTTGGCTTGCGGCAGATCGACCCCGGTCTTGCCCCAGCCTTCGCCTTCGAAGATCAGCGGCTCGTCCTGCAGCAGGCCGCGCCCGCCGGTCAGGGTGGCGGGCTTGTAGGAAGCGTCCGAGGCGGCGTTCGGGGCGGTCGGGCGGCCGACAGTGTTCATCGTGCTCATGGTTCCAATCTCCCCTTAGGCGGCCAGAACCTTGGCGAGCGCACCCGCCAGGATCTTGATGTCGGCGTCCAGCGTCGTCTCGGTGGCGGCGACCAGCAGGACGTCGTCGAGGCCCGCATCGGGCGCCAGACGGCTGTAGGGCACGCCGCACAGGACGCCGTTGTCCGCCATCGTCTGCACCACCTCAGCGGCGTTCTTCGGCAGCTTGACCGCGAACTCGTTGAAGAAGCGCGGGGTCAGGATCTCGACGCCCGGAATGGCGGCCAGGGCGTCGCGCGTGGCGAGCGCCTTCTCGTGGTTCAGCAGGGCCAGCTGGCGCAGGCCCGTCTCGCCCAGCAGGCTCATGTGGATGGTGAAGGCCAGGCAGCACAGGCCCGAGTTGGTGCAGATGTTCGACGTCGCCTTGTCGCGGCGGATGTGCTGCTCGCGCGTCGACAGGGTCAGGACGAAGCCGCGCCTGCCCTCGGCGTCCACCGTCTCGCCGCAGTAGCGGCCGGGCGTCTGGCGCAGCAGCTTCTCGCGGGTGGCGAACAGGCCGATGTAGGGGCCGCCGAAGTTCAGGGCGTTGCCGATCGACTGACCCTCGGCCGCGACGATGTCGGCGCCCATCTCGCCGGGCGACTTCAGCAGGCCCATCGACACGGCCTCGGTCGTCACCACGATCAGCAGGGCGCCCGCAGCGTGGGCGGCCTCGGCGATCTTCGTCACGTCGGTGGCCGTGCCGAAGACGTTCGGGGTCTGGACGACGACGCAGGCCGTGTCCTTGCCGATGGCGGCGATGACGGCGTCTTCGGCGTCGACGGCGGCGGTCAGGGCTTCAGTCTCGACGCCGACGGCGTGGACCACGGTCTCGGTCGCCTTGACGTAGTGCGGGTGGACCCCGCCCGAGATGACGGCCTTGTTGCGGCGGGTCACGCGGGTGGCCATCAGCACGCCCTCGGCCATCGCCGTCGACCCATCGTAGAGCGAGGCGTTGGCGACTTCCATGCCGGTCAGGTTGGCGACCTGGGTCTGGAACTCGTAGAGATATTGCAGGGTCCCTTGCGCGATTTCCGGCTGATAGGGGGTGTAGCTGGTCAGGAACTCCGACCGCTGGATTACGTGATCGACCGTGGCCGGGACGTGGTGCTTGTAGGCCCCGGCGCCGCAGAAGAAGGGCACGGTTCCGGCCGTGGCGTTCTTGCTCGCCATGGTCGAGAGGGCGCGTTCGACCTCCAGCTCGCCCGCCACGCGGGGCAGGTCGACGAAGCCGTCGCGGCGCGCGGCCTGCGGCACGTCGATGAACAGGTCGTCGATGGATTTGGCGCCGATGGCGGCCAGCATGGCCTCACGGTCGTCGGGCGTCAGGGGGAGGTAGCGCATTCTATATTCCGCTCATCCCCGCGGAAGCGGGGACCCAGGTTTAAGCTTCAAACACCGCTGCTTGACCCCAAGGAACTGGGTCCCCGCTTCCGCGGGGATGAGCGGAGAGGGAGACCTTACAGGGTGGTCAGATATTCGTCGTAGGCGGCGCGGTCCATCAGGCCGTCCAGCACCGAGGCGTCGGACACCTTGATCTTGGCGAACCAGCCTTCGCCTTCGGGATCGGCGTTGACGGTTTCCGGGGCGTCGGCCAGGGCGGCGTTGCCCTCGATCACTTCGCCCGCGATGGGGGCGTAGACGTCCGAGGCGGCCTTGACCGATTCCACGACGGCGAAGCTGTCGCCGACCGAGACGGTCTTGCCGGCTTCCGGCGTCTCGACGAACACCACGTCGCCCAGGGCGTCAGCGGCGTGCTTGGAGATGCCGACCGTGGCGACGTCGCCGTCGAGGCGAACCCACTCGTGATCCTTGGTGAACTTCATCTTGGTCTTCCCTTTTGTCGTCATCCTCGGGTTTGACCCGAGGATCGAGCCCTGGAGCGGGCGGTTGGTCTAGAACTTCCAGCGTCGAGCGGCGGACCGCCCGGCCCTCGGGGCGAGCCCGAGGGTGACGGTCTTATTTCGGCTTGCGGTAGTAGCGGGTCGCCACGAAAGGCGTGGCGACGACTTCGGCGGCGGCGGGGCGGCCGCGCACCAGAACCTTCAGTTCCGCGCCCAACTCGGCGAAGGCCGGCGGCACATAGCCCATGGCGATGTTGTGTCCCAGCGTCGGCGAGGGGCCGCCCGAGGTGACCTTGCCGATCACGGCGCCGTCCATGTCGGCGATCTCGGCGCCTTCGCGGGCGGGAGCGCCTTCCTTGACGTGCAGGCCGACGCGGACGCGGGCCGGGCCGTCGGCCAGTTGTTTCAGAATGGTCTCGGCGCCGGCGAAGTCGGCGCGTTCCTTGCGCGACTTGGACAGGGCGAAGGTCAGCCCCGCCTCGACCGGGGTGATCGTTGCGTCGACATCGTGGCCGTGCAGCGGCAGACCGGCTTCCAGACGCAAGGAGTCGCGCGCGCCCAGGCCGACCGGCTTCACCCGCGCGTCCGACAGCAGCAGGCCCCACACGCGCTCTGCGGCGGCGGCCGGAACTGAAATCTCATAGCCGTCCTCACCGGTGTAGCCCGAGCGCGAGACGATGCAGTCCTCGTCGAACAGGCGGATGGCGCGGCAGTCCATGAAGCCCATGTCGGCCAGTTCCGCCGAATGGGCGGCCATGACGGCGGCCGCTTCAGGCCCCTGAATGGCCAGCAGGGCGCGGTCCAGCACCTCCAGCTTGGCGTCGCCCGACAGATGGGCGTTCAGGAAGGCGAAGTCGGCGTCCTTATTGCCCGCGTTGACGACGATGTAGAGGCCGTCCTCGAACGGCTTGCCCGCCATCAGATCGTCCATGACGCCGCCCTGTTCGTTCAGCAGCAGGGTGTATTTCTGCTTGCCGGGCTTCACGATCGCATAGTCGCCGGGGACGAAGCGCTCGAACTGCGCGATGGCGTCGGCGCCGGTGATGCGCGCCTGGCCCATGTGGGAGACATCGAACAGGCCGGCGTGCTCGCGGGTCCAGCGGTGCTCGGCCAGCACGCCTTCATACTGGACCGGCATGTCATAGCCGCCGAAGCCGACCATGCGGGCGCCAAGCGCGCGATGCGCGGCGTTGAGGGGGGTAGTCTTAAGGGCCTGATCGCTCATGGCGTCGCCTCCGGGTCGCAGGTTGCGGCGATAGCTTCGCCGTCGTTGCGCCCCCGCTGTCCTGAAGCCTGAGAGATTCCGACCGTTCCCGAAAAGGTTCGGCCTTGCTCCGTCGGCGCGCGTCGGGACCCTCCGTCCTTCGGCGACTTTCCAGCGTCCGTGCGCTTTCGCGGTCCTTTTGCCTGAGCGTTTCCGGGGCGGTTGCGCCTTCGGCTCCGGGCGCCGCGAACGGACCCGATCTCTCCCGCGAGAGCGTTCGACCTAAGGCCCCGACTCCGGCGCAGAGTCAAGCGGCGCCGGACTTGCCGCCGTCGATCCTAAGGGCCATGAGGGGCGGAACCGCGCTTCGCCCACAGGATTTGAAGGACGTCATGACCGCCCGCACCGATCTCGCCGCCCACCTCGCCTCCCTCGACCTGCCGCAGGGTCTGGTCGAGACGCTGACGACGGCGGCCGCCGCCTGTGTCGAGATCCGCCAGGTGGTGGCGGGCGGCGCCCTGGTCGGCGCCCTGGGCGCGTCGGGCGCCGTCAATGTGCAGGACGAAGAGCAGAAGAAGCTCGACGTCATCGCCGACGACATCCTGACTGACGCCCTGTTGGCCTGCCCGGCCGTGGCGGGGGTGGCGTCCGAGGAAAAGGACACGATGCAGCCCTCGGCGAACGCGGCGGGCGAATATCTGGTGCTGTTCGATCCGCTGGACGGCTCGTCCAACATCGACATCAATGCCCCGGTCGGCACCATCGTCTCGGTGCTGAAGGCGCCGTCGGCCCAGCCGAGCGAGGCCGACTTCCTGCAATCGGGCCGCCATCAGGTCGCGGCGCTCTACGCCGTCTACGCCGGTCAGGCCATGCTGGTGCTGACGACGGGCAAGGGCGTGGCGGGCTTCACCCTGGCGCCGGACGGCCGCTGGCTGATGACGCATGAGGACGTGCGCATTCCGGCCGATACGAAGGAATTCGCCATCAACATGTCGAACCAGCGCCACTGGGCCGAGAGCGTCCAGCGCTATGTCGACGGCTGCCTGAAGGGCGCCGAGGGGCCGCGCGGCAAGAACTTCAACATGCGCTGGGTCGCCGCCATGGTGGCCGACGTGCACCGCATCCTGATGCGCGGCGGCGTCTTCCTCTATCCGTGGGACAAGCGCGAGCCGAACAAGCCGGGCAAGCTGCGCCTGATGTATGAGGGCAACCCCATGTCCTTCCTGGTCGAACAGGCGGGCGGCAAGTCCACCACCGACGGCAAACAGGCCATCATGGACGTGACCCCGACCGAGCTGCACCAGCGGGTGCCGGTCGTGCTCGGCTCGGCCAACGAAGTCGACCAGATCGCGGCGGCCTGACGCCATGCAGATCGCCGCCACAGATGCGCTCCTTGTCATCGACGCCCAGAACGATTTCTGCGAGGGCGGCGCCCTGGCGGTTCAGGGCGGGGCGGCGATCATGCCCCTGATCAATCGGCTGGCCGAGCGGTTCGCCGCCGTCATCGCCACCCAGGACTGGCACACGCCGGACCAGATCAGCTTCGCCTCCAACCACGCGGGCGCGGCGCCCTTCACGCAGATTGAGGTCGCCTACGGGCCTCAGATGCTGTGGCCGGATCACTGCGTGCAGGGCACGCCGGGGGCGGATTTCCACCCCGACGCGGCGCCTGCCGTGACCAAGGCGCTGGCCATGGTCCGCAAGGGCTACAACCCGGCGGTCGATTCCTATTCCGGCTTCTATGAGAACGACCACAGGACGGCGACGGGTCTGGCGGGCCTGCTGCGCGATCTGGGGGTGAAGCGCGTCTTCCTGTGCGGCCTGGCCTATGACTACTGCGTGCGCTTCACCGCCGAGGACGCGGTGCGCGAGGGCTTTGAGGCCGTGGTCATCGAAGACGCCTGTCGCGCCATCGCCCCGGACACGGCGGCGGCGGCCAAGGCCGGGTTTGCGACGCTGGGCGTGGCGGAGATCGAGGCCGATCGTCTTTTCTAGCCGCCCCGCTTCCCATTCCGCTCATCCCGGCGGACTCCGGGATCCAGTTCTTTGGTGACAGGCATCGCCGATGCCGACGGGCATCCTGTGCCGTGGAGCGCGTTGCTCTCACTGGATCCCGGCGTCCGCCGGGATGAGCGGTAGAGTGGAGCCAGCTCAGTTCGCCGCCGCGTAGGCCTCGACCTCGGCGATCCGTGCGGCCTTGTCGGCGTCGCTGAGGAAACTGCCCTCAAAGCTGTTCTTCGCCAGTTGCACGACCTGTTCGCGTGTGAGGCCGACCGCCTTGGCCAGTTCGATATAGTTCGCGTTCACATAGCCGCCGAAATAGGACGGATCGTCCGAGTTCAGGGTGACGTGCAGACCCCGACGCAGCATCTCGGGGACCGAGTGGTCCTTCAGATCCCTGACCACGCGCAGCTTCAGGTTCGACAGGGGGCAGACGGTCAGCGTCATCTGCTCGGCGGCCAGACGGGCGATCAGGGCCTCGTCCTCCATCGAGCGGTTGCCGTGGTCCATGCGGTCGATGTGCAGCAGGTCCAGGGCCTCGCGCACGTATTCGGGCGGACCTTCCTCGCCGGCGTGGGCGCACAGCTTCAGGCCCAGGTCGCGCGCGGCGGCGAAGACGCGCTGGAATTTCGACGGCGGGTGACCGACCTCGGACGAATCCAGTCCGACGCCGATGAAGTGATGAAGATAGGGCTCGGCGGCCTCCAGCGTGGCGAAGGCTTCGTCCTCGCTGAGGTGGCGCAGGAAGCTGAGGATCAGGCCGCTGGTGACGCCCAGCTCATTCTTCGCCCGGTCCATGCCCGCGATCAGGCCCTCGACCACGACGGCGAAGGGCACGCCCCGGTCGGTGTGGGTCTGGGGGTCGAAGAAGATCTCGGCGTGGCGGACGTTGTCGGCGGCGGCGCGCTGGAAATAGGCGAAGGCCAGGTCCTCGAAGTCCTGACGCGTCAGCAGCACGGCCGCGCCCGCGTAATAGATGTCGAGGAAGTCCTGCAGGTTCGAGAAGTCATAGGCCGCGCGCACGGCCTCGACGCTGTCATAGGGGATGGCGACGCCGTTGCGCTGCGCCAGTTCGAACATCAGTTCGGGCTCGAGCGAGCCCTCGATGTGCAGGTGCAGTTCGGCCTTGGGCAGGCGCGCGATGAAGGCGTCGAGGGACATGGGGGAGGCTCCTTGGCGGTCGCCTCCCCCTTATCACATTACATCCGCTCGGGCGTCTCGATGCCCAGCAGGCGCAGCGCCGTCTCCAGCTGGTGCAGGGTCGCGGCGGCCAGGGCCAGACGCGAGCCCTTGGTCGCGGCGTCCGGCGCGACCAAGATCGGGCAGGCGGCGTAGAATTCCGAGAAGCTCTGCGCCAGCCGATAGGCGTGCTCGGCGATCAGGTTGGGCGAACGCTTGTCATAGGCGTCGGCCGTGGCCGCGTCGAAGGCGTCCAGCGTCAGGGCCAGGTCGCGCTCGGCGGCTTCCTCGATGACGATGGGGGCCAGGGGCACGCCCTGTTCCGCCGCCTTGCGCAGCAGGGATTTCACCCGCACGGCCTGATACAGCAGATAGGGGCCGGTCTTGCCCTCGAAACTCATGAAGCGGTCGAGGTCGAAGACGTAAGAGGTCGTGCGGTTGTTCGACAGGTCCGAGAACTTCAGCGCGGCGACCGCCACCTTGTGGGCGATGTCCTCGAACTCCTCGGCGGGCAGGTCGTCGCCCAGCTTGGCCTCGTGCAGACGCTCGCGCGCCTTGTCGGTCGCCATGTCGATCAGGTCGCGCAGCTTCAGCACGCCGCCGGCGCGGGTCTTGAACGGCTTGCCGTCCGCGCCGTTCATGGTGCCGAAGCCGAGGTGCTCCAGCGACTTCTCGGGGGCGTATCCGGCCAGATAGGCGGCGCGGAAGACCTGTTCGAAATGCTCGGCCTGACGTTCGTCGACGACGTAGAGGATCAGGTCGGGATCAATGGACTTGTGGCGGTCCAGAATGGTGGCCAGGTCGGTCGTGCCGTACATGGCCGAGCCTTCCGAGCTGATGACCAGCAGGGGCGGGGGCGACGGCGCCTCGATTACCGAGCCGTCGGCCAACTTCTTCTTGCGCGTCTCGCCGTCGCGGGCGACGTGGACCACCTGGGCGCCGTCGTCCTCGACCAGCAGGCCCTTGGCCTTCAGGTCGGCGATCATCTCGTCCATCAGGGGATCGGCGTCGCTCTCGCCGTTCCACAGGTCGAAGTCGACCGACAGGTCGTCATATTCGCGCTTCAGCGCCTCGCGGCTGACGGCGACGAAGTGCGACCACAGGGCGCGATAGCCGGGGCGGCCGCCCTGCAGTTCGGCGGTCGCCTTGCGGGCGCGGTCGCGGAAGGCGGGATCTTCCTTGGCCTTGCCCGCCGCCAGCGGATAGAGGCGGTCGAGGTCGGCCAGCGTCACCGGCGTCTCGGCCGGGAAGGGACCGTCGCCCTCGGCCATGAAGGCGTCGGCCAGACCTTCGTCGCCGCAGGCGGTGATCAGCAGGCCCATCTGGAAGCCCCAGTCGCCGAAGTGGGCGTCGCCGGTCACCTCGTCGCCGCGCAGGCGGAACAGCCGCTTCAGGCTCTCGCCGATGATGGCGCTGCGCAGGTGGCCGACGTGCATGGGCTTGGCCACGTTCGGGCCGCCGTAGTCGATCACCACCTTGCGCGGCTCGACGCGCGAGGCGCCGGCCAGGTCTTCATCCGCCGCGACCTCGGCCGCGCGCCGGGCCAGGGCCGCGTTCGACAGCTTCATGTTGATGAAGCCGGGACCGGCGACCTCGACCGAGGACAGGCGCGGATCGGCGGCCAGACGCTCGGCCACCTTGGCGGCCAGTTCGCGCGGGTTGGCTTTCAGCGCCTTTGCGGCGGCCAGGGCGCCGTTCGACTGGAAGTCGGCCAGATCGGGACGGTCGGAGGCGGTGACGCGGGCCAGGGCCTTGTCCACGCCTTCGGCGGCGAAGGCGGCTCCGACCGCTTCGCCGAGAGAAGTCTTGAGGTCGGTCATGTCTTAGTTGGTCTGCTGGCCCGCAGTCGGACGGAATCGGCTGCCGGATCGGTTGAACTCGGCCATCTGGGGCGTGACGTCGAAGCCGATGAGGACTTCGAAATTGCCGCCGCTGGTGGAGGCGTCGGCGCGCGGGATGACGATGGTCTGGCTGGCCTCGGCCTGGGTGCGGTCGGCGCCGCCGAAGGTCACGGGCAGGTCGAAATATTCCTTGGCCAGGACGGCGGAGTTCCGCTCGGTCACGGCGATCCAGTAGCGATAGGTGCGGGCGTCGCCTTCGGCCTGCGGACCCTTGCCCAGGCTGAACAGCAGGTTCATGTCCAGGCGGATCGGATCGTCTTCGCGGTAGACGCAGTCGGAACTGACGCCCTCGATCTCGCCGGTGAAGCCGACGCCGGTGGTCGTCGGGCGCTCATAATCCGACAGTTCGACGTAGCGAGCCGCGTCGTAGAGAATCTTCACATAGGGGCAGGGGCCGGCGTTGGCGCGGCGGCTCAGAGGCGCGAAACGCATCGGGCGAGACGGGGCCTTTTCAGCCTGCTGGCCGCCCTGTTGGCCGCCCTGGGGGCGTCCGCTCTGGGCCTCGGCGGCGTGAGGGATCAGCGCGGCCGTAAGGGAGAGGGCGGCGAGGGCGGTCAGGACGCGACGCATCAGGAGCTTTCCGGCAGTCGATGAAGGCGGGGCCGATCGGACGCCCGAACGGGCCACGCTGGGTGGTGATAGCGGCTAAAGCGAGGCGCGGCAAACGGCGTGCGGACTTCCGGTGGCGATCCGGCGCGCAAAGCCTTAAGTTCGCACCCATGAACGCGCTTGTCCCCCCTTCGCAGTTTCAACGCCGGCCCCTGTCCGTCCGCATGGCGACGCCGCGCGGCTTCTGCGCCGGGGTGGATCGGGCCATCCAGATCGTCGAGCGGGCGATCGAGAAATACGGCGCCCCCGTCTATGTCAGGCATGAGATCGTCCACAACCGCCACGTCGTCGACCGGCTGAAGGGCCTGGGCGCCGTTTTCGTCAAGGAGCTGGACGAGTGCCCGGACGACCGTCCGGTGGTCTTCTCGGCTCACGGGGTGCCCAAGTCGGTGCCCGCGACGGCGCGTTCGCGCGAGATGCTGTTTTTGGACGCCACCTGTCCCCTGGTGTCCAAGGTCCATGTCGAGGCCGAGCGCAATTTCGCAGCAGGGCGCCACGTCATCCTGATCGGCCACGCGGGCCACCCCGAGGTCGTCGGCACCATGGGCCAGCTGCCCGCCGGGGCCATCAGCCTGGTCGAGACGGTCGAGGATGCGGAAGGCTTCCAGCGCCCCGGCGACCAGCCGCTGGCCTACGCCACCC
Source organism: Brevundimonas sp. SS2672 (assembly GCF_059579685.1). Classification (NCBI taxonomy): domain Bacteria; kingdom Pseudomonadati; phylum Pseudomonadota; class Alphaproteobacteria; order Caulobacterales; family Caulobacteraceae; genus Brevundimonas; species Brevundimonas sp. SS2672. Next base: position 2,452,487 of record NZ_CM184201.1, on the reverse strand, counting down.
AGACGACGCTGTCGGTGGACGACACGGCCGAGATTCTGGCGGCGCTGAAGCGGCGCTTCCCCGAACTGCCCGACCCGCACAAGGAAGACATCTGCTACGCCACCACCAACCGTCAGGAGGCGGTCAAGCGGCTGGGCGAGGGCTGCGGCCTGGTGCTGGTGGTGGGATCGAAGAACTCGTCCAACTCGGCGCGGCTGGTGGATGTGGCGCTGAAGGCCGGCGCAGGCGACGCGCGTCTGGTCGATGACGCGGGCGATCTGGACTGGGGCTGGTTCGACGGGGTCGAGACGGTCGGTCTGACCGCCGGGGCTTCGGCGCCCGAGCCGCTGGTCCTGGGGGTGATCGAGGCGCTGCGCACGCGCTTCGACGTGACGGTGACCGAGGACGACGGCGCCCGCGAGACGGTGACCTTCAAACTGCCGCGCGCCCTGACGGCCTGAGACGACGGCGTGGTCGGCCGGGGAGGGCCGTGACATGAGCGCACTGGACGCCATCGACCGCCGCCTGCTGGCCATACTGCAGGACGACGCCACCGTTCCCATCGCCGAACTGGCCGAGCGGGTGGGCCTGTCGCAGACGCCGTGCTGGAAACGGGTGAAGCGGCTTCAGGACACGGGGATCATCGCCGCGCGCGTGGCCCTGCTGGACCGCGAGGCGCTGGACCTGCCTCTGGTGGTCTTCGTCTCGGTCAAGACGCGCCGGCACGACGCCGAATGGCTGGAGGCGTTCAAGGCGGCCGCCGCCCTGCCCGAAGTGGTGGAGTTCTACCGGATGAGCGGCGACGTCGACTATCTGCTCAAGGTGCTGGTCAAGGACATCGCCGCCTATGACCGCTTCTATCGCCGTCTGATCGCCATCGCCCCGCTGGACGACGTCTCCTCCAGCTTCGCCATGGAACAGATCAAGTTCACCACGGCCCTTCCGCTCTGATGGGCGGGCAGGCGAGAATATTATTCTCCTGAGCCATCAAATTCGGGGAACAGGCAGAAATGATTCTCTTCGGTGATCGGAATACCTTCCGCAGTCTGTAGCGGAGGGTTCATGTTCAAGCGTCTGTTCGTCGATCACCCGGCCTCGGTCGGAGAGAGCTATGTGGAGCATATGGGCGTCGCCGCCTCGTTCGGCGCGGCCATGTTCGTCGGCTCCTTGGCCTGCTTCGTCCATGCGGTGTTTCCGGGCCTGTGCGTCAAGACCGGCAGCGGGGTGGTCACGACCCTGCATCGCCGCATGGTGACCCACCGCGTCGACCCCGCCCGGCTGACGGCGCCGGAGCAGGACTGAGGCCGCGGCTTCCTCGCGGGCTCTATAGGCGCGAGGCGAGAGGCGAGACGTCGTAGCCGGCCTGGGCGGCCAGGGTGATGATCTCCTCGGCCGGGCGTTCGCCCGCCTGGGACAGGGCCCAGAGATAGGTGGTGCGCGTGCCCGAGCGGCAGTAGCCGAGGATCGGGTGGGGCAGGTCCGCCAGGGCGGCCTTGAAACGAGCCACGTCGTCCGGCGTCATGGCGCCGCCGCGAATGGGGATGTGGACGAAGGGCAGGCCCGCAGCCTCGGCGGCGGCGCGGATGTCCTCGGTCATCGGCTGGCCCGGCTCCTCGGCGTCGGGGCGGTTGGAGATGATGGCGCGATAGCCCTGGGCGGCGGCGGTCGGCACGTCTTCGGGCTGGATCTGCGGCGAGACGTGCAGACGGTCTTCCAATGGGCGGATGTTCATGGCGCGGGTCTCTGCTCAAGGGGCGGAAGGGACGGAGGCGGGGCGGTGAAAGCAGCCCTAGCATGAAAACGGGCCCGCGGATGGTCGTGCGTCCGCTGCGACAAATCAGCGATTGAAGCTGACACTGATTATCATTAAGCGTCGCTCGTGAAACGCCGCTGGCGTTGCTGATGAATGGGCGGAGAACGGGCCGATGGTCGAGGTGAGGTTGGGGCGTCGGGCCCTGCTGCTGGGCGCCGCCGCCCTGATGGCGACCGGGGCGGCCGCCTGCACGCGTCGCGACCAGGCCGGGCCGTCCTCCCTGCTGACCGATCTGCGCGACCGGCCGCTGGCGATCACTCCGCCGGTGACGAAGCTGTCGATCGACGACAGCCGCTTCCTGATCGCCCTGTCGCTGATCCATCCCGATCCGGTCAGTCTGCTGGCGGCCTGGGCGGGCGACGTGAACCGACTCAGCCCCGAAATCTACGCCGCCTACCTGGAGAGGTCGCCGGCGCTGGCGACCTTGCCGAAGACGCCGAGCTCGGCCGCCGCCTTCAACGTCGAGGCGGTGCTGGGCGCCCAGCCGCAGGTGGCCCTGGTGTCGCTGGATTCCGGCCCGACCGACGCCCAAACCGCCCAGTTGGAGCAGGCGGGCGTGCGCGTGGCCTATATCGACTTCTTCCAGCACCCGTTTGAAAATCAGTCGCGCAGCCTGTCCCTGTTGGGATCCATGATCGGCCGCGAGGACCAGGCGCAGGCCTACAACGCCTTCCGCGCCGCCCGGTTGAAGGTCATCTCCGACCGCGTGGCGGGTCTTACGGATGCGCAGAAGCCGACGGTCTTCCTGGAAGCCCACGCGGGCAACGGGCCGGACTGCTGCAACTCGGTGGGCGCCGGGAACATCGGCGACTATCTGAGCTTCGTCGGCGCTCGCAACATCGGCGCCGAGGTGTTGAAACAGCCGTCGGGCAAGCTGAACCTGGAGTTCGTGGTCGAGCGCGATCCCGACATCTACATCGCCACCGGCGGCCCGCACCTTGAGAAGAGCGGCGGCTTCGTCGTCGGCCCGAAATATGACGTGGAGACCTCGCGCGCCTCGTTGCGCCGCGTGGCCGGGCGGCGCGGCCTGTCGACCCTGAAGGCGGTGCGCGAGGGCAAGGTGCACGGCCTGTCGCACCAGCTGATCAACTCGCCCATCGACATCGTCGCCACCGAAGTCCTGGCCAAGTGGATCCAGCCCGAACTGTTCGCCGATCTGGACCCGCGCGCGACGCTGGACACGATCAACAAGGACTTCCTGGCCGTCCCCTATCGCGGGGACTACTGGACCGATCTGGTCCCGGCCGCCTGATGATTTCACCACGGAGAATCGCCATGACCACCCTGCGCAACGGCCTGATGACCGTCGCCGCCTTCGCCGCCCTGGCGATCGCTTCGACCGCCTCCGCCCAGACGATCGAGAAGACCGTCAAGGTCGAGCACGGCGGCCTGTATGAGATCGTCTTCAACCCGGCCGACAACGACCTCTATGTCGCCGCCGTCGGCCCGCGCGGCGCCAACCAGGCGCAGATCATCCGCCTGCAAGGCCAGACGCTGGAGCCGGAGTCCTCGATCGACGTCTCGGCCAATCCGCTCTACGGCCTGAATCTGAACACCCGCACCCAGATCCTGTACGGCACCGACACCCGCGCGGGCGTGATCACGGCCATCAACGCCCGCACGGGCGAAGTGATCGGCTCGGTCCGCAATGGCGAGAACGGCGGCCACGTCCGCCAGGTCGTCGTCGATGAGGCGAACAACAAGGTCTACATCACCGACGTCGGCGGCGAAGCGGGCGACGCCGCCAAGCCGAACCTCGTCTGGGTCATCGACGGGGCGACCAACACCCTGGAACGCACCATCCCGGTTCAGGTCGGCACCCTGATGGGCGCCGCGCTCGATGCGTCGACGAACCGCCTCTATGTCACGGGCATGGGCAGCAACGAAGTCGCCGCCATCGATCTGGCCACGGGCGAAACCGTCGGCCAATGGCCGTCGGGCGCCGACGCGGCGATCAATATCGCCGTGGATTCCGAGGGCCGCCGCCTGTTCGTGGCGCATCAGAAGTCGGGCGAGCTGACGGTTCTGAACGCCGACACCGGCGCCCTGATCCACAAGGTCGTCACCGGCGCGGGCGCCCTGAGCGTCGCGTACAACGGCGCGGTCAAGCAGATCTACGTCGCCAACCGGCAGGCGGGCACGGTGACGGTGCTGGATTCGGACACTTATGCCGTGAAGGCGAACCTGGAGACGGGCACCTTCCCCCAGACCATCGCCATCGATCGCGCCACCAACGCCGTCTACATCACGAACAAGGCGCGCGGCCTGCCGCGCAACGCCCCGGCCGGCACCCCGGTCCCGGTCGACCCGACCGGCGACGTGGTGACGCTGATCCGTCCGTAAAGACGCTTGTCGCCCTCTCCCGGTGGGAGAGGGCTTGAGCCTCCAAGAGCGAAGCGATTGGCTAAGGCGAAAGGGTGAGGGTTCGCGGGTGAAGTCGGCCGAAGGCCGTGGTGCTGAAGCTGGTGCTGCGGCTTACGCCGAAGGCAAGTACGGAACCCTCACCCTTTCGCGCCAGAGCGACGGCTGCGCCGCCGCGCGCTCAAGCCCTCTCCCATCGGGAGAGGGAAGCCTTAACCCAGCACGTCGTCGATCATGACCTGCAGCGCGCCGCGGTCGCAGCGCTGGACGCGGGCCGAGACGCGATAGACCTCGGCCAGGATATCGGGCGTGATCGCCTCGTCCGGCGTTCCGAAGGCGACCAGCTGTCCCTTGGCCATGACGGCGATCCGGTCCGAGACGCGCGCCGCCGCCTGAAGGTCGTGCAAAACGATCATCACCGTCATGCCCCGTTCGGCCGCGGCCTCGCGCGCCAGGTCCAGCACGCGCAACTGATAGTGCAGGTCCAGGGCGCTGGTGGGCTCGTCCAGCAGCAACAGGCGCGGCTCGCGCGCCAGGGCCTGGGCCAGACCCGTCAGCTGTTTCTGGCCGCCCGACAGTCGGTCCAGCCGCTGTCCGGCCAGCGCCTCGGCGTTGATCCGTTGCAGCACCTCATAGGCGCGTTCGGCCGCCTGGGCGTCGGTGTAGACGGCGCCGCGCAGGGGCGTGGCGCGGATCGAGGCCACCACCGTCTCCAACACCGTCAGAGCCACGCCCTGCGGCAGGGTCTGCGGCATGTAGGTGACGCGCTTGGCCCGGTCGGCCAGCGACAGCCGGGTCAGCTCCGCCTCGTCCAGACGGATCGAGCCGTGCGCCGGGATCAGCCCCGCTAGACTGCGCAGCAGGGTGCTCTTGCCCGCGCCGTTGGGGCCGACGACCGACACCACTTCACCGGCGGTCAGGGGCGGCAGGCTGAAGCCGCTGATGATGGGCTGGCCGCCGTATCCGGCGTCGAGGCCGCTGATCGACAGTTCGCTCATGCCCGGCCTCCGTTGCGGAAGATCAGCAGCAGGAAGACCGGCACCCCGATCACGGCGGTGACGATGCCGACGGGCATCAGCACGCCCGGCACGATGATCTTGGACGCCGCCGAGGCCAGCGACATGATGACCGCCCCGGCCAGCACGCTGGCGGGCAGGAAGTAGCGGTGATCCTCGCCGACCAGCAGGCGGGCGATGTGCGGCCCGACCAGGCCGATGAAGCCGATGGCGCCGACGAAGGCCACGGCCGTCGCCGACAGCAGGCTGACCCGCAGCAGCGACAGGAAGCGCAGCCGCTTCACATCGACGCCGAAGCTCATGGCCCGGTCCTCGCCCAGCCGCAGCGCCGTCAGGGCGCGCGACGACAGAAGAGAGAAGGGCGTGACCACGACCAGCACGACCGCCAGGGCCGCGACATTGCTCCAGGTCGCGCGCGACAGCGATCCCATGGTCCAGAACACCAGTTGCTGCAGCGCCTCGGCCGAGGACAGGAACTGCACCAGCGCCGTCAGGGCGTTGAAGGCGAAAACGAGCGCGATGCCGAACAGGACGATGCTCTCGATGCCCGACCCCTTCATCCGCGCCAGGGCCTGAAGCGCCAGCACCGAACCGAAGGCGAAGACGAAGGCGTTCAGCGGCACCAGCCAGTCCGCCCCGATGAAGGACGATCCCAGACCCAGCACGATCGCCAGCGACGCCCCAAACGACGCCGCCGAGGAGACGCCCAGCGTAAAGGGGCTGGCCAGCGGATTGTTCAGCACCGTCTGCATCTCGGCGCCCGCCAGGGCCAGCGCCGCGCCGACCATCATCGCCATCAGGGCGTAGGGCAGGCGCACCTGCCAGACGATGGCCTGCTGGGCTGTGCTCAGGCTGGACGGATCGAACACCCCTTGCAGCACCGTCAGGGGCGAGATCGACGACGGGCCGGTGGCGATGTCGAGCAGCAGGGCCGCCACAGCCATGACGGCCAGAACGGCGATGGCGAACAGCTTGGTCCGCACGCTTCGGGAATAGGCGACGACCGCCTCGGGCAGGGCGTTTTCAGCGTTCGCCAATTCACGAACTCCACTCAGAGAATGCGTCGCAATACATATCAATGGCCAGATAGGCTAGGGTGGCCGTATGACGCTGACCTCGCCCGCCCCTGCCGACACATCGCCGAACGCCATGGCTCCCGACACGACCCAGCCCTACGCCATCCGCCTGCCCGCTGTCGATGGCGCGCCCGCCGTGGATGTGCAGGTGGCGACGCCTCAGGGCGAACGGCCGCCCGGCGGCTGGCCGGTTCTGGTGCTGCTGGAGGGGGAGGCCTTCTTCGACACGGCCGCCCAGGTGTCCGGACGGCTGCTGCGGCGCTCGGCCAAGACGCGGGTGGATGCGATGATGACGGCGGGGGTGTCGTTGTCGGGGGTGACCGACCGTGTCGCCGCCTACGCCTTCACGCCGGGGCCGCAGGGCCAGGCGCCCGAGCCGCGCGGCGCGGCCCTGCTGGCGCGCCTGAGTTCGGAGGTGCTGCCGCAACTGGCGGCCCTGGGCGCCGATCCCGCGCAGGCGGTGCTGATGGGTCATTCCATGTCGGGCCTTTTCGTCCTCGAGGCGCGAGCAGCCGGGGCGCCCTTCGCCCGCTACGCCGCCATCAGCCCATCGATCTGGTGGAACCCGGCGGTGGTCGCCGCCCAGCCCGAGCGCGCGAATCTGCTGGTCGCGGTCGGCGCCCGTGAGGAGATGGCCGGGCTGCCGCCCGCGCACCTGGCCCGGCGCATGGTCTCCAACGCCCGCGATCTGGAGGCCCGTGGGGCGAGCCTGCGGGTGCTGGAGGACGAGGATCACGGCTCGACGCCCTATGCGGCCCTGCCGGCCGTGCTGCGGTTCGCCGCGCCTTATCGAGGCTAGGCGACGGGGCAAGAAAAAGCCCCGCGCCGGGCGCGGGGCTGTTCGGATCAACGCGCCGGGCGGATACGCAGCACGGAGTCGTTTCCGTCCGTGGTCCAGCCGGACTTGACCGCGACATAGACGTTGCCGCGTCCGTCGGTCGAGACGTGGTTCGCCACCGGCGGGGCGGGCAGGTTGGCGACGATGCGGCCGTCGACATCCGTCACCGTCACCGTGCCCGCGCCGAAGGTGCTGACGAAGGCGCGACGCGACTTCGGCTCGAACACCACGTTCAGGGCGCCCGCGCCGACCGGGGTGTCGGCCACGACTGAACCGTCCGAACCGTTCAGCACCACCAGGTTGTCGGTGCCCTGGGCCGCGACGAAGATGCGGTCGGTCTGCGGATCGTGCGAGACGCCGATCACGCTGCGCGCGCCGGGCACGGGGAAGACGTTCAGCACCGTGTCCGCCGCCGCGTCGATGACCGCGACCTCATTGGTCGAGTTGGAGGCGACGTACAGGCGGCGCGCCTCGCGATCATAGGAGACGCTGGCGGCCGAGAAGGTCTCGCCGCGCACGGTCGAGTCGATCTTGATGCGCTTGGCGACCGTCAGGGCGGCGGTGTCGAACACCACGACCTCGGGCTCGAAGGTGGCGCTGGCGTAGGCCTTGCCGTGCTCTTCGTCGATGACGACGTCACGGGCGTGGTTGACGGTGCCCGGCTCGAACTGGCGCACCAGCGACAGGTCCGACTGGCGATAGACGGCCACCGTGTTCTGGCGGCTGTTGGAGACCCAGACGGTGTCGTTGGCGTCATCGACGCCGACGCCGTAGACGGCGAAGACGCCGCCGTCCTGGGGCTGGCCGTCGCGGCCGGTGCGGCCCGGCGCGGCGGCCGGGGTGACGCGGGCCTCGACCGCCAGGGTGTCGGCGTTCAGACGCAGCAGCTCCGACTGGCGCACCGGCGGGCGGCCGACGGCTGAGGTGGCGAAGACGGCGTTGCGCTTGGCGCTATAGGCGGTCTGGTACAGGCCGCGCGTCGGCTGGATGCTGGTGATCCGATAGGCCGCCTCATTCGATAGCGGCACGTTCGGCGAAATCTTCAGATCGGCCAGGACGGCGTTGTAGGGCGACTGCGACACCGCCACGATCGGGTGGTTGCCGGGCTGGGCGTTCGCCGGCAGCGTCAGGCGCGCCTCGAAGCCGCCCTCGGCGTTGGCCGTGATCGGGCCGGTCGACAGCGGCGTCTGGCCGTACATCAGGACGATGCTCTGGCCCGGATGGAAGCCGCGGCCATTGGCCACGACCGGACCGCCCGGCAGGACGGGCTTGCCGCGCTCGCCGGACGAGAAGCCGACCTGGCCGCCGTCCAGGCGCTCGGGCGCCGAGAACAGGGCCTGGGCCGAAGCCAGGGTCGGCACGGCGACGGCCGAAGCCGCCAGAAGGGCGCCGAGGGCGGCGCCGCGAAGGGATTTGCTCAGGGTAGTCATGATCGCAGTTTCTCCGGATCAGAAGCGGGTGGTCAGGCCAACGAAGAAGCGGCGGCCGGGCGAGTAGTAGCCGTCGCCGGCGGTGCCGCTGACCTTCTCGTTGAAGAGGTTGGAGACACCGGCCCGCAGCGTCACCGTGTCGGACGCCTCATAGGCGGTGGTCAGGTCGAACTCGGTGCGGGCGTTGGTCAGGGTCGAGCCGCCGCTGAGTTGTTCGCCGGTGTACTGGGCCGACAGCATGAGCCCCAGGCGGTCCGTGGCCCGCCAGTCCAGCGAGGCGTATCCCGACCATTCCGGCGTGGTGATCAGGCTGGCCCCGGTGTCCAGGTTCTTGGCCTCGATCATCCAGGTGGCGTTGCCGCGCAGGGTCAGGTCGTAGGGCAGGGCCGCAGAACCGCTGAGTTCCAGGCCCTTGGTGCGGGCGCGCTGGACGTTCTCGTTCTTGGTCCACCAGCGGCCTTCGAAATAGCCCAGCGGCGCGTACTGGATCTTGTTCTCGAAGTCGGTGTGGAAATAGGTGGCGGCGAAGCTGTAGGCGGCGCCGTCATAGGCGAAGCCGAACTCGTAGCTGGTGCTTTCCTCGGGCTTGAGGTTCGGATTGCCCGCCATCCAGCAACTGCCCGAGGTGTAGATCAGCGGATTGCCGTTTCCGTCCAGGATCGGGTCGCCGTTCTTGTCCTTGGCGGCCATGCCGATCAGACCCCGGCAGCCGTTGCCGCCCGAGTTGGTCGCGGCGCCGGCGCTGTTTTCCTTCAGGGACGGGGCGCGGAAGCCCTTGGAGACGCCGCCGCGCAGGGTCCAGGCCTCGGCCGGATGCCAGACCAGATAGGCGCGCGGGCTGAAGTGCTCGCCGTATTTATCGTGGCTGTCCAGACGGCCGCCGAGCGTCAGGAGCAGGTTCTCGCGCAGGGTGATCTGGTCCTCGGCGAAGATGGCCGCCGTGTCCCCCTTCAGCGTGGCCCCGGTAATGACGTTGCCGTCATAGTCGATCGGCACCGTGCCGATGGTGTCGGTGTTGGTCAGCTCTTCCTGGCGATACTGGGCGCCGAGGGCGAACTTGTGCAGCCAGACGAAATTCTTCTCGAAGTTCCACAGGCCGTCGACGATCCACTCCTCGAACTCGCCGGAGCCGCCGTACTCGCCCATCGCCTTGTTCTCGAAGGCGTTGCGATAGACGTCCAGACGCGTCTTGCCGAAGGACCATTCGCCCTCGTGGCTGGCGCGGAAATTGGTGCGTTCGGTCTCGGAGCCGAAGGCCCCCTGCGGCGTCAGTTCGCCGTTGCGGTTCGGCACCAGCAGCTTGGGCGCCAGGGGCTCCTCCACCCCGTAGTTGGCCTCGAACGAGAAGTTGTGATTCTCGACCGGCGCCCAGTTCAGCACGCCGTTCAGGCTCTTGTTGACGACGCCGCCCGCGCCGTTGTTGCTCGAGATGTTCACCTCGTCCGGATTGGTGCGGGCGTAGGTCGCGCCCAGGCGCAGGCCCAGGTTTTCCGTGAGGGGGCCGGCCACGTTGACGCCCAGCTGATAGGCGTCGCCGCGTTCGGAATCCTCGGACCAAGTGTAGCTGGTGTTGGCCGAGCCGCGCCACGTCGGGGCGATCTTGCGGGTGATGATGTTGATGACCCCGCCCATGGCGTCGGAGCCGTAGAGGGACGACATCGGCCCGCGCACCACCTCGATACGCTCGATCATGTCGGGCGAGATCCAGTTCAGGTCCTGGCGGCCCAGGTCGGGGCGATAGCTGATGTCGCGCGAATTGCCGACGCGACGCCCGTCGACCAGCACCAGGGTGTAGTTGTCCGGCAGGCCGCGGATGGTGATCTTGGACATGGCGCCGGTCGGGCTGACGCCGCCGGTCACGCCGGGCAGACGGCCCAGCAGTTCGCCCAGGCTCTGCACCGGCTGGCGCTCGATCTCGTCGCGGGTGATGACGCTGACCGAGGCGGGGGCGTTGCGGACGTCCACGGCCGTGCCTGACGCCGTGACGATGACGTCGCCGACCGAGGTGGCCTGGGGATCGACGCCGGAGGCGTCCGGCAGGGCGGTCTCGGCCAGAGCCGGCGAGGCGGCGAGAAGGGTTGATGTCATCAGGCCCAGCCCGATGCGGCGTTTCGATAGGTGCATCTGCGCCCCCAGAGGCGTGCGTTAGGCGGGCGCCAGGCGCCCGGGGAGGGGAGGAAAGCTCGACCGTGCGAGCGACTCGCTCCTAATAATCATTCGCAATATTGTCTCAATGTCGGATTCGGCATGGGGCCTATTCGCCTGGCTGCATGAGGGCGCGGCCGTCGGGAAGCGGCGAGAAACGGGGCGCGAACCACAGGGCGAGTGTGTTGCAATTAAGAGGCGTTCTTAATACAGCCGGGGACGACGCGCCGGGCGTCATGCAGCGAGGCCATATGTCGGGGCGACTTCCCCACCGCGTCGATTTCACCCTGCTTCAGCATCTTCAGGTGCTGATCGAGCAGCGCAGCGTCTCGCGCGCGGCCGAGCGTCTGGGCATCGGCCAGCCGGCGATGAGCCGCATCCTGGCCCGGCTGCGCGATCAGTTCGACGACCCCCTGCTGGTGCGCGGTCCGCGCGGCATGATGCCGACGCCGCGCGCCGAGGCCTTGTCCGGCCCCCTGCGCGCCTGGCTTGAGGCGGGGGAGAGCCTGCTGCGCGATCCCGACCTGGATCTCGGACGCATGAAGCGGGTGTTCCGTCTGGCTTCCACCGACTTCGGCCTGCTCAGCGTCCTGACGCCCGCCATCGCGCGCATTGCTCAGGAGGCGGCCGGGGTGGAGCTGGACGTCGAGCCTCTGTCGGATGCCAGCCTGAGGCGGCTTGAGGACGGGCGGCTGGATCTGGTGCTGACCGGCTGGAATCCCGAGGGCGCGGGGCTGAAGTCGCGCTGGCTGTTCCGTGAGACTCATCTGGGCCTGGCGCGGCCGGACCATCCTGTGCATCAGGCGACGCCGACGCACGCCGAACTGCTGCGGTGGCCCCATGTCGCGCCGTCGGCCGGGGACGGCTTCGGCGACTGGGTGGCGGACGACCTGCCGGACATGGCCGAGCGCCGCGTCCTGGTGCGAGCCGAGAGCTTCGCCCTGGTCCCCTATCTGTTGCAGACGAGCGAGGCGGTGGCCCTGCTGCCGCGCCGGGCGGCCGAGCATTTCGCCGCCGCGCATGGCCTGCGCGTCTTCCCGGCGCCGCAGGAGATGCGGCCGTTCGACTATCACCTAGTCTGGCACGAACGCTCTGACGGCGACGCCGGAACCCGGTGGCTGGCCGACGCCCTGTCCGCCGGGTTCGAGGTCGGGCAAGCCGACCTTGACGCGCTTAGCCGACCTTAACGCGCGTGGCGGGCCACAGCGCCGCGATCAGGATCATCACCGCCGATACGGCGTAGGGCGCGCCGTGCGCCGCCTGATAGGCCAAGGTTCCGGCCAGCGGCCCCAGCACGGCGCCCAGTCCCTGCGCGGCCCCGACGGCCCCGGCGGCGGCGCCTTGCTCATGGGCCTCGACCGCATTGGCGGCCAGCGCCGATTGCGAGGGATAGACCCAGCCCATGCCTGCCGCGATGACGCCATAGGCGGCCCACAGTTGCAGCGGCGTGGCGGCGAAGGCGGCGCCGACGAAGCCGACGGCGGCGACGCTCCCGCCGATGCGGATGAAGCGCGAGGGCGTCCAGTTCAACCGGCGCAGCACCATCTGGGCCGAGAACAGCACCACGCCGACCACGGCCAGGGCGATTCCCGCCGTGCGCGCCGCCTCGTTGGGCGACAGGCCGAAGCGGTCCAGAGCCAGGAAGCCGACCACCACCTGGCAGACGACGACGCCGCACATGGCGGCGAAGGCGGTGACGACGGCGCGGCGGATGCGCGCGTCCGACAGCTTCAGCGCCGACTTCCTGCGGGTCTCATGCGGCGCGTCGGCGGGCAGGAACCGCCACACGGCGATGAAGGCCAGGACGGGCAGGGCGGAGATGATGATCAGGGAGGCGCTGAGGCTCCATCCGGCCAGCAGGCCCGCCGCACCCGGTCCGAAGACGATGCCCAGCGAACTGGCCGCGCCGACGGCGCCCATGGCGCGAGCGCGCTCGTGGGGCGCCGTGTGGTCGGCGACCACGGCGGCGCAGATCGGCGGCACGGCGGCGTAGAAGGCCCCGGCGGCGGTGCGCGCCGCCGTCATGCCCAGGAAGCTGACGATGGCCGCCGGAACCAGGGCCAGGGCCGCGCTCATGAACAGGCCCAGCGCCGCATAGCTGACGGCGAACCCGGCCAGGGCGATCAACAGCACCTTGCGCCGTCCGACCTCGTCGCTGCGCGCGCCCCAGAAGCGGGCCATCAGCATCCAGGCCAGACCCGCCGCCGTCACCGCCGCGCCGACATGCCAGGGCTGCAGGCCCAGCAGCCGCGCCATCGGCCCGACCACGGCGACGAAGGCCATCATCGACATGCTGCCGACGCCCGCGGTGAACAGCAGGGGCTTCAGGCTGAAGGCGCCGCCGGGGGCTGCGACAGTCGTGGTGGCGGAGGTCATGAGCGGCTCTTGCACGGAAAGGAGCGGCTTGATCGACTAATTGAGAACGAATTGCAACTAGGGCTTGGCCATTGTGACCGGCAGCGACAGCTCCACCGCCAGTCCAGGCCGGTTGTCGTCCAGCCGCAGTTCGCCGCCGTGCGCCCGCGCCACCGCCGCCACCATGGCCAGGCCCAGCCCCGCGCCCGAGGCATGGCCGGTCTCCCCCTGATCAAGGCGATAGAAGCGGCGCAGGATCTTCTCGCGTTCGGCTTCCGGCACGCCGGCCCCCTGATCGGCGACGCGGACGACCGCCCGGCCGCCTTCGCTGGACGTCGAGACCTCGATCCGCCCGCCGCCGTGGAAGACGGCGTTCTCGATCAGATTGGCCAGGGCCTGTTGGATAAGGGCAGGGTCGGCCTCGACCGTTCCTGCAGGGGCGAGGCCGACGGTCAGCCGCCCGCCCGCCTCTTCGACGAAGGGGCTGTAGATGTCGGCCACGGCGCCGGTCAGCGCCGCGAGATCCAGCCGTTCGGTCTTCAGGGCGGCGTCGCCGCTCTCGATCCGCGCCAGGGTCAGCAGGGCCTCGAACAGGGCGCTGACCTGGTCCGTCTCCTCCAGCGCGCGTTCGACGGCGGCCTCGCGCGCCTGGGCGTCGTCCAGATTGGCGGCCAGATCCTCCAGCCGATTGCGGACCCGGTTCAGCGGCGCGCGCAGTTCATGGGCCACGCCCTCGGACAGGGTCTTCAGCGTCGTCAACGCCGCCTCCTGCCGGTCCAGCATCCGGTTGAGGTTGGCCGACAGTTCGTTGAACTCGCGCCCCAGGCCGACGGCGGGCAGGCGGGCCGAATCCTGTCCGGCGATGATGCGTCCGACCGCCTGATTGACGTCCTCCAGCCGTCGCAGGAACAGCCGTCCCGCGAACCAGCCGCCGGCCAGGGCCAGCAGGATCAGGACGATCCCGCTCATCAGGGCACAGCGGCGGATGCCGCCGCGCAGTTCGTCCAGGTGCTGGATATCGCGCCCGACCGCCAACAGGCCGCCGTCGGAGGCCCGCGCGCTCAGCGCCAGCATGTTCGGCGTCTGGTCGGGCCAGCGGGCGGGGCGCGCCTTGTTGGGCAGGTTGCGACGGAAGCCCGTCTCATTGACCGCCAGCCGCGTCAGGCCGTTGGAGAAGGTGCTGCCGTCCGGCGCCTCGACCAGCAGCAGATAGCGCCGGGCGTCGCGGTTGCGGGCCTCGGCGTTCAACTCCTGCACCAGCTGGGCCGTGCCGTGCCGGTCAGCGTCGGCGCGCATGACGTCCATCTGATGGTTCAGCCCGTCGCGGACCTCGGCCTCGGCGAAGCGCATCAGGCCGTAGTCCACCCCCGCGATCATCACCGCCGCGCCCAGGCCGAACAGGGCCGAGAAGGCGGCGGCGTAGCGCAGGCTGGCCGTGGACCAGACCGACGGGCGTTTCGGCTCAGTCCGAGGCCTTGAGGACATAGCCCACCCCCCGGATGGTGTGGATCAGCTCCTGATCGAAGCCGCGATCCACCTTGGCCCGCAGGCGGCTGATGTGGGCGTCGATCAGATTGGCGCGCGGGTCGAAGTGGAAGCCCCACAGGCTTTCCAGCAGCATGGTGCGCGTCACCGCATGACCGGCGTTGCGGGCCAGTCGCTCCAGCAGTTTGAACTCATGCGGGGTCAGGTCCAGCGTCCGGCCCGCGCGGGTCGCCCGGTGGGCGGTCACGTCGACCTCCAGATCGGCCACCCGATGCCGCGTCGTCGCCTCGGCCAGCGGGGGGCGGCGCACCAGCGCCTGAAGACGCGCGCTCAGTTCGCTGAAGGCGAAGGGCTTGACCAGATAGTCGTCGGCGCCCGCGTTCAGCCCCGCCACCCGGTCGTCGACCGAGCCCAGCGCCGTCAGCATCAGCACCGGCGTCTTCAGCCCGCCCGCGCGCATGGCCTGGACCGCTTCCAGACCGGGCAGGCCGGGCATCATGCGGTCGGCGACGATGGCGTCGTAGTCGCCCTCCATCGCCATATGCAGACCGGCTTCGCCGTCGCCCGCCTCATCGACGGTATGCCCCTGCTGGCGCAGGCCTTCGGCCACAAAGGCGCGGGTTCGGGCATCATCGTCAATGACAAGCATTCGCATGAGCGCCCTTCTAAACCTCTGCGGCGAAACGACCAGACCGGCTTGGAATTAATCTCACCGCAAGACAACGCGAAGGTTGCTCCGCTATAGGCCGGTTGTTGCGAATGATATGCAACAGCTTGAGTGCAGCAGGGATCAGCATGGAGTCGAGAGTAGCGGAATTCTGGGGCGCGCCCGATCTGTCGGTTCAGATCGGCGGCGGCGCATCCGAACGGCATGAGGCCGCCGCGCCGAAGGACGACATGGACTGGGCTTTTGGACTGACCACGCCCGAGCTGCGGCTCTTCACCACGGGTCTGAAGCGGCGTCTGACGCCGGGGCCGGCGGCGACCCTGGGCGCGCGCGTGCGCGGCTTCTTCGCCGATCTGCCGGTTGCCCCGGAAACCGATGAGCCGTCGCCGCGCCTGCTGGTAGGCGCCCTGCCGTTTGACCGCAGCGCCGACGACTGCCTGTTCCTGCCCGAGCGCGCCGCCAACCGCATCTGGGACATGCCCTCAAGCGCATTTCGCCCCTCGATCCGCGCCCTGACGCCCGAACCTTCGCGTGCGGCCTATGAGGCGGCGGTGACGCAGGCGCTTGAGGCCATGCGCGCCTCTCAGGGCGGCGACGAGCCGGTCGACAAGGTGGTGCTGTCGCGCAGCCTGAAGGTTCAGGGCGACGGCGCGATCGATCCCTTCGCCCTGTGGCGCGACCTGAAGGCCGACCCGACCGCCGCGCGCTTCCTGACGCCGCTGGGCGAGGGGGCTGGCGGGGCCATGCGCCGTCTGGTCGGCGCCACGCCCGAACTGCTGGCGTCCAAGCGCGGCCCGGCCGTCTTCTCTCATCCTCTGGCCGGATCGGCCCGCCGGAGCACCGACGTGGTGCAGGACGAGGCGGCGGCGCAAGGCCTGCTGGCCTCGGACAAGGACCGCCGCGAACACGCCCTGGTGGTCGAGGCCATCATGGACCTGTTGGCGCCCTACTGCAGCGACCTGCGCGCGCCGCCCGGCCCGGCGCTGGTCTCGACCCGGACCATGTGGCACCTGGGCACCCGCATCGAGGGACGGCTGCATCGCCCCGATGAAACCTCCGCCGCGGAACTGGCCGCCCTGCTGCATCCGACGCCCGCCGTCTGCGGCTCGCCGCGCGATCAGGCGGCCGAGATGATCCACGCGCTTGAAGGCTATGACCGGGGCTTCTATGCCGGGGCCGTGGGCTGGACCAACGCCTTCGGCGACGGCGCGTGGTACGTCTCGCTGCGCTGCGCCGAAACGTGCGGCGATCAGGCGCGTCTCTATGCCGGGGCGGGCATTGTCGAAGGCTCCGATCCCGCCGCCGAGGCGGACGAGACGTCGGGTAAGTTCCAGGCCGTTCTGCGCGCACTGGGCGTGGATGAGGCAAGCGTATGATTCCCCTGCAACAGGTCTGGCCGGACGACATGGCGGCGCATTATCGGGCCAAGGGCTATTGGCGCGGCGAGACATTCTCCCAACTGCTGCGCAGCCGGGCGGAGGCGCAGCCTGACGCCGTCGCCGTGGTCGGCATGGACCAGCGCTGGACCTACGGCGAACTGCTGGAAAAGGCCGAGACGGCCGCCGCCGGTTTCCTGGCGCTGGGGCTGAAACCGGGCGACCGGGTGGTGGTGCAACTGCCGAACCTGCCCGAGTTCCTCAGCGTGATCTTCGGCCTGTTCCGGGCGAAGCTGATCCCCGTCTATGCCCTGCCTGCGCACCGTTCGACCGAGATTGTCCACTTCCTGACGCGCGCTGAAGCATCGGCCTACGTCGTGGCCGACCGGCATGAAGGCTTCGACTACCGCGCCCTGGCCCGCGCCGTTCAGGCCGAGGTTCCTGAACTGCGCCATGTGGTCGTGGTGGGCGAGGCGGAAGAGTTCGCATCCTTCGACGGTTTCCGCGCCGATCCGGCCTCCCTGCCGACGGACGACGCCGATCCGTCCGACGTGGCCTTCCTGCAGATTTCGGGCGGCTCGACCGGCCTGTCCAAGCTGATCCCGCGCACACACGACGACTATCTCTACAGCGTGCGCGAGAGCGCCGACATCTCGGCGCTGGAGCCGGAGAGCGTCTACCTGACGGCCCTGCCCGCCGCGCATAACTTCCCGATGAGCTCGCCGGGCTATCTGGGCGCCCTCTATGTCGGGGCGACCGTCGTGATGGCGCCGTCGCCGTCGCCGGACGTCTGCTTCCCCCTGATCGAGCGCGAGGGCGTGACGATCACCGGACTGGTGCCGCCTCTGGCCCTGCTGTGGATGCAGGCGGCGGCCCGGAAGGCGCACGACCTGTCCAGCCTTCAGGTGCTGCTGGTCGGCGGCGCGAAATTCCTGCCCGAGGCGGCGCGTCGCGTGCGCCCGGAGCTGGGCTGCACCCTGCAGCAGGTGTTCGGCATGGCCGAGGGGCTGGTCAACTACACCCGGCTGGACGACTTCGAGAGCCTGATCGTGGAGACGCAGGGGCGACCGATCAGCCCCGACGACGAAATCCTGATCGTCGACGACGCAGGCGCGCCGGTGGCCGAGGGCGAGCCGGGCAATCTGCTGACGCGCGGGCCCTATACGATCCGCGCCTATCACAACGAACCGGCGGCCAATGCGCGGTCCTTCACCGAGGACGGCTTCTATCGCACCGGCGACGTGGTGCGCCGCACGCCCGAGGGCTATCTGGTGGTCATGGGCCGGACCACCGACCACATCAACCGCGCGGGCGAGAAGATCTCGGCCGAGGAGGTCGAGGACCATCTGCTGGCCCATCCGGCCGTGTTCGACGCCGCCGTGGTGTCGGTGCCCGACGACTATCTGGGCGAGCGCATCTGTGCCTTCGTCATCCCCGATGGCGCCGCGCCGCGCGGCGTCGAGCTGAAGGCCTGGATGCGCAAGCGCGACATCGCCGACTTCAAGGTGCCGGACCAGATCGTCTTCGTCGACGACTTCGCCGTGACCGCCGTGGGCAAGGTCAGCCGCCGCGAACTGCGCGCCGCCCTGCGTCAGCGCATCCTGGAAGAGGAGGGCAAGGCGTGAGCGCTTCTAAAGGTCTGCCGACCGTCCCGGCCTACGCCCTGCCGACCGAGGCGGAGATCCCCGCCTCGCGTGCCCAGTGGACGTTGCAGCGCCATCGCGCCGCCCTGCTGGTCCACGACATGCAGCGCTATTTCATGCGCCCCTATGCGCCGGGCGCCGAGCCTCTGCCGGGCCTGATCGCCAACATCGCCCGCCTGATCGCGGCGGCGCGTGCGGCGGGCGTTCCGGTCTTCTACACCGCCCAGCATGGCGATCAGGATCGCCGCGACCGGGGCCTGCAGGCCGACCTGTGGGGGCCGGGCATGAGCCGCGCGCCTGAGCATGAAGACATCCTGCCCGAACTGGCCCCGGCGGCGGGCGACTTCCCCCTGGTCAAGCACCGCTACAGCGCCTTCCAGCGCAGCAACCTCGAGACGCTGATGCGCGTGCGGGGGCGGGACCAGCTGATCGTCTGCGGCGTCTACGCCCACATCGGCTGCCAGTTGACGGCGGCCGAGGCGTTTCAGCGCGATATCGAACCCTTCTTCGTCGCCGATGCGCTTGGCGACTTCTCGCGCGACAAGCATATGGGCGCGGTGGCCTGGGCCGCCGACACCTGCGCCGTGGCCCTTTCGACGGCGCGCGTTCTGGAACGACTGACATGACCAAGCTGACCCCGCAGGACCTGACGCTGGAGCGGATGCGCGCCGATGTCGCCGCCGTGCTGCACGAAACGCCGGACTCCATTCTGGATGACGACAATCTGATGGACCTGGGCGTCGATTCCTTGCGCGCCCTCAACCTGTCGCTGGCGTGGAGCGAGGCCGTGCCGCTGGAGTTCAGCGAACTGGCCGAACACACCACGCTGGCAGGCTGGTGGAGCGTGGTTCAGGCGCGCCTGCGCGCCGCCGGTCACGACGCCTGACGCCAGTATCATGGACGACGGACGCATGGCGGCGGTGCTGGAACACCCGCTGACGGAAGCCCAATCCGGCCTGTGGTTCGCCCAGAGGCTGGACCCGGCCAATCCGATCTTCAACACGGCCCACTATCTCGACATCCGGGGCGATCTGGATGTCGAGGCCTTCCGCGCCGCCGTCGATCAGACCGCCGCCGAGGCCGAGGCCCTGTCGCTGCGTTTCGTCGAGAAGAACGGCGAGGTGTTCCAGACCCTCGATCCGACCCATCGTCCCCTGTTGCAGATCGTCGACGTGTCCGCCGCCGCCGATCCGGTCGCCGAGGCCATGGCCGCCATGCGCCGCGATCACGAGACGCCGCTGGACCCGACGCGCGACCCGCTGGCCGCCAACATCCTGTTCCGCATGGGAGCGCAACGTTTCCTGTGGAGCCTGCGCGTCCACCATCTGGCCACCGACGGCTTCGGCATGGCCCTGCTGACCAACCGCGTCGCCGAGCTTTACAACGCCTCGGGCGGCGGCCCGGCGCCCGGCCCGGTCTTCAACCCCATCGCCAAGGTGTGGGAGGAAGACGCCGCCTATCGCGCCTCCGACAAACGCACGGCCGACGCCGCTTACTGGCGCGAGATCATGGGCGACGCGCCCGAGGTCGCCTCCCTGGCGCCCGGCAAGGCGACGACCGCCCACCGATTCCACCGCATCGAACGCGCCCTGCCGCCTGAGGTCACGACCCGCCTGCGCGCCCGCGCCGATGCCGGGCGCCTGTCATGGCCCGACGTGCTGACCGCCATCGGCGCCGCCTATGTCCGCCGTTTCTCGGGCGCGGAAGAGGCGGTGATCGGCGTGCCGTGGATGGGCCGCATGGGCAGCGCCTCGGCGCGCACGCCGGCCATGATCATGAATGTCCCGCCGCTGCGCCTGACGCTGGACGAGGACGCGCCGCTGGACGAGCAGCTGATCCTCGCCTCCAAGGCCCTGATCAAGACCCGCCGCCACGGCCGCTACCGCAGCGAGCAGCTGCGGCGCGATCTGGGCCTGATCGGCGGGGCGCGGCGTCTGTATGGGCCGCTGGTCAACGTCCTGCCGTTCGACCTGCCGCCGCGCTTTGCCGGGCTGGACACCACGCTGAAGGTGCTGGGCACCGGCCCGGTCGACGACATCAGCTTCACCTTCCGCGGCGACGCCGCCCCGGCCCTGACGCTGGAGGTCGACGCCAACCCCGACCTCTATACGCTGGACGAAGCCGCCGCCCACGCAGAGCGTCTGGCCGCCTTCCTGACCAACGCGCTGGACGCCCAGACGCTGGGCGAGGTTCCCATCGCCACGCCGGGCGAGGCCGCGCGCGAACTCGAAGCCTTCAACGCCACCGCCCATCCGGTCCCCGACACGACGCTGACCGCCCTGCTGGAGGCGGCCATGCAGGCGACGCCGGACGCCACGGCCCTGACCTTCGGTGAGCAGACCCTGACCTACGTCGAACTGGACCGCCGCACGGCGGCGCTGGCCTCGGCGCTGGCGGCGCGCGGCGTGGGGCGTGAGAGCCTCGTCGCCGTGGCCCTGCCGCGTTCGCTGGAGCTGGTCATCGCCCTCGTCGCGACTCTGCGGGCGGGCGGGGCCTATCTGCCGCTCGATCTGGAGCATCCGGCCGAGCGCATCGCCGCCATCGCCCGCGCCGCCGGGCCGAGCGTCGTGCTGGCGCATGAAGATATCGGCGGCGCGTTCGGCGAGGCCCTGCTGGCGCCCGCCGACTGGCCGCTGGACGGGGCGGCGCCTGCCGTCGCGCAAGGGCGAGGACGCCGCCTATGTCATCTACACCTCGGGGTCGACCGGCGATCCCAAGGGGGTGCTGGTCGAGCATCGGGCCATCGTCAACCGCCTGCTGTGGATGCAGGCTGAATACGGCATCGGCGCCCAGACCCGCATCCTGCAGAAGACGCCCGCCACCTTCGACGTGTCGGTGTGGGAGTTCTTCCTGGCGCTGATTTCGGGCGGAGAACTGGTCGTGGCCCCGCCCGGCGCGCACCGCGATCCGGCGGCCATCGCCCAGCTGATCCGCCGCCATGCGATCACCGACCTGCACTTCGTCCCTTCCATGCTGTCGGCTTTTCTGGCCGATCCGGCGGCCAACGGCATCGCGGTCGCCCACGTCTTCTGCAGCGGCGAGGAGCTGCCCGCCGAGCTGCGCGATCGGTTCCACCAGACGGTTAGCGCCGAACTGCACAACCTCTACGGCCCGACCGAGGCGGCGGTGGACGTCAGCTATTGGGCCGCCGGGCCGGATGATACGTCGCGGCCCATGCCCATCGGCTGGCCGGTGTGGAACACGCGGCTGGTCATTCTGGACGAGCGCCTGCGCCCGGTGGCGCCCGGCATGGGCGGCCATCTGCATCTGGGCGGGGTGCAGCTGGCGCGCGGTTATCTGAACCGGCCCGACCTGACCGAGGACCGCTTCATCCCCGATCCGCACCATCCGGGCCAGCGTCTGTATCGCACCGGCGACGTGGCGCGCAGGCGGGCCGACGGAGCCGTGGTCTATCTGGGCCGCAGCGACCATCAGGTGAAGATCCGCGGCCTGCGCATCGAACTGGGCGAGATCGAAGCCGCCGTCATCGCCAGCGGTCTGGCGCGTGAGACGGTGGTGCTGGCCCGAGAAGACCGTCCGGGCGAACGCCGTCTGGTCGCCTATCTGGTCCCGGCCGAGGGCTATGACCCCGCCGCCCTGAAGGTGAAGCTGGCCGCGCGCCTGCCTGATTACATGGTCCCGGCCGCCATCGTGGCGCTGGACGCCCTGCCGACGACCTCCAACGGCAAGCTGGACCGCAAGGCGCTGCCCGCCCCGGTGTTCGAGGCCGCAGCAGGCCGGGCGGCCGAGACGCCGACCGAGAAGGTCATCGCCGAACTGTTCGCCGAGACGCTGGGCAGGGCCGAACCGGCGGGCGCCGACGACGACTTCTTCACTCTGGGCGGCGACTCCCTTCTGGCCGTGCATCTGATGATGTTGATCCGCGAGCGGCTGGGGCGCGATCCGGGGCTGGGCGCCCTGTTCGACCGGCCGCGCGTGGCTGAACTGGCCGCCCTGATCGACGCCGAGGCGCTGGACTTCGACAACGGGCTGGGCGTGCTGATCCGTCTGGCTGAGGGCGATGCGGCCCTGCCGCCGCTGTTCCTGATCCACCCGGCGGGGGGGCTGTCGTGGGGCTATCGCACCCTGGCGCGCGCCCTGTCGCCGCGCCGCACGGTGTGGGGCGTGCAGTCGCCTGCGTTGGACCCCGATAACGCCCTGCCGGATGGGATCGACGCGTTGGCGTCGGTCTATGTCGATCATATTCTGGCCTTGGGCGCTCCAGGACCGGTCCACATCGCGGGTTGGTCCGTCGGCGGCATCATCGCCCAGGCGGTGGCGGTCGAGCTGGAGCGGCGCGGGGTCAAGGTCGGGCTGATGGCCATGCTGGACTCCTATCCGGCCGAGTGCTGGCGCGCCGAGCCTGAGCCGGACCCCGTCGACGCCCTGCGCGCCCTTCTGGCCATCGCCGGATATGATCCGACCCAGTATCCCGAACTGCGCAGCCGTGAGGCCATCCTCGCCTTCCTGAAGGCGGGCGACAGCGCCCTGGGCGGCCTGCCCGAGGCGGCGCTGGACGGAGTGATCCGCGTGGTGCTCGACACCAACCGCCTGGTGCGTGAACACCACCATCAGCCCTTCGGCGGCCGCACCACCCACGTCCGCGCGGCGCTGGATCATAAGGAGCGCGCCCTGACGCCGGGCCTGTGGCGCGCTTACGCCGCCGAACTGGACGTGGTCGAGGTTCCCTTCCTGCACCCGCAACTGACCGGCCCGGCGGCGACGGCCCTGATCGCCCCCGCTCTGGACGCCCGCATGACCGCCGCAGAGGATATGACACGATGAGAGACAGCGGACTGTCCGGCCGTCTGGCCCTGGTCACGGGCGCGGGCGGCGGCATCGGCGCCGCCGTGGTGCGCCTGCTGGTCGAGGAGGGCGCGCGCGTGGTCGCCACCGACCTGCCGTCGACGGCCCTGTCGGGTCTGGCGTTTCTGAACGGCGTGCGCGTCGAGCCGCTGGACGTGTCCGACGGCGCGGCGGTCGAGGCCCTGTTCGACCGCATCGAGGCCGAAGACGGCCCGATCGACCTCGTCGCCAGCGTGGCGGGCGTCCTGTCCAATGTGACGGTGGATCAGACCTCCGACGCCGAATGGCGCCGCGTCTTCGCCGTCAATACGGACGGGGTCTTCCATCTGGGCCGCGCGGCGTCGCGCCGGATGGGCGAGCGGGGCAAAGGGGCTTTCGTCACCGTCAGCTCGAACGCGGCGGGCGTACCGCGTCATGCGATGGCGGCCTATGCCGCGTCCAAGGCGGCGGCGACCATGTTCACCCGCTGTCTGGGGCTGGAGCTGGGGCCGAAGGGCGTTCGCTGCAACATCGTCGCCCCAGGCTCGACCCTGACCCCGATGCAGACCGGCATGTGGGCCGATGAGGACGGCGCCGCCCGCGTCATCGCCGGCTCGCCCGAGACGTTCAAGGCGGGCATTCCGCTGCAGAAGCTGGCGACGCCCGAGGACATCGCCGAGGCGGTGGTCTTCCTGCTGTCCGACCGGGCCGCCCACATCACCATGACGGACCTGTACGTCGACGGCGGAGCCACGCTGCGCGCCTGATCCCGCCGTTCGCGCCTGCCTTCAGGACAGCTTCGCCTCGACGATCCGGGCGAAGACCGAGGCCACGTTGGGCAGCAGGTCGTCGTTGAAGTCATAGGCGGTCTGGTGGACCATCGTCCCGCCCTGGCCGACGAAGAAGTAAGCCCCCGGCGCGATCTGCAGCATGTAGGCGAAGTCGTCGGTGAACGGATACGGCTTCAGGTCGCGGTGCACCTTGTCCGCGCCGAACACGCCGCCTGCCGCCGCCGCCGCCACATCGGCCTGAGCCGCGGCGTTGAAGACGGGCGGCACGCCCGCCGTCTCGCGCACCGTGACGGTGCAGCCGGTCATGACGCCGACGCCCGCACAGATGTCCTGAAGCTTCTGCCACATCGTTTCGATCACGTCGGATGAGGTGGCGCGCAGGGTGCCCGCCAGACTGGCTTCGTGCGGCACGACGTTGTGCGACGATCCGGCCTGAAGCTTGGTGACGGTGATCAGGGCCGGCTCCATCGGATCGACGTGGCGGCCGACGATGGACGAAATTTCCGAGGCCACGCGCACGGCGGCCTGAACGGGGTCTTTGGTCTTGTGCGGGGCGGCGCCGTGGCCGCCGACACCCTGAATCTCGATCTCCCACACCTTATAGCCGTTCATGGTCGGGCCTGTGTGGACCGCCGCCTCGCCCAGCGGCAGCAGCGGCATGTTGTGATAGCCGTAGACCTCGTCGCACGGGTAGCGCTCGAACAGGCCGTCCTTGATCATGGCGAGGGCGCCCAGACCCGTCTCTTCCGCCGGTTGGAAGATCAGCACCACGCGCCCGCGCGCAGGCGGGTTGGCGGCCAGATGGCGCGCCACGCCCAGCAGGGTCGCCGTATGGCCGTCGTGGCCGCAGGCGTGCGAGACGCCGGGCTTGGTCGAGGCGTGGGGGACGTTGCTGTCGTCGTTCATGGGCAGGGCGTCCATGTCGGCGCGCAGGCCGATGGACGGGCCGGGCTCGCGCCCTTCGACGACGGCGACCACGCCTTCGCCGCCGACGCCGCCCTCGGGCTTCAGGCCCAGCCCTTCCAGCACCTCGAACACCAGTTTCGCGGTGCGCGATTCCTCACCGGACAGCTCCGGGTGGGCGTGGATGTCCCGGCGCCAGGCGGTCATTTCGGGGGCCAGGGCGGCGAGGGCGGGCAGGGGCGTCATAAGGGGCTCACGCATCCGTCGAAAGGGGAGGGGCGGCAAGCTATCACCACCCCTCTTCAAACGACATAGCCGCATCCGGGCGCGAGAGGCGCGGGCGTCCGACAACCGTCAACGGTGGGCGCTTGACCTTCCCTTGATGGGAAGGTTTAGAGGTGTCGTCGTCAAGGATTTGCGAGGACGACGCCATGGCCGCCGAAGGCTTGAAAACACTGGATCTGCCCGTGCTGGGCATGACCTGCGCCAGCTGCGTGGGGCGGGTCGAAAAGGCCATCCGCGCCGTGCCGGGCGTGACGCAGGCGCAGGTCAATCTGGCCGCCGAGCGGGCGCAGGTGTCGCTGTCGCCCGACGGTTCCGCCGCTGCTGTCGCCGCCGCCATCAAGAGCGCGGGCTATGAGCCGATGGAGGAGGAGGTCGTCTATCCCGTGCGGGAGATGACCTGCGCCTCCTGTGTCGGACGCGTCGAAAAGGCCCTGGCCGGCGTGCCGGGCGTGCTGTCGGCCAGCGTCAATCTGGCGACCGAGCGGGCGACGGTGCGCTTCCTGTCGGGAGCGACGACGTTCCAGGATCTGGCCGCCGCCGTCGAACAGGCAGGCTATGTGCTGGAGGCGCCCGAGGACGCCGGGCCGGACGCCAGCGACCGCGAACAGGCCGCCCGTGACGCCGAGATCAGGAAGTTGGGCCGCGCGGTGCTGATCGCGGGCGCGGCGACCCTGCCGCTGTTCGTGCTGGAGATGGGCTCGCACTTCGTGCCGGGGATGCACCACTGGATCGGCGAGACCATCGGCGCCTTCAACTGGAAGGTGATCAGCTTCGTGCTGGCGACCTTCGTGCTGTTCGTGCCGGGGATCATCTTCTACCGCAAGGGCGTGCCCGCCCTGCTGCGCGCGGCGCCGGACATGAACTCCCTCGTCGTGCTGGGCGCGACGGCGGCCTGGGCCTTCTCGACGGTGGCGACCTTTGCGCCGCAGTGGCTGCCTGAAGGCACGGCCAACATCTATTTCGAGGCGGCGGCGGTGATCGTCACCCTGATCCTGGTTGGGCGCTGGATCGAGGCGCGGGCCAAGGGGCGAACGGGTCAGGCGATCCGTCGCCTGATGTCGCTGCAGGCCAAGACCGCGCGCGTGGTGCGCGACGACGTCGAACAGGACGTGGCCGTCGATGCGGTTCAGGTCGGCGACGTGGTCGTGGTGCGCCCCGGCGAGCGGGTGCCGGTCGACGGCGTGGTCACGGACGGCGCCTCCTTCGTCGATGAATCCATGCTGACGGGCGAGCCGATCCCGGTCGAGAAGACCGCCGGGGCTGACGTCACGGGCGGCACGCTGAACACCACGGGCGCCTTCCGCTTCGAGGCGCGCCAGGTCGGCTCGCAGACCGTGCTGGCCCAGATCGTCAAGATGGTCGAGGCCGCCCAGGGGGCCAAGCTGCCGATCCAGGCGCTGGTGGACAAGGTGACGGGCTGGTTCGTCCCGGTGGTCATGGCCATCGCCGCCCTGACCTTTGCAGTTTGGTTCCTGTTCGGACCCGATCCGGCGATGGGCATGGCCCTGGTCGCGACGGTGTCCGTGCTGATCATCGCCTGCCCGTGCGCCATGGGTCTGGCGACGCCGACTTCCATCATGGTGGGCGTGGGGCGTGCGGCCGAGCTGGGCGTGCTGTTCCGCAAGGGCGAGGCGCTTCAGGCCCTGCAGGGCGTGGACGTCGTCGCCTTCGACAAGACCGGCACCCTGACCGAAGGCAAGCCGACGCTGACCGATCTGGTCACGGCCGAAGGTTTTGATGAGACGACGGTTCTGGCCCAGGTCGCGGCGCTGGAGATCCGCTCTGAACACCCGGTGGCTCGCGCCCTGGTCGCGGCGGCCGAGGCGCGCGGCGTGACGGTGGTCGATCCGCAGGACTTCGCCTCCATCCCCGGCAAGGGCGTGACGGGTCTGGTCGACGGGGCGCGTGTCGCCGTCGGCGCCGACCGCTATATGGCCGAGCTGGGCTGCGACGTGGCCGTGTTCGCCGAGGCGGCGGCCCGTCTGGGCGACGAGGGCAAGACGCCGCTCTACGCCGCTGTGGACGGTCGACTGGCCGCCATCATCGCCGTGGCCGATCCGGTCAAGGCGACGACGGCCGAGGCCATCGCCGCCCTGCACGAACTGGGGCTGAAGGTGGCGGTCATCAGCGGCGACAACCGCCGAACCGCCGCCGCCGTCGCGCGTCGTCTGGGCATCGACGAAGTCCATGCCGAGGTCATGCCGGACGGCAAGGTGGCGGTGATCGAAGAGCTGAAGAAGGGCGGGCGCAAGATCGCCTTCGTCGGCGACGGAGTGAACGACGCCCCGGCTCTGGCGGCGGCGGACGTGGGTCTGGCGGTCGGCGGCGGCTCGGACGTGGCGATCGAGAGCGCGGACGTGGTCCTGACGGGCGGCGACCTGCGCGGGGCGGTCAGCGCCATCGGCCTGTCGCGGGCGACCATGGGCAACATCCGCCAGAACCTGGCCTGGGCGTTCGGCTACAACGTCCTGCTGATCCCGGTGGCGGCGGGGGTGCTGTATCCAGTCTTCGGCGTGATGCTGTCGCCCATGCTGGCGGCGGGGGCGATGGCCCTGTCCAGCGTCAGCGTGGTGCTGAACGCCCTGCGCCTGAAGACCTTCAAGCCCCATATCGGCGCGAACAACCTGAATGGAGCCGCGTGATGAACATCGGCAAGGCGGCCCAGACGACCGGCGTCTCGGCCAAGATGATCCGTTATTATGAGGCGCAGGGGCTGATCCGCCCGGCGGACCGGACCGAGGGCAATTATCGTGATTTCAGCGACCGCGATCTGAACGATCTGCGCTTCATCCGTCGGGCGCGCGGGCTGGGTTTCTCGATTGAGGAGATCAGTCGCCTTCTGTCCCTGTGGCGCGACAACGCCCGGCCCAGCCGCGAGGTCAAGGCGATGGCCGAAAAGCACCTGGCTGACCTGGACGCCCGCATCCGTGAAATGTGCGAGATGGCCGACACCCTGCGCCATCTGGCCCATTGCTGCGCGGGAGACGAACGGCCCGACTGCCCCATCCTGTCCGATCTGGCGGGCGATCGGCCGCAGGGCGTTCACGCCGGAAACGCTTGACCCTGCCACGACGGCAAGGGGTCGGATGAACTGTCGCGTATCAAGAAAGGGAGCATCATCATGATCTCGCTGAACATTCCGAAAATCCGCTGCGGCGGCTGCGTCGCCTCCGTGGAAAAGGCCGTCCTGTCCGTCGATCCGGCGGCCACGCTTACAGCCGACGTCCCGGCGCGCCGGGTCGAGGTCGAGACGACGGCGACGCGGCAAGCCCTCGCCGACGCCCTGGCAGCGGCCGGCTATCCCGTGCAGGAGCACTGAAGATGAAGATGTCTGTAAAGCTGGCGGCCATCGCCCTCGGAGCCGCAGTCGTCGGCGGCGGCTTTGTCCTGGCCGAGGGGGTGGTCAGGCCCGCCGAGGCGGGCGAGATGACCGTCTACAAGAGCGACTCCTGCGGCTGCTGCGGCGGCTGGGTCGAGCATATGCGGCGCTCGGGCTACCAAGTGCGCGTGGTCCCCACTGATGACCTCGCCCCCATCAAGCAGCAGTTGAACGTGCCGCAGTCGCTGTGGAGCTGTCATACGGCCGTGATCGACGGCAAGATCGTCGAGGGCCACGTCCCGGCGACGGCCGTGAAGGCCTTCCTGAAGACCCCCGGAGAGGCGCGGGGCGTCGGCGTGGGCGGCATGCCCATCGGTTCGCCGGGCATGGAGGCGCCCGGTCATGCGTCCGAACCTTATGACGTCATGAGCTTCGGCGCGGGCGCGCCGATGCGCTTCATGACCTTCGTGGGGGCTGATCCGGCCTGACGCCGATCTCGAGATGAAAAACGATGACGGCGGCGCCCTTGCGGGACGCCGCCGTTTCTCGTTCCGGCCGGGGCATGAGGCCGGAACGAAAGCCGTCAGCCGTTAGGCCAGAACCATGATGGCGACGCGGCGGTTTTGCGCGCGGCCTTCACGGGTGTTGTTCGGCGCCACCGGCTTGGTGGAGCCGTAGGAAATGGTCGCCATGCGGTTCAGGGCGATGCCCTGGTCGCTCAGGAAGCGACGAACGGCCTCGGCGCGTTCCTGGCCCAGACGCTCGTTGATCTGGTCGTTGCCCGTCGAGTCGGTGTGACCCTGGATCTCCAGATACACGTTGGCGTTTTCGGCGCGCAGGCGCTGGACCAGTTCGGCCAGGCGCTGCTCGGCTTCGGGGGACAGCTCGGTGTGGTTGACCGGGAACTTCACGGAATCGTCCGACAGAACGACTTCGTACAAGAACTTGCCTTGGGCCAGTTTATGCGCGGCGTTGGCGCGGGCCAGGGCTTCGCCCGCCGTGCCTTCGACCTGGGTCAGGTGGGCGTCGACGCCGTCGACACGTTCGTTCACGACCTGGACGTTGTCGCGGACGAACCGGTGGCTGGCGCAGCCGCTGACGGCGATGCCGAGAACGGCGACAGCGCCGACGAGAGCGGTCCTAGATGCCAATTTGATCAAATCAAGTCTCCTTCGTGCCCGGCCCAACTCCGGGGGATGTTACGCGCCGCACCGGTGTCGGTTGCAAAACGGCGGAGCAAAGACGCGCGAAGAAGTGAAAAGGTTCAGCTTGACTGTAAAAAAATTTCAATAATCGACGTTCTTGCTGTTCTGGCGAATACAGCTCTGGCTTGAAGGCGCCATCTTCCTGACGCTCTCTGGTGGTGGACTCTGACTGTAAAAGGGCGAGGAGCGTCTATTGAAAGCCTGGGTGTTTCCGTCTCCCCGTAACTGCAAGGCCAGGAGGGCCTGGGGGTGAAGACCGGGCTTCGCCGTAATCGAAACAAGGCCGGACGAAACAAGGCCGGGCCGGTCCTCGCCAGTCTGGCCGCGCACGGCCTGGTGCTGGCGATCATCTGGGCCGCGCCGGTCGAACGTCCGCCGCAAGCGCCTGTTCCGCCTGTGGTGGAGGTGATGCTGATCGATCCTCCGCCGCCTCCGCCGCCTTCAGAGCCCGCGCCGGGGGATGCGCCGGCGGGCGGCTCAGAGCCTGCGCCCGCGCCGAAGCCGGAACCCGCTCCCGCGCCTCCGGCTCCGGTCCCACCCGCCGTTCCCGCCAAGACGCCCGAGAAGGCCCGCGCGGCTCCGA
Organism: Brevundimonas sp. SS2672; assembly: GCF_059579685.1. Taxonomy (NCBI): domain Bacteria; kingdom Pseudomonadati; phylum Pseudomonadota; class Alphaproteobacteria; order Caulobacterales; family Caulobacteraceae; genus Brevundimonas; species Brevundimonas sp. SS2672. Next base: position 2,422,432 of record NZ_CM184201.1, on the reverse strand, counting down.
CGGCGCCGACCCCCCGGCCCAGTCGCCCGACGCCGCCTCAGACGCAGGTGGAGCCTCTGCCGATCTCGGCGCCCGAGCCGAGCGTCTCCTTCGTCCTGCTGGGCGACGGCGCCCTGAGCGGCGCCCTGACCGCCGGCCAGGGCGCGGGCGGCGGCGGAGGCGCGGGAGCCGGCGTGGGCGGCGGCAGCGGCGGCGGCTCGGGCTCGGGAATAGGCGGCGGTTCGGGCCAGGGCTGCGACATGGTCAAGCGCATCCAGGACGCCCTGCGCAACGACGCCCGCATCAACGCCGCCATCGGTCAGGCCTATCGCACCTCCGGCGCCTCGGGCCGCGCCATCCTGATGTGGAACGGCGACTGGCTGCAAAGCCCTGGCGAGGAGGGCAAGGGTCTGGCCGGCGTGCGTCAGGCCATCGCCGTGACGGTCGGCTTCTCGTCCCGCGCCTGCAAGGCCGAGACGGTCAACGGCTATGTGTTGCTGACGCTCAGCGACCAGCCGGGCGCGCCGCGCGTGGCTTTGGGCGGCGGTCGCTGGCGCTGGTCCGACTTGCTGTCGCTCTAGCCGAGAGCGCCCAGGCCCAGCGGGCCGTAGAGCCAGGTCATCCACGCCCCGACGGCCAGGAAGACGCCGAAGGGCAGGCGATCGGCGGAGGTCACGGGACGGCGCAGCACAAGCTTGGCCGCCACGACGGCGAGACCGGCCGCCGAGGCCCATAGCAGCACGCTGGGCAGGCCCGCCCATCCGACCCAGGCGCCGATGGCGCCCAGCAGGAAGGGGTCTCCGCCGCCCAGGCCGTCCCGACCGCGCACGCGTCTGTAAAGGAAGGCCAGAAGCCACAGGCCGCCGAAGCCGACGGCCGCACCGATCAAGGGCGGCGTCAGCGGCCCGACCAGCGACCATTGCAGCCCGCTCTGGACGTTCGCCGGGTCCAGCGCCACGGCGGCGAACAGGCCGCTGAGAAACAGCGGCAGCGTCAGGGCGTCGGGCAGCCAGAAGTGCTCGGCGTCGATCACGGCGATCAACAGAAGCTGCCAGCCCAGGACCGCCGTCGCCAGGGCGTGCGCCGGGTCCGGAAAGCACAGGGCTGCCCATGCGCCGACGGCGCCGGCCGCCAGTTCGATCAAGGGATAGCGCACAGGGATGACGGCGCCGCAGTCGCTGCATTTGCCGCGTGACAGCGCCCAACTGACGACGGGAACCATCCGCCAGGGCTTCAGCGGGCGACCGCATCCCCCGCACCGCGACCGCCCGAGCATGACGCCTTCGCCGCGCGGCAGGCGCAGGCTGACAAGACCCAGAAAACTGCCCACGATCAGGCCCAGACCGCCCATCAGAAGCGCCAGCATCATGCGTTCGACATCCCCCGCCTTGAATGAACGTCCTATTGCGCCGCCGGGGCGAGGCGGCGCAATCAAAATGCCTGACTTCACGTTAAGTGTCGGCCCCGCTCCAGTTGTGTCGCGCGGCGGCGACACTCCCTTCGGAACGACGATCCAGGCAAACGAGGGCTGGACGCTAGGCCCGTCCCATGGATAGTCACATCCCTGTGAAAAGTCCTGCGCTCATCGACAGCCTGACCCCGCGCGAACGTGAGATTCTGCGTCTGGCCGCCCTGCGCCTGGGCGACAAGGAGATCGCGCAGCAATTGAGCCTCTCGCCCCGAACGGTCCAGAACCACCTGCATCGGGCCTATGAAAAGCTGGGCGTTTCCAATCGTATACAAGCGTCTCGGCTGCTGAGTGATCATTACTCAGGGGAATCAATCACAATGTCGCCGCCTGCGCCGATCACGGCAGATAGGGGCGTCACCGAGGCGGCGATCAAGCCTCTCGAGGATGGGAAGGCGCCGGGGGGCGTGCTCTATCGGCGCTATGCTGCGCTGAACGAGTGGCGTCGCCCCCGCAAGCTGGGCGGCTCCGTACTGTGGTTGATCCTGCTCTGGGCGCTGGCCTGGATCGTGATCGCCCTCGTCGGCGCCGGCCTGATCAATCCCGTCCTGGAGTCGATCGACCGTCTGCGATGACGTCTTTGACGGCGGAGCGACGCATGATTCATCAAGGTTAGAACTGATCGTATGCGCAGCGGGATCGTTACGTCGCGAAACGCACGACGCGAGAGCGTCTGATGCATCCTGTCCAGATCATTCTGCTGGCGGCCAACGCCATCGCCTTTCCGCTTCTGTTGTGGCGCGGACGCGGGGCGGATCGATTGGCGACGCTGGCCATGATCGCGGCTCCGATGTTGTCCCACTTCGCCTACGACCTGAACTGGAACGGCGTCTACGCGGGCATCTTCATGGTCGATGTCCTCTTCTTCATCAGCCTCTGGCTGTTGGCCGAGCGCGGCGGGCGCTGGTGGATCGTGGCGATCGCCGGCTTCCAGCTGATCGGGACGCTGGGACATCTCGCGCCCTTCCTCGCGCATCAGCGCCTGGCCTGGGCTTACTTCACGCTGATGTGGGCGGTGTGGGCGCTCATCAGCGTGACGGCATTCTTTGGCGTCTGGGAGGTCGAGGCCGACCGGCGCTACGCCCTGGGGGGCGTCATGGCTCGAAAATGGTCGATGGAGGCGGCGCGGGCGCTGCTGCGGCAATGGAATAAGCGCGCCGTCGAGGCGTCGGTGCAGAGCGGCGGCCTGACCGCCGACCTGAACGCGGTCGAGGCCTGGCTGCTGGATCAGCGGCCCGAGACTCTGGAGGAGGCCGAGCGGTTGCTGGACCTCATCGTCTCGCACGAGGCCGGCGGGGGGCGGGGCCTGGAACAGCTCTGCCGAGTCGGCGGCGCGGTCCGCAACGACGTGGACCCGCACCGCAGCCGGGTGGAGCACAGCTTCGCGCCGCGCGCCTCGGGCCCTCTGGCGGGACGGGCGTGAAAGTCATCGTCTGATGATCCGTGAGCGGGGTTTCTCCGCCCCGGCTTGACTGTTACATCCGCTGACAGTCCGCGACGAAGCCTTGCGCCGTCGCTCCGCCAAGCGGTTTTTCCTCCCATGATTTCTGCTGTTCGCGCCGCGTCTCTCGCGTCCGCCTCCCTGTCCGTGCTCGCTTTCGCCGCGCCTGCTCTGGCGGATGCGCCCGCTGACGCCGGACCGATCCAGGTGTCCGAGATCGTGGTGACGGCCGAGCGGCGCGAGGCGCCTCTGGCGGCGACGCCGCTGTCGCTGACGGTGGCCGCCCAGCCCCTGCTGGACGACGTCGGCGTGCGCGACATCAAGGATCTGCAGATTCTGGCGCCGGGCCTGATCGTCGCCTCGACCTCGAACCAGACCTTCACCACCGCCCGCATCCGCGGCGTCGGCACGGTGGGCGACAATCCGGGCGTGGAGAGCTCGGTCGGCGTCATGATCGACGGCGTCTATCGTCCGCGCAACGGCGCCGCCCTAGGCGATCTGGGCGAGGTCGAGCGCATCGAGGTGCTCAAAGGCCCGCAGGCGACCCTGTTCGGCAAGAACACCTCGGCGGGCGTCATCAACGTCGTCACCGCCGCGCCGTCGTTCGACGCGCGCATGGCGGGCGAGGCGACGTTCGGCGACTATGGGACGCATGGCGGTTCCGTCTCCCTGACCGGCCCGATCGTGGACGAGGTTCTGGCCGGGCGGCTGTATGTCGCCGCGCGTCGCCGCGACGGCCTCTATGACGTGAAGACCGGGGAGGGGCCGCGCACCTCGACCGACGATCAGACCGAGAATTACGACACCGTGCGCGGTCAGTTGCTGTGGCGCGCCACGCCGAACCTGACCGCCCGCCTGACCGCCGACTGGACCGAGCGGGACGAACGCTGCTGCGTCGGCGTGCAGATCGTCACGGGCGATACGGCGCCCCTGCTGGCGACCTTCGCGCCCGACGGCGGCGTGGCGGCGTCGCCGAAGCCGTGGGATCGCACAGCCTGGTCGAACCGCGACACCAACACCCGCATCCGCGACAAGGGCCTGGCCCTGCACCTGAACGCCGACCTGGGCTGGGCGACGCTGGAAAGCACCTCGGCGGTGCGCGACTGGCGCGGCGTCATCAGCCAGGACTGGGACTTCACCTCGGCCGATCTGGCCTATCGTCCGGACGACGGCAGCTGGTCGAACCGCTTCCGCACCCTGACGCAGGAGTTCCGCCTGTCGGGCCGGCGCGGAAAGCTGGACTGGTCGGCCGGCGCCTTCTTCGCCGATGAGAAGCTGACCCGGCGCGACAGCCTGTTCTATGGCGCTGATTACGAAGGCTATGTCAGCCGTCTGCTGTCGCGCTCGGCGTCGAACCCGCTGGGCGATCCGGCCTTTGTGTCGGGCCTGACCGGCCTGCCCGTCGGCCAAAGCTTCGTCGAGGGCGAGGGTCAGTTGGACCGCTATTGGCAGACGGCCCGCAGCGCCGCCCTGTTCGGTCAGCTTTCTTATGCCGTGACCGACCGCCTGACCCTGACCGGGGGCCTGCGCCGTACCCATGAGAAGAAGGAGATGACGGCCGCCTATCACAACACCGACGGCGGGCGGGCCTGCGCGGCGGCGCTGGCCAACGGCGTCAGCAACGTCATGCTCTGCCTGCCGTGGTCGAACCCGGCCTTCAACGGTCTGAGCCAGTCCGAGACCGTCAAGGACGAGGCCTGGACCGGCATGGCCCGCGCCGAGTTCAAGGCGACCGAGGGCGTGCGCCTCTACGCCTCCTGGTCGCGAGGGCGCAAGAACGGCGGCTTCAACCTGGACCGGGGGCAGACCAATCTGGTCCCCGACGCCTCGCGCGCCTTCCCGGCCGAGAGCGCCGACGCCTTCGAGGCGGGGATCAAGAGCGTGATGCTGGACCGGCGCCTGCTGGTCTCGGCCGCGGCCTTCCGCCAGACCTATGACGACTTCCAGCTGAACACCTTCCTGGGCACGACCTTCCTGGTCCGCTCCATCCCCGAGGTGCGGGCCAAGGGCGTCGAGGCGGACTTCATGTTCCTGCCGTTCGAGGGCCTGTCGCTGCAGGGCGGCCTGACCTACGCCCAGACCGAATACGGCGACGACGCCGTGCCGGGCCTGCCGCTGCTGGCGGGCAAGCGGATGAATTTCGCGCCGTTGTGGAGCGGGTCGCTGGCCGGAACCTATGAGCGGCCGGTGGCGGCGGGGCTGATGGGCCGCGTCACCCTGGCGGCCAAATATTCGTCGGAATACAACACAGGCTCGGACCTGGACCCGGCCAAGAGCCAGTCGGGCTTCTGGCTGGTCGACGGGCGCGTTGCGCTAGCGCGAGACGACGCCTGGAGCGTTGAGCTGTGGGGCCGTAATCTGTTCGATCAGGACTACCGCCAGGTGGCCTTCGGCGCGCCGTTCCAGACGGGCACGCTGGGCGCCTTCCTGGGCGCGCCGCGCACGGTGGGCGTGACCCTGCGCGTCATGCGTTGATGACCGGCGGGGGGCAGGCGAGGGCCGCCTGCTCCTCCTCCACTGATGCAAAATGGCCTCCACCGGAGGGCATTTTGCGTCTGCGAAAGCCCTCACGGTATGCAAGCCTTGACTTGAAACCCGCCTGTCCCAGATAGGCGGGGTCAGAGGACGACCTCTCCCGTTATTGGGCATGACGCTGGGACGACCCGGCACGCCATGCAAGGGAGCACGTCATGGCCTGGATATTCCTCCTTCTCGCCGGTCTGTTCGAGATCGTCTGGGCCTTCCTGATGAAGGCGTCCGAGGGCTTCACCAAGCCCTGGCCGACCATCGGCACCATCGGCTTCATGATCGTCAGCTTCGGCCTGTTGTCGATCGCGATGAAGACGCTGCCGCTGGGCACAGCCTATGTGATCTGGACCGGCATCGGCGCCGTCGGGGCCTTCCTGGTCGGCATCGCCGTGCTGGGCGAGCCGGTCACGCCGATGCGCGTCATCGGCGCTGTCCTGATCGTCAGCGGCCTGGTTGTGCTGAAGCTCGCTTCCAGCCAATAAACGCGGCGACAGCCTCGGAGCCTCGCCATGGAACTGATCATCGGGCCGCGCCTCTTCTCCACCTGGTCCCTGCGGGCCTGGCTGGTGCTGAGGCGCGCAGGCGCCGCCTTCGCGACGCGCGAGATCTGGTATCGCTCCGAGGCTGAAAAGGCCGAACTGCGGCGCCTGTCGCCCTCGGGCTTCGTACCGCTGCTGAAGGTCGAGGGCGAGACGATCTGGGACACCCTGGCGATCGGGGAATGGGCGGCGGAGCGCTATCCCGCGGCGAAGCTCTGGCCGGTCGATCCCACGGCGCGCGCCCTGGCTCGCGCGGCCACGGCCGAGATGCATTCCGGCTTTGCCGCCCTGCGCGACCTGTGCGGCATGAGTCCAAGCCATCCGATCGCGGGCGAAGCGCGCAGCACGGCGCCGTCCGATCCGGGGCTGGACCGAGAGCTGGCGCGGCTGGTCGAACTGTGGACGCAGATGCGCGGCCGCTTCGGCGCAGGCGGGCCGTGGCTGTTCGGCGACTGGTCGATCGCTGACGCCTTCTTCACCCCCGTGGCGGCGCGGGTGCGTCACTATCAGATCGACCTGTCGGCCCATGGCGACGACGGGACGGCCGCCGACTATGTCGCCGCGCTGCTGGCCCAGCCGCACTTCCGCGAGTGGGAGGCGGCGGCTCTGTCATCTAACGTTGATTAACCGATCCTGAGAACGCGGGTTTAAGAGAGCGGACTTACAGTCCAGCTTGTTCTCGGAGGGGCGGAGCCATGCGTACGATCAGCAGAAACACCGATTGGGCGCGCACGGCGCGCGCCTATGGCCTGGCGGCTATCGTCCTGGCCCTGGTCTGGGCCTCGCTGGCGTCCCTGATGATCTGAGGCCGCGCCTCAGATCATTGTTCTAGCGCGAGCCGCCGCCCAGCACGGCCTCGGCCACCCGCAGGGGCGCCGGGGCGGGCGGGACATAGTCCAGGCGGATCGGCACGGCGCGCGCGCCCGAGGCCAAGGCGTCCAGCGTCTTCACCGGCCCGCCCATCATGCGCTGATAGATCCAGTAGGCCGCGACGACCTTCTCGACGTATTCGCGCGCCTGGGGCACGTCGATGGTCTCGATCAGCAGCAGCGGATCGGCGTCGGCGCCCAGTTTGCGGATCGCCGCCAGCATCGGTCCCGGCCCGGCGTTGTAGGAGGCCACCGCCTTCAGCAGATCGCCCTGGAAGGACTCGATCTGGAACAGGCGGTTCACATAGTCCTGGCCCAGCTTCATGTTCACGGCCGGGTCCAGCAGGCGCTGGGGCGTGCGGACATAGCCCTGGTCGCCGGTCATGTGCGCGGCCGTGGTCGGCATCACCTGCATCAGCCCATAGGCGCCGGCGCCGGAACGGGCGTTGGCGTTGAAGTCCGTCTCCTTGCGCGCGATGGCGTAGACGAGCGCCTTCTCGATGGTGAAGCCGCCCATCGGCTGAAGGTCCGGCATCGGATAGCGCAGGGCGTCGATGCGGCCGGCCTCGGACTGGGCGGCGCGGCCGGGTGCGACCAGGCGATAGAGGCCGACCCACATCTGGCGCGCGGCGCTGTCGCCGCTGGCGGCGCGCAGGCCGTTGCGGGCCGCCAGTTCGGCGTCGTTGCGACGGCCGACTTCGTACAGGGCCACGGTGCGGCGGGCGTCCTCGTCCGACTGGATGAAGGCGTTGAGCGCGCGCGTGTCGACGCCGAGAGGCTCGGGCGTCAGGGAGGCGCGCTGCAGCGTCGCCTCATAGGGGCGCGGCCCCTGGTTCTCGATCACCGGCTCCTCGCCCAGCTGGCGCAGGGCGATCTGGCCGTAGAAGGTGGCCGGCCAGCGTGCGGCCTGACGCAGATACTCGGCCACGCGGTCCTGGCGTCCCGACTGGCCCGCCGCCCGCGCCGCCCAGAAGGCGCCGCCCGAGCGGACCCACGGATCCTCGGTCGGGTCCTGGGCGACGTGCTCGAAAGCGCGGAAGGCGTCGGAGTGCTGCTCCATCCGCCAGGCGGCCAGACCCGCCGTCCACCAGTCGCCGATCTGCTGGCCCATGGCGTAAGCGCCGGGCAGGTCGTCGTTGTTCAGGGCCACGCGCGCCGCCTTGGCCGGGTCGTTGACGCCGCCGTCGCCGGAGCCCGAGCTGGTCAGGCTGGCCCAGGTGCGGGTCAGAAGGCCGCCGGGACGCTTCGGCTCGGCCGCGCCGTCGGGCAGGCGGCGCATGGCCAGGGTATAGACCCGATCGGCCATCGGCAGGTCGGAATAGGTCTCGAGCCAGGCCGTCAGCTCTTCATAGGTGGCGACATGGCTGGGGTGGAACAGGCGCTCGAACTCGACCTGGCCCAGCAGGACGCGGTCCTTGGCCTGACGCGCCGAGGCGCGGGCCAGCTCCAGGTCGCCGCGCCGCAGGGCGTCGAAGGCGGTGGTGTAGCTGAGGCGGTCCTCGCTGCTCAGCGCCGTAGGCGACGGCGAGGCGTCCGCGCTCGTCTCGGCGCTCGCCTCGGCGTAGGGGCGGGAGGCATCGACGTCCTCGGCATGGGCGACGGTCGCAGCCGTGGCGCAAAGGGCGAAGGCGAACAGGGACGCATGACGCGTCCGGCGGAAAGAATACATGACGCGGCGGCCCCCTTCGTCGGCGTCGGCCCCGTCTCGATTCGGGATTCTACGACGCTCTGCGGACTGGTCTCCAAGGACGCAGGATGCCTGAATCAGGCGCTCGGCTCAACCACTTCGCCGCGCAGGCGAGCGGACAAATCCAGAATGTCCTTCCAAACCAGCCCCTTGGCCTGCGGCTGACGCAGCAGGAAGGCGGGGTGGAGGGTGGCCATGACGGGCGCGGCGATTCCGCCTTCGGCTAATCGCCATTCGCGCCATTGGCCGCGGGTGCGCATGATGCCGTCGTCGGTCTTGAGCACCGCCTTGGCCGCAGCCGCCCCGACCAGCAGCACCGCCTTCGGCTTCAGCAGGGCCAGGGTCCGCTCGACGAAGGGGGCGCAGGCGGCCTGTTCCTGGGGCGTCGGGGTGCGGTTGCCCGGCGGGCGCCAGAAGACGGTGTTGGTGATGAAGGCCTCGTCCAGCAGGTCCGCCGCCGTCAGGATGCGGTCCAGAAGCTGACCCGCCTTGCCGACGAAGGGTTGGCCGCGCGCGTCCTCCTCGGCGCCGGGGCCTTCGCCGACGATCATCAGCGACCCTTGCGGATTGCCGCGCGCGAACACGGCCTGACGCGCGCCCATTCCGCGCAAGGGGCAGCCCTCGAAGGCGGCGATCGCCTCGGCCAATTCGTCCAGGGTGGTCGCCGCGGCGGCCAGCCGCCGCGCCTCGGCCGCCGCCTCGCCGACGGACGGCGCGCCGCCGGGGGCGCGCAGGGGCGTGATCGTGGCCGGACCCTTGGCCGCGACGGGGGCCACGAAGACGGTGCGGTCGATCGGCGCATCCTCGTAACAGGCGTCCACGCCCGCATCGCGCCAGAAGGCGAGCAGGGCTTCGGTTGCGGCCATGTCCAAGGGTTGGGCGTTCATCTATCAAGGCAATAAGCCTTGACCGCCGTCGCGTCACCTCACGATAAGGCGGATAACCACGACGACAACAAGGATTCAGGGGACATGGCTGAGGAAATGATCGAAGGCGGCGCCAGGAACGCATGGCAGGAAGCCGTCATCGATAATCTGCCGCCGCTGGAGGCCCTGGCGGGCGTCGAGCGCGAGGTCATGGAATATGACGTCGTCATCGTCGGCGGCGGCCCCGCCGGTCTGTCCGCCGCCATCCGCCTTAAGCAGCGGGCCGAAAAGGACGGGAAGGACATCTCCGTCGCCGTGCTGGAGAAATCGGCCGAGATCGGCGGCCACGTCCTGTCGGGCGCGGTGATCGACCCCAGGGCGCTGAACGAGCTCTTCCCCGACTGGAAGGAACGCGGCGCCCCGCTGGAGACGCCGGTGACCAAGGACAAGTTCCTGGTGCTGGGCCCGCAGGGGCAGGCCTCCCTGCCGATGTTCGCCATGCCGCCCTTCATGCACAACGACGGCTGCTACATCGCCTCTCTGGGCAATGTCGCGCGCTGGCTGGCCGAACAGGCCGAAACCATGGGCGTCGAAGTCTATCCCGGCATGGCCGCCAGCCATGTGGTCTGGGAGGAAGAGACCGGCCGGGTGAAGGGCGTCGTCGCCGGCGTCTTCGGCATCGACCGCGAGGGCAAGCCGACCGGCGAGTTCCAGCCGGGGTTGGAGCTGCACGGCAAATACGTCTTCATCGCCGAGGGCGTGCGCGGCTCGCTGGCCAAGACCATCATGGCCCGCCACAACCTGTGCGACGCCGCCGATCCCCAGAAGTTCGGCATCGGCCTGAAGGAGCTGTGGCAGATCCCGGCCGAGAAGCACCAGCCCGGCCTGGTCCAGCACACCACCGGCTGGCCGCTGGACGACAAGACGGGCGGCGGCTCGTTCCTGTATCACTTCGGCGATCGCTATGTGTCCGTCGGCTTCGTCGTCCACCTGAACTACAAGAACCCCTTCCTTTCGCCGTTCGACGAGTTCCAGCAGTTCAAGCACCACCCGGCCATCGCCGAGCATCTGGAGGGCGGCACGCGCGTCTCCTACGGCGCCCGCGCCATCACCGAAGGCGGCTTCCAGTCGGTGCCGAAACTGGCCTTCCCCGGCGGGGCCTTGATCGGCTGTTCGGCGGGCTTCGTGAACGTGCCGCGCATCAAGGGCAGCCATAACGCCATGAAGACCGGCATGCTGGCCGCCGACGCCGCCTATGACGCCGTCATGGAAGGCCGTTCGGGCGACGTGCTCGACGCCTATCAGGCCGCCTATCTGCGCTCGTGGGTCCATAAGGAGCTGAAGGTCGTCCGCAACGCCAAGCCCCTGCTGTCCAAGCTGGGCACCATGATGGGCGGGGCGGTCGGCATGTTCGACCTGTGGGTCAACCACCTGACGGGCGGCTTCTCCTTCTTCGGCACCATGCGCCACGGCAAGACCGACGCGGCCTCGACCGAGCCCGCTTCGCAGCACAAGCCGATCGTCTATCCCAAGCCGGACGGGAAGCTGTCGTTCGACAAGCTGTCGAGCGTCTTCATCTCCAACACCAACCACGCCGAAGACCAGCCCGCGCACCTGAAGCTGCTGGACCCGTCCGTGCCCATCAACGTCAACCTGCCGAAATACGGCGAGCCGGCGCGGCTGTACTGCCCGGCCGGGGTGTATGAAGTCGTCTATGCGGACGAGGCGAACCGCGCCGATCCGCGCTTCGTCATCAACGCCCAGAACTGCGTCCACTGCAAAACCTGCGACATCAAGGACCCGTCGCAGAACATCGTCTGGACCACCCCCGAAGGCGGCGGCGGCCCGAACTATCCGAACATGTAAGTCTTAACCCTCTCCCGGCGGGAGAGGGCTTGAGCGCACGGCGGCGCAGCCGTCGTTCTTGCGCGAAAGGGTGAGGGGCTTGTCCTGCCCGTCGGCGCAAGCCGTTGTGGATACGTTTAGCCACGGCCTTCGGCCGCCTTCACCCGCGAACCCTCACCCTTTCGCCTTCGCCAATCGCCTTCGGCTCTTGGAGGCTCAAGCCCTCTCCCAACAGGAGAGGGATTTGCGTGGCGAACTCTTGCGGGCGAAAGGGAAAGCGTGAAGGGTCCGGCCATGCGTTTCGTCTCTTCTCGCCCTGTCCTGTTCCTGGCGGTCTCCGCCCTTGCGCTGTCTCTGGCCGCGCCGTCGCCGGCGCAGGAGGCGCCTGAGCCCGCGCCGGAAACGCCGGCCGAAGCTCCGGCCGAAGCTACGGCGGACGCGCAGGACGTCGAACCGAACGGCGACCCCGTTCCGCACATCATCATCGCCGACGAGCCGGAAACGCCCGAAGAGCCGAAGGTCGCGCCCATTCCCGCCGTGTGGGCGCCGATCCCGCTCGACGCCCAGAAGAACAGCGCCTACGGCCTCTATCTGGCGGCGCGCAACGCCCTGACCAGCGGCGAGAGCGCGGTCGGGGCCGCCTATCTGGCCCGCGTCTACGCCCTGACGCCGGAACAGCCGCGCGTGCGCGAACAGGCCTTCACCGCCGCCCTCCTGGCTGGAGACCTGGACGAGGCGGGCCGCATCGCCCCGACCGATCCCGAGGTCTCGCCGGTCATCGTCCAGGCCGGGCGCCTGGTTCAGGCGGTGCAGGCCTATGCCGGGGGCGACGCCCGGCGCGCCGACGATCTGCTGAAGGCCGCCCCCGTGGGCGAACCGCACGATCGCGCGGGCTTCTACGTCCAGGGGTGGATCGCGGCGGCGGCCAAGGACTGGGACCGCGCCCTGGCCATGCCGCCGACCGACTTCGATCCGGTCAGCGCCCTGGTGGCGCGCAGCAACCGCGCCCGCCTGCTGGAGCAGCGTCGCCGCTATGACGAGGCCGACGCCGAGTGGCGCGACCTGACCAGCCACGCCATCGCCGGCGCCCTGTTCCGCCAGCCCTATGGCGAGTTCCTGGAGCGGCGCGGTCGCCGTGACGAGGCCCTGGTCCAGTATGACGCCGCCGTCACCGCCGGAACGGCTGACCGTCGCGTGATTCAGGGACGCGAGCGGGTGCTGGCCAAGGGCCGTCCGCCTGCCCTGCCGAGCTTCCACGAGGGCGCGGCCCAGGCGCTGCGCACGGCTGCGGATCAGATGATCGCCCAGCGCGCCCATGAGTTCGGCGTCGTCTACCTGCGCCTGGCCCAGAATCTGGACCCGAGCGACAACACCCAGCTTCTGGTCGGCCAGACCCTGATTCAGGGGATCGAACCGGCGGGCCGCGCCGCCCTGGCCCAGGTCAGCGAGGCCTCGCCCGCCCTCTACGCCGCCGCCCGCATCCAGACGGCCATCAGCCTGGGCAAGGCGGATCGCGACGAGGAGGCTCTGGCCGAACTGCGCCGCGCCGCCGCCGTCCGCCCCGACGAGGCGGGCGTGGCCTATATGCTGGCCGGGCAGCTGATGCAGATGAACCGCTATGAAGAGGCGCTGGACCTGCTGAACGGCCCGCTGCTGAATACGGCGGATCAGGGCTATGAGGTCCATTTCCTGCGCGGCGCCGCCTATGAATCCCTTGATCGGGACACCGAGGCCGAGGCCGAGCTGTGGGCCGCCCTGCAGATGCAGCCCGACAATCCGACCCTGCTGAACTACCTCGGCTATCTGTGGGTCGACACGGGCGCGCGGGTGCAGGAAGGCGCCGCCATGATCGCCCGCGCCCACGCCGCCGAGCCCAAGGACGGCAACATTCAGGACTCGCTCGGCTGGGCCCAGTTCCGTCAGGGACAGTATGAGGCGGCGGTGGTTAATCTGGAGGGCGCCGTCGACAAGGAGCCCGCCAACGCCGAGATCAACGACCATCTGGGCGACGCCTATTGGGCCGTGGGGCGTCAGCGCGAGGCGGGCTTCCAGTGGAACCGCGTCTTGACCCTGGACGTCGACGACAAGCGCAAGGCCGAGGTCGAAGGCAAGCTGCGCGATCGCCTGGGCCAGGATCCGACCGGGGACAAGGGGCTGGGGTCCGCAGGCGGCGCGGACGACTGACGCCGTCATGTCTGTTTCCGACGCTCTGAGCGGCCTGGCGCCGGCCAAGATCAATCTGTTGCTGCACGTCGGGCCGCTGCAGGCCCACGGCTATCACCCCCTGGTCAGCCTGGCCGCCTTCGCCGACGTCGGCGACCGGGTGACGGTGCGCCGCGCCGAGGCCCTGTCCCTGACGGTCGAGGGGCCGTTCGCGGCGGGGCTGGACGGGCAGGGGGACAATCTGATCCTCAAGGCCCTGCGCGCCCTGGGCGAGGCGGCGGGGATCGACGAACCGCCCGTGGCCGTGACCCTGGACAAGCGTCTGCCCATCGCGGCGGGACTGGGCGGCGGTTCGGCGGACGCGGGTACGGCGCTGCGTCTGACCGCGCGCCTGCTGGACCTCGACATGCCTGAGGCGGAACTGGAGCGCCTCGCCCTGGCCGCCGGGGCGGACGGCCCCATGTGCCTGCGCGCGCGTCCGGCCTGGGCGTCGGGGATCGGCGAGGTGCTGGAGGACGAGCCGCGCCTGCCGACGCTGCACGGCGTGTTGCTGAACCCCGGTCTGCCGTCGCCGACGGGCGGGGTTTACCGCGCCTATGACGCCTCGCCCGTCGGGGCGGCGGATCGACCCGCGTCGCCCGCCGACTGGTCTGTCGCCTCCGTCATCGCCTGGCTGGCGGCGCAGAGAAACGATCTGGAGGCGCCCGCCCTGGCCGTCACGCCGGGGATAGAGGAGGCGCTGGCCGCCATGCGCGCCGCGCCGGCCTGTCGCCTGACGCGGATGTCGGGATCGGGGGCCACCGTTTTCGGCCTGTTCGACGACCGGGCGGCGGCGATCGAGGCGGCCTTCGCCCTGGATCGGCCGGGCTGGTGGGCGCGGCCGGTGGTGCTGGGCGCGCCGGATATCGAACCGCGTGCGGTAATTTAACCGGATTTACAGCCCCTGCGGCCAAGCTGGCGTCATGACCCAGCTCTCGCCCGAACAGAACGCCGCCTTTGAACGCGCCCTGTCGCGCCTGTCGCCCGTCGACCGCGCCCGCGTCGAAGAGATCAAGGACGGCGCCGCCCGCGCCGCCGCTGAGGTCGCGCCGCACTGGGACTTCGAACTGGCCGCCCGCACCGTCGACGGTCTGCTGGGCGAGGGCGCGAACGACGACCAGAGGCGCGGCCTGATCGCCGCCTGGGCGCTGGAGCTGCCCGACCGCATCGCCGCCGAGCGCCTGCCGCAGGCCGTGCTGGCGGGGTATCCGACCTATGTGGACCGGCTCGCGGCCTATCTGGACAGCGGGGCGGACCCGTATGATCCCGACTTCTGGGCCAAGGACGTGCGCGTCTCACTGGCGCTCAGCGTGCCGGGCAGCAACACCCAGATGCTGGACCTGTCCTCGCCCGTCGGGCCGGGGCTAGTGGTGCGGCACATGCTGGGCGGGCGCGGTCCCGGTCCGCTGATCGGCTGGGTCCAGGCGGGCGGCTGGCGACCTTGGCTGGAGACGCATACGGAGGCGCGCGACCTGTCGGACTTCAACGAAGCGGGCTGGGAGCGCAACTGGGCCGCCGCCGCCGCCCTGTTGAAGACGCGGCCGGAACTGGCGGGCGTCATCGGCTCCAGCTGGTTCTTCGATCCGCCGCTGGAGACCATCAGCCCGCGCCTGACCTATCTGCGGACCACGCCCGTGAACAACGGCGCCTTCATGATCCATCAGGGCGGCGGAGAGATTCATGACGAGCGCGCCTCCGCTTCCTCGCCCACGCGCCGCGCCATGATCGAGAAGGGCGAATACGTCGCCTGCTCCTGGCTGCTGTGCTGGCCGCGCAGGCCGCTGATCCGCTGGGCCGAGGCGAAGGGCCTGATCTAGGCGTCGCCGCCCAACCGCTCCCACGCCTCGCCGACCGGCAGGATCTCCAGCCCGGCCGCCTTGGCCAGGCGGATCAGGCGGTCCAAATCCTCGGGCGTGCAGCCGTAGGGGGTGGGGTCGCTCTCGACATCATGGCCATAGGCGATCAGCCAACCGGGCGCCTCCACAGCGCCGGCGACCAGGCCCTCAAGATCATAGTGGGGCAGGCGGCGCGCTTCCAGGCCGATGGCCTGCAGACTGGCCCGGTCGGCGCGCCCGGCGTTGACCCCGTCGCGCACGCCGCGCCCCAGCAGGAAGCGCTCGTCGATCACCGCCTTGGCGCCCAGGGCCACGTCGCCGAAGGGCCAGGCGAAGGTGGTCATGACGTGGCCGTCCAGCCGTTCGGCGACCCAGGCGGCGTTCTTCGCCAGCTGGTCCGTCAGTTCGGCGGGGCTCAGACGCAGGGCGCTGACGTGGTCGAAGGTGTGGCAGCCGATCTCGTGTCCCGCCTCATGCGCGGCCTGAAGGTGCTCGACCTCGAACTGGGCCTTGCCGATGTTCTCGCCCCCGCACAGGCCGCCCGCGACGTAATAGGTCGCCCTGATCCCGTGTTCGGCCAGGATCGGCCCGGCCTCGGTCCAGGCGCTGGCCGGAAAATCATCGAAGCTGAGGCTGAGAATCCCCCGCTCGGGCGCGACCGTCACCGGCCTGACGCCCAGGTAGCGCGCCGCCCGGCGGCGCATCTGATCGATCCGTTGCTGCATCATGGCCGACTTCTAGCGCATCCGCGCTTGCAGAAGGGTGAAGGATTGCACCGCCTCGCCTTGCTGGCGAAGCGTGGCGGCCCTATGGTCCGCGCCTCCCGAAATCGGACCGAAATGTCGACCGTGGCCGCTGCTGAACCTCTCTCGTTTCAGGACCTAATCCTGACCCTGCACCACTATTGGAGCGAGCAGGGCTGCGCCATCCTGCAGCCCTATGACATCGAGGTCGGCGCCGGCACCCTGCACCCCGCCACCGTGCTGCGGGCGCTGGGCAAGAAGCCCTGGAAGGCCGCCTATGTCCAGCCGTCGCGCCGCCCCGGCGACGGCCGATACGGCGAGAACCCCAACCGGCTGCAGCACTATTACCAGTATCAGGTCATCCTGAAGCCGAACCCCGACAACCTGCAGGAGCTGTATCTGAACTCCCTGCGCGCCATCGGCATCGACCCCAGCCTGCACGACATCCGCTTTGTCGAGGACGACTGGGAAAACCCCACCGTCGGCGCCTGGGGCCTGGGCTGGGAGGTCTGGTGCGACGGCATGGAGGTGACGCAGTTCACCTATTTCCAGGGCGTCGGCGGCATCGAGGTCGACGTGGTCTCGGGCGAGCTGACCTACGGGCTGGAGCGTCTGGCCATGTATGTTCAGGGCGTCGACAACGTCTATGACCTGAAGTTCAACAAGGAGGGCCTGACCTATGGCGAAGTCTTCCTCGAGAACGAGCGCCAGCAGTCGGAAGCCAACTTCCACGGCTATGACGTCGCCGCGCTGAAGCGCCGCTTCGAGGACATGGAGCGCGAGGCCGCCCATTTCCTGACCATGAAGGGGCCGCAAGGCCAGCCGCTGGTCCTGCCCGCCTATGACCAGGTGCTGAAGGCTTCGCACCTGTTCAACCTGATGGACGCTCGCGGCGCCATCGCCGTCGCCGAACGCCAGAGCTACATCGGCCGCATCCGCGACCTGTGCAAAGCCTGCGCCCTCGCTCAAGTCAAACACGAACGGGCGACCGCCTGATGCCCCAGCTTCTCCTCGAAATCTTCTCCGAAGAAATCCCCGCCCGCATGCAGCAGGGCGCCGCGCGCGATCTGGAGCGCATGGCCTCCGACCGCCTGAAGGCTGCGGGCCTGACCTGGGACGCGCTGACGACCTACGCCGGGCCGCGCCGCCTGACGCTGGTCATCGACGGCCTGCCCGCCGCCACGCCCGACCGCAATGAAGAGCTGAAGGGGCCGAAGACTTCGGCCCCGGCCCAGGCGCTGGAGGGCTTCCTGCGCAAGACCGGCCTGACGCAGGATCAACTGGTCGAGCGCGACGGCGTCTGGTTCGCCGAGATCAGCAGCAAGGGTCGCGCGACGACCGAGGTCGTGGCCGAGAGCGTCGACGACATCATCCGCCACTTCCCCTGGCCCAAGTCGATGCGCTGGGGCACGGGCACCCTGCGTTGGGTGCGGCCGATCAAGCGCATCCTGGCCCTGTTCGACGGGGCGGTGATCCCGTTTGAAGTGGATGGAATCCCATCGGGCGACGTGACCGAGGGCCACCGCTTCATGGGCGCGGGCCAGCCGTTCGCGGTCAAGGATTTCGCCGACTATCGCCAGAAGCTGGAGCGCAACTTCGTCCTGCTGGACGCCGCCGACCGCAAGCTGCGCATCCTCGAGGGGGCCCGCGCCGTGTGCGCGGCCAAGGGGCTGGCCCTGGTCGATGACGACGGCCTGCTGGACGAGGTGTCGGGCCTGGCCGAATGGCCGACGCCGATCCTGGGCGACATGGACCCGCAGTTCCTGGCCCTGCCGCCGGAAGTGGTCCAGCTGTCGATGAAGGTGCACCAGAAGTATTTCGCCGTGCGCGAACCGGGCAAGGAGGGGCTGGCGCCGCACTTCGTCGTCGTCGCCAACGTCGAGGCGACCGACGGCGGTGCGGCCCTGGCCGCAGGCAACGCCAAGGTGCTGTCGGCGCGTCTGAGCGACGCCGAGTTCTTCTGGACCGAGGACCAGAAGGTCGGCTTCGACGCCTGGAACGCCAAGCTGAAGGACGTCACCTTCCACGCCAAGCTGGGCACGCTGGCCGAGCGGGTGGACCGCATCGCGGCGTTGGCGCGCGAGATCGCCCCGCTGGTCGGCGCCGACGCGGCTCAGGCCGAACAGGCCGCGCGCCTGTCCAAGGCCGACCTGGCCTCGGGCATGGTGGGCGAGTTCCCGGAACTGCAGGGGATCATGGGCGGCTACTACGCCCGCCTGGCCGGTCAGCCCGAAGCCGTGGCCGACGCCATCCGCGACCACTACAAGCCGCAGGGACCGGGCGACACCGTCCCGACCGCCCCGGTCACCGTCGCCGTCGCCATGGCCGAAAAGCTCGACACCTTGGTCGGCTTCTTCGCCATCGACGAAAAGCCCACGGGGTCGAAGGATCCCTATGCGCTGCGCCGCGCGGCGCTGGGCGTGATCCGGCTGGTGCTGGAGAATGGGGCTAGGTTCGGTTTGGTTGATGTGACCGCTCGTCCTGCGGCCCGTGTACTTTTGGAGGGGGCAAGGCGCGCCGCTGAACAAAAATGGCAACAGGTCGAAGATCTGAAGGGAATACCTGCGGACAAGGCGGGTAAAATTTTCTCTCGGATGCGCGAAATCGCCGAGAAATTTGAGCAAGCTGACGATCTCTCTGAGCTTGGTTACGAGGTTCTTCGGGAGAATGAGCTGGCTGACCTCCTCGCTTTCTTCGCCGATCGCCTGACCGTCCTGCTACGCGACAAGGGCCAGCGTCACGACCTCGTGGCGGCCGTCTTTGCGCTGGGCGACGACGATCTGGTGCGGATCGTGCGTCGGGTGGAGGCGCTGGCCGCCTTCCTGGCGACGGACGACGGGGCGAACCTGCTGGCGGGCTACAAGCGCGCCGCCCAACTGCTCAAGGCCGAGGAGAAGAAGGGGCCGCTGCCCTATGGCGCCGTCGCGACCGGTCTGCCGAACCAGCCGGCGGAAGAGACCGCCCTGGCCTTCGCCGCCGCCGCCGCCGCCTCGGCCGTGGACGCGGCGCTGGAGGCCGAGGACTTCGCCGCCGCCATGACGGCGCTGGCCGCCCTGCGCGGTCCGGTGGACGCCTTCTTCACCGCCGTCATGGTCAACTCCGACGTGGCCGAGGAGCGTGAAAACCGCCTGAAGCTGCTGGTCCAGGTGCGCGGCGTGATGAACCGGGTGGCCGACTTCGGCCAGATCGCGGGCTGATCCATCGTCCTTCTCCCTTGTGGGAGAAGGTGGCCCGTCAGGGCCGGATGAGGGGTCTTGCGACGGTGAATGAGGGGGCGAGGCGAATGTCCCGCTACCCCTCATCCGTCTCGCTTCGCGAGCCACCTTCTCCCACAGGGGGAGAAGGGAGGTTTAGGCGGTGAACGGTCCCAGCATCTCAGCGGGAATGCGGGCGGGGCGCAGGGTCTTGGCGTCGACCAGGCACCATTCGGACAGGCCTTGCGCGCACAGACGGCCCTCGGCGTCCTCGATGCGGACATAGCGGTTGAAGCGCGGCCCTTGCGGATCGCCGACCCAGGTGCGGGCGACGACGCCGGTCGAGTCGGGCGCGATGGCGCGCAGGTAGTCGATCTCGTGCCTCAGGGCGATCCACGACCAGCGGGCGCGCGTCTCGTCGTCGAAGCGCGCGTTCCAGTGAGCCGTGCCCACGTCCTGCAGCCAGCCGACGTAGACGACGTTGTTGACGTGGTTGTTCTCGTCGATGTGTTCCGGCCGCACGTCCAGCGGGACGACGAAGACCTCGCGGTCCTCACGCGGTTGCAACTGCGGCCGGGCCATCAGGCTCAGGCTTCGCCGAGGGCGACGCCCTTCTCGGCCATCAGGGCGGCCAGTTCGCCCGACTGGAACATCTCGCGCACGATGTCCGAGCCGCCGACGAACTCGCCCTTCACATAGAGCTGGGGGATGGTCGGCCAGTCGGTGAAGGCCTTGATGCCTTCGCGCAGGGCTTCGTCCTGCAGCACGTCGACGCCGACGAAGGGGGCGCCCACGTGGTCCAGGATCTGGACCGTCACCGAGGAGAAGCCGCAGCGCGGCGAATCCGGCGTGCCCTTCATGAAGAGCACCACGTCATGCTCGGCCACCGTCTGGGCGATGAAGGCGTGGACGGGATCGGCGGCGGTTTGTTCGGTCACTGTGTCGGAACCCTTCTGCGAAGCCCGTGAGCTAGGCGCCCAATGGGGCCGGGTCAAGGCCGGGCGGCGTCTCGGCGCCCCCCGATCAGACGGTTTGCGGGCGCGGCGCCAGACGCTCGGCGCGTTCGGCCAGGCTGGAGGCGCCGTGTTCGCGCGCGGTCTGGGCCGCCTCGGCCAACATCAGGCCGACGGCGCGGGGCGTCTCGCCGGTCCAGCGGGCGCGGGCCAGGGCGATGCGCGCCAGGCCGATCTGCTCGGCCGCCCAGTCCAGGGGCGTGGCCGAGACCGAGGGCCGCACCAGCCGGCGCCGCAGCGACCCCTCGATCTCCAGCAGGGCCGACAGGTCGCCGACGGCGCCCGCGCGCGCGGCTTCCTGGGCCACGCGCTGCTCGTGGGCGAGGGCGCCCAGGATCAGACCGCCGCCCTCGGTCAGGGCCTCGGCTTGGACCAGCACCAGCGGCGGCAGGGCCTCGCGTTCGGCGCGCATCACCTGGATGGCGGCCCAGTCCAGCGGGCTGTGGTCGGGGGTGAACAGCTGGGCGGCGGCGTCGAACAGGGCCTGGGCCTGATCGCGGGCGGCGGCGTCCTCGGCCACGGCGGCCAGGGCGGCCATGCCCGCGCCGCACAGGGCCAGGGCGCGGGCGCGGCTCAAGGGCCGCTGTTCCGGCGAGGCGGCTTCGACCAAGGCGCGCAGGTCGCGGCCCGCCTGATCCAGCAGGCGCGGGTCGCGGGCGATCAGCCCGGCTTCCAGCGTCACGACGGCGCGATCCATGCGCAGCTCGTCCTCGACCGCGCGTCCGGTCTTCAGCCGCGCCAGGGCGGCGTCCAGCAGGGCCGTCGCCTCGGTCAGGTCGGGCAGGCGGCCCGACAGCAGGGCCTGACGCGCGCGCAGCCGGGCGTGCAGGGCGGCCATGGCGGCGGCCGTATCGGTGCGGCGCGCGGTCGGCAGGTCGGCCAGCAGCTCCAGCGCCGCCGTCAGCCGCTCGGGCCCGCCGCGCAGGTCGAAAGCCAGCATCCCGGTTTGGGCCATGTCGAGGGCGGCGCGGATTCCCTGGTCGTCGTTGGCGGCGGCCTTGGCGGCGTCGCGTCCGGCGGCCTCGGCGCGGTCGATGCTGGCGGCGGCGCCGCAGCGACGGGCGTGCTCGCGCCACAGGGCGGCGGCGCGCAGGGCGGCGTCGTAGGGCCGGGCGCAGGAGACGCGGCCCGCGTCGACGGCCTGTTGCCGGGCTTCGACCTCGACCAGACCCGCGCCGATCAGCTCCAGCCAGCCGAGGTCGTCGCTGTCGCGCGCCTTCTCGAACAGCCGTCTCAGATCTCTGCCGAATTCGAACATGGCGCTCCAGTCGTCCCGCTTCGGGATCACGAGGGTGATCCGGGGGTCGTCCAAGCAAACGCAGCGCCGTTCGAAGGGTTCGGCTTAACCATATGACAAGAAAAAATCGCCGCCCGCTCGGGCGTCGCCCGGCCCTAGCCCAGTCGCGGCGCGGCGCGGCGGCACCGTTGCAGGCCGGCGCGGGCTTCGGCGTCGCCGGCTGACAGGCGCCGCACGGACTGGAGCCGGGCGCGCGTCTGGTCGTTCTCGGCCGCCGTGGGATCGCGGCCCGCGACGGTCGCCGCCTGCATGGCCGCCAACGACCAATAGAGGGCGGCGTCGTAAAGCTCCCGGCCATAACGGCTTTCACCGCCTTCCAGCTCGGATCCGGCCTGAGTCAGGCCGGCGCACCGCACCGCCTCGTCATAGGAGACGAGGCGCGGGGCCGGAGCTTCGGTCCGTCCCTGGGCCTGAGACTGAGCCTGAGCCAGCGCCAGGGCGGCGGTGAAGGCGACGAGAAGCATCTGAACTCCACAGGGGGCCGCAAATTCGGCGATCCATCATGATGATGCAGCGGGGCCGATTTGCGTCCTCTTAGAGAACCACGTCCCCGCGAAGGATGAAAGACGTGTTCAGCTAAGCTTCAGGTTGCATCCGGCGCGGCGGGCATGGCGCGCCCCTGGTCCGTCAGCCAGCGCAGGAACAGCCGCCGCCCCTGCGACATCTCGCCTGCGCCCGGAATGGCCGCCACGGCGCCGTCGTCGCGCGCGAAGCCGAAGGGCGCCAGCAGCCGCCCGTCCGCCACGGCCTCGGCCGTCAGCGCCCAGGGCAGGACCGCCGCGCCCCAGCCCGCCAGGGCGCCGTCCAGGGCGAAATGCAGGTGGGCCACGGCCCGCTCGGGCGCATCGGGCGGACGCCGCCCGGTCAGATCGGCCCAGTCCCGCCAGGCGGAAAGGTGTGTCCGCGGGACCAGGCGCGGCGCGGTCAGGGCGTCGGAACGGGCGTCTTCCTTGACCAGGGCGGGCGCGATCACCGGCCCGACCGCATTGGGGATGACGGCGACGGCTCCCAGAGCCTCGATCCGGCGCGTGTCCAGCAGCCGCAGCAGCAGGTCGGCTCCGCGCCGGCTGACCGCGTGCGGCGCCAGTTCGACCAGATGGACCCGCACCTGGGGGTGCAGGCGGTTGAAGTCGGCCAGGCGCGGGATCAGCCATTTGACCGCCAGGCTGGCGTTGGCGGCGACGTGCAGATCGCGCCCGGTCCCGCGCGCCTCGGCCACGGCGGCGGCGATCTGGTCGAAGGCGACGGTCAGGCCGGGCAGAAGGCCGCGCCCGGCCTCGGTCAGCGTCAGGGCGTGACGCGGCCCCTCGAACAGGCGCAGGCCCAGCTGCGCCTCCAGCGCCTTGACCTGCCGGCTGACGGCGCTGTGGGTCACGTTCAGTTCGGCCGCCGCGCGCGTGGCGCTGCCGGTGCGCGCCATGGCCTCGAAGGCGCGCAGGGCGTTCAGCGACGGCAGGGCGCCGCTGGGGGCGCCGGAGGTTGTGAGGTTTTCGAACATCCGGCGTTCGATAGGTCGCTTTCGCCAGGCGGGCAAATCCGCTGACAGAGCGCGCCATGTCGCACCTCGCCGTTTCTCGCCTGATCATTCCCGTCCTGGGCCTGGGGATGATCGTCTCCTTCGCCTCCAGCTACTACCTGCTCGGAGTCTTGGCCGAGCCTCTGGCGGCGGGCGTGGGGACGACGCCCGGCGTGGTGTTCTCGGCCCTGTCGGGGGCCTTCCTGGTCTCGGCGGCGCTCAGCCCGTTCGGCGGACGCTGGATCGACCGGCGCGGCGGGCGCGAGGCGCTGTCGGCGGCGGCCGTGATCTTCGCCCTGGCCCTGACGCTGCTGGGGCTGGCGCGCGAGCCGACGGCGATGGTCGCGGGCGTGCTGATGCTGGGCGCGGGCATGGGGGTGGGGCTGTACGGTCCGGCCTACGCCGTCCTGGTGGCCCTGCACGGCGAAGCGGCGAAGAAGCCGATCACCGCCGTCTCCCTGCTGGGCGCCTTCGGCGGCGCGCTGGGCTGGCCGCTGACGTTGCTGATGATCCAGACCCTGGGTTGGCGCGGCGCCTGTTTCGTCTGGGCGGGGGCGCATCTGCTGCTGTGCCTGCCGCTGTATGCGGCGGTGCTGCCGGATGGACGGGCCGGCGCCCGGCCGCCGGCGTCCGGCCGCGTGCGCTGGGACGGGACCATGATCCGCCTGGCCGTCCTGTTCGCCGGGGCCTGGTGGGTGGCGACGGCCATGAGCGCCCATCTGCCGCGTCTGCTGACCCGCCTGGGCCTGACGCCTGCCGAGGCGGCCCTGGCGGCCGGATTGATGGCGAGCGCGGCCATCGCCGTGCGCCTGATCGCCCTGGCGGCGCCGGGGAAGGGTTCGCCCGTCGCGGCGGCGCGGACGGCGACCCTGCTGCATCCGCTCGGCGCCCTGATCGCCTCTGTCGGGGGCAAGGGCGCGGCCGGCGCGGTCGCTCTGGGCCAGGGGGCGGGCAACGGCCTGCTGGCGGTGGCCTCGGGAGTCCTGCCGCTGCATCTGTTCGGGCGCGAGAACTACGGCGCGCGCCAGGCTCTGGTGCTGACGCCCGCGCGTTTCGTCCAGGCGGCGGCGCCGGCGCTTTACGGCCTGGTGCTGGACCGTTCGGCGGGTCTGGCCCTGCTGGTCTCCAGCGGCGTCTGCCTGGTCATGTTCGCCATGACCTTCGGCCTCAGACGAAAGCCGGACCTTTAAATCCTGGCCCAATGAGGCAGAAGGGGCTGCATGTGGATCCGTCGCTTCATTCAACTTCAGCTGGGGCTTTGCCTATTCGGCTTTTCAGGCGCCCTCATGGTGCGCTCCGGCCTGGGCCTGGACCCTTGGAACGTCTTTCACCAGGGCCTGTCGGAACAGACGGGCCTGCGTCTCGGCGTCGTCGTCATCCTGATGGGGATCGCGGTGATGCTGATGTGGATTCCGCTGCGCCAGAAGCCGGGCGTCGGGACCCTGTGCAACATCTTCGTCATCGGCCTGGCGCTGGACGCGTCGCTGGCGGTCCTGCCCGAGGCCGAGGGACTGGCCATGCGCGTGGTCATGATGGCGGCGGGCGTGACGCTGAACGCAGTCGCCAGCGCGGCCTATATCGGCGCGGGCATGGGGCCGGGCCCGCGGGACGGCCTGATGACAGGGCTGAATCAGCGGCTCGGGTGGTCCATCCGGGCGGCGCGCCTGAGCGTCGAGATCCTTGTCCTCGGCGCCGGCTGGCTGCTGGGCGGCGCCGTCGGTCTGGGCACCGTCGCCTACGCCCTGGCCATCGGACCGCTGATCCAGGTCTTCCTGCCGTGGTTCCAGGCGCTGGGGCGCGGCGAGAGGCGCGTGGCGCGAGCCGGATAGGCTCCAGCTATTTTTCAGATGGAAAACGAAATCGGGCCTGGATTGTTATATTAAACAAATTGGATAATATGACCGTCGTTCTTTGATCTTGTTTGAGAGATGAAAAACATGAGCGATGTCGGCCGGGTCAATCGCGCCGGACGGTATGTGCGGCAGTTATGCGGCTATCGCGCCTTCATCCCCGAGGCCCTGCCGCCGACGCCTCTGGACGTCTCAGGCGCCATGGCCCTCGCCCTGAGCAAGGCGGATGTGGCCTTGGGACGGCTGGACGGGGCGGTTGGGACCTTGCCTCATCCTGAGTTGTTCACCGCCATGTACGTGCGGCGCGAAGCCGTTCTGTCGAGCCAGATCGAAGGCACGCAGGCGTCGATGGATGATCTGCTCGCGGCCGAAGCGCGGTTTTCGGGCGAGCAGCCGGTGGGGGACGTCAATGAGGTGATCAACTACGTCGCGGCGCTCAACGAGGGGATCGAGCGATTGAAGACCCTGCCGCTCTCCTCGCGTCTGCTCAGGGAGATTCATGCGCGGCTGATGCGGGATGTCCGTGGAGGCCATGCGACGCCCGGCGAGTTTCGGACCACGCAGAATTGGATCGGCCCACAGGGCGCGACCCTGGCGAATGCCGTTTTCGTTCCGCCGCCGCCCGAGACGGTGGCGGACCACGTGGCCGATCTCGAGCGTTTTCTGCACGCGCCCAGCGATCTCGCCCTGTTGATCCGCATCGGTCTGGCGCACGCGCAATTCGAAACCATCCATCCCTTTGTCGACGGCAACGGGCGTCTCGGCCGTCTGCTGATCACCTTTCTCTTGTGCGAGAACAATGTGCTCGCCAAGCCGGTCCTCTATGTCTCTCTGGCGCTGAAGAAGCGGCGTCAGGAATATTATGAGCGTCTTCAGGCTGTCCGGGACAATGGCGACTGGGAGGCGTGGCTGGTCTTCTTTCTCGAATGCGTCACAGAGGCGGCCGAAGACGCCGCCCGCACGGTGCGCAATATCCTCACCTTGCGGGAGGAACATCGCGATGCCGTCGTCAGCGCCCTGGGCGCCAGGGTCGGTAAGGCGTTGACCCTGCTCGAGGGGCTCTTCCAGGACCCGTATCTCGACGTGAACCAGGCGGCGAAAACGCTCGGTGTCAGCTTCGTCAACGCCAACAACATCGTCGCCGAGATGGCGCGGCTGGGCATTCTGCGTGAGATTACCGGGCAGAAGCGGCACCGGCTGTTTGTCTACGAACGCTATCTCGCCCTGTTCCGGGACATCTGATCAGCCCCGCTCCTTGGTCTTGGTGAAGGCCACCTTGGGGAAGCGCTCGGAGACATAGCCCGTCTCCCAGGCCGACTTGGCCAGGAAGACCGGGTTCTGGTCGATGTCGGTCGCCATCTGGGGCCGATACTTCCCGGCGAAGTCCTCAAGGTCGGCCTTGGCGCCTGACACCCAACGGGCTTCGGCGTAGGGCGACGGCTCGAAAATGACGTCCAGGCCGTATTCCTCGCCCAGACGATCGGCCATGACCTCGAACTGCAACTGGCCTACGGCGCCGACGATGAAGTCCGCCCCCAGGTCCGGGCGGAACAGCTGGGTCACGCCTTCCTCGGCCAGACCGACCAGCGCCTTCTGCAGATGCTTGGCCTTCAGCGGGTCCTTGACGCGGACGCGCTGCAGGATTTCCGGGGCGAAGTTCGGCAGGCCGGCGAACCGCACCAGACCGCTCTCCGACAGGCTGTCGCCGACGCGCAGCACGCCGTGGTTCGGAATGCCGATGACGTCGCCCGCATAGGCCTCTTCGGCCAGTTCTCGATCCGAGGCGAAGAACATGATGGGGGCGTTCACCGACAGCTGCTTGCCGGTGTTCTGGACCTTCAGCTTCATGCCGCGTTTGAAGCTGCCCGAGGCCATGCGGAACATGGCGATGCGGTCGCGGTGGTTGGGGTCCATGTTGGCCTGGACCTTGAAGACGAAGCCGGTGACTTCGTCCGTGCTCGGCTCGACCGTGATGTCTTCGGGCGCAGGGGCGTTGCGGGTCTCGGGCGGGGCTTCCTTGCGGGCCTTCTGGCTCTTGGGCGGCGGCGCCCATTCGCCGATGGCCTTCAGCAGTTCCTCGATGCCGAAGTGGCGCAGGGCCGAGCCCCACAGCACAGGCGTCATATGCCCTTCCAGGAAGGCCTGACGGTCGAACGGCTTGTATCCCGCCTCGACCAACTCCAGCGCATCGACCATGTCGGCCCGTTCCGTCCCCTCGAAGTAGGAGGCGGCGTCGTCGAAGGGCAGGGGGGCGGGGTGTTCGCCGTCGTTGTCGGCGGTCTTGCGCGTATAGGGCTGGAACCGGCCCTGACCGCCGACCTCGGCCAGACCGCGCAGGCGGGCGCCGCTCTCGGCCGGCCACCAGATGGGCGAGGGGTCCAACTGCAGACGCGATGCGATCTCGTCCAGCAGGGCCATCGGGTCCTGCGCCTCGCGGTCCAGCTTGTTGATGAAGGTGATGATCGGAATGTCGCGCAGGCGGCAGACCTCGAACAGCTTCAGCGTCTGCGGCTCGATGCCCTTGGCGGCGTCCAGCACCATGATGGCGCAGTCGGCGGCGGTCAGGGTGCGATAGGTATCTTCCGAGAAGTCTTCGTGCCCCGGCGTGTCCAGCAGGTTGAACATCTTGCCGTCGTGCTCGAACGTCATGACCGAGGCGGTGACCGAGATGCCCCGTTCCTTCTCGATCTTCATCCAGTCGGAGCGGGCGCGGCGGTTCTCCCCGCGCGCCTTGACCGCGCCGGCTGCGCGCACGGCGCCGCCCGCCAGCAGGATGTGCTCGGTCAGGGTCGTCTTGCCCGCGTCCGGGTGAGCGATGATGGCGAAGGTCCTGCGGCGCAGGGCCTCCTGGGCGAGGGTGAGTTTGGACATGGAGCTTCCTTCAGGACGCGCGACCTAGCGCGCCACGGCCCGATTGTCGACGTTCACGATGCCGTGAGAGATCCTTCGCGTATGAGGGTTATTCGAGGCATGCTCGTTTTCGGGAGACGGCGGGCCATGAGTCCGCCGCACTAGGGAAGGGAAACATCATGGCTCTGGTCCACCCAGGCAAGTCCGCGCCCGTACAGCACGAGCGCAAGATTCACCCGCTGGTCTGCTTTCTGGCGGGGTTCGCCCTGATCGTCCTGGCGGCGGCGTTGGTGCACACGGTGTTCGGCATCCTGCTCTAGAGCACAGTCAGGTCAGGCTGCGTCGGATACAGACGTTTCGTCGGCCTCCTCGAGCTCGCCCGTCGCTTCAAGCGGGGCTTGGCCCAATGCTTGCCGTGCACGGTCGATCATGGCCCGCGCCTGACGCTTGTAACCGCTGGAGTGCGGGCTGTTGGACACCGGCGTCAGGACTGCGATAGCTTCAGCATTCATTTCGCGCGCCATATAGGCGTGGCCCAGCCGAGTGCGGCAGTCGAACGACTGCGGAGCCAAGGCGCAGGCGACCTCCAGCGTGGAGATGTCGTTGTCCGTCGGATAGCGGGGCTGCCCGCGCCGTACGTCGTTCAGGCCCAGATAGATGCGGAAATCCAGCGGTTCAGAATCCATGGCCCGGGCTAGATAGGCGGCGGCCTGACGGCGAAGGTCGTTGGCGTCGTCAACGGAGGCCGCCGACTCGGTCTGATCCAGCAGGGCAAGGGCGGCGACGCGTAGGATTTGGGCGTTAGTCGTCTGGCCGTCAAGGCTGGGCTTCAGCACCGCCAACGCCCGGTCGGGGCGCTGTGACAGGCGATGGGCGCGGGCCAGGAGCAGCCGTCCGACGTCGGAAGCCGCATGGTGTTCACCTAGGGCTAAGGCAGAGCGGATAAGTTCGTCGCGGTTCTCTTCGGTCTGTCGTCGATCACGAGCCCGCCGCGCCTTCTGGGCGTCGGTCTGGGTTTCGCCGTCGGTCTCTTCCTCGGCAGGAAGCTTGATCGGTGCGTTATCCAGGCGAACGTCCAACCAGATGGCGTCGGCCTCGGCTTTCGACAGTTGGCTGATCGTCACTTCGGGATGGGTGACCGCAATCTGCGGCGAGGTCACATTTATGGAGCCTGAAATATAGCGCCATACGTCGTCCTGAAGTTGAGCGGGAGTTCGGCCTGTCGCCGCCTGCATCGCTACGACGGAGTCTTCGCCATCGGCCACAGCCGCCAGATAACGTCCCAGCATCTGGGTGCGTTCGGGCGTACTCATGAAGTAGTGGGTCATCGCCCAGGACTGAGCATAGTAGAGGTGCGCTGGGAAACGTCCCGAATCCGAAATTCGCCACTTGAGAACATCTTCCATCTTGGCCCAGGAGCTGAAGCCCGAGGTCAGAGAGTTCATGCGGCTGGGGTTATGACGTCCGAACTGGATGCGCTCGTCGGTGAGATTGGCGGTCGAATAGTACTCTGCAAAGCCTTCAACGAACCATGATGGATAGGCGTTTGCTTTCATCTGAAACATGAAGTGGTGCGCATACTCGTGGAAGACGACGACGTCGCCCATCGAGCTGCGCATATCGACAACCGTATAGATGCGGCCGCTATTGGGCGAATAATAGCCTGCGACGCCTGCACTGATGCCGGGGGACATGCGGTTCATGTCCCGTCGTCCCTCGGCCATGAAGATCTCCAGCTTCGGGATCTCATGGTCGGTCTGGATGGGGTAGTAGGTTCGCAGCAGGGCGTCGAAACGCTCGACCTTTTGAGCGTA
The DNA here is from genome assembly GCF_059579685.1 of Brevundimonas sp. SS2672. NCBI lineage: Bacteria > Pseudomonadati > Pseudomonadota > Alphaproteobacteria > Caulobacterales > Caulobacteraceae > Brevundimonas > Brevundimonas sp. SS2672. The sequence goes on along the minus strand of NZ_CM184201.1, from coordinate 2,392,895 downwards.
GCGCCGAAGACTGCCCTCAGAGGCGTCGCCATAGACGATAAAGTGTTCGGTTTCCGCCCGACGCCATTCGGCCAGGGCCGGCGATGCGGCGAGGCTTCCCAGAGCTATCGCCGCGCCTAGCGCAGCACCGCGCGTCAGATGAAACCGCGTTTTCTTGTTCATCGCCTCTCGTCCCCTCCGAGTCTGAAGGAGATGACCTAAAGAACGACGGTGTTCTATGGAAGCCCCTAGGCGGCCAGACGGCTCCAGACCGCCTTGTCCGCCGTGGCGGCGTTCAGGGCGCCGCGGCGGGCGCGTTGTTGCAGGTGGTGCAGAACGACCTCGGGCAAGGCGCAGAAACGCGGCTCGACCAGTTCGGGGGCGCAAGCCTTTTCGGGCGCGGCGAACAGGGCGGCGTTGACGCCTTCCGCCTTGTGCGCGATCAGCCAGGCCAGACGACGCGCGCGGGCCGGGTCGGTCCGGTGCAGCAGCGGGTCTTCGGCGAACAGCTCGCAGCCCATTTCCAGCACATAGTCGAAGGACAGGCTCTCGAACCGACGCACGTCGTGGCTCGGGGCCGGGCAGGCCTCGTCCAGATCGAAGACGACATCGTTCAAGAGAAACAGCATGGACCGCGTCCGCTCGCAGGACCGTTCTGGCCCCAGGCGTCGGGTTGTAGGGCGCCTGCGCTTGCGGTCCGGTTCACGAACGCGGTGAACGGGCCGGTTACCATTTTGAGCGGCCCTAACGCGCCTTGCGCTGCTTGAGGGCGGTTTGAGAACGTATGACCCTCTCCCGGCGGGAGAGGGCTTGAGCCTCCAAGAGCGTAGCGATTGGCTAAGGCGAAAGGGTGAGGGGCTTGTTCTGTCAGTCGGCGTGAGCCGTCGCACCACGGCCTACAGCCGACGTCGCCCGTGAACCCTCACCCTTTCGCTTAGCGGCTCGCCTTCGGCTCTCCGAAGCTCAAGCCCTCTCCCATCGGGAGAGGGTTCAACGATTAGCCTTGCGTCTTCTCGGTCAGGAAGTGGCGGCCCTGCCGGTCCTCGATCTCGACGATCCAGAGGTCGGGGTCGTAGCGGCGCTGGCGATCCAGATAGGCGTCCAGTTCGCTCTCGGTCTCGCTGGCGACGGGTTGGATCCACAGGGGTTCGCCGTCCTGGCCGGTCGCCTCGGTCCACAGGCGGGCGGTGCGGGTCGCGGTGTCATAGGCCTTGACGATGACGGCCCCGGCGCGGGCGTCGCCCTTCTTCACCACCACGGCGTTGGCGCCCTCCAGTTCGGCGCGGCGGATCAGGGCGCCGACCCAGACGTCAGTGGAAAGAAGCAATTGGTTCACCCTGTTTGGACACGGACCCGGAACCGGCGGCGGCTAGGGTGGGGCCATGAAGATAGCGCCGTCGCCCCGCATAGTCAGCAGAACGCTGGCCGCGATCGTCGCCCTGACCCTCGCGGCGGGGACGGCGACCGCGGCCGGCGACGTCTATTATGAGCGCGCCTTCGTGCGGGCGGCGCAGGACAAGTGCCGCCTGTTCGAGCCGCGTCTGACCCAGGCGCTGGAGACGGCGACCCTGCAGGCGCGCGGAGCGGCCCTGCGCGCCGGACGCCCGGCGACCGAACTGGCCGCCACGGCCGGGCGGGCCAAGGCGCGAGCCGCAGCTACTCCCTGCAACGACGCCGAGTTGGACCGGGTCAAGACGCGGGTGCGCCACGCCTTCGCCGGATGGTCGCGCGCGGCGCGGATCAACTTCCCCGGCGACAAGGCCGGCTGGAGCGCCGACCGTTTCGAAAGCGCCCGCGACGGCTGGCGTCTGTTTCAGGACGGGGCGACCGGCGCCTCGCCCGTGCGGTTCGGCCTGACCGGCAGAGCGCCCCAGGATGCGCGCCCGGCGGCGGTCGTCTCCTTCGTCGGCAAGCCCCGGCCCTATGCCGCGCGTATCGTCATGCGCGACGCGTCGCGCTCACCCCGGCCGTGGCTGGGCACGGACGGCCTGCCGCCCGAGGCCGCGCGCCGCGCCGTCTTCGCCGCCGGTTCCGACATCGCGCCGCGCGATCTGCTGGCGTCCGGCGCGCGGGCGGGCGAAGTCTGGCGCTTTCCCGACAGCGCGGCCGAGGCTCTGGCGGCGCTGGACCCGCGCGAGCCCTTTCTGATCGAGTTCCTGTTCCGCGACGACAGCGTGGCGACCGCCCGTTTCGAGGCGGGCGACTTCGCCGCCGCCCGCGCCTTCCTGGCCATGGGGCCGGTCTAGGCGGCCGTTCAGGTCTGCGGCGTTCGGCCCAGCTTCGCCAGCAGGCGGTCGCGGGCGGTCAGCAGGGGATCGTCGCCGCCGGGCGCGTCGGGACGGACGCCGCCGCCTTCCCAGTTCTTTCCCGTGACGGCGTTGACGGGGCGGGCGTCCGGCACGCTGACGGCGTAGCCGTGGGGCAGGGGCTGCGGCGGTCCCAGCATGTGGGCGGCGCCGCCCGACCGGTCGCCGATCACCTCGGCCCGCCCGACCGCCTGCAGCGTATAGGCGGTGAACTCGGCCGCCGAGCCTGAGCGGCGATCGATCAGGACGGCGACCGGCGTGTCGGTCCGGACGGCGGGCAGGGCGCGGGGCGGCGCGGCGTGAGGAAGCCGGCCCTCGCGTCGTTCGATCCAGCCGAACGCGGCCCCTTCGGGCAGCAGACTGGCGACCAGTTGATCGGCCGTGCGTCCATCCCCGCCGCCGTTGCGGCGCAGGTCGATGATGAGGCCGTCGACATCTCCCAACAGGGTCAGGGCGGCGGCCAGGCGCGTCTCGACCAGGTCCCAGGGATAGAAGGCGCTGAGCCGCAGATAGCCGATGTTGCCCTCCAGCACCCGCACCTCGCGCACGCCGCCGCCTGCGGCGCGGGCCTCGTCGCGCCAGGCCTGCAGGGAGGCGGGGGCGGGACCGGTTGACGGTCCTGAAGGCGGCGGGGGCGTCAGGCGGAAGTGCCCGTCCAGCGTGCGCAGGTCGCGCGTCGCCGCCTCGGCGAAGGCGGCCGGGTCGTCGCATTGTTCGGCATAGCGCCCCTCCGCGGCCCAGTCGCGGACGCGGCGCGCCACGGCCTGCCCCTCGGTCTGGGTGATGTAGCCGGCTCCTATGCGGTCGGCGGCGGCGTTCAGAACCTCGACCTGCAGGGGGCAGGTCGTCAGGGCGACGGCCAGGAAGGGATGGACAAGCGCGGAGAGCATGGGGCCTCGCATGGGTTGATTTATAACAGCCCTTATATATTTATGAGGCCATGTCCGAACGCCCGTCAAGTCTTGGAGCCCTGCTGCGGCGTCTGGCCGACCGTCTCGACGGCGAGGTGGAGGCCGCCTACGCCGCGCGCGGGCTGGCGTTCAGGCCGCGCTATACGGTGATCATGCGCGCCCTGATGGAGGCCGAGCGGGCGGCGGAAGAACCGAGGGCGCTCAGCATCAAGGCCCTGGCCGAGGCCGCGGGCCTGACCCATTCGGCGCTCAGTCAGACGGCGGCGCAGATGACCCGCGAGGGATGGCTGGTTTCCGGCCGTGCGGCGGACGGACGACAGCGCGCGGTCATGCTGTCGGATCAGGCGCGCGCGGCCTTGCCGGCCCTGACCGATCAATGGCGCGCGACCAGGCGGGCGGCGCGGTCGCTGGATCAGGATCTGGGACTGGAGCTTGAGGCGGTTCTCACGGCGGCGTTGAGGGCGCTGGACGCGCGCGGCTACCGCGACCGCATGGAGGGATGAGGCGGCCGGGTTGAGATCGGACGTTGTCACCTTCGCTCCGCGCATGATCTAGTGCGCCCATGTTCGATCCCGCCCTGTTCGCCGCCTTCCTGGTCGCCATCACCATTCTGACGATCACGCCGGGGGTGGACACGGCCATGGTGCTGCGCTCGGCGGCGGCCGAAGGCGGGCGTTCGGCCGTCTTCGCCGGGGCGGGCATCCTGCTGGGCTGTCTGATCTGGGGCGCGGCGGTGTCGCTGGGGTTCGGGGCGCTGCTGCGGGTGTCGGAGCTGGCCTATACGGTGGTGAAGTGGGCGGGCGCGGCCTATCTGGTCTGGCTCGGCGCGCAGATGCTGTTCAAGCCGCGCAGGAGCCTGGGCGAGCCGGGCGCCGCATTACCCCCCAGTGGTCCCGTCGCCTTCCGGCGCGGCCTGCTGACCAATCTGCTGAACCCCAAGATCGGCGTCTTCTACGTGACCTTCCTGCCCCAGTTCGTCCCGCAGGGGGCCAATGTGGCGGCCTTCACCTTCTTCCTGGTGGGGGTCCATGTGGCGCTGACCATCGTCTGGTTCGCCGGGCTGATCCTGGCGACGGCCCCGCTGGGCCGGTTTCTGCGTCGCCCGACCGTGGTGCGGACGATGGACCGGGTGGTGGGCGTCGTCTTCATCGGCTTCGGTCTGAAGCTGGCCGCCTCGCGCGTCTGAGGTTCAGGCGTCCGGCGTCTCGAGCGGCAGACGCACCGTCGCCGCCGTGCCGACGCCCAGAGCGCTGTCCAGCGCCAGCGTTCCCCCGTGGAGCCCGGCCAGGGCGCGCACCAGCGCCAGCCCCAGCCCTGAACCCTGCGCCCGCTGTTCGGCGTCGCCGGCCTGCTCATAGGGGCGGCCTAGACGCGCCAGATCTTCGGCCGAGATGCCGACGCCGGTGTCGGCCACCGTCACCTCCAACGCATCATCCGCCGCCTGAACCGACACGGTGACCGTCCCGCCCGGCGGGGTGAACTTCACCGCATTGGCCAGCAGGTTCAGCGCCATCTGCTTCAGCGCGCGACGGTCGGCGCGGACGCTCAGCGCCTCGGGCGGCAGGACGGCGGCCAGTTCGACGCCCTTGTCGTCGGCCTGAATGCGCACCAGGGCCAGCGCCGCCAGCACCGGCTCACGCGCGTCGAAGCGTTCCAGCGACAGCTCATAGCGGTCGGCCTCGATGCGGCTGACGTCCAGCACGTCGTTGATCAGGTCCAGCAGGTGGCCGCCCGCTTCGTGGATCGAGGCGGCGTAGTCGGCGTAGCGCGGCGGGACGGGGCCGAACAGCTCCTGCCGCATGGCGTCGGAGAAGCCGACCACGGCGTTCAGCGGGGTGCGCAGCTCATGGCTCATGTGGGCCAGGAAGCGGGTCTTGCCGAGGTTCTGGGTCTCGGCCTCGGCGCGGGCGGCGTCCAGCTCGGCCTCGCGCGCGTGCTGCAAGGTGGCGTCCAACGCCTGGACGATCAGGCGCGGCCCCTTATCGAGCCGTCGGGCGACCAGCAGGATGCGGCGGTCCAGCGCCAGGCGCGGGGTGAAGCGGACCTGGGCCTCGGCGCCGCCGCGCGCGCGGGCCAGGGCGGCGATGACGGCGGGACGGTCGGCCTCGTCCACGACGGCCAGCAGCCCGTCCTCAAACAGCAGATCGACGGGCAGGGCGGCGGGCGCGGCGCCATAGGCGGACAGGGCGCGATGGCGGCCTTCGGCGTCCAGCGTCAGGGTCAGGCCCGGCTGACCGGACAGGACGGCCTCGACCCGCGCCACGGCGGCCTCGGCGAGGGAAAGGCGGCGCGTCTGGCGACGAAGGCCCAGAACCAGGCCGAGCAGGGCGGCGCCCGCCGTGATCAGGGCCGAGGCGCCGGCCAGGCCGCCGCCCGGCGTCGCGGGTCCGACGGCCAGGGTGGAGACCAGGCCGACCAGGGCCGCGCCGACCGAGGCCAGGGCGCCGAGGCCCGCGCGGCGCCGTCCGCCCAGCGCCAGCCCCGCCGCCAGGGGGGCGAAGACGAAGCCGGCCAGCGGCCCCGCCGCGCCGCCCGCCAGGCCCGCCGCCGTCAGGGCCGCCAGGGCCCACAGCGTCATCAGCCCCGCTCTCAACGCCGTCGTGTCGCGCGCCAGCAGGGCCAGGCCCGCCACGCCCGGCGCGGCCGTCACCGCCAGCGCCAGCGCCTCGGGCGCGGCCAGGGGGCGCCCCAGCCAGGCGGCGGCCAGGGCCGTCAGCCCGACGACCGCCGTCCATCCGGCGTGCCAGGCGGCCACGGCGGCGCCGTCCCCGGCCTGGGCGGCTTCGGGGCGGCGGATGGGATCGAGAAGGGCGGTCCGAGACGTCACGGCCATCCGGGCGCAAGGGTTGAATCAGCCGTATAACCTAGACCGCGCCCCAGACGCTCCCTAGCGCGCTCGCCTGTCGGGGGAGCGCAGGGCCGGTTGTGAGTGAGGCGGTTGTGGCGAGGGCGCGCGCGGCCTATGTCGCGCCCATGACTTCCACCGCCGCTCCCGCCCGCTCCATCGACGACACCCTGGCCGAACTGGTCGAGGAGTTCGACCTGCTGGGCGATTGGGAGGGGCGCATCGAATACGTCATCGACCTGGGCAAGGACTTGCCGCCCCTGCCCGAAGAGGCGCGGATCGAGGCGAACAAGGTGCCGGGCTGCGCGGCCCAGGTCTGGCTGTCGACGCGGGCCGAGGGCGATCGCCTGTTCTTTGACGCCGACAGCGACAGCGCCCTGTCGAAGGGCAACATCGCCCTGTTGCTGCGGCTCTATTCGGGGCGGCTCCCGGCCGAGATTCTGGATTTTGACGCCAGGGCGGCGCTGGACCGTCTGGGCCTGCCTTCGGCCCTGACGCGGCAACGCGCCAACGGCCTGAACAGCATGGTCGGCCGCATCCGCGAAGCGGCGCTGGCGGCTGGCTGACGCTTCTCCCTCCCCTTCATGGGGAGTGTGGTCGCGAAGCGACCGGGTGGGGAGGGCTGGGCGATCCTGGCCTCGACGTTTCGAACAGACTTGCCGCCCCACCCGACTTCGCCCTGACGGGCTCAGCCACCCTCCCCATGAAGGGGAGGGAGAGGCGTCGCGTGCGTGTCTTCGCTTCCGATTGCGCGCGATCGGGCGCATGATGAGACGTCTCATCCTGTGCGGAGCGGTCCGATGTCGGTCCTGATGAAACGCGCGCCCTCCTTCTTCAATCCGATCCGAACGGCCGGCTGGAGCGCGGTCGGGCTGATCCTGCTGACGCCGCTGGCGGCCATGCAGTTCACCTCCGAGGTCGCCTGGGACGCGCTGGACTTCCTGTTCGCCGCCGTCCTGCTGATCGGGGCGGGCCTGCTGCTGGAGCTGTTGCTGTGGAAGGCGCGGACTCCGCTGGTGCGGCTGATGCTGGCCGCAGCGGTGATCCTGTCCGTGCTGCTGATCTGGGCCGAAGCGGCGGTCGGGATCTTCTGAACCCCGACCGCGCTCCGGCGCCTCAGGATTGCGGACCCAGGAAAGGGAAGGCCCGGGCGTTGCTGAATTCGGCGGTGGCGTCGCCTGCATGGGTGTGGATCTGGTTCTCCCCCAGCTCCAGCCGCTTGACCGGGGCGCGCTCTGAGAAGTCGATCTTCTTCAGGTCCACCCAGAAGGTGTTCGGCGTCAGGGCCGACTCGAAGAAATACAGCTTGCGCTTGTGGTCCACGACCGTCCGCCAGCGGGTCGAGGAGATGTTCGGCTGGTCCGGGGTCGAGATGCCGAACGGCACCGAGACGTTGCGGATCACGCTGAACACGCTGGCCAGGGCCATGTTCTGGTCTTCGAACTTGGGGATGGCGTTGACGTAGAAGGCGGCCCGCGCATAGCGGTCGGCCGCCCGGTTGGTGCCCGGCAGCATGACCGTGCCGCCGATGCCCTGCCAATAGGTGTTCAGCGCCAGCTGCTGGTCGAAGGTCGGCGAGTTGGTCATCACCTGGTAGTCGCGGCTGTGGTGGATCACCAGCTTGCCGTCGATGTATTCGAAGATGGCGCTGTCGCCGCCGGAATCCGACAGGGACAGGTGCAGGGTGGTCAGGCGGTCCTGACCCGGCACATTGTCGCTGACCAGAACGAAGGGCTCGTCGCGCAGGGCTTCGACCGCCTCGGCCACGGTGGCGAAATTGTCGAGGGCGTACTGGGCCCAGGCGGCGATGCTGAGCGCGGGCTTGTTCGGGTCGTAGGCCGGGTATTCCGACTCCACCAGCCACAGGACGTTGGCGACCAGGCCCATCTCGTTCACGCCGTCGACGGTCGAGATGTCATAGCCGCTGGCGATGACGCTGCCGTATTTGGACGTCCAGGTCAGGGAGTTGGGACCGCCGGACCCGTCCCGCGCCATGCCGCGCGGAAAGATCCAGAGATTGGTCATGATCTCGTCCTTCCAGTCCATCGACCGGGCCGTGATCACGGCGCCGTCGTGGCCGTGGTAGACAAGGCGCGTGCACGCCTCGGCCGCCGGAACGGCCACCATGAAGGCGGCGGCCAGGGCGGCGACGCCCTTCTTCATTCCGTTGCGCATGTCGTCTCCTGAGGTGAGGGGATCGTCGGGGGGATGAGGGGTCAGTAGGTCAGCGACAGGCCCAGGACCGGGCCGTGGCGGGTCACCTTCCAGTCGAAGCGCTGGCCGGTGAAATCGTCCTGCTCATAGTTCTGATGCAGCAGGCGGTAGCCGGCGTTGATCGAGACGGCGCCGCCCGCCAGCGGGGTGCGATAGGAGGCCAGGGCCTGCCAGGCCAGGCTGTGGCGGTCGTCGTCGCCCAGGCCGCCGGCGTCGACCTGGGCGCGCAGGGTCCAGCGCTCGGACACGTCGCCCTCGACCCTCAGGCCCAGCAGCAGGTCGGTCCATTCGGCGCCCTTGTGCACGGCGCCCAGCGGGGTGTTCAGATCGGCCCGCAGCTGGCTCCAGCGGGCGCCGACCAGAGGCTCGACGCGGAAGCTGCGCGCGTCGCCGAAGGCGGTGCGACCGCCCAGCGGGTCGTCGATCAGGCGGAAGAGCACCCCGCCCGAGACGGTGGTCGAGCGGGTTCCCAGTTCGGCCGGGACGCCCATCAGGGACACGCCCTCATGGGTCTTGGCGTATTGATAGTCGACGAAGGCGCCCCAGCGGCCCTTGCGCACCTCGACGTCGCCCATGACCACGCTCTCCAGCTGGTCGAAGGCGTCCGAGGCGGACACGTCCACCGGCGCCTTGTGGCCCGCCAGCGTGACGTTTCCGTCCAGCGAAGTGGCCCAGACATAGGGGCTGACCGTCACACGCCACTGATCCTCGGCGCTGGTCTGGGCGACGGCGGCGCCGGCGAGGGCGGTCGCCGCCAGACCAGGAAGAAGCGAGGCTGGGCGGAAGAACGTCATGGGGAGTCTGCTCACGGCGACCGAGGGGATGGTCTCTGGATAGAACGGCCATGCTTAAGTAATCGTGGACCGGCAATCTGTGATTGTATTTCGCCGATCGTCGTGCGCCGTCACCCGATGCCGTAATGCTCGGCCAGAGCCTGCAATCCCTGTTTCAGCAGGGTCTTGCCCTGTCGGCGGCGCAAGGACAGGGCCTGTTCCGCCAGTTGCAGGGACGTGCCGTGGATGCAGACCTGCTCGACCATGGCGCGCAGACGCGGGCCGCAGGCGTCCAGCGCCGCCTGCACCCGCGCCGAGGCCGACAGGGCGCGGTCGCCCGGTTCGATCCGCACGCCCCCGCCGGAACGCGAGGTCGGCAAGGCGTCCCAGCGCATGGTCAGGGAGGGTCCGGCGGCCGCGATCTCGGCCTCGGCGCGCAGCCGTTCGCCCGCCGCGACCTCGGCCGGCGTCAGCCACGGACGGCCCGACTGGTCCTTGCGCCGGGCCAGCCACAGGATCGGGCTCTCGCCCAGATTGGCGCGGCGGGTGGTCAGGCGGCCGTCGCCCTCCATCATGGCGCGCTCGCCCTCGATGACGCCGGGGCGTCCGGGCGGGGGCGCGGGTCGGGCATGGTCGTTGGCCGCGCGGGGCAGCCAGCCGCCGCCTTCGCGCAGGCGCAGCCCCGGCCGCTCGATCACGGCGCGGAAGACGGCCTCGTCCAGGGTCAGCACCACCCGGCTGCGCCGGTCGCGGCCAAGGCGCAAGGGATAGGCGCCGTTCGCCTGGTCCAGCCAGGCGCCGGGGCGTTGCAGCAGGCTGCGGGCGCGTTCCAGCTGGCGGCTCATCGAAGGGCTCCGATCTCGGGCGCCAGATCGACCAGGGGCAGCTCCATCACCGCCCGCAGCGACCCCTCCAGGCCGTCCATCAGGGCGTCGTAGTCGGGACGGTCGCGCTCATCCTCGGCCCAGCGGCAGGCGGCGCCGGCCGTCGCCCGGTTCAGGCCGAAGGCGTGGGCCACCCGCTCCAGCGGCCAGCCGAAGGAGACGTGCGCCAGATACATGGCCGACCAGCGCGCGCGACACGCCCTGGGCCGCACCCGCTCGCGCCGCGTCATCTCGGCGACAGGCACGCCCAGGGCCAGACCCGACAGCGACAGGGCCGCGTCCGCCCGGATGCGGTCGCCCTCCGTCACCGGCACGCGATAGGGTTCCATGATCTGCGCTTCCTCCCCGCCATTCCTGTGGATGCCGCCATTATGAGTGCGTCGGGCGGTTGGGTTAGGAATGTTGTCCTATGAAGCGTCAGAAACGGTCGCTTCGACAGGCGGGGCACGGCATTGACGGGGGCGGTTGTGCACGCCCCCTGTGGAAGACGCGTCAGACGTCAACAGGGGAATGAGGGAGCGGCACCGAATAAATTAACGAATCCTTGACTCGGGACTCTGGACGGCGATCTCGCAAATCACCTTAGGCGTTTCATATCGGGATGCGTTAACCCTTCTTAAGGTTTTGGCCCGTTAACGTTGGAACAAGGTTACCCGGCCGCATGCCATGTGCGGCCATCCCAAGCTTTGCCTGGAGGGGCATGAATGCGCGTCCTGTTGATCGAAGACGACCACGCGACGGCTCAAAGCATCGAACTGATGCTGAAGTCGGAAGGGTTTAACGTCTACACCACCGACCTGGGTGAGGAAGGCATCGATCTGGGCAAGATCTATGACTACGACCTCATTCTGCTGGACCTGAACCTGCCGGACATGAGCGGCCTCGAGGTTCTGCGTCAGCTGCGCAACGGCAAGATCAATACGCCGGTGATGATCCTCTCGGGCAGCCATGAGATCGACACCAAGGTCAAGACCTTCGGCGGCGGCGCTGACGACTATCTGACCAAGCCGTTCCACAAGGACGAACTGATCGCGCGCACCCACGCCGTGGTCCGCCGCTCCAAGGGCCACGCCCAGGCCATCATCCACACCGGCGAGATCGCGGTGAACCTGGACGCCAAGACTGTCGAGGTGAACGGCCACCGCGTGCATCTGACCGGCAAGGAATATCAGATGCTGGAGTTGCTCTCCCTGCGCAAGGGCACGACCCTGACCAAGGAGATGTTCCTGAACCACCTGTACGGCGGCATGGACGAACCCGAGCTGAAGATCATCGACGTCTTCATTTGCAAGCTGCGCAAGAAGCTGGCGACGGCTGCGGGCGGCAAGCACTACATCGAGACCGTCTGGGGCCGCGGCTATGTCCTGCGCGACCCGGCCGAGGGTGCGATCACCGTCGCCGCTTGAACGGATCCGGCCTGAGCCTCCACTCAGGACGCATGGAATGCAAACGCCCGCCAGGAAACCGGCGGGCGTTTTCCTTTGGCCGAATTCACCTTGTGTGTTGGCGCAGATGCCTGATTTCCGCTCATCCCGGCGGACGCCGGGATCCAGTGCTTTGGCTTCAGGCTCCGGGCTCCACAGTCAGGCCTCAGTTTGGCTTACTCACTGGGTCCCGGCGTCCGCCGGGATGAGCGGGGATGAAAAGGGCAAGACCCGCATCTGATATCGAGCCGGCATTTTTCTTTGGCCGCTCCGGGGCTTGGACGAGGTTAGGGCAGGGCAGGGGCGCCAAACGATACATCCCCTCACGGATTGTTACGCCTTCGGCCTCGCCTTCGCAGGTGCAGCGCGCTAGTGAAACCCCACATAAGGCGGGACTCAACCTCGCAAAACCACGGTTCAGGAACTACGAAATGACCAAGTGGGTGTACGGCTTCGGCGGCGGATCCGCCGATGGCGATGCGTCGATGAAGAACCTTCTGGGCGGCAAGGGGGCGAACCTGGCCGAGATGTCGTCCCTCGGCCTGCCGGTGCCGCCCGGCTTCACCATCACCACCGAGGTCTGCACCTGGTATTACGCCAACCAGGAAACCTATCCGTCCGATCTGACCGATCAGGTCAAGGCGGCCCTGGCCCACGTCGAGGGCGTGGTGGGCAAGACCTTCGGCGACGCCGCCAACCCCCTGCTGGTGTCGGTGCGTTCGGGCGCCCGCGCCTCCATGCCGGGCATGATGGACACTGTGCTGAACCTGGGCCTGAACGACGAGACGGTGGAGGGTCTGGCCAAGCTGTCGGGCGACCGCCGCTTCGCCTTCGATTCCTATCGCCGCTTCATCACCATGTACTCCAACGTGGTGCTGGGCCTGGGCCACGACTATTTCGAAGAGGTTCTCGACGATCACAAGGATCGCCTGGGCGTCTCGGTCGACACCGAACTGACCGCCGAGAACTGGGAGAAGGTGGTCGCGGACTACAAGGCCCTGGTCGAACGCGAACTGGGCAAGCCCTTCCCGCAGGAGCCGCAGGCCCAGCTGTGGGGCGCCGTCGGCGCCGTGTTCGAAAGCTGGATGAACGACCGGGCGAAATTCTATCGCCGCATGCACGACATCCCCGAAAGCTGGGGCACGGCCGTCAACGTCCAGTCGATGGTGTTCGGCAACATGGGCGAGACCTCGGCCACCGGCGTCGCCTTCACCCGCAACCCCTCGACCGGCGAGAACAAGCTGTACGGCGAGTTCCTGATCAACGCCCAGGGCGAGGACGTGGTGGCGGGCATCCGCACGCCGCAGTCCCTGACCAAGGCGGGCCGCGAGGAGATGGGCGAAACGGCTCCCTCGATGGAAGAGGCTATGCCCGAGGTCTTCGCCCAGTTCGTCGACGTGGTGGGTCGGCTGGAAAGCCACTACCGCGACATGCAGGATATCGAGTTCACGGTCGAGCAGGGCCGTCTGTGGATGCTGCAGACCCGCAACGGCAAGCGCACGGCCAAGTCGGCGCTGAAGATCGCCGTGGACCTGGCCTCCGAGGGCGTCATCTCTCAGGACGAGGCGGTCAGCCGCGTCGAACCGGCCGCGCTGGACCAGTTGCTGCACCCGACGCTGGACCCCAAGGCGGCGCGCACCGTCGTGGCGGCGGGCCTGCCCGCCTCGCCGGGCGCGGCGACCGGCAAGATCGTCTTCGACGCCGATGAGGCCGAACGTCTGGGCCAGCAGGGCGACGCCGTCATCCTGGTCCGCGACGAGACCAGCCCCGAAGACATCCACGGCATGCACGCGGCGCGCGGCATCGTCACGGCGCGCGGCGGCATGACCAGCCACGCGGCGGTCGTGGCGCGCGGCATGGGGCGCCCCTGCGTCTCGGGCGCGGGCGAGATCGCCATCAATGAGAAGGCCGGAACCTTCACCGCGCGCGGCCGCACCTTCAAGGCGGGCGAGGTCATCACCATCGACGGCGGCAAGGGCGAGGTGCTGGACGGCGCCGTGCCCATGATCGAGCCGGAGCTGACGGGCGACTTCCAGACCCTGATGGGCTGGGCTGACGGCATCCGCCGCCTGAAGGTCCGCGCCAACGCCGAGACTCCGCTGGACGCCAAGACCGCGCGCGGCTTCGGCGCCGAGGGCATCGGGCTGTCGCGCACCGAGCACATGTTCTTCGACGAGGCCCGCATCGCCGCCGTGCGCGAGATGATCCTGGCCGACGACGAGGCGGGCCGCCGCGTGGCTCTGGCCAAGATCGCCCCGTTCCAGAAGGCCGACTTCGTCGAGCTGTTCACCATCATGAGCGGCCTGCCGGTGACGGTGCGCCTGCTGGACCCGCCGCTGCACGAGTTCATTCCGCACACCGACGCCGACATCGACGCCCTGGCGGCGACGCAAGGCCTGGACGCGGCCAAGCTGAAGCGCCGCGCCCGCGAACTGCATGAGACCAACCCCATGCTGGGCCACCGCGGCTGCCGCCTGGGCGTGGCCTATCCGGAAATCTACGAGATGCAGGTCCGCGCCATCCTCGAGGCGGCGCTGCAGGTGAAGGCGTCTTCGGGCGTCGCCCCGATCCCGGAGATCATGCACCCGCTGGTCGCCCTTGGGCTGGAGATGAAGTATCTGCGCGAACTGACCGACCGCACGGCCAAGGCCGTCTTCGCGGACGCGGGCGACAGCGTGGAATATCTGGTCGGCACCATGGTCGAGCTGCCCCGCGCGGCCCTGCGCGCCGCCGATCTGGCCGAGCACGCCGAGTTCTTCAGCTTCGGCACCAACGACCTGACGCAGACGACCTTCGGCATCAGCCGCGACGATTCCGGCCACTTCCTGCAGGCCTATCTGGACAAGGGCATCTTCGAGAACGACCCCTTCGTCCGTCTGGACCAGAGCGGCGTGGGCGATCTGATCCGCATCGCCGAGGAGCGCGGCCGTGCGGTCAAGCCGGGCATGAAGATGGGCATCTGCGGCGAGCATGGCGGCGATCCCGCCTCCATCGCCTTCTGCGAGACGGTCGGCCTCGACTACGTCTCCTGCTCGCCCTACCGCGTGCCGATCGCCCGTCTGGCCGCGGCGCAGGCGGCCCTGGCGGCGCGTTCGGGCGAGGAGCGTGAAAAGGACCGCTGAGGCCCGTTCAATCGTCGACAAGAGAAGGGCGACCCGAAAGGGTCGCCTTTTTCATGCCCTGAAATGGTCGCCCTTGACGGAACGCGGTGTGTGCCTTCTCCCGCACAGTTCTCGCTCCCTCGTTCAAGCACAGGGAACGGCTATGGGCGCTTGAGATTTGTTTCTCCGCAAGGTGGTCAGGCCGGTCCTGCTCATCGCAATAAGGAGTGATTGAAGCTCATGCGTAACGTTATTCTCGCCGCCGCCGCCCTTTCTGTATTCGCCCTTCCCGCTGCGGCCCAGGTCGTGCAGCCGGGCGGTCCCACCTACTACGGCACGCTCGGCTATTCGCAGCTGGACCATTCGGATGGCGATCTCGGCGCCGTCACCGGCCGCCTGGGCGCCAAGCTCAACCCCTATTTCGGCGTCGAGGGCGAAGGCTCGATCGGGGTGAAGGACGACGACTTCACCATCGCCGGGGCCCAGGGCAAGATCGAGCACGACTATGACCTGGCCGCCTATGCGGTCGGCACGTTTCCGGTCACGCCCAATTTCGAACTGTTCGCGCGCGGCGGCTACGGCACCACCCAGATGAAGGCCGAACTGGCCGGGGTCGAGCGCAAGGCCGACGGCGAAAGCTGGAACTACGGCGTCGGCGCCAACTACTACTTCGACGGCCAGAACGGCCTGCGCGGCGACTGGACCCGTCGCGACTTCACCGACGACGGCGGCGAAGTGGACGTCTACTCGGTCAACTACGTCCGTCGTTTCTGATCCGATTCCCGGCGGATCGGTTGGGCGCGCTCCCCGGCGGGGCGCGCCCATTCTTTTGCGCCATTTAGGTAACGCCGTGTGTGTCTTTCGCGTAACTTTCGTCGTTCGTGGTTGATGCGCCTATGGAACGGGGATGCAGGCGCAACCATTTAAGCTTCGTTGGATGGGGCATGTGATCAAAGAAGTCACATCATCTAAGGAGTATGAAATAATGCGTAACGTTCTTCTCGCCGCCGCCGCTGTATCTGTTCTCGCCGCTCCGGCGTTTGCTCAATCGAATCCCGAGCCGCGCGGTTATGGTTCGCTGGGTTACACGCACATGGAAGGCGATGCGGCCCAGACCGGCGCCGTGTCCGGCCGCCTGGGCGTCAACCTGAACCGCTACCTGGCCGTGGAGACCGAGGTCGGCGTGGGGGTCAAGGACAAGGACATCACCGTCGCCGGCGTCGACGGCCAGATCAAGCACGAGTGGGACGCCGCCGGCTATGTCGTCGGCAAGTATCCCGTCGGCGACAAGCTGGAGCTGTTCGCCCGCGGCGGCTACGGCCACACCGAGCTGAAGCAGGAACTGGCCGGCTCTGAGAGCAAGGTCGGCGGCGACAGCTGGAACTACGGCGTCGGCGCCAACTACTACCTGGACGGCGTCAACGGCGTCCGCGCCGACTGGACCCGTCGTGACTTCCGCGACGATCGCGGCGAGGCTGACGCCTATTCGGTCAGCTACATCCGCCGCTTCTAAGCGGAGGGTCTGAAACGACGAAGGCCCGCTCCAGTCGGAGCGGGCCTTTTTCGTTGGTCGATTTTTGAGGCGGTCAGGCGACGCCCGGCGCTAGGGCCCAGCGCAAGGAGCCCTCGCCGAAGGGGCGGATGAAGAAGTCGCGATAGCGTTCGAACACCTCGATGATCTTCATCTTGAGGTCTTGAGTCACCGACTCGCCGCGTTGGCGTTTCAGCGCCGCGACGCAGTTGATCACCATATCCTGATGGGCCGAACCGCCCATGCGCTGCAGCACCGTCGCCACGTCGTGCGCCAGCGGATCACTGAGTTTTTCAGCCCAGGGCAAAGCTGTCTGAGTCATTCGGGCGTCGTCCCCCCTGTTTCTCGACGCGTAACGGTTTGCAAAAATTTCCGAACAGTGCAAGCGCCGCCGGAAATATTGATTCCTATTCGGGGCGATCAGGGGCGCTTTTGCACAAAAACCGTGCCCGCCGAATAACCTGCGCCGAAGCTGCAGATCAGACCCGTATCGCCCGGCGCGAAGCCGTCGTGGTGCAGGTGGAAGGCGATGATCGATCCGGCCGAGGAGGTGTTGGCGTAGTCGTCCAGGATGATGACGTTCTCGCTCGGCGCGGGGTCGCGGCCCAGCACCTTCTTGCCGATCAGGGTGTTCATGTTGATGTTGGCCTGGTGCAGCCACAGGCGCTTCAGCCCGTGCGTGTCCAGCTTCAGCTCGGCAGCGTGATCCAGGATCATGGTCGAGACCATCGGCACCACCTCCTTGAACACCTTGCGGCCCTGCTGGACGAACATCTTGTCGGTCAGGCCGTCCGAAGACACGGGCTCGTTCGCGTCGGTCGGCAGGGCGGCGCGGTTCAGGAAGCCGAAATTGTTGCGGATGTTGTTGGAGAAGCTGGTCTGAAGCTTCGTGCCCAGAATGTCCCAGCCGCCCGGCCCGGCCTGATCTTCGGCCTCGATGATGACGGCGGTGGCGACGTCGCCGAAGATGAAGTGGCTGTCGCGATCCTTGAAGTTCAGGTGCGCCGAGCAGATTTCCGGGTTCACCATCAGCACGGCCTTGACCGATCCCGAGGCCACGAAGTCCGCCGCCGTCTTGATGCCGAAGGTCGCTGACGAACAGGCCACGTTCATGTCGAAGGCGAAGCCCTCGATCCCCAGCGCCTGCTGCACCTCGATAGCCATGGCGGGGTAGGGGCGCTGCATGTTCGACGCGGCGCAGATGACGGCGCCGATCTCGCTGACCGGCTTGCCCCAGGCCTTGATGGCGTCCTCAGCGGCCTTCACCGCCATCTCGGCCAGGATCGACAGTTCGTCGTCGCCGCGCGCGGGCAGGTGGGGCAACATCCGCTCGGGGTCGATGATCCCCGACTTGTCCATGACGTAGCGCGCCTTGATGCCCGAGGCCTTTTCGATGAAGGCTTCGGACGAGGGCGTCTTGGCCTCCAGCTCTCCGGCGGCGATGGCCTCGGCGTTGGCGGCGTTCCAGCCTTCGGCCCAGGCGTTGTAGGCGCCGACCAGCTCCTCGTTCGAGATCGACTGTTCCGGGGTGAACAGGCCGGTTGCGGAGATGACGGCTTTTTTCACTGTATGGTTCCCTGACGCTCGGCGCGCGGCGCCTCGCTGCATGAGGGAACATGGAGTCCCCGGCGCTCGACAAGCCTTATGTCGGCGCCTCGCGGCGAAGTTCGGGCGCCTCGCGGGCCGGACTCAGTCCGTTGCGATGACGAACGTCCTCAATAGGCCGGGGGAAGGCTGCGGTCGAGACTGGCCTTTATGCCGCGCCACCAGCGATTGATGCGGCCGCGCGGCGGGGCGGGCAGGGGATGGTCGCGCGCGGCGATCAGGGCCTCGACCAGATCCTCGGCCTCGCACGGCCAGCCGTCCGGCGTGACATAGACCGGATAGCCGATCAGGGCGGCGTGGATGATGTTTTGCAGGCTGGCGCGACGGGTGCGGCGCTCGAAGCTCAGCCGGTCGTCGGTCAGGCCCCATCCGGCATAGAAGGGGCGGCCATAGATGCTGACCGGCTTATTCCGCATCAGGGCCTCGAACCCGGTCAGGGAGGTCAGGGTCGCCAGCCGGTCGCAGGCGTTCAGGCAGTCGATGATGTCCAGATCGTCGGCCGAGGCGTCGACCTCTTCCATCGCCGCATGGTCCAGCAGGCCGGGGCGGTTGCCCGCCGTCACGTCCGGGTGGTTGCGATAGATCAGGAAGGCGTCCGGATGATCCGCCCGCGCCGCCTTCACCAGGCCGGAGTTGGTGCGCAGGTCCGGCCCGCAGCCCATCAGGATCGAACGGTCGTTCTCGACCTGACCGACGACCAGCAGAATCGGCTTGTCCTTGGGCCAGTGCGCCGGGACGCCCGCCCCCTTCAGATTGTATTTCGACAGGCCCGCCTCGACCACCCGAACACGAAGCGCCTCGGCGCGCGCGGCCTGATCCGGCGACGGCTCGCCCGCCTCGATCAGGCTCTCCAGACGGCTGGGCCGGGTCGGGTCGTAATAGACGCCCTGATCGTCCAGGGCGACCGACAGGGCGCCGAAGAAGTCGGAGCCCAGGCCGCGCGAGCGGATGAAGCCGTCCTCCATCCGCACGACCGGCCCCTCGAAGGCGTCGGCGGCGGCGCGGATCTGCGGCGTCTCCTTGCCGGCCCACCAGATCAGCTTGCCGCCCGTCGCCCGCGCATGGGCGACGGCGGCGGACGAGCGCCAGAAATAGCGGACGCGGCCCTTGGGCGAGTTCAGCAGGCGGCGCACCGGCGGCCGCTTGGCCGGGGCGAAGCCGACGGCGGCCCAGTCGCCTGCCAGACGGTCGGCGCGGTCGCGCAGGGCGATCAGCCGGTCCAGCGCCTGTTCGGCCTCGCACCGCTGGCCGGTGACGGGGTCGACATAGCGGGTGTAGGCGATCAGGGCCGCCGCCGCGATCTGCTCCAGATCGCGCGGGGCGCCGCGCCGACCGGTCTGGACGGCGTCCGTCGTCAGACCCCAGCCCGAATAGAAGGGCGCGCCGAAGCAGCGCACCGGCAGGCCGCGCAGCAGGGCCTCGAACCCCAGCGCCGAGGTCACGACATAGACCGCATCCACCGCCGCCAGCAGATCGGCGGGCCGCACGTCCGTATCGATCAGGGTGACGCCCTGAAGCTGGTCCGCCGGGATGCAGCCCTGCTTGCGCCCTGCGGCCACGGCGGGGTGGCGCTTGACGATCAACTGGGCGTCCGGCTCGTCGCGCCGGGCGGTCGCCAGCATGTCGGAGAAGCTCTGCTCGCTGGCCAGTCCATAGCCGATGGAGGCGTCGCCGAAGGTCTGGTCCACGATCAGCACCCGGCGGCCGGGCCTGAGCAGGCTTGCGTCCAGCGGCCCGCCCATATTGGTCTTGGACACGCCGGAGGCGACGATGCGGTCGATCAACGCGCGCGACCGACCGCGCATCGCATCGTCGCACCAGTCGGGGGCGGTCTGGATCAGATGCTCCAGCCGACTGGGTCGGGTGGCGTCGTAATAGACGCCCAGATCATCGACGATGAGACTGAGGCTGGTCGCTCCGCTCTCGCCGATCCCGACCGAGCGCAGGAAGCCGTCCTCCAGCGCCACATACGGTTTGCCGTGCTTCGCCGCCCAGCGTCGGCCCGCCTCTGCCGTCGGCTTCATGCCCCAGCCGAGGACGGCCTCGATCGACGATCCGGGCAGGGCGGACAGGTCGTAATCGGGCAGGAAGGCAGACAGGAACGGTACCTTCAACACCCCCGGCGCACAGACCCAGGCGCGGGTTTTCGACGAGGGCGGAAGCGGTGCGGTCATGGGATGGTGTCTACGGTTTGTAGAGTCAGGGCGCTACCCCACGACCGCTCATCCCGGCGGAGGCCGGGATGAGCGGAGAGTTAGAGGTCGGCCAGAAGTGTTTCGGCGGCGTGCAGATGCAGCCGCTCCACCATCTCGCCCTCGACGCGGAGGACGCCCAGCCCAGCGGCTTCGGGCGCGGCGAAGGCGGCCACGACCTTGCGCGCCCATTCGATCTCGTCAGGCGACGGACCGAACGCCGCGTTCGCCCCCTCGATCTGCGACGGATGGATCAGGCTCTTGCCGTCGAAGCCATACAGCCGCCCCTGCGCGCACTCGGCGGCGAAACCCGCCTCGTCCTTGATGCGGTTGAACACGCCGTCGATGACGTTCAGGCCGTTGGCGCGGGCGTGGGCCACGACCGCCGCCAGCCACGGCTTCAGCGGCTCCCGGTCGGGCGTGGGGCCGGTCTTCAGGTCCTTGGCCAGATCGTTCACGCCCAGCATCAGGCCGCTCAAGGCCCCGTCCGCTTCGGCGATGTCGCGCAACTCCACCAGGGCGCGCGGCGTCTCGATCATGGCCCACAGATCGACGCCGGGGCGCAGCGCCGCCGACAGGGCGTGGACCATGGCCGCGCTCTCGACCTTGGGCGCGACGATCAACTCGACCGGGGCGCCTTGCAGCGCTTTCAGGTCGTCGGCGCCCCACGGCGTGTCCAGCCCGTTGATCCGCACGCCGAGGCGCGGGCCGAAGCCGCCCTCGTGCGCCGCCGCGACGGCGGCCGCGCGGGCCTGCGCCTTCATTTCAGGCGCGACGGCGTCCTCCAGATCCAGCACCGCCACGTCGCAGGGCAGGGTGCGCGCCTTCGCCACCGCTCTTTCATTCGAGGCGGGCAGGTAGAGGACGCTGCGCGCGCGCATCAGACCTTGCCTGTCACGGGGATCAGGGCGCCGGTCACCGCCCGCGCCTCGGGCGAGGCCAGGAACAGGATGACGGCGGCCAGATCGGCGGGCGCGACCCATTTCGACGGATCGGCGTCGGGCATGTCGGCGCGGTTGGCCGCCGTGTCGATGATGGAGGGCAGGACGGCGTTGACCGTCACCGGGGTCGACTTCAGCTCTTCGGCCAGAGCCTCGGTCAGGCGGTGGACCCCAGCCTTGGAGGCGGCGTAGGCGCCCATGCCGTGCCCGGCCTTGATCGCCCCGTTGGCGCCGATGTTGACGATGCGGCCTTCGCTTGACGCCTTTAGATGGGGCAGGGCGGCGCGGCTGGCGTTCAGCGTCGTCTTGACGTTGAGGGCGTGCATCCGGTCGAATTCATCGCCATCGCTCTCGACCGGGCTCCAGACGAAGCCGCCGGCGATGTTCAGCAGGGCGTCCAGGCGGCCGAAATGGGCGACGACGGACTCGATTGCGGTTTTCGCCTGCGCGGGGTCGGTCAGGTCGACGCCGTTGATCTCGAACACGTCGGGATTCGGCTGGCGCGGCGGGGTGCGGCCGATGACGGCGACCGACAGGCCGCGCGCCTGCGCCGCCTCGACGACCGCCCGGCCAAGGGCGCCGTATCCGCCGGTGATCGCGACGACTCTCTGGCTCATGCTTCCTGCTCCTGTCGGTTCGGCGCGGACCATAGCGGGGCGCGCGGCCCAATCAATCGACGATCAGGCGTCCCACAGACGCGCGGCGCCGCGCACGCCAGAGGAATCGCCCCACTTCGCCGGGACGATCCGCCCCTCCCAGTGGTCGGAGAAGACATGGCGGGCCACGACGGCGGGCAGGCGGTCATAAAGCTCGCCCACGTTCGACATGCCGCCGCCCAGCACGAAGACCTCCGGGTCGGCCAGATTGACGACCATGGCCAGAGCCCGCCCCAGCCGGTCGATGTAGCGGTCCAGTGCGTCAGCCGCGCCGGCGTCGCCCGCGCGCGCGGCCTCGACCACGGCCTGCGCTTTCCAGTCCCGACCGGTCGCCGCTTGATGGTCGCGCTGGAAGCCGGTTCCGGAGATCCAGGTCTCGAGGCAGCCCCGCAGGCCGCACCAGCAGGCGGGGCCGGGCGCCTCGTCCGCCGAGGGCCACGGCAGGGAGATGTGGCCGATTTCGGCGGCGACAGCGTGCGCGCCCTCGATCAGCCTGCCGTCGATGACCAGCCCGCCGCCGCAGCCGGTGCCCAGGATGACGCCGAACAGGCTGGCCGCATCCGCGCCGGCTCCGTCGGCGGCCTCGGACAGGGCCAGGCAGTTGGCGTCGTTGGCCAGCCGCACCGGGCCGCCCAGCACGGCCTGCAGATCAGCGCCGAAGGGGGCGCCGTTCAGATAGGTGGAGTTGGCGTTGCGGATCAGGCCGGTGCGCGGCGAGGGCGATCCGGGAATGGCCAGACCGACCGATTGCGCAGGGCCTGCTTCGGCCTCGACCCGCGCGATCAGGTCGGCGACCAGGCGGATGGCGGCGTCATAGCTTCCGGGGTTCGGCTCGCGGATCTCGAGCCGCGAAGGCGCCCGCCGCGTCCAGCGCCGCCGCCTCGATCTTGGTGCCGCCGAAGTCGATTCCGATCCGCATGGGGCAGGAGGTAGCACGGGCGGGGGCAGGCGTCGTGTCGGAACCCGCTCCTGACCCCTTCGCCGTCATCCTCGGGCTTGACCCGAGAATCCAGCGTGGTGCGGACAGTCGGTTGATGATGATGCGCCGCCGTCGCGCTTCTCACGGGCGAGGTCCAGGGCGCGGGCGGCTGGATCCTCGGGTCAAGCCCGAGGATGACGGCAGGGGGCGGAGGGTGGAGTAGTGGAGGAGTGGAGGAGCGGAGGGGAACGAGGCGCGCTTCACCCCGCGCCGAACACCCTGGCCATCAGCCGCTCCAGCGCCTCGGCGTCCACGGCGTCGAAGGCGGCCTTTTCGGTTGCGTCCACGTCCAGCACAGCGATCAAGGCGCCCGAGGCGTCCAGCACGGGAACCACGATCTCGCTGGCCGAGCGGCTGTCGCAGGCGATGTGGCCGGGGAAGGCGTCGACGTCCTCGACCACCTGGGTCTGGCGCGTTTTCGCCGCCGCGCCGCAGACGCCGCGCCCGAACGGGATGCGCAGGCAGCCCAGCGTGCCCTGATAGGGGCCGACGACCAGTTCATCGCCCTTGGCCGCGTCCACGACGTAGAAGCCGGTCCAGAAGAAGGCGGGAAAGGCGTCCGCCAGCATGGAGGCCACGGTGGCCATGCGCGCCGTCAGGTTCGGCTCGCTGTCCAGCACGGCCAGGATTTCGGCCTCGACCTCGGCGTAGCGTTCGGCCTTGTCGGCGGGGCGGTCGTCACGGGCGACATAGGACATCGGGCGGGCTCGGAGAAACTAGGGAACGGTGTAGGCGCTGCAATCGGGCAGGGGCGCGTCTGCAACATAGGCCTTTGCGGCTCGATCGAAAGTGAAGACGCGCTGCACCGTGCATTCGGCGTCGACGGCCTTGACCAGGTCCTCGGGCTTCAGCGGCGGCTTGACCAGGGAGTCCTCGTCTCGCGACACCCGGCCGGGGAAGGTGGCGGCGGTCGAGGCGTAGGTCAGGCGCGGCGGGAAGGCGTCGCCCTCGGCCTTCAGCTCGGCGGCGAACTCATATTCGTCATGGCAGGCGCCGGCCCGCTGTTTCATGTCCTCTTCGCCGAAGCAGGCGCGGATCATCAGCGAGCCGGACATCGGGACGGTCAGGATTTCCTGCGGCGTCTCGCCGGGCGTGAAGCGCACCAGGGTCCGGTAGGAGGACATCCCGCCGCCGCCCGAATACATGGCCTGCAGCTCCATGTCGGCGCCGAGGATGACGTCGTCGCTTCCGGCGCGGCGCAGAATGACGCCGGGCTTCCAGAAGCCTTCGGAGGCCTCGCTTTCGATGAGGTGGGAGGCCGCGGGCGCACGGCCGTCCGGCGTTCCGTCATACAGGCGCAACACCAGCTGTTCGTCCGTCTCGTCCGTCTCGATCAGGGCGCACCAGCGGCGATCGGCGGTGCAGGCGGGAATGGCCTCGCCCTGAGCCGCCGCCGGAATCGGCTCCAGCGTCTCGAAGGCGGGCGTCTGAACGATGGCGGCCAAGGCGGCGCTGAGGAGAGGGAAGATCATGGAACGGAACTCGACGTTGGGCAGTCACGGCAATGGTAGACTGCCGCGTTCGACGATGGCGAGCGATCATCGTCGATGCGGCCCGCAAGGTTCGCCGTCCTGCTCCTGGATCAATGCGCCCGAGCCGGCCCGCCTGGGAGCGACTTCGACGCCCTTCGGCATCGAAGTCGCCGAGCCGATGGCCGCCGGGATCAGGGGGTGCCGGGAAGACCTTCGCAGATTGCATCGCGGCGAGCATCAACACATTGCATCTTCGCCAGCGGATCGTCGGGATGTTGAGCCATGCAGATGGTCAGGCTTTCTCGCATGCACTCTTGGTAGGTGTAGCGAACCTTCTTCACCAAGGTCCGCTTGGCTGAAAATTCGGGCGAGGGTTGGGGCGTCTTGGACACGTGAGCCGAGACAGCGCCGCCAATACCCATGAGCGTGATCGCAGTGATTGCGCCAAGTAATTGCAACTTCATCGTTTCCTCCCGTGCGGACGAAAGCGCCGCCAAGACTTCCTCAGGAATATCAAGACATAAGCGGGTCAAACCAGCCTTGATGCAACTTAACACAATCAAAGGGTTAGGCCTCCATCGTCAACCCAGCTGGCGCTGAGGGAATGGTAAATGTCGAGGAACAGGAGACGGGATAGCGTTGAAATCGTGCTTGCTGGCGTGCTGTGCATTGGCCTGTTTGGGGCGGTGGTCCTATGGCCTGAGAAGCCTGCACACGAGCGACCCTTCTCACCAACAGAGAAGGTAAGGCACGTTCTCGCCAAGCCAAGCTGTTCTGCTGCACGTCTGGTGCGCCTAGCTCCTGCTAGAAGGGGTGAGCCGGGCTACTATCTGGAACATGACAGAGACCGTGACGGTTGGGCCTGTGAACCCATGCCCCGTAGGTGAAGATAGGCTCCAAAGTAAAAGGCCGCCCCGAAGGACGGCCTTGATGCTATCGACTAGGAGCATCCTCTGTAACTGTGACTGCCCCTCCGTGAAGAAGGGCCGCGTCTACGATCCGGCAGCCTAGGCTTGACGCCTGAGGGTCCACATAGCCAACTTCTACAGGTCCGAATGGGATTGTCGATTTGGCCGGTACGCGCTTTAGGATCATCGTATCGTACCGTTTGATGACCTTTCCGGTTTCAGCCCGCACCTGACACTTCAGCTTGAAATTCCCAATAGGATAGCTGGATGAGTTAGTCAGGGTGCCCTTGATGCGCCCAATGCCAAATTGAACCTCATACTGGTCGCGCATGGCGACATATGTCTCAGGTTTGGCTTCCACATGATCGTAGGTGTCATGTTTGGCCTCGGCTCGTGCCTGTTGCAGCCGTCCTAGGTCACCGAACGCTTGATGAGGTCGAAACCTATACGCGCGACGCAGATCAGGGCCGCCTAGCAGAAAGGGCTTTCTCCCGGCTTGAGGGCAAAGCGTGAACGTCTGATGTCAAACCTTGCTGTCAAACCTGACGGCAGTACTTGATTTATAAGGAGAAAATGGTGGGGGTGGTAGGCCCGGAGGGACTCGAACCCCCAACCAGACCGTTATGAGCGGTCGGCTCTAACCATTGAGCTACGGGCCCCCGAAGCACACGAAGGCGTGCCTAGCAGGCGGCGCGGCGGCTGCAAAGCCGCCTTGGACCCGTCGCGCTTTTCACGCCGATGAACGGAACCTGCACAGGGGTCTTTTGCGTTCGTTCAGCTTGAAACGGTCAAGTTAGGCCGTGGCTGGCGAACACGTCCGCCCGAATGAATTCGACGGAGACCTCGTAATGACCCGCACCGCACGCGCCCTGATGCTGGGCACGGCCCTGATGACCTTGGCGGCGCCGGCCGTCGCATCCGCCGCTTCTGGCGCTCAATCCCAGCCCGGCGGCGCTTCCCCGATGCAGGTGCACGCCATGGCCCAACAACCCGCCCTGAACCTGTCGGCCTACGGCGAGGTCAAGGTCGCGCCGGATCAGGCCACGATCAACTTCGGCGTGGTGACCGAGGCCCCGACGGCCCAGGAAGCCATGGCCCAGAACGCCCAGCAGATGACTCGCGTCGTCGCCGCTCTGCGTCGCGCCGGGATCGCCGAGCGCGACATCCAGACCTCGGGTCTGAACCTGTCGGCCCAGTACGACTATCAGCAGAACGAGCCGCCCAAGCTGCGCGGCTACCAGGCCTCGAACCGGGTTACGGTGACGATCCAGGATCTGAGCAAGGTCGGGACGACCGCCGACGCCGTGGTCACGGCCGGCGTCAATCAGATCGACGGCATCGCCTTTGGCTTGAAGGACCCGAAGGCGGCCGAGGACCAGGCTCGCGTGCTGGCCGTGCGCGCCCTGCAGGACAAGGCGCGTCTGTACGCCCAGGCCCTGGGCGTCGACCTGGGGCCGGTGCGTTCGCTGACCGAGGGCGGCGGTTATGCGCCTGAGGTGCGGCCGCAGGCCATGTACGCTCGCGCCGCCATGGATGCGGGCGGCGCCTCGACCCCGGTCTCAGCCGGCGAGCTGACGGTCCGCATCGATATCAGCGGAACCTACGACATCGGCCGCTGATCGCGATCCGGCGATGAAACGAGAAGGGCCCGCCGGAAACGGCGGGTCCTTTTTCGTAAGTTTATTACCGTCCGTTCATTTGACGCGCGGGGCGCGGCCTCTATCCTCACGCTTGGCCGCCTCTGGCCGCGATCCTGGACGCCCGCCTTCCCATGAAGCAGTTCTTCCTCACCATGCTGGGCGTCTTCGCCGGGCTTGTGGCCTTCTTCGTCGTGTTGCCGGTGGTGGCGCTGATCTTCTTCGCCATGGCGGCCGGGGCCTCCAAGCCGACCACGCCCGCCCATACGGTGCTGGAGCTGGACCTGCGCAGCGGCCTGACGGATCAGACGCCGGTCAATCCCTTCGCGGCCTTCAGCGGCCCCAGCCTGTCGGTGGTCCAGGTCGTGGACGTGCTGGCTCAGGCGACCGCCGACGACAACGTCAAGGTGCTGTTGCTGCGCGCGCCCGAAGCCGGCATGACGCCCGCCTCGGCCGACGAGGTGCGTCAGGCGATCGCCCGCTTCCGCGCCTCGGGCAAGACGGTCATCGCGCACAGCCAGGGCTTCATGCCCGTGGGCGCGGTGATGTCCAGCTATATGGTCGCCTCCAGCGCCGATCAGCTGTGGCTGCAGAACACGGCGAACTTCCAGGCTGTGGGCCTGTCGGCGGACAGCGTCTTCCTGGGCCGCGCCTTCCAGAAATACGGCGTCAAGGCCGACTTCGAGCAGCGCTACGAATACAAGAACGCCGTCAACGAATATACGCAGAGCGATTTCACCGCCCCGCACCGTGAAGCCATGCTGGCCTGGATGGGCTCCATCTACGACAGCGCCGTCGCCAACATCGCCCGCGACCGCAAGACCACGCCCGAGGCCTTGAAGGCCGTCATCGAGGCCGGGCCCTATTCGGCCGATCAGGCCCTGTCGCTGAAGCTGGTCGACAAGATCGGCCAGGTCGAGGAAGCCGAGGCCGCCGCCAAGGAAAAAGCGGGCAAGAACGCCAAGATCGTCAAGTTCGGCGACTACGCCTCGCTGAAGGGGACGCGCACGACCTCGGGCTCGGGCTCGGCCAAGTCCGCCATCGCCATCGTCGGCGGCGAGGGCGCCATCATGACCGGCCGCGGCTCCAACGACTCGCCCTTCGGCGGCGGCTCCAACATCCGGTCGGACGATACGGCCAAAGCCATCTATCAGGCCATCGAGGACAAGGACGTGAAGGCCATCGTCTTCCGCGTCTCCTCGCCGGGCGGCTCGCCGGAAGCGTCGGAACAGGTTCTGGCGGCCGTGCGCGCGGCCAAGGCGGCGGGCAAGCCGGTGGTGGTGTCCATGGGCGCCTACGCCGCCTCGGGCGGCTACTGGATCAGCTCGGAAGCCGACTGGATCGTGGCCCAGCCCTCGACCCTGACCGGCTCGATCGGCGTGTTCGGCGGCAAGTTCGTGCTGGCTGACGCCCTGGGCCGCTTCGGCGTCGACATGCGCGGCCTGTCGGTCGGCGGCGACTACGCCGACGCCTTCTCGCCGGTGCAGGGCTTCGATCAGGGCCAGCGCGCCGCCTTCGCCGCCTCGATGGACCGCATCTACGAAGAGTTCGTCGCCCGCGTGGCCAAGGGCCGCAAGCTGCCGGTCGAGCGCGTGCGCGAGATCGCCAAGGGCCGCGTCTGGACCGGCGCCCAGGCCCACGGTCTGGGTCTGGTCGATCAACTCGGCGGTCTGGAGGAGGCCGTGGCCAAGGCGCGCCAACTGGCCAAGATTCCTTCGTCCGAGACCGTCCGCTTCAAGCGCTTCCCGCAGCCGCAGTCGCCGTGGGAGGCCCTGGCGACGGCCTTCGGCGCTTCGGGCCAGGCCGCCGAGGCCATGGTCAAGGTCGGCCAGGTCATGGGCGATCCCGCCGCCCAGGCCATGCTGAACCGCGTTGAGACCGACCGGATGCGCAGCCGCGGTTCCGTCGTCCTGGCGGACCAGCCGGCCTTCTGAGGCGCGGCTGGATCAGCAAATGTGACTGGTGCGTGATGTCGCAGTGCATTGACCGTTCAGGTCGATGGACCGACATTACGCCTCAGGCGTTCATCAGGACGCTGAGAGAGGCTTTGAGTTCATGATCAACTCCGACCCGATGGGCCAGCTGGGTTTCAATGCGCGCCGTCGGCCCGGTTCCGGCCTGCTGGCGCCCTTCGTCTGGGCCGCCGGTCTGATCGCCACCGCCCTGGCTGTGACGGTCGGCGCCTTGCTGGCCGTCTTCACCGCCGCCGCCGTAGCCATGATCGCCGTGGTTGGGGGCGTGCTGGTCTTCTTCGCCGGTTTCGCCCTGCGCGCCCGCCGCGCCATGACCGCGCGCCGCCGTCGCGACGACGGGGTCATCGACGCCAGGAAGGTCGGCGACACCTGGGTGGCCTACGGCTGGGAAAAGGAAGGGCGCTGACAGGCCCCTCATGATCGCCTTCACCGACGCGCCGTCCCCGAATTTCGACGCCCGGCGCGGCCCGCCGGACATTCTGGTTCTGCACTACACCGGCATGGAGACCGCCGAGGCGGCGATCGAGCGCCTGCGGGATCCGGAAGCCAAGGTTTCGGCCCACTATGTCGTCGACGAGGACGGCGCCGTCCTGCGCCTGGTGGCCGAAGAGCGCCGGGCCTGGCACGCCGGGCGCGGCGCCTGGCAGGGCGAGACCGACGTCAACGCCGCCTCCATCGGCGTCGAGATCGTCAATCCGGGCCATGAGTTCGGCTACCGCCCCTTTCCCGAGGCCCAGGTCCGGGCGGTGATCGCCCTGGCGGCGGACATCCGCACCCGCTGGTCCATTCCCGACGCCCGCATCATCGCCCATTCCGACCTGGCGCCCGAGCGCAAGCAGGACCCTGGCGAACTCTTCCCGTGGAAGCGGCTGGCCGAGGCCGGGCACGGCCTGTGGTTCGAACCGGCGCCGGAGCGCGTCGGCGCCCTGGGCGCGCCTCTGTCGCCGGGCGACGAGGGACTGGGCGTCATTGTCCTGCGCTCGGGTCTGCACCGGCTGGGCTATGGGCTGCAGCCGGCCGGCGCCTATGACGAGGAGACCCGCCTGACGGTCGAGGCCTTCCAGCGCCACTGGCGGCCGGATCGGGTCGACGGCGTGGCCGACGGCGAGACGCGGGCGCGTCTGGTCGGCCTGCTCCAACTGGCTTCGGTCGAGAGCGTCACGGGCGTTCTGGATTGACGCGGCGTCCCATCGCGCGCATCTAGCGCTCGCCAGACGGCCGGGCGGTCGCGGCGGGGGCTTGCTCCCGTCGAGGAAAGTCCGGGCTCCACGGTGAAAAGGCGGCGGGTAACGCCCGCCCGGGGCGACCCGAGGGACAGCGCCACAGAAAGCAAACCGCCCCGGTCCGCCGGGGCAAGGGTGAAAGGGTGGGGTAAGAGCCCACCGCGTCGGCGGCAACGTCGACGGCATGGCAAGCCCCGCCTGGAGCAAGACCAAATAGGGACATCGCGCGGGGCTCGCCCCGCAGGGTTCACCGCCCCAGATGTCCGGGTAGGTCGCGAGAGCCGTCCAGCAATGGGCGGCCCAGAGGAATGATCGTCGCCGCTTTCGGGCGGAACAGAACCCGGCTTACAGGCCGTCTGGCTTTATATTTCGCCCTACCGCGCATTCGCGCTGCTTGAGGGCGCGCCGTTAACCATTCCGTTTAAATCAAGGCCTTAGAACCCGTCCACAGGCTGTGAATACTCATTTTGTTCTGTGTATGTTCCGATTTTACAGTCGTGACGACGTCATCGGAACCGCAAATTAGGTTAAAGGGCGTCAACTAATCCCATTGAGGCCCATTCTATCCCATGCTATCCCAATAGCTCATGAGTGAGGGCCAAGGCCCGACGCGTGGGCTTTTTCATCGGATTTCAGGGACGGGCCGCAGGGTTCGATAGGGCAGGGCGTGTTTCTCTCGACCTACGAGAAGCAGCTGGACGGCAAGCGCCGTCTCCTGATCCCTCAGGAATTCCGCACGGCCGAGAACGGCGCCGAACATGGCGTCTTCTGTTTCCCCTCCATCGAAGCGGACTGTCTGGAAGCGGGCGGCGACAAGCTGTTCGCCGAATATCGCGCGGTGATCGAAAGCCTGCCGTTCGGCGATCCGTACCGCTCGGCGCTGGAAGCTTCGATCTTCGGCGAGCAGAAGCCGCTGGCCTATGACTCGGGCGGGCGCATCACCCTGCCGGAGCATCTGTGCGCCGAGGTCGACCTGTCCGACACGGTCGTCATCTACGGCGTCGGCGAGCGCTTCCAGATCTGGAACAAGGACAAGTGGGCCGCGCACCGCGCCGAGCAGCGCCGCATGGCGCGCGAGGGCCTCAAGCAGTTCGGCGAGATGCGCCGTCAGGCGATGGCGGCGAAGACGGGGGAGCGGCATGACTTCTCCGCACGCGCCCGTTCTGCTGGCCGAGGTGATCGAGGCGCTGGCGCCTAAGGCGGGCGATGTGATCATCGACGCCACCTTCGGCGCGGGCGGCTATACGCGCGCCATTCTGGAGCGCGGCGCGGATGTGGTGGCGCTGGATCGCGACCCGACGGTGCAGCCGTTCGCGGACGCCGTGGCGCGTGACTTTCCCGAGCATTTCCAGCTGATCCGCACGCCGTTTTCCGGTCTGGCCGAGGCGTTCGAGGAGAGCGACAAGGCCAAGCTGGACGGCGCCGTCTTCGATATCGGCGTCTCGTCCATGCAACTGGATCAGGCCGAACGCGGCTTCTCCTTCATGCGCGACGGGCCGCTGGACATGCGGATGTCGGATGAGGGCGAAACCGCCGCCGACATCGTCAACACCTGGGACCACGGGCCGCTGGCCCATATCTTCAAGCTGTACGGCGACGAGCGCCAGTCGGGCCGGGTCGCCACGGCCATCCTGCGTCGCCGGGTTGAGCAGCCCTTCACCCGCACCCTGGATCTGGCCGAGGTGGTGGAGAAGGCTCTGGGCGGGCGTCGCGGCGCCGCCATCCATCCGGCCACCCGCGTGTTTCAGGCCCTGCGCATCGCCGTCAACGACGAGCTGGGCGAGCTGGAGCGCGGGCTGGAGGCGGCCGAGGCGACGCTGGCGCCCGGCGGGCGGCTGGTCGTCGTCACCTTCCATTCCCTGGAAGACCGCATGGTCAAGGCCTTCCTGACCGAGCGCACCGGCAATGCGCCGGGCGGGTCGCGTCATGCGCCGGTCGCGGTCGAGACGCGCAAGCCCAGCTTCGACCTTCTGTTCAAGGGCGCGCGCGAGGCGGGCGAGGCCGAACTGGCCGCCAACCCCCGCGCCCGCTCGGCCAAGATCCGCGCGGCGGTTCGGACCGACGCCCCGGCCTGGGGCGCGATGAAGGGGAGGGCCGCATGATCGCCATGCCCGCCCCCGTCAAACGCCTGTTCGAGTGGAAGGTGCGCGGCGTGCGCTGCGTCGAGATCATCGGCGTGGCCTGCGTGCTGGCGCTGGTCTTCTCGGTCTACATCGCCAAGGCGGCCGCCGCGCGCGAGAGCGCCGAGATCAGCCGTATCGAGCGTGACATCCGCGAAAACCGCGAGCGGGTCCGCCTGCTGCGCGCCGAGGTCACGCGGCTGGAGCAGCCCGCGCGGCTGGAGGCCCTGTCGCGCGAGATCGGCCTGGGGCCGGTCGATGTGAAGAAGCAGGCGGGCGAGGCGGCCTTGACCGAGATCGCACCGCCGCCGGTCGAGAAGCCGGTTGAAAAGGCCCCTGTCGCGCCGCCCGCCGCCGCTACGGAGGCCGTGCAATGAGCGTGCATGACCACCACGGCATGGGCTATCGCGGCCGCCCGCAGGCGACCTTCGGCGGCGCCGTCTCGGCCTGGGGGCGGTGGGTCGCCTCCCTGGTGTGGAACCTGGAGCACTCGTTCGAGCGCGCCCGCGCCGATGCGCGGCCGGAAGAAGACACCCGCGTCCGCATCTTCCTGATCATGGCGGCCTTCTGCGCCGTCTTCGCCTGCCTGGCGCTGGGCGCGGCGCACGCGGCGCTGCTGACGCCGCGCGGCGGGGCGGGGGCGGGCTTCCATCCCGGCGCTCTGACGCGCGCCGACCTGGTGGACCGCAACGGCCGGCTGCTGGCGACCAACATCACCCACTACGGCCTCTATATCGACCCGCGCGAGGTCTGGGACATTCCGGCCGCCAAGGCGCAGTTGCGCCGCGCCCTGCCGCGCATTTCCGCCGCGCGTCTGGACCGGGTGATGAGCGGCGAGCGCCGCCTGATTGCGCTGACGGGTCTGACGCCGTCGGAGCGCCGGGCGGTTCATGCGCTGGCGCTGGGCGGGGTGACGTTCGAGCCGGAGGACCGCCGCGTCTATCCGCTGGGGACCTCCGCCGTGCATCTGATCGGCCGTTCGGACACGGGCGGCGAAGGCGTGGCGGGCGCCGAGCTGGCCTTCAACCAGGAAATCCGCGCGGCGGGCGTCGCGGGCGAGGACTTCCCCCTGTCGATCGACCTGCGCATTCAGGGCGTGGTCGAGAACGAGCTGGCCATCGCCGCCGAGGAGCACAAGGTCAAGGGCGCCGTCGCCGTCGTCGCCGACGTGCAGACGGGCGAGATTCTGGCGATGGCCTCGTGGCCGACCTATGACGCCAACCGTCGCAACGCCGCGCCGGAAGAGGCGACGCTGAACCGCGTCACCTCGGCCCACTATGAGATGGGCTCGGTGTTCAAGAGCTTCACCGTCGCCGCCGGCATCGACACCGGCCGGGCCGACATGAACACCCTGTTCGACGCCTCTCAGGCCCTGCAGATCGGCAAGCGTCGCATCACCGACTTCCACGCCACCAACAAGGTGCTGACGCTGGAGGAGGTCTATCTGCATTCGTCCAACATCGGCACCTCGCGACTGGCGGTCGAGATGGGCGGCGATGTGATGCGCGACTATTTCCGCCGTCTGGGCCTGCTGGACGCCGCGCCGATCGAGCTGAAGGAATCGGCCGCTCCGCCCAAGGTGCGCAAGTGGGACGACAGCACCCTGGCGTCGCTGTCCTTCGGCTACGGCATCATGGTCACGCCGATCCAGTATGTGGCGGCCTATGGGGCGCTGAGCAACGGCGGCCGCTATGTGGCGCCGACCCTGCGCAAGGGCGGCCGTCCGAACGCCCAGACGCATCAGGTCGTTTCGGCCGAGACGTCGGCGACCATGCTGGACCTGATGCGCCGCAACGTGACGCGCGGTTCGGGCCGGTTCGCCGATGCGCCGGGCCTGCGCATGGGCGGCAAGACGGGTTCGGCCAACAAGCTGGTCAACGGCCGCTATAATCCGGCGGTGGCCGTCGGCTCCTTCGCCGGGGTCTTCCCCGCCGACGGGCCGGTGGACGCCAAGCGCTACACCGTCTTCGTCCTGATGGACGAGCCGGGCGTCTATCCGCGCACCGGCGGCTATGTCGCTGCGCCCGCCGTGGGCCGGATCGCCAACCGCATCGCCGGCTTCCTGGGCGTCGAGCGCAAGGCCGACCGCTGGTCCACCGCGCTAGGCGAAAAGATCCCCGAGTTCCAGGACGTGGAGGGCGACGGCCGATGAGCCAGTTGCGCCTTTCCGAACTGCTGCGCCGGGACGTGGTCTCGGACCCTGAGATCACCGCCGTCACCGCCGACAGCCGTCAGGTCGTGCCCGGCGCCCTGTTCGTCGCCCTGCCGGGAACGCAGGCCGACGGCCGCGCCTTCATTCCGCAGGCCCTGGCCAAGGGCGCGGCGGCCGTGCTGGCGCCGTCCGATACGCCTGAAGGCGCGGCGCCGGTTCTGGTCGGATCGGGCGACGTGCATCGGGCCTACGCCATCGCCGCGCGCGCGTTCTACGGCGCCCAGCCGCGCACTTGCGTCGCCGTGACCGGCACCAACGGCAAGACCTCGGTCGCCAACTTCTGCCGTCAGATCTGGGCGGGCATGGGCCTGAAGTCGGCCAGCATGGGCACCCTGGGCGTTGTCGGCCAGAAGGGCGACAGGACCTACGCCCTGACCGGCCCTGGCCTGACGAGCCCCGACGCCGCCGAGGCCGCGCGCCTGCTGGCCGAACTGGCCCGCAAGGAGGTCACCCATCTGGCGCTGGAGGCTTCGTCCCACGGCATCGACCAGCGGCGTCTGGACGGGGTGGCGATCAAGGCGGCGGGCTTCACCAACCTGACGCAGGATCACCTCGACTATCACGGCACGATGGAGGACTACCGCGCCGCCAAGATGCGCCTGTTCGAGGCCCTGCTGCCGCGCGGGCGCACGGCGGTTCTGAACGCGGATTCCGACGCCTATTCGGCCTTCGCCTCGGCCTCGATCATGGCGGGGCTGGGCGTGATGGGCGTCGGCGAACGCGGGCGCGACCTGACGCTGCTGGCGCGCCGCGCGACGCCGGAAGGCCAGCGCCTGACCCTCGACGCGCGCGGCCGGGTGCATGACATTCTGCTGCCTCTCGCGGGCGCCTTCCAGGCGTCCAACGCCCTGGTGGCCGCTGGTCTGTGCATCGCGGGCGGCGAGGACCCGGACCGCGTGATCCCGGCGCTGGAGTTGATCCAGGGCGCGCAGGGCCGTCTGCAACGCATCCCCGGCGGCGCGCGCGGCGGCGAGGTCTATGTCGACTACGCCCACACCCCCGACGGGCTGGAGACAGTTCTGAACGCCCTGCGTCCGCACGCGACGGGCCGCCTGATCGTCGTCTTCGGCGCGGGCGGCGACCGCGACCGGGCCAAGCGTCCGCTGATGGGCGAGATCGCGGGGCGTATGGCCGATACGACCATCGTCACTGACGACAACCCGCGTTCCGAAGACCCCGCCTCCATTCGGGCTCAGGTCCGCGCAGGCTGCCCCGACGCGCTGGAGATCGGCGACCGCCGCGAGGCTATCCGCCACGCCGTCTCCCTGATGCGCGAAGGAGATGTGGTCGTGATCGCCGGAAAAGGGCATGAACAGGGTCAGATCGTCGGCGGGGTCGTGCATCCCTTCGACGACGCCGCCGAAGCGACCGAAGCCCTGAAAGACCATGCCTGACGCACACACGCCGCTCTGGACCGCCGAAGCGATCGCCTCGGCGACCGGAGGACGGCTTCATGGACCCGACTCTGAAGTCTCGGGCCTGACCTACAACAGCCGCGAGATTCAGCCGGGTGACCTGTTCCTGGCCCTGCACGGCGCGCGCGACGGGCATGAGTTCGCCGAGGCCGCCTTTGCGGCGGGCGCGACGGTTGCGCTGGTCGACCGGCCGGTCGAGGGCGGGTCTTATGTCCTGGTGCCCGACACCCTGAAGGGCTTGGAGGCGCTGGGCGTCGCCGCCCGCGATCGCGCCCGCCTGCGCGGCGCCGTCACCGGCAGCGTCGGCAAGACCAGCGTGACCCAGGCCATCAAGGCGGGCCTTGATCTGGCCGGATCAAGCCACGCATCGATCAAGAGCTACAACAACCATATCGGCGTGCCGCTGACGCTGGCGCGCATGCCTCAGGGCACGGACCGCGCCGTGTTCGAGATCGGCATGAACCATCCGGGCGAGATCGGGCCGCTGTCGCAGTTCGTGCGTCCGCACGCCGCCTGCGTCACCACGGTCGGGCCGGTGCACATCGAAGCCTTCGCCGACGGCGAGGCGGGCGTGGCGCGTGAAAAGGCCGCCATCTTCGAGGGGCTGGCGCCGGGCGGGATCGCCGTGGTCAACGCCGCCGACGCCCATGCCGACATCGTGCGTCAGGGGGCGGGAAAGGCTGGGGCCGTGGTGCGGACCTTCGGCCATGAAGCGGGCTGCGACGCGCGCCTGCTGGACTTCGTGGCCGACAGCGAGGGCGCGACCGTCACGGCCGAGCTGGACGGGCGGCGCCTCGAATACCGGCTGGCCCAGTCGGGCGTGCACTGGGGGCTGAACAGCCTGTGCGTCATCCTGATGCTGCAGGCGCTGGACGTGTCGCTGGAGACGGCGCTGCAGGCGCTGGCGGGCTTTCAGCCTCTGGCCGGGCGCGGGCAGGAGCGGACGGTCGCTGTGCCCGGCGGCGCCTTCACCCTGATCGACGAGAGCTACAACGCCAATCCGCTGTCGATGAAGGCGGGCTTCGTCAGCCTGGGCGCCAAGCCGGTGGGGCCCGGCGGCCGCCGCGTCGTCGTGCTGACCGACATGCTGGAGCTGGGCGAGCACAGCCGCGCCCTGCACGAGGGGCTGGCTCCCGCCATTGTCGCCGCCGGGCTGGACCTGGTGCATACGGCCGGGCCGCAGATGCGCCTGCTGCATGAGGCCCTGCCGCCGTCGCTGCGCGGACAATGGCGCGAGACCGCCGCCGAACTGGCCGCCGAGGCCGCCTTGCTGGTGCAGCCCGGCGACGTGGTCATGGTCAAGGGCTCGAACGGATCGAAGGCGTCGCTCGTTGCGGCCGCGCTTGCAAATCTCGGCGTGGCCGAACAAGAGGCGCGCGTCGCCGCCGAGGCCCAAGGGAAGCCTGCCTGATGTTCTACCTGCTCTATCTCTATTACGCGGACATCGCGCAGGAATATCCGCTGCTCCACCTGATCCAGTATCAGACGGTGCGCGTGGCCCTGGCCATGGCCACGGCCATGATCGTGGCGGTGGCCATGGGCAGCCGCTTCATCAACTGGATCCGCGCCAAGCAGGGCCGGGGCCAGCCGATCCGCGACGACGGCCCGGTGTCCCACCTGTCCAAGGTCGGCACCCCGACCATGGGCGGGCTGATGATCCTGGCGGGCATCGGCGTGGCCGTTCTGCTGTGGGGCGACCTGACCAACCCCTATATCTGGATCGTCTCGGGCGTGACGGCGGCGTTCGGCGTGCTGGGCTTCATCGACGACTACGCCAAGGTGACGAAGCAGACCTCGGCCGGGCTGACGTCCAAGCAGAAGCTGCTGGCCCAGACGGTCGTGGCCGTGATCGCAGGCGTGCTGACCGTGTTGTGGATGACCCAGTCGCCGACCTCGCCGGGGCTTGAGACCTCGATCGCCTTCCCCTTCCTGAAGGCGGTGCTGCTGAACATCGGCTGGTTCTATGTGGCCTTTGCGGCCTTCACCATCATCGGCTTCTCGAACGCGGTGAACCTGACGGACGGGCTGGACGGCCTGGCCATCGTGCCGGTGATGATGGCGGCGGGCGCCTTCGGCATCATCAGCTATCTGGTCGGCAACTTCCTGTTTGCGGACTATCTGCAGGTCCACCATGTGCCCGGTGCGGGCGAGCTGGCCATCTTCTGCGCCGCCATCATCGGCGGGGGCATGGGCTTCCTGTGGTACAATGCGCCCCCCGCCAAGATCTTCATGGGCGACACCGGCTCGCTGGCCCTGGGCGGCGCCCTGGGCTCCATGGCCGTGGCGACCAAGCACGAGCTGGTGCTGGGCATCGTCGGCGGCCTGTTCGTGGTCGAGGCGGCCTCGGTGATGATCCAGGTCGGCTACTTCAAGCTGACGGGCAAGCGCATCTTCCTGATGGCGCCGATCCACCACCATTTCGAGAAGATGGGCTGGCCGGAATCGACCGTGGTGATCCGCTTCTGGATCGTCGCCGCCATGCTGGCCCTGGCCGGTCTGGCCACGCTGAAGCTGCGTTGATCCGATGATCCCCGTTCCCGGCTTCGAGGGGCGTCGCGTTGCGGTCTTCGGCCTGGGGCGGTCGGGGATTACGGCGGCGCGCGCGCTTCAGGCCGGGGGCGCGATCCCCGTGCTGTGGGACGACGGCGTCTCGGGCCGGATGCAGGCCGAGGCCGAAGGGTTCCTGGTCGAGGATCTGACCCGCGCTGACTGGTCCGGGTTCGCCGCGCTTGTACTGTCGCCGGGCGCGCCGCTGACCCATCCGAAACCGCATTGGAGCGTCGAGCGCGCCCATGAGGCGAGCGTGCCGGTCATCGGCGACGTGGAGCTGTTCGCGCGGGCGCTGGCCGCCTTGCCGCAAGGGGAACGGCCGCGCGTGGTCGCCATCACCGGCACCAACGGCAAGTCGACGACCACGGCTCTGATCGGCTGGGTGCTGAAGCAGGCGGGCCTGACCGTTCATATCGGCGGCAATATCGGCATCGGGGTGCTGGCCTTGCCGGAGCCGACGGCGGATGCGGTCTATGTGATCGAGGTGTCGTCCTATCAGCTGGACCTGACGACGGGCTTTGCGCCGGACGTGGCGATCCTGACCAATGTGTCGCCGGACCATCTGGACCGCCACGGCGGGCTGAAGGGCTACGTCGCCGCCAAGCGCCGGATTTTTCAGGCGCAGGACGGTGAGGCGCTGGCGCTGATCGGCGTGGATGAAGAATGGGGCCGGAAGGCTGCGGCGGACCTGCGGGCGCAGGGGCGGCGGGTTTGCACCGTCTCTACATCCGCTCATCCCCGCGGAGGCGGGGACCCAGAAAGAGCCGTCTCCACGACGCCGACCGGGGGGCTGCAGCCAAAGAACTGGGTCCCCGCCTCCGCGGGGATGAGCGGGATAGGGGCTAAGCCCGGCGCCTTGATCGTTGAGGGCGCCGTGCTGGCCGATTTGACCGCCGCGCGTTCGCTTCCCGGTCGCCACAATGCACAGAACGCAGCCTTCGCCTACGCCACGGCGCGGGCGCTGGGCGTGTCGCATGAGGCGGCGGTCGAGGGCCTGCTGACCTTCCCCGGCCTGTCGCACCGGATGGAGGCCGTAGGCCGCCTCGGCGCGGTGCGCTTCATCAACGACTCCAAGGCCACCAACGCCGATGCGGCGCGGCAGGCGCTGGCCTCCTACCCTTCCGTCTTCTGGATCGCGGGAGGCAAGGCCAAGGACGGCGGCATCGAGACCCTGCACGATCTCTTCCCGCGCGTGACCAAGGCCTATCTGATCGGAGAGGCGGCGGACGCCTTCGCCGTCACTCTGGCCGACACGCCGCACGTCGTCGCCCATACGATGGAGCGGGCCGTCGAATTGGCCGCCGCCGATGCCGCTGCCGCTGGAGGCGAGCAGGTGGTCCTGCTGTCGCCCGCCTGCGCCAGCTTTGATCAGTTCCCTGATTTCGAGGTCCGGGGCGAGGCGTTCCGCGCCGCCGTCCTGAGCCTGGGCGCACGGCCGGAGCCCGCCGCATGACCCACAACAGCTACAGCCATCCCTTTTCGCGCAACGACCAGAGCCTGATCGCGCGCTGGTTCTGGACGGTGGATCGCGGCCTGCTGGGCGCGGCGCTGACGCTGGTGGCGCTGGGCGTGGCGCTGAGCTTCGCCTCCAGCCCGGCGGCGATCGCGGCGGACGAATCCATCACCGATCCATTCCACTATTCGTGGCGGATGATGGTCTTCTCGACCATGGGGCTGTTCGTCATGCTGAGCGCCTCGCTGCTGTCGCCGCGGGGGGTCAGACGGATCGCGGTGCTGGCCTTGCTGTGCGCCATCGTGGTCATGGCGGCCCTGCCCTTCATCGGCGACACGGTGAAGGGAGCGGCGCGCTGGATCAATCTGGGGCCGTTCAGCCTGCAGCCGTCCGAGTTCGCCAAGCCCGGCCTGATCGTCTTCGCCGCCTGGATGTTCGCCGAGGCCCAGAAAGGCGAGGGCGTGCCCGGCGTCAGCATCGCCTTCGGCCTGTGGGCGCTGACGGTGGGCCTGCTTCTGATCCAGCCGGACATCGGCCAGACCCTGTTGATCACCACCACCTTCATGGCCGTCTTCTTCATGGCGGGAGTGCCGCTGAAATGGGTGGCGGCCCTGGCGGCGGTCGGCGCGGGCGGGGTGGTGTCGCTGTATTTCATGTTCAGCCACATGCGTGACCGCCTGAGCCGCTTCCTGTCGCCC
Source organism: Brevundimonas sp. SS2672 (assembly GCF_059579685.1). Lineage (NCBI taxonomy): Bacteria > Pseudomonadati > Pseudomonadota > Alphaproteobacteria > Caulobacterales > Caulobacteraceae > Brevundimonas > Brevundimonas sp. SS2672. The sequence goes on along the minus strand of NZ_CM184201.1, from coordinate 2,352,893 downwards.
GAGACGACCGACACCCACCAGATCGACCGCGCGTCCGAGGCGATCCGCGCCGGGGGGCTGGTCGGGCGCGGCATCGGCGAGGGGGTGATGAAGCGCCACGTCCCCGACCTGCACACCGACTTCATCTATTCCGTCGGGGCTGAGGAGTTCGGCCTGGTGCTGTCGCTGATCATGATCGGGCTTTACGCCTTCATCGTCATTCGCGGGATGCGGCGGGCGATGAAGCTGAACGACTCCTTCGAACAGACGGCGGCGGCGGGGCTGTTCATGCTGATCGGGCTGCAGGCCTGCATCAACATCGCGGTGAACCTGAACCTGATCCCCACCAAGGGGATGACGTTGCCCTTCATCAGCTACGGCGGGTCGTCCATGATGGCCATGGGGCTGACGATGGGGTTCGCCCTGGCCCTGACCCGGCGTCGTCCGGGCGCCTATGAACTGGGGTCGAACGTCGCCCCGCGTCGTCGCCTGCTGCCGTAAGAGAGTACCGCCCATGACCAAGGTCTGCGTCGTCGCCGCCGGGGGCACCGGCGGCCATATGTTCCCCGCCGAGGCCCTGGCCCGCGAGATGACGGCGCGCGGCTGGCGCGTGGTGCTGGCGACCGACAAGCGCGGCGAGCAGTACGCCCACGCCTTCCCCGCCGAAGAGCGTCTGGCGCTGGACGCGGCGACCGGGCGCGGTCCGATCGGCCTGCTGAAGGCGGGCGTCGCCATCCTGAAAGGCGTGGGGCAGGCCAAGGCCGCCTTCGACAGGCTGGGGGCGGACGTGGTGGTCGGGTTCGGCGGCTATCCGTCGGCGCCCGCCCTGGTCGCGGCGGTGGCGACGCGGCGGCCGACGGTGATCCATGAGCAGAACGCCGTCCTGGGCCGCACCAACCGGATGCTGGCCTCGACCGTCGGCACGGTGGCGGCGGCCTTTCCGACGCTGTGGCGGGCGCCGGCCAGGGTCGGCGCCCGCGCGCGCCTCGTGGGCAATCCGGTGCGGCCGGACATCCGCGCCCTGTTCGACCGGGCCTATGTCGCGCCGGTCGAGGATGGGCCGATCCATGTGCTGGTGACGGGCGGCAGTCAGGGCGCGCGCATCCTGTCCGAGACCGCCCCGCGCGCCCTGGCGGCCCTGCCCGAAGGCATCCGCAACCGGCTGAAGGTGCAGCAGCAGTCGCGGCCCGAGACGCTGGAGGCCGCGCGCCAGATCTATCTGGACGCCGGGATCGAGGCCGAGGTCGCGCCCTTCTTCCGCGACATGGCCGACCGGCTGTCGAAGGCGCATCTGGTGATCGGGCGGGCGGGGGCCTCGACCTGTTCGGAACTGGCCGTGGCGGCCCTGCCGTCGGTGCTGATTCCGCTGAAGATCGCCATGGACGACCACCAGACCCTGAACGCGCGGGCCCTGTCCGAGGCGGGCGCGGCGAAGGTGATCGCCGAGGACGATCTGACCGTCCAGAGCCTGACGGCGGCCCTGGGAGAGATGCTGTCCGATCCGTCGGGGCTGGCGGCCATGTCGGCGGCGGCGCGCTCGGTGGCGATCCCGGATGCGGCGCAAAGGCTGGCCGATCTGGTGGAGGCGGCGGCCCGATAAGACCCTTCTCCCCGCCGGGGGAGAAGGTGGGCGGCGAAGCCGCTCGGATGAGGGGGACGCTTCCCTCATCCGGACGGGTTGATGCGGGGGTGCGTCATTTGGCGTCCCCCTCATCCGTCTCGCTGCGCGAGCCACCTTCTCCCCCGGCGGGGAGAAGGGCTATGGTCGAGCCATGCCCCAGTTCGTCGTCGATCTGACCAACACCGTCTTTGCGCTCTGGCGTCAGTTCCACTGGCTGCCGGAATGGGCCGTGGTGTCGATCATCACCGTGGTCTTCGTCTTCATCGGCTGGGCGGCCAATCAGGTGGTGTTCGCCCTGCTGAAACTGGCGGTGCGCAACCGCGACGAATTCTGGAAGGGGATGCTGAAGCGCGCCCGGCTGAAGGTGCGGATCGCGGTGATGATCATCGCCCTGGCCCTGGCCGTGACCGTGTCGCCGCTGGATCCCGAGCCGTCGCTGTTCATCCGGCGCACCCTGCTGTTCGGCTTCATCCTGGTGTGCGGCTGGATGCTGGCGGGAGCGGTGGACGCGGGGGCGGTGGTTCACCTCAAGAAGTTCAACATGGAGGCGGAGGACAACCTCTACGCCCGCAAGCACGTCACCCAGACGCGCATCCTGCAGCGGGTGGCCGCCATCCTGATCGGCCTGATCACCCTGGGGCTGGCGCTGTTGACCATTCCCGGCGTCAAGCAGTGGGGCCTGTCGCTGCTGGCCTCGGCCGGGGTGGTCGGCATCGTCGCCGGTCTGGCGCTGCAGCCCTTCCTGACCAATCTGATCGCGGGCATCCAGATCGCCACCTCCCAGCCGATCCGGCTGGACGACGCCGTCATCGTCGAGGGCGAATGGGGCCGGGTCGAGGAGATCACCTCGACCTATGTGGTGGTCAAGCTGTGGGATTGGCGGCGCATGGTCCTGCCGCTGACCTACTTCATCCAGAAGCCGTTCCAGAACTGGACCCGCGAGGATTCGCGGCTGATCGGCGTGTCCTTCCTCTATGTGGATTACGAGGCGCCCATAGACCGGCTGCGGGTCAAGCTGGAGCAGATCGCCCACGCCTCGCCGCACTGGGACGGCGACGTGGTGGCCTTGCAGGTCACGGACGTCACCGAGCGGACGGCCCAGGTCCGCTGCCTGACCAGCGCGCGCAACGCCTCGGTCGCCTTCGACCTGCGAGCCGAGGTGCGCGAGAAGATGCTGGCCTTCATGCGGGACGAATGCCCCGAGGCCCTGCCGCGCGACCGGATGGATTTCGACCGCGAGCGCCGCCGTCCGGCGCCGCGCCCGACCGGCTACGACGAGTAGATCAGGCCGCCTGCATCGCCTTGCGGGCGCGCCAGAAGCGCAGGGTCCGCAGGGCCGCCTCGCGCGTCAGTTCGTTGTACATCCCGGCGTAGGCCCGGGCCTTGCCCATGGCGTTGTCGTCGGTGTTCAGCAGCACCACGGCGTAGGTCAGGAACAGGGCGCGATCCAGGTCCGCCGCCTTGCAGATGACGGCCAGGGCGTCCAACTCGCGCCGCTCGATGATTTGGCGGGCGGTGTGAAAGTCGACGTCGGCCAGTTGCGACAGGGCGATCAGGAAGGCGGTCTGGCCGCCCGAGCGCAGGAAGCGGGCCAGCACCTGGGGCGTCAGCTGACCGGCGGCGCGCAGTTCCTCGACATAGGCCAGGCTCTCGGCGTAGTCGGCGGGCAGGGCGCCGTCCTCGGCGGCGACGCGGGTGCGGCCGGCGGCCAGGGCGCTTTCCAGCAGGGCCGGGTCCAGGCGGGCGTTCTGCTCCAGGATGCGCTGACGCAGCCGGGCCTCGACGTCGAAATAGAGGTCGTTCAGCAGATCGGGCGGCAGGCTGGCGCGCTCGACCGTGACGGCGTGCAGAGCCGGGTTGGCGCGGGCGCGCTCGACGGCGGTCTCGGAGGCGGCGCGCGACAGGCTGGCGCCTTCGTTGCCGAGCAGGACGCCCAGGGTCTCGTCGTCGCCGCGTTCGACGATGGCGTCGGACACGGCCTCGGACACGGCGGCGCGGCGGCTGACGGCGCGCATATGGCCCTGGCCGCGCGAGCGCACCACGCCGATCAGATCGGCCTCGGTCAGCACCGGCGAGGCGCTGAGAACGGGGGCGGCGACGGTCTCGGCCTCATCATTGGCCAGGCGGCGGATCAGCTGATGCGGGGCGTCCGGCGCCTCGGCGAACCGCTCGGCCAGCTCGGCGCGCACGGCCGTCTCCATGGCGTCGGTCAGGTCGGACAGGACGGCGCCGTAGAGGGCGGTCTCGGACTCCGTGCGCTCGGCGGCACCGAAGAAGCAGTCGGTCAGCTCACGCAGCAGGGCGCGGCGCTTGGGGCTGGACGCTTCCTGCGCCAGGGCGATCAGGTCGGGCAGGCGCGAGCCGGTCTCGGCCGGGGCGGCGGCGACGGGAGAGGAGGCGGCGCCGTCGCTCATGGGAGCATCGGCCCGTCGGTCACGGGATCGTCGGCCATGGGGGCCGCGCGCAGGCGGCCCTGGGCGTCGCGCATGACGGCGGGCGCTTCGGGCGGCTGGGCGAGGTCGTCCGAGGCGATCGGTTGATCCAGCTCGACCGGCAGGGCGTCCAGGTAGTTGGGCGCGGGCAGAGGCGTGGCGTCCGGCTGACGGCCCGCCTGGCGGTGGACCGAATAGTAGCGGGCGCCGCTTTGGGCCGGGGCGTCATCCGACACGGGCTGAGGCGCAGGTTGGGGCGCGGGTTGCGCCGCGGGCGCCGCGTTCGGAGCGGGAGGCGCAGGAGCGGGAGCAGGCGTCGGGGCGGCCGGTTGGGGCGTGTTCCGCTGCAGTTGGAAGATCGGCGCGTCGCGTCGAGGGGCCATCGGATCGAAGGCCGGGTCAGCCGGGACAGGCGCCGGCATGGGTTGCGGCGCCGGCTGGACGGGTGGTTGAACCGGAGGTTGAACGGGCGGCACCGGTTCGAGAATCGGCGCGGGCTGCCGGACCGGCTCTGGCGCGGGCTGGGGGGCCGGTTGGAGCGCGGGCGCAGGCGCGACAGCGCGCGGGGCGGGCTGGACCGGCGCGGGCGGCGTCGGCATCGGCCGCACGGGTTCGGGCATCGGCGCGGGCGTCGGCTCAGGGGCGGGCGTGCGCTGGACCGGCGGCGCGGGTTGCGGCTCCGGCTGGGGTTGCGGGCGCGTCCAGGGGGCGTGGCTGGGCGCTGGGGCGCGCTCCATCGGCTGAGGCTGAGGCCGGGCCTCGGGCATGTGGGGCGCAGGGGCGTAGTCCGTCGGCGGCGGCGCGACGGGTTGCGGTTGAGCCGAGAGGGGCTGACGCGCCCAGGGCGCGGGTTGATGGGTCGGCTGATACGGCGCCGGGGGCATGTAGGCAGGCGCGGGGGGCTCGCCCGGGGGCGCGACATAGGGGCCCCAGGTCGCATCGGGATGGCTGGTCACCGGGCGGAAGTCCGGCGCGGGCGTCAGGGCGTTGGCTGAGGGCGGCGGGGCCGGGATCGGCGGCGGCGCGCCCCAGGTCTGGGCGGGCGTCAGCTGGCGGCTGTAGCCGGGCGCTCCGGCGCGCCAGGGATAGCCGCCATGCGGGATGACAGGCGGGCGCGCGACCGATGACGGGGCGTAAGAACGGACGACGGGCGCCGCCGCATAGGCCGCCTCCGGCGGCGGGGCGAAGCTGTCGGCGGCGGCGGTCGGATAGGCGGGGGCGGACTGGACGGACGGGTGGTTCTGGGCGCGGCCAGGCCAGGACAGGGGGCGTCCATAGGCGGCCGACGGATAGGGCGATTGGACGGTCTGGGAGGCGTCTTGCGGGACGCCCTGCGCCCAGGCGGCCGTGGCCGCGCCGAGCGCGGGCAGAAGGGCGGCTATGGTCAGGGGGCGGGGCACCGGCGCCTCGTGAAAGGTGAAGAGGTTCAGCCGATCAGCCTAGACGGCGCGGCTTAATCCTCGCCTAACGCCGGGCGGTCTTAGGGCGAAATCGGTTCACATGCGATCGCGCATGAACCCGGATAATCGCTCAAGGGATTGATCTGGACCGATAATGGTCTCGGGCGAATGCCTAGCCGCGCGAGGGCAGGTACTGGCTGGTGAAGGCCTCGCGCCAGTCCGGGACGGACGAATAGGCGCTCTGGGTCTGTTCGGCGAAGGCCTGCCAGCGTTCGGGCGTCATGGCCCCCAGGCCGTAGAGCGCCGCATCGCCGCCGTCGACCATGGCCTGGGCGCGCAGGGCCGTACGCGCGGCGTCCAGAACCCGTTGGGGCAGGTCGGGATTGGCGCGGCGGATCAGGGCGTCGCCCCTGGCCCCGTCGCCGTGAACGTAGTCGCGCCAGCCCTCGACCGAGGCGGCGATGAAGTCGCGCAGGGCCTGGCCGTTGTCGCGGGCGAAGGCGTTGGGCGCCAGCACCAGGCCGGAGTAGGAGGGGTAGCCGTCCTCGGCCGGGATCAGGACCAGGGGTTGGAAGCCGACCTCGCGCGCGATCGCCTCGGGCGCGCCGTCGGTCAGCCGCGCGATCAGGACGCTCTCGCGATCCTCGCGGAAGGCCTTCAGATTGTCCTCGGCCGCGCCGACGCGGGCCTGGTCGGACGCCAGGTCGAAGCGGGCGCGCAGCCATAGCCAGAAACTGTCCTGGTCGCCGGGCTCCATCAGGATGCGGCGACCGCGCAGGACGGTCAGATCCTCCAGCTCCTGGTCCGGATGGGCCAGCAGGACGACGGGATCTTTCTGCAGGAAGGCGGCCACGGCCTTGACCGGCGCCCGGTCGGCGACCAGCCGCAGGGGCAGGAAGCTGTCGCGCCCGACGGCCAGTTCGACCGCGCTGGCGGCCAGAAGGGCGGGGATGTCGGCGCCCGACGGCCCGCTCAGGATCTCGACGTTGAGGCCGCGCCGTTCATAGGCCCCGGTCGCGACGGCTTGATAGAAGCCGCCGTGCAGGGCGCCCGCCGGACCGCCCGCGGCCACCCGCAGGCGCACCCGCCCGGCCTCGTCTGTCTGGGCCGGAGTGCGGCCACACGCGGTCAGGACGCCCAGGGCGGTCAGGCCGAGGGCGCCGGCCATCAGGCCGCGTCGGTGCAGGCGGGGGCGAGTCATCACGTCTAGGGTGTAGGGGGGCGGGCCGCGCTTGGAAAGGCGGCGGGCGTCGCCGGGACCGATTCCGACCCGGAAATCGAGCACCTCACCCCGCAAGGCCGGCGCCGGGATTGAGCGAGGGGACGTAACCCTTGAACCAGACCGTCGCCGGTCGGATCGCGGATCGCGTCCCCTCGCCAAGTCCGGGTTGGACTTGGCCGCTATCGGGTCGGAACTCGGCCTCAGCGTCGACGGGCGAACCCGGCGTCGTTCGGCAACCCTTCCGTCGGCTCCTGGTCTTCGGCGTTCCGCAAGGCGAACCTCGCGCCGTCCGTCAATCCCGGCCTGGTTCTCCGTGATCCCTGCGCCGAAGCGCTAGAGGATCGGGAGCCTGGGCCCTGCGTCGGTGTTTCCGCGTCCTCCGAAGAGGCTTGGAACCCTGGGTCAGAGAGCCGGACCGGTCCGCTTGATCTCCGGGTCTCCCCGGATTTCCGCGCCGCCGTGTCCCTCGGCCTGTTGACGTTCCCGCGAAATCCGTTATTGGGCAAGCGCCCAAATCAGAGCGTCTGTGCGGAATTCTCCCGGACCCGGTGGGCAAGTCTGTGGATATCTGTGGGCGGACGAAATTCGCGAAGGCGGATCAGCGCCTTGTGTTGTCCACAGCAAAAAGGGGCCGCCGTGAGGCAGCCCCTGGATAGGCGACCGCCACCCGCTCGCAGGAGCGGATGGCGGCGGATCATCAGCGATTGCGGATGAAGGTGCGGATGTCGTTGGACAGCTTCTTCAGGTCGTCGTCGCGGACGTACATCATGTGGCCGGCGTGGTAGTAGTGCCACTCGATGCGGCCGTCGGTCGGGAAGCCCGGACGGTTCAGCGAATATTCGGCGCCGAAGAAGGGCGTGGCGAAGTCGTAGTAGCCCTGACCGACCCAGACGCGCAGGCCGCTGTTCTCACGCAGGGCGCGGCCGATATAGGGGGCCACGTTCAGATACTCTGCGCCGCCGCGCCCGGCGGACGGGAGGTTCCAGTCCCAGTTCCGGGTGCCGCCGATCGAGGAATAGACCACGTCGGGCGAATATTTCAGGCCCTCGCGCGACCAGGCGTTCATGGCGGCGGTATAGGCGCCGTCGATGCCGTAGAAGCTGGGATCGTTGTCCGGGCGGTCGCCGGCGTTGTCGTAGTCGACGCCGGTGTAGCGGGTGTCCAGGCGGCCGATGGTCAGGCCGCGATCCCGCAGCAGCTCCTTGTAGAAGCGGCTGGGCGACAGGCGCAGGTTGGCGTTGCTCAGATAGGTCTGCGACACGCCGGTGTAGCGCGACAACTGCTGCAGGATGGTCGCCCGCTCGTCGGCCGTCAGGTCGTTGCCCTTCAACAGAGCCGTGGCGTAGGGGCCGATGGCCCAGGCGCGGGCCTCGGCGACGAACTCCTCGACCGTGGCGGGCTTGTTGGGGACCTTGTCGTGATACCAGGCCGTTGCGGCCATGGAGGGCAGGTTGGTGACGTAGCCCAACTCATTGCCCTGGGAGTCGGCGGCCAGGCTGAAGTCGAGGATCGACGAGATCAGCAGGATGCCGTTGATGGCGACGTCGGTGTATGTGCCTTCCAGCTCATTGATGACGGCGGCCGAGCGGGTGGTGCCGTAGCTTTCGCCGCCGATGAATTTCGGCGCGTTCCAGCGGCCGTGCTCGTTCAGCCACAGGCGGATGAACTCGGCCATGGACTTGGCGTCCTTGGTCACGCCCCAATAGTCGGCCGGGTCCTTGTCGCCCAGGGCGCGGCTGAAGCCGGTGCCGATCGGGTCGATGAAGACGATGTCGGTGACGTCCAGCAGGGAGTCGACGTTGTCGATGATCGGATAGGGGGCGGCGCCGTCGTCCTTGGCGTCCGAAGGCACGACCACGCGCTTGGGTCCGAAGGCGCCCATGTGCAGCCACAGGGAGCCTGAGCCGGGGCCGCCGTTCCACAGGAAGGTGACGGGACGGTTGGGGTCCGTCGGGCCTTCCTTGATGTAGCTGTAGGAGACCATGGCCGCGAGCGGCTTGCCTTCCTTGTCCTTCAGATAGGTCTCGCCGGCGATGGCGCGGTAGGCGATGCGCTGACCGCCGAAGACGCCGGTGTGGCGGGTCTCGGACATGACGGGCGGCGGAATGGCGGCTTCGGTGCGGTTCGCGGCGGCGTCGGCGCGCGGCGCGCCTTGAGGCCCGCTCTGGCCCCCGCTTTGCGCCATGGCCGGCCCGGCCAGGGCCAGCGCCGAAGCGGCGACGACAAGCAGTCTCTTCATGGATAAACCCCCAGTTGGTCTACGCGGCTCCCCCTCGAGAGCCGGGCGCGCGAACGACGCCGCCCAGCTTGAGATGAGGCGGCAAGCCGGGCCGAATGTAAACCGTGGGTTCCGGCCTAATCGCAGGAGAGTTGGCTGGACGCGGAGCAATTCCGCGAAGAATGTCCGGATAGGGCGAGGGCTGCCTCTAGCCCGCCAGGGCGGCTTTCTTTTCTTCCAGCTCCAGCCAGTCCAGTTCGGCGGCCTCCAGCTCGGCGCGGGCCTTTTCGGCGGCCTTCATGGCGCGGTCGAAGGCGGCGGGGTCGCGCGAATAGAGGTCGGGATCGGCCAGGAGGGCGTCCTGTCGGGCGATCTCGACCGGCAGGGTCTCCATCAGTTTCTCGACCTCCTCCAGACGGCGGGCGTCCTTGTAGGAGAGCTTGGCCTGTTTCTTGGGGGCGCGGTCGGAAGGCTCCGCCTTCTCGACCCGACGCGCCGCTGAGGGGGCGGCGTCAGCGTGGGTCGGGGGCGGGGCGAGGAAGCCGGGGTTCTGGCGCAGGAAGTCCTGCCAGCCGCCGGGGGTCTCGACCACGTCGCCGCGACCGTTCAGGGCGATGGTCGAGGTGGCCAGGCGGTCGACGAAATCGCGGTCGTGCGACACCAGGATCAGGGTGCCGTCGTAGGATTCGAGCAGTTCCTCCAGCTTCTCCAGCGTGTCCATGTCGAGGTCGTTGGTCGGCTCGTCGAGGATCAGCATATTGGCGGGCTGGGCCAGCGCCCGCGCCAGCAGCAGCCGGTTGCGCTCGCCGCCCGACAGGGTGGAGATGGGCTGTTTCAGCTGGGCTTCCTGGAACAGGAAGTCCTTGGCGTAGGCGGCGACGTGCATGGAGCGGCCGCGCACCAGGATGGAGTCGCCGCCGCCCGGCGTCAGGGCGTCCCACAGGGTCATGTCCGACTTCAGCCCCTCGCGCGACTGGTCGAGGTAGAGGGGTTCGAGGTTGGCGCCCATGCGGACCGTGCCTTCGTCCGGCGCCAGTTCGCCCAGCAGCACCTTGACCAGGGTGGTCTTGCCCGCGCCGTTGGGGCCGACGATGGCCAGCCGGTCGCCGCGGATGATGCGGGTGGTCAGGTTCCTGAAGATGGTCCGGTCGCCGAACGCCTTGCTGACGCCCTTGATGTCGGCGACCAGCTTGCCCGAGACGGCGCCGGAATCGACGCCCAGGTTCAGCTCGCGCGGCAGGTCCTTGACCCGTTCGGCGCGGTCCAGACGCATCTGCCGCAGGGCGCGGGCGCGACCCTCGTTGCGGGTGCGCTGGGCGGTGATGGAGCGGTAGAAGGTGTAGGTCTCGGCCTCGATGCGCTTGGTCAGGCGGCGCAGGGATTCGGCCTCTTCGTCCATGACCTTGGCGGCCCAGTCGTCGAACTCGACGAAGCCCTTGTTCAATGTGCGGACCTTGCGGCCTTCCAGCCAGTGGACGGTGTCGGTGACGCGGTTCAGGAAGGCGCGGTCGTGGCTGACCACCAGCAAGGCGAAACGGGCCTGGATCAGCTCGTTCTCCAGCAGTTCGATGGCCAGGATGTCGAGGTGGTTGGTCGGCTCGTCCAGCAGCAGCAGGTCGGGCTCTTCGGCGAAGGCCTTGGCGAGGGCGGCGCGGCGGATCTCGCCGCCCGACAGGCCCTGGGTGGACTTGTTGGGGTCGAGGCCGAAGGTCTCCAGCCAGCTTTCGGCGGTCCAGCGCTCGGCCTCGCCCGAGGCGGCGTAGTCGGCCAGGGTCTCGCCGGTGATGACGGGCTCCTGCGGGACATAGGCGAAGCGGGTGCCGGCCTGGACCGAGCGGTCGCCCGAGTCCGGCTCGATCAGGCCCATGACCACCTTCATCAGGGTGGATTTGCCCACCCCGTTGCGGCCGACCAGGGCGGCGCGGCTGCGCGGCTCCATCGCCATGTCGACGCCGTCGAACAGCGGGCGGGGGCCGTCCTGGAGACGGACATCTTTGAGAGCGACGAGGGGGGTCTGGCGGCCATGGGGGCGCATATAGCGACTGACCGTCGCTTCGGCCATCGGCGTTGACGCTTCCCTGACGGCGGGCTGTAGTCGAGGGCGATGACGACGGAGGGTGGAATGGATCTGAGCGCCTCGGCGTGAGATAGTCGCGCCGCGAGGAAGGGGCCGGGCCGGGGCTGGTACGCCTTGGCGGCGTTGCCCATGATCTGCGGGTTCGCGGCCATGGGCGCGGTGCTGTTCACGCAACTGTCGAAGCTGGATGACGGGCTGGAGCAGATCGTCGTGCCGGGCGCGCGCGAACTGCGGCTGGAGCCGGGCCGGCACACGGTCTTTCTGGAGTACCGCAGCGTCGTCGACGGCCGGGTCTATGCGGTCGATCAAGTGCCCGGTCTGGCCATTCATGTCGAGGCGGCTGACGGCGCGCCGGTGGCGGTGAGCGCGCCCATGGGAAGCTCCACCTATTCAATGGGCGGGCGTCAGGGCGAGGCCATCAATGTGTTCAGCGTCGAACGGGCCGGAACCTACAGGATCTCGGCCGACTATGACGGGCAGGTCGGGCCGCAGACGGTGATCGCCGTGGGACAGGGCTTCATGGGGCAGTTGTTCGCCACGGTCTTCCTGGGGCTGGGGGCTGTCTTCCTGGGCATGATCCTGACGGTGGCGACTGTGGTCGGGGTCTATCTGGCGCGGCGGAGAGCGAGACAGGCCTGAGCAAGTCTCGGCTTGACGCATACCGTCCAGTTGGTATGTAAAGCGTCATGGACACGCAGACCTTCCGCCGCACGCCCGAAGACACCCGCCGCCAGATCATCGAGGCGGCCATCGAACTGGCCGCCGAAGAGGGGGCGATGGCGGTGACGCTGGACGCCGTGGTGGCGCGGCTGCCGTTCAGCAAGGGCGCCTTGCTGCATCACTTTCCGAACAAGCTGGCCCTGCTGGAAGGGGTGATCGACTATCTCGCCACCGAGATGGCGGCCGCGGTGCTGGCCGAGGCGGCGCGCGACCCCAATCCCTATGGCCGCAACGCCCGGGCCTATCTGCGGGCGGTCGTCAATGAGCCGGCCACGGAGCGGGACGTCAGCATCGGTCGGGCGGCCCTGGCCGCCTGCGCCATAGAGCCGAGCCTGATCCCGCGTTGGCGTGCGGCGATGAAGACCCTGGCCGCCGATGACCCGGAAGACCTGGCAGGCAAGGACGACGCCCTGATGCTGCGGCTGATCGCCGACGGCCTGTGGATGACCGACCTGTTCGGCACCCATGAGGTGTCGCCGGAGCAGAGGAAGGCTCTGCTGTCGCTGCTGACGCCGGGCAGCCTGTTGACGGACGCCTATGGAGGAGCGGCCGCGTGAACCCGACCACCTGGCTGGCCCTGCTGGGCGCGATCGGCTTCGAGGTGATGGGGACGACCCTGTTGCAGCAGTCGCAGCAGTTCACCAGGCCCTGGCCCACGGCGGGGCTGGCGGTGTGCTACGGGATCGCCTTCTATTTGCTGACCCTGGCGCTGAAGCAGATGCCGGTGGGGTTGGCCTACGCCATCTGGAGCGGGCTGGGGGTGGTGCTGATCTCGGTGATCGGCCTGTTCCTGTTCAAGCAGAAGCTGGACCCGCCCGCGATCATCGGCCTGGCGCTGATCATCGGCGGGGTGGTGGTGATCAACGTCTTCTCCAAGAGCGTGACGCACTAGGCAGAGGGCGACAGATGCGCCCTGGAGGGGTATAGGGCGCGGCCATGAAATCCACGCCTGCCAAGCCGTTCTGGGAAACCAAGACGCTCGCCGAGATGTCTCCGGCCGAGTGGGAGAGCCTGTGCGACGGCTGCGGCCTGTGCTGCGTCATCCGTTTCGAGGATGAGGACACCGGCCAGATCATTCCGACGCACGTCCACTGCAAGCTGTTCGACCCGGACCGCTGCACCTGCACCGATTACGCCCAGCGCCAGGCCGAGGTGCCGGATTGCGTGCAACTGACCCCGGACAATATCGAACGGCTGAAGTGGATGCCCCTGTCGTGCGCCTATCGCCGTTTGCACGAGGGACGGCCGCTGGCCTGGTGGCATCCGCTGGTGTCGGGCGACCCGGAGACGGTGCACACGGCGGGGGTGTCGGTGCGCCGCCAGACGGTGTGCGAGACGGCGCTGAGGGAAGCCGAGGACGCTCTCGATTTCGAGGCGCCGGAGTGGATGGCCGAGCGGGGAACGCAGCCCCGGCCGGCCTGATCGGGTCCGCTAACGAATATTTCGGGGTTAGGCGCGACAAGGAACAACCGAGCGGGGGAACGCGAGTTGTCATTCACCAAGAGCATAGAGGCGTTGGAAGGCCCCGGCGGGCCGTTTCAGCGCCTGGTGGATTTCGCCGCGACCCTGTTCGATTGCCGGGCGGCGGTGGTGACCCTGCTGACCGAGCGGGATGCGGTCATCCGCTCGAGCGCGGGCGTGTGCATGCAGCGCATTCCGCAGGAGGACAGTCTGGCGCCCATCCTGACGGCGATGGGGCCGGGGGCCACGCTGGTGTCGATCGATCCACAGGGCGACCCGCGTCTGAAGAACCACGCCCTCGTCCGCAAGACGCCGCATCTGAGGTTCGTCGTGGTCGCGACCCTGTGCCATCCGGCCGGGCGGCCGGTCGGCGCCTTCAGCATCCTGGACGACCGGGAGCGGCCGGAGCCGACCTCGAAGCAGATGGAGCAGCTGGCCAGTCTGGTGGGCATGGCCGAGGACATCATCGCCGGTCTGGACGCCGCGCGCATCCGGGACGAGCGTCTGGAGACGCTGCGCCTGGTCGAGCAGATGTCGGGCGTCGGCCACTGGCGGCTGGAACGGAAGCGGCGGGTGATGGAATGGTCCGATGAGGTCTATCGCATTCACGGCGTCGAACGCGGCCGGTTCGTCACGGATCTGGACCAGACGCTGGCCTTCTATGGGGAAGAGGACAAGACGCGGCTGGGCGAGCTGATCGAGACGGCCCTGACCGAGGGCCGTCCCTATATGGCCAAGCTGACCCTGATCCGGGCCGACGGCGAGGAGCGGCGTGTTCTGACCCACGCCGAGACCGAGCGCGGAGAGGACGGCCAGGTCTCGGCCATCTTCGGCGTCTTCCAGGACGTAACCGACCAGGAGAAGGTGCTGGAGCGGGCGCGCCGCGACGAGGGGCGTTATCGCCTGCTGGCCGAGAACGTCGGCGACGTCATCACCCGCGTGAAGATGGACGGGTCGAGCAAATACATCTCGCCCGCGATCAAGCAGCTTCTAGGCTGGACCCTGGAAGAGATGAGCGGCCAGTCGACCGACTATGTGCACCCTGAGGACAAGCACCTGGTCCTCAAGGCCATCGGGGAGGCGGTGAAGACCGGAACGCCCACCCGCCTGGAGCATCGCGCGGTGCACCGGGACGGCCATACGGTCTGGGTGGAATGCACCTTCAAGGCTCTGAAGGACGAGCACGGCCACGTGGACGACGTGGTGGTGGTGATCCGCGACATGACCCAGCGCAAGCTGCTGGAGGACGAGGTCATCGAGGCCAAGGAGCGCGCCGAGAAGGCGGCCCGGGCCAAGAGCGAATTCCTGGCCAATATGAGCCATGAGCTGCGGACGCCGCTGACCAGCGTCATCGGCTTTTCGGGTCTGCTGCACGGTTCGGAGCACCTGCCGCCGGAAGAGCGCATCTATGTCGAGCGCATCGCCACGGCGTCGGAGGCCCTGCTGGGCGTCATCAACGACATCCTCGACTATTCCAAGCTGGAAGCCGACGCCATCGAGATGGACCCCGAGCCGTTCGACACGCGGGCCCTGGTGGACGGCGCCGCCGCCATCATTGAGAGCCAGTGCTCGCTAAAGGGGTTGATCCTGCGCGTCGTGGTCGCCGCCGACACGCCCGAGCGGCTGACCGGCGACAAGGGGCGGCTGAGGCAGGTGATCCTCAACTTCCTGTCCAATGCGGTGAAGTTCACGGCCCGCGGCGAGGTGACGCTGGAACTGGGCGGCCGGTTGGACGAGAACGGCCAATGGCGGATGCGGGCGGCGGTCCGCGACACCGGCATCGGCATTCCGGCCGAGAAGATCGAGGAGCTGTTCCACCGCTTCACCCAGGCCGACGCCTCGACGACGCGGGTCTATGGCGGGACGGGGCTGGGGCTGGCCATCTCGCGCCGTCTGGTCGAGCTGATGGGCGGAGAGATCGGCGTCGACAGCACGCCGGGCCAGGGCTCGACCTTCTGGTTCGAGGCGCCGTTGGCCGTGGCCGCCGCCGGTGACCAGGTGATCGAGACACGTCAGGGACGAGCGGCCGAGCAAACGATCCGGGGCCGGGTGCTGATGGCTGACGACGCGGCGGCCAACCGCGAACTGGTCAGCGCCATCCTGCGGAATCTGGGGCTGGAGATCGACACGGTCGCCGACGGCGCGGAGGCGGTCCATGCGGTCCAGTCGGGCGCCTATGACCTGGTGCTGATGGACGTGCATATGCCGGTCATGGACGGGCTGAAGGCGACCCGCGAAATTCGCCGGATGCAGGCGGGGAGCGGGCGCCGGACGCCGATTCTGGCCCTGACCGCCAACGTCCAGGCCGAGCAGGTTACGCGCTGCCTGGAGGCGGGCATGGACGGCCATCTGGCCAAACCCATCCAGATCGCGGAGCTGGCCGCGGCCCTGACCCGGTGGCTGTCGGGCGGCGATCCGGCGGCGATGGCGGTCTAGGCGTCGGCCATTGCGTCGCGGCTATCGCAGCCGAGGGCGCGGATCCCTGTGATTTCCCGGCTTTGGGTGGTTCTGGAGGCTGTTCGCCAGCCTGAGGACGCTGGTCCGCTATGGTTCGGTCATGGCGGGAAAAGGGGACGAGGCGGAGCGGGCGGCGGCGGTCGCGCAGTGGCTGGACGGGGCGCTGGGGCGGCTGATGCAGCTGACCGATGAGGCGATCGCCGTGGTGGCCGCCGCAGAGCCTCCGGCCGACGTGGCCGAGGCCGAGAAGCGGGGGCGCGCCATCGGCGTGCTGGCCCGCACGGCCAAGGCGGTGGCCGCGCTGGCGGCGGCGTCTCCTCGCAGGACCCGCGATCCCGAAGAGGACGCAATGAGCGAAGACGATCGTGAACTCAGCGACGATGAAGAACGGGCAGTGCGGGCAGAGCTCGAGTCTCGTCTCGATCATCTTCTCGGGGTCGCCGAGCGCAAGGGATTTGGCGCAGCAGCGGCTGAAACGGGCGACGCGCGAGGAGCTGCTGCGGCTGCTGGGCTTGACGGCGGGAGCCGCAGCAAGGGCCGCCGCGCCTTCGCCGGTGAGGATTGCCAGCGTCGCCACCCGCATGTTCGACTGGGACGCAGTGTTTCTCGCATTGCAGGAATACAAGCTGCTAAAGGCCTGGAGCAATCTTCGGCTGGACCGGCAACGCCTGATCGACTTTTGTACTGGCAGCGACGCTTGGTACACGTTGTTCATTCCCCAAGCAGAGCTGGCCATTAACCGCTTTGCCGATGTCACCAAGCAGCAGGACATTCTGGTCCAACTGCTGACCGAATATACTGACCGCTTCTATCGAGCCCTGAAAGCCGGGTATGAAGGGCAGTTTTATGACGTCGCCTACATGACCGACGATCACGGCTCGATGCTCAAGCTCTATCAGTTCGAAATCGACGCCACTGACGATGGCCGGCGCCTGAGGGGCCCCAACGGCGCCAAAGACGAGTTCCTCCTCGCCGCCACCGCCCAGACCCACCGGGATCGACCGTTGCGGTCTGCGGATCTGCCGCTGAAGGGGCTTGTCCACGACGCCGACGGCCATCGCATGAGCCCGTCCTTCGGCTACGGGCGAGGCGGCAAGGTCTATCGCTATTACGTCTCGGCGCCGCTGCAGCAGGGCGGCAAGCTTGATCGCCGCGATGGCGCTTTGCGCCGGGTGCGGGCGGAGGCTTTGCACGAGGTCGTGGAGGCGGCGCTGGTTTCTCGCCATAGTCATGGGAGCGAACTGCCTCTGGCGGCGCGCCTGGCGCCGGTGACGCGTATTGATCTTTTAGCCGAAGAGGTCCGGATCACATTTCGGGCCGATCGCCTTCTCCCTGCCGCCCGCAGGGGGCTGGAGCCGGTGACCGGCGACGCCGCCGCTCTGGCGCTTGTCCTACCGGTGCGGTGCCAGGCGCGGGGCGGGCGGGTCGAGCAGGTTGGGCCCGATGGCCGTCCGCTGGTTCATCGCCATCGGCGGGATCCGGTTCTCATCAAAGGGCTGCGTCGGGCGCACCAGTTGGCCTGTGGGCTCGGCTGGAATGCGAGCGATGGCGCCCTGCGTCAGGTCGATGTCGCCGCACCTGCCAGCGCCTATGACCGGAAGCTGGTCCGGCTAGCCTTTCTGGCCCCCGATCTGCAGCGCGCCATTCTGGAGGGGCGTCAGGCTCCAGGCCTGACCCTCAGCCGCCTACTGGATGAACCGATCTCACCGGACTGGGATCGTCAGCGGCGGATGTTCGGGGCAGCTGCTTAGCCGCGCCAATCCATCATTGGCGACGGGAAGATTACTATCCGTTACTATGAAATTATCGTCGCTCTGCGGGATGTTTATCGCCTCTCAAGCGGTCGATATCGTTTTTCAGGCCCTGTTCTGCACATTTGAGCGCCCTGTTGTGCGGGACTTAGTTCCCTGTTCTTGGCTGGTGAATTCCCTGTTTCGAGGCGCAGGGATTGAGCGCCATCCTCGCGAAACGCTCTGAAACATCGAAGGAAATAGGGCCTCGCGGCCTCTTTCGGCCGGTCTTTCGAAAAAGACGAAACAGGGAAATCGCCAAACTCCACCACCTCCGGACCTGCCAGAGACTGGAGGCCCGAAGGCCCTCGAAAACGGGTGCATAAGGCTAGAAACCAGGGCGAACCACGGCGGTTTGGCGAGGAATAAGATGGAGATTACGGAGGGTTGGCCCTCAGCCCCGCAGCTAGAGACAAGCTATGCGGGGTGTGTGGCGGACAGAGAGACCGTCTAAACCACCCCAGAAACACTGGATTTCCGGGGCGATCTAGAGGTTCTCCCTAACTTTCTCCCTACCCGCAAACTCAGGCCGCGCGCGGCGTTTCCTCGAAAAGGCGCTCTAGCGACTTCTTGGGGATAAGTGTCCGGGTGCCGAGTTTCACCACGTCGACGCGCCGTTTTTTGATGAGGGTGTAGAGGGTCGATCGACCGATGCCGGTGGCGTCGCAAGCCTCCTTGATCGTGTACGCGATCTTGAAGTCGTCGTTCACTGCCACATCCCCCTTCCTCTCTCTCGGGCTTGGTTCTCTTGCTGGCGGTAGGGGTCGCCGTAGTTGGTTTCGGAGATGGCCAGGCCCTCACGGACGAGGATGGCGCCCAGGTCGCGGCCGTTGACCGTGCAGGTGGCCACAATGCGCTGATAGCGGTCGCGGGACTGGACGGTGCAGCGGGCGCCGTTGGCTGCGAGCTGACGGGCTCGCGTGGTCGCTGCCGGTCCGCTGGCCTTAGCCTTGGGAGAGCAGGCCCAGACGTTCGGCCGCTGGCGGCACCGGGTGAAGGGCGAGATCTCCCCGGCGTCGATGCCGGCCAGCCGAACGCGGTGTCGTTCTCCGTCAGCCGTATGGCACCGGCCGCTGTCTCCGTCGCTCATGGCCAGGGTGGCGCAGATCAGGACGATGGGGGTCATGCTGGCCCTCCGAATGCCGGGGTGATGGCGACGCGCGACAGGCGCCAGCCGCGGCGATAGGCCCGTTGCCAGACCTTCGAGGCGGACATTCCGTCATGCGCATCGTATCGCCATGAGGCGACGAAGTTGTGCATGGCCGACTCGCGGGTGAATGACACGCTGTCGATGGCCGGTGCGCCAGGGCAGCCAAACCCGCGATCCTCGGGGTAGAGGACAGCCCAGCCGAACGATGTTGCCGTCATTCCCCCTCTCCCTGTTTGGCGCGAAGGATGGCGTTGACATATCGAAGCCAAACGAAATTTGGGACGTAGGGCTTGAGCGCAGCCGTGAATGCTTCGTCCTCGCGAAGGTAACGCGCAGCGTGTTCGGAACCGGGTTCCGCCGCCTCGATGTTGGCTATCCGATCGGCCACCTTCACGACCGCCGCGCCACCGTCCTTCACCACCTTGGCGTAAATAGACGCCATGCGCTCGTCGCGAGTTCCGTCCTCGGCTGTGACTGCCCACACCATGTCAGCGACGCGCTGCCCGAAAGTCGAGGCGATCTCCGCCCTGGTGATGGAGGTGTCCTCGATTACATCGTGCAGATAAGCAGCATCCAGCATAGCGCCCTGGAAGCCCCATGAAGCGACCACGCTAGCCACTGCGTCGAGATGACGGATATAGGGCTGGTCGCCATATTGCTGATCGCCGTGCGCGACGAAGGCGAAGCTTCTGGCCGCTGAGGCTATCGACGCAGCCCCACCCTCGACAGGTATGGAGCCGCTTGCGGCGGAATGAACCATGCTATTCTCACCCACGTTCGGCCTCCTTGCTGAGGAAGGTTCGGAACTTCTCGGGGCTGATGCACACGGCGCCATTATCAACGCCGTTGCGGTCCCTCGTGATCGTCACCGCTGCATTGATCGCTGCGAAAATCTGGCCGTCCGTCAGATGCTTTAGCCCCACCGCCTCAGCCAGCTTGCGCTCAGCCTCTGCCTTATCCGCCTTGAGCGTTGAGACGAGAAGGTCAGCGGTGGTGCGGTGTTCGGAGAGTTCGCGCTCTGCTTCTGTGGCTCGGTTGTCCGCATTGATAGAGGCGATCTCCCAATGACGAGATCGGTCGGTCGCTCGGTTATGAAGAGACCTTACGTGATCCAGTTCACCCCGCAGCGCCGCGTTCTCTGCGATGAGGGCGGTAATGGCCCGAGACGCCTCTTCGCGCTCTTGGTCTGCGTCCTTCCAGCGTAGAGACACATTCATCAGTCTGTCCGCCAGTTCCGCATGATCGCCGGAGCCGGATGCGAGGGCGGTGAGAACCAGGCCGGCGCTTTCATCGCGCTCGGCGTCGTCGGCATCAATCACACCACAGGCCTCGTCACGTTCCTTCAGGAACGCCGCCACCTTCTCGCGCGGGGTGAGGGGGTGGGTCGGCTCACAGTCGCACATGACGTGAGACTGGAATCCGCGCTTGCACTTCGTTTCAGCCATCACGCACCGCCCTTCTGTTCGACTTGCAGGGCGGAAATGGTTCGGCTGACCAACTCTTGCACGTCGATGCGCTTGATGGTCACGCCGCTATAGGTGCGCATGCCGGTAAACGCAGCTTCCAGCTTCGCCCGCAGCGCGTCGGGGGCGGGGTGGGTGCTATATTTCCTTCCGGCCTGGTAAATCAGTTCCGCAAGCTGGGACGCGTTGTGGAGGCCATCGTCACCGCAATCTGCATGTCGGTCGATGATGTTGGCTATGTCGTTCGGTTTAAGTTCAAACGGCGTCCAATCGTCCTCGCGGGCTTGCGGCTGGGCGCGGAGGGCTTCGATCAGGCGCTTTATGGCGTCGGGATTTGCTGCGGAGATGAAGGCTGCGTTGGCTTTCACCTCTCTGGCAGTGACGAGTTGATTGTCTTCGTCCGGCCAATCGCACGCCGCGATCCACTTCCAATCGTAGACGGGCGCTTCTGGGTTCGCGACGATGGTCAAGCAGTGATCCATCGGGTCTTCAACGCTCCATGATCCCGCTGACGCCGCATCAGCCAGCTTCCAAAGCGCAGACCATTCATCCTCCCCCGCCTCTGCCGGGGCTTCCTCGCGGGTGGCGAGGGCGGCTAGACGGCGATGCACCGCGCGCATGACCTCCCAGCCAGTCGTGCCCAAGTCGACGGGGCCACGCTCCATCCGCGCAATATCGGCGTCCATTGTCGCTGCTTCGACGTGATCGGTGACGGTCGCGCGAACTTCCCTGATCGCCTCAAGCATCACCGATTGGATTTGCTCGTTCGTCAGGTCCGGCGTCGGCTCAACCGGCACGGTAACGCGAGGGGTGGTCATGCGGCTGACCTTTCGATCTGAGTGTGAGGAATGGCGTCCACCTGGGCGATGCGCTCTCCGATCCAGCGCATGACAGGGACGGCCATGGAGTTGCCGAGGGCCTTGTAGCGGGGCGTGTCGGAGGACAGCTTCCCTCGATACGGAACCAGCGTGTAATCGTCGGGGAAACCGAAGCAGCGCTCGATTTCCAGTGGGGTCATATGGCGCGGAGACGAGCCCTCAACGACGTATGTTTCTCGGTCGTCGAGAGAACCCGGCCCACGTCTAGTGATACAAACCGACACGTCCTGCGAACGTCCCGGGACAGGACGCCCCTCAAGGCTCGCTCGCTCAAAAAGTATCGCTGCGGCACGTTGCGCTGTAGGGCCGCCAACAAGGATGACGCGCGGGCGTTTCTGGGGGACGCCGAAGAACTCAGCGTCCAGCACTCGCCAGGCGAACCCATACCCGAGCTCGACCATCGCCCCGAGGATGGAGCCAAAGTCCCGCCCTCTGTGCGAGGACAAAACGCCGGGCACGTTCTCCCAGACCAGCCATCGGGGGCGAAGTCGGTCAGCCAGCCTAAAATACTGGAGCGCGAGGTTGCCGCGTTCATCACCCAAGCCGCCTCGGAGTCCTCCGATGGAAAACGACTGGCAAGGTGTTCCTCCGACCAGAAGGTCGATTGGCTCGTATTCATCGGCGTGGATCGTCGTGAAGTCGCCATGCAACGGCACCTCCGGGTAGTGGTGGGAGAGGACCGTGCGCGGAAACGCCTCGATTTCGGACAGGAAGGAGGCGCGCCAGCCGAGCGGATGCCAGGCGACGGACGCGGCTTCGATCCCGGAACAGACAGAGCCGAAAATCATGATGCGCCCCCGTCCTGCTCACCACGGGCGCGGGCGATGGCGGCGTCAAAGGCGTCGCTGGCATGGCGGACGCGCGACAGGTTCTCGGCGCTGGGGGCCAGCTTGTGTGCCTTGCGGGCGGCCTGGAGTTCAGCGCCAGCCTCCAGCAGATCAGGCGCGGCGGCGAAGATTGCCGACACGGGATGGTGAACATCAACGAACGCCAAGCATTCGTCGTCCTGATCCATAATGCGGCCGTCAAAGAAGTGGCTGTTCGCGCCATTTTCGATCTCGCAGCGTATGCTTCACCCCGCTCATGCCTCACCCCCACGGCGGGAGGCTTGGCGGAGGGCGGAAAGGAACGCGGTAGTTTCCACGCCAAGCGTCGTGTCGTAGACAGCGGCGCTATCCTTCATGCGGACTAGTCGCCGCTCTTCTTGGTGCCTCTCCAGCAGATCAGCAGCCGCCTCCAGCACCTCTGCCGGGCTCTTGGTTGATTCAGGCATGGTCATTGCGTGACCTCCGCAGCAGGAGCGGAAGCCGGACGGCCGTGCACGTCGACCTCATAGACCGGGGCGCAGCAGCCCTTCGCCTTCACCTTGTCGGGGTAGCGGCCGTTGGGATGAACGACAATGTCGTCCAGGCGCACCGGGCAGGCGAGGTAGCGTTCTGCGTTGATGAACTGGAGCGTGTGAACGGGCGACGGCGAGAAGTAGAGCGCCCCTTCTGCGCACTCGGGCTCGGGCTTGAACACCGGAACAGAGGGCGTCGTGCCGGGAGTGTAGTCACCGCCACGGCCTGACTTGTAGTTGGCGTCGACACCCTTGAAGAGGGTCGCCACGCCGTTCGAAACCTCAACGCCATGGAAGGCGCACCAATCAGCCGCGCTGGCAGGATTGGGTTGGACGACAGGCGCCACTCCCACCACGTCGCAGGCTGGGCCGCATTGGGCCACGATGACGGTTGGTGCAGCGTTGACATGGACGTGGGCCGTCCAGGTCTGGACGAAGGCGTAGCCCCACGCCGTGACCGTGGAGGAGTCGTACGCCCTGACCGTGGAGGAGTCGTACGCCCTGACCGTGGAGGAGCCGTACGCCGTGACCGTGGAGGAGCCGGACGCCCTGACCGTGGAGGAGCCGTACGCCGTGACCGTGGAGGAGCCGTACGCCGTGACCGTGGAGGAGCCGGACGCCCTGACCGTGGAGGAGCCGTACGCCGTGACCGTGGAGGAGTCGTACGCCCTGACCGTGGAGGAGTCGTACGCCCTGACCGTGGAGGAGCCGTACGCCGTGACCGTGGAGGAGCCGGACGCCCTGACCGTGGAGGAGCCGGACGCCCTGACCGTGGAGGAGCCGTACGCCGTGACCGTGGAGGAGCCGTACGCCGTGACCGTGGAGGAGCCGGACGCAATCGAAACGTCCAGGCTGGCGCCGAGCGCTACGATCAGCGCCAGGCCCTCAGCCTTTTCGAGATAGAGGCTCAGCGAGCCTTTGACGATCTTGATTTCGCCGGAGGGGTTTTCTTTGACGGCCTTGTTGAGCTGGGCCTGTGTCTTGACTTCAATCATGATCAGGCCTCCCCGGCCGATTTGAGTTCGTTGGTGCGTTGTTGGAGATGCGCCCAGGTGGTGGGGCTTCTGCGTTCGAGATCCGCGAGGCCGGAGCCGATGCCGTCGAGCGGGAAGACGACAGTTCGACCGGCGCGTAGGGCGGCGAAGAGCGGCGCCATGTCTGCGTCGATGACAGCGCACTGGCGGGCTGCGTCGTCCTCCGCCCAGAAGACGCCCGGAGCCTTGAGCGTGGCGACGCCGATAGCATTCGGTTCGTCGCGCATCTCAGCAGCCTGACCGCCTCGGCCCCAACGCTCTTCGTTGTCGCCGAAGACGTAGAGGATGGAGGGGTTGGCCCGCAGGTCCGCGCGGTAGATGCGGTGCTGAAGGATCAGGCGGTCAGCCATGGTCGTGGGACTCCTGGGGCTGGGGGCGGGCGACGGCGAACTTCCTCGACGGCCAGCGGGTTTTGGATTTCGGCCAGATGCCGAGGTGCTTCGCCCGCATCCGGGCGGTCTTCGATTTGACCGCCACGTCCTGAGCCGTCTTCTCGCGGTGCTTGTCGCGAAGGGCCGGGGCGAGGTTGCTCTCACGGTTCTCGCCGCCGTTGATCAGGGCGATGACGTGGTCACAGTCCCAGGGCTCTCCGGCTCCGATCTTGCGGCCAGAGATGTGGCAGCGGCC
Organism: Brevundimonas sp. SS2672; assembly: GCF_059579685.1. NCBI lineage: Bacteria > Pseudomonadati > Pseudomonadota > Alphaproteobacteria > Caulobacterales > Caulobacteraceae > Brevundimonas > Brevundimonas sp. SS2672. Next base: position 2,329,025 of record NZ_CM184201.1, on the reverse strand, counting down.
GCCGTGGGCCTCGAACACTCGGGCCCTGACGCGGGCGGGGATGGGGCTGTCGTCGGTCTTGCCGATCCATTCGTCGACGGTGCGAGACATCAGGCGCGCCTCCGCTCAAGTTCGCGGCGGGCGTTCCACTTGAGGTCTTCCTCCATCGTCGCCTGAGCGAGCATCCAGTTCAGGAATCCCGCCTCGACGTCAGCCCACTTCTGGCCGCGGAATTTGCCGATCGGGCAGGTGGGCAGCAGGCGCGGCTCTTTCGTCCACGCGACCATGTCCTTGCCGGTGGCGCCGGCCGCGAGGAGGGCCTTGAGAATGTGCGCCGTGACATAGGCGTCGGGTCCGGCCCGGTGCGGCGGCATGGCCGTCTCGTGGTCGAGCGACAGCAAGCCCTGATCCTCCAGCCAGTAGCGGAGGACGCCGTTTGAATGGCCTGGCGCATCAGGCCAGACCCGCAGGGCGGCTTTCAGGGTGCAGATGGCCAGGGCGCCATACTGACCAAGGAAACGGTCCTCGAAATCCAGATTGTGGGCCACGACAGCCGACAGAACCGGGTCGCCGTCGAACAGTCGGCTTCGGGTCTCGGCGAAGGCCGGGAGGCCGGCCACTTCGTCCGCTCGGATATGATGGACTGCCCGCGTTTCAGGCGGGACCGACTGAACGCCGCACAACCAAGACACCGGCTTGCCAACGGTCCATGAGGACGGGTCTTCACCCTGGCCGATTAGGTCGCAATACCCGACCTCGATCACCTCGGCCGCTGGCGGCTCCATGCCCGTCGTTTCGAAATCGATGACGCGAAGAACGACCATGCCTCAGCCCTCCGTCGCGGCTTGGATGGCGCGCTCGAGTTCACGAGCCTTGTCCATGTCAGTGGCCTTGAGGACGGCGAACTTCGCCAGCTCCTTCCGGTCGGTTTCGAGAGCTTCGATCTGCTCTGGCCGCAGGAAGGGCAAGTCAGCGATCAAGCGATCCGCCCAAGCGATGGTGTCGACAGCCAGCGACGTCCCTTCATCGGCGTTGGCCTCAGCGCCGCTGGCTGTCGTATCCTCGGCGGGGGGAGGTCGCCGGGGAAAGAGTCGCCCGCGTCTGACGGGTCGGAGGCGGGGTCAGACGCGGGCTTATTCGACGCGGCGTCGGAGGAGGGCTCCGCGTCGAAATCAGGGATGGTGTCTTCGGGATCGATGCCGTGGACGGCGCTGAAACCTTCGCGCGGCGCGTCGTTCGGGGCGGCCAGGCGAGCGGCGAGGTTCGGGCGCTCAGCCGGAACGGCGCGGGCCGTGACGTTCTGATAGTCCTCGACCTCCTCGCGCACCTGGAAGCCGCGAAGCATGTCCGCGCAGCCGTCGCGCAGAGCCCAGGCGCGGGCGCGCATCTGGAGCATGCGCTTGGGGTATTGCTGCCACGGGCCCTGCTTGTTCCAGAGGCCCGCCTTCTTGGCATCGGAGACCGAGAACGAACGGGCGATGGTCTCGCCGGTGTCGGGGCGTGTGACCTCGCAGTGAGCCACGGCCGCGTCGCCTTCGCCGTCGATCCATTCCTGCGCCTTGATGCCTTGGGCGCGAGCGACAGCCATCAGGCCGTCACCCCAGAGTGTCGGGCGGTTGTTGACGATGGCGAACGACTGGAGCGCCTGGAACGGGGCGAGGCCCAGCTCCGCACCGGCCATGATCGCGACCATGACCTGTTCCGGCTTGTCGAGGCCGCGAGGGGCGAGGCCCGATGCCGCGATTGCTTGGGCGACGCGGAAGGCTTCGTCGAGCGACTGCGGGACCAATGCGGCGACAGCACCGCCTGCCATAATCGGTGGTCTGGGCGCAGCCGGACGGGTTGCGGGGACTTGAGCGTTCATGCCGCGATCTCGCTGTTCGGGGTGTTGTCGTTGGCTTCGGCGGCGATGACTTCGAGCCGCTGGTCGATCTGCTTCGCCGCCCAAGGCGGGAGGGTCAGATATTCGGCGTCCTGGCGATCACCGCCGGGGCCGGGCCAGATGCCCGTTTCCACGCACTGCGCGAACTGGTCGATCGCGCGGCGCAACTGCATCCGGCCGCGGTCCAGATCGGCGCCGGTCAGAACGGTGACGCGGACGCAGTGGGGAGGGGCTTTCTCGACCCAGACGAGCGCGAACTCTTCCATCGGGCGGCCGAGAACCGCTTCGGAGGCCATGCCGACCAGGGCGGCCTGCATGTGGTAGCCGAACCCGGCGAGCGACCGTTCCAGGCTCTCGTCGGACACGCTGTCGGCCGTCTTCAGGTCAGCGAACAGGCCGGAATGTCCGGGGATGTTGTCGGGGCGGCTCTTAAGCCAGACGCCCGTCTTCTCGTCCTTGAAGATCAGGGATCGCTCCACGGCTCCGTCGAGGATGCCGAGGCGTCCTTCCTGACCCTTAACCAGAGGATGGGCCGCAAGCGTCCGCGCCATGCCGGTGATGGCTTCCAGCTCGCCGTCGGTGACGACGGTCTTGCCGGCCTTGATCTGCTCGGCTTTCCAATCCTGGGCGGCCTTCGTGCGCCAGTCCTTCCACTCACTCGGGCGGACGACGAACTCTTCATCGAAGCCCTTGCGGCCCAGGTACAGCAGATGGTGCGCGGCCTTCCCGATGGAGAAGTGCGCACGCTCCTTCGGCTCAGGCCGGTTGGGGTTGTAGGGGCTGTCGTACCAGTAGTGCGCTGGCGACTGGCTCCAGATCGTGCGCAGGCCAGAAGATGAGACAGAGGGGCTGTCGCAACAGTCGCCGTGATACTCGGCCATGCTGAGGTCATAGACGCCCGGCTCGCCGATCTTGCCCGACGTGGGCATGGGCAGGGGGTTGTGCAGGGTCATGCCGCCGCTCCCATGGCCGGGATGTTGAAGGGCTGGGCGGGCCTCGGGCGCGGCCGATAGACCCGCCGTGTGGTGACGACGGTCTCGACTTCCAGCAGCTCCAGACGGCCGTAGAACGACGAGTTCTCGCGGACCCAAGCCCGACCAATCTCGATGTCAGAGAAAGTCTTCACGATCCGGCCGACGCGGTTGACGGCCTGATAGTCGGTGGAGGCTTCGCGGTTCATGGCCACCTCGGTTCGGATAGAGCGCCGGCGACGATCGCAACGGCGACGGTGAAAAGGATGCAAGCGGCTATGGCGGCGCCGTTCTCGAGAGCGCGGCGCATCAGGCGGCTCGCGCCATGCTCGCCGGGGGCAGCGGGTCGTTCTCGGCCTCCCGCGCGTCGCGGATGGCCCAAGCCAACGCATTGACGACCGGGATCAGCAGGCCGGGGTCTTCGGCTGCCGCCAGTTCACTGGCGAGGCGCAGCATTTCCTGCGTGGCCTGATCGACCGTCATCCGGCGCCGGGTGCGGCGGTCCAGAATCTTCGGGCCTTCGACCACGAACAGCGGCGTGCGGCTCGGCGGGACCAGAGCGAGGTTCACATTCCCGGCTTTGGCGATCCCGGCCACGACGCCGGGCATGATTTCGGAGATGTGTTGCATCACGCAGCGCTCCTCAGAGGCTCGAGGGCCGAGGCGAGCATGTCGCCGGGAACGGTGATCACGACGCCCGCGAGGCCGTTCTCGACCTGCACATCCCACTTGCCTGCGCCGCTGTTGGACGGAGCGAGTATGACGCCTCGCGCCAAGCCGTTGATGACGGCGTCACCGATGAAGGCGAGGGTGTATTGGCTCCAGCGAGTCTCGATGAGGGCGCGGCCCCAATCGCCCAGACCAGCGCCAACAGGATGCACGACGCGCGCGGGGATCAGGACGGCTTCGCCGGGGGTGAAGGTTGCCGGGCCCATTACGCAGCCCACCGTGCTTGAGCGGCCTGGACCTTCAGCGCGGCGCGAACAGCCTCGCAGTCCACCGGCGGCTCGTAACCCATGGCTTCGCGCCACAGCTCTTCCTTGCCGGTCCAGTTCGCGAAGATCGCGCCTGTCGACATGCCAGCGGCAGCGGCAATGTCGCGGATGGTGACGGGGCCATAACTGCCCGTCGGGGCCCAGAGCACGCGGGCGGTGTGCAGCAGCTTCTCGCGCGTCGCCGCCTTCGCGAGCTGGCGCTTGTTCAGCTTCGGGGCGTCGTCGTTCGCGGCGACAGTGATTTCGGTCTTGGATGACATGGTTCGTCTCCCGGTGATGGAAGAAAGTTTGCATATGCCGAACATGATCGCAAGAAGAAAGTTTGCATATGCCGAACCAGATGGCGTCATTAACGGACGCACCCTGTAGCCAGTCGCATTGACTCAACGCCGTTCGGCGTGGCGATTGGGATGTTAACTTTTGGAGGGATCAGGCATGCCGCGCCGGCTGCACTATTACGCGCAACCGTTCTGGGGTCATCGCCGGGTGCTAGCCCAGCGGTACGAGTTCGCGTGCGCAGTTGATGCAGAAGAAGGCGGCGAGATTCTCGCGCGTTCAGCCGATGGCGTACTTGTCTATCAGCAGTGGGCCGACCTTGAGCTTGAGCTTTTTGGAGAGGTCGAGGTGCTGGCCCAGCATGGGTCTGTCCCGCGCGGAGCGACGGGGATCGACCCTGATGGCCGTGACCCTTGGCTGGATGACATCGCCTACTTCAAGATCGACTGCAGCGCTGCTGGGGACGTTTGGACCCAGGTGGATCCTATGGTGCGCGACGTGGAGGACGAGGAGGCGGCGTGACTCGACTTCCTGTATGCGCCTAGATAGCGTCGTTCTGCTTCTGGGGAGGGGCAGATGGCGAACAACAATGCCGCTGGTTGCGGCGGATGGATCGTGGCGCTTCTGCTGGGCATTGGGCTGCTCAGCCAGTGCGGCAAGGATGGCGCTCCTCGCTCGAACTCAGGCAGCAGCATCAACAGTCTGGCGTCGATGCCCACGGAGACACCCAGCCGCTACATGTACGTCCAGGCGAACACGCTGAACTGCCGTGCTGACGCGTCAACCTCCAGCCCCGTCGTCGCAAAGCTGTCAGTGAATGATCAGGTGCCCGTCCTGGAAGACCGAGACGGATGGTCATTGGCCAAGCGATCTGAGAACTGCTGGGTTCGCACCAGCTATCTCGCCGCGAGCCGGAAATATATCCCGCCACCTCGGGCGACGCCCCAGCGGAGCTATTCCGGCACCAGCTCTTCGAGATCCTCTTCGCGCCGATCTTATGGAGACGCCGGCATCTGCCCGTGCCGAGGCAACAATGTCTGCATCGGCCCCAGGGGAGGGCGCTACTGCATCACTTCGGGAGGCAATAAGCGGTACGGCGTTTGATAGGGAGCGACCGAACGTCACGGTCACGGACTCTTGTTTTGTAAAATGATCGTGGCCTGCTGAGGTGCTTCTGCGGACTAATCCGCTGGAGGGGAGGATTGCTATGAAGAAGATCAGAACCATGATCCCAGTAGGCATTGTCGCTGGGATCGGCTTGCTGGCTGCTGGTTCGGCTTCGATTTCGTCGCCTACCGAAGCACGTGATTTTGAAGAGTATTCCCGCTGCTATGTGCAGGGGCAGTGGGAATGCTACCCGAGAACCCCGGGCGGGATGGTGTATCTGCCAAACCCCGGCTCGCCTGAAGAGGCGGCTTACGAGCTCTGCATGGTTGAGGTCGAGGCGCGCTGTTCGGTTTACCTGGACGCACCCTGAGGCCTGCATCTAACAGAACGGCGGCTCCATCAGGAGCTGCCGTTTCCAATTGACTTGCTGATCGATCAGCTTGGGTTAGCGATCGGCGGCGTTGCCGGTGGAGCTTTTGCTGCTTCCTCCTCCAGCTTTCGGCGCTGGTCAGGGTTTTCATCCGGCTGAGGCGTGGTGACGCTGGGATCGGGCTCTCGTCGCCGGCGCTCGGCTTCGTCGGTCTCGCGTCGGGCCTGTTCTTGCAGGCTGTCTTTGTCGGCAGGGCCGCGATAGTTCGGATCGTTTGGCGGGACGTCGGTCATGGGCATCTCCTCTCTAGGGTTGCCCTTAACCAAGCGGTGGGCGCCGATCCCGTTCCTGCTGTTGCGCTTCAGCGGCTTTGCCCCAGCTTCAACTGAAAGGGCGATGATAGGCTGCGTCCATGCTCGAAGGCGGCATCCAGCACGATCCACCTATCGTATCGCTTGGTCATGGGGCGCGCCTAGACGTTCATTAAGCCACGCCAGAACAATAAGAATTCAGACGGAGGAATGGACATCCTACTGTACCAAATCGTAGACGGCATATGGGTGCCAGTCAGGGTGTTAAAAACCAAAGGTTGGTCAAACGCAGGATAAAAGTCTTATGCCTTCGTTAACCTATGGCCATTGTTTTTATTAGAGAATTTTGTCACTTCGCCGATGCCGCATGAGTGAAAAATAGTTGGGCTGATATAAGGGGGATAAAAGCCGCCATGGGGATTCAGGATCCTGGAGCGCTGTTGAAAAGACTCTGCGAAGAGCCGTCGGAAAGCGCATGGGTGGAATTCAAAGAGAATAACGCAAACCCCGATATGATCGGGCGCTGGATTTCAGCTAGCGCGAATGGTGCCATCTTGGCTGGAAGGGATCGCGCATTCCTAGTTTTCGGCGTCCGCGATAGTGATCACGCGTGTGTGGGGACGTCGGTGCGAATCTCCACGATGAAAAACGGCGGCGAGAATCTCCAGCACTGGCTCAGCAGGTCGATGTCTCCGAAACTCATGATAGAGCTGATCGACTTCCAGCATGAGGGGAAAAACTTCGCGATAATTTCAATAGAAACCTCCTACGAGCGCCCTGTTCGTTTTATCGATAACGAATGGATTAGAATCGGCGAGAATATAAAGAAGCTCTCCGAATTCCCCGAGCACGAACGAGCGCTGTGGCTTGCAACCGGTCGTCGACGTTTTGAAGACGCTGTCGCGCTAAGCCATCAGTCCGCTGAACAGGTGCTTAGCTTGCTAGACGTGGGTACGTACTACACGCTATCCAAAATCCCTCGGCCGAGCGCAAACGAAGAAATAATATCTTCTTTTTGCAAGCGCGGGTTCATCAAGGATGATCTTGAGGGAACTTACGATATTACTAATTTAGGGGCGTTACTGTTCGCGAAAGATGTTGAATTGTTCCCGTCCATCTCGCGAAAAACGGTGCGGGTAGTTAAGTATGTTGGACGAGACAAAAGAAAATCAATTGGAGAGATGGAAGGAAAGAAGGGGTATGCTGTTGGCTTCAGCGGTCTTTTACAGCACATAAAAAGCCTTCTTCCCTACGACGAGCAGTATCGTGGAGGTGTTCGAGTGGAGGAGTCGGTGTATCCCGAGACTGCCCTGCGAGAGGTGATTGCCAATGCGCTAATACACCAAGACTTTACGGTAAGTGGGGCTTGCCCCGTAATAGACATCTACAGCGATCGTGTGGAGGTTACCAATCCTGGAAACTCGCTAATCGAGCTTGATCGGATCATTGACGAGAGGCGATCTCGAAACGAAAAGTTGGCCTCGACGATGCGTAGTCTCGGGCTGTGTGAAGAGCGCGGCGGTGGGTTAGACAAGGCGTTGCTGGAAATCGAGGAAATGAATCTTCCGGCTCCAGATTTTCATTCGTCAATCGATTCAATGAGAGTTGTCTTGTTTGGGGCTCGACCATTCAAGCAATTGGCGAAAACAGAAAAGCTTAGAGCGTGCTTCTATCACTGTATCCTTCGATGGATTGCATCTGATCCTATGAGTAATGCCACTTTGCGAGAGCGTTTCCGTCTTCAAGCTGATGATTATCAGGCGGTTTCCGCCATCATCGCAGAGTCTATTAAGGCTGGGCGGATCAAGCCTCTTGAAGAGGGCCAGGGTAAAAGAAACGCCCGCTACGTCCCCTATTTTGCCTAGGCTGGGTGAGAGGGCATGGCTTCGCTCACCAGCCTTAGCCATGCATTTTACCCCGTGCGGTCGCGTCGGCGCATGAGACTTCGCCCACCGAGCACGACTAGGAAAACTGCCGCGCCGATCCAGCCCACCCACGAAGGTGCCCCAGAGCGCTGAGCCCACAGCGATACAAAGCCAATGGCAAAGCCTATAGCGGCGCCGACTAACGCACCAAGCAGGCGGCCCTTCCAGGGCAGCTTGAGGAAGGCCAGCATGGTGATGGCGAAGATCACCGGCTGGGCGATCAGCTTCCAAATCTCCGCTTCGGTCATGTTCCAGCCTTAGCTATGCAGTCCTTGCGGGGTTCGGATCGCCGTCAGCAGTAGGTGGCGCCCGACATTCGGCTGTGAATGGTTATCCGTCCGTGCCGGTGCGTCCGGCCCACGACTCCGCCATGCTCAGTACGGCCTGCTGACCCGCCTCATCCAGCTTGGCAATGACAGAGCTTAGACGCTCCATACGCTCGTTCAGACTGAAGGGATTGACATCGATCAGACGTCCTCCAGTCGTGCCCACGACAGCGGCAACCTGCTCAATAAGATCGCGGTTGAAGCGGGTAGCCGGACGCCCGGCCCTGACCGCGCCGGTTTCAAGGTCCGAAATATAGCCCTTGGACCTGCCGAGTTCCGCCGCGAGATCCTCTAGCGTGAGGCCTGCATGGTCCCGCCACGCGGCAAGATACCAACCGCTCTTGGCTCGATAGTCCTCATAGACTTCGGCCGGCCTGGATCTGCGGGGTTTCTGCGACATGTTCGGAGTATGCAAACCGAACGGGCGTCCGTCAGTCTGCATATGCCGAACTTCAGGCTTGTCGAAATGTTCGGCATATGCAAACTTATTCGCATGGACATCGCAGCCCTCCGAAAAGATCTCGGCCTGTCGCTGGACGCGTTCGCAGCGCGGATCGGCCTGAAGAGTCGCGGTCAAATGAGCAGCCTTGAAAGCGGCGCTCGCAAGCCGAGCGTCCGCGTGGCCCTTGAGATCGAGCGGCTGTCTAGCGGACGCATCAAGGCGGCTGAACTGAACCCCGACATCGCGCTCATTGAGCGCTTCAGAGCTGAAGCCGCCAACGACGACGCCCCCGCCAGCGAGGCAGCATGACATGCTGTCATCGGCCGCCCTCCAGTTTCGACGCCAGGAAGTCTTGATCAACGCGGGGACGGTCTACGGCCTGATCATCGGCGCCAACGAGCTGGCCGTCCAAGGTCGCGAGACTGATGCACTGAAGGCGCTGGCGACGATCACCGGCGCGCTCCCGTTCGAGATCGACGCCATCAAGGAAGTCCTCGCCGCCGAGCGTGAGGCCGCAAAGGCTCGTGACCTGACGCAGCGGACGCTCGCTCCCTTCTTCCCGCGCGTACCCGCTGAACATCCGCACGCCGCGAATGACGAAGCTCAATCGCCTTCTCCCGAACAACCAAGCCCGACCGTCGCCTGAGCGCGGCAGCGGATCACCCAAAATCGAGCCCGGAACAAATGGGATACAGGACTTACAAGCCAGCCATCAGTCACAGGGAGCATGCGCGCCTGGCTGAACTGCTGATCGACGCGAACGGCGGGACCCTGGAAGCCTCTCGCGCCTGTCGCGTCAGCCCCGGCGTGCTGTCGACCTACCAGAACCCGAACCGGCCGGAGTGCATGATGCCGGCCGACGTCATCGCCGATCTGGAGAAGGCCTGCGGGGAGGGGATCTACAGCGTCGCCCTGGCCGAGCTGCAGAAGCCCCAACCCATCACCGGCTGCTTGAAGGAACTGGCCTTCGACCTCGCCCAGGAGAGCATGGACGTTGTCGCTGTCGTCCGCGAGGCGCTTGCCGACGGACGCCTGTCGAACAACGACCTCGACGCCATCGCGGCGGCCGAGCGCGATGCAGAGCAAGCCCTTGAGCGGGTTCGCGGCGTCCGCCGGGCCATCGAGGCCGCAACTCCTACGCCGCAGCGAGCGGCGTGACCGAACGGGACCGACCGCCCCGTTGAGCGGTCTTGATGGAGGGCCAGATGGCCAAAGACAACGACGAGTATCCCGAAGTCCAAGGGACGATCGGAAGCATCCCGAACGAAGCCCCTTCGAACGGCTTGCCCAGCCATGACGAAATCCGCATGGCGGCCAACGAACAGGTGCAATGGAACCTGAAGCGCAAGGCCCTGAACGATCAGATCAGCGCCTTCCGCAAGGGCCTGAAGGCCAAGGGTCACATCCTCGGCAAGCTGGACGACGAGGTCCGCAAACTCGAATGGTCGCCTGAGGAATACAAGGCCGACCGCGTCGCCAGCGACCACTACGCCGAAGCGATGGCCCAGCCCGTTGGCACCCAGCTTGAGCTGTACGGCACTGAGGCCACGCCTGATCCCGTCCGCACCCAGCTCAAGTGGCGACAGCTCGGCGTCAAGCACGGCATCGCCGGCATCGGCTGGGCCAACGAGCCGCCAGAGGATTGCCCGTTCGACTGCGCTCAGTCCTACGGCGAGGGCCATGAAGAAGGCCAGGGCACCGTGCGCCGCGCCTTCCAAACCCGTCTGGAAGAAGCCAAGGCGACCGCTGCCGCCGCCGGTGATGACGACGGCGATGACGACGACGGTCAGATCGACATCGAGGACGTTGCCAACGACGACGCCGAAATCGAACACGGCGAGGCAGCCTGATGACGGGGCTGGCCTTTACCATTCCGGGCGACCCTCGCGGTAAGGGCCGGCCCCGCGCCACCGTGTTCAAGGTGGGCGGCCATCACTCGGCGCGCATGTTCACCGACAGCAAGACCGCCAGCTACGAGAACCTCGTCAAGATGGCGGCGTCTCGCGCTCTTGGCGACCGGACGCCTCTCGATTGCCCTCTGACGGTCATCGTCACCGTTCGGATGACCCCTGCCGCTTCCAGCAGCCGCAAGAAGCGCTGCGCCATGCTGGCTGGGGAGATCGCCCCAACCAAGCTTCCCGACCTCGACAACGTCGTGAAGGCCGTTCTCGACGGCTGCAACAAGGTCGCGTTCAGAGACGACGCCCTGGTCGTCAGCCTGATCGCTCGCAAGCGCTACGCCGAAGTTTCCGGCGTCGATGTCGAAATCCGTCCCACCATTCTGAAGGCCGCAGCATGAACTTTCACGGCAACAACGACCCTTGGCCGCACCACGAGGTCGAGGCGCTCCGCAAGCTTTGGACTGAGGGCAAATCGGCGGCGGATATCTCGAAGATAATCCCCGGCCGCTCACGCTCGGCTGTGGTCGCCAAGGTCCATCGCATGGGATGGTCTGGGCCCGATGCGGCTGCGCGATTGTCGCGCCGCGAGCCTTCGGCGCCTCCGGTCAAACGCAACCGGGCGACCGGCGGGATCAAGATCGACAAGCCAGCGCCGGCTTCGAGCTTCGGCCGGTTTGCTCCTTCCAGCCCTGAGGAGGCGGCAAAGAAGCGCCAGCATTTCGCCAAGCATGGCGCCGGGATCATCGACGGCTTCGCTGAAGCTGCAAATGACACTTCGATCCTGCTAATCGACCGCCGCCGGTTCCAGTGCTCATGGCCGGTCGGAGATGTCTCGGGCGCAAAGCAGATGTGCTGCGGTCAGCCGGTCGATCCCGCCGCCACTGGCGCAACCGAGACCTATTGCCCAGTCCATCACAAGCGCGCGGTCGGCAGGGTGCTCGCCGCGTCTAAGGCCTTCGGGTTCGGTGAGCGTCGCCCGGCCCGTCGCGCGGAGTCCACCCCTTGGGACCAGGGGAGGGCTGCGTGAGCCAGCGTGAAAAGTACCTCGTCGAGCGGATCGATCGCAGTCGGGAGAACGCGACCAGCCAACAGGCTCGCTCCTCTCGCGCGATGTTCCTACGCATGACCGCGCGCCGGACGGTGCGTTCGCTGATGCAGGACGTGGCAGATCCGAAGGAACAGGCCGCGCTTCTCGGCGACCTGATCGATATTGCCGCCGAGTTCCGTTGGCCGCTGATCGGCCGCGTTGAGACGGCCACAGCGCTGAACTCGGTCGCGGCCGACGTGTGCGCTATCTACCGCCTGCCCAAGGCCGCGAGGAACGCTGCTGCCGAACACGCCTGGAGCAGGCTGACGGCGGCGAACGATGGGGGCGAGGAATGAAGCCCCAGGTTCTGATCCATTGGGATGCGACTGGCATGCAGCGCACAGGTGCCACGGAAGGCGTCGAGGTCGTCTACGTCGACGAGCGTGTACCGCACGACCGCGTCTACCGCAGCATGGGCAGTGTCACCCCCGAACTGATCGAGCTTCTCGCCTCCGGGCAGTTCAAGGACGTCGATGACGCCCTGAACCATATCGATGGAGGAGGCGCATGAATCGCCGCGACCTCCTCGACCTCGAACTGAACTACGCCCGGATGCTGCGCCGTGAAGCCAAGTCGCGCGCCAAGCGCTACCCGGCCCTGGCCGAGCAACTGAACCGCTGGGCGGACGCCGCCGCCAGCCGCGCCGAAGCCATCCGTTCCGGCCCGCTGTTCGACACGGAGCGCGCGGCATGATGGATGATCCCCGCGACGCAGAGGAAGCGGCCAATGCCCTCCCGTTGAATCTGGAGGCTGAGCAAGCCCTGCTGGGCCAACTGATGTTCGACAACGACGTCCACCGCCAGGTGCATGACGTCGTCACAGCCGAGGACTTCAGCGAGCCGTTCCATCAGCGGCTCTACGCGGCCATTGCCGCTGCGATCACAGCTGGAAGGCTGGCGGACCCGACTATCCTTCGGACTGAGTTCGAGCACGACCCGGCGTTTATCGAGTTCGACGGGCCGTTCTACCTGATGGACATGGTCGACCGGGCGCCACCGGCAAACCGCGCCCGCGACTACGCCGCCTTGGTGGCGGATACGGCCGTGCGCCGGCGCCTGATCAAGATGGCTGCCGAAACCATGCATCAGGCGCGCAACCCGGAAGTGACTGGCTATCAGGCCGTCGCCCAAGCCCGCGCCGAGTTGGAAGCGGCAGAGCGTGGCGCTGCGCCAGAAGACGCCCTGTTCGTGAACGCCCATGACGCCGCCCTGGCGCGTATGGACCGGCTGGAACTGGAAGTCGCCACCGGCAAGCCCAAGGGCGTGCAGACCGGCCTGTCGTCGATCGACAAGCGCCTCGGCGGCCTGATGCCGGGATCGGTGATCGTGATGGCAGGGCGGCCGGGCATGGGTAAGACGGCCCTTCTCGGCAACGTCCTCTACGGCGCCGCCCTGCGGAACCCGACCAAGCTGTTCGCGGGCTTCTCGCTGGAGATGGACACCGACCAGCTGAATGACCGGGCCCTGTCCCGTCTGACGGCCGCCCATGAGCAGCCCGTCAGCTTCTCGGACATCGCCAAGGTGGCTCCGCTGACCTCTTTCGACCTGCACACCCTACATGCCGTGAAGGGCGAGATCCCGAAGAACCTCTGGCTCAGAGACAGGGCAGGGGTGTCCATCGAGGATGTCTCCCGCGCCGTCTGGGCCATGAAGCGCCGGGGCGACCTGGCCGCTATCGGGATCGACTACCTCCAGCTCATGCGCCGGCCTGCGTTGGCAGGGCGCAACGAAGCCTCCGCCATCGCAGAGATGACCGGGGCGCTGAAGACGCTCGCCCGCGAAGCCAAGATCGCGATCATCTTACTGTCGCAACTGAACCGCTCGGTCGAGCAGCGCGACGACAAGCGGCCGATGCTCTCAGACCTGAGGGAGTCCGGCTCCATCGAGCAGGATGCCGACGCCGTCCTCTTCCCTTTCCGCGAGGTCTACTACCTCCAGAAGGCCGAACCGAAGGCTGGGACCGAGGAGCACATGCTCTGGGAGGCCGAGGTCGCCCTGAAGCGCACGGTGATGGATGTCATCATCGCCAAGAACCGCCACGGCTCCGAGGGCTCCGAGCCCCAGCAGTACCGGGCTGAGATCGACCTCATTGCTGACAGGAGCGCGGCATGAGTACCGTCGCCTTCATCAAGAACATGATCGACCTAGGGTTCTCCGCCGAGGACGCTATTCGCGCTGCCGAAGCCTATGAGGCTACGACGGCCACTGCTCCGCGCGCACGGTCGAAGGGCGCCGATCGGCAGGCCCGTTACGAGGAGCGTAAGCGTCAGAAAGCGTCAGAAAACGTCAGGTCTGACGCTTCTGACGTCACTGACGATGCTGACGCCTCCCTCCCTCTCCCTCCTTCCCCCCAGACCCCCCAACCACCCACACCCTCCCGCGAGTATAATCCCCCCTTACCCCCCAAGGCCGGTTCTCGTCGGAAGCCCAAGGTTTCGCTGCCGGATGGTTTCCCGACTGCCGAGCTGATCGCCGAGCAACAGGCCAAGGCCCGTGAGGTCGGTGCGAACTTCGACGTCCAGCGGTTCGCCGCCAGGTTCCGCGATCAGTGCATCGCCAAGGATCATCGCTACGCTGAGTGGCCTGCGGCGTGGCGGAACTGGTGCCGGACCGAGATCGAGCGCGCCCCGAAGACGGCCCTGGCCGCCTCGCAGAGCCGATCCACGCCATCCGAGACCGACCGCTGGCGCCGCTGGCTGCGGGAGTACCGCCTGAACGGCCACTGGCCGTCCGATGACGCTGGGCCCAGGCCGGGCCATCCCGCTTGCCGTGTCCCGTCCGCCCTGCTGGCCGAGTTCGGGCACGCGCCGGCGCCGGCCAACGATCCGAAACCTGACCTGTTCGCCCATGGAGACGCAGCATGACATCCGAAAGGCTAGAACGGTCCTCCTCGACGCAGAATTCTGTGGGCTTCGGCGTCCATTTGGTCCGCGTAAGAGGCCAAGCTATCAGCGGCCTTCGCGATTTCTTCGGGAAGGGTGCGAAGCGCGTAGCCGCCCTTCTTGAGGCTATCCCTCATGTCATCGTCGATGAGCAACAGAACGCCCTTTCCCCCTCCGAGCGCGTCGATGACGCGAGCAGATGGAAGGGTGGTCACTGTCACGGCCTCCAAGGCGTCCGATTGGGCTTTGATGCCTCCTGCCTTAAGCATAGCGTCTACCGCGACCTCAGTGGGATAGCCCGCGTCAATTTGCTCAAGGCCGTGCCAGAGGATTTTCGCTGCCGTCCCAAATGCATGCGCGACAGCCAGCAGAATGGCGGCATCACGTCTTCGCCGGTCTCGGTTAGCAGCGTCAGCCAGATACAGTGCACCTGCGAAGGTGGCGACTGTGCCCAATGCACCGAGGGCCTCCCAATGAACCAGAGAAGTCACGCCAGCCCACCAATTCCACCACGGCATCAGCCAGTCCGGAATCATTTCTATCTCCAAAACGCTTTCCGAACCGTAGCCATAGGAGCCCCAGCATGAGCAAGGCCGACCGCGCCAAGAAGCGCCAGCAACGGAAGCGCTACGCCAAGCCCTCCATGCCGAGGATGATCGGGGCGAACGACAACATCGAGGCGGCGAACGACAACACGGCGCCGGTATCGATCAGGGGCGTCCGACTGACCGACAGCCAGGCGCTGCGGTTCATGGCGGCTGAGGCCAAGGTCGCGTCGCCGGATTTGGACCAGCAGCGGGACGGTCAGCGCATGTTCCGCGCCCTGGACGCTGAGATCGACGCCCGCATCCTCGAGCGGGATGCGAAGGCGAACCTAGAGGAGCTGCGGAGCCTGGAGGCCCTGCGCGGTTTCGACATCGGCGTGTCGGATCATGAGAAGGCGAGGGGAGCGCCTCGGGCTTCGCGGGATGGGTTGGAGACCCTGCTGACGGCCGGGTCGATCACGCGCACCCAGCACGCGGCCGGGCTCCGCTATCGGGCGGACTACGAACTGCTGGACCCAGAGAAAGGCCTGACCCCTCCGACGCTGGACCCGGCCCTGCGCAACATCGTCCGCGGCGGCGAAGGCTTCGCCCAAAAGCGCCGGGAGCGGGAGGAGTTCGTGCGCGATCTGGAAGCGATGATCCAGGAGGAAGACCGCACCTTCCGCGGCGCGCTGGGCCGGTCGGATGTGGAGCGGATCGGGCGGGCGGTCTGGGCTCTGCGGGAGATCGCGGGCAAGGGGGCGAACCTGCGGGCGCTATCCAGCAGCGGCTCTGTGATAACCGCGTCATCCGAAGCCTTGCAGGACGCACTGGACTGTGCAGCTATCGCGTATGGGCTGGAATAGCGTGTAGGGGGTTATGTGACGAAGGAACGGACGGAAACAGCGGCGAGCCAGAACGAGAAGGTAGAGTGCGGCCTGATCATGCCGATCTCCCAAACGGCAGGACACTCCGAGCAACACTGGGCAGACGTCCAGACCCTTCTTCACCGCGCCATCGCCCAAGCGGGGATGGTACCCAACAATGTGTGGGCTGGAGATCTCAAGGACCGCGTGTCTGAGCGGATTATTGGCAATATTTTCAGACACGAAGTGATCGTCGCCGATATCAGCGACTTGAACCCAAATGTAATGTTGGAGCTCGGGTTAAGGCTCGCATCCAAGAAGCCAACAATAGTAGTCGTTGAAGCCGGAGGAACCATACCCTTCGACATAAGGGATTTTCACGCCCTGCAGTACCCGCCCGATCTAAACATAATCGGGATGGAGAAATTTTTCGCTATATTCGCGACTACCCTAAGATCAAAGTTGGATGCGTACAGATCATCTCAATACAAACCGTTCCTCGGAGACATGGTCGTTGAGGTCCTGGAGCCTTCAACAAAAAATGTTTCCGCAGAGAATCTCATCATTGAGAGACTTGACGAAATAGGGCGGCGGATCTCGCGCATTGAGCAAGACCGGCCTAGGTACGCTAATGCCCTAGCAGGCATCACTGCCGCAGGATCGAATCGATCACCACTTTCGCGTCGTCTCTATTTCCGAGGGTCAGCGACGCTCATCGAGGGACTTGCCGATATGATCGGGCCCCTTGGGGTTGAATATGACATGCTGCATGAAGGCGACATCGCCTTACTGAGAGCGAAGGCACAAGGCCCGCAGGCCAACAGGGTAATCGAGTTGGCCGAAGCGCTAGGACTAGACCGGCTGCATCCTGAAGTGGGTCGAGGACACTTCCCGGATTGACACCGGAACGGTAATCGCGGACACAACCCATGGTGCAGCAATGCGCCGAGAGGCCCCAGACCCTGTGTCCGGGGCCTTTTCTTTTGCCCTCCGACCACGTTCTGAGCTGCGGCGTACGGCTGGATCGGCGGACACCCCCACGACATTCGGAGATCGCCCATGGTCCCCATGAAAGCCCTCGTCGGCTTCTCCCTGTCGGACGGCTCGGCCGCCGCTGGAGCCACCTTCAACGCCAAGGACGCTAAGGCAGCGGATCGCCTGGAGGCGGCTGGCGTTGCGGAACGGGTGAAGCCTGAGCCCCAGCCCAAGCCGAAGGCCCCGGATGCCAAGGCCGCTTGAGTTCAACGAGGCCGTGGCGGACGCCATCTGCGAACGCCTGGCCGATGGCGAAAGCCTTCGCTCGATCTGCCGCGATGACGAGATGCCGGCCAAGTCGACCGTCTTCAAATGGCTCGGTCTGATTCCAGCGTTCGCGGACCAATACGCGAGAGCCCGTGAGACGCAGGCTGATAGCCTGGCCGACGACATCGTCGATATCGCGGACGACAAGAAGCTGGAGCCGAACGACAAACGGGTCCGCATCGACGCTCGGAAATGGCTGGCCGGGAAGCTGCGACCCAAGGCTTACGGCGACAAGGTCGCGGTCGTCGGTGGCGACAAGACCGACGCTCCGATCCGCCATTCCCATTCCTTCGACCTGAGCGCAGCGAGCGACGAGGAGCTGGATGTCATCGAGCGCTTCATTCGTCGATCTGCCAACGCTGGAGGAGATCAGGGCGGAGAGGGCGCGTCGGAAGGCTGAGGCTGACCGGAAGCGCCTGATCGAACACCAGGGCGAGATCCGCGCCCGCTGCGACAGCCTGCATGGCTTCATCGAGGAGCATTGGTCCATCCTCGAGCCCAAGCGCCCGTTCAAGTCGGGCTGGGCGCTCCGGGCGATGTGCAAGCACCTGGAGGCGGTGACGGCCGGGCGCATCCAGTTCCTGCTCATGACCGTGCCGCCGGGCATGATGAAGTCCCTGCTGCTGGTCTTCTGGACCGCATGGGAGTGGGGCCCGAAGGCGCGGCCGGACCTGCAGACGCTGGCGACCTCCTACAGCCAAGCCAACGTGCTGCGGGACAACCTCAAGCTCCGGCGCTTGGTCGAGAGCGACAAGTATCAGGCGCTCTGGCCGATCCAGCTTCGGGCCGACCAGAACGCCAAGGGCAAGTTCGAGAACACCGAGAACGGGTTCAGCGAGGCACGTCCGTTCAGTTCGATGACCGGCGGCCGGGGCGACCGGGTGAAGGTCGATGACCCCCATTCGACCGAGACCGCCGAGTCTGACACCGAGCGGGCCAATGCGGTGCGCATCTTCCGCGAAGGCATCTCCGACCGTCTGAACGACGTCACCACCTCGGCCATCGTCATCATCATGCAGCGGCTCCACGCCAAGGATGTGGCGGCCGTGGCTCTGGAACTGGACATCGGCTTTGTCCACCTGAACCTACCGATGGAGTTCGAGGCCGAGCGGATCGGCGAAGACGGCAAGGTGACGGGCGGCGCCTGTCGGACCTACGTCGACGGCGAACTGTTCTTCGAGGACCCGCGGACCGAAGAGGGCGAGCTTCTCTTCCCGGAGCGCTTCCCCGCGGCCGAAGTCGCCAAGCTCAAGAAGGCCAAGGGCTCATACGCTTGGGCCGGTCAGTATCAGCAGCGACCCTCCCCGCGCGACGGCGGCATCTTCCGGCGGGAGTGGTTCAAGCCGGTCTCGGTCATGCCTGCCGGGCCCAAGCGCACAGTCCGCGCCTGGGACGTGGGCGCCACTGAAGGCGGAGGCGACCCTAGCGCCGGCGTCCGCTGTACGCAGGTCGGATATGGCGAAGAAGCCACCTACTACTTCACCGACGCCAAGGTCGGGCAGTGGAGCCCGGCGCAGTTTGAGGCCCAGCTGAAGCTGACGGCGGCGGCCGACACTACAGAGGTCACGGTTCGCCTCCCACAGGACCCTGGCGCTGCCGGCAAGGGCTACGTCCTGACGCTGGTGAAGAAGCTGCCCGGCTATACCGTCCGGTACGAACAGCCCACCGGCTCCAAGCTTACGCGAGCCACTGCACTGGCCACCCAGGCCGAGGCCGGAAACGTCTTCATCCTCACGACGGGGGACCCCATGCGCGATGTCTGGATTGAGCCCTTCCTCGACGAGCTTTGCACGTTCCCGTCAGCGGCTCACGACGACCAAGTCGATGCTGCTGCGGACGCTTTCAATGAACTGGCGCTCGGCTCTCGCCCCGCTCGCAAGGTGAAGGTCAGCTTCTGATGGCGGTGAACGAGCGCGATCCTGCTTGGGAGGTCCATGCTGGCGCCCGAAAAAGGTCCACGACCTGCTTAGCGGTCGAGAGGATGCGTTGGGCTATGTGCGCGCTCTGCCAGGTCACGACGAGGCCACGGCGAAACGATTTCGCGAGGGCGCCTATTACCTGCCGGTCACTGCCCGCACCGCCGAGGCCTTCAGCGGCCTTGTGTTCGGCAAGACCCCAACGCGCTCGAACCTCGACGCTCTGGACGCCTATCTCGGCGACGTGACGGGCTCTGGCCAGGACATCGATCGGTTTGCCGAGCAGGGTTTCGACGGCATCCTTTCGACCGGCGCCGTCATGGTGCTGGTGGACTATCCCGACGCACCGGACGGTGCGACCAAGGCCGACGCCGAGGCCGAGGGTGTTCGGCCGACGCTGAAGCTCTACGACGCCACAGCGATCCTTGCGGCCCGCGTTCAGAAGGTGGGGGCGGCGCTGAAGCTCTCGCACATCCGTGTCGCGGAGATCGTCGAAGAGAAGGACGTGGCGGACGAGTTCAAGCTGACGCAGGTGGCGCAGGTCCGTGTGCTGGATCTCGATGAGGCTGGCCACTACCGCCAGCGCGTCTTCCGGCAGTTAGACAGCCGGTGGGTGCAGTTCGGCGATACCGTCGAGCCTAAGCGCCAGAACGCGCGGCTGAACGTGATCCCGGCCTTTTTCAGCAATCCGCGCGACGGCGAACCCAACCCGGCCCGGCCGCCACTGGACGACATTGCAGACATCAGCGTGGCGCATCTGAACAACTCGGCCGCCCTGGAATGGGCGCTGCTGTGGACGGCCAACCCGACGCCGGTCTTCAAGGGGCTTAACATCGGAGAGGGCGAGACGATCAAGCTCGGTTCGTCCGAAGGCCTGATCGTCACCGAGGGCGGCGACGCCAAGTTCATGGAGTTCACCGGCTCGGGCCTGTCGGAGCTGCGTCTGGCCCTAGAGGCGAAGCGGAAGGATGCGGCTCTGATGGGCGCCCGGATGCTGCTGGAAACCGGGAGAGCGGCCATCGCAGCCGAGACGGCGCGGATCGAGCGGGCAGGCGAGACGTCGGTCGTCTCTGGCATCGCCAATGCACTGTCGGACTGCCTGACGAAGGCGCTGACCTTCATGGCGGATTGGGCTGGTGTGTCGAGCGAGGGCATCCAGTACTGGCTCAACACCGATCTGAACCCGGCCGGCCTATCGGCGCAGGAACTGACCGCTCTCCTTGCCGCCTGGCAGTCGGGCGCGATCACGCTGGAAGACCTGTTCGAGAACCTGCAGCGAGCTGAGATCGTCGACCCGGCCAAGAGCTTTGAGGATCACCGGGAGGCGCTGGATGAAGAGGGTGGCGGCCTCGGCGGCCTGGAGGATGACGCGGCATGACGAAAGCCCTCGCGCGCGACGCCGCTGTCATCTGGTGCGATCGGGGCTGGCAGCCGGTCTATTTCGGCTTCTGCCCGTCGCGGAAGGCATGGACCCGCGAAATGCGGAAGATGGGCTGCAAGGAGCCTTATCCGGCCAATGATGGCTGCGCCACGACCTTCACGCAGAAGGACGGCAAGGTCTGCATCATCGTGACGCTCGGCAAGGGTCAGCACGCCGAGGGCCGCTCTCGCGTCGAGATCGCTGGGCTGCTTTGCCACGAGGCGACGCACATCTGGCAGGAGGTGCGCAAGGTTATGGGCGAGAAGGAGCCTTCTATCGAGTTCGAGGCGTACTCCATGCAGGCCATTTTCCAAGGGCTCTATCAGGCGTGGCTGGATACGGCGGCGCCCGAGGAAATGCTGGCTCGGGGCGCTAAGCGGGAAGCCGCCTGATGGCCTCCCCAGCCGAGCGCCTGATCGACGAGGCGGTCAAGCACAGGATCGCGCTGTCCCGCTATTCGACGGCGACAGTTCGCAAGGTTCTGGCTTTCCTGAACCGCACCGACGCACGGTTGGTCGAGCGCATCCTGCGGGCCGACAACGAGGGCCGCGACCCGGTTCAGTTGGAGCGGCTGCTGGAAGAGGTGAGGGCGCTTCAGTCGGACGGCTGGACCGTGCTGCGCGGTCGGCTCAACGAGGACGTGGCGGCCCTGGCGGACGCCGAACGGCTGTTCACTGAGCGCATGGTTCACGTCGGCCAGCGATCGGTCGGCTTGGCCACCGTCACGAATGCACCGACGACGGCCCAGGTCGTGGCGGCGGTGAACGCCCGTCCGTTCCAGGGCCGCTATTTGCGGGGTTGGCTGGACGAGGCAGAGGCTGGCGCCGCCAAGCGCGTCAGGGAGGCGCTGAGGCAGGGGTTTGTCGAGGGCCGGTCGGTCACGGCATTGGTCCGCGAGATCAGAGGGACCCGCGCGCTCCAATACAAGGACGGGGTGCTCGAGATCAGCCGGCGCGGAGCCGAGGCGATGGTTCGCACGACCCTGACGCATACGGCCGCCGTGGCATCGAAAGAGACGTATTCGGCCCTCGGTGTCGATCAGGTTCGCTTCATCGCCACGCTGGACGCCCGAACGACCATCACCTGCGGCGCGCTGCACAACTCAGTCCATCCGCTGGAAACCTTCCCCTGGCCGCCCCGGCACGTGAACTGCCGATCCACGACGGCGCCGGTCATCAAGGGCCTGCCGTCCATCGAGGCCCCTTCCTACTCGGATTGGCTGATGCGCCAGCCGGTCGAGGTTCAGAACGAGGTGCTCGGCGTCCGCAAGGCCCAACTGTTTCGCTCGGGCAATCTGACGCTGGACCGCTTCGTCGACAGCAAGGGCCGCGTCCTCACGCTGGAGGAACTCAAGAAGCGTGACGCGGCGGCGTTCGAGGGCCTATAGTTTCAGGGTGAGCACGCCCTTCAAGGTCATCGACGGGACGCCGGAGCCGGAAGGCCCGCTGAAGCGCGTGAAGGCGTCGGTTCCTGACACGCCGATTGTCCGCTGCCCTCGCTGCACAGGCCTCGCGATGATCGAGGTGAAGCTCGGCATGGTCTGGAAGAACGGGAAGCCGACCGGCGGCCAGAAGCAGATCGTCTGCGGAACCTGTCTGGCGCGGGGCGAGCATGTCGTGGTCACCTGAACAACTGGGCTAGTCAGTCGGATTGCTCCTGGGCTGGCCGCCAGCCTGAAGGAACTCCCGAATTAGGCCTCGGGCAGCCGCATCTACGGCTTCTGCGTCATCGTCTGTGCCGGTGAGGTCATGCACCTCCTGGTGCTCAACGAAAGCTTCGTAGCCGGTGACGACCGCGCTGTTGTCGTCGAAGATTCGGACGATCCACCGAGCGGTGCTGCGGTCGTATTCAGTGCGTGCCCAATAGCGATCTGGGCCGCAATTGAACTCGATGGCGTCAAGGTCCGTCACTGGTTTGGTCTCCCGGTTTCCCCTTTCCGCAACACCCCGTTGCTGAAATCGCTCCGTGCAGAGCCGGAGCATCCACCAGGGCGTGAGCTGAGCAGCGCCCCCTCTGTCCGCTGAGCGGGAGGAACTACCCACCATGAACACCACCAAGAACCGCCTTCTGGGCGGCGGCTCCGTGCTGCCTGTCATCGGCCGGATGACGCCGCGCGAGCGCGCCATGGGCCGCTATCTGCGCGGGCCTGACGATCACCCGCCTGCTGGTCCCGGCACGGGCGAGGAAGATGAGCCCAAACCCATCGATCCCGCCGCTCACGCTGCGCTGGCCTCGGCCCATGAGCGGCTGAAGAAGGACGCCAAAGCCGACCGCGACGCGCTGAAGGAGTTGAACGACCGGCTCGCCGCAATCGAGGCCGAGAAGGAACAGGCCGAGGCGGACAAGGCCAAGGCCAGCGGCGACGTCGAAGCCGTCCGCACCCAACTTGAGACCAAGCATGGCCGGGAACTGAAGGCAGCTACCGATCGCGCCGAGAAGGCCGAGCGCCAGGTCGAGAAGCTCGTCATCGACAACGGCCTGTCCGCCGCCTTGGACGAGGCCCGCGTGAAGCCCGAACTGAAGCGCGCTGCCGCCGCCCTGCTGCGTGAAGGCGTCGAGCTGAAGGACGATGACGGCGAGCCGGTCGCTTACAAGGGCGGTCTCCCGTTGGCCGAGGCAATCAAGCTCTGGGCCGAAGGCGACGAGGGCAAGCCGTTCGTGCTGGCCGGCAACAGCGGCGGCGGCGCCCCCGGCGGCGGCAAAGGCGCCCACTCCGGCCCCAACCCCTGGAAGCAAGGCCCGTCCTTCTCCCTGACCGAACAGGACCGCATCGCCCGGGACAAACCGGACCTGGCGAAGCGCCTGATGGCCGAAGCCGAGGCGGCTTAACCCTCGGCGCTCCCTGAAGCGCGCGCCTCTGACGGCCGCGTCTGATCCCACCGAAAGGAAACGACATGGCCGTCACTCGGCTTTCCGATCTCGTCTTCGGCGAGAACTTCAACACCTACACCGTCGAGCGATCGACGCGCCGCAACGCCTTCGTGGCCGCGGGCGTGATGGTAGTGGACCCGGCCATTGCTGCGTTCATGAGCGGCCAGGGCTTCCTGGTGAACATGCCGCACTTCAAGCGTCTGGCGAACGACGAGCCGAACGCGTCCTCGGACAACCCGGCCGACGTGGCCGTGCCGAAGAAGATCGGCACGGGCAACGAGATCGCCCGGAAGCTGATGCGCAACCAAGGCTGGTCTTCGGCTGACCTGACGGCGGCCTTCATCGCCCGCGACCCGCTGGACGCCATCTCCAGCCAGATCGCGGACTATTGGGCGGGCGTGAACCAGACGACGCTGCTCAAGATTTGCCAAGGCATCCTGGCCGACAACATCGCCAATGACGGCGGCGACATGGTGAAAGCCGTTGCGACCGACGCCACTGGCGATCCCGTCGACGGGGAGCTGTTCGGCTCGGACGTGCTGATCGACGCCGCCCAGACCATGGGCGACGCCAAGGGCTCGCTTCGCGCTATCGCGGTCCACTCCGTCATCCACGCCCGCATGCAGAAGATCGGCGCCCTGGTCGAGAACTACGACCCGGAAACCGGCCGCCTGCTGTACGAGTCCTTCCAGGGCAAGCGCGTCATTATCGACGACGACATGCCTGTGGTTCAGGGCACGAACCGGAAGACCTACACCTCGATCCTGTTCGGGGATGCGTCTTTCCGCTCGGGTCTCGGCACGCCGAAGACCCCGAACGCCGTCTCGCGCGAAGAGGCTGAGGGCAACGGTGAAGGCGTCGAGACGCTGTGGAACCGCCGCCACGAGGTCATCCACCCGACCGGCTTCGCTGTCGCCGGCACGCAGATCAGCAGCAACGCCACCCCGAGCTATTCGGCTCTGGCCACTGCGTCGAACTGGAACCGCGTGTTCGACCGCAAGAACATCCCGCTGGCGTTCATCCAGACCAACGGCTGACCCAGGGGCCGGCTGCGGTCGGCCCTGCCATCTCCCGTCTTCCTGACATGAAAGGATAGGCCATGCGCCTTCTCCATCTCTCGGCGCTGAGTTGCGCCGCCCTCTGCCTTGCGGCCAATGCTGACGCTGGCAGCCAGCCGATCAGCGCCCCGCTGGACGGTCAGATCGCGCTCACTGCGCACAACAACGGCGACGGCACCTGGGCCGTGAAGCGCGGCCCCGATGGTCCGATCCTAAAGGACGGTCTGGCGCGCGAAGAAGCCCTCGCCATCGTGGGCGCCCCGACCGGCCCGCATGAGCCTGACACCGCCGAAGAAGAGACGGCCGCCCAGAAGCGCTCGGCTCTGGAGAAGAAAGAGGCCAAGCGCGAGGCCACCGAAATCTTCCAGTCCGACGCGGAAGCCGGAGAGCCGTCGAAGGTGGCGAACAGCGACCTGCAGAAGGCCAACGACGAGAACGCAGACCTGCGCCGCTCCATCGCCTCCAAGGACGAAGAGATCCGCCAGCTGCGCGAGCAGGTGTCGAAGTTCGATCCTAACGGCGACAGTAAGGTCGGTGGCGGGACCAAGGGGGCGGCTTCGGCTGTCGCCAAGACCGCCGGCGAAGGTCCGTCGAAAGCCAAGAACGGCGACGCCTGATGCTGATCGTCGAGAATGGCGTGGTGAGCTGGCCCTCGGGTCCGCTCGCTACGGTCGAAAAGGCAGACGCTTACGCTCAGGCCCGTGGCTGGTCCGATTGGGCCGCCCTGACGCCTGAGCAGAAGAGCGGCGCCATTCTCGACGCATCGACCTACGTGCGGGCCTCTTACCGGCCGCCAGCCAAGGCCAACACTGCGGTGGCGGAACAGATCAGCGAGGCCGTCATCGAGGCGGCGCGGCTGGCCCTGACCTCGCCCCTCATCGGCGGCGACAAGGCGGCCCAGGCGGCGCGGAAGTCGGTGAAGGCTGGCTCTGTGGCTGTGGAATACGAAACGTCATCTGCGGAAAGCCGCAGCGCGGCGCGTCTGGCGCTCGTGGCGGGCCTTCTGCGCTATGCAGGCGTCTATCCCATCGGCTCCGGCGTGAACGTCCGACTGGGCAAGTCGTGAGTATCCTCGACGACCTGCCCGACGCTATCGCCGAGGCGCTGGACGACGTGTTCCGCCCCGGTGTGCTGAAGGTGCCGGGACAGGCGACATCAGACGGGCAGGGCGGCTGGATACCGGGCACCCCGACCTCACACCCATGCAAGGCGCTGGTCGATGACTACAGCGACATGCGGCGGGCAACGGTGGGCATCCCAGCCCATGACCGAAAGATCATCATCCTGGCGGCCGGTCTGAGCGTGGCTCCGGCTGTCGGGCACACCATCAACGCCGAGGGCAGGGACTGGCAGATCATAGCCCTGTCCCGCGACCCGGCCGGGGCGACCTGGGAGGTTCAGGGGCGCTGATGGCCACCGTCACGATCAACCTCGCCGCCCTTGAGCGCATCGCCGAAGAGAAGGCCGTGAAGGGCATCCAGCGGGCCGCTCTGGCCGGCGAAGCGATCACCAAGGCCAACCTGTCACGGCCCGGCTCTGGCCGGATTTATGGGAAGCACCAGGCGTCGGCACCGGGTGAGCCGCCCGCCGTCGACACCGGACGCCTGCGCAACGCGACCCAGGCCGACACGCAGGTTCGCCGGGATGGCGACGACCTTGTCGGTCGGGTGGTGGCGAACACCGAGTATGCCCTCGCCCTGGAGGTCGGGACCGAGCGGATCGCGCCGCGCCCGTTCCTCGGCCTGCTGGGCACCGACCATGCCGACGATCTGCGGGACGCTTTTGTTGCGGGAGCAAGAGAATGACCAAGCTGACCATCCGAACGCTTCAGACTCCGACCGGCCCGAAGGTGATGCTCTGCGATGCGGGGGGCGCGCCGCTTCCCCTGCAACGCGAGACCACCATCAACTGCGGCATCGACCAGATCGACAGCATCACGGTGACCTTCGCTATCGACGGCGAGCGCGTCGTTCTCGAGCCGAACGGATGAACTCCACCGCCACGATCTTCGCCCGCCTGGCTGCCGTCGCCCCCTCACTGGCCGCCTGGAACGGTGCCCCGGCCATCTTCAACGAGACTGCGCCCGACGACTTCCTCGACCAGGAGCCGAAGCCGTCAAAGCCGTTCCTGATCATCGCCGTGCCAAGCCGTGACGAAGCGCTGGAGACCTTCACCGAGACCGGCCGCCTGATCGTGCAGGACGTGCGCGGCTATCAGCGCAGGACCGGCTCAGCCGCCCAACTCGACACGCTGATGCGTCAGGTCCGTGACCTCTTCCATAACCGCCCCGGAGAACTCGTCGTCACCGGCGGCAAATGCGACGTGGCCCGCGTCACCGGGCCCGTCCAATCTCCGACGACAGACGAGGCCTACACCGGCCGCCGCGTCACGATCCGGCTGGATCTCCGCAACACCTGAACCCCGGCCCAGCCGGTCCCCCAACGCGCCCAGGGCAGGCTGTGCGCGGCCTTTTCCATGCCTGCAAGGGAACTGAGCAATGGCTGTCAAAACGAAAAACAACATCGGGCTGCGGGTAAATCTCGGCAGCGCCTCGACCCCTGACTTTAAGACCGTGCCTGGTGCGTTCACGCTCGACGGCGGCGGCACCACGACCGATCGCATTGACGTGACGGACTTCGCCAGTCCGGGCAACAGCCGCGTCTATATCGGCGGCCTGTCCGAAGAGAATCCGATCTCCTACGAGATGAATTACGTTCCGGGCGATGAAGTTCAGGTCGCGATCCGCTCGGCTAACTCGGCGGGCGAGACCCTGGAGTTCCAACTGGTTTTCGGACTGGCGGCCGCCCCGACCGAAGCCGAGGCCTACAACGTGCCCTGCCTTGTCTCGAGCTACGGCCTGCCGACCGGCCCCATCGAAGGAAAGCTGTCGGTCGCGGTGCAACTGACGCCGACACAGGCCGGTGAATGGGGCGAGCCTGACTGATGGGGCCGACCGACGAACGCCTTGGTATTGTCCGCCTGCCCTTGCCGGATGGGCGGTCAGTGCCGCTGCAACTGACCTACGCCGCTCTGGACGCCAAAGGCCATGATTGGCTGCTGGAGCAGTTCAAGGCCATGCAGAAGGGCAAAACGGGCTCTCTTCGCGCCATGGCTGATGCCTTGGACCTTTTGAGCGCCAGCGTGATCCAGGCCGACGAGGTTATGGCCTCGCCGATGGCGGCCTATCCCATGGCGGATGTTCTCCGCTCCTGCTGGAAGGCGTGGGAGTTGGCGCAGTACGGCCCACAAGGGAGGTCCGTCGAAGCCGACACCGAGAGCCCTCAGAAGAGCGCCCGGCCGACTTGGTTGAGGCGCATTTTCGGGCGGCAGTTCGAGCGGGCCTAACCGAAGGCGAGTTCTGGAGCCTGACACCGTACAGGCTGTCGTTGCGGCTTCAGGAGGTTGGCAAAGCGCGAATAGAGAGTGCTTGGTTGAACGAGCGTCTAGCCCGCGAGAAGGCCCTCAATCCGCTGGTCCACTATACGGCCGAGAAGCCCGTTGAGACTGTCGACGTGGCTGCGGCCATGCGGGATTGGGCCAAGCAGAACGATGCGAGATTTAAGGCGAGGGTGCCGAAGGGAATCGAGGTGGTGGCGGCTCCAGAGTGATATGGTCACGCTGAATCAGGAGGTGAAACTGTGCGTCGCGATATGGATTTAATCCGAAGCCTGCTGCTTGAGATTGAGGAGGGGAAGCGGGTCTTCAAAACCCTCTCAAAGGATGTGGCGGAGATAATCGGCGTCAATCCTGCCGAAGCACTGCCCGAGGCAGAGGCTGAGCGATTGAAGTATCATCTCTTCCTGCTTTCTGATGCAGGCTTTGTGACGTTCACTCAGCACAGCGGAGGTCTTTGGCAGGTTGGGCATATCACGTGGACTGGCCAAGAGTTCCTTGCAGCGGTTCGCGATCCAGAAATCTGGCGCCAGACCAAAGCAGGCGCGGCAAAGGTCGGAAGCTTCTCGGTTAAGACGCTTGCCGATGTGGCCGTCGCACTGGCCAAGGCCCGGCTGGAGCAGTTCATCGCCACGGGCCAGATTGGCGGATAGAGTGGTCAACCCACCAAAAAATACGCTGGAGCGAGTGCAATGACTGCGATCCCATTATGCCCTACGCAAGACCCACTTTTCGGGTGGAAACAGAAGTTTGCACGACAAGTGCCTCTCAGCGATCTTGAGCTCGGAAAGCTTGGATTGCTCGCCTATGCGGAAGCCCAATGTAAGAGCGAGATGCTCTTGGTGCTTAAAGCCCTTTCTGGCTTCACGCAGGAAGAATGGAGGCGGTGGGAGCCCCGGCAGTTCAAGCAGATTGTGGATGCTGTCCGAGATGCCGCTCAAGTGGATGGCGTACTGGCAGATCTTGTTGCGAAAGTAGAGCTAAGCTACCCAGCTGCACTTAGCGCTCGAAATCAGCATATCCACACGCTTTGGGCTCACGGCGAGAATGAAAGCGTAGCGGGCCTAGACATTCGCCGCAATCAGAAGCTCGACGTTTCAGGGTTTGATGATGCGCTTGAGCAGATGGCGAAACTGACCCATCTGGTACTCGCCTGCATTAATCGGATTGGCGAGCTCCTCGTCGCTGGCGCAGTGCAAGAATCCGCTGAGGACAGGGGGCCACATATCTACGCTGGCGGCCGGTGGAGAAAAATTTGATCTTCTGAGTAACAATTCTCCCCGACGGGCAGATCACGGCCAAGACGGCATTGTAGATACCTGTTCAGTCTTGCCTCCCATGTCCCATCGAATAGGGTTCACTCAACCTAAAGGGGGCGAGACATGATCGGTATTACCTGGAAACGCGTGCTGGGCTGGTCGTTCATGGCAGGCATCGGCTTCACGACTGGTGCAGTTGTGGTTCGGCTTATCGTCTGGCTGCTCAACTGGGGCCTAGCTCTAGATCAAATACCCGCCTGGCTTTCGGGCGCCTAACATATGCGATGCCCCAGTTGGGTCGCCGAGATGAGGGCGGACACCTGCCCCCACTGGCCT
Organism: Brevundimonas sp. SS2672; assembly: GCF_059579685.1. Classification (NCBI taxonomy): domain Bacteria; kingdom Pseudomonadati; phylum Pseudomonadota; class Alphaproteobacteria; order Caulobacterales; family Caulobacteraceae; genus Brevundimonas; species Brevundimonas sp. SS2672. The sequence goes on along the minus strand of NZ_CM184201.1, from coordinate 2,299,627 downwards.
GAAAAACAGATCAGCAGTCCCCTGCTGCCGTGAGTACAGAGGTTTATTTTGCGCGGGCGGAGCGGGTCATTGACCTCCTTCCAAAAGTTTCTGGACCGTCATTTTATCAGATTGCTGATCTCCGAAGCGCTAATGCCGTCACAGCTTGGCGCTTGGCGTATGAAGAGCTTGCGGCGATGGGGAGGTCGATTGGAGCACCAAAAAGCGCCTACTTTTTACGGTGGGCTGCCGATGTCCTCACAGCTCTAGGGGAACTTGAGCACGCGCTGCGTACCATGCCGAGACCTGCGGTGGGTAGCAGGGGAGCTGCTCAAACTGACAGGCTTTTAACGCTGAAACACAGCGTTGGTGAGCTCGTCACTGGCAGCGACATCGCCACTCTGTTTGGGCCTAAGGTAACTAAGTTCGGACGCGCAAACCTCGAAGAGGTTGTCTCCTTCCTTAATGTGCAAGTTGAAGCTCTGCAGCTTCGCCAAGGGCGTAACCTGCTTTCAGAGTGGTTCGTTGATGCGCACGTCATCGGCTTGGGGGCACCACTATTTGCTGGCGTCTGCGGTCACGTAATTGCTCCGGCCGTGCCCGCGATCTCTTTCAGCCTATCCCCCACCGCCGAACGGCTATGCTCCGAACTATTGCGAGAGGCCGAAAACACCCTCCGGGAAGAGAGGGAGATTCCTCGAGTAGGGGAGGGGTGGATAGCTGAGACGGTGCTCTTCTATGAGATAAAAGAGGCGTTCGCTGGCGAACCGGTCATTCAACACGCCCGGCCCGGATGGCTAGGGCGTCAGCACCTCGACATCTTCCTTCCAGTACGCAAAGTGGCAGTTGAGTATCAGGGTGCCCAGCATGATCGGCCTGTGGCGTTCTTCGGAGGAGAAGAAGCCTTTATGCGAACGGTCCAGCGTGATCGCCGGAAACTCTTATTGTGCAAGCAGAATGATGTGTCGCTAATCTATGTCCGCCCAGGATATTCGCTTCGCGAGCTACTAGAAGAAATTCGGCGACTAAATAGCTAGGCGTCCCGGTCTGCGCTCCCAAGAAGAGCGCTCTCGACCAACCTGCGGATTGCTTCGGGGCGGGTTGGCAAATCATCTTGCTTCGCCCGCCACGTATCGACCTGTTCAAGCGCATCGGGCTGCAAACGGACGCCGATGAGAGTTCCCGTCCCCGTAGCCGGGCGCCCCCGTTTCGATTTTATGTTATCACCGCTTGACTTCATGCTTTCGCGATAACATAAAAGACGGACCAGAGGGAAGCGCCAACTTCCTCTCCGGCCCTAACCGCAACGGATCGTCAGAGGATCACGCCATGGCTGCACAAGCCTTTATCACGCCTACGCGTCTACTGACACGCGACTGGATCATTCATCACGGCGTTAATGCGCCGGTTCCCTCGGGAACAAAGATCGAAGCCGAACTTTTCAGCGGCGACCGGCTCACTTTCACAACCGGCGCTGTCATGTTTGACGACGACGGCAATGCCGAGCCGCAGACGGGCCCGACGCGTTACAGCGCCTGGAAGTTCCACGACGGCGGGCCGATGGACCCGAAGATCAGGGCTTACCGGCTGCTGGGCTGCGAGATGGAGCGCGAAAGCTACGCGGACATCATGCGCGCCGAAAAGCTCGCTCACGATCTGGTGGGAGCGCACTGATGAACGCCGCACCCATGAAGGAGCCGTTGGTGTTTCTCCCAGCCGCGACCGACGCAAACGGCATTCAGACAATGTCCAGCCGGGAAATCGCTGATCTGTGCGAGGCGCGGCACAACGATGTCGTCGTCACTATCCAGCGTCTTTTCGAGAAAGGGGTTTTACGGGAAAGTCGTAAAACTACCCGGACACACCGACCTGAGCGTGGCGGCCGCCCAACCGAAGTTTATGATCTGACGAAGCGAGACACCCTGGTGGTGGTCTCTGGCTACAATGACGAACTCCGCGCTCGCATCATCGACAAATGGGAAGAGCTGGAACGCGCCGCGCGCCGCCCGGTGATGCCCGACCTCAACAACCCGGCAACGCTCCGTCTTCTGCTAGCCGACTACGCCAACGACAAGATCGCGCTGGAAGAGCAGGTCGCGGAGCTGGCGCCCAAAGCCGAGGCCCTGGACCGGATCGCGACGGCTGATGGCTCGATGTGCATCACGGACGCCGCCAAGACCCTCCAGGTCCAACCCAAGGCCGCCTTCCAATTCCTGCGCGCCCATCGATGGATCTACAGCCGTCAGGGTGGGGGAGACATCGCCTATCAGGACAAGCTGGCCAGCGGCCTGCTGGAGCACAAGACGACGACCATCCATCGGTCGGACGGCAGCGAGAAGGTCACGACGCAGGTTCGGGTGACGCCGAAGGGCTTAGCTCGTCTGGCGAAGGAACTGCAGCCGGTCGTGAGGGCCGCATGAGAAAGGCTCTTTACCCTACGACCGAACATGTCGACTCTGGGCGTTATGACGGCGCTGCCGATGAGTGCGGCAGCGTATCGGATGGGGTCAACAGAATCATGGGACGTGCTACTCCCTCCGAAATGACTGCCCCCGCCCAGCTTCCTCTTGATCGCGATCCGATCGTTAAGGTCGTGGACTTGTTCTGCGGAGCAGGGGGCCTCGCCTACGGACTAAAAGAGGCTGGCCTCACGATCGCCGCTGGCGTCGATCTCGATCCTGCATGTGAGTTCCCTTTCAAAGAGAACTGCGGAGGGCATTTCGAGGAAAAGAGCGTAGCCGATCTGACGAAGGCGGAGCTGGATGGGTGGTTCGCGGGCGCCGATGTGCGCGTCCTAGCTGGATGCGCGCCGTGCCAGCCGTTTTCCACATACTCGCAGAGCCGCAAGACGCCTGACAAACGGTGGGATTTGCTCCGTTCATTCCTGCGACTGGCTGTCGAACTGAAGCCAGAGATCGTCACGATGGAAAACGTGCGCGGTCTCGCGGCAAGGCCAATCTGGAAGGAGTTCGTCCGCGGCCTTCAAGAGGCCGGTTATTACGTCGCGTGGGATGAGGTCCTCTGCACTGATTTTGGCGTTCCTCAGTCTCGGAAGCGCTTGGTGCTGATCGCATCAATGTTGGGGCCAATCGACATGCCGAAGGCCGCCACCGGGGAGGTGCCGGTCACTGTGCGACAGGCGATCGCCGATCTTCCAATGCTGAAGGCCGGGCAGGGCTCCAAGACCGACCTGCTCCACATCGCTAGCAAGCTCAGCGAGACGAACCTTAAACGCATTAAAGCATCTAAACCTGGCGGCACTTGGCGCGATTGGCCTGAGAGCCTGCGAGCCGCGTGCCACAAGAAAGAGACCGGAGAAACATACCCTTCGGTATACGGGCGCATGTCCTGGGATGAACCGGCTCCGACGATGACTACCCAGTGTTTCGGTTATGGAAATGGGCGCTTCGGCCACCCTGAACAGCATCGTGCTATCACTCTGCGCGAGGCTGCGATCCTCCAGTCGTTCCCCCGAAACTACAGCTTCTTGCCTGATGGAGAAGCGCCGACCTTTGCAAAGGTGGGGATGCTGATCGGCAATGCAGTACCACCTAAGCTGGGGCAGGCGATCGGTAACGCTATCACGGCGCACCTGCAGGCGGTGTAGCCGCAGCTGTCTTTCCTTCCGGCGCGGCTCCGGCTAGTCGATAGTCTTGCAGATTGTTTGCGGCTGGGGAGAATCGAGTGGCGAAGCGAAGGGAGAAGAGCGCGGATGAGGTCGCCGCTGCCGAAGCGGCTATCTCCACGGTGTCTCGTCAGGTAAAATTCACGGTCGCTGAGTATCCCGTGTCAATCTACGTCTCTCGATTTGAAGACGATGTCACTGGTCGTTTCTTCGTGCCAGAGTACCAACGCAATTTAGCATGGCATCCGGGGCAGCAATCGTCATTCATCGAGTCACTGCTTGTTGGCCTGCCCATACCATTCCTGTTCTTCTATCAGGCTCCGGATGGGCGGATGGAGATCGTGGACGGGTCACAGCGAATGCGCGCGATGCGCGCCTTCCTCAAAGAAGGTCTCCGCTTATCGGATTTGGTGCTTCTCCCCGAGCTTAACGGGTTTGCCTTCGGTGATCTTCCAGCAGACCGCCGGAACAAATTTGAAGACGTCACCATCAGGACGATAGTGCTGGACACGAGCACTGATCCTTCGACGCGGGCCGAAATGTTCGCGCGCATCAACAAATCGGGCACTGTCGCCAACGAAGCCGAAATACGCCGCGGTTCACTTCCAGGTCCGGTAACGGAGTTGATACGGGAGTTAGCTGAGAGCCCTCAACTCGCCGCTGCGACGCCTATGTCACAGAAGGTGGTTGACCAACGAGAGCGCGAGGAACTTGTGACGCGGTTCTTCGCCTACCTTGAAGGGTGGGATACTCCGGATGGTCATTTCCCAAATTATCGGGATCGCCCCAAAAAGTACCTTTACGACTATCTGAAGTCTGCAAACGATGCTGCCGACCAGGATGACGACTTAGTCAACAGGATGCGCAATGAATTCAACAGCATGTTGAATTTCGTTGTCGGGCATTTCCCGAATGGATTTCGGAAAAACTCTACAGCTAATACCGTTCCGCGCGTTCGGTTCGAAGCCATCGCCATCGGCACTGCGCTGGCACTGCGCGAGAACGCCCACTTGAGGCTAACCCCAGAGCAGATCGTCGCTCGCATGGAAGAGCAGGAGTTCGACAAAGTCGTCGTATCCGGTAGCGCCAATGTTCGAAGCAAGCTTGAAGGGCGGATTGATATTGTCAGATCCCTGCTGTTAGCTGCATGAGCACGCTATCATTCGCTTTGGAAACTCGACGTGAGGAGTTTGACGGGCATTTTGCACTAGCAAAAGCGCTCGAGGACCGAATGATGCTAGAGGCGGATTCATCTCTAGGCAGCGTCAGTATTTCAACGAGACATATAAATACAGTAAAATCAGGTTTGATTGTTCACCTCTACAACATTGAAGAGGCGATCATGACACAAGGGTTGCACTTTCTTGGCACGGCGCTTGGGAATTCTGAGCCAAGGCGCTGGACCCCACATTCACTTAAAGAATGGCTGCGTCAGGCTGTCGTCAGCCGTATGGGCGATGGCGGTGAAGAAGGCCGGCTCGAGACCGTTTTCGAGTCCTCCACCCAATTAATGGGCGTATCCTTTCCTGGGCCTCAAAAACTCAAAAAGCCCTCTGGCACATGGGATGACAAAGCTATCGCTCTCTTCATGCGGCGGGTGAGCATGAGATGCGACCTGCCTCCAGAAATGTGGCGTCGCATTAGGGCAGCTCCTCAATATGGCGACGAGACACCTCTCCAATTTTTGGCCGACCGACGGAACGCTATTGCGCATGGACGACGCTCGTTCGAAGAGGGGGCTAACGACCTTCAACTAAGCGACATAAGAACCCTTGCCGATGTCGTGCTCGACTACATGGGCCACATCGTTCAAGCGTTTCAGGACCACGTTGATAGCAGCTCTCACTTAGTGCCAGCTGCTTAACCTTGACCATAGAGTAACGAACAAGGCTCGCTCCGGCGGGCCTTTTTCATGCCCGCATCTCACCCCTAATCCCGGAGCCTCCCCATGTCCGACGCCCCCGTTGTGGGTTCGGCAGCCTTTGAGCTGCGCGCCACCAAGAAGAAGCTCGGCGAGGACATTCGAGCCTACGAGCGCGATCTGAAGGCCTCGATGGGCCGGATCGAAGACGATGCGAACCGAAGCTCCAAGAGCATCGGCAACTCCATCAGTGGGATGGCTCGCGGCATCGCTCTTGGGTTCACCGCTTTGACGGCCGTGTTCGCCGCCGGTCTCGCGATGGCGCTCAAGTTCGGTCAGGCCAGCTTGAAGATGGCTGATGAACTGGCCAGCTCGGCCCAACGGATCGGCATGTCCACGACGGCCCTGCAAGAGTGGCAGTATGTGGCGCGAAAATCTGGCTCCAGCGCGGCAGAGGCCAGCAGAGACCTAGAGAGCTTTGCTCTCAAATGGGAGCAGGCGCAGGCCGGGCTGAACAAGGAGGCCATGAAGTCGTTCGCGGCGCTGGGTTTCTCTCGGGAGGAGTTGCGATCCTTCAAGGATGCCGAAGAGGCACTGACCAAAACGACGGACGGGATCGTGGCGCTGGGCTCGCAGGCAGACCGGGCTGCTATCTCGGAACGGTTGGGGCTGGGGGCCTTCGCGGTAGCCCTTCGAGAAGGGGCCGAGGAGGTGGACCGCTTGCGAGACGAGGCGGCTGCCCTTGGTTTCGTGATGGACGCGGAGCTGATTAAAAAAGGTGCCGAAGCCCAGGGGCGACTTGAAGACCTCTCTCAGGTTGTCGGCATTCAGATGGCCGAAGCGTTTATCAATCTCAGCGATGAGGTTCTGATCTTCACCGATAAGATCGCCAAGGCGATTACGAAACTTAACGAGTTCACCAGCGGCTACGCTAAAGCTCGTCAGCAGGTGATTGAAGAACGCGGGATACAGGATCCACATTTCACAACCGTCCTTGGCCGGCAATATGAAGCGCCCTGGGTCAAGCACTTGCCATGGGTGAAGGCGCAGCGCGAGGCTGCAGCGCGAGGTGTCGATCAAGATGACCCGGCGCTTCTTCGCCAGCAGATGGCTGTTGAAGATTATGAGGCTTCAACCCGCAGAAATAGGCGCAGCCCTAAGGCGCTTACAGAGCTTAACCTGCCTTCGTCTAAGGTTCCCGTAGACCGCGCCGCCGAACGCGAGGCTCGCCGCGCTGAACGGGTCGAGCAGGAAATCTTCCGCGCCCGCCAGCGTGCCCTGGGCATCATCGATGATGAGATGATGACCGTGAAACAGCGCTATGACTTGGCTCAGAGACAGGTTGCGTTGGAACGCGAGGCCGAGGACGCGCAACTAAAAAGCCGTCTTGCGCGAGGCGACATCAACAAGGAGGAGTTCAAGAAGCTCGATGGCATCCGCAGGGAAAGCCAGCTTCAGGAAGATCGTATCGCTCAGGACATTCTTGCCCGCGACATTCAGGATGAGCGGGTAGCGAATGAACGCCTTCTCGCAGACCTAACAGCCGACCTCATCGCTCTTCAGATCGGATCGGCTCGATCTGCGGCTGAGCGTCTGACCCTTGAGCGCCAGCTTCTGGAGATTACGCAACGGCAGCGCCGAGAGAGCCTTCAAACTGAGCTCGATCGAAACACCAGCATGTCGCAGGAGCAAAAGAAACAGGCCCTGTCTGACAACAAGCGCCGTGACGACATGGAGCGAGAAGCCGTCGCTCGGGACAACATGACACCCCTTCAGAAGTGGCGAGACCAGAGCCTCACTTCAATCGCACAGGTGCAGGAAGCGTACGAGAGCGTCGCAACGCGCGGTCTGGACGCGCTGAACGACGGTCTCGTCGATGCCATCATGAACACCCGCTCGCTGGGCGACGTGTTCAAGAACGTGGCGAAGCAAATCCTGGCCGACCTGCTGTCCATTTCGGTGCGTCAGTCGATTGTCGAGCCTCTAGCCGCCGCCCTGTTTGGCGGGGGCGGCGGCGCTGCTCCGGCGCCCTCGGACGGCGCGGGCGGAGGCGGCTGGCTGAAGAAAGCTCTGGGCTGGGGGCGCTCTCTCTTCGGCTTCTCCGAGGGGGGTACACGGGCGACGGCGGCAAGCATGAGCCCGCTGGCCTAGTCCACAAGGGCGAGTACGTGTTCAGCCAAGAGGCGGTGCAGCGTATCGGCGCCGCTCGTCTCGACGCCATGCACAAGAACCTGAAGGGCTACTCGCTCGGCGGCCTTGTCGGCATGTCCCTCCCGTCTCTGAGCATCCCCGGCTTCTCGGGTGCAGCGGCGACCCAGCGCGTCCAGCACGAGGTCATCGTCAGGCCGGAGCGGGACAGCTTCATCGAGCTGTCAACCGAGACGGCCGCGCCCCTGTCGGCTCAGGCCGGGGTGGCATCGTATCAAGCGAGTGAGGGCCAGCGGCAGCGGGCCGTTCGGATCGCGCCCTACCGCAGGGGGCGGTGAGGGAGCCTGATGGGCGCTAGGTTTGCGGCCTACGTCGGCGCCTTGGCGTTGGGCGTGAAGCTGATGCCCGGACCCGGAGGCTGTCCGTACTGGTTCGCATGAGGCTGGCCCTTGAGGCTGCCCAGCCAGATCGTGAATGCGAGAGAAGCCAGCGTCACTAGACCGAGTCCAATCGACTGCAGGCTCTCAGCAGAGAGCGAAACTGCAATCGCTGCGGCAGCCTGAGCTCCGAAAACAAGCAGGACCCATTTTCCTGTCCGGCCTAGGTCATGAAAACGCATGATGTAGACCATCGCAGCAACTACCCACGTGCCGCCGCCTGCTGCACTGAAGAAGCTGATCACGAATGCAAACGCCATGATCAAGGCGATGGCCAGCCAGTACGTCGCACGATTGATGCGCTGCTTAAGAAAACTCATCGCCGCCCCACGGTGAAGGTTGAGCGGGCAGACTGCCCTGATCACCCCACAGCGTCACCCTGAACAGAACTCGAACGGCCTCGCTCCGGCGGCCATTTCCTCAGGAGGCTTTATGGCCATCCTCGCGCTTCCGTCTGTCCCTGCGCCTGCGGGTATGGGCATCGAACTGCTGACCAACAAGAACGTACTCGTCTCGGCTCTTGGCGGTGATGAGCAAGAGCGCCAGCGCAAGGGCTCCCGCTATGCCCTGACCTTCACCATGCCGCCCATGACCTACGTCACCTCCATGGCGTGGGACGACTTGAACGCCGAGGGCGCGACGGTTCTGATGGCGGTCTATCAGCCGGGGTTTGACGTTGGATCGCCAGGCACTCCGCGCGTGAACGGGGCGGGGCAGGGCGGCATCTTCCTGACGGTCGATGGCCTGACGCCTGGCTATGTGGTCCGCAAGGGCCAGTTCCTGAACGTCGTCACTCTGGGGCGCCACTACCTCTATCGGGCGGCTGCGGATGCGACCGCGAACGCTTCAGGCCAAGCGCAAATCCAACTGCGGACCATGCTGCGCTTCCCGCCCCAGGACAACGATGTGGTGAAGCTGGCCGCCCCCATGATCGAGGGCTTTGTGCGCGACATGAAGAGCTGGGAGGTCGGTGTCGACCGACTGGTCATGATCCAGTTCAAGGTGAGGGAGGCCGCCTGATGGATCCGGTCCTCTCCAACGCCCAGCGCCAGCCGGCCTATGTTCCATGCGTGCTGGTTCGTATGGAACTGCGCTCCGGTGTGGTCCGGCTGACGGACGGCGGGTTCGCGGTTTATGGCGGCGAACTCTATCTGGCGGCGCATCCAGGCATCGGGTCGCTAGACACCATTGGTCAACTGACCGAAGGCGGATCAGGCACGACGACCCGGTCTGAACTGATGATCAACGCCGAGAGCGACGTCGCCGTCGCAGCGCTGGCCGATCCTCTGAACCAAACGGGCCTTGTCCAGTGGTGGGAAGGCTCGATCGATCCGGCGACGGGGCTCCTGATCGGCCAACCCCTCCTGAAGTTCCAAGGGCAGTACGACAAGGCCCGGTTCAGCGTCGATGAGAGCAGTTGGTCGGTCGTCATCGAGTGCGGCACCGAGTCCGAGCTGCAGTTGATCCCCAACACGGACTGGCGCGCGAACGACGCGATGCACCGGAAAATCTGGAGCGAGCTGGGCCACGCCAATGTCTCGCGCCTGACCGATGCCGACTACTGGCGCACCGAGGCGCCTCCGGGGGCGATCAGCTCCAGCCGTCCCGCGCCCGGCGGGGGAGGCGGCGGTTTCCGCGACTGGCCCGGCGTCATCCAAAACCAAGTCTGAGGTCTCATGAATATCTGGGATGAAAGGGTGCGGGTCGCCCAGCAATGTGCTGCGCGCTTCATCGGCAAGCCCCTCGACTTCAAGCAATACGACTGCGTGCGCCAGGCTCGCTACGTCATGCACCTGCGCAAACAGTCCACTGGCCTGCTCAAGGGCGTGAAGTGGGGCTCCGAAGCAGGGGCCTATCGCGCCATGCGCAAGTTGGGCTTCGCCTCTCTCATTGAGGGTGTGGATGCGGCCGGGTTGCTGGCGATCCCGTTTTCGATGGCCCGTCCCGCCGATCTGGTGGCGATGCCGGGTGATGACGCCTTCGGATGCAGCATCGGCGTCTACCTCGGGGACGGCCATGTCAGTGGCTACCAGGACGGCGTCGATGTCGGGGTGGCGATTAAGCTCGCCCCCGACTTTGTCCCCCTGAAGGTTTGGATGGTCTGATGGCGAAGGCTGTGAAAGCGGTCGGCACGGCGATCATGATCGTCGGTGCGGTCGTGGCTACCGGAGGCATGGCGCTGGCGATGGGCGCCGGCGTCGGTCTGTTGGGTTCGGCCAGCCTCGCGACCAGTGCTGTCCTGTCGGTGGGGAGCTTCAGCGTCTCGGCCGGAGCCCTGCTTTCGGTCGGCACTCTCGTATCGAGCATCGGCGGCTCTTTGGCCCAGCCGAAGGTCTCGAGCGCGGGCGGCGCGCTTGGGTGGGTCGGTGATCCGAACGGCCCCTTGCACTTCGCCGCGGGACGGATCGCGGTGGGTGGCGACCTGCGGCACAAGGCCGCCTATGGCCCGAACGACCGCATGTATTTCAGCGCGGTCACGGTCGTCTCCGATGCCGGGCCAATCGACGCGTTCGAGAGCTTCACGGCAAACGACATTCCCGTCACCTTTGATGCGAGTGGGAAGGCGGTCACCTCCTACTACGCCAATGTCATGTGGCGCAGGACGCAGTTGGGACAGCAGCCGGAGCCGTCCTATCTTTCGTCACCTGCCGGGCTAGAGAACGGCGCGGCCCTGCCCAATTGGGGGCCGTCTCATAAGCTCTCGGCGAAGGCAGGCTTCATCCTGACCATGGCCGAGAACAGCAAGGGTTCGGCCTACAAAGGGCAGTACGCCAAGCCGCGCTCGGTCATCCGGGGCCTGCGTGTCTATGACTGGCGCCGAGACAGCACAGTGCCGGGGGGCGAGGGTCCCTGTCGGCTCAACGAGCCGTCCACCTGGCCCTACAGCGCAAACCCGATCCTGTGGTCTGTGAAGTGGCTGCTGGGCCTCTGGGAGGGACCGACGGGCAAAGGCACCCCTCAGGTCGACTATCAGGTCGGTGGCATCGGTACTCGCTGGGAGAATATCGACATCGCCGCCTTCACCGAAGCGGCGAACATCGCGGACACGCACGGCTGGACGTGTGCCGCTTGGCCCTCGACCGATGACGACAAAGCCCAGGTGCTGGACGCCTTCCTGCAGGCGGGCGGGGCCTATTACATCGAGCGCGCGGGCAAGGCGTCGTGCATCCACCGTGCGGCTCCGCGCGTCAGCGTAGCGACGATCACGGCGGCCGACACCGCGGGACCGATCGAACTCGACACCAGCGCCAGCTATCTGGATCGCAAGAACACCGGCGTCGCGACCTATTTGTCCGAGGCCGACGGATGGAAGATGACGGCCCTGCCGGAAGTCTCTTCGTCCCAATGGGTGACGGAGGATGGCGGCCGTAAGCGGTCAGTGCCTGTCACCTATAGCTACGTCGATAAGGCTAAGCAGGCGGCCGAACTCATCTGCCTGGGGCTCGCCCATACTCGGGAGGGCATCTCGGGTCGCATCCCGCTCAAATCCTACATGCAAGGGATCGGCCCGGGATCGGCCTTCACGATCACCGAGCCCGAGTTCGTGCTGGACGGGCTGAAGTGTCTCTGCCTGGAGACCAGCTACGACGCGAACACCGGCGTCCACATGGTCACCTTCGTCTCCGAGACGGATGCCAAATACCCCTACGCATTCGGGCAAACGCCTAGTCCGCCTCCGCCGCCTGCCTTGACGCCGGTCGACCCCACGCATGTGTCGCCCCCGCTCCCCGGCGATTGGACGATCACACCGCGTCCGCCCGCGCCGGGAGGCGGCCAACTGCCGGGCTTCGACCTTGGCGGGGGCGTCTCCAACGAGACGGCGACAGCGGTTATCGTTGAACACGGGCCGACAGCGATGGGGCCGTGGAAGCAGGCCTACCAGGGGCCTCCAACGGTCACGACGATCCCGATCGACGGCCTCCAGCCGGGCGCGACCTATTTCGTCGCTATTCGCTATCAGCGCGACCAGAACTACTCGGAACGGTACATCTACGGCCCCTACACGGCGCCGCTGCTGGACCCGTCCCCGACTGCCCCGACCATCGTCGGCCTGCAAGACCAGATCACCACGGCCTTCGGCGACATCTTCGACGTGTCGGAGCTGTTGGCCGATGCGCGAACCGAGCTGGACGCGCAGGGGGCCGAGATCGCTGCGGCGCGCGGAGGGGAAGCCAACCTCAGCGCGCGCATTTCTGGCGTGAATCAGGCGCGTATCGATGGCGATCAGGCCAACGCCCTGGCGATCAGCGGCGTTGAGGCTCGGACGACCAACACCGAAGCCGATATCATCGACCTGGAGAACGCTCTTGCGACCGAAGTGAACGCCAGGGCCGAGGCGATCAACCAGGTCTCGGCGCGCTCGGTGGGTATTCAGAACCTGATCGAGAACGGCAACTTCGCACGCGGTTTGACGGGCTGGTATCAGGACGGCGGCCCTAACTCGGGCGCTTACGTCGATCCGCAGTTCGGGCCGTTCGCCTATGTAGACGACTACATCGCCTCCAAGTCCTATCCCATCGGGGCAGGCGCCCAACTGGCCGTCAGCTGGTCGGGCTTCCAGACGGGCGCGAATGGAAACATCTGGATTCAGGCGCAGCCCTCCGGCGAGGTCGTTGCACGCGCAATGTGCGAGCCGGGGAGCTACTGGAACACGCGCAACCGGTCGACGGTGTCGGCCCCCATGCCGCCCGGCACCTACTCATGGCGCGCTGTGTTCGATCCCGGTACGGGCGAGCTTTACGCCACCAACATCAAGGTCAACGGGGGCGCGGTAGCTACCGACTGGTCTGACGAGGCGACGGCAAAGGATCTGTCCGCGTCGGTGACCGAGCAGTCTCTTGCCATCATTGACCTGGAGAACCAGCAGGCGCTGGCGAGCTTCCGCAAGATCGCGGAGGCTAGCGGTGCTGCTCCGGCGTTTTACGAGTTCGTCTCGTCCACGAGCGGTGGATATGCGGCAATTGCCGCCCCGCTTGTCGCGCTGCTGAACAGCATCCCCGGCGGCGACCCGCTCGTTGCCATGCAGGCGATTGGTGGAGAGGTGTTCTTTCCCCGTCCCGTCTATGTGGACCTCGGGGGTCGCCGTCTTATCGTGGGGCCAGGCAATGGCTGGGTCCTTTGGTTCGGCCCAGACACGATTACCGCACCGTTAGCTACCAGAACGAATGGCTACTTCGCTCTAGGGTCCGATGGGAAGGTCTATTACGGTAGTGCTGAACTGAACGGCTCCGCCCCATCGGGAGCGGTCGTCAAAAGCGGGAACTTCGGGCCAGCGTCAGCCGGGAGCGGGGCCAGCACAATCGCGCAGTTCCAGGTCAACAGCGTCCCGGCGAGGCCGACGATCAACGTCTCGCTGCTCATGGGCCTGCCTTCGGTCTCTGGAGGGACGTGGAGCGGCGACATCCGCCTATACGAGATCAAGGACGCCACCCGGAACCTGCTGGCGAGCCAGGGGCTCACGGTCGACAACGGCGGCGAATACTCGCCCTCGCCGGCGTTTGCGGCGCAGGGCCTTCTGACGGGAACCGTCATCTACGAAGTCGAGATGGTCCGAACCTCTGGGTCCGCCACCGTCACCAGCACCGGCGGCGGTTCCTATGATTTCAACGCCATCACAACGGGGTAAGAAATGACCGAACTGACCGATGCCGAAAAGCTGGCCGCTGCCGAGGCCGCCATGAAAGCGGCCGCCGAAGCGGCAAAGGCAGCGCGCCTTCCTTCCGCCACCGCTGCGGTCGCGCTGCTGGAGAGCGAAGCCGGCGCCGCGTTTCTGGCCGACCTGAAGGTCGCCATATCCCAGAGCGTGGATGACCTGCCTCGCCCGCTGGGCACGCCCGGCGCCGAGGGCACCAAGCAGATGCTCCAACGCATTGTCACGTCGATGGAAAGCGGTCTGTCCGCCGCTCAGGCGCGAGTTCAGGCTCTGCAGCCGACGCCTGCGCCTGAAGCCCCGGCCGAGCCGGAAGCCTGACGAACCCGGTTCATCTCCCCACACAACCCATCGCGTAGGAGCCCGCATGTCCGCAGGCCACCACCTCAACATGCCCCTCGCGTCGTGGGAGGGCGTCGTCACGCTTCTGACAGCCCTGGGGCTGGGCGGGGTGCTGACGGCCTTGGTCAACCGGCCGTCGCGTCGGGCCGTCGATGCTACGGCCTCCAAGGAGCATGCGACCGGAGAGGCCGCCGTCATCACCGCCACGGCTTCGGCCTTTACAGAGGTGACGAGTGGGCTGCGGGAGGAGATCGAACGGCTTCAGCGGGTGGCGGTGACGTTCGAGGCGGACCTCGCCGCTGCGCATGACCGGGCGGTGGCGCTCGACGCCCAGGTCAGGAAACTGACTGCCGATCTGGACCGCGTCCGCCAGGAGCGAGACGCCGCGCTGGAGAAGGCGGAGCAGAAGGAAGGCGAAATCCGCCAGCTCCAACAGGTGATCGCGTCGCTGCGACGCTCGGAGGACATTGAATGACCGACAAGCCCATTCAGCCGCCGGCGACCCGGCTCGAGCGCATCAAGAGCTTCATCGGCGATCTGGCCCGGCCCTTCGCCATCATCGCTACGTCGTTCGCAGCGTCCTGGGCGACGATCGTCATCGCCTATCGGGTCGAGAACGGGAACGACGGCGCGATCTTCATCGGCGGCGTCTTCGCGGGCGTTGGCGCCCTCTACATCGGCAAGGCGTGGGAACTGGCGAAGACCGGTAAGCAGAACGCCGAGGTCGAGATCGCGAAGGCGAAGACCGAAGCCGGTTGACCGCTAGAGAAGGCGCTCATTCCCAGTCAGGCGTTTAAAGAGGCTGTCGAGCGCCGCGAGCAGATATCCACCAAATCCAGTCATATCAAGCCAACAGCCTGCGCCGGATTTGGTTGCGGCTGGCACGGCGGCCGGTCCTAGACCACGCCAGCCGTCCACATGGCGCCCATGATGCAGGCGAGGCTCATCACGCAGAGAGAAGCCTCAAACGGCGAGAGCCGCCAGGCTGAGCGATTGCGGTGTTTTCGTGTGGGCATGACGGCCTCTCGGTTTCGAGGATGATGCGCAGGGCCAACGAAGAAGCGCCGCGTAGAGGCAGCGGCTCGCCGTAAAGGCCGCGCCAAAGCGTGTCTAGCGCCTGATCTGTTTCCCCCAAGGGTTCCATCGAATCACCCCGCCACAGGCCCGGGCGGTCTGTCGTTAACAATTGAGGCCTCGACCGAACAACGGTCGTTTTTGTGCCTCGCTCCTGAAACTGAACTGGAGACAACCATGCTCGACGCACGTCGATTGCAGGGCCGCCTCGGCGTGCCCGCTGACGGCATAACCGGCCCCGGAACCTTGACGGCGCTGTTCGCGCGGATGGGGGCGCAGAAGCCGATTGCGGAGGAGCTGGGCCTCGCGGCCAACGTCCACTTCCGCACCTACGGCATCCTCGATAGCGGCCTGCGCCTGGCGCACTTCATGGGCCAGTGCGCCCACGAGAGCGGCGGCTTCCGTTTCATGGAGGAGATCGCCAGCGGCGCCGCCTATGAGGGGCGCGTAGATCTCGGCAACACCCAGCCGGGCGACGGCCGCCGGTTCAAGGGGCGCGGCCCGATCCAGACTACGGGACGCGATAATTATCGCCGTGACGGCCGCGCCCTTGGGATTGACCTGGAGCGCTACCCGCATCTCCTGTCGATCCCGTCTTTGGGGCTTCTGGCCAGCACGCTCTTCTGGTCGCGCATGGGCCTGAACGCCTATGCCGATCAGGACAACGGCGCGGCCTGTTCCCGCGGCGTGAACCGGGGCAATCCGAAGTCCGCCAAGGCGGCGAACCACGAACCTGAGCGCGCCGCCCTGACCGCCAAGGCCAAGGGGCTGATCCTGTGATCCGCGCTCTCATTGTCGAGGACGTCGATCACCACCACGACACGCCCGGCGCTATCGAAATCCGCTCCTATCCTGACGGTAGCGTCGGCGGGATCGCCTTCATCTGCCCCTGCGGCTGTAAGCGTGAAGGCTATCTGCCGGTTAAGCCTGATGATCCCGGCCCCCGCTGGGATTGGAACGGCGACCCGGAGCGGCCGACCCTGACGCCTTCGGTCCTATTCCGAGGCGGGTGCGAGTGGCACGGCTTCTTGACGGTCGGGGAGTGGCGGCAATGCTAAACTTCCGTGCATTGACCGCCACCGGCTGGCTCGCCGTCGCCTGCCTGGCGCTCGCCCTGATCCTGCTGGCCATGTGCGCCGCCAATGGCCGCCAGAGGGCCGCTGACAAGCTTCGACAGGCAGAGGCGGGCAAGACCTTGGCCGATGGACGCACGGCCGCTGCGCAGGACGCCAGCGCCATCCGGGACCGGGCCGACGCCCGAGACCAGTCCACCGCTTCCATCGTCACCCAGGCCGAAAAGGAAATCCGCCATGCGCCTGACCGCAATGCTGCCGCTGATGCTGCTCGCCGCAGGGTGTGCCAGCTCTCCGATTACCGTGATGCACAGTGCGCCGTGTTCCGCGCTGATCCCGGCCGGGTGGACTGAGCCTGTCCCGTCCGCCGCCCTTCCGCAGGAGCCCTCTGACGAGCGGGACTGGATGGCGTTCGGGGTGGCGCAGACCGGCGCCCTCAGGACGGCCAATGGGCGAACGGCGGATGTGATCGGGATCGTGCGGGCCTGCGAGGCGCGGGACGCGCAGGCCGTGGAACGAATAGGGCGGCCGTGGTGGAGATTGCGATAACGCGAATCAACGGGCATTAAAAAAGCCCCGGACATTTTGCCCGGGGCTCGGATTATTTTAGCTCCGCGTCGTTTTCACCATCCGGTGTCGATTTCGCGAAAGATCTTGGTCTTGGTGCTGAAAATCCGAGCCATTGCGTGGTCCTCCTTGGATAACGAAAACGAACGTAGTGACGAAAAGATGCCTTGGCTATAATTTGTTGCCGCAGCATGCGGTCCTAATTGGCGCAGCCTTGGCAACAGCGGGTTGGCTTTACACTGCCAGACGGCAACGTACGCTAGCCCGTAAGCAACACACCCTGAACGTCATTCTTCAAGCGCGAAACAGCAAGGAATTTGCTGAAGCGCAGGCAACCGTACGTCCAGACATCCTAGGAAAGTGTTGTCCCGATATCGCTAACGGAAACCATGAGCATAAAGATCACTACCGGCTCGTGCTGAACCATTATGAGCTGGTAGCTATGGGCATCCGGAACGGTGATTTCGATGAAAGGATGGTCAAGGATATCCAGAGAGGAACCCTGCTAGCTGTTTGGGAAGCGTGCGAGACGAACATCTTCAAGATGCGAGACGCCAGGCGTCGACGCACCACGTACGAGCATTTCGAATGGCTTTACAAAAGGTGGGAGACCAAACGCCCAGGATGGGGGCAGCGATTCATTGAATGGATAAGAGGCGCCCCATTCGGTGGCCGCCGTGTCGATCCGCATGAGTAAGGGGCACCATCTGGCTCCGCTATCGAGGCCCGCTCTCTTCGGAGGGCGGGCCTTTTCAGTTTATGCGTTGACGCTTTGCTTGGCGACGGTTGCCGCTCCGTGCGCCAGCAGACTTCCTCCGATCAGAAGGGGAGAATCGTCGCCTGACAGCGGCGGGAGACAAACGAAACGAGCGGCCTTTGTGCCGTTCCGCAGGAACAGATGAATCTCGACGTGGTCGCCGGCGGCAGCCAGCGCCTCCGCGATGCTTTTGGCGGCATCTTCAGCGGCTCGACCGCGCGCAAACAGTTGGGGTTCGACCTCGTCCACACGGACGGCCCAGGCATCGCCAAAGGGTTCTACAACGACGGTGCGCATCGAAGCATCTCCAGTGAAGATTGAAGGCGAGGGCTATTTGGAGAGCGCCGGCGGAGCGTCAAGTGGGAACGAAGAAGTGCGGCGCGAGTTGGCTCACTGCAGCCCGTCCCATCCTCTGGGGCTGCCTCTGTTGAACCGCCGAGCCCCTCGCCGGATGCCCCAAGCGCCGGCGAGGGGTTTTCAGTTCTGCAGGACGCCGCGCTCGATCAGGCCGAGGACGACGGGGTCCTGAAGGGAGGCGTCGACCTCGCGCGCGAAAGCGCGGTGCGCTTCGGCCTCATCCATGATTAGGCGTTTGCTGCCGTCTCGATGCGACGACAGCCGAAAGGAAATTTCGCGCTGCTGTTTGGCCAGGCGCTCTATCCGAACGAGTTTCACCCCGGCCTGATCGCGCAGGGTGGCGCGTGAACTGACGACCATGTTCGACCTCCTGAACGAGCCGATAAAGCTCGGGAGGCTGCGGACGGTTCCCACGCATGGAACTCTTCAGCGCTGGGCTGGTTGGCACACAGCGTCGCGCTTGCTGGCCCCGTGCGGCGCTCCGGGGAGACGAGCGCCCTCCGCTGTTATCCTGGCGGCGGAGCGGCGCTCAACCGCTAGGCAGGAGGTCTCGATAGGGTTCGCCTCGATCGCCTGCCTCGGCTCTGGTCAGCACCTTGGTTTCCTGCTGCGATCCGACGTGGATGACGATGTCCCGATGGCGCAGGCCATCGTGTAGGGCCGTGCATTTGGCCCGCACGGCAGACAACACATTGACCCAGTGGTCAGTCTCGACCGTGATCAGGCCCGGCAGAAGGTTGGGGTCATCGCCAGCCGCTGCGGCCATAGCGTCGAGGGTGTCGTTCAGTTGGTCGGGCGTCATGGCGCCGCGTGTAGCTGAGTCGCCCTGTCACGGCCTAGCGTCGGCGCCGCAGCAGGCGCGCCGCCTCTTCCTTCCACAGCGCACGAAAGCGCAGGACGATTGACGCGGGCAGGCTGGCCGCCGCGCGGGATCGGCGGTGTAGCTCCTTAGCCTCGCCCTCGAAGCGGGTCGCTTTGTCCTGAGCGCTCTCGTTCACTGAATCACCAGAGCGCCATCCGGCAGCGCACGTTGCAGCTCCCTGGCGATCTCCCATGGCGCGTTCATCCACGCTTCGATCTCTTCCGGCTCCGTCAGGATCGCCGGCATGGCCTTGGGGTGGACCGACTTCACCGGCTCGCTGGGTTCGGTGGTCAGGAAGGCGAACAGGTCGCAGGTCTCTTGGCCGTCCTTGATCTTCCGCACGCAGGTCCAGTCCATGACGTGGATGCCGGCGAAGAAGGCGAGCGGTTCAGGATCGTCGCCCGCCAGCCTGAACCATACGGGACGATACCTGCCTTCGGCGTCGCGGCCGGGCTCGCTGAAGGCCGTGAAGGGGACGAGGCAGCGGTTTTCAGGCTTGAGCCATGGGCGCCAGTGAGCCGAGCTGGTGTTGCGCACGTTCGTCGTGCCGCTGTCGGGTTCCATCTCCAGCAGCTTGGGGAAGTCCACCTCCTTGTTCTTGGCGCGTAGCTTGTCGGCCCGCTTGGTGGCGGCGTCCATCAGCGCCTTGCGTGACGAGGGCATTCCCCAGCGGGCGGCAGTCAGGATGCGGTCGTTGCCCTCCCAGCGCACGATGGGAGCCGCGTAGTCGGGGTAGATGTCGCGCGGCTCCATATTGCCTACGTCGGATCGCATGGCCTTGGCGGCGTCCATGATGGCCTGTGGGCCAGAACGCTGGCGGTAGAGGTTGCACATGGGCGGCTCCCTAGAACATCTCGACCTTAAGGCCGCGACCTTCAGGCGGGTAGGTCCAGAAACACATACGCCCCTGACAGTGCCGGCGGCGGCAGCGCGCGGTCTGGCCCCAAAGCACGAAGTCCTCGCCGAGCGCCCTGCGCACGACGGCCAGGTCGACGGTCATCTCCAGATTACAATGCAGGCAGCAGGCGACGACGGGCCAGCCCTGGCGCTGAAGGTCGCCGACCTTGGCGGCGCGGCCCATCCACTGAGCGCGCGTCCAGTTGTTGTAGCGGGGGTTCATGCCCATGGATCATTCGCCGCGCTTCGCCGCCAGACGAGACCTGGGCCAGTAGTCGGCGCAGTGATGGCCGCCGTAGCTGAACAGGCTGACCACCTCTTGCGGCATCCCCGCTTCTTTAAGGCGGACGTGGTCGACGTCGCGCAACAGGTAGGCCACGTCGTCCAGGCGCAGGCCGCCCTCGGGCAACCAAGCGATCAGGCGGCGCATTCTCAGCACGTCTGAGGTGTCGCGGTGACTTGAACGGAAGCCGTCGGCGTTCGGATCATTCGCCATCGACACCGACAGGCGGCGCGAGCCGCAGTTGTCGCAGCGCAGGGCGCAAGCCCACTCGCACGCGTCGCGCGTCAGCCAGTCGGGAAACTGCCTGATCAGGTCCAAACCGGTGAAGCGCCCCTCACGGCGGCAGACACAGCACAGGACTTGAAGCTGTGAGCCCCGATCCGGCACCTCGATCAGGGGAAAGTGGTGCAGGCCGATCGGGAAATCGTCGTCCGGCGTCGCCCCGATGCCGCGCCAGAAGGGGGTGTCTTCTTCCTGAGACATGGCTCAATGCGCCGTCGCGCCCCGCGTCGTGCAGGCCGAGCGGAGCCGGGCCAAAGCCCCTGGGGCTTTCGTCTCGATCTCGCGCAGAATGCACCCGGCGCCAGCTCGGCCGTCCGCCGTGGTCAGGTCCAG
Source organism: Brevundimonas sp. SS2672 (assembly GCF_059579685.1). Taxonomy (NCBI): domain Bacteria; kingdom Pseudomonadati; phylum Pseudomonadota; class Alphaproteobacteria; order Caulobacterales; family Caulobacteraceae; genus Brevundimonas; species Brevundimonas sp. SS2672. Next base: position 2,279,100 of record NZ_CM184201.1, on the reverse strand, counting down.
CCCGGTCAGCTGCAGCATCAGGGTGGCGAGTTCCTTGTCTCGGTCACTCACTGAGGCCGCCCCACAAGCCGCATGCCCGCCACCAGGCCGGCGATCAGATCGACCGTCGGAGCTGGGATGTTCGCGCGCTCGCGCTGTTCAAGCTCGCGGTCCAGTTCCTCCAGATCGCGGGCGAAGGCCTCGTCTGGGCCAAGGGGCTTCGTTTCCATCTTCGTCCTCATGCGCGCTTCTGGAAGGGGGTGACGGTGCCGGCCTTGCCGGAGCAGTAGTCGCTCCAGGCGTCCATGAGCGCGCGGCGCTTCTCCATGGCCTGGCCGCGGCGATAGGCCCGGCGCACCGCCGACCCGACGGTATGGGCGAGGGCTTCTTCACTGATCTCGTCTGCGAAGCTCGTGCAGTCGACAGCCCAGTCTTTGAAGGCCGAGCGAAAGCCGTGCGGCGTGGCGTCCGTGACGCCCATTTTCCGCATAGCCATCGCCAGCGCCATGTCGGAGAGCGGCCCTTTGAGGCCGGGGAAAATCAGACCGCTTCGGTGGCCTCTATCTACGCGAGCAAGAACGCTCAGCGCGGCTTCAGACAGTGGAACGCGGTGTTCGGCACCGGCCTTCATGCGGGCGGCGGGAACAATCCACACGTCGCCGTCGATCTCTTCCCAAACAGCGCCGCGCACCTCGCCAGAGCGGGCCGCGGTGAAGATGAGGAAGGCCAGGGCAAACGCCGAGACGCTCTTCCGGGTGCCCAGTAGTTCTATGAAGGCGGGGACGTCTTGATAGGGCATGGCCGCATGATGCCCGCCGCCGCGCTTGGTCGCCGGTAGCAGCTTGTCGAGGTGCCCCTTCCACCGGGCGGGGTTGTCGCCTGTTCGCAAGCCCTTGGCTGTTGCTGCATCAAGAATACGTTCAATGCGATTGCGCACGCGCCGAGCTGTCTCCGGCCTCGAAGTCCAGACTTTCCGCAGGTCGCGGAGGACCATCTCGGTATCCACGTCCGTGACCGATGAACGCCACACCGTCGGGGCGTGCTGTTTGAGCGACGCCTCCCATTGAGGTCGCTGCTTGGCGGATCGCCACGTCGGCTCAAGATCATCCATCAGATCCGACGCCACACGCGCGAAGGGCGTGCGCTCCACAGCCGCGCGTTCCTCTCGCCTCGTCTCGATGGGGTCGATGCCGTCGCGAAGAAGGCGTCGCGCGTCATCAGCACGATGCCGGGCCTCCTTGAGGTCTACGTCGATAAGAGAGCCCAGGCCCATCTCACGGCGCCGTCCACGGAATTTGAAGATCAGCACCCAAAACCGTCCGCCAGCCTGATCGACGCGCACATAGAGACCGCGCCCGTCGAGGTGCAGCCCTGGCTCGCGGATCGCCTTGAGCGTGACGTTGGTGAGAAGGTTGTAGGAAGCCATATCCTCTCCGAGAACGGAACCAGAACATAGCATCACGACGGGAGCGGTCGCCTCCCTAACTCTCTCCCTACCCGAAGAGCGCAACTGCCCGTGGACGCTGACGGACACCAGCGGACGAAAATGCCCGTGGCGCAAGGGTTTCAGCGGGTTGGATATGGATAGCTGCGGACGCCGATGGACAGGGATGTGGCGGACAGAGAGGGATTCGAACCCTCGATAGAGTTGCCCCTATACACGCGTTCCAGGCGTGCGCCTTCAACCACTCGGCCACCTGTCCATTCCACCTGGGCCCGGATGCATCCGGGGCGGAACCGTCGGGAGCGGACCGACGGGAGGGGCTGATTAGAGCATGACGTCCCCATGGGCAAGCGCCCTTGAAGCCTCCATATAGACGAAGACGCTGTTTTCGCGGAGTTCGCGCCATGTTGTTGAAGAAGACCGATGAACTGCCCACGCCTGAGACGGCTCTGCCGGGTCGGGCCGAGGCGTTGCCGACCGATGAGACCCACTTCGTCCTGGGTCATGCGCTGAAGGGGCCGCATCCGGCGGGGATGGAGACGGCCGTGTTCGGCATGGGCTGTTTCTGGGGCGTGGAGCGGGTGTTCTGGCAGCTGCCGGGCGTGTGGACGACGTCGGCCGGCTATGCGGGCGGGACCACGCCCAATCCGACCTATGAGGAGGTCTGCTCGGGCCGCACCGGCCATGCGGAGGTGGTGCAGGTGGTGTTCGATCCGACCAGGATCACCTACGGCGACCTGCTCAAGGCGTTCTGGGAGAACCATGACCCGACGCAGGGGATGCGCCAGGGCAATGATCTGGGCACCCAGTATCGCTCGGCGATCTATACGCTGAATGATGCGCAGCAGGCGGAAGCCGAGGCTTCGCGCGACGCCTATCAGGCGGCGCTGAGCGCGGCGGGGCGAGGCGTGATCACGACCGAGATCGAACCGGCCGGGCCCTACTACTTCGCCGAGGACTATCATCAGGGCTATCTGGCCAAGAACCCGGCGGGCTATTGCGGCATCGGCGGGACGGGCGTGGTCTGCCCGATCGGCCTGGGCGTCGGGGCCTAGGATGGATCGCGCGGGCGTCGGCGAGGTCTGCCTGGCCTTGCCGGCGGCGACGATGGATCACCCGTTCGGGCCGGGCCATGACGCCTATAAGGTCGGGGGCAAGATGTTCGCCCTGATCGGGGCCGAAGGCGGGCTGTCGTTCAAGGTCTCCGATATCGCCTATGAAGTGCTGACCGAGGAGGGGCGGGCCGCGCCGGCCCCTATCTGGCGCGGGCGAAATGGGTGCATCTGGCCGATCCGGGCGACTGGCCGGACGACGAGCTGGCCGATCATCTGAAATCGGCCCACGCCCTGATCGCCGCCAAGCTGACGAAGAAGGCGCGGGCCGAACTGGGGCTTTAGGCGGCGGCGTTCCGCGACCGGAACCACAGGTAGAGAATCCCCAGGGGCGCGATGAAGATCGAGAAGCCCCACAGGAAGAGGTTCACGATCAGCTTCAGGAACATCAGGATGAAGGCGTTCATGAAGAAGACGGTCTCGCCCATCATCACCCGCTTGATCTCGTCCCAGACCAGTTTGGAGAAGGGGAACAGCAGGGCGCCGACGCCGAAGACGGCCAGGGTGGCGGCGCGGTCATGCAGGGGCTGGGCGCCGCCCGCCGACAGCGTCATCCAGACCATCAGCGCCATGAAGGCGGCGCTGAGCACATAGGCGCGGATCAGATAGCGCGGCTGCACAGAGCCGAAGATGCGCTTGATGAAATGCATGTCTGAGGGACGCTTTTTTACTGGGCCTTGGTTTTCTGTTCGGCGATCCAGCGGTCCATGCGGGCGTCCAGCAGGGCCAGGGGCAGGGCGCCGTCGACCAGCAGGGCGTCGTGGAAGGTCCGCACGTCGAAACGGTCGCCCAGTTCGCGCTCGGCCTTCTGGCGGATATCGCGCAGGCGGATTTCGCCGATCTTATAGGCCGTGGCCTGGCCGGGATCGCCGATGTAGCGCTGCAGTTCGGTCTCGATGTTGTGCGCGGACAGGGCCGAGTTGTCGCGGAAGCAGGCGCGGGCCTGTTCCTCGCTCCAACCCAGCCAGTGCAGGCCGGTGTCGGCCACCAGACGACAGGCGCGCCACATCTCATAGCTGAGGCGGCCGAACCGCTCATAGGGCGTGCGATAGATGCCCATTTCCTCGCCCAGGAACTCGGAATAGAGGCCCCAGCCTTCGCTGAAGGCCGTGACCGAGGCGCGGCGGCGGTAATAGGGCTGGTCGGCGGCTTCCTGCTGCAGGGCTATCTGCAGGTGGTGGCCCGGAACGGCCTCGTGCACCGTGAGGGCGGGCAGTTCATACAGGGGCCGCTGGTCCAGCTTGCCGGTGTTGACGATGTAGCCGCCGGCCACGCCCGTCGCCATCGAGCCGGAGTTGTAGCGGCCGGTGGTGTAGGTCTCCTCCATCTCGATCGGCACCGGACGCACGCCATAGGGCAGGCGCGGCAGGGTGGCGAACAGGGACGGCAGGCGGTCGTCCGAGCGCTTGGCGATCTCGGACGCCTTCTCCAGCAGTTCTTCGCGCGACTGGGCGTAGAATTGCGGGTCGGTGCGCAGGAAGGTCAGGAAGCCGGCGAAGTCGCCGGTCCAGCCGGCGGCGCGCATCTCCGTCTCCATGCGGGCGCGGATGCGGGCGACTTCTTCAACGCCGATCTGATGCACCTGATCGGGCGTCAGGTCGGTGGTGGTGTGGCTGCGGACGAGGAAGGCGTACAGGTCGCGGCCGCCGGGGCGGTGGACCAGACCCGGCTCCTGCGGGGCCTTGGGCGCGTATTCGTCGCGTAGCAGGTCGCGCCAGGCGGTGCGGCGGGCGGTGATCGGTCCCTCGACCAGGGCGCGGGCGCGGTCGCGGAACTGTTCCTGCTGGGCGGCGGGGATGGTGGCGGGCAGGGCGTTGAACGGGCGCAGCAGGACATCGCCCGCTTCGCCCGGCGTCAGGTCGCGCTCGGCCTGGGCCAGGGCGCTGTCGACGACCGAACGGGCCTGGATCAGGCCGGTCTCCAACCCGCGCCGGGTGTTGGCGATCCCGGCGTCGTAATAGGCGGGCGCCGCCTCCAGCCGGGCCAGCCAGGCCTCGGCGTCGGCCGCCGTGGCGATGCGCGTGGCGGGGGCCAGATAGGCCAGCAGCTGGCCGGGGCCGCCTTCGGAGTCGAAGGCCAGACGCGACGGGTCCAGTTCGATCCGCTCCAGCTCGCGGCCGATCAGATAGCCGACGAAGGCGTGATTCAGGCGGTGGGCTTCGTCCAGAGAGGCCGGGTTGATGGCCTCCAGCCGCGCTGTCAGGGCGTTCAGCGGGGCGCGGCGGGCCAGTTCGCCCGCGCGGCTGGCGTCGGGCAGACGCGACAGGGCGGCGCGGTCGCCGTCCATGCCCGAACCGATAGGATCGTTCTGGCGCAGATACGCCTCATAATCGACCAGCAGGGCGTCCAGCGCGGCGGCGGGCGAAGGGCTTTGAACGACGGCGGCCTGGGTCGGCAGGGCGGCGGCGCCTGCAAGGCTCGACAGGCCGATCCCGGCGGCGAGAAGAAGATGACGCATGAACTAAAGCCCTCCCAAGAACTGGCGGGGAGGGGAGCGGACGTCGCCGCTGCGGTCAAGCCTTCAGCGACATAACTCCAGGAAACGCGCCGCACGGCCTTCCGAACCGGGCTGGGCGGCCATCATCGCGCGCTGATCGCCGTCCCACACCGCCAGCCAGCCGAGGCGGTAAAACCGCTGGAAGACGGGATCGGAGGCGGGAGCGGAGGCGATCAGGTGGACGCCGTCGTGCACGTCGGCCGCTTCGACGCGTGCGGCGTAGGTTTCGGTATCGCCGCCCGATTCCAGGGTGATGGAGCGGCGGGCGGGCGCCGGGTCCGCAGCCAGGGACAGGCCGATCTTGCCCGAACCGGGCGCGCACATGAGGCTGAGCGGCACGTCGTCCGACTGGGCCAGGCCATAGGACAGGCGCGGCTCGTCCAGGTCTTCGTTCAGGAACCAGTCGTAGCCCGCGACGGGCACGGGCGCGCCGTTGGCCTTCAGCGGGGCGACGCTGGGCGCGCAGGCTCCCAAGGCGGCGGAAAGGGCGGCCATGAGGGTGAAGGCGGCGGCGGTCGGCCAGCGGGTAGGGCGCATCCTCGTCCTTATCCGGTGCACAGTTCGGCGAAGCGGCGCAGCTTGGACAGATTCGCCCGGTCGATCTCGACGGCCTTGGTCTGGTCGCCGAGGGACAGGGTCAGCCGTCCGGACGCCAGGAAGGCGGCGAAAACGGGATGGTCGGCGCGCAGGGTCGCCTCCAGCCGCCCGCGTCGAGCACGGGCCTCCACCTCGGCCGAGGCGGCGCCGGAGCGGATAACGGCGAAGCCGTCGGCGCCCGGCGCGTCATGGAAGGCCAGTCGCACGACGCTAGAGCCCGGCGCGCATTCCAGCGTGGTGCGCAGGCGCGGCGTGTCGGGAATCTCATTGGCCAGGACCAGAGGGCCGTCGCCGCTGTAGAGGGTCCAGGTCCAGCCTTCCGACGCGCGCGTCGATCGTGCGGGCGTCGCGGCCTGCGGACGTTCGGCGGGCGGTTGCGCGCCGTTCTGAGGGGCCGCCTGGACGACCAGGGCGAGCGCCATGGCCTGGGCGAGGCCGAGCAGTGAGGTCATGTTTCAGCCCCCGCTGAGGAAAACGGGGGGACTGTGGTCAGGCATGTCCCGAAGCGCAATAGCTAAGAAACCCCTGCACCATGCGCCGCTCGGCGCGGGTGGCGGTCAACTGGCGGTCGCCGGCCTCGGTCTGGACGGTCATCCGGCCGCCTCGCGCCAGGCCGGTCAGGGCCGCGTCGCCGATCGGCAGGCGCGCCTCGAAGGCTTCGCCGTTCGACAGCGGATCGATGAGCTGCGGCCCGTGTGAAGCCAGAATCAGGCCCGCGCTGCGCGGCTGGACGTCGCCATAGACCACGGCGGCGCCGTCGCCAGGCGCGCAGGTCAGCATCAGGGCCAACTGGTCTGAATCCGGCAGGCCATAGGCCAGTTTGGCCATCGGCCCCTCGTGCAGCATGTGCCAGCCGGCGGCGGCCTCGCCGCCGTGGCGGGGCGAGGAGGGAACATAGGTCGCCGCGTGGGCCGCAACGGCGGCCAGGCCCACGGCGGCCAGGATGGGAAAGGCGGTTTTACGCATGACAAGCTCACTCGCGTTCGACAGAACAAACGCGGGTCGCTTGTTAAGAGTTCACGGCTCCGCTGGGCCGCGCGCGATTCAGTGATGCGGTGCGGCCGGAATCACACGTTTCGGTGAACGCAGGTCAGAACGGGCTGAACCGCTCGACCAGGGACTGGGCGGCGGGCGTCGCCTGCATCCGACTGATGTCGCCGCGCCCGCCGTAGCTGATGCGCGCTTCGGCGATCTGGCTGTGGCGAATGGTGTTGGCGCTGGAGATGTCCTCGGGCCGGACGATGCCGGCCACGGTCAGCTCGCGCACCTCGCGGTTGGTGCGCACTTCTTGCCGACCCTGGATGACCAGGTTGCCGTTGGGCATGACGGCGGTGACGACGGCGGCGACCGTCAGGTTCACCCGCTCGGAGCGGTTGACGCTGCCCGAACCGTTGGCGTTCACGGCCCCTTCCGTGCCGATCATGTTTGCGGCGTCGAAGCCGCCGGGGAAGGCGCGGCCCAGGCTGTTCTCCAGGCCGAAGAAGTTGGTCACCCCGCCCGAGGCGCTGTTGGTGCGGTTGCGCTGGGTGGTGTTCTGGGTCTGGGCGCGGTCGTTGATGTCGATGGAGACGGTCAGGATGTCGCCGACGCGCCGCGCCCGCTGATCGCCGAAGAAGCTGCGCGCGCCGGTGCGCCACAGGCTGTTGGCGCTGGCCGAGGTCGGTTCGGGCAGATAGGCCTGCTCGACCGGGACCAGGGCGGCCGGATAGCCGATGGGCGCCAGCTCCGGCCCCTTCACCGCCTCGATGGCGGTGGAGCAGGCGGCCAGGCTGAGGGCGGACAACGACAGGGCGGCGACGGTGATGGGGCGCATGATGGAACTCTCGCTCAACGGGCGGCGAACTGTTGCGGGTTGCGGCGGGCGATCTGGGCGGCGGGACCGGCGACGGCCCGGCCGGGGGCGACCGCCACGGCGTCGATGGTGCGGTTGGACTGGACGTTCAGGATCGGCACGGCCTCGCCGGCCGAGGCGTTGCGGGTCGCCTTGCCGGTGACGGTCAGCTCGACGCCGTCGTTGATGTAGGCGACCTCGACCATGTCGTTGCGGGCGATCACCTGGGGCGAGGCCAGGTCGCGCGGACCGACGGGCGTTCCGGCGCGCAGGGCGCGTTTGGCCTCGAGGCCGATCACCGCCTCGGCGTCCTGCGGCGCGCCGGCGGGGGCCAGGTGCGACTGGACCGAAGCCCAGATCACGTCCTCGGGCTGGATCACGTCCCCGGCCGCCAGACTGCGGGCGTAGGTCAGAACCTCGACATTGACGCCTGCGCGGGCCGACACAGGGGCTGGCGCGCCGACGCTGGCGGCGGCGGGACGGGCCGAGGCCTCCGCCGCCAAAGCCTCGCTGGGAAGCGCCCCGCCTTCGCGCACCACGATGCGGCGCAGACCGTTGGGGTTGCTCCATTGCAGTCCGGCCCGGCGGGCGGCGATCTGCACCTGCGAGGCCTCCAGAACGGCCGTGGCGCCGACGCGACGGCCGACCACCACGCCTGAGGCGGCGCCGGCCTCGTCGAACAGCTCGCCCAGGGTGATGCGGCCGTCGTCGTCGACCGGATCGAACCGAAGGCTGACCGGGCCCGCGACCGCCGGGGCGGCGAAGGCGGTCAAGGCTGCGGCGAGGATCAGGGCGCGCGTCATGGCTCAGCCTTCCCCTTAGTTCTTCAACTGGGTCGAGACGGACAGCATTTCGTCGGCGGTGGTGATGACCTTGGAGTTCATCTCATAGGCGCGCTGGGCCACGATCAGGGCGGTGATCTCGCTGACCGCGTCCACGTTCGACGCCTCGGTATAGTGTTGCAGCAGGGTGCCGTAGCCGACCTCGCCCGGCGCTCCGACCGTGGCCGGGCCCGAGGCCGCCGTCTCCAGCAGCAGATTGTCGCCGATGGCTTCCAGGCCCGCCTCGTTGAAGAAGGTCGCCAGTTCCAGCTGGCCTACGACCTGGGGTTCGGGCTGGCCTTCGGTGGTCACCTGAACCTGGCCGGACTTGGAGATGGAGATGTCCAGGGCGTCCTGGGGAATGGCGATGGCCGGCTCGACCGCATAGCCGTCGTCGGTCACCAGCTGCCCTTCGCCGTTGACGGTGAAGTTGCCCGCGCGGGTATAGGCCAGCTCGCCCGAGGGCAGGGTGATCTGGAAGTAGCCCTTGCCCTGGATGGCGATGTCGTAGGTGTTGCCGGTGCGGTTCGGGCTGCCCTGTTCGGTGATGCGATAGACGCTGCCCGCCTTCACGCCCGAGCCGATCTGGATGCCGGTCGGCACCACGGTGCCCTGCGTCGAGGACTGGGCCCCCATGCGCTCGACGTTCTGATACAGCAGGTCCTGAAACTCGGCCCGCTGACGCTTGAAGCCGACCGTGTTCATGTTGGCGATGTTGTTGGAGATGACCTCCACGTTCAGCTGCTGGGCGGCCATGCCGGTGGCGGCGGTGCGAAGCGCGCGCATGTCTCAGCTCTCCCTTACGAAACCCGGCCCAGCCGCTCGACGGAGCGGCGTGACAGGTCGTTGGCGTTCTCGATCATCTTGGTCACGCGCTCATAGGCGCGGCTGATCTCGATGAGGTTGGTGATTTCCACGAGGGTGTTGACGTTCGAGCCTTCCAGCATCCCCTGGCGGACCTGGGCGTCGGTCGCGTCCATCGGCTGGGCGTTGGAGGCGTTGCGATACAGGCCCTCGCCGGACTTCTGCAGCACTGACAGGGCGTCGAAACGCACCACGGTCAGGCGGCCGACGGGCTGGCCTTCCTGGCTGATCGTGCCGTCGTGGGCGACGCTGGCGGGGCCGCGCTGCGGGTCCAGCACGATTTCGGCGCCGTCGGCCAGGACGGGCAGGCCCTGCTTGGTCGTCAGACGGCCTTCGGGATCGGTCACGAAGGCGCCGTCGCGGGTATAGGCGGGGCCGGTCGGGGTCTGCACCGTGAAGAAGGCGCCTTCGCCCTCGATGGCGAAGTCCAGGTCGCGGCCGGTCTGCTTCAGCGAGCCCTGGCCGAAGTCGCGGCCCACCCCCTTGTCCAGCACGAAGCTGGCCGAGGGGCGGATGGCGTCGTTGCGGGCGCGCTGGCCGATCTCGGTCCCGACCATCAGCTGCTCGACCTTGAAGCCGGTGGTGTCGGCGTTGGCGACGTTGTTGGCCACGATGTCCAGTTCGCGGCGAAGCGTCATCTGGCGCGACAGTCCGATATAGGCGGCGTTTTCCACGAGGCGGCTCCTTTCGCCGCTGTGCGACGCAACGACCGTGCCAACAGGGTTAACGCCCGTGGAATGGGGCTTTGAGCGGTTTTCGACGGTTCGGCGCCCGGCAGGATTTGCCGATCGTAAACGCCTCGTTAACCAAAATCGGCCCACACCCGGCATGTGAGGATCGGGGCGGCTTACGCATGCTGAAACTGAAGCTGGGCAAGAAGAAGAGCGAGGCGCCGGCCGGCGACGACGCGAACCTGCCTGCCGTGAGCGACGGCGCCGAAGGGGCAGGCGGCGATGACGGCGCGCCCGCCAGGAAGAAGATCCCGCTGCTGTTCATCATCATCCCGGCGGCCCTGGTGGTGCTGGGCGGCGGCGGCGCGACCGCCTTCCTGATGATGAAGCCCAAGCCCGCCGAGGCGGCCGGCGGCCACGCGGCCCCTGCCAAGGAAGAGAAGAAGGGCGGGCACGGGGACGGCGGCAAGGAAGGCGAGGCGGCCACCGGGGCGGGCAAGGTGGCGGCCGGACCCGACGGCGTGACCTTCTACACCCTGCCCGACATGATCGTGAACATTCAGTCGGTCGACGGTCGCCCGACCTATCTGAAGCTGCGCCTGACGCTGGAGATGAAGGACGCCGCCGTCGCCTCGCACCTGCAGGCCGAGGCCCCGCGGATGCAGGACATGTTCCAGGGTTTCCTGCGCGAACTGCGCCCTGAGGATCTGGCCGGCTCGGCCGGGTCCTATCAGCTGCGCGCCGAAATCCTGCGCCGGGTCAACCTGATCGCCGCGCCGGGCAAGGTCGACGCCGTGCTGATCGAAGAGATGCTGGTGCAGTAGGGATGACGGACACCCTGGCTCCCGACAACGAACTGGACCCCTTCGGCGGCGAAGCGGACCTGGGCGCCGATCCGGGCGCGACCCTGTCCGAACGGGTGCTGAACCAGGACGAGATCGACAGCCTGCTGGGCTTCGACATGGGCGGCGGCGACGACGCCGAGCGCAGCGGCATCCGCGCCATCATCAACTCGGCCCTGGTCTCCTACGAGCGCCTGCCGATGCTCGAGATCGTCTTCGACCGCCTGGTGCGGCTGATGACGACCAGCCTTCGCAACTTCACCTCCGACAACGTCGAGGTCAGCCTCGACACCATCAGCTCCATCCGCTTCGGCGACTATCTGAACTCCATCCCGCTTCCGGCCATCCTGGCGGTGTTCCGGGCCGAGGAGCTGGACAACTACGGCCTGCTGACGGTCGATTCCAACCTGATCTATTCGATCGTCGACGTCCTGCTGGGCGGGCGTCGCGGGACGGCGGCCCTGCGTATCGAAGGGCGGCCCTACACCACCATCGAGCGGGCGTTGGTGCAGCGGATGGTCGAGGTCATCCTGAACGACGCGCGCCAGGCGTTCGAGCCCCTGACCCCCGTCCACTTCAACCTGGACCGGCTGGAGACCAATCCGCGCTTCGCCGCCATCGCGCGTCCGGCCAACGCCGCCATTCTGGTCAAGCTGCGCATCGACATGGAAGATCGCGGCGGCCGCGTCGAACTGCTGCTGCCCTATTCGACGCTGGAGCCCATCCGCAAGATGCTGCTGCAGCAGTTCATGGGCGAGAAGTTCGGCCGCGACAACATCTGGGAAGGCCACCTGGCCACCGAGCTCTGGACCACCGAGACCGAGGTGCGCTGCGTGCTGGACGAGCAGCAGATGCCCCTGTCCAAGGTGCTGGATCTGAAGGTCGGCGACACCCTGATGCTGAACGTGAGCCCTGAGTCCGAGGTGTCGGTGCGCGCGGGCTCCATCCCACTGACGACCGGCCGCATGGGCCGCAAGGGTCAGCACATCGCCGTCCGCGTCGAGGGACCCATCAGCACCGACGCCGCCGCCCGCATCGCCAGAGGGAACAGCTGACATGACCGGCATCATCCTCGACTCCATTCTCATGCTGCTGCTGGTCGCCGCCATCGGCTACGGCATCAAGCTGGAGCGCAAGCTCAAGACCCTGCGCGAGGGCCAGCTGGCCTTCGCCGCCGCCGTGACCGAGCTGAACAGCGCCGCCGGCCGCGCCGAACAGGCCCTGGCCACCCTGCGCGCCTCGGGCCAGGAGACGGACCTGCTGCACGACCGCATCATCAAGGCCCGCGCCGTGAAGCAGGAGCTGGAAGTGCTGATCGCCCGCGCCCCGGCCCGCCCGGCCGACAGCCGCATCGAGACGCGCGAGGACGAACGCCGCGCCGCCGCCCGCGCGCCGGTCGAGATGGAGTCGGTTGTCGAGGCTGAACCCGTCCGCACCTCTTCGGTCGCGCCCTTGCTGGACGACGAGGCCCGCGCGCGCCGCATGGCCTCGCTGATGGAGCGCATCGAAGGCGCGCGCGCGGTCATGAAGGCGCCGTCGCCGAAGCCCGCGCCTGTCGCCGAGCGCGCCTCGCCGGTGATGCAGGCCCTGGCCGCTAACCATGCTGCGCAACAGAGCCTAAACCGCGCCCGCCGTAGTCTGGACGACGACCTTTTCGCTGCTTGATGCCTTTAAGCGCCCTATGTCCGACACGCGGTGTCGGACGACGTGAGGGGCGAAGTTTTTCCTACCCGGCGTGTTTGGCGCCGAACCGTTCGCTGAGTTTGACCGATGAGCAAGCTGCCTCGCCTTCTGCCCCTGATCGCCGTCGCCATCGGCGGCGTCGTGGCCGTGCGCGCCGCGGGCGTGGCGCCGGACCTGTTCCAGGGGGCGACCGCCTGGGCTCAGGAGGCGGTCGCCGGGGAAGGCGAGGGGGCCAAGGCCGAGGCCAGGCCCGCCCCCGCCGTCTGCGCTCTGACGCCCGAACAACTGGCTCAGCAGGCGGGCATTTCTCCGGCTGAACTGCGGATCATCCAATCCCTGTCCAAGCGCCGCGACCAGCTGGACGCGCGCGACGCCGATTTCGCCACCACCCTGCCGCTGATGGTGGCCGCCGAGCAGAAGCTGGACGCCAAGCTGCAGGCGCTGGAGGCCCTCAAGGGCGAGATCAGCGCCCTGGTCGGCCAGGTCGACGAGAAGGAAAAGGCCGAGGCCGATCGTCTGGTCGCCGTCTATTCCGCCATGCGGCCCAAGGAGGCGGCGGCCGTCTTCGCCACTCTGGACGACAGCGTGCGCCTGCCCGTCGCCTCGGCCATGCGCCCGCGCACCCTGGCCGCCATCATGGCCCAGATGCAGCCCGCCGCCGCGCGCGAACTGACCGAAAAGCTGGCCAAACGCTTCCAGGCCCAGCAGTACGCCGCCCGCGCCGCCGCCGTGGCCGCGCCGACCGAGGCTGCGCCCGCTCCGACGCCTGCCGCCCAGCCTGCCTCTCAGCCCGCCGCCGCCCCTGCGCCCGCGCCGACTCGCGCTGCGCAGCAGACCGCGCCGCGTCGCACCCCGACGCCCGCCGCCGCTCGCCCGGCGGCGCAACCCGCGGCCAAGGCGCCGGCGCCCGTCGAGACCGGTCCGCGCCCCTATGCGGCGGTCGCCGCCGACGCCCCGGCCGCCGCGCGCCAGTCGGTGCAATAGGCGACGGTTGTCGCACAGGCCTTGCGCGGCTATTCAGCCCGCTTCGATTTTTCGCGAGACCTCTCCATGTCCGACGCCCTGCCTGACCGCCTTTCGGTCGATCCCGACAGCCCCTTCCACGACGCCGAACTCTTGGCGCGCGGCGTAGGCATCCGCTTCAAGGGCGAGGAAAAGACCAACGTCGAGGAATACTGCGTCTCGGAAGGCTGGGTGCGTCTGGCCGTCGGCAATCGCGTCGACCGTCGCGGCAAGGCCCTGACCGTCAAGCTGCAAGGCCCGGTCGAGCCCTTCATCAAGGGCGAGTGATTTCCGTCCTGGCGGCGAAGCTGAGACTTTCGGTCGCAGGCTTCGCCCGCTAGGGTCCGCGCCTCATTGTTGAGTTGGGGAGGCGCACTTGTCGTTCAATGCTCGTCTTATGGCCGCCAGCGCTGTGGCGCTCGGCCTGATCGCCACGCCGGTTCTGGCCCAGGACGCCGGGACCATCCGCGCCGCCGAACAGGTGCGCGACCAGGCGCTGAAGGGCAATATCGCCCTCGACTACGTCACCCAGATCACCACCCGCTTCGGCCCGCGCCCAGCGGGCTCTCGCGCCGAGCAGGACGCCTCCGCCTGGGCCGCCGACTACATGCGCGCGCACGGCTTCCAGAACGTCCGCATCGAAACCTTCCCCCTGGTCGGCTGGGAGCGGGGCGAGGAGAGCGCTGAAATCCTGGGCGCCCGGCCTCAGAAGCTGGTCGCCGCCGCCCTGGGCCACTCCATCGCCACCCCCGCCGAGGGGATCGAGGCGGACGTCGTCTTCTTCGACGGCCTGGATGCGCTGCTGGCGGCGGCCGCCGGATCGCTGAACGGCAAGATCGCCATGGTCGACGGCGGCCAGATGGTGCGGATGCAGGACGGCTCGGGCTATGGTCCCCTGTCGCGTCTGCGCAGCCAGGGGCCGTCCGAGGCCGCCAAGCGCGGCGCCGTCGCCTTCATCATGCGCTCGGCCGGGTCGGACGAACACCGGATGCCGCACACCGGCACCACCCGCTATGTCGACGGCAAGGTGCCGCTGCCGTCGTTTGCGCTCAGCGCCCCGGACGCCGATCAGGTAGCGCGTCTGGTCGGCATGGGCGAGACGGTGCGCCTGCGCCTGAAATCCACCGCCCGCACCTATGAGACCGTCAGCCAGAACGTCATCGGCGACATCGTCGGCGCCTCGCGTCCGGACGAGATCATCGTCCTGGGCTCGCACATGGACAGCTGGGATCTGGGAACCGGCGCCATCGACGACGCGGCGGGCGGCGCCATCACCCTGGCGGCGGCCAAGCTGATCGCCGAGCAGGGCCGACCGGCCCGTACGGTTCGTGTGGTCCTGTACGGCTCTGAAGAGGTCGCCCAGCCGACCGACCACGGCAACGGCGGCGGCGCCTATGTCCGCAACATCGGCGCGGGCGTCGAGAAGCACGTCGTCGCCGGCGAGAGCGATTTCGGCGCCGACCGCGTCTACGCCCTCGGCCTGCCGCCCGGTTCGCAGAACACAGACTTCGCCAAGATCGCCCTGCGGGTCCTGCATCCCCTGGGCGTGCTGCCGGGCGAGGCGGAGCTGTTCGGCGGCGTCGACATCGGCCCGCTGGCCCAGGCGGGCGTTCCGGTCTTCGGCCTGCGCCAGGACGGCACGCGCTATTTCGACCTGCACCACACGGCCGACGACACCCTGGACAAGATCGACCCGGCCCAGATGACCCAGAACGTCGCCGCCTGGGCGGCCCTGGTGCGCCTGATCGCCGATTCAGATGTGGACTTCCGGGCCGCCCGTGCGGCACAGGAGGCCAAGCGCTGAGGCGCACGCCGCGAGCGTGGCGGAACTGGTAGACGCAAGCGACTTAAAATCGCTCGACTTCGGTCGTGCGGGTTCGATTCCCGCCGCTCGCACCATTAATGTTTTCAATGGGTTATGCCCGTTGGGGCGGGCGAAAAGGGCCTTTTGGTCTCTTTTCGCCACCCCATTGAATTATCACACCTTTCCGACAGCTTCCGAATACTCCCGCGCACTCCGAGCGCCGCGAGAGCGCAGCAATGTTCGTCAGGCGTTCCCTTGGCTGATGATCTCGTTCGCTGGCCTGCGCGATGGCATCGTCTTCGTCTTCGTCACGCCAAAGGTGGCTGTAGGTGTCCATCGTCATTTTGAGCGTGGCGTGGCCGGAGCGTCGAACCCGCCGAGCGGTCGAAGTTGATCCAGTCTGCTTGACGATGTCGTCCAACAATCCCTGGATCATCGGCGCGCGCAGTTCTGAAAGGCGCTTCCTGGCGATCGGATGAGGCTTTACGTGAGTGTCTAGAATCGACTGATAGCCATTGACCGTGGTGGCGCGCCGGTCACGTCAGAAGACTTCAGCGAGCCATCGACACCGACATCCACGAAGTCCCGGCCGAAGCGGGCACGCCGTAACGCCACCTTCCAGCTCTCCCCTATAACTCAACGGTCGGGTCGCGCCCGGCCGTCCTTTTGACAGGACACCATCATGGATCTCTCCACCCTCGACACTGCCGAACTGGCGAACCAAGGCGCGCTTCTGGAGCTGCGCGATCCTGCCGGCAATCCGGTGCTCCAGGAAGACGGTTCGCCCGTCACCCTTACGCTGTTGGGTGAGGACTCCGACGTCGTCACTCAGATCAACAACCGCAATGCCAACCAGTTTCTCCGCGGGACGGCCGGTTCTGGCCAATCCGTCACAGCCGAGATGAGCCGCACAAACGAGATCAACAAGTTCGCCGTCGCCCCCGTTGCTTGGAGCGGCATCGTGGTTGATGGCGAGCCTGTGAAGTTCTCTTCGGATGCAGCAAAGGCCCTCTACCGTCGCTTCCCATGGATCCGCGACCAAGTCCGCGCCTTCATCGGTGATCGGGCAAATTTCACGAAGGCCTCGCGGAAGAGCTGATTGCCTACGCGGGGGCGGTGCAGGCGAACAAGCGTGAACTGCCTCCGTTTCCGCGCCCTCTTGAACACGTCTGGCGCTGCTATGCCAGACTGGCTGCGACGCGGCCGGTGGCTCCAGTGATCGCGCCAATCAGCTATTTCGAAATCGAGGCCTTCAACCGATCTACCTGCGCAAGCCTCTCCCCTTGAGACGTTCTGCTCATTCGTCGGATCGATGACCACGCCCGCGCTATCGCGCTCGGCGAAGCGAACCCCACCAGTCAGATCAACGCGCGGAACGGCAAGGGTATAGCCGGGATGCTTCGGGGCCTGGCGGCCCGTAAAAAGCAGAAAGGTGACGCCGCTGCGACGCCATGACAGGGGCGACCGTTCCATTTCACGATAGGCTACAGAAATGACGGAAACTCTGAACGACGGCCATTGGGTCGAAGCCCTACACGCAACGCACATGGCTGAAACGATCGTGGAAACTCATGTCCGCCAACATCCGGCGATCGCACAGACGCCGGAATTAGCGGCTAAGGCCGACGCCGTGCTGGAGGCCCTGGGGGAGCTGTATCAGGCAGTAGGTCAGGCGGCGCCGGAGTCTGGCCGTGAATGAGCCTACAGTTGTGGGGGCTGTCATCGTCGCCTTGGCGCTGGCCGCATTCGTGGTGGCGGCCTGGAAGGTCTCATCGTGGCTGACGCGCAGGGGCCATGTGGTGCGCCCGCTCACGATGATGGATCATCACATGACGCAGATCGAGAAGCGATCGGCCCAGGATCGATCCAAGCAGGCAGCGGACCGGGGCACGAAGGAACAGCCCTAAGTTCGCTTCCCCAAGGCGATCACCATGACCGCGGCCGATCCTTACGGGTGCCCTTTTCTCCTCGACACCACGAAAAAAGCCCCTCGACATTGGCCAAGGGGCTTTCATCTGAACGAGCTGATCAGGCGCGGATCAGCTTAGGGACACATGGAGTAGGTCGTCCAAACCGAATAATCGTAGTTGGTCGTATCCCCGTAGGATAGGTCGGGGCTGTTGCAGTAGAGCTCCGTGTAACCGACGGGCTGGCCGCCGCGAATGTAGGTGATGACGGCCCAGGGCTCTTCCATCGCTACAGCGGCTGACGCGCTGGTCGGAACAAGAGTTGTGGCGCCGATCGCTGAAGAGGCGACCAAAGCCGCGGCAAGGGCGAGATGCACGATTTTCTTCATGGGTATTCCTCCTATGAGCCTTCCTCCCGAAGGCAGGGGAACGATCATAGGTTGTGCAGTTAAATACCAATGATCTTTGTGTGATCGGCGGGGCCATGTCTGAGGAGGGGTGGGCGTTAGATCGAGAAGTTCAGATTTAAATTACCGTCCAACTTGCACGGTATAGTGCTGGGGAATGCTGCGGGCACTGTCTCATTGAAGAGGCGCAAAGTCCCAGAACTCATCTGAACGACTACATCGCCCCTACAAGATCCGCTGGTTGTGAACATATGGATGTTAACTTTCACATAGGACGAGTTTCCTGGAATAGTTTTCACTGTCCATTTTAAATTCTGAAGTCGATGCGCAATTTATGCCCCCGCTAAATTTCACTGATGTGAATTCGGCAGTGCTTGAAGTTAGAATGTTTCCGCTCAACGATGTTGCGCAATAGTTCGACCCAAGAGGGCTTGTCACATGCAGAGTCCCAGCGCCTGTGGCTGGCCCTGAGCTCGGAGTGAAGGATTGGGCAAGTGCCGGCGTAGCGGAAAATAGCAGCGCCGATAGCGCCAAGGCAGGAAGCTTGGTCATTGCGAGATCTCCGTTCGGATAGCCTGATAGTGACGCTACCGTTAATAGTCCGTCTGTCAACTAACGGGGTTATGCAGGAGGTTGCCGGGAGATCACCATGACTGAGGAAGAGGCGAGGGGTGGCCCGCAAGTCGTAACCAAATCAACAGGTTGCCTTGGTCAATAGGAACAAACAATAAACATTAGCGTTTTGCTAACCGAAACGGTAACATAATTCGCTGAGAATCACGCTTGGGCAGACATGATCGCACGCGCCGGATATCGAGAAGCGGAGCCGTCCTGGCTAACAAAGCCTGTGATCCACGGCTTCGCAGAGGACGTGTCGTCCAGCCTCAACTATAAACCGGAAGCGGACCTCTCAGCGTTGGTGGAGAGCTTGGGGGGCGAGTTCGTATTGAAAATACTCTCCTCGAAGATCCAGAGCAATCGGGCAGTCTGTTTGTAGACGGTCCTGCAGATTTCACGATCATCGTTCCTTCTCACACTAGCCTGCTGCGTGATCGATTCACGGTTGCCCACGAGTTGGGCCATTATTACGTCCATTACGTATATCCGAAGCACATCGGTTCCTTGAGTGCGGACCGCATTATGGCTCTTCGCAAAGGAAGTAACCGGATAGAGTGGGAGGCAAATTGGTTTGCCGCTGCATTCCTCATGCCCTCCGCATCGTTCAAGGCTTCTTTCATGCGGAATGGGAGTGATGTTGCCCTAACTGCGAGAGAATACAACGTGTCTCGACGGGCAGTTGAGGTGCGTGCCCAGGATTTAAGGCTCCTCTAGTCTGCGATGGAGGGCTATCCAGAGTTCTTAAAGCCGAGATTGCGCCTGTTCCTGAGCGCTGACATCGTTGGCTCGACTGCGCTAAAGCAGTCTCCCCGTAGCATCGCGAAGGCCAGTAGTGAGTGGTTTCCGGTAATCCAAGGATTTTACCTGGAAACCCAGCGAGAGTTCTCGAAGGCTTGGGAAGCGGCCGAGCGGGAAGATCAATCACGAACGCCTTGGGGCCCCAAACCAGAGCTTTGGAAAGTGATCGGCGATGAGATCGTCTTCGCCAAACACCTGACGGATAACCGTCAACTGGCCTGCACGCTTTCAGTCTGGCTAAAGGCCGTGGACATGGCGCGCGCATTCGTAAAAACGATCGATCCTAGGCTTGACGTTAAATGTACAGCCTGGACCGCAGGCTTCCCTGTAATGAACAAGGAAGTTGTAGTTGCGACCTCGGCTACGGCTGATATATCGGAGCTTGTAAATTACTATAAAGATAGCGGCGGGATCCTAGAGCGTCGTTATAGTGGCGATAATGTAGACGGATTTACTGTAGATTATGTTGGTCCATCTATTGATATCGGATTTCGACTAGCTACCCAAGCAACTGCCAGGAGGTTCGTTGTTAGTGTCGGCGTAGCCTACATACTTTCTATGACGAACAGGCCGGCGCACGACCATAATCGCCTGCCCGCCCTTCATTATGCAGGCGCCACACCCTTGAAGGGTGTCTTTGGCGGGGCAAGTTATCCAATCTTTTGGCTCGACATGGCCAAAGAGGGGGAGTTGGAAAGGCTTGAGGACAAGCTTCTGGTGCCTCGAACCACCACGAACGATGACATCCATAAATTTTGTGCGCAGTTCTTTTCTGTGACTAGTGCCTACACTTTTCCGCCGTTTATCTTCTCCGAAACGGAGGCGCAGATTACTGTGTGGCCCACTGATTATGAAGAGAAGCTTGCGGCGTTGGCCGAGAACTACGCGTTTGAAGTTCTGCCTGATAAGGAATCAGAAGAAGAGGCGGAAAAGCAATCAAGCCCTACTGATGAGGCTGGTCAGCTAGATCCGAAGGTTGCAATCAGCCAAATTGTAAGCTTGGCGGGATCAAGAGCTGGGGATGAAGCTCAGTAGGATTGAGGCGTAGTTGATCACGACAAAAGTCAGTAATGACAATGTTGCGAACCACGATCCATATTTGAACATGCGAAACTTGTCCCGCGCAATCTTGCTATTCACTACGATCTGGTCGCAGAGATCGCGATGATAATTTGCGGGCGTTTTGTATAGATATTTGACGTGATTGAAGTATTGCTTATCTAGGTCAGCAATGTCGCCGTAAAATAAAGTGTTGAAACGGTGAGTGGGTGCGATAGCCGATAGCGCAGGGATACGCGGCACCAGAGATCGTATTGCGAAGACAATAGCGAATACGAGCAAAAGAGTAGAGATCGCCAATGCTACTTCAGTGTGGTCGCCAACCTCTCTGCCGCTAAACGCAAGGCCGCCCATTGCGAGAAGCCAGGCGGAGCAGAAGGTGAGCAGCGCGGCATTTTTGGTTTCAGCGAACTTCAGCCAGTCCACAGTGCGGGACAATGTGTCCTTCAAGATAAGCTCAAATTTCTCGTCGCCTAAGTTGACCTGCACAACGTGCCTCCCACCAGTTGGCGGTGTTTGTCAGATCGACGTTCTTTAGTCACCCTGAACAGAATTCGAACAAGGCTCGCTCCGGCGGGCCTTTTTCTTTGGAGGCTCCATGGCTGACCTTGCCGAGCTGGGCATTCGTATATCTTCGGAAGAGGCCGCGGTTGCCGATCAGCGCCTGGATTCTCTCGAACAGTCGGCTGTGTCGGCCGAGCGCGCCACAGACAGTCTGTCCGTGGCTGCGCGAGGGCTCGGCAATGCTCTACTCCCGACGCTCACATCCATTGACGCTTCCGTTCGCGAACTGCTGGAGCTTCAGCGAGTTCAGCAAGGTGTGGTCGGGGCGTCGGTCCAACAGGTCGCTGCTACCCAGGCGGTGGCCCGGGAAACAGCAGAGGCGACGGCCGCCGTCAGCTTCTACAGCGCCAGTTTTCGCACTGTTCAGGACACAATGGGAGGGGCGGCGGCGGCGAGGATTGGGGAGCGGCGGTGGCCCAGGCCGACGCTCACGTGCTCGCTTACCGCCAGCATCTGGAAGGCCTGAACGACACACTCGTCCAGCAAGACGCTCACATGACAGCCTATCGTACGCACCTTGCCGAAGTGCGGTCTGGATTCCGCCTGACCGCGAACGAGGGGCTCAATATGTCCCGGCAGATAGCGGATATTGGCGTGCAGGCTTCGATGGGCGCGAGCTTGTTGATGATTGCAATTATGCAAGGCCCGCAGCTTTTCGAAGTCTTTCAGATGGCGGCGATCCGGGCTGGCATCTCGATCCGCGCGGCGACGAACTGCGTCTGATCGACGACCTTGCGCGTGATGCCGGACAGGGCATGGCGTCGGCGTTTGGCGAGTCAATTGTTCCGCCTTTGTTCTCATCAGGGGCGGCCGGCCGATCCGGCTATTCGAGAGGACTAAAAATCGTGCGAGCGCCGTGAGAGCGCCGCGTTCCCGATATGCGCTTGAAATCCCTCAGGGCCTTGGCGACTTAAAATCGCTCGACTTCGGTCGTGCGGGTTCGATTCCCGCCGCTTGCACCACTATCGGCCGGACGTGATCCGGCTCTGCCCATAAGACGACTGCGTCTATGAGGCCGTTTCAGCGCCTGCGTTCGTGAACGCAGGCGTTTTGCGTATTCGATCGGGCCTGGGGCGGCGCCGCAAGCCAGCGGGGGCGTCGCTCTGCCGACGCTGGATGAATACAGCTTTCGTCCTTTGCCGAATTCTTCATGCTGATTTGGTATTCATTGCGATAAAAGTATAGATTCTCATGAATATGATTTCAGTCGATATTCAATGCCTTTTAGATCGTGATGAATGATCGTGAGTTTCTCCTCCTTTCATTTTAGTGAAATGAGCCGAATTTCTGTCAAGCCTACCGCATTGCACAAAAACTTTATCTCGGCTTTGCCGTTGGTGTATTAAGGTCTCTTCTCGTGGCTTGAGGGGTTTGGCCGCGCCGGCGCGCTCGACGCGCCTTTCATTGCGCCGGGCATTCATGTCGGGCGCGAACGCAACCGTGACATTCCGTCTGCCTGCGCCTGTGGCGCGGCGGCGTCTTTGCGGCTGCGCGGATGGCGGGCCGGGGGCTCGCCGGAAGTAGAAGAGACAGGAGCGCAGGCGCGCGTGGACGACGTACAACTTCAACAATTGGGCGGGCCGCTGACGGTCGGCCTCCTGGTGCTGTTTTTCGGCCTGACCATGCTGATTTCTCTGAGGATCAGCCGACGCAAGGAAAACGCCGACGCCTATATGACGGCCGGGAACGGCATCGGTCTGGGCGTCTCGGCCGCTTCGATGACGGCGACCTGGATCTGGGCGGCGTCGATGTATGCGTCCGCCACCTCGGGCTATGTCTACGGCATATCGGGGCCGATCCACTATGGGTTGTGGGGGGCGTTGATGATCCTGTTCATCTACCCCTATGGCCGCCGCATCCGCGCCGTGGCGCCGCGCGCCCACACCCTGGCCGAGGTCATGTACGCCCGGCACGGCCGTTCCAGCCAACTGATGCTGGCGGGGTCCAACATCCTGGGCAGCGTCATCAGCCTGACGTCCAACTTCATCGCCGGCGGCGCCCTGATCGCCATGCTGTCGCCGTTCAGCTTCAGCCAGGGCATCGTCGTCATCGCGGGCGGCGTGCTGCTTTACACCCTGTGGTCGGGGTTCCGGGCCTCGGTGCTGACCGACTTCATTCAGGTGTGCGCCATGCTGGGCGCCGTGGTGGTGGTCATCCCGGCCATCTTCTTCGCCATGGGCGGCCCGGCCGTCTTTGTTGAGGGCGCGTCCAACCTGACGCCGCAGCAGACCAGCTTCTTCTCGTCCGACGCCTTCCTGAACCAGGGCGCGCCCTATATCGCCGCCGTCCTGGCCTACGCCATCGGCAACCAGACCATCGCCCAGCGCCTGTTCGCCGTGCGCGAGGACCTGATCAAGCCGACCTTCATCACCGCCACCATCGGCTATGGGGCGACGATCATCGGCATCGGCATGCTGGGCGTCGTGGCCCTGTATGCCGGGATCAATCCGATGGAGGGCGACCTCAACAACCTGATCCCGCAACTGGCCGGGACCTATTTCGGGCCGGTGCTGCTGAGCATCTTCTTCATCATGATCATCGGGTCGCTGGCCTCGACAGCGGACTCCGATCTGTCGGCCCTGTCGTCGATCATGATGGCCGACGTCTATGGCCGGGCGGGCAAGCGCAAGGCCGATCCGCGCCTGATGCTGACCGTCGGGCGGGCGACCATGGTCATCGCCACCGGCGCGGCCCTCTATTTCGCCGGAGCCCGCATGAACATCCTGGACCTGCTGGTCCTGGTCGGCGCCATCTGGGGCGCGCTGGTCTTCCCCGTCATCGCCAGCTTCTATTGGGAGAAGGTGACCAACAAGGCCTTCACCGTCTCGGTGCTGGCGGCGCTGGCGCTCTTCTTCCCCGTGCGGTTCGGCTGGATCCCGATGGACGGCGCGGTCGGCTATGTCTTCGATGTCGTCGCCGTGGTCGGCGTCGGCGTGGTCGCGGGCCTGATGACCTTCGGCTTCTTCGGCGCGCGCCTGGCGCGGATCGTCGGGGTGATCGCCGCCCTGGCCGTCGCGCCCTTCGCCATCGGCTTCCTGCATGATTATGCCGTGCTGAGCGGTTCGCTGATCGCCTATGCCGTCAGCACCGTGGTCTGCACCGTCATGTCCCTGTCCAACCGGACCGGCTTCGACTTCTCGCGCATCGCCCGCATGACCGGGGACTTCGACGTGGAGGAAGGCGAAGACCTTGCGACCGCGTCGGCGCGCGCAGCGATCGGCGCCGAACAACAGCTTCCTCAATCCCGCTAACAGGAGATCGCCATGAGCGCCTTTTGGCTCACCGCCTATGTTCTGATGTGGCCCGTCATCGTCGCGGGCGTGCTCGCCTTCATCGCCCGCGCCTTCTTCCGGGAGTGGCTGGAGGCCCGCCGGCGTGGCGAGCCGATGATCTGAAGTCCCGAGGGAGGCTGCGGCCTCCCTCTTTTTTCATGGCCGCGCTGTCTTGGCCCCGTCATGGCGGCGGCGTAGGGGTTCGATGACCTTATGCTTCGCTTGGTGTTTCCGATGATCCGCAGCCGCCTTCTCGCCTCCGCCCTGGGCCTGACCTTGGGCCTCGTCGCCGTGAACGCAGCCGCGCAGGCGACGGAGACGGCGGCCCAGCCCGCGATCACGGCGCCGGCGGCCGAACGGGCCTCGCCCTCGCTGATCGTCACCGTGGTGGTCGACCAGTTGAGCGCCAATCTGTTCAATCAGTACCGCAGCCAGTTCACCGGCGGGCTGAAGACCCTGGCTGATCAGGGCATGGTCTCGATCAACGGTTATCAGACCCACGGCGTGACGGTGACTTGCGCCGGGCACTCGACCGTCCTGACCGGCGCCCATCCGGCGCGCAGCGGCATTCCGGCCAACGACTGGATCGACACGACGACGGGGCAGGAGACTTATTGCCTGGCCGCGCCGCAGAACACCCTGGCCCACGGCAAGAACACCGACAACGGCCCGGTCGGCCCCGAGCAGTTGAGCGCCTCGACCCTGGGCGACTGGCTGAAGACGGAGAGCCCGGAAAGCCGCGTCTACGGCGTGTCGGGCAAGGATCGCGGCGCCATCAACCTGGCCGGACACAAGGCGGACGGCGCCTTCTGGCTGACGGACAATTTCGGCTTCACCACCTATGTCGAGCCGGGCCAGTCGGCTGAGGCGCGTCTGGCCCCGGTGACGGCCCTGAACGCCCGCATGATCGACCGCTTCACGCGAGAGGCGCCCAGCTGGACCTATTCCAACGCCGCCTGCCGTCGTCTGGAAGGGCGGTGGACCATCGCGGGCCAGACCTTCGATTCCAAGGTGCCGCCGGCCGACTTCCGCCTCGACAACTCGCCCATCCTGGACGAGCTGACGATCGAGGGCGCAATCGAACTGCTGGACAGCCAGCAACTGGGCCGTCGCGGCGTCACGGACATGCTGGGCGTCAGCCTGTCGGCCACGGACCGGATCGGCCACAGCTACGGCACCCAGGGGCCGGAGATGTGCGAGCAGATGCTGCGTCTGGACGCGGCGCTGGGCGTTTTCCTGGACAGGCTGTCGACCATTCCGGGCGGCGCCATCGTCGTTCTGACGGCCGACCACGGCGGTTCGGACTTTCCCGAGCGTTCGGCGGTCGAGGGCTATCCCGACGCCGGCCGAGTGGACCGCGCCCTGCAACCGCGCGTCAACGCGGCGCTGAAGGCCCGCTTCGGTCTGGACGCAGATCCGGTGGTGTCCTCGGGGGGCGGCTTCGTCATCGTCGACAAGGATCGCAAGTCGCTGGCCGAGCCGCTGCGTTCGCAGGTTCTGGCCGCGGCGATCGAGCTGCTGAACGGCGAGCCGCAAGTGGCCCTGGCCGTCGCCCGCGACGAACTGCTGGCCGAGCCGGTTCCGGCCTCCGACAATCCAGAGGAGCTGTCATTGCGCCAGCGCCTGCGCCTGTCGGCCGTGGCGGGCCGTTCGCCCGACATCCTGCGCGCCTGGCAGTCGGGCCTGACCGGCCAGGGCCGCGTCGGCGGCGCCATCTCCAGCCACGGCTCGCCCTGGGATTACGACCGCCGCGTGCCCATCGTCTTCTGGTGGCCGGGCGCACAGGGGCAGGAGCGCTTCCTGCCCATGCGCACCATCGACATCGCCCCGACCCTGGCCAATCTGATCGGGGTCAAGCCGGACGCTCCGATCGACGGTCGCTGCATGGATCTGCCCCAGTTCGCCAAGGGCCGCTGCGAGACGAAGTAGGCTGGAGTGCGGCCGTAACTTCGTGTTTCGCGGTCATAAACTCGTGTTTCCGCGCCGGGGGGCGCTCTTACGCCTCCCGCGTTTCATTGGCACAAAGGGCTGAGAAGCGCTTCTGAGGGGAGGCGCCGGCCGTCAGAGCCATAAGAGGAAACCCGTTCATGCAAAGAGCCCGCCGCGCGCGCATCGTCGCGACCCTTGGACCCGCCAGCCGCGCGCCGGGAACGGTCAAGGCGCTGGCCCAGGCGGGGGTGGACGTCTTTCGCCTGAACTTCAGCCACGGCTCGCACGACGACCACGCCGCCGCCTTCAAGGCCGTGCGCGGGGCCGAGATGGCCCTGAAGCGGCCGCTGGGCGTCTTGGCCGACCTGCAGGGGCCCAAGCTGCGCCTGGGCCGCTTCGCCGATGTCGAGATCGAGGTGAAGCCGGGCCACACGATGCGTTTCGACCTGAATCCGGCGCTCGGCGACGAGACGCGGGTGCAGATGCCGCATCCGGAGATCTTCAAGGCGTTGCGCACCGGAATGCTGCTGCTGCTGGACGATGGCCGGGTGCGGCTGCGCGTGGGCGAGCGCACCGACGAATGGTGCGACGTCACGGTCGAGAGCGGCTCGAAACTGTCGGACCGCAAGGGGGTGGCGGTGCCCGAGGCGGTCATCCCGGTCTCGGCCCTGACGCCCAAGGATCGCGAGGACCTGGCCTTCGCCCTGCGTCTGGGCGTCGACTGGGTGGCCCTCAGCTTCGTGCAGAAGGCCGAGGACATGGCCGAGCTGAAGCAGATCGTCGACGGCCAGGCCGCCTGCCTGGCCAAGATCGAGAAGCCCCAGGCGCTGAACGACCTGGAGAGCATCCTCGACTACTGCGACGGCGTCATGGTCGCGCGCGGCGATCTGGGGGTCGAGATGGACCCCGAGGAAGTGCCGGTCGCCCAGAAGAAGATCCTGCGCGCCGCTCGCCAGCGCGGCGTGCCCGCGATCGTCGCCACTCAGATGCTGGAGTCGATGACCAGCGCTCCGGCCCCGACGCGCGCCGAGGCCTCGGACGTGGCCAACGCCGTATATGAGGGCGCCGACGCCCTGATGCTGTCGGCCGAGACGGCGGCGGGCGACTATCCGCTCGAAGCGGTGACCATCATGAACCGAATCATGGAGCGGGTGGAGCGCGACCCCCTGTGGCCGGGCCTGATGGACGCCGATCATGCGGGCATGGACATTCACGACGTCGACGCCCTGGTCGCCGCGGCGAGGAAGGCGGCCGAGGCCTCCTCGACCGCCTGCATGGTTGTGTTCACCACCCTGGGGGGCACGGCGCGGCGGATGTCGCGCGAGCGGCCCCTGCAACCGGTCCTGGCCCTGACGCCCAAGCCGGAGACGGCGCGCCGCCTGGCCTTGGTCTGGGGCCTGGAGCCGCGTCTGGGCGACCAGCCGACCTCGCTGGAAGGCCTGACCGATGACGCCGTCGAGGCGGCCATGCTCTATGGCCTGGCCGAGCCGGGGCAGCGCATCCTGATCCTGGCGGGAACGCCTTTCGGCGCGCCCGGCGCGGCGAATCTGTTGCGTCTGGCCCATGCTCCGGCCCATGCTGCGCCCCGCAGCGGACAAGGGGCGAAGCGCGCCCGCAGGACCTGACGGGACGGAATGATCAAATACATCGGCTCAAAGCGCGCGCTTCTGGGCCAGGTGATCGGCGCGGTGCGAGCGGCTCAGCCGCAGGGCGGGACGGTCTGCGACCTATTCTCCGGCACCGCGCGCGTGGGCCATGCGCTGAAGCGCGAGGGGTTCCGCGTCTGGTCCAATGATCACAACGCCTATGCCCACGCCCTCGCCACAGCCTATGTCCAGGCTGATCGCGAGACCTGGGCCGAGCGAGCCGAGGCCGTGCTGGCCGAACTGCGCGCCGTGGCGCCTGCGCCGGGCTGGTTCACCAGGACCTATTGCGAGGAGGCCCGCTTTTTCCATCCCGACAACGGCGCCCGCATCGACGCCATGCGCGAGCGGATCGAGGCCATGGGGCTGGAGCCCGAGTTGAAGGCGGTGGCTCTGGTCGCCCTGATGGAGGCGGCCGACCGGGTGGATTCCACGGCGGGCCTGCAGATGGCCTTTATGAAGCAGTGGGCGCCGCGCGCGCTGAAGCCGCTGGAGCTGCGCCTGCCGGACCTGTTGCCCGGCGTGGCGGCCGGGCCGTGCCTCGCCACCCAAGGCGACGCGGTCGAGATGGCGGCCGAGGTCGAGGCGGACCTCGTCTATCTGGACCCGCCCTATAACCAGCACTCCTACCTGGGCAACTACCACTGCTGGGAAAGCCTGGTGCTGTGGGACAAGCCGGAAACCTATGGCGTGGCGCGCAAGCGGGTTGATGTGAAGACACGCAAGTCCGCCTTCAACTCCAAGCCCGGCATCGGCCCGGCCCTGCAGACCGTCATCGAACGGCTGAGGGCGCCGAACCTGATCGTCAGCTTCAACGACGAGGGCTATCTGACCCGCGACGACCTGACCGCCATGCTGTCGGCGCGCGGCCACGTCCAGGTGGTCGAGATTCCGCGTCCCCGCTACGTCGGCGCCCGCATCGGCATCCACAATCTGAAGGGCCAGAAGGTGGGTTCGGTCGGCCGGCTGAGAAATGTGGAATATCTCTTCGTGGTCACCCAGCAACCTGTGGAGTTGCCGGTCGCGGCGTGACGGGAACGAAAGCCGGGCGCTCGCCGTTTTGGCCGTATGCGTACGCTTTCCGGTCTTCCTCCCGCCGCTTCTCGCTTTGATTCTCGAGGTTTCGACGCCCGAGGCGAGACCTTGCGTCCGGCCCGTCCGTCGCTTCGGCGCGGCCGCGGGCTGGACAATTGGACCATCCTGCTGATCGGCGCGATCGTGGCCGGCCTGATGGGGATGCTGCTGGGCGGCGCCCTGTCGGTCTGAGTCTTCCGCCTACGCCGCGTCCAGCAGGGCCTTGATCGGCGCCCAGCTGCGCCGGTGTGCGGGGCAGGGGCCCAGCGTCTGCAAGGCCTTCTGGTGGATCGGCGCATTGTAGCCCTTGTGGCTGGCGAAGCCGTAGCCGGGATAGACCGTATCCATCTCGATCATCAGCCGATCGCGCGCCGTCTTGGCCAGGATCGACGCCGCCGCGATGGACAGGGACAGGCTGTCGCCCTTGACCACGGGGGTCACGGCGCAGGGCAGTTGGAAGCGATAGTTGCCGTCCACCAGGGCGTGCGCCGGCGGATGGGCCAGGGCCTCGACCGCCCGCCGCATGGCCAGGCCGGTGGCGTGCAGGATGTTCAGCTCATCGATTTCCTCGACCGAGGCGAAGCCGACGCCCCAGGCCACGGCGCGGCTCTTGATCTCGAGCTCCAGCGCCGTGCGGCGCTTTTCCGTCAGGGCCTTGGAGTCGTCGATGCCCGACGGCAGGTCGTCGGCGTTCAGGATCACCGCCGCCGCCGACACCGGCCCGGCCCACGGCCCGCGCCCGGCTTCATCCACCCCGCACACGTGACCGTTCCAGGTCGCACGCGCCTCCAACTCCAGCATCAGGGTGGGCAAGGGGCGGTCGGTCTTGGCGGGAACGGTACGCGCGAGCATTGGGCGTCAGTGCCACGAACCGGGGCACGGGGGAAGGCGGTCGTAGGGTCTCGTTGTTTCGTGAGAAGCGGCTGTGTCGAGTGTCAGCTGTGGGTGGGAAGCGGAAGTCAGGGTTCCTAGTCAGCGTGGCCTAGAGGAAGCACTCCTGAAAGCCAGCGAATGACATTCAGGGCAAACTGCTGATTGTCGTGCCCGTCATCGGTGTTCAAGCCGAAGCGGAAAGGTTCTCCTTCTGGCTGGTCTGGGAAGTGGAGGATTTGCGCCGTAAGCATTGCTGCCTCGCCAAGCACGACGACGCGCCCTTGGCCGAACGAAAACGCCAGGCCCTGGGCCGGCAGCGCCGGACGCGACAATTCGGCGAACACATCTATGGCCGGCTCGCCATCTCGTATTCTTCGAGAAATTTGGCCGAGAGTAGGCTGATCGACGGCTTCGCGTGCTGTCTCGTTGAGCGCCAGCAGAACCGCAGAACCCAGCGGCCCCCGAAGCGATTGGCCGGTGTAGGTGTGAACCCATTTGACCTGCTCTGCGCTGTCCCGGCCCGAAATAATCGGATGAACACCTAGGCCGCTGCCATGAAAATCCAGATTTGACGTGATGCCGTCGTCGGTTTGCTCAAACGCATACCCCTTGCCCATGGTCACACCGAAACGGGCCGCTAGCCTCTCTGCAGCTGTGCCGTGAGGCGCGTGGTCGGCGACCAGAAGCAGCGAGCCGCCACGATCCACCCAGGCAGCCACGGACTCGATTTCGGGATACGTGAAGGCGGACGACCGTTGCGAGCCGTCATCCGGCGATGCGGCGTTCGACACGACCAAGATGGTCACGTCCTCAAGAGCACCTGCCTGATCGAACGCCTTGTGTCCCGCCTCGACGAGATACCCATCGGCTCGCAGCAAGGCGGCAAATCCCGCGTAGCGACCATCGATCGTTTGACGGCTTCCGTGGGCGGCATCCAGAACTACGCGCGGGCCTTCGGCGGCTGGATAGGCGGGACGGACGACGCTCGGTCGCCAGTTCAAATCACCCGCCTGCTCCTGCGCCCTGGCTTGTCCGAAGCAGAGTCCGGTCAGACCCAATGCAAGCGTTGCCGGCACCAAGGCGGTGAGAAATTTGCCACGATCCACTTCGCTTACCTCCCCCGACCGCTCCCTGTACCCGGGACATCACCGTCGGCACGGAGGTCTAGCGGTCTGCTTTCATGCCGTAGCCTGAGCAGACCACGACGGGGTCTGCAATGGGTCGAAAGCCGACAACTGCAGGTGGCGGAAATCAGACGTTGGGATTTTCACCAAGCTGAACCTCTCCATGCCGGAAGCACATCGTCTGGTGGTCGTTCACCATGCCCACCGCCTGCATGAAGGCGTAGGTGATGACCGGGCCGCAGAACTTGAAACCGCGCGCCTTCAAGGCCTTGGCCATGGCGAGGCTTTCGGCGGTCTGGGTCGGGGCTTCGCGGAAATGGTCCCACTGGTTCACCAGCGGTTTGCCGTCGACGAAGGACCACAGCCAGGCCGAGAAATCCTCGCCCTTGTCCCGCATGTCCAGCCAGATGCGGGCGCCGTTGACGGCGGCGTCGATCTTGGCGCGTGAGCGGATGATGCGCGGGTCCGCCAGCAGGCGCGCGCGGTCCGCATCGCCGTAGCGGGCGATGATCTCGGGATCGAAGCCGTCGAAGGCGTCGCGCATCCCCTCGCGCTTTCGCAGGATGGTGATCCAGGCCAGCCCGGCCTGAAACCCGTCCAGCACCAGCTTCTCCCACAGGGCGCGGGGATCGTATTCCGGCACGCCCCATTCGGTGTCGTGATAGGCGATGTAGAGCGGGTCCGTCGTCCCGCACCAGCCACAGCGCCCCTCGGCCTTTTCGGATTCGGTCATGGCGCGATGTTGCTGCAATGTTCTGGAGGCGCAAGCGAAAAGGCCCGACGTTTCCGCCGGGCCTTCATGGGGTGCTGCAGGGCGTCCTACAGCCGCTCGACCGTGAACCCGCGCGCGGTCAGCATGTCGATCACGCTGTCCTGATCCATCAGATGGGCGGCGCCGACGGCGACGAAGGCCGTGCCGGAGCCTTTCATCATCGTCTCGATCTGGTTGGTCCAGTCGGCGTTGCGATCGATCAGGGCGGCGCGGTGGATGTCTTCATGCACGTCGCGGGTGTTGGCGCGGTTGAGGCGGCCCGTTTCGGCGGCGTCGCCCTCCAGCCAGGCGGCCACGGTTCCATCCAGATTGGCGACGATGCGATCGGTGTTGCGGACATAATGGTTCAGATAGGCGATCTGGGCTTCTTCGCTCATGCCCGCGATCAGACGCACCTGGATGTCGGCGGTCTCGAAGCCGTGCAGCGCCTTGCCCTGGGCTCTGGCGCGATCCATCAGCGTCTTGTCGACGCCCGCCTCGGGCCGATAGCCCGCATCGGTCGGGCCGGACATGGAGATCATGAAGGCCGCCAGCCAGGGACGATAGGCGTCCAGGGCCGCGCCCGACGCGCCGTTGGCCTGGGCGATCTTGTCGAAGGCGGCGAAGTCCTCAGCCGACAGGACCGACGACAGGGGGCGGGACGGATCGACGCCGTACTGCTGGATCACCGGCATGACCACGGCCTGGTCGTCCTGATCGGCGATCTCGACCCAGATGTCCGAGGCGCTGGCGAAGGCGGCGTCCACCTTGTCGGAGCCCCAGGCCGTGCCGGGACGCAGCAGATGGACAGTGCCGAACAGATAGACGGTGGAGTCCGCATCCTTGACCACCCACAGCGGCGGGCCGGCGCCCTCGGCGCGGGGGATGGGGGCGACGGCCGGGACAGGGATCGTCGGTTCGGCGTGGGCGGCGCCGGGCGCGGCGGCCAAGGCGGCGGAGGCGGCCAGCGCCGCCAGAAGGCCGGCGGCGAAGCGCGAGACATGGTTGGCCGATTGGCCCATGCGGTGAGCGAGGGTCATTGCAAAGTCCTTGGTTTTGAGAGGTTTGTCTGAAGGAGGGGGCGATCAGGCGATGAAGATGGCTTCGATCGGCCGGCCGAACAGGCGGGATATGCGGAAGGCGAGGGGCAGGGACGGGTCGTAGCGACCCTTCTCCAGCGCCTGGATGGTCTGGCGCGAGACGCCGAGGCGTTCGGCCAGGTCGGCCTGGGTCCAGTCGCGCTCGGCGCGGAAGACCTTGAGGCGGTTGATGAAGGCGCTGGTCATCGGCGGGCGATCCACCAGCCGCACCAGGCGATCCCGTAGCCGACGGCCTGGGCGGCGAAGGCGGCGGCGACGCCCAGGGCGATCAGGGCGGCATCCGTGTGGGGCAGGGCGGCGGGCAACAGGTTCACGCCGGCCAGGGCGGCGATGACGACGGCCGCGCCGCCGGCGACGAGGCCCAGGTTGCCGCCCCACCACCAGGCCCACTTGTGGGCTTCCCTGGCGGCCTCATCCAGGGCGCGCCACCAGTAGAGGGTGTGCAGGGCCAGGAAGACGGCCAGTCCGGCGGCCAGGACGACGACGCCGATCGACGGCGCGCGGCCCCAGGCTTCGGGCCAGAACGGCGTGGCGGCGGTAGCGCTGACTCCGACCACGGTCAGGGCGCACAGGCCGACGGTCAGGTCGTCCATCGTCTTCTTGTTGCGGGCGGCGGCTGCGCCGACGGTGATGATCTCGGTGTTCATGACAAGCTCCCCTGTCGTGTTGACAAGTTAGCTTTACCAACGGTGTCGCGTTTGCGTCAAGCAGCTTTTACATCACGACAAGCAGATTTTCCGTTTTGCCGGATTTAGCCTTGCAAATCAGGAATCCAGTCGGGCTTCTCGACCCGCACGGGGCGGCCCTCGACGGTCAGGGCGCCGTCCATGCGGTCCAGCCGCATCAGGGCGATGGCGCGTCCCTCGGCGCCGGTCATGACTTCGCCCGCCCGCAGGTCGCCCTTCAGCACTTCGGCGCCGCGCTCGGGGGCGGGGCCGTCGAAGGCGATGGCCATCATGCGGTTCTTGATCGTGCCGCGCCGCTTCATGCGCGAGGTCGTCTCCTGGCCGATGAAGCAGCCCTTGTGGAAGTCGATGCCGTTCAGCAGGTCGAAGTCCGCCTCGATCGGATAGGTCTTGTCCATCAGGGCGTCCTGGGTCGGATCGGGCACGCCCAGGGCCAGGCGGCGGGCCTGCCAGTCGCTCTCGGCGGCGTCGATCTCGCTCTGATCGCCCCAGCGGCGGCCGCCCAGGGCGGCCAGGCGGGGATCGGCGACGAAGCCGTCGGGAATATCTGCGCCCCAGGCGACGAAAACCGCGTCGGGGATGGGCATGATCTCGACCTGGGCGCGCAGCTTGTAGAGCGTCAGCCGCTGCACCAGGGCGTCGCGCCGCTCGGCCGCGACATCCAGGATGACGCCGTCTTCCTCGCCCCAGATGAACAGATCGAACAGCAGCCGCCCCGGCGGCGACAGCAGGGCGCCGAAGCGAAGCTCGCCCGGCTGCAGGGTCTCCACGTCCTGAGTCAGAAGATTGTGCAGGAAGGGGCGGGCGTCGGGGCCGCTGACGCGGATCAGGGCGCGACTGTCGAGACGAGCGATGGACATGAGGCCAAGATAGGCAGGCGAGGCGACGTCCTCCAGTGCGGCAGGCGTCTAAGTCGGGCGAATGCGAAAAAGGGCTGCGGGACCTCTCCCGTAGCCCTTCACGATCAACGCTTGTCCAGCTTACCAGCGGCGGCCGTTGTGGTCGCGGCGCTCATAGCGGACCTTGGCCGACAGGGCGTCGTAGCGGCGATCCAGCTCCATGCGCTCCCGGCGGTTCAGGCCGTTGCGCTGATAGGCCCGCTCCAGCCGCACCAGCTGGTTCAGCTCGTTCTTCAGGCGGCCGGCCTCGCGGACGCTGAGCTGGCGGGTGCGGACGCCCTGGTCGATACGGCGGTCCAGATTGTATTTGCGCTGGCTGATCGACTGCCAGCTGCCGTGGTTCTGCTGATAGGCGGGGGCGTGGCGATAGGTTTGAGCGGCGGCCGGCAGGGCGGCGCCGAGCGCGGCGGCGGCCGTCGTCGCGGCCAGGACGGGGATCATCAGCGTTTTGAACTTGGCCATGGTCGGGCTCCTTTGACTGGACGCAACCGGCGGGCTGCGTTGACGTCAGATGACCCTCCTGCGCCTGAGCCGCGTCTGAACGACGCGTTTCAGATAGGGTTCATCAGGATGACATCGGCGTCATGCGCCTCCTTTTCTCTCGCCGGCATGCGACGGAGATTTCATCTCCCGCCGTTCCTCTTTGGACTGAACGCCGATAGACTGCGTTCAGCCGCTGTTCAGAGGCCCTGGTTTAAACCGCGATCCATGATGCGTATTCGAGCCCTTCTTTTGGCCGGCCTGATCGCCCTCGTCCCGTTGACGGACGCGGCGGCTCAGTCGCGCGGCCGCGACCGGGATCGCGATCAGGATCGCCGGGAGCAACCCCGCAGCTATCCGGGCCAGGGACTGCGCGATGCGCCGCGTCGCGACAGCGGCCCGCGCGCCAACCCCGGCGACGTGGCCCGCCGAGTCCAGTCGGGCCGTCCCGGTCGGATGCTGGGCGTGCGCGAGCGTGGCGACGACTATGTGGTGCGCTGGGAATATCCCGGCGGCCGCGTCTCGGATATCCAGGTCGACGGCCGTTCAGGCCGGGTTCGCGGGGACGACTGAATGCGGGTTCTGCTTGTCGAGGACGACGTCGATCTGTCGCGCCAGTTGAAGACCGCCCTGACCGATGCCGGCTACGCCGTGGACCACGCGCCCGACGGCGAGGAAGCCTGGTTCCTGGGCGACACCGAACCCTATGACGTGGTGGTGCTGGATCTGGGCCTGCCCAAGATCGACGGCGTCTCGGTGCTGGAGCGCTGGCGCCGCGAAGGCAAGGCCACGCCGGTGCTGATCCTGACGGCGCGCGGCGCCTGGTCGGACAAGGTGGCGGGCTTCGACGCCGGGGCCGACGACTATCTGACCAAGCCTTTCCACACCGAGGAACTGCTGGCGCGCCTGCGCGCCCTGCTGCGCCGCTCGGCCGGTCACGCGGCGGCGACGCTGAGCTGCGGCGGTCTGAGGCTGGACCCGCGCGCGGCGCGGGCCACGATCAACGGCGAGCCGCTGCGCCTGACTAGTCTGGAATACCGCCTGCTGCACTATCTGATGATGCATCAGGGCCGGGTCATCAGCCGCACCGAACTGGTCGAACACCTCTACGATCAGGACTTCGACCGCGACTCCAACACCATCGAGGTCTTCGTCGGCCGCCTGCGCAAGAAGATCGGCGCCGACCGCATCGAGACCGTGCGCGGCCTGGGCTATCGCCTGTCGCCGCTGGCCGGCGAGAGCGACGCGGCCTGAGCGCCGCATGACGGACCCGTCCGAAGGTCAGTCCGAAGGCCTGTCCCAGCCTGATCGACGCCAATGGGGCCGGTGGTTCGGCCGGCCGGGCCGCTCGCTGACGCGGCGGCTGATCTGGCTGGCGGCGGCGTGGATCCTGATCGCCCTGGCGGCGGCGGCCCTGGTGCTGACCGCCGTCTTTCAGGAATCGGCCCTGCGCCGACTGGGCAACATCCTGAGCGACACCATCGACGAGGCCGTGGTCGCCGCGACCATCACGCCCGAGGGCGAGGTCTTCGTCGGCGAGATTCAGGACGCCCGAACCCAGCGCCTGCTGTCCGGCAAATACTGGATGGTGGCCGAGCCCACGCCGCAGGGCGACCTGCAGATCCTGGCGCGTTCGGCCTCTCTGGGGCCGGCGGAGCTGGAGTATGGCGCGGACCTGCTCAACCGCCTGCGCGCCGCCTTCGGCCAGACCATCAGCTACAACGCTGACGACGGCCCCAAGGGCGAGCCCTTGCGCATCGCCGCCAGCATGAAGCAACTGCCCGGACGCGACCGGCCGGTGGTCTTCTTCGCCGGTATCGACCGCTCGGACGTCGACGCCGACACGCGCCAGTTCGCCACCGTCACCTGGATCGCCATGCTGTTGCTGGGGGCGGGGCTGGTCACGGCGGTCTTCATCCAGGTGCAGGTGGGGCTGCGCCCGCTCTACGACCTGAGGGACGAGATCGCTGACGTTCGCCAAGGCCGCTCGCACCGGGTCGGCGGCATCTATCCGGTCGAGATCCAGCCCCTGGCCGAACAGGTCAACCGCCTTCTGGCGCATAATCAGGAGACGGTGGAGCGTCAGCGCACCCACGTCGGCAACCTGGCCCACGCCCTGAAGACGCCCCTGGCCGTCATGCTGGCCGAGGCCGGGACGAAGGAGGGGCCGCTGCCGGATCTGATCCGCCGCCAGACCAAGGTGATGCAGGACCAGGTCGACCACCACCTGCGCCGCGCCCGCGCCGCCGCCCGCGCCGCCCATGGCCTGGGCGAGCGCACGGACATAGGCGAGGTCCTGGACGAACTGGCCGTCATGCTGGAGCGGGTGTTCGAGGAGAAGGGCGTCGAGATCGACTGGCGGGCTCCCGACGGCCTGGCCTTCCTGGGCGAGCGCCAG
The DNA here is from genome assembly GCF_059579685.1 of Brevundimonas sp. SS2672. Classification (NCBI taxonomy): domain Bacteria; kingdom Pseudomonadati; phylum Pseudomonadota; class Alphaproteobacteria; order Caulobacterales; family Caulobacteraceae; genus Brevundimonas; species Brevundimonas sp. SS2672. Next base: position 2,242,371 of record NZ_CM184201.1, on the reverse strand, counting down.
GACCTGCAGGAAATCTTCGGCAATCTGATCGAGAACGCGGCCAAGTGGTGCAAGCGCCGCGTCCGCATCTCGGCCGGGCCGTCCACGCCGGGCCAAATGATCGCCGTGGTCGAGGACGACGGTCCCGGCCTGCCCGCCGACCAGCGCGACACGGCCCTGAAACGCGGCACGCGCATGGACGAGGACACGCCCGGCACGGGTCTGGGGCTGTCGATCGTCGACGAACTGACCCGCGCCTACGGCGGCCGCGTCACCCTGGGCGACAGCGCCATGGGCGGGCTGAAGGTGGTGCTGGAGCTGCCGGCGGCGGAGGGGTGAGGTCGGTTGGAAATCGATGTATCGGGATAAAAAAAGGCCCGCCTTAGCGGGCCTTGAAGTTTGCTGTGACGCGATCAGGGGATCGGAGCGATCCAAGCGTCCGTCATTTCATGCTCGGTGTTGATGGAGCCGACATAAATTTCGAACCGAAAGCGTACAGCTGCGGGGTTCCGGGTGAAATCGCCTTTGAAGATGCGATAGCGTTTCTGTGCGCCGACATTGACCGAATGGGTCGACAAGACAGTTCCCGAAGCGTCAATTTGGTGAACGGCGACCTTTGCAGGATGGGTTCCCCCTGTGCTGAGCGGCGCGCGCAGCGCCACCCCGTAGGAAAATTTGGTTCCAGCAGGTAGAGCGCCTTGCGTATCCTGATACACGGATTGTCCGGCTGGAGACGTCGGGATGGAGAACAGCAGAGAGCAGTTGGAGCTTTGTCGCGGGGCCTGAGGGTTCTGGTTGAAGGTCCAGTTCAGGTCGCCAAGGCGATCCCATGGCGGCATCACTCGACAGGTGTTGCCGGTGGTCCCGCAGGATCGGGCCCTGCCATTTCCATCCGTGCATTGCATATGCGTGTTCTTGAGCAGGTTTACGCTATTATAGAGTGGATCGATGTGGAACTGCGCCGGGTCCCAGCCGCCATTTTCCGCAGGGAAAATGAATGTCCAGTCATGACAATCGACCAAATAGTAGGTCGTATTGCCGAAATGGGCCACGCCGTTATCCGTGCCGACACCGCATCGTTGAACAGCCACGGGATTGGGGCCGGAGACGACGCTGGCAGCCTGCCAAGCCTCCCATTTTGTCTTGCCGTACTCCTTCGTGAACATGAACACCTCGATGGCGTCCGAGTTGGTGCTGTTCTGGCTGAAGTGCCACGACTTGATCGTGTCGAGGCGCTTGCCGCTTTGGTACAGATAGTCTGGATAATTGTTCCATCGCGTCAGAGACGTGCTGAACCGGTCCACGGTTGGGCATTGAGGGAAGCGGTGAGAGTGCTCGACGCCTGACCCTGACCGAAGGGCGTGGTCTGATTCTTGGGCGCGATGATCCAAGAGTCAGACAGGTTGCACTGGGCGTTTCTCCAGAACGGCTGCCAGCCGGCGCCCTGGTCATAGGTGCCCAGGGCCGAGGCGTAGTTTCCGTCGGTTCCTATGATGTCGTAAGCGGAATCTCCCTCCTGAGGACCGGTGGGTGCGCCGGGCGCGAAATAGGGAACTGTCCCCGCCCTTGTGAAGAAGAAGTTCGAAACCACCCGCGTCCGGCCATAGAGATCGGCGATCGGATAGGAGTCGCTGATCTGAGCCAGGGGCGACTGTGTCGGCATGCCCCATTTATGATAGGGTAGATGCTCGCCGATGCGGAGCTTTCGTGCTGTTCCAGGGCAGGTAATTGGGTCTGCGGCAGTGGGCGTGTCGTTGGCGTCGACGCAGACCTGCTGGACAAGATAGTCCTGTATCGTGTCCGCCGAAGCAGGATTTGCCTGTAAGCTTGCGGCCACGAGCGCGGCCAGCCAAGCTGTGCCCATGGCCCAGGATAATGATCCCAATCTGATTTAATCGTAGGTAGATACTGCTGCGCCGTCCCTTTTTGACCTAAGAGATGTGCAGGAATATATTCCCATATCGATGCGTCAAAATCGGACATGGATGCGCTGGCCCCGCGGAAAACGTCGAAGGGCGGCTATCTAGTCAGCAAAATCCCCTGTTAACCCGCAGCGGGGCACCCTCGGCGTCTTGGCCGGGAATCGGTTCGGTCGGAGGAGTGGGGATGGCGGACCTGTCGGTCGCCCAGAGGGCCGCCCTGGCCCAGCTGATCGAACGGTGTCCGGACCGGTTCCTGTCGCAGCTTTCGGGGCTGGCGGCGACGATGGCGGGGGACCGGTCGGCGGCCTTGCGCGACATGATCGAGGTCGAGGCGCTGGACCGGCGACGCCGGAACATCGCCTTCGGGCCCCTGCTGCCCATGTTCCAGCCGCGCGCCGACGGTCTGCCGGGGGGCGGCTTTCCGCCTGTCGTGCTGGGACGGTTGTGGCGCAGCGCCACCCGCAATGAGCCGGAGCTTCTGCCTCAACTGGACCGGGACGATGACCTGTCGCGCATGATCGCGGACCGTCTGTGCCTCAGCGCCGCCTTCGCCCTGCGCGACCGGGCGGGCGAGGTCTGGCCGGAGGCTGCGTCGGCGGAGGCGACGGCGCAGGCGCAGGAGCTGGCGGCCTGTCTCGACCTGGCGGCGACGGCGCGGCGGGCCTTGCCGCATCTGCCCGACTGGATCAATCGCTCCGGCCCCGAGGCGGCGGCCGAGTTGAAGCTGGCCCTGCGTCAGGCCGCCGGGATCGCGCCGGACGGCGCCAGCCGCCTGCTGGAGATCATCTTCGCCCATCTGGAGGATGCGCGGCTGATCCTGCGCATCGCCGCCCTGGCCGCGCCGGGCGGGCGGGAGCTGAGCGTCGAGACGGCTCTGGGCGAAAGCGAACTGGGCCTGTTCGTCGACCGCATCCTGTTGGCGCTGGCGCGGCGAGCCGCCCAGGCCGCCGCCTTCGACCCGACCGGGAGCGGGGCCGATCTGGACGCCTTCAAGGCCGATCTGGACTGGTGCGCCGAGACGCTGGCCGAGATCGACGTCGTCCTGCCGCTCAAGACCGACAGCGCCTGGGGCAAGGCGGTGCGACAGGCGCGGCTGAAGATGGCGCTCAGCCTGTCCGAACGCTTCAGCGCCGCCGAGCGGGCGGTGGACGCCGTCCTGCCGGTCGAGCGGACCGCCCTGGTCGGGCGCATGACACGGCCGGCGCCCCGGCTGGACGGAGCGGTCGAGGCGGCCGCCGCCGATCGGGCGCGCGCCCTGGCGGCGCTGGTGGGGCTGGTGCGCGGTCCGGCGGCCGTGTTCGGCTGCGAGGCCGAGCGGCGCCAGACGGCCGAGGCCCTGACCGGCCGCCTCGCCGCCTGGGCCGATGAAGCGATGGAGCGGCTCAACGACGGCCAGGCCGCCGATGAGGCGGCGGCGCGCAAGCGCATCATCCTGACCGCCGAACTGTTGGGCCTGATCGGCGCGCGCGAGGCCGCCCGCACGGTGCGGCGGCGGTTGATGGCGTCAGGTGCGGCGTCGCGCGCCTCGCCTCCGGCCGCCTGATCCGCTACAGCGACGACCATGACGATCTTCTGGATCATGACGGCCTTGGCGACGGCGCTGGCGGGGCTGGCGGTGCTGTCCGCCGCCCGACGCGGAGCCGACGCCGAGAGCGTGGCGGACCGCGATGCGGGGGCGCGCGAACTGGTCGAACTGGACCGGCTGAAGGCGCGCGGCCTGCTGGACGAGGCGGGCTGGACCGCCGCCCGGGCCGAGGCGGGGCGTCGCCTGCTCGCCGCCCGACGCGCGGATCGCCGCCCGGTCGCGGGTTCGGCCGATCGCTATTGGGTGCTGGGCGGGATCGGAGCGACGGCCGCCGTGTCGCTGGGCCTCTACGCCGTCTTCGGCGCGCCGGGCATGAAGGATCAGGCCTATGAGACGCGCGTGCGCGAATGGGCCTCGGCGCCCGAGACGCTGGAGCCGGCCCAGGTCGCGGCCGTGCTGGGACAGGTGGTCAAGGACCGGCCCGACGACCGTCTGGCCCTGACCATGCTGGGCGCCGCCCGGTTCGAGGCGGGCGACCCCATCGGCGCGGCCTCGGCCTTCCGCCGGGCTCTGGCGATCCAGCCGGACGACGCCCGGAGCTGGGCGCGGCTGGGCGAAAGCTTGGTGCGGGCCAACGGCGGCGCGGTCGACGGCGACGCCGAGGCGGCCTTCCGTCAGGCGATCAAGCTGGACCCGGATCAGCTGGGCGCGCGCTTCTATCTGGGCGAGGCGGCCCTGGCGCGCGGCGACCGGGCCGAGGCCGAGGCCATGTGGACGCCCCTGATCGGCATGCTGGATGCGGCCGATCCGCGCCGCGCTGACCTGCAGCAACGTCTGGCCGGGGCGGCGCGATGAGCCGTTGGCCCGTCCTGACTCCCGCCCTATACGCGGCGATGTATTCCGCCGTTTCCGGATCGTCGACATGAGCTGGTTGCCCAAATCGCCCAAGGCGCGCCGTCGCCTGTGGGTCGTGATCGCCGCGGCGCCCGTGCTGGCGCTGGCCGTCGGCCTGTCGCTGTGGGCGATGAAGGACAATGTGACCTTCTTCTACTCCCCTTCGGAAGTGACGCCGCAGAAGGTGCCCGCCGGTCAGATGATCCGTCTGGGCGGTCTGGTCGAGGCGGGCAGCGTGACCAAGGCCGCTGACGGTTCGGTCATCTTCGTCGTCACCGACAACGGGGCGACGGCGCGGGTGATCTATCACGGCGACCTGCCGGACCTGTTCCGCGAGGGACAGGGGATCGTGGCCCAAGGCGCCTTCCGACCCGACCGCACCTTCGAGGCCAGCCAGGTGCTGGCCAAGCACGACGAGACCTATATGCCGCGCGAAGTCGCCGACCGGCTGAAGGAAAAGGGCGAGTGGCGGCCTGACGATGCGGCGGCGTCCGCCGTCGCTGCGCAGCAGGGGGCCTAAGCCTTGGTCGTCGAACTGGGCGCCTTCGCCCTGATCCTGGCGCTGGCGTTGTCGGTGCTGAGTCTGGCGCTGACCACGGCGGGGCGCCTGCGTCTCAGTCCGGTGCTGGCGGGGGCCGGCGGCGGCGCCATGCTGGCCTCGGCCGGGGCGATCGCCCTGGCCTTCGCCGCCCTGATCTACGCTTTCGTGGCCTCGGACTTCTCGGTGTCGAACGTGGCCATGAACAGCCACACCGACAAGCCGGTCTTCTACAAGGTCGCCGCCGCGTGGGGCAGCCATGAGGGCTCGCTGCTGCTGTGGTGTCTGGTGATGACGGTCTTCGGCGGGGCGCTGGCGCTGGCGCGCGGCCTGCCGTTCGGACTGAAGACCTCGGCGGTGGCGGTGCAGGCGGGGCTGTCGAGCCTGTTTCTGGCCTTCGCCGCCTTCACCTCCAACCCCTTCTTCCGGCTGGACCCGGCGCCGGTGCAGGGCGCGTCGTTGAACCCCTTGCTGCAGGACCCGGCGCTGGCGGTGCACCCGCCGCTGCTCTACGCGGGCTATGTCGGGTTTTCGGTGTGTTTTTCGTTGGCGGTCGCCGCCCTGATCGAAAAGCGCGTCGATCCGGCCTGGGGACGCTGGGTGCGGCCGTGGGCGCTGGCGTCGTGGGCCCTGCTGACCGTCGGCATCGCCCTGGGCTCCTTCTGGGCCTATTACGAACTGGGCTGGGGCGGCTGGTGGTTCTGGGATCCGGTCGAGAACGCCAGCTTCATGCCGTGGCTGGCGGGCGCGGCCTTGCTGCACTCGGCCATCGTGACCGAACGGCGCGGGGCGTTGGCGGGCTGGACGGTGTTCCTCGCCATTCTGGCCTTCACCTTCTCCATGCTGGGCGCGTTTCTGGTGCGCTCGGGCGTGCTGACCTCAGTCCATGCCTTCGCCGTCGATCCCCAGCGGGGGATGATGCTGCTGGCCATTCTGGGCCTGGCGGCGGGCGCGGCCTTCATCCTGTTCGCCCTGCGCGCGCCCGCCATCCGCTCGGGCGCCGCCTTCGCCCCGGTCAGCCGGGAGGGGACGCTGGTGCTGAACAACCTGTTCCTGACGGCGGCGGCGGCCACGGTGCTGCTGGGCACCCTCTATCCTTTGATCCTTGAGGCGGCGACGGGGGCGACCATCTCGGTCGGCCCGCCCTATTTCAACGCCGTCTTCAATCCGCTGATGATCGTCGCCTGCCTGATCCTGCCCGCCGGGCCGTTGCTGGCCTGGAAGCGCGGCGATCTGAAGGGCGCCTTGCAGCGCCTGTGGCTGGCGGCTTTGCTGGCGATCGCCGCCGCCTTCGCCGCCTTCTTCCTGTTCGAGCCGAAGAAGGCGCTGGCCGCCGCAGGGCTGGGCGTCGGGGCGTGGCTGATCTGCGGCGCGCTGGCGGAGCTTGGCGTGCGGACCAAGGCCTTTCGCGCGCCTTTGCCTGAGACCCTGCGCCGGGCCAAGGGACTGCCGCTGGGTGCCTGGGGCATGGCGCTCGCCCACGCCGGTCTGGGCGTCTTCATCCTGGGGGCCGTGGTCGAGACCAGCTTCAAGGCCGAGGCCGCCGCCGCCCTTCCGCTGGGCGGCGAAGTCGCCGTGGGGCCGTGGAAGGCGCGCCTGGACGCGGTGCAGGTCATCGAGGGGCCGAACTATCTGGCCGAGCAGGGCCGTCTGACCATCATGTCGGCGGACGGCCGCGCGCCCGAGCGCGTCATCACCGCCGAGCGCCGCTTCTTCCCGGCGGGCGGCCAGACGACGACCGAGGTCGGCCTCGACTTCCGCGGGCTGGACGACGTCTACGCCGTCATGGGCGATCGGGCGGCGACGGACACGGGCGAGCGCGCCTGGATCGTGCGCATCTATTACAATCCCTGGGCGCGGTTGATCTTCCTGGGACCGGCGCTGATGGCGCTGGGCGGGTTGATCTCCCTGCTGGACCGGCGTCTGCGCGTCGGGGCGGGCTCGCGCGTGAAGAAGGCCGCCAAGCGGGTATGAGGCGCGCCGCCGCCCTGTTCGCCGCCGCCCTGCTGGCGGGCGCCGCCGCGCCCGCCTTGGCCGAGCCGCCGCCCGCGCCCGACCGGCCTTTGGCCGACCCGGCCCAGGAGGCCCGCGCCCGCGCCCTGTTCGGCGACATCCGCTGCGTCGTCTGCCAGCATGAGTCGATCGCCGACAGTCCGGCCGGCATCGCCGCCGACCTGCGCGGCCTGGTGCGCGAACAGATTGCCGAGGGGAAGACGGACGCCCAGATCAGGGACGATCTGATTCGCCGCTACGGCGACTATGTGCTGTTCAGGCCGCCGGTGCGGATCGGCACCTGGCTGTTGTGGTTCGGCCCGTTCGCCCTGGCGGCGGGGGCGGGCGTGGTGTTGGTTCTGCGGGCGCGCCGTCGCGGGGCAGGCGAGGCCGCTCCCCTGACGCCCGAGGAAGAACGCGCCCTGGCCGCCCTGACGGCGGAAGACGAAGCTGAGCGCTGAGAAGGGGCTTGCTCCTGTCCGTCTGGAAAGCCTTTCGCCGTCTTCCTGACGCAGACGCGCCACACGCCGAACGATGATCAGGAACAATCATCTCGACGGCGTGCATTGGCTTGAGCCGTAACGCCCTATATCCATGGGCGAACGGAGCTTTCCGTGAACGCCAGTAAAAGACTGCAAGGACGACGATGCTGAAACGCAAGGAGTTCATTCTGGGGGCCGCTGTCGGTCTGACCTTCGCCGCCGCCGCGACGGCGGGCGGGGTCATCACCTGGCCGGGCGCCGAGGCTGCGCCCGCCGCCAAGGTCGGACAGCTGGTTCCTTCGGCCGGAGCCGGGGCGTTGGCTTTCGCCCCTCCGCAGGGCGCGCCGCTCAGCTTCGCCGACATCTTCCAGCAGGTCGCGCCCGCCGTGGTGCAGATCGACGTGAAGACCCGCGTCCAGCGTCCGCGCGGCGTGTTCCAGATTCCGGGCTTCGGCGCCGTGCCGATCCCCGGCGCGCCGGGCGGCTCGGGCGAGGGCGAGGACAACTCGACCACGGCGATGGGCACGGGCTCGGGCTTCTTCATCTCGGGCGACGGCTTCATCGTCACCAACAACCACGTGGTCGAGAACGCCGAGGAAATCTCGGTCAAGCTCAGCGACGGCCGTGAACTCAAGGCCAAGCTGATCGGCCGCGACGAAGGCACGGACCTGGCCGTCATCAAGGTCGAAGGTTCGGCCTTCCCCTTCGTCAGCTTTGAAGAAGCCGCCGAGCCGCGCGTCGGCGACTGGGTCATCGCCGTGGGCAACCCCTTCGGCCTGGGCGGCACGGCGACGGCGGGCATCGTTTCGGCCAAGTCGCGCGATATAGATCCGATCGGCTACAACGAGTATCTGCAGATCGACGCGGCCATCAACCGGGGCAACTCGGGCGGTCCGACGTTCGACATCTATGGTCGCGTGATCGGCGTGAACACGGCGATCTTCTCGCCGTCGGGCGGTTCGGTCGGCATCGGCTTCGCCATTCCGGCGACCACGGCCAAGGCCGTCACCGACAAGCTGATGCGCGGCGAGACGGTGGAGCGCGGCTATCTGGGCGTGCAGATCCAGACCCTGTCCAAGGACGCGGCCGCCGCCCTGGGCCTGAGCGAAGACGTCAAGGGCGCCTATGTCGCCGAGGTGACGGCCGGCGCGCCCGGCGATCGCGGCGGGATGCAGATCGGCGACGTGGTCGTCAGCGTGAACGGCGAGGCGGTCGACAGCTCGACCGAACTGACCCGCCGCGTGGCGCGGGCCAAGCCCGGCGATACCCTGCGGCTTGAAGTCCTGCGCGACGGCAGGCGCCAGACGCTGAACATCCGCGCGGGCACCCGTCCGTCGGAAGCCGAGCTGAACGGCGATCAGGATTCGGGCGCCCAGCAACCCGGCGAAGACGGCGCGGCCGTCGGCCAGTCGATCGAGGGCATGACGGTGACGCCGATCACCTCGGCTCTGCGTCAGCGTTACTCGATTCCTGAGGATATGCAGGGCGTGGTGGTCACCGCTGTCGCTCCGCGTTCGGAAGCGGGCAAGATGCGGATGCCGGTCGGCACGGTGATCCAGCGCGCCAACAATCGCGTGGTCCGCTCCGAGGCCGATCTGAAGGCGGCCGTGGACGAGGCGCGGTCGGCGGGACGGCCGGGGGTCTTCCTGCTGATCCGGGTGCAGGGAACCAACTCTTCGGTGGTTCTGCCCTTCGCCAAGTCTGAATAAGGCGTAACTCACGGGATCGGCGGCGATGCGCTAACATCGCCGCCGGATCTTTTTTGGGAGGCTGCATGCGTATTCTGGTGGTTGAGGACGACGCCGAGGCCGCGACCGCCATGGTGCGCGGCCTGAGCGAGGCCGGGCACGAGGTCACCCACGCCGTGGACGGCGCCTTCGGCCTGCTGGAGTCGCAGAAGGGCGGCTACGACGTCTATGTCGTGGACCGGATGATGCCGCGCCTGGACGGCGTCGGCATGGTCGAGACCATCCGCAAGGGCGGCGATCAGACGCCGGTGCTGTTCCTGTCCGCCCTGGGCGAGGTCGAGGACCGGGTCACGGGCCTGAAGGCCGGCGGCGACGACTATCTGGTCAAGCCCTACGCCCTGGCCGAACTGGTCGCACGGGTGGAGGCCCTGTCGCGTCGCCGCGAGACGGGCGGGGTCCAGACCGTGCTCAAGGTCGGCGACCTTGAGATGAACCTGATCGCCCGTACGGTCCACCGCGACGGGCAGGAGATCGACCTGCAGCCGCGCGAGTTCCAGCTGCTGGAGTTCCTGATGCGCCACGCGGGCCAGTCGGTGACGCGCACCATGCTGCTGGAGAAGGTCTGGGAATACCACTTCGACCCTCAGACCAACGTCATCGACGTCCACATCAGCCGCTTGCGCTCCAAGATCGACAAGGGCTTCGACAAGGCCATGCTGCAGACCGTGCGCGGCGCGGGGTACCGGCTGGAGGCGTAAACCGCGCCATCGTTCTCCCTCCCTTTCATGGGGAGGGGCCGGCGCAGCCGGTCGGGTGGGGAGGGTCTGCAGACCATGGCGATCATCGCCCGAGCCCGCGCCATGCGAAAAGCGCTGACGCCGCCAGAGGCGCGTATGTGGGTTCAGTTGAAGCTATTGCGCGCTCAAGGGTTTCATTTTCGGCGGCAGGCGCCGTTTAGAGGCTATTATCTCGACTTCGTCTGCTTCGATCGACGGTTGGTCATAGAGATTGACGGCGTCACCCATGCGATCGAGGCGCGGGCGAACAGAGACAGGGTGAGGGACGCCGTGCTGGCAGGCGAAGGGTTCACGACGCTGAGGTTCGACAACGCCGCCGTTCGCGATGATCTCGATGGCGTGATGGCGGGGGTAATGAGCGCACTTGAAGCCCTCCCCACCCGGTCGCTGCGCGACCACCCTCCCCATGAAGGGGAGGGAGAAAGCTGAAGTGAAACTGCCCTCGCTCTTTCGGCGGACGCCTTTTCGGCTGACGCTGCTGTTCCTGGCGCTGTTCGCGGCGACGGCCAGCGCGGTGCTGGCCTATGTCTACGTCGCCTCGGCGTCCGAGGCGCGGGCGCGGGCCGAGGCCAGCGTCAAGGCCGAGGTCGAGGGCCTGACCGCCGTCTATCGCACGCGCGGCCGCGACGCCCTGAACCAGGTGCTGGTCGAACGCACGCTGAAAGGCGGCCCCTACCTCTATCTGCTGATGGCGCCGGATCGTTCGGTGATCACCGGCAATGTCTCGGAATCGCCGCTGGACCCGCCCAAGGCGGGCGCGCCGCCGTCGACCGCGCGCTGGGACGATTTCCGACTGACCGACACGGACGAGGATGGACGCGTGCGTCGGCGCGGGGCCATCGGCGTCGAGATGACCCTGTCGGGCGGCGAACATCTGTTCGTCGGCGAGGACATCGGCGACATCGAGGCCTATCTGGCTCGCCTGACCCAAGCCCTGTGGGGCGCCATGATCATGGTGTTGTTGCTGGGCGTCGGCGGCGGTCTGTGGATCAGCCGGGGGGTCGAGCGGGCCATGGGCGGGCTGAATCGCGTGGTGACGGCGGTGCAGGAAGGCGACCTGAAGGCGCGCGTTCCGATCCGTCATTCCGGCGATGAACTAGACGAACTGGGCGAGGGCCTGAACGGGATGCTGGACCGGTTGGAAGGCTCCATGGCCTCGATCCGCCACGCCGGCGACGCCATCGCCCATGACCTGCGCACCCCTCTGAACCGGATGAAGGCCAAGATGGAGGTCGCGCTCATCGACGCCGAGGCGGGACGGACGTCGGGCGTCGACGCCCTCAGCGTGGCGTTGGACGAGGCGGACGCCCTGCTCAAGACCTTCAACACCGTCCTGGCCATCGCCCGGTTGCAGGCGGGCGGGGCGCCCGATCCCAAGGTGTTCGACGCCGCCGACCTGGCCGCCGACATGGCCGAGCTCTACGAACCGGCGGGCGAGGACAAGGGGCTGGAGTTCGCCGCCGAGATCGAGAAGGGGCTGATGATCGAGGGCAACCAGCCCTTCCTGGCCCAGGCCCTGGCCAATCTGATCGACAACGCCATCAAATATACGCCGGAAGGCGGGGCGGTGATGTTCCGCGCGCGGCGCCGCTCGTCAGGCGATGTGGAGTTTTCCGTCACCGACAACGGTCCGGGCGTGCCGGACGAGGATCGCGAACGCGTGCTGCAACGCTTCGTGCGGCTGGACAACAGCCGCACCGAGCCGGGTTCGGGGCTGGGCCTGTCCCTGGTCACGGCGGTGGCCGAGGCGCATGGCGGCCGCATTCAGCTGGACGAGGGACCGGGCGTCTATGACGGACGCGGGCCGGGCCTGCGCGTGGCCCTGATCCTGCCCGTCGCCAGCCGGACGCCCGAGGCGTGAGCGATGCTCTGGCGAGGCGATTGCAGCCGTGCGGCCCCGTACGCGACGCGGAGGCGGCAGGGCGTCTGCATGAACGGCTGATCGAGGCGGCGGACGCCGACGGCTGGCGCGCGACGCTGGATGCGGCGTGGGCGGCGTTGACGCCGGTCTTCGCCGCCTCGCCCTATCTGGCGGGGCTGGCGCGGCGCTGGCCTGAGCGGCTGCGCCGGACGCTGGACAGCGACCCCGAGGCGCGTCTGGCGGAGATACTGACGGCGACCGACGCCTTGGCCGGGGCGCCGGACGAGGCCAAGGCGCCGTTGCGTCGCCTGAAGGCGGAACTGCATCTGCTGACGGCGCTGTGCGACCTGGGCGGGGTCTGGGACCTGGATCAGGTGACGGGCGCCCTGTCGCGTTTCGCCGATGCGGCGGCGCGGGCGGCGCTCAAGATTCTGGCCGACGACTGGCGCGGGCGCGGACGGCTGACCTCGGCGGCCGATGATCCGCGCGGGCCGGTTCCGGGCCTGTTCGTCCTGGCCATGGGCAAGGGCGGGGCGTTCGAGCTGAACTATTCCTCGGACATCGACCTGTCGCTCTTCTATGAGCCGGAGGTGCTCGAGAGCGCCCTGGCCGAAGGCGTTGAGGCGCAGGGTTTCGTCAACCGCCTGGCCCAGGGGCTGACGACCCTGCTCGCCGAGCGGACGGCCGATGGTTACGTCTTCCGCGTCGATCTGCGGCTGCGGCCCGATCCGTCCTCGACCCCGCCGGTCGTCGCGGCGCCGATGGCCCTAGCCTACTACGAGTCCGTCGGCCAGAACTGGGAGCGGGCGGCCTTCATCAAGGCTCGCGTCTGCGCCGGCGACGAAGCCGAGGGCGCGGCCTTCCTGAAGGCCCTGGTCCCCTATGTCTGGCGCCGCAGTCTGGACTATCAGGCCGTGCTCGACATCCAGTCGATCAAGAAACAGATCCACGTCCACAAGACCGGCGAGGGTCTGGAGGCGGCGGGGGCCAATCTGAAGCTGGGCCGGGGCGGCATCCGCGAGATCGAATTCTATGTCCAGACCCAGCAACTGATCCTGGGCGGTCGCAACCGGGCCTTACGCTCGCCGCGTACCCTGCAGGCGCTGGACGCTCTGACTGTTGCGGGCCATGTGGCGCCCGACGCACGGGACGAACTGCGCGCCGCCTATCTTGAGCTGCGTGCGCTGGAGCATCGAGCCCAGATGTTGGTGGACGAGCAGACCCATATCCTGCCTGTCGATCCAGAGCGCCGCGCCGATGTGGCGGCCCTGGCGGGGCAGGGCGATCTGGCCGTCTTCGACGCCGGGATCGAGCGCCTGCTGGTGCGGGTCAACGCCCGCTATGGCGAACTGTTCGAAGGCGGCGAAGACCTGTCCTCGCCCTACGGCAGTCTGGTCTTCACGGGGGTGGAGAACGACCCCGGCACTCTGGAGACCCTGGCCCGCATGGGCTTTTCCGAGCCCGCCGGCGTGTCCGACACGATCCGCAGCTGGCACCACGGCCGCATTCAGGCGACGCGCACGGCGCGGGGGCGCGAACTGTTCACCCGACTGGCGCCGCAACTGCTGACGGCGGTGGCGAAAACGGGAGCGCCGGACGCGGCCTTCCGCCGGTTCGCCGTCTTCTTCTCGGGCCTCAGCGCCGGGGTGCAGGTGCAGGCCCTGTTCTTGAACCAGCCGAAGCTGTTCGATCTGGTGGTCGAGCTCATGGCCTTCGCGCCGCGTCTGGCGCGGATGCTGGGGCGGCGGCCGCAGGCGCTGGACGGGGTGCTGGACGCGCGCTTCATGACGGCGCTGGGCACCGACACCGGCGTGGCCGAGCAGGTGGTGCGCGAGGCGGGCGAGGCCGGCGACTTCGAAGGGGCCATGAACGCCGTCCGGCGCCTGCACCGCGAACAGGCCTTTCGCATCGGCATGCACGTCATCACCGGCCGGACCACGGCTGAGCAGGCGGGTTTGACCAACACTTCCCTGGCCGACGCCTGCATGAAGGGTCTGGCCCCCGCCGCGCTGAAGGAGGCCGAGCGCATGGGCGGCGCCTTCGACGGGGCCGTCGCCGTCGTCGCCCTGGGCAAGACGGGCTCGCGAGAGATGTCGGCGGGTTCGGATCTGGACCTGATGACGGTCTATGCGGCGGCGCCCGACGCCGTTTCGGCCGGGCGCGGCTGGAGCGCCGAGACCTTTTACGGCCGTTTCACCCAGCGGTTCATCGCCGCCCTGTCGGCCCACACGGCGGAAGGCGGACTGTACGAGGTGGACATGCGGCTGCGGCCCACGGGCTCCAAGGGGCCGGTGTCGGTCCGGCTGGAAGCGATGGAGGCCTACTACGCCGAGGAGGCCGACACCTGGGAGTTCATGGCCCTGACGCGCGCGCGACTGGTCTGGACCAGCGACGAAGCGTTCGGCGCGCGGGTCGAGACGGCGCTGGAGGCGGCGTTGCGGCGGCCCCGCCCCGGCGTCGACCTCGCCGAGGACGTGCGGGCCATGCGCGATCTGATGGATCGCGAGCGGCGGCCCAAGGGCTTCTGGGACCTGAAGCTGTCGCCGGGCGGTCAGGTCGACGCCGAGTTCACGGCCCAGTATCGTCAGTTGACGGCGGCCCAGGCCGGGGCGCCCCTGACGGTCTCGACGCTCGAGGCGCTGGCCGCCGATCCGGTGCTGGCCGAAAGCTGGCGTCTTCATCAGCGACTGGGGCAGCTGATGGCCTGCGCCTTTGAGGGGGCAGGCGATCCGGATCAGGAGCCGTCGGGTTTCCAGATGCGGCTGGCCCGCGCGGCCGGGGCGCTTGATTTCGATACCCTGAAGGCCCGCCTGATCGACCTGCGGCTGCAGGCGAGGCGGGCGTTCGACGCCGCCCTGCCGCCATTGAGCGACGGAATCTGATCCGGGCGCCGTTCTACTTCTCGGCAGGGTTGCTTCTTGGCCTTCGGGCCAGATGGAGAACATCGAGATGAAGATGACTTTCGGCGGCGTGGCCGTTCTTGCACTGACGCTGGCGGTCGGCGGGACGGCGAGCGCCCAGGACGCCCCCGCCGCGTCGCATCGCGCCCGGACGGCCGAGCCGGTCAGCCAGGCCGATTTCGTGCAGCGTCGGGTCGAGCGCCTGCGCGCGGCGGACGCGAACGGCGACGGTCAGGTGACGGCCGAGGAGATGCGCGCCTACGGCCAGGCGCGCCGCGCCGAACGCCTTTCGGCCCGATTTGATCGGCTGGACGCCAACAAGGACGGCGCCCTCAGCCGCGCCGAGTTCGAGGCGCCTCAAGCCCGCGGCGACCGTATGGGCGGGGGCCGTCACGACGGCGCGCGGATGATGCGCGGACATCGGGGCCAGGGTGCTCGGGATCGGGGCGGCCGGATGGGAGCGCAGCGCGCCGAGAGCCGCTTCCCCATCGTCATCGCCGAGTCCGAGCGCAAGGCGACCGAGGCCTTCGCGCGAATGGATGCGAACCGCGACGGCGTGCTGACGGTTGAGGAGCGCCGCGCCGCCATGCAGACCGGCCGCGCCGAGATGCGTCAGAAGCGCGAGCAGCGTCGTTCGAACCCGGCGTCGCCTTCGGCGCCCGCTTCGGAGTAGGGTGATGTCGGGGAAGGCGGTCCGACCGCCCGACCTTTCTGGATGGAGCCAAAGAGGCTGGATTGGCGACGACCGTCGACCCCGACGAGGATTTGGTGCGCCGCGTGGGCGAAGGCGACCCCGCGGCCATTCAGGCCATGGTCGCGCGCAAGCTGCCGCGCATGCTGTCGCTCGCCCAGCGGATGCTGGGCGATGCGGCGGAGGCTGAGGACGTGGCCCAGGAAGCCATGCTCAGAGCCTGGAGGCAGGCGCCGCGCTGGACCCTGGCCAGGCGCGCTTCGACACCTGGCTGCACCGGGTGGGGCTCAACCTCTGCTACGACCGTCTGCGGCGCCGGCGCGAGATCGCGACGGACGCCATCCCCGACAGCATCGACGACGGCCCGGCGCCGGATCGGGGCCTGCTGGCCGCCGAGACGGGCGCGCGGGTCGAACAGGCCCTAACGCGCCTGCCGGAGCGGCAGCGCGAGGCCATCGTCCTTTGCCACTATCAGGAGCTGGGCAATATTGAAGCCGCCGCCCTGATGGAGATCAGCGTGGAAGCGCTGGAAAGCCTGTTGTCGCGGGGCCGTCGCGCCTTGCGGACCGCCCTGGCGGACATCGCGCCGCATCCAGGCGCTGGGCGTGATGGGCGACAGGGCATGCGAGGCGGCGGCGCTGCAGCGCGCGCCGAACCACTATGGCGGGGGACGAGATGACGACGATGACCCGAGAACGGTTTGAACACCTGGCCGACGCCTATGGCGGCGACCTGCGTCGCTGGCCGCAGAGCGAGCGCGAGGCGGCGCGCGCCCTGGCCGCGACGGACCTTCAGGCTGCGGCCTTGCTGCGGGACGCGGACGGGCTTGACGCCCTGCTGGACGCGGCGCCGCGCGTGGTCGCATCCCACGCCTTGCGCGAACAGGTGATCGCTGCGGCGGCCGGCGCGGGTCTGGGCCGTCGACGCGGCGGCATTGGCGTCATGGCCTGGCTGTCGGGCGCCGGCTGGGCGGCGGCGGCCTGCGCCGGGGCCGTTTTCGGCGTGGTTCTGACCGGCCAGATGACGGCCGACATTCGCGCCGACGCGGTGTTGTATCAGGCCAGCCTGACCAGCGCTGACGATACGGAGGTTCTGGGCGGATGAGCACGAAAGGCTTGAGGATCGCCCTGGCGGCGTCCGTCGCTCTCAACATCTTCGCCGTCGCCGGAGCGGGCGCGGCCTGGATGGCGGCCAGGCAGGTTCAGGAGGCGGCGACCGAAGCGCGCCGGCCGGGCCGCAGCGAGCCCGTCTGGTCGGTGGTCGAGGCGCGCCCCCCGCTGTGCGCGATCAGGTCAAGCGTGAGTTGCGCGCCACCGCCCTGGAGGCTCGTCCGGATTTCGAAGAGGCGCGGGCGGCCCGTCGCGAGGCCATCGCCCTGACCCGTTCGGATCAGTTCGACGCGGTGGCGGTCGCCGCCTTGCTGGAACGGTCGCGCGCGTCTGAAATGCGAGGGCGGGCGCGGCTGGAAGCGGGGGCGGTCGAGACGCTGAGCCGTCTGGGCCCGGCGGACCGTGAGGCTCTTGCGCCGATCCTGTCGCGTCACCGTTCCAAGTCGAAAGACGGGCAGGGCGGAGAGAAGGCCCCTACGGAAGGCGCCGAAAAGCCGGCGGTCTAAGGTCGGGCTAAGCGGCGCGCGGCTGGACCCGCTGGACAGGCGCGCCGACGGGGGCCACGGCCCCTTGGGGCGCGCGAAGCGGCAGATCGAACCAGACGGTGGTGCCGCGTCCCGGTTCGCTGTCGATGGTCATGGCGCCGCCGTGCAGTTCGATCAGCGACTTGGTCAGGGCCAGGCCGAGACCCGTTCCTTGCGTCGACTTGGAGTGCTGGCCCTCCACCTGCTCGAACGGCTGGGCCAGCCGCTCCAGATCCTTGGCGGAGATGCCGATGCCGGTGTCGGCGACCGAGACGCGCACCGTGTCCGCATCCCGCGGAGCGACGATCACCGACACGGCGCCGCCTTCGGGCGTGAACTTCACCGCATTGGAGATCAGATTCAGCAGCACCTGTTTCAGGCCGCGCTGGTCCGCCTCTATGCGCAGGGCCTCAGGACAGTCCAGCGTGAGGGCCAGCCGCGCCTCCTGCGCCTTGCCCCGCATCAGCCGCACCGCCTCGGCGCACAGCACGTCCAGCGCCATCGGCTCATAGTGCAGCGTCAGCTTGCCCGCCTCGATCTTGGCCATGTCGAGGATGTCGTTGATCAGGCTGAGCAGATGCTGGCCCGAGCCGTGGATGTCGGCGGCGTAGCCCTTGTAGCGGCGGTCGCCCAGGGGGCCGAACATCTCGGCCGCCATGATCTCCGAGAAGCCGTTGATGGCGTTCAGCGGGGTGCGCAGCTCATGGCTCATATTGGCCAGGAACTCGGACTTGGCCTGGTTGGCGGCCTCGGCGCGGGTCATGGCGACCTCATATTTGCGCGCCAGCAGGGCCAGGTTCGCCTGGCTGGCCTCCAGCTCGGCCACCATGGCGCGCAGTTCGTCGGCGGCGCGGCGACGCTCGGCCTCCTGGCGGCGGATGACGGTGATGTCGGCGCATATCACCACCGTGCCGCCGTCGCCGGTGAAGCGCTCGGCCATCTGCAGCCAGCGGCCGTCCTTCAGCTCGACCTCACGCACCCCCGCGCGGCCCCCGGCTGACGGATGTTCGGCCTTGATCGCCTCGGCGGCGATGCGGTTCAGTTCGTCCTTCTGGGCGCCGGGCCGGACCACGCCCTCGGGGAAGGCGAAGGCGTCCTGGAATCCCTGGTTCCACAGGATCAGCCGTCCGCGCCGGTCGAACAGGACGAAGGCGTCGGACACGCTTTCGATGGCGTCGCGCAGGCGGCTTTCGGCGGCCTGGGCCTGGGCCTTGGTGCGGCGGGCCTCGGTGACGTCCAGCGCCACCCCCATCAGGCTGTCATAGCCGCCGTCGCGACGCGGCTGACGGGACTGGCCGCGCGCGTCTATCCAGCGGACGCCGCCGTTGCTCAACGGCACGGGAAAGGCCGCTTCGAACACGCCGTCGGCCATGGCCTTATCCAAGGCCTGGACCATCAACTGGCGATAGCGGGGATGGACCCGCTCGACCATGGCCTGGGTGGTCAGGACGGTTCCCGTCTCCACCTCCAGCAGGGCGGCCATGTAGTCGGACAGGGTCGCCTCGCCCTTGGCCAGATCCCATTCCCATACGCCGCAGCGCGCGGCCTCGACGGCCACGCGGAAACGGCGCTCGGTGTCGGCCCAGCGTCGGCTCGTCCGCATCTGGCGCCAGTTCTGCACGGCGATCACCGCCAGCATCAGCACCACCATCAGCAGGGGCGCGGCCAGCATCCAGGCGTCGTCCAGCCAGGCGGCGAAGGCGTCCGGGCGAGGCAGGGCCGCCACGACAGACAGGCCGGTGTCGCCGATGGGGGCCACGGCGGCGGTCTGAGGGCGTCCGTCCGGCCGCTTGACCGCTTGGTCCGGCGTGGCGGGGGCCTGACCGGACGGCAGGATGCTGAGGCTGGCCTGGGCGAGCGTCGGTTTCAGGGTCGGCAGGGGCGTGCGTGCGACCAGGACATGGCCGTCCGGCGTCGCCCGGCGCGTGGTCAGGCCGTCCTCGCCGACGGACAGGCCGGCCGCCGCGTCGGAGCCCAGACGGGCGCCTTGCGCCGCCAGGACGCGGCCGTTCGCATCGGCGATCAGCAAGGCGGCTTCGGGATCTTCCAGGCGGGCGCTGTCCAGGGCCTGGACCGGCTGGTTCGGCGTCTGAGCCAGAACGCGGGCGGCGGCGTCCAGGGCGCGGTCCGTCCGCGCGGCGCGGGCTTCGACCTGGGCGGCGGCGAGCCTCGCCTCAAGCGTCAGGGTCTCCAGTCGGGCGGCCTCGACTTCGCGGCTGGGACGGCTGTTCTCGCGCGCGAACAGCATGACATAGGCCGCCAGAGCCAGCGCCACGGCGAGCGCAAGGATACGGACCCAGGGCGCGGAGCGCGCGGCCTGATGATCCGTGGCCCGACGGCCGGGCCCGTAACTGCGGCGCTCGGTGCCCCGCAAGGGCGACCCTCCTGTCCCGATTCACTCGGGAATCTAGGCTGCGTCGCGGAATCCGTCGAGGGGTGGCGCCTAGGATGAGCGTCGGCGAGTCTAGGCGTCCGTCTCCGCGTCCTCATCCGGCCGGGGCGCAGGGGCCGGTGCGGCGATCTCGGTCATGCGACGCAGGATGGACTGGGCCTTGCGGGCCAGGCGCTGGGTTTCGGGCGGGGCGTCGTCCGGAGCCTCGGCCACCGAGGCCATCAGTTCGCGCGCCAGGTCCATCAGGTCGGGCCCTGCCGCGATCAGGCGGGCTTGGAATTCTATACGCTGCGGGTCGCGGTCGTATTCGGCGCCGGGCACGCGCCAGCCGCCCCAGTCGGCCTTGTCGGTGACCACCACCGGATAGCTGCCGGGGTAGGGATGGTGGACGCAGTCGGCGGGGTCCTGCCACTTGTTGCGCGCGCGCAGGATGCGCCAGTCGCCCACGGCGCCGGCGGCGGGATTGTCCGAGGGAACCTGCAGTTCCGCCGCGGCGAACTCGCGGCCCAGGCCCACGTCGTAGGTGATCCGGACCGGCTCGTCGAAACCCTTGGCCCAGACGGGCATGACCTTTTCGACCTGGGCCCAGACGCCGACGCTCTCGACCCAGACCTTCTGGCCCTTCTGGAACTGGGCGCGCGCCATTCCGGACTTCCCTCTTGCAAAGAGGGGAATGATGCGGCCCGGGCCGTTATCGTCGGGTTCCGTGACGTGGTTAGCGGGGGATTAACCCTGAGGGCGGGAAATCTCCTCCAGCGCCTCGCCGGCGTAGCGTTCCTTGACCCGGGTCGACAGATCGCCCAGCGAGACCACGCCGACCAGGCGGCCGTCCTTGTCCACCACCGGCAGGCGGCGGATCTGGCGCGACGACATCAGATCCAGCGCGACCTTCAGGTCGTCGTCAGCCCGCACCACCAGAGCGTCGCGCGACAGCACGTCCAGCACCCGCGCTTCCGGTCCGGCGCCCGAGGCCACGCCGCGCACGACGATGTCGCGATCGGTCAGGGCGCCGATCAGCCGGTCGCCGTCGGCCACGGGGATGAAGCCGAAATCGCCCGCGGCCATTCGACCGGCGACGTTCTGCAGGGTGTCTTCCGGACGGGCGACCTGCACGTCCTTGCTCATCACGTCGCGAATCTTCATGGCCTTCTCTCGTGTAGGGGGCGCCTGGCGGCCCAGCTTGGGAAACCCGCGCACGGCGTCCGGGGTTCCGGCCGCCGCCAGGACGCGACGCCGCCGAACCTTCCCCCTCGCAATCGATCGTGTTCGCCCCCACTATGAAAAGACAAACGCAAGGGTGAGCGATGGCCGAGGCTGCGACGGGACTGGAACTGGGCCATGTAGCGGCCCTCTTGGCGGCGGGCGTGGTGGCCGTGCCGGTATTCCGCAAGATCGGGCTGGGCTCTGTGCTTGGCTATCTGGCGGCGGGCGTCGCCATCGGTCCCTTCGGCCTGGCCCTGTTCCGCGAGCCTGAAGTCATCCTGCACGTCGCCGAGTTCGGCGTGGTCATCTTCCTGTTCATCATCGGCCTGGAGATGCGGCCCAAGCGCCTGTGGGGAATGCGCAAGGAGATTTTCGGTCTGGGCTCGGCCCAGGTCGGGCTGGCGGGGCTGGCCCTGACCGGCGTCGCTATGGCGGCGGGGGTTTCGGCGCCGGTGGCCTTCGTCGGAGCCATGGGCTTCGTCATGTCCTCCACAGCCGTCATCGTGCAGATGCTGGAGGAGCGCGGCGACCTGCCGACGCCCAGCGGCCAGAGGGCGGTCAGCATCCTGCTGTTCGAGGATCTGGCCATCGTGCCCCTGCTGGCCATCGTCGCCCTGCTGGGCGCCTCCCTTGGCCATGCGGCCGAGAGCACGACGCCGTTGTGGCGGTCGATCGGTCTGGCCATGGCGGCCCTGGCGGGCGTGCTGGCCGTCGGCGTCTACGCCATCAATCCGGTGTTCCGCTTCCTGGCGCGCAACGGCGGGCGCGAGGTGATGACGGCCGCCGCCCTGCTGGTGGTGGCGGGCACGGCCTGGATCATGGACGAGGTCGGCCTGTCGATGGCCATGGGCGCCTTCCTGGCCGGGGTGCTGCTGTCCGACTCGACCTTCCGACACCAGTTGGAAGCCGACGTCGAGCCCTTCCGCGCCATCCTGCTGGGCCTGTTCTTCCTGTCGGTCGGCATGGCGCTGGACATCGGCGTGGTCATCAGCGACTGGCGCATCGTCGTCGCCGGGCTGGCGGCCTTCATGGTGGTGAAGGCCCTGGTCATCTATGTCGTCGCCCGCCTGTTCAGGGCGCGTCATCATGAGGCGCTTGAGCGGGCGGCCCTGTTCGCCCAGGGCGGCGAGTTCGCCTTCGTCCTCTACGGCGCGGCGGCCGGCGCCGGGGTGATCGACGCCCAGGCCAGCGCGGCCCTGACGGCCATCGTCATCCTGTCCATGGCTCTGACGCCGCTGACGACGCTGGCGTTGAAGCGCTTCCTGCCGAAGGAGGCGGGCCTGTCGCCGGAAGAGGCCGAGGGCGTCGACGCCGCCGAGGGTCTGGGCGGCCAGGTGTTGATCATCGGCTTCGGCCGCTTCGCCCAGGTGGTGTCCCAGCCCCTGCTGGCGCGCGACGTGGACGTGTCGATCATCGAGAACGACGTGGAGATGATCCAGGCCGCCGGGAACTTCGGCTTCAAGGTCTATTACGGCGACGGCACGCGCCTGGATACGCTGCGGGCCTCGGGCGCGGGCAAGGCCGAGGCGGTGCTGGTCTGCGTCGACAAGCCCGAGACGGCCGACCGCATCGTCCAACTGGTCAAGTCCGAGTTTCCGGGCGTGAAGCTGCTGGTCCGCGCCTTCGACCGGGGCCATTCGTTGCGCCTGATCCAGGCGGGCGTGGACTATCAGGTGCGCGAGACCTTCGAATCCGCCCTGAAGTTCGGCCAGGCGGTGCTGGAGGAACTGGGCCTGCCGCAGGACGAAGCCGCCGAGGTCATCGCCGACGTGCGCCGCCGCGACGAGGCGCGGCTGGACCTGGAGGTCACCGGCGGTCTGGGGGCCGGGCGGGCCATGATGCGGGGCAATATGCCGACGCCGAAACCGACTCCCTATATCAAGCCCCACCGCGAGGGACGCCTGGTCAACGAGGACGAGGCCCCGGTGGAAGCGGTTCTCGAACCGGCGGAACGAAAGGCGGACTGATCCGGCATGGCGAGCATCGACCTGGCCAAGCGGGCCTATGACCACGGCTGGCGACTGGACCCCATCATCCGCAGTCTGCTGGACACCGACTTCTACAAGCTGCTGATGCTGCAACTGATCTGGCGCCGGTTCCGCGATGTGCCGGTGACCTTCTCGGTCATCAACCGCACGACTTCGGTGCGTCTGGCCGAGGAAGTGGACGAGGCCGAACTGCGCGCCCAACTGGACCACGCCCGGTCCCTGCGTTTCACCAACCGCGAACTGATCTGGCTGGGCGGCAACACCTTCTATGGGGTGAAGTCGATCTTCAGCCCGGACTTTCTGGCCTGGCTGGCCGACTATCGCCTGCCGGACTACGACCTGTCTCGCAGCGCCGACGGACAGTACCGGCTCGAGTTTTCCGGAAACTGGGCCGACGTCACCTTGTGGGAAATCCCCGCCCTGTCGATCCTGAACGAGCTGCGCAGCCGCCGCGCCCTGCGCCGCATGGGGCGGTTCGAACTGGACATCCTCTATTCGCGCGCCAAGACCAAGCTGTGGAGCAAGATCGAGCGGCTGAGGAAGCTGGAGCCGCTGGCCCTGTCCGACTTCGGCACGCGTCGCCGCCACGGCTTCCTGTGGCAGGGCTGGTGCGTCGAGGCGCTGAAGGAGGGGCTGGGAAGCGCCTTCATCGGCACCTCCAACGTGCTGCTGGCGATGAACAACGACCTTGAGGCCATCGGCACCAACGGCCACGAACTGCCGATGGTGCTGGCCGCGATGGCGGGCGAGGACGAGGCGGCCTTGCGCGCGGCGCCCTATCGGGTGCTGGAGGAATGGCGCGCGGCCTATGATGGTAATCTGCTGATCGCCCTGCCGGACGCCTTCGGCACCGAAGCCTTCCTGAATGACGCGCCTGACTGGCTGGCCGACTGGAAGGGCTTCCGTCCCGATCCCGCTCCGCCGATCGAGGGCGGCGAGATCATCATGAAGTGGTGGGCGTCCAAGGGGCGCGATCCGCGTGAGCGCCTGCTGGTTCTGGCCGACGGGCTGGATGTCGACGGCATCGAGGCGGCCCACGCCCACTTCAAGGGGCGGGTGCGGACCAGCTTCGGCTGGGGCACCAACCTGACCAACGACTTCCGCGACTGCGCCCCCGTAGAGGCGCCCGAACTGCTGCCTCTGTCGCTGGTCTGCAAGGTGACGCAGGCGGCGGGCCGCCCGGCGGTCAAGCTGTCGGATAACGTCGAAAAGGCCACCGGCGACCGAACTGAGATCGAGCGCTATCTGCGGGTGTTCGGCGAGGCGGGGCGAAGTCGCCAGGCCGTGCGCGTCTGATACGGAACCGCCAAGCTTGCTGGGGCATTTCCTCGCCAGCGGCGGCGCACGCCGCCCTCATTCAGCGGGACGCCTATCATGACCACCTATAACGTCGGCTACATCATCGGCAGTCTGGCCAAGGGTTCGATCAACCGCAAGCTGGCCAAGGCCCTGGTCAAACTCGCGCCCGAGAAGCTGCAGTTCCACGAGATCGGCTTCAGCGAGCTGCCGCTCTATTCCTATGACTATGACGCCGACTATCCGGCCGTCGCCAACGACTTCAAGGCGGCGATCAAGCGGTCCGATGCGATCCTGATCGTCACGCCGGAATACAATCGTTCCATGCCCGGCGGGCTGAAGAACGCCATCGACTGGGCCAGTCGCCCCTATGGAAGCAATGCCTTCAAGAACAAGCCGACGGCGGTGATCGGCGCCTCGATCGGGGCCATCGGCACGGCCCTGGCCCAGCAGGCGCTGCGGCCGGTGCTGGGCTTCCTCCAGGCCCCGCAGATGAATGCGCCCGAAGGCTATATTCAGCTGACGCCGGGCCTGATCGACGACGACGGCAACGTCACTGTGCCCTCCACGGAACAGTTCCTGCGCGACTATATGGAGGCCTTCCACCAGCATATGGCGCGGGTGCTGACCGTCCTGCCCCGGGACGCCTGAGGCGGGGCGGCGGAGAGGGTGCGGGTGAGGCGGAGCGTTTCAGCATCAATTGCCCGCCGTCGCGCTCTCCTGCCGTTATCCGCTCCCCCTTCCTGCCGTCATCCTCGGGCTTGACCCGAGGATCCAGCCATCCGCCTGCGTGACGTTGGCAGGGTAGAGCGCGCCGCCGCACTGGATCCTCGGGTCAAGCCCGAGGATGACGGCAGAGGGGGCTGCGGCGGTTTCGAGCCCTGCCCCCTAAGCGTCCAGCCCCCAGACGCGGGTGCGTTTGACCTCCAGGTCCTCCAGCTCGCGCGTGGTTTCGACGCTGTATTCCGCCAGCCGGGTCAGGCCCGAGGCCGGGAAGTAGGTCCGGCCGGGATCGCCGACCAGCACGGTCGTCCCGGCCGCCCGCGCCTGCTTCAGCCAGGCCAGAACCGCCTCGGCCATCGGCCCTTCATAGAAGACGTCCCCCGCGCAGATGACGTCGAATGCGGGGGGTGGGGCCTCAAGCAGATTGTCCGCGGTGAAGGCGATCTCGACGCCGTTGGCTTCGGCGTTGGCGGCCACGGCGGCGGCGCAGAAGGGGTCGATGTCGGCGGCCAGCACCGACGCGGCGCCCGCCTTCATCGCCGCGATCGCCACCAGTCCCGACCCGGTCGCGAGATCCAGCACGCGACGCTCCGTGACTTCGTCGGGGTGATCCAGCAGCCAGCGCGCCAGCGCCTGTCCGCCCGCCCAGGCGAAGGCCCAGAAGGGCGGCGGCAGGCCCATCTCGCCCAGTTCTTCTTCGGTCAGCCGCCAGATGGGCGTGACCTCGTCGGCCAGCCACAGGGAAATCTCGGGCGTGTGCGAGACGGGCTGAAGGCGGGTGTTGTCGCGGATGAAACGGACTGGATCGGCGATCCGTCTACTCGAGCTCACGGGCGCCCTCGATCACGGCCTGATAGACCAGCGACCGATCCGGTCCGCGCGTCATGTGCAGCAGCACCCAGGTCGCCCCCTTGCGCGCCACGACCACCCGCAACTGATCGTTGAAGACGCCGTCGGCGAAGCCCGCAGGCGCCACCGTGTCGCTCAGCAGGATCAGCGCCCCCATGCCCGAGCCGCAGCGGGCGATGCCGGTGCAGGCGAAGACGGTCTCATAGCCCCCCTCGCGCAGCGCTTCTTCATAGTGGCGCGCCATGTCGATCGGCGCGACGGCCGGGCGGATGACATAGTCCAGATGGCTGATCTGACCCTGAAGCCGCAGAGCGCTCTGCGGCGTGTCGCCTTCGGCGACCGCGCCGGTGGGCAGGGTGATTTCGGCGACGGACAACTGGCGCCAGGCGCGGATGCGCGCGCCGTCCATGCGGGGCAGGTCGTCATGGTCGCTCGCGCCGCGAACATCCTGTTGGACCAGGAAGGGCGGAGGCGGCGAAGCAAGCGCGGCAAGAGGGGCGGCGGCCGTCAGGAAGGCGACGACAAGGGCGGGAACACTACGCATGACTTCAAGCTAGGGGCGGTCGAAGCGGCTGGCAATAATGTCAGGACATGCTGATAAAAAGTAAGGTTGACATGACATGATGGCGTTGTAAGGTTTTCCTTACATAAAGTCAGGAGCGACTGTCATGATGACCCTTTCCAGACAACAGACGCCGTCAGGGCGTCGCTACGTCCTGCGGACGTTCGCCTTCATGGCTCCCTATGTGGCGATCTGCGTGGCGATGATGACCACGGACGCCTTTGACGGGGTCATGGGAAAGCCTGCGGGCTGGGTCCTGGCGGCGGCCGTCTCTGCACCGGTGATCGGTCAGATCTGGGCCACGCTGGCCCTGATGCGTGAAAGCGACGAGTTCGTGCGCATGGTCACGGCCAAGCAGTTCATCATCGCCTCCGGCATGGCGATGGCGGTCGCGACCTTCTGGGGCTTCGGAGAGAGTTTCGCCGGGGCGCCGCACCTGCCGGCTTGGCTGATCTATCCGCTGTTCTGGGCGGCGTTCGGCCTGGCGGCGCCCTTCATTCGGACCTCGAACTGATGAGGAACCGGCTGAAGCTGCTGCGCGTCGAGCGCAACTGGACCCAGGAACAGCTGGGACAGGCGCTGGGGGTTTCCCGCCAGGCGGTCAACGCCCTGGAGACCGAGAAACACGACCCCTCGCTGGATCTGGCCTATCGCATCGCCGCCCTGTTCGAGCGGCCGATCGAGGACATTTTCGACAACCCGCACATCTGACTCCGACGCAGGGCGGTCGGATCAGAGGGCGCCCATCACAAAGGCTGCGAACCCCGTTTCATCCTCGAACCGGGCGGCGACGGGCCAGGCGGCGACGGCGGCGCGCTGGTCGGGCGTCAGGCGCACCCAGTCCTTTTCCGTAGTCACGAGGCCCGCCTCATAGACGGCGGCGCGGTCGTTCAGGAAGGCGAAGTCGCGGTCGGACAGGGCGGCGTGGTCGGGGAAGGGGACGAAGTCCTTCAGATCGCAGCCTGCGGCGATCAGAGACCGCTCGACCTTCCACGGCTTGGCGATGCCGGCGAAGCCGACCTGGGGGCCGGGCGGCGGCGGGGCGGCGGGTTCCAGCCGGGCGATGAAGACGGGCAGGTCGCCGAAGACCTCCAGCAGTTCGGGATCGGCGGCGACCATGTCGGTCGGCAGCATGACGACCACGCCGTCGGCGCGCGCCAGCCCGGCCTTCAGCGGCTCGCGCATCGGGCCGGAGGGGAAGACCGAGCCGTCGCCGAACGGCCATTCGTCGCCGCGCGTCTCGCCATCGACCACGATCAGGCTGAGGGTCTTCTTCAGCGCCGGGTTCTGGTGGCCGTCGTCCAGTACGAGGGCGGAGGCGCCGTCAGCGGCGGCGGCGCGGGCGCCCGCCACGCGGTCGCGGGCGATCCATGCAGGCGCGTCCTGAGCCAGCATCAGGGGTTCGTCCCCGACATCGGCGGCGGTGTGATGGCTCAGGTCGACGCGGACCGGGCCTTCCAGTTCGCCGCCATAGCCGCGCGACAGGGCGGCGGCGTTGACGCCCTGGGCGCGCAGCAGGCGCAGAGTCTCGCGCGCGACGGGGGTCTTGCCCGATCCGCCGACCGTCAGATTGCCGATGGAGATGACCGCTGCGCCCGGATCGACCGGCGTGGCGCGGGCGATTTTGCGCGCCGTCACGCCCGCCCACAGCCATGAGGCGGGCTTCAGCATCATCCGCGTCATCGGGGCGTGGCGGCGGTCGCGGCTGTACCACCAGCGGGGGGTGTTCAGTTTCATGGGCGCCTGCGTGAAGGGGCGGCGGGCAGGTGGGACTGAAGCGCCAGCCACAGGCGGTCCAGCCCGGCGGCGGCGGCCTCTGCGGATCGCCGCGCGCGCTCGCCCATGTCGCGGGCGGCCTCGGGGTCGGCCAGCATGGGGCCGACGACCGAGGGCAGTTCGGCGGGCGACAGGACGGAGACGAGGCCGCCTGCCTGTTTCAGCATCCGGGTCACGGCCTGCCAGTTGCTGGCGTCGGGGCCGGTGACGATGGGTTTGGCGAGGCGCGCGGGCTCCAGCGGATTGTGGCCGCCGACCGACCCGCCGCCCAGCGCGGGGGCGAAGGAGCCGCCCATGACCACCACATCGGCCAGCCGCAGGAACAGCCCCAGCTCGCCCAGGGTGTCGGCCAGATAGATGTCGGTCTGGTCGCAGATCGGCTGGCCATGACTGCGGCGCGCAAAGCCGTAGCCGTCGCGGCTCAGGGCCTCGGCGATGGCGTCGCCGCGTTCCGGGTGGCGCGGCACGACGATCAGGAACAGGCGGTCGGCGAGATGATCCAGCGCGCCGACGATGGCCATTTCCTCATGCTCATGGGTGCTGGCGGCGACGACGACGGGGCGGTCGTCGATCAGGGCCGACAGGCGGGCGAACTCGCCCTTGTCATAGGGCAGGGGCTCGCCGGACAGCTTCAGGTTCACCTGACCGTCGACGCGGGCGCCCAGCGCCGTCAGCCGGTCGGCGCTGTCCTGATCCTGTGGCCAGACGTGCGAAAAGCCGTTCATCAGGGCGCGGGCCATGCCGGGCGCCTTTTTCCAGCCCTGCGCCGTCTTGTCGGTGATGCGGGCGCTGACCAGAGCCAGGGGCACGCCGCGCTTTTGCGCCGTGGTCAGCAGGTTGGGCCACAGCTCGCTCTCGACGAAGACGCCGACGTCGGGCCGCCAGTGGTCGAGGAAGGCGGCGACCGCCGAGGGGGCGTCCACTGGGGCGAACTGATGGATGACGCCGCGCGGCAGGCGTGTCGCCAGCACCTGCGCCGAGGTCAGGGTGCCGGTGGTGACCAGAACCGTCACGTCGGGCCGGTCCTTGCGGATGCGCTCGGCCAGCGGAAGGATCGACAGGGCCTCGCCGACGCTGACGCCGTGGATCCAGACCAGAGGCCCGTCGGGGCGCGCCAGGCCGGGCAGGCCCAGCCGTTCATCGACGCGGGCGGGGTCTTCCTTGCCCTTGCGGACGCGGGCGTCCAGCAGGCGCGGGGCCAGCGGCTCCAGCAGGCGGGTCAGCAGCTGATAGGCGATCAGGGCGGGGCTGAAGGACACGCTCAGACGCGCTCCAGCCCGGTGAGGGCGTCGGCGCGGGCCTCGACGGCGGTCAGGCGCTCGCCCCACTCGGCGGCGACCTCGGCCAGATCGCCGCCTTCGGGATACCAGGCCTTGTCCCAGACCACGGCGCCCTTGCCGAAGGGCAGGGGCAGCAGGGCGCGGTCCCAGCTGTTCAGCCGGATCGCCGGGCTGCACGACATGCCGATGAACAGCACCGGCGCCTTGGATATCTTCGCCATCAGCGGCAGGCCCTCGGCCATCTGACGCGCCGGACCGCGCGGGCCGTCAGGAGTCAGCGCCAGGGCGCCGAGCTTCAACTGCTTCAGACCGTCGCGCAGGGCCTGTGTCCCGCCCTTGGCCTGTTTGGCCTTGTCCTTATTGGCCGAGGAGCCGCGCACGGCGGGGAAGCCCTGGCGTGCGATCGCCTTGGCGATGAACTCGCCGTCCGCGGACAGGGAGATCAGGGCCTTGGCGGGCTGAGCCCGATCCTGGGGCCAGCAGGACGGGGCCAGGGCGATGCGCGAGTGCCAGAAGGCGCACAGCACCCCGCCGCCGTCACGCCAGACCTCTTCGGCCGCGGCCTCGTTCTCATGGGTCCAGCGGATGGTGGCGATGCAGAAGCGCATCCATTGGGCCAGGGTCCAGGCCATGGCGTTCTGGATGGCGGGGTTGCGCAGCGGCCTCATGCGCCGGTCTCGTCGGGAAGCTCGACCAGAGGCGGCAAAGTCGAAAGAGGCGAGGGGGCGACCGGGTCGCTGTCCAGCGACTGCTGCCGGGCCAGACGGGCGTAGAGACCGCCGCGCGCCACCAGGGCGTCGTGGGTTCCTTCCTCGACCACGCGGCCGCCGTCGATGACGTAGATGCGGTCGGCGTTCTTCACCGTCGACAGGCGGTGGGCGATCATCAGGGTGGCGCGGCCGTCCATCAGCCGCTCCAGCGCGGCCTGAACCAGGGCCTCGCTCTCGGTGTCGAGCGCGCTGGTCGCCTCGTCCAGCAGCAGGATGGGCGCGTCCTTCAGGAAGGCGCGGGCGATGGCGATGCGCTGACGCTGCCCGCCGGACAGGCGAGCGCCCGCCTCGCCCACGCGGGTGGCGTAGCCGTCGGGCAGGGCGGCGATGAAGTCGTGGGCGGCGGCGGCGCGGGCGGCGGCCACGATGTCCTCGGCCGTGGCGCCGGGGCGGCCATAGGCGATGTTGGCGGCGATGGTGTCGTCGAACAGGAAAGGCTCCTGCGTCACCAGGGCGATGTGGTCGCGTAAGGAAGGCAAGCTCAGCTCGCGGATGTCGCGGCCGTTCAGCGTCACCCGTCCCGCCGTCACGTCATAGAAGCGCGGCAATAGGCTGAGGATAGTCGACTTGCCCCCGCCCGACGGGCCGACCAGGGCGATGGTCTCGCCCGGCGAGACGTGCAGGCTGACGTCCGACAGGGTCGGGGCGGACCCGTCCTCGTCTGCATGATAAGCGAAACTGACATGGTCCAGGGCGACGGTGACGGGGCCGGGCGCGACCACGGCCGCGTCATTGGCCTCGCGAATCTCGGGTTCGATGTCCAGGGCGGCGAACAGGCGGCGGGCGGCGGTGAAGCCCTCGCTCAGCACCGTCGTGAGGTTGGTCACCTGGCGCAGAGCCTGGCCGGCCAGCAGCAACATGCCGATGAAGGAGGCGAAGGCGCCGACCGTCATCTCTCCCTGGCTTGCGCTCCACCCGGCATAGGCCATGACGGCGGCGACGACGCCGTAGGCGACGATGTCGCTGGCCGGGCCGGAGAAGGCGCGGCTGTCGGCGCCCTTGATGACGTGGCGCTGGCGGCGGTCGATGACGGTGGAGACGCGGGCTTCCTCGGCCGCCTCGCGGTTCTCGATCTTGATGACGCGGACGCCGTCCAGGTTCTCCATCAGGGCGCTGGACAGGGCCTCGGTCTCGACCATGGCTCCGCGCGCGGCCTTGCGCGATTTCTTGCCGAACCGGCGGATGATCCAGCTGACGACCGGCACGCCCAGCAGCACGATCAGCGTCAGCGGCAGGTCGATGAAGCCCATGGCGACGATGACGCCCAGCAGCATCAGGGCGTTCTGGGTGTAGTTGACCACGCCCGAGGTGAAGGCCTCGCGCACCAGGTTGGCGTCGAACAGGACGGAGGAGACGAACGTCCCCGAATGCTGGCTGCGCAGGCGCGACAGGTCGGCCCGGATCATGCCCGAGAACAACTGCTTCTGGATGTCGCCGACGATGCCGTGGCCCAGCCGGTTTACCAGCGCCGCCTGACCCGCCATGCTCAGCGAACGGATCACCGCCACGACGATGATGAACAGGGGAATGGCGATCAGCACCTTGTCCGCCGGGATGGTGACGGTCTTCCAGATCGTCACCGGCCCCTGATGCTGGCCGAACAGCAGGTCGATCGCAGGCTCAAGGAACTTCAGCAGCAGGGCCGTCAGACCGCCCGACACCCCCGCCAGCAGCATGGAGGTGAAGAAGGCCGGCTTGTGCCGCGACAGATACTCGCGCCAGATGCGGGCGAGCAGGGGCCGCAGCGGCTCGCGGGCGTCGGCATGGGGAGCGGGAACGGTCATCGGCCTTCGGTCGAACGGCTGAGGCGTCAAGTCAAGCGGCCGCGCTCAGGAGAGGCGGCGCCGGGCGGGTGACGCCGGGTGCAAACGGCGCTATCTGGCCGTCATGGGGCGCTACGATCTGACTACGCCATTCGGCCGTTTCAAGGCGCGCTGTTCCTATTTCTGGAAGGATCACGCCTTCCTGCGCACGGCGTTCACCAACGCCCACTGGCTGGGGCCGGATCTGGTGCGAACCAACCAGCCCTCGCCGCGCCAACTGGCCTGGTGGAAGCGGCAGGGGATCAAGACGGTCGTCAACCTGCGCGGCCAGAGGGACGAAGCCTATTACTGGCTGGAGAAGGACGCCTGCGAACGGCTGGGCCTGACCCTGATCGACGCGCCGCTGGATTCGCGCGATCCGCCGGGCAAGGACCGGGTGCGCCGGGCCAAGGCCCTGTTTCAGACGATGGAGTATCCGGCGCTGATTCACTGCAAGTCGGGCGCGGACCGGGCGGGGATGATGGCGGTCTTCTATCGCCACTTCCACCTGGGCGAGCCGATCTCGGCGGCCATGTCCGAATTGAGCAAGCGCACCCTGCACAGCCGCGAGGGGCTGACCGGCGTGCTGGATTATACGCTCGAGAAATATGTCGCCGAGGTCGAACCCACGGGCGTCAGCTTCGAGGACTGGGTCGAGAGCGACGCCTATGACCCCAGGGCGATCCGCGCCGAGTTCAAGGCCGGCTGGTGGGGCAAGCTGGTCGTCGATCGCCTGTTGAGGCGCGAATAGGGCTCAACCCCAGGGGCCGCGTCCGGCGGCGGGCGGCGGGGTCTTGCGCGTCTGGTCCTTCTTCCACCGCTTGATCTGGCGGACGTGATTACGCTGGCGCGCCAGAACGACCAGCCACAACGCCAGCACGGCGATCAAGGAGATCAGGCCGAAAACCTGCTGGCCGTCCAGCGTCTGGCCGAACAGCGTCAAGGTCGCGGATCCCGGTCAGCGGGGGTGATGGGGTCGTTCCAGGCGGTGTCCTGGTCCTCGCCGGGGCGGGGGATGTGTTTGGGTCCCTTGCGCACGACCCAGACGATCGCCGCCACGGCGACGACCACCAGAAGCAGAACGATGAGGGTCGGCAGCATGGCGAATCCTGTTCATGAACAAAGGCGGCTGATGGGAAAGCGCATCAGCCGCCCCTGCGGTTCCTGAACAGCGGCCTGACCAAGCCGTGAACGCCGATCAGCCGTCGGTGCGCGGATCGATCAGCTTGTGCGCGTGCAGGATGAAGTAGCGCATGTGGGCGTTGTCGACGGTCGCCTGGGCGCGAGCCTTCCAGGCCTTCTTGGCTTCTTCATAGTTGCCGAAGGCGCCGACGAACTCGACCTGGGACAGGTCGCGGAAGACGGGCTCGGCCGGGTGGCGCATCTCGCCGCCGATGACGAGGTGAAGCAGTTGGGGGTCGTGGGGGGCGTCAGCCATGGAGAGGGGATCCATTGCAGGGGAGATCAGATGGCCAGCGGGATAGGCGCTGTGCGCCTCACGATCAACGGGTGAAGGGCCGGCGCGGCGCATATCAGGCTGGTTTGACGCGGATCGGGGCGATTAAATCGCCATTGACGGCCCATATGGTCGCTGACCCTGGCCCCCGCCTCCTCGGCGATCAGGCAGCCGGCGCAGACGTCCCAGTCCCATTTGGGGCTGATGGCGATGGCGGCATCGAAGGCCCCGGCCGCCACCAGCGCCATGCGATAGGCCAGGGCGTTGCGCTTGGAAAAGCGCATCGGCGGCCACGGCTCGTCCCATTCGCGCGCCTCCATCAGCCGGGCGTCGGCCAGAAGTTCGGCGTCCTCCAGATCGTCGGTGTCGGATGCGCTGATGGGCCGTCCCTGCAGGCGGGCGCCGCCGCCGAGGGTGGCCTCGAACACCTCGTCCATCATGGGGGCGTGGATGACGGCGGTGACGGGGCGGCCGTCTTCGACCACGGCGATGGGCACGCACCACCACGGCTTGTTCTTCATGAAGGCGACGGTGCCGTCGATCGGATCGACGACGAAGATGCGCTTCTTCGACAGGCGTTCGGTGCTGTCGGCCGTTTCCTCGGACAGCCAGCCGTAGTCGGGACGGGCGGTCAGAAGCGTGTCGCGCAGCAACTGGTCCACCGCCAGATCGGCGCTGGTGACGGGCGAGCCGCCGTCCTTGGACCATACCTTCAGCCCAGCCTCGCGGTGTTCGAGCGCCAGCCGACCCGCAGCCAGCGCCGCGTCGCGGATCAGATCGAGGTCGGCGCTGTAATCGCTCATTTGCCCGCGATCGCCACCTTGTCGAACAGCAGGGAGGGGCTGTTGAACGATCCGCGGAACTCCAGGTCGCCCGCGCGTTGCAGGCGGGCGTAGAGGTCGATCAGATTGCCCGCCACGGTGACTTCGCTGACCGGATAGGCGCGCTGGCCGTTCTCGAACCAGAAGCCGGACACGCCCGCCGACCAGTCGCCGGTATTGCCGTTCAGCGAGGGGCCGAACATGGAGGTGATCAAAAGGCCCGTCCCGGCCTGCGCCATCAGGGCGTCCAGATCGCCTTCGCCCGGCGCCAGATGCAGGTTGTGGGTCGAGACGCCGGACGGTCCCGCCAGCCCGCGCGAGGCGTGGCCGGTGGTCTGCAGGCCCAACTGGGCCGCCGAGGCCGTGTTCAGCAGCCAGGTGGTCAGGACGCCGTTGCTGACGATCTCGCGCCGCTGGACCGCCACGCCCTCGTCGTCGAAGGGGGTGGAGCCGAGGCCGCGCGGGCGGAACGGATCGTCGATCAGGTCGACGCCGGTCGGCAGGATGCTCTGGTTCAGCTTGTCCTTCAGGAAGGAGCTGCCGCGCGCGATCGACGGGCCGGAGATGGCGCCCAGCAGGGGCGACAGCACCTGGGTCGCGACGCGGTTTTCGAAGATGACGGGGGCGGTGGTCGAGGCGATCTTGCGCGGGCCGACGCGGGCGACGGCGCGCTCGCCCGCCTTCAGGCCGATAGATTGGGCGTCCGGCAGGTCGGACAGGTGGCGGACGGCGCGGCTCTCGCCGCCGCGCTCCATGGCGCCGTCCTTTTCGGCGATGACGCCGACGCCCAGCGAAAAGGCGCTGCCGCGATGGCGGCCGTCGAACCCGTGCGAGGTGACGAGGCGCCACTCGCTGGCCGACCATGAGGCGTGGCCGCCCTCGGACTTGGACACGCCCGATACGGCCAGGGCGGCGGCCTCGGCTTCGGCGGCGGCGGCTTCCAGCGCTTCGGCCGAGCGTTCGGCGGGGTCATACAGGTCGAGGTCCGCGTGCGGCGCGGCGGCCAGACGGTCCTGCGGGGCGAGGGCGGCGTAGGGGTCTTCGGGCGCCAGCTTGGCCATGGCCACGGCGCGCTCGACCAGACGGGCGCGGGTGGCGTCGGACAGGTCGGAGGCGGACACCGTCGCCTGACGCCGCCCGATGAAGACGCGCAGGCCCAGATCGCGGGCCTCTTCACGCTCGACGTCTTCCAGCGCGCCGTTGCGCACGCCGACGGACAGGGAGGCGCGATGGGCGGACACGGCCTCGGCCGCATCGGCGCCGGCCTTCAGCGCGGCGGAGATCAGATCGTTCAGGATGTCGGGGGAGGGCGTCTTATCGGACATGCCCCGATATGGCGGAGGGGACGCCGGGCTGCAACAGCATACCCTCTCCCGGCGGGAGAGGGCTTGAGCGCACGAGAGCGTTAGCGATCGTGCTTGCGCGAAAGGGTGAGGGGCTTGTCCTGTCCGTCGGCGTAAGCCGTCGCACCATGGCCTTGCGGCCGACTTCACCCGCGAACCCTCACCCTTTCGCCTGTTCCAATCGCTTCGCTCTTGGAGGCTCAAGCCCTCTCCCATCGGGAGAGGGTTTAGAGGATGGACCAAGCGATCAGGCTTAACGCCGCCACCAGAAGCGCCAGCCAGGTCAGGATCATGCCGACCGAGCGGCCCAGCGACGGCCCTTCCTGGAACAGCAGGCCCAGGGCGTGGATCACCCGCCCGGCGAACAGCATCCCGCCGACCGCATGAATCAGCATGGCCGGGGCGCCGAGGAAGGCCAGTAGGATCAGGCCGCACATTCCGGCGGGGATGTATTCCGCCGCATTGGAGAAGGCGCGGCTGGCGCAGACCAGTTCGCGCACCCCGCCGTCGCCGAACTCGACCAGATGCTGACGACGGCGCCGCACCACCACGCCCGACAGGACGAACAGCAGCAGGATCAGCAGACCGCCCCACAGGGCGGCGGCCTGAATGGTCGGGATCAGGCTCAATTTTCACGCCCCACGGGATAGAGGCGATAGCGCTGATCGTAGAAGGGCGTGCGCTCATAGAACCAGGCCAGACGCGCGTCGCCGTCGGCGGCGAAGGCGGGATCGGCGGCCAGCTTCGCCTCGAACTCGGCCTTCAGCGCAGGATCAGCGGCCAGCATCTTTTCGGCCAGGGGGGCGATGGCGTAGGCCTCGATGTATTCGACGCGGTTCAGCACCTCGGGGAACATCCCCCAAGCGAAAAAGCTCTCGTTCGACTGCGGCTCCAGCAGCAGGATGGCGACATCGCCCATCGGCTGATCGGTCGGCACGCGGACGGAGCCGATGGGGAAGGTCCAGTCGTGGGCCTCGGGCCGGACTTCGCCGACCGAGATCGGCACATGGCCTTCATTGGTGCGGCCCGACACCTTGGGATCGACAAGGCGCAGCATGTCGACGGCGACGGTGCGCGGGGCGTCCAGCGTCTCCATCTGCACGCCGTGAACGCGCAGGCGCTCGATCACGTCCTGACGATAGGACGGCACCCAATAGGCGGTCGGCCGCTGCAGCGTCAGCGTGGGGTGCGAGCCGTAGAAGGGCATCTGCCACAGCTCGGCGTCCGGCTGGCCCAGCCAGCGGATCTCGGGGCGGCCCGAGGCGACGCTGTCGAAGGTCTCATAGCGGATGCCCTTGAAGGGGCGGGTGCGCGAGGGCGTGTCGTCGCTGTCGAAATTGGCGGGCAGTTCGGCGGGGCGCAGGGCGCGGTCGGCCGCGATGGCGGCGCGCAGGTCGCCGGACTTTTCGGCCAGCAGCGTCAGCGCCTGTTCGAGGAAGACATAGGTTCCGAGCACCCGCTGCTCGTGCGGTTTCAGGCTGTGGTTCTCGATCAGGATGGCCGGGATGTGGGCCGCCGAGCCCCAGCCGTTGGAGAAGCGCTCGCCCAGCCCGCCGTCGTTCAGGCCCTTCTTCGGATCACGGTCGTCGATGGCGAAGACCAGTTCGCCGGGGATGTGGCCCTGCATCTCCAGCGCCTCATACATGGCGGGCTTGAAGGCGGCGTCCAGCCACTTCGCGATGGCCGGGCTGCGGCTCCAGACGCCGTCCTCGCCGTTGTAGCCGAAGGTGACGTCGTACTGATAATCGATGCCGTCGGTGACGTGGATGTCGACGTAGAGGTCCGGCTGATATTTGTGGATCAGGCCTATGACGGCCTGCATCTCGACCTGATCCAGCTTCATGAAGTCGCGGTTCAGGTTCTGGTTCGTCGCCGTGTGGCGCCAGCCCTGATTGCGCGGCCCGCGCTGATTGGGGCGGGAATAGGGGCCGGTCCGCTCATGCCCGTCGACGCTGAGGATCGGGATCAGGATCAGGTTGGCGCGGTCCAGCAGGCCGTCTTTTCCGTAGAAGGCGATGTCGCGCAGCAGCATCATGCCCGCGTCCTTGCCGTCGATCTCGCCCGGGTGGATGCCGGCCTGGGCCAGCAGGACGGGCTTGGACGGATCAAACGTCGCGCCGTCCTTGGAGGCGATGACGGCGTAGATCGGGCGGCCTTCGGGCGAGATTCCGAACTGTTCGATGCGGATCAGGTCGCTGGCGGCGTCCAGCCGGTCGAACCAGGCGCGGGTGTCGGCGTAGTTCGGCGAGAAGTCGTGCGTCGCATCGGCCTCGAACCCCGTGACCCACGGATCAGAGGCGCCCCGCAGCAGGGCGCGGCTGGCGCCGTTCCACGCCGGGGCGGGCGGCAGGAAGGCCTGGTCCCACGGGGCTTCGTTGGGAACGGAAGCGGACGGGGTCTGGGACATGGCGGGGCTCGCGAAACAAACCAGGGCGGCGACGGCCGCTGTGACGAAACGGTCAAGGCGCATAGGCCCTTCGTGATCCGATCACAGCCGTCTGGCAACCCCGACGCACTTCGCGAGGAGCGCGTCCGGCCGCTCGTGACGGCCGGACGCAGGGTCGTCAGGCGGGCAGTTCCACGCGGTTCATGTTGCCGATGGCGCTGTTGTAGCGGTCCACGACCTGCTCGCGGTAGCCGTCCGAGTTGGACTGCTTGAAGTCGCGATAGGCGCCGACCATGCCGCTGAGGTTGTCGGCGATGCTGGACAGGTAGGACTTGTTGCTGTTGTCCGCCGGCATCTTGGCCTGCTCTTCGCGCAGCTTGGCGATGGCGGCTTCCATCGCCGGCAGCTGGGCGTCGGCCTCGGCCTTGTTGTCCTCCATCACCGCATTGGTGAACAGGTCGGCCTTCTGCATGGCGTCCAGCAGGCTGGCTTCCGCGGCGTGGCCGCCCTTGCGCATGACTTCCAGCTTGGCCGCGTTGCTGGCGCGCTGATACTCGCTCAGGGCGACGTCCAGTTCTTCGATCCCGGCGACGCTGCCCTGGTAGGCCTGCGTCTGGGCGTCGTGGGCCGCCTTGGCCTTGGCCAGGGCGTCGTCGCGATAGGCGCGGGACTCGAAATAGGGGTCGAGCGCCTGCCACTGGGCCAGCAGGGCCTCCAGTTGCGGGA
Organism: Brevundimonas sp. SS2672; assembly: GCF_059579685.1. Taxonomy (NCBI): domain Bacteria; kingdom Pseudomonadati; phylum Pseudomonadota; class Alphaproteobacteria; order Caulobacterales; family Caulobacteraceae; genus Brevundimonas; species Brevundimonas sp. SS2672. Next base: position 2,204,096 of record NZ_CM184201.1, on the reverse strand, counting down.
TCAGCTTGTCGGCCGCTTCATCGGCCTTCTTGCCCTGATTGCCGCCGTTCAGCGCCCGGCCTTCTTTCAGCTTCGCGATCGCGCGCTCCAGATGCGAGATGTTCTCCGGAAAGTGCAGCGTCGCCGTCGCGGAGGCGTTCGGGATGTCCAGCTTCTGATAGTCGCCGAAGTATTTCGACACGCCCCAATGCTCGTCGATCAGCGCGTTGAAGGCGTCGATGTAGAGGCTCATCTTTTCCTGAGTGGCCTCGTTGCCCGCCGCCTGAGCGACCGACTTGGGCGCCGGGTTTTCGGCATTGCCCTTGCTGTCGCCGCACGCCGAAAGGCTGAGCGCGGCGGCGAGTGCGAGCGTGGCGACGCCGGCGCTGGTGCGTGAAATCATATGGATTCCCCTAAGCCGATCAGCGCGCCCCAAGCGTCGCCGTTCCTTCGGCCGGGAAACTGAACGCCGATCAGCCTATAGGGTTCTCTCGCGAGACGAGTTTTTGCAAACGGCTCACAGGAACCGCGTCAGGCCTTCCAGATCGGGGACCCATCGCCCGGCAGACCCAGCGCGGCCCACTTCTCCGACACGCGGTCGATCACGTCCTGCTCCATGCGGATTTCCTCGCCCCATTCGCGCTTGGTCTCCGGCTCCCACTTGTCGGTGGCGTCCAGACCGATCTTGGAGCCCAGGCCGCTCTCGGGACTGGCGAAGTCCAGGTAGTCGATCGGGGTATTCTCGATGACGGTGATGTCGCGCGCCGGGTCCATCTTGGTCGAGACGGCCCACATGACGTCCTTCCAGTCGCGGGCGTTGATGTCGTCGTCCACGACGATGATCCACTTAGTGTACATGAACTGGCGCAGATAGCTCCAGCAGCCCATCATCACGCGCTTGGCGTGACCCGGATAGGCCTTCTTCATCGACACCACGGCGATGCGATAGCTGCACCCTTCGGGCGGCAGCCAGAAGTCGGTGATCTCGGGGAACTGCTGGCGGATCAGGGGGATGAAGACCTCGTTCAGCGCCTCTCCCAGCACCGACGGTTCATCCGGCGGGCGGCCGGTGAAGGTGGTCAGATAGATGGGGTCCTTGCGCATGGTGATGGCGCTGACCTGGAAGACCGGGAACTTCTCGACCGAGTTGTAGTAGCCGGTGTGGTCGCCGTAGGGGCCTTCGTCCTCGAACTCGTCCAGCAGGACGTGGCCTTCCAGCACGATCTCGGCCTGGGCCGGGACCATCAGCGGCACGGTCTTGCACGGGACCAGTTCGGCCTTTGACCCGCGCATCAGGCCCGCGAACTGATACTCCGACAGGGTTTCCGGCACCGGGGTCACGGCGGCCAGGATGGTCCCCGGATCGGCGCCGAGCACGACGGCGCAGGGCAGGGGCTCCTTGGGTTTAGCCTTGCGGTGCCGGGCGTAGTGCTGGGCGCCGCCGCGATGGGCCAGCCAGCGCATGATGGCCTTGTCCTTGCCCAGCACCTGCATCCGATAGATGCCCAGGTTGAAATCGTCCTCGCGCTCGTCCGACGGCCCCTTGGTCACCACCAGGCCCCAGGTGATCAGCGGCGCCGGCTCGCCGGGCCAGCAGCCCTGAATGGGCAGGGCGGTCAGGTCGATCTGATCGCCCTTCAGCACTACCTCCTGCACCGGGGCCTTCTTCACTGTCTTGGGCCGCATGGACATGACGGTCTGGGCCAGCGGCAGCATCTCCATGGCGTCGCCGAGGCCGCGCGGCGGCGTCGGGTTGCGCAGGAAGGCCAGCAGTTCGCCGACCTCGCGCAGTTCGCCCGCCGTGGTGCGTTGCTTGCCTTCCAGCGTCACGCCCATGGCGACGCGCTTCACCGTGCCGAACAGATTGGCGAGGCAGGGGATGGGGCTGATCGTGCCGTCGGGCATGACCGGCTTCTCGAACAGGACCGCCGGGCCGCCGTTGCGCAGCAGCCGGGTCTGGATCTCGGTCATCTCCAGATGGGTGGAGACGGGCTCGGACACACGGACCAGTTCGCCGTCGGCTTCGAGGACAGCAATGAAATCGCGCAGGGACTTGTAGGCCATGTGCTGACGCTTAGGCGGACGCGAGCCGTCTGTCACGCCGTCCGAACGCGCGATCGATCGCCACGACGACAAGGCCCAGCAGCAGGAAGAAGATCAACAGGCCCGCGAAGCTCGCTGCGGCCCGAGCGAGCCCCAACTCGTCCACATTGATGAACCAGTAGGGCCACCAGCCCGTCATCGCCCCGTGCGTCAGGGTCCAGCCGCCGTAGACCAGCGGAAACGTCAGCCACTTGATCGCGTCGATCCAGCGCAGCCGCCCCTTGGCTGTGAACAGCAGCCAGTCGCCGACGAAGGCCAGCGGCATGACGGTGTGCAGCAGCGTATCGGCGACCTTCTGCCAGCCCTGCGGATTCCAGGTCTGGGCCAGCAGCAGGTGATAAACGACGCCGACCACGACGATGTACATGGCGACGGCGGCCCGGACGCCCTCGCTTCGGCTCCACCGGCCCAAGGCACCGTCGGGCGCCAGCGCCGGCCCCGTCAGGGCCAGCGCCGCCAGCAGATTGGTCAGGATGGTGAAGAAGCTGAAGAAGTTCAGCGTCAACACGCCCGCCCCGACGCCGGGGTTGTTCTGCAGCAGCAGGGCGTACTGCAGGCCCAGCGCGCCCCAGCCGATCACGGCGAACAGCGCGCGATACAGACGTGCGCGCATCAATAGGCCGGGGCGTCCGACACCAGCGCCCACACCGGCAGGCGCAAGACGCGGGTGGCGGCGTCCAGGCGGGCGGAATCCAGCCGCTCGCGTCCCGCCTCGACCCGTCGCAGGGCTTCCGGCGTCAGGTCGATGGCGGCGGCCAGATCAAGGAAGGCGACGCCGCGCCGGTCGCGCCAGCGGCGGATGCGGGCGCCGACGACGGCGTCCTGCGGGTCAATCGCCGGAAAGCCCAGAACCGAACCCAAGACCGCCTCCTTCGCGAAGCGCCTGAAACCATGTCAGATCAGGCATCCTGATCCCATTGGAAAGCCTCGTCCAGCCAGTCGCCGATACGGCCGTCCGGGCGGGCCAGGTCGTGGATGCGCGCCATATCATCGGCCGACAGCGCGAAGTCGAAGACGCCGAAGTTCTCGGCGGCCCGGCTTTCCCTGGTGGTGCGCGGAATGGCGACGACGCCCTGCTGGATGATCCAGCGCAGGGTGATCTGACCGTTGGTCTTGCCGTGCGTTCCGGCGATTTCGCTGATCACGGCGTCGTCGGCGATCCTGCCCTGGGCCAGGGGCGACCAGGCGGTGATGGACGAGCCGAGTTCGCGCGCCGTCTCGATCAGCGTCTTCTGCGACAGATAGGGGTGATACTCGACCTGGTTGGTGATCAGCGGCGCGTTCGACAGGGCGACGGCTTCGCGGAACAGGGCCGAGGGGAAGTTGGACAGGCCCACATGCTTGGTGAAGCCCTTCTCCTGGGCCTCGTTCAGGGCGCCGATGGTTTCCAACAGCGCCGGCGTCGGCTTGGGCCAGTGCAGCAGCAGCAGGTCGGGCGTTAGGCTCAGGCTGAGCGCGGATTCCTCGGCCTGACGCAGCAGGGCGTCGTGATGGAAATGCTCGACCCAGATCTTGGTGGTGACGAAGATGTCGTCACGCGTGACGATCCCTTCAGCCACGGCGTCGGCGATGCCGTCGCCGACCGCCTTCTCGTTCTTGTAGATCCAGGCGGTGTCGATGTGGCGATAGCCGATGCGCAGGGCCTCGCGCACCATGCGGCGGGCGTCCTCGGGCTCCAGCTGCCAGGTGCCGAAGCCGAGCAGCGGAATCTCGACGCCTGAGGCGGTCACGGTCGGCTGGTCGGAATAGGGCATGGGGAGGCTCCGTAAGGGGGAGCCCTGGATATAGGCGCGCGCTCAGGGCTCGCCATTGTCCAGCCAGTGGAAAATCCGCTCCCACAACGGCTCCATCCCCTTTCGGAAGGCGCCCTCGTGACCGATGCGGCGGACGCCGAAGTCGCCGGGCGCATGGAGGCTGATGTCAGAGGGGGCGTGGGGATAGACGCTCAGCAGATCGCGCGCCGTGCCGGGCGTGGCGATAGGGTCGTCGGTGAATATCCAGGACCGGATCGGGGCGGTCACGGCCTCATAGTGATGGGGCCGAAGGCTGGTCTCCAACTCCCTGGAGAAATACGCGCGCTTCATGCACCAGCGCCGCCAGGTGGTGAAGACGCCGCGCGGCAGATCGGTCCCGGCCCACAGGCCGCCGCCCTTGATATAGCCGTGCCGCATCAGGCTGAACGGTCCGAAGCCCAGCCAGAAGAACAGCTCCATCGGATTGTAGCTGCGGTGGTGCCCGCCCCACCAACCCGTGCCGACCGAGACGAAGGCGTGCCGCTCGATCCGATCCTGATTGGCCATGAAGCCCAGGAAATGTCCGCCGACGCTGTGGCCGACATGGACGACGGGCAGGTCCGGCGCCGCCGCGATCAGGGCATCGAGGGCGGCGGGCATGTCCAGACGGCCCCAGTCCGGATAGTCCATCCGCATGGCTTTCAGATCGTCCGGCCGCGACCCGGCGATGCCCCGGAAGTCATACGTCAGCACCGCCGCGCCCCGGCCCGCCAGATAGCGGGCGAAGCGCTCGTAGAAGCCCTTGGGAAAGCCCGTGCCGGACGAAACCAGCACGGCGATCCGAGGTTGGGCGGCCGAAACCAGCCGCATCGACAGCGGATAGCCGTCGGCGGTCGGGGCGGTGAAGTCGCGCGTGACGAGATCGGTCATCAGGTCCGTCCAGATTGGAAACGAACCCTAGCCGGTTGACGTGGCGTCAGGTCAACAACCTGATCAATAGGCCAGGGCGTTGCCGTCCTTGCGCATCTCGGTGGCGGCGCCGTAGGTCCAGCGGCCCTGCTCGTTGATCTGCTTCATCACGTTCTGATAGCCGCCGAAACCGCCGTCGGGCGGGCCGAGGTCCCAGCCCATGGCGGTCAGCTGCCGCTTGGTCGCTTCGGGCACCCCGGATTCGAGGTGCAGCTTGCCGACGCCCTCGGCCGGTTGGCCGGTCGGTTCGGACGAGCCGTAGTGCTGCCAGCGCGGGCTGTCGCCGGCCTCCTGCGGGTCGAGGCCGTAGTCGACCATGTTGATGATGATCTGAGCCTGGCCCTGCGGCTGCATCCCGCCGCCCATGACGCCATAGGCCAGCCACGGCTCTCCATCCTTGCAGGCGAAGCCGGGGATGATGGTGTGGAAAGGGCGCTTGCCGGGGGCGTAGACGTTCGGGTGGCCGTCGGTGAGGGAGAACAGCTCGCCGCGGTTCTGGAACATGAAGCCCAGCGTCCGGCCGTCCGGGCCGTCCGGCGTCAGGCCGCCGCCCATGCCGCGATAGTTGGACTGGATCCAGCTGACCATCATGCCTTCGCTGTCGGCCACGCTGAAATAGGTGGTGTCGCCCTGCGTCGGCGCGTCGCCGGGGAAGACGCGGTCCATGACCCGGTTGGGGTTGATCAGCTTCGCTCGTTCGGCGGCGTATTCCTTGGAGTTCAGCCAGGCGGTCGGAGCCTTGGCGAAGCGCTCGTCGGCGAAGTAGCGGGCGCGGTCCTCGAAGGCCAGGCGCTTGGCCTCGGCCTGGATGTGGATGGAGGCGGCGGACTGGAAGCCCATCGCCTTCAGGTCGAACTGTTCGCAGATGTTCAGGATCTGGTTGGTCGACAGCCCTTGCGTGTTCGGGCCCAGCGAATAGACCTCGACCCCGCGATAGGTGGTCATCAGCGGCTCGACCCATTCGGTGCGGTGGGCGGCCAGATCGGCGCGGGTCATCCAGCCGCCGATGCGCTTGAAATAGCGCTCGATGTGGTCGGCGATCACCCCGTCGTAGAAGGCGTCGCGGCCCCCCTCCGCGATCAAGCGCAGGGTGCGGCCCAGGTCGGGGTTGGCGAAGATCTCGCCCGTCTTCGGCGTGCGGCCGCCGGTCAGCCAGACCTTCTTGCGGTTGTCGTTCTCCTCGATCGTCGCGGCGCTCCGGTCGAAGTTGGCCATGCCGCGCTCGAGGTAATAGGCCACCACCTGCGGCACCGGCACGCCCTGTTCGCACAGTTCGGCGACGGGCAGCAGGACGTCCTTCCACGGCAGCTTGCCGTAGCGCTGGTGCGCGCTCCACCAGGCGTCGACCGTGCCGGGCACATTGACCGTGACCGCGCCGTAGCGGGGCAGGTAGCCGTTGGCTCCGGCCCTGGATCGCGCCGTTTCAAGCGACAGGCCGCGAGGGCTGTTTCCTGAACCGTTGAAGCCGACGACCTTCTTCTGGGCCGGGTCCCACATCAGGCAGAAGGCGTCGCCGCCGATGCCGTTGGCGGTCGGCTCCAGGAAGCCCAGGGCGGCGTTGATGGCGATGGCGGCGTCGATGGCCGAGCCGCCGCGCCGCAGGGTGTCCAGGCCGATCATCGTCGCGGCCGGGTGGGCGGTGGCCGCGGCGCCGTTCGCGCCCCAGACAGTGGAACGGCCGACGAAACGCGGCCCGGTGATGCGGTCGCCGATGCCGACGCCGGCGTAGGGATCGGGCGTGGGCGCAGGCTGGACGGAGGTTGCGGCGGGAGGCGGGACGGCGGCGCTTTGCGTCTGCTGGGCGTTGGCGGCCCCCGCCATCAAGGCTCCGGCCGGCAGGGCGGACAGGAAGGTACGGCGACGCATGATGATTTACTCCCCCTCAATCGAGGCGCGCATTGAGGCCGGAACGCGGGGAGGGCGCAAGCGCCGAAAAGCCGGACGGGCAAAGAAAAAGGGCCGCCCGAGGGGGCGACCCTTTTCCGTATCCGGCTGAAGACCCGATCAGGTGATGTCTTCGTTCAGCAGGCCGACCTTGAAGTAGCCGTTTTCCTGCAGGGTGTTCATGACTTCCATGAACTGGTTGTATTTCACTTCCGGCTCGGCGCGGACGAAGACGCGCTCGTCACGGCAGTCGGCCACGGCGCCTTGAGCGGCGCAGACGTCAGCGGCCAGCTTGGAGAGGTTGGTTTCCGTTTCGGCGATGTAGAGCGAGCCGGATTCCTGGATGGTGATGTAGACCGGCTCTTTCGGCTCGGCGTCAGCGGCCGGCGGCGTGGCCGGCGGCAGGTCCAGGCGGATCGACACGGTGGCCATCGGGGCCGCGACCATGAAGATGATCAGCAGCACCAGCATGATGTCCACGAACGGCGTCACGTTGATGTCCGCGTTCTGTTGCGCCAGCTTGCCGCCGCCGCCGCCGCTCGAAGAAAGTTTCGCGCCCATTACGCCCTCGTCTCCATCAAGGCCCGCACCCTCCGGCGGACCACACTGAAAGTCTCGCTCGTCTCTTGGCGTCCTGAAGCGGGCTTGTAAAGCCGTCGAATGCGAGGAAATGACGCCGCCGGGGGAATAAGATTGCGAATTCGGCGCAAAGCCGCCTTAGCCGCGATCAATTCAGCCCCGGTTCAACCCCGGATTTCAGCCTCGGGCCAGTTTGAGGAATCGCTCGGCCAGCGCCGGGTCGTCCTTGAAGGCGCCGGTGAAGCGGGTGGTGATGGTCGAGACGTGGCGGTGATGCACGCCGCGCGTCGTCATGCACTGGTGCGCCGCATCGACCAGCACGGCCACGCCCTTGGGCTGCAGGTGCGATTCGATGGCGTCGATGATGTCGTTGGTCAGGGTCTCCTGGTTCTGGAGACGGCGGGCGAAGATCTCGACCACCCGCGCCAGCTTGGAGATGCCCACCACCTTCTCGCCCGGCAGATAGGCGACGTAGGCCTTGCCCAGGAAGGGGGCCAGGTGGTGCTCACAGTGGCTCTCGACCTCGATGTCGCGCAGGATGACCATGTCGTCATAGCCGGTCACGTCCTCGAAGGTGCGGCTCAGCTCCTTGCCCGCGTCGGCGTCATAGCCGTCGAACCACTCGCCATAGGCGTCGACCACGCGCTTGGGCGTGTCCAGCAGGCCGGGGCGGTCGGGGTTGTCGCCGGCCCAGGCGATCAGGGTGCGCACGGCCTCCAGCGCCTGTTCGCGGCTGGGGCGCTTGGACGCCTCATTGGCGACGAGGACGGGCTTGGCGGGGGTGCTGCTCATGAAACGATCCGGCGGCGGCGAGAGCGCCTGTTCAGAATACTATTATATATGGACTTGGGCGCGCGGCCCTGACTGTCTATCAGGCCGCTATATGGGACACCTCGTCCGTCCCGCAAGAAAACTCGCAAAAGACCTGACCCATGGCCCTGCACATCCACGACACCCTGCGCCGTGAAAAGCGCCTGTTCGCGCCGCGTGATCCGAACCGGGTGAGCCTCTATGTCTGCGGCCCGACGGTCTATGACTACGCCCATATCGGCAACGCCCGCCCGCCGGTGGTGTTCGACGTTCTGGTGCGCCTGCTGCGCCGCACCTATGGGGCGGACAAGGTGGTCTACGCCCGCAACGTCACCGACGTGGACGACAAGATCAACGCCAAGGCCGCCCGTGAAGGCGTCGCCATCGGCGAGATCACCGCCCGCTATGAGGCCGCCTATCTGGCCGACATGGGCCTGCTGAACGTCTCGCCGCCCGACATCGCGCCGCACGTCACCGACTACATCGAGGCGATCACCAAACAGATTCAGGCCATCATCGATTCCGGCTGCGCCTATGCCGCCGAGGGCCATGTGCTGTTCGACGTGTCGTCCTATCCGTCCTACGGCGCGCTGTCGGGGCGCAATCTGGACGACATGATCGCGGGCGCCCGCGTCGAGGTCGCGCCCTACAAGAAGAACCCGCACGACTTCGTGCTGTGGAAGCCGTCCAAGGCGGACGAGCCGTCCTGGCCGTCGCCGTGGGGCGAAGGGCGTCCGGGCTGGCACATCGAATGCTCGGCCATGATCGAGGAGACGCTGGGCCTGCCCATCGACATCCACGGCGGCGGCATCGACCTGGTCTTCCCACACCATGAGAATGAGATCGCGCAAGGGGTCTGCGCCCACGGTCACGCCCACGGCGACGATGCGCACGACGAATACGCCCGCTACTGGATGCACAACGGCTTCCTGACCGTGGACGCCGAGAAGATGTCCAAGTCGATCGGCAACGTCCTGCTGCTGCACGATCTGGTGCAGGCCATGCCGGGCGAGGTGGTGCGTTGGGCCTTGTTGAGCGCCCACTATCGTCAGCCGCTGGACTGGAACCAGACCCTGCTGGAGCAGAGCCGCAAGAACCTGGACCGCCTCTACGGCGCCCTGCACCGCGCAGCCGGGGTCGAGGCGGCGGACGTGGAGCCGCCGGTCGAGTTCATGAAGTCCATCGAGGACGACCTGAACACGCCGGGCGCCATGGCGGCCCTGTTCGCCCTGTCCAGCGACATCGAGCGCGGCATGACGGCGGGCGACGAAGGCGCGGTGGCGACGGCCAAGGGGCAGTTGATCGCGGCGGCCTCGATCCTGGGCGTGCTGCAGGCCAACCCGGCCGAGTGGTTCTCGGGCGTCGACGAAGGGCTGAAGGCCGAGGTCGAGGGCTTGCTGGAGCAACGCGCCGCCGCCCGCACGGCCAAGAACTGGGCCGAGGCCGACCGCATCCGCGACCGGCTGAACGAGCTGAACGTCGTCGTCATGGACGGCCCGCAAGGCGCGACCTGGCGCATGAAGGGCTGAGGCCACCTTCTCCCCTTGTGGGAGAAGGTGGCAGGCGTAGCCTGACGGATGAGGGGTTGCGGGACGTTAGCCTTGCCGCCCTTCATTCGATTTCGGAGAGACCCCTCATCCGGCCCTGACGGGCCACCTTCTCCCACAAGGGGAGAAGGAAGCGGTCAACGCGCCCGCCTGATCAGCTCATCCGCCAGCACGTCTGTCAGATAACCGTCGGCCGTGCGCCCGTTCGCCTGTTGCCAGCGGCGAAGGGCGGCGCGGGTGTTGGCGCCGATGACGCCGTCGACGCCTTGCGTGTCGAAGCCCATGCGGGTCAGGGCCTGCTGGGCGCCGACGCGCTGATCCCGCGTCAGGGGGCCGTCGTTGGGCCAGGAGGCCTTCAGCGCCGGCTTGCCCGCCACGCCGTCGGCGATCATGCCGATGGCGAGCGCATAGCTGACCGAGTTGTTGTAGCGGCGGATGACGTAGTGGTTGGGCAGGGCCAGGAAGGCCGGCCCCTTGGCGCCCTGCGGCAGCAGGATGGCCGCGCCCTCGGCCGCCTCGGCGCTGTTGGGCGAGGAGCCGTCGGCCAGGCGCACGCCGCGCGCGACCCAATAGGCCCAGGGGTGCTTCGGCCCCTCCGCTTCGGCGTAGTCGAAGTTGGAGGGCAGGACGACCTCATAGGCCCAGCCCTGACCGCGCTTCCAGCCCGCCTGGGCCAGCAGATTCGCGGCCGAAGCGAGGGCGTCGGCGTCCGAGCCCCAGATGTCGACCTTGCCGTCGCCGTTCTGATCGACGCCCAGCTTCAGATAGTTGTCCGGCATGAACTGGGTCTGGCCCATGGCTCCGGCCCAGCTGCCCTTAAGCCCTGCGCGGTCGCGCTTGCCCGTGACCACGATGTCGAGGGCGTGCTTCAACTGCTCCTCGGCCCAGGCGCGGCGGCGGCCGTCATAGGCCAGGGTCGCCAGGGAGCGGATGACGTCGAAATCGCCCTGAACCTGGCCGAAGGCGCTTTCCTGGGCCCAGACGCCCAACAGGATCTCGGTCGGAACGCCGTATTTCTGGGTCACGTCCCACGGCACGCGGTCGACGCGCTGGCGGGCCATGGCGATCTGCGCCGGGGTGGTGGCGTTCTGGATGTAGACCCCGGCGGGGCGGGAGAATTCGGGCTGGTTGCGGTCCAGGCGCACGACGCTGGGGTTGGGCGTCACGCTCTCCAGTTCGCGGGCGTAGTCCCATTTGCGGGCGCCGCCGTGGCGCTCCAGGAAGCTCTGCTTCCAGGCGTCGAAGCTGGCGTGGTCATAGGCGTCGCTGAGATCCGTCTGGGCGGGCGGAGGCGCGGGGACGGGCGTGGCGGGCGCTGGCTCGACCACGGGCGGCGGCGCAGGCTGGGGCTGCGGCGGCGTGGGAACCATGGGTGTGCAGGCGGCGACCGACCCCAGCAACAGAAGGCGATAAGCGATACGCATAAACATAGGCTAACGCCCCCGAATTCCACGACCAATCACAAGCGCGCGAAGGCTCGATCAGTTTCCGTGATAAGGATGAAGGCGCCGTTAACCCTTTTCGGCAGTAGGCGGTTAAGGGGCGACAATTTACATTGCGCCGTTCCCTGAGCACGGCCTGGTGGCGGAGGGGCGACGCGTCGGACGTGCATGTCCGAAGACCCTCCGTTCGACTCGGAGGCCAGGCCTCCAGCGGATTCCCCGCGCGGAATGTTGACGAAAGGCCATGGCCTCTCTATACGACCGCCTCCGCCGCAGGTTCGCCCGCGGCTCTTTTGTTTTACCCGCCCTCACGGGCCTCCAAATCCGGGACGTCCGACCATGAAGGTCCGTAGCTCGCTGAAGTCGCTGAAGGGTCGCCACCGCGACTGCAAGATCGTTCGCCGCAAGGGCGTTCTGTACGTCATCAACAAGACCGACCCGCGCTTCAAGGCCAAGCAAGGCTGATCAGGCGCGCCCGGCGCGCCCTGCCTCTTGCAGGCGAGGCGCGCGCCGACCGTCGGTGGATGGGATGACTATCCACAGGGCCGCGGGCGTTGTCCGCGGCTTTTTCGCGTCCGGCGTTGAGCGCAGGCTCGCGCCTGACTAGTGATTCTTTTTTAGTCGCCCTAACGGCCTTCGGCCTGCTTGAGGGCGTGGTTCTTTCCTGCCCTGACGGCCGTCCGGCCTGATTGAGGGCGCAGCCTGATTTGAGTTCTGGAGTTCAGTCATGGACGACGCTTCCTTCGACGCCAGCCCCGACGTCCTGACCGCCACGGCCCAGGGCCGCCTGCGCTCCATCATCGAACGCCTGGAGCGCCTCGAAGAGGACAAGCAGGCGGTGATGGCCGACATGAAGGAGGTCTTCGCCGAGGCCAAGGGCGAAGGCTATGACGTCAAGGTGCTGCGCAAGGTCATCCGCATTCGCAAGCAGGACAAGGCCAAGCGCCAGGAGGAGGAGGCGATTCTCGACCTCTATCTCTCGGCCCTCGGCGAGGTCTGAGGCGGCCGGCTTGAAGCGCACGCCCTTCAAGCCTCCCAGCGACGGCCCTTCAGGCTCCAGCAGCGTGAAGGGCGGCGGCGCGAAGCTGCGCTCCAGCGGTTTCAAGCCGAAGGGCGATAGCGCCGCTAAAAACAAGCTGTTGAGCCCCTGGGAGCAACAGCGCGAGGCGGCCAGGCGCTCTGCGCTCAACGCCCTGAAACGCGCCCGCCGCTCGGCAGAGAAGGCGGGCGTTTCCCTGTCCGACTGGGAGGGCGAGTTCCTCGATTCGGTCGGGGAGCGGGTTCGTGAACACGGACGCGCCTTCGCCGATCCGGAAAAGGGCGCGCCGGGCCAAGCCCTGTCGGCCATGCAGGGCCGCAAGCTGAAAGAGATCACGGCCAAGGCCAAGGGCGAGCCGCGTCGATTCGGCCGACGGCCGGGGAGGGCGCCGGAGCGCGAGGGGGACGAATGAGGCAACCGCCTTGCTGGGCCGGACGTTGCGCCTGCGGATTTCCGCCCCTTGAGAGGGAAGACCGATGAAACGCTTCGTTCCCGCCGCCCTGACCGGCGGCCTTATGAGTCTGAGCCTGGCGCTGGCGGCCTGCGGGGAACGGCCGGGCGCCGCGCCCGAGGCCGCATCCGAGGCGACGCCGGATCTCAGCGGCGGCCCGGCGACCGCGCCCCAGGCGGTCGCTCCGGCGTCCGGGACGACCCAGGCCCTGCCCGCCGTCGACGAGGCGGCGGCGCGCGCCTTCGTCCGCGAGGAAGGCTCCACGCTGGAGACGCTGACCTTCGAGCGGGTCGGGTCGGTGACGAAGGAAGGGATGGTGAAGGGCTATGCGGCGCCGGTCTACGCCGTGCCCGTCGCGTCCGGCCAGACGTTGAAGGTCGCCTTCAAGCCGTCGAACGCCAACCTGTATTTCAACATCAGCGATGCGGCGGATCAGAGCGGCGCCGCCGTGTTCCGGGGCGAGGTCGATGGGGAAACCGCCGAGTTGAAAGCCTCGAAGGACACGACCTACGTCATCACCCCCTATCAGCCTCGCGCCATGGCGCGGCGTGATGAGACGGGCTCCTATACCCTGACGGTCAGCCGAAGCTGATGAGGAGGGGCGGCGAGCGAGATCGCCGCCCTTTCCTTCCTTATGGCAGGGCGTTCAGGCGCATGGCCGACAGGTAGGGCTGATAGGCCGTGCGGGCGGCGGCGGCGCCGGACAACTCATCCTGTTCGATGTGGATGGTCAGGCCGTAGCGGCCCTTGAGCGCGCTCATCAGCGAGCCGACGCGGCCGCCTGAATCCTTGGGTTCGACGCCGATGACGACGGTCTCGCCGGTCGGGCTGTCCATGACCACGGCCAGGTAGTCCTCGCCGCCGATCGAGGCCAGGGCGGGGGGAGACGACAAGGCCATCTCACGCACGCCCTTGGTAATTTCCACGCCTGCGACGACGCTCTTGAACGCGGTCTCCTGCGCTCCGGCGAGCAGGCGGGACAGGGGGCCGCTTTCCTCCGGAACGGGCGCCTTGGAATCGATCAGCAGGATTTCGGCGCTGGTTCCCGGCTCTCCATAGGTCATGGAGACGGAAAAGGCCTGGCACTCGATTTCCGTCAGGGGTTTGCCGGCAATGGTCCGGGCCGCGGGCATGGCGGCCAGCAGGGGATGATTCTCGCATTCGGGCGGCAGGGCGACCCTGGACGCGGCGGAGGCGGCGGCCTCGGCCTTCGCCGGCGCTTCCGCATTGGAGCAGGCGGCGGTCAGGACGGCGACGGACGCCAGGCTCAAGGCGATGGCGGCAGGACGAAACAAGATGGCACGCTCCCCTACGTGAACAGGACGACGAGGTGTGGCCTGTAAAGCTCGCCGTTAAAACCCCGGAAGGGGATCGGTCAGTCCAATTCCTGAACGCCGCCGCCGGAAACGGTCAGTATCTGGCCGCTGATCCATGACGCGGCGGGGGGAACACAGGAACAGCGCCGCGCGGGCGATGTCGTCGGGTTGGCCCAGACGGCCCAGAGGCGTGTGTTTCAGCATGGCCTCTTCGATCCCGGGCGTCAGGACGCTGGCCAGGGCGTCGGTCTTGATGGCGCCCGGCGCGACGGCGTTGACGCGAATGCCCCTGGGGCCCAGGTCGAACGCGACGTTGCGGGTCAGATGACTGACCGCCGCCTTGGACGATCCGTAGGACGCCATGCGGGCGTTCTTGTTGTCGCCGGCCATCGAGGTGATGTTGAGGATCGCCCCGCCGCCCGCGTCCTGCATGTGCGGCGCGGCCAACTGCATGAAGCGGAAGGGCGCGAAGACGTTGAGCTGATAGGCGCGCTCGAAATCGCTCATCGGCATGTCGAACGGCTTGGGCCCGCCGCCGCCCGCATTGTTCACCAGCAGGGTCAGCTTGCCGAAGGCCGCGACGACGGCCTCGACGGCGGCGATGCGCTGGGCTTCATCGGTGACGTCGCAGGCCAGGCCGACGGCGTGTCCGCCCGCGCGGACCACGCCGTCCGACACGGCCAGGGCCCTGGCTGCGTCCAGATCGGTGACGGCCACCGCGGCGCCCGCCGCGGCGAAGGTCTCAGCGATGGCGCGGCCGATGCCCGCCCCTGAGCCCGTCACCAGGGCGACCTGTCCGTCCAGTCGAAAATGCGCGTCCATCGTCTGCGTCGCCTGTTGCTGTTCGTTGCGTTCAGCCAGCAAGCGTGGATCGGCTGCGCACGGTTCCATTCTCAGGGGAATGGCATGACCTTCGCCCCTGGCTGACGTACCCCTGTGCGTCGAGTTGATTCTGGCAAAGAAGGGGGCGCGCGTGTCGACGATACTGGACGGCTTCAGGCGATTGACGGATTTCAGCGGGCGCGACCGGCGCGGGCGTTTCTGGCCCTATGCCCTGGTGGTCCTGGCGTTGGCCTATGTCGGAATGGCGGCGGTGATGATTCCGCTGATGGCCGGCGTCTTCGCCGAGGCGACAGCCTATGCCGCTGCAAACCCTGACCAGGCCACGGTGGTGAGCGGGCCGGGCTATTACTCGGTGCAGATTCACGACCCCGAGGCGATCGCCATGCCGGATTTCGGCCTGGTCTTCACGGCGGTCGGCATCGCTGCGGCGCTGACGGTGATCCTGCTGGCGGCGGCGGTGACGCGGCGGCTGCATGACACCAGCCGGGCTGGATGGTGGGGGCTGCCGCCGGTGGTCTTTCTGACGACGGGACTGCTGCTGTTCCCGCGCATGATGGATCAGATGATGCAGTCGGAAGCGGAGGCCCCGTCGATGGACCTCTTCTTCCTGCTGTTCGCCAACAATCTGATCTACATCATCTGCCTGCTGGGGCTGATCATCCTGTTGGTGCTGGACGGGACGAAGGGGCCGAACCGCTATGGCCCTCCGTCCGACTGACCCGTCTGACCGAGGACGACGTCCTCAGCCCGCTTCCTTGACCTGCTCTTCCAGCCCCTGTTCGCGGACCTTGCGGTAGAGGGTGGAGCGACCGATGCCCAGGCGGCGGGCGATCTCGGACATGTGGCCGGAATAGACCTCGATCGCGTGCTGGATCAGGTCGCGTTCGATCTGCTCTAGGGTGCGGACGTGGCCGCGATCATCGGTGATGCGGACCGGGCTGTCGTGCAGGCCGTCATCGTCGGCGGAGGCGGAATGCGACGCCGCGGCCGAGGCGCTGTCGCCGGCCGGCGCTGCGGCCATGTCGTCCAGCGGCACGGCGACGCCCGAGATGGCCGGGAAGTCGTGCGGCTGAAGCAGGGGCGAGTCGGCCAGGACCAGGGCGCGATAGACGGCGTTCTCCAACTGGCGGACGTTGCCGGGCCAGTCGTGGCCCTGCAGCAGGGCCAGGGTCTCGGGCGAGCAGCCCGCGACGCGCTTGCCTTCCTCGACGTTGAAGCGGGCGATGAAATGCTCGACCAGGGCCGGGATGTCCTCGCGCCGTTCGCGCAGGGCCGGGGCCTCGATCGGGAAGACGTTCAGGCGATAGAAGAGGTCCTCGCGGAAGGCGCCTTCCTTCACCTGCTGGGCGGGGTCGCGGTTGGTGGCCGAGACGATGCGGACGTCGACCTTGACCGGACGCTTGCCGCCGACCGGATCGACCTCGCCCTCCTGAAGGGCGCGCAGCAGCTTGACCTGCATGTCCAGCGGCAGTTCGCCGATCTCGTCCAGGAACAGGGTGCCGCCGTTCGCCTCGACAAACTTGCCGGCATGTTTCTCATGTGCGCCGGTGAAGGCGCCTTTCTCGTGGCCGAACAGGATGGATTCGACCAGATTGGCGGGCAGGGCGCCGCAGTTGACCGCGACGAAGGGCTTGCCCGCCCGGTCCGAGGCGCCGTGCAGGGCGCGGGCGATGACTTCCTTGCCGACGCCGCTTTCGCCGGTGATCAGCACGGGGATGGAGGACTTGGCCGCGCGCTGGCCCAGCGCCTTGACCATGCGCATGGGCTCGCTGTCGCCGACCATGTCGTCGAACGAGGAGCGGCCCGTGGCCCGCTTCTTCAGACGGCCGATCTCGGCGGTCAGCTGGGTCATCTGCAGGGCGTTGCGCACGCCGACCAGCAGGCGTTCGGGGCCGACCGGCTTGACGAAGAAGTCCTGGGCCCCGGCCTGCATGGCCCGGACCACCGTCTCGATGCCGCCGTTGGCCGTCAGCACGATGACCGGCGTCGCGACGCCCGCCGTGCGCATCTCGGCCAGGGCCTCCATGCCCGACAGGCCCGGCATGACCAGGTCCAGCAGAACCACGTCGGCGCCGCCGCCCTTGGTCAGGCGGTCGATGGCCTCGCCCCCGCTTTCGGCGTGGACGACCGCATAGCCTTCGCGGTCCAGCACCGCCTGGATCAGGCGGCGCTGCGTGGGATCATCGTCGACGACCAGAACGGTCTTGGCCATAGGAACACACCCTTCAACATCACCATCGAACGGCCGTCCTCGTTAGGTCGGGACTGGCTCGTTTCGACACAAACCTAGAACGGAGGGAATGAAGATGGAGTTTCGGAGACCTGAGTCAGGGGTTAACGGCGACAGGCTTTGGACAGACGGTTTCCGGCTGCAGCCGCCCGGTCACGGCGCCCATGTTCAGATCGGGCCAGGGTGAGGCGGCGGCCTTGAGGTCGGGATGCTTGAGCGCCTCGCGCAGGTCGCGACGGCCGGGGCCGGGGCAGTGGGGAACCTGATAGTCGCCCTGATGGACCCAGCGGCCTTCGGCGTCCTGTGCGAACAGGGCGATGTTGTAGGCGGTGGCCAGCAGGATCTCGTCGCGACCGTCGCCGTTCAGGTCGCGCTGCGCGGCGAGGCAGTTGTCTTCGCTGTTGCAGACGTAGCGCGGATCAGGGGGCACCGTCGGGGCCAGGAAGGCGGCGGGCAGGGGCTTGTCCGCCGGCCAGGGGGCGATGTTCGGCGCGCGCGGGGGCAGGGCGGCTTCCTCGACGTCATAGCGCGAGGTCGAGGCCTGGGCCGCCTTGGCGCGGCGGGCGATCTCTGCGTCGGAGGATTTCGCCAGATCGGCCAGGGCGGCGCGCCCCGCCTTGCCTGCGCCGAAGCGCAGGAAGGCGTAGTCGAACTGGACCGCGCTGACGGCGCCGCGCTTCAGCCGGGCCATCTGGTCGTTGACGGATAGGCGGGCTGGGTCGGCCAGGGGGCTGAACAGGGCCAGGATGACCAACACCGTCAGCACGGCGGCCAGGACGTTGGTGCGCTCCAGCGGCTTCATCCAGGCGCTCTTGCGCCACAGGGGCGACAGGGCGGCCCATCCGTATCCGGCGGCGTAGAGGACGCCGACCAGGGCGCAGGCCGAAGCGATGATGCGGTCGGGCGTCAGGCCGTGCTGGCCGATGCGCAAGGACAGACCCCAGAGCGCGATCAGGATCAGCGGCGTCAGCAGCACCGCTGCGATCCGCACCGCCACGCGCAGGGCGGCGGGCGGCAGATTGTCCTCGCGTCCGTCCTGGTAGGCCGTGTTGATCAGCACGATCAGGGCGGCGGCGGCCGACAGCACCAGGGCCGTGGCGCTGCCCGTCTTCCACAGCCCGTCCAGGCCGGTGAAGGGCAGGGCGGACAGGAAGCCCGCCACCAGAACGATGATGACCAGCAGCAGCCAGGACAGCAACATCAGAGCTACCGTCCGCACGCCCCGGATCAGGCCGCCGCGCACGTCGGTCAACTGCACCGCCACGGCGAACACCAGGCAGGTGACGGGGATGGAGAACCACGCCTCGCCCATCAGATCGGACAGGAAGCTGAGACCGATGACGCGGAACAGGGCCGCGCCCAGGAACAGCAACAGCCAGAAGGCGCCGGTAAAGCCCAGCGACAGGACCAATTGCACCCCGGCTTTCCACGCCGTGTCGAAATAGTCGTCGTAGTCGGCGATCCAGCGCCGCCCCTCGATCGCCGGAACGATCAGGTGATGGGCGATGAACAGGGCCGCCGCCGCGAAGGCGACGACCGGGAAGCGCAGATAGGGCGGGCGGAAATAGTCGCTCGCCTGCTGGGCCGCGTCGTGCCAGCCCAATAGCGCCAGCACCGCCGCCGCGATCGCGCCCCACAGCGCCAGCGTCTTCCATCCCATCCGCCCGACGCCCGCCAGCAGCATGATCGGAGCGAATGTCGCCGCCAGCACCAGGGCGGCGAACAGCGAAGGCTGGGTGGCAGGCCAGGCCAGGGCCGCGTTGTTCGACGCCGAGCGATACAGGAGATAAAGGATCAGCCCCTGGATCAGGCCGATCCCGATACGGACGGCTGCGAGCCCGCGCGCGCCCTCGAGCGAGGCGCGGCCGGTGGGGGCGAAATGATCGGGGCCGTTCAAGGTCATGCGCCTTCCTGAGCTTCGCCGGCATCTGACGACGGATCGGCCCCGATGGAAAGCCTGCCGTTACAGCGCCTGGAAACGGAAGTTGCGGAACCGCGCTTCGCCCTGGCCCGCGGCGTAGAGGCCGGGCCGAAGCATCATGAAGCCGCCGCGCACATTGTGATGGTAGCCCGAGACCTCCATCTGGCGGTCGAACTTCGTCCATGTCCGACCGTCGGGGCTGTGGTGGAAGGTGATGATATGCCGGTCGTTGGTGAGGCGCAGGTGCATCCGTCGTCCGTGGGGATTGGCGGGGCGACCGCGCTCCAGTCCATACTGGTGGGTGACGAAGCGGTCGGGATCGAAGCCCAGACCGGCGTAGAGGGCGTGGTCATAGAAGACGACCAGGCCGGCCGTGCAGCCCGGATCGATCTCGATCTCGCATTCGATGCGATAGGCCTGTTCGCCCTGGGAGAAGGTCAGGGGCGAGCAATCGCGGGGAGATCGGCCCTTGGCGCGCAGGTGCAGAACCCCGTCGCGGCGCTGGAAGCGGTCGGCCTCGTTCGGTTCGGCGGCGTAGAAGCTCCACTGAAGACCGAAGCGGTCCTGTGAGAAGTCGTCCGACAACGCCATGCCGTGCGGCGGGCGCGCGACGCCGGGCGCGCGGGGGGCGGGCAGGGGCAGGGGCGCGGACAGGTCGCCGCCCCTGGCGTGGAACCAGCCGTCCTCGCTCCATTCGACCGGATCCAGCAGGGTCTGGCGGCCCAGGGTCCAGAAGGCGTTCTCATAGCCGTGGTAGACCATCCACCAGCCGCCTTGCGGGCCTTCGACCAGGGTGGCGTGGCCGCGCGACCACCATTTTTCAGCCGCTGAGGCGGTGCGGACCAGCGGATTGCCGGGGTGATCCTCCCATGGGCCGTGAACAGAGCGCGACCGCGCCGCGATGACCATATGGCCGGTGGGCGGCCCCGCCGTGCCGCCCACGGCGGTGATCATGTAGAACCAGTCGCCGCGCCGGATCAGCTTGGGCCCTTCGGGCGAGAAGCTTTCGGCCGTCCAGTCGTCGGGATAGCGCCAGGGGTCATAGACGTGTCGGACTGGTCCCGCTGTCGACAGGCCGTCGGGGGCCAGGGGGACCATGTCGCCGTTGTTCAGGAACAGATAGCGCCCGTCGTCCTCGCCGACGATGTGGCCGGGGTCGATGTGGTCCGGCAGATGAAGGTCGATCGGTTCGCTCCACGGACCGGCGATATCATCGGCCCACAGCACATAGTTGGAGCGATATTCCTCGGTGCGCGCCGGGACATAGAGATAGTAGCGGCCCTCGTGGCGGCACAGTTCGGGCGCCCAGACCGAGCCGATGTAGCGTTGCAGCGCCGCTGTGACCGGGGTCCAGTTCACCAGATCTGTCGAGCACCAGATCACCAGGCCGGGAACGGATTCGAACGAGGAGAACGTCATGTAGTAGACGTCGCCGTCCTTCAGGATCGTCGGGTCGGGCCGGTCGCCCGCCATGATGGGGTTGAGGAAGCGGCCGTCGTCCAGGTCCGCGCGACGCTGGCCTTCAAGACCGCGGCTCCAGTTCTGGCCCGACCATTCCTGGCCGAAGGGCGCCAGTTGATCACGGGCCTGGCCGGCGGCCAGGGTCGATGCGGGCAGGCTGGCCGCAGCCGCGCCGGCGGCCAGTCCTCCGAACAGCCCCCGCCTATTGATCGCATCCGCCATTTCGCGCGCCTCCCCGTGACGATGAATGAATGACACCGGTGACAATCCCCAGTCCCGCGCCTGCCGTCCAGAAGAAAAACCGGCCTGCGAAGATGTGGAGGGCGGCGAGACGTTGCATCGCGCCGCCCGCCTCCCCACAACCAAGGGCATGAACGCCCCTGTCAAACCGACCGAATTCGCCGACGCCCCGCTGTGGGATCTGTCCGACCTCTACGCCTCGCGCGAGGATGCGCGTATCGCCGCCGACCTGGAGCGGGCCAGGGGGCTGGTGGAGCGGATGAACGGGTTTCAGGGGCGGTTGGCTGCCCTGTCGGGCGCCGAGCTGGGCCGAGCGCTGGATGAGGCTATCGGGCTTTATGAGCAGGCGGCGGATGTGATGGGGGCCTTGGGCGCCTACGCCTTCCTGGCCGCCTCGACCAAGCGCGAGGATGCGGCGGCGCAGGGGTTCGAGGCCGATGTGCGCGAGAAGCTGACGGTCATCGCCACCCCGACCGTCTGGCTGACGCTGGAGATCAATGCGCTGGACGAGACGGCGGTGGAGGCGGCGCTGACGGCCCATGCGCCCGCCGCGCGCTGGGCGCCGTGGCTGCGCCGGGTGCGGGCGATGAAGCCGCATGAGCTGTCGGCCGAGCTTGAGACCTTCATCGCCGAGCGCGGGCCGATTCAGGCGCAGTGGCCGCGTCTGTTCGACGAGACCTTGGCCGTGTTGCGCGCATCCGTAGGGGATGAGGAACTGACCCTGGCCGAAGGCCTGAACCGTCTCAGCGACGCGGACGGCGCCAAGCGTCAGGCGGCGGGCGAGGGGCTGTCTACGGCGTTTTCCGGCATCGCCCGGACCATGGCCATGGTGCTGAACACCGTCGCCGCCGAAAAGGCGCTGGAGGACCGCAAGCGCGGCTTCAAACGCCCCGCCGACAGCCGCCATCTGGGCAATGAAGTCGACGGCGAAAGCGTGGACGCCATGGCCGATGCGGTGGCCGAAGCCTATCCGCGTCTGGCGCATCGCTACTATGCGCTGAAGGCCCGGGCGATGGGCAAGGAACGGCTGGCTCATTGGGACCGCAATGCGCCGATCGAGGCGGCGGCGTCGCGCGCCTATGACTGGGCGGGCGGGCGCGAGGTGGTGTTGTCCAGCTTCGCCGATCTGGGCGGCGACTTCGCCGAGCGGGCGGGCTGGTTCTTCGACCGGCCGTGGATCGATGCGCGGGCGCGGGCAGGCAAGCAGTCCGGCGCCTATGCTCACCCGGTGACGGCGGATCGGCACCCCTATGTCTTCCTGAACTGGATGGGCGAGCGGCGCGACGTGCTGACGCTGGCGCATGAACTGGGCCACGGCGTGCATCAGACGCTGGCGGCGGGGCAAGGGTCGCTGCTGGCCGATACGCCGCTGACGCTGGCCGAGACGGCGTCGATCTTCGCCGAGGGGCTGACCTTCGACCGCCTGCTGGCCGAGGCGACGCCGGACGAACAGCGCGCCCTGTTGGCGGGGCGGATCGAGGACGGGCTGAATACGGTGGTGCGTCAGATCGCCTTCCACCGCTTCGAGACGCGCTTCCACGACGAGCGGGCGGCAGGCGAGGTTCCGGTCGAGCGCATCCGTGAAATCTGGATGGAGGAACTGGGCGCCAGCCTCGGCCCGTCTGTCGACCTGACCGGCTATGAAGACTGGTGGGCCTATGTCAGCCACTTCGTCCACGCGCCCTTCTATGTCTACGCCTATGCGTTCGGCGACCTGCTGGTCGCGGCGCTGATGGAGACGCGGGCCAAGGATCCGGCGGCATTTACGCCGCTGTATCGCGAGCTGCTGTCCGGCGGCGGGGCGCGGACCTATGTCGAGGCGCTGAAGCCGTTCGGCCTGAACCCGCGCGATCCGGCCTTCTGGACCATTGGGACCAAGCGGCTGGAAGGTCTGATCGATCGGTTCGAGGCGCTGGGCTGACGACTATGCGTTGACAGGGGCGCGTGCGGCGTTGAAGCGTGGCCGCATGAAAATCGCGTCCCGTGTTCTTGTTCTCGCCGCCGTTCTCGCCCTGCCGACGACGGTTCTCGCCCAGACCGAGGCCTCGGCCAACCACCGCGCCCTGGCGGCGGGCTACAAGGCGCTGACGGTGTGCAGCGCCCTGCATACGGCGCGCGCGGCGGGGGCCGAGCGGACGGTCGCCAGCGTCGAGGCGAACGAACTGGTCGGCATCTACCCCGAACTTCAGTCGCTGGTCGGCGCCATGAAGGTCGAGATGGCGGGCGACCTCGTCACCGTCGCCTGGGATCAGGCAGCCGCGCCTCGCGTCGCGACCTGGACCGATGGGCGCGGCTGCGTCATCGAGCCGATGGGCTATGTGCCGGGCGCTGCGCCTGAACGGGCGCCGCTGGCGCGCCGGGCCTCGGCGCCGGATCTGCCGACGGCGCGGCCCAAGGGGAACGCCCGCGCGCTGGAGGCCGCCGTCGCGCGCGCCTTCGATCAGGGATTCGGCGAAGGAACCAACACCACCGGCGTGGTGGTGATGCAGGGCGGCAAGCGGGTGGCGGAACGCTATGCCCCCGACTTCGGGCCGAACACGCCCCAGCGCACATGGTCTGTGGCCAAGAGCCTGGCCGGAACCGTCATCGGCGCGGCGGTCGAGCGCGGCGAACTGGACGTGAAGGCGCCAGCCGCCATCGCCAACTGGCGCACGCCCGGCGATCCGCGCGCAGCCATCACGGTCGACGCCCTGATGCGGATGTCTTCGGGCCTGACCAGCGACACGGCGGGCAATCGCACCGACGCCCTCTATTTCGGCGGCACGGCGGCGGACGAGCAGGCGCCGGGCTGGCCGCTGCTGGCGCCGGTCGGGACGGTCTATCGCTACGCCAACAACGACACCCTGCTGGCGGTCATGGCGGCGGCGTCGACGTTCGAGGCCCATCCGCCCGCCGAACTGTTCGACACGCTGGGCATGACGCACACCTGGGCCGAGACCGACTGGCGCGGCAACTACATCCTGTCGAGCCAGGTCTGGACGACGGCGCGCGATCTGGCCCGCTTCGGCCAACTGTATCTGCAGGACGGGGTGTGGGAGGGCGAGCGCCTCCTGCCGCAGGGCTGGCGCGACTACGTCACGGCTCCTGCCGGGCCTCAGCCGCCGACGGGCGACTTCGGCTATGGCGCGACCTTCTGGCTGCTGAACCGATCCGAGGGCGTGCCGGCGGATACCTTCGCCGCCTTCGGCAATCGCGGGCAGTATGTGGTGATCGTGCCCAGCCGCCAGGTGGTCATCGTGCGGCGCGGCGAAGACCCTGCGGGCAAGCCGTTCGACGTCGCCGCCTTCGCTCGCTCGGTTCTGGAAAGCCTGGACTGAGGCGCTTGTGGCCGCGACGGGCTTGAGCCGCGCGCAGGCCTCGCTATAAGAGCCGTCGAAATCCCGACTCTTTTTGGAAGACCCCATGGCCGACCAGCACGCTGAAGCGACCGCCCCCCACGTCCACGGGGAAATGAACATCTCGGAACAGGCCTGGACCTGGAGCCTGTTCATGGGCCTGACCAAGTGGCTGTCGCTGGCCATGGCCGTGCTGATCCTGTTCCTGACGGTGTGGTTCGGCGTGGGCGCGGGCTTCGTTCCGGCCTTCATCAGCTCCGCCGTGATGGCGGTGGTCGGCTTCTTTGTTCTGAAGAACAAGGTTTCGGCCTAGGGAGCGCTTTTCTCCCAGATCGGTTTGCACGAGGCCCGTCGGCAGGTTCGACGGGCCTTTGCTTGCGCGGATTGCGGCGAAGTGAGCAAGAACCTTGCGACGGCGGGCGGTGAAGCGGCGAAGGTCGCGAAAAAATCGCCTTATCGAGATGACTTGGCTTTGACGCCTGCTCCGGCTTCGGCCTAACGTCGGTCCGACCCTGGGGAGTGGGAGGGATTCGCTTGGCTGTCGCCATCGCCGTCACCCGTGAACGCCGTGAAGGCGAGACGCGTTGCGCTGTAACGCCCGAAACGGTGAAGAAGCTGGTCGCCCTCGGGGCGACGGTGAGCGTCGAGGCCGGGACGGGCCTAGGCTCCTCCCTGCCGGACGCCGACTACGCCGACGCGGGGGCCAGCGTGAAGCCCGACCTGTCGGCGGCGCTGGCTGGTGCGGACGTCCTTCTGAAGGTGCGCGGCCCGACGGCGTCGGAAATCAGCGCCCTGAAGCCCGGCGCGGTCGTCGTCGGCCTGCTGGACGCCTGGCGCGACAAGGCCACGGTCGAGGCGTTGAGGGGCGCGAACGCCACCGCCTTCGCCATGGAGTTCGTGCCGCGCATCACCCGCGCCCAGGTGATGGACGCCCTGTCGTCCCAGGCCAATCTGGCCGGATATCGGGCGGTGATCGAGGCGGCCTACGCCTATGGCAAGGGCTTCCCCATGATGATGACGGCCGCCGGGACGGTGGCCGCCGCCAAGGTCTTTGTCATGGGCGCGGGCGTCGCGGGGCTTCAGGCCATCGCCACCGCGCGGCGTCTGGGCGCGGTCGTCACCGCCACCGACGTGCGCCCCGCCGCCAAGGAGCAGGTCGAGAGCCTGGGCGCCAAATTCGTCGCCGTCGAGGACGAGGAGTTCAAGGCGGCAGAGACGGCGGGGGGCTACGCCAAGGCCATGTCGGCCGAGTATCAGGCCAAGCAGGCCGAACTGACCGCCGCCCACATCATCAAGCAGGACGTGGTCATCACCACGGCCCTGATCCCCGGCCGTCCGGCGCCCAAGCTGGTGACGGCGGCGCACGTCGCCTCGATGAAGCCCGGCTCGGTCATTGTCGATCTGGCGGTCGAGGCAGGCGGCAATGTCGAGGGCTCCAAGCCGAACGAGGTCGTGACCACGGCCAATGGGGTGAAGATCGTCGGCTGGAGCAACATGCCCGGCCGCATCGCCGCGGACGCCAGCGCCCTTTACGCCCGCAACCTGGTCGCCTTCCTGGGGTTGATGATCAAGGACGACGCCCTGTCGGTCGACCTGGAGGAGGAGATCCTCAAGGCCGCCGTCGTCACCCACGGCGGCGCCGTGGTGCATGAAGGAGTGAGAGGCTGATGGAACACGTCGATCCCACCGTCTTTCGCTTGGCGATCTTCGTCCTGTCGATCTTCGTCGGCTACTATGTCGTCTGGAGCGTGACGCCGGCGCTGCACACGCCGCTGATGGCCGTCACCAACGCCATTTCCAGCGTCATCATCGTCGGCGGCCTGATCGCAGCGGCGGCGATGAGCGCCCAGGCGGGCGGGCCGAACGCCTGGATCGCCAAGGGGGCGGGCGTGGCCGCCGTCACCCTGGCCAGCGTCAACATCTTCGGCGGCTTCATGGTCACGCGACGGATGCTGGCCATGTACAAGAAGAAGGAAAGGCCCAAGGCCTCGTGATCCTGTCTCCCGTATCGCTGGCCTTCTACCTGTCCTGGGGCGTCACCGTTCTGGGCGTGGCGCTGTGGGTGTGGAGTTGGGTGCGGGTTCGCGACCCGATCGACCGGCTGCGCTTCCAGGATTGCGGTATCGTGCTGGTTTTCGCCGCGATCCTGACCCGGGTCATCATTCAGGATCGCGAGATGACGGTCTTCGACTGGGCGATGATCCTGCTCGGGCCGTTGTTCATCGCGGCGGCGCTGTGGCGTCTGTCGCGCACCCAATCCGTCAAACGCTAACCCTGAAGAGTATCGCGTGATGAAAGCTTCCCTGATTTCCGTCCTGGCCCTGTCGGCCGCCGCCGTCGTCGCGGGCGCCGCCTCGGCGCAGTCCGCCCGCGAGGTGGGCCAGGACCCCTATAGCGGCCTGCACTGGTCGGTGGTCGCGCCGCAGGGCGCCAGCTGGGCGCTGGAATGCGGGTTCCGGCCGGTGACCATTCGCGGCGTGCACATGAACCGCATCAGCCACACGGGCGCCGGTCGGATGGCGGGCCGCCTGCCGGGCGACAACGCGCGTTGCAAGGTGACCAAGACCGGGGGCGACGGCGCGGTCGGGCTGGCCGTGGTCAAGAACGGCGTGGCCACGGCATCCGGCGCCAACGGCGAGGCGCCCGCCGTCGTGAACGTATTCTGATCTGAGACTGAAAAGAGGGGGAGGGGATGAACGCATCGATCGCGGCGCTGGCCTATCTGGCGGCGGGGGTTCTGTTCATCCTCTCGCTCAGGGGACTGTCCAGTCCCGAGACCAGCCGCAGGGGCAATACGCTGGGCATGGTCGGC
The DNA here is from genome assembly GCF_059579685.1 of Brevundimonas sp. SS2672. NCBI lineage: Bacteria > Pseudomonadati > Pseudomonadota > Alphaproteobacteria > Caulobacterales > Caulobacteraceae > Brevundimonas > Brevundimonas sp. SS2672. Next base: position 2,177,402 of record NZ_CM184201.1, on the reverse strand, counting down.
ATGGCCCTGGCCGTCGGCGTCACCCTGCTGACGCTGGGGACCAGCGGGGCGCTGGATCCTCTGACCCTGGCCCTGATCGCGGGCGGGGTCGTGGTCGGCGGCGGCGCGGGCGCGGTGATCGCCAACCGCGTGCCGATGACCGCCATGCCGCAGCTGGTCGCGGCGTTCCACTCCCTGGTCGGGCTGGCCGCCTGTCTGGTGGCGGTGGGGGCGGTCTATGCGCCCGACGCCTTCGGCATCATGACGGCGACGGGCGGGATAAAGACCCTGTCCATCGTCGAACTGAGCCTGGGCGTCGCCATCGGGGCCATCACCTTCACAGGTTCGGTCATCGCCTTCGCCAAGCTGGACGGGCGGATGAGCGGGGCGCCGATCCTTTTGCCCGCGCGGCACCTGATCAACATCGCCCTGGCCCTGGCCCTGGTCTTCCTGATCGGCGTCCTGATCGGGACGGGCGGGACGGCGGTCTGGGCCTTCTGGGGCGTGTTCGCGATCGCCCTGATCCTGGGCGCGACCCTGATCATCCCCATCGGCGGGGCGGACATGCCGGTGGTGGTGTCCATGCTGAACTCCTATTCCGGCTGGGCGGCGGCGGCCTTGGGCTTCACCCTGGAGAACATCGCCCTGATCATCACCGGCGCCCTGGTCGGATCGTCGGGCGCGATCCTCAGCTACATCATGTGCAAGGGGATGAACCGCAGCTTCATCAGCGTCATCCTGGGCGGCTTCGGCGCCGAGGCGGGCGCGGCGGCGGGCGGCGGGGCGGTCGAGACGCGGCCGGTCAAGCAGGGCTCGGCCGAGGACGCCGCCTTCATCATGAAGAACGCCTCCAAGGTCATCATCGTGCCCGGCTACGGCATGGCGGTGGCCCAGGCGCAGCACGCCCTTCGCGAAATGGCCGACACGCTGAAGGAGGAGGGCGTCGAGGTGAAATACGCCATCCACCCCGTCGCGGGCCGGATGCCGGGCCACATGAACGTCCTGCTGGCCGAGGCCAACGTCCCCTATGACGAGGTGTTCGAGCTGGAGGACATCAACAGCGAATTCGCCTCGGCCGACGTGGCCTTCGTCATCGGCGCCAACGACGTGACCAATCCGGCCGCCAAGACCGATCCGCAGTCGCCCATCTACGGCATGCCGGTTCTGGACGTGGAGAAGGCCGGCACCGTCCTGTTCATCAAGCGGTCGATGGGCAGCGGCTACGCCGGGGTCGAGAACGAGCTCTTCTTCCGCGACAACACCATGATGCTGTTCGCCGACGCCAAGAAGATGGTCGAGGGGATCGTGAAGGCCCTTTGAGTTCGCGCACGAGAACCCATCGCGCCGTGGTGCGTTGGTTGCGACGCTCAACCTGAGCCGTGGAGAGATGATGACTGCATTCCAGGGACTGAAAACGGTCGTCCTGCTGGGCGCCCTTGCGGGACTGTCGGCCTGCGGCCGGGCGGACAAGGCGGCTGAAAAGGCCGATGCCGCCCCGGCTGAGGCGACCCAGGCGGCGGCGCCCGAGGCCGCGCCTGTGGCGGGCGGCGCGCCGACGATCGACCAGATGATGGGGGTGCAGGTCGCCTATCTGGAATCCAAGCTGGGCCCGGCCCGCACGGTTCAGGACAAGGAACGCACCTATGAGATCGGCGACTGCACGGTCCGCGTCAGCGCTGACGGCGGCGAGGTCGTCGGCTACGCCGTGCCGATGACGCCGGCCTGTTCGACCCAGGCCCTGGCGGCGCTGAAGGACTATGACCTGCCGCAGAAGATCGACCTGACCATGGGCGAGTTCGCGGCGGCGCGCGGCAACGTCGACTTCAAGGCCGACTGCCTGACCCTGTGCGGCAATGCGGCCGATCCCTGGGTCCATCTGGAGAGCCCCGGCCCACGCGCCTTTCCAGGCATTCGCGCCTCGGCCGTGATGGTCAGCGACGCCACCATCGACGCCTCCTTCCGCATCCGAGACGCCATCAAGGCGGCCAAGGGCGAGGACTACGTCATCGACACGACCTTCAACTGCAGCGCCGACTTCGACCAACTGGCGATCCGCGAACTGAAGACCGTCCGCATCGACGAGATCGAGGTCGGCTACGTCCCCTACGGCGGGTGCTGAGGTCGAGCCAGTGAAGCACGGCGCGGTTCTGCGCGTCGGGGCGGCGCTGGCGGCGGCCGCCGCCGCCCTGGCCGCCTGTTCGGCGATGATCCCGGTGAACATCAGCGGCGACCTGGAGCAGCCGATCGCGACCTTCGGCGTCGATCCCGCAAGGCCCGAGAAGGCCTGTCTGGGCGGCCTGGCCGTGCATGAGCGGTCGGACGCCATGATGCGTCCGGTCTGGTTGATCGAGGCGCGCGGTCGCAACTGCCGGGGTCTGAGACAGGTCGTCTACGGCCAGGCGCCCGAGGGGTTCGAGACGACGGTGGAGGCTGCGCCGCTGAAGCCCGGCGTGCGCTACGCCGTGGTCGGCTACGGCTTGACCGGCGGGCCGCTGAGCCGCGTGCCCTGGCGTGGAGGAGACGAAGTGATGTTCGAGGGCGGACGCTGGCGCCTCGTCCCGCCGCAGCAGCGCGGCCCGCACATGGACGCCGAGGGCGAAGCAGCCCACTAGCGGCCGGATGGAAAGCGCGGATTTCACGCTCGAAGAGGTTGTCGAGAGCCTGGGGTTGCGGCCGCTGGGCGACGGCGGCTGGGGCCGCCTCATGGGCGCCGGGTCGAGCGAGCCGGGCGAGACGGTCGGGGCCTATCGCCTGCTGACCCCCGATGCGCCGTCCGACTGGCGCGCGATCGAGGTCGAGGAATTGTGGACCGCCTATATGGGCGCGCCGCTGGAGGTCGAACTGGCCACCGAGACGGGCGTGCGGCGCGAAACCCTGGCGGCCGGATCGGGTCTGTGGATCACCATTCCGCCGGGCGGCTGGCTGCGAACGCGGTCGGTCGGCGGGTGGTGTCTGGCGGGACGGATCGGGACGGAGCAGAGCCGCCGCGGATGAGGCTTTCCCGTCGGCGGGACATGAAACGCCGCTATTCCTGATAGGCTTGCTGACGGCGGCGAAGAGACTATAGCGGATTCATGCGCACCTTCCTGATCGCCGCCTCCGCCCTGCTGTCCGCCTGCGCCCTGGCGCAGCTGGCCGCCGCCCAGACGCCCGTCCAGCCGGTCGACCTGCTGCTGACCTCGGCCACGGTGGTCGACGTCGAGAAGGGGACGACGACGCCGGATCAACTGGTCGCCGTGCGCGGCGGCGACATCGTGGCCGTAGGCCCCGAGGGCGAGGCGAGCCTCTATCAGGCCGCGCGCACCCAGGATCTGGGAGACCGCTACGTCATGCCGGGCCTGTGGGACATGCACGTCCACTTCGGCGGCGGCGAGGCCCTGATCGAGGAGAACGCCGAGCTGATGCCGCTGTTCATCATCAACGGCGTGGTCGCGGTGCGCGACGCGGCGGGCGATCTGGCGCAGCAGGTGCTGGACTGGCGCGCGTCGCCGCCGACCGCCGATGCGCCGCGCATCTTCACCTCCGGCCCCAAGATCGAGGGCATCGCCCCCGTCTGGAAGGGCGTGATCGAGACCGGCAGCGAGGCGGACGTGGACGCCGCCCTGGACCGGCTGCAGGCCCTGCGCGTCGACTTCGTCAAGATCACCGACAACACGCTGAAGCCCGAGCTTTTCCTCTACGCCGTGCGTGAGGCGAAGAAGCGGGGCATGAAGACCTCGGCCCACATCCCGGCCAGCATCACGGTGCTGGAGGCCGCCGAGGCGGGCCTGTCGTCGATCGAACACCTCGACTACGCCATGAAGGCCGGGTCGCGCGACGAGGCCGCCATCGCCGCCGACTATCTGGCGGGCAAATACACCTACGCCCAGACCATGCGCCGCTATGCCGACACCTTCGACGTGGAGACGGCGCGCCGGGTCTATGCGCGTCTGGCGGAACTGGGCACGGCGGTGTCGCCGACGCTCTACGGTTCGACCACTCTGGCCAATCTGGATCTGGACGACCATTCGCATGACGAGGGCCTGGCCTATGTCGGTCCGGGCATCCGGGCGACCTATGATTGGCGCATCCAGCGCGCCGCCCAGGCCACGCCGCAGCAGGTCGAGGACCGTCATTTCGTCAAGGACGTCACCGCGCGCACCCTGCCCATGCTGCGCGATGCGGGGGTGACCATCCTGACCGGGACGGACGCGGGCTTCCTGAACTCGTTCAACTATCCGGGCTTCTCGCTGCACGATGAGTTGGAGCTCTATGTGAAGCTGGGCCTGACGCCGCGTGAAGCGCTGATGGGGTCGGTCGTGGACGGGCCGCGCTTCCTGAACCAGGGCGAACGTTACGGCGCCGTGGCGGCGGGCAAGTCGGCTGACCTGCTGGTGCTGGAGGCCGACCCCCTGACGGACGTCAGCGCCACGCGCGACGCCGAGGCGGTGGTGCTGCGCGGCCGCCTGATCGATGCGGCGGAACTGGAGCGGATGCGCGCCGAAATCCGCGCTCGGGTCGCGGCGCGCAATGCGGTTTTTAAGCCTTCGCCAGCGTCCTGACCTTGAAGGCGACCCAGATCAGCAGCAGGCCGAACAGCACGGCCCACGCCGCGATCAGCCACAGCAGGCCCAGGGCGCCCGCCCCCGGCATGAAGACCAGGATCAGGCCGAAGATCACGGACAGGGCGCCGGCGGCGCCCAGGCTCCACTCATTGGCGATCTCGTTGCGCAGGCGAATGGCGCCGACGATTTCGAGCACGCCGCGCAGGATCGACCAGAAGCCGATCAGATAGACCAGGACCAGGGCCGTCAGTCCCGGCCAGGCGAAGGCGACTCCGGCGGCCAGGATGCTGATCACGCCGCCCAGCGCCAACCACCAGCGCGGGGCGAAGCCGCCGCCCCGGATCGCCGCGATCAGGGCCAGAACCCCGTCGACCAGGGCGTAGATCCCATAGACCAGGATCAGGGACACAAGGCTGATCTGCGGCCAGATGAAGGTCAGGACGCCGAAGGCCACGGCGGCGATCCCGCGCAACAGCAGCAGCCACCAGGATCGATGCAGGGCGGATTTCACGAGGCCTTCCAGCGAAGGCGCGGCGGTGTTGGACGAGGACATGTTTGCAGCTCCCCTTTGGCGTGGCGGCGTACGGCCACGCTGGGCCAACGCGGCCGCGCGGGGGAGGGTTCCCTGATCCGCCCTCCTGCCCAGCCCTGGTCTCAGGCCGCCGCGCGCCAGTCGGAACGGGCGTTGAACGGCGGGGTGTGGAACTCGTCCCACAGGGCGTCTTCGTTGGTGTAGCGGCTGGTCGAGGCGCTGATCACGTCCACCACCTGCTCCTCCTGACGGTCCCAGATGACGGCCAGGTCGCTCTCGGTTTCGCACGGCACGATCATGTAGCGATCGGCGAAGGTCTTGCGGGCGGGCTTCTGGACGGTGGGGGTGCGGACGAAGGCCATGGTGAAAACTCCTGGTGCGAAAGGCGTCGCCTCTTGCTGACAGGATGAATATGAGACAGCATTACGCCAATTTCGGACGCATCTCTGTGGAGAAGACATCTTGCGGCACGACAAGGCGGCCATGGTCATCGATCTGGCGCGGGGCATGGCGGCCAGCGCCGAGGGGCTGACGCTGAATGAGATGGCTGCTCAGCTGAACGTCGGCCGCCGCACGGCCGAGCGGATGCGCGACGCCGTGCTGATGCTGTTTCCGCAGGTGGAGGAGGTGTCCGACCCGCCGACCAAGCGCTGGCGTATCCGGGGCGGGCTGTCGGCCTTTGAACAGGCGCCGACGGCGACCGAGATGCTGGAACTGACCAAGGCGGCGGCGGCCCTGCGCGCTGCGGGCGAACCGGCGCGGGCGGCGGCGCTGGAAAGCCTTGAGCGCAAGGTGAAGGCGGCGATGCGCTCGACCACACTGAACCGTATGGCGCCGGATCTGGAGGCTCTGGTTCGGGCCGAGACCATCGCCGTCCAGGCCGGGCCGCGCCCCAGCGCCGACGAGACAGTGCTGGCTGAAATTCGCGGGGCGGTGCTGGCGGAGCGGCCGCTGAACTTCATCTACGCCCGGCCCGGCGCCGAGGCTCGGACCCGCACCATGACGCCGTGCGGCCTGATGTTCGGCCGGGCCAACTATCTGGTGGCGGCGGATCGCGAGAGCGGGCGCATCCAGACCTTCCGCCTGGACCGGATGAGCGCGGTCGAGGCGGGCGAAGGCACGGCGCGCCCGCCCGAAGACTTCGACCTCGCCGCCTTCGCCAGCCAGTCCTTCGGCATCTATCAGGACGAGATCGAAGAGGTCGCCCTGCGCATTGCGCCCGAAGGCGCGGACGAGGCGCGCGGCTGGCGTTGGCACCCGACCCAGACGATCGAGGATCAGGCCGACGGCTCGGTCGTGGTGCGGTTCCGCGCCTCGGGGATGCGCGAACTGGCCTGGCACCTGTTCACCTGGGGCGAGCAGGCGACCATCCTGGGACCGGACCGGCTGAAGGCCGTGATGGCCGAGGCGCTCGCGGCGGCGGGCCGCGCCCTCGAATGGGCGTAAAGCTGAGCAAACCGTAAGGTGACGGGCCGGGTTCGGCCCCCTTAAGCTGCGCCGTTCACTGTGGGAGACTGCTCTTCGTGCGTCTGAAAGTCCTGTCCACGGCGGCCGTTGCAGCCGCCATCCTGCTGACCGCCTGCGCCGCGACGCCGGCGCCCGGCCCCTGGAACGTCGAGGCGGCGCCGCAGGTGACGGTGACGCGTGAGGACGGGCGGCTGACGGTCGACTATGTCTTCAACCGCGACGCCGTGGTCTGGGCCTTCATGGATTCGGCGCTGATCTCCGACGTGCGCGAGCCGTGGCGGCCGCGTCAGTGGACGGTCGAGACGCCCGGCGTGGTGATGGAGCGACGCGGCCACTACGACATCATCCGCAGCACGGACGGCGGTCCCGTGCCGCGCCATGTCCGCTTCAGCGTGACGCCCCAGGCGGTCGAGCTGGAGGCGGAATACAAGACCCTGGTCTTCTCGGACGGGGCGGTAGCCCTGCCGACGCGGCAGATGGACGTCTTCGCCCTGGGCTCGCCCGAGGCGGCGGAGGCGATGCCGGCGGACCTGAACGGGGTCGATCTGGACGGCGGGGCCTCGCGCGTGACCTGGCGCGACCTAGACGGTCCGGTGCTGTTCAACGGCGAGCGCCACGCCGAACTGACGACGACGGGCGAGCGGTCCTATGTCCTTCTGGGACAGGCGCGGGTGACGCCCGGCGAGGGGCTGACCACCGTCATGGACCCCAATCTGCCGCCGTGGATCGGCGAGAAGATCCGCGATTTCGCCCCGCGCGTGGGGGAGTTCTACCTGCAACGCCTGGGACGCCCCGGCTCGGGCGGCGACAATCCGGTCGTCATGGTGTCGTGGAACGGCCCGACCGAGCGGATGACCAGCATGGGCGGCAGCGTCCTGCCCGGCCTGATCGTCATGTCGTTCGAGGGGACCGGCGTGACCCGGCCGACGGCGGAGATGGAGCGGGTGTCGCGGTGGTTCATCGGCCATGAGAGCGCGCACTTCTGGCTGGGCCAGACGGTGCGTTACGAGTTCGCGCGCGACGCCTGGATCACCGAGGGCGGGGCCGACCTGATGGCGGTGCGCGCGCTGAAGGCGTTGGACCCGACCTATGACGACCGCAAGGCCCTGCAGGAAGAGGTCGACGACTGCGTGATCCTGAGCCAGGGGCGCCGCGTGGCCGAGGCGGGCGGACGCGGCGAGCACCGCGCCTATTACGCCTGCGGCGCCGTCTTCGCCATGACGGCCGAGGGCGCGCAGAAGCGGCGCGACGGCGGCGACTGGTTCGGCTTCCTGCGGCCCCTGCTGGACGCCAACCGCAGGGACGGGGTGCTGACCCGCGCCGAATGGCTGAACGCCCTGACGCGCGTGTCGGGCGATCCGACGCTGGCGGCCGACATCGGGCGGATGCTGGATCAGGGAGCGGCCGATCCCGCCGCCGAGATCGCCAGTCTGTTCCGGCGGACGGGCGTGCCGCATCGAGTCGAAGGCGGAAGCGTCATCCTGATGAATTGATCCGGCTCAAGGCGCCGAACGGCGGTTTGTGCGTTGATGGCGCATAGTCTCAAGCAGGAGGCGCGCCATGCCCTGGACCAGTCTGATCGTCTATGTCGATGACGAAGTCGACAACCCCGCCCGCCTGACCGAGGCTTGCGCCCTGGCGAAGGCGCACGGGGCGCGGCTGATCGGAGTGTCGGGCTGCGCGCCCGAGACGCCGATGGCCGACGCCTATGGGGCGGGCATACTGCTGGGCGAGGTGATCGCGGCCCAGCAGGCGCGCAACGAAGCCATGCTGAAGACCGCCAGGCAACGGTTCGCCGCCGCCGTCGATACGGCGCAGGTGGCGGGCGAGTGGCGCGGGGACATCGGCGATCCGACGGGGCTGACCTTGCGGCATATGAGGGCGGCGGACGCGGCCCTGGTCGGGCGTGACGCAGGCGGGGCCAGCGCCTGGCGGGCGCCGCACCCGGCGGATCTGGCCATGCGCTCGGGGCGGCCGGTGGTGTTGCTGCCGCCCGATCCGATCCGTTCGATGGTTGATGCGCCGGCGCTGCTGGCCTGGACCGATACGCGTGAGAGCCGCCTGGCGGCGCAGGCGGCCCTGCCTCTGCTGAAGCGCGCCTCTGGCGTCCGCGTGGTCGAGATGTGCCATCCTGAAGACACGGACGGGGCCGGGCTGCGGACGCAGGACGTCGTGCGCTGGCTGGCGGGGCACGGCGTGGCGGCCGAACCGGACGTGCGCGCCCATGATGACCGTATGCATGGCCTGCGCCTCATCGACTGCGCCGAGGAGATGCAGGCGGGGCTGATCGTGGCCGGCGCCTGGGGCCACGCGCGGATGCGACAGTGGATTTTCGGCGGCGTGACGCAGACCCTGCTGACCGAGACGCCCGTGGCCGTGATGCTGGCTCATTAATTCTCTTCTCCCCTTGCGGGAGAAGGTGGCCGAGCGAAGCGAGGTCGGATGAGGGGCTCTCAGCCGACAGCGCAACCCCTCATCCGTCGGCCTGCGGCCGCCACCTTCTCCCATAAGGGGAGAAGGAAGAGCTACGCGAACGGATAGGGGCTGACGGACTTGGACCAGTCGTCGACCGTCAGCGCTCGCCCGACCGGCGGAGCGGCGCGTTCGGCGCAGGGGTGGCGCTCGCACAATCGGCAGGCCGGGCCGATCGGCGTGACCTCCGGCTTCTGAAGGTCCAGGCCGCGCGCGTAGATCAGGCGGTGGGCGTGGCGCAGTTCGCAGCCCAGGCCGATGGCCAGGTCGTGCCCCTCGGTGAAGGCGTCCTGACCCTGGCGATCGACGGTGCGGGCCAGGGTGAACCAGCGGCCGCCATCGGGAGTCTCGATGATCTGGGTGACGATACGGCCCGGCGTGCGGAAGGCCGAGTGCAGCCGCCAGCGCGGACAGGCGCCGCCGAAGCGCGAGAAGGGGAAGGCGCCCGAGGCGTATCGCTTGGATACATTGCCCGCCTGGTCCACCCGCATCAGGAAGAAGGACACGCCCCGCGCCGTCGGCCGCGACAGGGTGGTCAGCCGGTGCGCGACCTGTTCGAAGCCGACGCCGAAGCGAGCCTGAAGCCGGGCCAGGTCATAGCCGGTCTCCTCCGCCGTGCGCTGGAAGGCGGCGTAGGGCATCAGCACGGCGGCGGCCAGGGTGTTGGTCAGGGACGCCTTCAGCAGATTGCGCGTGGGGGCGTCGGGCGCGTTCGCCGCCTCGGTCAGGGCCTGAAGCTCCGACCCATGCTCCATCAGAACCAGCTGGTTGGCGACGGCGAAGGCGCGCGACGACGGCCCCAGCGCATCGGACAATAGCAGTCGCCCCCGGTGCGGGTCGAAGCGACGGGTCCACTCGACCATGACCTCGGCGGGCAGGGTGCGGACCGTCAGGCCGTGGCGGGCGAACAGGCGCGCGCGGGCCAGGGCCTCGAAGCCTTCGTCGGGGGCGGGGGCTTCGGCGCGCAGGGCGTCATGCAGGGCCTCGGCGAGCGCATCGAGGTCGGGGAAGTGGTTGTGGCGCGCCTGGACGTATTCGCGCACCCACTCCGACGGGCTGTCGGTCGGGGCCGCGCCGCCGCCCGCCTCGACCTCGGCGCGGTCACGCACGCGGCGGTCGGTGAAGGCGCGATAGAGGCGCAGCACGGCGTCGGCGGCGGCGGGCTGATCCTCGGTCAGTTGCATGATTTCATGGCGCGGCACAGTCAGGCCCTGGAACAGGGGATCGGCGAAGACCTCGGACAGTTCGGCCTCTGACGCCGGGCCGCCGGACTGGCCGAGGTTGCGAAGGTCGACGTCATAGGTCTCGGCCAGGCGCAACAGGAGCTGGGCCGAGACGGGGCGCTGGTTGCGCTCGATATGGTTCAGATAGGAGGGCGAGACGCCCAGGTCCGCCGCCATCGCCGTCTGCGACAGGTCGAGGTCGCGCCGCAGCCGCTTGAGGCGGCCGCCCAGGAACAGCTTGCGATCAGCGGCGGCGTTCATGGCGCGATCATGTCACATCATGACTTCATGGCAAGTGTCATGATGTGACTGTTTGACTTAAATGATATGGCTATGGATGTGTCAATCGTGACGATGGCGTGTTCAGGTTTTCGGGACAGCGGCTGCGGCCGCGCCTTATCGAGACCGAGACGAACATGACGACCTTCGCCGATCTGGTTCCTTCGCCCGCAGGCCGTTTCGACGGCATCGAGCGCCCTTACTCGCCTGAAGACGTCCTGCGTCTGCGCGGGTCGGTGCCGGTTACACACACGCTGGCCGAGCGCGGCGCCAACCGCCTGTGGGAACTGCTGCATTCAGAGCCCTACATCAACGCCCTGGGCGCCGTGACCGGCAATCAGGCGATGCAGATGGTCCGCGCGGGTCTGAAAGCCATCTATCTGTCGGGCTGGCAGGTCGCGGCCGACGCCAATACGGCCGGGGCCATGTACCCGGACCAGTCGCTGTATCCGGCCAACGCCGCGCCGGAACTGTGCCGCCGCATAAACCGCACTCTGCAGCGCGCCGACCAGATCGAGCACGCCGAGGGCGGCGCCAAGCGCGACTGGTTCGCTCCCATCGTCGCCGATGCCGAGGCCGGTTTCGGCGGGCCGCTGAACAGCTTCGAGATCATGAAGGCTTTCATCGAGGCGGGCGCCGCGGGCGTCCACTTCGAGGACCAGCTGGCTTCGGAGAAGAAATGCGGCCACCTGGGCGGCAAGGTGCTGATTCCGACCCAGGCGCATGAGCGCAACCTGATTGCGGCGCGTCTGGCCGCCGACGTTTGCGGCACGCCGACCCTGACCGTGGCGCGCACCGATGCGGAATCGGCCCAGCTGATCACCTCGGACATCGACGAGCGGGACCACCCCTTCATCGACCGCGAGAACCGCACGCCGGAGGGCTTCTATCGCCTGAAGGCGGGCACGGGTCTGGACCACTGCATCGCGCGGGGCCTGTCCTACGCCAAATACGCCGACCTGCTGTGGTGGGAGACGTCGCACCCCGATCTGGACGATGCCAAGAAGTTCGCCGAGGCCGTTCAGAAAGAGCACCCGGGCAAGCTGATGGCCTACAACTGCTCGCCCTCGTTCAACTGGGAAGCCAAGCTGGACAAGGACACCATCGCCAAGTTCCAGCGCGAGCTGGGGGCCATGGGCTACAAGTTCCAGTTCGTGACCCTGGCGGGCTTCCACAGCCTGAACAACGGCATGTTCGAGCTGGCCTCGGGCTATCGCGATCGCGGCATGGCGGCCTATTCGGAGCTGCAACAGCGCGAGTTCGCCAATGAGGCGGCCGGCTACACCGCCACGCGCCACCAGCGCGAAGTCGGCACTGGCTATTTCGACGATGTCGCCACGGTCATCTCTTCGGGCCAGTCCTCGACCACGGCCCTGAAGGACTCGACCGAAACCGCCCAGTTCAACGCAGCCTGATCACAGGAGATGAACTCATGGAGCCTTTGACCCGACCGCAGGCCATCATCGACTTCTGTCTGGCCCCGCTGGGGCTCGACGGATCGGGCGAGGCCGAACGCGAGACCCGCCGTCGTCTGGAGCATGTCATCAAGACCTTCCAGACTAAGGCCGCCCGGCCGGTGAGCGTGGACTTCTCGTCCATGCCCAGCCAGGTCATCAATGAAGCGGCGCACGGCTACGAATAGGCGGCGCGCCTTCACAAGGACGAAATCTCAGGCCGCGGCTTCCGCGGCCTGAGGCGTTTGCGCAGTCAGGTCGGCGACCATGGCCAGAAGATCCTCGACGCTGAAGGGCTTGGCCATGTGGCGGTCGGCGCCGGCGGCCAGAGCCTCGTCCAGATGCTGGGTCAGGGCGTTGGCGGTCAGCATGACGATGGGAACGCGCGGCAGGCCCAGGACCGCTTCGTGCAGACGGATTTCACGCACGGCGGTCAGGCCGTCCATGACCGGCATCTGCATATCCATCAACACCAGGTCGAAGGTCTGGGCGCGGTAGGTCTCGACCGCCTGGGCGCCGTTCTCGACCGACATGAGATCGAAGGCGGCCCCGTCCAGGATCAGCTCGACCACGCGGCGGTTGGTCGGGTGATCGTCGGCGGCCAGGATACGCAGACGGCGCGGCGCAGCCTCGGCATCGGCCTCGACCGGAGCGGCCACGGCCGGGCGGGTGGGGCGAAGGGGGTGGCCGGCGCCTGGGCCGGTCTGAGCGGCAGGCTGAGGATGAAGGCGGCGCCCGCGCCGGGCTCGCTTTCGCAACCCAGGTCGCCGCCCATCATGGCCGCCAGTTCGCGGCAGATCGCCAGGCCCAGGCCCGAGCCGCCGTAGTGGCGCGTGATATCGCCGTCGGCCTGTTCGAAGCGGTTGAACAGCCGGGCCTGCGTCTGGGCGTCGAAGCCGATGCCGGTGTCCTGGACGACGAAGCGCAGGGTCTGGGGCGCTTCGGCCGGGACCGCGTCGACGGTCAGGCTGACGAAGCCCGAGGCGGTGAACTTCACCGCATTGGAGACCAGGTTGGTCAGCACCTGTTTCAGGCGGACGACGTCGCCCTGAATCCAGACCTGAGCCTCGGGAGCGACCTCGACCAGGAACTGCAGCCCCTTGTCCCGCGCGGCGGCGGCGTAGAGCAGGGCGGCTTCTTCCACCGTGCGCGCCAGGTCCAGAGGCTCGTCGTTCAGCTCCAGCCGCCCGGACTCGACGCGCGCCAGATCCAGGATGTCGCTGAGCAGGGTCTGGAGGGTGCGGCTGGAGGAGTGGATCAACTCCAGCATGTCCTGCTGCTGCGGAGACAGTTCGGTGCGGGCCAGGGCCTGGGCCACCCCGATGACGCCGTTGAGCGGAGTGCGGATCTCGTGGCTCATATTGGCCAGGAAGCGGCTCTTGGCGCGGTTGGCGGCGTTGGCGGCGTCGCGCGCCTCGGCCAAGGCGTCGGCATTGCGTTTCAGGTCGCTGATGTCCGAACAGACGGTGACGGCGCCGCCGCCGACGGTGGGGCGGTCCTGGACGCGCAGCCAGCGGCCGGCCACCTGTAGTTCTCGCGGTTCTATGGGCGTGCGATGGCTGGCCAGTCGCTGCGTGATCCACGCTTCTTCGCGACCGACGGCGTCCTGATAGACGCCAGCCTTCAGGCCGACCTGCAGGATTTCGCGGAAGGTGACGCCAGGGCGCAGCACCGGGGCGAGGTGGGGGTGAATTTCGCCGTACTGCCTGTTCCACAGGATCAGGCGGTCATCGGCGTCATAGACGCCGACGCCGTCGGGCATGGCCTGGACCGCTTCCAGCAACTGACCCAGGACGCTGCGACGCGACCACCAGATCATGCCGGTGAAGAAGGCGCCCACGCTCAGGGTCAGGGCCACGCCCAGGGCGACCCACAGCGTGACGGCGGCGACGCCGGCGCCCTGGGCTAGGAGCACGCCCGGCGCGGGAGTCAGGCTGACGGCGGTCATGGCGATGAAGTGAAGCCAGGCGACGGCGCCGGCCGACAGGGCCGTGGCGACGACCAGGCTCAGCCGCTTGTTCATCTCCGGCAGCAGGGCGACCGCACCGAACAGGACGAAGGCGCCCGTCACGGCCATGGCGACGCGTGGCGCGTTCCAGGTCAGGAACGCCCCGGACAGGCGCATGGCGTCCATGCCGACGAAGTGCATGGCCGCGACACCGGCCGTCACCACGGCGGCGGCGGCCAATCCCGAGCGGCGGCGCCAGCGGCCTTCGGTCGCCCCGGCCAGGTGCAACTGCATGGCGACCCAGAAGGCGGCCGTGACGATCACCAGCGACAGGAAGGTCTGCAGCGGGTCGTAGCGGATATCCGTTCCGGCGTCGTAGGCCAGCATGGCGATGAAGTGGGTGATCCAGACGCCCAGTCCGCCCACCAGCGGCGCCGACAGGGTGTAGGTCCGGCGCGCTCGCGGCGACAGGTGGCGCGCGCGTTCGGACAGAAGCAGGGCGATGCCGATGCTGAAGACGCAGGCCAGCAGGGCGAAGGAGGCGATCCGCCAATCGTGGCGTTCGACCAGGCAGCTCAGGACGCCCCCCATCATGATGCTCCGCCCGCCTCCTGAATTGTTCCGCCGTAAATCCGTGAAGAAACCAAGCTACACATCCCCTGGCGTCGAACCGGCCGACTCAGCGGGCTGTCGACGGACCAGACTAGGTCGCGCTGCTGAACAATGAGATAACGCCGGTCGAAATGCCTTACGATCACTCTCCGTCTCCCGTCGCTCCCACCGCTTCGTCCCGGCTGTGGACGGCCGGCGCCAGCGGCGGCGTGGCCATCCTGGTGATGGCCGTCCTGGCGGTGATGAAGCCGGAGCTGGCCGGGTGGCTGGCGGCCGGGGCGGTTGCGGTCGCGCTGGCGACCTGGCTGGTGAACCGAAATCCGCCCGCGGCCGCCGATGAGACGGAGTTCGATCAGGGGGCGGTCGATCTGGGGCCTGACGCCGCCCTGCTGGGCGATGTGTTCGAGGCGCTGGACGATCCGCTGCTGATCGTCAGCGGCGGGGAGGCGGACGACATCGCCGGGCGCCGCATCGCCCTGGCCAATGCGGCGGCGCGCGATCTGTTCAAGCTGAACGGGGCGGGCGGGGGGCTGCTGGTCTCGGTGCTGCGTGAGCCGCGCGTGCTGGAGGCGGTGGACGAAGCCCTGTTCGGCGCCGTCGGGACCGAGGTCGACTATGTCGGGGGCGGCGTTCAGGAGCGGCATTGGCGGGCCTTCGTCCGGCCCTTGCCCGCGCGGGAGAATTCGAACTGGGGCGGCGGGGCGCTGGCCCTGCTGGCCCTGCGCGACGAGACGGACGTGCGTCGCATGGAGAAGATGCGGGTCGACTTCCTGGCCAACGCCAGCCACGAGCTGCGCACGCCGCTGGCCTCCCTGTCGGGCTTCATCGAGACGCTGAAGGGGCACGCCAAGGACGATCCCAAGGCGCGCGACAAATTCCTCGACATCATGGCGGTTCAGGCGGATCGAATGCGGCGTCTGGTGGCCGATCTGCTGTCGCTGAGCCGGATCGAGCTGAATGAACACATCGCGCCCCTGGGTCGGGTCAATCTGGCGCGGGCGACGGCGGATGTGGTCGATGCGGTCAGCGTCATCTCGCGCGAGCGGCAGGTGACGATCCATGCTGAGCTGCCGCACGGCGGCGCGGCTGTGACGGGCGACCGGGACGAGATCGCCCAGGTGGTGCAGAACCTGATCGACAACGCGCTGAAATACTCCAGCGCGGGCGGGACCATCGAGGTCGGCATCGAGATCGACCGCACGCTGGACGAGGCCATGGCGGCGCGGATGGCCGAGGGCAACCGTCTGTCCCTGGCCACGCCGGATCGCGAGACGGGCCAGCGCTACGCCGTCGTCACCGTGCGCGACCACGGACCAGGTATGGCGCGCGAGCACCTGCCGCGCCTGACCGAGCGCTTCTATCGCGTCGAGGGCCAGAAGAGCGGCGAGCGTCAGGGCACGGGCCTGGGGCTCGCCATCGTCCGTCACATCATCATCCGTCACCGGGGCGGCCTGTCGGTGGACAGCGCGCCGGGTTGCGGGGCGATCTTCGCGGCCTGCTTTCCCCTGGCCCCGGCGTCGGACGCCTGAACTCCGGGTTCTGAACGATCGTCATGGGGCTGCGACATTGCGGACGGGCGTCGTAACAGAACTGTCATCCAGCCGTCTTAATCCGCTGACGTATCGCAGGCAGTTTCCCGGCCGGAACGCACCGAGCCTGGCGCGTTGCTGATTCCTGCGCTGATCGGACCGGATGATCTGGATTTTCCTGCTGCTGCTGATCGCCTTCGCCGTCCTGGCCTATGTGGCCGGGCGGGCCTTGGCCGTTCGTCGGAGCCGAGGCGCGAAGTCGCATTCGCGTCCCGGCCAACACGGGCTCTACGCCCTCATCTGGGTCGGAGCGCCGGCCCTGGCCATGCTGATCGCCGCCTCGGTCTTCTCGACTTCGATCGAGCAGCAGATGATGCGGGCGGGGGCGCCTGACAGCGTCGCCCAGCTGGAGCCGTTCCGCCGCGAGGCCTTCTTCGCCGACGCCCGCCTGGTCGGGGCGGGGCAGGAGGCGCGTCAGATCTGGCCCGCCCCCTACGCCGAGGAACTGCCGGCCGAGGGCCGCCGCGCTCACCGCATCGCCTCGACCCTGAACTGGGGCGGGGGCGTCGCCGCCCTGATCGCCGCCGTGCTGGGCGGCCTGTTCGTCTTCACCCGCATCCGTCCCGACCTGCGCGCGCGCAACAAGGTCGAGGGTTGGATCACCGGCGTGCTGTTCGCCTGTTCAGCGGTGGCGGTGCTGACCACGCTCGGCATCATCTTCTCCCTGGTGATCGACTCCTTGCGCTTCTTCAGCATGGTGCCGATCACCGAGTTCCTGTTCGGCACCAAGTGGAGCCCGCAGATCGCCATCCGCGCCGACCAGGTCGGGTCGTCGGGCGCCTTCGGGGCCGTGCCCCTGTTCGCGGGCACCTTCCTGATCATGGCCATCGCCATGGCGGTGGCGGCGCCCATCGGCCTGTTCTCGGCCGTCTATCTGTCGGAGTATTCGGGCAAGAAGACCCGCGCCATGGTCAAGCCGGCGCTGGAGGTCCTGGCCGGGGTGCCGACCGTGGTCTACGGCTTCTTCGCCGCCCTGACGGTGGGGCCGGCGCTGCGCGTCTTCTTCAACGGCATCGGCGACATGCTGATCGGCGGGCCGCTGAACGGCCTGGGGATTTACCTGTCCCTGGTGCAGAATCAGATGGCCCTGGTGGCGGGCGCGGTCATGGGGATCATGCTGATCCCCTTCGTCAGCTCCCTGTCGGACGACATTCTGAACGCCGTGCCGCAATCGCTGCGCGACGGCTCCTACGCCATGGGCGCCACCAAGTCCGAGACGATCAAGAAGGTGCTGCTGCCGGCCGCTCTGCCGGGCGTCGCCGGGGCGCTGCTGCTGGCCGTGTCGCGCGCCATCGGGGAGACCATGATCGTGACCATGGCGGCCGGCCTGGCCGCCAAGCTGACCCTGAACCCGCTGGAGACGGTCACGACCGTCACCGTCCAGATCGTCACTCTGCTGACCGGCGACCAGGAGTTCAACAGCCCCAAGACCCTGGCCGCCTTCGGCCTGGGCCTGACGTTGTTCGTCGTCACCCTGCTGCTCAACATCGTCGCCATGCGCATCGTGCAAGCCTATCGGGAACAGTATGACTGACGCCGCCTCTCCCTCGACCGGCGTCAGCCCGCGCACCCAGCGTCTGAAGGCCCGCCTGCGCGCCCGCTATGCGCGCGAGACCCGCTTCCGCTGGTACGGCCGCGCGGCCATCGGCGTGGCCCTGGCCTTCCTGGTGATCCTGCTCGGCAGCATCATCACCCAGGGCTACACCGCCTTCTACGCCCATACCGTGACCCTGCCGGTCTATATGGACCCGGCGCGGATCGACCGTTCCTATCCGCAGGGCGCCAATTTCGAGCAGATCGTCGCCGAACAGCAAATCCGCCGCCTGGGCGTCCAGGATGATGAGCAGGGGAGCAAGGCCTCGGCCATGAAGGCCCTGCTGTCCTCGGAGCTGAAGTTCCAGGCCGCCAAGATGATCGCGCGCCAGCCCAGCCTGCTGGGCCAGACCGTGCCGGTCGCCGCGCCGCTGTCGGATGACGCCGAGATGTATCTGAAGGGCAAGATCACCCGCGATCAACCCGAGGACCAGCGCCGCGTCTCCGATGCGCAGATGGACTGGCTGGACCGGATGAAGGCCTCGGGCGCGGTGCGGGCCCACTTCAACTCGGCCCTGTTCACCAAGGGCGACTCGACCCAGCCGGAACTGGCGGGCCTGCTGGGCGCCGTGGTCGGTTCGGCCCTGATGCTGATGGTGACGGCCCTGATCGCCATTCCGGTCGGCGTCGGCGCCGCCGTGTGGCTGGAGGAATACTCCCCGCGCAACCGCATCACGGCGATCATCGAGGTCAACATCAACAACCTGGCCGCCGTGCCGTCCATCGTCTACGGCCTTCTGGGCTTGGCGCTGTTCATCAACTTCATGCACCTGCCGCGCGCCAGTCCGCTGGTCGGGGGCCTGGTGCTGGCGCTGATGGCCCTGCCGACCATCATCATCGCCACCCGTTCGTCGTTGAAGGCGGTGCCGCCGTCAATCCGCGAGGCGGCCCTGGCCATGGGCGCCAGCCGCACCCAGACGGTGTTCGGCCACGTCCTGCCGCTGGCCATGCCCGGCGTGATGACCGGCGCCATCATCTCCATGGCTCACGCGCTTGGCGAGACGGCCCCGCTGCTGCTGATCGGCATGATCAGCTTCGTGCCGGGCGTCCCGCACGCGATCGACGAACCCGTCGGCGCCCTGCCGTCGCTGATCTATATCTGGGAGAACGCGTCCGAGCGCGCCTTCCACGAGCGGACGGCGGCCGCCATTCTTGTCCTTCTCGCCTTCATGATCGTCATGAACGCCGCCGCAGTCCTGCTGCGCCGTCGCTTCGAACGCCGGTGGTAAATCTTATGAAGTCCCGCATCTTCCGCGCTCCCGAAGGCTCGTCGACCGGCGGCGCCTCCGAGGCCGCCACCCTGTCGACCGCCCCGGCCGTCGGCGCCCACGCCTCGGCGCCGCTGGGTCCGATCAAGATCGCCGCGCGCGACGTCAGCGTCTTCTACGGCGAGAAGCAGGCCCTGTTCGACGTCTCGCTGGAGATTCCGGACAAGACGGTGACGGCGCTGATCGGCCCGTCGGGCTGCGGCAAGTCGACCTTCCTGCGGACGATGAACCGCATGAACGACACCATCCCCGGCACCCGCGTGACGGGCCGGATCGAGATGGACGGCGAGGACATCAACGATCGCAAGATCGACCCGGTGCTGCTGCGCGCCCAGGTCGGCATGGTGTTCCAGAAGCCGAACCCCTTCCCCAAGTCCATCTATGAGAACGTGGCCTATGGGCCCAAGATCCACGGCCTGGCCTCGACCAAGGGCGAGATGGACGAGATCGTCCAGAAGTCGCTGAAGCGCGCCGGTCTGTGGGACGAGGTCGCCGACCGCCTGCACTCGCCGGGCACCGGCCTGTCGGGCGGCCAGCAACAGCGTCTGGTCATCGCCCGCGCCATCGCGGTCGAGCCGGAAGTCATCCTGATGGACGAGCCCTGCTCGGCGCTGGACCCGATCGCCACGGCCAAGATCGAAGAACTGATCGACGAACTGCGCGAGCGCTACTGCATCGTCATCGTCACCCACTCGATGGCCCAGGCGGCCCGCGTGTCGCAGCGCACGGCCTTCTTCCACATGGGCAAGCTGGTCGAGACCGGCGACACCGAAGAGATCTTCACCAATCCGCGCGAACGGCGCACCCTCGACTACATCACCGGCCGCTTCGGCTGAGGACGCGACGATGAACCAGCATACGGTCAAGGCTTACGGCGACGAACTGAACCAGTTGACGGCCGAGGTGGTCCGCATGGGCGGCCTGGCCGAGGCCCAGGTGGCGGACGCCATCGAATCCGTCGCCCGCCGCGATGTGGCTCTGGCCAAGGCGGTGGTCGAGCGCGACAACCGCCTGGACGCCCTGCATCGCGACATCGAGAAAAAGGCGATCCGCCTGATCGCCCTGCGCCAGCCGGTCGCCAGCGACCTGCGCCGGACGCTGGGGGCCATGAAGCTGGCCTCGGACCTGGAACGGACCGGCGACCTGGCCAAGAACATCGCCAAGCGGGCGCTGATCCTGGCTGAGGCCGAGCCGATGCAGCCGCTGACCCGCTCGATCGAGCGGATGGGGCGGCTGGTGTCGAACCGCCTGCGCGACGTGCTGGACGCCTATACGGCCTCGGAGATCGAGCGCGCCCTGTCGGTCTGGCAGACCGACGACGAGGTGGACGAGCACTACAACGCCCTGTTCCGCGAACTGCTCACCTATATGATGGGCGACCCGCGCACGATCACGGCCTGCACCCACCTGCTGTTCATGGCCAAGAACCTGGAGCGGATCGGCGACCACGCGACCAATATCGCCGAGACGGTCCATTATGAGATCACCGGCGAGGAAATGCTGGGCGAGCGGCCGAAGGCCGTGCCCGGTCCCGGCGAAGAGCCGACGCCGACCCCCCATCTGTCTGCGTCGCCCGACGCGGCGGACGACTGACACCCCTTACATCGCTGACGACTTCGACGGACCGGAGAGGCTGACGTGCAACCCTATATCCTGGTGATGGAAGACGAGGACGCCCTGGCCACCCTGCTTCAGTATAATCTGGAGAAGGAAGGCTATGACGTGGCCGTCGCCTCTGACGGCGAGGAAGGGATGCTGCAGGTCGACGAGCGCACGCCCGACCTGATCCTGCTGGACTGGATGCTGCCCAAGCTGTCGGGCATCGAGGTCTGCCGCCGCATCCGCGGTCGGGCCGAGACGCGCAATCTGCCGATCATCATGCTGACCGCGCGCGGCGAGGAGACGGACCGCGTGCGCGGCCTGGACACCGGCGCCGACGACTACATGACCAAGCCCTTCTCGATGACGGAGCTGACCGCGCGCATCCGCGCCGTGCTGCGCCGCATCCGCCCGGGTCTAGCCGACGACCGGGTCAACCACGCCGACATCATCATGGACCGCGTCGCCCACCGCGTCAGCCGCGCGGGCAAGGAGGTGCACCTGGGCCCGACCGAGTTCCGCCTGCTGGACCACTTCCTGAAGCATCCAGGCCGGGTGTTCAGCCGTGAGCAGCTTCTGGACGCGGTCTGGGGCTCGGACGTCTATGTCGAGGCCCGCACCGTGGACGTCCACGTCGGCCGCCTGCGCAAGGCGTTGAACGTCGAAGGCACGGTCAACCCGATCCGCACCGTGCGCTCGGCAGGTTATTCGCTGGACCTGAATAACTGAGCCGATGACCCCTGCGGCGTGGGCTACGGCGCTCTACGACGCTCCACGGCGTCCCACTCCCCGCCGTCATCCTCGGGCTTGACCCGAGGACCCAGCCGTCCGCCTGCACGGCGTTGAACGGGTTAGCGCGCCCTCGCCCTGGATCCTCGAGTCAAGCCCGAGGATGACGGCCTGTATGGGGGCGGTGAGCAGGGAAGCTTAACTTTTCTTCATCTGCATCCGCAAACCCCTCCGGCCGCCTCTGAACGACGACGTCGCATCGGGGGAGGGAAGTCATGCCGGACGCCATTATCGCCATGTCGGGCTGGGTCGGGGCGGTCGCGCTGGCGGGCGGGGCGGCCGCCGTCCTGTCGCGCGGCAAGGTGCGCTGGGGCTGGCTGGCGGCGGCTCTGCTGCTGATGGCCGTCTATGACGCCGTGCTGACCCGCGGCTATGGCCACATCCCGCTGGATTTCGGGCCCTCGCGCTGGAACTGGGAGGGCAAGACGCTGGCCGTGCTGCTGTCCCTTGCCGTCGCCAGCCTGCCCATCGTCGGATGGCGGCGCAGCGGGCTGACCCTGCATCAGGACCGGCAGGGGCTGAAGGGGGCGCTGATCCTGTCGGGTCTTCTGGTCCTGCTGTTCCTCGGCCTGGCGATCTGGGCGCCGGGCGAAGGGTTCGACGCCGACAGCCTGACCTTCCAACTGACCATGCCGGGGCTGGACGAGGAGATCTTCTATCGTGGCGTGCTGCTGCTGATGTTGAACGAGGCGTTCGGGCGGCCGGTCCGCGTGCTGGGCGCGCCGATGGGCTGGGGCGCGGTGCTGACCGCGCTGGCGTTCGGCCTGGCCCACGCCCTGGGCTATCAGGACGGCGGCTTCACCTTCGACTGGACGCCGATGGCGACGACGGGGCTGGCGGGCCTGTTGCTGGCGTGGTTGCGCGAAAAGACCGGCAGCGTGCTGCTGCCGGTCCTGTTGCACAACTACGGCAACGCCGTCTTCATGCTGATCTGAGGGATCAGGCCTCGGTCGTCTCCAGCTCGGCCGGGTCGATCTCATAGGCGGTCGAACAGTATTCGCACGTCACGCGGATCTTGCCGTCGTCCTCGACCATCTCGGCGCGCTCCTCGGCCGGGAAGGACTGCAGCACGGTGGCGATGCGGTCCTTCGAGCAGCGGCAGACGGCGGCCAGGGCCTTGGCGCCTTCCAGCCGCACGCCGTCCTCGTGGAACAGGCGATACAGCAGGGTCTCGGCGCTGATGGTCGGGTCGATCAGCTCGTCGTCGCCCAGGGTGGCGAACAGGGCGCGGGTGCGCTCCCACACCTCCTCGGTCGAGCCGCGCGACTCGTCGCCGGCGATGACCTGGATCATCGCCCCGCCCGCGCGCCAGGCGCGGCCCGCGTCGGTTTCGACCTCGCCGACGGCCAGGCGCACCTTGGTCGGCACCTGTTCGGACTGGGAGAAGTAGTGTTCGGCGCACAGCGACAGGCTCTCGCCCTCGATGGGGGTCACGCCCTGGGTGCGCTCGAAGTCGGCGCCGCGATCCACCGTCATGATGAAGACGCCGCCGCCCAGCAGGGTCTTGGCGCCCGGACGGGCGAAGCCTTCCGACGCCTTGGCCACTTCTTCCGGGTCGAAGCGGCAGAAGCCGCGCAGATGGCCGTCCGTGCCGTAGTCGGCGACGACATAGCGCACCGGGCCGTCGCCCTGGGCCTGGACGATCAGGCGGCCGTCGAACTTCAGCGCCGAACCGACGATGGCGGCCAGGACGCAGGCCTCGCCCAGCAGGGCGGCGACCGGCTCGGGATAGGCGTGGGCCGACAGGATCTTGTCGACCGCCTCGCCCAGGCGGACCAGGCGGCCGCGCACCGGCCAGCCTTCGATCTGGAAGGCGGCGGCGAAGTCGTCCGTCGGGGCGTCGATGGGGGCGTCGGGCGCGTGATCGGTCACGGCGTGAAATCCTGAAAACTGTCGGAAGCGGCGCAACATAGGGAGGCGAAGGCCGCTTGGTAAGGGGAGGGCGTGTCGCCCGCGCCACGAGCGAGCGCGGTTCGACAGGCTTGACCGGGACAAGGGAACTCTTTGTGCTGAATCTCGCTCCCTTAGCTGAAAATCCGCTTCCTTCCCTATCCGCTTACAAGAGGTCTGACATGATGGATCGTGAGTTCAGCGTCGTGGACGAGGTCCGCAAGCACCCCGGAATCACGGCGGGCGTCGTGGCCGTCCTGGCGGGCGTGGGTCTGGCGACGATCCTGCTGAACCAGCGCAGCGGCCCGACCCGCTATGAGCGGATCAAGACGCGCATCGACCCGCGCGGCTGGTTCGACGCCGAGGCCTTGCGTCACCGCTTTGACGACATTGCGCGCGGCGTGCGTCATGGGGCGGACGACCTGACCCATCGCGCGGCCGACCTTGGCGACTACGCTCATGAACGGGCCGGACGTTTCGGCGCCGACGCCCGCGATCGGGCCGACCAATGGTATCGCCGGGCCAGGAAGAAATCGCGCCGTCCGATGCGCCGCTACACCAAGCAGGCGCGCCGCTGCGCCGAGGACGCCGGAGACTTCGCTCGCGATCACGCCAAGGAAGGGGGCGCCCTTCTGGCCGTGGCCACCATCGCCGCCGCCATCGGGGCCGCGGCTCTGGAAAGCCGTCGTCGCGCTGGAAACAGCGGCCGCTGAGCCTGTTTCCGGGCTTAACTGGAAAAATCGTGCGGAAAGGGGCGCTGCAGCGCCCCTTTTTATTGCTGCGGATGCGAAGAGGGGCTAGAGGCCGCGCATGATCTCGCCCGTCTTCATCTTCGACTTCGATTCCACCCTGGTTCGCATCGAGACGCTGGAGGCTCTGGCCGACCTCGCGCTCAAGGATGCGCCTGACGCCGCCGAGCGCAAGGCCCGGATCGCGGCCCTGACCGACGACGCCATGAACGGCCGCATCGGCTTCGGCGAGGCGCTGAAGCAGCGCCTGGAGTTGCTGGCCCTGCGCCGCGAACACGTCGAGGCCCTGACCGACCGGATTCTGGACGAGGCGACCGTCTCCATCCGCCGCAACGTCGATTTCTTCCAGCGCCACGCCGAGCGCATCTACATCCTGTCCGGCGGCTTCCGCGAAGTGATCGCGCCCCTGGCCGAGCGGCTGGGCGTGCCGGTGGATCATGTGCTGGCCAACGACCTGATCTATGACGACGAAGGCCGGGTGACGGGCGCCGACGTGGCCAACCCCCTGTCGCGCGAAAACGGCAAGCCGGAAGTCATTCGCGCTCTGAATCTTGAAGGCCCCGTGGTCATGGTCGGCGACGGCTGGACCGACGCCGAGGTCAAGCTCCAGGGCGCGGCCGATCGCTTCTACGCCTTCACCGAGATCGTCCGTCGCGACAAGGTGGTCGACGCCGCCGACGCCGTCGCCTCTTCTCTGGATGAGGTGCTGTATGCCGAGGGCGTGGCCGGTCGCTGGTCCTATCCGCGCAACCGCATCCGTATGCTGCTGCTGGAGAACGTCCACCCCGCCGCCGTCGAGCGGCTGGAGGAGGCGGGCTATTCCGTCGAGACGATGAAGGGCGCGCTGGACGAGGACGACCTGATCGAGGCGATCAAGGGCGTGCACGTTCTGGGCATTCGCTCCAAGACCAACGTCAGCCGCAGGGTGCTGGACGCGGCGGACCGGCTGATGGCCGTGGCGGCCTTCTGCATCGGCACTAACCAGATTGATCTGGACGCGGCGGCGGACAAGGGCGTGGCCGTGTTCAACGCCCCCTATTCCAACACCCGCTCGGTGGTCGAACTGGCCATCGGCATGATGATCGTCCTGATGCGCGACGTGGCCGACAAGTCGCGCGAGATGCACAAGGGCAAGTGGAACAAGTCGGCGACCGGATCGCGCGAAGTGCGCGGCAAGACGCTGGGCATCGTCGGCTACGGCGCCATCGGCAGCCAGCTGTCGGTGCTGGCCGAGAACCTGGGCATGAGGGTGCTGTTCTACGACCTGTCGGAACGCTTGGCGCTGGGCAATGCGCGGCGGGTGCGCTCGCTGGACGCCCTGCTGGCCGAGGCCGACGTGGTGACGATGCACGTCGACGGCCGCAAGGAGAACACCGCCATCATCGGCGCCGACCAGTTCGCCAGGATGAAGCCGGGCGCCCTGTTCCTGAACCTGTCGCGCGGCCATGTGGTCGACGTGGAGGCCATGGCCGAGGCGCTGAAGTCGGGCCGTCTGGGCGGGGCGGCGGTCGATGTCTTCCCCGAGGAGCCGCGCACCAACGCCGACCCGTTCGACAGCCCTCTGGTCGGCCTGGACAAGACCATCCTGACCCCGCACATCGGCGGCTCGACCGAAGAGGCGCAGGAAGCCATCGCCGAGTTCGCGGCCGAGCGCCTGCTGGGCTATCTGAACCGGGGCGACACCACCTTCTGCGTCAACCTGCCGAACGTGCAACTGGCCGAGGTGACGCGCGCGCACCGTCTGCTGCACATCCACCGCAACCAGCCGGGCGTGCTGGCCGAGCTGAACCGCGCCCTGTCGGACGCGGGCCTGAACATCCTGGGCCAGCACCTGAAGACGGACGAGCGGACGGGCTATGTCATCACCGACGTGGATCGCGATTATGACCGCGAGGCGCTGACTGCGCTGAAGCAGCTTCCGGGTACGATCCGCTTCCGGCGGTTGCACTGATCGTCGATCACCTTCCCTGACGTCATCTTTGCGTCCTGACAAAAGCGGCGCAGAGTGGCGGATAACGACCGCATACGGACGGTCGATGGGAGGGAAATCGATGTCTCATCTTCTTCGCAGTGCGGCGCTGGCCGCCCTGACGTTCGCCGCCGCGTCTGTCGCCGGGGCCGCCTCGGCCCAGACCTATGATCGGCTGGTGGTGTTCGGCGACAGCCTGTCGGACAACGGCAACCTTTATCTGGCGACGGGCGGGTCGACGCCGCCCTCGCCGCCCTTTGGCGCGGGTCGATTCTCCAACGGGCCGGTGTTCACCGAGCGGCTGGGCTTCGACGCCGCCAACTTCATGGGGCCGGTGACAGGCAGCATCAACTACGCCTTCGGCGGGGCGCGTACGGACAGTCAGGCCTCGCCCCCGGGAATGCGCGTGCAACTGGGGCAGTATCTGCAACGCGGCGGGACCTTCGGATCGAATGATCTGGTCAGCGTGCTGGGCGGGGCGAACAACATCTTCCAGGGGCTGCCTGTGGCGGGGGCGTCGGCCAATCCGACGGCCGCCATCGCGCCGGTGGCGCAGAGCGCGGCGGCGGACATCAACTTCATCGTCAACGGCATCGCCCAGGCCGGGGCGGGAACGGTGCTGGTCACCAACCTGCCCAAGCTGAGCATCACGCCCCAGTTTCGAGGTACGCCGGCCGCGCCGCTGGCCGATTACGCCGTCACCACCTTCAACGGCGCCCTTCTGACCGGACTGACCGCGACGGCGGCCGCCCAGCAGGGGGCCAACATCATCCTGATGGATCTGTTCAAGGTAGGGGACGTGGTGGCCGCCAATCCCAGCGCCTTCGGGGTGTCGAACGTGACCCAGGCCTGCTTCGACGGCGCCAGCCTGTGCTCGAACCCGGACGACTACTTCTACTTCGACGGGGTGCATCCGACGGCCAAGGGTCATGCGGTGATCGCGCAACTGGCCAATGACTACCTCTACTACGGCGATCTGGGCAGCCAGACGGCGGTGCTGGGCGAGACCGCCTGGCGTCACCGCGAGGACGCGCTGGACGGCTCGACCGCGGCCCTGTCAGGGCGCGAGGCGTGGACCGGTGGAACTTCGATCTCGGTCGAGGGTCTGGCCGACAAGACCGAGACGGACGCGCGCGGCGCCATCGGCAAGGCGACCTCCGACGGCTACGGCGTGCGCATCGCCCTGGAGTCGGGAACGGAGAGCCTGCGCTTCGGCCTAGCCGGATCCTATCGCAACGCCGACGTGGATGCGGGCGCCCTGCGCGCCGACGTCGACAGCTTCGGGCTGGACATCTACGGCGGCTGGCGCTCGGGCGACGTCTTCGTCAATGCGGCGGCGGGCGTGGCGCAGGACGACTTCAACGACGTCAACCGCCTGACCAGCCTGGCGCCGATCGTCCACAGCGGCTCGACGCGCGGCGTCTCCACGGGCGCGCGGCTGCAAGGCGGGATGTGGTTCGACCTGGGCGGCTTCGCCCTGTCGCCTCGCGCGGCGGTGGCCTGGATCAACGCCGACGTGGACGGCTTCCATGAGCAGGGGCCGGCGGCGCAATACGCCTATGCCGACCGCTCGGTGCAGGCGACGACGGCCGAGATCGCCCTGCGCGCCGAGGGCGGGACCGAGCGGGTGCGTTTCTATGCCGAGGGCGGTTATCGCGACAGCCTGAGCGACGACAGCGACGCGGTGCGCACCGGCATCCTGGGCAATCCGGCCCAGGTCCTGGCCCGCGACGTCGACCTGCCGTTCGGCGGGCAGGTGCTGGCCGCCGCCGGGATCGAGGGCGTGGTCATGGAGCGTCTGAAGGTGTCGATCGGCTACAAGGGCCGCTTCGGCGACCATGCCGACAGCCATATGGCGGCGGTGAAGCTCAGCCTGCCGCTGTAGGCCGAGAAACGAAGGTTCCCGAGGTGCGACGCCGTGTCGCCCTCGGGGCGCCCCATTCATGTCCCGGTGAAATTGCAAAAGACGGTCAAGTCCGGCCGTCGGCGAACCCTGTTTTCGCCATCTGCGAGCGTATGCGCGCCTTCCTGACGGCTCTCCCGCGCTGACGAAGCGCTCAGAATGAGTCGTTAGAGTATGCGTTTAGTTCCCCCGGCCGTGCGGCCGCATGTGATCCGCTTCGGCCAGACGGGCGCCTTGGCCGGCCTGGCGGTCCTGGCCATGGCGGCTGCGCCCGTCGGCATGATCTCCGCCGCGCCCGAAAAGGTCGCAGAGGTCTCGGTCCCCATCGCCCCGCCGGTGAAGGCGGTGGCCGAGCCCGCCGGTCCCGTCACCCGCAAGATCGTCTTCGAGGCGCCGCTGAAGGGCTATCGCATCAACTCGCCCTTCGGCCTGCGCAAGCTGGCGATTGAGGCCAAGGCGCGGGCGCACAAGGGCGTGGACATCGCCGCCCCCACCGGCACCAGCGTCTTCGCCACGACCGAGGGCAAGGTGTTGCGCGCGGGCTATCAGGCGGGCGGCTACGGCAACTTCATCGAGGTGCAGCACCCCAACGGCATGACCAGCCTGTACGGCCATCTCAGCCGCATCGACGTCCACTCGGGCAAGGCGGTGGCGGCGGGCGAGCGCATCGGTCTGGTCGGTTCGACCGGCTATTCGACCGGCCCGCACCTGCATTTCGAGGTGCGCCGCAACGGCGGCCAGGTCGACCCCGCCAAGATCGTCGGCCAGAGCTTCGACATCCGGGTGAAGGCCCCGGCCTGACCGCATCAGGCGATGCGAGATCATGACCAAACCGTAATGTAAAATACCCTTTCCACAAGGCGCGCCCTGCCGTTAGATTCGATCCTTGGATTATCGCAGGGGGACCGAATGGTCGCGGCGCTGACGCTGGACGGAATCAGCAAGAGATACGGAAGCTTCCAGGCGGTCTCCGACCTGAGCTTTCAGGTCGAGAAGGGCTCGATCTGCGGCTTTCTGGGGCCGAACGGGGCGGGCAAGACCTCGACCCTGCGGATGATCCTGGGCCTGCAGCCGGCCACCAGCGGCCGCATCGACATCCTGGGCGCGGACGACGGGCGCAAGGTGCGCGACCGGATCGGCTTCCTGCCCGAGGAGCGGGGTCTCTACAAGAAGATGACGCCGGTGGACGCCATCGCCTTCTTCGGCGCCCTGAAGGGCCTGCCGCTGCCCGAAGGCCGCCGTCGCGGCCGCGAGATGCTGGAGCAGATGGGTCTGGGCGAGGCCAGCCGAAAGAAGATGAAGGACCTGTCCAAGGGGATGGCGCAGAAGGTCCAGTTGATCGCCTCGGTGGTGCATCAGCCGGAGTTCGTCATTCTGGACGAGCCGTTCTCGGGGCTGGACCCGATGAACCAGCAGGGGCTGGAGGCCATGATCCGCGCCCTGGCCGAGAGCGGGGCGACGGTGCTGTTCTCGACCCATGTGATGCAGCACGCCGAGCGCCTGTGCGACAAGGTGGTGCTGCTGGCGCGTGGGCGTAAGGCGTTCGAGGGCACGGTGGACGAGGCGCGTGCCACCTCGCCGCGCTTTCTGGAGCTTGAGGGGGCGCTGGACCGCAACGCGGTCGCGGCCCTGCCGGGCGTGAGCGGCATCGAGACCCTGGCTGAGGACGGAGCCGTCAGCACCCTGCGCGTCGGCCTGACGCCGGGGGCGGAGGCGCAATCCGCCCTGCGCGCCGCCTTCCTGGGCGGGCTGGACGTGCGGCGCTTCCAGATGAAGGAGCCGACCCTGCATGACGCCTTCATCGCCCTGACCGGCGACCACCCGGATGAGGACCAGTCCGTCGACAAGGCTGACACGATGGAGGCCGCCCGATGAGCAGGATTCTTCTGATCGCGCGACGCGAGTTCCTAGCCTACGCCAAGACGGTCGGCTTCTGGCTGTCGCTGCTGGCCTTTCCGCTGTTCGCCGTCCTGGGCGGCGCCATTCCGGTCCTGATGAAGCACGCCGAGCCGGTGCGTGAGGCGGTCATAATCGATGAAACCCCGGCCGGGTCCGGTCTGGCGGCCGCCGTGCGCCAGGCGCTGGAGACCGAGCGCGGGCGCGCCGATATCGCCGCCCTGCGCATGGCCGCCGTGCCCGAGGCCGGGACGGCGGGCGGCGACCGCGTGCGCGAGGCCGCCGAGAAGGGCGGTTTCGACGCCGGACTGGAGGCGCTGAAGAAGGAGGCGCCGCGCGCCGGGGCAAGCTTCAAGACGCCCAAGCGCGCGTTCGAACTGGTCGAGGCGCCCGCCGCCCTAACGGCTGCCGCGCCGGGCGAGGCGCGCGACGCCTTGGCCCGCCGCTACGTCGACAAGGACGCGCCCGAGGGCGAGAAGCTGAACGCCGTGGTCTTCCTGACCGAGGCTGAAGGCAAGCCCGGCGCCCGCGTCTGGACCGGCCGCGCCACCGACGACGTGGTCGAGGACGCTATCCGCGACGCACTGAAATCCGCCAACCGCAGCCGCGTCTTCGTCGCCAGCGGCATCGACCCGGCGGTGGTGTCCGAGACTGAGACGTTCCGGCCGGAGGTCTCGGTCTTCTCGCCGCGCGCGGCGTCGGGGGGCGAGGTGTCGTTCCGTGACAAGCTGCCGGTCATCGTCGGCCTGGCCGTCGGCTTCATCCTGTGGTCGCTGATCATCACCGGCGCCTCCATCCTGCTGAACAGCGTGATGGAGGAGAAATCGAACAAGATCCTGGAGGTGCTGCTGTCCTCGGCCTCGGCGACCGAGATTCTGGCGGGCAAGGTGCTGGGCGTGGCCTTGCTGACGCTGGCCGTTCTGGGCGCCTGGGGCGGCATCGGCGCCGTCGGCCTGATCGCGACGATGCCCGACGTGGCGCGGGATATCGGCTCGGTGCTGCTGACGGACGGCCTGTTCGTCTACTTCCTGCTGTTCCTGGTCGGCGGCTATCTGATGTATGCGGTGCTGTTCGCCGCCATCGGCGCCTTCTGCGACACGCCGCGTGACGCCCAGACCCTGATGGGGCCGATCATGATGGTGCTGGTCGTGCCGATCCTGGTCATGCAGATGGCCATCCGCACCCCGGACGCCATGGTGGTGAAGGTCATCAGCCTGATCCCGCCCTTCACCCCCTTCGTCATGGCCGCGCGCGCGCCCAGCGGGCCGCCCCTGATCGAGATCATCGGCGGCCTGGTCGGGATGTTCCTGTTCGCGGCCCTGATGATTTGGGCGGCGGGCCGCGCCTTCCGCGCGGGCGCCCTGTCGGACGTGAAGCTGAGCTGGAAGAGCTTCATGGGCGCCGTGACCGGACGGTGAGGTTCGGGGGAGGGAGGTCTTGCCCCTCTCCCGCTCATCCCGGCGGTTGCGGGGAGCGTAGAGACAACAGACAAAGAAAAAGGCCGCCCCGGCGATCCGGGGCGGCCTTTGATCTTTCAGGCGTCAGCGGGTCTTAGCGACCGCGACCCTTCGGAGCCGGCAGCAGGCCTTCGCGCTGGGCGCGCTTGCGGGCCAGCTTGCGGGCGCGACGGACGGCTTCAGCCTTCTGGCGAGCGCGCTTTTCCGACGGCTTTTCAAAGTGCACGTGACGCTTCATTTCGCGGAAGCTGCCTTCGCGCTGCATCTTCTTCTTCAGGGCTTTCAGCGCCTGATCGACATTGTTGTCGCGGACAAAAATCTGAACCAGGGGTCTCTCTCCTTTGGCCGCCCGCCGCGTCCTTTCCAAGGGAGACGGGCAGACAAAACAAAACCACGCTCGAGAGGAGGGCCTCTCAAGTGAAGGCGCGCTGATACATGATCGGGGGGGCATGTCCAGATCGTCGCGCCCAATCGTGATGGCTCGAAACGCCCGCCGGATGGGCGTATCGTGCCGCCCATGACCGAGACAGCCGAGACCGCTCCCAAAGGCGATTGGGCCCACCGCACAGAACAGGCCGTTCTGGATGCGGCCATTGAACGCGCGCCCGCGCTGGGCTGGAACGCGCGCCTGACGCGCGCCGCGTGCGAGGCCTGCGGCCTGTCGCTGGGCGACCAGGAACTGCTGCTGCCCAACGGCCCGCGCGATCTGGCGGTCCTGCTGTCGCGTCGTCACGACGCCCGCGCCCTGAAGGCGCTGGAGGCGACGCCCGCCGCCACGATGAAGATTCGCGAACGAATCGCCGCCGCCGTCTCGGCGCGGATGGAGGCGGGGGCGCAGGACATCGAGGCGGCCAAGCGCTGCGCGGGCTTCCTCAGCCTGCCGACCAACGTCGACCTGGGCTTCAAGCTGGCGTGGGAGACGGCGGACCATCTGTGGCGCTGGGCGGGCGACACGGCGACGGACCAGAATCACTACTCCAAGCGGGCGATTCTCGGCGGCGTCCTGATTCCCGCCCTGACCATGCGCTGGTTCGACGGGCGCGAGGCGGCGGAAGCCTTCGTCGCCCGCCGCATCGAAAACGTCATGGCCTTCGAGAAGTGGAAGGCGGGCAAGGATTTCGACGCGCCGATCAATGCGATCACCGATGTGCTGGGTCGGCTGAGATACGGCGCCAAGGCCTAACACCCTCTGCCGATGGGAGAGGGCTTGAGCGCGCGGCGGCGCAGCCGTCGCTCTTGCGCGAAAGGGTGAGGGTTCCCGGCTTGCCGTTATCCCTCGCCGATCGCACCATCTTCATATGACAACTCTGCGAACCGACCGTGCGCGTGCGTTGCGCCAGTCTTCCGGACGCGCGGAGGAGCGTGTCTGGGCGGTTCTTCGTGGTGGAAAGGTCGACGGACATAAGTTCCGCCGTCAGCATCCTGTGGGGCCGTATTTTGCGGACTTCGCCTGCGACCGGTTGCGTTTGATTATCGAGATCGACGGCGGGGTGCATCGTCTGGATGATGTGGCGGTGCGCGATCTCGAACGGCAACAGGCGCTGGAGGCGTTGGGCTGGACCGTGATCCGTGTGACCAATGATCAGGTCTACGAAGCGCCGGAGTTACTGATCGAAGCGGTGAGGTTGCATGCGCGGCGTCTGAACGGCTGACCGCCGACCCTCACCCTTTCGCCTTAGCCAATCGCCTCTGGCTCTTGGAGGCTCAAGCCCTCTCCCATCGGGAGAGGGTTTAGAGGATGCGGTTGATGTGCGCCATCTTCCGCCCCGGCCGGGCGTCGTGCTTGCCATAGAGGTGCAGGCGGGCGTGGGGCTCGGCGGCCAGCGTCCGCCACTGTTCAACCTCATCGCCCAGCAGATTGGTCATCTCGATGCGGGCGTGGGCGTTGCTCGGGCCCAGAGGCCAGCCGACGACGGCGCGGACGTGCTGCTCGAACTGGTCGCAGACGCAGCCGTCCTGGGTCCAGTGGCCGGTGTTGTGGACGCGCGGGGCGACCTCGTTCACCAGCAGTTCGCCCTCTCCCATGTCGAACAGTTCGATGCCCATGACGCCGATGTAGTCGAGGCCGTCCAGAACGGCGGCGGCGATCGCTTCGGCGCGTTCCTGCGTGGCCGGGTCGACGGCGGCGGGGGCGGTCGTGGTCTTCAGCACGCCGTTCTGGTGGACGTTCTCGCCCAGGGGGTAGACGGCGACGGCGCCGTCGCGGCCGCGCGCGGCGATGACCGACAGCTCGCGCTGGAAGACGGCGGCGGCCTCCAGCACGGCGGGGCGGCGGCCGATGGCGTCGAAGGCGGCAGCCGCATCGGCGGCGTCGCGGATCCAGACCTGGCCTTTGCCGTCATAGCCCTCGCGCCGGGTCTTCAGCAGGGCGGGCAGGCCTAAGCGCTCGATGGCGGCGGTCAGGTCGTCCAGCGTGGTCACGGCGGCGAAGGCCACGGTCGGGGCGCCGACGGCGTTGAGATAGGTCTTCTCGTCCACCCGGTCCTGGGCCACGGCCAGAGCCGTCGGTCCCGGCGCGACCAGGGCGCCCGCTTCGGCCAGGGTCTCGACCGAGGCGGCGGGGACGTTCTCGAACTCGAAGGTGACGACGTCGCACAGACGGCCCAGAGCCTGAAGCGCGTCGGGGTCGTCATAGGGGGCGGTGATCTGGGCGCGCGAGACGCGGGCGGCCGGGCTGTCGGGCTGGGGATCGAGGATCACCACGTCGAAGCCCAGGCGCGAGGCGGCCTGACTCAACATCCGTCCCAACTGGCCCCCGCCGAGAATGCCGAGGGTCGAACCGGGAGGCAGGGGAAGATCGGGCATCAGTCCTCGACGCTTTCGGCGACGGATTCGGTCTGGGCGGCGCGGAAGGCCGACAGGCGCTCGGCCAGGGCGGGATCGGACAGGGCCAGGATCTGCGCCGCCAGAATCCCGGCGTTGGCGGCGCCCGCCTCGCCGATGGCCAGGGTGGCGACCGGCACGCCGCCGGGCATCTGGACGATCGACAGCAGGGAATCGAGGCCCTTCAGCGCCTTGGACTGGACCGGCACGCCCAGCACCGGCAGATCGGTCATCGATGCGGCCATGCCGGGCAGGTGGGCCGCGCCGCCTGCGCCCGCGATGACGACCTTGAAGCCGTTCGCCTTAGCCGTCGCAGCGAAGTCATAGAGGCGCTGGGGCGTGCGGTGGGCGCTGACGACCTTGGCCTCCCAGGCGACGCCCAGCTGATCCAGACGGTCGGCGGCCAGCTTCATCGTGGGCCAGTCGGAGCGGCTGCCCATGATGATGGCGACAGGTGGCGTCGTGGCCGGCGGCGTGGAGGCGGTCATGCGCAAAGGCTCCCCAAGCGGAAAGCGGCCCGTTACAGCACCCGCGTTGCGCCCGCAACCGAGGACGCTAGACTCAGCTGCGTCGCGGGGGCTTGAGTCGGCCGGAAATGCGACGCCGGAGCCCGCCTTGAACCACCTGGCCGAACAGACGACCGCTGCGGGCGCCGATGCGGAATCGCAGGCCGAGATCGCGCGCCTGCGCGCCGAGGTGGCGGCCCTGACCGAACGGGCGGAGCGGGCCGAGGCCTTGGCGGACCACGATGTGCTGACGCCGGCGCTGAACCGGCGGGGCTTCATGGCGGTTCTGGCGCGCAACCTGGCCTATTGCCGACGCCACGGAGTCGAGGCGGCGTTGCTGTATCTCGACCTGGACGGGTTCAAGGGGGTTAACGACGACTTGGGCCATGCGGCGGGGGACGCCGCCCTGATCGCCGTGGCCGAGCTGCTGCTGGCGAACGTGCGCGAATCCGACGCCGTGGGCCGAATGGGCGGCGACGAGTTCACCGTGGTGCTGATGAACGCAGGGGCCGAGGAAGGTCGGGAGAAGGCGCGGCGGTTGAGCGAGGCCCTGAACAGCGACGGCTTTGTCTGGGAAGGCGAGCGTCTGCCCCTGGGCGGCTCGTTCGGCGTGCGCGCATTCGCCGGACAGGCGGACGCCGAGGTCTGGCTGTCCGAGGCGGACGCGGCCATGTGGCTGAGGAAGAAGGCGCGGCCGGAAGCGACCCGATGACGAATTGAAAAGGGCGCCGAGGTCAGCCTCGGCGCCCTTTTTCCTTATCCGTTCAGCAGGCTGTTGCGACGGCTGTAGAGCAGATAGACGACCACCCCGATCACATTCCAGATGACGAAGTTGATCTGGGTCGAAGCGGGCAGGCTGAAGAACAGATAGACGCAACCGGCGATGGCCACCGGCCCGACCAGCCACCAGACCGGCGCGCGGAAGACGCGCGGACGACCAGGTTCGCGACGGCGCAGCACGATCAGGCACAGACCCACCGACGCGAAGGCGACCAGGGTCCCCGCATTGGCCAGGGCGGCCAGATCGCCCAGGGGGATGAAGCCGGCGATGATCGCCATCAGCACGGCGGTGCCGGCGGTGACGCGGACCGGCCCGCCCGAGCGCTTGGAGACATGGGCCAGGCTGCGGGGCAGCAGCCCGTCGCGGGCCATGACGAAGAAGATGCGGCTCTGGCCGAACATGAAGGCCAGGATGACGGTGGGCAGGGCGACGACCGCCGCGCCCGCGATCAGGGTGGCCCACAGGTCCGAGCCGACCGTGCGCGCGATGTGCGACAGGGGTTCGGGCGACTTCATGAACTCGGTGAAGGGCATGGCGCCCAGGGCGGCGATGGCCACGGCCATGTAGATGGCGACGCAGGCCACCATCGAACCGATGATGCCGATGGTCAGGTCGCGGGCGGGATTGCGGGTTTCTTCCGCCGCCGTGGCCACGGCGTCGAAGCCGTAGAAGGCGAAGAAGATGATGGCCGCCGCCGCCATGACGCCCA
This sequence comes from Brevundimonas sp. SS2672, assembly GCF_059579685.1. NCBI lineage: Bacteria > Pseudomonadati > Pseudomonadota > Alphaproteobacteria > Caulobacterales > Caulobacteraceae > Brevundimonas > Brevundimonas sp. SS2672. The sequence goes on along the minus strand of NZ_CM184201.1, from coordinate 2,141,371 downwards.
TCTGGCCCCCGACCCCGTGCGAGAAGCCGTAGGGCATGAAGGGCTTGAGGTTGTCCGGGTTGAAGTGGGGCAGGGCGATCGCCACGAAGGCGATCAGGGCCGCGATCTTGACCACCACCAGCACGGCGTTGATCGAGGCGCTCTCACGCGTGCCGGCGACCAGCAGGCCCGCCACGGCGGCGACGATGATCACGGCGGGCAGGTTGACGATGCCGCCCTGCGACGGCGCCGAGGTCAGCACGGCGGGCAGGCCCATGCCGATCCCCTCCATCATGCCGGAGAAGTAGCCCGCCCAGCCCACGGCCACTGCGGAGCAGACCACGGTGTATTCCAGGATCAGGCTCCACCCGACCATCCAGGCCGCCCCCTCGCCCAGGGTGGTGTAGGAATAGGTGTAGGCCGAACCCGATTCCGGGATCATGGTCGCCAGTTCGGCGTAGGCTAGGGCGGCGCAGACGCAGACGATCCCCGCAATGACGAAGGCCAGCATGACCGCCGGCCCCGCCCGTTCGGCCCCGACGCCGATCAGGGTGTAGATGCCGGTCCCCACGATGGCGCCGACGCCCAAGGCCACCAGGTGGGGCCAGGACAGGGTCGGCTTGAGCCCGTGGGCTTTGGGCGCTGCGCCCCCCAGCGCAGGCAGAGCCTTGCGGCGTGTCATGAAACTCATGCGTCTCCCCCGGACGATCCTTGGCGGCGATTGTAAAAATATTCGGAATAACGGCGTTTTTCCGTAGCATTATTGGCGATAACCTGGGGGCGCCAAGCTATGCCGCAACAGAAAAAACGACCCTGAAAGGCCGCTTTATATCCTGATCATTGGATCATAAATTCAGATTTACCGCAGAAACAACGCCTCTATCCCGCATTGCGCCTGAAATTGCGCATTTCGAAGATGGCTCAGTTTTTCGAAGCTCTTGTGAATTTTATTTCGTCATAACTGCAATATCCGAAGCTCATGCTTCCCTCGGAATGGTAGCGATTCAAGGAGCCGGCCAAGCGCCGGACAGACGCTTGCAGGGGCTGCGGCCCCCGATCTTGGGAGGGATTGCGGCTTGCGGACCACGACAGGGGCGAAGGCTGTCTTCAAGAGGGCGGGGGCTGTCTGCGCGGCTGCGCTGCTGCTGGCGGGTGCGCCGGGCGCGGTGCTGGCCCAGACCCAAATCCAGGCGGCGCCGGCGCGCGCTACGCTCAATCCGGCCCCGCCGCGGCGCGCCGACGAGGGCTTCGGTCCCTATCCGCTGATGGTGGTGCGCGGCGCCATGTTGATCGACGGCACGGGCGCGCCGCCGATGGGGCCGGTCGATATCGTCATCGAGAACGACAAGATCACCGACATCATCCAGGCGGGCTGGCCGGGCCTGCCGGAGCGCGAGGGGCGACCGCCGCTGAACGCGGCGCACGAGATCGACGCGCGCGGCATGTATGTCATGCCGGGCTTCGTCGACGCCCACGCCCATGGCGGCAGCCCGCAGAAGGCGCCGGACCTGGAGTATGTCTACAAGCTGTGGCTGGCCCACGGGGTGACGACGGTGCGCGGCGTCAGCCTGGCGCCGCAGGACATCGCCGTATCGGAAAAGACCCGCTCGGCGCGCGGCGAGATCGTCGCGCCGCGCATCTTCAACTATCAGACCCTGGGTTCGGGCTGGTCGCGCGGCCGCATCCGCAATGAGCAGATGGCGCGCGAATGGGTGCGCTGGGGCGCGGCCAACGGCATCGACGGGATCAAATTCTTCCTGCGCGGCGATGAAACGCCCGAGGTGGTCCTGGCCGCCATCGACGAGGCCAAGAAGAACGGCATGGGCACGGTGGCCCACATCGCCCAGCCGGGCGTGGCCCAGTTGAACGCGCGCGATCTGGCCGAGGCGGGCCTCGGCACGGTGACCCACTTCTACGGCCACTTCGAAGCCTTGCTGGGCGGCCGCAGCATCCAGAACTATCCGACCGACTACAACTTCTACGATGAGCAGATGCGCTTCGGCGAGGCGGCGGAAATCTGGAAGGAGGTCGAGCCCGGCACGCCGCAGTGGTTCGAATACCTGGAGGAGCAGAAGGCGACCGGCGTCGTCTTCGACCCGACGATGACCATCTATGCGGCGTCGCGCGACCTGATGCGGGCGCGCAATGCGCCGTGGCATCAGATCTACACCCTGCCGACGCTGGCGGACTATTTCCAGTCCACGCGCGATAACCACGGCAGCTACTTCTTCGACTGGACGACCTCGAACGAGGTGGCGTGGCGCCGCTTCTATGAGCGGTTCATGCGTCTGGTGAACGACTACAAGAAGATCGGCGGCCGGGTGACGGTGGGGTCGGATTCCGGCTTCATCTGGAAGCTCTACGGCTTCGGCTACATTGAAGAGTTGGAGCTGCTGCAGGAGGCGGGCTTCAACCCGCTGGAGATCGTGCGCGCCGCGACGATGGACGGGGCGACGACCCTGACCGAGCCGACGGGCAAGGCGCCGACCTTCGGCGTCGTGCGGCCCGGCATGAGCGCGGATCTGGTCATCACGACCGAGAATCCGCTGGCCAACTTCAAGACCCTTTACGGCACCGGACATGAGCGCCTGAGCCCCGAAAACCGCATCGAGACGGTGGGCGGGGTGCGTTGGACGGTGGCGCGCGGGGTCGCCTACGACGCTCCGGCCCTGCTGGCCGACGTCCGGGCCATGGTCGATCGGCAAAAAGCCGAACGGGGAGAGGCGTCCGCCGGGCGCTGATCCAAAAAGAGCGACGCAGGCGACGCCGAAATGGGGACGGCGCGCCTGGGTTCAGATCAAAAAACGAGGGGTGATCCAATGAGACTGTCTGCGTATCTGAAGACCGGGACGATAATCGCCGGTCTGGCCGTCACGGCCGCCGCCGCCGCCCAGCCTGCCTGGGCTCAATCCGAAGCGCCGGCCGCCGAGCCGGAAGCCAGCGCCGTCGCCGATATCGTGGTGACCGGCTCGCGTATCCGGCGTCCGAACGTCGAGGCCGCGACCCCGGTCAACGTCGTCGACGCCCAGGAAATCGAGAACACCGGCGTCACCAACCTGATCGACGCCATGACGCGCCAGCCGCAGGTCGGCCTGGGCTCCTCGGCCTCCAGCACGACCAACTCGGTGTCGGGCCAGGGCCTGGCCACCCTGAACCTGCGTAACCTGGGGTCGAGCCGCACCCTGGTGCTGGTCAACGGCCGCCGCCACGTCGCCGGTTCGGCGGGCACCAGCGCGGTGGACGTCAACTCCATCTCGAAGACCACGATCGCACGCATCGACACGGTGACGGGCGGCTCCTCGGCCGTCTACGGCGCCGACGCCGTGGCCGGGGTGGTCAACTTCATCACCAAGCAGGACTTCGACGGCGTCGCCTTCCAGTCGCAGTATGGTTCGGCCGACGGCCCGAACACCTACTACGGCTCGGTCGCGGTGGGGCGGAACTTCAACGACGACCGGACCAACATCATGGGCGCCCTGACCTATGACAAGTCCGAGGGCCTGTTCCGCCACGAGCGCGACTACGCCATGAGCGCCCTGGCCGAAATCCCGAACCCGAACAAGAAGAGCCCGGACGACGGCCTGCCGTCCTTCATCCAGGCGCGGGACGTCTACACCAACACCCAGAACAACTTCTTCACCCCGGTCATCGTCGATGCGATCGGCTCCAACAAGGCCTTCGCCCTGACCTTCACGCCGGACGGCAAGCTGGTTCCGTTCGACCGCGGCCAGATCCTGTATGACGGCGCCGGGCGCGAGCAGAAGCAATCGATCGGCGGCGACGGGTTCCAGCTGCGCGACGACATGCTGCGCACGCCGGTCGAGCGTTTCGGCGGCGAACTGCAACTGCGTCACCAGTTCCAGCCTTCGGTCGACTTCATCAGCGAACTGAACCTGTTCGCCGAAGCCAAGTATTTCCACATGGAGGCCAGCAGCCAGGCGCGGAACGGCACCTTCGCCGACAGCTCGCCGGGCATGTCCACGGGCAACGCCTATCGCATCCAGGCGGACAACGCCTTCCTGCCCGATGAACTGAAGACCATGCTGGCGCAGGCCAATATGAAGTTCTTCGACATCACCCGCATCGATACCGACTTCGGCATCCGCACCTCGCGCAGCGTGTACGACACCACGCGCTTCGTGACCGGCGTGGACGGCGCCTTCAGCAACGGCTGGCGGTTCGAGGCCTACGTCAACTACGGCCAGACCGAGTCGGAGTTCACCAACTTCGACCGCCTGCAGAAGGAGTTCTATGAGTCGATCGACGCCATCACGGAGAACGGGCAGATCGTCTGCCGCAGCGTGGATGCGCGGGCGCGGGGCTGTCAGCCGCTGAACCTGTTCGGGGCCTATCAGGGCTCACCGGAGGCGATCGACTACTCCTACATCTACACCGTCCGCAACGACCGCATCCGCCAGTGGAACGCGGTGGCCAGCGTCAACGGCGAGCTGTTCTCCTATCCCTCGCTGTTCAGCGGAACCAGCCTGCCGGTCGCCTTCGCGGCGGGCGTGGAGTGGCGCAAGGAAGCCAGCAGCGCGATCCCGGACATCCGCTCGCAGCAGGGGCTGATCTTCCAGAACAAACAGGCCCGGACCGAGGGCGCCTATGAGTCCAAGGAAGTCTTCGGCGAGGTCAATCTGCCCCTGCTGGCCGATGTGCCGTTCATCCAATACCTGGATCTGACGGCGGCCTATCGCTACCAGGACTACACCACCACGGGCGGCGACAGCAGCTACGGCCTGGGCATGGAGTGGACGGTCGACCGCAACATCCGGTTCCGCGCCAACTACGCCAAGGCTGTGCGGGCGCCGAACATCAGCGAATTGTTCGACGGCGGCGGCGAAGGCTATAACCTGTTCGATGACCCTTGCGACGCGACGCGCCTGAACATCGGGAACTTCCCTGACAACCGCAAGGCGAACTGCGCGGCCCTGGGCCTCGATCCGGGCTTCACCCAATCGATCGCGACCAAGCCCGCCATCAGCAAGGGCAACCCCGACCTGCGTCCGGAAGAGGGGGAAACCCTGACCCTGGGCGTCGTCCTGACGCCGTCCTTCCTGCCGGGCCTGGCGGTCACCGTCGATCACTACGACATCAAGATCAGCGACGTGATCGCCTCGCTGGGCGCGCGCACCATCATCAACAACTGCGTCGACAGCCCGACCCTGGACAACCCGTTCTGTCCCAACGTCACGCGTGGCCCTGACGGCAATATCGCCAGCGTGGTCAACCAGGTCATGAACGTCGCCGAGTACACCAACTCGGGCTGGGACGTGACCGCGTCCTACCGCACGGATCTGGCGAAGCTGGGTCTGCCGGACTACGGTTCGCTGTCGCTCAGCGCGGCCGCCGGCTTCCTGGACGAGCTGACCTATGACCCGGTTCCGGGCGACGCCAGCGTGCGCGACGAGCAAGCGGGCGAGGCGCCCAATCCCAAGCGCCGGATCAACTTCCGCGTGTCCTGGGACTATGATCGCCTGTCGCTCTCCTACGCCAATCAGTATCTGAGCAGCGTGCTGCGGAGCAACCAGGACAAGGTGGGCGCGTATGAAGTGTGGAAGGCCCCGTCGTGGCTGACGCACGACATCCGGGCTGAATACCGCTTCGACCGCTACTCGGTCTTCGCCGGTGTGAACAACTTCACCAATGAAGCGCCGCCGCAGACCGCATTCACCTGGACCGGGACGGGTCTGTACAATGGCTTCAACGCCAGCATTTACAACAACCTGGGTCGTTACGTTTACGTTGGCGTGAACGCCCGATTCTGATCCAGAGTAGTGAAGCCGCCCGGTGACGGGCGGCTTCTTGCCTTATTGGACGCCGCCCGGCGTCCCTGTGTTTTTCGGGGGGAAAGACGATGAAGTCTCTCACTGCTTTCGGGGCCCTGGCGGTCGCTGTCGGGATTCTGGCCGTAGGGGGCGTAGCCGCTCCGCAACAGGCCCGGGCCGCTTCGGCTTCGGCCGCCGCCGCCGCGCCCTCGGCCCTGGACGCCCAGTTCGAGGCCATCGCCGCCGAGGAGTGGGCCTGGCGTCAGAAAGAGATTCCGTCGCGGGCGTCCAAACCCAGCACCCTGCCGGACGTCAGCGCCGCCACCCAGCAGCGTCGTCTGGAATACTGGACGGCCGTGCAGCGCCGTCTCGAGGCCATCTCGCCCGAGCAGCTGTCGCCGAACCAGCGCACCAACTACGCCGTCTACAAGCATCAGATCGACAACTTCGTCGATGACGGCCGCCACCGGCTGTATGAGATGCCTTTCAACTCGGACAGCTCGTTCTGGTCGTCGCTGACGGGGATGGGCAATGCGACCTTCACCTCGGTCGAGGACTATGAGCGCTATCTGTCCCAGATGCGGGACACGCCGCGCTATTTCGATCAGCAGATCACCAATATGCGCGCCGGACTGGCGCGCGGCTTCACACAGCCGAAGGCCTCCCTGGTGGGCCGCGACGTGTCGATCCTGGCGGTCACGGAACCGACGGACGTCACGCAGAATCCTTTCTACAAGCCCTTCCTGACCATGCCCGCGACCATGGCCGAGGCGGACAAGGCGCGTCTGCGCGCCGCTGCTGTCCAGGTGATCCAGCAGCAGGTCGTGCCGGCGCACCGCACCCTGCTGAGCTTCATTCGAGACGAATATGTGCCGGGCGCGCGCGACACCCTGGGCGCCAACCGTCTGCCGGATGGGGATGACTTCTATCAGACGCAGATTCGCCAATACACCAGCGTCAACCTGACGCCGGATCAGATCCATCAGATCGGCCTTGCCGAGGTCGCTCGCATCCGGGCCGAGATGGAGACGGTGATGCGCAGCACCGGCTGGACCGGCAACTTCGCCGACTTCATCACCTTCCTGAAGACCGACCCGCAGTTCCACTATGACAAGCCGGAGCACCTGCTGTGGCACGGCGCCTGGGTCATCAAGAAGGTTGACGGCAAGATCGGCCAGTATTTCAACCTGAAGCCGCGCGACACCTTCAGCCTGATCCCCGTGCCGGACGCCATCGCGCCCTATTACACGGCCGGTCGGGGCGGCAACGGCGTCTGCCTGCTGAACACCTATGACCTGCCGTCGCGGCCGCGCTACAACATCCCGGCGCTGACGGTGCACGAGTGCAACCCCGGCCACGCCTGGCAGGGCAATCTGCGCCGCGAGCATGAGCCCATGCCCGACTACCGCGCCCAGACCTACATCTCGGCGTTCGGCGAGGGCTGGGCCCTCTATACCGAGAAGCTGGCGGTGGAGATGGGAATCTATGAAGACGCCTATGAGGACTTCGGCCGCTTGACCTATGAGATGTGGCGCGCGGCGCGTCTGGTCATCGATACCGGCGTCCACTCCAAGGGCTGGACCCGCGAACAGGCGGTGGCCTTCCTGAGCGAGAACACCGCCCTGTCCGACCATGAGGTCGGCACCGAGATCGACCGCTACATCACCTGGCCGGGTCAGGCTCTGTCCTACAAGCTGGGCGAGATCGAGATCGTGCGCTTGCGCCGTCTGGCCGAGGCGGAACTGGGGGCCGACTTCGACATCCGCGCCTTCCACGACCATCTGCTGGCCATCGGCGTCGCCACCATCCCGGCCATGACCGCCGAGATGGAGGCCTTCATCGCCCAGAGCAAGCAGGCTGCGGCGGCGACCCGTTCTGGACAATAATCGAGACCGGGCCGACGTCGACAGACGTCGACCTTCCGACACTGACAGACGCGTTGCGGATCACGCGCGGCTTTGTCAGTGTCGGGATTCTGTAAAGCGTAGAGGGGGAGAGCGCATGAGCGCTGGGGAATACAAGCTGGACGACGCCGACCGCCGCATCCTGCGGGTGCTGCAGCAGGATGGACGGATCACCAATCAGGATCTGGCCGCCGCCTGCAACATGTCGGCGTCATCCTGTTTCGAGCGGGTGCGCCGCCTGCGCGAGCGCGGCGTCATCACCGGCTATACGGCCCTGATCGACCCGAAGTTCGCCGAGCGCGAACTGCTGATCTTCATCGAGGTGCTGCTGGATCGCACGACCTCGGACATCTTCGACCAGTTCGCCGAGCGCATCCGCCGCTCGCCTGAGGTGCTGGAATGCCACATGGTGGCGGGGGGCTTCGACTATCTGGTCAAGGTTCGGATGAGGGACATGGCCGCCTACCGCGTCTTCCTGGCCGACACCCTCATCGTCATGCCGGGCGTGCGCGAGACCCGCACCTATGCGGTGATGGAAGAGGTCAAGGACACCTCGGTCCTGCCGCTCTAGGGCAAGGGCGCGCCTCAGAGCGTCGCGCGAATTCTCTGCGCCAGTTCCAGGGCGGCGGTCTGGACCTCGGCGGATCGGTTGCTCCAGTCGACCGACCGCGCGCCAAGGTATTCCTCACGAGCCAGGGCGAGCGCGTCAGAGGCGGTGCGCGACAACTGAAGCCGAGCCCACTCTGCCGCCCTTGCCTTGGAGACGAAGGCCCCGTCTTTCGCGGTCCGCCACATGCGCGCGAGCGTCAGCAGCACGTTGCGTTCATCCTCAGCCAGGGCGGCGAGCAAGATCGGCAGGCTGTCGTGGATGGCGCGCCTTATGTCCTGTCGAGTTATAGCAGGCAGCAGGTCGGCGGCCGGCGGTCCGAAAAGCGGGCGGGCCTCCAGACGGGCCTGGGCCAGCATGAGGGTGAACTCAGGATCCGCCCCGCCTTCGGGCAAACGGCCGGCCTCGAAGGCTTCGCGGAGCCATTCTCCGAAGACGAGCTCGGCGCGGGCGGGGTAGGCGGGGAGATCCAGCTCTCGAAGCAGGAATGCGATGACTTCCAGAGGTCGAAGTCGGGAATCGCCGGGCGGCGCCGAGACGGCGCTCAGATCTTGCAGCAGCTCGCGCCGGGTCTCGTTTGCAATGGGCGCGTTGACGACGACAAGCAGATCGATGTCGCTATGGGCGTGCAGGCCCTGGCTCACCGCCGAGCCATGCAGATAGACAGCCTTGAGAGAGACGCCGAGGCGTTCGCGCAGGAGGGTCAGGGCTTGATGGGCCTGTTCCGGGGCGTCGACGACAATCACGCGATGATGTCGGGCAGGATCTGATCCTGAAGTTTCACGATGTCGTCGCGCAGGGCGAGCTTCTTGCGCTTCAGACGGGCGATCATCAGTTGATCCGGGGCGGGCATGTGGCCGAGCGCCTCGATGGAGGCGTCCAGGTCGGCGTGCTCTTGGAGCAGGCGGGCCAGTTCGGCGCGCAGCGCCTCGTCTTCTTCGGACAGGTAAGGTTCGTCGTCGTTCATCGTCAGGCCCCGGACCGGGGGATTATAGCTGAGCTGGCGTCAGGTCGGAAGCAGGTCGGACAGGGTTCTGAGCGCCGGACGCGGCACGACGCGATCCCACAGGCGCGCCGTTTCGGCCATGGCGTCGACGGGCGGGCGAGGCGCGCCGGTCGGAGCGGGCGACAGGGCTTCGAGCCCGTTCAGCAGATGGCGCTCGGCGGCCAGTTCGATGGCCTTCACCTGTTCGCGCACGGCCAGGCGAGCGTCGGTCTCCAGGTCCGGCACGGGCGTCTTCAGCGTGCGGCGCACGGCGCGCAGGGGGGCGATGGTCGTGGTCTGCCAGGCGCGGGCGGCGTCGCAGGCGGCCTCGATGGTCTCCTCGTCGGGGCGACGCCCTGTGACGGCGGTCCAGGCGGCCCACAGCAGCAGGGGCACGTTCTGCTCGTGATAATCCTGAAGCGACAGGCAGGCCTCGGCCGCGCCCGGCGCGGCGTAGGCGGCGCAGGCCCAGGTCCACAGATCGTCGCTCATGCCTCGCTCCCGCCTTTCAGGCCTTCCCAGCGGCGCACGGCCGACCAGTCCAGGCCGAAGACGTCCAGCGCTCGCCCGACCGACTGGTCGACCATCTGCTCCAGACTGTCGGGACGGGCGTAGAAGGCGGGCAGGGGCGGGGCGATGACGGCGCCCATCTCGGCCAGGGCCGTCATGGTGCGCAGATGACCCAGGTGCAGCGGCGTCTCGCGCACCATCAGCACCAGGGGGCGGCGCTCCTTCAGCGTCACATCGGCGGCGCGGGTCAAAAGGGTCGAGGTCACGCCGGTGGCGATCTCGCTCATGGTCCGCACCGAACAGGGCGCGACGATCATGCCCAGGGTGCGGAAGGAGCCGGAGGAGATGGTCGCCCCCACGTCGTTCAGTCGATGAACCACGTCCGCCTTGGCCGTCAGCTCGTCGGGGGTGAGATCCGTCTCCTGCGACAAGGTGAGCAGGGCGGCGCGGGTGACGACCAGATGGCTCTCGACGCCCAGTTCGCGCAGGGCGTCCAGCACGCGCGCGCCATAGACGACGCCTGAAGCGCCAGAGATTCCAACGACTAGCCGAGAGGGCGCCGGCGCCCGAACGGTCGTGTTCACAACATCGGCCAATTTCGTCTCCAACCTGTCCGTGTTCGGAGCGGCGAGGGTCACTGCAATGTGATTCCACACCTCGTCGAACCGGGCGCTCAGTGTAGTGGTCCCTTAGACATGGAGGCGCAAGCCATGACCATCGAGGCTCGTATTCGCGAATTGGGTAATCGCCATCGGTCGCTGGATGAGACCATCCAGCAGGAGATGCGCCGGCCCACCGCGGACCCGACACACCTCAGGGAGCTGAAGCAGCGAAAACTGCGACTTAAGGAAGAGATCAACAGCCTGGAATCCCGAACCCACTAGCGGGCTTCCCACCTGAAATGACGACGGCCCCGGAAGATCGCTCTTCCGGGGCCGTTTTGTATCCGTCGATCGACAGGAGATCAGTCGCGCGAACCGAACACCGACTCGGCCGTGGGCTCGGCGCCCGAGCCATAGTCCGGCTCGGCCTCTTCCTCAGCGACGACTTCCGGCTCGACCTCGGGCTCGACGGGCTGGAGGACGCCGTTCTTGGCGTCGTCCTTGGCCTTCTTGTCGGCGGCCTTGCGGACCACTTCGTCCAGCTGCAGCTGACCGGTCAGGCCCAGGGTCACAGGATCGACCGGCTTGATGTTGGCGGAGTTCCAGTGGGTGCGGTTGCGCACGCTTTCGATCGTGGCCTTGGTGGTGCCCAGCAGCTTGGCGATCTGGGCGTCGGTCACTTCCGGGTGGTTGCGGACGAACCACATGATGGCGTCCGGACGGTCCTGACGGCGCGAGACCGGCGTGTATTTCGGACCGGACTTGGCGGGCTTCAGCAGTTCGGCGTGGCGGCTGACCACGGCCTTCATGCGGTAGTTCTCGTCGTTCTGGGCCTTGTCCAGCTCTTCGCGGGTCAGCTGGCCGTTGACGATGGGGTCGGCGCCGCGGATGTCGCGCGCCACGTCGCCGTCGGCGATGCCGCGCACCTCGAGCGGGTGCAGGCCGCAGAAGTCGGCGATCTGCTCGAACGAGAGCGAGGTGTTGTCCACCAGCCAGACCGCGGTGGCCTTGGGCATCAGGATGTCGGTCATGGGCATGGATCCCGGCGGTTGCGGCCCAAAAAACGGGCGTTTGAATCGACGGCGCCCGACCTTTTCGGCCGGGCGCGAGAAGACCTTTATAGGTGATTTCAGTTGAAATGAAAACGTCGTCTGTCGCCCTCATACAGCGAAGGTTCATCTGGCATGATGAACATTCAGGGCCAGGGCGCGTTGTGCGCCGGGAGAGATCTCGAAGGAGACCGTGTCATGAAGAAGTTCGTGGTTGCAGCGGCAGGTTTGGTCATGGCGGCGGGCGGTTTCTCCGTCGTGAACGTGAGTTCGGCGGAAGCCCAGGTTCAGGCGCGCGGCGCGCCGCGCGGCTCCTACGCCCAGAGCTGCTCGGGGGCCTATGTGAATCGCGGCCGCCTCTATGCGGATTGCCGCGACATGCGGGGCAATATGCGCGAAACCTCGATCGAACTGGCGCGCTGCTCCAGCGAAGAGATCGTCAACCGCGACGGGCGTCTGGCCTGCGGCCGCTTTCAGGGCGACTTCGAGAACGGCGGCCGTCCGGGGCGTCCGGGCGGCGGGTGGAACGACGGCCGGCCTGGCAACGGCGGTTGGGGCCAGTCCTCGATCACCGTCTATCGCGACGCCGACTATCGCGGCCAGTCGATGAGCTTCCGCAACGAGGTCCCGAACCTGCGCAACCTGGGCATGAACGATGCGATCAGCTCGATCCGCCTGTCGCGGGGAAGCTGGGAGGTCTGCGAGGACGCCAACTATCGCGGTCGCTGCGAGATCGTGCGCGGCGATATGCGCGACCTGCGCAATACGGGGATGAACGACAAGATCTCGTCCCTGCGCCCGGCCCGCAGCGGCGGCCGCTGGTAGGCTGTAGAGACGGTTGACGGATAGGGCGGGAGGCTTCGGCTTCCCGCCTTTTTCCTTTTTAGGGCAGCAGCACGACCTTGCCGACGTGGGCGCCGGCTTCCAGATGGGCGTGGGCGGCGGCGGCCTCGGCCAGGGGGAAGGTCGCCTCGACCTGGGCCCGCACGGCGCCGGACGCGATCCAGGGCCAGACCGTCGCCTCGACGGCGGCGGCCAGGCGGGCCTTTTCGTCGGCCGGGCGGCTGCGCAGGGTCGAGCCGGTCAGGACGATCCGCTTCAACATGATCCGCATCAGGTCGACCTCGGCCCGCGCGCCCGTCAGGGTCGCGATCACCACCCAGCGTCCGCCGGGCTTCAGGGCGTTGAGGTTCAGTTCGGCGTAGGCGGCCCCAACCATGTCCAGCACCACGTCGGCGCCGCCTGCCTCCTGGATGGTGGCGGCCAGGTCGTCCTGGGTGGCGTCCAGGCTGACGTCGGCGCCCAGGGCGCGGGCGGCTTCGGCCTTGGCGCCGCCGCGTGAGGTGGCGATGACGCGGGCGCCCGCCGCCTTGGCCATCTGGATGGCCATGACGCCGATGCCGCTGGTGGCGCCGTGGATCAGCAGGGTCTCGCCCGCCTTCAGCCCGCCGCCCTCGAAGACGTTGGCGAAGACGGTGAAGGCGGTCTCGGGCAGGGCCGCTGCCTGGATGAAGTCCAGACCCTCGGGGATCGGCAGGGCGTGGCGGGCGTCGACCACGGCGTATTCGGCGTATCCGCCGCCGCCCAGCAGAGCGCAGACGCGGTCGCCGACAGCACAGCGCGTCACGCCTGCGCCTACGGCGTCGACCTCGCCCGCGACTTCAAGCCCCAGGATGTCCGAAGCGCCCGGCGGCGGCGGATAGCGCCCCTCGCGCTGGACGATGTCCGGGCGGTTCACCCCGCTGCGCGCACGCGGATGCGGATTTCGCCAGGGCCCGGAACGGGCAGGGGACGCGTCGTCAGGCGCAGGGCGTCGGCGGGGCCGCGTCCGTTTTCGATCTCTATGGCCTGCATGGTGCAGCCTCCCTTGCTTGCATTCCGGTTCAATGCGGCGTTCACATAGGAGGTCGTGCCCGTAATGGCCAAGGAGGCGAGGATGAGTTTCGAAGATCTGGAGCCCCGGCCGCAGCGCGGCGAGGCCATCGCCGCCCTGGGGCGCGAAGACCTGGACCTCTACGCCGTGGATGAACTTCAGGAGCGGATCGCGGCCCTTGAGGCCGAGATCGCCCGCGCGCGCGCCGCCATTCAGGGCAAGTCTTCACAGCGCAGCGCCGCCGATGCGCTGTTCAACTTCCGCTGAGGCGCGCGGGTTGGGGACGGTTTCGGCCGCCCCCTCCCGTCGGATCAGCTTCCGTGGCATGACGATTGCAGCGAGCGAATGCATGAGATTCGTGGATAGACGCCTGTGACCGCCATCGAAGCTGAACCGAGCCCGGCGCGCCTTGTCGGCGCCGAAGTGCTGGACTTCGCGCGCTCCGAGCTGTTCGAGCGCACCTTCCGCGAAGGCATGGAACTGGTCGAGGAGACCGCCGCCTATCTGGATGGCGACGGACGCCAGGATCTCGCGCCTGCTGTCGCGGGCGGCGGCCCTGTCCTATGCGGGCGAGAGCATGAAGCTGACCACGCGGCTGATGCAGATCGCCTCGTGGCTGCTGGTCCAGCGCGCCGTGCGGGAACAGGATATGAGCGCCGAGGCGGCGGGCGACCCCCGCTACCGCCTGGCCGATCGCCGCATGGAGACGGAGCCGCGTCGCGGCGACCTGCCGATCGCCCTGATCGAATACGCCGTGCGGGCCGAGAAGCTCTACGACCGCGTGCTGCACCTGGACCGGCAGATGTATGTGGAGCCGGCGACGGCGCCCGCCAATCCGGTGCAGAGTCAGATGGATCGTCTGCGCGCCGCCTTCGGCTGAGCGCCTCGCTTACGGCGTCACTTCGTCCGGATCGATCGGGGCGTCGGCCACCACCTGCGGCAGGTTGACGGCGATGCCCAGGGCGTCGGCCAGCTTGGCGTCGCGCTTGTAGACGTCCTCGCGGAAGGCGACGCGGCCCTGACCGTCGACGAAGGCGGTCCAGTAGAGCAGGCGCACGCCGATGTTGCGGCCGGTGGTCACGCGCTTGGTCTCGCCGCTGGCCTGGGCCGCGTCGAACACGGCCAGGCGTTCGGGGTCGGGCGACAGCAGCAGGCGGGCGAAGCCGATGGCGTCCTGCACCCGCACGCAGCCGTGGCTGCGCTGGCGCACCGACAGGTTGAAGGCCCCCCCGCCGGGGTGTCGTGCAGGAAGATGGCGTAGCTGTCCTGGAGCTCGAACTTCACATTGCCCAGGGACGATTTCGGCCCGGCGCGCTGCACCACCCAGCCGTCGGCATTGACGTACATGTCGTTGGCGGCGAGGTAGCCGGGGCCCTTGGGCAGGATCTCGCGCCGGGCGATGCCCATCGGCACCGTCCACGGCGGATTGGCCACGACCGAGGCGAAGGGCTTCTCAAGGCTGGGGGTCTGGTTGGCGGCGGTGCCGACGATGACGCGGTTGGAGTGAACCGGCTTGCCGTCCTTCCAGTAGACCATGATGGCGGCGGCGGTGTTGACCTCGATCCGCTCGGGGTTGAGTTCGCGCTTCAGCCAGCGGCGACGCTCCAGGTTCAGGGCGATCTGGCGGGCGCGGTCCTCGGCCGTGGCGGTCAGGGAACGCTGAGTCGCAGGGCCGACGCGGCCGTCGGAGCCCAGGCCGTGACGCGTCTGGAAGCTGCGAACCGCCTGCTGAAGCTCGGAACCATAGGCCAGGTTGCCCTTCAGCCGCTCGGCGGCGGCGGCGCTCAGGTCGCCCTCGGCGGCGAGGCGCGCGGTCAGGGCGGGGATGCGCGGGTCGCTGCTCCCCGGCTCGATCGTGCCGCTGCTCAGGCGGAAGGCGGGCCAGCCGCCCTGACGGGCGATGCGGCGATAGCGGGCGTAGCCGGCCGACAGATTGGTGTAGCCCAGGTCCGTGGGGGGCAGGGCGTCGAACCACTGGCTCAGCGTGTTGGCGGCCACGGCGTCGACCAGGCCGCGCGGCAGGTCGACGCTGTTCTTCTGCATCTCCCACAGCTCTTCGACCGTCTCGGGCCGGATGCGGCCCTCGGCCAGGACACGGGCGTAGGCCAAGGCGGCGGCGGTGGTGCGGATCTCGGCCGTCTCGCGGTCGGCGGCCAGGCCGACGAAGTCGAAGAAGTCTCCCGCCGGCAGGCCGTGGCGCTCGGCGCCGGCGGCGACTTCCTGCAGCACGCGCAGGCGATCGGCCGTCCAGATCGGCTTGCCCTGGGTCAGTTGGTAGACGGCGCGGACCTCGGCCTGCTGGGCGGCGGGCAGGCGCCCGGCCTGGGCGTCGAAGCCGGCGATGAAGATCTGCGGATCGGTGGTGCGCGTCTGGGCCAGCGCTCCGCTCGCCGCCGCCAGCGTCAGGCTCGTCGTGGCGACGCCAAGGCCCAGTTCCCGTCGGTTCATCGTCTGCAACTCATGTGGTCCGATCAGGCCCGGACCCAGCGTCCACGCCCCAAATGATCGAACGCGTTCATATTATCGGCGTTCCGGGCAACAAAAAAGCGCCGGCCCTCGGACCGGCGCTTTTGTGGCGAACTTGTCGCACCAAGCGTGGCTTACTTCTTGATGAAGCCGCCGAACTTGTTGTTGAAGCGCGACACGCGGCCGCCGCGGTCCATCAGGTGCTGGTTGCCGCCGGTCCAGGCCGGGTGAGACGTCGGGTCGATGTCCAGGTTCAGCGTGGCGCCTTCCTTCCCGTAGGTCGAACGGGTCTGGTAGGTGGTGCCGTCGGTCATCACAACAGTGATGAAGTGGTAGTCGGGGTGCGTGTCCGCTTTCATCGATCTTGTCCGTCTCTGCGCGACGACGATGCCGACCGTCACTGCGCGTAAATAGAGAACCCGCCGCAGGGCGCGACGGGAGCGAGGGGCGGCGTTTACACCGGGGGGCGTTCCGGGGCAAGAGCGCGGCCATGACCCACGCAGAACCCCAACGC
The DNA here is from genome assembly GCF_059579685.1 of Brevundimonas sp. SS2672. Lineage (NCBI taxonomy): Bacteria > Pseudomonadati > Pseudomonadota > Alphaproteobacteria > Caulobacterales > Caulobacteraceae > Brevundimonas > Brevundimonas sp. SS2672. Next base: position 2,125,114 of record NZ_CM184201.1, on the reverse strand, counting down.
CACGCTCAACCGACAGGCCGCCCCGGCGCCGGGGCCGTTCTGGCCGAGCAGATGGAAGAGGCGGGCGGCAAGCGCGCCAAGAGCCGCAACATTCGTCCCCTCGGGCGGCTGCTGCCCTTCCTGGGGCGGCACAGGATGGATGCAGGCATTTCGGCGATCTGGCTGATCGGTTCGACCGTCGCCTCCCTGGCTCTGACGGCGACGGCGCGCGGGGCCATCGACCAGGGGTTCGAGAGCGGCGGCGCCCATATCGACAAGTGGTTCCTGATCCTGGGCCTCAACGCCGTGATCCTGGGGCTGGCGACGGCGCTGCGCTATTTCTACGTCACCAAGACGGGCGAGCGGATCATCGCCGATCTGCGTCAGGCGCTGTTCCAGCGCATCCTGACCCTGGACCCCGTCTTCTTCGCCCATATGCGCACGGGCGAGGTGCTGTCGCGCCTGACCACGGACATCCAGCTGGTCGACACCCTGCTGACCACCTCGATCAGCTATGCGCTGCGTAACCTGCTGACCCTGATCGGCGGGGTGATCCTGCTGTTCTTCGTCAGTCCGAAGCTGACGGCCTTCGTCCTGCTGATCGTGCCGCTTCTGATCGTGCCGCTGTTCCTGTTCGGTCGGGTCGTGCGACGTCTGACGGTGAAGTCGCAGGACACCTTCGCCGGGGCCGTGGGCTTCGCCGGGGAAAGCGTGGACGCCATCGAGACGGTTCAGGCCTTCGGTCGTGAAAGGAGCGCCATCGGCCGCTTCGGCGCGGCGGTGGAGGAGGCGTTCGGCGTCTCGCTGAAGCGGATGCGGGCGCGGGCGGTGATGACGGCCATGATCATCGTCGTCATGTTCGGCGGCGTGACCCTGGTGCTGTGGCTGGGCGCGCAGGATGTGATCGCCGGGACCATGACGCCGGGCGCCCTGCTGCAATTCGTGCTGCTGTCGGTGTTCGCGGCGGGCGCCGTGGGGGCCTTGGGCGAAAGCTGGGGCGACGTGCAGAAGGCCGCCGGCGCGATGGAGCGCATCGACGAGCTGATGCGGGCGACGCCCGCCATCGCCCCGCCGGCCAGCCCCGTCGCCCTGCCGCAGCCGGCGCGCGGCGAGGTGTCGATGTCGGCGGTGGACTTCGCCTATCCGGGCCGCCCCGACCTGCCGGCGCTGAAGGGCTTCAGCCTGACCGTGCGGCCGGGCGAGACCGTGGCTCTGGTCGGGCCGTCGGGGGCGGGCAAGTCGACGGTCTTCCGCCTGTTGCTGCGTTTCTATGATCCGCAGTCGGGCCTGGTGTCGGTGGACGGCGTGGACGTGCGCGCGGCCGATCCGGTCGATGTGCGCAACCGCTTCGCCTGGGTGTCGCAGGAGGCGCCGCTGTTCTCGGGCTCGGCGCTGGAGAACATCCGCTTCGGCCGCGAAGCGGCCACGCTGGAGGAAGCCCGCGCCGTCGCCGCCGAGGCTCAGGCGCTCGGCTTCATCGACGCCCTGCCGGAAGGCTTCGACACGCCGCTGGGCGAGCGCGGCAAGAGCCTGTCGGGCGGCCAGCGCCAGCGTCTGGCCATTGCGCGCGCCCTTGTGCGCGAGGCGCCGATCCTGCTGCTGGACGAGGCGACCAGCGCGCTCGACGCCGAGAACGAGCGCCTGGTGCAGGCCGCGCTGGATCAGGCGATGTCCGAACGCACCACCCTGGTCATAGCCCACCGTCTGGCGACCGTGCTGCGCGCCGACCGCATCGTGGTGATGGACGGCGGTCAGGTGGTCGAAGAGGGCACGCACGCTGAGCTGACAGCTAAGGGCGGGCTGTATGCCCGGTTGGCGAAGCTGCAGTTTCAGGGAACCTGATCGTAAACCCTCTCCCGGCGGGAGAGGGCTTGAGCGCACGAGAGCGTAGCGATCGTTCTTGCGCGAAAGGGTGAGGGGCTTGTCCTGTCAGTCGGCGGCAGCCGTCGCGCCACGCCCTTCGGCCGACTTCACCCGCGAACCCTCACCCTTTCGCCTTCGCCAATCGCCTTCGGCTCTTGGAGGCTCAAGCCCTCTTCCATCGGGAGAGGGACGTCAGCGTGCGTCTACAGCCGCAGCGGGAAAATCGCTGAACACGGCGTCGACGCCCAGCGCGTAGATCGCCTTCAGCCAGCGCGCCATATCGCCGTGGTCGGCCGGCGCTTCGCCGATGCGGTATTGGGCGGGCAGGAACAGGTTCTCCGCCCGGAAGGTCCAGACCACGACCTTCAGTCCCGCCGCATGGGCGTCAGCCGTGAGGGACGAGGCGTCCAGCGCCCGGCCCGCGTCGTCACGCGGCACGACCATCAGATCCTGCACTCCGATCGCGGCGGCATAGCGGGCGATCTCTGCCAGACCCTCTGACGTCGCCATCTCGGCGTAGGTCACGCCGGGCCGGTCGGCGGGAACGCCGCCCGCCTGCATCAGTTGCAGCAGGGGGGCGTCGATGCGCGCGGCCAGCCGCTCCAGAGTCCCGACCTCGAAGCATTGGATCAGGATGGGGGCGTCGGCGCCAGTCAGGTTGTGGCGCTCCAGCGCGGCGACGAAGGCGTCCTCCATCGGCAGGCCCAGAGCGGCGAAGTGGGACGGGTGCTTCAGTTCGGGCGCAACGCCGATGACGCGGCCGGTGCGGGCGCTGGCGTCACGGGCGATCTCGACCACTTCGTCGAAGGTCAAAATCGGCTCCTGGCCGTCGAAGGCGGCCGAGGCGGGGCGCAGGGCGGGCAGGCGCTCGCGGGCGCGAAGGGTCTTCAGTTCAGCCAGGGTGAAGTCTTCGGTGAACCAGCCGGTGATGGGAACGCCGTCCACGTCGCGGGTGGTGCGGCGCGCAGCGAACTCCGGACGGTCGGCGACGTCGGTGGTCTCGCTGATCTCGTTCTCGTGGCGGACGACCAGACGGCCGTCGCGGGTCATGACCAGATCCGGTTCGATGAAGTCCGCGCCCTGTTCGATGGCCAGATCATAGGCGGCGCGGGTGTGCTCAGGGCGCTCGCCCGAGGCGCCGCGATGGGCGATGACGGTCGGCTTGGCGGGGGGAGCGGACATGGCCGGTTGGCTCGACGACAGGAGGACGGCGGTCAGGATGGCGGCGATCATGCGCGAAGGGTAGGGGGCGGACGTGACAGGCGCGTGATCACGTGACCCTCTCCCGGCGGGAGAGGGCTTGAGCGCACGAGAGCGAAGCGATCGTTCTTGCGCGAAAGGGTGAGGGGCTTGTCCTGTCAGTCGGCGTGAGCCGCGGCGCGACGGCTTACGCCGACTTTCGCCGTGAACCCTCACCCTTTCGCCTTGCCAATCGCGTCGCTCTTGGAGGCTCAAGCCCTCTCCCATCGGGAGAGGGTTGTATGCCTTACGCCTCGCGCAGGATCTTGCGCAGCTTGGCCTGGATTTCCGGGTTGCCGGCGACGATCTGCTTGCCGCTCATGGGGTCGCCGTCCTGGTCGATGGTGGTGACGACGCCGCCGGCCTCGGTGACCAGCAGGATGCCCGCCGCCACGTCCCACGGCTGCAGGTTGCGCTCGAAATAGGCGTCGTAGCGGCCTGCGGCGACCCAGGCGAAGTCCAGCGAGGCCGCGCCCAGGCGACGGATCCCCGCGACCCGCTGGCCGACGGCGTGGATGTCCTTGATGGCCTGTCCGTGGCCAGTCTTGCCGATGAAGGGCAGGCCCGTGGCGATCAGGCACTCGGCCATGTCGGCGCGTCCGGCGATGCGGATGCGGGTGTCGTTCAGATAGCAGCCCTTGCCCTTTTCAGCCCAGAACATCTCGTTCATGACCGGGTTGTAGGTGACGCAGGCCACGATCTCGGACGTGCCGTCGGGATGCTTGCGCTCCAGGCCCACCGTGATGGCGAAGTGGGGCATGGCGTGCATGAAGTTGGTGGTGCCGTCGATCGGGTCGACGATCCAGGTGTGGGTCTTGTCGGTGCCCTCGACCATGCCGCGTTCCTCGCCCAGGAAGCCGTAGCCGGGGCGGGCCTTCAGCAGCAGCTCGAACAGGGTCTGTTCGGCCTTGACGTCGGCGGCGGTGACGAAGTCGCCGGGGCCCTTGCGGGACACCTGGAGCTGGGACACCTCGCCGAAATCCCGGAGCATCGGGCGGGCGGTCTTGCGGACGGCGTCCATCATGACCTGGAGCAGGGCGGAAGCGAGGGCCATAGGCGGTTCTCCTGATCCGTCGATCCTCGAAAGGCCTGCGGCCCGGATGGACGGAGAAGCAAAAGGGGCGCGGACCATCCGCGCCCCTGTAGTCTTTACAGCGCCCGGCCTTGGCCGGGAATGACGGCGTTTGTTAGTCCGCGCGGCGGACGTATTCGCCGGTCGAGGTATCGACGATGATCTTCTCGCCCGTCGACATGAAGGGCGGGATCATGACGCGGATGCCGTTCGAGGCCTTGGCGGGCTTGTAAGACGACGAGGCGGTCTGGCCCTTCACGGTCGGCTCGGTCTCGACGACTTCCAGAACGACCTGTTCCGGCAGTTCCAGGCCGATCGGACGCTCTTCGTGCGACTCGATGATGACCTTCATCCCTTCCTGCAGGTAGGGGATGCGGTCTTCGCCGACCCAGCCCTTTTGCAGTTCGATCTGCTCATAGGACTCGTCGTCCATGAAGACGAGGGTTTCGCCGTTGTCGAACAGATAGGAGTAGTCGCGCTGTTCCAGCGTGACGCGCTCGACTTTGTCTTCCGAGCGGAAGCGTTCGTTCAGCTTGTTGCCGGTTTCGAGGTTCTTGGCCTCGACGTTGGCGAAGGCGCCGCCCTTGCCGGGCTTGACGTGGCTGGCCTTGGTGACGACCCACAGGCCGCCGTTGTGTTGCAGGACCATGCCGGGCTTGATGGTGTTGGCGTTGATTTTCATGAGAACCGTAGGGCTCGTTGCTGGGGGGCGGCAGGCGCCGACCGCCAGGGCGTGGCGCGCCAAATCGCCGGGAGCCCTAGAGGATAAGCCGAAAAAGGGCAATGGCGCTGCTCGGCGACTCGCGGATTCAGGCCGCGTCGTTCAGACTGCGTTCCGCCTGATTGGCCAGGCGCACGCCCATGCCGGTCGGGGCGGCCAGCTTGCCCGCGCCGGGGTCAAGTTTGCGCGCCTCATGGGCGAAGGCGGCGGCCAGACCCGCCGAGGACATGGCGGCCAGAATCTGGGTCCAACGTCCTGTGGGCCGCGCGGCCAGCCAGACGGCGTTGACCGTCTGGGCGACGGCCCACAGGCCCATGGCGGCGTTGCGTCCGGGCCTTGCGGGCGCGTTCCACACGCGCAGGGCCGACAGGGTGGTGGCGGAGAAGACGGCGGGGAGGATTAGGCTGAACGGTCCGCGCGGCCGCTCGGTGATCGGACCCTCGCGTTTTCGGGCGCCGGTCAGGCCGCGTGTCTGCGGGGGAACGGCGCGGGTCGCCACGGCCGTCGCCGCCAGGGCGAAGCCGACGGTCAGCGCCGCGCCCAGGGCGACGTGGCGCCAGTCGCGGCCTTCGGCGTTGAGGAAGTCCGCCGCGTGGTCGCGGGCGGCGTCGAGGGCGTCGTCCATGCTGCTCATGCAGCCAAGAACAACCGGGCGCGGCGGACGTTCCCGCCTTCTGAGGCCGCGCCCGGCCTTGGATCAGTTCCCCGTGGCGGCGCCGTCGGTGACGATTTCCTTCATCGCCGACTGCAGATAATTCTGCGCGCCCATCAGTTGGATCAGGCTGTGCTGGTTCTCGAGGAAGTCGACGTGCTCCTCGGTGTCGGCCAGGATCTTCATCAGTAGGTCGCGGCTGACGTAGTCGCGGGCTTCCTCGCATTGGGTGACGGCGTCGCGGGTCGTGGCGCGGCTGTCGATCTCCAGTTGCAGGTCGGCGCCCAGGCATTCGATCGGGTCCTCGCCGACCTTCAGCTTGTGCAGATCCTGCAGATTGGGCAGGCCGTCCAGGAACAGGATGCGCTTGATCAGCATGTCGGCGTGCTTCATCTCGCCGATCGATTCCTCGTAGATGACGTTGCCGAGGTGGGCCAGGCCCCAGCTCTCGAACATGCGGGCGTGCAGGAAATACTGGTTCACCGCCGTCAGTTCGTTGGTCAGCACCGCATTGAGGGTGCGGATGATCGCGGGATCGCCCTTCATGGTCGTCGTCCTTCAAAAAGCGGCGGCGGAGACGGCCTCGACGCAAGGCCGAGCCTCCTGACCGCCCGTGACGACCTTCATATCACGGCTTTGCAGCCGCTGATTATTTGCGAGTTTTTATCACTGCATTGATAATGCGAGTGAAATCCGCTTTCAAAACCGTCTATTCGGCGGCGATGGCGAAGGCGGTCTGGGTTTCCTGGATCATCTGGCGCATCTCGCACACGCATTTGGCGCACTGGGGCGCGCATTGGTGGCTGGCGAAGATGTCCTTCGGGCGGCTGGCGCCCGCCTCGATGGCGAGGGCGACGTCACGCTGGCGAAGACCGTTACAGTTGCAGACGTACAAGGCGAGGCACCCGGAACACTGAGAATGGCTCGCTATAGCACTTCTTAAGGCGGGTGCAAATCATTCGCATGCACGTGCGACATTGACGGCGCCGACACCGACGGGCAGGGCTCGGCCATGGCTCGTCAACCGCAAATCCCCGCCCGTCCCCCTTGCCGGCTGTACCTGATCACCCCGGCCGCCATCCCGAATCTGGACGCTTTCGCCGCCGATCTGGAGACCGCCCTGGCGTCTGGCGACTGCGCCGCCCTGCAGATCCGCCTGAAGGAGGCCTCGGACGAGGAGATCCGCGCCGCCGTCGCCCGGTTGAAGCCGATCTGCCAGACGCACGACGTGGCTCTGATCCTGAACGACCGCCCGGATCTGGCGCGCGCCACGGGTTGCGACGGGGTGCATGTGGGCCAGGAGGACGCCTCCCTGGCCGAGGCGCGTCGCATCATGGGCGAGGACGCCATGATCGGGGTCACCTGCCACGACAGCCGCCACCTGGCGATGGAGGCGGCCGAGGGCGGGGCGGACTATGTCGCCTTCGGCGCCTTCTTCCCGACGGCGACCAAGGAGGTGGTCCATCACGCCGAGCCCGAGATCCTGACCATCTGGCAGGAGACGATGGAGGTTCCCTGCGTCGCCATCGGCGGCGTCACGGCCGAGAATGCGGGCGGACTGGCCGCGGCGGGCGCGGACTTCGTGGCCGTCAGCGCCGGGGTCTGGGCGCATCCGCAGGGGCCGGCGGCCGCCATGCGGGCCTTCGACGCGGCCCTCGCGGCGGCTTCGGCGACCGTCGCCTGACTTCAGAGGATGTTTAGGAAGCTGGGGCAGGGTGCGAGGCCAGTGTCGCATCGTGGACCCGATCATGACGATGAGCCGCGCGCTCGAAAGGACTGAAGCCGTCGTAGAGCCGTCGGGCCTGGCGCCCGTCGCGCCCCCGTCGTCGCAGGCGAACGCCGCCTTCTTTCGACAGCCTCTGCTGCCGATCCTGACCGCCGTGGGGGTGACGATCCTCGTGGTTCTGGCGATCAGCTTCGCCCGGGCCAATGGCGTGGTCGCGGCCCTCTGGGGCGCCGGCGGCCTGGCGATGGCCCTGTGGCTGCGCGGCGGTCGGGGAGCCGCCTATGATTGCGGCTTCGCCGTGCTGATCGCCGCGGGCGTCCTGGCGGGCGAGTTCCTGAGCGGCAATGGGCCGACCCTGGCTCTGCTTTTCACCGTGGCCAACCTGTTGGAGATCGCCCTGGCGGTGGTCCTGACACGACGGCTGGTGACGGGACTGCACGTCGACAGCGTCGAAGGATTGGCGCGGTTCCTGATGGTTTGCGCCATAGCGCCGCTGCCGTCCGCCGTGTTCAGCGCCGTCGCTCTGCACATGATGATCGGCGTGGATCTGCTGGATTCGCTGCGGATCTGGTGGAGCGGGCACGCCCTGGGTTTCGCTGTCCTGGGCGTGTTCGGCCTGACCCTGCGCCGAAAGCATCTGGATATTCTGCGCCAGCCCGCGCGTCTGGCCGAGGGCGTGGCGCTCAGCGCTCTGATCCTCGGGGCCTGCTACGCCATCTTCTCGCAGTTGAGCCTGCCCTATGGGTTTCTGCTGCTGCCGCTGCTGGTGCTGATGGCGGTGCGCTTCCGCGTGGTCGGCATCGCCTGGGCCCTGGTGATCGTTTCGATCATGGCCATCGGCGGCACCATGGCCGGGAACGGCCCCTATCACGCCTTCGCACCCGAGCAGCGGGCGATGCTGGGCCAGCTTCTGGTGCTGCTGGGCTATATGCCCATCGTCATGGTCGCCGCCCTGCTGGAGGAGCGCGACCGCCTGACCGAGCGGGCTCGCGAGGGCCGGCTGCGGGCCGAACGCGCCTCGGCGGCCAAGTCGCGCCTGCTGGCCAATGTGGCTCATGAGATCAAGAGCCCGATCGGCGGCGTCATCGGCATCGGCGAACTGTGGGCCGGAGGGCACCTGGGCGCGACGACGCCCAACCAGGTCGAGATGGCGCAGATGCTGGTCAAGACGGCCCGCCAGGTCGAGGCCCTGACCCATGATCTGCTCGACGTGGCGCGGGCCGAGGCGGGGGCGGTCAAGGTCGATCTGAGGCCCACCGACGTCACCGGGGTGCTGGAGGACGTGCGCCGCAGCCTGCTGCTGAATCCTGAGGCGGCGGCGGTGAAGATCGACGTCGTGGCCGCCGGCGATCACCTGGTGGCGCGGGCCGATTCCCAGCGCCTGACCCAGGTGGTGGGCAATCTGGCGAACAACGCCGTCAAGTATGGAGCGGCGGGCGGTCTGGTCGTCCTGCGCGCTGCCTGGAGCGGCGACCGCGTGCGCATCGAGGTCGTCGATCGCGGGCCGGGGCTCTCGGCCGAGAAGCAGGCCCAGTTGTTCGAGCCCTTCAATCGCCTGGGGCTGGAGCGTTCGGCCATCGAGGGGCACGGCGTCGGCCTGACCCTGGCCAAGCGGCTGGTGGAGCTGCAAGGCGGCGAGATCGGCGTGACCTCGGCGCCGGGCCAGGGCGCGACCTTCTGGGTGGAGCTGCCCGGCGCCTGATCGTGAAGGGCGAGATGGCCGCTTGACCCGGCGCGGCCCTCGCCGCCAATGTCGACGCCATGAAAACCCTGATCGTCGCCCTGTCGCTTGTCGCTCCGCTGGCTGCGGCGGCGACGCCCGCATCCGCCCAGCAGGACCCGGAGGAGCGCGCCCGCATCGAGGATCTGACGCGTCGGTTGAACGGCGCGCCGCCCGCGCCCCAGAGAGCGGCACCCGAGAGAGCCGCGCCGCCGACAGCTCAGGCCGCGTCTCAGGCTTCGCCGTCAAGACCGACGCCGGCGCCTGCCGCATCCCCGCCTGCGGCTGCGCGCCAGGACCCGGCCGAACGGGCGCGGATCGACGACTTGACCCGCCGCCTGAACGGCGCGCCCGCTTCGCCGACGCCGGCCTCGCCGACGCCGTCATCCGCAGTTCCCCCGCCGGCCCCCCAGCCTCAATCGCCGAGGCCGACGACGCAGCCGCAGGCCGCCCCGCGCACGCCGTCCGCTCCGCCCTCTGCGGCGCCGGTGCGCTCGCCGCAGCCCGCCCCCGCGCCCGCGCCTCAGGGCCTGAGCGCGGCCGAGCGGGCGGCCCTGCCGTTCCGCATCGACCTGCCGCCGGGCTTCCAGCTGGTCGAGGGACGGGCGGCGCCGGGCGCTCACGTCTATTCGGCGCGCAAGGCGGGCAAGACCTATCTGATGATCTACGCCGGGCCTTCCTCGCAATTTCCGATCTATGACGGGGAACAGGTGACGGTCGGCGGCCGCGTCTCGGTGGTGACGACCGAAGGTCAGCGTCGCATCGCCATGGAGCACCTGTTCCAGCGTTCGGCCGAGCCGGCCGAGATCCACGTCTGGTTGATGGCCCAGGACGGCGCCGACCGCGACGAGGCCGAGCGCATCGCCCAGAGCGTGGACCCGAAATAGGGCCTTACTTTTCGGACCAGACGGCCAGTTCGTTGCCGGACGGGTCGCGGAAGTGGAAGCGTCGCCCGCCGGGGAAGGCGAAGATGGCGTGGGTGATCGCGCCGCCCGCCGCCTCTACCCTGGCTTGCATGGCCTCCAGATCGTGGGCGTAGAGAATGGGCAGGGGCTTGGGCGTCATGGCGTCGGGGGTGAAGCCGCCGTCCAGCCCTTCGCTGAACGCCGCATAGGCGGGTCCGTAGTCCTGGAAGCTCCAGCCGAACGCCTGGGCGTAGAAGGCCTTGTGCGCCGCCAGATCCGTCGCGGGCAGTTCGAGATAATCCAGCTTGCCGTCTTCGCGCATGGCGACTCTCCGAGAGAAATGGAGACGGACGCTTGCACGACGGCCGACTCTGCGCAAACCTGCAAATGGTTCGCAAATGCAGGAGTCGGCCCATGATCGTCCTGAGCGCCGGATGCGCCTCCCTGGCCTCGCTGATGCAGCGGGATGCGGATGGAAGACGTGGGCCTGATACAGAACGGGCGCCGATCGAATCCGACCGACGCCCGCGTCTGATTTCAATGAACGGCGGCGATCAGCGCGCCGTCTGGGTTTCGCCCGCACGCCACACGCGATAGCGCACCTCGACGTCCGACGGCGTGTAGACCACCACCGGCAGGCGCGAGTTGTAGCGGATCAGCGGCTGTTCCTGCGTCGTCACGAAGGCTTCGCGCTCCGAGCCCGGAGGGCAGCCCATCAGGGTGCTGGCCGCGTTCCCCAGGGCGGGCAGGACATAGTAGTCGTAGCCCCAGCCCTCGGCGGTGCGGGTTTCAAGGCGGCCGCCGAAGAACTGGCGGTTGCAGTCGACCGTCTGGGTCTTGCCCAGAATCAGCTCGACCTTCAGCGCGTCCTCGTCCGACTGGGCCGGCAGGTTGATGACGTGGCGGGTCTGGCCCGCCGTCGCGGCCGGGAAGGCCTTGAGGTCAGCGGAACCGGCCTGGCCGGTCACGGAGTCAGCCTGGGTCATGGCGCCTTCGGCTTGGGCGGTGGCGCAGGCGGTCAGGCTGAGGGCGGCGACGCCGGCGGTGAGCAGGGCGGGGAGTTTCAAGGGGGAGGTCTCCGTAGTCAGTAAGCTAGGCCGCCGACAACGCCGCAGGCTCAGACGAGTTCCACCGCCATGGCCACGGCCTCGCCGCCGCCGATGCACAGCGAGGCCACGCCCTTCTTGCCGCCGCGCGCCTGAAGCGCCGCCAGCAGGGTCGACAGGATGCGCGCGCCCGAGGCGCCGATGGGGTGGCCCAGCGCCGTGGCGCCGCCGTTGACGTTCAACTTGGCGCGGTCGATGCCCAGTTCCTGCTGGGCGATCATGGCGACGACGGCGAACGCCTCGTTGACCTCCCACAGGTCGACGTCCTCGACCGACCAGCCCGCCTTCTTCAGCGCCTTCTGCATGGCCGGAACCGGGGCGGTGGTGAACAGGCCCGGCTCATGGGCGTGGGCGGCGTGGCTGACCACGCGGGCGACGATGGGCAGGCCCAGGGCCTTGGCCGTGCTTTCGCGCGTCATGACCATGGCGGCCGCGCCGTCGGAAATGGAGCTGGAGTTGGCGGCGGTGATCGCGCCGTCCTTGACGAAGGCGGGCTTCAGCGTCGGGATCTTGGCCGGATCGGCCTTGCCGGGCTGTTCGTCCTCGCTGACCGTCACCGGACCCTTGCGGGTGGCGACCTCGACCGGGACGATCTCGGCCTTGAAGGCGCCCGAGGCGATGGCGTTCTTGGCGCGGGTCAGGCTTTCGATGGCGTATTCGTCCATCGCTTCGCGGGTGAACTGATACTGGGCGGCCGCGTCTTCGGCGAAGACGCCCATGGCCTTGCCGGGGGAATAGGCGTCTTCAAGGCCGTCCATCATCATGGAATCGACGATGACGTCGTGGCCGATGCGGGCGCCGCCGCGGTGCTTGTTCATCAGATAGGGGGCGCCGGTCATCGACTCCATGCCGCCCGCGACGATGACGTCAGCCGTGCCCGCCAGCAGGGCATCGTGCGCCATCATGGCCGATTGCAGGCCCGAGCCGCACATCTTGTTCACCGTCGTCGCCTCGACGTGCTTGCCGAGGCCCGCGCCGATGGCGGCCTGACGCGCCGGGGCCTGGCCCAGACCGGCGGGCAGGACGCAGCCCATGAAGATCTGCTCGACCTTTTCAGGCGCGACGCCCGCGCGCTCGACAGCGGCCTTGACGGCGGCGGCGCCCAGATCGGTGGCCTTGACCGGCGACAGCGCGCCCTGGAAGCCGCCCATCGGGGTACGGGCGAAGGAGCAGATGACGACGGGATCAGCAGCGGCGGTCATGACAGGCGTTTCCGTAATTGAATCGTTTCGAGGGGGATTAGGGGAGGCGAAGGCCCGCTGGCAAGCGGCGCCTCACAACAGCTTGCGGCGCTGGCGGGCCAGGGCGAGCGGGCGGCCGTCCGCGCCCCAGGCGATCGCCTCGTCCACCGACCATCCCAGACCGTGGTCCAGCAGCCGGTATTCGAAGAAGGCCCAGCCGTCGGGCGCGCTGTCCGGCGTCGGATCGGCCAGGAAATCGCAGCGCAGGTCCACCGTCGTCATCATCGGCGGCGCCTTGAAGGCCGTCCAGGCGGGCGGATACAGGGCGTCGAGCAGGTAGCACATCCGCAGTTCGTCCAGCGGCGCGCCGTCCTTCACCCGCATCCAGACCCGCTCGACGACAGGCTTGCCCTCATTGCCGCCCAGGATGTTGGGGCCGCCGTCGAAGCGATAGTCGACGTGCTGAGAGAAGCGCGGGGCCATCGGACCGCTGATGCCCGGCGCGTCCTTCAGGCTGTCCAGCGAGGGCGGCGGCGCCAGCAGGGGCGTCAGCGGCGTGGGCGTCGCGCCGTCGGCGCCGTAGGTGGCGCTGGCGTGGTGGGTCAGCTTCGAGCCTTGGCCGCCTTCGACCACGGCATAGGCGACGTTGCGGCCGCCGCGCAGCATCCGGGGCCGGAAATGCAGGGACTGACCGTAGTGGGCGGCGGCCAGATACTGGACCGTCAGACTGCGCAGCGGCGCCTCGATCCCCAGGCCCTGGCGCATGGCCCCGGCGCACAGAGCCGCCAGCAGGCCGCCGAAGGGGAATCCCGCCTCGGGCGGGGCGCTGATCGGGCCGTTCGAGAACTCGCCCGACAGATGGGCGGCCAAGGTCCCATCGTCCTCGGGCGTCAGGCGGAAGGCGGCGTGGATCAACTCGGGTTCGGTCATGGCTCTCATCGAAAAGCGGAGGCGGAACCTGCGACGGCGCCGCCTCCGAGTCGAGGGAAGGAAACGGCCGGGGAGCGGCCATGTCCGTTGCAAATAGAAACTGACTTACTCCGTCGCGATTGGCAACCCTTGTCAAAAGCCTGACGCGAGGTCACTTTCCGGTCATGGGACGCACCGCCGACTATTCGCGCCAGAGCTGCTCGGTCGCCGCCACCCTCGAGGTGATCGGTGATCCGTGGACCATGCTGGTCATCCGCGACGCCTTCAACGGCGTCCGTCGCTTCGAGCAGTGGCAGGAGCGGCTGGGCGTCGCGCGCAACGTCCTGGCCGCGCGCCTGAAATCCCTGGTGCATCACGGCGTGCTGGAGCCGCGCCCCTATTCCGAACGCCCGCCGCGCAACGAATATGTGCTGACCGCCAAGGGCAAGGATCTGTACGGCGTCCTCGTCACCCTGCACGCCTGGGGCGAGAAGCACGTCTATGGCGACGAGGCGTCGGGCATCGTCCTGCGCCACAAGACCTGCGGCCATGACCTGAAGCCGCGTATCGCCTGCGGCTGCTGCAATGAGATGGTTCGCCCGCGCGAGGTGGAGGTGGTCTTCACCGAGAACCGACCGACCGTCGGCGAGGTCATGCCGGCCAAGGACGAAGCGGCCTGAGAGTCTGCCGCCGGGGGAGGCTGGCGGAATGCCGATCAGCCTGTCTTGTGCTGCGAGACGTCGTCCGAGCCGCCCATGCCCATCCCCATGCCCATGCCGCCCCCTCCGCCGCCGGAGCCGCCGCCCTTGGCGTCATCGCGGCCGCTCTTGCTTCCTGACGGGCGGGCCGGGCCTTGCGGCGGAATGTCGAGGCCGCGCGGGACGGGGGTGAGGTCCAGAGCCTTGCGGATGAAGTCGCGCAGGGAGACGACCAGGGCGTGGGTGCGCACCGGCCGTCCGGCGACGAGGTCGCGCGCGGCCTGTTCGGCCAGGCGCACCTGGTCTTCCGTCCCCAGCAGGATGATGTCGGATAGGGCCGATTCAACCGCATCGCGGATGCGGCGGGCGCGGTCCGAGCGTGCGTGAGCGGCGGCGTCGTCGTCGCCGGCGCCGCCGCGCCGGATGTCGCGCATGTGGCGAGGGTCGACGCTCAGATCGCCAGTGAACGATCCGCCCAGCACCTTATAGGCGGCGATCAGGGTGCGCAGGCGCTCGTTGATCTGGCGGTTCATCCGTTCGCGGCGCTGCTGGATGGCGAACATCATCATCAGCCGTATGCCCATCCCGATCAGCGTGACCAGGGCCAGGCCCAGCAAGGTGGCGAACAGGCTCTGCCATGAGCTGAAGTCGATGCCGCGCAAGGGCGTTCTCCCGTTGGAAATCCATCATGTCCGCTCAGGCTGGGCGGGAGCAAGAGCGTCTCTGTCCGACCCATGCTGCCGCTTTCTGACAGCAAGTCTGTTAAGCTTGCAGAGTGTCGCGCTCCGAACGTCTTCTTGATCTTCTCAACACCCTGCGGCGCCATCGTCGGCCGGTCAGCGGCCGCGCGCTGGCGGAGGAGACGGGCGTTTCCCTGCGCACCCTCTATCGCGACATCGCCAGCCTGCAGGCGCAGGGCGCGACGATCGAGGGCGAACCGGGCGTGGGCTATGTGCTGAAGCCCGGCTATCTGCTGCCGCCGCTGATGTTCACGCCGGAAGAGATCGAGGCCCTGGCCCTGGGCTCGCGCTGGGTGGCCGAGCGGGCGGATGCGCGCTTGCGCGATGCGGCGCTGAGCGCCCAGGCGCGGATCGCGGCGGTGCTGCCGCCGGATCTGCGCGACGAGATGGAGGCCTCGGCCCTGTTCATCGGGCCGGGCGCGCCGATTCCCGCCGATGCGGTCGATCCGGCCCATTTGCGCAAGGCGATCCGCATCGAGCGCAAGCTGAGGCTGAACTATCGCGACGAGGCGGGCGCGGCGTCGGACCGGGTCGTCTGGCCCTTCGCCCTGGCCTTCTTCGACCGGGTGCGGCTGCTGATCGGCTGGTGCGAGCTGCGCGGCGACTTCCGCAGCTTCCGCACCGACCGCATCGTCGAGGCCGAGGTGCTGGAGACCCGCTATCCCACGCGAAAGGCCGTGCTGCTGAAGCGCTGGCACGAGGCCTGCGACCGTCAGGGGCCGCTGCGATGATGCTGACAGAAACTGGCGGCAGATCCGGCTAAGTTCTCCTTCTGTTCAGGCGGAGGGACCTTGACCATGAGCGACGACATTGTGCTGAACGTGGCCGATCCGGACGCCAGCGCGCGTTTCTACGCCGGGCTGCTGGGCCGACGACCGGTCGAGGCGGGGCCGGACCATGCCGTTTTCCTGCTGGCGCCGGGGCGGACGCTCAGCCTGTGGCGCGGGCGAGGCGGAGCGCAGGCGGACCTGCGCATGGAGGCGCCCGGCGTGGTGGATGAACTGCACATCGACTGGTGGGACCGGGGCGCGCGCATCGTCCTGCCGCCGACGGACATGGACGGCGGCCGCGGCTTCGTGGCGCGCGACCCGGACGGCAACTGCCTGCGGGTCTATGCGGCCCATCGGAACCGTCACCCTCGGGCTTGTCCCGAGGGCCCATGGCGGACGTGTGCGTGACCTGAGCGGCTGTCCGCGTGGCTTGCAAATTCAACGAAAAGCGTGTCGCCGCGCTGGGCCCTCGGGACAGCCCCCGAGGGTGACGATGGGGGTTAGACCGCCACGGCTTCGGTCGACTGGATGAAGCCGCCGCCCAGGACCCGTTCGTCGTCGGCCGGATCGTAAAGGACGCAGGCCTGACCGGGTGCGACGCCTTCCTCGCCCTGATCGAAGACCACCTGAACGGCGTCATCGATGAAAGCGAGGCGGGCGGGGGAGGGCTGGCGAGTCGAGCGGACGCGGGCCAGGACCGGAGCGCCGTCGCGGGCGGCTTCCTCGATCGTGGCCTGATCGCCCAGCCAGTTGGTTTCCTCCAGCGTCAGGCGCGCGGTCAGCAGGGCTTCGCGCGGGCCGACGATGACGCGGCGATGGTCGGGGTCCAGCTTGACCACGAACAGGGGCTCGCCCACGGCGACGTTCAGCCCCCGGCGCTGGCCGATGGTGTAGTCGGTGATGCCCGAATGGCGGCCCAGCACCCGGCCGTCCATGTGGACGATGTCGCCCGCTTCGCGCCCCTGCGGCCGCAGGCGGTCGATCAGGGTGCGATAGTCGCCGGTCGGCACGAAACAGATGTCCTGGCTGTCCGGCTTGGCGGCGATGCGCAGGCCCAGCGATGCGGCGACGCCCCGCACCTGCGGCTTTTCCAGGTCGGCGAGCGGGAAGCGCAGATAATCCAGCTGATCCTGCGTCGTGGCGAACAGGAAGTAGGACTGGTCGCGCGAATGATCGACCGCCTTGCGCATCTGCGAGCGGTTGCCGTGCGTGGCGCGGCGGACGTAGTGGCCGGTGGCCATCGCCTCGGCGCCGAGGTCGCGGGCGACGTCCAGCAGGTCGCGGAACTTCACCGTCTGATTGCAGCGGATGCAGGGGACCGGCGTCTGGCCCTTCAGATAGGAATCCGCGAACTGGTCGATCACCGCGTCCTTGAAGCGGTTCTCATAGTCGAGGACGTAGTGCGGAATGCCGATCAGGTCGGCGGCCAGGCGGGCGTCGTGAATGTCCTGACCCGCGCAGCAGGCGCCCTTCTTCTTCAGCGCTTCGCCGTGGTCATAGAGCTGCAGCGTCACGCCCACGACGTCATAGCCCGCCTTGTGCAGCAGGGCGGCGACGACGGTGGAATCCACCCCGCCCGACATGGCGGCGACCACGCGCGCGCCCTGCGGCAGGCCGACGGCCTGTCGCACGCTCTCGATCGCGGCGTCCAGGTCGGCTTGCGACATGGGGGCGATGTCGGGAACGGGGCAGAGGATGTCGTCGGTCAGGGCGTCCATGGTCATCGCCGCCATTTAGGCCCTGATGCGCGCGATTTCGAGGCCTGGCTCGAAACGAAGGCGGGTCCAATGAAAAAGACCGCCCCGTTCTGGAGCGGCCGTGATCATGCGTTCAGGCGAAAAGCCTAGTCGCGGTAGCTCTGGATGCGCGTGGTGCGCAGACCCTGCATGCCCCATTTGTCGATGGCCTTCTGCCAGGCCATGAACTCCTCGGCCGTTAGACGGTACTTCTCCAGGGCGTCCTCCAGGCTGATCAGCCCGCCGCGCACGGCGGCCACGACCTCGGCCTTGCGGCGGATGACCCAGCGGTTCGTGTCCGAGGGCGGAAGATCCCGCAGGGTCAGGGGCGTACCGGTCGGGCCGACCACGTACTGTTCGCCGTTACTGTTAAGGCGTCGCTCTTGCAGCATGGGCTTAAGCCTCTCTCACCACCACCATAGACGCGCAGGCTAGGCCCCCGCCCGCTAAAAGGCTTTTAAGCGTCGTGGTGAAGGAATGGCTAAGACGCATCCGGCCGGTCCGGCGCCTTCTGCGCCGGCTAAAGGAAGGATTCATCGAGTCTAACGAGACCTTGCTCATGGAGTCCTGTTGGCCGATCAGCGCTTGATGTTGATCAGCTCCGCCAGCATCTCGTCGGCGGTGGTGATGATCTTGGACGAGGCCGAATAGGCGCGCTGGGTGGTGATCAGGCCGGTGAACTCGGTCGAAAGGTCGACGGTCGAGGCTTCCAGCTGCTGGGCGCCCAGCAGGCCCGCGCCGCCGGTGCCGGGGGCCTTCAGGTTGAAGGTGCCGGAGTTCTGGCTGACACGGAAGGCGTTGCCCGACACCTCGGTCAGGCTGTCGGCGCTGGGGAAGGTGGCCAGGGCGACCTGGGCGATCTTGCGCATGACGCCGTTGTCGAAGATGGCGGTGACGAAGCCCGCCTCATCGATCTTCACCTCGGTCAGGTTTCCGAAGGCGGTGCCGTTCGTATAGGTGGCCTGGACGATGGAGGTGCTGTCGTACTGCGTCAGGCCGCCCGCCGAGGCGTTCAGGTCGAAGGCGATGGTCTGGGCCGCAATGCCCAGGTCGGCGGCCCAGGCGCCGTCAGCGCCCGCGGTCGCGCCGTCCGACGAGCCCAGCGACAGGCTGGCGTTGGTCGGGTCGTCGAACAGGCCGGTTCCGGCGGCCCAACCCTGCATCTTGGCCACGTCGAGGCGACCGTCCTGGGTGAAGGCGATGCGTCCCGACTTCAGCAGGCCGTCGGTGTTGGTGACCATGTCGGCGGGCGCGCGGATCTCGGCGTACCACTCGTTGGCGTCGGCGCTCTTCAGGAAGGAGACGGTGATGTTGCGCTGCCCGCCCTTGGAGTCGGACACCGGAATGGTGATCTCGAAGTCCGGCTTCACGCCCGTCGCCGGGTCGTTGGCGTACATGGACATGGAGTTGGCGGCGGGGTCATAGGCCGTGACGCCGGCCGGCGGGGGCGTCTGGGCGGCTTCATTGACCGGCTGGCTGGACTTCAGGTTGGCGTTCAGGCCGACGCGGGTCGTGGGTTCGGCCGCGCCGCCGACCGAGCCGACGTTGATGGTGCGCAGGCGGCTCATGTCCGACGGGTCGCTGTTGACCACGCCGTCGGCGTCGACCGGCCAGCCCTGCAGATACAGGCCCGAGGTGTTCTGCAGGTAGCCCAGATCGTCGATCTTGAACGCCCCGGCGCGGGTGAACAGGCGCGCGTCCGAAAGGGTCAGGTTCTCGGACTTCTCGGTGACGACGAAGAAGCCCTGGCCGGCGATGGCCAGGTCGGTGCCCGAGGTGGTGCGCTGAAGCTGGCCCGCCTGGCTGATGAAGTGGCGGGCGGCGGCTTGGACGCCGCCGGCGGAGTAGCTTGCGCCGGCCGTCTGGGCGTTGACGACGGTCGAGAACTCGGTCGACGCGCGCTTGTAGCCGACGGTGTTCACGTTGGCGATGTTCTGCGAGATCGTCGAAAGGGCCGCGGCGTTGGCGGTCAGACCGGACACGCCGGCCATCATGGCGCCGTTGATGCTCATGACTGGGGTTCCTTACGAAAGAAGATTGAGAGGATTGAGTTTCGAGGCGAGGGCGCTGAGCGCGCCGGCGTCCTCTTCGGGATCGGGCTGGGCGGCGGCCTTCTGCTCTTCCAGCGCGATCAGGCTGGACACCGGCATGATCGACTTGCCGATGATGACGAAGGGGGTGTTGTCGTACATCTCGACGCCGGTGACGCGGCCGCGGATCAGCACCTGGCTGTCGACGTCCTTGCCCGCGCCGTCCTTGGCGAGGACCTTCAGCGTATAGACGCCGCCGTCGTCCACCTGACCGCCGCCGGTCGTGGCTCCGTCCCACTTGAAGTCGTGCATGCCGTTGGTCTTGTCGGGAGCCGGGCCGCTCCAGACCACCTTGCCCGAGGCGTCCAGCACCTGAAGCGTGACGTCGGTCGCGTCGGCGGCCAGTTCATAGCTCCAGCTGGCCTCGCCGTCCTCGAAGCGGGTGGCGGACCAGACGGCGGTGGCGTCCTTGCCGATATACTGCGAGGCGCCGGTCAGGCCGTCGCCCTGCTGGGCCCTCAGCAGGCTGGTCAGCAGATCGTTGGTCAGAAGCTGCTGCTCGACGCCCGCCATCTGGGTCAGCTGGGCGGTGAATTCGTTGGGATCGACCGGCGACAGCGGGTCCTGGTTCCTCAGCTGGGTGGTCAGCAGCGACAGGAAGGTCTGGAAGTTGGAGGCCAGCATCTGGCCCCCGGCGTTCACCCGGCCTGCAGCGTTGTTGGTGGAGACGGCGTCAACCATCGTCAGACCTTCAGATCGACGCGATCAGGCGTCAGGGAAAGGGATGTCCATGCGCCCGGCGGCGGAACGGCGGCGTCGGCCTCGGCGGCCAGGCGGGCCGCGCCGGCGAAGGCGCGACGGTCAGGCTGGCGTTCAAAGGCGCCCTCGCCGAAGCCGGAGGACGGGTCGCGCTCGGCGAACTCCAGATCGTCGGGCGACACCTGCAGGCCAGCATCCAGGAGCTGGCGGCGCAGTTCGTCAGCGCGGGCGCGCAGGTCGGCCGCCGCCGCCGGATTGTCGAAGGCCAGGCGGGCCGTGACCTGGCCGTCGGATTCGATCTCCAGGCTGACGTCGACCCGGCCGAGGCCCTCGGGCGTCAGGGCCATGTCGAAGCGGGTCGAGCGGCCGTCCAGTTTTCGGATGATCTGGGCGGCGATCTGGGCCGTGGTCTCGACCGTGGCGCGCGACAGCTGGGACAGGCCCAGGTCGCGGTGCGCGCCCGGCGCCTGGGGCGCGGGGGCCTCCGCAGGGGGCGGGGGCGCGGCGGCGGGATCGGCCTCAGGAGACGGAGCCGCCGGCGAAGACGCGGAAACCGCCACGACGGGCGCCGGAGCGACGGCCGGGCGGGCGGCGGACGCGGTTGCGCCGTCGGCATCCGTGGGTGCGTCGGATGGAGCGAGGCGGGCGGAGGCGGAGGTTTCGGCTTCATCCGTCGCCGTCATCGCCGCCTGAAGCGCGTCCCTGGCCGAGGCCAGGCGCTCGCCCGCGCCCGATCGGACGCCGGTCAGGGTCTGCAGGGCGGCCGTCTGAGCCGGAAGGGCGGGCGGCGTCGGTCGCGGGGGCGCCGGGGCGTCGCCCTCGTTCTCGCCTTCAGCGGCCGAGGCCTCAGGCGGAGCGTCGGTCTGCGCAGAGGCGGCTGGAATCGCCGCCTTGAGGGGGACGACGGGCGCCGGGGCGGCGGCCTTGGCCGCATCTGCGGCCGTGACGAGGGTTGCGGAAGGCGCGGGCGGAGCGACGGCCTCGGCCGAGGGAGCGGTTCCGGAGAGATCGGTCGGGGCGCCGGCTTGTGCGAGACGGTCGAAGGTCGGGACCGGTTCCGCAGCCTCATGATCGGCCTGCGGGGCGGGCGTCGTCGCGCCGACGGCGGGAGGCTCCGCCGCCAATTCGGCGACGGCCGGGGCGGCGTTCGTCTCAGGCGCGGGCGAAGAGGGGGCGGCGGCGGGCTCGAGCGGCTCCGGTTGCGGCGTCGGCGGAGGCGCAAACCAGACGGGCGGGGCCGGGGCGACGGCGGCGTCGTCCCTGGCGGGCTCGGCGGCGACGATGATCTCGAGACCTTCAGCCGTTCGAGCGGTCGGGGCGGCCGTCGGCGCGTCCTCCTTGAGCATCAGGCCTGCGAAGACGGCGCTGTCCGTCGCCGCCACGGCGGAGGCGTCGAGGCTCGCGCCGGCGGGGGCGGCGGGCGTCAGAACGGACAGGAGGCTGACGGCGGACATGCGGACGGCAGGCGCTTTCGGTCGGTGAGGGCGGCGCCTGCTGCGCCTGGGTCATTCGGCAGAGCCTCCGCAAACGCCGGGCCAAGCGCAGGCGTTCAATTCAAGGTATTGGATTGTATAGATATTTATGGATTTCTCGTCACTGACGCCGACGTGTGAAGCCGGGCGCTTCTTGCCGCGCCTGTCGCTTTTTGCCGGGCGCGGGCGGCGCCTGCGGATTTGGCCCGCCGCTTGCCTCCTCTGTCTTCGAATGCACAGGGGCTGAACGCCGATGTCGAGGAAAATCAAAGAGATGGTCAGAAGACCTGCTCAATTCGCCGGGCAAGATCTGCACGCTCGCCTGCAAGGCTTGCCGAGCGGGCGCATACGTCTGGGCGTGGGAGACGTCTGATGTCCCTCAACTCGATCATGAACATCGCCACCTCGGGCATGAATGCGGCCCAGACGCAGCTGCGGGTGGTCTCGGACAACGTCTCCAACGTCAACACGCCCGGCTATGTCCGCAAGATCGCCGACCAGCAGTCCTGGGCCAGCCAGGGCGTCGGGGCGGGGGTGGAGATCGCCCGCATCCGCCTGGCCACCGATCGCTTCCTGCAGGCCGCCAGCCTGAACGCCAGCGCCGACGCCGGGCGCCAGACGGTACGCTATGAGCTGTATGACCGCATCCAGTCGATGTTCGGCGATCCCGGCGCGAACAGCGGCTTCTTCTCGCAAATCGACAGTGTCTTCGCCGCCTTCGCGGCCTCGGCTCAGGACGCGACGTCCGGTCCCGCGCGCCAGGAGGCCATCTGGAAGACGCAGGGCCTGTTTGACGAAGCCGCCCGCATCAACGCCCAGATCCAGTCTGTGCGCGAAGACGCCGACGCCCGCATCAAGAGCGCGGTGGAAACGGCCAACAGCCTGCTGGAGCAGATCGAGAAGCTGAACGTCGAGATCGCCAAGGCCACGGTGGTCAACGCCGACTCCTCGGGCGCCCAGACGGCCCAGGCGGCCTTGATTGACCAGTTGTCCACCCTGATGGATGTGCGGATCACCGGCCGGGCCGTCGGCGGGGTGGAGATCCGCACCGGCGCCGGCATCCTGCTGGCGGGGCAGGGGGCGGCCAAGCTGGACTATGTGCGCGCCGGCGCCGTCTCGGCCGAGACGGTGTTCAATGAGGTCATGGTCATCGAACCGCCCGCCGGAAAGGCGCGCTCCCTGGCCGAGGGGCTGAGCTCGGGCGAGATCAAGGGCCTGCTGGAACTGCGCGACGGCGAGGCCCCGGCGACGGCGGAGCGTTTGGCCGAACTGATGTCGCGCCTGGCCGACGAACTGAACCGGGCGCACAACGCCTCCTCGGCCGCGCCGCCGCCGAACAGTTTGACCGGCCGCAACGTGGGGCAGTCGCTGGAGACCGCCTTGCAGGGCTTCACCGGCCGGACCTCCATCGTCATCACCGACGACCAGGGCGTCGTCGTGCAGAAAGTCGATCTGGATCTGGCGACGTTGAACCCGGCGACCTTCCTGGCCGATCTGAACGCCCAACTGGGCGCCAACGGCAGCGCCAGCTTCGTCGACGGACGGCTGAAGATCGAAGGCGCGGCCGGCACGGGCGTGGTGGTGGTCGACGATCCGGCCGCGTCTTCGAACAAGGGCGGACGGGGCTTCTCGCACTTCTTCGGCCTGAACGACCTGATCGCCAGCGAGCAGCCGACGATCTATGAAACCGGCATGACGGGGGCGTCGCAGCACGGCTTCACGCCGGGCGACGCCATCACCTTCCGCTTCAGCGACGCGGCGGGCGCCAAGCTGCGGGACATCGAGGTGGCGGTCCCGGCCGGCGGCGACATGACCAGCCTGCTGGCCGCGCTCAACGATCCGATGACGGGCGCCGGGCGGATGGGGACGTTCAGCCTCAGTGCGGCGGGCGAGATGACGTTCACGCCGCGCCCCGGATCGGGCGCGACCCTGTCGGTGCTGCAGGACCGCACGACCCAGGTTCCGTCGGGCGTGTCGATGAGCGAGCTGTTCGGCCTGGGCGGCGCGCGCGCCTCGCGGGCGGACGCCTTCTCGGTCAGGGCCGATATCGCGCGCGACCCGGCCCTCATGGCCTTCGCCCAGGCCGATTCTGCGGCCGGGGTCGGCGCGGCCGTGGTCAGCAAGAACGACGCGCGCGGGGCGCGGCTGTTGGCGAGCGCCGGCGAGAATGCGGCCTCCTTCTCGGCGGCCGGCGGGGCGGCGGGCGGCTCCATGTCGCTGTCGCGCTATGCGTCGGAAATGTCAGGCGAGATCGGCAGCCGGGCCGCCATGGCCAAGAATAACGCCGCCAGCGCCACGGCCCTGGCCAAGGAGGCGACGGCGCGCCGCGTCTCCGTCGAAGGCGTCAACCTGGACGAGGAGCTGGTGCTGATGACCACCTATCAGCAAGCCTTTAACGCTTCCGCCCGCATGGTCCAGGCCGCCAAGGACATGTACGACATCCTGCTGGGAATGGTGCGATGACCCGCGTTTCGACCTACGGAAACTATCAGTCGGCCCTGCTGGATCTGATGTCGGCCCAGTCGCGGGCCGACGCCGCCCAGAAGAAGGTCAACACGCAGAAGAACGCCACCGATCTGGTGGGCTTCGGGCGCGGTTCGGAGACGGTCAGCGCGCTGAAGTCCAGCCAGACCCGCATTCAGACCTTCATCGACACCAACAAGGCCGTGGCCGCCCGGCTGGAGACCCAGGACCTGGCCATGGAGCGTGTCGCCGACGCCGCGACCGCCGCGCGCCAGGCGATCGCCGACGCCATCGCCGCCGGGCGGATGGATGCGCTGATGGGCTCGCTGGAAAGCCTGTTCGCCGAGGCCCAGGACGGGCTGAACATGAAGCATCAGGGCAAATATCTGTTCGGCGGCGGCGTCATCGACCGCGCGCCGGTGGACTTGCCCGAGATTCCCGGCCAGCCGGGCGCGACCATGATGGCCAAGCTGGCGGCCCTGCCTGACGAAGGCGCGGCCTTCCGCAACGATCAGCTGAAGCAGTCGTCCTGGCTGGACGAGAACGTATCGATGGACACGGGCTTCCTGGCGGACGCCATGGGAACGGAGCTGTTCGCCATCTTCCGCGACATCCAGCTGGCGCATGAGGCGGCGCCGCTGGAGGGGCAGATGACGGACGCCCAGAAGGCTTTCCTGACCACGCAGATGGGCCGCTTCGAAGCGGCGGCCAAGGGCATGGTGGAGCTGCAAGCCGCCAACGGCGGGATGCAGAACCGCGTGGATCGCCTGCTGGAATCCCAGGAGACGCGGAAGATCTCCGTGGACACCATTTTGGCCGGCAAGACCGACGCCAACCTGGCTGAGGCGGTGGTCGAACTGGAGATGGCCCAGATCGCCCTGCAGGCGTCGGCCCAGGTGATCAGCCAGCTGCGGCAGGTCTCCCTTCTGGACTATCTGAGATAGGTCTTTCGCCTTCCGGCGGCGCTGAACGAAAATCGCCCGACGACGTTCACAAAGCTGCGCCGTGACGGGAGGGCTTGGCTTGCGCCCAGCAAAGCCGGAAGAGATCGAGGTTTGTCATCCGTCGTTGACGCGGCGCGAAAAGCATAGCTTTAACCGCCGTATGCGTGCAGGCGGGCCTGTGTCAGTGTCGGACTCATGAATCGGGCGGACTTCCAGATTGACGAGCATCAGGACGGCCAGGCGCGACTGCGGCTGGCCGGCGACTGGTCGACGGTGTCCGTGGGCCGCCTGGGCGATCGGCTGAAGGCCGAGCTGGACGGCCGGCCGGTGACGGCGCTTGATCTGGAGGACCTGGGCCGCTTCGACACCGCCGGCGCCCTGGCCGTGGCTCAGGCGATGAGCCGTCCCATTCCCGAAACCGCCTGGTCGGCCCGGCCCGAGGCGGGGCGTCTTTACCGCATGGTGGCCAAGCTCGACTGCATGACGGCCGAGCCGCCGCGCCGTTCGGCCTCGATGACGCGCGGCTTCGCCAAGGTCGGGCGCGGGGTCTATGACTTCGGCGCCGAGGCCATGCTGTCCCTGGCTTTCCTGGGCCGGTTGATGGCCGCCGTGGTGACGGCCCTGAGGAACCCCGGCCGCATCCGTTGGGCCGCCTGGTTCAGCCAGGCCGAGCGCACCGGCCTGGACGCCATCCCGATCGTGGTGGTGACCAACTTTTTCATCGGCGCGGTGGTGGCCTTCATCGGCGTGGACCTGCTGACCCAGTTCGGGGCGGGGGTGTTCTCCGTGCAGTTGATCGGCGTGGCCGTCTTCCGCGAGTTCGCGGTGGTGATCACCGCCGTTCTGCTGGCGGGCCGCTCGGCCTCGTCCTTCGCCGCCGAGATCGGCTCCATGCGCATGACGCAGGAGGTGGACGCCATGCGGGTGATGGGCGTCGATCCGTTCCAGGCCCTGGTGATCCCGCGTCTGGCGGCGCTTCTGGTCATGCTGCCCCTGCTGACCTTCCTGGCCATGGTGGGCGGGTTGCTGGGCGGGGTCATGGTGTCGTGGAGTCAGCTGAACCTGGGCCCCGTCTTCTTCTTCCAGCGGCTGGTCGAGGACGGCTACATGCCGACCCACATGATGGTGGGCCTGATCAAGGCGCCGGTCTTCGCCCTGGTGGTCGCGGCCATCGGCTGTCGTCAGGGCATGGCCGTGGCGGGCGACGTCGAGAGCCTGGGCCGTCGGGTGACGGCGGCGGTGGTGCAGGCCATCTTCGCCATCATCCTGCTGGACGCCGTCTTCGCCCTGATCTTCATCGAGTTGAACATATGACGGGCGAGACGCGCAAACCCGACGACGGCGAGGCCCTGATCCAGGTGCGGGGCCTGCTCAGCCAGTTCGGCGCCCGGGTCATCCATCAGGACCTCGACCTGGACGTGATGCGCGGCGAGGTGCTGGGCGTCGTCGGCGGCTCCGGTACCGGCAAGACGGTGCTGTTGAACTCCATCATCGGCCTGAAGGAGCCGGAGGGCGGGGAGGTGCGCCTGTTCGGCCAGGACCGCAGCGCCATGACCAAGGAAGAGGCGGCCGCCGTCGAGCGCCGCACCGGGGTGCTGTTCCAGCAGGGAGCCCTGTTCTCCGCCCTGACGGTGCTGGACAATGTCGCCTCGCCCCTGGTCGAGCACACGAAACTGCCCAAGAGCACGATCCGCGAACTGGCGGAGATGAAGGTGGCCATGGTCGGTCTGAAGCCAGAGGCCCTCTATCTGAAGCCTGCGGAGCTGTCGGGCGGGATGCGCAAGCGCGTCGGCCTGGCCCGCGCCCTGGCGCTGGACCCCGAACTGGTTTTCCTGGACGAGCCGACGGCGGGGCTGGACCCCATCGGGGCGGCGGCGTTCGACGATCTGATCCGTCAGCTTTCGGATGACCTGGGGCTGACCGTCTTCATGATCACCCACGACCTCGACAGCCTTTACGCCATCTGTGACGAAGTGGCCGTTCTGGCGGACAAGCATGTGGTGGCCAAGGCGCCGGTCGCTGAGCTGGAACGCTCGGACCACCCCTGGATCAAGGAATACTTCCTGGGGCCGCGCGGACGCGCCGCCCACAAGACCGCGGCCTGAGGAGGGCGCGAAACGATGGAAAGAGACGCTCATTACGCCGCCGTCGGCATCGCCACCGTCGCCCTTCTGGTGGCCTTGGCCGTGTTCACGATCTGGCTGGCGCGGCTGCAGTTCAACAAGGACTACGATGTCTATGACATCGTCTTCTACGGACCCGTGCGCGGCCTGTCCGAAGGCGGGGAAGTCCATTTCAACGGCATTCGCGTCGGCGAGGTCACTGACCTGAACCTGGATCCCAAGAAGGCGGATCAGGTCATCGCCCGCGTGCGCCTGAACGGCACGACGCCGGTGCGGGTGACGTCGCGGGCGCAGTTGGAGCCGCAGGGCATCACGGGCCTGAACTACATCCAGATCACGGCGGGCGACCCCAATAGCGCTCTGCTGAAGACGCAGTATCCCGAAAACGTCGTGCCGGTGATCCAGAGCCAGCCCAGCCCCATCGCCGAGCTTCTGAGCGGGTCGGGCACGGTGCTGGCCCAGACGGTGGACGCGCTGAACCGCATCAACCGCGTCATGTCGGACGACAACATCCGCAGCTTCTCGACCAGCGTGAAGAACGTCGAGGCCCTGACCGCCGAACTGGAAGCCCGCAAGGGCATGTTCCAGCAGCTGGAAGAGACGATCACCAAGGCCAACGCCGCTGTCGGCGAATATCAGGCTCTGGGCGCCAGCGCCCGGCAGATGGTCGATACTGACGGCAGGCAGGCCATCGCCAATATCAACAAGGCGACTGAGGAGGCCCAGGCGGCCATCGCCTCGATCAACCGCTCGGCCAGCGGCCTAGAAGGTCCGCTGGGCGACTTCGGCACGCAGACGGTGCCGCAGTTGAACGACACCATCCGCCAGCTGGATCGGGCGACGCGCTCGCTGCAGTCGCTGATCGACAATGTCCGCGAAAGCCCGCGCGACTTCATCGCCAAGGCGCCGTCCAAGGAAATCGAGGTGCAGCCGTGATCCGTTCCACACTGATGATTGCGGCGGCGTCGGTCGCCCTGTCTGGCGCCCTGTCCGGTTGCGCCCTGCTGTCGTCGCCGGACCCGGTCCAGCTGTATCGCTTCGGCGGGGCCTCGGCCTTCGCCGGGACGGGGGCGACCTCGGCCTGCCCGGACGTCCATGTCTCCATGCGCAGGGTGGACTTCCCCGAGGCGGCGCGCGGCGATCGCCTGCTGGCCGTGACCGGGGCGGAGGCGGCCTACATCAAGGGCGCGCGCTGGGTGTCGCCGGCCGAGACCCTGTTCGAGGAAGCTCTGCGCAATGCCTTCCTGGACGGCGGAACCTGCACGGTGCTGAGCAGCGGCCCTCTGACACGCGACGGCCTGCTGCTGAGCGTGGACGTGCGGCGGTTCGAGGCCGCCTACGCCGCGCCGGGCGCCGTGCCGGACGTCAACATCGTGGTGCTGCTGCGCCTGGTCCGGCCGGGCGACCGCTCGATCGTGGCCGAGGATCGCATCTCGGTCAGCGAGGGCGCGGGCGAGAACCGCCAGTCGGCCATCGTCGCCGCCTTCGATCGCGCCACCGCCGAGGCCAGCCGCCAGATCGTCCTGTGGACGGACCAACAGGGCTTCCAGGCGATGCGGGACTAAATACCCTTCTCCCGCAAGAGGAGAAGGACGACATGAAAAACCCCGGCGGCCTCGCGGTCGCCGGGGTTTTGCGTTTCAGGCAGGGCGGGCGGTTCAGCCCAGGTTCGCCGCCACCGTGTAGTCGGCCTCGGTCTTGGCCGCGACCTCGTCCAGCGTGACGCCGTCGGCCAGTTCGATCAGTTCGAGGCCCGAGCCGTCCGGCTTGACGTCGAAGGTCGCCAGGTCGGTGATGATGCGGCTGACCACGCCCGTACCGGTCAGCGGCAGACTACATTCCTTCAAAACCTTGGACTGGCCGTGCTTGTTGGCGTGCTCCATGACCACGACCACGCGCTTGACGCCCGCGACCAGGTCCATCGCGCCGCCCATGCCCTTCACCAGCTTGCCGGGGATCATCCAGTTGGCGATGTCGCCGTTCTGGGCCACTTCCATGGCGCCCAGGATGGACAGGTTGATGTGGCCGCCGCGGATCATGGCGAAGCTGTCCGAGGAGCTGAAATAGGCGCTCTCGGGGATTTCGGTGATCGTCTGCTTGCCGGCGTTGATCAGGTCGGGATCTTCCTCGCCCTCATAGGGGAAGGGGCCCATGCCCAGCATGCCGTTCTCCGACTGCAGGGTCACGACCATGCCGTCGGGGATGTAGTTGGCCACCAGGGTCGGGATGCCGATGCCCAGGTTCACATAGAAGCCGTCCTGCAGCTCCTTGGCGGCGCGTTCGGCCAGTTGTTCGCGAGTGCGGGCCATTATGCGGCGCTCCTTTGACGAACGGTGCGCTGTTCGATGCGCTTTTCGGACACGGTCTGGATCAGGCGGTCGACATAGACGCCCGGCGTGTGGATGTGGTCGGGGTCCAGCGAGCCGACGGGGACGATCTCTTCCACCTCGACGACCGTCACCTTGCCGGCGGTCGCCATCATCGGGTTGAAGTTGCGGGCCGTCTTGCGGAAGACGAGGTTGCCGCGCTCATCGGCCTTCCACGCCTTGACGATGGACAGGTCGGCGATCAGGCCGGTCTCCATGATGTAGCGGCGGCCGTCGAACGCGCGCTCTTCCTTGCCCTCGGCGACCAGCGTGCCGACGCCGGTGGCGGTGAAGAAGGCCGGGATGCCGGCGCCGCCGGCACGGATGCGCTCGGCCAGGGTGCCCTGCGGGTTGAACTCCAGCTGCAGTTCGCCGGCCAGATACTGGCGCTCGAACTCCTTGTTCTCGCCGACGTAGGACGAGATCATCTTGGCGATCTGACGCGTCTCCAGCAGTTGGCCCAGGCCGAAGCCGTCCACGCCTGCGTTGTTGGAGATGACGGTCAGACCCTTCACGCCTGTGTCGCGCAGACCCGCGATCAGGTTTTCGGGGATGCCGCACAGGCCGAAGCCGCCGGACATGACGGTCATGCCGTCGAATGTCAGCCCCTCCAGCGCGGACTTCACGTCAGCGTAAATCTTGCCCATCGGACTCCCTTTTTCACCGTCTGATGAATATCGCGGTCTCTTCCGTCCTTAAAGCGGGCCGGGAAGAGGGGCAAGCGGCAAGCGCGACGCAGGGGAAGGCAGGATGACAAGCCTGACGGTTGACCGCGGATCACGGGGGTTCCACACCTAGGGCCGCTTAAGACTCGTCTCAGTGGGGAAACTCCATGCGCCATCGACTGTTGCGGGCGGCCTTGCCCGCCCTTGTGCTCGCCGCCGCCGTTCCGGCCCTGGCCATGCCGGTCGTCGCGGTCGCCCAGGACGCCGCGCCGACCTATCAGCAGCCGCCGGCGCCGATCGCCCAGATTCTGGACGCCAAGCCCAATCCGGGCGTCAGCATTAGCCCGGACCGCAAGACCCTGCTGCTGACCGATCGCGCCAATCTGCCGGCCATCGCCGAACTGGCCGAGCCGATGCTCCGGCTGGCGGGCTATCGCATCAATCCCAAGAACAACGGTCCGGCCAACAGCCGCGTCTCCTGGCTGACGGGCCTCAGCTTCCAGGCGGTCGACGGCGGCGCGGCGCGGCCGGTGACGGGCCTGCCCGCCAATGCGCGCCTGACCAACGTCAGCTGGGCGCCGAACGGTCAGACCGTGGCCTTCCTGGTCAATGCGCCCAACGGGCTGGAGCTGTGGACGGCCGACGTGGCCCAGGCCAGGGCGCGCAAGCTGAACGGGCCGATGGTCAACGCCGCGGCGGGGTCGGGCTTCTCCTGGCTGTCGGACTCCTCGGGCCTGCTGGTTCTGGCGGTGCCGGCCGGGCGGGGCGTGGTCCCGAACGTGGATCATCCGCCGGAAGGCCCGATCATCACCGAGACCGGCGGGCGCGCCGCCCCGGTGCGGACCTATCAGGACCTGCTGTCCAACGTCGGCGACGAGGCTCTGTTCGACTATTATTTCACCAGTCAGCCGACGGTGGTGTCGCTGAACGGCCGCGCCCGCTCGGTGGGGCAGCCGGGCGTCATTCTGGGGGTCTCGACCTCGCCGGACGGGCGCTACATCCTGCAGACGCGGGTGAAGAAGCCCTATTCCTACGTCGTGCCGGCCAGCCTCTTCCCGTCGGACGTCATCGTCACCGACATGAACGGCCGCGAGGTGCACCGCGTGGCCGACCTGCCGCTGCGCGACAACGTGCCGACGCCGTTCGACGCCGTGGCGCCCGGTCCGCGTGCGGTCCAGTGGCGGGCCGACGCTGACGCCACCCTGGTCTGGGCTGAGGCCCAGGACGGCGGAGATCCGCGCAACGCCGCCGAGGTGCGCGATCGTGTCTTCATGCTGCGCGCGCCCTTCAACGACCGGGTGCAGACCTTGGCCGACCTGAAGGAACGCTACGCGGGAACGACGTGGGGCCGCGACGACGCCGCCATCGTCAACAGCCGCTGGTTCAACACCCGGCACGAGACCCGCACCCTGGTCGATCCGTCGAACCCCGGCGCGGGCCGCGTTCTGGTCGATCGCAACTATCAGGACCGCTACAACGATCCGGGCTCGGTGGTGACCGAGCCGAACGCGCGCGGCCGTTCGGTCATGCGCTTCAGCGCCGACGGCTCCAGGGTCTTCGTTGAGGGGAATGGGGCGACACGCGAAGGCGCCTACCCCTTCCTCGACCTTCTCGACCTGGAAAACGGCGAGACCGAGCGCGTCTGGCGCTCGGCCCAGGGTGAATATGAGACGGTCGTCGGCGTTCTGGACGAGGCGGGCCGCAAGCTGGTCACCTATCGCGAGAGCCGGGTCGATCCGGCCAATCTGCGCATCCGCGACCTGGACGGCGGCGTCACCCAACTGACCAACTTCCCCGATCCGGCGCCGCAACTGGCCGAGGCCACGCGCCAGCTGATCACCTACACCCGCGACGACGGGGTGGAGCTGTCGGGGACGCTGTATCTGCCCGCGGGTTACGACAAGGACCGCGACGGTCCGCTGCCGCTGCTGATGTGGGCCTATCCGGCCGAGTTCACCGACGCGGCCGTCGCCGGCCAGGTGGTGGACACCGACAACCGCTTCGTGCGTCCGTCGGGATCAAGCCATCTGTTCCTGCTGACCCAGGGCTACGCCATCCTGGACAACCCGACGATGCCGATCATCGGTCGCGACGGGGCCGAGCCGAACGACACCTATATCGAGCAGCTGTCGGCCAGCGCCAAGGCGGCAGTCGACGCCGTGGTGGCTCTGGGCGTGGCGGACCGTGAGCGGATCGCCGTCGGCGGTCACTCCTACGGCGCCTTCATGACGGCGAACCTGTTGGCCCACACCGACCTGTTCAAGACCGGCATCGCGCGTTCGGGCGCCTATAACCGCACCCTGACGCCGTTCGGCTTCCAGGCGGAGCAGCGCTCCTATTGGGAGGCGACCGAGACCTATACGGAGATGTCGCCCTTCACCTACGCCAACAGGGTGAACGAGCCGATCCTGCTGATCCACGGCGAGGCGGACGACAACTCGGGCACCTTCCCGGTGCAGACTGAACGCTTCTATGCGGCGCTGAAGGGCAATGGCGCGACGGCGCGTTATGTCGTCCTGCCGCTGGAAGCCCACGGTTACCGCGCGCGGGAGTCGGTGGGGCACGCCCTGTATGAGATGTCGTCGTGGCTGGATCGGTGGCTGAAGCCGTAAGGCGGCCTACCTGTCCCATTCTGGCACATCGCCATACAGGCCGGACAGGAAGTCGATAAAGGCGCGGACGCGGGTTTCGGCCCGCGCCCGCCCGGCCGTCAGGGCGAAGATCGCCACGTCCGACGACCCCGCATATTGCGGCAATACGACCTGCAGACGCCCGTCGCGCAGTTCGTCCCCGACATCCCATGTCGAGCGCAGGGCGATGCCAACGCCCGCCAGCGCCAGTTCGCGCGCCACTTCGCTTGAGTTGGTCCGCACCCGGCTGCGGGCGCGGAAGACGACGGCGCCTTCGGGACCTTCCAGCCGCCAGGTCGACTGGTTCTCGGCCGCCAGCTGGGCGTGACGGCGCAGGTCGTCCAGACTCTCCGGCGCGCCGTGCTCGGCCAGATAGGCGGGGGAGGCGCACAGCACCCGCCGGTTCGGCGCGAGGCGGTGCATCAGCGGGTCAGCCGCCTCATAGCTTCCGATCCGCACCGCCACGTCCACGTCCTCGGCCATCAGGTCCACGAAGGCGTCGGTCAGGTTCAGCTCCAG
Source organism: Brevundimonas sp. SS2672 (assembly GCF_059579685.1). Classification (NCBI taxonomy): domain Bacteria; kingdom Pseudomonadati; phylum Pseudomonadota; class Alphaproteobacteria; order Caulobacterales; family Caulobacteraceae; genus Brevundimonas; species Brevundimonas sp. SS2672. Next base: position 2,092,126 of record NZ_CM184201.1, on the reverse strand, counting down.
CGTCAGGCGGGGCTGCGCGGCCAGGAAGGGCTGCAGCAGCGGCGCCAGCCGTCGCCGCCCGAACGAGGTCGGCGCCGAGACGCGCAGCAGGCCGCGCGCCTGCGTCGTGCGGCGCGACACCACAGCCTCCAGATCCTCGACCCCTTCCAGCAGTTGCGCCGCGCGGTCATAGACCAGCCGTCCCGCCTCGGTCGGGGCCAGGCGGCGCGAGGTGCGCTCGATCAGCCGCACCCCCAGCCGGTCCTCCAACCGCGCCAGCCTGCGCGAGGCCACGGCGGGCGACAGGTCCAGCCGACGGGCGGCGGCGGAAAGGCTGCCTTCCTCCAGCGCACGGACGAAGATTTCATACTCGGCCAGCATGGCGGGCTCTCATCATTGCAGATTTTGCAAAGATAAGCCGCTTTCTTCGCCGTGGATAGCGGCAGCCATTAGGGCGTAGTCTTCAGGCTGAAGGAGACCGCCATGTTCGACGCCCCCACGACTCCCGCCGACGCCTATGTCCGCCACGGCAGCCTGAAGGTCGCCGCCGAGCTTGACGCTTTCGTGCGCGATCAGGCGACGCCGGACACGGGCGTGAGCGCCGAGGCCTTCTGGGCCGGGGTTGAGGGGCTGCTGGCCCAGTTCAGCCGTCGCAACCGCGACCTGCTGGAGCGCCGCGATGAACTGCAGGGCAAGTTGGACGACTGGCACCGGGCGTATCCGGGCCAGCCGGATCAGACGGCCTATCAGGCCTATCTGCGTGAGATCGGTTATATTGAGTCCGAGCGCGACGGCGTGCAGGCCGAGACGGCGAACGTCGACCCCGAGATCGCGACCCTGGCCGGGCCGCAGCTGGTCGTGCCGCTGACCAACGCCCGCTATCTGCTGAACGCGGCCAATGCACGCTGGGGCAGCCTGTATGACGCGCTTTACGGCACGGATGCGCTGGGCGAGGCGCCCAGGGCGGGCGGCTATGACGTCGAACGCGGCGCTCGCGTCATCGCCCGCGCCCGCGCCTTCCTGGATCTGGTCGCGCCGCTGGCTGAGGGCGGTCATGCCGAGGCGGTCGGCTATCGCGTCGAGGACGGGCGGTTGGTCGTCGACCTGTCCGGCGGGCGTGAGACGGGCCTGGCCGATCCGGCCGTCTTCGCCGGTCATGCGGGCGAGGCGGCGGCGCCGTCGGGCGTCCTGCTGCGCCACAACGGCCTGCATCTGGAGATCGTCATCGACCGCGCGCACCGCATCGGCAAGGGCGACCCGGCGGGCGTCGCCGATGTCGCCGTCGAGGCGGCCCTGTCGGCCATCGCCGACGCCGAGGACAGCGTCGCCGCCGTCGATGCGGCGGACAAGCGGCTGGTCTACGCCAACTGGCTGGGTCTGATGCGCGGCGATCTTCAGGCCGATTTCGAGAAGGACGGCCGCACGGTCGAGCGGCGGCTGAACCCGGACCGCCTCTATACGGCGCCCGACGGATCGACGCTGGCGCTGAAGGGGCGCAGCCTGATGCTGGTGCGCAACGTCGGTCTGCACCTGACGACCGACGCCGTGCTGGACGCCCACGGGCGCGAGACGCCCGAGCATCTGCTGGACATCGCCATGACGGGCCTGATCGGCCTGCATGACCTGCGCCGTCCGGCTGAGGCGCGCAACAGTCCGGCGGGCTCGGTCTATGTGGTGCGGCCCAAGATGCACGGCTCGGACGAGGTGGCCTTCGCCGACGACCTGTTCGGCGCGGTGGAGACCATGCTGGGCCTGCCCGCCCTGACGCTGAAGATGGGCATCATGGATGAGGAGCGTCGCACCAGCGTCAACCTGATGAACTGCATCGCGGCGGCGAAGGGCCGGGTGGTCTTCATCAACACCGGCTTCCTGGATCGCACGGGCGACGAGATCCACACGGTGATGGAAGGCGGTCCCGTCGTGCGCAAGGAGGCGGTGCGTGAGACCGGCTGGATCAAGGCCTATGAGGATCGCAACGTCGACATCGGCCTGAAGGCGGGCCTGTCGGGCCGGGCGCAGATCGGCAAGGGGATGTGGGCCGCGCCCGACCGCATGGGCGACATGCTGGCGGCCAAGGCGGGCCACCCGCGCGCGGGCGCCTCGACGGCCTGGGTTCCGTCGCCGACCGCGGCGACCCTGCACGCCCTGCATTATCACGAGGTCGACGTCTGGGCGCGTCAGGTTGAGATCGCCAAGCGCGCGCCGACCGGCCTGACGCCCCTGCTGACCCCGCCGTTCGCGATCGCGACGCCGGGCGCCGACGAAATCCGGCAGGAACTGGACAACAACGCCCAGGGCATCCTCGGCTACGTCGTGCGCTGGGTGGATCAGGGCGTGGGCTGCTCCAAGGTGCCGGACATCCACGACGTGGGCCTGATGGAGGACCGGGCGACGCTGCGCATCTCCAGCCAGCATCTGGCCAACTGGCTGCGCCACGGCGTCACGACCGAGGACGAGGTCCTGGAGGCGTTGAAGCGCATGGCCGTGGTGGTGGATCGTCAGAACGCGGGCGATCCGGCCTATCGTCCTCTGGCGCCCGCCTATGACGGCCCGGCGTGGCAGGCGGCCTGCGATCTGGTGTTCAGGGGGCGGGAGCAGCCCAACGGCTATACCGAACACCTGCTGACCCACTGGCGGCGCAAGGCCAAGGCGGGCTGACACGAGGAAATATCCTCACAATCCCAAAATGAAACATTTACTTGCCCGCGCCAGAGCTTCGCACTAGAGAGCTTGGCGTTAACGTTTCATTAACCTTTACTGGCGGGGCGCGTTTGTCGCTCGTCCGGTTGGTTGTGTGCCAAAATGGGATGGCACGCCTCTTGGAACGCTGACCAGCGAACCCTGTCTGTGTGGACGGGGCGGCCGCAGGGGCGGCCACGGGAGGCGAACGTTGGGTGGGACCGCAAGGACAAGAAGTGCGCGCCGGGCGACGGCCGGTCGGCGTCTGATGCGTATCGGCGCCTTGGCGGGCGGCATGCTCGTCGCTCTTTCGGCGGCGGCCGCCCAGGCGGATTCCATCGAGAGCGCGACGGGATTCGACGTCCTGGTAACCGGGCGGATCGTCGCCGACTGCCGCCTCTCCGGCGGGGGCGTCATCGACTTCGGGGAACTGACCGGCAATGAGGTCGTGACGGCGGACCTGGGTCTCCGTTGCAACGTGCCCTTCGATCTGAGTTTCGAATCCGCCAGCGGCGGGTTGGCTCATGTGGCCAAGCCTCGGGGCGAGGGGCCTTTCGCCGGGACCCTCCGCTACACCCTGAATGTCGCCGTTCCGACCCTTGCGCCGCAAGACGGCATGATGAGCGCGGCCTATTCAAGCGCCGAGCTGACGGCCCGCAAGACCTTGAGCAGCGGCGACGCGATCGCTGCGGGCGGCGGTCGACTGCAGATCCGAACTCAGCCGCCCGAAGGGGCCGGGCTGCTGGCTGGTGATTACGCTGAGACTCTCAGCGTTACAATTCAGCCTAGAGTTTAGTAAAAAGCCTAAGTTAACGTCAGTAATATTCGGCCTATTTGGTCGTATAATGCGGCAATTTGCTTTCGCCTTAGAAGAGAAATTCAAAAATCGACTATAGAACGTCGATTTTTTTCTTGACCTAGTCTTTTACAGTTCGTTACCATCCAAGGCAGATCGAGGGCGCTTTCAGTCTCGGTCGCTGGGATTTCAAAAACCTCGCTTGGAGAAATCATCATGAAGATCGCTACCCTGCTGGCCGGCGTCGCTGCCGTCGCCCTGACCGCCTCGGCCGCTTCGGCCGACACCATCAACCGCGGCCAGACCACCCTGCCGATCGTCGGCACGCAAAACGTGTCCGGCGGCAACTTCCTGGAAAACATCGCTGCCGGTCTGAACCGCGCGAACGCTCAGAATGGCGACTCGGCCATTTCGTCGTGGCACGCCTTCGGCGGCGCGCAGGGCGACAACGGCACGGCCGCCGGCGACGACGGCGCGACCTTCACCCTGAAGGGCATGGTGTCGACCGACTGCGCCTACTACTCGGGCAGCAGCACCTCGCAGACGATCGATTTCGGCACGATCGGCATCTACGCCTCGGACAACACGGGTCCTGCGGCGGCCTTTGACATGACCGCCCCGGCCAATGTCACGATCGATAGCAACCTGGCGGGCTGCAACACCTCGAACACCGTCACCCTGTCGAAGTCGGACATCCGCGGCCTGGTGAACAACAGCTCCGCCGGCTACGACACCAACGTGTTCCAGGCGAACCTGCCCTTCTCGGTGACCGCCAACTACACCGCCGGCGACGTCGGCGTGGCGGGCTCGGCTTCGGCGACCTCGCTGGTTCTGCCGACCGGCTCGAACTCGGTCAGCAAGCAGCACGGCGCCTGGAAGTCCGCCATGGCTCTGAACGTCAACATCCCGGTCCCGTCCAAGTCGTTGCTCGCCGGCAGCTATGAAGGCGATCTGACCGTCAACATCGCCGCCTTCTAAGCGACGACGTTCATACCGATTGCGCGCGGCGCGGCCTGGCCGCTCCGCGCGTTTTCTTTTCAGTGATCAACGGTTGTTAGACTGCCTCGATGTCGCCCCAAGGCGCGGCATGGCGGGCGGTTTTGCCTGGGCGGCCGAAAGCGGACGCCTTTGGATGGGGTTTGGGGAGCGTCGGTGATGGTGCGATTGAGCATACGTATGCCGCGGCTGGGACGGTTGCTCCGGGGCGCTGCGGTCGTGATCGCGGGGTTCCTGGTCGTGACGTCGGCCTGGGCCATGCGGGTGTCGCCGATGGTGTCGGAGCTGACGACGTCGGGCGCAGGATCCGCCGCGCGCATCGAAGTGGGCAATGTCGGCTCGGCCGCCCTGCCGTTCGAAACCCGCATCACGCGCATGGACATCGACGCCGACGGCAATATCGTCGAGACGCCGGCGGATGAGGACTTTCTGGTCTTTCCGCCTCAGGGCGTGGTGCCCGTCAGCGGTCGGCAGGTCGTTCGCGTCCAATGGATCGGCGATCCGGCGATCGACGTATCGCGCGCCTATTATCTGTGGGTGAAGCAACTGCCCGTCGCCACCGACCCGGACGTGGCCGAGGGGGGCGGCGCGGTGGCCGTCCAGGTGCTCTACACCATGAAGGCCCTCATCGTGGTGGCGCCCCCGGGCGCCCAGCCCAAGGTCGAGATCGTTTCGGTCAGGCCCGCGATGGTCACGCCTCCCGCGCCTGAGATAGATCCTTCGCTCACGGGCGGCCAGCCCGTCGCGGCGCCTCCGGCGGAGCCGGGCGTCGAGATCGTCGTCGCCAACAGCGGCAAACGCTACGCCCTGATGAGCGGCGCCACCTGGATCGTCGAAGGGACGGACAAGGCCGGTCAGCCGTTCCGTCGCGAATACAACAGCGATGAAGTCTCCCAGACCGTCGGCGTCGGATATCTGGCGCCCGGCGGGGGCCGTCGCACGTTCAAGCTGCCGACGGGCGTTGAACTGGACCCGGCGAAGCCCGTGACCCTTCGGTTCGGGCGCTGACCATGAGGGGGGCGAGGATCAGGGGGACGGCGTCGCGCCTGGCGCTGATCGCAGCCATGCTGGCGGCGTCGACGGCTGCGGCCCAGGAAGGGCAAGCCGAGGACGGGCAGGCCGTCGCTGCAAGCCAGACGACCGGTGCTGCGCAGCCGCGGCCCAACATCAACCCCTACGACCGCGACATCGCCATGACGGTGCCGCTGAACTTCAACAGCCGGGTGCTGGGCGAGATGCCGGTTCTGCTGACGCGCGACGACCGCTTCATCGTCGAGAGCGCGGGGTTCCAGCGTCTGATCAACCCCTTGCTGACGCCTGAGGCCCAGGCGGAACTGGCGGCGCGGCTGGAAGGCGTGGAGTCTTTCGCGCCCGAGGAAATCAACACGACAGGCATTCGCCTGGAATACGACCCCGATCAGTTGGCGGTGCTGGTGCTGCGCATCGATCCGACGAAGCGCTCGGTGGAGTCGCTGTTCCAGGGCGGTCGACCCGACGATCCCGGCGTCGCGCCCGAGGACTTCTCGGCCTATCTGAACACCAACATGTTGGTGCAGCGGCGCAATCTCGACCGGCGAGGTCGGAACGCCCAGTCTTTATCTGAATGGCGCGATGCGCTTCCGGAACTTGGTCTTCGAAACCGACGTCCAGGGACGAGAGGACCTGCTCACCGGCGATTACGAGGTCGACCGGCGCTACGCGCGCTTCGTCTACGATCAGCCCGAAGCCTTCCGTCGCTGGTACCTCGGCGACCTGGATCCCGAGACGCGGGGCCGACAGGGCTACGTCCAGATGGGCGGCGTCGGCGTGGCGCGCCAGCGGCAGCGCTTCGAGAGTTTCCGCAACAACGTCCTGGCGGGCGGGCGACAGCTGGTCCTGCAGGAAGCCTCCACGGTCCGGGTCCTGCGCAACGGCGTCTTCGTCCGCGAGTTTCGCCTAGATCCGGGCCAGTACGACCTCTCCAACCTGCCGCTCGAAACCGGCTCGAACGACGTCCAGCTGGAGATCCAGAATGAATCGGGGCGGATGGAGACCGTCTCCTACAGCGCCTATCTGGACGCCATCGACCTGGAGCCGGGCGACTATGAATACGGCGCCTATCTGGGGGTGACCAACTCCGGACTGTTCGGCACGCCGGACTACAGCGACGGGGAGCTGGCCTTCACCGGCTACTGGCGCAAGGCGTTCGAGAACCGCCCGGCGCTGGGCATAGGGCTGCAGGCTTCGGAAGAGGTGCAGAACCTGACCGGCCAGACGCAGGTGATCCTGAAGAACGGCGCGCGGGCGCGTCTCGACCTGTCGGTCAGCAACAGCGACTACGGCCAGGGCTACGCCTATGCCCTGAGCTATGACCTGGCCGTCGACCGGGGCGACACCTACGACAGCTGGACCTTCGTGGCGGACTATACCTCCGAGGACTATTCGAGCCTGGGCAACGCCTCGGGCCAGAACCCGATTTCGTGGATCTTCACGGGGGCCTATTCGCACCGCTTCTCGGCGGATTGGCTGGCGAACGCGACGGCCTCCTACCGCATGAGCCGCAGCACCTTCATGGACGATTCCTACACGCTGTCGGCCACGACCACCTATCGGGTGACGCCCGCCTGGGGGCTGCAGTTCGGGACGGAGTATACGGACTACGGCAACCGCTTCGGGACGACGCGCGACGGCTTCGGCTTCACCATCGCCCTGATCTGGTCGCCGCGATACGATCGGCGCGGCGAGGCGCGTTATAATCCGGCGCGCAATCCCGGCAGCATGCGCTTCCAGCAGTCGAGCGAGAACCGCGTGGGATCGTGGGGCTACTCGGTCCAGTCCACCTATGACGACGGTCCCGGCACCGTCTCGGGCCAGCTGGACTATGTGGGCAACCGTTTCGACGCCAGCCTGTCGCACACGGCGTTCGGCGAGAGCTTCAGCAGCATCTCGGACGAGCAGGTCACCACCCTGCGCATCGGCAGTTCGATCGCCACGACCGGGGGTCGGGCGGCGATCGGGCGGAACATCTACGACAGCTTCGCCATCGTCTACCCGCACGACACGCTCGGGGATCACCCGGTGATCGTCGGCGAGTCCTTCCAGGGCGGGGCCTATACGTCGCGCAGCGGCGCCCTGGGGCCGGCGCTGTCCAACACCCTGACCTCCTATGTGAACCAGTCGGTGCGCTACGACGTGCTGGACGTCCCGCTGGGCTATGATGTCGGCGACGGCGTGCTGCGCGTTCGGCCCGCCTACAAGAGCGGCTATTCCATCCAGGTCGGCAGCGACGCCTTCGTCTCCGCCCTGGGACGGATCGTGGGCAACGGCGGCCGGCCGGCGGCCCTGCTCTCGGGCCGCGTGCGTCCCGCGGACGAGCCGAACGCCGAGCCCGAACTGTTCTTCACCAACTCGGTCGGCCGTTTCGCCGTCCAGAAGCTGAAGCCGGGCAAGACCTATCGCGTTGAACTCTTCACCAGCCCGGCGGCGGGTTTCGAGTTCACCGTGCCGGCCGACAACGAGGGCTTGCTCGACATGCAGACCGTAACCCTGCCGATCGACGTGCCGGAAGAATAACGGGAAGGAAGAAGAACATGATCGCCGGAGATGCTCGTAAACTGGCTGTCGCCGCCGTGGGCGCCCTGGGCGTCCTGGGGCTGGCCGGCCAGGCTTCCGCCCAGGCCAAGTGCAACCTGAGCCTGGACCCCGCAGTCGACCAGTGGGTCATTCGCTATAACCCGCTCGAGGACGACGCCGCGTACCGCACCTTCGACATGGCGCTGGTCAACACGGGTCAGACGCCGTGCAACGGGCGCTTCAGCGTCTCACTGCGCGGTGAGCCGTTCGGCCTGGGAAGTCCCGGCAGCAGGGTGCGCGTGCCCTACGCCATGCGCGATGAGCAGAGCACCGCCGATATCACGCCCCGTTCGGGGGTGAGCGGCATCGTCACGGGGGCCCAGATTCATGTGCCCAAGGAAGGGCGCGAACTGGCCCGGATCGGCGTGGCCGTCCGCCCGCCCGCCAATCTGCCTTACGGGCGCTACAGCCAGGTCGCCTATATCGCCCTGCAAGCGGCCAACGGCGAGGTCCATGCCGAACGGCCCGTGACCATCGTTCTGGAAATGGCGGCGGCCGCCATGATCGGCCTCAAGGGCGAGTTCACCCGACAGAACGGCGTGCCGACGATCAATCTGGGCGAACTGAATGAGGGGACGCGGGCGCTCAACACCTCGGTCTACGTCCACAGCACGGGCGGATATCGCGTGTCCGTCACGTCTCAGAATCTGGGCAAGCTGCGTCAGGCGGGCACCGCCTGGGCCATCGACTATGGGCTGCAGATGGGCTCCCGGCAGGTCAATCTGACGGCGCCGTACAGTTTCGACGTGGCCTCGGCTCAGGCGCGTAACGACGACTATCCCCTGACCGTCCGCATCGGCGATACCTCCGGCAAGCGGGCGGGGGACTACAGCGACACCCTGACCTTCACCGTCGCGGCGATCTGATCAGCGGGGGCGAGGCCGTTCGCCCCTGAGCGGCAAATGAAAACGCCCCGCAGAGCGATCTGCGGGGCGTTATCGTTTGAGGACTATGAGCCTGTCAGATCGGCTGGATCGTCAGGGCGAGGATCAACGGCTCGTCCAGTTGAACGTCGTCGAAGCGGTAGTCGACGGTCCGAATGGTCGCCATGCTGGAGCGGCGCAACTCCAGAAGGCCGGTTTTGGTCAGATCCAGCGAGCGGTCGCCGTAGATGATGCGGGCCTTTTCGGTCTCCGCCAGGGGGCGGTACTGGGCCGAAACGGTGAAGCCGCCGGGGCTGTTGCAGGCCTCGATCACCGAGCCCATGCGGCCGGTTTCGACCATGACGGTTCGATCGGGGCGCACCCAGCAAGCGACCGGCACGGTGGCGCGCAGCTTGTAGGAATGTCCCGCTGTCGGACCTGCGGCCGCGATCTGGGGCGCCGCCGCCATTGTAAGGCCGGCGGCTATCGCCAGAAGCGCACGGCGTTTTGCCTGCATCAGCTTGGTCATGACGTCCTCATCACCCTTGATTTCCAGGTGACGATACTCGGCCGCTGTTAACGTCAGGCGATCAGACAGACTTAGCGGGCGCTTAAGTCCTATCGTAAACGGCCGATAACCTTATCGAGGCGAAGAGACCCGCAGATGTCACAAGGGCGGCGCGCTCCTCCGAACGCGCCGCCCTTGATCATGAGGCGACGTCCGATCCGGCGGTCAGGCCTTGGCGCTCGCGCGCTCCTTGGCCAGTTCGCGATTCAGCCACAGGGCCAGAAGGGTGCAGATCGCGCCCGACAGCAGATAGGCGCCGCCCGCCACCAGGCCGAACCGGCCCGACAGGGCCAGGGCCGCCAGCGGGGCGAAGCCCGCGCCGAACAGCCAGGCCAGGTCCGAGGTCAGCGCCGAGGCGGTATAGCGGTTGGCCAGGCTGAAGCTGGAGGCGATGGCGCCCGAGGCCTGGCCGAACGACAGGCCCAGCAGGATGAAGCCCAGGATCATATAGGTCAGCTCGCCCGCCGGGCCGCCGTCCAGAAGCTGGGGCGCGAAACCCGAGAAGGCGGCGATGCCCGCAGCCGTGACCGCCAGCAGGGCGCGGCGGCCGTAGCGATCGGCCAGCCAGCCCGAGGCCAGAATGGCGAACAGGCCGAAGACGGCGCCGATCAGCTCGATCATCAGGAAGCGGCTGGGCGCCTCATCGGTGTAGAGAAAGACCCACGACAGCGGGAACACCGTCACCATGTGGAACATGGCGAAGCTGGCCAGGGGGGCGAAGGCGCCGATGATGATGTCGCCGCCTTCCTCGCGCACGGCCTTGGTCACGGGCGCGGGGTGCAGCTCCAGAGTCTCGAAGGCCGCCTGGAAGGTCGGCGTCACCACGATGCGCAGGCGCGCGAACAGGGCCACGACGTTGATGGCGAAGGCCACGAAGAAGGGATAGCGCCAGCCCCAGTCCATGAAGTCGGCCGCCGACAGCTTGCTGAGGAAATAGGCGAACAGGGCGCTGGCGACCATCAGGCCGATCGGGGCGCCCAGCTGCGGCACCATGGCGTACCAGCCGCGTCGCTTCTCGGGCGCGCTGACGGACAGCAGGGAGGCCATGCCGTCCCAGGCGCCGCCCAGGGCCACGCCCTGACCGATCCGCAGGGCGATCAGCATGGCGGCCGACCAGTGGCCGACCTGCTCATGTCCCGGCAGGAAGCCCAGGCAGACGGTCGACAGGCCCAGCAGGAACAGGGCGATGGTCAGCTTGGTCCCGCGCCCGAAGCGCCGGTCGATGGCGATGAACAGGGCCGTGCCGAACGGCCGGGCGATGAAGGCCACGGCGAAGACGGCGAAGGACAGCAGCGTCCCGACCAGCGGTCCCGCATAGGGAAACACCAGCTGTGGAAACACCACGACCGAGGCGATGGCGTAGACGAAGAAGTCGAAGAACTCCGACGTCCGGCCGATGATGACGCCGATGGCGATTTCGCCCGCGTCGATTTTGCCGTCTCGCGCGTTGATCCGGCTGGCGTCCCGCTCGAGGGGCTCTGAAGAAGGCGCGCCGCTGGCTGCGTTCATGACCGATGAGGCTCCAGGAACCGGGGCGCACGCGCGCCCGCGACAATAGAATGTTGGAACGGCCCCTTTGCTCCCGATGGTCGGCGCAAGGGATAGGGCAGATTGTCCAATGTCGCCTGTTCGGGGGCGGGGTTACGGGGCCTGCACGATGACCGCGACCTCGCCTCGAACCTCGACTGGAGCCGCCGTGCGCCGACTGCGCCCCCTGTTGCTGTTGCCTCTTCTGGCCTTGCTGCCCGGCTGCGAGGCCGTGGTGCTGTCGCCTGCCGGCGACATCGCCGCCCAGCAGCGCGACCTGCTGGTCATGTCCGTCATATTGATGCTGATCATCATCATTCCGGTGATGATCCTGACCGTCTTCTTCGCCTGGAAATACCGGGAATCGAACAAGGAGGCCCGTTACGAACCGGACTGGGACCACTCGACCCATCTGGAACTCGTGATCTGGGCCGCGCCGTTGCTGATCATCATCTGCCTGGGCGCCATCACCTGGGCCGGGACGCACCTGCTGGACCCCTATCGCCCGCTGGACCGCGTGGCGGCGGGACAGGCCGTGGCCGAGGATCACCGCCCGTTGCAGGTCGAGGTGGTGGCCATGGACTGGAAGTGGCTGTTCATCTACCCCGAATACGGCATCGCCACGGTGAATGAGCTGGCTGCGCCGGTCGATCGGCCGATCCGCTTCCACATCACCTCGACCGGGGTGATGAACTCCTTCTACATCCCCGCCCTGGCCGGTCAGATCTACGCCATGCCGGGCATGGAGACGAAGCTGCACGCCGTCATCAACCGTCCGGGCGAATACGTCGGCTTCTCGGCCAACTATTCCGGCGACGGCTTCTCGAACATGCGCTTCGCCTTCCACGGCCTGGACGAGGCCGGCTTCGACCAATGGGTCGCGGGCGTGCGCGCGGCCGGCCAGGGGCTGGACCGCGAAACCTATCTGGAGCTGGAAAAGCCCAGCGAGAAGGTGCCCGTCATCCACTACGCCTCGGTCGACGATCGCCTGTTCAACGCCGTGGTCAATATGTGCGTCGAGCCGGGCAAGATGTGCATGGGCGAGATGATGGACATCGACCGCAAGGGCGGCCTGGGCCTGACGGCGGTCAAGAACACCCTGCCGCTTGTCTATGACAAATACGCCCGTCGCGGCGACGCCGTCTTCGGCGCCGGCGAGTCCTATGTGCTGACGATCTGCACCCCGCTGGAGGCCGAGGCCGCCGCCGTCGAGGCCGCCCGTCGCCGTCAGGCCTTCGGCGAGGACGTCGCCCGCGACACGCCTCTGAACCGCGTCATGGGGCAGGGGCTTGAGCGCCCCGGCCGCGCCGGTGCTTCGTCCGGCGAGCGGTTCGCCTCCCTTTTCACCGCGCCTTCCACGGCGTCCGCGCCCGCCGCGTCGCAATCCTGAGCGCCTGAACGATCATGACCGTCGAACATTCCACATCGCCGCTTCTGGGTCGGTTGAACTGGGAGTCGCTTCCGTTCCACGAGCCCATCCTGGTCGCCACCTTCGCCGTCGTCGTCATCGGCGGTCTGGGGGTGCTGGGCCTGGTCTCCCGCTACAAGCTGTGGGGCTATCTCTGGACGGTGTGGTTCACCACCGTGGACCACAAGAAGATCGGGATCATGTACATGATCCTGGGCCTGATCATGTTCCTGCGCGGCTTCGCCGATGCGGTGATGATGCGTCTGCAGCAGGCGATGGCCTTCGGCGGGTCAGAGGGCTACCTCAACGCCCACCACTATGATCAGATCTTCACCGCCCACGGCGTGATCATGATCTTCTTCGTGGCCATGCCCATGATCACCGGCCTGATGAACTATCTGGTGCCGCTGCAGATCGGGGCGCGGGACGTCTCCTTCCCCTTCCTCAACAACTTCAGCTTCTGGATGACCACCATGGGGGCCGTGCTGGTCATGGCCTCACTGTTCATCGGCGAGTTCGCGCGCACGGGGTGGCTGGCCTATCCGCCGCTGTCGGGCATCGGCTACAGTCCGGGCGTCGGCGTCGACTACTACATCTGGGCGCTGCAGATCGCGGGGGTAGGGACCACCCTGTCCGGCATCAACCTGATCGCCACCATCGTGAAGATGCGCGCGCCGGGCATGGGCCTGATGAAGATGCCGGTCTTCACCTGGACCTCGCTGTGCGCCAACATCCTGATCGTGGCGTCCTTCCCGATCCTGACGGCGACGCTGGTCCTGCTGTCGGCGGACCGCTACATCGGCACCAACTTCTTCACGAACGACTTCGGCGGCAACCCGATGATGTACGTGAACCTGATCTGGATCTGGGGCCACCCCGAGGTCTACATCCTGATCCTGCCGCTGTTCGGCGTGTTTTCCGAAGTCACCTCGACCTTCTCGGGCAAGAAGCTCTTCGGCTACACCTCCATGGTCTATGCGACGGTGGTCATCACCATCCTGTCCTACCTGGTGTGGCTGCACCACTTCTTCACCATGGGCTCGGGCGCGTCCGTGGATTCCTTCTTCGGGATCACGACGATGATCATCTCGATCCCGACAGGGGCCAAGTTGTTCAACTGGCTGTTCACCATGTACCGCGGCCGCATCCGGTTCGAGCTGCCGATGATGTGGACGGTCGCCTTCATGCTGACCTTCGTGATCGGCGGGATGACGGGCGTCATGCTGGCGGTGCCGCCGGCGGACTTCGTGCTGCACAACTCCCTGTTCCTGATCGCCCACTTCCACAACGTCATCATCGGCGGGGTGCTGTTCGGCCTGTTCGCCGCCATCAACTTCTGGTGGCCCAAGGCCTTCGGCTTCCGGCTGGAGAAGAAGTGGGGCCTGGTCAGCTTCTGGTGCTGGGTGGTCGGCTTCTGGATGGCCTTCATGCCGCTGTACGTCCTGGGCTTCATGGGGGTGACGCGGCGGATGCGGGTCTTCGACGACCCGGCCTATCAGATCTGGTTCGTCATCGCGGGCGTCGGCGTGGCCGTCATCGCCGTCGGCATCCTGGCCATGCTGATCCAGTTCGCCGTCAGCATCATCCATCGCGACAAGCTGCGCGACGAGACCGGCGACCCCTGGCTGGGCCGCACGCTGGAGTGGGCCACCTCGTCGCCGCCGCCGGACTATAACTTCGCCAAGACGCCGATCATCCACGACAGCGACGCCTGGTGGGACATGAAGACGCGCGGCTATGAGCGTCCGACCGAAGGCTTCAAGCCGATCCACATGCCTGCCAACACCGGGGCCGGCTTCATCCTGTCGGCGCTGTCGCTGATCGTCGGCTTCGCCCTGATCTGGTACATCTGGTGGCTGGCGGCGGCGGGCTTCGCCGCCCTGATCGCCTACGCCATCTTCCACACCTTCAACTACAAGCGCGACTACTACATCCCGGCCGAGACGGTTCAGGCGACCGAGGACGCGCGCACCCAGGCCCTGACGGCCGCAGCAGCGACGCAGGGGTGATCCGATGAGCCACGCACCAACCCTCAACCCCGACTATGTCGACGAGGCCGGGCGGCCGATCTTCCACCCGGTCGAGGAGCCGCACCACCCGGAAGGCCACAGCACCATGCTGGGCTTCTGGATGTATCTGATGAGCGACTGCCTCATCTTTGCGATCCTGTTCGCCGTCTACGCCGTGCTGGGCGGCAACTATGCGGCCGGTCCGGCGCCCAAGGATCTGTTCGACCTGCCGCTGGTGGCGCTGAACACCTCCATGCTGCTGTTCTCGTCGATCACCTACGGCTTCGCCATGCTGGCGATGTACCGCAACAAGGTCGCGCAGACGCAGGTCTGGCTGGCGGTCACCGGCCTGTTCGGCCTGTGCTTCCTGGGGATCGAGCTCTATGAGTTCGCCCACATGATCCACCTGGGCGCGACGCCCCAGCGCAGCGGCTTCCTGTCGGCCTTCTTCATCCTGGTGGGCACGCACGGCCTGCATGTCACCTTCGGATGCATCTGGCTGGTTACCCTGATGGTGCAGGTGGCGCAGAAGGGCCTGATCCAGGCCAACCGGCGCCGCCTCATGTGCTTGAGCCTGTTCTGGCACTTCCTGGACGTCATCTGGATCGGCGTCTTCACCTTCGTCTATCTGTTCGGGATGCTGCGATGAGCGCCGAAGCCCACAACGAGCACGCCGTGGCTCACGACGATCACCACGGCGATCATCATGCCGATGGGCATGATCACGGCGCCTACAGAAGCTATCTGATCGGCTTCGGCCTGTCGGTCGTGCTGACCGCCATTCCCTTCTGGCTGGTCATGGCCGGGGTGCTGGCGCCGCAGCTGACGGGCCTGATCATCACCGCCTTCGCCGTGGTGCAGATCGTGGTCCACATGATCTTCTTCCTGCACATGAACCACAGGTCTGAGGGCGGGTGGAACATGCTGGCGCTGATCTTCACCCTGGTGATCGTGGTCATCGCCGTCGCCGGGTCGGTCTGGGTCATGTATCACCTGAACACCAACATGATGCCCGTCCACGACATGCAGGGGATGGGCTGAGCCCTCTCGCACGCGGAGACGCCGCTTGACGTCATCTTCGGCCCCTGAACCCGCCGCCCGTCCGGCGTCACGCCGTCGAACGGTCGCGGGACTGGCGGCCTTCGCCGTGCTGATCGCGGGCTTTTCGGCGTTGGGCGTCTGGCAGGTGCAGCGCCTGGCGTGGAAGCAGGACCTGATCCGTCAGGTCGACACCCGCATCCATGCCGACCCCGTTCCGGCGCCGGGGCCTGCAGGCTTCGACGCCGTGACGCGCGAGGCGGACCAGTACCGCCGCGTCACGGCCAGCGGCCGGTTCCTGCATGACCGCGAGGCGCGGGTGAAGGCGGTGACGGACCTGGGGCCGGGCTTCTGGGTCGTCACGCCGCTGGCGGATGCGCGGGGCTTCACCGTCCTGATCAACCGGGGCTTCGTCCCCGCCGAGCGAACGGCCCCTGAAACCCGCGCCGAAGGTCAGGTCGACGGCCCGGTCTCCATCACCGGCCTGTTGCGGATCACCGAGCCCAAGGGCGGCTTCCTGCGCGACAACGATCCGGCGTTTGATCGCTGGTTCTCGCGCGATGTGGCGGCGATCGCCGAGGCCAAGCGGCTGGAGGGAGCCGTCGCGCCCTACTTCATCGACGCGGACGCGACGCCCAATCCCGGCGGCTGGCCCCGCGGCGGGCTGACGGTGGTGCGGTTCGCCAACAGTCATCTGGTCTACGCCCTGACCTGGTTCGGGCTGGCGCTGATGTCGGCGGGCGGCGCCGTTCTGTGGCTGCGCGACGAGCGGCGCCGCAGAAGGGGAGGGCGATAGTGCAGACCCAGACTCTCAGCCGCTTCGCCCGCACGGTTCTGGGCATGGACGCCAACGCCGAGACGCCGGTGTCGCCGGGCGCGGCCGGACGGCGCAACATGCTGCTGCTGATCCAGCTGAGGTGGCTGGCGGTGATCGGCCAGGTGGCGACCATCGTCATCGTCCATTGGGGACTGGGGATCAGCCTGCCGCTGGGGCCGCTGCTGCTGGCGCCGACGGCTCTGGCGGTGATGAACCTGGTCAGCGCGCCCGTCACCCTTCGGCGCAAGGTGGTCACCGACCCCGAGATCCTGCTGGCCCTGTGCGTCGATGTGGCGGCGCTGAGCTGGCTGCTCTACTTCAGCGGCGGGGCGACCAATCCGTTCGCCGCCCTTTACTTGATGCAGGTGGTGCTGGCGGCGGTGCTGCTGCGGCCGGTCTACGCCTGGGGCTTCGTGCTGGCGACCGGCGCCTGCCTGGCCTTCCTGGCGATCTGGCGTCAGCCGCTGGACCTGCCCGCAGGGGCCGATGCGCGGCTGGGCCTGATCCAGCAGGGCGCCCTGATCAACTTCATCCTGATCGCCGTGCTGCTGGTGGCCTTCGTCACCCGCACCAGCCGGAACGTGCGCGCCCGCGACGCCTATCTGGCCGAGGCGCGGCAGCAGGCGGCGGAACAGGACCACATCGTGCGCATGGGGCTGCTGGCTTCGGGCGCGGCGCATGAGCTCGGCACGCCCCTGGCCTCGCTTTCGGTCATTCTCAGCGACTGGCGGCGGATGCCCGCGCTGAACCGCGACGAGGATCTGGCGCATGACATCGAGCAGATGCAGGCCGAGGTCGAGCGCTGCAAATCCATCGTCACCAACATTCTGATGTCGGCGGGCGAGGCGCGCGGCGAGGCGCCGACCGTCACCACCCTGAAGGCCTTCCTGCAAGAGATCATCGCCGAATGGTCCGACAAGGCGGGCGACGCCCTGGGCGTGACCCTGGACGGCCCGGCGCCCGGCAACCCCAGCATCATCGCCGATCCGGCCCTGAAGCAGGTGTTCAGCGCGCTGCTGGACAACGCCCATGAGGCCGGGGCGCGAAATCTGGAGGTGCGGGCCGCCGCCGACGCGGGCGGGCTGTTCATCGCCTTCGAGGATGACGGCCCCGGCTTCCCTGCGGCCATTCTGGAGAAGCTGGGCCAGCCCTATCAATCGACCAAGGCGCGCGCCGGCGCGGGATTGGGGCTGTTCCTGCTGGTGAACGTGGTGCGCAAGCTGGGCGGCACGGTCGTGGCCGCGAACCGACCGAGGGGGCAGGGCGGCGCTGCCGGCGCCGTGGTGCGTCTGACCTTGCCGATCGACGCCCTGGCCCCGAGATAAGGGGTCTGGAAAGAGGGAATGAGATGACCGACGACCCCCGCCAGCTTCTGATCGTCGAGGATGACGAGTCCTTCTCCCGCACCCTGCGTCGGTCGTTCGAGCGGCGCGGTTATCAGGTCGTGTCCGCCCACAGCCACGACCAGATGGTCGAACTGCTGAAGACGCATCATCCCGACTACGCCGTGGTGGACCTGAAGTTGGGAACGGCGTCGGGCCTGACCTGCGTGCAGACGCTGCACGCCTTCGATCCCGACCTGGTGATCGTGGTGCTGACCGGCTTCGCCAGCATCGCCACGGCGGTCGAGGCCATCAAGCTGGGCGCGCGCCACTACCTCGCCAAACCGGCGGGCACGGACGACATCGAGGCGGCCTTCGGTCGCGAGGCGGGCGATCCCGATGCGCCCCTGACCGCTCGCCCGACCTCGATCAAGACGCTGGAATGGGAGCGCATCCACGAAGTCCTGGCCGAGACCGACTTCAACATCTCCGAGACGGCGCGCCGCCTGGGGATGCACCGCCGCACCCTGGCGCGGAAGCTGGAGAAGCGGCAGGTGAGCTGACTTTTCGGTTTCCGCTCATCCTTTTTCTCTTACGCCGTCATTCTCGGGCTTGACCCGAGAATCCAGCCCCGCAACGGCTGAACAGGCATGGGGTTGAGGCGGTCGCCGTCATGCTTGCTGGATTCTCGGGTCAAGCCCGAGAATGACGGCGTGAGAGAGAGAACGGACGTCAGTCCTTTGGCGCCAACGCCCCCAACACCGCCTCCGTATCCTGCCCGAGCCTCGGCGGCGGGGCGTCGTATCGCACGAGCGTCTTCGACAGGCGGATAGGCGAGGCGACGGTGCGGACGGGATCAGCCAGGTCGGGCCGGGTCTGCTCGACCGTCAGGCCGCGATGGATCGCCTGAGGCTCGGCGAACACCTGGTCGATGGTGTTGACCGGACCGCAGGGCACGCCCGCCGCCTCCAGCGCCTGCATCAGACCCTGCATGGTGAAGCCTTCCGTCTTCGCGGCGATCAGAGTCCCCAGCGCCTCGCGCTCGGCGACCCGCAGGGCGTTGCTGGCGAAGCGGTCCTCGATCTCCAACCCCAGGGCGCCGCACAGGGCGCGGAACTGGCCGTCATTGCCGACGGCGATGATCACCATGCCGTCCGAGCACGAGAAGGGCTGATAGGGGGCCAGATTGGGGTGGGCGTTGCCCATCCGCGTCGGCGCGGTCCCTGAGACGAACCAGTTGGTCGCCTGATTGGCCAGCATGGCCGCCTGGACGTCGAACAGGGCGATGTCGACGTGCTGCCCCTCGCCGATCGCCCGCGCGTGCCACAGCGCCGCCAGGATGGCGTTGGAGGCGTAAAGGCCGGTGAACAGGTCCACGACCGCCACCCCGACCTTCATCGGCTCGGCGCCCGGCGCGCCGTCGGGCTGGCCTGTGATCGACATCAGCCCGCCCATGGCCTGGATCATGTAGTCGTAGCCGGCCCGGTGCGCGTCCGGCCCATCCTGGCCGAAGCCGGTGATGGAGCAATAGACCAGCTTCGGATTGACCGCCGCCAGCGCGGCGTAGTCGAGGCCGTACTTCTTCAGCCCGCCGGTCTTGAAGTTCTCGACCACCACGTCGCAGGTCGCAGCCAGGCGACGCACGGCCTCGGCGCCGTCTGGGCTGGCGATGTCCAGCTCGACCGACTTCTTGCCTCGGTTGGCGCACAGGAAATAGGCGGCGTCGCCGGGCGCGCCGTCGGCCGTCGTGGTGAAGGGCGGGCCCCAATGGCGGGTGTCGTCGCCGGCGCCCGGCCGTTCGATCTTGATGACCTCGGCCCCCAGGTCGGCCAGCGTCTGCGTCGCCCACGGCCCGGCCAGAACCCGCGACAGGTCCAGCACGCGCACCCCGTGAAGCGGGCCATAAGAGGAAGGGGCGGCGGGAATCGAGGCGGCGTCAGACATGCCCGCCTTCTAGCAGAAAGCGGGCGCAGCCGGATGGCCTCGCGCCGAGGCGCGACGATCATTCAATGCATGAAAAGAAGGAGACGATGGTGGGTGATCACAGGTTCGAACTGTGGACCCGCTGATTAAGAGTCAGCTGCTCTACCAACTGAGCTAATCACCCGTACCGTCGTCTGCGCCCTTGGTGTGGCGCCGGTCCTTCGCTGCGGCGCTGATGGCCTCGGCGAAGGGCGCTCCTATTACTCGCACCCGGGGGGAGGCGCAAGCGTCAAATGCGTCTTTTATCGTGATTGCATCGCGCGCTAAGGTCGCGCCTTGAATCAGCCGCCGGAAAGACGCGGCGAGGGGGAGTAAAAGATTATGGCGTTCTGGAACCGTCGTCGCTCGATCGACGCGATGCTGGCCCCGCATTCGGGGCCGGGGCTCAAGAAAACCCTGAGCTGGCCGCACCTTATGGCGCTGGGCGTCGGCGCCATCGTCGGCACCGGCATCCTGACCCTGATCGGGGTCGGGGCGGGTCTGGCGGGTCCGGCGGTGCTGATCAGCTTCGCCCTGGCCGGTCTTGTGTGCGCCTGCGCCGCCCTGGCTTACGCCGAGCTTTCGACGATCATGCCCGCTTCGGGCAGCGCCTACACCTATTCCTACGCCGCGCTGGGCGAGATTTTCGCCTGGGTCGTAGGGTGGAGCCTGATCCTGGAATATTCGCTGGTCGTGTCGACGGTGGCCGTCGGCTGGTCCGGCTATGCCGTGCCCTTCCTGGCCGGACTGGGTATCGACCTGCCGTTCGCCCTGACCGTGGGACCGCACGTCGAGGGCGGGCTGATCAACCTGCCGGCCATCTTCATCATCGCCATTGTGACCGGCCTGCTGCTGCTGGGCACGAAGGAAAGCGCCACGCTGAACGCCGTGCTGGTGTTCGTGAAGATCGCCGCCCTGGTGGTGTTCGTGGCCATCGCCATGCCGCACTTCGATACGGCCAACTTCACCCCCTTCATGCCGCACGGCTTCGGCGCGCCCTTCGTGCAGACAGGGGTCATGGCCGCGGCCGCCATCATCTTCTTCGCCTTCTACGGCTTCGACGCCATCGCCACGGCGGCCGAAGAAACCAAGAAGCCCGAGCGCGACCTGGCCATCGGCATCGTCGGCTCGATGGTGATCTGCACCGTCCTCTATATCGCCGTCGCCGCCGCCGCGATCGGCGCCGCCCCGGTCGCCAGCTTCGCCGACAGCCCCGAGCCTCTGGCGCACATCATGCGCGGCCTGGGCCAGGGCGTCGCCGCCCAGTGGATCGCCGCCGCCGCCGTGATCGCCCTGCCGACCGTGCTGCTGGCCTTCCTGTTCGGTCAGAGCCGCATCTTCCTGGGCATGTCGCGCGACGGACTGCTGCCCAACCGCCTGGCCAAGATCTCCAAGCGCGGCGTTCCGGCCGTGGTGACGATCTTCACCGCCATCGTCGTGGCCTTCCTGGCCGGCATCATGCGCCTGGACGAGCTGGCCTCGCTGGCCAATGCGGGCACCCTGATGGCCTTCATGGCCGTGGGGGTCAGCCTGATCGTGCTGCGCGTGCGTGAACCGAACCGCGAGCGCAAGTTCAAGGCGCCGCTGTGGTGGCTGGTCGGCGGCATCGCCATCATCGGCTGCATCGTCTTCTTCTTCAGCCTGAAGAGCTCGACGCAGCTCTACTTCCTGCTGTGGAACCTGTTCGGTCTGGCCGTCTATCTGATCTGGTCGTCGCGCAACTCGCGCCTGGCCAAGGGCGAGGAGTCCGAGGCCTGATGGCGAGACGCGACCTGTCGGGGGCGGTGGATTTCACCGTCCTCGAAGCCATGACGGCGGGCATGGATGATGTGACGGAAGAAGTGCTGGGCCTGTTCGCCGAACAGGCCCGCATGTGGTCGGCCATGCTGGACGCCTCCAGCGAGGGTTGGCGCGACGCCGTTCACACCATCCGCGGCGCCGGGGCTGGCATCGGGGCCAAGGCTCTGGCCCAGGTCTGCGAAGAGGTCGAGTTCGGCGAACACGCTGCCGCGGACGCCGGGCTGGAGCGGGTGAAGACGGCGCTGGACGCGGCCCTGGCCGATGTGGCGGCCTATCGCCATGAACTGGCGTTGAAGAGCCTCAAGGGCTGAGGCCCTTCTCCCGCAAGGGGAGAAGGAAGTTCAGACCCGCGTCTTGTCCCAGGTTCCGAACTCGTGGGCGATGCAGCGGTCGATGAGCAGGCGCCAGACCGGCTCGGCGATGTCGGGCGACAGGCCGGCGGGTTCGGCGGCCTTGAGCACCTTGGCCACCACGTCGTCGATGCGAGCCTGATCGAAGACGGCGTCGCGGTTCGGCTTGATGCGGGCGGCGGCGTCCATGTAGCGCTGGCGCTCGGCCAGCAGGGTCACCAGGGCGCGGTCCAGGGCGTCCACGCCCTGACGCACGTCGAGCATGGTGGCGCAGTCTTCCGGGGCCTTGCGGTCGTCGATGGCGACGGTGCGGGGGGCGGTCATCAGGTCAGCCGACAAAGGCGCGCTCCAGAACATAGTCGCCGGGTTCGGCGTTCGAGCCTTCTTTCAGGCCGTAGGATTCCAGCAGTTCGCCGGTCTCCTTGATCATCGCCATCGAGCCGCACAGCATGACGCGGTCGCTGTTGGGCGAGAAGCCGATGGGCAGTTGCAGGTCGGCGAAGGCATCGCCCGACTTGATGCGGTCGGTGATGCGGCCCGGCGTCTCGAAGCGCTCGCGCGTCACGGTCGGATAATAGGTCAGCTGGGCCTTGGCCTCGTCGCCGATCAGCGGATCGTCGTGGATTTCGTGGCTGAAGAAGTCGCGGTAGGCCAGGTCGGCGACGTTGCGGACCGTGTGGCAGACGATGACCTGCTTGAAGCGGGAATAGGTCTCGGGATCGCGCGCAACCGACAGCCACGGCGCCAGGCCCGTGCCGGTGCCGATCAGCCACAGACGCTCGCCGCCGGTCAGGGCGTCCAGAACCAGGGTGCCGGTCGGCTTCTTGCCCATCAGCACGCTGTCGCCCGCGACGATCTTCTGCAGGCGCGAGGTCAGGGGGCCGTCCTCGACCTTGATGGAGAAGAACTCCAGTTCCTCGGCCCAGAAGGGGCTGGCGATCGAATAGGCGCGCAGGATGGGTTTGCCGCCGTCCTCGCCCGGCAGGCCGATCATGACGAACTCGCCCGAGCGGAAGCGGAAATCCTCGGGCCGCTTCACGCCGAAACTGAACAACTGGTCGTTCCAGTGGCGGACCCACAGGACTTCCAACTCATGGAACGGACTGGCCTTGACGGGCGGCGCGGAGAGGGAGGCGTCGGACATGGCGACTACCTAGGCCGTCAGGGGCGGTTGCGAAAGGGCGCCGCGGCGATCCTTCCGCTCCATGGGGAACAAGGGGCCGATCACAATCGGCCAGCCTACCTGTAAGCCTGTGCCATACTGCGCTTCGGCCCAGGAAGATGCGGCCGCAAGCCGCAGGGGATTTCAGACGATTCAGACGAATTGGACTCTCTTTTTCTCCCTTCTCCCACAAGGGGAGAAGGACGAATTGCGGATGACGGCGGAAGATTCCGCCTCTAGCTTCACCGCCATGCGCACTTTTCTTCTCGCCTCGACGATCCTGATGGCTGCGACCCCGGCGTTCGCACAATCGACCCCTCAGCCCGCTACGCCTCCCGCCGCCACGGCGCCCGCGTCCTCGATCCTGACGGTCGAGCGGGTGTTCGCCAATCCGTCGCTGGCCGGGCCGGTGGCCAAGGGCGTCAGCCTGTCGCCCGACGGCGAACTGGTCGCCTTCCTGCGCTCGCGCGAGGACGACGTGGACGTGCTGGACCTGTGGGCCGCGCCGGTGAAGGGGGGCGAGCCGTTCAAGCTCATCGACGCCCGCGCCCTGGTTCCCGACGCGGGCGAACTGTCCGAGGCCGAGAAGGCGCGGCGCGAGCGGATGCGGATTTCGCAGCGCGGCGTGGTCGAATATTCCTGGGACGAACAGGGCCGCTACATCCTGGCGCCGCTGGAGGGCGACGTCTTCCTGGCCAACCGCGCCGACGGCTCGGTGCGGCGCCTGACCGAAACGGCGGCCGATGAGATCGACGCCAAGGTCTCGCCCAAGGGATCGTTCGTCAGCTTCGTGCGCGACCAGAACCTGTTCGTGGTCAATCTGGAGACGGGCGCCGAACAGGCCATCACCACCGACGGCAAGGACCTGATCACCTGGGGCGCCGCCGAGTTCATCGCCCAGGAGGAGCTGGACCGCGACACCGGCTATTGGTGGAGCCCGAACGAGCGCTACATCGCCCTGCAACGCACGGACGAAAGCCCGGTCGACGTGATTCCGCGCCTCGACATCACCGGCGGCGGCGCCTCGGTGGCCCAGCAGCGCTACCCCCGCGCCGGACGGCCCAACGCCGTGGTCGAGCTGTATGTTCAGGACGTGCAGGGCGGCCAGCGGGTCAAGGTCGATCTGGGCGCTGACACGGACATCTATTTGGGCCGGGTCAACTGGGCGGCGGACGGCTCGGTCGCCTATGTCCAGCGTCTGTCGCGCGATCAGAAGCGGCTGGACCTGCTCAGCGTCGATCCGGCCACGGGCGCCAGCCGGGTGATCGCCAGCCAGACCTCGAACGCCTGGGTCAACGTCACCCATGACTTCAAGGCGCTGAAGGACGGCAACTTCATCTGGTCCAGCGAGGAGAGCGGGTGGCGTCACCTGTATCTCTACAACAAGGACGGGCGTCAGCTGCGGGCCGTCACGCGCGGCGACTATCCGGTGAAGTCGCTGGACGGCGTCAATCAGGAGACAGGCGAGGTCTTCTTCACCGCCTCCATGCGCGACGGCAAGGAATATCCGATCGAGCAGCAGCTGTTCCGGACCAGCTACAGGCGGACGCTGAACCCGACCGAAGTCACCCCGCGCGGCGGCTGGTGGAGCGCGTCGGTCAACACCACCGGCACGGCCTATGTCGGCAACTATACCGACGTGAACACCCCGGCGCAGTCGGCGCTGTATTCGATCAACGGCCAGCGCGTGCGCTGGATCGAGGAGAACAAACTCCAGCCGGGCCACCCCTTCTGGCCCTATGCCGAGCGCCAGCAGAAGCCGAGCTTCGGCACGCTGCAGAGCCATGGCGAGACGCTGATGTGGCAGATGACCACGCCGCCGGGCTTTGACCCCTCGAAACGCTATCCGGTCGTCATGCAGGTCTATGGCGGCCCGTCGGGCGGCGGGGTGAAGAACGCCTGGCAGCCGGCGACCAACCAGCTGCTGACCGAGGCGGGCTATATCGTCTTCCGTCTGGACAACCGGGGCGAGGGCGACCGTTCGGCCGCCTTCAAACAGGCCCTCTATCTGAAGATGGGCCAGCCCGAGATCGAGGATCAGGTCATCGGCGCCGACTATCTGCGCTCGCTGCCCTATGTCGACGCCGACCGCATCGCCATCATGGGCTGGTCCTATGGCGGGTTCATGAGCCTGATGGCGCTGACCGAGCCGAAGATGGGGCTGGCGGCGGCTCTGGCAGGGGCCCCGCCGACGGAGTGGAGCCTGTACGACACCGCCTATACCGAGCGCTATATGTCGACGCCGCAGGGCAATGTGGCGGGCTATGCGGCGTCTGACGTGCTGGGGCGTCTCGACAATCTGACCGGGCGGCTGCTGCTGATGCACGGCATGGCCGACGACAACGTCATCTTCGAGAACACGACGCGGGTGCTGAACGCCCTGCAGGAAAAGAGCATTCCGTTCGAGACCATGCTCTATCCGGGCCAGCGCCACGGCATCCGGGGCAATGACCGCCAACTGCACCAGTGGCGGACCTATCTGGACTTCCTGGACCGCACCATCGGGACGCGTGCGCCCGCCGCCAGCGAATGAGTCTGTCCTGATCCGACGGAACCCGGCCCTGCGGCCGCCGTTCCGCCGGAATGGAAAAGCTGTTCAACCATCTGGCGAACACGACGGCCAAGCTGGCGGGACGGCCGTGGACCTTCATCATCTGCCTGGCGGTGGTGCTGCTGTGGGCCGTGACCGGGCCGCTGTTCCACTTTGACCAGACGTGGCAGCTGGTCATCAACACCGGCACCACCATCGTCACCTTCCTGATGGTTTTCCTGATCCAGAACACTCAGAACCGCGACGCCGCCGCCATGCACGCCAAGATGGACGAGCTGATCTATGCCGTGAAAAAGGCCGACGCGGGCTTCATCGGCATCGAACATCTGACGGACAAGGAGCTGGCGGTCATCCTGCGGGAGGTCGAACGCCGCGGGCGCGACATCCATGCCGGACAACCCGCGCGGGCGGTCAGGGGCCGCCCGGCGCCGCGCCTCGAGACCGACGCCAAGACGTGAAGACGCCGGGGCCGACGGGGCGAGACACGGCTGCGCGCCTGGCGGACATTCTCGGCGGCTGAGGATCAAGGGGCCGTCAGCGCAACGGTTTGCGCATAGGCGGATTAATCGTCCATGCGCGGCGAACTGAAGACCTATCAGGCCAAGCGGCGTTTCGAGCAGACGCCGGAACCCAAGGGCGCTCGCCGAACCGGGGCCAAGGGCGCGCTTCGCTTCGTGATCCAGCGCCATGCGGCGACGCGGCTGCATTACGACTTCCGCATCGAGGCGGACGGCGTGTTGAAGTCCTGGGCCGTGACCAAGGCCCCGTCGCGCGACCCCTCGGTCAAGCGCCTGGCGGTCGAGGTCGAGGATCATCCGCTGGACTACGGCGGGTTCGAGGGGACGATCCCGGCGGGCAACTACGGCGCGGGCACGGTGCAGCTGTGGGACGTCGGAACCTGGGAGCCGCATGAGGCGGACCTCACAGCCGCCTGGGCGCGCGGTCAGATCAAGATGATCCTTCACGGCGAGCGGCTGAAGGGCAAATGGGCGCTGATCCGGCTGAAGAGCGACCGCGGCAAGCCGTCCAAGCGCAACAACTGGCTGCTGCTGAAGGAGAAGGACGAGCACGCCGTCGCCGGCGAGGGCGACGCCCTGGCCGAGATCGACGCCTCGGTGACGACCGGCCGCTCCCTGGCCCAGATCGCCGAGGGCGACGCGCAATGGACGTCCTCCAAGCCGACCCGCCGCAAGGCGCCGCCCAAGCCTGCATCGTCGAAGGCGGCGACCAGGCCGAAGCGGCCGCGCGCCTTCGTCCCGATCCAGCTGTGCAAGGCGGTCGATCACCCGCCCTCGGCGGCCGGTTGGGCGCATGAAATCAAGTTCGACGGCTATCGGCTGCAGATCGGGGTCGGCGGCGGCCAGGCGGTGCTGCGGACCCGCAAGGGCCTGGACTGGACCGATCGCTTCCCGGAGCTGGCGGCGGATGCGGCCGGCTGGCCCGATGCGGTGATCGACGGCGAACTATGCGCCCTCGACGACGACCACATGCCGGACTTCAGCGCCCTTCAGGCGGCGATATCCGAGGGGGATACGGGGCGACTGGTCTACTTCGCCTTCGACCTGTTGTTCGAAGGGGCTGAGGACCTGCGCAAGCTGCCCCTGTCGCATCGCAAGGCGCGGTTGCAGGCCTATATCGACCGGATCGGCGCAAAGGGCGGGCGTCTGCGTTACGTCGAGCATTTCGCCTCTACGGGGCAGGCCGTGCTGGAAAGCGCCTGCCGGATGCATCTGGAGGGCGTGATCTCCAAGAAGCTGGACGCGCCCTATCACGCCGGGCGGTCCTCGACCTGGGTCAAGTCCAAGTGCCGGGGGCGCGACGAGGTCATCATCGGCGGCTGGTCGTCGGAGAGCGGCCGTCGGTTTCGGTCGCTGCTGGTCGGGGTGCGCGAGAAGGGCGGGCTGAGATACCTCGGCCGGGTGGGAACGGGATTCGGCGAGACGGCGACGCGGTTGCTCATCCCGGCGCTGAAGGCCGAGGCGGCGGACAAAAGCCCCTTTACCGGCCCCGGCGCGCCCGAAGGCGGCAAGGATATTCACTGGGTGAAGCCGAGGCTGGTCGCGGAGATCGAGCACGGCGGCTACACCGAGTCCGGGTCGCTGCGGCAGGCGGCCTTCAAGGGCCTGCGCGACGACAAGACCGCCGAGGACGTGACGGCGTCGCCCCAGCCGCCCGCGTCGCCGCCGGCTTCGAGGAAGGGCGACAAAGTCACTGTGGCGGGCGTCGTCATCTCCAGTCCCGACAAGGTGTTGTGGCCGGGGAACGACGGCCGACCGCCCATCACCAAGGCCGATCTGGCGCGCTATTTCGAGGCGGCGGCCGAGCGTCTGCTGCCTCATGTGGCGGATCGGCCCGTCTCCATCATCCGGGCGCCGGACGGCATTGAGGGCGAGACCTTCTTCCAGCGCCACGCCATGGCGGGCTCCAATCCCCGATTGAAGCTGATCGACGTTAAGGCGCGCACCCCATACGTCGCCGTGGTCGATGTCGGCGGCCTGGCCGCAGTCGCCCAGTCGGGAGGACTGGAGCTGCACCCCTGGGGCTGCAAGCCGGGCGACCCCGAGACGCCGGACCAGATCACCTTCGATCTGGACCCCGACGTGGGGCTGGAATTCGACGATGTGATCGCCGCATCCGGCGTGGTGAAGGCGAAACTCGAAGGGTTGGGCCTCACCCCCTTCGTCAAGACGACGGGCGGCAAGGGCCTTCATGTTGTCGCGCCGATCCGCGCCGACGGCCGTTCCCGCGTGACTTGGGAGCAGAACAAGGCCTTCGCCAAGGCCGTGTCCGAGGCGATCAAGGCCGAGGCGCCGGACCGCTTCACCACTACCCTGGCCAAGAAGGCGCGCGGCGGAAAGATCTTCATCGACTATCTGCGCAACGGCCGGATGGCGACCGCCGTGGCGCCCTGGTCGCCGCGTGCGCGGCCGGCGGCGGGGATCGCCTTTCCCCTGTCGTGGGATCAGGTGAAGCCGGGACTGAGGCCCGTGGACTACAATCTGTGGGTCTGGCCCGAATTGCTTGAGCGGCCCGATCCCTGGGCCGATTTCCGCGCCGCCGCCGTCAGCCTGAGACCCGCCCTGCGCAAGATGGGCGTGGAGTGACGCTCAGGCCGTCTTCTTGCGCGGCGCCGGCTTCTTCGCCGCCGGCTTGCGGGCCCCGCCTGCAGAACCCTTCAGGCTGTTCTTCAGCGCCGCCATCAGGTCGATGACGTTGGTGTCGTCCGGCTCGGCCACGTCGACCAGGCCCTTGCCGCCCTTGGTCTTGGCCTTGATCATCTCGCGCAGGGCGTCGTCGTAGCGATCCTTGAAGGCGGTCGGGTCGAAGTCGGCCTCCTTCTGGGCGATGATGCGGGCGGCGATCTCGACCATGTCGGCGTCGGCCTTCACCTGGGGGATGTCGTCGAAATAGTCGTCGGCGTCGCGCACCTCGTCATGGGCGCGCAGGGTGTAGGCCAGCAGGCCCTTGCCGCGCACCTCCAGCGCCAGCTGGCGTTCCTTGCCGCGCAGGACAAGCTGGCCCAGCGCCACCTTGCCCTGTTTCTGCATGGCGTCGCGGATCACGGCGAAGGCCTCGACCCCGGCTCCCTTCTCCGGGACGACGAAGAAGGGGTCGTCCCAATACAGGCGGTCGATCTCGGCCTCGTCCACGAACTTGTCGATGGCGATGGTCTTGGTGCTGTCCAGCCGCACCTTGTCGAAATCGGCGTCGTCGAACAGGACGTATTCGTCCTTGGACACCTCATAGCCGCGCACCAGATGGCTGCGCTCCACCGGACCGGCGTCGGGGTCGGTCGGCACCATGCGGATGCGGTTGTGGGTGTCCGGATTGATCAGGTGAAAGCGCACGTCGGCGGCGCTGGTCGTCGCGGTGTAGAGCGCCACCGGGCAGGTGACGAGCGACAGCTTCAGATGTCCTTGCCATGTCGGGCGAGCGGCCATGTAGGTTCTCCTCGACAGGCTAAATGCCCGGCGCGGAGATATGTTCGCGCTCAGGCGGAACGGTCGCGATAGGCCAGCAGGCGCAGGGCGTTGAACACCACCAGCAGGGTCGAACCCTCATGCAGGGCCACCGCCGGGCCGATGCCGAGGCCGAAGATGGTGGCCGGCACCAGGAAGGCGACCACGCCCAGGCTGACGACCAGGTTCTGACGGATGACCGTGCGGGTGCGGCGGCTCAGGCCCACGGTGAACGGCAGGTGCGACAGGTCGTCCGCCATCAGCGCCACATCGGCCGTTTCCAGCGCCACGTCCGAACCGGCCGCGCCCATGGCCACGCCGACGGTGGCCGTGGCCATGGCCGGCGCGTCGTTGACCCCGTCGCCGACCATGGCGACCTTGGACTCGGCGCGCAGGCGCTTGATCGCCTCGACCTTGTCGTCGGGCATCAGGTCGCCCCAGGCCTCGGTCAGGCCGACCTGTCCGGCGATGGCCTCGGCCGCCTTCTGGTGGTCGCCCGAGATCATGATCATGCGCTTGACGCCCAGACGGCGCAGCCGCTCCAGCGCATCGCGCGCGGCGGCTCGCGGCGTGTCCAGCAGGCCGATGACGCCCAGATCGCGGTCGCCCTGCCGCACGACCATCAGCGTGCGTCCCTGATCACGCAGCCGGTCCACGGCCGTCGCCGTCGAAGAGGCGAGGGGAGCCACGCCGTCGGCGTCGAACATCTCGGGCTTGCCGATCAGAATGGTCTGGCCGTCCAGTTGGGCCGAGACGCCCTTGCCGGTCAGACTGTCCAGACTGGAAGCGGTCTGGATCGCGACGGCGCCCAGGCGTTCGGCGCCGTCGCGGGCGATGGCGGCGGCCAACGGGTGGTCGCTGAGGCGCTCGACCGCCACGGCGACCGACAGCAGCGTCGCCTCGTCCACGCCGTCGACCGGGACAACGTCGGTGATGCGCGGGCGGCCCTCGGTCAGGGTGCCGGTCTTGTCGAAGGCGATGGCGTCGACCGAGCCTAGGTTTTCCAGCGGGGCGCCGCCCTTGATCAGCACGCCGGCGCGCGCGGCGCGGGCGACCCCGGACAGGACGGCGCTGGGCGTGGCGATGGCCAGGGCGCAGGGGCTGGCCGCGACCAGCACCGCCATGGCGCGATAGAAGCTGTCGCGGAACGGCTCATCCACCACCACCCAGGCGAACAGCAGGACGACGGCGGTCGCCAGCACCACCGGGACGAAGATGCGCTCGAACCGCTCGGTGAAGCGCTGGGTGGGCGACTTCTGGGCCTCGGCCTCGCTGACCATGCGGACGACCTTGGCCAGGGTGGTGTCGCTGGATTTGCGGGTCGTCTCGACCTCGATGGCCCCGGCGCCGTTGATGGTTCCGGCGAAGACGGCCGAGGCGGCGGCGATGGAGGCCGGACGGGCGCGCGCCTCGGCCGGATCGGCGACCGGCTGTTTGTCGACCGGCATGCTCTCGCCGGTGACGGGGGCCTGATTGATGCTGGTGGCGCCGCTGATGACGAAGCCGTCGGCGGGCAGGCGCTCATTGGGGCGCACCACGACCACATCGCCGATCTGAAGATCTTCGACGGGCAGTTCGACGATGTCCAGACCGCGCCGCACATGGGCCGTGCGCGGCGCCAGTTCGGCCAGGGCCTCGATGGCCTTCTTGGCGCGGCCCATGGCGTAGTGTTCCAGCGCATGGCCCAGGCTGAACAGGAACAGCAGCAGGGCGCCCTCGGCCCAGGCGCCCAGGGCGGCGGCCCCGGCGGCGGCCACCAGCATCAGGGTGTCGATCTCGAACCTCTTGCGCTTCAGGTTGTCGATCGCCTCGCGCACGGTGAAGAAGCCGCCCAGCCCATAGGCGGACAGGTAAAGGGCCAGCGGTATCCAGCCGGGCAGGCCGGTCGCCAGCTTTTCCAGCACGAAGCCGACGCCCAGGGCGCCGCCGGCCATCAAGGCGAAGATCAGCTCCGTATTGGAGCCGAAGACGCCGCCGTGCGCGTGGTCGTGATCGTGTTCGGCGTGATCCTCGCCCTCGACGTGGCGATGGGCCTTCTTCTCCGGGGCGGCCGGGAAGGGCGTGGGGGAAAAGCGCAGGCCGTGCGCGCCCAGCCGCTGGATCAGGTCGTCGCGGTTGATCCGGGACTGGTCGAACTCCAGGCTGACGGCGCCGGAGGCGTCCAGCCCCGCCTCCAGCACGCCGGGCTCATCTTTCAGCGCCGCTTCCAGCGTCAGGGCGTGGCGGGCGTGGCGGACACCCTCGACCCAGCCGACCAGATGGCCGAACTGCTGGCTGATGTCGGCCCCGGCCTGCCGCGCCTTGCGCTTCACTTCGGCTGGGGACAGCAGCGCCGGGTCGTAGTGAAGACACAGCTGGGCGCCCCCGGACGCTTCGATCACGTGGGCGTGGGACAGGCCAGGAACGCCGCTCAACGTCTTGATCAGGCGGTCCACGCAGGCGTCCGCAGCGTCAGGCGCATCGGGCAGCAGGACAGGAATGTCCAACCTGATGGTGTTAGGCATGATGGCAGTCCTCTGACCTGTTCCCGTTCATCAGTTCTCGATTCCTTCAGCCTTGCGATGCCGGACCGCCCTGGCGGCGAAGGTCGGCAGCACCAGAAGCGTCAGGGCGGTGGCGGTCAACAGGCCGCCGATGACCACGGTGGCCAAGGGTTTCTGCACCTCGGCGCCGGCCCCGGTGGCGATGGCCATGGGAATGAAGCCGACGATCGCGACCAGGGCCGTGGTCAGCACCGCCCTCAGACGACTGAAGGCGCCGAGCAGGGCCGCGTCGCGCGGCGTCTGCCCCGCCTGCAACCGCTCGCGGATGGCCTGCATCAGCACCAGACCGTTCAGGGTCGCCACGCCCGACACGGCGATGAAGCCCACCGCCGCCGAGACCGAGAAGGGCATCCCCCTCAGCAACAGCGACAGCGCCCCGCCGACCAGCGCCAGCGGCACGCAGGCGAACACCAGCCCCGCCTCCGCGAATGATCCCAGCGCCATGAACAGCAGGATGCCGATCAGGACGAAGACCACGGGGATGACCAGACCCAGCCGCTGTTCGGCCCGCTTCAGGTTCTCGAACTGGCCGCCCCATTTGAGCGAATAGCCTGCGGGTAGTTGGACCCGCTGATCCACCTGCTTCTGGGCGTCGGCGACGAAGCCGCCCAGATCACGGCCGCGCACATTGGCCTGGACCACCATGCGGCGGCTGCCGTCGTTGCGGCTGATCTGGTTCTGACCCTCCTTCACCTGGATTCGGGCGACCGAGGACAGGGGGATGGTCACACCGCTTGCGGTGGTGACGGGCAGGGCGTTCAGGGCGGCGGGGTCGTTGCGTTCCGCGTCCGACAGGCGGACCACCACGTCGAAGCGGCGGTCGCCCTCGAAGATCTGACCGGCCTCGGCGCCGCCGATGGCGGCCGAGACGGCTTCGGACACGTCGGCCGCCGACAGGCCGTAGTTGGCGGCGGCGAAGCGGTCGACGCTGACCGTCAGGGTCGGCAGACCGGACGCCTGCTCCACCCGCACGTCGGCCGAACCGGGCGTGTCGCGCAGGGCGTTGGCGACCTGATCCGCCGTCTTCTGAAGCTGGGCGAAGTCGTCGCCATAGACCATGACCGCCAGATCGGTGCGGACCCCCGAGATAAGCTCGTTGAAGCGCAGTTCGATCGGCTGGCTGAATTCGAAGGCGTTGCCCAGCTGGGTCGAGGGGGCCTTCTCGATGCGGGCGATCAACTCTTCCTTGGGCAGGCGGGGATCGGGCCATTCCTTGCGGTTCTTCAGCACGATGACGGCGTCGGAGATGTTGGGCGGCATGGGGTCCACCGCCGCCTCGGCCGTGCCGGTGCGCGAGAAGACGGTCTTCACCTCGGGCTGGGCCTTGATGGCCCGCTCCAGCGCCATCTGCATGGCGAGGGACTGCTCCAGCGAGGCCGAGGGCACGCGCAGCGCCTGCATGGCGATGTCGCCTTCATCCAGCGTCGGGATGAACTCGCGCCCCAGCAGGGTGAAGGCCAGGGCGCCGATCAGCAGGGCGCCGAAGGCCGAGGCCAGCACCGTCTTCGGGTGCGAGACGGCGGCGCGTATGGCCGGTTCGATCCAGCGGCGCGCGTGGCGCAGCAGGAAGGTCTCATGCTCTTCCGCCTCGCCGTTTTCGTCGACGTGGACCGTCTTGGGCTCTTTCACCAGCAGGGCGGCCATGGCCGGGACGAAGGTGAAGGAGAAGATGAAGGCGCCGACCAAAGCCAGCATGACCGTGGCGCCCATGGGAACGAAGGTCTTGCCCTCGACCCCTTCCAGCATCAGCAGGGGGGTGAAGACCAGAAGGATGATCAACTGGCCGAAGGCGGCGGGCTTGACCATCTGACGCGCGGCGCCGGCGGCGACGCCAAGGCGTTCGTTGCGGGTCAGGGCGCGGCCCAGATCGGCGCGCTTCTGGCCCAGGCGCAGCAGGGTGTTCTCGACCACCACCACGGCGCCGTCGACCAGCAGGCCGAAGTCCAGAGCGCCGAGGCTCATCAGGTTTCCGCTGATGCCGAAACGGTTCATGCCGATGACGGCGAACAGGAAGCTGATCGGGATCATCAGGGCGGTGATCGTCGCCGCGCGGATGTTCCCCAGCAGCAGGAACAGCACGACGATGACCAGAAGGGCGCCCTCGGTCAGGTTCTTGGCCACCGTCTTGATGGTCGAGTTGACCAGGGCGCTGCGGTTCAGCACCGGCTCGGCCACGATGTCGGGCGGCAGGCTGGCGCTGATCTGTTCCAGCCGTTCGGCGGAGGCCTGGGCCACGGTGCGGCTGTTCTCGCCCGCCAGCATCAGGGCGGTGCCTATGACCGCCTCATGGCCGTCGCGGCTGGCTCCGCCCAGACGCGGCGCCTGGCCGATCTCGACCACGGCCACGTCGGCGACGCGCACGACAAGGCCGTTGCGGTTGACCACGGGCGCCTGGGCCAGATCCTCGACGGTCTGGGCCAGGGCGTCGGTGCGGACGGTCAAGGCCTCGCCCGCGCGCTGGATATAGCCCGCGCCCGCCTGAGTGTTGGCGCGGTCCAGCGCCTGGATCAAGTCGTTCAGACTGAGGCCATAGCCGGCCAGTCGCGCCGGATCGGGGCGGACGGCGTACTCCTTCACATAGCCGCCGTTGACGTCGACGCCGGCCAGACCGGGCGCGGTCCGCATCCGGGGCGCGATGATCCAGTCCTGAACGGTGCGCAGATATGTGGCCCGCGCCTGCGGCGTGTCCAGCCGCTCGCCCTCGGGCGTCAGATAGGCGCCGTCGGGTTGCCAGCCGGGACGACCCGCGCGCGCCGTCCTGGCGTCGAAAGGCTTCAGGTCGACGGTCCACATCAGGACTTCGCCCAGGCCGGTGGTGATCGGCGACAGGGCCGGTTCGACGCCCTCGGGCAGGTTCTCGCGCGCCTGAGCCATCCGCTCGGCCACCTGCTGGCGGGCGAAGTAGATGTCGGTGGCGTCGCTGAAGATGACGGTCACCTGGCTGAAGCCGTTTCGGGTCAGGGAGCGGGTGCTCTGTATCCCCGGAATGCCCGCCATAGCCGTCTCCAGCGGGTAGGTGACCTGACGCTCCATCTGTTCGGGAGCCAGGGCCGGGGCCACGGTGTTGATCTGCACCTGCCGGTTGGTGATGTCCGGCACGGCGTCGATCGGCAGCTTGGTCAGCTGGAACAGACCCCACGCCGCGACCAGGGTCGTGGCCAGGACGATGAACCAGCGGAAGCGGACGGACGCCTCGATGATCGCTTTGAACATGATCGCCCTCCCTTAGTGGCCGTGCTCGGCTTCGCCCTTGGCCAGCTCGGCCTTGAGCAGGAAGGCGTTGGCCGCCGCGACTTTTTCAGCTCCGGTGAGACCTCGCAGGATCTCGGTGGCGCCTCCGGCCTGACGACCGGCCAGCACCGGCCGGGCGCGGAAGCCTTCGCCGGTCTGGACGAAGACCACCGTGGCGCCGTCGACCGTCTGCACCGCCTCGGACGGCACGGTCAGGGCGCCGCCGGACTGGCCCTCGGTGACGACGGCGCCGGTGACGGGCGATCCGGCGGGCGGCAGGCGACCGCCCTCGGGCCGTGCGCGGATCACGGTCGCGCCGCTGTCCTGCAATCCGGCGTCGGCGGCGACGCCCGTGACCAGGGCGTCGAACTCGCCCTGCGGGCCGGTGACGCGCACGTGCGAGCCGAGGCGGACCTGAGCCGCCAGCTGCGGCGGGGCGTTGAAGACCAGCTCCACCCGCGCCGGATTGGTCACTTCGGCCACCACCGCGCCCTGAGCGACGAAGCCGCCGGGACCGACCTGAACATTGGTGACGACGCCGGAGATGGGGCTGACCACGCTCATCCGGCCCGAAGCGTTGGGCGAGCCCGCCGCCGCCGCTCGCGCCCGCGCGGCGCGGGCCATGGCGTCTGCGCTGGCGGCCTGAGCCTGTGAGGCCTCGACCTCCTGACGGGCGACGACGCCCTGATCGGCCAGGTTGCGGTTGCGTTGATGCGCCTGACGCGCGGCGGTGGCGGCGGCCGAGGCTGCGTCGATCTCGGCGCGCAGCGCCGCGCCGTCGCCGCTGATCAGGCTGACCAGCGGCTGGCCCGCGCGAACCGTCTGACCCCGCGCGACCAGCACCCGCTCGACCGTGCCGCCGACCACTGCGCCGACAGCGGCGCGCGCGTCCACCATGGCCTCGACCCGACCGGACAGGCGCGTTTCGCCGCCCCCGCCGCGTGTGACGGCGACGACAGAAATGCCCGCCGCCTGAAGTTGTTCGGCGGTCAGTTCGACCACGCCCTCGGGCGCTTCTGCGGCTTCGCCTTCCGCCTCGGTCTTCTCGGCGGCAGGCGCGGGCGGATCAGACCGTGTGAACGTGAGGGCCAGCGCCCCGCCGCCCAGCAGGACGACGGCGGCGACGCCCGCGATCAGGACTTTCTTGTTCGATGACAGGGTGGACATCAGCGGCTTCCTTCAAAGGGGGCGCGGCCTTCCAGGCGCGCCAGGTCGATCTCGGCGCGGACGCGCGCCATGCGGGCGTCGACGGCGGCGGATCGGGCGTTGATCAGGGCGGCGCGTCCGGTGCGCAGCTCCAGTTGCGAGATGCGTCCCGCCTCGGCGCCGATGCGCGACAGGCGATAGGCCTCCTCGGCCGAGGTCACGCCCGCATCGGCGGCCGAGACCCGGCTGGCCGAAGACGCCAGGCGCGCTCCGGCGGCGGCCCGGTCGGCCCCGGCGTCCTGGCGCGCCTGCATCACCCGCGCCTCGGCGGCCCGGTGCTCGGCGCGCGCGGCGTCGATGCTCCCCCGGTTCCGGTCGAACAGCGGCAGGGGCAGGCTGACGCCGAAGGTGAGGGCCGTCTGGTCTTCGGCGCCGAAACGGGTCACGCCGACGCTGGCGGTGACGTCAGGACGTCCGTTGATGCGCTCGACGTCGATGCGGCGTTCGGCCGCCGCAGCCTCGGCCTTGGCTGTTCGCACCGTCGGCGCGTCGCGATCGGACCGGGCCGAGGGCGTCGTCGGCGCGTCCAGCAGCTCGGCCGCGATCGAGGTGGCGGGCGTCGGCAGCATGGCGACGGCGCTGAGGCGGGCGAAGGCGGCGTCGCGCTCGGCCTTGGCCTCATCCAGGCTGGCGCGGGCGGCGGCGGCCTCGCTCTCGGCCTGAATGCCGCGCAGCAGGGGCTCGCGCCCTTCCTCGACCAGAGCCAGGGCCGCACGGGCGTCGGCCACGGCCAGGGTCAAGGCTTCCTCGGCGAGTGTCGCCCGACGCTGGGCCGCTTCGGCCTCGGCGTAGATCAGCGCCAGTCGCCCGGCGGCGTCGATCACGGCCATGTCGCGGCGCAGGGCGGCGGCGCCCGCCTCGGCGCGGGCGGCGTTCACCCGTGCGGGACGACGGCCCCAAAGCTCCAGATCCTGGCTGAACGACAGGCTGAGGTCGCCGTTGTCGAAACCGGAATAGGGGCCGGAGCCGGCGACGTTCTCAAGGTCGACGGACAGGTTGGGATTGGGGCGGACGCGGGCCTGACGGACGCGCGCTTCGGCGGCGTCGCTCAGAGCCTCGGCTTCGACGGCGACGGGGGTCTGGTCCAGTCGGGCGAGCAGTTCGCCATAGGAGGGCGCGGGATCAGCCCACGCCGGGGCGACGCCGAAAACGGCGGCCACGGCGAGCGCGCAGCCGGCCGCCAGACGCGGCCGACGACGATGTGTCGGGGACATGGTTCATTTCCAGAGATGATCAGAAGAAGGGCGCGCGAAGGCGCAGGCTTCCGATCAGCCTCTGGGGGGCCGCATCAGTCCGTCGGCGACAAAGGACACGGCGCCGTCGTCACGCAGGAGATAGCGGCTGGCGACGGCTGCGGGCTTGGCGATCTGCATATCGCCGCAAGCCTGGGGTTCGCCGGGATGGTGGCAGTGGCCGTGTATGTCTCCGCCCACGTCGCCAGGGACGTGCTCGGCGTCGTCCTGGGCGTGGTCTTCGGTCAGGATCTGATACGCGACGAGGGAGTCTGGGGCGCAGGCCGCCGCGTCGGCTGCAGGCGCGATCACCAGGGCGGCGATGATCAGCGTCAGCGCCGCAAACAGGTTCGCCAATGTCATCACCGACCGAGGCATGGCCGTCTAGGTAGGAGGCGGTCCGATCCAAGGCAATCTGTTATAAGGTTCACGGGATAAGGCGACTTTACGACGGTCTCCGCGGCGCTGGCGCGGGGGAGGACCCGGCGTTTCAAGGCGCAGCCTTGCCGTCTGGCCTCGGCCATGAAAGAAGTCGCCGTATCATATATATTATACGATAAATCCCATGACGTTCCTTCCTCCCGCCGCCGCCCCCATCACCGCAGATGAACGCAGCGCGCGCATCCAGGCTCTGGCGGCGCGTCTGAAGGCCGAAGGTCTGTCCGCCCTGCTGGTGGGGCCGACGACGTCCCTGCGCTACTATACGGGGCTGGACTGGCATCCGTCAGAGCGGCTGACGGGAGCCCTGATCCACGCCGACGGGCGGGTGGAATACATCTGCCCTCGCTTCGAGCTGGACAAGGTGGCGGGTCTGACGGCGGCGCCGAATGCGATCACCGGCGACATCCTGACCTGGGAAGAGGAGGAGAGCCCCTATATCCTGGCGGCGGGGCGTCTGGCCGATGGCGGCGTCCTGGCGGTCGACGACCAAGCGGCGGCCTTCATCTGGCTGGGCCTGAGCCGGGCGTTGGGGGCGGATCGCGTGACGGACGGCGGCCCGCTGATCCTGGCCCAGCGCAGCCTCAAGTCACTCGCCGAGATCGCGCTTCTGACCCGCGCCAAGGCCATCACCCTGGAGGTCCAGCGCCGCACCCGCCGCTGGTTGAAGGTCGGCGTGCGCACGTCCGAGGTCATGGCCTTCATCGACGCCGAGCACCGCGCCCTGGGCGGGGAAGGGGGCTCGTGGTTCTGCCTGGTCTCCTTCGGCGACGACACCTGTCTGCCCCACGGAGGCGAGGGCGACCGCGCCCTGCAGACAGACGACGTGGTGCTGATCGACACCGGCACTCTGGTCGACGGCTATCACTCCGACATCACCCGCACCTATGTCTTCGGAGAACCGACCGAGGACTTCCGCCGCGTCTGGACGCACGAGAAGGAAGCCCAGGCCCGCGCCTTCGCAGCGGCTCGCCTCGGCGCGCCGTGCCACAGCGTCGATGACGCCGCGCGCGACTATCTGACCGGCCTCGGCTATGGCCCGGACTACCGCCTCCCGGGCCTGCCGCACCGCACCGGACACGGCATCGGACTGGACATCCATGAGGCGCCCAATCTGGTGCGCGGGGACATCACGCCGCTGGCCCCCGGCATGTGTTTCTCCAACGAGCCGATGCTGGTCATTCCGGGCCGGTTCGGCGTGCGCCTGGAAGACCATTTCTACATGACCGAGAGCGGACCGGTCTGGTTCACCGAGCCTTCGCACAGCCTGGACGATCCGTTCGGCGAGGGCGCCTCTGCATGAGGACGCCCCGGCGCTGGGCGATCGTCGGCGGCGGCCTGATCGGGACGGCGACGGCCCTCAGGCTTCAGGCGGCGGGTCTTGAGACGACGCTGATCGACCGGGGCGACGCCCGGCGTGGCGCCTCCTTCGGCAACATCGGCCATATCGCGGCCGAGCAGTGCGAGCCCATGCCCTCGCCCGCGACGCTGAAAAGCGCCTTCGGGCGGTTGTTCGCCTTTGGCGGGCCGCTGGACTTCCGCGCACGGGACGTCGCCCTGTGGGGGCCGTGGGCGTTGCGCTTTCTGGCGGCCTCGCGCCCGGTTGCGGCCGCGCATGGGGCCGAGGTTCTGGCGCGGCTGCTGGACGATCCTCTGGGCGCGTGGGGGCGACTGGCGGCGCTGGCCGAGGCGCCCGGCGACCTGATCCGCCCCACGGGCCACGCCGTCGTGTGGTCCACGCCCGAGGCGGCGCGGAAAGGTCTGGAGGCCTGGCGCGGGGCGCGCACGGGGAACGCCGGCTTTCGGCCCATGGAGGGCGAAGAACTGGCCGCCTACGACGCGGTGCTGAAGGCGCGTCCCGCAGGCGGCGTCCGCTTTACCGGCACGGGGCAGGTCAGCGAGCCCCAGCGCGTGCGCGACGCCCTGTCGGCTGCGTTCACAAGACAGGGCGGGACTGTAATTCAGGCCGACGTGCGCCGACTGCGGCCCGTGGCTGACGGCGTCGACATCATTCTGGAGGACGGCGCGGTCGTCGACGCCGAGCGGGTGGTCGTGGCGGCGGGCGCCTGGTCGGCCGAGCTTCTGGCGCCGCTGGGCCTGACGGTTCCGCTGATCGGAGAGCGCGGCTATTCGGTCCAGTCCGCCCGGCATGAATGGCCGGAGGACCTGCCGCTGACGGTGTTCGAGGACCGGGCCCTGGTGGTGGCGCGTTTCAGCGGCGGCCTGCGCGCGTCCAGCCACGTCGAGTTCGGCGCGCCCTCCGCGCCGCCCGACCCGCGCAAATGGCGACGGATCGAGGCCCAGTTGCAGGCGCTCGGCGTCGTCTTCGCGGAAACGCCGGATCGCTGGTGCGGGCCGCGCCCGACCCTTGCGGACTATCTTCCGGCGATCGGCAGGCTGCAGGCGCACCCGGCGATCCATTACGCCTTCGGCCATCAGCACCTGGGCCTGACGCTGGCCGCC
Organism: Brevundimonas sp. SS2672; assembly: GCF_059579685.1. Classification (NCBI taxonomy): domain Bacteria; kingdom Pseudomonadati; phylum Pseudomonadota; class Alphaproteobacteria; order Caulobacterales; family Caulobacteraceae; genus Brevundimonas; species Brevundimonas sp. SS2672. The sequence goes on along the minus strand of NZ_CM184201.1, from coordinate 2,051,615 downwards.
TTCACGGCGGAGACGATGGAAGGGCTCGCCCTGGGGCGGCCGGCGCCGGCGTGGCTGGACGCGCTGAGGATCGAGCGCTTCGCGCGCTAGGTCCCCGGCTGGATGTAGGGGATGGCCGAGAAGAATTCGCGCTCGTCTCCGCGCGGATCGTCGGCCTGACGCGACACGACATCGAACAGCATGGTCTGCCGCCTCGGCAGGTCGTAGCGCTCCCAGCGCGTCAGGCCGGCGTGGTTCGGATCTCCATCCCGCGCCAGGGCGATGAAGGCGTCGCTCATCGTATCCGCCACCGTCTGAGCGCCGGGTTCCGAGGCGCCCACGGCCACATTGTCGAACACCAGCGGAATGTCGGCGGTATGGAAGGCGCCCTTGCGCCCCGAAGCCATCGCGCCGGCGAAATCCAGTTGATAGACCCAGGCGGGGGCGCCGGCCTTCGCCCGCTCCTCGGCCTCGATCACAGCTCCGCGCCAGGACCGGCCGGCCGTGGTCGCGGCGATCAGGACCTGATCGGGCGACCAGTCGGGATGCATCCGGCGATAGCCGGCGATCACGGCCTCGGGCGTGATGTCGATCCGCATGACGGCGGGCGTGATGCGATCGACCAGAATGTCCCAGGTCAGGCCGACGTTGGCCGGATCGTCGCCCATGAAACCCAGGGTCTCTTCGCGGGTGTTGCCGATGATCATCGGAATGGTCAGGCCCTGCGGGGCAGCGTCCGGATAGAAGGGATGGCGCGGCAGGTGGCGGAAATCCAGCACAGGGCCGAAGTAGACGCCGCCGAAGCCCAGGACGGGATCCGTCTGCGTCTGCGCCTCGAGCAGTCGCTCGACCGGCAGAGTCGCGGCCTCTCGCGCCCGGTCAGGCGTCAGGCCCAACGCCTTCAGCCAGGCCTCGGCGCGTGCGGTGGCGTTGAGCGGGCCGGATGCGGTGACCTGCTGGCCGCTCATGGTGGCGGCGCGGTGGAACAGGCCTCGGGCCGCCGGCATGGCCATCAGGGTGGCGATCTTGGCGCCGCCGCCCGACTGTCCGAACAGCATGACGCGGTCGGGGTCGCCGCCGAAAGCCGCGATGTTGTCACGAACCCAACGCAGGGCCAGGATCAGATCCAACTGGCCGACGTTGCCTGAATCCTCGAACCCGTCGGCCAGACGCGCCAGGTAGGCGTAGCCTAGGGCGTTCAGCCGATGGTTCAACGTGACGACCACGACGTCGCCGCGCGTGGCCAGGCGCGTTCCGTCGTAGAGCGCCGCCGATCCCGAGCCGCTCGAATAGCCGCCGCCGTGGATATAGACCATCACGGGGCGTCGTCCGGCGTCGACGCCGGGCGTCCACACGTTCAGGAACAGGCAGTCCTCGCTCTGGTTCGGCTCCCGCCCTCGCTGAGGGCTGGCGGCGCCGAAATCGCGAGCCGGCGCCGGATCGCGCCACGGCGTCGGCGGCTGAGGGGCCTGGAACCGGCGCGTCGGGGCGCCATAACGGATGCCCTTGAAGACGTTTACGCCGCTGTGGCGCAGGCCCGTGACGGGTCCGGTGGTCGTATGCACGCGCGGGTCGCCCCGATCGGGCGCCATAGCCAGGCCAGACGTTGGAAACCCGGCAAGCGTCAGGGTTGAGAGGCAGGCCGCTCTTCGTGTGATCATCGTCGCTTCCCCCTAGGAAACCGGTATCATCACCCTATCAGGATAAACTTGACCAGCTCCAGAGTTGCGAAGAGACAAGGCGGCTCATCCATTCGCAGAGCTGGCTGCGAACTATCGAGGAGGCCGAAAGGTGAAGACCAACCGTGTGGCGATCGTGACGGGCGCCGCAGGCGGCATCGGCGAAGGCATCGCCGAGCGGCTCGCCAGGGACGGGTGCGCGGTTGCGCTTATCGATGTCGACGGCGACCGGTGCGCGGAAGCCGCCGCCCGGCTCGGCGCGTTCGGTCAGACGATGGCCGCCCAGGCCGACGTGAGCGATCCGCAAGCGGTGGCGAACGCCGTTGATCGCGTGGTCGAGCAATTCGGCGCGCCCACGATCCTGGTCAACAACGCGGGGTTCGCGCGCGACAAGCCCTTCGACCAGATGAGCCTGGAAGAGTGGGATCTCGTTCAGGGCGTGCATCTGCGCGGCTCCTTCCTGATGTCGCGCGCGGTCGTGCCCTATATGAAGGCGCAGCGCTGGGGACGGATCATCAACATCTCCAGCATCTCGGCGTCCGGCCATCCGGAACGCGCGAACTATTGCGCCGCCAAGGCGGGCGTGGAGGGCTTCGTGCGGTCTCTGGCCGTGGAGCTGGGGCCGCTGGGGATCACGGCCAATGCGGTGGCCCCCGGTCTGGTCGTGACCGCGATGACCCACGCCACCGCAGCCAGGCGCAAGCTTTCCCTGGAAGACCATCTGGCGGACACGGTGAGCCGCATTCCGGTGAAGCGCCCCGGCACGCCTGGAGACATCGCCCATGCCGTGGCCTATTTCGCCAGCGAGGAGGCTGGCTTCGTCACAGGTCAGGTGCTGACGGTGTCCGGAGGGGTGATCGTCTGACGTTTCTTTTGGCGTGAAGGCGCCTCTCAGGCGGTCGGCCCGATCTTGGACCATAGCGCTTCTGCGGAACGATCCATCGGCGAGGCGGGACGGATGACGACGACATCCAGCGGCACGCTCCAGCTTTCGTCGCCGCAACTCACCAGCCGTCCGGCAGCGATGTCCTCGTTCACCAGGGTGCGGGGAAGCCAGGCGATGCCGCGCTGCTCCCGGGCGAGCGAGCTCAGCGTCGCCGCCAGATGCGACGTTACCACGGTCTTGAGCGGGGTCACCCGACGATGGCGCATCACGGTTGTGTCCAGGATGCGCCGCAGGCCCGATTCCGAACTGTAGGCCAGATAGGGCGTCGGCTCCATGTCCTCCTCAAGTCGCCACAGCGGCGCGCCATCGTCGTCGGGCGCGCAATAGGGCTCCAGGCGATCCGCGCCTACGATCTTGGTGAGAAAGCGCGGCGCGGCGAACCGACCGCGGTCGTTATGATGCTGATGGCAGAGCAGGAACTGAGCGTCGCCTTGCATCATCAGGGCTTCGCAGCCGCGCAGGCTGTCGGACGCTAGGCTCAGAGGGCCCAGGGGAGAGTCGCGCTCCAGCTCTCTCATCCAGTTCGGCAGGAAGGTGAAGGACAAGGCGTGGGTGGCGGCGAACAGAAGCGTCGAGCCTTCGTCTCTGGACAGTCGCCGAATGTCGCGTGCGGTCTGACGCATCCGGCGAACGATATCCTCGGCCGTGGGATGCAGCACCCGTCCCGCCGGCGTGAGCGTCGTTCCGCCGCCGCCGCGCTCGAATAACGGCGCGCCCAGTCGATCCTCTAGGCTGCGAATCCGTCGGCTGAATGCAGGCTGGGTGATGTGTCGAGCCTCGGCGGCGCGAGAGAAGTTGCCCAACTCGGCCAGGGCGAGGAAATCTTCCAGCCAGACGATGTCCATGGGCCTTTCTCCTCGGTTCGCGATGTGATCCTCCTATAGGAGGTTGGTCGCAGCTGCTATGCAATATCGGCATGGGTCGGCGATGAAACAGCATTGGCGGCGCGGGCGGTCAGAGACTTAGGTGAAGGGGAGGGAGCGAGGGCGTCATCTAGCAAACGTCGTCGCACCTTGCCGCCAGATCTCCTTAATGCGGCTCTTTGTCGGGCACCTGCCGACTCGCCCGAACGCGAAGGCCCTGTGGGGCCTTCGCGTTTTCTTCACCCGCGCCTTTCGGCTTCATGCTGGTAAGGCATGATCAAAGGGGGCGAGCGATGGGTCGGCTCCGACGTTCTTTGCCGGAAGATTCATGCGCATCATCGACATCCGCGAGAAGACCGCCTCGATCGCCTCGCCCATCGCCAACGCCTATATCGATTTCTCCAAGATGACCTGCTCCGTTGTCGCCGTGGTCACCGACGTGATCCGCGACGGCAAGCCGGTGGTCGGTTTCGGCTTCAATTCCAACGGACGATACGGCCAGGGCGCGCTGATGCGCGAGCGGTTCATACCACGTGTGCTTGAAGCCGATCCTGACGCCCTGATCGACCGCGAACACGACAATCTGGATCCCTTCGCCATCTGGAAGACGCTGATGACGAACGAAAAGCCGGGGGGCATGGCGAGCGTTCGGTGGCCGTCGGCACGCTGGACATGGCGGTGTGGGATGCCGTGGCCAAGATCGCCGGCGTGCCGCTCTATCGGCTGCTGGCGGACCGCTATCGCGGGGGCGTGGCGGACGAGAAGGTCTGGGTCTATGCGGCCGGGGGCTACTACTATCCGGGCAAGGACCACGCCCAACTGAAGGCCGAGATGCAAGGTTACGTCGATCGTGGCTATCGCGTCGTGAAGATGAAGATCGGCGGCGCGTCTCTGGATGAGGATCGGCGCCGGATCGAGTCGGTGCTGGAGGTCGTGGGGGCGGGCGATCGGCTGGCGGTTGACGCCAACGGACGGTTCGATGTTGAGACCGCCATCGCCTATGCCGAAGCGCTGAAGCCTTACGGCCTGTTCTGGTACGAAGAGGCTGGGGATCCGCTGGATTATGCTCTCCAGGCCGAACTGGCCGACCACTACGATCTGCCCATGGCGACAGGCGAGAATCTGTTCTCGCACCAGGACGCCCGCAACCTGCTGCGTTATGGCGGAATGCGGCCGGACCGTGATTTTCTGCAGTTCGACTGCGCCTTGTCCTACGGTCTGGTGGAGTACACGCGGACGCTGGACGTGCTGGCCGAACAAGGCTGGTCTTCGCGAAGGATCGTGCCGCATGGGGGACATCAGATGTCGCTGAACATTGCGGCTGGCCTGCATCTGGGCGGCAATGAATCCTATCCCGACGTGTTCCAGCCTTTCGGCGGCTTCGCCGACGGCGTGGCGGTCCAGGACGGCTATGTCGGCCTGCCTGACGTGCCTGGCGTCGGCTTCGAAGCCAAGGCGGCGCTCTACGCCGTCATGCGCGACCTGGTCGACTGAGCGTGGGGCGGCCCGGCATCCGACCTTGGCGCTGGTTGCGCCCCTGTATATGCAGGTGCTCGTGGGCATGGCGTTGGGCATTGCGCTCGGCGTCATGGCCCCCGACATCGGCGCCGCCATGAAGCCGCTCGCGGACGGCTTCATCAAGCTGATCCGCATGATGCTGGCGCCGGTGATCTTCGGTACCGTGGCCTTGGGCATCGCCCGCATGGGCAGCCTGAAGGAGGTCGGGCGCATTGGCGCCCGCGCCCTGATCTATTTCGAGGTGGTCTCGACCGTGGCGCTGGTGGTCGGCCTGGTTGTCGTCAACCTGGTCAAGCCGGGCGCGGGCATGAACATCGACGTGGCGGCGCTCGACGCGGCTTCGATCGAAACCTACGCCAACGTCGCCAAGTCCGAGAGCGTCACGGGCTTCCTGCTGAACATCATTCCCAACGCCTTCCTGAGCGCCTTCGTCGACGGGCATATGCTGCAGGTGATCCTGCTGGCGCTTCTGGTCGGCATGGCGCTGACCCAGATGGGCGCCAGGGCTGAACCGCTGCTGGACGGTTTCGACCGCGCCATGGAGGTGCTGTTCCGCATCGTCGCGATGATCATGCGTCTGGCGCCGCTCGGGGCGGCGGCGGGCATCGCCTTCACGGTGGGAGCCTATGGCCTGGACAGTCTGTGGTCGCTGGGCCGATTGATCCTAGCCCTTTATCTGACGACGTTCGTTTTCGTGGTGGTGGTTCTGGGCGGCGTCCTGTGGTGGGTCGGCCTGCCTCTACACCGTTTCCTGCTGTATTTCCGCGACGAGATTCTGGTCACCTTTGCGACCTGTTCGACCGAGGCGGTATTGCCGCGGATGATGCAGAAGCTGGAGGCCCTGGGCTGCGAGAAGTCCGTCGTCGGCATGGTGCTTCCCGCCGGTTACACCTTCAACGCCGACGGCACGGCGATCTACCTGACCATGGGCGCGATCTTCGTCGCTCAGGCCACCAACACGACGCTCAGCCTGACGGATCAACTGCTGATCCTCGGCGTGCTGCTGCTGACGTCCAAGGGGTCGGCTGGCGTGGCGGGCGCGGGATTCATCACCCTGGCGGCGACCTTGTCGGTGGTGGGGCATGTGCCGGTCGTGGGGCTGGTCCTGCTGCTCGGCGTCGACCGGTTCCTGAATGAAGCCCGGGCGGTGACCAATCTGATCGGCAACGCGGTGGCCACGGTGGCCGTGGCCAAATGGGATGGGACGCTGGACCTGGTGCAGGCGCGGTCGATGGTGGCCGTTCCTGCGATTTCACAGGACTGACGAGTCTATACCTGAAGAGCGAGGGAGACGACGATGGGGGATGCGAACACGGCTTTGTCGCGACGGGGCGTTCTGGCGGCGGGAGCAGCCAGCCTGGCCCTGGGCCTCGGCCCCCGAGTCGTGCAGGCTGGACAGGGCGAAGGGCCGGCGGTGGATCGCGCCGCAATCCTGGCGACGATGAAGCGGGCGACACGGTTCATGACCGATACGGTGGCGGTCGGCGACGGCTATGTCTGGTCCTATACGCCCGACTTCTCGCGACGCTGGGGCGAACTGGAAGCCTATCCCAGCATGATCTGGGTCCAGCCGCCGGGCACAGCGACGATGGGGCACCTGTTCCTCGACGCCTATCACGCGACAGGAGACGAGGATTACTACGTCGCCGCGACGCGCGTCGCCGACGCCCTTGCGCGGGGGCAGCACCCCTCAGGCGGCTGGCACTATATGATCGACACGGCCGGCGAGGAGTCCCTGAACCGCTGGTATGACACCATCGGCAAGAACGCCTGGCGACTGGAGGAATTCCAGCATCATCATCCGAACGCCACCTTCGATGATGTGACGACCGCAGACGCCGCCATCTTCATGCTGCGCGTTTATTGGGAGAAGAAGGACGCCCGCTATCGGGCGCCGCTGGACAAGGCGATCGCCTTTGTCCTCGACAGCCAGTATCCGATCGGCGGCTGGCCGCAGCGTTATCCGCGGGCGCCGAACGCCGGTCTGCATGGAATGCCCGACTATACCGGTTACATCACCTTCAATGACGATGTGTCGGCCGAGAATATCAAATTCCTGACCTTCTGCCGCCAGACGTTGGGCGGCCCGCGCCTGGATGATGCGATCCGGCGGGCGATGGATTGCTTCATCGCCACCCAGCAGCCGGCGCCCCAGCCCGGCTGGGCCATGCAGTATACGGTTGATGATCTACAGCCCGCAGCCGCCCGGACCTATGAGCCGCGCGCCCTGGCCACCCATGCGACGGCGGGTAACCTCGATCAGATGATGGATTTCTATGTCCTGACCGGCGACCGCAAATACCTGGCGAGGATTCCCGAAGCCATCGATTGGCTAGAGAAGATCGCCCTGCCGCCCGAGCGCCGACGCGACGGGCGCAGTCACACCACCTATGTCGAGATCGGCAGCAACGACCCCCTGTTCATCCACCGACGCGGATCGAACGTCGTCAACGGGCGGTATTATGTGACCAAGAAGGCCGACGACATCGTGGCGCACACGGGCGGGTTCCGCTCCATCGATACGGAGGGCCTGCGCGCTCGCTATGAGGAACTGGCGTCGCGTCCGCCTCAGGAGGTCAGCCGGGGCTCGGCCCTGCTGGCGCGTCCGGGGACCGTGCCCCTGCCGAAATACTATACGACCAGGAACTTTCGCGTATCCGACCTGAACAGCGGCGGTCTGGGGACGCACGCCGAGGCGACGGGAGCCGAACGGGTCGCGCAACTGGTCGGCGGTCTGAACGCCGAAGGCTACTGGTCCTCGCCCCTGGCCTCCATCAGCAATCCGTATGTCGCGGATCTCGACGGACGCCGTGGCGCCGGGCGAGTTCCGCATCACCCGCGTCGGCGACGCCTCCGACACCTCGCCCTATTTTACGGACTTCCCTCAGGAGGGGATTTCGACCGGCGTCTATATTCGCCACATGGGCGAACTGATCTCAGCGCTTGAGTAGGCGGATGAGAGGCCTGCCGGTCGCCGCCTTGGTTGCGGCCCTGACGATGGCGGCCTGCGCTCGTTCCGGCCCTGAGAGAGGGCCGGCCGGCGTCGACGTCTTCTTCGTCGGAGGCGCCTATCGGCCGGACATGACGCGGATGACCGGTCAGGCCCACGTCATGCGTCTGACGCCCGAGGTCGTGAAGTATCGGACGCCGCTGGTCTTCATTCCCGGCCAGGGGCAGACCATCGCCAACTTTCTCGGCGCACCCGATGGGCGTGAAGGCTGGGCGACGCAGTTCGTGCGGCAGGGCTTTGTCGTCTATCTCATGGATCAACCGGGGCGCGGCGCATCGGGCTATGACGCCGACGCCTATGGCCCGTCCTCGCGGCAGGGGCCGGCGGTGCTGGAGCGGCGCTTCACCGCCGCCAGGGATTTCGCGCCTGAACCTGGCGAAGTCCACGGCTGGCCGCAGGCGCGGCGGCATCATCAATGGCCGGGAGCGGGGCGTGCGGGCGATCCGGTCTTCGACCAGTTCTTCGCGTCTCAGGTCGAGTATGCGGCAGGTACGATGTCGGCCGAGCTGGTGGCGGGCGCGGGCGCGGCGCTGCTGGAACGGATCGGACCGGCTGTGCTGGTCACTCATTCCCAAGCGGGCGCCTTCGGCTGGGGCATCGGCGAGCGGCGGCCTGATCTGGTGCGCGGCATCGTGGCGATCGAACCCAGCGGTCCGCCTTTCGTCAGCGCGCCGGCGCCCTGGGGCGATGGATCGCCCGACCGGGTCGCTCGGCCCTGGGGTCTGACGACGACGCCGTTGGCCTATGATCCGCCCCTGACGCCGGGAGAGACTCTGGCGCGGGAGTGGGCGCCCTCCGAGGACCCCGAGCTGGCCGGTTGCTGGCGGCAGACCGAGCCTGCCCGACGTCTGGCCAATCTGGCGCAAATCCCTGTGCTGGTGTTGACGGCCGAGGCCTCCTACCACGCTGGTTATGACCACTGCACCGTCGACTACCTGCGACAGGGCGGTGTTCAGGTCGATTTCGTGCGACTGCAGGACTGGGGCCTGCGCGGCAATGGCCACATGGTGATGCTGGAGCGAAACAGCGCGGAGATCAGCGCGCGCCTCGGGCTCTGGCTGGTCGAGTGGCGGCGCATGGACGGGGCGCAGGTCGTTCGGCGTTGAGCGGTCTGAACGTCTCGTGCGCCCCTCATTCGCGGCGTCCGTCTAGGGCAGCACCACCTCATTGTTGCGACGACTGATCTCGACCGGATCGCCGTCCAGCGTCAGCCTCACCTTGAGGCCGGACGTCGAAACGCCGGCGGGCAACCGCAGACTGACGGCTGAGGTCTTGGGCAACAGGTCGGCAGGCGCAGCCAGGGCCGGGAAAGGCGCGTGAGCGACCTCGCGGCCGTCAGCGTTTTCGATCACGACCCGCCCAGCCGGAGCATCAATCGCACCGAGACTGTGGACCGTGACCTGCACCATGCGACCGCGCACCACGACATCTTCCGGGTCCAGACCCACGTCGGGACGGGAGGCCATCGGCTGACCGGCTTCGGACAAGTCGAATTCCAGCACTGTGGCCTGCTTGGGCGCCAGCGTCAGCGGAACATCGGCGCCGGGTTCGAAGTCGATGATACGCTGTTGCGGCGCGTCGGCCTTGTCGTCGCCGTCCGCATCCAGGCCTTCGCTCATTCGCCACTGTCCCGGCGTGACGCCGGCGCCGGTCAGGGTCGCCTGGACCGGATGGTCCCTGACGTTGAAAACGATGACCTTGAAGCCTGTCGGCGTGGCGTAGGGCGTCAGGACGGCCACGCTGTCTGCGCTTTCGTCGCCGCCGAAGCGCCAGGAGATGACATGGCCGGGGTAGGTCTGGCCGCGTCGGCTCGCTACCCCGCCCAGGCGTGAGCGCTGCAGCATCTCGGTGGGAACCTGAACGCGGTCGGTCCATAGTTCGCCGGTCGTCATGATCTCCATGCGCTGGGCGGCGGACTGGATTTCCTCGGCATAGAGGGGCTCCAGATAGGCTTTGTCGCCTGTCATCTGCCAGGCGCCGAAACGCGACATGGCCAGGGGGGAGGCCACACGTCCGCCGACGGCCGAGCGGCTGTAGCCTTCGACCGCATTCGCTCGTTCGACCATCTCAGGGCCCCAGACCTCCCTCTTGTTCAGACCGGTCAGCATGTCGGGGCCGACCGCGGCCATGCCTGTTGCGCCATCGGGCAGCAGGGGTTGAATGTATTTCTCGTCTCCCGTCCATCGCCAGGCGGCCAGGAAGGATGATGTGGCGCCGGCCAGTCCGGCGCCGCCCGCGCCGACCGCCGTCACGATGTTCTCGTCGCTGGGCCAGTCGATCTGCGCGGGCAAGGTCACGCCCGGCCCCTTCGTCGCCGGACTCTGGTGCGCCAGATAGCCGTCGAGCGTTTGCAGGATGATGTCGCGCACCTGCGGCGCGCCGTTCCATTCCACCAGCAGGATGCCGGGATGGAATATCAGGAAGTTGTTGCCCTTCTGGCGTTGCCACGGTCCCTCGCGGGTCGCCTTGTCGTGAGAGAAGGAGTTGGAGACGAAGTGTCTGTGCCCCGCAGCGTTCACTTCGGTCAGGAAGTCGTAGCGCCGCGCCGTCTCCATCAATCTCTCGACAGCTCGCGGGCTGTCACGATTGAGCTGGGCGTATTGAGCGACGGCGTTGACCCCTTCCTCATAGGAATGAAGCTCGTCAGCGCGGATGGTGTTGAGCCCGTCGGTCATCATGCCCGAGCGGTAGATGGCCTCCATGGCGGCGGCCTGGCTGGCTCTGATCTTATCCGGCTGCGCGCCCATCAGGGCGAGCGGCGGCCATTGATGCAGCAGGTCGGAGTCGTCGGACAGACCACCGCCGAACTCGCCGTTGGCGATCTGGCGGTTGTCGATCCACCAGTTCACGAAATGCTCGGCCTGCTTCAGATCCTCGATCTGCCGATGCGCCCAAAGCGGCACGCCCGCCGCGGGCTCCGTGTGCTGGAACTCGGGATAGGGTTGGCCGGGGTTCTGTTCGTTCCAGTAGAGGCGCGCGGTCGCATGATCGGGGGCGACGCGGAGCAGGTCGCTTATGTCCCGATCGAACCGTTCGTAGACGGGCAGAAGCCGGTTGTTGGGCTGTTCCTCGACCAGGTTGGCGTGGTTGTCCTGGACCTGCTCCAGTCGATCGGCCACGTGCTCGATCAAGGCCGCTTCGCGTGGCTTGAACACCAGACGTACGCCCATCCCGTCGAGGGCGGCGGCGTCGAAGTCCGGACTGGCCGATGCGATCTGAAGATACAGGCTGCTGTCGTTGGGCAGAAGCCGGTCGCGGATATCCAGCCACAGGGTCCGGGCCTCGCCGGGTTTCACCGACACATTGATGTCCAGCATGTCCCGATCGGGCCAGATCGGGTCCTTGATGCGAATGTTCAGGGGGATCAAGCCGTCGTGGGTGCCGGCGGCCTGCAAGGCGGGCAGACGCAACTCAAGCCCATCCAGGCCGTCGCGCATATTGGCCCAACCGTAAGAAAAGCGAGCCGGCGTTCCGCCCGCCTCCACCGCCCTGAAATCCGCAGGGATCAGAACGTGGACAAGCGGCATGGACGGCCCAGTCGCGGCGCTGCGCTGGGTCTGCGGCGCGCCCGCGGGCAGGGCGACGACCGTGGTCCGCTCGTCGGCCACGAAACGGCCGGCGATATAGGCGTTCAAATCGCTCAAGATCGGGTAGGTCGGCGCCGCTGAAGTCCTGACGACATACTCAAGGCTGGCGGATCCCTGCGGCGCCTCGCCCGGTTGAACGTCAAGGAAGCCGATTTCCCGGATCGGGGTCTCCTGCACGCGGTTGTCAAAGCGAACCGCGCCGCCTGTCAACGCGTGCGGCAGTTGCAGGGTGGTGCGTTCCTGTCCCTTGAGGCGATGTCCCAGGACGGTTTCGCCCGAAGCGTCGATCCGGGTCAGGGCGCCGTCGGCCGCGCCCTGGATTTCAATGCGGTTCCAGGAACTGTTCGGCAGACTCAGGGTCAACGTCTTGCCGCCGTCCTCATAGACGTTCCAGTCAGGCAGCGCGAAATAGTCGTGACGGCCCGGCAGCCGAGAGCGGTTGAAGACGCCAGGCCAGGTCGTTTCGCGCAGGCCGTCGTTCCCCTTCCAGAACCGTTGCTTGAGATCGCGCGCCTCGTTGGGGCGAACCACGCTGAACCGCGTCGAGGGCGCCGCCAGATAGGGCGGCGGATCGTTCGGGCGATTGAAGCCGTAGCGCTGGTTCCAGGCGTCGCGCCAGGCGGCCTGGCTCATGTCGCGCACAGGCGGCCCGGCGTCGGCGGGCGTCTGGCCGCGCGCGAGAGCGGCGACCTGGCCGGGATCCAGCATCCGGGCGAAGGTCGTAAGTTCGTCGATGTCGCCGCCGCGTTGATAGTCATAGGCGCTCTGGACCTGATAACCGCTGATGATGCGGCTGTGCGGACCGAAGGCGTAGAGCGCGTTGTCCAGGACCGAGGTCGTCTCGCGCCGAGCGGCGGGCTTTCCATCGACATAGAGGGTCAGGCCAGCGGTCTCGTCCCAGGCGATGGCGAAATGGGTCCAGGCGTCGGCCGCTGGAGCGGGCGCGTCGAAAGACACCCGCACCCGGGCCAGGTTGGCGTCGGTGACGAAGGCGTCGAAACCGTGGCCGTTCCAGTCCAGCCGAAGGAAGGCCATGTCCCAACTGGTGTGATCGGGATAGCCGACGCGGAAGATGACGAACTCCCGCTCGCCGATCGGCTGATGCGACCGCCAGAAGAAGGCGATGGTCCCGCGTTGGGCGTAGAGGTTGCCGGGTGCCGACCACGCCAGCACCTGATTGTCGGCGGCGCGGGCGCCGCCGCCGCGCACGCCGTCGGCGACGATGTCCACGTTGTCGACGAACAAGGGGCGCGGCTCGCCGCCGGCGCGGTCTGCCTTGAACCCCGCGTCCAGCGAAGCGTGGAAAAGCGGTCTGTCGCCTGCGGTCTGGGCGCTGACGTCCGCCGAAAACGTCGTGGCGGCGAGCAGGGCGGTCGACGCCAGCATGGCGGTGCGCGTGTGCATGATCCTTGCCTTTCCTGGAAAGAAGCGGGCGAACCCGTCGCCTGACGCAGAAGGTTAGTTCGGGCGGCCGGTGGCCATGCCCAGACGGTATGGCGGCTGGCCGGCCGTCACGGGCGGGGGCGTGTCGGGCGGGATCAGACGGGCGGCGCCGTCAAGACCACGTCCCGTGACATTGTCGATCGCCAGCCGGGGGCCGCTGAAGACGTTGACTGTGACGTTCTCGATGACGACGTTGGTCATATTGGCCAGGGTGATCCCACGCCCCGCCGTGCCGGTGATGTCGCGCAGCACGAATCCGTCCAGCGGCTTGTCGGGGTGGATGTTCACCGCCTCGACCAGGATGGGCGCCTCCGTCACGCGGATGCGCTCAAAGACGAAATTGCGGACGGTCGGGATGCCCTCCAGCCCCGGCACGGGGAACTGATCCTGCTTGCCGCTGTCCAGGAAGTTCAGGCGCAGGAAGCCATAGCCGGCGCCCGAGACCTCGAGGTCGCGCATGACGACGTCCTCGATGAAGGCGCCGCGTCCGGGACGGGATTTCAGGTAGATGGCGAAGGTGCGCGCCTGCAGGCATCGGCATCGCTCCACCAGAACCCGTCGGATGCCCGCCGAGGTCTCGCTGCCGATGCCGATGCAGGCCCAGTGCTGGTCGCGGAAGACGCAGTCGGTGATGGTTACGTCCTCGGTCGGGCGGGCGATGACATTGCCCTCCATGCCGCGTCCGGACTTCAGCGAGATACAATCGTCCACCGTGTCGAAGTCGCAGCGTTCGATGATGACGCGACGACAGGAATCCACGTCGATGCCGTCGGCGCCGCCATGCACGGTGACGCCCCGGAACACCACGTCCTCGCAATAGACCGGGTGGATCGACCACATGTCGTTCTGCTCGGTGAAGACGTCGGTGACGCTGAGGCCGCGCACCTCGACGAATTCGAGCAGGCATGGGTGACGCAGGCCGGTCGCTTCCTCGATGCGGCGCTTGATCGCCTTGGAGGCCAGGATCTTGCCCTGTCCGGCGATGCCGATGTTGACGGCGTCCTGAGCCCACACCAGGCCGATGTAGCCGGGAACCCAGCGTCCCTCCCAACGCACCTGCATGACGGGATAGTCCGCCAGGTCCGCCGAGCCCTGAAGCGTCGCGCTCTCCTCGATCCGAAGGAGGGTGTTGGAGCCGATGCGGATCGGGCCGGTCAGAAAGACGCCGCCGGCCAGCACCACCTCGCCGCCGCCCAGAACCGCGCATCGGTCCAGGGCCTGCTGGATGGCCCCCGTGTCCTTGGTCGCGCCGTCGGCCTTGGCTCCGAACTCGCGCGGATCGAGCGTCAGGCCAGTCGCAGGCGGAATGAAAGGCGCGGCGGCGGCCGGCATGACCTGGGCCCGGGCGATCGGACCTATCGCAGCCGAGACCGCCCCCATGCTGACGGCGGCGAGAAAGGCGCGACGATTGGCGGGAACGGGCATCAGCAGCTCATTGGCGAGAGGAGGACGGCGGTGCGGCGGGATCCCGCGCGTTTCGGAAGACCACCGTGGCGGCGGGCGCGACCTGGGCTGCCTCAACTGCGCTCAGGGGTTCGCCGATCGCGTTGGCCGGATTGACCAGGATCAGGCTATCGCCCAGCACCTCCATGAGGTCGGGCAAATCGTAACGACGCAGCACGCCGGGCAGATTCACTTCGGCCATGTCACGGCTGATCGGCCGGTCCACGAACTCGCGATAGGCGACGATGGAGCCGATCGTGGTCACCTGGCCGATGCGGTCGTCCAGCACAGCGGCGTGCAGGGCCACGGGGCCCAGCGCGCCAGGGCCATGGACCGCGACGCCGCGTGGATCGACGTCCGGCCGCTCGCTCAGCCAGTTTATCGCCGCGATCGTATCGTCGATGCGCAGTCCGACCGGCGTACGCCCGACCAGCAGCGTCCGTAGAGACAGAAGAGTCCAGTCGCCGGTGAGAGGCGACTTGATCTCCTCGGCGCCGCCGGCGCCGCGCGGCTCCATCGCCAGAACATTCCAGCCCGCGCGAGTCCAGGTGGCGAACAGACTTTCCAGGGTCGTGGATGGTGGAGCGCCGAGCAGCAGGAGCGAGGGTTTGCGTCCCGGCGCGCCATCCGTGGCGAAGGTCGCCATGACATCCATGCCGCCGACCGACAGGGTTACGGGCGTGGACTGAAAGCCGTTGTGGCGGGCGGTCGCGCTCAACGTCGCCTGGACCGTGTCGCCGGGCGCTGTCCTTGTGCGTGTAATGTCGCGGATGGCGACGCGCAGCCGCGCCAGGCGGGCGGAATCGGTTTCTTCGGCTGGGGGATCTCGGCCGCTCGCGGTCTGCCTGGGCGCGGGCCAGGGACTGGAGGGTTTCGCTGCCGATGGAGCTGGAGAGCTGGCCCGTCTCGGTGACGTGCAGGCGAGACGCGTCGCCGACGGCTACGGGCGTGAAGACGGGCGGCGTCACGTCGTCCTTCAACCATCTGGAGAAGAAGGCCAGGATCTGAGGCGCGACGGGGCCCAGATTGCCATGACCTCCTGGCCCCTCGATCATGGTGATGCGGTCGTCGGCGTTCATGGCCGCGTAGAAGCGTCGCGCCTCGGCATAGGCCGCGCGGGCTCCGGCGATGGGGAACATGTCTTCGGTGGTGGAAACGATGGCGTAGGGGCGCGGCGCCGCCAGTTCGATCCAGTCCGGCAGGTCCAGTCCGCGCTCGAGGAAGAAGGGAATGGACTGCTCCGCGTCCTGCGCGCCGGTTTCGCCGGGAGCCAGCAGGTGGTCGAAGTCGTTGACGTAGCAGGCGCTGGCCGTCGCCTTGATGCGGGGGTCCAGCGCGGCCAGATAGGCCGTCATCGTACCGCCGCCGGAACAGCCGAAGGCGCCGATCCGCTGATCATCGACATCGGGCCGAGCCATCAGATAATCCACGCCGCGCATGGCGTCCTGGATGAAGTAGCGCGACACGTGTCCGCCGGTCGGCAGGGACTGGCCGAAGCCCATGCTGTGCTCGCCGGTCGGTCTGCCGACTTTCGAGGCGCCGATCTCAGGATCGAAATGCTGGAGACGTTCCCCTTCGCCTACGATGTCGATGGCCAGGACGATGAAACCGGCGCGAGCGAAATTGGCGGCGAAGCCGTAGTTGCTGACCTTGCCGTCTACGCCATGACCGGGCTGGACGATGATGGCGGGGTAGGGGCCGGCGCCCGTGGTCGGGCGGTACAGGTTCGCCGTCACGCGATAGCCGGGCAGGCTTTCGTACCAGAGGGCCTCGATGTCGAAACCATCTTCATGGAGGACCTTGCTCGTGCCCGAGACGACCGGACCCGAGGCGGTCTCGAACTCGATCATCTCCGAGAGCAGGGCGCGTACGCGCGCCTGACGGGCGCGCGCCTGCTCCTCCGTCGTGATGGCGGCGACCACGTCGCGACGGGCCGCGGTATGGCGCGCGACTTCCTGATTGAGCCAGGCGGTCAGCCGATCCCGACCGGACTGCGGGGCGTCCATTCGAGCGCTCGACTGTGCGAGAACCGAGGACGGCGACGCGGAAACAGAAACTGCAGCAACGACGGCGATCGCCAGAGCCGCCGACAAGCGGGATATCGACATCCGAACCTCCTGACGATCATCCATGTCGGTTGGCTGGCCGCACTACGGCCCCAGGGGTTGGGCCATCGACCGCCTGCCCGTTGCGGCGGACGTTCCGATAGGTCAGGCCTTCGACGTTCGACACGATGTCAGGCTCGGCGGCGCGAGCGAAATCGCAGTCCTTGACGGTGATGTTGCGCAGGGGCGCGTGCGAGAAGCCCTGCAGGTCCAAGACCCGCTCACAGCGTCCGACCAGCACGCGTTCCAGCGTCAGCCCGTCGAAGACCGGGGTGAAGTCGCCGTTCGCCCCCTCGCCGTAGTTGTAGTCCACCGTCACGGCGGCGCGGGCCACCTGGCCGATCGTCACGTCGCGGACATGGATGTCGGTTAGAGCGCCGCCGCGCATGGCGTTGTTCTTGAAGCGGATGGCGGTGGCCAGCCGGGGGCTGTCCATGCGGCAGTTCTCGACAAAGACCTTGCGGACGCCGCCGCTGATCTCGCTGCCCAAGGTCACGCCGCCGTGGCCGTCCATCATCACACAGCCGGCTACGATGATGTTCTCGCTGGGCTTGTTGATGCGCCGGCCATCGGCATTGCGGCCCGATTTGATGGCGATGCAGTCGTCGCCCGTATCGAAGACGCAGTCCTCGATCAGCACGTCCCTGCACGATTCCGGGTTGCATCCGTCATTGTTGGGGCCGTGGCTGGATATGTTCACCCGGCGCACGGTGACGTTCTCGCACTCGACGGGGTGGATCTCCCACATCGGCGAGCGAAGGATGGTAACGCCTTCGATCAGCACGTTGCGGCAGCGATACGGCTGGATGAACTGCGGTCGGATGGTCGCTTTAGGGCCGAAGACGCGTTGCTCGACGGGGGCGCCTTCTTCGGCCAGTCGCCTGAGGCGGGCGGGGTCGCCTTCTTCGCCATCGGCCCCGCGCTTGTGCGCCCACCAGTTGTCGGCGCCGGCGCTGCCGTCTAGGACGCCGTGGCCGGTGATGGCGATGTTCTGTTCGCCATAGGCGTAGATGAAGGGCGACACCCCCATGAACTCCGTCCCTTCATAGCGGGTCAGGACGGCAGGGAAGTAGTCAGCCGGATTGGTCGAGAAGCGCAGGACGCTTTCGCGATCGATGTGCAGTTCGACGTTGGACAGCAGCCGGATGGCGCCGGTCAGGAACACGCCGCCCTCGAACACCACGCGGCCGCCTCCGGGCGCTTTTGAAGCCGCCTGGATGGCCTGGCGAATGGCGGCCGTATTGTCGGTCACGCCATCGGCGGCGCCGCCGAACTGCTGCGGGGTGAAGCGGTTGGCGCGCGGGAAGGACGGTGGCCGAATACGCGTTCTGATCGCGGCGGCCTCGGCCCAGGGATCGGGGAGCGTCTGGGCCGTCGCATCTGTACGCGACCAGCTTGCGGCTGCGCCGCCCGCCAAAAGAGCGATGCCATATCGCGCCAGGTCGCGACGCGCGGGTAGAAGGGGAGAATGAGTCGATTCCGCTGTCTCCGAAACGAAGGCGGCGACCTCGGATGAGGCCGCCGCAACAAGGTTTTCGATCAGAAGGCGTAGCGAACGCCGGCGTAGATCTGCCGACCGCTCTGGAAGTAGTCGGTCAAGCGCTCGGCTTGGGAGTCAGTGTAGGAGACGTTGACCTCATCGGTCAGGTTGATCCCTTCCAAGGTGAAGGTGACGTTGTCGCCCCAGCGGTAAGAGATGGAGGCGTCCACATAGGTTGACGCTCGCACGCCCGCGACGTCGATGCTGTAGGACGCCGGAACCGACGTCAGATAGGGATCGCGATAGGCGGCCGAGACGCGCGCCTGGAACGGTCCATCCTCATAGTAGAGCGTGCCGTTATAGGCGACCTTGGACAGGTTCAGCAGCGGCTGGGTCACGATATTGATGACGCCGCCTGGTCCGCTGACCTGATAGTCGATATCTGATTTCACATAGGTGTAGTTCGCCAGGACGCCGAAGTTCGACCATCTGCCCGGCAGGAAGGTGAAGGCCTGCTGGAAGTTGAGCTCGAAGCCTTTCAGGGGGCCTCCGGGCGTGTTCACCACAGTCGAAACCTGGAAGATATCGCTGCTGTTCACGCCTGTTCCCGCCAGAAGCGAGTCGGGCAGGCCGGTGGAGGCGTACGACGCCGACGTCGTCAGGTTCTGGATGTAGGTCGAGATTTCCTTGTAGAACAAGCCGGCGGACAGGATCGATCCGCGACGCGGATACCACTCGACCGCGAAGTCGTAGGTATTGGCGCGATACGGCTCCAGATAGGGGTTGCCGGTCGAGACCGAACGGCCGCCGCCCGAGACGCTGACGTTGGTCGCGGCGGAGATGCTGCCTAGGCCGGGGCGCGCCATGACCTTGGCGGCGCCGAAACGCAGCAGGAGGTCGTCGCGCGGCTCAACCACCAGGTTCAGCGAGGGCAGGTTGTCTTCGTATTCACGGCCGACCACGGTCCAGAGGAAACCGGAGGGGTCGACTGCCGTCGGAACGGTCGAATAGAAACCCGATTCCTGCTTGGTCTTAACGTAACGATAGCCGATGTCGCCACGAACCGGCATGCCCGCCAGTTCCAGGTTGAAGTCGGCCTGGACATAGGCTCCCAGGTCTTCTTCGGACACTGTGCGGTTGTCTCCGCGCGCGCTGGACACCGTCTCTGACAGTGCGAAACGCCCGCTGTTGCTGAAGACCCCGTAGGCCTCGGCCATCGCGCCCAGGCTGGGAGTGCGCCAGCAATTGGGCGTGCCGCTGGGCAGAGACAGACCCTTGAAACCGCAATAGTCCTCGGTCAGGTCGGCCATGCTGTAGCCGGCTGGAATGCCGGGGATATTGGTCTCTCCCGCAGCGAAGCGCATGCCGCGGCCCATGAATTCATACTTCTTGGCCTGGACCCCGCCGCGGAACGTGAGGACCGGCGTGGCTTCGTAGGTCAGATCGAACTGCGCCGTCTTGTAGGTGTTCTCGTTCCAGTTCGGGCGCAGGCGAATGTCGGGGCCGCTCGCCCCTGTGCCGCCGCCGGGCGCGATCCGCGTCGGGCCGATGTACCACTGGTCGGGGTCTGTGACGTCGAAGCCGTAGTTGATGGCCGGGAAGTCCATCCCATTGGGACGCATGTCATAGGAATAGCCATCAGCATTCTGATGGTCCATCTGGACGATGTATTCCATGAAGTTGTCGAAGTCGTTATTGACGTACCCGCCGAGCAGCCGAACGGAAAGCTTGCCGGTTAGCTGATGATCGATCTTGAGCGTGTACTGCTGGAATACGGTCGAGTATTCGTCGATATAGTTTTCAGATCGAATGTCGACATTGTCCATCGTCATGGCGATGGCGGTGCCGTTGTCGTCCAGCACGATGTCGCGGACGATGGTCTCGGGTTTGCCGCCTTGCGAGGCGCCGCGGCTGAGGCCGATGGCTTCCAGCTGGCGTTCGTTCCTCTGTCCGTCGAACTTGGAATAGAGAACGTCCAGGCTGACCTCGGTCCGGTCGCTGGGACGCCACTGAAAGGAACCCGTTACGCCTAATCTCTGAGTTTCCAGGTTGTAATCTTGGTAGCGCAGGAAACGAGGATAGCGCGTCGTGTTGGCCGAGGCGATGGCGAACAACGCCGGATCAGCGTCGCCGCACAGGCCTGGATTTGTCGCTGGATTGCACCAGCCGTTGTCCTGGGCTCCGAAATTCCACTGACCGGTCGATGCGCCGTTTTGGAGCGTGGTCTTCTCCGAATAGGCCAGCGAAGCGGACAGGCCGATCTCGCCGAGTCCGGTCATCCAGCGGTTGCTGCCCAGAACTGCGAAGCGGGGATCCACCTTGCCGGAAAGGTCATTATAGCCAGCTTGCGCCGAGGCCGCGAAAACCGGGCCGCTGGAGTCGAACGGCTGGCCTGTGCGCAGATCGACCGTAGCGCCCAGCGAGCCTTCTTCGACGTTGGCCGACGGCGTCTTGCGCACGTCGATCTGATTGAACAACTCGGAGGCGAAGACGTTGAAATCGAAGCCGCGGCCTCGATTGCCTCCGGTCGTGGCCTGGGCTTCGATGCCGTTGATGCGCACACGGGTGAAGTCCGGCCCCAGGCCTCGCACCGAGATGGCGCGGCCTTCCCCGCCGTCGCGCGTGATCGTCACGCCGGGGACGCGCTGGATGGATTCGGCCAGGTTATTGTCGGGAAATTTGGCGATGTCTTCAGCGACGATGCTGTCGACGACGGCGTTGCTGTTGCGCTTGTTCTGCAGGGCGCGCTCAAGACTGCCGCGGAAACCGGTGACGACGATCTCGTCGACCTGGGTCGCCTCTTCCTGGGCGATGGGGTTTTGATCCTGCGCGTTCGCCGTAGAGGCCGTGGCGAGAATGGCGGCGGTAGACATCAGCGCGCTCGCACCCAATAGGCGCGAACGACCCTTAGCGGCTTTCACGGTTTTGACCCTCCCCAGGGACTTTTGTGCCTGGTCCTTTAGCGGACTCTTTGATGACACCGGTGTCTAGCAAGGTCAGCTTGCGGCCATATTCTGGCGGTGTCAATCAGGATCGCGTCGACGGAGGAACCGCCCCTTCCAGTAGGGGACGACAGGCGAGCCCGGCGGGACTGTGATGATTCAACCGCTCTAGCGTCTGGCCCCAGTTCCGATTTCCGGCTCAGGGGACAGCTATTTCGACCGGAACGTACTGATCTCGACGCCATGGCGTCTCAGCTTGTCGTAGAAGGTCTTGCGAGGCAGCCCCAGCAGGTCGGTCGTCGCGCGAGCGTCGCCCTCGCAGAGCAGAAGGGCTTCCTCCATGAGGTGCTTTTCGTAGGCGGCGACGCGCCCCGCCAGGTCAGTCGAAGCCGTGGGGTCATGATGTGTTCCGTCCTCCACGCCGAGGACGGCTTTCACGGCCAGATGACGAAGCTCCCGGACGTTCCCGGACCATTCCTCCTGCATCAGGCGATGGCGGACTGCGGCGCCTATCTCGGGGACTGGTCGCTTAAGCCGGGCGCAGGCGTCTTGGATGAAGTGGCTGAACAGCGGAAGGATATCGCCTCGCCGCTCGCGCAGGGCGGGCACGCGGATGCGTCCTACATCCAGCCTGTAGTAGAGGTCCGAGCGAAAGTCTCCGCCGGCCACCCGCGCCGCCAGACCCGCCTTGGCGGACGCGATGATCCGCAGCGACAGGGCGCGAGGCTCATTGGCGCCGATGGGCGTCACCTCTCTCTCCTCGATCACGCGAAGCAGTTTGGCCTGGAGGGAAGGCGTCAGGGCCTCCAACTCGTCCAGGAAGAGCGTTCCGGTGTCGGATGCTTCGATCTGGCCGATGCGGCGGCGCACCGCGCCGGCGAAGGCGCCGGCCTCGTGACCGAAGAGCTCCATGTCGGCGTGTGCGGGATTCAGGGCCGCGCAGTCGACGACGACGAAAGGCTGTCGGCGGCGTGGACTTTCGCGATGCAGGGCGCGGGCCACCAATTCCTTTCCCACGCCTGTTTCACCTTCAAGCAGCACATCCACCTCTGCCGCCGCTAACTGGCGAACCTGTGCGCGCAGGGTCTGGATGGCCGGAGAATCCCCTATCAGGCCCAGATCGTCGGTCGGGGCTTCGGCGACGGTATGAAGCCGACGATTCTCTAGAACCAGCCGACGCTTCTCCAGGGCTCGATTCACCACCGCTACCAGATGCTCGGTGGGAAAGGGTTTGGAGATGAAATCATAGGCCCCGTCCTGCAGCGCCCGCACGGCTTCGGGAATATCCCCGTGTCCGGTGATCAGGATAACGGGCAGGTCCGGATCCAGCGCACGCACATGGCTGTGGAGTTGATGGCCGTCCATTCCGGGCATCCGGATGTCTGAAACGACTACCCCTTCGAAACCTTCATCAAGCGTACGCAGGGCGGTGTCGGCCGAAGCGTGAGCGTGGACTGTCCAGCCGACCAACTCGAGGGTCTGAGCGGCGGCGCGACGGAGGTCAGCGTCATCATCGATGAAAAGAACCAGGCCCGGAGCGTTCACGACGTCCTCCTCAGGGTGACGATGAAGACGGCTCCGCCGCCCGGTTCCGGGTCGGCGAGAGTCAGTTCCCCTCCGAAGCCGCTGACGATGTCGCGCGATATGACCAGTCCCAGTCCCAGGCCGGTCGGCTTGGTGGTGACGAAGGGCGTGAACAACTGGGCGCGAAGCGCCTCGGGCGTTCCCGGGCCATTGTCGGAGATGATCAGGCGGACGACCTCGCTGGAGGTCTCCACACGTAGCGTGATCGATGGACCTGGAGTGGTTTCCACCGCTTCAAGGGCGTTCTGAAGCAGGTTGACGAGCACCTGCTCCAATCGAACGCGCTCGGCGAGCACGCAAAGCCCTGTCGTCGATCCGACGCGTTTCCATGCGATCTTCAGTCGGCGGGCGTGGGGTGCAAGAAGCAGGAGAGCGCCGGCGATCGGCTCTTCCAGCAGGGTCGGCCCAGGCGAACCCGTGCTCTTGCGCGAGAAGGCGCGAAGCTCGTCGGTGATGACGCCGACACGTCGTGTCATGTCGACGACCTGGCTGAGATTGTCCTCAGCGGTTGCGGCCTCGCCCCGTCGCATCAGCGTGCGGGCGTTTTCGGCGTAGGCCCGGATAGCGGCGACGGGCTGGTTGATCTCGTGCGCTACTCCGGCCGCGACCTGGCCGAGGACGGCCAGTTTGCTGGCCTGGACCAGTTCATCGCGCAACAGATCCAGTTTCGTCTCGACCTGCCGGCGTTCCTCCATTTCCACGACCAGTCGCTCGTTGGAGGCGCTTAGCTCGGCCGTACGCGCCTCGACGCGCATTTCCAGTTCGGCTCTGGCGGCTTCACGCTCGACTTCGAGGGCCTCGGCGCGGCGACGCCGATACAGCAGCACACTCAGCCCGGCCAGGATGGCGAGGCAAATCGAGAAGGTCAGCGTCCGTGCGGTCGCCACGCTGTTGGGAATATAGGGATCGGTGGCTTCCAGAAGATGCAGCGTCCACCCGGGAGACGCCGTGTCGGTCACAGCCTCTATGTAACGTCGCGAAGAGGTCGAACCGGGCAAGGTCACCCGAATTTCTCGATCTGCGGCGCCTGAAACGATCGGCAGGGGACGCAAGCCCGTCGCCGCCATCTGCAGATGCGTCGCCAGCCGCTGCCGTCGGGTCGGGGTTAGCGGGCCGGCGACGCTGAAGCGCCATTGCGGCACATCGGTGATGAGCACGACGCCGTCCGTGTTCACGACAAACGCAGGCTCGCCCGACTGGGACCACTCCCGCTCCAGCGCGTCGAACTCGACCTTGACCACGATGACGCCCAAGGTGCGCGACCCGCTCTCCACGCGGCGGGCCAGGAAGAGGCCTGGCCGGCCGCTGACAGCGCCCAGAGCGAAATACTCGGCCACTTCATCGCGCATGGCGTTCTGGAAATACGGGCGGAAGCTGTAGTCGGTGCCGACAAAGCTGGTGGGCAGCCGCCAATTGCTGGCGGCTACGGCGACGCCTTGATCGTCCAGCAGATAGATGACGGCGGCTCGAGTGCGGACGCTGAGACCTTCCAGCTTCATGTTCAACTGGACCAGATCGGCTGGACTGGTTTCAAGCAGGGCTTGGTGGAGCTGCAAGTCTTCGGCCAGGACGAAGGGCAGGGAGCGATGCTTTTCCAGTTCGGACCGTAGAACTGTGGCGTGGAGCTGAGCTGCAGTTTTTGCCCGGCGCGTCACTTCATGTCGGGCGCGAGCGTCTGCGAGTTCGCCGACAGACCAGGCAGCCGCCGCAGACGCCAAGAATCCTGCTGCGATCAAAAACGTCCAGGTCGGGCGACGTCGGGATTTTTGAGCCATTTTCAGCACAGATGAGGGTCGCTGTGGATGGAAAGTCGCATTCCTGACTGAGCGGATTTAGATAAATGCGTTCTAATTCAAGAGATTATGATAGATCTCCAAAAGCTTGGCTAAATCGGAAACCGGTGTCATTAGTTTCACATGCGCCGCCGAAGAGCAAACAGAGCGCACGAGGAAACAACAGCGGTTGGCTAGGATCGCGCCCGAGGGGACCTTTCGTGGCCCAAGATACGAGCGCGGCTGCGCCCAAGCGGGCGTTGCACCGACAACTTTATGTGCAGGTTCTGGCCGCCATCATTCTTGGTGGCTTGATCGGTCATTTCGCACCGGCCACAGGCGAGAGCTTCAAACCGCTGGGCGACGCCTTCATCAAGCTGGTGAAGATGGTCATCGCGCCGGTCATCTTCTTGACCATCGTCACCGGAATCGCGGGCATGCGGGACATCCGCAAGGTCGGCGGCGTGGCGCTTAAGGCGCTCGGCTATTTTCTGGTGGTGTCGACCTTCGCCCTGATCCTTGGGTTGATCGTCGCCAATGTGGTTCGGCCCGGAGCCGGCATGAACATCGACCCGGCCAGTCTGAACGCCGGCGCGGTGCAGCAGTATGTTCAGGCGGCCCACGACAGCACCATCGTCGGCTTTCTGATGCATGTCATTCCGAACACGGTGGCGGGGGCCTTCGCTGACGGCGAGATTCTGCAGGTCCTGTTCTTTTCCATACCGTTCGGCCTGGCCCTGGCCATGATCGGTGATCGGGGACTGCCCGTGCTGACGGTGCTGGAGTCCTTGAGCGAGGCTTTCTTCAAGCTGGTCGCCATGTTCATGAAGGCCGCGCCGATCGGCGCTTTCGGAGCCTTCGCCTTCACCATTGGCCGTTACGGCATCGGCTCGGTCGTCAATCTGGCCGCCCTGGTCGCGACCTTTTACGTCACCGCCATTCTGTTCGTGGTGCTGGTTCTGGGCCTGATCGCCCGCATCCATGGCTTCTCGATCCTGAAGTTGCTTCGGTATCTGCGCCAGGAGCTTCTGCTGGTGCTGGGCACCTCGTCGTCCGAGGCGGCGCTGCC
Source organism: Brevundimonas sp. SS2672 (assembly GCF_059579685.1). Lineage (NCBI taxonomy): Bacteria > Pseudomonadati > Pseudomonadota > Alphaproteobacteria > Caulobacterales > Caulobacteraceae > Brevundimonas > Brevundimonas sp. SS2672. Next base: position 2,026,195 of record NZ_CM184201.1, on the reverse strand, counting down.
TAGCCTTCTGGAGAAGCTGGAAAGGGCGGGATGCCCCAAGACCATCGTCGGCCTGGTCGTGCCGACGGGCTATTCGTTCAATCTCGACGGCACCAACATCTATATGACGCTGGCGGCGCTTTTCATCGCGCAGGCGGTAGGGGTTCACCTGTCGCTGGAGGAGCAGCTTCTGCTGCTGGCCGTCGCCATGCTCAGCTCCAAGGGCGCGGCCGGCGTAACGGGCGCGGGATTCATCACCTTGGCGGCGACCCTGACGGTCGTGCCCTCGGTCCCGGTCGCCGGGCTCGCTCTGATCCTCGGCATCGACCGCTTCATGAGCGAATGCCGGGCTCTGACCAACTTCATCGGCAACGCCGTGGCCACCATCGTGGTCTCGCGTTGGGAGGGCGTTCTGGACGTGGAGCGCCTGGATCGTGCGCTGGAGACGTCGCCGCAGAGATCGAAGGCCGTCGTGACGGAGGTCGCGGCGGCCGCGAGCGCGCCGATCGACTGAAACGCAGGCGGGACGCGGCCGCGTCACGTCGAGAACTTCGACCGGGTCCGGACCGGTCGCGGACAAGAAGGGGAGGGGACCTATGAAGGCCGAACTGACAAAGAACATTCGTCGATGGGGGTTGCTGGCGGGGTGCGCGGCCCTGGCGCTGGGGACGGCCGTCATGGCCCAGGAAACAACGCCGAACGTCGTCGCCGTGGCGAATCCAGCCAGCACCACAATCATGGTGGACGCTCCAGCGCCGGTTCCGGCCTGGGCGCTTGCGCAACGCGCTGTGATCGCGGCCAACGCCGAGGGGGTGAAGACCTTCCTGGACGCCTTCGTTGACGGGCGCGGCTACCTGCGCGGTTTGGCGCATTACGGCATTACCGACGGCGCCGATGATGCGATGGAGCCTATCCGCAACTGGCCGATCGCTCATGCGGTCGGCGGCGACGAGGCGATCATCGAGGCCTGGAGCCATGTCTGGGAGAACCACCTGGACCAGTACTCGCGTGCGAGGGTTCCTGAGGTCGAGGCTGTATCGGAAGGCGTCTATTATCGCGAATTCATGCCTCAGTTCGACTGGGAGCATATCAGCGAAGGCATGGCCGGCTTCTACTTCTACGGCCTGAGCCGGCCCTATGACCGACGCTATGAGACGCGCCTGCGGCGCTACGCCGGCTTCTACATGAACGAGGACCCCTCGGCGCCGAACTACGATCCCGAGCACAAGATCATCCGCAGCCTGTTCAACGGCAGTCGGGGACCTCGCCTGACGCCTCCCAACGCCACCGACTGGGACGGACCCGAGATCCCCGGCGGCGAACCCGGTCGCCGCACGCGTTTCCTGAAGTCGGAAAACATCTTTGGCGATCACCCCCTGAACCTGAACACGGTTCAACTGGCCTTCCACGCCTATCTGGTGACTGGCGAGGACAAGTACCGGGATTGGGCGCTGGAGTACGTTGACGCCTGGCGCGGCCGGATCGACCAGAACGGCGGCAACATTCCCTCCAACATCGGCCGAGACGGCACGATTGGCGGGGAGTGGGGCGGCAAGTGGTATGGCGGGGTCTTCGGCTGGAACTCGCCGGACGAGGGTGTCCGCAACTATGTCTTCCGCGGCCCGCCGGAAGCTTTTGGCGACGCCCTGCTGCTGACGGGAGACCAGGCGTACACCGGCGTGATCCGCCGTCAGTTGGACAACCTTTACGCCCAGCGTCGCGTCGTCGACGGCAAGGTGCAGGTGCCGCACTACTACGGCGATCAGGGCTGGTACGGCTTCTATGATGTGGACGGCCGTTCGCCCGGGCTGGGCAACCGCCGACGGGTCGAGGCCGACGTCTATATGTGGGGCCTTGAAGCCCGCGATCTCGCCCGCCTGCCGAAGACCGGCTGGATCGGCTTTCTGCAGGGACAGGCCAAGGACTATCCGGTTCAGGCCTTCCAGGCGGCCCTCGAAGAGATCCGCGTGGCGGCTCAGCGTATCCGCGACGACGACACCACCTTGCAGTATCCGGTCGGCATCACCCGCTGGGAGCGCTCGAACCCGGTGGCGACCGAGGCCCTGGTCAACCTGACCATGGGCGGGGCTGATCCAGGCGGTTCGGGACACGGTCCAATGCCGCTGCACACCCAGGTGCGCCACTTTGATCCTGATGCGCGCCGGGCCGGTCTGCCGCCGGACGTCGCGGCCCTGGTCGAGAAGATAGAACCAGGCTCGGTGGTGCTGACGCTGGTCAACACCAGCCCGCTCACCACGCGCACGGTGACGGTGCAACTGGGCGGCTATGGCGAGCACCGCTGCACTTCGATCCGTACGCGCTCGGGGACCGTCGGCTGCGACGGCCGGGCCTTCAGCGTGCGGCTGACGCCGGGATCCAGCGAGACGCTGACGATCGGGATCGATCGCTACGCCTATCGGCCGACGCTCGACTTTCCCTGGGATCAGGGGGCGCCGGCGACGAACTGAGGCAAGGCGGCTACGGCCGCCGCCTCGACGGGGGAGCCGCACACCTAAGAGGCGGCGGGAGGAGAGGATCGATAATGTTCAGGAATCGCATCGAACAGGTGAGAAACGGCGCGTGCGTCGCCGCTCTCGCCCTGGCTGCGGCCACGGCCGCCGCCGCGCAGGAGACGCCACAGGAGCCGACCGAGGTCGGAGAGGTCGTCGTCACCGGCTTCCGCGCCAGCCTGCAGAGCGCCACCAACATCAAGCGTAATGAAACCGGGGTCGTCGACGCCATCGTCGCGGAGGACATCGCGGCCTTCCCCGATATGAACCTGGCGGAGTCGCTGCAACGGATTCCTGGGGTGGCCATCACGCGCGTGGGAGGGGAAGGGCGGCAGATCTCCGTGCGCGGCCTGGGACCCGACTACACTCGCGTTCGCATCAACGGCATGGAGGCCCTGGCCACTTCGGGCGGCACCAGTTCAGGCGGCGCAGTCGGCAACAACCGGGGCCGTGGCTTCGACTTCAACATCTTCGCGTCGGAGCTGTTCAATCGTCTGACGGTGCGTAAGTCCGCTTCGGCCGATGTCGAGGAAGGCTCGCTGGGCGCTACGGTCGACCTGAACACCAGCCAGCCGTTCGATTATCGGGAGCCGACCTTCGTTGCGGCGGCCCAGATCGGCTACAATGACTTCTCCGGCAATTCCGACCCGCGCATTGCCCTTCTGGGGACGCGGACCTGGATGGACGGCAAGATCGGCGCCTTGGTCAGCGTGGCCTTCGGTCAGCGTAACACCTTGGAAGAACTGCACGGCACCACCCGCTGGGGACCGGCCGGGGCCAACAACGGTTTCGCCGACACCAGCGCCCTACCGGGTTATGACTGGACGGCCAATTCGGCCAACGGCGTCTTCCACCCCCGCAATCCCAGCTACAACAGCTACGAGCATTCCGAGGACCGCCTGGGCGTAACCGCTGGTCTCCAGTTCCGGCCCTCCGATCGGACGCTCATTTCGCTAAACGGTCTGTACGGGCGACTGAAGGGCGAGCGTGACGAGCGTCTGCTGCAGGCCATCTCCTTTTCTCGAAGCGGCGTGGCGGGCAAGAAAGGCACCACCATTGTCGATGGCGAGATCGACGAGAACAACAACCTGATCTACGGCCTGTTCGACGGCGTGGACATGCGCAGCCAGGCTTCGCGTCACGAACTGTCGACCACCTTCAAGCAGGCGACTCTCGATTTCCGCCATGATTTGACCGACCGCCTGACCCTGACGGGCATGATCGGTCGAGCGGAGTCTGATTTCGACTCGCCGGTGAACGTTACCGTCACTTTCGAGAATCTGGACGCCAACGGCTATTCCTACGACTATCGCGGCGGTCGCCGTGCGGCGGCCGTGGCCCTGGGATTCGATCCGACTGACCCGGGCAACTGGGCGACGGTGGCGGGGAACTCCGCTCTGAACATCGATCAGAACGAAGTGTCGAACACCTTCGACAACGCCAAGCTGGCGCTGGCCTACGAGGTCAGCCCCCACCTGCGCGTGCATGGCGGCGTCGATTGGAGAAAGTTCGAGTTCGCCTCGCAACAGAGGCTGCGGGTTGCGGGGGAGACCGACATCCCGGTGCTGACGCCGGCGCAGCTAGCGCAACTGTCCACGGTCTTCTCCGGCTTCGGCGACGGCCTGGACCTGCCGAACGGCAGTCCGACGGCCTGGCTTGTTCCCGATGTGAAGGCTTACATCGATGCCTTCGATGTCTTCAGCAACACGGGCCTGTTCGAGATCGGGGACATCGAACAAGCCGAGGCGCGCGGCGGCAACACCTGGGTTACGGAAGAAAATTTCGGAGCCTATCTGCAGGCTGATTTCAACTTCGCCCTGGGACGTTTCCCGGTACGCGGTGATATCGGGATGCGCTATGTGAAGACCGACCAAAACTCCTCCGGCTATGCGGCCGTGGGGTCGGTGATCCAACGCGTCGACGCCGAACGCAGCTACGAAAAATGGCTGCCGTCGATGAACCTGGCCCTGGAGTTGTCAGACACCACCCTGGTTCGTTTCGCGGCCGCCCAAACCATCGCTAGACCGCCGCTCGGCAGCGTCAGTCCTGGCGGCGACATCAGCGTGCAGGGCGGCAACCGCAGCTATTCCAGCGGCAACCCCTATCTTGAGCCGACGGAGTCCAACAATCTGGACCTATCCTTTGAATGGTATCCGCGGGAGGGCGGCCTGCTCTCGCTGGGACTGTTCTACAAGGACATCTCCACCTTTGCGCAGACGCTTCGGACGACGGCGCCCTACAATACCCTGGGCCTGCCGCTGGAGTTGCTGAACGGCACCATCGCCGTCCCGACCGATGATTTCGAGGTGACCCGGCCGGTCAACACCGACGGTGGAGAACTGTCGGGGGTGGAACTCAATGTGCGTCGAGACTTCGATTTCCTGCCAGGTCTGTGGTCGAACCTGGGGGCGATGGCGAACTACACCTATGTGTCGTCGGATATCGAGTATCTGACGTCGTCCACTCCTGGCGCCCCGACCGTGAATTCAACTCTGGTCGGCCTGTCCAAGAACGCCGCCAACGGCACCCTCTACTATGAGGACGACCGGCTGAGCGTAAGGGGATCGGTAGCTTATCGCTCAGGCTATCTGACCCAGGTTCCGGGGCGTAACAGCAACTTTGAGGAAGGCGCCAATGAGACGGTGAACTTCGATATGCGGATCAGCTATCAGCTGAATGACAGTCTCGAGGTTTCCCTTGAGGGCATCAATCTGACAGATGAATTCGAGAGCCGCTATGTCGATGTCAGCAACCGACCGTGGGTCTATTCGCATACCGGGCGTCAATTCTACCTGGGCCTCCGGTACACCTACTAGGCCGCAAGGGGCCTAGGCCCTGATTTCTCCCGTCAGGGTTAATGGGCGCCGCGACCGCGGCGCCCATTTTTGTTGCCCGAATCCTCGGCGTTATCGGCCGCTTTCCTTGGCGATCGGAAGGTGTGGAGCCCGGGACGGCCGGGCTGTGAGCAGGACCATGCCGAAGCCGGCCGCCGCCAGCAGGCCGCCCGCGACGGGCACCGCGGCATAGCCCAGGTTCAGGCTGATGACGGCGGCGCCGACGGCCGCGCCCAGGGCGTTGCCCAGGTTGAACGCCCCCACATTGATGGAGGAGGCCAGGCCCGGCGCCTCGGACGCCGCTTCCATGACGCGCATCTGCACCGGAGGGACGATGGCGAACGCCGCGCCGCCCCAGAGCAGCAGGCCGATCGCGACGCCGACGGGACTGCTGAACACGAACGGCAGGACGAACATGATGAGAGCCAGGGCGCTGAGGAAGATCTTGGTCGCGCCGTCCAGCGACCAGTCGGCCAGTCGTCCGCCCAGCCAGTTGCCGATGGTGAAGCCGACCCCGATCAGGGCGAGGCTGAGCGTGACGAAACCGTTCGAGGCGCCGGTCAGGGTCTGAAGGGCCGGGGCGACATAGGTGTAGAGGGTGAACATGGCGCCGGCTCCCATGACGGTCGTCGCCATGGCCAGAAGCACAGGGCCGCGGGTGAGAACGCGCAGTTCGTGTCGCAGGTCCGGCATGGCGCCGCGTTCGCCCTTGGGCAGGGCGAACCACAGGGCCGCGATGGCGAGGACGCCGATCAGGGCCGTGCCGGCGAAGGCCATGCGCCAGCCGATCTGCTGGCCGATCCATGTCGCGGCGGGCACCCCTCCGATATTGGCGATGGTCAGGCCCATGAACATGGCGGCGACGGCGCTCGCCTGCTTGTCCTTGGGAACGACGCTGGCCGCCACGACGGCGCCCAGGCCGAAGAAGGCTCCGTGGTTGAGGCTTGTCACCAGACGCGCGGCCAGCAGGGTGAAGTAGCCGGGCGCCATGGCCGACATCAGGTTGCCGATGGTGAAGATCGACATCAGCAGGATGAGGGCCGTTCGCTTGCCGAAGCGGGTGAAGGCCAGCGTCATGATCGGGGCGCCGATCATGACGCCCATGGCGTAGGCGCTGATCAGCAGGCCGGCCTTGGGGATCGAGACGTCGACCCCCTGGGCGATCACGGGCAGCAGGCCCATGGGCGAGAACTCGGTGGTGCCGATGCCGAAGGCGCCCACGGCGAGCGCCAGCAGGGCCCAGCGGGCGTGCGCGGGTTGGGCGGCCGGCGTTGCGGTCGCGGAAGCGGTCATGTCCATCTTCATCTTCCTCAGGGCCCGGATTTCCTAGGCGTCCCAGGCGGGGGCGAGGCCGGCGGGGCTGACGAGGCGGCCGTCGGGCCGAGCCAGGGCGGCGATGGCGGCGATGTCGGCGTCGTCCAGGGCGAAGTCGAAGATGGCGATGTTCTCGGCCGCGCGCGCCGGGTTGGCGGTCTTGGACAGGGCGATGTAGCCCTGCTGGATCAGCCAGCGCAGACCGACCTGGGCGGCGCTCTTGCCGTATCTGGCGCCGATCCGCTGCAGGACCTCGTCCTTGGGCACGGCGCCGTCCGCCATGCTGTAGTAGGCGGTGACGGCCACGCCGGCTTCCTTGGCGGCGGCGGTCAGGGCGTGCTGCGGCAGATAGGGATGCAGTTCGACCTGGTTGGTCACGATCGGGGCGGCCGAGCGTTCGATCGATTCCCGCATCTGCGCGATGTTCTGGTTGGAGACGCCGATGAAACGCGTCTTGCCGGCCGCCTGGACGGCGTTCAGCCGTTCGATCTGGTCGGCGATCGGAACCTGATCGGCCGGCCAGTGCAGCAACAGGAGGTCGACCTGATCGACCTTCAGCCTATCCAGGCTCTCGTCGACCGAGGCGGCGAAGGCGTCGGCGCTGTAGTTGTCGACCCAGACCTTGGTGGTCAGGAACAGGTCGTCGCGACGGGCTCCGGCGGCCTGCAGGGCGCGACCGAGCGCGGCTTCGTTCTGATAGATCTGGGCCGTGTCGAAGTGGCGGAAACCGGCTTCGAGCGCGGCGGGAACGACGCGTTCGACCTCCGCGTCGGACATGCGGAAGACGCCGAAACCAAGGGCCGGAACGGCGGCGCCGTGAGCGGTGACGGTCTGCATCTGAAGCTCCTCGCTGTTTCTGAAGGTGCCGCGGAAGTAGGGCTTCGGTTCAAACTTGATAATCGCGCCGAAATTCCCATCATCTGTGAAATAAAATCATGGATGATGCGGCGATGGATAACCGAGCCGGCGAAATGCAGGTCTTCCTGCGCGTGGTGGAGAGCGGCAGCTTTTCGGAAGCGGCCCGTCTTCTGGGTATGACGCCCTCCACCGTCAGCAAGCTGATCTCGCGCGTGGAGGAACGGCTCGGCGTTCGCCTGATCGAGCGCTCGACGCGGCGCCTGTCCCTGACCGCTGAGGGCGAAATCTACTACGAACGCAGCCAGACCTTTTTGCAGGACCTCGATCAGATCGAGCAGGAGTTGTCGCAGGGCGCGGCCGCCACGGGCGGGCGAGTTCGGGTCAACGTCTCGGTGGCGCTGGGCGTCCTGGGTCTGGAGCCGCTGCTGCCGGAGTTCTGGAAGGCCTATCCGAATATCGTCGTCGACCTGTCGCTGTCGGACGAGATCGTTGACCTCTATCTCGACCGCACCGATATCGCCTTTCGGGTCGGCCGACTGCCGGATTCAGGCATGGTCGCGCGTCGGATCGGGACGGCGCATCGCAAGATCGTCGCTTCGCCCGCCTATCTGGCGCGTCATGGCGCGCCCCGGACGGTCGATGATCTATCCAGACACAACTGCCTGGGCTTCAACTTTCGTCGGGCCGTGCCCGTCTGGCCGCTCAAGGAACGAGGCCGTGTGGTCGAACGTGTCGTCCACGGCTCCTTGCTCGGCAACAACGGCGAGACGGTCCGGCGCATGGCCCTGGCCGATGTCGGATTGGCCCGAATGGGCGACTACCACGTCCGGGCCGATCTGGCCGCGGGCCGCCTGGTGGAGGTCCTGGGCGACGTGATCGAGCGGGACGAAGAGGAAATCCACGCCGTCTTCCTGGGCGGACCGCGCATGCCGGAGCGAGTTCGGGTCTTTCTCGACTTCGTCGTGCCGCGACTCCAGCAGTTCCTGAACGGCTGAGGCCGGGACGCCGATCACCAGGCGTCGGGTTCGCGCACCATGTGGACGATGTTGGCGGGATTCATGATCCAGCCGCCGCGAAACGCTTCACCGAGCGGCTCGATCGGATCGCAGCGTACGGCGCCGCCGTCTTCCAGTCGTTTCAAGGCGGAGGCATGGTCCGGCGTGAACAGTTCCAGCCAGACCTCGGCCTGGGTCATGGTCTCGGCTTCGTCGATCCAAAGTTGGTTCGGGCCGAGCTTGAAACCGACCGCCGGCGCCTTTTCCGCGATGGGCTCCAGGCCGACCACGTCCCGATAGAAGGCGATGACGGCCTGATATTGATGGCTCGGCACCTTCATGGCGATGTTGACGCCGCCTTCGATCTTCACACTCATCCGGGAATCCTCGCTTATCGGGTGCTGCGGGTGGAGGGGACGGGGGCTCTGCTTCTGCGGCGGACGGCGCTGCAGACTCAGCATGAGGGCGCACTTCATTGATCAGGGTGAGGAAGGCCTTGCCAGGCTCCTCGACCAGCATCTCGTGCGCTGAATGCTCGAACCAGACGAGTTGTTTGTGCGGCGCGTCGAGTCTGGCGAACCATTCCGCAGCAACTCCCGCCGAGACATTGATGTCGTGCCGACCCAGCAGCAGGAAGGTCGGAACCTCGAGTTCGGCCAGGGATGACATGGAGGTCTCCATGATTGCGGGCATCAAGCGTTCGACTGAAACGTCCTGGGCTTTCCAGACCTGCTTTACATCCTGATCCGTATAGTCGGGAGACAGGGCCATGGCCGCCCCTTCGAAGCTGGCGTCCGGGCGATTGTAGGCGGCGCCGCCGAAGGCGTTGACCCATTTGCGTTGCAGGTACAGCGACGATGTCGGGACCGGGGTTCCGCCCTCAGCGTAGGGCGCGATGGACTGGAGCTCGGATATGGCTGTCTCATTGCCCGTGTCGCGAGCGCGAGCCATCGCCCAGGCCCAGCCCCGGCGTTCGCTCTCACGCATGTCGATGACCTGGCCCGCGCCGATGTAGGCATGGAGCCATTCGGGATGACGACGCGCGACATCAAGACCCAGCCAGCTTCCCCAGCTGTGGCCGAGCAGGAAGATCTTGTCCTGTCGCGTCTCGGAACGCACCCAGCCGATGACGGCGTCGATATCCTGTTTCATCTGATCGATGGTCAGGTCGGCGACGGGATGGTCCGGGTTGTAGGATTTTCCGGCTCCGCGCTGATCCCATTGCACGACGGTGAAGTATTCGTCCCAACCCTGGGCGAAATACCAGGAGGTCGGCATGGCGACCCAGCCGGGACCGCCGTGAACCACCAGCAGGACCGGATTGCCGGGATTGCGGCTCCGCACGGAAATCCACTGATCGACGCCGTTGATATTCACGGCCTCCAGTCGTTCGATCCCGTCCGGCGTCACGATCTGTCTCAGGCCGGCGATGATCCTGACCGCCTCTGCACGGTTGCGCGGCGCCGTGTCGGATTCAGCGTGGGCCGGGAGCGAAGAGAGCAGCAACGATACCGCCGCCAAGATCGGAAATGAGAAACGCAGCACAATATTCTCCCCAAGAAGGCGAAGCGCCAGATCAGTCGGTCGGCCAGGCCAGCATGGCGGCGTCGATGATCATTCGGAGCTTCTCTGCAGAGGCGCCGTCCCGCGCCTGGATCGATAGGCCCTCCAGCACCGTGGTGTAGAAGGCCGCCAGGCGGTCGGGGTCGGCGGAGGGCGCCAGGTCCCCCTGTGCGACGCCCTCGGCGAGGCGAGCTCTGAGAGCGGCCTCGCCGTCCAGTCGATTCTTCGCGAGGAAGTCGCGCACGCCCGCATTTTCCGGGGCGCCGAGCAGGGAGGACAGGACGATCATGCACCCGCGCGGGCCTTCGGTCTCCGTATAGGCGCGGGCGTTCGCCAGCAGCATGGCCTCGACCGCTTCGCGAGCGGTCGCCGCCTCGGCGAGGCTTTGCGTGGTCGCCCGACCCTCAAGGCGGTCGTAAAGCTCGACGGCCTCTCGAAAAACCTCTTCCTTGCAGCCGAAGGTTGCATACAGGCTCGGCTTGTTGATGCCCATGGCGGCGACAAGGTCCTGGATCGACGTCCCTTCATAGCCCTGCGCCCAGAAGGTTCGCATGGCGGCGATCAAGGCGGTTTCCCTGTCAAAGCGTCTCGGTCGCCCGAGCGGCGGGCGCGGGGTCTTCTGCGGTTCGTCGAGAAGCGTCATGTTTCCATCACCCGCAGCCCTGCCACGCCGATCATGATCAGCGCCAGAAAGATCAACTTCGTCCCTGAGAGGGGCTCGCCGAGGAACAGCGCCCCGAACATCGCGACGCCGAAGACGCCTATGCCGACCCAGATAGCATAGGCGATACTCACGGGCAGACTCTTCAGGGCGACGCCAAGCAGAACCAGACTCAGCAAGGCGACGCCGACGCCGATCAGGCTCGGCCATAGCCGCGTAAAGCCGTCCGCCTGTTTCAGCGCGAGGGCCCAGACAATCTCCAGCAGGCCGGCTACGGCCAACAGTCCCCAGGCCATCGGATGTCGTTCTCCCTTGGGCGGCGGCATTGGTGCAGGCGAGCAGGCGCTAGGCCGTAAAGCCCCCGTCGATCGCCAGCGAGCTTCCAGTGATGAACCGGCTTTCCTCCCCCGCGAGGAAGCCGACGGCTGCGGCGATTTCGGCGGGCTGGGCGTAGCGCTTGACCGCCATCAACTCCAGTTCCGCAGCAACGGCGGGGCCGTCGATGGGGTTCATGTCCGTCTCGGTGGAGCCGGGGTCGACAATGTTGACGGTGACGCCGCGTTCTCCGACCTCGCGCGCCAGGCCTTTGGTGAAGCCGATGAGGGCGGATTTGCTCATCGCATAGAGGGTCACGCCGCCATAAGGCACGCGCTGGGCGAAGCAGGACCCGATGGAGATGATCCGTCCGCCGGCCTTCATGTGCGACAGCGCCGCTTGCGAGGTGATGAAGACGGCTCGTGCGTGGATCGCCAGAGTATCGTCAATCTCCTGAAGCGAAACGTCTTCGATCGGCCCTGCGGGGAAAACGCCGGCGTTGTTGACGAGTATGTCGAGGCGTCCGAACGTTTCGGCTGTCTGGTCCACGGCGTGACTGATCGCGGTCGGATCCCGGCTATCCGCCTTGAGGCCGAGAAGCCTGCCGCCGTGAACCGTCAGGGCGTCAATTAACGCCTCGGCCGACTGGTCGGAGGTCGCATAGGTGAAGGCGACGTCAGCGCCTTCGGAAGCCAGGTGTCGAACGATTGCGGCTCCGATGCCGCGCGCGCCCCCGGTAACAAGCGCGGCTTTGCCTTGGAATTTCATGCCTTCACCATTTTGTACCAATAGGTTCATTTGTGGCTGTAGGCGAAGATCCGGCCTCCATCAAGTTTTTTGTACCGAATGGTATAATTGGGTTGAGGCGTCCGGATAGAGGCGTGACGGCGACGACCCTTCAGAGGTCTTCGATCCTGAGCTGTCCGGCCAGGAGGTCGACAAAGGCGCGAACCTTGGCGGGGGGAGCTTGTTCTCGCGCCATAGCGCGTGGATCGGGACAGGCTTGGGTTCGAAGTCCTCGAGAATGACCTGCACCTGTCCCGTTTCGACGAGGCGCCGGATCTGCCACAGGGGCGAATACCCCAGGCCGAGCCCATAACTCACCGCCGCATAAACGCCAGGCATGGTGTTGCATCGAAAGGCGCCGCGAACGCCGATCCGCCTCGTCTTGCCGTCAATCTGGAACGCCCACTGATCCGACCTTTGTGCGGCGGTCCTGACGATGCAGGCGTGCTGGCGCAGATCGGTCGGACGGGCTGGCCGTCCATGTCGCTCGAAGTACGACGGCGCGCCGAAAACCACGCGACGAAGGGCGCCTAATCTTCGCCCCTGAAGACCGGAATCCGGCAGGTCCGCGATACGCACCACGAGATCGAGTTCTTCGGCGGCGAGATCCACGAAGGAATCCGACAACTGAAGATCGATCTCGACCTGCGGATGGGCCGTCATGAAGTCGGCTATGATCGGAACCAGAAAATCGGGGCCGAACAAGGTGGGCGCGCCGATGCGAAGGACGCCTGAAGGCGCGGATTTTCTATCGGCGGCCTCGAGCCGGGCCTCCTGAATATCCAGCAGGGCAGGCTTCACGCGTCGGTAGAAGGCGTGGCCCGCCTCGCTTAGCGCCGATTGTCGCGTGGTGCGATGAACGAGTTGGACGCCGACGTCGTCTTCAAGCGAGGCGAGAGAACGGCTGACCGCCTGCAGCGATCGGCCGAGGCGTCGCGCCGCAGCCGTCAAACTGCCCGTCTCGGCAATGCGAATGAAGGCTTCGAGATCTTCCAGGCGGCTCATTCGGTATCTCGATAAGTGGAAGTCAAATTTCCATTTTAAACAAATAGTCTCGAAGATCGAGAGAATTTATCGTCGCTCCATTGTCATCGAGCCAAGGAGATAGCGATGAAACGCGTGGAATCTTCCGTACTTGTCATTGGGGCCGCAGGACGGGTGGCTGGACTGGTTGTCCCCGAGTTGCAGCGTCGCGGCGTCGTCGTCCGCGCCTTGGTGCGCGATGAGAACGAGGCCGCGCTCGCCCGTTCGAGAGGCGCCGCCGAGATCGCCATTGGAGACCTGCGCGATGCCGGGAGCCTCTCGGAGGCGACACGGGGCGTGGATGGGATTTTCCATATCGGTCCGGCCTTCACCGTCGACGAGGCGGCGATGGGCCTGGCCCTGGTTGAGGCTGCGGAGCGAAGCGGCGTCAGGAAGTTTGTCTTCTCGTCGGTGATCCAGCCGACCAATAGGCGCTTGAGCAACCACGCTAGCAAGATTCCGGTAGAGGAAGCGCTTTATTCCTCCAGACTCGAGTACACGATCCTGCAGCCTGCGAACTTCATGCAAAATATCGCCATGGCTTGGCCGTCGATCCTTTCAGACGGCCGTTTCGGCGAGCCCTTTCCCAAGGACGTCAGGATCGCGCGCGTCGATTACCGGGACGTGGCCGAAGCGGCTGCAGTGGCGCTTACGCAAGATACATTGGCGTTCGCCACGCTGGAGCTATCGGCGGGCATGTTCAGTCGCAACGACATCGCTGCATTGATTTCGAAGGAAATCGGTCGACAGGTCGAGGCCGTCGAGCCGAGCTTCGACGAATGGTCCCGTCGTGTCAGCTTGCCCTATTCGGAAGACCAAATTGATCTGCTTGAAAAAGTGTATGAGCACTATTCGAATTACGGCATGGGCGGCAACAGCCTAGCCTTGACCGCTGCGCTTGGACGGGCGCCGCGATCCATGGGGCAGTATCTCAAGGACCTGGCCGCTCAGCATCCAGCGAACTGACGCGACAGCGAAGGCGACGACGAAGGCCCTCGGGACGAGCCCGAGGGCCATGACGGTCAGTCGCGGTAGTTCAGCGCCGGAGCGCGGTCGCCCAGCAGGGCGCGGTATTCGAAGTTCGGACCGCGACGTTGCTCGAACTCGGCCTTGGCGGCGGCGATGGTGTCCGGGCTCTGGAACAGTTCGGCGGTGGTCAGGGCCAGGGTCTTGGCCGCCAGGTGCGCGCCCTTCAGACCGATGGTCGTGCCGGCGGCCACCACGTTCTGCCACGAGTGGCCGGCTGAACCGGGAACGAAGGTTGCCGTCGACAGACCGACCGTCGGCGTGACCCAGGACACGTCGGAAACGTCGGTCGAGCCGCCGAAGTCGCCGCCGATCACGGCGTCCTCGATCTGACCGACGGAGGCCAGGTCAGGCTGGGTGGTCAGGGTCTTCTGGATCTCGGTCGCCAGGGCGATCTCCTCGGGCGTCCAGGTGATGCCGCCGACGCTGCGCAGGTTACGGTCCATGACATGCATCAGGGCCTCGTTCGGCAGCATGGAATAGACGCCGCCGATGGCTTCGAACTCGACGCGGGTGCCGGTGCCCAGGGCGGCGCCGTCGGCCGCCAGCTTCACCCGCTCCAGCACGTCGCGCACGATCTCCGGATCGTTGTGGCGGACGTAGTAGTAGGCTTCTGCATAGGCCGGGACGACGTTCGGCGCCTTGCCGCCGTCGGTGATGGCGTAGTGGATACGGGTGCGGTCCGGCACGTGCTCGCGCATCATGTTGACCATGTAGTTCAGCGACTCGACGCCATCGAGCGCCGAGCGGCCCTTGTCGGGCGCGGCGGCGGCGTGGGAGGCGGTGCCGTAGAAGCGGAACTTGCCCGAGACGTTGGCCATGGTGTCGCCCTGGCGGGCCGAGTTCACATTGCCGGGGTGCCAGTGCAGCGAGACGTCGACGTCATCGAAGAGGCCGTCGCGCACCATATAGACCTTGCCCGAGCCGCCTTCCTCGGCGGGCGTGCCGTAGACGCGCAGTTCGCCCTTGATGTTGTTGGCCTCCATCCAGGCCTTCACGGCGATGGCGGCGTGGACCGAGGCGGCGCCGAACAGGTTGTGGCCGCAGCCGTGGCCCGCGTGGCCGCCCGCCGATTCCTGGACCGGGCTCAGGGTCTGCGACAGGCCGGGCAGGGCGTCGTATTCGGCCAGGACCGCGATGACCGGGCCCTCGCCGGTCTTGAAGCTGGCGAGGAAGGCGGTCGGCTCATTGGCGATGCCGGGGGTCACGGTGAAACCCGCGTCGCGAAGTTGGCCCTGGAGCAGGGCCGAGCTCTGGGTCTCCTGATAGCCCAACTCGGCGAACTTCCAGATTTCCAGCGCGGCGCTGTCGAGGGCGGCCTGGTTGCGGTCGACGGTCGAGGTGATCTGTGCCTTGGCCTGGGGCGACAGTTCGGCGGCGACGGCAGGCGAGGCCAGCGGCAGGGCCAGGGCGGCGGCGAGCGCCAGGACGCGCATCGAAACGGGCTTCATCGGGAACTCCAAACGAACATCAAAAGTAGAAAGGGCGGGGACGATCATCGCCCCCGCCCGAAAAGGCCTCAAGACCGGATCAGAAGGTCTTGCGGATGCTGCCGTACCAATAGCGACCATAGGGTTGGTGAACCGTGCCCAGGTAGCCGTCGGCGGCCAGCGGCGGCTGCTCGTCGGTCAGGTTGCGCACGCCGAGGCGGATCGCGGCGCCCTCCAGCAGGCCGTTGTCGAACTCATACTCGCCGTAGAGGTTGGCGGTCATCAGCGAGTCCACGACCCAGGCCTGATTGGCGCCGTTCAGCAGGAAGTCCTGATAAACGCTGCCGGTATAGGAGGTGTAGGCGCCGACGGTGACGTTCTGATAGCGCCACGTCGCCGAGGCCGACCATTTCCATTCCGGGCGGCCGTTGTCGCGGATCAGATCGCCCGCCGCGCCGCTGAACGAGATGGTCGGGTCGATATCGCCCTTGGCCTTGGCGTCCATCAGCGCCTGAACGGCGGGAGACGGCTCCAGGTAGTATTTCAGCAGGTGCGAGAGGTTGAAGTTGGCGCTGAAGTCGCCGAACCGCGTGCCGCGCTGGCTCCACATGACGCCCAGGTCGATGCCCTGGACTTCCTGCGGCTGCAGGTTGTCGTAGAGGTCGCGCACATAGAGAATCTCGCCCGCCGGGGTCAGGCCCGTTCCGGCGTAGATGGCGATGTCCTCAGCCGTCGGATCGGCGCGGACGACGTTGGGGTTGGAACTGCCCTGCTTGCGCAGCAGATAGTCCAGCGTCAGGGCGTTCTGGCCGCGGAAGACGCCGACCATGCCTTCCTGCTGAACGTTCCACCAGTCGACCGTGATGGTGAAGTCGCCCAGGTTGGCCGGGGTGAAGTCCGGCTGAAGCACCACGCCGAACGACATGGTTTCCGACTCTTCCGGCTTCAGGTCAGGGTTGCCGGCGCGCTGTTCGGCCACGTTGCGGCGGATGCGGGCGGTGTTGACCGAGGAGGCGTCCGGGAAGGTGTTCGGCACAGTGGCGCCGACACAGCTGTTCAGCCCGGCGATGGCTCCGCGGCGCGACAGGGCCTCGCAGTAGGCCCAGTCGGTGCTGTTGTTCGAGCGGGTCACGACGGTGGCGTTGATCTGCTCCAGGTTCGGGGCGCGGAAGCCCTGGGCCCAGGAGCCGCGAACCCGCACGCCTTCGGCCAGGTCCCAGGCCACGGCGACCTTGGGCTTGGCGACGTCGCCGAAGTCCGAATAGTGCTCGTAGCGGCCGGCGATCTGGGCTTCCAGATTGTGGACGAACGGGATGTTCATCTCAGGCGAGACCAGTGGGATGGCGAACTCGAGGTAGGCCGAATAGACGTCGCGCTTGCCCTCGGTGTCCGGGTTCATCGAGGAGTTGATCAGGTCGCTGTAAACCGCGCCCGACACGTCGGTGAAGGTGGTCGTGCCGTCGATGCGGTGGTCGCGGTCGTCCAGTTGGGTTTCGTGGCGCGCCTCGACGCCCGCCGCCATGCCGACCGGACCGCCGGGCAGGGTGAACAGGTCAGGACGCGAGACCTTGAAGTCCCAAAGGGCCAGGCTGGTCTCGGTATAGCGCCGCATCTTGGTGCGGATGGCGTCCAGGGCGGCCTGGTTGCTGGGCGTGCCGTCGCCGACCCGCGGATTGGACAGGTCGCCGCCGTTGAACGGGTTGTAGGCGTCGGGCGTCGACAGGGCGAGCTGCTTCTGAAGCGCGCTGGTGACGACGTTGTCGCTTAGGTCCTCGGCGTTGGCCTCGGAGTAGAGCAGGGCGGTTTCCCAATTCCAGCCGTTCCAGTCGCCGCGCAGGCCGCCCAGGGCGCGATACTGCTTGTTGGTCACATCCACCTGGATCGGACCCAAGTCGCTGAAGCGATAGCCGCTGAGCAGGAGGTCGACGCCTTCAGCCGGGGCGGTGATGCCGGGCATACGGTTGGGGTTGACCGAGCCATCGGCGAACAGGATCGGGCCGAAGGGGTTGTAGTAGTTAGTCTTGGGGATCGTCAGAACGATGGACGACAGGGTATTGATCGGGGCCTGGCGGGCCGAGGTCTCGGCGTAGTAGCCGCCCAGTTCGCCGAAGGCCTCGACGTTGTCAGTCAGCTTGTAACGGCCGGTCATGAACAGGTTGTAGCGATCAACCTCGGGCATGACGGTAAGGTCCTCCGCGGCCAGATCAGACTGGATGGCGGGATCGACCGAGACGCCGGACTTGACGCACAGGCCGTCGCCCAGGCTGGCGGCGCAGTTGCCGAGGCTGTCGGGCTGGATGCCGAAGGCGGTGAGATTGCCGGTGGCGCCCGGCAGGCGGACGCTGCCGCCTGCGGTGCGGAAATAACCCCAAGGGCTGAGCGACGACAGGCCGTTCAGCGAGGTGCTGGTCTCATAGCCCGTGCCCGCGAACAGGGGCCGACGGTCGGACGAGGCGGTGTAATCCTGATCCAGCGTCGAAAGTTCGTCGCGGTGGTCGTAGTTGAAGAACACCGACAGGTTGCCGCGCCCATCGGCGAAGTCGTGGCCGCCATAGACGGACAGGTTGGTCTCCCACATGTCGGTGCCTTCGGCGACGCCGTACTGGGCCGAGACGGTCCAGTTGTTCATGTCGTCGCGCAGGACGGTGTTGACCACGCCGGCCACCGCGTCGGCGCCGTAGATGGCGGCGGCGCCGTCACGCAGGACTTCCAGACGCTTCAGGCCCGACACCGGGATGGCGTTGGTGTTGTAGGTCAGGACCGGCACCAGGTGCTCGTTCGCCTGCGACGTCGGGTGGCCGACGACGCGGCGGCCGTTCAGCAGCACCAGAGTGTTGCCGATGCCGAGGTTGCGCAGGTTGACCGAACCGGTGTCGCCGCGCGCCGAGTTGGAGGTCGCCGGCAGATAGGCCGAGTTGAAGGTTACATCGCCCATCTGGGGAATGGAGCGCATCAGCTCATCGCCCGAGGTGGCGGCCGACGACAGGATCTGTTCCTCGCCGATGTTGGTGACAGGCAGAGCCGCCGTCACCTTGGCACCGCGGATCTGCGAGCCGACGACGACGATCTCGTCGACCTGGGTGGCTTCCTGCGAGGCGTCCTGGGCGGTCGCCGTCGTAGCGCCCAAGAGGGCGGTGGTGGCCAGCAGGGCCGTTTTCATGCTGTGACGCGCAAAGATTGAACTCATGACATCTGCATCCCCGTTTGCGGTCAGTGCGGCGCCCTTTGATGAGGCGGCCTGTTCCCCGACCAAATTTTTGAAGAGACGAAATCCTTGAGCGCCTCCGGATGGAATCCTGCACGCGCGGCGATTTGCCTCGGTTCGGACTAAAAGCGGCCACAGACGAGGCGTCAACCTCTGCAGAATAAATATTGCCGATATCCGAGATATTGAGCGCGATAATCGCTAAGAATCACCCTTGAGGTGCGCTTTTCAGCAATGCTATCGCTATGGATATTGACAAGGTTGTCCTGTCGTCAGCGCCGAGGCTGTTTTGTCGGCGGCTGCGGGCGGGATTTGCGGCGGGGGAACAGGATGCGTTTTGGTTTCACGAGAGCGGCGACGGCGGTTTCGGCGGCGGCGCTCATGCTGCTGGCCGGGCCCGGCCTGGCGCAGCAGGCGGCCCAGGTTCGTCCGGCGACGGGCAGCGGCGGCGACATCGTCAACTATGGCCAGATCCACAGCCCGGTGATCGGGCGGGGCGGCATGGTGGTCAGCCAGAGCGATCCGGCCACCCGCGTCGGCGTCGAGATCCTGCGCCAGGGCGGCAATGCGGTGGATTCGGCCGTGGCCGTGGCCTTCGCCGAGGCCGTCACCCTGCCGCGCGCGGGCAACATCGGCGGCTCGGGCTATATGATCGTCCACATGGCCGCCACGGCGGACCGGCCGGCGCAGGACATCGCCGTCAACTATTACGGCGCGGCGCCCGCCGCGACGACGCCTGAGCTTCTGCTGGGGCCGGACGGCAGGTTTGACCGTTCCAAGCCGTCGGGCTTCATCAACGTCTCGGTGCCGGGCACGGTGATGGGCCTGTGGGAGGCGCACTCGCGCTTCGGCTCCATGCCCTGGGCCGATCTGGTCGCGCCGGCGATCCGCCTGGCCGAGGAGGGCTATGTCCTGTCGGACGGAGAGGCGGACGCCACGGCGGGCCGGGCGAGGGTGCTGGCGACGGATCCGGGCGCGCGCGAGGCCTATCTGAAGCCGGACGGCTCGGTCTATCGCGCGGGCGAGACCTTCCGTCAGCCCCTGCTGGCCGAAAGCCTGCGCAAGGTGGCGCGCGGCGGGGCGGACGAATTCTACAAGGGCGAACTGGCGCGCCAGATCGTGGCCGGCATCCAGGCCCAGGGCGGCGTGATCACCCTGGAGGACATGGCCGCCTATCGCGCCGACGTGTCCGAGCCGATCTGGGGCAGCTATCGTGGGAATCGCATCTCCTTCATGCCGCCGACGGCCTCGGGCGTCAGCGTCGCCGAGGCGCTGAACCTGCTGGAGCATTTCGACCTGAAGGCCATGGGATGGGGCAGCGTCGACAGCCTGCACCTGATCTCGGAGGCGATGAAGATCACCTCGTCGGACCGTCGCCTGATCGGGGGCGCGCCGCAGTGGACCACTCCGGCCCACGGCCTGGCCAGCAAGGAATTCGCCGCCGAGCGCGTCAAGCTGATCGCCCTGGACCGCACGCTGAAGGCGGCGGACATCCCCGAGGGCAATCCCTATCCCTATGAGAGCCAAGACACGACCCACTATTCGGTGGCGGACGCCTTCGGCAATGCGGTGTCGAACACCTACACCCTGTCCAACTCCTACGGCGCGCACGTCGCTCCGGTCGGGACGGGCATCCTGCTGAACAACCACCTGGACAACTTCTCCTGGGGCACGCGCGGCGAGCCGAACTCGCCCGCACCGGGCAAGCGCCTGGGCTCGACCATCACGCCGATGATCGTGTTCAAGGACGACAAGCCCTGGCTGATCACCGGCACGCCCGGCGGCGGCTACATCATCGCCACCATGGTTCAGTTGATCTCCAACGTCGTGGACCACAACCTGAACGTGGCCGAGGCGGCCATGCGTCCTCGCCTGAACCAGGGTGGGGGCGACAGCCCGCTGGAGCTGGAAGGCGGCTTCTCGCCCGACGTGGAGCGCCTGCTGCGCGAGCGCGGCCATACGGTGCGCCCGTCAATGACCATGGGCAGCACCCAATCCATCATGGTGGACGGGGATCGGTTCCTGGGGGCCGCCGACACCCGGCGTCCGGACGCCCTGGCCTTGGGCGTCCGCTGATCGACCGCTTGCCGTTCGAGGCGTTCGGTGGTCTGAACGTCCGCTGTTGAATCCGTCGGAGGGGGAAGCCGATGTTGCGCAAGGTTCTGCTGGCGGGCGCCGCCGGCCTGGTGTTGGCCGGAGCTGCGGCTCCTGCGGGGGCGCAGTCCGCGCCGACGGCGGCGGCGTCGCCGGCGGCCTGGCAGGACGGCCTCTTCGGCGTCCGCCAGGACAGCCGCAAGGGCAAGGTTTCGGTGCGCCTGCCGGCGCCGGGCGCGGACGGGGTGCTGGGACGGTATCTCTATCAGCCGGGTCTGTCGGCGGGCCTCGGCATGGACGGAGCGGGACTGGACCGCTCGGGCCTGGGGCAGGCTCAGATCGTGGTGTTTCGTCAGGTCGGAGACCGCGTCTTCGCCGCCTTCGAGAACCATCGCTTCCGCGCCGTCGACGCTGATCCCGATCAGGTCAATGCGGTCGCCGCCTCCTTCGTCTCGCCGGTCGTGTGGTCGGGCGAGGTGGCGGAGACCGGAGCCGACGGGTCCGTCACGGTGGATCTGTCCGGTTTCCTGGAGCGGGACGCCGTCAACGCCGTGGGGCGGCTGAAACGGGCCAAGCTGGGCAGTTTCAAGCCGGCGCCCAATCTCGGCTATGTCGACGTCGCCGAGACTCTGGTCTTCCCCGACAACGTCGAGTTCCAGACGGTCCAGACCTTCACCAGCGACGAGCCGGGCGGCGAGCTGTCGCGCGTCTCGCCCGAAACACGCTCGGTCACCCTGGCGGTGCGTCACTCCTTCATCCGCCTGCCGGACGATGGCTTCACCCCGGTCCTGCATGATCCGCGTTCGGGCACCTCGGCTCAGGTGATGGTGACCGACTTCGCCGCCGATCTGGACACGCCGGTGGTCAGCCGTCTGGCCCGCCGCTTCCGGCTGGAGAAGACCGATCCGACGGCCGCCCGTTCGCCGGTGAAGAAGCCCATTGTCTTCTACGTCGATCGCGCCGCCCCGCCGGCCATCCGCGAGGCCCTGATCGAGGGCGGCAATTGGTGGGCGCAGGCCTTCGAACAGGTCGGCTATCTCAACGCCTTCCGGGTCGAACTGCTGCCCGAGGGGGCGCATCCGATGGACGCCCGCTACAACATCATCTCCTGGGTTCACCGCGAGACGCGCGGCTGGTCGACGGGGACCAGCGTCAACGACCCCCGCACCGGCGAGATCGTGCGCGGCGTGGTGCAGCTGGGCTCGCTGCGCGACCGTCAGGACAAGATGATCATCGAGGGACTGGTCGGCGCCGCCCGCGCCGGGACGGGCGGCGAGGACGATCCCGATCGTCTGGCCTACCACCGCCTGCGCCACCTGTCGGCGCACGAGATCGGCCACGCCCTGGGCATTTCCCATAACTTCGCAGCCTCGACGTATGAGGACCGCGCCTCGGTCATGGACTATCCGGCGCCCTGGGTCATCGCGGACGGCGATCGTCTGGACTTCAGCCGCGCCTATACGACGGGCGTCGGCGCCTGGGACCGCTATGTCGTGGACTGGCTCTATGGCGACACGCCGGGCCAGAACCCGGTGTCGCGCCGCGCGGCCCTGGCGGCCGAGGCGCAGGCCAGGGGCTATCGCTTCGTCTCGGACGGCGACACCCGGCCGCTGGGCAGCCTTCAGGCCTATGGCGCCATGTGGGACAACGGCGAGGACCCGACGGCCGAGTTCGTCAATACCCTGGCCGTGCGCCGCATCGCCCTGTCGCGCTTCGGTCTGGACAATCTGCCGGACGGAGCGGCGGCGGCCGACCTGCGCCGCGTGATCGTGCCCATCTATCTGTATCACCGCTATCAGACGACGGCGGTGGGGCGGCTGGTCGGCGGCGTGGACTACGCCTATGCGGTCAAGGGCGACGGTCATGAACGCGCCGATCCCATCAGCGCCGACCGTCAGCGCGGCGCGCTTGAGGCGCTGATGCAGGCCCTGTCGCCTGAGGTGCTGGACATGCCGGACGGGGTCATCGACCTGCTGTCCTCGGTGCAGTCGGGCAGTTCTGACCGGCAGATGCAGATCGAACTGTTCGAGAGCAAGACTGATGCGGTCTTCGATCCGTCCTCGGCCGCCGCCTCGGCGACGGAGGTGGTGTTCGAGACCCTGCTGGCGCCCGAGCGGCTGAACCGTCTGGTCGAGCAGGAGCGTCGTGATCCGGGGCAACTGGGTCTGGTCGAGACGCTGGACCGGGTGGCCGTCGCCGTCGGCCCGGGCGCGGCGCTGAACCCGCGTCAGGCCGAGTTGCGCCGCGTCGCTCGCGCCCGCTACGCCGCCCATCTGGCTGCGCTGATCCAGGGCAAGGACCTGTCCTCGACGGCTCAGGGCGCGGTGCGCGACAGCGCGCGGCGCTTTGGCGAGCAGTTGAAACGCTGCCGCGGCGACCGGCTGGAGACAGCGCAGTGCGCCTATCTGGCGGAAGCTCTGACCGGTCCGGTCGAGGGGCTGAAGACGCTCAGCGAGACGCTGCCAGTGGCGCAGGCGGTCCCGCCCGGCGCGCCGATCTAAGC
Source organism: Brevundimonas sp. SS2672 (assembly GCF_059579685.1). NCBI lineage: Bacteria > Pseudomonadati > Pseudomonadota > Alphaproteobacteria > Caulobacterales > Caulobacteraceae > Brevundimonas > Brevundimonas sp. SS2672. The sequence goes on along the minus strand of NZ_CM184201.1, from coordinate 2,003,099 downwards.
CGGCCAAAAGTTCAACCCTCTCCCGGCGGGAGAGGGCTTGAGCGCACGAGAGCGCAGCGATCGTTCTTGCGCGAAGGGGTGAGGGGATTGTCCTGTCAGTCGGCGTAAGCCGTCGCGCAATGGCCTTTCGGCTGACTTCGCCCGCGAACCCTCACCCTTTCGCCTTAGCCAATCGCCTCCGGCTCTTGGAGGCTCAAGCCCTCTCCCAACAGGAGAGGGTTACATCTCCCGCCAGGTCTTGCCGGTGACGCCTTCATAGTTGGTGGCGTGATAGACGCCGCGCGCCACGGCGCGAGCCAGCACGTCGGCGGCGACGTTGCCGAGCTGAGCGACCACGACCTGACGCAGGGCCGGGTTGTCGATCACCTTCTTGCCGGTCGACAGGCTGAACAGAGTGTCGCCGTCGAAGGGGGCGTGGGCGGGGCGGATGGCGCGGGCCATGCCGTCCTGCGCCATGATGGCTACGCGCTGAAGCTCCACGCGGGTCAGGGCCACGTCGGTGGCGATGCAGGCGATGGTGGTGTTCTCGCGCGGTCGGGCGCCGAACTTGGACGCGCCCCAGTCCTCTGCCGAGGCGTGCAGGCCGGACGACCCGAGGCCGCCGAACTCGTCGCCGATCTCATAGGGGGCGGCCCAGAAGCTCTTGCCGCCCGGCGCCACGACCGAGCCGACGCTGTTGACCGCCACGATGGCGCCGACGGTCCAACCCGCCTCCATGACCGCCGATGCCGACCCGACGCCGCCCTTCAGCGCGCCCGCTTCTGCGCCATAGCCCGCGCCCGCCGTGCCGAGGTCGAAGCGGTCGCCCGCCGCCTCCAGCGCCTGAACCGACAGGCGGCGATAGGGCGGCTCCATCTCCCACTGCTTGTTCCCGCCATTGGCCAGGTCATAGAGGCAGGCGGTCGGGATGATGGGCGAGGGCGGCACGCCGGGCGCCCCGCCCATGCCGTAGCCGCGCCCGCGCATCCCCATCCAGGCGGCGACGCTGTCGGCCGAGCCGAGGCCATAGACCGACCCGCCCGACAGGATGATGGCGTCCACCTCCTGCACCAGGTTTTCAGGGCGCAGCACGTCGGTCTCGCGCCCGGCGGGGCCGCCGCCGCGCACGTCCACGGCGGCGGTGGCGGGCTTTTCAGCCAGGATGACGGTGACGCCGGTGCGGACGCCCGCGTCGTGCGCCTGACCGACCTTGAGGCCCTCGACGTCGGTGATCAGGTTCAGCGGCCCGGTGCGGCCCGAGGCGCGGGCGGCGGACTGCGCTGCGGGTTTGGCGCTGGCGGCGCCGGCGGCGGAGGCTGCGGCGCCGATCAGGGCCGAGCCGAGGACGGTTCTGCGGTTCATCCGACGGTTTCCTTTTCCAGAGCGTGATTGCGGACCAGGTCCGGCGTCGCCGCCAGAAGTTTCTGCGTATAGGGGTGCGACGGCGCGGCGAAGACGGCGGCTGTCTCTCCCTGTTCGACGATCCTGCCCGCCTGCATGACCAGCAGGCGATCCGTCACCGTGCGCACCACGCTGAGGTCGTGGGTGACGAAGAGGTAGGACAGGCCCAGCCGATCCGACAGGTCGGCCAGCAGGTCCAGCACCTGCGCCCGCACCGACACGTCCAGCGCCGACACCGCCTCGTCCAGACAGATGACCGACGGTTCGGTGATCAGGGCGCGGGCGATGGCGATGCGCTGGCGTTGGCCGCCCGAGAACTCGTGCGGATAGCGGTCGGCGGCCGCGCTGTTCAGGCCGACGCGCTCCAGCATTTCATCGACGCGACGGCGGGCCTCGGCGGGGGAGAGCTTGGCGTCCAGCAGGTGGAAGTTCTCCGCCATCAGATCGCTGACCTTCCAGCGCGGGTCGAAGCTGCCGTACGGATCCTGGAACACCACCTGGATGTCGCGGCGGATGGATTTCAGCGCGCCGCCGCGCGCGGCGGTGATGTCGCGGCCCTTGACCCGGACGCGGCCCGCCTGCGGCGTTTCCAGCGCGAGGATGGCGCGCAGCAGGGTGGACTTGCCGCAGCCGCTTTCGCCGACCAGTCCGACGCTCTCGCCCGGCTGGATCGACAGGCTGACCTGATCGACGGCGCGGAAGGCTTTTGACTTGCCGAACAGGGCGGGCGCGCCGCCGTATTCGCGCACCAGGCCTTCGACCTGAAGCACAGGTGCGGCGTCGGCCTGCGGGCGGCTGCGACGCGTCGGGGCGTGTGTGGCGTTGGCCAGCAGGCGTTGGGAGTAGGGGTGCGCCATGCCGGTGCGAATGCGGTCGACAGGCGCTTCCTCAACCAGTTCGCCGTCCTTCATCACCGCCACGCGGTCGGCGGTTTCGGACACGACGGCGAGGTCGTGGGTGATGAGGATCAGACCCATGCCGTCCTCGCGCACCAACCGCTTCAGCAGGTCCAGCACCTGGGCCTGCGTCGTCACGTCCAGCGCCGTCGTCGCCTCGTCCGCGATCAGCAGCTTGGGCGTCAGGGCGATGGCGATGGCGATGGCGACGCGCTGCCTCTGGCCGCCCGACAGTTCGTGCGGATAACGCGTCAGGGGGAAGCGTTCGGTGGGCAGGCCGACGCGCTCCAGAACGGAACGGGCGACGGCGAGGGCTTCCTTGCGCGAGGCCTTCTTGTGCAGGCGCACCGTCTCGGCGACCTGATCGCCGATGGTCATGACCGGGTTCAGGGCCGTCATCGGCTCCTGAAAGATGATGCCCACGTCGCGGCCGCGCACCTGCCGCATGACGGCGTCGGGGGCGTTCGAGACGAGTTGGCCGTTCAGATGGATCTCGCCCGTCATGGTCGCGCGCGGCGGCGTCAGGCCCAGCACGGCCAGCGAGGTCATGGACTTGCCCGAGCCGCTCTCGCCGACGAGGCCGAGGATTTCGCCGGGGGCGACGGACAGGCTGACGTTCTTCAGGATCGGCGTCGAACCGATCGACAGGCTGAGGTCGCGGATATCGAGGACGGTCATGCTCAACGCTCCCGCCGCACGCGCGGGTCGAACAGGTCGCGCAGGCCGTCGCCGGTCAGGCTGAGGCCCAGCACGGTCACGAAGATGGCGAGGCCGGGCATGATGGCCAGCCACGGCGCGAAGCCGATCATGGTCTGGGCCTCGGCCAGCATCCGGCCCCAGCTGGGCGCAGGCGGCTGGGCGCCCAGGCCGACGTAGGACAGGCCCGCTTCGGCGACGATGCCGACGGCGAACTGGATCGCCGCCTGCACGACCAGCAGGCTCATCAGATTGGGCAGGATGTGCTGGAGCGAGATCAGGGTCTTGGACTTGCCCGCCGTGCGGGCAGCCAGGACGTATTCGCGGGTCCACAGCCCTTGGGCGGCGCCGCGCGCGACGCGGGTGAAGACGGGGATGTTGAAGACGCCGATGGCGATGACGGCGTTGATCGCGCCCGGCCCCGTGACGGCGGTGATCATCACGGCCAGCAGCAGGGCGGGGAAGGCGAAGATCAGGTCGTTGCCGCGCATGACCAGTTCGTCGATCCACCCGCCGCGCGCGGCGGCTGTCAGGCCCAGAGGCGTGCCGATTGCGACGCCGATGCCGACGGCGACGAAGGCGACGACGAGGGAGTTCTGCGCCCCCGCCATGATCATCGACAGCACGTCGCGGCCGAAGTGGTCCGTGCCCATCCAGTGGGCGGCGGAGGGAGCGGTCAGCTTGGCGGCGATGTCGACCGCCTCGACGTCATAGGGCGTCCAGACCAGGGCCAGCAGGGCGGTCGCCAGCACCACGGCGGTTAGGCCTGCGCCGACGATCAGCGACAGGGGCCAGCGCACGCGGGGCTTGGCGGGGGCGGTGATAGCGGGGGCGTCGGTCATGCGCGGCGTCCCCTCAGGCGCGGATCAGCGAACAGATAGGCCAGGTCGATCAGGAAGCTGACCAGAACCACGGCGAAGACCAGCACCACCACCACGCTCTGCACCACGATCAGGTCGCGCTGGGTGATGGCCTGGAAGACCAGTCGGCCCAAGCCGGGCAGGGAGAAGACGTTCTCGATGATGATGCCGCCCGCCAGCAGGAACGGGAACTGAAGGCCCAGAATGGTCAGGACCGGGATCCAGGCGTTCCTGAGCGCGTGCCGCCACAGGGCCTGATTGACCGATAGCCCCTTGGCGCGGGCGGTGCGGACATAGTCCTCGTTCATAGTGTCGAGCAGGGCGGTTCTCAGCACGCGCGCCAGAATGGCGGCCTGCGGCGCGGCCAGCGCGACGGCGGGCAGGATCAGGGCCTTGAAGGCGGGCCAGAAGCCGGCGCTCCAGCCGGGGAAGCCGCCCGCCGAGAACCAGCCCAGGTTCACCGAGAACAGCAGGATCAGCAGCATGGCGATCCAGAAGTTGGGCAGGGCGACGCCGACCTGCGTCACGCCGATCAGGCCGGTGTCGACGGCGGTTCCCCGGCGGCTGGCGGCGGTGACGCCGATGGGCAGGGCGACCAGCAGCGACAGGACGGTGGCCATCAGGGCCAGCGGCGCCGAGACGGCCAGACGTTCGGCGATCAGGCCGCCGACCGGCACCTGATAGGTGTAGCTGGTCCCGAATTTGCCGGTCAGCAGGTCGCCGAGCCAGGCGAAGTAGCGCTCAAGGCCCGAGCCTTCGAGGCCCATCTGCTGGCGCAGGGCGGCGATGCTCTCCGGGCTGGCGTTCAGCCCCATCATATAGCTGGCCGGATCGCCGGGCACGACCTGCAGCAGCAGGAAGATGACGACAGTCGCCGCCAGCAGCGTCAGGGCGTGGCCGCCCAGTTTCTTCAGCAGCCAGGCGGCGCCGAAGCGCCAGGCGACGAATGCGAGGAGCGCCGCGCCCGCAATCAGGCTGATCCAGCCCCAGGGCAGGCCGCCGCCGGTACGTTCGGTGCTGGCGGTCGTCGCGGCGCCCGCGCCGGTCCAGTAGGCGCCGGTCACGTCATTGGCGGCGATGGGGCCGTTGATCCACAGGCCGTTCAGGTCGGCCTTCCACACGCCGATGCGCGAGGACTGGAACAGGAAGCCGTTGACCGCGTCCTCGGCGATGCGGCGTTGCAGATCGCCCAACAGACGGTTGCGCGTCGGCTCGTCAGGGGCGGCGTTTACTTCGGCCAGCAGGGCGTCGAAGGCGGGGCTGTCGTAGCCGAAGTAATAGTCCTTGCGGCCATAGATATCGTAGTCCATCGGCTCGACGTGCTCGACGATGGTCAGGTCGAACTGGCGGCGTTTGAACACCTGGTCCAGCCACTGAGCCCACTCCAGATTCTCGATCTTGGCGCGGATGCCTGCTTCGGCCAGTTGGGAGATCAGCACCTCGCCGCTGCGCCGGGCGTAGGGGCGGGGCGGCAGGCGAAGGGTCACGTCGATGCCGTTGGGATAGCCCGCCTCGGCCAGCAGTTGACGTGCCTTGGCCGGATCGTGCGGATAGAGGCCGGTCAGGTCGACATAGCCCGGCGCCTGTCGCGAATAGTGGCTGCCGATCGGCTGGCCGAAACCGAACATGGCTCCCTGGATCAGGGCGTCGCGGTCGATGGCGTAGGACAGGGCGCGGCGCACCCGCATATCGTTGAACGGCGCCCTGGTGTTGTTGATCCCCAGGATGACCTTGCCCTCGGAAGCGCCGACGACGACGCGGAAGCGCGGGTTGCGCTGGAACTGGGCGACGTTCTCGGGCGCGGGATAGTTGGGGAAGGCGTCGACGTCGCCGGCGCTGACGGCGGCGAAGGCGGCGGTCGGGTCGCTGATGAACCGGAAGACGACGGTGTTCAGGCGGGGCGGTATTCCCCAATAGCCGTCGCGGCGGATCAGGGTCAGCTGGCTGCCCCGCTGCCAGCTCTGCAGCTTGAACGGGCCGGTGCCGACGGGGGTGACGGCGTTGGTCGCGGCGCTGTTCGGCGACACCATCACCGCGTCGCCCCAGGCCAGGACATAGGGCAGGGTCGCCATGGGCCGGGACAGGTGGATGCGCAGGGTCGCCGGATCGACGACCTCGACGTTGCTGATCGGCTCGAACAGGGCCTTCTGGGCGTTGGTTGAGCCTTCGGCGGTGATGCGGTCGAGAGAGTATTTGGCGACCGAGGCGTCGAACGGCGAACCGTCGGAAAAGGTCACGCCGCGCCGCAGGTGGAAGGTCCAGGTCAAGCCATCGGGCGCGGCCTCCCACGACTCGGCCAGAGATGGCGCGACGGCGCCGTTCTGGGTCAGCTTCGTCAGGCCCTCGAAGACGTTGGCGTAGACGACTTCATCCACCGCCGCCGCTGCGCCCGAGGTCGGATCGAGGTTCGGCGGCTCCAGCGGCAGGCCGAGGATCAGGCGGTCACGCGGCGCCTGCGCCTGAACCTGGGGCGCGGTCAGGCCCCAGACGAGGCACAGGGCCAGCGACAGCATAAGCGTAATCAGGCCGGGCCGAAGTCCGCCTTTCCGGCCGCGCCGTCGGGATGCTGTCGCGACGCGTGTCGCCCCTGTCTTCGTCACCTTCCCTCGATCTCCCCCTTGCGACGTGGCCGATCTGCGTCAGCCTACGTCATGGATTTGCACTCACGCCATGGATTAAGCGCGCCTCACCATGGCTGGCGCGCCAGAGAGGCGGGGCAGGCGGCCGTGGTTTCGGTCGCGGCGGCGCGGGCGGCGTCGAACTCCTGCTTCGCGCGGGCGAAGTCGGCCTGGAACGCCGGATCGGCCTTCAGCCGGGTGACGATGGTCGCGCCGACGATGCGGCCCGCCTCGACGTCGCTAACATAGTGGACGCCGCACACCGCGCGACTTTCGCCATAGGCCAGTCCGCGGCGCAGGATGGCGTCGGCGCGGTCGGGCGCCAGTTCGGCCAGCACCAGTGACCAGGCCCAGCCCAGCGCCGAGTGGCCCGACGGGTAGGAGCCGCTGGCCGCGAGCCATGTCTCGGGCGCGATGCAAGTCGGCAGAGGTTCGACCACGAAGGGGCGCTTGCGGAAATAACCCTTCTTGGCGGGGGTCTGGATCATCTCCAGATCGCCCAGCATCTTGCCCATTAGCAAGGTCAGGGTCGGCATCTGTTCCGGCTGGAATTTGAAACCGAGGGCGCAGTCGAAGGCGCGCGGGGCGCCGGGCGTCTCGATCTCATTGTCGGCGCGGGCGATCTCCCAGCGTTCGGTCCCTTCCAGCGCGCGCATCTCACGATAGGCGGCGATGTCGGCCTGTTCGCGCAACGAGCCTTCTTCGGGCGGCGGCGGCAGGAAGTTGGCGGCGTTGGGCGTGTTCTCGGCCGTCAGATAGCCGTGCGGGTGATCGCGGAAGCCCTCCCAGAAGGTCACGGGCGCGTCGCGGGCGACGACTGCCGCCGTCTGCGTCGAAACCGCGCCGGCGCAACCGCCCAGGGCCAGGGCGAAGCCCATGGCGATGAGAGAAGAAGCGAGGCGCGGGGTGGTCATGGCGGAACTCCGGTCGGAAAGGATCATGCGGCGACGGCGCCGGGGCGGCCCGATTCAACGGTCCAGGATTTCAGGGTCGACAGGCTGGCCTTGGGATCGCGCACGTCGCTGATAACCTGATAGTGCGTATCCATGCGGTCGGGGCGCACCTCGATCGACATATAGCCGCGCGGCCGGCTGTCGAAAAATTTCACCTGCGGATTATTGGGCATGACCGCCATCAGGCCTTCATAGCTGGGGCCGGTCGAGGTGATGGAGGTGCCGACGAACTCGGTCGCCACGGTGGTCGACGAAGGGTCGCGGCTGTCCAGCTTCACGTCGTTGGTCCAGAAGGAGTGATAGTCGCCGCTGAGCACCACCGGGTTGGACGGCTTCAACTCGGACAGGGCGCCGGTCAGGCGGTCGCGCGCGGCGGGGAAGCCGTCCCAGGTGTCGGTCCAGTAGCGGTTTTCCTCGGCCGGGCTGCGGGCCAGACGCAGGCCCGCCATGACCAGGTTCTGGCCCAGGATGTTCCAGCGCGCCTCGGCGCGGGCCAGACCGTCATAGAGCCAGCGCTCCTGCTCGAAGCCGAGGAAGGTGCGTGACGGGTCCAGCCGGTCGGTGCAGGTCGCGTCGGTGACGATCTGGCCCTTGCCGCCGTTCTCGCTATCGCTGCACGGCTGTTTCGATCGGTATTGGCGGCCGTCCAGCATGAAGAACTCGGCGAGGTTGCCGTAACGGACGCGACGATAGATCGGCATCTGCAGGGCGGCGCTCAGGCGCGTGCGGCGGATCGGCATGGCCTCATAGAAGGCCTGATAGGCGGCGGCGCGACGTTGCAGGAAGTCGTTGGGCGACTCCCCCGACACCTTGGACCAGACGCCGGAATAGTCGTCCTGAACCTCGTGGTCGTCCCACACCGCGATGCAGGGGGCGACGGCGTGCAGCCGCTGCAGGTTGGCATCCGTCTTGTGCAGGGCGTAGCGGTTGCGATAGCCCGCCAGCGATGTGGCTTCCTCGAGGTTGTAAGGGCGCACCATCTGGTCGGCGCGGTCGGGCCCCAGGCTGTATTCATAGATGTAGTCGCCCAGGAACAGGGTCAGGTCGGGCTGCTCGTCGGCCATATGGCCATAGGCGCTGAAATAGCCGCGCTCCCAGTGCGAGCAGGAGGCGACGGCCAGACGCAGGCGGTCGGCGGCGGCGTTGGGGGTGGGGGTGGTCAGGGCGCGGCCGGTCGGACTCTGCTGGCCCCGGGCGGTAAAGCGATACCAGTAGGGGCGGTGAGGGCTGAGGCCCGCTACCTCGACATGGACGCTGTGCGCCGTGTCGGTCGAGGCGGTCACGTTCCCGGTGGCGACGATGCGGCGGAACTGGTCGTCGGCGGCGACTTCCCAGCGGACGGGGATGGCGCCCGACAAGCCGCCAAGCCCATCGGCGGCCAGGGGATCAGCCGCCAGCCGGGTCCAGATGACGAAGCCGTCGTGAGCCGGGTCGCCGCTGGCGACGCCGAGCGGGAACAGATAGGCGCCGCCCGCCTGCGCCCGGCCGAAACTGAGCACGGCGGGCGCGACGACCAGACCCGTCAACAAGGCGCGGCGATCAAGGCGGAAAGACGGAAAGGACATCAGTTCATCAGTCAAAAGGCGCAGGGCGGGCCAGCCGAAGCCGACCCGCCCTGCTTGGGAGGAAGCCTTAGAAGTCCATCGACAGGCGCACGCCGTAGGTGCGGCCCTGGCTGGGCGAGGTGGTCGGCCGCGACGAGCTGTTGAAGCCGTTGCGGGTCTCTTCGTAGTAGGTGTTGAACATATTGCGCACCCACAGGCCCGCCCGCCAGTTGGCACCGGCCGGTGAAACGCTGAAGTTGGAGTTCCACAGCCAGAAGGGCTCGATGATCGACGAGGCGCTGAGCGAGTAGAGTTCGTCGCGGTAGTTGTAGTTGGTCTCGGCGCGAAGCTCCCAACCCGCCATTTCCCAGTCATAGGAGATGGCGCCGCCGTAGTTCATCTTGGGGAAGGCCAGGCGTTCGCCGGAGCGGTCGTTGGTGATGATGACGTCCCAGGGGCCGTCGACCGGGTTGGCGGCGTCGGTCGCCGGTCCGTCGATGGCGTTGTATTCATCATACTCGCCGGTCTTGTAACCGATGTTCTGGCTGATGGTCAGGCCGTCCATCGGCACCCAGGTCAGCTCGATCTCACCGCCCATGATGTGCGACTTGGGCACGTTGGTGATCTTGCCGAGCCGGCCGGTGTCGCGGTCGTATTCCAGACCCTGAACCTGCTGGTTCTTGTAGTCATAGTAGAACAGGGCGCCGTTCAATCGCAGGCGGCGATCGAACAGGTCGGACTTCAGGCCCGCCTCATAGGCGATGACGATTTCCGGCTTGAACGGGGTCGCAGAGGTGGCGTTGTAAGTGGTGAAGCCGCCGGATTTCACGCCGCGCGCCACGCTGGCGTAGAACAGGGCGTCATCGGTGACCTTATACTCCAGCCCCAGTCGACCCGAGACTTCGTTGAGGTCGGTGTCGTAGGTGATGGCGGGCGGCGGCGGATTGGGCGCGACATAGGTGCCGCCGCTCTTGAGCGTCCGCTCTTCCGTTTCCCAGCGCAGGCCAGCGATCAGGTTCAGCCGCTCGTTCACCTGATAGGAGTTGTGGGTGAAGATGCCGAAGGCCGAGACGCTTTGATCGTAGGCGGTGTCGATCAGGTTCGGGTTGCCCCGGAACTCGGTGTAGAAGCCGCCGTCGATGCTTTCGTCGGCATAGTGGGCCCCGACCATCCAGTTGAACGGGCCGTCGCCGTTCGAACTCAGGCGCAGCTCTTGAGCAAAGACGTCGATGTCATTGTAAAAGAGGACGTTCGACTCGTGGAAGCGGGTGCTGTCCCAGTCGTTGAATTCGCTGCGCGAGAAGGTCTGATAGGCGGTGATCGACGTCAGGTCGGCCCAGCCGAGATCGGCGCGGATGCGGGCGTTGATGTCAAAGCCGTCGTTGTCGCGGAACGGCTTGGCGTTGGTCGAGACGCCGGCCTTGGCGGCCAGTTGCGGTGAAATCCCCCAGCCGGTGATGCGCCAGGCGGTGTCCTTGGGATAGGTCACGCTGCCGTCGGCGACGGTGTAGGGGCCAAGCAGGCGGAAGCCGCGACCGTCCGACTTGTCGATTGAATAGGTGGCGGCCAGATCGACGGTGACGGTCTCGCTGGCGTCCCAGGTCAAGCGGCCGCGGATGGCGGATTTGTCGAGGTCGCCCAGCTTTTCGCCAGTGTCGCGGTGATACTGCCAGGCGCCGCCCTGTTCGGTGACGGCGGCCAGGCGGCCCAGCAGGTTCGGCGCGATCTGGCCCGAGACATAGCCCTCGACCTTGAAGCGGTCGAAGGTGCCGTATTCGGCGTTGAAGCCGGCCTGGAAGTCGGCCGTGGGGGCGTTGGTGATGATGTTGACCGCGCCGCCGGTGGTGTTGCGGCCGTACAGCGTGCCCTGCGGTCCGCGCAGGACCTCCATGCGGGCGATGTCGAACAGAGCGCCCTGCGTGGTCACGGTGTAGGGGTGGGCCACTTCATCGACATAGATGCCGACGGTCGACGCGTTGTTGGATGAATATTCGCGCGCGCCGATGCCGCGGATGCGGAACTGGGGCTGGCCGCCGCCGAACTGGCTGTCGACCTCCATGTTGGGCACAGCGTTTTCCAAGTCATTGACGACCGAGATGCCTTTTTCATCCAGTTGCTCGCCGCCGATGACGCTGAGGGAGACGCCCACGTCCTGGCTGGCCTGCTCACGCCGCTGCGCGGTGACGATGATCTCGTCGACGCGCGTAGCCTGATCCCCCGATCGAGTCTCGCTTTGAGCGTCAGCGTTAGAGAAGGCGGCTATAGTCAGTAAGCTGACAGAAGACGCCAAGATATACTTCTTCATCTCATCCCCCTCAATACCATTGGTATTCTAAGGTGTGTTTTCTATGATGTTGGAAAGTCGATCGATCAACTCGTCGATCTGAGCGTGACTGATAATCAATGGAGGCGACAGCGCGATGACATCTGCCGTCACCCGTACTAAAATTCCGTCGTCAAACGCCTGGTGGAACACCTCAGTCGCGCGGGCGCCGGGCGCGCCGGGGCGCGACTCCAACTCGATGCCCGCGACCAAGCCCAGGTCGCGGATGTCGATGACGTGGGGCAGGTCCTTCAGACTGTGCACTGCGTCCTGCCAGTAAGGCGTCAGTTCGGCCGCGCGCTGGAACAGGCCTTCGCTCTCATAGACGTCCAGCGTGGCCAGCCCCGCCGCCGCCGCCAGTGGGTGGCCGGAATAGGTGTAGCCGTGGAAGAACTCGATGCCCGGCCCCGCTGCGCCCTCGACCACCGCCTGATAGACGGCGCTGCTGACGCCGACGGCGCCCATCGGCACGGCGCCGTTGGTCAGCCCCTTGGCGCAGGTCATCAGGTCGGGCGTGACGCCCAGGGCCTCGGCCGCCGTCAAGGCGCCCAGACGGCCGAAGCCGGTGATGACCTCGTCGAAGATCAGCAGGATGCCGTGCCGCGCCGTGATCTCGCGCAGACGCTCCAGATAGCCGATCGGCGGCACGATCACCCCGGCCGAGCCGGACATGGGCTCGACGATGACGGCGGCGATGGTCTCGGCGCCGTGGGTCTCGATCAGGGCCTCCAGCTCATCGGCCAGATGCAGGCCCCAGACCGGCTGGCCGCGCGTGAAGGCGGCCTCGTCCAGGTTGAGCGTGTGCGACAGATGGTCGACGCCGGGCAGGGTGGGGAAGCCGCGCCGGTTGTTCTCCAGTCCGCCGACGGAAATGCCGCCGAAGCCGACTCCGTGATAGCCCTTCTGGCGGCCGATCAGACGGGTGCGGTTCTCGAAACCCCTGGCGCTCTGACAGGCGAGGGCGATCTTCAGGGCGGTGTCCACGGCCTCTGACCCCGAACCGGCGAAGAAGACGTGGTTCAGGTCGCCGGGCAGCAGCATCCCCAGACGCGACGCCAGCTCGAACGCCAGCGGATGCCCCAGCTGAAAGGTCGGTGCGTAGTCCAGGATCTCCGCCTGGCGCTGGATCGCCTCGACGATCGGCTGGCGGGCGTGCCCGGCGTTGACGCACCACAGACCGGCGGTGCCGTCCAGCACCGCCCGACCGTCCGGCGTGAAGTAGTGCATGTCCCTGGCCGAGGCGAACAGGCGGGGCTGCGCCTTGAAGGCGCGGTTCGCCGTGAACGGCATCCAGAAGGGATCAAGGTCGTTTGCGGCCTTGCCTGCGCTTGCAGCGGTCATGCGGTCATCCTCTGTCTTTCGCCAGTAGCGGCCGAACCGCAACGAAAGGGAAGACTGTTACTTCCGTGATTTAATGTGCGGATAAATATAGATAATTTACCCGCGTGCTCGATTTTTTGAGCGGGCCGAACGCTCAGTAGCGAAGCGTCAGCCGCGCGCCGATCGTGCGGGGACGGCCCGGCTGGGCGATGTCTGCGCTGGTGAAGAAGTTGCGCGTCAGATCGTAATCCTGATCGAACAGGTTGCGAGCCCAGAAGGCGATGGACCAGTCGGCGTCTTCAGGCCCCACGGTGATGCTGGCGTTGGCCAGCCAATAGGCCTCGACATCGTATTTGGCGCCCAGCCAGGACGGGTATTCGTCGCGATAGCTGTAGTTGGCCTCGGCCGTGACGGCGAAGCCGCTGACCGTCCAGTCGTAGCTGACCGATCCGCCGTAGGACCACGCGGGGAAGGGGATGTTCTGGCCCGACTTGTCGATATAGGCGGTGACGGGCGGCGTCTGCTGGCAGGCGCCGATGTTCAGGTCGACGAAGTCGGTGTATTCGCCCTTCTTGTAGCTGAGGTTCTGGCTGATCCGCAGACCGGCTGTGGGGCGGAAAACGCCCTCGAGCTCCGCGCCGTAAATCTTGGAATCGGCGTTGGTGAAGCGGCCGACCGGGCCGTTGGCGCCGCAGACGGCCGACAGCACCTGCTGGCCGTTGTAGTCGTAGTAATAGGCCGCGCCGTTGATCTGGACCGCACGCGACGGGTCGGCCTTGAAGCCGAGCTCATAGGCCCACAGAATTTCCGGATCGAAGGGTTCGATGCCGCTGCTGTCGCCAGTGTTGTAGGTGGTGAAGCCGCCCGACTTGGCGCCCCGGCTGGCCGAACCGTAGAGCAGGACATTGTCAGCGGGTTTGAACTCCAGCGCCGCCTTGCCGGTCAGCGGGGTCATCTTGGTGTCGACGCTGGTCGGGGGCAGGGCGGTGGCGCCGCCGAAGGCCGAGCCGAAGCCTTGAAGCTCGCGGGTTTCTTCCTCGTAGCGCAGGCCCAGGATGGCCTTCCATTGCTCGGAGAAGGCGTATTCGGCCTGACCGAACAGGCTCCAGGACTCGACCTTCTGGTCATAGGTGACTTGGGCGTAGGTGCCGTAGATGTCGATGAAGTCGGAGAAGTAGCGCTCGTTGAGATCCTGTTTGGAGTAGTAGAAGCCGGCCACCCACGTCAGGGGGCTGTCGTTGTCCGAGGCCAGACGCAGTTCCTGCGACAGGACATTCACATCGCTGCCGAAGAAGGTGTCGGCCTCGACCGAGGCGCTGGAATCCCAGTCGCCGTATTCGCTGCGGTCCAGGGTCTCATAGCTGGTGATGCTGGACAGGTTCATGCCCTTGAGCGCCAGATTGGCGTTCAGCGAGGCGCCCCAGGAGGAGTTGTCCCGGCCCGGCTTGGCGTTCACATCGCGGCCGATGGCGTCGGCGAAGCGCTGCGACAGGCCCCAACCGGTCTTGGAGCGGTCCTTATCGGCGGGGATCAGATAGCTGGGGCGGTTGATCGCGCCGGTGTGCAGGTCGCTGATCAGATACAGGCCCTGGTTCTCGGACTTGTCGACGCCGCCGTGGACGTCGAGCAGGGCCGTGAAGGTCTCATTGGGCGTCCATTCCAGCAGGGCGCGGGCGCCCGTGCGGTCGGCGTCGCCCAGACTTTCACCCGTGTCGCGGTTTCGCTGCCAGGCGCCGCCTTGCTCAGTCGAGACGGCCAGACGGCCACGCAGGGTTTCGGCCAGCGGACCGGAGACATAGCCCTCGCCCCGGAACAGGTTGTGACTGCCCCATTCGGTCATCAGCCCGGCGGACAGTTCTTCGGTCGGGCGTTTGGTGACGAAGCTGATGGCGCCGCCGGTGGTGTTGCGGCCGTACAGGGTGCCCTGCGGCCCGCGCAGCACCTCGACCCGGTCGATGTCGAAGATCAGCCCCTGGGTCATGACCGGGACCGGATAGGCGACCTCGTTCACATAGACGCCGACGGTGGGCGAGTTGTTGGAGGCGTAGTCCTGAAAGCCGACGCCGCGCATACGGAACTGGGCCGCGCCGCCGCCGAAGGCCGGTTCGACCTCCAGATTGGGCGTGGCGTTCTGAAGCTGGTTGACGTTGGTGACGCCTTGCTGCGTCAGGCTTTCGCCGCTGAGGACGCTGAGGGCGATGCCGACATCCTGGGCCGCCTGTTCGCGGCGCTGGGCGGTGACGATGACCTCATCGACCGTGGTGGCGGTCGGTTCGTCGGGCGCGCGCTGCGCGGCGACGGAGGTGGCGGACAGGGCGAACAAGGCCCCGGCGGAAACGCTGACCATCAGACGATTCATCGTCTTCCTCCCCATGAGGCCGCCGCAGTCTTTAAAGCCGCGTTCAGCCGTCGCGACCGGCACAACCCGATCGCTGAACTATCTCCGCTGCCGATGTTTTGTGCAACGCAGCATCAACATGCAGTTGCAATGACCGGCTGCGGAAAACCCTCTTCCCTCAGGGATCAGTAGTCGCCTGATGGCGAATTTGGGCAAGGCTGTTTCTTTGTTGGCCTATATCCCTGTCTGATATGGAGAAAATATTCCAATGATCGGAATACTGATCATTCGCAACGGCGCCGTCAGAAGGTGGGCGGCGTGCAGGCGCTGATGACCACGCAGGGGGCGTCGCCGATGTTGCGGAAGCGGTGCGGCAGGACGCTGGGGAACAGATAGCCTTCGCCCGCCTTCAGCACCCGCGACTGGCCGTCGACGGTGACTTCCAGACGGCCCGAGATGATCATGCCGCCCTCTTCGCCCTCGTGGGACAGCATGACCCGGCCGCTGTCTGAGCCGGGCTGATAGGTTTCGTACAGGATCTGCAGGCTGGAATCCTGGCTGGAGCCCAGCTGACGGTAGGAGACGTCCCCGCGCGAGATGTCGGTCAGTTCGTCGTGGCGATAGAAGTATTTGGTCGGGGTCTCGAACTCCGAGCTGAAGAAGTCGCCCAGCGATATGCCCGCCGCGTCCAACAGTCGTTTCAGTGAACCGACGGATGGGCTGGTGCGGCCGCTCTCGACCAGGCTGACGGTGCTGGACGGCACGCCCGCCTTGCGGGCCAGGGCTCGCTGCGACAGGCCGAGGCGGTCCCGAAGGGCGCGCAGGCGCGGGCCGATGATGTTCTCTTCTTCCATATCGCCGCGCGCCATTTCGTCAGCTCCGCTTGCGGGTCAGCAGATCATAGGCCGCCCTTGCCATGACCTTGGCCGAGTTGCTCATGTCGTCGATGCCGACCCATTCGTCCGGCTGGTGCGCCAGATCCAGCACGCCGGGACCATAGGCGATGCAGTCCTTCAGCTTGCCGATGCGGTCGATGTGCTTCTGGTCATAGGTGCCGGGCGAGCAGACGAACTGGGCCTTCTTGCCCAGCACGGTTTCGATGGCGGCGGCCGTCGTGCTGGCGACGGGACCGTCGCGGTCGGCCATGCTGGGCGCCACCTGGAACAGGTCGCGCATCTCATAGCGGAAGCCGTGGCGCTGGGCCGCCAGTCCGTCGAGGATGGCCTTCACCTCGCCCTTCACCTCCTCCAGCGTCTCTTCGATCAGGAAGCGACGGTCGATGACCATGCGGCTGGAATCGGCGACGCAGGGTGCGGGCAGGCCGTCAAAGCCCTCGGCCTGTCCGCCATGGATCGAGTTGATGTTCATGGTCGACTGGCGGGCGCCCTCGGGCACCACCGGCATGTCGGAATGGCGGGCGGCCATGGCGGGGTAGAGCTTGCTCTCGAACTCTTCCATCACCGCGCCCATGTGGCGGATGGCCGAGTCGCCCAGGAAGGGCATGGAGCCGTGGGCGATGCGGCCCTTGGTCTCGATCTCGGCCCACCAGACGCCGCGGTGGCCGATGCAGACCCGATCCACGTTCAGCGGCTCGGGGATGATGACGTGATTGACTCGCGGCTCGGAGAACCAGCCGCGCTCGGCCAGGTAGGCGACGCCGCCGTAGCCGCCGGACTCCTCGTCCACCGTGCCGGAGATTTCCAGCGCGCCGGGCAAGGGCAGGCCGGAATCGATCAGGGCCTCGACGGCGATGATGGAGGCGGCCAGCCCGCCCTTCATGTCGCAGGCGCCCCGGCCATAGACGCGGCCGTTCTTCACCTCGCCGCCGAAGGGATCGACGGTCCAGCCAGACCCGACCTCGACCACGTCGATATGGCTGTTGAAGTGGACGCAAGGACCGGGTTCGGAGCCGGTCCAGCGGGCGATGACATTGGTCCGCGGATATTTGTCGCTGTCGCCCGGCGAGCCTTCGCCGCGCACATATTCGACGGTGAAGCCGCGCTTCTTCAGCCGCTCGCCGATGTATTCGGCGCAGGGGCGATAGGCCTCGCCCGGCGGGTTGATGGTCGGGAAGCGGATCAGGTCCTGCGTCAGGGCGACCAGTTCGTCGGTGCGGCCGTCGATCAGGTCCATGACGGTCTGCAGGGTCGGGGCGCTCATCGGTGGAACCTCACTCGGCGGCCAAGGCGGCCAGAACCGCGTCGGTCATCTCAATGGTGGAAACGGCGGCGACGCCGGGGTGGGCGATATCCGGGGTGCGGACGCCGCTGGACACGACGTGCCGAACGGCGCGCTCAAGCCGGTCGGCCAGATCGGCGCGGTCGAACGACCAGCGCAGGCACAGGGCGAAGGACAAGATGGTCGCGATGGGATTGGCGACGCCCTGTCCCGCGATGTCGGGCGCCGAGCCGTGGATCGGCTCATACAGGCCCCGGCTACGCCCGCCTTGTCCAAGGCCGGATAGGGAGGCCGAGGGCAGCAGGCCCAGAGACCCGGTCAGGGCCGCCGCCGCGTCGGATAGGATGTCGCCGAACAGGTTGTCGGTGACGATGACGTCGAACTGGGCCGGGCGTCGCACCAACTGCATGGCGCAGTTGTCGGCGTACATGTGGCTCAACTCCACGTCGGGATAGTCGGAGGCGACCTCGCTCGCGACGGCCCGCCACAGGGCGCCGGTTTCCATGACGTTGGCCTTGTCCACCGAGCAGACGCGGCGCTGGCGGGTGCGAGCCAGCTCGAAGGCTGTGCGGCACACGCGGGCGATTTCGGCCTCCGTATAGGCCTGGGTGTCATAGGCGCGGCGCTGGCCGTCGGGGCCGACCTCATTGGCGCGGGGCAGGCTGAAATAGACGCCCGCCGTCGCCTCGCGCACGATCAGGATGTCGAGGCCCCGGATCAGCTCGGGCTTGAGCGCCGAGGCGTCCAGCAGTTCGTCGAAACAGACAGCGGGCCGCAGGTTGGCATAGAGGTCCAGCGCCTGGCGCAGCCGCAATATGCCTATCTCGGGCCGCTGGGCGCGGGGCAGGTGGTCCCACCTCGGCCCGCCGACGGCGCCGAACAGGACGGCGTCCGACGCCAGCGCTTGCTGCACCACGTCCTCGGCGATGGGGGCGCCGACGGCGTCGATGCTGGCGCCGCCCGCCAGACCCTCGCTCAGCTCAACTCGCAGCCCGGCGTTCCGGGCCCAGTCGACGACGCGCAGGGTCTCGCGAATGATCTCAGGCCCGATGCCGTCGCCGGGCAGGACCAGCAGCTTGAACACGCGGTCAGATGCAGCGGCCACCGTCGACCTCCAGCGCCACGCCCGTGATCATCGAGGCGTCGTCAGAACAGAGGAAGGCGGCGGCGGCGCCCATGTCCTCGGGCGTCGAGAAGCGGCCGATGGGGATGGAGGCCAGGAACTTGGCCCGCACATCGGGCGTGTCCGCGCCCATGAAGGTCTTTAGCAGGGGGGTGTCGCCCGCGACCGGATTCAGGGCGTTGACGCGGATCTGGAAGGGGGCCAGTTCGACCGCCATGGCCCGCGTCGCCGTGATGACCCAGCCCTTGGAGGCGTTATACCAGGTCAGGTTGGGCCGGGGGCTGACCCCGCCGGTCGAGGCGATATTGAGGACGGCGCCCGAGCCTTGCGCCTTCATGCCCGGCACAAACGTCTTCGACATCAGATAGATGGCGCGCATGTTGACGTTGGTGATGCGGTCGAAGGCCTCGTCCGACAGTTCGTCCAGAGGTTGGGGCGTATGGCCGACGCCGGCGTTGTTGACCACGATGTCGACCCCGCCCAGCAGGCGGTTGGCGGTCTCGGCCAGAATGGCCACGTCGGCGGCGCTGGACACGTCGACCTTCACGCCCAGATCGGCGTCGCCCAGTTGGGCGGCCAGCGTGCGAGCGGCGTCGCCGTTCAGGTCGGCGACGATGACGCGGGCGCCTTCCTCGGCGAAGCGGCGCGCGATTCCGGCGCCGAAGCCGGAGGCTCCGCCCGTGACGATCGCTCGCTTGCCCTCCAGTCGCTTCGATCTGTTCTCCCCCAAGACGCTGCTCCCTTGCGCTATCCGTGATGGGCCGCGACGGTCTTCAGGGTGGTGAAGGCATAGAGCGCCTCGAACCCTTTCTCGCGACCGTGGCCCGATTTCCCGACGCCGCCGAAGGGCAGCTCGACCCCGCCCGCCGCGCCGTAGTTGTTGATGAAGACCTGTCCGGCCCGCAGCCGCTTGGCCAGCCGCATCTGCCGCCCGCCGTCGGCGGTCCAGACGCCCGCGACGAGGCCGTAATCGGTGCCGTTGGCGATGGCGACGGCCTCGTCTTCCGTCTCGAACGGGATGACGACGACGGCGGGGCCGAAGATTTCCTGCTGCGCCAGCGGGTGATCGGGCGCGACGTTTGCGAACAGGGTCGGGGCCACATAGGCGCCGCCCGACGGCAGGTCGCCCAGCGTCGCCTGCGCCACGATCAGGCCGTCGGCGCGGCCCTTGTCGATGAAGCCTTCGACCATGACCTGCTGCTTCTTCGACACCAGCGGGCCGACATCGCGATCGTCCATGGCGGGGCCGACGGTCAGGGCGGCGAAGTGCTCGGCCATGCGGCGCACGACCTCGTCATAGACGCCGCGCTGGACCAGCACGCGCGATCCGGCCGAGCAGGTCTGGCCCGCGTTCTGGACGCCCGCGTTGACCAGGAAGGGCAGGGCCTTGTCCAGATCGGCGTCGTCGAAGACCATCTGGGGCGACTTGCCGCCCAGTTCCAGCGTCACCGGCACGGCGTTGACCGCCGCCGCCTGCTGGATGGCGACGCCCACCCCGGTCGAGCCGGTGAAGGACATGTGGTTGATCCCCGGATGGGCCGCCAGCGCCGCGCCCGCCTCGGCGCCCGTGCCGGTCACGACGTTGAGCGCGCCGTCGGGCAGGCCGCAGTCGGCGGCGATATGGGCGAAGGCCAGCGCGGTCAGCGACGCCTGCTCGGCGGGCTTCAGCACCACGGCGTTGCCGACGCACAGGGCGGCCACGACCGAGCGGCCGATGATCTGCATCGGATAGTTCCAGGGGATGATGTGGCCCGTCACCCCGTGCGGCTCGCGCAGGGTGTAGACGGTGTAGCCGTCCTGGAAGGGAATGGTCTCGCCGTGCAGCTTGTCCGCCGCGCCCGCGTAGAATTCGAGGTAGCGGGCCAGGGCGATCACGTCGTTGCGGGCCTGCTTCAGCGGCTTGCCGACGTCGAGGGCTTCCAGTTCGGCCAGCAGGTCGATGCGAGCTTCGACCTCGCGTCCCATGCGGGCCAGGATGCGGCCGCGCTCGACGGCCGTGGTCCGGCCCCAGTCTCCGTCGAAGGCGGCCCGGGCGGCCTGGACGGCGGCGTCCACGTCGGCGGCGGTCCCGGCGGCCAGAGCGCCCATGACCTCGCCCGTCGACGGGTTCTCGATCGGCAGAGTCACGTCGCCCTCTGCGGGGCGCCAGACGCCGCCGATGAAGACCTTATCCGTGGAGAAGGGGGCGGCCATATCGTCTGCTCACTGTGAAGGCGATCCCCTCTGGTTCGCCGTCCAGGATAGTGGGCACGATAACGGATCAGGCGCCAAGCCCTTTATGGTTTTGGCCTAAGTCACTGATTTTGCGTTCTGGATGCTCAATAAAATGAGCATTTGACGCTGGGGCAAGCAGGCGGTGCGGCTTTTCACGCGGCGGTTGCAGGCTCCAGCAGCAGGGCCATGATCTCGGCGCCCAGCATCATGTCCGAGACGGGGCCGAAGCGGCGCATCCGCATCCGGCCCAGCCGGTCGACCAGCACCAGACTGGGCGTGCCCTGAAGATTGAAGGCGGTCATGGTGCGCGGCGCGGTGGTGTCGGCTGAGGGCGCGTCGACGGCGACCGGGAAACGGCAGCCGTGATCGGCCAGCCATTTGGTCAGGCCCGCGCGGTCCGACTGCTGGTCGTGATGTTCGAACACGCTGTGGACGCCCAGGACGGCGACCTCGCCGGAGGTGAAGGTCTCGGCCACGCGCCGGGCCTGGGGCAGGGCGTAGTGAGAGCAGCCGGGGCAGAGGCGTTGCAGAAAGGCGATGCAGACGACCTTGCCGCGCAGGTCTTCCAGACGCACCGGCTCGGGCGTGTTCAACCACTCCACGGCGTCGATCGAGGGGGCGAGACGGTGCATGGAACGGCTCCTGAACGGCAGGGCGCGCCGATGGAGGCCGGACCTGGAATCGAACCAGGCTGGACGGATATGCACTCCGCCGCGTAACCGCTCCGCCATCCGGCCATCGGGGCGAGGCGTCTGGATAGCAGGCGGCGCCGGGCGCCGCTTGGGCCGGTTGCGGATTAGCGGGGGCGCCGGTCGCAGCGCCCCCGCATGGATCAGTCGGCGGCGGCCTGTTCGGCTTCCCTGGCCTCGCGGCGGGCGACGCTGAAGCGACGGCCATAGAGCAGATAGGCGCCGACGCCGATCACGTTCCAGATCAGGAACCACGCTTGCGTTTTCTGCGGCAGACTGGCCAGCAGATACAGGCAGCCGGCGATGGCGACGGGGCCGATGACCCAGGCCAGCGGCGTACGGAAGCCGCGCGGCAGATCAGGCGAGCGGCGGCGCAGGATCAACATGCACAGGGCCACTGAGCTGAAGGCCACCAGCGTCCCGGCGTTGGCCAGGGCGACAATCTCTCCCAGCGGGAAGAAGAGGGCGATGGTCCCGACGACGGCGACGGTGAAGGCGGTGATGCGCAGCGGCGCGCCCTTGGCCGACAGCTGCGACAGGCTGCGCGGCAGCAGGCCGTCGCGCGCCATGACGAAGAAGATGCGGCTCTGGCCATAGAAGAAGGCCAGGATGACGGTCGGCAGGGTCAGCACCGCCGTGACGGCCAGGAAGTGGGCGGCGCCCGGCTGGCCGACTTCGCGCAGGATCAGGGCCAGCGGCTCGGGGCTGTTGGCGAACAGGGTGAAGGGCGCGGCGCCCAGGGCCGCCGTGGCGATGACGGTATAGATGGCCGCGCAGACCAGCATGGAGCCGACGATGCCGATGGCCAGATCGCGCTTGGGATTGCGGGTTTCCTCGGCCGCCGTGGCGATGGCGTCGAAGCCGTAGAAGGCCGAGAAGATGATGGCGGCGGCGGCCATGATGCCGCGCTCGACCCCGTCCTCGCCCATGGTGCGGCCGAAGCCGTAGGGGCTGAACGGCTCCAGATTGGCGGCGTTGAAATGGGGCAGGGCGAACCAGACGAACAGCACCAGGGCCGACAGCTTGATGACCACCAGGGCCAGGTTCAGCGTGGCGCTCTTGCGGGTGCCGATGATCAGCATTCCGGCGATGACCAGGATGATGAACAGGGCGGGGACGTTGGCGACGCCACCCGCGTGCGGTCCCTGCATCAGGGCCATGGGCAGGCCCAGCCAGTCGTGCAGCAGGGGCGCCGCATAGCCGGACCAGCTGACGGCCACGGCGCTGACCACCAGGCTGTACTCCAGGATCAGGCTCCAGCCGATGATCCAGGCGACGACCTCGCCGATGACGACGTAGTTGTAGGTATAGGCGCTGCCCGAGGCGGGGATGGTCGAGGCCATCTCGGCATAGGCCAGGGCGGCGCAGGCGCAGACGAAGCCCGCGATCAGGAAGGACAGCAGGACGGCCGGTCCTGCCTTGTCCGCGCCGATGCCGATCAAGGTCAGGATGCCGGTGCCGACGATGGCGCCCACGCCCATGGCCACAAGATGCGGCCAGCTGAGGCTGCGGGCCAGGCTGCGTTCCTGCGCGTTGACAGTGATGCGCTTGCGCACGTTCCAGCCGCCCATTCGGGATCTCGTCTTCTTTGCGTGTCGGGGGCCGGCGAGCAGACCGGCGCGTCCTGTTGCGTCAGACGCGTCCGCGACACAAGGGGGCGTGCGCTTCAAGGCGCCGTCCGATGACGGGCGGATGATGGTCATCAATCTCCGTTACCGGACAATTCGTCACTCAAACGGCGAGAAAACGGCAAGAAACCTAAGCCGATCCGTCACCGAAGCGCGCAAGCTTCGGAAACAGCAGCCGCTATCCATGCCGCCGAGGCAGGAGGGAAGCAGGGTCATCCGCGGCGGATGAGCCGCCCACTGTCGCATCTTTTGACCAGACCGGTGGAATGACGATGAACAGCAGCTTCAAGACCCTGCTCGCCGTGGCGGCCAGCGCGCTCGCCCTGGCGGCCTGCGGCGGTTCGGCCGAGGTGGCCTCGCCGGGCGAAGGCGATTTCGGCAACGGCGGCGGCAACAATGGCGGGGGCGGCAACAACGGCGGCGGCAACGGCCAGGCCGCCGCTGACTGCCCGACCGGCTTCGCCAACGTCGGCACCATGGCCAACGGCACGCTGCGCAACTGCCAGCTGCCGCAACAGATCAACGGCTCGCTGACGGTGCCGCTGCGCGCCGGCACCATCTATTCGATCTCTGGCCGCACGGCCGTCGGCACGGACGGCGGCGTCGACGCCTCGGCCAACACGGGCACGCAGGGCATCCTGACGGTCGAGGCGGGGGTGACCATCTTCGCCTCGGGCGGCGGCGACTACCTGCTGGTGAACCGCGGCTCGCAGATCTACGCCGAGGGCACGGCCTCGCAACCGATCATCTTCACCAGCCGCCAGAACGTCGAAGGCACGACGAACGAGAATTCGCACGGTCAGTGGGGCGGGATCGTCCTGGCCGGTCGCGCGCCTCAGGCCAACTGTCAGCTGACCGCGCCGGTCACCTGCACCGGCCAGGTCGAGGGCACCAACGCCTTCTACGGCGGCGGCAACGCCAACGACAACTCGGGCCGTCTGCGTTACGTCCAGATCCGCTACTCGGGCTTTGAGATCTCGACGGGGAACGAACTGCAGGCCCTGACCCTGGCCGGCGTCGGCGCCGGCACCACCATCGAATACGTCCAGTCCTACAACTCGTCGGACGACGGCATCGAAATCTTCGGCGGCAACGTCAATCTGAAGCACATCGTCATCAACGGCGCCGACGATGACGCCTTCGACACCGACACCGGCTGGCGCGGCGGCGCCCAGTTCGGCATCGCGACCCAGCGCGCCCCGAACGCGACCAGCCGCTCGGCCGGTTTCGAGTTCTCGGCCGCCCCGGCCTCGACGCCGCTGGCCCAGCGCTACAACTCCCAGCCCAAGATCGCCAACTGGACCCTGGTGGGCCGCAACTCGCCGACCGACGCCCATACCGTCGCCCACTTCGACACGGGCACGAAGCCGACCGTGATCAACTCGGTCTTCACCAGTGTTTCCGGTTCTCTGGCCGGCTGCCTGGACATCGCCGACGCCGACACGGCCAGCGTGAACCCGGTGTTCAACTCGGTCTTCATGTCCTGCGGCATCTCCTACCGCGCCAGCGGCGCCGCCCGTTCGGAGCCGATCTTCACGGCCGGGACGAACAACACGGCCAAGGGGACCTCGACCCTGACCGCCCCGACTTCGGGCGTGACGATCACCAACCAGGTCCTGACCTTCATCAACGGCGCCAATGAAACCGCCGTGACCCCGGTCAAGGCTTCCAGCGTCCACGCCGCCTTCGTCGACACCGACTACATCGGCGCCGTGAAGAACGCTTCGGACACCTGGTGGCAGGGCTGGACCTGCGGCCTGACCGCCAACGCGAAGTGCTGATGAACTCTCTGGCGAGGCGGCGGTCCGAAAGGGCCGCCGCCGACCCTTTGAGCGTCCAGCCTCTCTCGACCTACGCAAGGCAGCCGAACATGAAGAACAAGACCCTGACCCGTAACGGGGTGCTGCTGGCCAGCAGCGCTCTCGTCGCCGCTTTCGGCGCGCCCAGCCTCGCGCTCGCCCAGGCGTCCGCTCCCGTCGCCGCCGTGGCCCTGAGCAACGAACTGCCCGCCGATCCGGAAAGCCCGGATCAGGTGTCGCAGACCCCAGCCACCCAGTTGGGCGATATCGTCGTCCTGGGCCGCAACATCCCCGAACCGAGCCGTCAGAGCGCCGAGGTGGCCGCTTTCCTGACCTCGGAAGACCTGCAGCGCACCGGCGATTCCACCGCCGCCGCCGCCCTGATGCGCGTGACGGGCCTGTCGATCGTCGAGGGCCGCTTCGTCTATGTGCGCGGCCTGGGCGAGCGCTATTCCTCGGCCCTGTTGAACGGCTCGCCGCTGCCCAGCCCCGAGCCATTGCAACGCGTGGTGCCGCTGGACCTGTTCCCCTCCAGCATCCTGGCGGGCGTGACGGTTCAGAAGTCCTATTCTCCCAACTATCCGGGCGAGTTCGGCGGCGGGGTCATCGACCTGCGCACGGTGGACGCCCCGGCCGAGCCCTTCCTGACCTTCAAAGCGGGCGTCGGCGGCAACACCGAGACGACGGGCCGCGACAACCTGGTCTATTACGGCTCGGACACCGACTGGACCGGCTTCGACGACGAGACGCGCAAGGTTCCGGGCCAGATCGCCCAGGCCTTCCGTCTCGGCAAGCAGATCAACCTGGCCAACTTCTCGGCGTCTGAAGTGCAGGCCATGGGGCGGTCGCTGGTCAATGCGCCGCTGCGCCTGATGCAGCGCCAGCAGACGCCGGTCGACGGCAGCCTGGAACTGGCGGGCGGTTTCCGTACCCCGACCGAGATCGGCGACTTGGGCGTCATCGCCGTCGCCGGTTACGACAACTCCTGGCGCACGCGCCAGGCGATCCAGGAAGAGGGCCAGTTCCAGGGCGACGACCTGGTGCCGGTTTCGACCTTCGACGTCGAGTCCAACCAGAACGACGTGCGCCTGAACTTCCTGGGCGGCCTGTCGCTGACGACCGACGATCATGAGGTGAAGTGGACCAACCTCTACGTCCGCACCACGACCAAGCGCGCCCGCACCTCGGCCGGGCCGGACTTCGACGCCGGCGGCAGCGTGGTCCGCAACGACTACACCGAATGGTTCGTGCGTCAGCTGTTCACCAGCCAACTGGCGGGCGAGCACTACTTCGGCGCCGACGGCGAGTGGAAGCTGGACTGGCGCGCGGCCTACGCCAAGACCTCGCGCGACGCTCCCTATGAATCGCGCTTCCAGTACGGCGTCGACGCCCAGGACCGCTTCATCCACAACGTCCAGGGCAACCAGATCTCGTTCAGCGAACTGGACGACGAAATCTGGTCCGGCGGCGTGGACCTGGCCTACAAGCTGCCGATGGCGGCGGGCCGCGAGGCGACCATCAGCGTCGGCGCCTCGACCTTGGACAACACCCGCTCGGCCGAGCGTCACGACCTTCAGTTCGAGGCCGTCAACGGCCTGACCGACAGTCAGCGCCGCGCGCGGATCGACTACCTGTTCTCGGACTACAACATCAATCCGTGGACCCTGCAGTTGCGCGAGATCGCCGGCTCGAACGGCGCCAACGCCTATGACGCCGACATGAAGGTCAACGCGATCTACGCCATGGTCGACGCCGAGTTCGTGCCGACCATCCGGACCACCTTCGGCGTCCGCTTCGAGGACGGCCAGCAGAGCGTGACCCCGCGCGACCTGTTCGGCGGCGCCTCGTCCTATGAGGCGACGGAGATCGAGGAGCAGTACTGGCTACCGTCGTTCACCGCGACGTGGAACTTCACCGAGGATCAGCAACTGCGCTTCGGCGCGTCCAAGACCATCGGTCGTCCGCAGTTCCGCGAACTGGCGCCCCAGGCCTATACCGACCCGGAAAGCGACCGCGTCTTCATCGGCAACCCCTATCTGACGGACACCGAGATCCTGAACCTGGACGCGCGCTGGGAATGGTATTTCGGCCGCCAGCAGTTCGTAACCGCGGGCGTCTTCTACAAGAAGCTGGACAAGCCGGTCGAAGCGGTGATCGTCGATGTCGGCAACCAGCGCCAGCAGACCTTCCTCAACGCGCCGGAAGCGACCGTCATGGGCGTCGAGGCCGAGGTGAAGAAGTATTTCGAGTTCGCCGATCAGGCGGCCTTCATCTCCAACAAGCGCTGGCTGGTGCAGGCCAACTACACCTGGTCGGACTCTGACGTCTCGGTCGGCGAGGGCGACACCGTCATCACCCTGGGCGGCGGCGGGCGTCCCGAACAGGCGTCGTTCTTCATCCAGGACGGCAGCCGTCTGCAAGGCCAGTCGGAGCACGTCGCCAACCTGCAACTGGGTTGGGAAGACGACACGGCGCGGTCGCAGGCGACCTTCATCCTGAACTACGTCTCGGAGCGGATCACCGCGCGCGGCGCGGGCGTGGGCACGGCGCGCGAGCCGGATTACCTGCAGGAGCCGGGCGCCGTTCTCGACTTCGTCTATCGCAAGGACTTCACCGTGAAGGGCCGCGACCTGGGCTTCGCCCTGGAGCTGCGCAACCTGCTGGGGACGGACTTCGAGGAGTACCAGGAGAAGGGCAACAAGATCCGCATCAACCAGTACGACCTGGGCCAGAGCGCCTCGGTCAGCCTGACGGCGCGTTTCTAAGCGGCGGCAAGGTCGGACAATCGAGCCGGGAGGCCCCAGCGGTCTCCCGGCTTTTTTGCGTCCCCTTTCCTGTTGGGAAGGGTGAATGTTTCGCGTTATTCCGTCCGAACCCGCTGCATCTGTCGTGACAACTTCTCGACGCTGTCATGGTTCGGAGCGAGCCGGGTACGGAGCATCCGCCTAGGGAGGCGTTGCGGCCGCGAGAGGCCGTGGGGGATGTCTTCCTTGCTCGCTGGCCTTCGCAAACTGAGCGCCGTTTCGTTGGGCAAGGGCGGCCTGTCCCTTCGCCGTCCGTCGCTGCGGCGCGTGGTCGAGGCGGCCTTGATCCTGCTTCTTCTCGTGCAGGCCGGGCGGCTGGTCTGGTTGTTCGCGGCGCCGGCGCCGCAGGCCGTGGAGGCGCGGCCTCTATCTGAGATCGACCTGGGCGTGCTGTCGCGCTTCGACGCCTTCTTCCGCAACGGCGGGGGCGGGGCCGAGGCGGCGCCGTCGGACGGCGGGGGCCTGACCCTGTTCGGCGTGCGCGCGGACGGCGCGGGCGGCGGCTCGGCCATCATCGGCCTATCGGATGGACGCCAAGTGTCGACCGGGGCGGGCGAGGAGGTGGAGCCGGGGCTGACCCTGAACGCTGTCGCCCCCGATCACGTCATGCTGTCGCGCGGCGGCGCGCCGTTCCGCCTCGATTTTCCCGACATGGCCTCGGGCGCCGCACCCGTTGCGCCTGTCGCGGCGGCGCAACCCGCCGTGACTGCGCCCGAACCCGTTTCGGCCGAAGGCGTGGTGGTCGATCCTCAACGTCTGATCGCCCAGGCGGGGCTGCGGCCGCGCGTTCAGGGGTTGGGAATCAACGGCCTGACTGTTTCCGCCTCGGGCGACGGGGGCGAGCTGCGAAACGCCGGCCTGCGCTCGGGCGACGTCATCCTGTCGGTCAACGGCGCGGCCCTGAACAGTCCGCAAGCGCTCGCCGCCCTGCGCGGTCAACTGGCCGACGCTCCTTCCGCTCAGATCCAGTTCGAGCGCGACGGTCAGGTCCGCTCCACCACCGTAAGGACGCGCCCATGAAGGCCCGTAACCGCTCTCTGTTGACCGGCGTTCTGGCCGCTGTTCTGGCGGTGCAGCCGCTGGCCGCTGCGCCGGTGATGGCGCAGGAGGCGCGCCAGACGCTGAACGTCCAGAACGCCGACATCCGCGCCTTCGTGCAGGATGTGGCGCGCACGACGGGGCGCACCTTCATCGTCGATCCGGCGGTGACGGGCACGGTGACGGTGTCCAGCCCGCGTCCCCTGACCCGGACCCAGCTGTTCGAGGTCTTTCTGTCGACGCTGCGGGCCAACGGCCTGGTGGTGACGCCGACGTCGTCGGGCGCCTATCGCATCAGTCCGGCGCAGGGCGCGGCGCAGGGTCCGGCCACCGTCGGCGCCGAGCGCTTTTCGACCGAGGTCTTCACCCTTCGCCACATCGACGCCGCCTCGGCCGCCGAGACGATCCGGCCGCTGGTCGGGGCGCAGGGGCAGGTGCTGGCCAATCCCGGCGCCAACAGCGTGGTGGTGGCCGACTTCGCCGACAACCTGTCGCGCATCCGGGCGCTGGTCGGCCGCATCGACGTGGACCGTTCGGCCTATGAGGTGGTCGCGCTGGAGAACGCCTCGGCGCGCGAGATCGCCGGCGTGCTGCAACAGGTGACGGGCGGCCCCGGCGGGCCGGGTCTGGTGACGATCACCCCGGTCGAAAGCTCCAATGCGCTGGTCCTGCGCGGGGACGGTCAGGCGCTGGCGCGGGTGCGCGGCCTGATCGCCGATCTGGACGGCCGAGCGCGGGCCAGTCAGGACGTCAACGTGGTCTTCCTGGAACACGCCGACGCCGAGCAGCTTCTACCGGTTCTGCAACAGATCGTCGGCCAGCCTGCGGATGCGGCGGCGACCTCGTCCCCGCGCCTGCGCACCGCCCGCGCCGGGGCGAACCAGACGACCAGCGGCATGGGGCAGGGCGGCCTGACCACGACGGGCGAGGCCGACAGCGGGCCGATCGGCTCGACCACCGTGACGGCCACCGGCCAGCGCGCGACCATCGCCCGTTTCCCCGGCGCCAACGCCCTGGTCATCTCCGGCCCGGCGGACCTGCAGCGCACCCTGACCGAGGTGATCCGCCAGTTGGACGTGCGCCGTCAGCAGGTGCTGATCGAGGCCATCGTCGTCGAACTGAGCGACAAGGCCGTGCGCGATCTGGGCGTCCAGTGGCTGATGGCGGGCGAGCAGGGCGTCGGTCTGACCAACTATTCCGACCGCGCGGCGCCGCTGGTTCCCATCGCGGGCGGGGCGGCGGCGGGTCAGCTCGACAAGGATGATCCCTTGCGTGAGCGGCTGCAGAACCTGGCCCTGAACAGCCTGCTGGGCGCCAACGGCTTCGTCGGCGGGGCGGGCGGAAAATGGGGCGACGGCCTGTTCGGCTTCATCATCAACGCGGCCAAGACGGACGCGGGCTCGAACCTGTTGCAGACCCCGTCGATCATGACGCTGGATAACGAAGAGGCGACCTTCCTGGTCGGGCAGGAGGTGCCGATCACCACCGGCCAGACCATTCTGGACGGCAACTCAAACCCCTTCACCACGACCGAGCGCAAGGACATCGGCGTGCGCTTGACCGTGCGTCCCCAGATCAATGCGGGGGGCTCGATCACCCTGACGCTGCGGCAGGAGGTGTCGAGCATCAACGGCCTTCTGACCAGCGGCGCCAACGACCTGATCCTGGACAAGCGCGAGCTGGAGACGACCTTGGTCGTCGACGACGGCGACATCGCCGTGGCGGGCGGCCTGCTGGATCAGAACGATCGGCTGGAGACGAGCAAGGTGCCGGGTCTGGGCGACATTCCGGGCGTCGGCGTCCTGTTCCGCTCGACCAGCCGCGAGCGGGGGCGGACCAATCTGATGGTCTTCCTGCGCCCGACCATCCTGCGCACCACGGCCGACGCGCAGGGGCTGGCGGCGGACCGCTGGGGCTATATGCGCGGCGAGCAGCAGAGGGTTCACCCCGATCGCGAGCCGAGCCTCGACGCCCTGCTGCGCGACTATATGCAGGCCCAGCCGCCCGCGGCCCCCGCAGCCGGCGAGCCTCTGGTCATCGCCCCCACAGCGCCGGTCGCGGCCCAGCCGCTGCCGCCGGCATCGGGGGCCGCCCGGTGATCACCGTCGTCGATCCGCGTCTGCCCTACGGCTTCGCCAAGACCCACGGCGTCCTGCTGCTGGCGGCGGGCGAGGTGATGGCGGTCGGGGTGCGCGAGGGCGCCGACCCTCTGGCTCTGGTCGAGGCGCGTCGCGCGCTGGGCCGCCCGCTGGAGGCGACGCCGCTCAGCGCCGTCGCCTTCGATCGCAAGCTGTCGGAAGTCTATGCGGGCGAGCAACTGACGGCCGCCGACGGCGACGACCTGTCCCTGCCGGTCGGGTTGGACAGTCTGGTGGACGACATTCCGGCGGCGGCCGACCTGCTGGACGCCACGGACGACGCGCCGGTCATCCGCCTGATCAACGGAGTGATCGCCGAGGCCGCCCGCATCGGCGCCTCGGACGTGCATCTGGAAAGCTATGAGACGCGCCTGCTGGTGCGGATGCGGGTGGACGGGATGCTGCGCGAGGCGCTGAGCCTGAACCCGCGCGTCGCGCCGCTGCTAGTGTCGCGCATCAAGGTCATGGCGCGGCTCGACATCGCCGAGAAGCGCAAGCCCCAGGACGGGCGCATCCCCCTGACGCTGGGCGGCAAGTCGCTGGACGTGCGCGTCTCGACCCTGCCGTCGCGGACGGGCGAGCGGGTGGTGCTGCGGATTCTGGACAAGGATCAGGCCGGGCTGACGCTGGACCGGCTGGGCATGGACCCGGCGGCGCTGGAGGCCTTCCGCCATGCCCTGGCCGAGCCGAACGGCATCATCCTCGTCACCGGGCCGACCGGCTCGGGCAAGACGACTAGCCTCTACGCCGGGCTGTCGCTGCTGAACGACGGCTCGCGCAACATCCTGACGGTCGAGGATCCGGTCGAATACGCCATCGAGGGTGTCGGCCAGACCCAGGTGAACCCCAAGGTCGGCATGACCTTCGCTGCCGGTCTGCGCGCCATCCTGCGTCAGGATCCCGACGTGGTCATGGTCGGCGAAATCCGCGACACGGAGACGGCGGCCATCGCCGTTCAGGCGTCGCTGACCGGCCATCTGGTGCTGTCGACGGTTCACACCAATGACGCGGCCGGGGCGGTAACGCGCCTGCGCGACATGGGGGTCGAGCCCTTCCTGCTGGCCTCGACCCTGCGGCTGGTGGTGGCCCAGCGGCTGGTGCGCCGCCTGTGCCCGCATTGCCGGATCGAGGAGACGGCGGACAGGGCGACGGCGCGGCTGATCGGGGCTGAGGAAGGCGCGCGCGTCTGGCGGCCGCACGGCTGCGCCGACTGCGGCTCGACCGGCTATGTCGGGCGCATCGGCCTTTATGAAACGCTGACGGTGGACGAGAAGGTGCGTCGCCTGATCGCCTCGGGCGCCGACGAGGACGCGGTGTTCGACGCCGCCTTCGCGCGCGACGGCACGCTGGCCGACCGGGCGCGGGCGCTGGTGCTGGAAGGCGTCACCTCGGTCGAGGAAGCCCTGCGCGTGGCGCGTCAGGAAACCGCCGCCGAAGAGGTCGCGGCCTGATGGCGGCCTTCGACTACATCGCCGCCGACGCGGCCGGGCGGACGGTCAGCGGCTCCGTGACCGCCGCCGACGAGGCCGCCGCGCGCAAGGCGCTGGCGAAGCGTCAGCTGACGCCGTTGCAGTTGTCGCCCGGTCGTGCAGGTGTGGTCGTTGCTTCGTCAAAAGCCGGCAGGACCGGGCGCCTGTCGCCCAAGGCGCTGGCGCTGACGACGCGGCAGCTGGCGACGCTGATCTCCGTCTCTCCGCTGGAAGAGGCGCTGCGCAACCTGATGCTTCAGGCGGACCGGCCCAATGTCCGCCGTGTGCTGGAAGGCGTCCACGCCGGGGTGATAGAGGGGCGGCGCCTGTCCGACGCCATGGGCCAGCAGGGCGCGGCCTTTCCGCCCCTGTATCGCGCCATGACGGCGGCGGGCGAGCAGTCGGGCGCGCTTCAACCCATCCTCGAACGCCTGGCCGACGGGCTGGAGCGCGACGAGGTGGTGCGCGGCAAGGTGCTGACGGCGCTGGTCTATCCGTGCGTGCTGGCGGTGGTGGCGCTGGGCGTCATCGTCGCCATGATGACCTATATCGTGCCCAAGGTGGTCGATCAGTTCGACAGCATGGGCCAGACCCTGCCGCTGCTGACGCGGCTGGTCATCGGCCTGTCGGACCTGATGCGCGACTGGGGCTGGCTGCTGCTTCTGGTCCTCGGCGCCGTGGTCGCGGCGGGCCTGATCGCGCGGCGGCGCGAGGCGGTGCGGCTGAAGCTGGATGCGTGGGTCTTGAGGCTGCCGCTGGTCGGGCGGTTGACGCGCGACCTGCACGGGGCGCGCATGGCCCGCACCCTGTCGACCATGATCGCGGCGGGGCTGCCGGTGCTGGAGGGGCTGACCATCACCGCCCGCACCGTCTCCAACCGCGCCCTGCGCCGCGCCACCGAACAGATGGCCGAGGCCGTGCGCGAGGGCGGAGGCCTGTCGGCCGCCATGCGCCGCGCCGAGGTGTTCCCGCCCATCCTCGTCTACATGACCGCGTCGGGCGAAAGCAGCGGCCGTCTGGAGCCCATGCTGGAGCGCGTGGCCGACTATCTGGAGCGCGAATTCTCCAACTTCACCGCCGTGATGCTCAGCCTGCTGGAGCCGGCGATCATCGTGGTCATGGGCGGGATCGTCGCCGTGATCGTGCTGTCGATCCTGCTTCCCATTCTTCAGATCAACACCCTGGCTCTGGGGTGAGAGAGGCATTGATGTCCGTTCTCAAGACCTGCGCTCGACGTCTGCGCCACATCGCCAAGGCGCGCGCCCGGCGCGCTCAAGCAGCGAGCCGCCTCGCGGCGAGCGGTAGCGCACGACCACTCGCTCAAGCAGCGCGCGGTAGCGAACAAAGAATGGGTTTCACTCTTGTCGAACTCATGGTCGTCATCGTTATCATCGGCCTGTTGGCGACTGTGGTGGCGATCAATGTCCTGCCCAGTCAGGACAAGGCCATGGTCGGCAAGGCGCGGGCCGACATCTCGGTGCTGGAGCAGGCGGTGGAGACCTATCGCCTCGACAACCTGACCTTCCCGACAGACCAGCAGGGCTTGAAGGCCCTGACCGCGCCGCCCGCCGATCTGGCGCGGCCGGAACGCTATCGCCAGGGCGGCTATGTCCGCCGCCTGCCGGAAGACCCGTGGGGCAATCCCTACCAGTACCGCCGCCGCAGCGCCCATGGCGGCCAGTTCGACATCTGGTCCTTCGGCGCCGACGGCCAGGAAGGGGGCGAGGGGAATGACGCTGACATCGGCAACTGGCAGGGCTGACCACGCCCAGTCGATGCGCGCGCTCCACTGCGCTCAAGCCGCGAGCCGCCGCGCGGCGAGCGGTAGCGCACGACCACTCGCTCAAGCAGCGCGCGCCCGAGGCGCGTGCGGTAGCGAACAAAGAATGGGCTTCACCCTCGTCGAGTTAATGGTCGTCATCGCCATCATCGGCGTGGCGGCGGGGGCGGTGGTGCTGTCCATGCCGGACCCGCGCCCGACTCTGGCGGTCGAGGCCGAGCGGTTCGCCGCGCGCCTGACGCTGGCGCGCGAGGAGGCGGTGATGACCAATCGCCCGGTGGCTCTGCGCGCCGATGCGGCGGGCTATGGTTTCGAGAGTTTCGACGGCGCCGCCTGGACGCCTTTGACCGGCGTGCTGGCGCCGACGGCATGGGGCGAGGGCGCCGCCGTCGCTGGAGCCGCGCGCGCCGTGTTGGATCCCACCGGCGGCGCCGACGCCGCCAGCGTGCGGCTGGAACGAGAGGGCCGCTCCGTCACCGTCGCCATCGACGGGGCGGGCGAGGTGACGATCCATGAGTGAGGGAGCGCCCCGCGCGGGCTTCACCCTGATGGAGTGTCTGGTCGCGCTGGCCGTGTTCGGTCTGGCGGCGATGGCGTTGTTGAACCTGTCGGGCGAGAGCACGCGCTCGGCGGCGCGGGTCGAGACGCGGACGCTGGGCGGCATTGTCGCCGATAATGTCGCCGCCGAGGCGATGATCGCGCGCGACCTGCCCAGCGGCAGCACGCAGGGACAAGCGTCGCTGGGCGGGCGCGAGTGGCGCTGGGTGCGGGTGGTCAGCGCGACGGGTATGCCCGGCGTCGGCCGCATCGACGTCCGCGTCTTCGCCGATGAGGAACAGGCCGCCGAGCGCGTGCTGTTCCGGGCGGCGGGCGCATGAGGAAAGATCGCCTCTCCGCTCAAGCAGCGAGCCGCCGCGCGGCGAGCGATAGCGGAAGAAAGAGAGCCGGGTTCACCCTGGTCGAGGTCATGATCGCCCTGCTGATCTTCGCCCTGCTGGCGGGGGCGGGCGCGCGGGTGCTGGGTCAGTCGATCGAGACGCGGTTCGCGGTGAAGGCGAACGCGGACCGGGTGGCGGCGGTGCAACGCACGCGGGCGCTGCTGCGCGCCGATCTGGCGCAGGCGACGGCGCGGCGGGTGCGGGGGCCGACGGGGCGTCCTGCGCCTCAGGCGATCATGGGGCCGCAGTCTCCGGGCGATCCCTTGCTGGTCTTGGCCCGCAGCGGCTGGAGCAACCCGGACGGCGCGCCGCGCGCCTCGGTCCAGCGCGTTGAATACCGGCTGGTCGAGGACCGGCTGGAGCGGCGGGTGGCGCCCTATCTGGACGGGGCGCGGGCCGGGCCGCCGCAGGTGCTGTATCGCGGGGTGAAGGACGCCCGCGTCGCCTTCATCCAGAACGGGTCCGAGGCCCCCGCCTTTTCCGCCAGCAGCGACCGGCCCCTGCCAGATGCGGTGCGGGTGACGCTGACGCTGGACGGTTTCGGCCCGGTCGAGCAGTTGTTTCTGGTCGCCGCCGCATGAGGGAAGGCGCGCGCGATCGTCGGGGCATGGCCTTGCTGACCGTCCTGTTGCTGGTGGCGGTGATGGCGGCGCTGTGCGTGGTGCTGCTGGACGACGTGCGCTTTTCCGTGCGCCGCACCACCAACGCCGAGCGCCAGGCGCAGGCGCAAGGCTTTGCGGCGGGGGCGGAGGCCCTGGCGCGGCGGCGGCTGTCCGATCTGGTCCGCGCCGATCCCGCGCGTACGCCGTTGCAGCCCCAGTGGAACGGTCGCGTCTTCGCCCTCCCGCTGGAAGATGGCGAGGGGCGGGCGGTGATCCGCGACGGCCAGTCCTGTTTCAACCTGAACAGCCTGGTGCTGGGCCAGGGCGAGGACCTGATCGCCCGGCCGGAAGGGGCGGCGCAGTTCATCGCGCTGGGCGCCGCGTTGGGGGTACCCCGCGGGCGGATGGCGGCGGTTGCGGCGGCCCTGACCGACTGGATGGACGGCGACGCTGAAGTCTCGGCTCAGGGAGCGGAGGACGCCGCCTACGCCAGCCGCCCGACGCCCTATCGCACCGGCGGGGTCATGCTGGCCGAGGTCAGCGAACTGCGCGCGGTCGCTGGAGTGGACGAGGCACTCTATCGTCGTCTGAGGCCTTATCTGTGCGCCCTGCCCGAGGCGCGGCTGTCCCCGTTGAACCCCAATACGCTGGAGCCGCAGGACGCCTTTCTGCTGGTCGCGATCAGCCGGGGCGTGGTCGGGCTGAACGCGGCCAAGGCGGCCATCGCCGCGCGTCCGGCAGCGGGCTGGGCCAGCCCTGACGTCTTCTGGGCCCAGCCCGCCCTGTCGGGCGTGGTCGTCGATGAAGAGACCAAGGGCCAGATAACCCTGGCCACTCGCTATTTCGACCTGAGCGTCGAGATCGAGCACGGCGACGCCCGCGCCGTCCGCACCGCCCTGATCCACGTTGCGCCCGATGGCGCGGCGCGCACCGTCATCCGCCGCTGGACGCCTGAAGAATGAGCATGGAAGAATGAGCCACGCCCGAATCCTGTTCATCCCGACCAACGCGACCTTGCCCGCGCGTTTCCTGCTGGTCGATCGCGAGGGCCGCGTCGTCGGGCGCGGCGAGCTGGACCCGCATCAGGCCGACGCTCCGCCGCCGATGCGCACCATCGCCGTGGCGCCGGGCGCCGACGTCATGACGCGCTGGCTGGACCTGCCGCCGGGCAATATGGCCCAGGCGAGAGCCGCCGCGCGCTGGGCGTTGCGTGATCAGGCGGCGGGCGAGGTGGACGGGCTGGACATGGCCCTGGGCGCGGCGCCGGTCGACGGCGGCCCGCGCCTGACGGCGGCGGTGTCGGCTAAGCTGTTGCAGGCCTGGCTGCGCTGGATGGAGACCTTCGACATCCGGCCTGAGGCCGTCGTGCCGGACAATCTGTGCCTGCTCGCGCCGTTGGAGGCTGAGACGTTGACCGCCGCACAGGTGGGGGCGGATACGGCGCTTCGTGGCGCGTCCTTCGCCGTGACGGTTCAGGCCGATCTGGTCGAGACGATCGCGGCTGGACGCGCTCTGGACTGGCTGGAGGGCGAGGCGCTGGACGCGGCTCTGGCCACAGGCGCGATGGCGGCGCCGGTAGACCTGCTGCAGGTCCATGACCGGCGTGAGCGAGGGCAGGCGGCCAAGGGCTGGCGGCTGGCGGCCGGTCTGGCGGCGGCCCTGTTGATCTCGCCTCTGTTGCTGATGGCGGCGGACGGGCTGCGCGACCGGGCGGCGGCTGAGCGCGCTGGAGCGGGCGCCAAGGGCGGAGCGGTGAAGCTCTACCCTGAACTGGCGACGGCTGACGACCCGGCGCCGGAAGCGCTGCGCCGTCTGGACGCCGGGCCGCCGCCGGGGGCGGCGCGCGCCCTCGCCGCTGTCTTCGCCGCCGTCGAGCGCGTGCCGGGCGCCGAACTGGATGACGCGACTCTGGGCGGCGAAGGACTGCGCGTCACCCTGGCCCATCCGACGTTCAACGATCTGGACGCCGTGCGCGTCGATCTGGCGGAGGCCGGGCTGGCGGTGGTCGACGAAGCCTCGGCCGAGGAAGGCGGGCGCATGGTCAGCACGTTCACCATCGGAGGCGCGCGATGACGGCCCCGTTTTCTTCCGTCGCCGCCTGGTGGCACGGGCGGTCGCTGCGCGAGCGGCGGATGCTGGCGGTCATGGGCGCGCTGGTGCTGGGCGTCGTCGGCTGGCTGGGCGTGGTGCGGCCGCTGGACGGCTGGCAGGCGGATCAGGCGCGCGCCCGCGTCGCCGCCGAGCGGCAACTGGTGCAGATCCGGACCGCTGTGGCCCAGCGGGGCGCGCGACCGACCGAGGCGGTCGATCTTCAGGCGCTGGTCGCCTCCACCGCGACGACGGCAGGCGTTGAGCCGACGCTGGGCATGTCCGAGGGCGGGCGGCTGGGCTTCCGGCTGGATCGCGTAACGACGGCGCAGGCCTTCGGCTGGCTGGCGGCGTTGGAGCAGGGCGGGGCGCGTATCGAGGAACTGGGCGTTGTCGAGAACGCAGACGGGACGCTGGGGGTGACGGGGGCGTTGACGTCCGGCGGCTAGATCTCTGCGCTTTTCGCCTCTGCCGGAGTCGTCCGTTGTGGACTTGAAGGGCGCGCCGGGGCAGGTATCGCACCATGATCTCTCGTCTGGCTCTTCTCCTGGTCAGCGCGGCCGTCCTGGCGGGCTGCGCCTCTGCGCCGCTTGTCGAGACGCAGGTGTCCGCCGCCGTACCCGCGAACGTGACCGCCTATCGCCTGCTGGAGACCGAAGAGCCGACCGAGGCCGACCGTGCGGCGACCGAAGCCGTGCGTCGGGCGCTGGCTGCGCGCGGTTGGCGCGAGGTGGATGACAAGGCCGCCTGGCGGGTCGAGACGGCCTATGCGGTGCGGCCCCAGAAGACCGGCGTCTTCACCGATGACGACGCGCGTCGGGGCGAATGGACCGATGCGCCGCGCCTGCCTCAGTGGTGGAGCCAGAGCCGCCAGATGCACAGTCTGACCGTGATTCTGACCGGACCGGGCGATGAAGCGGGGGTCTATCGCGCCTCGGCGGTCGCGGTCCTGGGGCGGCGTCAGGCCGAAACCGCGCCGGGCCTGCTGGCCGAAGCGGCCGTGGAGACGTTGGGCGCGAACTAGCCCGAGCGGTCTGTGGGTTCAGCGTCCTCGGTGACCCTGGGCAGGGTCAGGATGAAGGTCGCGCCGGGCGATCCGGGCTGGTGGCGGATGGTTCCGCCGTGGCGTTCGGCGACGGTGCGGACGAAGGCGAGGCCCAGACCCGCGCCGCGATGATCGGCGCCGCCGTGGCCGAAGGCCTGGAACAGGCGACGCGCGGCCTCTTCGGACAGGCCCGGCCCCTGATCGCTGACGCTGAGGACGCAGACCGGACGGCCGTTCTCCTGGGCGCCGGTCAGGCTGACCTGGATGACGCCGCCCTCGGGGCCGTATTTCAGGGCGTTGTCCAGCAGGTTGGTCGTCAGGCGGCGAAGCAGGGCGGGGTCGCCCTGAACCAGGAACTCGTCTTCGTCGTCAGGCGTCAGGATGCGGACGCCCTTCTTCGACGCCTGGGGCCACAGGATGTCGGCGGCGTCCATGGCGACCTGGCCTAGGTCCAGCAGTTCCGAGCGATAGGGCTGGCTCTCGGCGCGGGCCAACTGAACATAACCCTCGGCCAGGTCCAGGGTCTGGCGGGCGTAGTCGGCGATGCGGCGCTCGACTGCGGGGTCCAGGCGCGGGGCGGGGCCGTCCAGCAGGGTCAGGATCGACACCTGGGGCGCGCGCATGTCGTGACTGAGCAGTTGCAGGGCCTCGGCGCGCTGGCGCTCGGCGGCGCGGAAGCGGGTCATGTCGGCGAAGCGCACGATGTGGCCGACCGGTTGGCCTTCGGCGTCGGTCAGCAGGGCGGCGGCGGCCTTCAGGATGCGGCCGTCGGGCGTGGTGATGTCGCCGGGATCGCCCTCGGGATCGAGAAAGCGGCGCCAGGCCGGTTCGCCCAGGGACTGGAACAGCAGGGGCAGGTCGGCGTCGTCCTTCAGACGCGCGCCGAACAGGGCTTCGGCCCGGTCGTTGGACAGGATGATGCGGGCGTGAGGGTCGGCGACCACGGTGGCGTCGGGCAGGCTTAGCAGGGTGTCGGAGATGAAGCGCTCCAGATCGCGCACCTGGCGCACGGCGGCGCGCAGGGCGTCCACCTGACGGGCGACGACATCGCCGCCCTGAGCGCGGCCGGTCAGGCGCACGCCGTCGCGTTCGAAGGCTTCGACCTCGCTCTGCATATAGGCCGAGGCTGCGGCCAGGCGGCGCCAGCTCCACAAGGGATAGGCCAGGGCCAGTCCCGCCACGGCGGCCGAAGGCGGGAACCACAGGCCGCCCGCCAGAAAGGCGACGGCGACGGCGATCAGCGTCAGGACGATCAGCCCGGCGCCCAGGGCCATGTTGGCCGCCGGGCGCAGCACCAGGAAGCCGGCGACCAGCAGGCCGAGCGGCAGCAGGGACAGGGTCAGAACCCAGCCGGGCGACAGGCTGCGCGGACCGCCGCCTTCGATCAGGGTCTGGAGCAGCGCGGCCTGCACCTCGACGCCGGGGCGCAGTTCGCCGTGGGGCGTGGCCGGGGTGGCGTAACGGTCGCCGAGGCCCGGCGCCGTCGCCCCGACCAGCACCAGCTTGTCCTTCAGGAAGGCGGCGGGCGTCTCGCCACTTAGCACGTCGGCGAAGGACAGGGTGCGGAAGGCGCCGGGCGGGCCGCGATAGACCAGGGCCTCGGGCGATGCGGCGAACAGGTCGCTGCCATCGTGCGGCGCGGGCGGGGCGGGCGCGGCGCCTCTGGCGGCGGCCAGGGGCAGGATCAGGTGGGGCCAGGTCCGGTCGCCCGCCTGAAGATAGAGGGGCAGGCAACGCACGACGCCGTCGTCGTCGACCGTCAGATTGACGTGACCCAGGCCCGCCGCCGCCTCGGTCAGGATCGGCGCAGGGGCGTCCTCGCGAAAGGCGGCGCCGTTCAGGCCGGGGGCGTCCAGAACTACCGGCAGACGGACCTTGCCGTTGCGCGCCAGGGCGGCGGCCAGGGCGCCGTCCTGCGGGGAAGCTTCGGTGAACAGGACGTCGTAGGCGACAGGCCCGGCTTGCGCCTGGGTCAGACGGTCGATCAGGCGGGCGTGCAGGTCGCGCGGCCAGGGCCACTGGCCCAGCGACTCCAGGCTGCGGTCGTCGATGGCGATGATGACGATGTCTGCGTCCGCTGGCCCGGCCTCGGCGCGCATCAGGGCGTCGTAGACCAGGTTGTCGGCGCCGTCGGCGACGGGCGTCAGCGCCATCCAGCCGACCAGCAGGGCGGACAGAACCGCCACCAGGCCCCATTCGACAAGGGCGCGCCGACCGGTCAGGCGCGCGCCGAGCCAACGCTTCCAACCGCCTTTGGGCCCAGCGGCCACGGCGCTATCGTCCGATACGCAGTTGTTGCGGTTCGGACCAGGCTTCCAGCAGACGGCCGAAGCGATGGCGCGCGCCCTGCACCCGCCAGCTGTAGACGCCCGGCGGCAGGTCGCTGAGGGTGAAGGCCTCGTCGGTCAGGCCGGGCTGGTCGACCAGCAGGGCGCCGTCGCGGGCGCCGTCCTCGGCCTCGCGCCACAGCTGGAAACGGAAGGTCGCCTCGCCGACGCCTTCGGCCTCCCAACGGAAACGGTAGAAGCGGCGACGGTCGCGCTGATCCATGGCCGAGGCCAGACCGCCGACGCCGTTACGGGCGCGAATGAAGCTGTAGGTGGTGGCCTTGCCCTCCAGCCCCTCGGGCGAGAGAGCGGTCAGACGCAGGAAGAAGGCGCCTTCTTCCATCTCGCCGAAGACCAGGGGGCCGCCGGGCGCGCTGTCGACTTCGGCGAAGGCCTCGATCATGCCGGCGTCCTGGGCGACGCGGCCGCGATAGCGTTCGGCGCCGGGCAGGGGCTGAATGTCGAAGGCGACCTGGGCCTGGGTCTGCGGCGCGTCAGGACTGACCAGGGCGGGCGCGGGCAGAAGGGGCAGCAGGCGCACGCTTCCAGCGGCGGCGCTGACGCCCTGATCGACGCCGGCCAGGGCTTCGGCGTCGCCCGATGCGATGGTTACGGCGCCTTCCAGCACCTCGGTGGTCGAGCGGTCGGCGTCGTCGTCGAAGGAGACGCGGAAGTCGGTGCCGCGCACGGCCGAGACCGAAACGGGCGTGCGGATGGCGAAGCCGCCGGGACGACGCCGGGGCGTGACGCGAGACTCGGCGCGGCCCGCCTCTACCGTCAGGGCGTGATCGACGGCGCCGTTGATGGCGTAGCGGCGTAGGCGGCTGACCCGCACGCGGCTGTTGGAGGGCACGACCACATGACTGCCGTCGGACAGGGCCAGGCGGACGAAGGCGTTGGCGCCGGTGCTGAGGACGGCGCCCTCACGCACGGCCTGACCGGCGGCGGGGACGGCGGATCGGCCGTCCTGGTTCAGGGTCGCCGCGCCGCGAAAGCCGGCGATGCGCGCCTCATCCGGATCGGCGCGCAGCAGATCGACGGGCAGGGCCAGGGTGCGGCCGATGGCGAGGCGGCGCGGATTGGCGACCCGGTTCTCGCGCTGAACCCGGCGATAGTCGAGCGGCCGGTGCATGTAGGCGGTCGCCAGGTCGATCAGGGTGTCGCCGCGCTGGACGACATAGTCGA
The DNA here is from genome assembly GCF_059579685.1 of Brevundimonas sp. SS2672. Lineage (NCBI taxonomy): Bacteria > Pseudomonadati > Pseudomonadota > Alphaproteobacteria > Caulobacterales > Caulobacteraceae > Brevundimonas > Brevundimonas sp. SS2672. The sequence continues at coordinate 1,961,126 of NZ_CM184201.1, read as the reverse complement.
GGGTCTCGACGGAGGCGGCCGTCCGGGCAGCGGGCGGGGCGGCCGAAGTCTGTGCGACGGCGCTTCCTGCGGCCAGCATCGCTGCGATCGCCAGGGCCACCGCCCAATCCGTCTTCATTTCGCCACCTGCGTCTTCATTCAGGCGTCCTGGCCGGGTTCTGCCCCCGTGACGCGCTCAAGGCGGTATCCGTAGCTGTAAATGGGGGTCAGGCGGAAGCCTCGCTCGGGCCGCAGCTCCAGCTTGTTGCGGATGCGCGAGATGTGCATGTCCAGCGAACGGCTGTTCAGGTCCGGCTCATTGCCCCACACCGTCTCCAGAATATAGGTCCGCGACAGCGCCCGGTGCAGGTTGCGGAACAGCAGCAGGGCCAGGGCGTATTCCTTGGCCGTCAGGGCCACCGATTGGCCGTCGCGGGTCACCGCGCCGGCGGACTCGTGGAAGGTGACGCCGTCATAGGTTTCGACGCCCGGCGTCGTCGGCTGGGAATAGGCGCGGCGGATCAGGGCGTTGATGCGCGCCGCCAGAACCGGCTTCGACAGGGGCTTGGGCAGGTAGTCGTCAGCCCCGGCGTCCAGACCGGCGACCACGTCTTCATCCTCGGCGCGGCTGGTGACCAGCAGCATGGGCGGGGCGGGCTTCAGATTGGTCCGCGCCCAGGCCAGCACCTCCAGACCCGAACGGTCCGGCAGGTTCCAGTCGACGATCAGCATGTCGAAGGTGTCCTTGCGCAGGGCGGAGATCAGCGCCTGACCGCGCGAAAACAGAGTGGCGCGATATCCGGCGTCTTGAACCACCTCGGAGACGAACTCCAACTGGACGGGGTCGTCGTCTAATATTGCGATCTTCATACTTTTACGCAGCTCCGGGGAGAACGCTGGAGTCATAGCCCCGGATGCTTGGCTTTAGAGCAATGTAAAATGTAAAATATGGTCACCCCTCGGCGCGTCTCGGCGTGGATGTCGGCAGGGGTGCGAGGCGGCGGGCCTGATCCCGGCACAGGGTCTTGATCCAGCGCCGCACGGTCTTCAGTCGCGCCGTGCCGTGGACCTCGCGGTGGGTGCTGAGCCAGAAGCGCCGCTCGATCAGGACCTGCTCGGGCAGAACTCGCGTCAGCCCTTCAGCCAGGAAGCAGGGCAGGACGCCGATCCCACCGCCCGCCGCCACCATGTCCCGCTGGGCGCGGATCGACGAGGAGGCCAGACGCGGCCGCAGGTTGGGCCGCAGTTCGTCCAGATAGCGCAGCTCGGGCGCATAGATCAGATCGTCGACATAGCCGACCATGTCGAAGCGGCTCAGGTCGTCGATGCTCTGCGGGGCGCTGTGGCGTTCCAGATGTTCGGGCGCGGCGTAGAGCGCCAGCTGATAGGTTGTCAGCGGCTCGACGATCAGGCGCGGGCTGTCGGCGGGGCTGAGGGTGATGGCCATGTCCACCTCGCGGCGGCTGGGCGACAGGAAGCCGGAACTGGCCGCCAGTTCGACGTTCAGCCCCGGATGCGCCGCCAGCAGGCCGGGCAGGGCGGGGGCCAGCACCGCGCCGCCGAAGCCTTCCGAGGCGCTGATCCGCACGGCGCCCGCGATCAGGTCGGGCCGGGTGACGCGTCCGGCGGCCTCCATCGCGCTTTCGGCGTCCAGCGCCCGCTCCAGCAACTGGGCGCCGGTGGCCGTCAGGTGCAGTCCGGCGGCCGAGCGGACCAGCAGGGTCGACTTCAGCGCCGTCTCCAGTCGCGCCACGCGCCGCCCGACCGTGGCTGCGTCCACGCCCAGCCGCTGCGCCGCCGTGGCCAGCGACCCGGCGCGGGCGGCCGCCAGAAACACCCTCAGATCATCCCAGTCGAACATATGCAGATATGCACATCGTCACCTGCAAGATTGCAATGGGCCTGACCGGCCCGCTCTGCTAGGGCAGGCTCACGAAGAACCATAATCATCGGGAGAGACGTTCAATGCGCGATATTCGCCACTTCATCGACGGTGCGGCTTTCGAGGGGGCGTCGGGTCGCTTCGGCGACGTCTTCAACCCCAACACCGGCGAGGTTCAGGCCCGCGTCCAACTGGCGACGCCGTCGGAACTGGATCGCGCGGTCCAGTCGGCGCAGGCCGCCTTCGAAGGCTGGTCCTCGACCAACCCGCAGCGCCGCGCCCGCGTCATGTTCGAGTTCAAGCGCCTGGTCGAGGCGAACATGAACGAACTGGCCGAAATGCTGTCCAGCGAGCACGGCAAGGTCATCGCCGACTCCAAGGGCGACATCCAGCGCGGTCTGGAAGTGATCGAGTTCGCCTGCGGCATCCCGCACGCGCTGAAGGGCGAGTATACGCTCGGCGCCGGCCCCGGCATCGACGTCTATTCCATGCGCCAGGCGCTGGGCGTGGTGGCGGGCATCACCCCGTTCAACTTCCCGGCCATGATCCCGATGTGGATGTTCGGCGTCGCCATCGCGGTCGGCAACACCTTCATCCTGAAGCCGTCCGAGCGCGACCCGTCCGTGCCGGTGCGTCTGGGCGAACTGATGATGGAGGCGGGCGCGCCCAAGGGCGTGCTGAACGTCGTCCACGGCGACAAGACGGCGGTCGACGCCATCCTGACCCACCCCGACATCCACGCCGTCAGCTTTGTCGGCTCGTCGGACATCGCCCACTACGTCTATCAGACGGGCGCCCAGCACGGGAAACGCGTCCAGGCCATGGGCGGCGCCAAGAACCACGGCATCGTCATGCCCGACGCTGACTTGGATCAGGTGATCAAGGACCTGTCGGGCGCGGCCTACGGCTCGGCAGGCGAACGCTGCATGGCCCTGCCGGTCGTCGTTCCGGTCGGCAAGAAGACCGCCGATGAACTGCGTGAGCGTCTGGTCGCTGAAATCCCGACCCTGCGCGTCGGCGTCTCGACCGATGATCAGGCCCACTATGGCCCCGTGGTCTCGGCCCAGCACCGCGACCGCGTCGCCGGCTGGATCAGCAAGGGCGTCGAGGAAGGCGCCGAACTGGTCGTCGACGGGCGCGACTTCAGCCTGCAGGGGCACGAAAAGGGCTACTTCATCGGCCCGTCGCTGTTCGACCATGTGACGACCGACATGTCGTCCTATCAGGAAGAGATCTTCGGTCCGGTGCTGCAGATCGTCCGCGCCGCCAGCTTCGAAGAGGCGCTGAGCCTGCCGAGCAAGCATCAGTACGGCAACGGCGTCGCCATCTTCACCCAGAACGGCCGCGCGGCCCGCGACTTCGCCGCCCGCGTCAACGTCGGCATGGTCGGCATCAACGTGCCGATCCCGGTGCCGGTGGCCTACCACTCCTTCGGCGGCTGGAAGCGCTCGGGCTTCGGCGACACCAACCAGTACGGCATGGAAGGCGTGAAGTTCTGGACCAAGACCAAGACCGTCACCGCCCGCTGGCCCGACAGCGCGCTGGAGCATGAAGACTCCAGCTTCATCATCCCGACGATGAGCTGATGATGCGCCCTCTCCCCGCCGCGCGGGGAGAGGGTCAGCTCAGCGTATAGGGGATCACCCCCCGCTCATTCTCCGGCACGGCCAGCGTCCGGTCGATCGGCGGAAAGGCCCGCTGGGTGCAGTCGGTGCGTTCGCAGATGCGGCAGTTGACGCCCATCCGCGTCGGGGGGCCGTTTAGGTCCAGGCCGTCGGCATAGACCAACTGCCCCGCGTGCTCGATCTCGCATCCCAGACCCAGCGCATAGCGCCGATCCGGCTCCAGGAACGACCCGCCCGGCTTGGATACGCTCTTGGCGAGGCAGACGTAGCGGGCTCCGTCCGGCATTTCCGACAGATTGACCAGAATGCGGTCCGGTGCGCTGAACGCCTCATGCACGTTCCACAGGGGGCAGGCGCCGCCGAAGCGGGCGAACTGGAAGCGCGTCGCGCTATGCCGCTTGGTGATGTTGCCCGCCATGTCCACCCGCGCGAAATAGAAGGGCACGCCGCGCCAGCCCGGCCGTTGCAGCGTCGACAGCCGGTGGCAGGCCTGCTCGAAGCTGACGTGGAAGCGGTTGCGCAGGCGGTCCACGTCGTGCCGCAACTCCCGCGCCGCCTCCAGAAAAGCGCGATAGGGCAGCAGCAGCGCCCCGGCCGCATAGTTGGCCAGACCGACCCGGCACACGTCGCGCGCGGCGGGAATGTCGAAGGCGGCGCGGTCCAGTTCGTGCTCGATCAGATCCTCGAACCGTAGGCCAACCAGTTGGTGCGCCATCTGGAAGGCGCGGGTGGCGCCCGGCAGGCTGGCGTCGACATAGAGGATGCGCGCGCCCGGATCGAAACGCCGCATGGCGCCGCGCCCCTGACCCGTGGCGACGCGCACGCCGCACAGGTCGTTGAGGGCGGCCTCCAGCTCGCGCTCCGGATGGACGCCGTCACCCAGATTCAGCCGCGCGGCCAGATCCTCCGCCGCCCGATCCAGGGCGTCGATGTAGTTGTCGCGATAGTGGAAGAAATCGCGCACCGCCTCATAGGGCAGGGCGGGAGCGGCGTCGGCGGCGTGTTCGTCGCGGCCCAGCGTCTCGTTCAGCGTCTTCAGCCGCTCGTCCAGACGGCGATAGTCCTGGTGCAGGGCCAGGAACTGCCGCGCCAGCCGGGGGCGTTCATGGCCGCCTGTTTGAGTTCGCCCGCCGTCGGCGCCTCGGCGTGGCCCGCGACGTCGGTGGTCGCCTCGCGCAGGTCGGCGATCAGGCGGGCGTCGCCGTCCAGATCGAACAGGCTGGCGTCCACGTCGAAGGCGCGCGTCAGGGCGATCAGCACGCGGGCCGTGGCCGGACGCTGGTTGGTCTCGATCTGCGACAGGTAGGAGGGCGACAGCGCCAGCCGCCCGGCGCACTGCTCCAGCGTCCAGCCGCGCGTCTCGCGCAGCTTGCGGACCTTGGTCCCGAGGTAGAGTTTTTCAGCCATCGCCCTGCATCGGTCATCGGCGTTGCAACTTTGCAAAAACGCCTGTGCGCCTTGGCAGGCTTACGCACTTACGCACCTTTTGCAAAGTTGCGATTGCCTTTTTGCAACGAAGCGGCTTGTTGGGCCTGAACGAAGTCAGGGAGTCGCTCCAATCATGAGCCAGGCCATCCTCGAGGAACTCGAGCGCCGTCGCGCCGCCGCCCGTCTGGGCGGAGGCGAGAAGCGCATCGCCAGCCAGCACGCCAAGGGCAAGCTGACCGCCCGCGAACGCATCGGCGTCCTGCTGGACGAAGGCTCCTTCGAAGAGACCGACATGTTCGTGGAGCACCGCAGCCACGACTTCGGGATGCAGGATCAGCGCATCCCCGGCGATGGCGTCGTCACCGGGCGCGGCACCATCAACGGCCGTCTGGTCTATGTCTTCTCCAAGGATTTCACCGTCTTTGGCGGATCTCTTAGCGGCGCCCATGCGGCCAAGATCGTCAAGATCCAGAAGATGGCCCTGACCGCCGGCGCCCCGATCATCGGCCTGTTCGACGCCGGCGGCGCGCGGATCCAGGAAGGCGTGGAGAGCCTCGCCGGCTACGCCGACATCTTCCTGCAGAACACCCTGGCCTCGGGCGTCATTCCGCAGATCAGCGTCATCATGGGGCCGTGCGCGGGCGGCGACGTCTATTCGCCGGCTATCACCGACTTCATCTTCATGGTGAAGGACACTTCCTACATGTATGTGACCGGCCCCGACGTGGTGAAGACCGTCACCAACGAGGTGGTCAGCCACGAAGACCTGGGCGGCGCCCGCGTCCATGCGGGCAAGTCGGGCGTCGCCGACGGCGCCTTCGAGAACGATCTGGAGGCCCTGTCGGAGGTTCGCCGCCTGATCGGCTTCCTGCCGCTGTCGAACCGCGAGACGCCGCCGGTCCGCGAAACCTATGACGAACCGGATCGCGACGAGGCGTCGCTGGACACCCTGGTCCCGGCCAATCCGAACCAGCCCTATGACATGAAGGAGCTGATCCTGAAGACGGTCGACGAGGCCGACTTCTTCGAGATCGGCGCTGACTTCGCCAAGAACATCATCTGCGGCTTCGGCCGTCTGGACGGCCAGCCGGTCGGCATCGTCGGCAACCAGCCCCAGACCCTCGCGGGGGTGCTGGACATCGACAGCAGCCGCAAGGCCGCGCGCTTCGTGCGCTTCTGCGACGCCTTCCACATCCCGCTCGTCACCTTCGTCGACGTGCCGGGCTTCATGCCGGGCACCAAGCAGGAGTACGGCGCCCTGATCAAGCACGGCGCCAAGCTGCTGTTCGCCTATGCCGAGGCCACCGTGCCCAAGCTGACGGTCATCACGCGCAAGGCCTATGGCGGCGCCTATGACGTCATGAGCTCCAAACACCTGCGCGGCGACGTCAACTACGCCTGGCCCACCGCCGAGATCGCGGTCATGGGCGCCAAGGGCGCGGTCGAGATCATCTTCCGCAAGGAAGCCGGCGACCCCGAGGCGCTGGCCGCGCGCGAGGCTGAATACAAGGAACGCTTCGCCAACCCCTTCGTCGCGGCCGGGCTTGGCTACATCGACGACGTCATCATGCCCCACGGCACCCGCCGTCGCCTGATCAAGGCGCTGAAGACGCTGAAGAACAAGACCCAGGAAAATCCCTGGAAGAAGCACGACAACATCCCGCTGTAAGGCCCAGAAATGTTCGATAAAATTCTGATCGCCAACCGCGGCGAAATTGCTGTTCGCGTCATCAAGACCTGCCGTCGCATGGGCATCAAGACGGTGGTCGTCTATTCCGACGCCGACGCCGGTTCGCTGGCCTGCGAGATGGCGGACGAGACGGTTCACATCGGCCCGTCGCCCGCCGCCCAGTCCTATCTGATCCAGGACAAGATCGTGGACGCCGTGAAGCAGACGGGGGCGCAGGCGGTGCACCCCGGCTTCGGCTTCCTGTCGGAAAACGCCGGGTTTGCGCGGCGGCTGAAGGCTGAGGGCATCGCCTTCATCGGGCCGAACCCCGAGGCGATCGACGCCATGGGCGACAAGATCACGTCCAAGAAGTTCGCGGCTGAAGCGGGCGTCTCGACCGTGCCGGGCCATATGGGCCTGATCGAAACGCCGGACGAGGCGGTGAAGATCGCGCGCGAGATCGGCTATCCGGTCATGATCAAGGCCTCGGCCGGGGGCGGGGGCAAGGGCATCCGCGTCGCCCATTCGGACGACGACATGGCCGAGGGCTTCGCCGCCGTGAAGGCCGAGGCGCTGAACGCCTTCGGCGACGATCGCGTCTTCCTTGAGAAGTTCATCGTCGATCCGCGCCACATCGAAATCCAGGTTCTGGGCGACAAGCACGGCAACGTCATCCACCTGTTCGAGCGCGAATGCTCGATCCAGCGCCGCAACCAGAAGGTCATCGAGGAGGCGCCGTCGCCCCTGCTGGACGAGGCGACCCGCGCCGCCATGGGGGCGCAGGCCGTCGCCCTGGCCAAGGCGGTGAACTATGACTCGGCGGGCACGGTCGAGTTCGTCGCCGGTCAGGACAAGAGCTTCTTCTTCCTGGAGATGAACACCCGTCTTCAGGTCGAGCATCCGGTGACGGAACTGATCACCGGCGTCGATCTGGTCGAGCAGATGATCCGCTCGGCCTGGGGCGAGCAACTGGCGATCAAGCAGGACGACCTGTCGATCAACGGCTGGGCCATCGAAAGCCGCATCTACGCCGAAGACCCCTATCGCGGCTTCCTGCCGTCGATCGGCCGCCTGGTGCGCTATGAGCAGCCGGAAGAAGGCGACCAAGGCGACTATACGGTCCGCAATGACTCGGGTGTCCGCGAGGGCGACGAGATCAGCATGTTCTACGACCCCATGATCGCCAAGCTGTGCGCCTGGGGCGAGACGCGCGACGACGCCGTGCGCGGCATGGCCCGCGCGCTGGAGGACACCCATCTGGCGGGGCTGGGCCACAATGTGCCCTTCCTGGCCGCCGTCATGGATCAGGAACGCTTCCAGTCCGGTCAGCTGTCGACCAGCTACATCAAGGACGAGTTCCCTGACGGCTTCCACGGCCTGGCGCCGACGCCGGAGCAGGTGAAGATTCTGATCGCCTCGGCCGTAGCCATGAACGAGGTCATCGCCGAACAGGACGGCGATCCCAGCGAGCGCACCGACTGGACCGTCCTGGTCGACAAGGCGGCCTATGAGGTCGAGGTCGGCTATGACGAGGCCGAAGACCTGATCGTCGCCATCGACGGCGAGGAAGTCTCCCTGTCCGAGATCGAATGGCGTCCGGGCCTGTCGCTGTTCAAGGCGGTGCTGGACGACGACGCCTTCACTGCCGAGGTGAAGCGCGCCGCCGACGGCTTCGATATCCGCCACCGCGCGGCGCGGGCGCGGGTGCGGGTGCTGCGCCCCGACGTGGCGCACCTCTACGCCCTGCTGCCCGAGAAGCAGGCAGCGGACACCTCCAAGCTGGTGCTGTCGCCGATGCCGGGTCTGGTGGTCGACATCCCCGTGGTCGAGGGGCAGGAGGTCAAGTCCGGCGAGACCGTCGCCATCATCGAAGCCATGAAGATGCAGAACATCCTCAAGGCCGAGCGCGACGGCAAGGTGAAGGCGGTCAAGGCCAAGGCCGGCGACCCGGTCGCCGCCGACGACGTGCTGGTGGAGTTCGAGTAAATGACCGAGTTCGCCGTCCCGACCCCGCTGGAGTGGCGCGACGCCGCCGTGAAGGCGCTGAAGGAGCGTCCGCTGGAGAGCCTCATCCATCTGGATGCGGACCATTTGGCGACCAAGCCCCTGTATGGGACGGCGAACGGGGGCGAGCCGGTGTTCGCGCCCCGGCCCTCGGATTCCGAAGGCCGGGCGTGGGACGTGCGGGCGCTGAACGAGGGCGAGGACGCCGATGTCCTGAACCGCGCCATTCTGACCGATCTGGAAAACGGGGCGGCGTCCGTCCTGATCGCCGGTCCGGTGACGGCGGACGCGGGCCGACTGGCGCGTGCGCTGGACGCGGTGGCGCTGGAGCTGGCCCCGGTGGCGCTGGACGCAGGGTTTGAGGGCGTGAAGGCGGCGGAAGCTCTGTCGGCGACGGCCAAGGGTTCGCCCCGCGCCAAGCTGGCCTTCCACCTCGATCCGATCTCGGCCTATGCCGAGGCGGGCGGGGCGCCGGGCGATTTCGCGGCGATCATGGCCGAGACGGCCAAGGCGGCGGCGACCCACGCCGCGACCTATCCCGAGGCGACGCTGTTCATGGCCTCGGGCCGTGTGGCGCATGAGGCGGGCGGCTCCATCGCGCAGGAGCTGGCCTTCGCCGCGTCGTCGGCTGTGGCCTATGTGAAGGCGGCCGTTGAAGCAGGTCTGTCGGCCGAAGCGGCGCTGAAGGGCGTGGTTCTGGGCGTCGCCGTGGATCAGGCCTATTTCGACTCCCTAGCCAAGATCCGCGCCCTGCGCCTGATCTGGGCCAGCGTTTCCAAAGCGTTCGGCGTCGAGGTTCCGGCGATCATCGAGGCGCGCTCGTCGCGGCGGATGCTGTCGGCGCGCGACCCGTGGCCGAACATGCTGCGCCTGACCGCCGCCGGGTTCGCCGGGGCCGTGGGCGGGGCTGACGCGGTGGTGCTGGACGGCTTCACCCGCGCGGCGGGATTGCCGGACGACTTCGCCAAGCGTCAGGCGCGCAACACCCAGCTGATCCTGATGGAGGAGTCCAATCTGGGCCGTGTCGATGATCCGGCCAGCGGCTCCTGGTATCTGGACGCCCGCACCCGCGAACTGGCCGAGGCCGCCTGGGCCGAGTTTCAGGTCTATGAGGCCGAAGGCGGCGTGATCGCCTGTCTGGAAGGCGGAGTGATCCAGCCTCGTATCGCCCGCGCTCGCGACATGGCCGAGAAGGCGTATCGGGACGGCGCCGCCCAGATCATCGGCGTCACCAAATTCGTCGACCCGGACGTGCGGTCGGCGCCCGTGACGCCCGCGCCCGCCGCGCCCGCCGTCGCCGGGACGTTCGAGGCCCTGACGCCCGTGCGCTTCGCCGCCGCCTTCGAGGAGGCCGCCCAATGAGTTTCCCTGACTTTTCCAAGGTCGCCCTTGATCTGGGCGCGACCGGCACCGGGCCGGACCGCGCGGCATGGACCACGCCAGAGGGGCTGATGGTCGAAACCGCCTATGGGCCGGATGCGCTGGAGGGGCTGGACTTCATCCACGGCCTGCCGGGCTTCGCCCCCTTCGTGCGCGGGCCGTATCCGACCATGTATGCGGGCGCGCCGTGGACGATCCGCCAGTATGCGGGCTTCTCGACCGCCGAGGAGTCCAACGCCTTCTATCGCCGCAACCTGGCCGCCGGTCAGAAGGGCCTGTCGGTCGCCTTCGACCTGGCCACCCACCGGGGCTATGACTCGGACCACCCGCGGGTGAAGGGCGACGTCGGCATGGCGGGCGTGGCCATCGACAGCATTCTGGACATGCGGACCCTGTTCGACGGCATTCCGCTGGACCAGATGTCGGTGTCCATGACCATGAACGGGGCGGTTCTGCCGATCCTTGCCCTCTACGTCGTGGCGGGCGAGGAGCAGGGCGTCGATCACGCCAAGCTGACCGGGACCATTCAGAACGACATTCTGAAGGAGTTCATGGTCCGCAACACCTACATCTATCCGCCCGCGCCTTCGATGCGGATCATCGCCGACATCTTCGAGTGGACGGCGAAGGAAACGCCCAAGTTCAACTCCATCTCCATCTCCGGCTATCACATGCAGGAGGCGGGGGCGTCGGCGGACATCGAGCTGGCCTACACCCTGTCGGACGGGATCGAATACCTGCGCGCGGGCAAGGCGGCGGGCATGGAGATCGACCGGTTCGCGCCGCGCCTCAGCTTCTTCTGGGCCATCGGCATGAACTACTTCATGGAGGTGGCCAAGATGCGCGCCGGCCGCCTGCTGTGGGCCGAGGCGGTCAAGCGGGAAGGCGGCGTCAATCCGAAGTCCCTGTCCCTCCGAACCCACTGCCAGACCTCGGGCTGGTCGCTGGCGGCGCAGGACGTGTTCAACAATGTGCCGCGCACCATGGTCGAGTGCATGGCGGCGGCGGGCGGTCAGACGCAGAGCCTGCACACCAATGCGCTGGATGAGGCGCTGGCCCTGCCGACCGACTTCTCGGCCCGGATCGCGCGCAACACGCAGATTCTGGCGCAGGCCGAGACGGGCCTGACGCGCGTCATCGACCCGTGGGGCGGCAGCTTCTATGTCGAACGCCTGACGCAGGAACTGGCGACCAAGGCCCGCGCCCTGATGGAGGAGGTCGAAGCCTATGGCGGCATGGCCAAGGCCATCGAGGCGGGCATTCCCAAGCTGCGGATCGAGGAGTCCGCCGCCAAGACTCAGGCCCGTATCGACACCGGTCAGCAGACGGTCGTGGGCGTGAACAAATATCTGAACCCCGTCGTCGACGACATTCCGATGTTGAAGGTCGACAACGCCGAGGTCCGCGCCCGCCAGATTGAGAAGCTGCAACGCCTGAAGGCCGAGCGCGACGAGGCTGCGACGCAGGCTGCTCTGGACGCTTTGACCGAGGGCGCGCGCGGCAATGAAAACCTGATGGAGCTGGCGGTGCGGGCCGCCCGCGCCAAGGCCACCGTCGGTGAAATCTCTGATGCGTTGGAGGCCGCCTTCGGCCGCCACATCGCCACGGTCAAGACGGTCTCGGGCGTCTACGCCAAGGAGGCGGGGAACGATCCCAAGGTCGCCCGCGCCCGCTCGATGGTCGCAGCCTTCGTCGAGAACGACGGCGGTCCGCCGCGCATCCTGATCGCCAAGCTGGGCCAGGACGGACATGACCGGGGCCAGAAGGTCGTCGCCACCGGATACGGCGACATCGGCTTCGACGTGACGGCGGGGGCTCTGTTCCAGACGCCTGCCGAGGCCGCGCGCGATGCGGTCGAGAAGAACGTCCACGCGGTCGGCGCCTCGTCGCTGGCGGCGGGGCACCTGACGCTGGTGCCGGAGCTGAAGGCTGAACTGGCCAAGCTGGGGCGCGAGGACATCATGATCGTGGTCGGCGGCGTCATTCCGCCGTCGGACGTGCAGCCCCTGATCGACATGGGGGCGGCCGCCGTCTATCCGCCCGGTTCGGTCATAGCCGAGACGGCCGTAGACCTAATCGAGAAGCTGAACCAGCGCCTGGGCTATGCTCAGCCCGCGCCTGTGGAGACGAAGAAGTGATCGGCAATTTGAACCACGTCGGCGTCGCCACGCCCTCCATCGCCGAGTCGATCAAGCTGTATCGTGACGTGCTGGGCGCGACGAAGATCGGCGAGCCGTTCGACCTGCCCGCGCAGGGGGTGAAGGTCTGCTTCATCGACACGCCGACGGCCCAGATCGAACTGATCGAGCCGTTCGACGAGACCAGCCCGATCACCGGATTTCTGGCCAAGAACCCCAAGGGCGGACAGCACCATATCTGTTTTGAGGTGGCGGATATCCACGCGGCCATCGCTGACGTGCGCGCCAAGGGCGTGACCATCCTGGGCACGGGCGAGCCCCGCATCGGGGCGCACGGCACGCCGGTTGTGTTCCTGCATCCCAAGGAGATGGGCGGGGTGCTGATCGAACTGATGGAGACGCCGAAGGGCGATCACTAAAAGACAAAGGCCCGGTCTCGCGACCGGGCCTTTTTCATGATCATGGCTCTTCGTCATCCTCGGACTTGATCCGAGGATCGGGCCATCCGTCTGCGTGACGGCGGACAGGAAGAGCGCGCCGGTCCCCTCGATCCTCGGATCAAGTCCGAGGATGACGGCGGGGGTGTCGGCTCAGTACAGGATCTTCCGCAGGCTGATCCTGTACGTCCGACCCAACGGATCGAGGTAGTCGGGCTGATACGACAGCGGCGTGTTCCCCAGGCCGTCGCGGACCTCCAGCCGCTGGTCGAAGATGTTCTCGACGCCGACGCTGACGCGGGCCCCCTTCAGCCACGGATAGCGCGACACCCAGTTCTCGCGCGACGACAGGTCGGCGAACAGGTTCAGGTTCACCGTCGTCAGGTCGGAGAAGCTCAGGTCGTCGTCCGGCGAGGTGCCGCCGTTGATGCGGGTGGCTTCCTTCCAGTTGGCGTTCAGGAAGCCGCCCATGCCGCTTTTGAAGGCGCCCATCTGCAGTTGGATCTCGTTGCGGGACTGACCGCCGCGCGCGCCGATGGCGGCGCCGTCCAGCAGGTCCAGCACCGGCAGGCCGTCGCGGATCGTGATCTCATCCTGGATGCGATAGGTGTGGTACAGCGAGACGTTGAACCGCCCCTGGCCCGGCATCATGCCGCCGCCACGGTTGCGCCCGCCGCCGCCCTGCATTCGCATCCCGCCGCCGGGAGGCGGTCCGCCGGCGCCGGGGCCGCCGCCGGGGCCGCCCGGTCCGCGCTGGCCGCCGCCGCTGCGCGCGTTCATGCGCGCCATGGCCGCCGGATCCGGCTTGCCGAAGGCGGTCGAGAAGTTGAGGCCCCAGCGGATTTCCTGTTGCTCGGCCTTCTGGAAGTTCAGCGGCCGGGCGTCGATCGACAGCAGATTGCCGTCCAGGTCGCGCGTGAAGCGCTCGGGCAGGGCGGCTTCCAGTTCCGGCGTGATGGTCGGGAAGGAGGCGATGGAGCCTTCCGTCTCGGTCCGGGTGTAGTTGGCCGTGAAGCGCAGATCCTTGTCCTTCAGCGGGGTCAGGTTGACGCCGAACTTCAGGACGCGCTTGGTCTCCTCGGACAGGTTGGGGTTGCCGCCCTCGATGCGGACGATGTTGACCGACTGGCCGGTGGCGAAGTCATAGACCGGCACGTTCGGGGTCGAGATCGTCGGGTCGTTCAGTTGCGACATCGACGGGGCCTTCTGTTCGTCGGCCCAGCTGGCGGTGAAGTTCACCGGCTCCCACGGCGACCAGTTCAGCCCGACGGTATAGGCCGACAGGCCGCCGAAGTCGGACAGGTCTTCGTAGGCCAGGTTCAGATTGGCCGACAGGTCGCCGAGCGCGCCCAGCACCTCGCGGTCGCGGTTGGCGATGGGCAGGTTGAAGTTGCCCGAGGCGCTGGTGCGGTCGCGCGACAGGGAGCGTTCGGAGAAGACGCTGGCCTGCTCTGCCTCGGAGAAGCGCAGGTTCTCGGAGTCCAGCGACTGGCTGTCGAAGCCGACCTTGAAGGTCGAGGTCAGCGATCCGGCCGGGCCTTCCCAGGCCGTGCCGTTGATGACGCCCTCGATGCTGGACTTGCTGGAGATGGAGCGCGCGGTGTCGAACGGATTGGCCGGCAACTGGCCCAGGTCGCCGAACGGGTCGATGGTCCCGGCCGTCACGCCCGCCTGCAGGGCGTCGTCGTTGAGGCCGCGGCCGGTGCGGGTCTTGGTCTCGGTGCGGTCGTAGCCGCCGTTCACCGTCCAGCGCCAGTCGCCCAGATAGCCGTCGACCAGGAAGCCCAGCTGACCCGACAGGGTGTCGGTCTGCCGTCCAAGCGCGCCGGGCGCGTCGACATAGCGGTGCAGCAGCACGTCGCTGGCGAAGGGCGAATAGGGGCTGGCCGAGGGCAGGGCCAGGCTGAGGCCCGGCAGGCCCAGGTAGGAGAAGCTGGAGGTATCCTCCAACTCGCCGCTGAGCGTCAGCGACATGGTCTGGTTCAGGTCGCGCACCAGGGAGCCGGAGATGGAGCTGTTCTCGCGCTTGGGCGACAAGGTGCGATAGGCGGTCAGGTCGTCGGTGCGGGGTCCGACGCCGAAGTCGGACAGGGCGGTGCCGCCCGCTGCACCCGCGCCGACCGAGGCCGTCGTGACGCTCTGGCCCAGCAGGGCCGACAGGGCGGGGTCGATCTCGCCGCCACCGGGCGACGTGACGTTGCCCATCAGATCATAGGGCGTCCCGTCGCGGACGATGTTGCGCTCGGTCTCGAACAGGGGCGTGTCGCGCTCGTATTCCAGGTCCAGCGTCCAGCGCTGCTTGCCCGAGATGCGCAGGACGTTGCTTTCCAGGTCGGTCATGGTGCGGCCGCCCTGGTCGGGACGGCGGGCGGTGGCCTGCATGGTGACGGAGCGGAAGTCGGCCTTCAGCACGAAGTTCACGACCCGCTGGTCGGCGCTGTAGCCATAGGAGAGGGCGGTTTCCTCGGGCAGGATCTCGGTGCGCTCGATGGCCTCCGGCGGGATGCCGCGAATCTCGCGGAAGCCCGAGATGCGTCGCCCGTTGACCAGGAAGACCGGAGAGCCGCCGCGCGAGCTGCGCGTCACCGGCTCCAGCAGGGTCATCAGCTCTTCGATGCTGCTGGCCCCGTAGGCCTTGATCTGCTCCTCGTCGAGGGTCAGTTCAGGTTCATAATCGCCCAGGGCCGCGCCGCGACGGGCGGTAGTGACGACCTCCAGCGTGCCCAGATCGTAGGCGTCCGCGTCGATCTCTTCCTGCGGCACGGGGGTCGCGGTCTGGGCGGGCGTGGATTGCGGCGGAACGGCCGCCGCCGTGTCGGCAGGGGACAGGGAGGCGAGGGCGAACAGCAAGGCGACTGGCGACATGTCGAGTCCTAAAGACAACCGGGGAGTAGGCACGCTCGCGCTCGACGCCCTGTCTCGTCGATCGCATCGCTTCGAGCAAAGAACGATGTGCGCCGAAAAGGGGCGCTTTCGCTCTGCAGGATTAAACTCCTGTAATAAGGGGCTTAGTCCTGTCCGAACCGACAAGACTCCAACGCACGAAGGGACGGAATCCGTCGGATCCCGTCCCTCGTTTTTTGCAGCGGCGAAGAAACCTAGAAGCGGGCGCGCACGCCCACCGTCAGGTTGCGCCCGCGCAGGGGCGCCGTCTCGGCCAGGAAGGAGGCGTGGTTGAACGCCGTCTCATCCAGCAGATTGGTCCCGCGCAGGAAGATCTGCGAGCGCACCGGCCCCAGATCGACGTCATAGGCCACGGTGGCGTTGACCATGTCGTAGCCCGGCGTCTCCGTTTCGAAGGCGGCGATGTCAGTCTGCTTGAAGGTGCGGCTGTATTCGACGTCGCCCGACCACGGCCCCTGGAAGGCGGCCAGGCGCACGCCCGCCCGCGCCGCAGGGATGCGGGGCAGGTTGCCGCCGTCGCCCTTCAACTCGCCCTGGACGTAGTCGCCGAAGACCGTGCCTGACAGCCACGGGGTGAACTGTTGCGTCAGCTCGCCCTCGATGCCGGTGAAGGTCGCGTCGGCCTGACTGTAGCGGATAAGGCGGAAGTCCTCGTACTGATCCAGCGTCCGGGCGAAGATGTAGTCGTCATAGACGTAGTGGTAGGCGCTGACCGAGCCGGTCAGGGGGCCTTCGGTCTTGCGCAGGGTCAGCTCGATCGAGTTGGCCGTCTCGACGTCCAGCGCAGCGTCGCCGATCTCATAGGTGTTGGTCGCCAGGTGGACGCCGTCGGCGTACAGCTCCTGGGCCGAGGGCGCGCGCTGCGAACGCGACAGCGACACGGCGCCCGACCAGCCGGGGGTGAAGTGCCACACCGCCGAACCGGAGATGGAGAAGGGCTTGTGTTCGACGTCGGGCAGGCCGATGGCTGAGGCCTCCTGCCATTCCTGACGCAGGGCGCCTTCCAGGTGCCACAGGCCGATCTCGTACTCCTCCATCACGAACAGGCCGGTGTTCTTGGTCGTGCTGGGCGCCAGGAAGCTCTCTTCGCCGACGGCGGCGAAGTCGCTCTTGCTCAGTTGCAGGCCGACCACGCCGCGGAAGCCGGCGATCTCGCGGTGCTGGGCCTCGATGCGGCCGTCGTAGCCCTTGTTGGTGAAGGTGGTCGAGACGACGCCTTCCTCGAGCTCGCTGTGCTCATAGTCGGTGTAGCCCGCGCGCAGGCGCACGTTCTCGATGCCCGGCAGCGGGTCGCGCAGTTCGCCGCGCAGGTCGACGCGGCGGCTCTTCAGGCGGACCTCGGGGGCGGCGTGGTCGTGATCGCCTTCATGCTCGTGCCCGTGATCATCGTCGCCGTGGCCATGATCGTCATCGTGGCCGTGATCGTGGCCGCCGCCGCAGTGCAGGTGGTCGCCGTGCGGGTGGCAGCCTTCATATTCATGGCTGTGACCGGCCAGACCATAGCGGCTGGTCTGCTCCGTATAGGCCGCGCCCAGATAGCCGCGCGACCCGATCCAGGAGGCGCCCAGCGTCGCCGTCGAGGTCTCGTTGTAGGAGCCGTCCAGGCGCGGTTCGTCCCAGCCGGGAACCTTGTAGTCGTCCGACTTGCGCGCCGCCGCCTCGACGCGGACGGCGAAGTTGCCGGCGCCCACCGTCATGCCGACCACGCCGGCTTCCTCGTTGTCGACCGAGCCGCGACGGTATTCGGCCACGCCCTCGCCGCCGTTCGCCGGGACGCGGGTCGGGATCTTCTTGTCCAGCAGGTTGACCGCGCCGCCGATGGCCCCGCCGCCGTAGAGCAGGGCCGCCGGGCCGCGCAGGATCTCGACCCCTTCCAGCAGCAGGGGTTCGCCGGACACGGCGTGGTCGGGCGAGACTTCGGAGGCGTCCATCAGGCCCGCGCCCTCGCTCAGCACCTTGACGCGGGGCGAGGTCTGGCCGCGCACCACCGGGCGGCTGGCGCCGCCGCCGAAGGTGTCGGAGTTGACGCCGGGAATGCTGTTCAGGGTGTCGCCCAGGGTCGATTGGCGCCGATGGACCAGATCATCGCCGCTCAGCAGGGCGACGTGCGAACCGACGTCGTCGCCTGCGCGGCCCAGGGGCAGGGCGCGCACCACGACCTCGTCCACCTCATAGGCGCCGGCGTCGCGGGCGGCGTGATCGTGCGGGTCGCCCTGCGACTGACGCTGCACGGCGTCCTCAGCGAAAGCGGGCGCAGCGGCGCCCAGGCTGGTCAGCGCCGCCGCCCCCGCGGCGGTCAGCAGGAAGGTCCGAAATCGCATGTCACGCATCCCCGTTACAATGATGTGAGGCTTGATATGTTATAGTATATCATTACGCAACCGCTCCCTTGACGATTTCGTCCTGGGGGAGCCTTCACAAGCCCGCGACGTTGCAGCAGGGTCGCTGCTTCAAGGGGGCCGCCATGACCAGATCCGCCACGTTCCAAGCCATCGCCGTGACCGCCGGGTTCGGGCTGCTGGCCGCCGGTTGCTCTCAGCAGAAGCCAGCCGAACCGACTTCGCCGATCGAGGCGCCGGTCGCTCAGAGCGCCGCCGCCGTGGGCTACGCCTGTGAGAGCGGCAAGACGATCGCCGTCGCCTATCCCGACGCCCAGACCGCCCGCCTGTCCTACGAAGGCAAGGACTATGTCCTGACCAGCGTGGTTTCCGCGAGCGGCGCCCGTTACGCAGGCCAGGGACTGGAGTGGTGGACGGCCAGCCGGGGCGAGACGGAGAGCGGCACGCTGAGCCGCGCAGGCCAGGGGGACCAGGCGGGCGGCGTCATCGTCGAGCGCTGCAGCCGTCCGGTCGCCGCCGTGGCCCCGCCGCCGTCGGGCGCGCCCTGCGCCGCCGAAAACCTCCGCCTGGCGGTCGAGGGCGGCGACGCCGGCATGGGGCATCGCCTCACCACCCTGGCGCTGCGGAACATCGGCGCCGACGCCTGCACCGTGACCGGCTATCCGTCCGTCAGCCTGCTGGACGACGAGGGCAAGCTGCTGACCAGCGTTCGGGCCGTGCAGGCGCCGGGCAATTATTTCGCCCAGGGCCGCGCCCCGACGCCGGTTGAAATACGACCGCAGCAAGCCGCCTGGTTCGACCTGGCCTGGACCGTCATCCCGCACGAGGACAAGGGCGAGACGACCTGTCCTTCGGCCAAGACCGTGGGCGTGACGGCGCCGGGCGCGACGACGGCGATCGCCCTGCCGCTGGCCTTCACGCCCTGCGGCGGGCAGGTTGAGGTCAGTCCCCTGCGGCCCGTCCTCGATGGTTCGGCGCAGCCTGCCTCGGTCGCCGCAAACTAGGGGTTCAAACCTGCTCGAATTCAGCGTAGCGGAGCAAACATGACCCAAGATACGAACCAGGCCTTCTATGACCGCGTCTCCGCCGAGCTGGCCGATATCGACGCCCAGGGGCTGACCAAGCCCGAGCGCGTCATCGCCTCGCGCCAGGGGCCGGTGATCTCTGTCAACGGCCGCGACGTGCTGAACTTCTGCGCCAACAACTATCTGGGCCTGGCGGGCGACGAGCGTGTTGCCCAGGCCGGGATCAAGGCGCAGCAGAAGTGGGGCGCGGGCACGGCCTCGGTGCGCTTCATCTGCGGCACGCTGGAAATCCACAAGGAGCTGGAGCGGGCGATCGCCGACTACCTCGGCTTTGAAGACGCCATCCTGTTCGCCGCCGCCTTCGACGCCAACGGCGGCATTTTCGAGCCGCTGTTCGGGGCCGAGGACGCCATCGTCTCGGACAGCCTGAACCACGCCTCGATCATCGACGGGGTGCGCCTGTCGAAGGCCCAGCGCTATCGCTTCGCCAATCCGGACATGGCCGATCTGGAAGCCAAGCTGAAGGAAGCGCGCGCCGCCGGCGCCCGCAACATCATCATCGCCACCGACGGCGCCTTCTCGATGGACGGCTACATCGGCAAGATCGACCAGATCCGCGCCCTGGCCGACCAGTATCAGGCCCTGATCATGGTCGACGACTGCCACGCGACCGGCTTCCTGGGCGACAGGGGCAAGGGCTCGTTCGCCCATTGCGGCGTCGAGGTCGACTTCGTCACCGGCACCTTCGGCAAGGCGCTGGGCGGGGCGATGGGCGGCTTCATCTGCGCCCGCAGGAATGTCGTCGAGCTGCTGAAGCAGCGGGCGCGGCCCTATCTGTTCTCGAATGCTCTGGCGCCGTCCGTTTGCGGGTCGTCGCTGGAGGCCATCCGCATCGCTGCGGGGGATGAGGGCGAGAAGCTGCGCGCCCAGCTGTTCGCCAACGCGGCGCGTTTCCGTTCGGCCATGGCGGCGGCGGGCTTCGACCTGCTGCCGGGCGAGCACCCGATCATCCCGGTCATGCTGGGCGACGCCAAGCTGGCCCAGGACATGGCGGCGCGCCTGCTGGAGCTGGGGGTCTATGTCATCGGCTTCTCCTTCCCGGTGGTGCCGCGCGGCCAGGCCCGCATCCGCACTCAGATGTCGGCGGCCCACACCTTCGAGCAGATCGACGCCGCCGTCGCCGCCTTCACCCAGGCGGGCAAGGAGCTGGGTGTTATCTGACGGAGGCGGGCATGGAGGTTGTGCTGGACGGTCGCCGTATCCGCAGCCGTGACGACTTCTATGCGCAGATCGAGCGGATCGAGGGCGTGCCTGACTGGTTCGGGCGCAATCTCGACGCCCTGTTCGATCTGGTGCTGGCGGTTCTGCCGGGACCGCTGACGATCCGCTGGATCCATGCGGAGGCTTCGGCCGAGGCGATGGGGGCGGACTTCGGCATTGTCGTCGGCGTCTTGCGCGATGCCGAGGAAGCGCCGAAATCAGGCTTCAAACTGCGCCTGTGCAAGGGCGCGACAACAGAGTTCAGGGAGTAGGCTGATGGCGGACATGATGAAGGCTCTGGCCAAGACGAAGCCGGCCGAGGGGCTGGAGCTGATCGACGCGCCCATTCCCGTCGCGGGTGATGAGGACGTGCTGATCAAGGTGCATCGCACCGCCATCTGCGGCACAGACATCCACATCTGGAACTGGGACGAGTGGTCCCAGAAGAACGTGCCCGTGCCGATGATCACCGGGCATGAGTTCGCGGGCGAGATCGTCGCCATCGGCAAGGACGTGGATCGCCGCCTGAAGGTCGGCCAGCGCGTCTCGGCCGAGGGCCACGTCATCGACCTGAACTCCGAAGCGGCTCGCGCCGGCCACTTCCATCTGGACCCCGACACGCGCGGCATCGGCGTGAACCGTCAGGGCGCATTCGCCGAATACGTCGTGGCCCCGGCCTTCAACGTCATCGAGCTGCCGGACGAGGTGCCGTATGAGATCGGCTCGATCCTCGATCCGTTCGGCAACGCCGTGCACACGGCGCAGCAGTTCGATCTGTTGGGTGAGGACGTCATCGTCACCGGGGCAGGCCCCATCGGCATGATGGCCGCCGCCGTGGCGCGTCATGCGGGCGCGCGCACTGTGGTTCTCACGGATATCAACGACTTCCGCCTGGAACTTGCGCAGAAGGTTGCGCCCGGCATCCGCGCCGTGAACACCACCAAGGAAGACCTGCGCGACGTCATGCACGAGCTGGGCCTGAAGGTCGGCTTTGACGTGGCGCTGGAGATGTCAGGTTCGCCGATCGCCTTCAAACAGTGCGTCGACACCCTGATCATGGGCGGCGGCATGGCCATGCTGGGCATTCCCTCCAAGCCGATGGAGACGGACTGGGGCGCGATCATCCTGAAGGCCCTGACCATCAAGGGCGTCTATGGGCGCGAGATGTTCACGACCTGGCGCAAGATGCTGGGCCTGCTGAAGGCCGGGTTGGATCTGTCGCCGCTGATCACCCACCAGATGCCGTATCAGGACTTCGAGGCGGGCTTTGAGGCGATGAAGTCGGGCAAGTCGGGCAAGGTCGTCCTGAACTGGGCCGACTGACCGGCTTCTAAATCCCGACTTCGCGAAGGCGGGCGCGCAGGCTGTTGATCCAGTCGCGCGCCTCGTCTCCGCCCCACAGACGCCAGGCGATATAGCCGGCCGACGGCTTGATGGGATCGGCCCAATGGCGGCCGTGCCTGTCCACATCGTGACGGGCGAAATAGCTGTACATCGACTTGATGTCGCGGTCGCTGAGCGGGGCGCGCGCCATCAGCTGTTCGGCGCGGCGCACCCCGACCTCGGTGCCGCCGCGTCCGTGCTGTCCGCGCATGGCCAGACCGTCCTGCGCCGTTTCGGCGATGGCCGGAGAGGGCGTGCGTTCATCGTCGGAGAGAACGGGATGGTCGATCAGCATGGCGTATCCTGAAGCCGGGGCGTCGTCCCCTCTTATACGACTTGACCTGATGACGGGGGCGGGGGACGAGCGGCCATGAATTATCGTCACAGCTTTCACGCCGGAAACTTCGCCGATCTGGTCAAACACGCCCTTGTGCTGTGGCTGTTGAAGGAGCGGCAGGCGCGCGGGCCTGTGAGCGTGCTGGACACTCATGCCGGGGCGGGTCTGTATGACCTGTCGGGCGATGCGGTCCGCTCGCGTGAGGCCGAGGCCGGGGTGGCGCGGTTGATGACCGCCGAGGCGCGGCCGCCGCTGATCGAGGCGCTCGCCGCCGAGGTCGCGGCGCTGAATCCGCAGGGCGGCGCGCGCTTCTATCCCGGCTCGCCGGTGCTGACGGCGCGGGCCTTGAGGGCTGAGGATTCCTATCGCGGCTTCGAGCTGAACCCGCCGATCGAGGCCTTGCTGCAGGAGGCGCTGGCGCCGTGGCCCAATGCGACGGGGCAGGCGGGCGACGGCTATGAGGAGGCGGTGCGCGCGGCGCGGGGGCTCAAGGCGCCGCTGGTGCTGATCGATCCGCCGTTCGAGCGGCCCGACGACTATGTCCGCTCGGCCGAGACGGCGGCGGCCGTTCTGGGCGCCGATCGGACGGCCTGTGTGGCGATCTGGACGCCGTTGAAGGATCTCGAGACCTTCGACGGCTTCATCCGGCGGCTGGAGCAGGCGGGGCTTTCGCGGGTGCTGGTCGCCGAGGCGCGGCTGCGCCCGCTGAACAATCCGATGAAGATGAACGGCTGCGCCATGACGATCGTCAACGCGCCTTCGGGCGCCGATGCGGCGGCGGCTGAAATCTGCGGCTGGACGGTTCAGGCGCTGGGCGATCCCGGCGGCCGGGCCGAGGTCTGGCGCGCGGGCTAGGCCTGGATGACTTCGCCCGGTTCGTAGAGGTGAGGCTCGAAGGTGGCGATGGCCAGGATCGGCCCCATGGCCGCAACGACCTGAGGGTGACGCGTCATAGCCTTCCAGGCGCCGGCGCTGGCCCAGACGGCGTGATTGGCGGCGACCCGCCCGTTCAGTCCGCGATGCAGGGTGGCGGAGACGAAGCCGGGCAGGGCGGTCTGGATGCGCACAAGAGCGGCCAGATGCTCCATCAATTCGTCCAGATGGGGCGCGTTGCACTTAAAGACATTGATCAGGACGATCGGGTCTTCAGGCGGCGCATCGGCCTGGATTTCGGCTGAAGAGGGCATGGGCGGTTCGTCTCATTGCTTTCGCCTTCCTTCTACCGCAATCGAGGGGCTGACGCTTCTTCCTCCCTCGTCGATCAAGTGGATTTCATGACCGCCATCGCCATCCTCGAAACCGGTCGTCCGCCCGCCCCTCTGGCCGAGGCGTTCGGCGACTACACCGCCCAGTTCCGGGCCATGCTGGGCGAGGGCGCAACCACCCATCGATTCGACGTTCAGGCGGGGGAACTGCCGGAAGACCCGTCGGCCTTCGCCGGGACGATCGTCACCGGGTCGGCGGCGGGCGTCTATGAGGATCTGCCGTGGATCGCGCCCCTGTCCGCCTGGCTGCGCGACGCGCGGGGCAAGACGCGGCTGGTGGGCGTCTGCTTCGGCCACCAGATTCTGGCCCACGCCTTCGGCGGCCGGGTCGAGAAGTCCGACAAGGGCTGGGGCGTCGGCCTGCACCGCTATGACGTTCTGAGCGACGAAGCCTGGATGACGCCGGCGGCGTCGACCATCGCCATTCCGGCATCGCACCAGGATCAGGTCGTGGCCGCGCCTGCGGACGCACGCGTGCTGATCGCCAGCGAGTTCACCCCCTATGCGGGCCTGGCCTGGGGGCAGGACGCCATCAGCTTCCAGTGCCATCCCGAGTTCGACCCGGCCTTCGCCGCCCGTCTGACCGAAGGTCGGCGGGGACGCATCGACGACGCCCTGGTCGATCAGGCCCACGCCAGCCTGGCCCAGCCGAACGACAGCGCTGTGCTGGCCGACTGGATTCGGGCCTACCTCGGCGTTTCGGCTTGAACGGGGTCCTGGCGAGGCGCGCTTCATCGAACGGCGCTAAGCCTTAGGCAACTTCCGCAGGTCTAGAGTCGGGGGGATGGCCCCCGTACGTCTCGTGCTCCTTCTCCGTGCGCCCTTGATCGCTGTCGCCGTACTGGCGACGGCCGCGCCCGCCATGGCCGGCGTCGGCCAGGCTGCGGAGCTGGCCCGCGCCGTGGAGCAGAGAGCCGCCCGCACGAATTTCGCGGCGCTGGAGGCCTTTGGCCTGGAGGCCATGAAGCGGCGCGACCGCGAGGGGCTGAACCGGCTCTATCACGTCGCATGGACGGTTCTGAACCAGGGGGACTTCGAAGAGGCGACCCTCTGGAACAATCGCCTGGAGGCCCAGGCGCGGGCCCAGAACGACCAACGATACCTGGCCATTGCGCGGCTGAACGCCCTGACCATCCGCTACGACCAGGGCGATCTGGCGGTCGAGAAGGAGATGGCGCACACGGCGCGGACGAGCCGCGACTGGTTCGTCATGGCTCATGCGGCCCGCTTGAGCGCCCTGGCCCTGATGGATCAGGACCGCATCGGCGAAGGCCTGCGCCTGCTGACCACGGCCGAAAGCGAGATCCCGGTGCATGACCCCTATGCCGCCACCGCGCGCGCGGGGGTCTGGGAAATGACCGGCATGGGCCTGATGAAGCTGAGCGACGTGGCTGGAGCGGCGGCGGCCTTCCGCCGTTTCGAGATCGACGATTCCAATCCCGACTATCCGCGTCCCGACTTCGACAGCCTCTATAATCTGACGCGGATGGCGCTTCAGGTGGGGGACCTGTCGAACGCGGAACTTTACTATGCGGCCCATCATCGGCTCAGCCAGCGCGCGAACCTGGAAAGCCTCAGCGCCTATGACGCCGCCCTGTGCGCCTTCCTCGCCGATGCGCGGCGGGATCTCGCGCGGAGTGCTGGACTGCCTGGCCCCGCACGAAGCGCTGATCGACGGCAAGGCCTTCCTGGCGCTCGACATCCTGCCGGCCAGGGGCGTGGCGCGCGCGCGGCTGGGCGATCTGGCGGGCGCGCGCAGCGACCTGGAGCGTCTGCGAGAGTTGGCTCCGAACGGCGGAGTCGATCCGACCGAACGCCTGCTTGAGGCCGAGCTTCTGTTCGCTTCCGGCCGGGCGGCCGAAGCCTTTGACGTTCTGCGCGAATATCAGCGTCAGCGTGACCTGCACCTGTCTCTGCGATTCAGCGCGGGCATTCATCAGGTGACGGGTGACATGCAGGAGCAGTTGGCCGAGCGGCGACGTCAGTTGGAGACGGCCCGCGCCAACACCCAGCTGCAACACGCGGTGATCCGGGGACAGAACTGGATCCTGGGCATAAGCCTCGCCTTCGCCGTGTCGGTCCTTCTGGTGGTGTTCTGGCAGAGGCGGCAGTCTCGTCGGCTGAAGAAGGCCCAACTCCACGCCGAGGCCGCGAACCGCGCAAAAAGCGAGTTCCTGGCCAATATGAGCCACGAGATCCGGACGCCGCTCAACGGCGTGGTGGCGATGGCCGAAGCCTTGGCCGGTCGCGATCTGCGCGAGCAGGACCGGGAGCTGGTGAACATCATCCGGTCGTCCGGCGTCACCCTGGAGCGATTGCTCTCGGACATTCTGGACGTCGCCCGCATCGAGTCGGGCAAGGTGACGATCGAGCCTGCGCCCTTCGACCTGGAGGAGGCGTCGCGTGACGTCTCCGCACTGTGGGCGCCGCTGGCCATGGGCAAGGGGGTGGAGCTGCGGCTGGAGTATGATCCGGCCTTGCCGCGCCGGGTGCTCGGCGACGCCGTGCGTCTGCGCCAGGTGCTGACCAATCTCGTCAGCAACGCGCTGAAATTCACCCAGGAAGGCAGCGTGACGTTGAAGGTCGCCCGGACAGAGGGGGACCGCGTGCGCTTCACGGTCTTCGACACGGGCATCGGCTTTGACGCCGAGTTCAAGTCGCGCATCTTTCATCGCTTCCAGCAGGAGGACGGCTCCATCACCCGCCGTTTCGGCGGCAGCGGGCTGGGGCTGGCGATTTCAGACGATCTGGTCCGGCTGATGGGCGGGGAGCTCGACTGCGATTCTCCGCCGGGCGAGGGCGCGCGCTTCTGGTTCGACCTGTCCCTGCCGACGGCGACAGACGAGGCGCCGAACGAGGCGGTTCAGGCCGCGCCGCCGCCGTCCATGGAACGTGCAGGCGCGCCGCGCGTGCTTCTGGCCGATGATCATCCGGCCAACCGCAAGGTGGTCGAGGTCATGCTCGAACCGTTGGGAGTCGAGTTGACGACGGTCGAGGATGGGGCCCAGGCCCTGGCCGCCTTCCGCGAGGGGGGCTTCGACCTGGTGCTGATGGATATGCAGATGCCGGTCATGGACGGACTGACCGCCACGACCGAGATGCGCGCCCACGAGCGCCGCATCGGCGCGGAGCCGACGCCGATCCTGATGCTGACCGCCAACGCCATGAGCGAGCATGTCGAGGCCAGCCATCGCGCGGGCGCCGACGGCCATCTGACCAAGCCGCTGAGCGTGGCGGGCCTGACCAGGGCCGTCGCAGAGGCCCTGGACCGGGCGAACGATCAGGTCTCGGCCTGAACCTCGGCGTTTAGGGCCACTTCACCACGGGCGGCATGGAGCTGAGGATCGACTCGACATTGCCGCCGGTCTTCAGCCCGAACATGGTGCCGCGGTCGTAGAGCAGGTTGAACTCCACATAGCGGCCGCGACGGATCAGCTGTTCCTCGCGCTCCGCGTCGGTCCAGGGCTCCTGCATGCGGCGGGCGACGATGTCCGTGTAGACCTTCAGGAAGGCCTCGCCGACGGCCTGGGTGAAGGCGAAGTCCCGCTCCCAGTCGCCGCTGTCGTGGTGGTCGTAGAAGATGCCGCCGGTGCCGCGCGGCTCATTGCGGTGGGGCAGGAAGAAATATTCGTCGCACCACTGTTTGTATTTGGCGTGCCAGGCCGGGTCGAAGGCGTCGCAGGCGCCCTGCATGGCGGCGTGGAAGTCGACGGTGTCGGGGTGGTCGTCGCGGCGGTCCGCATCCAGTACGGGCGTCAGGTCGCCGCCACCGCCGAACCAGGTCTTCGTCGTCGAGATCAGGCGGGTGTTCATGTGCACGGCGGGCACGCGCGGGCTGACCGGATGGCAGATCAGGCTGATGCCGGTGGCGTAGAAGCGCGGGTCTTCCTCGGCGCCGGGCACGTTCTTGGCGTAGTCGGCGGGGAAGGTTCCGTGGACGGTCGAGCAGTGGACGCCGACCTTTTCGAACAGGCGGCCGCTCATCATGCCCATGAGGCCGCCGCCGCCTTCCTTGCGATCCCAGGGCGTGCGGACGAAGCGACCGGGTTCGCCGGCGAACAGTTCGGCGGGGGCGGCGTCTTCCAGCGCCTCGAAACCGGCGTGGATCTTGTCGCGCAGGGTCTCGAACCAGACGCGGGCGCGCTCGCGGCGCTCAATCATCAGGGCGGGGTCAGCTTGGATCATGAGGGCTTCAACCATGACGCGGCCTTTCTGAACAGTCCGGCGGGGTGCGCGGATGCGAGCCTGATGCCGCAGTGCGGGCGAGGGGGCCTTGATCCAGATCACAAGGCGGCCTGCGGAGGGGCGGTCTGCAGGGCGGTATACGGATGGTTCCCTCAGCGCCTTAGCTGTGCCAGCGTACCGCGCCCGTAGGAAGCGGCGCCGTGGGGCGACCGAGCGGGCCGAGTATCCAGGAGGGGAAACCATGATCCGCATCGCCCTGAACGCCAAACTGCGCGCGAGCCTGCTCGCCGCCGCCTCCGTCGCCGTCCTGGCCGGACCGACCGTGGCTCAAACTCAGCCGCAAGAGGCGCGGGTGATGCAGATCCTCAAGCGCACGCCTCTGGTCGATGGCCACAACGACCTGCCGTGGGCGCTGCGTCAGGGCTTTGGGAACGACCCTTACGGCGTTGATCTGAACGCGAATCTATCGACCTCGACGCGCCTGCATACCGATATCCCGCGTCTGCGCGCAGGCGGCGTGGGCGGCCAGTTCTGGTCGGTCTACGTTCCCGCCAGCATGGCGCCGGTCGACGCCGCCAAGGCCACCTTCGAACAGATCGATACGGTCAAGCGCATCGTCGCCGCCCACCCCGAAACCTTCGAACTCGCCACCACCGCCGACGACCTGGTCCGCATCCACCGCGCGGGCAAGATCGCCAGCCTGATCGGCATGGAAGGCGGTTACTCCATCGACGACTCCCTGGGCCTGCTGCGCGAATTCTATGATTCGGGCGCGCGCTACATGACGCTGACCCACTCCAAGAGCACGACCTGGGCCGACAGCGGCACTGACGCGCCGAAATGGAACGGGCTGAACGCCTTCGGCGAGGAGGTGGTCAAGGAGATGAACCGTCTGGGCATGATGGTCGACCTGAGCCACGTGTCCGAGGACACCATGGTCGACGCCATCCGGGTGTCCGAAGCGCCGGTGATCTTCTCCCACTCCTCGGCGCGGGCCGTGACGGCCCATCCGCGCAACGTGCCCGACGCCGTGCTGCGCCAGATGGCGGCCAACGGCGGCATCGTCATGGTGACCTTCGTGCCTGGCTTCATCAGCGAACCGGTGCGCGCCTGGGGCGCCGCCCGTGCGGCCGAAACCACGCGGCTGACGGCGCTGAATCCCGGTGATCCGACGGCGGTCAAGGCCGGCGTGGACGCCTGGGTTGCGGCCAATCCCGCGCCCAAGGCGACGATCGAGGACGTCATCGCCCACATTCAGCACGTCCGCGACGTGGCGGGCATCGACCATGTGGGCCTGGGCGGCGACTATGACGGGGTGGACAGCCTGCCGGTCGGCCTTGAGGGCGTGGATGGCTATCCGCGCCTGTTGGCCGAATTGATGAACCGGGGGTGGAGCGAAGCCGATATCCGCAAGATCTCGGGCGAGAACCTGCTGCGCGTCATGCGCGCCGTCGAGCGTGTCGCCGCCTCGAAGGGGGCCGAACGCCCGAACTTGGCCAAACTGCCGGACGACGGCGCGCCGGAATAGGTCGAATCCTTCTCCCCTTGTGGGAGAAGGACTACCGCGTCGGCAGCGAGTGCAGCTGCCTTAGCGCCTCATGCAGGCCTATCCCGGCGCTGACCGACAGGTTCAGCGACCGGGTTTCCGGCCGTATCGGAATGAAGATCTCGCGCATCCGCCGCCGCGTGGACGTAGTCGGGCGAACCGGCGCTCTCCTTGCCGAACAGCAGGACGTCATCGGGCTGGAAGACGAAATCGGTCAGGGGTTCGGCCGCGCGCGTGGTGAACAGCACCAGCCGTCCCGGCGCCCGCTCGCGCTGGAAGGCGTCCCAGTCGGAATGGCGCGTCATATGGGACAAGGGGCCGTAATCCAGGGCCGCCCGCTTCATCGCGCGGTCGTCGAAATTAAAGCTGGTGGGCTCGATGACGTGCAATTCCACGCCGAAACAGGCGCTCAGACGGATGCAGGCGCCGACATTATGGGGGATGTCAGGTTGAAAAAGGGCGAGACGCATTCTAAGGCCCTCATACGCGCGGGGCGGGGCCTTGTCGCGGCTTTTGTTGCGACCGTTTCGCAAATCGCTTCCGCGACTTGTCTGGGACGGACGAAACCGAGGCCGGACGGGCAGGGATTTGCCGTCGCATGATAGGGTTCCATTCGGTTGACGCTCCATGTCGGGGCGGGCGGCCGGCGATGCAGAGGTGAAACGCGTGGCCGAATCGGTCGTGAATGCTGACGGGCCTGACGGCCAACACGGGGGTGGCGACGCCACTCGCCGCGACTTCATCCACATTGCGGCGGGCGCGGCTGCGGCCGGCGCCGGCGTGATGGTGGCGTGGCCCTTGATCAACCAGATGAACCCGGCGGCCGACACCCTGGCCCTGGCGTCGATCGAATTCGATCTGACCAAGGTTCAGGAAGGTCAGCAGGTCGTCATCAAGTGGCAGGGCAAGCCGGTCTTCGTGCGCTATCGCACCCCGGCCGAGCTGACCAAGGTCATCGACGAGGGCGCCGTAGGCAGCCCGCCGCAGACCGACGCCGAGCGCACCAAGGCCGGCCACGAGAAATATCTCGTCGTCATCGGCTCGTGCACCCACCTGGGCTGCGTGCCGACCTTCAACGCCGGCGACTACGGCGGCTGGTTCTGCCCCTGCCACGGTTCGCACTACGACGCCTCGGGCCGCATCCGTAAGGGTCCGGCGCCGCTGAACCTGATCGTGCCGAACTATGAATACATGTCCGACACCCGCGTGAAGATCGGCTGAGGACGGACAGAGGAACCATGAGCGATCACGAATCCACTTACGTCCCGAAAACCGCTGTCGAGCGGTGGATGGACACCCGCCTGCCGATCATCCGTTTCGGCATGGACTATGCGAACCTGCCGACCCCGAAGAACCTGAACTACTGGTGGACCTTCGGCGGCATCCTGGCGATCTGCCTGATGACGCAGATCATCACCGGCATCGTCCTGGCCATGCACTACACCCCGCACGTCGACATGGCCTTCGCCTCGGTCGAGCGCATCATGCGCGACGTGAACGGCGGCTGGCTGATCCGCTACGTGCACGCCAACGGCGCGTCGATGTTCTTCATCGCCGTCTATCTGCACATGCTGCGGGGCCTCTACTACGGCTCCTACAAGGCGCCGCGCGAGATGATCTGGATCGTCGGCTGCGTCATCTTCTTCCTGATGATCGCCACCGCCTTCCTCGGCTATGTCCTGCCGTGGGGCCAGATGTCCTTCTGGGGCGCTGAGGTGATCACCAACCTGATCGGCGCCATTCCGGTCGTCGGCGAGCCGATCCTGATCTGGCTGCGCGGCGGCCCGGCGATCGACAACGCGACGCTGAACCGCTTCTTCTCGCTGCACTACCTGCTGCCGTTCGTCATCGCCGGCTGCGTGGTGCTGCACCTGTGGGCCCTGCACGCCGCCGGTCAGAACAACCCGGTCGGCATCCTGATTCCTGAAGGACCGCGCCAAGAAGGACATGCTGCCCTTCCACCCGTACTTCACGGTCAAGGACGGCTTCGCGATCATCCTGTTCCTGATCCTGTTCGCAGTCTTCGTCTTCTACAACCCGAACGCCCTGGGCCACGCCGACAACTACATTCCGGCCAACCCGCTGCAGACCCCGGCGCACATCGTGCCTGAGTGGTACATGCTGCCCTTCTACGCGATCCTGCGCGCCATCCCCGACAAGTTCGGCGGCGTGGTGGCCATGTTCGCGGCGATCGGGGTGCTGTTCGTCCTGCCGTGGCTGGACACGTCCAAGGTGCGCTCCATGCGCTACCGCCCGACGATGAAGACCTTCTTCATCATCTTCCTGTTCGTCTGCTTCGGCCTGGGCTGGTGCGGCGCGCAGCTGCCCGACGCTCCGGTGATCGGCAGCTTCAAGACCTTCACCCTGATCGACGGCGACCTGAACTCCTACCTGTGGCTGACGCGTTTCCTGACGGCCTACTACTTCGTCTTCTTCCTGGTGCTGATGCCGGTCATCGGCCTGCGTGAGAAGCCGCTGCCGATCCCGGCGACGATCTCGGAGCCCGTGCTCCCGTCGACCGCAGCCGAGAAGGCGTGAGCGCGATGATGAGCAACGAGAAAAAGACCGTGTCCTTCCGCAAGATCCTCGTCTCCGTGACGGCCGCTGTCGGCCTGGTCGCCATCGCCGCCCCGGCGATGGCCGCCGGGGGCGCCAAGCATCCGCGCGACGGCGGCTTCAGCTTCGCCGGGCCGTTCGGCGCCTTCGATCAGGGCCAGCTGCAACGCGGCTACAAGGTCTATCGCGAGGTCTGCGCCTCCTGCCACGGCATGGACCTGATGCACTTCCGCAACCTGGGCGACAAGGACGGCCCGTTCTGGAATCCGAAGTATCCGAACCCGAACGACAACCCTGTCGTGAAGGCTCTGGCCAAGGAGATCCAGGTCGCCGACATCGACTCGGAGACGGGTGAGGCCCTGATGCGCGACGCCACCACGGCCGACCGCTTCCCCAACCCGTATCCGAACCCGACGGCGGCCGCTGCGGCCAACGGCGGCGCCATGCCGCCGGACCTGTCGGTCATGGCCAAGGCCCGTCACGACGGCGCCAACTACATCTACTCGCTGCTGTCGGGCTATTCGGCCCCGCCGGCGGGCCTGAAGATGACCGAGACCCAGCACTACAACCCCTATATGGCCGGGGACATGACCCCGTTCTGGACGGGTGAGGGCCATGTTCCGCCCGGCGGCTTCATCGCCATGCCGCCGCCGCTGAGCGCGGGCCAGGTCACCTATGACGACGGCACCGAGGCGACGGTGGATCAGATGTCCAAGGACGTCGCGGCCTTCATCGCCTGGACGTCCGAGCCGAAGATGGTCGAGCGCAAGCAGATGGGCTTCGGCGTGCTGATTTTCCTGCTGGCCTTCGCGGGCGTGACCTACGCCAGCTATCGCCGCATCTGGAAGGGCGTCGCCCACTAAGGCGTCCTCTCCTTGCAGACGAAACGACCCGCCGGAGCGATCCGGCGGGTTTTTTTATGAGCGGCGTCCGCGTCAGCGGGCGAGGGCGGTGCAGCGGATCAGGCGCTGGGGCGCTTCGTCGGGCCTGTCGAGGCGGATCAGCCGCAGCGTCTCGTTCGTCGCTTCGAACCGGACTTGCCGGGAGGTGCGCCCGCTTCCCGTCTCGCAGTCGAGAAGGGCGTCGTAGCCCTGGCCGCGTTCGTCGATGGCTTCGATGACGCAGCGCAGTCCTCGTCCATGCAGATCGGTGGTGGTGATCTGAAGCGCGGCCTGATCGCCGGGCTGGGCGCAAGCTTCGGCCGTGGGCGCCCAACGGCCGATGAAGCTGATCGCGCCGGCACCGCGCATAAGCGGCTCCATCCCCGGCGGGCGCTGTGGCGGAGGCGCCGAAGTCCCCGGACCCTGTATGGGCTGGGCCGGCTCCGTGGGCGGGTTGACCTGTCCCGGCGGGTCGCAGGCCGTCAGCAAGGTCGCCAGCACGACAAGAATGGGAGGCGTAGGGCGCTTCATCCCTGCTTCAACGTGCGGACAGGCGAGGGCGTTGCCGCCCTGCCTTCTGATGCGTCAACGCCGGGCCGCCGCGCTGCGGTCGCGGACCTGGCCGAACTCGGAGGTCGGCTTCCAGGTCGGCCATTCGTCGCCGTTGGCGAGGTCCAGGCCCAGGCGATAGAGCAGGGTCAGGTTCTCGACCGCCGAGCGCAGATCCCAGTCGGCCGACCACTCGTCGCTGGGGCGATGATAGTCGGCGCCGAACTTGGCTTTCCAGGCGGCCAGACCCGCCTCGCGGCCGCCCTCGACCCAATCCACCCCGTGCCAGGGCATCAGGGCCGGCACGCCCGCGCGCGAAAGGGAAGTGGTCGGAGCGGTAGTAGAAATTCTGTTCCGGCTGGCCGTCGTCGGAGACGTAGCGGCCTTCCTGTTCAGCCAGGGCCTGCAGGTCGTCCTCGAGGCTGTTCTGGCCCTTGCCGAAGATGGGCACGTCGCGGGTCGGGCCGCTGAGAGGCAGCATGTCGATGTTGATGTCGGCCACCGTCGTCTCCAGCGGATAGACCGGATCGGCGACATAGGCGTAGGCGCCCAGCAGGCCCATCTCCTCGGCCGCCATATGGGCGAAGACGAGTGTGCGCTTCGGCGTCGGAGCGGCCTTCAGCTGGCGGGCCATCTCGACCACGCCGACCGTGCCCGATGCGTTGTCCCAGGCGCCGTTGAACACCTTGTCGTCGCCCGCCGTGTTCTCATTGACGCCGACATGGTCCCAGTGGGCGGAATAGATGACGACCTCGTTCGGGCGCTCGGTCCCGGTGATGCGCGCCAGCAGATTGTGGGTGCGCAGGATTTCGACCGATTCCTGGGCTGAAGCGGTGATCCGCGTCTCCAGCGCGAAGGCGCGGAAGTCGCCGGTCTCGAGGCGGGGCTTCAGCGACGCCAGGTCCACGCCCATTTCGGCGGCGACGTCGCGGTTGACGGCGCCGCTGAGGGTCAGTTCGGCCGAGCCGGGGGTCAGGGTGCGCGTGCGTCCGGCGCCGGCGGTCTCGCGCCGCCAGACGGCCGAACCTGCATCGCCGTCGACGATCGTCAGAACGGCCACAGCGCCGCGCCGCCTGGCCTCGTCGGCCTTATAGGCGGCGGACTGATAGGTGGTGGCGTAGGGGCCGTTGAACAGCTCGCTGTCCGGCTCGCCCGCCACGACCAGGACGACCGCGCCGGTCACGTCCAGATCGCCGTAGTCGTCCCAGCCCCGCTCGGGGGCATGGATGCCGTAGCCTGCGAAAACGACGGGCGCGTCGATCACCCGCCCCATGGCCGCATCGTTCATCGCCCGCAGGGTGAAGTCGGTTCCGGCGGTCAGGGCGCGGCCCGTCGTGGCCGCTCCGGCCCAGGTCAGGGCGGGCTCGCCCTGGGGCGTCAGACGCTTCAGGTCGATGACCTGCAGCCACTGGCCGTTGGGACCGCCGGGCTCCAGCCCCATCGCTTCATACTGGGCCTGCAGCCAGTCCAGCGTCTTCTTCTCACCCTCCGTGCCGGGATAGCGGCCCTGGAAGTCGTCGGCGCTGATGACGCGGATCTCGTCGGACAGGCGCTGGGCCGAGAAGTCCTGGGCCGAGGCGGCGCCCGCGACGAGGATCAGCGCGGCGGCGGCGACGCCGCGAATGAAGCGATGGTGCATGGCGTTTCCTTCGGCCCTCCCCACGAGGCCGTTCCCTATAGTCTTAGGGCGGCCCCTTGCGGGGCCGCCCCTTACATTTTCGTCATGTTCGACCGATGGGCCGGATCAGCGGCGCTGAGCGGCGCTCTTGGCGCGTTCCGGGCCGAACTCCGAGCCGGACTTCCATTCCGGCCAGTCGCGGCTGTTGGCCAGGTCCTGACCGACCTTGAACATGACCTCCAGGTCCTGGAGCATGCCGGAATAGTCCCAGTCGGATTCCCACTCGTCCGCCGCCTGGTGATAGCGGTGGGCTCGATAGTCGGCGGCGCGCGCCAGACGCGGCTCGATCGGGGCGTCGACGAACTCGCCCGTCGAGGACAGATAGGCCATCGGCACGCCCTTCTTGGCGAGCGGGAAGTGGTCGGAGCGGAAGTAGATGCCCGCCGCGGCGCCGGCGTCGCCGACGAAGCCGCGCCCTTGCGCCGCGGCCGCCGCGATCACCGGCTCGTCCAGTTCCGAATGGCCGTAGCCGGTCACGCCCAGCTTGTTCATCCGACCGAAGACGGCGGCCGAGTCGATGTTGAAGCCGCCGACGGTCTTCTCCACCGGATACAGCGGGTTGGCGGCGTAGAACTCCGAACCCAGCAGGCCGCTTTCCTCGCCGGTGAAGCTGATCATGACGATGGTGCGCTCAGGTCGCGGTCCGGCCGACCATTGGCGCGCCATCTCCAGCAGGGCCGCCGTGCCCGAGGCGTTGTCGATGGCGCCGTTGAAGATGCGGTCGCCGTTGGCGTCCGGCTCGCCCATGCCGATGTGGTCCCAGTGGCCGGTGTAGAGGATGGTCTCGTCCGGGTGGGTCGAGCCTTCCAGCTTGGCGACGACGTTGTGGGTGACGATGCGTTCGGACTTCACGTCCATGCGGGCGTCGAGGGTCGCGCCGGTCAGTTCGACGGGCTGGAAGTCGCGGCTGCGCGCCTTGATCTTCTCCTGCTCGAAGTCGAGACCCGCGCGGCGGAACAGGTCGACAGCCAGATCACGCTGGATCCAGCCTTCCATGGCGACGCGCTCGGCCGACGGATCGGCTCGCACGATGTCGAACTGCGGCACGCCCCAGGAGTTGGCGACCGTGGTCCAGCCATAGGAGGCGGGCTTGGTCTCGTGGACGATCAGCACGCCCGCCGCGCCCTGACGGGCGGCTTCCTCGAACTTGTAGGTCCAGCGGCCGTAGTAGGTCATGGCCTCGCCGCCGAAAGTGTTCAGCGACGGGTCTTCAAAGTCGGCGTCGTTGACCAGGACGACGATCACCTTGCCGCGCACGTCGGTCTTGAAGTCGTTCCACTGACGCTCGGGCGCGCTGATGCCGTAGCCGACGAAGACCAGCGGCTTGTCCTTCAGGTCGACGCCGTCGGAAGGCAGGCGGGTCGTCATGGTGACTTCCTGGCCCTGCGTCAGCGGCTGGCTCCAGTCGCCCAGCTTCAGCTGGCCCGAGACGTTGGAGACGGTGAAGCGGTTCAGGCCGACGGCCTGGGTCCAGCCGCCGTTCTCGCCGCCCGGCGCGAAGCCTGCCGCCGCATACTGACGGCTCAGATAGTCGATGACCTTCTGCTCGGCCGGAGTGGCGATGCCGCGCCCCTCGAAGCTGTCGTCCGACAGGACGCGGATGTCCTCGGAAATGCGCGCGGCGTCGAAGGCGGGCGCGGTCTGGGCGACGGCGCCGCCGGCCAGCGAGGCGGCGAACGCCAGAACGGCGATGGACGTTGAAAGACGCATACAGTCTCACCTCTCGGAGAATTCGATGGCGGGACCGTAGTGAGCCGGATCGCGGGAGTCGACAGCCAAGCGCCGCGTCGACGGCGCCTGGCTGGGACAGGGGCGGAGGATCAGACGGCGGCCAGAGCCTGGTCCAGGTCAGCGATCAGGTCGTCGATATGCTCGATGCCGACGGACAGACGCACCGTGTCCTCGGTCACGCCCGCCTTCTTCAGCTCGTCGGGCGACAGCTGGCGGTGGGTGGTCGAGGCCGGGTGGCAGACCAGCGACTTGGCGTCGCCGATGTTGACCAGACGGGTGAAGATCTTCACCGCGTCCTGGAAGCGGGCCCCGGCCTCGCGGCCGCCCTTGACGCCGAAGGTCAGCAGACCGGACGCCTTGCCGCCGAAATACTTCTGGATCAGGGCGTGATCCTTGTGCTCGGGAAGGCCGGCGTAGTTGACCCAGTCGACCTTGGGGTGGGCCTTCAGCCATTGCGCGACGGCGGTGGCGTTCTCGACGTGGCGGTCCATGCGCAGCGCCAGCGTCTCCAGCCCCTGCAGGATCAGGAAGCTGTTGAACGGCGAGATGGCCGCGCCGGTGTTCCGCAGCAGGACCGTCCGCACCCGGCCGATGAAGGCCGCCGGGCCGAAGGCCTCGGTATAGACCACGCCGTGATAGCTGACTTCGGGCGTGTTCAGGCGCGCGAAGCGGTCCTTGTGCTCGGCCCAGGGGAAGGTCCCGCCGTCGACGATTGCGCCGCCGATGCTGGTGCCGTGGCCGCCGATGTATTTGGTCAGGGCGTGGACGACGATGTCGGCGCCATGCTCGATCGGCCGGGTCAGGTAGGGCGTCGGCACCGTGTTGTCGACGATCAGCGGCAGGCCTTGCGCGTGCGCGGCGTCCACCAGCGCGG
Source organism: Brevundimonas sp. SS2672 (assembly GCF_059579685.1). Classification (NCBI taxonomy): domain Bacteria; kingdom Pseudomonadati; phylum Pseudomonadota; class Alphaproteobacteria; order Caulobacterales; family Caulobacteraceae; genus Brevundimonas; species Brevundimonas sp. SS2672. Next base: position 1,924,071 of record NZ_CM184201.1, on the reverse strand, counting down.
CGAAGTCCACCACATTGCCGAGCGGATTGCCGATGGATTCGCAGAAGACCGCCTTGGTCCGCTCATCCGTATTGGCCGCCACCGCCGCGATGTCGTCGGCGTCGATGAAGCGCACCTCGATGCCGTACTGAGGCAGGGTGTGGGCGAACAGGTTGTAGGTGCCGCCATAAAGGGCGCCCGTGGCGATGATGTTGTCGCCGGCCTCGGCGATGGTCAGGATCGCATAGGTGATCGCCGCCATGCCCGAGGCCACGGTCAGGGCGGCGACGCCGCCCTCCAGCGCCGCCAGACGCTGCTCCAGCACGTCGGACGTCGGGTTCATGATGCGGGTATAGATGTTGCCCGACACCTTCAGGTCGAACAGATCCGCCCCGTGCTGGGTGTCGTCGAAGGCGTAGCTGGTGGTCTGATAGATGGGCACCGCCACCGATTTGGTGGTCGGATCGGGCGCATAGCCCGCGTGCACGGCGAGGGTGTCGAACTTCATGGCTTCCCCGGGAGCTTTCGACGCAAGGCGCGCCGATTCACACCAGCCTTAGCAAAGCTCGCCGCGAAATGGGATTTCAGTTTTTCTGCGAGAGCGGTCAGATTTTCTGACCGCCCCGCATGATGACGTCAGTTGTTGAAAAGGAAGTGCATGACGTCGCCGTCCTTGACGACGTAGGCCTTGCCTTCGGCGCGCATCTTGCCCGCTTCCTTGGCGCCCGCTTCGCCCTTCAGCGCGACGTAGTCGTCGAAGGCGATGGTTTCGGCGCGGATGAAGCCCTTTTCGAAGTCGGTGTGGATGACGCCCGCCGCCTGCGGCGCCGTGGCGCCGACGGGGATGGTCCAGGCGCGCGCTTCCTTCGGCCCGACGGTGAAATAGGTCTGCAGGCCCAGCAGGTCGTAGGCGCCGCGGATCAGGCGGTTCAGGCCCGGCTCCTCCAGACCCAGGGTTTCGAGGAACTCGGCCTGTTCGGCGTCGTCCAGCACGGCGATCTCGGACTCGATCTGGGCCGAGATGACCACGGTCTGGGCGTTGTCCGCCTTGGCGCGCTCGGCGACCTTGGCCGACAGCTCATTGCCCTCGGCGGCCGAGCCTTCCTCGACGTTGGCGACGTAGAGGGCGGGCAGGGCGGTCAGCAGCTGCAACATGTCCCAGGCCTTGCGGTCTTCCTTGGACACCTCGGCCAGACGCGCGGGCTTGCCGTCGCGCAGCTTTTCGAGCGCGGCGTCGATCAGCTTCAGGTTCAGCTGGGATTCCTTGTCGCCGCCCTTGGCGCGCTTCTCGATCTGGACGCGGCGACGCTCCAGGCTTTCGAGGTCGGCCAGCATCAGCTCGGTCTCGATGATCTCGAGGTCGGAGATGGGATCGATGCGGTTCTCGACGTGGGTGATGTCGTCGTCGATGAAGCAGCGGGCCACGAAGGCGATGGCGTCGCAGTCGCGGATGTTGGCCAGGAACTGGTTGCCCAGACCCTCGCCCTTGGAGGCGCCGCGCACCAGACCGGCCACGTCGACGAAGGTGATGCGAGCGGGGATGATCTCCTTCGACCCGGCGATGGCGGCCAGGGCGTTCAGCCGGGCCTCGGGCACGGCCACGTCGCCGGTGTTCGGCTCGATGGTGCAGAACGGATAGTTGGCCGCCTGGGCCGCCGCCGTCTTGGTCAGGGCGTTGAACAGGGTGGACTTGCCGACGTTGGGCAGGCCGACGATCGCGACTTTAAGAGCCATGGTATTCCTCGTGAGCGCGAGCCTTTAGCCGGTTCGGGCCGGTTTGTCAGGCTCGCGCCGCCAAGAGAGGGTTTTACTCTTCCGAATCCACCACCGGCGGCTGTTTGATCGCCGCGTGGACGCCGATGGGACCGGCCTTCTCGAACGTCAGGGTGAAGGAGGCCACGCTGCCGTCGACCAGCGGATCGCGCAGGCCCATCAGCATGATGTGGTTGCCGCCGGGCTTCAGCTCGACCGGGGTTCCGGCGGGCAGGGGCAGGCCGTCGTGCAGGTGGGCCATGCTCATGACCCCGTTCTCCATCTTCATCTCATGCACCTCGGCCGACTGGGCCAGGGCGGTGGAGACGCTGACCAGACGGTCGTCGGAGCCTGCCGTCAGGGTCAGGTAGCAGCCCCCGGCCTTGGCGCCGTTGGGCGTAGGGCGGCACCAGGCGTCGGCGACCTGGACCGTGCCGGGCGCGACCGTGGCGTCCTTGGCGGCTTCGGTCGATTTTTCAGCGGGCTGGCCGCAGGCGGCGAGGCTGAGGGCGGCGGCCGACAGGGCGGTCAGGGCGAACAGTCGTTTCATGTTGAAGCTCCTTATCAAGAGGCTGCGACGGGCTTGGACCCGGTGAACGCACGCACCGCTCGGTCGAGCAGCAGGGCGGCCACGAGGCTCAGTCCCGTCAAGGGATAGAGGATGGACAGGGGGATGACGATGCACAGCACGGCGATTCTCGCGCGCGGGCCGGGCGGAGCGGGCGGGGCGCCGGTGCGGCGGCGTGACAGGCTGGGCGGGCGGCGCTTCCACCACATGACCAGACCGCTGATCGCCAGCAGCCAGGCAGCGATGCAGCCGATCAGCATGACGATGCGATTGATCCAGCCGTATTGCATCCCCTGATGGACGGCGATGCCCCATTCAAAGCCCTTGGCCATGACGCCGAACTGGCTCCAGCGCAGGTCTGCCTTCACCGACCCGCTGACGCTGTCGACATAGAGGCTGCGGGCGTCTTCGGCCTTGCGGGTCTGGCGCGCGACGGTCCAGGCTAGGTCGGAGGACTGAGGGATGCTGACGGTGAAGGGGCGGGGCAGACCCTGTTCATGCGCCGTCTGAAGCACGCGGTTCAGGCTGGGGGCCGCATGGTCATGCCCGTGGACGTGATCATGGGCGGGAAGGACGGCGTTCTCCAGCGTCCAACCCACGCCTGCCGGGGCGTCGTGAGGCTTGGCGTGGCTCCAGGGGCTGGCGGCGGCGGGCGCGGGCGGGCGGCCCAGCCCGGTGTCGCGCATGACGCCCATGAACTGATCGCCCCAGACGGCCGACCACGGCATTCCTGTGACGGCGAGGAAGATGATCACTCCGCCGACATAGAAGCCGGTCAGGGCGTGAACGTCGCGCCAGAAGGGGCGGCGGCTGGCGTCGGTCTCACGTGGCCGCAGCACGGCGCCGGTGCGGCGGCGCGGCCACCACAGATAGAGGCCGGTGGCGCACAGGATGATGGCCCAGCCCGCAACGATCTCGACCAGAATGTTCAGCGCCGTGCCGATGGGGCCGCCGAACAGGCTGAGGGAGTGCAGCTTCTTGATCGTCTCGGTCACACCGCCATAGTCGGTCACGCCGGTGACCGTGGCTGTGTGCGGATCGACGAAGACGGTGCGCTGGGCGCCGTCGGGCCGGTCGACGCGGACGCGCACGGCCTGATCGGCGCGGTCAGGGACCAGCACGTTCGCCGCCCGGCCTTCGCCTGCGCGGGCGGCGGCGGCCAGCCACTGATCGGGATCGGCCTGCTGGGCGCTGACCGGAACCTCGATCATGGAGCGATAGACGGCGTGGTCGATCTCGTCCTTGAACAGATAGAGGCCGCCCGTCAGCGTCAGCAGCATCAGGAACGGCATGACCAGCACCCCGGCGTAGAAGTGCCAGCGCCAGACGGCCCGATAGGCGCCGGACATCACGTCCGGCGCCTTGGTCTTGAGAGAGACGGTCATCAGTAGGCCAGCCGCAGGCCGACGGAGACCGAACGGCCCTCGCCGGGGAAGAAGACGGCCGTCTGCGCCAGGCTTGCGTCGGTCACGGCCGAAAACTCGCCGACGTAGCGTTTGTCGGTCAGGTTGCGCGCGTCGATGTAGACCGAGGTTCTGGCGTTGATGTTGAAGCCGCCCGTCAGCCCCAGCACGGCGTAGTCCGGCGCCTTCGTGGTGTTGGCGTAGTCGACGTAGGGACTGGACATCCGCCACTCGACCGACGGGGTGACGAAGACGCCCGTCGGGTGGCGCCAGGTCAGTTCGGCCCGGTACTGGTGCTCGGGCACGACCGGCAGGCGGTTGTCGCCCCAGCGCGCGTCGCCGTCGAAGCGGAAGTCGCTCCAGTTATAGACCTGACGCAGCATCAGCGATCCGTCCGCCAGTTCGACCGGCAGGGTCCAGTCCAGCCCGGCCTCGATCCCCTGGTGGATGGTCTTTTTGGCGTTGAAGGTGGCGGCGGGGATGTCGGGGCTGGTGATGAAGTTCAGCATCTCGCCTTCGATCCGGCTGCGATAGGCGACCAGATCCCAGGCCAGAGGGCCATGACGGCCGCGCGTGCCGATCTCGCCGGTCCAGGCGTCCTGAACCTCGACCGGGGTGAAGCCGGTCAGCGGCGCCTGCACCAGGGCGCCATAGGTCGGCGGCTCGACCGAGCGGGTCAGGTTGGCGAAGACCTGGGCGCCGCTTTCCGCTTCCCACAACAGGCCCATGCGCGGCGAGAACCACTCATAGTCTCGGCTGGCGTTATTGGCCGGGGTCATGCGGTCCAGATAGTCGCGCGTGGCGCGCCCCCATGAGCCGCCCGCGACCAGGGCCAGTTGGTCGGTAACGAACAGCCGTCCCTCGGCGAAGACGTCCAGCCCAGAGGCTTCCTGACGCGCATCGGCGGTCTTGGCGCCGCGCTGGCCCGCCAGGTTCACATAGCGCAGGGCCTCGACCTCTCCCTCGCGCCACGAGAAGCCGTAGAAGGCGTCGGCGCGCAAGCCGCCGACATTGCCCGTCCAGTCGATGCGGGCGAAGGCGCCGCGCGTGGCGCTGTCCTGATCCAGCACCTGGAAGATCGGGTGGTACAGCGACTTCTCCCAGCCCCAGACGGCGCCCTCGAACAGGGTGGATTCATTGAAGCGCCAGCGAGTCTGCAGCGTCAGCCGCTTGACCGTCAGATCGCGGGCCTGATCGCCGGACAGGGCGCTGGCGGCGGCCTTGCGCGGCGTGGTCAGCGCTTCTTCCAGCGTCAGGGAGCCGGGCATGTCCTGCTTGATGTCGGCGGCCTGGGCGATCAGGCGCACCTCGCGGTCCTCGCCGAAGGACCGGCCTGCATTGACGGTCAGGCGGCCTTGCGACTGTTTGCTGTGGTCGCGCCAGCCGTCGCCCTGCATGGCCGTGGCGGCGGCATAGACATCCCAGTCGCCATAGGTCTCGGCGACGGCGCCGTGAGCGCGCACGAAGCCGTAACTGCCGCCCTCGATCTGCATCAGGGCGCGCTGGCGGGCCGTGCGGCCGGTCGGGGTGACGAGGTTGATGGCGCCGCCCAGTTGCGCCCCGCCGAAGCGCAGGGTGTTGGCGCCCTTCCACACTTCGACATAGCGGGCGCTGAGGGAATCGACGCTCTGGAAGTCGGAAAAGCCGTCGGCGTCGGCGAAGGGCACGCCGTCCTGGGCGAACAGGACGCCGCGCTGGTGGAAGCCCTGGGCGATGCCCGAGCCGCGGATCGACAGGCGGCTTTCCTCGCCGAACCGTTTCTGCGCCAGTACGCCGGGGACGTTGCGCAGGGTGTCGGAGAAGCCCTGCACGAAGCGGTCGGAATAGCTTTCGGCCGACACCACGGCGACGGCGCCGGGCGTGCGGCTGAGGCGGTCACGGGCCTCGGCTACGACGGTGGGGTCTTCGGCGTTGCGACGGCCGGTGACGATGATGCTGTCGACGACGGTGGGGCTGTCAGCGCCGGGCAGGGCGTCGGCGTGAGCAAGGGCAGGCGCCAGGCAGGCGCCGATCAGCAGGGCGCACGGCGCCGCAGCGGTCTTGAGAGACATGGAACTTGTATCCTGAAAACAGAGGCAAGGCCGCGCAGGCCTTCAGCAGGCGCGCGGCGTCGATGGGTCTGGTTTTCAGGCGTGAGGCGGGGCGCGTGACGGCGGGCGCGGCGGGGCGCGGGCCGGGGGCGGGGGGCTGGCGGTGACGGGGGCGTAGACGACGGCCTGCGTCAGACGCACGACCGGCGCCGGTTCCGGCGCGGCGGGCGCGGGCAGGGCCGCCAGCAGCGGCATGACGCAGGCGGCGCATTTGGCGCCCATGTGCTCCTTGATCGGGCCGTCGACGCCGCCGGACTGGATGGTCTGGGGACCGTCGGCCGAGCAGATGACGATGGGCTGGCCGGGCGTGGAGGCCGCCAGTGCGGCGAACGGCATCAGGCTGCCGATCACGATGGCGAACGTCGCGGCCAGGAAGGCCAGCGAGCGCCAAGTCGACCAGTTTTCTGCCTGAGAGCGGGTCACGATGCCTGGCCCTTAAACCCTCCCACGCGGGGAAGCCAGACCGGCCGGGGCGACGCGGGGTCGCGCGACGCCTCGACAATGCCGCTTTTCCCGTGCCAGCGTAGCGGTCGGACAGTCATCGAGGATACGCATGATCCGCGCCATCGGACCTTTCGCTCTCGCCCTGCTTCTCGCGGCGCCCGCAGTCGCGCAACAGGTGGAGGAGGGGCCGGGCGGTCCCGACCGCGTGTCTCTGACCGTCTATAATCAGAACATCGCCCTGGTGGAGGACGTGCGGAACCTGAACGTGCCCGCCGGACGTTCGCGCCAGGAGTTTCCGGGCGTTTCGGCCAGCATCCGGCCCGAGACGGTGGGGTTGTCGGGGCGCGGTCTGTCGGTGGTCGAGCAGAACTTCGACTATGACCTGCTGACGCCGGGCAAGCTGATGGAAAGCGCTGTCGGCAATGAGATCGGCATTGTCCGCACCAATCCCGGTTCGGGCGCGCAATCGACCGAACGCGCCCGCGTGCTGGCGGCGAATCAGGGCGTGGTGCTGCAGATCGGCGACCGTATCGAGGTGCTGCGCGACGACGGCGTGCCGACGCGCGTCATCTTCGACCGGGTGCCGCAGAACCTGCGCCCGCGTCCGACGCTCAGCGTGACGCTGGACGCCGAGGGGGCTGGTCGCCGCGAGACGACGTTGTCCTATCTGACCAGCGGCCTGACGTGGAAAGCTGACTATGTCGCTCGTTTCGACGAGAAGGCGGGCAAGCTCGACCTGACCGGCTGGGTGACGCTGACCAACAACTCGGGCGCGACCTTCAGCAACGCCCAGACGCGGGTGGTGGCGGGCGACGTCAACCTGATCAATCAGGGCGGCTATAATCCGCGTCCGCCGGTCCGTGTGTCCAATACGCGCGGCAATGGAACCCAGTCGGGCGGGCAGGGCGCGCTGGCCGATGTCTATGTCTATCCTCTGCCCGAGGCCGTCACGGTCGCCAACAACCAGACCAAGCAGGTCGGCCTGATCGACGCGGCGGGCGTGCCTGCGACCAAGCGCTATCTGCGGGTCGTCGACGGTTTCTACAGCGCCGAGGAGCCGATCGCGGCCGAGGTCGGGGTCATCTTCGCCAACGGATCGGGCGACGCGGCGCGCGCCCTGCCGGCCGGCGTGATCCGCGTCTATGTGAAGGATGAGGCGGGCGAGCCGCGCTTTATCGGCGAAAGTCAGGTCGATCACTCGCCTGCCGGGTCCGAGATCGTGGTGACGACGGGCGACGCCTTTGACGTGACGGTGCAGCCGCGTCTGGTCTCGTCCGAGCGGGTGTCGAAACGCCTGGTCGACTATTTCCGCACCCGCTATGCGATGGAATACACCGTCCGCAACGCTCGGCCCGAGCCGGTGACGGTCGAGGTGCGCCAGCGCGGTCTGGGTCGCGACACGGAGCTGACGGACCAGAGCATCGAGGGCGAGATGCGCGACGCCCGCACCGTCGTCTGGCGCGTGCCGGTGCCAGCCAACGGCGAGACCAAGCTGACCGCGACCATCACCACGGGCGGTTGATCTCATGCGCCGCCTTCTGGCGATCACCACAGCGTTGAGCCTTCTGGCGCCCACGGTCTGGGCGCAGACGGAGAGCGTGTCCGCGCATCCTGACGGGGCGACGGTGGTCATCTATCGTGATCAGCCGGTCGATACGGTCGCCCTGATGGAGCAGTCGCGCCAGCCGTGGAGCCGGCTGGACCGGCAAGGGCTGGCCCTGATCGTCGAGACGCGCACGGTCGATCTTCCGGAGGGCGAGGCGATCATCCGTTTTCGCGGCCTGGCCACCGGCATCGTGCCGCAGAGCGCGGTGCTGGAGGGCCTTCCCGCCCATGTGGTCGAGCGCAACGCCGATTTCGACCTGCTGTCCCCCGCCAGCCTGATGGAGAAATCCATCGGCGAGGTGGTGCGCGTCGTCCGCACCAATCCCGCGACCGGCGAACAGGTGGAAAAGGCCGCCGTGATCCGCGCGGGCGCCCAAGGCACGGTGTTGGAGATCGACGGCCGGTTCGAGGCGCTGGACTGCTCTGGCCAGACCGAGCGGGTGGTTTTCGACCGCGTGCCCGAGGGGCTGGGCGACCAGCCGACCCTGTCGGTGCGCACGCGCGCCGAGCGGGCGGGGAGGCACACGGTGACGCTGGCCTATCTGACCACAGGATTGCAGTGGTCGGCCGACTATGTGGCGCGGCTTGACCCGACGGACGGCACGCTGGACCTGACCGGCTGGGTGACGCTGGCCAACTTCGGCGGCACGGGCTTCCCAGACGCGCCGGTGCAGGTGGTGGCTGGCACCCTGAGGAAGGATGCGGGCACCACGCCGGTCGAGCCGCTGGTCCGCTATCAGCAGAACCAGTGCTGGCCGCAGGGGACGACGACGCTTGGGTCCGGCGAACTCGCGAACTATGGCGCGGCGCCTCCGGCGCCCCCTCCGCCGCCTGCGCCTGCTCCGATGATGCGGATGGCGGTTCAGGAAGCGGCAGCCGATATCGTCGTCACCGGCAGCCGTGTGGCGCGTCAGGGCGAACTGGGGGACTACAAGATCTACACTCTGCCTGAGCCGACGACGGTCGCCGCGCGTCAGACCAAGCAGGTGCGCTTTCTGGAACGCGAGGACGTGTCCTATGAGCGGGTCTATCGCGCCGGAGTGCTGAACGCAGACGAGGAGGCGCAGCCTACGGCCATCGTCATGAAGCTGCGCAACGAGGAGGGCGCCGGGCTGGGCGTGGCCCTGCCGGGCGGTTCAGTGGCGGTGATGCAGCCGGATGGGACGGGCGGCGTTCTGCTGGCCGGTCAGGACCGGTTCGAGGACAAGGGCGTGGGGCTGCCGGTGCGGTTGGCCTTCGGCGAATCGCCAGACGTGCGGGTGCAGACGCGGCTGGTGAAGTCGGGCAGGTCGACGCGCGGCGCCGTCACGACCGAACGCACCGAAGTCGAGGCGACTGTCACCAACGCCCGATCCGAGCCGGTGACGGTCGAACTGGTCGCCGACGCCGCCATGCAGCGCGGCTTCCGTATCCGCAGCCAGTCGGTGCGCAGTCGGGTGGACGACACCGGCTATCCGGTGTGGACGCTGAGCGTGCCTGCGAACGGCGCGACGACGCTGAAGGCGGCATGGACGACGACGGATTGAGCCTGCGCATCCCTCTCCCGATGGGAGAGGGCTTGAGCCTCCAAGAGCGTAGCGATTGGAACAGGCGAAAGGGTGAGGGTTCTTGGCTGGGTGTTCGGGGGCGGGGTTTGACTTGGCCGGGTCCGTGTCGCCTCTCATCCAACGGCTGAAGCCGACTGCATCCGTGAACCCTCACCCTTTCGCGCAGCCGTTCGCCTTCGGCTCTCGGGCGCTCAAGCCCTCTCCCATCGGGAGAGGGTTATTCGCCCTTGGCCGCCTGCCTCGGGCTGAACTTCGGCGCGGGGGCCAGGCGCATGACTTCGCCCTGATAGCGTTCGTCGTCGCCGTTCACCGCGAAGGGCAGGGCGTCGGCGCAGGCCTGCAGCAGCGCATCCAGCCACGGCTTCTCCGCCTTATGGAAGTCGCCCAGGACGTGGTGCATGACCAGCTGCGGCTCGCCGGGATGGCCGATGCCCATGCGGGCGCGGCGGAAGTCGGCGCCCAGGTGGCTGATCAGGCTGCGCACGCCGTTCTGGCCCGCTGCGCCGCCGCCCTTCTTCATGCGGAAGCGGCCGGGGGCGAGGTCGATCTCGTCGTGGAAGACGATGACGTGCTCGGGCTTCACCTTGTAGAAGCGCGCCGCCTCGCCGACGGCCCGGCCGCTCTCGTTCATATAGGTCTGGGGCTTCATCAGCAGGACCTTGGTCCCCTCGACCTCGCCGTCGGCGACGATGGACTGGAACTTGGCGCGCGCGGGGCCGAAGCGCCAGCGGCTGGCGATCTCGTCCACGGCCATGAAGCCGATGTTGTGGCGGTTCTTTTCGTATTTGGCGCCGGGGTTGCCCAGGCCTGCGATGATGATCATGCGGTCCTCATGCCCCGTGCTTCAGGCAAAGAAAAGCCCCGCCAGGCGAACCGGGCGGGGCTGTGTCTCGCTGTTCAATCCCCTCAAGCAGCCCTGCGTCGCGCGCAGGGCGATAGGGGAAGAAACGTCAGGCTTCTTCGGCTTCGCCTTCGACGGTCGTGTCGCCGGCGTCCGACTGGCCCGCGGCCGAGTTCTTGATCGCGGCGATCATGAAGTCGCGGTCGGCGATGGTCGGCGCGGCGCCTTCCGGCAGTTGGATGTCCGAGATGCGGATGTTCTCGCCGATCTCGCGGCCCTTCAGGTCGACGACCAATTCCGACGGGATACGGTCGGCGCGGACCAGGATCTCGACCGTGTGGCGCACGACTTCCAGCATGCCGCCCTGACGGGTGTAGGGCGCTTCGTCAGCGTTGATGAAGGCGACCGGGATTTCGATCTTGATCTCTTCCTTGGCGCCGACGCGCATCAGGTCGAAGTGCAGCGGACGGTCGGAAACCGGGTCGAACTGGATGTCCTTGGCGATGACCGGCTGCGATTCCTTGCCGTGCTTCAGGGTCACCAGGTGGCCGATCAGCTTGCCGGTGTACAGCGACTTGCGGAATTCACGCTCGTTCACGGAGATGGCCACCGGGGCCTTGTCGCCGCCGTACAGGACGCCGGGCACAGCGCCTTCGCGACGCGCGGCGCGGGCGCCGCCGGTGCCCACGTTCTCGCGGACATCAACGTTCAGAATGATCTCGGCCATCGGGCTCGCCTTCAATACAAGTAAACGCCTGCGCGGAACCGGGTCCCGCGCGGCGGGGTCATGAACCCTTCGAATTCAAGAGCGCGGGCTATTACACGGAACACGGGGCGGACGCAACCGCCCCGGCCGCGCCCGCGGCGATAATCGACCTCAGCCGTGCGGAGAGGCGGAGGGTGAGGACTCGTTCTGAGCCTGGGCCATCGGCGCAGGCGCGCCGGCAGGCGGTACGGCCACGGTGATGGTCGGCATCGGACCCGTATATTGGGCCGTGCACTGGGCGAGGTCGCGCACCACGTGACGGCCGGCGCAGAAGATGTCCTCATAGTTCGGCCTGGAAGCGGCCAGACACTGGAACAGCATCAGCTTGGACATGCTGAAACAGAACTCATTGTTCGATTCGGTCGTCAGGGCGTCGGTATTGGCCTTGGCGTCCTCGCCCGCCGCGCCCAGGGCCGCCAGGGCGGCGATGGCCAGGGAGTTGACGATGGCGGGGGTAAAGGGGGCTCCGCGCTGAGCGGCGGCCAGGTTCAGCCCCGAGCCGCTGTTGGCGGCGGCGAACAGGCGGGCGCTGTCCTCGGCCGACGGCAGGCGCGGCGTGGCCGACAGGGTCTTGGCGCCTTCCAGGCGGCCGTCGCGGTTTGCGACGGGCTGGGTGGCCCAGCGACGACGCGGATCGGTGCGCTCCTGAATGGTGTAGGCGTCGCCTTCCACCGCCTCGGCGAGGGCGGTCATGGTCGCGGCGTCCTTGCCCATGGTGCTGGCGATCAGACCGGCGGCCGATTCGGCGCCCGGCAGGGTGGCGGCGTAGGCGGGATCGGCCACGATCTCGCGCCACCATCTGCTGGCGCTGGGCCGGGTCGGCGGCGTACTGGCGCACGCCGGCGACGTATTCAGGCGATTGCAGGGCCAGGATGGCGCCATAGGCGATCATGCCGCGCGACAACTGGCCGGCCTCGACGGCGGCGCCCTTGCGGACGGCGGCCTGGATGGATTCGGCGTCGGGGAAGCCCGCCTGGATCGACCCGACTTCACGCACGAAGGCCACATAGACCGAAGCGGCTTCAGCCACGCTCTGATTCAGAGCCAGGGCGGGGGAGGCGGCGGCGGCGGCGGAGGCGGCGGCGCTTCCGGTTCGGGCGTCGAACAGCTGGCCAGGACGGCGGCGGCGGCGACAGCGGCGACGGAGAGGCCGCGGCGCAAGAAGGCCTGGGGCATCGGCGGTCTTCCCTTGTTCTTAAGCGATACGCACTTGGAGGGGCGTCCGAGGCGCTCGGCGCCCCAGACTACAGACCCCTATATCGCGGAGGGAATGGTTAGCCGAACCTTAATCGAACAGCTTTGAGACCGACTCTTCGTTGGCGATCCGCCGAATAGCCTCGCCCATCAGCGGAGCCACGGACACGCGGCGAGATCTTCGAGCACTTCAAAACTTCGTCAGGCTGTTCGATGGAGTCGGTGATCACCAGCTCCTTCAAGGGGCCGTTGGTGACGCGATCCACGGCCGGGCCGGACAGGACGCCGTGGCTGATGTAGGCCGAGACCTCGGTCGCGCCGCGATCGATCAGCGCCTTGGCGGCGTTTACAAGAGTGCCGCCCGAATCGACGATGTCGTCGAACAGGATGCAGCGGCGGCCTTCGACGTCGCCGATGATGTTCATGACCTCGCTCTCGCCCGCCTTGGGGCGGCGCTTGTCGACGATGGCCAGGTCGGCGTCCAGGCGGCTGGCCAGCGAGCGGGCGCGCACCACGCCGCCGACGTCGGGCGAAACGATCATCAGATCATCGCCGCGCGGATAGTTTTCCTTGATGTCCTGGGCCAGCACCGGCGTGGCCACCAGATTGTCGGTCGGGATGTCGAAGAAGCCCTGAATCTGGCCTGCGTGCAGGTCCATGGTCAGGACGCGGTCGGCGCCCGCACGGGTGATCAGATTGGCGACCAGCTTGGCCGAGATCGGCGTGCGGCCGCCCGTCTTGCGGTCCTGACGGGCGTAACCGAAGTAGGGCATGACCGCAGTGATGCGCCGGGCCGAGGCGCGCACCAGCGCATCGGTCATGATCAGCATTTCCATCAGGTTGTCGTTGGCCGGATAGGAGGTCGACTGGATGATGAAGACATCCTCGCCGCGCACGTTCTCCTCGACGACGGCGAACACCTCATTGTCGGCGAAGCGTTTCACCTGGGCCTTGGTCAGCGGCATGTCCAGGTGCGAGGCGATGGCCTGGGCCAAGCTCCGGTTCGAATTGCCTGCAAGCAGCTTCATTGACCGGTCATCCTTTCGCCGTCATCGCCCCGCCAATAGTCGCGGACGCGTTTCTGGACGCGCTCTCTAGGCGGCGAACGGGGCGGCGTCCAGCCGTGTTCCGGTCGTATCTTCGATTTCAGCCGATTGGCTTGGGCGCGGGCGCTGTTATAGAGGACGCATCCTGCTAACGAGGGCGCGTGTCGCGTGTCCGCGTCCCGAAGGCATCTTGATGAGGTCGCCCTTGCTCGCTTCGAAGTCTCGTACCGGCCTGACCCTGTTGACGGTCGCCGTCGCGGCCCTGTCGCTCTCTGCCTGCGCCGGCAACAAGCCGCGCCAGAAGCTGGCCTATGAGGAGCGTCCGGTCGAGGCTCTCTACAACACCGGCTATCAGCGCCTGCAGTCCAAGCGCTGGATGGACGCCGTCGACTATTTCCAGGAAGTCGAACGCCAGCACCCCTATTCGGAGTGGGCGCGTCGGGCGATCCTGATGCAGGTCTACGCCTATTATCAGAACAACAACTATCAGGACGCGATCGCGGCGGCTGACCGCTTCATCGCCCTGTTCCCCGGCAATCCATCGGCCAGCTACGCCTTCTACATGAAGGCCGTCTGCAACTTCGAGCAGATCGTCGACGTGGGCCGGGACCAGGGCTACGCCGAAGCGGCGCTGGCGGGGCTGCGCGACGTGGTGCGTCGTTATCCAGGTTCGACCTACGCCACCGACGCGCGGGTCAAGATCGACATGGTCAACGACCAGCTGGCCGGCAAGGAAATGACCGTCGGCCGCTATTATCAGCGGGCCAACCAGCCTCTGGGCGCCCTGAACCGCTACAAGACGGTCATCAACAACCCCGATTTCCAGCGTACGTCGCACACGCCCGAGGCCCTGTATCGCCTGGTCGAAGTCAATCTGAGCCTGGGCCTGACCGAGGAGGCGACCCGCAACGCCGCCGTCCTGGGCCACAACTTTCCGGGCAGCCCCTGGTACGCGGAGGCCTACGCCCTGCTGAACGAGCGGGGCCAGAGCCTCGACGTCAAGCCCGAGGGCAAGCGCGAATCCTGGCTGCAACGCCTGATCCCCGGCGGCGCCTGATCCGGTCGCAGAAAGGAGCGCGGGGCGTGATTAAGGCGCTGCGTTCCTGTTCTGTTTCCGGCTACGATGCGGCGAAACCTCGAATCAGATCGCCCATGCTGACCACGCTCTCGATCCGCGACATCGTGCTTGTCGACGCCCTGGACCTGGAGGTCGAGGCGGGCCTGACCGTGCTGACCGGCGAGACGGGGGCGGGCAAGTCCATCATTCTGGATGCCCTGGGCCTGGCGCTAGGCGCGCGCTCCGACGCCGGACTGGTGCGCAACGGCGCCAAGCAGGCGTCCGCCACGGCCGTCTTCACCGCGCCTGATGACGAGGCGCTGATCGCCCTGCTGTCCGAGCGGGGCTTCGAGGCGGCGCCGGGCGAGGAACTGATCCTGCGCCGCGTCGTGTCGGCCGACGGCCGCAGCCGGGCCTATGTCAACGATCAGCCCGCCGGGGTGGCGGCCCTGCGCGAAATCGGCGCCCTGCTGGTCGAGGTGCACGGCCAGCATGAGACGGTCGGCCTGCTGGACTGGAAGACGCACCGCACCCTGCTGGACAACTATGGCGGGCTGCAGCCGCAATTGTCGGGCGTGGCCGGGGCGGCTGAGCGTCTGAAAGCGGCGCAGGCCCATCTGGATGAGCTGGAGGCGTCTGCCGCCGAGGCCGCGGCCAAGGCGGAGGAGATCGCGCTGAATCTGGCAGACCTCGACGCCCTGGACCCCAAGCCGGACGAAGAGACGGAACTGGCGGGCGAACGGGCCATCCTCGGTGCGGCGGAGAAGGCGGTGGCTGATCTGGCCGATGCGCGCAACCTGCTGGGCGGGGACAAGTTGAGCCAGCGGCTGGCCTCGGCCCTGCGCGCGGTGGAGCACGCGCGCCAGCGGGCGGTGCAGGCGGGGGCTGAGGGCGACAATCCTATCATCGTCAAACTGGCGCTGGCGGCCGAGGCGGTGGACCGCGCCCTGGTTGAGGCGACGGAAGCGGTGGCCTGCGTCGACGCCGCCGCCGACGCCTTCGACTTTGAGCCGGGCCGTCTGGACAAGGCGGAGGAGCGGCTGTTCGCCTTGCGCGCGGCCGCTCGCAAGTTGAACACCCCGGTTGAGGCTCTGCCGGCGCTCCGGATGCGCCTGCGTGAACAACTGCGTCTGATCGAGGACGGGGAAGAGGCTCTGACCAAGGCCCGACGCGACGTCGCCGCCGCGATAGAGGCCTATGATGTGGCGGCCCTGCTGCTGACTTCGGCGCGCGAGACGGCGGGAGATCGGCTGGTCGCCGCTGTCGTGGACGAACTCGGTCCGCTGAAGCTGGAGCGCGCGCGATTCCGCGTGACGCTGGAGCCGGTCGAGGGGCGTCGCGGCCCGATGGGCGTCGAGACGGTGCGGTTCGAGGTGGCGACCAATGCGGGGACCGCCTTCGGCCCGCTGGATACGGTGGCCTCGGGCGGGGAACTGGCGCGCTTCGCCCTAGCGATGAAGGCGGCTCTGGCCAGCCGCGAGGACCAGCGCCAGCCGGTCATGATCTTCGACGAGGTGGATCAGGGCGTCGGCGGCGCCGTGGCCGAGGCCGTAGGGGGACGCCTGCAACGCCTGTCGCGCGGCGCGCAGGTGCTTGTCGTGACGCACAGCCCCCAGGTCGCGGCGCGCGGCCACGCCCACTGGAAGGTCCGCAAGGCCGACGTGGAGGGCCATACGCGGACCTCCATCGACGTGCTGGAGGAAGGCCCGCGTCAGGAAGAGATCGCGCGGATGCTGTCCGGCGCCGAGATCACCGATGAAGCGCGGGCTGCGGCGCGGGTGCTGATCGGGTAGGGGCGATCACGTCCTCCCAACTCATGCTGTTGCAGACAACATTGGCGGAGCGTGCGACGCCCTGTTGATGCAATCTCTGGGCGCGAGAAGGGTCTAGCGGGCCGCGATCCAAGGCATCCTGGAAAGACAGGACTTCAACGCCGGTCAGACAACTGCGCGCCATCTTTTCCTCCACGACATAAGCGCGAGTCGAGGCGGAGGAACCTTCCCAGACGCCATCCAGCGCGTCGCTCGTGGCGCGACCGGCCAGACGATACAGAAGCCAGCCTGGATGGATTGTATTCCGTCGGGCGAAGTCCAGTTGTAGCTCGACGAGTTGGGACAAAGCCGTCACGACCAATTCGGGTTCGCCTTCGCTACGCATTTTTTCGACCAGCATGGGGTCTGCGCCTCCATGAATCACGATCAGCGCGCCGGGTTCAACGATCAACTGACCGGCAAGGGGCAGGAAGTAGTTCGCACATGAGGAGCTGCATTCTTTACGAACGCGCATGCTGAGACGCTGTCCCTCAAAATGCTGCGCGATTGTGATTGCAGCTTCGACGGAGCCGCCTCTGCTGTCCAAAAGCAGCTCAGTCGTTGTTGGCTGAAAGCGGGCCTTTACGCAGGCGGCCATCGCATCGTCGATCTCGCCCTGGATGAGGAAGACGGTCGACGAATCCTGACGGCAACGCTCGTCGTCAGCTTGAGCGGTTGATGGAAGCGCAGACGTCAACGCCACCGCCAGCAGGAGGCAGGTCCCGTGCATCATGAGGTTGATGATGAAAGGACGGTGTTCATTCATTTCTTGACGTGAACACACAACGCCATCAGCCTCAATCAGTGGTGGAGATCAGACCCCCAGAATCCAGCCTTCTTCGCTTTCGACCTGGGCGATCAGGGCTTCGTCTGCACCGGCGGGCGGTGCAAACGCCTTCTGCAGGTCGCCGGCGTCGTCCATGCGGGCGAAGGCTTCGGCGGCGGCGCGGACCTGGGCCTGGGTCTTGTATTCCTTGACGCCCTCGGCGTTCACGCCGCGCTTGGCTTCATAGAGGGCGGGCCAGACTTCAACGACGACGGCCGACAGAGGCTCGATGTCGGCCTCGGTCAGTTCGCGCCAGCCTGTGCCGAAGGGCCAGACGGCGGCCGAGGCGCCCAGAGTGTCCAGCAGGTGGCGCAGCATGGGAACGCCGACCAGGGTCAGGCCGCCGATCGCGCCGGCGCCGTGCATCTGCCAGACGCTCTTGGGCGGCAGCTTGTCCTTGCGCGCGGCCAGTTCCGTAGCGCGGAACTCGGGGATGTCGGCGCCGGCGCCTTCGGGCGGCTTGGTCGTGGTCAGCCAGCGCTGGGCCTGGCTGGCGGGCGCGCCCCAGAAGGGCCAGGGCTCGTCCGTCATCAGGCGGTTCATCTTGGCCGCGACCTGGTAGCGGTTGTTCGTGTTGTCGGCCTTGTCGACGATGTTGGCGGCCAGGAACCTGCCCATGGCGTCCCACGGGCGGCCGTCCAGTTTCAGCCGCGCAGCCGTTCCGGCCGGGAAGCCGAAGTCGAAGTCGAAGCCCACCAGCACGCGGTCGCCGCGCTTGCGGTGTTCGGCCAGCAGGTCGGTGATCAGCTTCTCGCCCTCGGCGCGCGTGGCGACGTTGTGTGTCTCGGCATAGAGGCGGAAGCGCACGTCGCGCTTGGCGACGCCGATCCACAGGGTCTGTTCGCCCAGCTTCTTGCCCTCGGCGGCGGTCCAGTTGGCGATGATGTAGGCGTCGAAGAGGCGGGCCACGGGGGCTCCTGAAGAAAGAAGCAAAAAGAGGGACGAGGGGTTCTAGCCGCCCGGACTCAAGCCGTGAAGGGCGATCAGCGTTGCATCAGGGCTTCGACGTGCGACAACCAGCGGCGCCCCAGCCGCAGGCCCTCGCCCGGAGAGCGGGCGCCGCTGGTCTTTTCGGCCTCGGAGGCGGGGGCGGTGCGCGATCCGTTCCAAAGGGCCAGTTCGAACTCGGCGTTGTGGGGATCGCTGAAGATCAGCCGCAGCACGACCAGTTCGGCGTCGGGCGCGTCCAGGTCGATCTCCTTGCGCATCTGACCGCGCAGGACGCGGGCGACGACATGGCCGTCGACGATGATCTCGGCGCCCAGCACTTCCTCGAAGGCGTAGACCAGCCCCATGGCGCCCCGGTTCCACAGGACGACCAGTTGCCCGCCGTCGAGGTCCAGTCCGGCGGCGCGGCCTTCGTGGGCTGACAGGGCCACGGTGTCGGCCGGGGCACCCAGCGCCTTCTTCATCGCCCGTCGCAGTCGCCGCTCGGACTCCATCCACCAGGAAAACAGCAGGACGCCGGTGGTCAGGAAGGCGGCGATCAGGGCGATCAGCAGAATGGCCCTGAACGTGTCGCCCATGGATCAGGCCTCCAGATCCAGATCGACCACGACGGGGACGTGATCGCTGGGCTTTTCCATGTCGCGCGCGTCGCGGTGCGTCTCGATGGCGCGGAAGCGGTCGGCGGCCTGGGGCGACAGCATGGCGAAGTCGATGCGGATGCCGTGGTTCCTCTGCCAGGCGCCCGCCTGATAGTCCCAGAAGGTGAAGGTTCCGGCCGGTTCGCGGCCCAGTTCGTGGGAATCGGCCAGGCCCAGCCATTTCAGCGTGCGGAAGGCCTCGCGGCTTTCGGGCTGGAACAGGGCGTCCTCGGCCCAGGCGGCGGGGTTCTTGGCGTCCTCGGCCTCGGGGATGACGTTGTAGTCGCCGCACAGGGCCAGCGGTTCCTCCAGCGCCAACAGTTCGCGCGCGTGGTTCTGAAGGCGTTGGAACCAGGCCAGCTTGTAGGCGAACTTCTCGGTTCCCAGCGGATTGCCGTTGGGCAGGTAGATGGAGGCGACGCGGATCGGGCGGGGTGCCTCGATCAGGGCCTCCAGGTAGCGGGCCTGTTCGTCCGTATCGTCGCCGGGCAGGCCGCGCCGCACGTCCGACAGCGGGTACTTCGAGAGCAGGGCGACGCCGTTGTAGCTCTTCTGGCCGTGCGTCTCGACGTTGTAGCCCAGGTCTTCAAAGGCCTCGCGCGGGAACTTCTCATCTACGCACTTGATCTCCTGGAAGCAGGCGACGTCGGGATTGGCGGCCTGAATCCACTCCAGCACCGTGGGCAGGCGGGCGTTGACCGAGTTCACGTTCCAAGTGGCGATGCGCATGGGACGCAAAGCTAAGGTGAGCCGCTTCATTCGGGAAGAGGGGCGGGCAAAACAAAGACGCCGCCGGATTGCTCCGGCGGCGTCTGAAACTTCAGGCTGAAATCAGAGTCAGCTGTTCGGCGCAGCGGCCGGAGCCGTGGTCGTCAGCTTGCAGCCGCCGCCGACTTGCTGAGCGGTGGCGCAGGGGTAGACCTGCTGCACGGCCTTGGCCGTGTCGAAGCGGACGATGACGCCGTCCGCGCCGTTGCAGGCGGCTTCATAGAAGGAGCCGTTGGCGTTCTTGCCCATGTAGCGGGCCTGGCTGACGTCGCAGGCGGCGGCTTCGGAGCCGGCCAGCCAGCCCTTCAGCGTGGCGACCTGCTCGGCCGGCGTGGTGAAGCGGCACGTGGCGTTGGCCGAGACCAACTCCATGCAGGAGACGACTTCCCAGCCCGAGGCGGCTTTGTTGATCTGGGCGCCTTCGACGCCGGCGCAGCCGACCTCATAGACCACGGCCCCGCCCGGCTTGGCGCCGATGATGGAGCCTTCGTCGACCGTGCAGGCCACGCCGGCTTCCTTGGCGAAGGCGGTGATGACGGCCATGGCGTTATCGTTGGCCGGCATGCTGCATTGCGAGCCCACATCCGCTTCCGGATCACGCGCACGGGCCTGTTCGGCCGAATAGGCCAGCACCATGCAGTCCGTGGCCACCGGCGGGGTCGAAGTCAGCAGCAGATAGCCGGGACCGGCCGCGCAGGCGACCTCATACAGCGACTCCTTGTTGGGCGACTGGCCCAGCAGTTTGGACTCGGTGATCTGGCAGTTGGTGTTGGTCGCGGTCAGCACGCCCTGGGCGGCGGCCTGGACCTCCTCGGCGCTGGGCGGCTGGGGCGCGCGTTGGCGCTGCTGCTGCTGACGGCGGGCCAGACGGCCTGTCGGGGCGCGTTCTCCGGCGCGTTGCTCGTTCAGCGGATCCTGTTCATTGCCGCCAGGGCCGACGGGAGCCGCGCCTGACCGGACCTGGGCGACGCTCAAGGAAGGCGTAAGGGTCATGAGCGCCAGGGCGGCTGCCACAACGACCGTGCGGCTACGGGTAGGGAAGGTCACAAAACTGCTCCGGGCCTCGAAAAGGATAAAGCAGCCTTGGCGGCGTCTTTGGCTGTGGTCAAGCGCAAGTGCGCCTTGATGCTGGACGATCGTCTCATGTTCCGCTTATCTGCACGATAGTTTTGATTGGAGACGGACCTTGGCGGAAGGAGACACCCTGTCTCGCTCGCGGATGGAGCGGGGCCTGAAGTATCCGTTTCCGGAGGTGCCTTCCGCCGGCGAAGCGATAGAGGTCGCGCCCGGCGTGCTGTGGTTGCGCCTGCCGCTGCCCATGGCCCTGAACCACATCAATCTCTACGCTATCGAGGATGGAGACGGCTGGGCCATTGTCGACGCCGGTCTGGCCACGGATGAGGCGCGCGAAGGCTGGAGCAGGACGCTGACCGGCGTCCTGGGCGGCCGCCCGATCACTCGCGTCATCTGCACTCATATGCACCCGGATCATATCGGCCTTGCGGGCTGGCTGTGCGAACAGTTCGATGCGCCGCTGCTGATGTCGCGGACGGAGTATGTGACCGCGCGACTGCTGATCGGCGACGAGGCGTTGGGGCCTCCGGCGAGCGCTGAAGCCTTCTATCGGGCGGCGGGTTGGTCGGACGAACAGGTGGCGCGCTGGCGGGACGGCTATGGCGGGTTCGGCCGCATGGTTCAGGATTTTCCGCGTGATTACCGCCGGGTGCAGGACGGCGAGATCCTGACCATCGGCGGTGATGAATGGCGGGTCGTGATCGGCGAAGGGCACAGTCCGGAGCATGTCTGCCTGTGGCGCGAGACGGACGGCGTCTTCATCGCGGGCGATCAGATTCTGCCGCGCATTTCCTCGAATATCTCGATCTGGCCGACGGAGCCGCAGGCCGACCCGTTGGGCGACTGGCTGCGTTCGTTGGCGGCGCTGAAGGACAGGCTGCCGGGCGATCTGCTGGTGCTGCCTTCGCATGGGGAGCCGTTCTACGGCGTGACCTTGCGGCTGGAGGCGTTGATGCGCGGGCATGAGGTGGCGCTGAAGCGGTTGGAGAAGACGCTGCGGACGCCGTGTCGCGCCGTGGACGTGTTCGGCGCTTTGTTCGCCCGGCCGGTCGGCGACGCCGTATTGGGCATGGCGACCGGGGAGGCGTTGGCGCACCTCAACTATCTCGAACGCCAGGGACGGGTCCGCCGCGTGCGGGACGGGGATGGCGTGGACTGGTGGAGCCTTTTGGAGACAGGCCAATGAGCGAACATATCCGGACCCAGCTGGACGGCGGCGTCCTGACGGTCGTCTTCGACCGTGCGGACAAGAAGAACGCCATCACCCAGGCCATGTATACGGCTCTGGCCGATGCGACGGAGAAGGCGAGGGCCGATGACGCCGTGCGCGTCATCCTGTTCCGCAGCGAGGGCGATTCCTTCTCGGCGGGCAATGACATCGCCGACTTCATCGCCATCGGCCAGACCGAGGGCGATCTGGTCGAGATGGGGGTGTTCCGCTTCCTGAAGGCGTTGGCCGATCTGGACAAGCCCGCCGTGGCGGCGGTGCGCGGCCGGGCGGTGGGCATCGGCCTGACGCTGCTGCTGCATTGCGACATGGTGGTGGTGGCCGAAGACGCCCTGCTGTCCGTGCCTTTCGTCAATCTGGCCCTGGCGCCGGAGGCTGCGTCTTCGCTGTTGCTGGGAGCCAGTATCGGCCACCAGCGCGCCTTTGAACTGTTCGCCCTGGGCGAGGCGATCGATGGCAAGACGGCTCTGGCCTGGGGTCTGGCCAACCGTGCTGTTCCCGCTGATCAGGTCGATGCGACGGCGGCGGAACTGGCGGGCAAGCTGGCGGCGCGCGCGCCCAACTCGATCCGCAAGACCAAGGCCCTGATGCGCGACGCTGAGCTGCTGTGGACGGTGATGCAGCGCGAGGCGCAGGCCTTCGGTTCGCAGATGCGCAGCCCCGAGGCGATGGAGGCCTTCATGGCCTTCAGCCAGAAGCGAGCGCCGGACTTCTCCAGGCTGGGCTGATTTCGCGCCGTTTCGCCGAAGATCGCGATTGATTCGGGGGGCGCGGGGGACTAGGGGCCGCGCATGAACGCCGCGCCCGCCTCCGCCCCGCCTGACGACCCGCAGTTCGCGGGGGCGATCAAGCGTGAGACGACAGCCGATGCGGCCGCCGTCGACGCCCTGGTCATCGCCGCCTTCGGCCCCGGTCGTTTCGCCAAGACGGCCGAGCGGCTGCGCGAGCGCGCGCCGCTGACGACCGGGTTCTGTCTGTATGAAGGCGGCCGCCTGATCGGCTCGGTGCGGCTGTGGTCCATCATGGCGGGCGAGGCGCGTTCGGTCTTTCTGGGCCCCATCGCCGTGGACAAGGCCAGCCGGAGCACCGGACTGGGCGGCGAACTGGTGCGCGCCTGCATCGAAGAGGCGAAGACGCTGGGGCTGGACGGCATCCTGCTGGTCGGCGATCCGCCCTATTTCTCGCGCTTCGGGTTCGTGCCTGCGCCCGACGCCGTGTTGCCGGGGCCGGTGGATCAGCGCCGGGTCATGTGGCTGCCCTTCACCGAGACGGCGTCGGTCGGGACGGTTCGGGCCGATCTCTGAGCCGGGCGCGGCCTTCCTTTGCGGGGCGACGCGTCCCATAGTTCAGACATGACGAACCCACCGACATCGTCCGGCTCCGGTCTGGCCAGCGTGGCCGAGGCCGCGCGTCAGGCGCCGGGACGGGGACTGCCGCCCGTGCATCTGTGGCATCCTGAACATTGCGGCGAGATCGACATCCTTATCCGCGCCGACGGGGTGTGGATGCATGAAGGCTCGCCCATCGGACGGGCTGAGCTTGTGCGGCTGTTCTCGACGGTGCTGAGGAAAGACCCGGACGGCTATCATCTGGTCACGCCGGTCGAGAAGCTGAAGATTGCGGTAGAGGATCTGCCGTTCCGCGCCGTGGCGGTGCGCGAAGACGGTGCGGCGCTGGTCTTCACTACAGATCAGGGCGACGAGGCCGTCGCCGGTCCCGACCACGCCATCATTGTCGAGACGGACGCGACGACGGGCGAGCCGGCGCCGCGCGTTCATGTACGCGGCGATCTGTGGGCGCGGATCGCCCGGCCGGTCTTCTATGAACTGGTCGAGCGGGCTCAGGGGGCGGACGGGCGTCTGGTCGTGCGGTCGGGCGGCGTGGCGTTCCCGCTGGGGCCGGAAGGGGCGGGGCTTTGACCTGTGTCGGGCTGAAGGCCCGGCTGCAACAGCGGCTGGACCCGGTGTCGGCGTGGTCGCCCGAGCGGGCGGCGGTGCGGTCCGACTATGACCTGAATCCTGATTTCAGCCGTCCGAAGGTCAAGCTGAGACCGGCGGCGGTGCTGATCCCCATCATCGCGCGCGAAGACGGCCCCAGCGTGCTGCTGACGCGGCGATCCGACAGTCTGGCCAGCCATACGGGGCAGATCGCCTTTGCGGGCGGACGGCTCGATCCGGGCGAGACGGCGCTGGACGCGGCTTTGCGTGAGGCGTGGGAGGAGATCGCGCTGGACCCCGCCGTGGTCGAACCGCTGGGGCTGGGCGATCCCTATGAGACGGGCACAGGGTTTCTGGTGACGCCGGTGGTGGGCTGGCTGACGACGCCGCCCGAAGTCACCCCGTCGCCCGCCGAGGTGGCCGAAGTGTTCGAGGCGCCGTGGGACTTCCTGATGGACCCGGTGAATCATCGCCGCGACTATTACGATCAGGAGAACGGGCCGCGCCGCTGGTTCTGGGCCATGCCCTATCGCGAGCGCTACATCTGGGGCGTGACGGCGGGCATTCTGAAGGGGCTGTTCAACCGGCTCTATGGCGAGGAGGCCGCGCCGCATCAGGCCGCCGAGGCTGACGCGACCGAGCGTGTGGAATGAGCCGCGTCCTTTCAGGGCAGGACTGGCTGACGGCCAGCGCGACGCAGGCGGTGATGGCGGCGCTGGCGGCGGCGGGCGGGACGGACTGCGCCCGTTTTGTCGGCGGATGCGTGCGCAACGCCGTGCTGGGCGCCCCGATCGACGATGTGGACATCGCCACTGTCCTGACGCCCGAGGCGGTGGTCCGGGCGCTGAAGGCGGCGGGCCTGAAGAGCGTGCCGACCGGCATGGAGCACGGTACGGTGACGGCCATATCGGAGCGCCAGCCGTTCGAGATCACCACCCTGCGCCGGGACGTGTCGACGGACGGGCGCCGCGCCACGGTCGCCTTCACCGACGACTGGGCCGAAGATGCGGCGCGGCGGGATTTCCGACTGAACGCCCTTTATGCCGATGCGGACGGGCTGATCCTCGACCCGACGGGCGCGGGGTATGAGGACGCACTGGCCGGACGGATCGTCTTCGTCGGCGAGCCGGAACAGCGCATCCGCGAGGATTATTTGCGCATCCTGCGCTTCTATCGCTTTTTCGCCTGGTACGGGCGCGGGGCGCCGGATGCGGCGGCGGTCGAAGCCTGTGCCGCTCTGGCCGAAGGGGTCGAACGGCTGTCGGCCGAGCGGGTGTCGAAGGAACTGCTCAAGCTGCTGGCCGCGCCCGATCCGCGCGCGGCGGTGCGGCTGATGGATCAGGCGGGGGTGCTGGGGCGGGTTATGCCGCAGCCGAAAAGCCTGACGCTGTTCGAGGCGATGGTCGGGGTCAGCACGGACCCGGTGCTGCGTTTGTCAGCGCTGTTGCCGGAGGACGCGGAGGCGGTGCGCGCGGCGGCCTTGAGGCTGCGGCTGTCGAACGCCCAGAGGGACCGGCTGGCCGAGGTCGTCGCTGAACAGATTGATCCGGCGATGAGCGAGGCCGATGCGCGCGCCGCCGTCTGGCGCGCTGGGCGTCAGGCGGTCGAGGATCGGCTTTATCGCGTATGGGCGGCGGGCGCGGAGGCCGGGACGGTGCAACGCCTGCTGACGCTGGCGGCGAACTGGTCGCCGCCGAAGTTGCCGGTCGGGGGCAAGGATCTGGCGCGACTGGGTCTTCAACCAGGACCGCAGACGGGGCGGCTGCTCAAGGCCTTTGAAGAGAGCTGGATCGCCGATGACTTCCCCGACAACGGACATGAGGCGCGGCTGAAGGCCCTTATGGCTCGGCCCGGCTGAGGCGCACGATCACCGGGCGGTGGTCCGAACCCGTCTTCTGGCCCAGCCGCCGCTCGACCAGGGCCAGATCAGGCGAGCGCCAGACGTGGTCGATGGTGATGCCGAGGAAGGCGGGCAGGGCTGAGGGCCAGGTGCCGGGCCAGGCGGGGGCGGGGATCAGGCCCGTCTCAGCCTTGATCTGACGACCGATGCGGCCGCTGGAGACGCTGTTGAAGTCGCCCGCCACGACGACCGGCCCCTCCAGCCCAGCGCGCAGTCCGGCGAGGCGCTGCGCCTGACTGATCTGGCCGTAGGGGTGCTGGAAGGGCCAGGGCCGAGTCATGTGGACGGCGATCAGGCTGATCGGCCCCAGCGGCGTCTCGAACTGGGCGACCAGGGCCGCCAGACCCTGACCGTCGGCGTCGCGCACACGGCGCAGCGGTAGACGCGAGGCGATCACCGAGCGCGCGGCGCCGCTGGGCCGATCCTTGCGCGGCGTGCTGATGCGGTGGGGATAGGCGGTCAGGATCGTGTCCAGTTGCGCGGCCGGGGCGTCGCCCAGCTCGATCAGCATGACCACGTCGGCGTCGGCCTGTTCGATGGAGCGGGTGATGGCCGCCACGTCCTCGTTCCGCGCCCACAGGTTGGCGGAGTAGACGGTCAGAGTATCCGGCCCAGCGGGGCGGCCTTTCTCAGGCGTCCATTGCGGCCAGACGGCCAGAAGCAGCAGCCCCGCCAAGCCCGCGCCGAGGGCGGCCATGTCCCACAGTCTGAACAGTAGGAAGATGCCGCACAGCGCCAGCGTCGCAACCAGGGCGGGTGCGGTGAACTGGGTCAGCAGGTCGGGCAGGCGGTGACCGATGCAACTGAGCGCGGAGACGGCGATGAGGCCGGGCGGCGCCAGAAGGGCCAGGGCGGCCAGTCGCATCAGGGCCTGGGTCAGGGTCATGCTGCGACCTTCGGTGAACGCGTGGGGAAGCGTCGGTTAGCGCGTCGGCGCCGGACCTGTCGAGCGCGGCTTCGTGCGTCCAAATGCGCGGGCGCGGCGCAGGGCGATAGCGCGCCTGATGCAGCCAATCCCTGAAAATTCCCGGCTTTGGCGTGAACTCGAGCGGATCGACGCGCCGGGGCTCGTCGCCTGATCAGACTGCGGTCTCAACCTTTGGAGACCGCCATGAGCGATGACGCCAGCGCGCGGCTGGGCCTGCCTTATCTGGCGGCCGGACAGCTGCAGAAACACGTGACCCTGAACGAGGCCCTGACCCGTCTGGACGCCCTGATCCAGACCGCCGTGGCCAGCCGCACGGTCAGCGATCAGCCCGCCGATCCGGCCGATGGGGTGCTCTATATCCTGCCGGACGGGGCGACCGGCGCCGAGTGGGAGGGGCACCCGGCGGACAGTCTGTTGCGGCATGAACGGGGCGGTTGGCTGCCTATCCCCGCGCCGGACGGCCAGCTGGTCGTGGTTCTCGACAGCGAGGAGATTCTGGTCCGGCGCGCAGGGGTCTGGACGCCACTGTCCTTCGATCTGCCCGAAGAGATCCAGCAGATCACCCGTCTCGGCGTGAACACCACGGCGGACGCGACGAACGTCGTCGCCGTGCGGGCCAACAAGGCGCTGTGGACCGCGCTGGAGAGCGAGAGCGGCGGCGACGGCGATCTGCGTTTCACCTTCAACAAGCAGACGGCGGGCGACGTCCTGTCTCTGCTGTTCCAGAGCGGCTGGGGCGGCCGGGCGGAGCTGGGGTTGGTCGGCGACGACGACCTGCGGCTGAAGGTCAGTCCCGACGGCGGCGCCTGGCATGAGGCGCTGCGGATCGACCGCAGCACGGGCCGCGCCTGGTTCGGCCAGGGCGCGACGCGCCGCGAGACGACGGTGCTGATGACCTCTGGAAGCTGGACCCCGCCGAACTGGGCGCGCTGGATCGAGGTCGTCTGCGTGGGCGGAGGCGGCGGAGGCGGGGCCGGTCTGGCCGGAGCGTCCGGCGCCGTCCGGCATGGAGGCGGAGGCGGCGGCGCGGGCGGCGTCATGACCGCCTTGTGGCCGGCTGTGAATCTGTCGGGCGCGCTGACGATCACGGTCGGAGCGGGCGGAGCCGGGGGCGTCGGCTCCGGCGCCGGGGGCGCGGCGGGCGGCGCGAGCCTGGTGAAGACCGGCGCCCAGACTCTGCTGACAGGCGAAGGCGGTCGCGGCGGCGCGGGAGGTTCTGCGGCGTCGGGGACCGGCGGCGCGGGCGGCGGCGGCGCGCCGGCCTCCAACGGGGGCGGAGCCTCTTCCGTCTCGGCGGCCGGCGGGGCCGGGCAGGCGGCGGCGCGTCCGGACGGCGCCGGCGGAGGCGGCGCGGGCGGCGGTCTCAGCGCAGCCAATGCGGCGCAGCCGGGAGGGGCAGGCGGCGCCGGCGCGATGCTGCTGCTGAGAGCGGCGGGCGGCGCAGGCGGCGCGACGGCCGGCGCGGCGGGACAGGCGGCGCCATGGCCGGACCTGCACTGGGCCGGAGGCGGCGGCTCGGGCGGCGGCGCTCAGGCTTCAGGCGCCGGCCATGCGGGAGGAGCCGGCGGCCTTCATGGCGGCGGCGGAGGCGGCGGAGGCGCAGGCGTGACGGCGGCGGGCGCCGGCGGCCAGGGCGCGGCCGGCGTGGTCTGGCTGACGGCGATCGGGTGAGCGCCATGATCCGACATCTGCACCGCATCATCGACGCCGAGGAGCCCATGTCGCTCGGCGAACTGGAGCCGCTTCTGGACGAGGAGGCCTGGGCCGCGCCCGAGCGCCTCTCGGCCGACGACTGTTTCGACCACCTGGGCAGCGACTGGCGAAGCTCGGCCGCGCCTCATGATCCGGAGGATGAACGATGACGCCTGACCACAGGGACGAGCCGGGCGGCGTGCTGGTTGAACCCCCTGCCGTGGAATTGGCCGAGGGCCGCTGGCTGTGGCGACGCCTCTATGTCTATGCCGCCAGTCTGGCGCTGTGGCAGCTGTTGCGGCTGGCGGTGACGCGGGCGACGGCCGCAGATCTGCCGCGCATCGCCGAAGGGCTGATGGGACTGATCGCCCTGATGCTGCTGCTCTATCTGGTGGCGCCCAGCGCACAGCAGATCGTCAATCTGGCGCGGTTGCGTGCGGGGGGCAGGCCATGACCTTCCACCTGTCGCAACGGTCGCGAGAGCGGCTCAGAGGCGTCCATCCCGATCTGGTCGCCGTCGTCGAGGCGGCGATCGGCTGGACGTCGGTGGACTTCATGGTCACGGAGGGGCTGCGGACGTCCGCGCGCCAGGCGGAGCTGGTGCGGGCCGGGGCCAGCCGGACGCTGAACTCGCGTCATCTGACCGGTCATGCGGTGGATGTGGCGGCCTGGGTCGATGGTCAGGTCCGCTGGGACTGGCCGCTGTATCCGCGCATCGCCGAAGCGTTCAAGGCCGCCGCCGCCACCGCCGGCACGCCCCTGATCTGGGGCGGAGACTGGCCGCGGCTGCGCGATGGGCCGCACTTCGAACTGGACCGGAGGGCCTATCCATGAGCGGGCGCGTGTTTCGCGCCCTGACGCCGCTGGGCTGGCTGGCGGCGGCGTTGGCGGTCGCGGCCTTGCTATCGGCTCTGGGCGGAGGTCTCGGCCTTCGCTGGGACCCGCTGCGTCTGCAGGCGCGTCGGCTGGAGGCGACTGAACAGCGCCTGGAGCAAGCCCGATCCCAAGCGGCCGCACGCCGTCTGGAGGCCGCCGCGCGCGGCCGCCAGATCGAGAGCCTCGACGCTTTTCACCGCAACACCCTGGCTGTGACGGAAGCGACCGTCGCGGCTGAAACCAAAGCGAGGATCGCCGATGACGCCGAAACGCCTCTGGACCCTGCTCGCGCTGAGCGGCTGCGCGGGCATGATCGCGAGCTGTGCCGCCTCTCGCCCGCCGTCGCCGGTTGCGCCGCCCCGGTTGATCCTGGCTGAGATGGCGACGCGGCCCTGCGAACTGGCCGTGCTGCCTGAACGACCCACGGCGGCGGACCTAGAGGCGGCCTATGTGCGGCGCGGCGCAGACCTGGTCCGTTGCGACGCCGCCCGGCGTCTCGCTGTCGAGACGCTGGAGGCCGAGCGCGTTCTGATCGACGCCTGGGCCGACGGCCGTGACGCAGCCGGAACGATATTGCCGGGCGACTAGGCAAAAAACGCCGGGTCAGGAGGCGGTCGGCAGATTTTGCCGGGCTGATGAGAGTGTCTGCCAAGAATATATTTCTGAAAAAACAAACAGATAGGTCAATTTCGAGCGTCAACCCGGCTGGCCCGCGCCTTGCGACGGGAATACCCGAGCAGAAAGCTCCCGGCAGCCAAAATGGCGTCGGACATCGTCGAAGACAAAGGACAGCCAAAATGGCTAACAGCATCAACACGAATGCTGGGGCTCTCATCGCCCTGCAAAACCTGAACGCGACCAACCGTGACCTCACCGTCACGCAAAACCGCGTGAACACTGGCTTCAAGATCTCCACCGCCAAGGACAACGGCGCGATCTTCGCCATCGCCACCAACCAACGCGCTGACATCGCCTCGCTGGACGCGGTCAAGAACTCCGTCGCGCGCGGCCAGTCGCTGGTGGATGTCGCCCTGGCGGCCGGCGACACTGTCGTCGAAGCCTTCAAGGAACTGAAGAACATCGCCGTCGCCCTGGAAACCGTCGAGGCCGGCAGCGCCGCCGAGACGGCCTATCAGTCTGACTACGACGCTCTGGTCGGCGAAATCGACTCGGCCATCGCGGGCGCGTCGTTCGACGGCATCAACCTGTTCTCGGCCGGCGCGGTCACGACCGTCCGCACGGGTCTGGAATCGACCTCGACCTATGACGTGGGCTTCGCGGCCGCCGTCACCTCGGGCGTCACGGCCGGCACCTACGCCACCGCCGACGACATCCAGACGGCCATCGAAACCTTCACCGGCAACCTGGCGACCCTGGGCACCCAGTCCAAGTCGCTGGAGCGTCAGAATGTCTTCGTCGGCAAGCTGCAAGACGCCCTGGAAGTCGGCGTGGGCAACCTGGTCGACGCCGACCTGGCCAAGGAAAGCGCCCGCCTGACGGCTCTGCAGACCAAGCAGCAGCTGGGCGTGCAGGCGCTGTCGATCGCGAACCAGTCCAGCTCGATCCTGCTGGGCCTGTTCCGCTAATCCGACGCGGTTAGGGAAGGGGCGGGCCTGTGGCTCGCCCCTTTTCTCGCATCGTTTGAGACGGGAGGCGCGGCAGGTCCGCGCGGAAGGATATGGCTGACAATGTCGCAGGCGTTCCCAGCGTAACCTACCTGGATCGCGAGCCGCAGGGCGCCGTGATCGAGGCGCAGTCCGTCGTTCAGGGGGCGCCGGACGCCACCGAGGAGGCGGGGCGGTACCGGTTGACGATCGAGCGGGAGTCGACCGGCTATGTCTACAAGACGCTGGATCGCGTGACGGGCGAGGTGATCCGCCAGTTCCCACGCGAAGAGGTGCTGAAATTGCGCCAGAGCCCGGCCTATGACGTCGGGAAGATCATCAAGACCGAGGCCTGAGACGCCCGGCGTTCACGGCCCGACGCTCCTCGGCGACGCCGGGCGGCGTTAACAGGCGTTGCGGACGCGTTAACCATACGCTCAGGAATCAGCGTCATTAATACTCGCCAGAATCGGATCTGAGGCGAGAAAGCCATGACCAACAGCGTAATCACCAATGCGTCGGCGCTGATCGCGCTTCAGAACCTGAACAGCACCAATCCCAAGCTCGCCGCCACCCAGAGCCGAGTGAACACGGGCCTGAAGGTGCAGGGCGCCAAGGACAACGCCGCGACCTGGGCCATCGCCCAGAACCAGCGCGCCGACATGAGCGCGCTCGAATCGGTCAAGACCAGCCTCAATCGCGCCACCTCCCTGGCGGATGTCGCCCTGGCGGCCGGGCAGCAGATTTCCGACATCCTGGTGGAACTGCGCCAGAAGGCGACGGCTGCGGCGGACCCGTCGGCCTCCGTCGCGACGCGCAAGGCCTATGACGACGAGTTCCAGGCCCTGCTGACGTCGCTGGGGTCGTTCGCGGCCAACGCCTCGTTCGACGGCGAGAACATCCTCGATGGAAGCTCGACGACGGCGCTGGATTTCCTCGCCAACGCCGACGCCTCCGAAACGATTTCGATGAATCGTCAGGACCTCACCTTGGCCGGACTGTCGTTGACCGGTCTCGATCTGACGGACGAAACCAACGCCACAGCGGCTCTGACGGCTGTCGAGACGGCCCTGACCGACGCCAGCGCCAGGCTGGCTGAACTGGGCGCCCAGTCGAAACAGATCGAGAAGCACACGATCTTCGTCACCAAGCTGATGGACTCGCTGGAGGTCGGCGTCGGCAACCTGGTCGATGCGGACATGGCGCGCGAAAGCGCGCGCCTGCAGGCTCTGCAGGTTCAGCAACAGCTGGGCGCGCAGGCGCTGTCGATCGCCAATCAGGCGCCGCAGATCATCCTGTCGCTGTTCAAGGGCTGATCGCGACCCTAGCCCAGCCTCCGGTGCGCGCCGTGTCCCAGCGACAGGGGCGGCGGCCGACGGCGGGTCGGTCGGGGAATAAGGCCGTAGAGGCTCATCAGCCTCATCAACATCCAGCGCACGCGTGACATGGTTTCACCTCGGCTGTGGCGAGGCGGAGAACGAGGGCGCTGTGCGGCGGTTCCTGGCGACTGTTAAACAGTTTGTTACCGTGGCGGGCGACACTGCCGGGCGGAGGTGCGCGTGGCGGCGATCAACAACAGCTATCTGCTCGGTCTTTTCGGCGTCGGAATCGGTTCCGGCGGCCTGCCGGCGGCTGCGCCCGCGCCCAAGCCCAAAACCCAGCCGACGGCGCCCTGGTCCCTGGGGAGCAAGGAAAAGCCGACCCAGTCGGACCTGCTGCGCTCGGCCCTGAGCGGCCGCAAGCTGGTCAACGAGGACAACGCCGTCCTTGACGTCAAAGGCGCCTCATCGGGCGACTATCGCAAGATCTTCGCCCTTTATCAGGGCCTGACGATGCTGGAGGCGCTGGCGACGCGGGCAGGCGAGCGCGGGGTCGGGCGGCTCGAATCAGAACAGCTGTCGCGCCGTTTCACCTCGGGCATGGCCGAGGTGAAGGATTTCCTGACGTCGGCCCAGTTCGACGGCGTGCGTGTCGTCCAGGGCGTCTCCGCGACCCAGAGCCAGTCCACCGCGGCCGTCGCGCGAGACAATTCCAAGTATCTGACCGGTCCGATCCACGACGGCGCCCTGACCGATGAGGTCGCCGCCTTCCAGGGCGACGTGCGTTTCGGCGTCACGGTGAAGACGATGGCGGGCAGCCAGACGGTCGACATCGACCTGGCCGAGATGGGGACGACCCCGCGGACGATGGACGCCGTGCTTCAGCACATCAACGGCAAGCTTGAGGCGGCGGGCGTGCAGACGCGCATCCATCGCCAGATGATCGAAGCGGAACCGCGCACGGTGAAGGCGGGCGACAAGACCATCACCTTGCCGGCCGGGCCCACGC
Organism: Brevundimonas sp. SS2672; assembly: GCF_059579685.1. Lineage (NCBI taxonomy): Bacteria > Pseudomonadati > Pseudomonadota > Alphaproteobacteria > Caulobacterales > Caulobacteraceae > Brevundimonas > Brevundimonas sp. SS2672. The sequence goes on along the minus strand of NZ_CM184201.1, from coordinate 1,891,221 downwards.
GCTGGGGCCTGACGGTCAGCGGAACCTCGGTGGAGACGATCAGCTTCGCGCCCGCCGAGGCTCGCGATTCGATTCAGGTGGTTCAGGGCGTCGGCGGCAAGGGCGGGCACGAGGTCCTTAAGTTCGATCCCGACGGCAATCCGGTCGCGGGTTCGGGCGAGAGCTTCTGGGTCGAAGGGCGCAGCGGCGTTTCCAGCCTGCCCGACGGCGTCGAGACGGTGCGGGCCAGCGCGGCCGGGCCAGACGGTTCGATGTGGATCGTGGCCGATGTCAGCGTCGGCTCCTCGACCCAGCCGATCAAGGGACAGGCGGACGTCGTCCTGATGAAGCTGGATTCGGCCGGCAATGTGGTCGTCAGCCGGGCGCTGGGCGCGGCCTCAAAGGCCAGCGGCTACGCCATCGCCGTGGATGCGGACGGGCGGGTGGCCGTGGCCGGATCCGTCGTCGGCGCCCTGGTTCCGGGGGAGGCCGGCGCCTCGGCCACGACGGCGGACAGCTTCGTCACCGTCTTTGATGCTGACGGCCGCGAGCAGTGGACCCAGAGGCGCGGCGCCCGGGCCGAAGACGAGGCGACGGCCGTCTCCTTCGGCGCAGACGGTCGGGTCTATGTGGCGGGTCGGGCCAGGTCGGCCATGCCCGGCGCCCTGGCGGTGGGCGGCTGGGACGGTTACGTCCAGGCCTTCAGCGAAAGCCAGGTTCACAGTCTGGCGCCGATCACGGCGACGGCGACCGGCGCGGCCCAGTTCGGCACGGCGGGCGATGACAACGTCCAGGCCATGACCGTCGACGGCGACAACCTCTATACGGCGGGGATCGAGAACGGCGCCTTCGTGCTGCGTCACTTCCGCATCGGTCCGACCGGCGCACCCGAGCTGCTGGGCGTTCGCGATCTGGGCTCCGCCTCGGGCGGCGAGATCGCCGGACTGGCGGTGGCTGACGGACGGCTGATCGTCTCCGGCGCGACGCGCAACGGCGCCTTGAATGCGGGGCAGATCGCCAATGCTCACGCCGGGGGGCAGGACGCCTTCGTGGCCACGCTGTCCACGGACCTGGCCGCCTCGGGCGCCGATCGCCTGACCTATTACGGCGGCGAGGGGGACGACACGGCCGCCGACGTCAAGGTGCATGAGGGCAAGGTCTGGCTGACCGGGATTTCGGATCGCGCCATCGGCGCCAAGACGGAAGACCCTTCGCGCGGCTATCTGGCGCGGCTGGATGTCGAGACCGGCCAGGTGGAGTGGACCCAGACCTGGACGGCGGCTGAAGGTCAGGCCAGGCCTCTGGCCCTGACGGTGTCGTCAGGCGGCGCCAGCGTGCTGGACCGGCTCGGCCTGCCGCAGGGCGAGATCGATCAGAGTCAGTCCAAGGCCCTGGTCGACGCCACGGCGGTTCGGGCCGGCGACCGTTTCTATGTGCATAATCCCGCGACGGGCCGGCAGACGGCCGTGACCATCGAGGCCAAGGACACGCTTCAGTCCCTGGCGCGCAAGATCGAGATGGCCTCGGGTCGTCACCTCAAGGTCACCATCAAGACGGATCGCGACTATCTGACCGGCATGGACGGCGACACCCGCGTGACCAGCGGCGGCGTTCAGCGTCTGTCGATCACCAGTGCCGACGGACGCGCCGGAGCCGTGCTGACTCCGGGCGAAGCGGGACGCGACGCCCTGGCGGGCCTCGGCCTGACGCCGGGCTTCATCGGCAAGACGGCCGACGACAAGATGAAGACTTTCGGCGTGGATCTGTCGCCCTTGCTCAATCTGTCGGACGCCGATTCCATCGCCAAGGCGAAGGATCAGGTGCAACTGGCGATCAAGGCCATGCGCGACGCCTATCGCGCCCTGTCGCCCGAGGCGTCGAAACCGGCGATCAAGGGCCAGGCGCCCGCCTATCTCCAGGCTCAACTGGCCAACTACCAGGCTGCGCTGGCGCGACTCACAGGCTAAGCCGGGGTGAAGGGCGCTTTCGGTTGACGGCCGTGGGGCGGACGGGGTTAGTGGGGCCTTCGTTAGCGTTGAGAGCTGCATGGCCCTTTCCAAAGACAATCGCACGGTCCTGATCGTCGGCGCCGGCCTGGCCGTGGTCGGCGCGGTGGCGGCCGCCCTGGTCTTCAGCGGCGGGCGTGGCGGACCTGTCGAGGCGCCGCCGGCCTCCAAGGGCGGCCTGACCATCGACGTGGCCGAGGCGCCCACGCTGGAGCCGACGCGCGAACTGCGTTGCTTCGTCGATGGACAGTTCGTCGGCCTGGCCACCCTGGCCGACTGTGCGCGAAAGAACGGCGTGGCCACCAGCGCCCTGGACGTCGGCCTGGATTCGACCGGCTCGCTGGTCGCGGCGCCGACGGCGTCCTTCGCGCCTCCGCCTGAGGTTCCGGCCGTGACCCTGGCGGAAACGCCTTCGGCCGGCCAGGGCGGCGACGCCGGCGCCGCGCGCCCGGCGACCGGCGGCTCGAGCACGGCCTGCCTGCGCCACACCGGCTCCGAATGGCGTCAGGTGTCGGGCGACATGAGCCTGGCCGCCTGCGTCCAGGCTCTCTACTCGGGCACCTGCGTGCGCCCTGGAGAGGCGAACTACGGTCGCTGGGGCGACACCACCCTGCGGCTGGTGCCGCGTCGCGTGGAGCAGTCCACCGACAACAACCGCTTCCGCACCCTGGCCCAGCAGGACCGCAACTGCCAGTTCCCGGAGCTGTGACGAGGATGCGTTTTTCCCTCATCGGACTGGCCGTCGTGCTGGGATCGGCCGCCCTGGCGGCCTGCAGCGCCCCTCAGCTTCAGGCCCCCTCGGACAAGGGCGTCTGCTATCACGTCGGCGAACCGGCCGGCGGCGCGCCTCGCTTCAACGTGGTGGCGCGCGACCAGCCGCAGATCGAGTTCTGCGCCGCGCGGCTGGAAGAGATGCGCCTGAAATTCCTGAGCATGGGCGGCAGCAACAATGAGATGGTCGGCGCCTATCAGGGGCAGTTCATCTTCATCGACCGCACCGGCGTCAAATTCAGCAAGAGCCTGGACGGTCCGCGGTTCTTCGCCCTGGCGCGGACCGGCGACGGCCGTCTGGCCATTCCCGGCGCCATCCAGCGTCAGATGGACGGCCGCCCGATCGCCGTGGCCCCGAACTAATCCACCCCGCGTGGGGTGAACGAAACTAGAACATCTCGTCCGTTTCGGCTAAGGAGCGGACGACAAGACGAATAAAGGACATCGGTCATGGCGGGCAGCGTCAACAAGGTCATTCTGGTCGGCAACCTGGGTCGCGACCCGGAAATCCGCTCTCTGAACAACGGCGACCGCGTCGCCAACCTGCGCATCGCCACCTCGGAGACCTGGCGCGACAAGGCGACCGGTGAGCGCAAGGAGAAGACCGAGTGGCACTCGGTGGTCATCTTCAACGACAACATCGTCAAGGTGGCCGAGAACTATCTGAAGAAGGGCTCGACCGTATACGTCGAAGGCTCGCTGCAGACCCGCAAATGGACCGATCAGCAGGGCGTCGAGAAGTACACGACCGAGATCGTCATCCAGCGCTTCAACGGCCAGCTGACCATGCTGGGCGGCCGCGGCGACAGCCAGGGCGGCGGTGATCGCGGCGGCTACGGCGGCGGTCGCGACGACGACTATTCCTCGGGCTTCTCCACCGGCGGCGCCAACAAGCCCTCGGGTCCGAAGGAAAGCTACGACCTGAACGACGACATTCCGTTCTAAGGTTCGCTCAATCAGATCATGAAGGCCGCGTCTCCACCTGGAGCGCGGCCTTTTCTTTGGGCGTTCAGCGCGCGAAGCGGCCTTTCTCGGCGGCGTCGGCCAGGGCTTGGCGGACGACGGCGGTCAGTTCGTCCATGGTCTGCACCTGACGCACGCCATAGGCGCGGGCGGTGATGTCGACGTTGCCCTTGCGCCAGAAGCCTTCGGGGGCCAGCACGATCAGCTTTCCGCCGCGCGCGTGCAGGCCCATTTCCAGCAGGCTGATCGGGCTTTGCGTGCCCGGCGCGAAATACATGACGATGACGTCGGCGCTTTCCAGCGCGGCCAACTCCCACTCGACCTGGCGACGGAACTCGGGCTCGTCCGCCTCGGGCCGCCAGGCGGGGTTCCAGTCGGGACGGCGCGGGTTCAGGACCGTGACGTCCATGTCCGACAGCGCGCGCATCAGCGCCGCCTGCCAGTCGGGCGCGCCGCCCATGTCGATGCTGCCGCCCAGAAAGACGCGGGGCCGGGCGTCGTCGATGGGCAGGGGCTGGGGCGAGATCACGACCGTTGGTTGGGCCGTCGCGGGCGCGGCGGCGATGCCGGCGGTCAGGACGGCCAGGGAGGACAGTAGGGCGGACAACAGGGCAGGGCTCTTCATCGTGCTTCTATAGCGGGTTCGCGCGGGCGAGGCAGGGGCGACGGCCAAGGGGGATGGCAGGGTAACCTGTGGTCATGCTTCGTGAGAGGCAAAAGGTCGCGCCCTGTGGCAAGCATGGAGGCGTGTCCAGTTCATCCTCATCCCCGCACGCGCTGACGCCGCTCGAGATCGCCGCCATCGTGGCCGTTCTGGTCATCTGGGGCGTGAACAACGCCGCCGCCAAGGTCGCCACCGAGGTGCTGCCGCCGCTGATGACGGGCGCCTTGCGCTTCGCCATCGCCGCCGCCTGCCTGGTCTGGTTCGTGCGGCCGCCGTTTCCGAACTGGAAAAGCCTGCTGATCATCGCCGTGGTGGGCGGACCGATCCACTATGGCCTGATCTACCTGGCCTTCTGGCTGGCCAATGACGTCAGCCCGGTGACGGTTTCGACCCAACTGTGGATTCCGCTGACGTCGCTGTTCGCCTTCCTGCTGCTGGGCGAGAAGATTTCGAGGATGGCGACGATCGGCCTGGTGATCGCCTTCCTCGGCGTGGCGTGGATGACGCTGGATCCTCATGCGCTGCAGGACTGGAAGGCGATTCTGGTGGGGGCGCTGGGCGCTTCGGCCTGGGCGCTGACGACGGTGATCGCGCGGCGCACCACCTCCATTCCGCCGCTGAAGATGCAGGGGCTGCTGGCGCTGATGGCCTTTCCGGCGCTGACGCTGGGCTCTGCCCTGTTCGAGAGCGGCCAGTGGGAGGCCGCCAGGGCGGCGACGCCGCTGGTGTGGGGCACGCTGCTGTGGGCCGGGTTGATCTCGTCGGTGTTCGCCACCAGCCTGGTCTTCTGGCTGGTGCAGCGGCGCGAGGCCGGGCGGGTGACGCCCTATCTGCTGGGCTCGCCGCTGGTGTCCATCCTGATCGGCTGGCTGTTCATGGGCGACGTGCTGACGTCGCAGATCCTGACCGGCGTGGCGATCGCCCTTCTGGGCGTGGTGACGGTGGCCTTGGGGGAGCGCGGCCTGCGCGCCGGCGCTCCCGCCAAGGTTTGAGGTTGCTTACTGCGCCTTGATGACGGCGCAGGCCACGCGGTCGCCCGCGCCGCCGATCGGCTGGCTGGAGTGGTCGTCGGCGTTGGCGTGGATCACGAGGGCCGAGCCGTCGTCGTCCAGCAGCCATTGGCCCGGACCCTTGTCCGCCAGGCGGGCGTGGGTGGTGAAGACTTCTGCGTTCACCGCGCCCTTCGCGTCAGCAAAGACGTTAGGCAGGTCGCCGTCGTCCGGACCCTCTGCGTTCAGCAGGCCGTGCGGCTTCTGGGGATCGCCGTGATTGATGTGGGCGCCGGCCGAGGTGAAGGGCGCTTCGCACTGGCCCGTGGCGTGGATGTGGATGCCGTGCCAGCCGGGCGTCAGGCCTGTGGCTTCGACCTTGATCAGCAGGCCGGTGGCCCCTTGCGTCAGGGTGGCCTTGCCGGCTTCCGCGCCCTGGGCGTTGAGGATGGAGACCTGGGCCGTCTGGCCCGGCGCAGCACGCTCGGCGGCCTCGGCCGGGGCTGCGGGCGCGGCCTCCGAAGCCGGCGGCGTCGCCGGGTTCTGGCTGCAGGCGGCCCCGGCGACGAGCACCATGGCGAGGGCGCTGGGGACGATCAGTTTCGAAGTGGCTAAACGCATGGCTTTCCAGTCCTTTTCGACATGGGGATTTCAGCGGCGTTTCTTTGCCACCACGGCCCCCGGGTGATAGAAACCGGAACAGCGGATCACGTTCCGATTCCGGCCATTTAAAGCCTGATTTCATTGACCGACGACAGCTATCATAACGCCGCCCCCTCGGCGCCGGGCGATATTTCGACCATCACCATCGAGGATGAGCTGAAACGCTCCTACCTCGACTACGCCATGAGCGTGATCGTCAGCCGCGCCCTGCCGGACGCGCGCGACGGCCTGAAGCCGGTGCATCGTCGCATCCTGTATTCGATGCACGACCTGAACATGACGCCGGAGCGCGCCTATTCGAAGTGCGCCCGCGTGGTCGGCGACGTGCTGGGCCGGTTCCACCCGCACGGCGACGCCTCGGTCTACATGGCCCTGGTCCGCATGGCTCAGGACTTCTCCATGGGTCTGATGCTGGTCGACGGCCAGGGCAATTTCGGCTCGGTCGACGGCGATATGCCCGCCTCGATGCGTTACACCGAGGCCAAGATGGCCCCGGCCGCCGTGGCCCTGTTGACCGATATCGAGAAGGACACGGTCGACTTCCAGCCGAACTACGACGAGAAGGAGCTGGAGCCCGTCGTCCTGCCGGCGCGGATTCCGAACCTTCTGGTCAACGGCGCGGGCGGCATCGCCGTCGGCATGGCGACCAATATCCCGCCGCACAACCTGCGTGAAGTGATCGACGCCTCGGTCGCCCTGCTGGACGATCCGAACGTGTCGGACGACGCCCTGCTGGACATCGTGCCGGGGCCGGACTTCCCCACCGGCGGCGAGATCATGGGCCGCACGGCCCCGCGCAATGCGCTGCGCGACGGGCGCGGCTCGGTCATCGTGCGCGGCAAGGCCTCGGTCGAGGAGATCCGCAAGGATCGCGACGCCATCATCATCACCGAACTGCCCTATCAGGTGAACAAGCAGACCCTGATCGAGCGCATCGCTGAAATGGTGCGTGAGAAGCGTCTGGAAGGCATCGCCGACGTCCGCGACGAGTCCGACCGCCTGGGCATGCGCATCGTCATCGAGCTGAAGCGCGACGCCTCGGGCGATGTGATCCTGAACCAGCTGTATCGCTATACGGCGCTGCAATCCTCATTCGGCGTCAACATGCTGGCGCTGAACCACGGGCGGCCTGAGCAGATGGGCCTGCGCGCCCTGCTGGAGGCCTTCCTCGACTTCCGTGAGGAGGTGGTGGTCCGCCGGGTCAAGTTCGAGCTGGCCAAGGCCCGCGACCGCGGCCACGTCCTGGTCGGTCTGGCCGTCGCCGTCGCCAACATCGACGAGGTCATCCACATCATCCGCAGCTCGGCCGACCCGGCCGAGGCGCGCGAACGCCTGCAGGCCAAGGCCTGGCCGGTCGGGGACATGATGGCCCTGGTCGAGCTGATCGCCGACCCGCGCACCGTGCTGGTGGAAGGCGACAAGATCCGCCTGACCGACGAACAGGCCCGCGCCATCCTGGCCCTGACGCTGTCGCGTCTGACGGGTCTGGGCCGCGACGACATCTTCGGCGAGGCGCGCAGCCTGGCCGACACCATCCAGGGCCACCTGACCATCCTGTCGGACCGCGCCAATGTCCTGGCCATCATCCGCGAAGACCTGCTGCTGGTCAGGGAGCAGTTCGGCGTGGACCGCCGCACCCTCATCGGCGAAGGCGACGCCGAGATGGAGGACGAAGACCTGATCCCGCGCGAGGACATGGTCGTGACCGTCACCCACGGCGGCTACGTCAAGCGCGTGGCGCTGAACGCCTATCGGACCCAGCATCGCGGCGGCAAGGGCCGCAGCGGCATGTCGATGAAGGACGAGGACGCCATCACCGGCGTGTTCAGCGCCTCGACCCACACGCCGGTCCTGTTCTTCGCCACCAACGGCAAGGCCTACAAGCTCAAGACCTGGCGCCTGCCGCTGGGCAATCCGCAGTCGCGCGGCAAGGCCTTCGTCAACCTGTTGCCGATCGAGCCGGGCGACAGCATCATGAACGTGCTGCCCCTGCCCGAGGATGAGGCGACCTGGGGCGACTACGACATTATGTTCGCCACCAAGTCGGGCGACGTGCGCCGCAACAAGCTCAGCGACTTCGCCACGGTGAACCGCGCGGGCAAGATCGCCATGAAGCTGGAAGACGGCGACGGCATGGTCGGCGTCGGCCTGTGCACGGCCGAGGACGACGTGCTGCTGACCACGGCGCTGGGTCGGGCCATCCGCTTCAAGGCCGACGACGTGCGCGTGTTCAAGGGACGCGACTCCACCGGTGTGCGCGGCATCCGCCTGCAGGACGGGGACGAGGTCATCTCCATGGCCATCCTGGGCCGGGTGGATGCGTCGCCGGAGGAGCGGGCCGCCTACGTCAAACACGCCAACGCCATGCGCAAGGCGCTGGCCGGGGCCGACGCAGAAGACGAAGCCGTCACGGTCGATGCGGATGACGAGGACGCCGGTGATGCCGCCTTGTCTGTCGAGCGCATCGCCGAATTGGGCGCGGCCGAGCAGTTCATCCTGACGGTCACGGAAACCGGCTTCGGCAAGCGGTCCTCGGCTTATGAGTACCGACGCACGGGTCGTGGCGGGCAGGGGCTGACGGCCCATGGCCTGGGCGGACGCGCGGGCACGCGTCTGGCCGCCGCCTTCCCGGTCGAGGAGTCGGACGACCTGATGCTGGTCACGGACGGCGGCCAGATGATCCGCACCCCGGTCAGCCAGGTCCGCATCGTCGGCCGCTCCAGCCAGGGCGTGACCATCTTCCGCACCGGCAAGGACGAGAAGGTCGTTTCGGTCGAGCGTCTGGCCGATTCCGGCGGCGACGATGAAGACGGCGACGCAGGCGACGCCCCGGCGGTCGAGGGCGGCGAGAGCTGATCCTGCATGGCCGTCGCTCCTGAACTCTGGATCGACGGCTGTCCCGCCGGCCTTGAGGATCTGGGCCGTCAGGCCCTGTTCAACTACGGCGCCCTGACCTCCTTCCGCGTGGAAGGCGGCGGGGTGCGCGGGCTGGACCTGCATCTGGAGCGTCTGAACCGTTCGGCGATCGAACTGTTCGGCGAGGCTGTGACGGAAGATCGCCTGCGCGATCAGATGCGGGCGGCTCTGGCCGGACGGACCGAGGCCTGGCTGCGCATCAGCCTGTTCTCCAGCGAACTGTCCCTGCGCCAACCGGACTGGATCGGCGCGCCGCAGGCGATGATCAGCGTCTCGGCGCCGCCATCGCCCCTGCCGGACGGGGTGCGCCTGCAAAGCCAGACCTATGCCCGCGAGGCGCCGCATCTGAAGCACGTCGCCACGATGGGCCTGTTGCGCGCGCGGCGCCGGGCGCGGCTGGCGGGTTACGACGACGCCCTGTTCACGGACGACGAGGGCCGGATTTCCGAAGGCTCGCTGTGGAATATCGGCTTCATCGAGGGGGATGCGGTGGTCTGGCCGGATGCGTCCATGCTGGACGGCGTGGCCCAGGCCCTGATCCGCGAGGCGCTGGACCGCGCCGGATCGCCGCAGCGGACCGAGGTCCTGCGCCTGTCGGACCTGTCTCGCTTCGACGCCGCCTTTTTGTGCAACAGCGCCACGCCGGCTGCGGAAATCGCGGCCGTCGACGCCTATGACTTCCCCGGTTCGCCGGACCCAATTCAACGTATCGGCGAGCTTTGGCGATCACAGCCGCGTCAGGAAATCTAGGCCGTTCATTTCGCACCTGCTAAACGGACCCAAACGATGGGGAGGCCGCCGGCCATGCGTATCGGACTTTATCCGGGCACCTTCGACCCGGTCACCAACGGCCATCTCGATATCATCGGGCGGGCGGTCAAGCTGGTGGACCGCCTGGTCATCGGCGTGGCCCAGAACGACGACAAGGGCCCGCTCTTCTCCACCGCCGAGCGGGTCGAGATGATCAAGGCCGAGGTCGCGCGCTTCAACGCGGACATCGAGGTGCGGCCGTTTTCCAGCCTTCTGATGCACTTCGCCGAGGAACTGGACGCCAGCGTCATCGTGCGCGGCCTGCGCGCCGTCGCCGATTTCGAGTATGAGTTCCAGATGACGGCGATGAATCAGCGCCTCAACAGCGACATAGAGACGGTGTTTCTGATGGCCGATCCGCGGCATCAGGCCATCGCCTCGCGACTGGTGAAGGAAATCGCCCGGCTGGACGGCCGGATCGACAGCTTCGTCAGCCCGGCGGTTGCTGCGAGCGTGTTGGCCAAGGTCAAGAAGGGTTGAGGTCGGGTTTGAAGATCAAGTCTGTGATGACGCTGGCGGCGGCGACCGCGCTGCTGGCCGGTGGAGCGATGGCCCAGTCGGGCGCCCAGTCTGGCGACTGGCGCACCGTATCGCCCGAAAATCTGTGGGTGATCGACACGGCCAAGGGGCGCGTGCTGGTGGAGTTGGAGCCGCGCGTGGCGCCGAACCACATCGAGCGCATCCGCACCCTGACCAACCAGGGGTTCTATGACGGGCTGAAATTCCACCGGGTCATCCCGAACTTCATGGCTCAGACCGGCGATCCCCAGGGCACCGGGGCCGGCGGCAGCGAACTGCCGGACCTGAAGGGCGAGTTCACCTTCCGGCGCGGCCGCGACAGCGGCTTCGCCCCGGTCGAGAACAGCGGCGTGGGCCTGCGCGGCGTCATGGGCTCCATCCCCATCGTGACCCAGCCGGACGCCCAGATGTTCGTCACGGCCGACTTCAAGACCTCGGCCCAGGGGCTGTTCTGCCCCGGCGTGGCGGGCATGGCGCGCGCCGGTTCGCCCGACAGCGCCAACAGCCAATTCTTCCTGATGACGGGCCAGAACGACAATCTGAACGGCGGCTACACGGTGTTCGGCCGGGTGGTGCAGGGCCTGGATGTCGTGCGTGCGCTGAAGGCGGGCGACGAGGCCCAGGACGGCGCCGTCGGCCCTGACGCCGACGTCATGACGCGGGCGCGTCTGGCCTCGGCCATGCCGGAGGCCGAGCGTCCGACGATCCGCGTGGCCGTGCCCGGTTCTGCCCCGTTCAACGCCGCCGTCGAGGCGGCGAGGGCCGAGAAGGGCGCATCCTTCAACATCTGCGACGTCCAGCCGCCCGTGCAAGGCGGCTGAGCGTCGCGCGTCGCGCCGGGGAGGGGCGAGGCATGAGGCAGGGATTTCGGATCACCGGCGCGGCCCTGGCGGCTGCGCTTCTGGCAGGCGTGACGCCGGCTTCGGCTCAGGACACGACGCCGTCGCCCAGTGAGGCGGCTCCAGCGATCGCCGCTGACGACTGGCGCACGGCGGCGCCCGACAATCTTCTGGTCATCGACACCAGCAAGGGCCGCATCCTGGTCGAGATGACCCCCGAGGCGGCGCCCGGCCACGTAGCCCGCATACGCCTGTTGGCCAAGGCGGGCTTCTATGACGGCCTGCCCTGGCACCGTGTCATCGACGGCTTCATGGCCCAGACGGGCGATCCGCTCGGCACGGGCGAGGGCCAGAGCTGGCATCCCGATCTGAAGGCCGAGTTCACATTCCGCCGCGACGCGCAGACGCCCTTCGTCGCCGTGGCCGCCCCGACGGGCGCCCTGATCGGCTTCGTCCAGTCCTTGCCGGTCCAGACCCAGCCGGACGCCGTGATGGCGACGACGCCTGACCGCAAGGTTCACGCTTGGGGTCTGTATTGCCCCGGTGTCGCGGGCATGGCGCGCGATGACGCGCCCGACAGCGCCAACAGCCAGTTCTTCCTGATGCGCCATCCCTATCCGGCGCTGGACAAGCGCTACACCGTCTGGGGGCGGGTCGTGTCCGGCCTCGACGTCGTGCGCGCCCTCAAGTTCAGTCCCAATCCGGATGGCATCGTCACCGATCCGGATCGTATGACGCGCGTGCGCGTGGCGGGCGACCTGCCCGAGGGCGAGCGCCCGTCGGTGCGTGTCTTGAGCACGAGCAGCGCGCCGTTCCGCGCCCTGGTCGAAGACACGCGGGCGGCGCGGGGAGCCGACTTCTCGGCGTGCGACATCGAACTGCCGGTCGAGGTGAATTAGCGGGCTTGGGCGTCCCTTCTCCCACAGGGGAGAAGGCTGTTTTATTCGCCGCCGCCGCTCCCTGCGGCGCGCTTGCGTCGGCGCCGCCGGCGCGGCTTCGGCTGACGGTCTTCGCGCATCTTTTGCAACAACAGGCCTTCGCGCAGGCCGCGGTCGGCCACGCGCACCCGTTCGCACGGCCAGGCGCGCTGTACGGCTTCCAGAATCGCCGCGCCGGCCAGAACCAGATCAGCGCGGTCCGGTCCGATGCAGCTTTCCGCCGCGCGTCCGGCGGGACCGAGCGCGATCAGGCGGTCGGCGGCCTTTTCGCAGTCGCCGCGCGTCATCCACAGACCGTCGACCAGATCGCGCTGATACCGCCTCAGACCCAGGTGGATCCCGGCCAGGCTGGTGATGGCGCCCGAGGTGCCGACCATATGGCCGCGCCCGGCGCCGACGCGCGTCAGGAAGTCGGGGCCTTCGGGGCCGCCCGCAGCGATGGCGGCGCCGAAGTCGGCGACCATGGCCTCGTACCATTCGGGCGGGCTGCCCTCCGGCTCGGGGTGGCGTTCGGCCAGGCTGACCACGCCCAGCGGCGCCGACATCCAGGCTGCGGTCTCGAAACCGCGCGGCCCCTTCATCAGCCAGGACAGTTCGGTCGAGCCGCCGCCCACGTCGATCACCAGCACCGCCTCGGCGCGGGGGTCGAACAGGTTGAGGCAGCCCGCCACCGACAGGGCGGCCTCTTCGGCCGGATCGATGATCCTGAGCCGCAGGCCGGTGCCGTGTCGCACACGCTCGACGAAGGCGGGGCCGTTCTCGGCCATGCGGCAGGCCTGGGTGGCGACGGCGGTCAGGCGTTTGGGATCGACCCCCTTGCGCACCAGACGCTCGGCGCACAGGGCCAGGGCGTCATAGGCCCGGTCCATCGCCCGATCGTCCAGACGACCGGTGCGCGACAGGCTCTCGCCCAGGCGCACGATGCGGCTGAAGGAATCCACCACGCGGAAGCCGTCACGCGACGGGCGCGCGATCAGCAGGCGGCAATTATTGGTCCCCAGGTCGAGCGCGCCATAGAGGGGCGCTTCTCGATCGAAAGGCCCGCTGTTGCGGGGCCTTCGAGGCAGGGACCGCGTGTCGCGCCGTCCGGGCGCGCCAGGGGTCTCCGGCATGGGCCGAGTTCTCATGTGGGCGGTCCGAAGCGGCGCCCGTCCGGAACAGGTTAAACCGCACTGGCCTGTTGCGCCAAGCCGTGATGTGCGAGGGCCGTCCTTGAGACTCCTAGCGGCGGCGTGGACTGAGGATGTCGCCCAGCCGATCCGGCGTGCCCGGAATCCGCTCAAGCCGCGGGTAGCGCAGCCCGTCGTGATAGTCGAAGTCGACGGTGCGATAGCGGTCTGCGTTCTTGAGCAGCAGGCGGATCGGCGCGTCGGCTCCCTTGGCGGCCGTGACGGCGTCGCGCAGTTTTTCGGCCGAGGCGGCGACGTCGTTGACGGCGACCAGCTCCCAGCCCGGTCCGATGTCGGCTTCGAAGGCCCGGCCGCCCCAGCGGACGCCCGTCAGCCTGTTCGACGAGGACAGGGTGAAGCCAAGGGAATACTGGAAGTCGTTGGCCCAGCCCGCCTGGATGCGCTTCTCCTCGGCGGTCAGGCTGTCGGTGTAGGTCAGGCGGTAGCCGCCGCGCGCCAGCCCGTCCAGCGGGGCCTTGGCGTCCGGCCCGTTGGCGTCGAGGCGCGTGCGCAGGAAAGTCGCCCAGTCGTGCGGATGGACGGCGTTCAGGCCTGCGACCACGTCCTCGAACACATAGCCGCGCGGGACCCAGGAGCCGTCGTCGCCGCCGAAGAAGCCCCTGGCGAAGTCGTCCAGCGACTTCTTCCCGTCGGTCGCCTCGCGGATCAGGGTGTCGGCGTCCAGCCAGATCAGTAGGGCCTCTCGGTAGTAGTCGCCGGTGCCGCGCATCCACGAGGAATAGGGGGTCGAGGTGCGATAGCCGAGCAGGTTGTGGTTGTTCGTATCCTGCAGCGGACGCCATTCGCGTCCGGGCTGGTTGTCGTAGAAGGCCGCGACCTCGGCGAAGCTGGTCAGGATGTCGGCCTTGGAGGCCAGCCCCGAGCGCGCCGTCAGCACGTCGCCCCAGTATTCCGTCTGGCCCTCATAGACCCACAGAAGGGTGTTCTGGGTCGGTATGTTGTGGTTGGCGGTCAGTTCGTCGGCGGGGCGCTGGCGCTTGCCGTTCCAGGCGTGGGTGAACTCGTGCGGCAGAAGGCCGACGGCGCCCAGGCTCTTGCCCCAGTTGGTGAAGAAATCGGCCGGGACCGAGTTTTCTGACGAGCGGTGATGCTCCAGCCCGATGCCGCCCAGCTTGGCCGTCGCTGCCAGCAGGAAGTCGTAGCGGTCATAGGGGCGAGCGCCGAACAGACGGTCGGTCTGCGTGACCAGGTTTTCGAACCAGCCCAGTTGCTCGGCCGTGGGGGCGAGATCCTTGGCCGTATCGGCGACGATGTTCAGGTGGACGGCGCCTTCGCCGTTCCCCCGGCGCGGGTCGATGGCGATGCGCTGGAAGTGGGCGCCGCCGAACAGGGGGCTGTCGATCAGGGTGTAGAGGTCGGTCGGTGCAAAGGTCGCCAGGCCGTCGACGAAGCTTTCGGTGTCGAGGGCGACGCCGTATTTCCAGCCCTGCGGCAGGCGGATCGACGGGGCGAAGGTGATGCCTGTCGAGCGATAGCCCGCCGGATAGAGCAGGGCCTTCTCCCACTGCAGATTGACCATTTCGGGGGTCATGACGACGCGCCAGGTCGAGTTGTCCGGCTGGGTCAGCCACTGGAAGTCGACGGTGATCTCGCTGACGCCCTGCGGCACGTCGATGTGGAAGGCGTAGGGATCGATGGTGTCGCGCAGCCAGTCGATGCGCTGTCCGCCGCCTTGGACGGTGACGCCGGAGAGCAACTGGATCGGGCCGGTCGCCGCATGATTGCCGGGCAGGAATTTCGGATAGAGCAGGACCAGAGGGCCGGGCGTGACCGGGATGGTCTGGCGCACGCGGACGATCTTCTTCTCGACGTCGGTGGCGTCGACCTCATAGCGGATGACGCCGGGATAGGCCTCGGCCGTCGGCGCGGGGATCGGCGGCAGGGCGCGGGGCAGGGCCAGGGGCGTGTTCTGCGGCGTCGGCGCGGCGGGCGCCTGCGGTCCGGTCCAGTTCTGGGCGAGGGCGGTCGAGGCGGCCGAGGTCAGCAGCAGGGCGAGGGCGGCGGCGGGCAGGCGTCGAGTCAGGGTCATGCAGATGCTGTAGCGGCGTTTCCGCTCAAGCGCGACCGCGGGGAGCGCTGGGTGATGCGAAACGCAGCGCGCCCGCGGCTCACCCGCCACATTTGCCGTCATTCTCGGCTCAAGCCCGAGAATGACGGCGGAGGGGCTCACTGACGAGGCGTGGCGCGTGGGTCTATCGACGACGCGGGCTCAGGATGTCGCCCAGCCGGTCGGGCGTCCCCTCGATCCGCTCCAGGTGCGGATAGCGCAGGCCGTCGTGATAGTCGAAGCGCACCGTCTTGAAGACGTCGCCGTTCTTCAGGATCAGCTCGATCGGCTCCGACGAACCCTTGGCGGCGGTGACCGCCTCCTTCAGCACATCGGCCGAGGCCGCGCGGCCTCCGACGGCGACGACCTCCCAGCCCGAGGTCAGGCCCTGTTCGAACGCCGGGCCGCCCCACAGGACCGAGGTGAGCTTGTTCGACCCGTTCATCATGAAGCCGAGCGAATAGGTGAAGTCGTTGCGGCCCAGCTCCTTGTACAGGGCGCCCATGTAGCCGGACGGTTCCTCCTTGAAGACCAGGCGGTAGCCGCCGCGCTCGATGCCGTCCAGCGGCCCGCGCGAGTTGGGGCCGACGGCGTCCAGCCGCTCGCGCAGGAAGGCGGCCCAGTCGTTGGTCTGCACCCCGTTCAGCGTCGAGGTCACGTCGGTGAAGGTATAAGGGGCCGGGTCCCAGTTCCCGTCCTCGACGCCGAAGAAGGCCTTGGCGAAGTCGTCCAGCGACTTCTTCCCGCCCGTGCGCTCGCGGATCAGGGTGTCGGCGTCCAGCCAGATCAGCGAGCCCTCGCGGTAATAGTCCTCGCTGCGCTGATAGCTGCTCCACGGCTGTGGGCGGCGCTGGCTGATGATGGGGTCGTTGGTGGTGTCCTGCATGGCGCGCCACTGGCGGCCGGGGATGTTCTGGAAGCTGGCGGCGGTCATGGCCAGCACGTCCAGCGCCTGCTGCTTGCTCATCAGCCCCGCGCGGGCGGTCAGGACTAGACCCCAATACTGCGTCTGGCCCTCATAGACCCACATTAGAGAGTTCTGCAGCGGCTCGTTCAGATTGGGCGTCAGCTGATCGGCCGGGCGACGCCATTTGCCGTTCCAGCTGTGGGTGTATTCGTGACCCAGCAGGTCGCGGTCGGCCAGGGTCGCCTCGCGATCGGTGAAATACTTCACATCGACGCTGTTCTCGGACGAGCGGTGGTGTTCCAGCCCGATGCCGCCCAGCTTGTCCGTCACAGCCAGCAGGAAGTCGTAGTGGTTGAAGTGGCGCGAACCGAACAGGCGGTCGGCCTGCTGGACCAGGTTGCGGTGCAGTTGGACGTGCTCGTCCGTCGCCTCCAGCATTTTGGCGTCATCGGCCACGACGTTCAGGCGCACCGGTGAGCGGCCGCCCGGATCCAGGTCGATCTGGCGATAGTGGGCGCCGGCGAAGACGGGACTGTCGGCCAGATGCTCCAGCGTGATCGGGGCGAAGGTCGCCAGGCCGTTCTCGAAGCTGACGGTGTCCAGGGCGGCGCCGTAGTTCCAGCCCTGAGGCAGCTTCAGCGTCGGCTTGAAGGTGATCTGGCGCGAGTAATAGCCCGCCGGATACAGCAGGGTCTTGTCCCACTGGACGTTGACCATTTCCGGGGTGACGGTGACGCGGCCCTGGGCGCCCTCGATGGGCGTCAGCCACTGGAAGACGGCCTGGACCTCGGTGACGCCGGCGGGAACTTCGATCTGATAGGCCCAGGGCTGGACGGTGTTGCGCACCCATTCCAGTCGCTGTCCGTCGGCGGTGAAGGTCAGGCCGCCGACGTTGGCGACCGGGCCGACCGGGCCGTGATGGCCGGGAATCCACTGCGGATAGAAGAGGATCAGCGGGCCGGGGCCGCTGACGGGAATGGTCTGGCGCACCTGGATCAGGCGGCGGTCGATGTCGGTGGCGTCGACGTCCAGCCTGATGACGCCGGGATAGGCCTCGTCCTTGGCTGTCGGGATCGGCGCCAGGGCGACGGGCAGGGCGGGCGTGCCGACCTGCGCCAGAGCCGAACCGGCGCTGAACAGCAAGACGGAGGCGCAGGCGGTGACAAGCAGGCGGGTGGCGGGACGCATCATCAGGGGGACTTTCCGGCAAGGCGGCGAGGACGCCGCAGATCACTGCGCGTCGAGGCTATGGTCAAGCCCGACGTGGGCGGATGAATTCGCCGTCATGTTTGGGTCGTCTGCGCGCAGACGGATTTCGCCGGCTCCGATTGCGTACTAGCGTGACGGCGGCATCACAAGGCGAGGGAGATCACATGGACGGGAAGCGGATTCTGGCGAGCGTCGCCGCTGTGCTGGCGATCTCGGCGCCATCGTCGACAGGCGCGGCCCAGATGGCGCCTGATCGCGCCCGCCACGAACCCGTGATCGAGACCGGCGACGTCGACCGCTTCTATGCGCTTTACGACAGCGCCGCCGGGCGGCCGACCGCAGATCAGCTTCAGGCTTATCTGGATGAGGGCTCCACCGGTCTGACGCACCTGGCGAAGGTGCGCAGGGTGACCGGCGCGAGGATGGCGGACGCCATGGCTGCTCGGCCCGAAATCTATGTCGAGGCGCGGGCCTGCGCCGACCACCTGCCGCGCGTCCGTGCGCGGGTCGCCGAGGGGCTGGCCCGCTTCATCGATCAATATCCCGAGGCGCAGTTTCCGTCGGCGACCTTTGTGATCGGTCGCGGCCGCCCGGTCGCGGTCGGCAGTCCGGTGGATGGAATCCAGGTGGGGTTGGAGGCGCTCTGCGCCACCGACTTCATCAATCCCGATATCGAAGACCGGTTCGTGGGGGTTCTGATCCACGAATATGTTCACACCCAGCAGGCGCCCGAACTGACCGAGAAGGAGCAGTTTACGGTGCTGGAGGTGTCGATGGCGGAGGGCGTCGCGGAGTTCGTCACCGAACTGATGATCGGCGCGCCGGCCTATGCCTATCTCGCGCCGCAGACTCGAGGTCGCGAACTCGAGATCGAGACCGCCTTCGTCGCCGATCAGGACAAGACCGACCTGTCGGCCTGGGTCTATAATTCTACGCCTGAGAAGCCTGGGGACCTCGGCTACTGGGTCGGCTACCGGATCGCCAAGGCCTATTATAGGAACGCGCCGGACAAACGCGAAGCCTTGCGGCAGATCCTGCAGATCACGGACGTCAAGGCGTTCATGGCGGCGAGCGGCTGGCGGCCCGGCATGGACCTGAGTTAGCCCGCCGGATTCACTTCCAGCAGTTCGACCGTGAACCGCAGAGCTGAGTTGGCGGGGATGTCCGTCCCCATCCAGCGCGAACCGTAGGCCAGGTCGGCGGGGATGACGAACTCATAGGTCTCGCCCTCACGCATCAGGGCCACGCCCTCGGTCCAGCCCTTGATGACTCGGTTCAGCGGGAAGGTCGCCGGCTCGTTGCGCGAGTAGGAGCTGTCGAACTCGCGGCCGTCGATGAAGGTGCCGCGATAGTGGACCTTGACCGTGTCGGTCGCAGTGGGTTGCGCGCCCTCGGGGTTGGCCTTGCTGACGAGGCGATATTGCAGGCCGGACTCGGTCGAGGTCCAGCCGCGACGCTGGCTGTTCCACATCAGATAGGCGGCCTGACCGACCTCCCAGTTCTCCTGGGTCGCGGGGCCGACCGCCTCTCGCAGGCCGGGATAGCCGACATCCGGCGTCGAGGCGCAGGCGGCCAGAGACAGGGACAGCGATAGGGCGGCGAGAGCGGGCAGGGCGATGTGCTTCATAAGGCTAGGCTTATCACGCTGATCGAAACTGTCGACTAGGCGTGTGCAGGGCCTTTATTTCGCCGAAGAAGGGCGTATATATGCGCGCTCCGCAGATTCCATGAATCCCGCGCGAAAGCGCCGAGGCCCGGTTTGTCGCCCTCCGACCGGTGCGAAGGCGTCGCCCCTCCCCAAGGGGGCGGATACATCCAGGCGTCCTGATCCGCATGCGGATCGAGGGTGGACGCCGAGAGACATTTACGGTCACGGATCGCCGGTCGGCGCGCCGTGGCTGCTGCATTGAGAGCGGGCCTCGCAAGGGGCCGCGATTGGGAAAACAGAATGGCCAAGTCCACCGACGGTCTCGCCTTGGGTAAGATCGCTGCCGCCACGTCGTTCACCGGCAAGAAGCGCATTCGCTACAGCTTCGGGCGCATCCCCGAAGCCGTGCAGATGCCGAACCTGATCGAGGTTCAGCGCGCTTCCTATGAGCAGTTCCTGCAGCGCGAGTCGCGCCCGGGCCTGCGCAACGACGAGGGCATCGAAGCGGTCTTCAAGTCGGTCTTCCCGATCAAGGACTTCAACGAACGCGCCGTCCTGGAATACGTCTCCTACGAGTTTGAAGACCCGAAGTACGACGTCGAGGAATGCATCCAGCGCGACATGACCTATGCCGCGCCGCTGAAGGTCAAGCTGCGCCTGATCGTCTTTGAGACCGAGGAAGAAACGGGCGCCCGTTCGGTCAAGGACATCAAGGAGCAGGACGTCTACATGGGCGACATCCCGCTCATGACGGACAAGGGCACCTTCATCGTCAACGGCACCGAGCGCGTGATCGTCTCGCAGATGCACCGTTCGCCGGGCGTCTTCTTCGACCACGACAAGGGCAAGACCCACTCCTCGGGCAAGCTGCTGTTCGCCGCCCGCGTGATCCCGTATCGCGGCTCGTGGCTGGACTTTGAGTTCGACGCCAAGGACATCGTCTACGTCCGCATCGATCGTCGCCGCAAGCTGCCCGCCACCACCTTCCTCTATGCCCTGGGCATGGACGGGGAAGAGATCCTCAAGACCTTCTACGAGACGGTTCCGTACGAGAAGCGCGGCGAAGGTTGGGTCACCCCCTACAAGCCGGAACGCTGGCGTGGCGTGAAGCCGGAGTTCGACCTGGTCGACGCCGACACCGGCGAAGTGGTCGCCCCGGCCGGTCAGAAGATCAGCGCCCGCGCCGCCAAGAAGCTGGCCGACGGCGGCTTGAAGTCGCTGTCGCTGGCGGCTGACGCCCTGCTGACCAAGTATCTGGCTTCGGACGCCGTCAACTTCCAGACCGGCGAGATCTACGCCGAGGCGGGCGACGAGCTGGACGCCGCCACGATCGAACTGCTGGAAGCCAACGGCTTCACCACCATCGACGTGCTGGACATCGACCACGTCACGGTCGGCGCCTACATGCGCAACACCCTGCGCGTGGACAAGAACACGGGCCGCGAGGACGCCCTGTTCGACGTCTATCGCGTCATGCGCCCGGGCGAGCCGCCGACGCCGGAAGCGGCCGAGGCCATGTTCAACTCCCTATTCTTCGACGCCGAGCGCTACGACCTGTCGGCCGTCGGCCGCGTGAAGATGAACATGCGTCTGGAAACCCCTGAGGTTTCTGACGAAATCCGCGTCCTGCAGAAGGACGACGTGCTGAAGGTGCTGCAGATCCTGGTCGGCCTGAAGGACGGCCGCGGCGAGATCGACGACATCGACAACCTGGGCAACCGTCGCGTGCGTTCGGTCGGCGAGCTGCTGGAAAACCAGTACCGCGTCGGTCTGCTGCGCATGGAGCGCGCCATCAAGGAGCGCATGTCCTCGGTCGATATCGACACGGTCATGCCGCACGACCTGATCAACGCCAAGCCGGCCGCCGCCGCGGTTCGCGAGTTCTTCGGCTCGTCGCAGCTGTCGCAGTTCATGGACCAGACCAACCCGCTGTCGGAGATCACCCACAAGCGCCGCCTCTCGGCGCTTGGCCCCGGCGGTCTGACGCGCGAGCGCGCGGGCTTTGAAGTCCGCGACGTTCACCCGACGCACTATGGCCGCATCTGCCCGATCGAAACGCCGGAAGGCCCGAACATCGGTCTGATCAACTCCCTGGCCACTCACGCTCGGGTGAACAAGTACGGCTTCATCGAAAGCCCGTACCGTCGCGTGGTCGAAGGCAAGGCGACGGATGAGGTGGTCTACATCTCGGCCATGGAAGAGGCGAAGCACGTCATCGCCCAGGCCAACATCGACCTGAAGGACGGCGAGATCGTCGAGGAGCTGGTGCCGGGCCGTATCAACGGCGACTCCCAGTTGCTGACCAAGGAAACGGTCGACATGATGGACGTGTCGCCGAAACAGGTCGTTTCGGTCGCCGCCGCCCTGATCCCCTTCCTGGAAAACGACGACGCCAACCGCGCGCTGATGGGCGCCAACATGCAGCGTCAGGCCGTGCCTCTGGTGCAGTCGGACGCGCCGTTGGTTGGCACCGGCATGGAAGCGGTCGTGGCCGTGGACTCCGGCGCTGTGGTGATCGCCCGTCGTGACGGCGTGGTCGAGCAGATCGACGGCACCCGTATCGTCGTGCGCGCCACGGGCGAAGTGGACGCCGGCCGCTCGGGCGTCGACATCTATCGTCTGTCGAAGTTCCAGCGCTCGAACCAGTCGACCTGCATCAACCAGCGCCCGATCGTGCGCGTGGGCGATGAGGTGAAGACCGGCGACGTGATCGCCGACGGTCCGTCGACGGATCTGGGCGAACTGGCTCTGGGCCGCAACGTCCTGGTCGCCTACATGCCCTGGAACGGCTACAACTTCGAAGACTCCATCCTGATCTCCGAGCGCATCGTGCGCGACGACATCTTCACCTCCATCCACCTCGAAGAGTTCGAAGTGATGGCGCGTGATACGAAGCTCGGGCCGGAAGAAATCACCCGCGACATCCCCAACGTCGGTGAGGAAGCCCTGCGCAACCTCGACGAAGCGGGCATCGTGGCCATCGGCGCCGAGGTCCAGCCGGGCGACATCCTGGTCGGCAAGGTGACGCCGAAGGGCGAAAGCCCGATGACGCCGGAAGAGAAGCTGCTGCGCGCCATCTTCGGCGAGAAGGCTTCGGACGTGCGCGACACCTCGCTGCGCCTGCCGCCCGGCGTCGCCGGCACCATCGTCGACGTGCGCGTGTTCAACCGCCACGGCATCGACAAGGACGAGCGCGCCATGGCCATCGAGCGCGCCGAGATCGAACGTCTGGGCAAGGACCGCGACGACGAGCTCAAGATCCTTGAGCGCAACGTCTACGGTCGCGTGAAGCCGCTGCTGCTCGGCAAGACCGCCGTGTCCGGCCCGAAGGGCATGGGCCGCGGCGAGGTCACCGAAGAGAAGCTGGCCGAAGTGTCCAAGGGCCTGTGGTGGCAGGTCGCCCTCGACGACGAGAAGGCGATGGGCGAGCTGGAGGCCATGAAGAAGCAGTTCGAGGACGCCCGTAAGGCCCTCGACCGTCGCTTCGAAGACAAGGTCGAGAAGCTGCAGCGCGGCGACGAGATGCCGCCCGGCGTCATGAAGATGGTCAAGGTCTTCGTGGCCGTGAAGCGCAAGCTGCAGCCGGGCGACAAGATGGCCGGCCGTCACGGGAACAAGGGCGTCATCTCCAAGATCCTGCCGATCGAGGACATGCCGCACCTGGACGACGGCACCCACGTCGACATCGTTCTGAACCCGCTGGGCGTGCCGTCGCGCATGAACATCGGCCAGATCTTCGAGACCCACCTGGGTTGGGCCGCCGCGGGCCTGGGCAAGCAGATCAAGGGCTTGCTTGAGCAGTGGATGGACGGCGGCATGCGCGACGCCCTGGTGTCGCGTCTGACCCAGATCTACGGCGCCGACACCCCGCTGCCGCAGAGCGACGAAGAGCTGATCGAACTGGCCCAGAATCTGTCTAAGGGCGTTCCGTTCGCGACTCCGGTCTTCGACGGCGCGCGCATCTCAGACATCGAGGACCTGCTGGAATCGGCGGACCTGGATCGTTCGGGTCAGTCGATCCTGTACGACGGTCAAACCGGCGAGCAGTTCAAGCGTCCGGTCACGGTCGGCTATGTGTACATGCTGAAGCTGCACCACCTGGTCGACGACAAGATCCACGCCCGTTCGATCGGCCCGTACTCGCTCGTCACCCAGCAGCCGCTGGGCGGTAAGGCGCAGTTCGGCGGTCAGCGCTTCGGGGAAATGGAGGTCTGGGCTCTGGAAGCTTACGGCGCCGCCTACACCCTGCAGGAAATGCTGACGGTGAAGTCGGACGACGTGGCCGGCCGGACCAAGGTCTACGAGGCCATCGTCCGTGGCGACGACAGCTTTGAGGCCGGCATCCCCGAGTCCTTCAACGTGCTGGTGAAGGAAATGCGCTCGCTGGGCCTGAACGTGGAGCTGGAAAACAGCTGATCGGATCAAGCGCCCTTCCTCGCCTCGGCGGGGGAGGGCGGTCCGCCTGTTCTCCTCTCTGAATGATTTTCGCGGGGCAGCCCCGCAGAAGGAATAAAGATGAACCAGGAAGTCCTGAACATCTTCAACCCGGTTCCGGTCACGCCGACCTTCGACCAGATCAAGATCGCTTTGGCCTCGCCGGAGAAGATCCGTTCGTGGTCGTTCGGCGAGATCAAGAAGCCGGAAACCATCAACTACCGTACGTTCAAGCCCGAGCGTGACGGCCTGTTCTGCGCTCGTATCTTTGGCCCGACCAAGGACTACGAATGCCTGTGCGGCAAGTACAAGCGCATGAAGTACAAGGGCATCATCTGCGAGAAGTGCGGCGTTGAGGTCACCCTGGCCCGTGTCCGCCGCGAGCGCATGGGCCACATCGACCTGGCCGCTCCGGTCGCTCACATTTGGTTCCTGAAGTCGCTGCCGTCGCGCATCTCGCTGATGCTGGACATGGCGCTGAAGGACGTCGAGCGCGTCCTGTACTTCGAGAACTACATCGTCACCGAGCCGGGCCTGACCCCGTTGAAGCAGAACCAGCTGCTGACGGAAGACGAATTCTATCACTATCAGGAAGAGTTCGGCGACGACGGCTTCACCGCCGAGATCGGCGCCGAGGCGGTCCGCAACCTGCTGATGGCGATCGACCTGAACGCCGAGGCCGAGAAGCACCGCGCCGAACTGGCCGACAACCCGTCGGAGCTGAAGGCCAAGAAGGCGTCCAAGCGTCTGAAGCTGCTGGAAGCCTTCATCGAGTCGGGCAACAAGCCCGAGTGGATGATCCTGACCATCGTGCCGGTCATCCCGCCGGAACTGCGTCCGCTGGTGCCGCTGGACGGCGGCCGCTTCGCGACGTCGGACCTGAACGACCTGTATCGTCGGGTCATCAACCGGAACAACCGCCTGAAGCGCCTGATCGAGCTGCGCGCGCCGGACATCATCATCCGCAACGAAAAGCGGATGCTGCAGGAATCCGTCGACGCCCTGTTCGACAACGGCCGTCGCGGCCGCGTGATCACGGGCGCCAACAAGCGTCCGCTGAAGTCGCTGGCCGACATGCTGAAGGGCAAGCAGGGTCGCTTCCGTCAGAACCTGCTGGGCAAGCGCGTCGACTACTCGGGCCGTTCGGTCATCACCGTGGGTCCGGAGCTGAAGCTGCACGAGTGCGGCCTGCCCAAGAAGATGGCGCTGGAGCTGTTCAAGCCGTTCATCTACGCGCGTCTGGACGCCAAGGGCCTGTCGGGCACCGTCAAGCAGTCCAAGCGCATGGTCGAGCGCGAACAGCCGGCCGTCTGGGACATCCTGGACGAGGTCATCCGCGAGCACCCGGTTCTGCTGAACCGCGCGCCGACCCTGCACCGTCTGGGCATCCAGGCGTTCGAGCCCAAGCTGATCGAGGGCAAGGCCATCCGCCTGCACCCGCTGGTCTGTACGGCGTTCAACGCTGACTTCGACGGCGACCAGATGGCCGTGCACGTCCCGCTGAGCCTCGAGGCCCAGCTGGAAGCGCGCGTGCTGATGATGTCGACGAACAACATCCTGTCGCCCGCCAACGGCAAGCCGATCATCGTGCCGTCGCAGGACATCGTCCTGGGCCTGTACTACCTGTCGCTGGTCAAGGAGAACCAGCCGGGCGAAGGCAAACTGTTCGCCAACATGGGTGAAATCGACGCCGCGCTGGACGCCCAGGTCGTCAAGCTGCACACGAAGATCAAGGCGCGCTGGACCGAGATGAATGCGGACGGCGAACTGATCACCAAGGTGATCGACACCACGCCGGGCCGGATGAAGCTGGGCGCCCTGCTGCCGCACAACCCGAACATCGGCTACCGCCTGCTCGAGAAGAACCTGACCAAGAAGGAAATCGGCAACCTGATCGATCAGGTCTACCGTCACTGCGGTCAGAAGGCGACGGTCATCTTCGCCGACCAGATGATGCAGATGGGCTTCCGCGAAGCGGCCAAGGCCGGCATCTCGGTGGGCAAGGACGACATCGTCATCCCCGCCAAGAAGGAAGCCCTCGTCAACGAGACCCGCACCCAGGTCGAGGAGTACGAGCAACAGTACGCCGACGGCCTGATCACCAAGGGCGAGAAGTACAACAAGGTCGTCGACGCCTGGGCCAAGGCCACGGACAAGATCGCCGATGAGATGATGGGCGAAATCGCCCAGCCGCGCGTCCTGATCAAGGGTCAGGAGCCGGACATCAACTCGGTCTTCATGATGGCCAACTCGGGCGCCCGTGGTTCGCAGGCTCAGATGAAGCAGCTGGGCGGGATGCGCGGCCTGATGGCCAAGCCCTCGGGCGAGATCATCGAGACGCCGATCATCTCGAACTTCAAGGAAGGCCTGACCGTCCTTGAATACTTCAACTCGACCCACGGCGCCCGTAAGGGTCTGGCCGACACCGCCCTGAAGACCGCCAACTCGGGTTACCTGACCCGTCGTCTGGTGGACGTGGCGCAGGACTCCATCGTCACCGAGGAAGACTGCGGCTCGACGCGCGGCATCACCCTGCGCGCCGTGGTCGAAGGCGGCGACGTGCTCGTCTCGCTGGGCCAGCGCGTCCTGGGCCGTTACGCGGCCGAGGACATCAAGGAGCCGGGCGGCGAGGTCCTGTATCCTGCGGACACCTATCTGCAGGAAGAGGAAGTCGAGATGATCGACAAGGTGGGCGTCCAGTCCATCAAGGTCCGCTCGGCCCTGACCTGTGAAGCCGACACCGGCATCTGCGCGACCTGCTACGGCCGCGACCTGGCGCGCGGCACCAACGTCAACATCGGCGAAGCGGTCGGCGTCATCGCCGCCCAGTCGATCGGCGAGCCGGGCACCCAGCTGACGATGCGGACCTTCCACATCGGCGGTACGGCCCAGGTGGCGGAAACCTCCTTCTTCGAGGCGACCAACGCGGGCGTCATCAAGGTCGTCGGCCCGACGGTTATCGCCGCTCACGGCGACCCGGTGGCCATGAGCCGCAACGTCGTGGTCACCGTGACCGTCGACGGCAAGGATCGCGAATCCTACAAGGTGCCTTACGGCGCGCGTCTGCGCGTCAAGGACGGCGGCGAGGTGGCCAAGAACCAGCGCCTGGCCGAGTGGGACCCGTACACCACCCCGATCCTGACGGAAGTCGGCGGCGTGGTGCGCTTCGAGGATCTGGTCGACGGCCTGTCGGTCAAGGAAGAGACGGACGAGGCCACGGGCATCGCCCAGCGCGTCGTCTCCGACTGGCGCGCCAGCCCGCGCGGCGCGGACCTGCGTCCGGCCATGGGCGTCACCCAGGGCGACAGCTACGCCAAGCTGTCGAGCGGTTCTGACGCGCGCTATCTGCTGCCCGTCGGCGCCATCCTGTCGGTGGCCAACGGCGACGAGACCAAGCCGGGCGACATCATCGCCCGTATCCCGACCGAAGGCGCCAAGACCCGCGACATCACCGGCGGTCTGCCGCGCGTGGCGGAACTGTTCGAAGCCCGTCGTCCGAAGGATTGCGCGGTCATCGCCGAGATGGACGGTCGCGTCGAGTTCGGTCGCGACTACAAGAACAAGCGCCGCATCAAGATCACCCCGGAAGTCGACGCAGACGGCAACCAGGGCGAGGCGGTCGAGTTCCTGATCCCGAAGGGCAAGCACATCTCCGTCCACGACGGCGACCTGATCCAGAAGGGCGACTACATCATCGACGGCAACCCGGATCCGCACGACCTGCTGCGCATCCAGGGCGTCGAGGCGCTGGCCGAGTATCTGGTGAACGAAGTGCAGGAGGTCTACCGACTGCAGGGCGTGCCGATCAACGACAAGCACATCGAGGTCATCGTTCGTCAGATGCTGCAGAAGGTCGAGGTCATCGACTCGGCCGAGACGACGCTCATCAAGGGCGACCACGTCGATCGTGTCGAAGTCGACATCGAGAACGCCAAGGTCGAGAAGCGCGGCGGCCGCATCGCCACCGTGCAGCCGGTCCTGCTGGGCATCACCAAGGCGTCGCTGCAGACCCGCAGCTTCATCTCGGCGGCCTCGTTCCAGGAGACGACCCGCGTCCTCACCGAGGCTTCGGTCCACGGCAAGAAGGACACGCTGGAAGGCCTGAAGGAGAACGTGATCGTGGGTCGCCTGATCCCGGCCGGTACGGGCTCCTACCTGCGCAGCCTGCAGAAGATCGCCAACGAGCGTGACGCTGAGCTGACCCAGGCCCGCGAAGACGCGGTCGAGCCGCTTCCTGCGGATCTGGCCCTGGAGCTGGAGCAGTCGGCCGACTGATCCGGGTTCAGACCTGAAAGACTGAAGAGGGCGGCGTCGAAAGGCGCCGCTCTTTTTTTATGGCCTACCGCGCTTTTCGCTGCTTGAGGCCGTGAGGCGGGCGCTGGCCGTGCGCCGGACGCCTACTGCGGCTTCATCGGTTCGCGTGTGTTGGCGGCGCCGGGCGTCATCGGGCGGCCGGAGGCGGGAGCGCCGTCGCGGCGGGTCTGGACATTGCGGTTGGAGTCCATCTGCATCGAGGAATCCAGGTGCGCGCCTGCGCAGCCCGTGCCGAAGTTGGAGCCTGGGCAGTCCTGAGGCGCGAGCACTCCGACCCCGCCGCTGAGCGGTCGACGCTGGGCCTCGTAGCGCTGCATCTCGCGCGCCCCTTCGCGGGCGAAGCGGGCGTCGCGCTCTGCGTTGCCGGTGCCGGTGATGCGGCCGTTCTCTGCGCCCTGCGCCGCCCGGGCGTTGAACCGTTCCTCGCAGATGATCTCTTCGCCTCGACGAAGCAGTTGGTCCGCAGGGCATCCGGCGGGGAGGTGCGCAAGGCGCGGGCGTTGCGCCCGGACTGACCCTCAGGCGTCACGCGCCAGGCGTCGGAAATGCCGTCCACGCCTGACGCAGCGGCTGAAGGGGCGCCCGGCGCGGGAGCGGCCAGGCGCGGCGCCGGCGGAGCGGGCAGGCCGTCGCGGCCGTCCTCCTCGTCCTTCTTGCGCGGACGTATGGGCGCGATCACGACGGGCGCGACCGGCGCGTGCTCCAGTGCGGCGGCCGGCGGCGCGGGCGCCGCCTTGGACGCCGGGGTCGGCAGGGGCGGAGCCTGCGGGGCGGTCCGAGGGACGGAAGCCGCCTGAGCAGGGGCGGGGGCCGGCGCAGGCGTAGGCGTAGGGGATGGTTCGGCGCTGGGTCTCTGAGGCCGCGGCGATTCCATGGGCGCCGGCGCCGGCGTCGGGACAGGCGTCGGCGCAGGAAGGGGAGGCCGCGGTTGCGGCGGCACGAACGGACGCTCCAGTTCCACGTGGATGATCGGCGGCGGCGGTGTAGGGAGGGATTCGCGACGGTCGCCTGCCGCGTAGTAGGCCATGCTGCCCAGGACGATCGCGTGCATCAGCACCGAAGTCCCCGCCGTCAGGGCTCGCTTGAGGCCCGGACGGGTTCGCTTCGTCGGGCCATCGGGCAGAACGGCGATGCTCATTAAGGCTCCCCCATCGTCCGAACGAATGATGCCTAGGCAAGCATGGCGATATCTAGGCGTAATATCATCGATCCCTGAACGGGATACGAACACGACGCCCTGAACGTCGGCTCGCGCGTCTCTCTTGACCTGTTAACGGATCGCGCGTAGAAGCCGCGCACTTTCGAGACGTGGGCGGTTCGCCGTCCGCTGAGATCGTGACAATCGAACGGACGGGCTGTGTCCCGCCGGAACGCCCGAAGCGCGCGTTCCGGTTTTTCTGTTTGGGCGTCCTGACCTCGGCTCGATAACACCCGGGCGGGGCTTCGGTCCCGTTCAAAAGAAGGCTCATGAGGCGCTCCGGTCGAAAGACACACGCCTCCACATCGAAAAGAGACGAATTCGAATGCCCACGATCAACCAACTGATCCGCAAGCCCCGCAAGCCGAAGCCGGTCCGCAACAAGGTCCCGGCCCTGGAGGGTTCGCCCCAGCGTCGCGGCGTCTGCACCCGCGTCTACACCACGACCCCGAAGAAGCCGAACTCGGCTCTGCGTAAGGTCGCCAAGGTCCGTCTGGCCAAGAACGGCGTCGAAGCCGTGTGCTACATCCCCGGCGAAGGCCACAACCTGCAGGAGCACTCGGTCGTGCTGATCCGCGGCGGCCGCGTGAAGGACTTGCCCGGCGTTCGCTATCACATCCTGCGCGGCGTGCTCGACACCCAGGGCGTCAAGGACCGCAAGCAGCGTCGTTCGCACTACGGCGCCAAGCGTCCGAAGTAATCCGCTCCTAGCGCCCTACAGATTTAAGAGGATACATCCATGTCCCGTCGTCACCGCGCTCAGAAGCGTGAAGTCCTGCCGGATCCCAAGTTCGGGGACCTGATCGTCACCAAGTTCATGAACTACGTCATGTACGAAGGTAAGAAGGCCGTCGCCGAGAACATCGTCTACGGCGCCTTCGACATCCTGGCCGAGAAGAAGAAGGAGCAGACTGCGGTCGAGACCTTCCACATCGCCCTGGAAAACGTCGCCCCGGCGGTTGAAGTCCGTTCGCGTCGCGTCGGCGGCGCCACCTATCAGGTGCCGGTCGAAGTCCGTCCGGACCGTCGTCGCGCCCTGGCCATCCGCTGGCTGGTCAACGCCGCGCGCAACCGCGGCGAAAACACCATGACGGAAAAGCTGGCCGCCGAGCTGCTGGACGCCGCCAACAACCGCGGCACCGCGGTCAAGAAGCGCGAAGACACCCACAAGATGGCCGAAGCCAACCGCGCCTTCAGCCACTACCGCTGGTAAACGTCTTAAAACCGTCCCTCTTCTTCGGATAATGGGGCGGTCGCTCACGAAGACGATCCGGCGCGGGCGTTCAGACTGAACCGCCCGCGCCGTCATATCCGACACCCCAGGGCGCTCGCCGCGTCCGCGAAGCTCCCGGAAGGCAACTTCAATGCCCCGCACACATAAAATCGAAGACTACCGCAACTTCGGCATCATGGCCCACATCGACGCGGGCAAGACGACGACGACCGAGCGGATTCTGTTCTACACCGGCAAGAACCACAAAATGGGCGAGACGCACGACGGCGCGTCCACCATGGACTGGATGGACCAGGAGCAGGAACGCGGCATCACCATTACGTCGGCCGCCACGACCGCCTTCTGGCGTGAAAAGCGTCTGAACATCATCGACACCCCCGGCCACGTGGACTTCACCATTGAAGTCGAGCGTTCGCTGCGCGTCCTCGACGGCGCCGTGACCGTTCTGGACGGCAACGCCGGCGTCGAGCCGCAGACGGAAACCGTCTGGCGCCAGGCTGACAAGTACAACGTCCCCCGCATCGTCTTCGTCAACAAGATGGACAAGATCGGCGCCGACTTCGAGAAGTCGGTCGAGTCGATCCGCGACCGTCTGGGCGCCAAGGCTGTGCCGATCCAACTGCCGATCGGTTCGGAATCGAACCTGAAGGGCGTGGTCGACCTGGTCGAGATGAAGGCCCTGGTCTGGGAAACCGATCAGGTCGGCGCCTCGGCCGACGTGCGCGACATCCCGGCCGACATGGCTGACGCCGTGGCCGCCGCTCGCCAGTACCTGGTCGACAACGCCGTCGAGATCGACGACGAGGCCATGGAAGCCTACCTGGAAGGCAACGAGCCCTCGGTTGAAGTGCTGAAGCGCTGCATCCGCAAGGCCGTCATCACCGGCGCCTTCTATCCGATCCTCGCCGGCTCGGCCTTCAAGAACAAGGGCGTGCAGCCGCTGCTGGACGCCGTCGTTGACTACCTGCCGTCGCCGGTCGACATCCCGCCGACGCCGGGCATCGACTTCAAGACCGAAGAGCCGATCGTCCGCAAGGCGTCGGACGAAGAGCCCCTGTCGGTTCTGGCGTTCAAGATCATGGACGACCCCTTCGTCGGTTCGATCACCTTCTGCCGCCTGTACTCGGGCAAGATGGAGACCGGTCAGTCGCTGCTGAACTCGTCGCGCGACAAGCGCGAGCGCGTCGGCCGCATGCTGCTGATGCACTCCAACAACCGTGAGGACATCAAGGAAGCCTACGCCGGCGACATCGTCGCCCTGGCCGGCCTGAAGGAAACCCGTACGGGCGACACCCTGTGCGACCCGCTGAAGTCCCCGGTCATCCTCGAGAAGATGGAATTCCCGGCGCCGGTTATCGAGATCGCCGTCGAGCCCAAGACCAAGGCCGACCAGGAGAAGCTGGGCGTCGCCCTGGCCAAGCTGGCTTCGGAAGATCCGTCCTTCACCGTCTCGACCGACCACGAGTCGGGCCAGACGATCCTGAAGGGCATGGGCGAGCTGCACCTGGACATCAAGATCGACATCCTGAAGCGCACCTACAAGGTCGAAGCGACCATCGGCGCGCCGCAGGTGGCCTATCGCGAGTCCATCAGCCGCAAGGCCGAGATCGACTACACCCACAAGAAGCAGACCGGCGGTACGGGCCAGTTCGCCCGCGTCAAGCTGGTGTTCGAGCCGGGCGAGCCGGGTTCGGACTTCGTCTTCGAGTCGGCCATCGTCGGCGGCGCCGTGCCCAAGGAATACATCCCGGGCGTGGAAAAGGGCCTGAAGTCGGCCAAGGACAACGGCCTGCTGGCCGGCTTCCCGGTCATCGACGTCAAGGCCACCCTGGTGGACGGCGCCTTCCACGACGTCGACTCCTCGGTTCTGGCCTTCGAAATCGCGTCGCGCGCTGCGTTCCGCGAGCTGAAGGAAAAGGGCGGACCGAAGCTGCTCGAGCCGATCATGGCGGTCGAGGTCGTGACTCCGGAAGAGTACCTGGGTTCGATCATCGGCGACCTGAACGGCCGTCGCGGCATGATCCAGGGTCAGGACATGCGCGGCAACGCCGTCGTCGTGAACGCCTTCGTGCCGCTGGCCAACATGTTCGGCTATGTGAACACGCTGCGCGGCATGTCGCAGGGCCGCGCCCAGTTCACCATGCAGTACGACCACTATGAAGCGGTGCCGCAACACGTCGCCGACGAAGTGATCAAGAAGTACGCCTAAGTCCGTCTTTCCGACGGACCCACTTGAAAACGGGGCGGTTTGACCACAAATCGCCCCACCTATCCCCAAACCCATTTGGACCCCCGTTTTGGGGATTCCAGGAGCTAGAGAATGGCCAAGGAAAAGTTCGAACGCACGAAGCCGCACGTGAACATCGGCACGATCGGTCACGTTGACCACGGCAAGACGACGCTGACGGCGGCGATCTCGATGACGCTGTCGAAGGCTGGCGGCGGCAAGGCGATGAACTACGCCGACATCGACAACGCGCCGGAAGAGAAGGCGCGCGGCATCACGATCAACACGTCGCACGTGGAATATGAGACGGCGAACCGTCACTACGCGCACGTGGACTGCCCGGGCCACGCCGACTACGTGAAGAACATGATCACGGGCGCGGCTCAGATGGACGGCGCGATCCTGGTGTGCTCGGCCGCTGACGGCCCGATGCCGCAGACGCGCGAGCACATCCTGCTGTCGCGTCAGGTCGGCGTTCCGGCGCTGGTGGTGTTCCTGAACAAGGTCGACATGGTCGACGACGAGGAACTGCTGGAGCTGGTCGAGATGGAAGTGCGCGAGCTGCTGAGCTCGTACCAGTTCCCGGGCGACGACATTCCGGTGATCAAGGGCTCGGCCCTGGCCGCGGTGGAAGACCGCGACCCGCAGATCGGCGCCGAGCGCGTTCTGGAGCTGATGGCGGCGGTCGACAGCTACATCCCGCAGCCGGAACGTCCGATCGACATGCCGTTCCTGATGCCGGTGGAAGACGTGTTCTCGATCTCGGGCCGCGGCACCGTGGTGACGGGTCGCGTCGAGCGCGGCGTCGTCAAGGTCGGCGAGGAAGTCGAGATCGTCGGCATCCGTCCGGTCCAGAAGACGACCTGCACGGGCGTGGAAATGTTCCGCAAGCTGCTGGACCAGGGCCAGGCGGGCGACAACGTGGGCGTGCTGCTGCGCGGCACCAAGCGTGAAGACGTCGAGCGCGGCCAGGTGCTGTGCAAGCCGGGTTCGATCACCCCGCACACGAAGTTCGTGGCCGAGGCCTACATCCTGAACAAGGAAGAAGGCGGCCGTCACACGCCGTTCTTCACGAACTACCGTCCGCAGTTCTACTTCCGCACGACGGACGTGACCGGCATCGTGCGCCTGAAGGAAGGCGTGGAGATGATCATGCCGGGCGACAACGCCGAGCTGGACGTCGAGCTGATCACGCCGATCGCGATGGAAGAGAAGCTGCGCTTCGCCATCCGCGAAGGCGGCCGCACTGTCGGCGCCGGCGTCGTGGCCAAGATCGTCGAGTAATCGACGATCCTCGCCACGCGAGACTAAAGCCTAGGCGGGAGCTGCTCCCGCCGGGGCCAAGATCGTCGAGTAATCGATGAGCGGCCCCTGAGGCCGCACAGTAAGAGTAGCGTAAGCGTACAGAGCGGCCCCCGGAGCGATCCGGGGGCCGTTTTGCCATGCGCTATTGCGTTGAATCAAAAGGAGACGCCCGACTTTGGTCTAGCGGGGAGGTTAAGGGATTCTCAGCCATGGACGCGCCATGTGCCGGGCTGAAAGGACCCCTTATGACTGACGTCGACTGGCCCCGCCGCGCCGGCCTCTCCGCCGCGCTTGACGAGGCCGCCATCGTGGCGATTACGGATCGCGCGGGCCGCATCCTGTATTGCAACGACAAGTTCGAGGCGGTCAGCGGCTATTCGCGCGCCGAGCTGATCGGCCAGACGCACAGGGTGGTGAATTCGGGCGTTCATGCGCGCGACTATTTCCGCAACCTGTATCGGACCATCGCGCGTGGCGAAGTGTGGCGCGGCACCATCCAGAACCGCACCAAATCGGGCGAGGCCTACTGGGTGGACACCACCATTGTTCCGAACCTTGGGGCGGACGGACGACCCGAGACCTACACCGCCATCCGTTTCGAGGTGTCGGACCACGTCCGTGCGCTCAGGGCCCTGGAGCTGGCGCAGGCCGAGGCGCGGCAGGCCGCAGAGGTGCGTGACCGCTTCTTCGCCAACGTCAGCCATGAGGTGCGTACGCCGCTGAACGCGGTGCTGGGCCTAGCCTCGGCCTTGGCGCACACGACATTGACGCCGCGCCAGAGCGAGATGCTGAACCTGATCACCGGGGCTGGCGACTCCCTGCGTCGGGTGCTGGACGACATGCTGGACCTGTCGAAGATGCAGGCCGGTCAGTTCAGCCTGTCGCCGGCGTCGTTCGACCTCAGGGCCGACATCGAGGCGGTGGTCGAGATGCGTCGCGCGCTCGCCGAGGACAAGGGCCTGGCGCTGGAGGTCGCCTTCACGCCGACCGCCCGGGGCGAGGTGATCGGAGACGGGGTGCGCATCACCCAGATCGTTTCCAACCTTGTATCCAACGCAGTGAAATTCACCGCTGAAGGCCGCGTTTCCGTCCAGGTCGACGTGCGGGCGGTCGAACGCCAGGAGCGCCTCGTGATCGAGGTGCAGGACACCGGCATGGGCTTCGACGCCGAGGCCGCCCAACGCCTGTTCAAGCCTTTCGTCCAGGCGGACGACGCCATCTCGCGTCAGTTCGGCGGCACGGGTCTGGGTCTGTCCATCTGCAAGTCGCTGGCGGAACTGATGGGTGGAACGATCACCGTCGAGTCTGCGCCGGGCGAAGGCAGCGTGTTCAGCGTGGACCTGCCGATCCAGCGCCCGCTGTCGGCTTCGACGGAGGCGGCTGGGTCGGCCGTCGAGAAACCCGAGGAGCCCGCGCGACTGCGTATTCTCGCGGTCGAGGACAATCCGGCCAATCAGATGGTCGTGCGCTGCCTGCTGGAGCCGCTGGGCTTCGAGATCGTCACCGCCGACAACGGGCTAGAGGGCGTGCTGCGATTCCAGAAGGAGCGTTTCGACGTGGTGCTGATGGACATGCAGATGCCGGTCATGGACGGGCTGGACGCCATGCGCCGCATCCGCGCCGAGGAGGCGCGTCTGGGCGCGGCGCGCACACCCATCGTCATGCTGACGGCCAATACGACCGAGGCTCATCATCTGCAGGCGGTGCAGGCCGGCGCCGACCATCTGGTGGCGAAACCGGTGACCTTGGAGATCCTGCTGCAGGGCATGGAGCGAGGCGTTGCTGTCGCCGCTGAATGGTCGGACGAGAGCATGCCCTCGGCGGCCTGACCGGGGAACTCGGTTGCCGCGTCTCGCGTTCAGGGCGGGTCGTCAATGACCGGTTAACCAAGATGATCCGCGCTGCACGTCTGGGCCTGCTGATAGGTCTGGTGATCGGCCTTAGCGCCTGCGCCGCGCAGACCGGAGGCATGGGGCAGGGCGGCGCCGACACGGGCTTCTACGGCGCCGTCGAGACGGGCCGATCAGGCTGAACGCCGCAGTTTCGACAAGAAAGCTGGCGCAGGGGCGGCATCGCCTTTACTATACGCCTCGCGGACGCCGTTAGTCGCGCCGCGTCAGGGCTTCTCCTTTTCGATGTTGACCATCGCTATCGTCGTCGTGCTGCTGCTTGTGGTGCTGAACGGCCTTTTCGCCATGACCGAACTCGCGGTCGTGTCTTCCCGCAAATCCAAGCTTCAAAGCCGTGCCGAACGAGGCGACCGCGGCGCACGCGCTGCGTTGAAACTCGCTGAGGAGCCGACGCAGTTCCTGTCGGCGGTCCAGGTGGGCATCACCCTGATCGGCATTCTGGCCGGCGCCTACGGTCAGGCGGCCATCGCCGGCGAGCTGGACGACATCCTTACGGCGAACCTGCCGGCGCTGGCGCCCTATTCGCAGATCATCGCCACCGGCGTGGTCGTGGTGCTGATCACCTATGTCTCGCTGATCGTCGGCGAACTGGTGCCCAAGCGCCTGGCCCTCATCTTCCCCGAGACTATCGCCTCCAAGATGGCCGGTCCGATCTCGACCCTGGCCCTGGTGATGAAGCCGTTCGTGCTGCTGCTGACGGCGTCGACCTCGGGCATCCTCAAGCTGCTGGGCGTCAAGGATCGCGACGGTTCGGACGTCACTCAGGAAGAGGTGGAGAGCATCCTGGCCGAGGGCACGTCCGCAGGCCTGATCGAGCCGGAAGAGCAGGAGATGATCGAGGAGATTCTGCGCCTGGGCGACCGGGCCGTGCGCGTGGCGATGACGCCGCGCCACGAGGTCTACTGGATCGCCCTGGATGATTCCGAAGAGACGCTGCGCGAGGAAATTCGCACCTGTCCCTATTCGCGCATCGTGGTGGCGCGGGACAACGACATCGATAACCCGCTGGGCGTGGTCCACAAAAAGGACCTGCTGGACAGCCTGCTCGACAACGGCGAGTTCAATGTCGAGAAGCTGGTGGCCGAACCCGCCTTCATCCCTCAGTCGACCTCGGTGCTGAAGGCGCTGGAGATCCTGAAGGGCTCGAAGGTTCACATGGCTTTCGTGGTCGATGAATACGGCGCCTTTGAAGGCGTGGTCACGGCGACGGACCTGCTGGAGATGATCGCCGGCGACTTCAACGAGAGCCATGACGAGGTCGAGACGGCCGTGCGCAAACGCGCCGACGGCACCTGGGCCGTCGATGGTCAGATCGATCTGGATGAACTGGGCGAAGCGCTGGGCGAGGACTTCGGCGAGCATGAAGGCTTCCACACGGTTGCGGGCCTGGTGCTGCACCATCTGTCGCGCGTGCCGAACGAGGGCGACGTCCTGCAGCTGGGACGTTTCGAGGTCGAGGTCATCGACATGGACGACCGACGCATCGACAAGCTGCTGTTCCGCCCTGTGATCAAGGGCGAGGAGACCGACGCCGCCTGATCAGGCGGCGCCGTCGTGGCGGCTCAGGTGCGGTCCAATGGCTGGACCAGGGCGACCCGATAGGGACGCATGGGGCCGCCCGGCTCGGCCAGGGAGACGTATTCCCCCGGCACGAAGCGTTCGCTTTCGAGGCGGAAGCCGACGGCGTCGGCGTCCTCGCCGGGGAAGTCCAGCACCCAGCGGCCGTCGGCGCCCCGCGTCAGTTGGCCGACCGCCAGCGTCTCGCCGTCGCGAAAACGGCGGACACGCGTGCGTTCGGGCGCGGCGAGCAGGGCCGGAGCGTCCAACCGGGAATGTTCGTCCAGCGTCATGACCAGGTCATAGCCGTCGCCCGGATCGCCATGCGGCGCATCGGCCTCGCGGGCCAGCTCCAGCCGGATGTGATGCAGCGTCATGGTCAGCGCGCCTTGCGGTCGGCCAGATTGCTGTTGATCACGCCGTAGGCCATGGCGGCCATGAAGGTGAGGAAGAAGGCGCCCATGGCGGCGACGGGAGCGATGATTTCTGAGGGCATGGCAGTTCTCCTATGCCGACAGCAGAGCTCACCGTCCGTGGCCGCGCCTTGATGGAGATCAAAGGTCGGCCGGTTCAGGCGACGGCGCGAAGGGGACCGATGCGTGCCTGAACATGACCATCCGGGGCGATGCCGCTGACGGTCAGGGTCTGATCGCACAGGGCCAACGGGGCCGGGCGGTGGCTGACCAGGATCAGGCCCTGACCGGTGCGCTGCAGGCGCTGGGCCAGCCGGTCCAGAACCTTGGCCTCTGTCGCGGCGTCGAGCCCTTCGGTCGGTTCGTCCAGCACCAGCCAGGGCGCGGGGCGCAGATAGGCGCGGGCCAGGCCCAATCGGCGCCGCTCGCCGCCTGACAGCCGCGCGCCGTTCTCGCCCAGAGGCGCGTCCAGCCCGCCGGGCGCGGCGCGGATGCGGTCGGTCAGGCCGGCGTCCTCGAGCATGGCCCAGAGCTGATCGTCATCGGCCGAAGGGGCGGCCAGGCGAAGATTCTCGCGCACTGTTCCGGCCATCAGAACCGCCTGTTGCGGTGCATAGGCGAACAGCGGGCGCACCGCGTCCGAGGACAGAGCGGCTCCGTCGATGTCGGCGAAGGCGACCTCGCCCGGAACGGGCGCGCGCAGGTGCATCATCCGTTCGATCAGGGTGGTCTTGCCTGCGCCGGAGCGACCCACGACGGCCAGGCGCTGAGGCGGGGCGAGGCGCAGATCGGCCGACGACAGGCGAAGGGCAGGCTCGGCGGCGGACGCCGCGATGGGCGCCTCTCCATCCAGCAACTCGCCCAGACGCTGAACGGCGACGGCGACGGCGCCGTTCTGGCGCAGGGCGTTCAGCAGATTGCCCGCGCTCTCGACCGTGGCGACGGCGGCCAGCATGGCCAGGGCGGTTAAAGCGGGGGAGGCGGAACCGGCGGCCAACGCTGCGCCCATGACGCCCAGCGCCATGGCCAGGGTCTGCCCCGCCATCAGCCAGCCTCCAGCGCGGGCCAGGGCCTCGGCGGAGGCCTCGACGGCGCCGCCCTGACGGGCCAGACGATCCACGGCCCAGTCCTTCATGCCGTAGGCCTGAAGCTCGGGCGCGGCGGCGGACATGGCGGCGAAGTCGGTCTTGAAGTCGCCCATGGCCTCCTGCAGGCGGCGGCCCGCAGGCTCGGCCAGACGGCGGCCCAGGACGACGCCCAGCGCCACGCTGACCACGGCGGCCAGGGCGACCGCGACGGCGGCGCGCCATCCGGCCAGAGAGGCCATCACCATGCCCGTCAGAAGCCCCGCGCCCGCGCTCCACGGCGCGGACAGGCGCACGAAACGATCCTGAACGGCGTCGACATCCTGCACCAGCCGGGCCGAGGCCTCGCCGCCCGCCAGCGACAGGGCGCGCGTCGTGGGGCCGCGCGCCAGGCCGTCAAACAACTGGGGACGCAGGGCGGCCAGCGCCTTCAGCGCCGCCTCATGGCCGGTGACGCGCTCGCCATAACGGGAGGCGGTGCGGACGATGGCCAGGAAGCGGATGACCGCGCTGGGGACCAGATAGTTGAACACATGGGCTGCGGCCGGTCCGGCCGCGCCGGCCAGTGCGGCGGCGGTGATGAACCAGCCCGACACCCCCAGCAGGGCCACGGCCCCGGCCGAGACCAGGGCGCTTGTGACCGAGGCGGCCAGCAGGCGCGGGAACTGGGCGCGCTCCTGGGCGCGGATCATGGCCTTGAGGCGGACGACGCCGGGAGAGGACTGAGGCTTCACAGGCGCACCACCACATCGGCCAGTTCGGCTACGGCGTCGGAATGGGTCGCGATCAGGGTCGTGCGTTCGCGCGCCGCCTCGCGGATGAGCGGCAGCAGGGCGGCCTCGGCCTCGGCGTCCAGATTGGCGGTCGGTTCGTCCAGCAGTAGCAGGGGTGCGGGCTTGAGGAAGGCGCGGGCCAGGCCCAGACGGCGACGCTCGCCCCCCGACAGACCGCCGCCGCGCTCGTCGATCCGGCGATCCAGCGCGCCGTCGAGGCCCGTCTTGCGCGCGGCCTGTTCGATCTCTTCGGGCGAAGCGCCGCGCCGGGCCAGGGCGATGTTATCAGCCAGGGTTCCGCGGATCACGACCGGCGCCTGACCGGCCCAGGCGATCCAGGCGGTCAGGTCGGGGGCGTCCGACAGGCGCGCGTCGCCGACCTCGACCTCGCCGCCTGACAGAGGTGCCAGGCCCAGGAAGAGGTTCAGCAGGCTGGTCTTGCCCGCGCCGCTGAGGCCGGTCAGGGCGACGATGGAGCCGGGCGCGACCGTCAGATCGAAGCCGCTGAGCACCGGCGCGCCGTCATAGGCGATCGCCACGTCTTTGAAACGCACGGCGGGCGCCGAGGCGGGCGGAGAGAGACGCGCGCGGGGCGTCTCGTCGGCCTGATCCAGGCGGCTGAGGCTGGGGACGGCGGACTCGGCGGCCTGACGGTCGTGATAGGCGGCGGCGAGGCGGCGCATGGGCTGATAGACCTCGGGCGCCAGGGCCAGCACGAAGAAGGCCTGTGCCAGGCTCAGTTCGTCGGGCGCGGGGAAGGGCAGCAGCTTCAGCAGGTTGAAGCCGCAGTAGACGGCGACCAATGCGACGGCCAGGGCCGAGAAGAACTCCAGCACCGCCGAGGACAGGAAGGCGACCTTCAGCACCTTGCCGGTGCGGCGGGCCAGATCGTCCGAGGCGCGGGCGATGACGCGGGTCTGTTGGGCTTCGGCCTGGAAGGACAGGATGGGGGGCAGGGCGCGCACTCGGTCCAGGAACAGGCCAGACAGACGCTCTAGCGCCAGGAACTGACGGCGGCTCTCGGCGCCCGCCGCCATGCCGGTCAGGGCCATGCCCAGGACGAAGGGCAGCAGGGTGAAGATCAGGATGCCGGCGGTGAAGGGGCTGACCACCCCTGCCGCCAGGATCAGGATCAGGGGAGACGGCGGCGGCCGTTCGGGCGGGGGTGAAGCGGGCGACGTGGCCGTCCAGCGCCTCGACGCCCTCGGCGGCGGCGGTCATGGCGGCGGCGTCCGACAAACGGCCGGCGAGGGCGCCCTTGAGGGCGCGGCGACGCAGACCGTTCTTGGCGGCGCGGGCGGCGCGGGTGTTGACGAAGACCGCGCCCTGACTGAGCGCGGCGCGTACGATCAGGGCGGCGACCGCCAGAACCAGGCCGGGGACGGCCTCGGCCAGGCCGCGCGGCAAGGCGCCGACGGCCAGGGCCAATCCGGCGGCGAAGCCGACGGCCGGGACCGTGTCCGCGATCACCAGGGCTCCGCCCAGGTTCATCAGGCGACGCCAGGGGGACAGGGCGGCCTTCAGCCAGGCCGCAGGCGCAGCCGTCTCTGCGATTCTCGGGGAACTCGCCTGCTGAGGGGCGACCGGCTGGGCCGTCATCATGTCTCCAGGTGCGCCATTTTGAGAATAAGGGTCCGATCCGCCCTCATCCAGCGTGATCGACGACAATAGAGGATGGGGCAAAAAGCCTATGTGGCGAAAGGTCTTTGGGCGAAACGCCCTCTAGTTCAAGTCGCTGCCTCTGGCTTTGATCAGGATCAAGGCGCGCCAAACGACGCGGCTTTAGGTTAGAGTAGAACGCCGGTCGATGGGGGCTGGCGGTCAGGAGCCTGGAACGATGATCGACCTGGCGGTCGTAGACCTTTCACGCCTTCAGTTCGCACTGACGGCGCTATACCACTTTCTGTTCGTGCCCCTCACATTGGGCCTCTCCTTCATGCTGGTCATCATGGAGAGCATCTATGTGATGACCCGTCGGCCGATCTGGCGGACGATCACCCGTTTCTGGGGCGTGATCTTCGGCATCAACTTCGTGCTGGGCGTCGCCACCGGCCTGACGATGGAATTCCAGTTCGGCATGAACTGGAGCTACTATTCCCACTATGTCGGGGACATCTTCGGGGCGCCGCTGGCGATCGAGGGCCTGATGGCCTTCTTCCTGGAGGCGACCTTCGTCGGCCTGATGTTCTTCGGCTGGGACAAGCTGAAGCCGCACGCCCACCTGTTCGTCACCTTCATGGTGGCCCTGGGCACCAATCTGTCGGCCCTGTGGATCCTGATCGCCAACGGCTGGATGCAGAATCCGGTCGGCGCCGCCTTCAACCCCGACACCATGCGTATGGAAATCACCGACTTCATGGCGGTGATCTTCAACCCGGTGGCCCAGGCCAAATTCGTCCACACCGTGTCGGCCGGCTACGTCTGCGCCGCCGTGGTCGTGCTGGGCATCTCGGCCTTCTATCTGTTGAAGGGCAAGCACAAGGGCTTCGCCAAGCGGTCGATGACGGTCGCCGCCGCCTTCGGCCTTCTGTCGTCGCTGTCGGTGGTCGTTCTGGGCGATGAGTCGGGCTACGCCCTGACCGACAACCAGAAGATGAAGCTGGCCGCTCTGGAAGCCATGTGGCGCACCGAAGAGGCGCCGGCCGGTCTGACCCTGTTCGGCCTGCCGAACCTTG
Source organism: Brevundimonas sp. SS2672 (assembly GCF_059579685.1). Lineage (NCBI taxonomy): Bacteria > Pseudomonadati > Pseudomonadota > Alphaproteobacteria > Caulobacterales > Caulobacteraceae > Brevundimonas > Brevundimonas sp. SS2672. The sequence continues at coordinate 1,849,038 of NZ_CM184201.1, read as the reverse complement.
AGGACCGTCACACCCACTTCGAGGTCAAGGTGCCCTATGTTCTGGGCCTGATCTCGACGCGCAGCATCGACAAGCCGGTTGAGGGCATTCTGGAGCTGGTCGCCGTCGCCGAGGACCGCATCGAACGCGGCGTCGTCGCCTATGACGCGCTTGAGAAGGTCAAGGCCGATCCGACCGACATGGCCGCCCGCGGCCAGTTCGAGACGGTGCGCAACGACCTGGGCTACGGCCTGCTGTTGAAGCGTTATGTCGAGGATCCGCGCGCCGCGACGCCGGAACAGATCAAGCAGGCCGCCTGGTCGACGGTTCCGAACGTGCCGCTGATGTTCTGGGTGTTCCGTTTCATGGCCGGCATCGGCTTCCTGATGATCGGCCTGTTCGGAACGGCCTTCATCCTCTGCACCCTGCGCAAGCATGAGACGAAGTGGTTCCTGCGCCTGGCCGTCCTGGCCATCCCGCTACCGTGGATCGCTATCGAGTCCGGCTGGCTGCTGGCCGAGGTGGGGCGTCAGCCCTGGGCCGTGGAAGGCGTGCTGCCGACCTTCCTGGGCGCGTCCAGCCTGACGGTGGCCCACCTGTGGACCACGATCATCTGCTTCACCCTGCTGTACGGCGTGCTCGCCGTCGTCGAGGTCGGCCTGATCCTGCGCGCGGTCAAGAAGGGGCCGTTCGCCGAACAGGAAGCCCGCGAAGAAGACGCCGCTGCTGAAGGCGAGCCCGCGGTCGCCTGACCCGGTCGTTGAAGGAAAAAGAGAGATGGAACTTCCCCTCGACTACACCACCCTCCGCCTGATCTGGTGGGGACTGCTGGGCGTGCTGCTGATCGGCTTCGCCCTGACCGACGGGTTCGACATGGGCGTCGGCGCCCTGCTGCCCTTCGTCGCCAAGAAGGATGAAGAGCGCCGCATGGTGATCAACACCATCGGCGCGACCTGGGAAGGCAACCAGGTCTGGTTCATCGTCGGCGGAGCGGCGATCTTCGCCGCCTGGCCGCAGGTCTACGCCGTCAGCTTCTCGGGCTTCTACCTGGCCATGTTCGTGGTCTTGTCCGCGCTGATCCTTCGGCCCGTGTCGTTCAAGTATCGCTCGAAGCGGCCCGAGGCGCGCTGGCGCTCCATGTGGGACTGGGGTCTGTTCATCGGCAGCTTCGTCCCGGCCCTGGTGTTCGGCGTGGCCGTCGGCAACGTCCTTCTGGGCGCGCCCTTCCGCCTGACCAGCGACCTGCGCAGCTTCTATGAAGGCGGTCTGCTGGGTCTGTTCACCCCCTTCACCCTGCTGTGCGGCCTGCTGTCGGTGTCCATGCTGGTGCTGCACGGCGCGGCCTGGCTGGCGATCAAGGGCGAAGAAGGTCCGGTGCTGAAGCGCGCCCGCGCCATCGGCACCGTCGCCGGCGTGGCCAGCCTGGTGCTGTTCGCGATCGGCGGCGCCATGGCGGCCTTCGGCGACATGGGCTTCCGTATCACCGGCGTGGTGGACACGGCGGGCGCCTCCAACCCGCTGCGCACGGCGGTCGAGGCGGCGCCGGGCGCCTGGATGGACAACTACGGTCGCTATCCGTGGATGATCATCGCTCCGGTTCTGGGTTTCATCGGCGCCGCGATCGGTCTGCTGGGTATGTGGCGCAAGTCGGCGGCGCTGGCCTTCGGCGGATCGTCGGCCTCGGCGGTCGGGATCATCTCGACGGTCGGCCTGTCGATGTTCCCCTTCATCCTGCCCAGTTCGATCGACGCCCAGTCCAGCCTGACGGTGTGGAACGCCTCGTCCAGCCATACGACCCTGTTCATCATGCTGATCGTGGTGGCGGTCTTCCTGCCCTTCGTCCTGCTCTACACCGCCTGGGTCTACAAGGTGCTGTGGGGCCGCTCGACGACCGAGGCGCTGAAGACCAACCCCGACCTCTACTGATCCCGCGAAAGGAGATCATCCCATGTGGTATTTCGCCTGGATCCTGGGCCTCGGCCTGGCGGTGGCCTTCGGCGTCCTGAACGGCCTGTGGCACGAGTTCCGCCTGTTCGATGAAGGCGACGAGGGTCACTCGGAACCCTGATCCCCGTCATCTGACGGACAGACGAAAGATCCCCTTCGGCGTTGGCCGGAGGGGATTTTTCTTGGATGAAATCGACGAAATTTCTGTAGCTTGCGCTGGATCAAGGCGGAGTGAGGCGAGCAGGCGCAAGGTCATGATGACATCGAAGCCGGGCCCTCTCCCGACCCGGCGAATGTCGGGGATTGCACCGATGAAAACCACCGCCGCATTGATCGCTTCCGTCAGCCTTCTGGCCGTCGCGGGCGCCGCCTCGGCCCAGAACGCCGCGCCTGAGCCGGTGGGCAAGGGCTCGCTGATCGTCACCGCCCGTATGACCGGCGTCCTGCCTCAGGCCGATGACGCCATCGTCACCGCCGCCGGGGCCGACAGCGGCCTGAAGGTCGACGTGGGCGACGACTGGATGCCGACGCTGGGCTTCACCTATTCCGTCGCCGACCACTGGGCCGTCGAGGCCATCCTGGGCGCCACCCAGCACGAGGTCCGCGCCAAGGGCGGCGCGACCGATGTGGCCGTGCATGAGACATGGGTTCTGCCCCCGGTGGTGACGCTGCAATACCGGCCGACGCCGAACGCGACGGTCAGCCCCTATGTCGGCGCGGGCGTCAGCTACATGGCCTTCTTCAGCGGCAAGGATAAGAACGGCTTCGAGGTCGATCTGGATGACGGCTTCGGCGTCGCGCTGCAGGCCGGCGCCGACTGGAACATTTCCGGCCCGTGGACGCTGAATGTGGACGCCAAGAAGGTGTGGTTCGACACGGACGCCAGGATCAACGGCGGCGCGCTGAAGAGCAGCGTCAGCCTGGCCCCCTGGGTCGTGTCGGTCGGCGTCGGCCGCAAGTTCTAGAGCTGATACGGGGAGGGGCGCGGAACGTCAGGCCGCGTCCCCTTATCCCTTCAACGAGAATAGGTCAGGCGGCGCCTTCGCCCAGGGCCTTCAGCGCGGCCGGATCGGGCAGGGCGACGTCATTGCCCGGCAGCAGCCGGATCAGGCCCGAGGTCTTGAATTGGGTGAAGACCCGGCTGACCGTCTCGATCGTCAGGCCAAGGTAGTCGGCGATGTCCAGCCGCGTCATCGGCAGGTGGACCTGCCCCTCCGGGCCGCCCAACTGCACCTGGCGCTCCGACAGGCGGGTCAGGAAGCTGGCCAGCCGCTCGCGCGCCGTCTTGCGGCCCAGAAGAACGATCTGCTCCTGCGCCGCCATCAGCTCATCCCCGGCCAGGGCCACCAGTCGGTGCTCCAGCGCCGGCAGGGCGTTCAACAGTTGATCGAAGTCGCCGCGCCGAAAACGGCAGGCGTTCAGCGGGGTCAGCGCCTCGGCGGTGAAGCTGGAGGCCCCGCGCCCGCCCAGACCCAGAAAGTCGCCCTGGAACAGGAAGCCGGTGATCTGGCGCCGTCCGTCGGGCAGCAGGCGGTACAGCTTCACCGCCCCGTCCACCACGTTGAAGACGTAAGGGTTCGGATCGCCTTCATGGAACAGGGCCTGTCCCGGCTGGGCCGAGACGCTCTCGCTGGCGCAGGCCATGCTCTGAAGCTCGTGCCCCTTGAGGTCCGCGCAGACACCTAGCGGACGGGCGCCGCAGCTGGCGCAGGGATGGACGTCTTCCAGACGCACCTTTTCGAGTTCGGCCTGAGCCGCGGCGGTGTTCACGAACGTCGTCTCCCGGATGACGCGGCAGTCTAGGCGATAAGAGGCTGAATCCGAATAGGTCAGCCTGTCCTAGCCGCCAGTTCCGCGGCGCAGTCCGGCGCAGCGGCTTCCTCGGCATAGCGCAGCCGCGCGCCCAGCTGGCGGGCGAGGGCGGTCAGCTCGACCGCCAGGCTCTGACGCACCAGGGGGCGCACGCCCATTTCGCGCACCACGAAGGGACCGGCCCACAGGGTCTCGCCGTACTCCAGGTCAGGCTGGCGCCACCAACTGACGAAGCCCAGCACGCCGCCGCGCCGATTGCGCGCGCTGAGGATGCCCCGGCTTTCCGGGGCGGCGCGCCAGGCCGACAGGAAGGCGTCCCACTGGGCCGGCTCCAGATTGGGCCGCCACAGACGCGCCAGGGCGAAGGCGGCCGGCGCCTCCGCTTCGCTGAGGGGGGCCACCTCCAGACGAGGCGTATCGGACGCGAAGCGGGACTCTGTCATGAGAGTATTGGAACCGAAGCGGCGTCCAGTCGCCTTGATCTGCGTCAAGGCTGCGTCGAAGCTGCCAAGCCAGTCTGTCGGACCCGTCCGCTCTCGTATCCTCTGGAGAAACGCCATGAGCTCGACCTCGCGCATCACCCCGATCCACGGCGGCGCGGTGGCCGCCATTCTCAAGCTGCTGGACAGCCAGAAGCTGATGACTCTGGCGGTCAACCGGGCCGACGGGCGGCCGCAGGCGGCGACTCTGGGCTATCTGAACGATGGGCTGAACCTCTACTTCGTCACCGCCCGTGACAGTGAGAAGCTGAAGAATCTGACCGCCGACCCGCGTGTCGGCGTCGCCGTGCGCGGCGTGGGCCAGGAGGGGGAGGCGGTCGGCGTCTCCATCGACGGTCGCGCCGAAGAGGTCACGGACGGCGACGAGGTGAAGCGGCTGAACGACCTGATCATCGCCCGCTCGCCGGACATCAGCCCCTGGGCGCCGGGCGGCGACGCCGTCGCGGTGGTCAAGGTGATGCCCGAGGAGATCGAGGCGGTGGCCGTGATCGACGGCCGCAGTCGGGCTCAGACCTTCTCGGTCGGCGATTCCGACGCCCTGGTGAAAGGGCTGAGCTATGAGCCCAGCGCCGTGGCCCGTCTGTTCTGAGGAAAATCCGCGACTTCGCGCGCCTGCGGCGCAGATGGCCCTTGAAATGACCGTGGCCCTCGGGCATACGCCCCCTCTGGCGAGGGTCGCGCCGCTGGGTGAATATCCACGGCGCGCTGATCTTTGTCCGGGACACTAGGAGTGTAGCTCAGCTGGTAGAGCATCGGTCTCCAAAACCGAGGGCCGGGGGTTCGAGTCCCTCCACTCCTGCCATTCCCCCTGTTGCGATCGCCTGGGACTTCCCATGTGGGGCAGCAGGATCCAGAGGTTGAAGAGACGTCAAATGGCCAAGGCGAAGACCCCGGGCGGCCGCCGCTCCACGGGGACCAAGACCGCAGCAGCCGCGCAAGGCGCAGCGACCGTGGCCGTCGACGCGCCCGCGCCGAAGAAAAAGACGTCCATCCCGCAGTTCATCAACGAGGTTCGCGCCGAGGCGCGGAAGATCGTGTGGCCCAGCCGCAAGGAGACTTGGATCACTTCGGTGATGGTCTTCATCATGGTGCTGATCGCGGCCGCCTTCTTCTGGATCGTCGACACGGGTCTCGGCTTCGCGTCCCGCATCATCCTCAGCCTTGGCCAATAAAGGAGACGCGCACATGACCGATGCAGCGCCCAAGCCGGCGGCCAACCCCCGCCACAAGTGGTATATCGTCCACGCCTATTCGAACTTCGAAAAGAAGGTCGCCGAGCAGCTGCGCGACCAGGCCAAGCAACAGGGCCTGGAAGACGCCTTCTCCGAAATCCTGGTTCCGACCGAGGACGTCGTTGAGATCCGCCGCGGCAAGAAGGTCAACGCCGAGCGCAAATTCTTCCCCGGCTATGTGCTGGTGAAGATGGAGATGACCGACGAAGCCTATCACCTGGTCAAGAACACGCCGAAGGTCACGGGCTTCCTGGGCGCCGCGGGCGGCACCAAGCCGCTGCCGGTCTCGGAGCGTGAAGTCCAGAACATCATCGGCCAGGTGGAAGAGGGCGTCGAGCGTCCGAAGCCCACCATCCGCTTCGACATCGGCGAGAACGTCAAGGTCACCGACGGCCCGTTCGCCAGCTTCGACGGTCAGGTCGAGAGCGTCGACGAAGAGAACGCCCGCCTGCGCGTGGCCGTCTCCATCTTCGGCCGCCCGACCCCGGTCGACCTGGAATACAATCAGGTGGAGAAGGTCAGCGCCTGATCGGCCGCTGACGCCACGCAGAGATCGGGACCGTCTCCGGGCGGTCCCGTTTGCGTTTTCAGGGCCTGCCTGCTAAACGCGCGCCTTCGCTGGACGGCCTTGGAGTCGCCCGGCGTCAAATCCGTGGAAGGCAGCCATGCCGCACCACGGCTCACCGGCCCGACGCATCGTCATCGGGTCATTCATAGGAGAGACCAATGGCCAAGAAGATTCTCGGCTATATCAAGCTGCAAGTGCCGGCCGGTTCGGCCACGCCTTCGCCCCCGATCGGCCCGGCTCTGGGTCAGCGCGGCGTGAACATCATGGGCTTCTGCAAAGAGTTCAACGCGCGGACCGAGAAGGAAGCCAAGGGCACCCCGCTTCCGACCGTCATCACCGTCTATCAGGACAAGTCGTTCACTTTCATCACCAAGACGCCGCCGGCGACTTGGTATCTGAAGCAGGCCGCTGGCATCAAGTCGGGCTCCAAGCTCGTCGGCCGCGAGTTCGCCGGCAAGGTCACGCAGACGCAACTGCGCGAAATCGCCGAGAAGAAGATGAAGGACCTGAACGCGAACGACCTGGACGCCGCGTCGCGCATCATCGAGGGCTCGGCCCGCGCCATCGGCATTCAAGTGGTGGAGGGCTAAGACATGGCTAAGCTGACCAAAGCCCATAAGGCCCGCACGGGCGTCACCGAAGACCTGCTGGCCTTCAACGAAGCCATCAAGTTGGTGAAGGACAACGCCAAGGCCAAGTTCGACGAGTCGATCGAAATCGCCGTCAACCTGGGCGTCGACCCGCGTCACGCCGACCAACAGGTCCGCGGCGTGGTGAACCTGCCCTCGGGCACCGGCCGTGACGTCCGCGTCGCCGTCTTCGCCAAGGACGCCAAGGCTGATGAAGCCAAGGCCGCCGGAGCCGAGCACGTCGGCGCTGAAGACCTGTACGAGAAGATCGCCGGCGGCTTCATGGACTTCGACCGCGTGATCGCGTCGCCGGACATGATGGCCCTGGTCGGTCGTCTGGGTAAGGTGCTGGGCCCGCGCGGCCTGATGCCGAACCCGAAGGTCGGCACCGTGACCCCGAACGTCGCTCAGGCCGTCAAGGACGCCAAGGGCGGCGCCGTCGAGTTCCGCGTCGAGAAGGCGGGCATCGTCCACGCCGGCATCGGCAAGGCCTCCTTCACCCAGGACGCCCTGGAAGCCAACGTCAAGGCCATCGTGGACGCCCTCGTCCGCGCCAAGCCGTCGGGCGCCAAGGGCACCTATGTGAAGCGCATCGCCCTGTCCTCGACGATGGGCCCCGGCTTCAAGATCGACCCGGCTTCGCTGGGCGCCTGATCCGGCTTCACGGCTAAGAACGACGACGGCCCCGGAGAGACATCTCCGGGGCCGTTTTCCTTGGTCGCGGCCTATCGTGCTTCGAGGCCTGACTGTTCAGTAGCCGACGGTGAAGCGGGCGCGCGGATGACGGGGCGTCTCGATCTCGTCGGCCATGGCGATGGCGTAGTCGGGGAAGGAGATGCGGCTGTTGCCCTGAGCATCCGTCAGCAGGGCGTCGCCGCCCAGCCGGAAGACGCCGGTGCGCTCCGACCCGTCGAACAGGGCCGAAGGGGACAGGAAGGTCCAGTTCAACTCGGGCTCCGCGCGCAAGGCGTTCAGAAAGCGGCCGCCCGCCAGGGCTTCGGCCTTGTAGGCTTCGGGGAAGGCGGGCGTGTCGACCAGGCGCTGGCCCGGCGCGATCTCCAGGCTACCGGCGCCGCCAACCACCAGGTAGCGCGGAACGTCCGCATCCTTGATCGCCTGGATCAGCAGGACCGGATCGCTGTCCACGAACATGACGGCGCTGACCACGGCGTCGGCGCCGACCAGGGCCGGGGCGAGGGTTGCGGGCTGGTTCACATCCCCGGCTACCGCCGTCACGCCAGCCCCCGCAGGGACCCGTTCAGGCCGACGGGCCACGCCCGTCACCTGATGTCCGCGTCGGGCCAGTTCCTTGACGATTTCCGATCCGACGCGGCCGCTGGCGCCCAGGACAGTCACTTTCATGAATATGCTCCTTGTGGTTACCAATGGGAACCAGGTGTGTTAAAGGAAGCGGTCATGCAAGAAGGCACTTTTCTCTCACCAGGTTCCCCGATGGTGACCGCCTCCAGCGGGGGCGAGCGCGGAAACGTCTACGCCGCCGACTGCCCGACCCGCCTGTTGCTGGACCGGATCGCCGACAAGTGGACGGTGCTGCTGCTGACGACCCTGTCGGACGGCCCGATGCGCTTCAACGCGCTGAAGCGTCGAATAGAGGGCGTGTCGCAGAAGATGCTGAGCCAGACTCTGCGCCAGATCGAACGCGACGGCCTGGTCACGCGCCGGGTCGAGCCGAGCGTGCCGGTATCGGTGACCTATACGATCACGCCCTTGGGCCAGGGACTGGTTCAGGCCCTGAGGCCGATGATCGACTGGGCCGAGACCCGGATGAGCGAGGTGGCGGTCGCCCAGTTAGCCTATGATCAGGCGCGCGGCGACTGATCCATGGTGAAGTCCCTCTGTGCTTTCATCATCTCGGTGATCAGCCGTTTCTCGCCGTCGTCGAGATAGGGGTTCCAGACGTCGAAAATCAGGATGACGCGCATGGCGTCGGCGTCGTTCCAGGCTTCATGCTCGATGGTGTCGTCAAAGACCCAGGCGCGACCCATCTCCCAGTCGCGAACCGTATTGCCCACGCGGAAGCGGGCCGGTCCCGGCAGGATCAGCGGCAGGTGAGTCAGCAGACGCACGTTTGATGAGCCGGTGTGCGGCGGAATATGCGTCTTCGGCTGAAGCGCCGAGAACATGGCGGTGGGAGAAAAGCCCTCCTGGTCCGCCATGGGCAGACTTTCCAGCAGGGCGGCCGTCTGGGGGGCTCGCGCGCAGATTTCGTCCTGGCGGCGCCCATCCTTCCATAAGAAGAGGGAGCTCCACTTGCGCGAGTGGTTCAGCTCTCCCCACTGATTGACCGGCGCCCCCTTGGGATAGGCGATGTAGGGCGAGAACTCGTCGAATGCCGTCTCAAGCAGGGTCGCCAGCTCGGCCTGGATGACGGGAGTCGCTTCTTCCAGCCGCGCCAGCCACGGAAACAGCGCGCGGTCGTAGAAGGGGATGGCGGGCAGGCGCGGATAGTTGAGCAGCAGCGGTTGCTGCCTGGGCGGCTGTTTGAGGCCGGCGTAGATCTCCAGGCCTTCCTCGAAACGTTCGCGGCTGGCCTCGCCCAGTTCAGCCTTCAGCGGCGCGATGCGGTCCTTCATGAAGTCGGCCAGGGCTTGGGCGTGCCGGTCGATCAGGCGGCTGGCGTAATCCATCTGGCTGACGACGCCGGGCGGACAGGACGCGCGCGGCGGGGCGATTTTCAGGGCGTTGCGATACACCTCAACCGCCGCCTTGGTCTGATTGACCTTCTCCAGCATGGCGCCCTTGGCCAGCAAGGCCATGAAGTCATAGGGACGCATCTCCAGGGCGTCGTCCAGAACGCTCAGGGAGGCGTGGTAGTCGCCCAGAAGGCGCAAGGCGACGGCGCGGTTCAAGGTGGCGTTGTGCGTCTTGCCGAACTGATCCGCCTGATCCAGCAACTGAAGGGCCGCGCGAGGGTCGCGACGAGCCAGGGCCTGGCCGGCTTCGACAAGCAGGCGTTCCTGCTCTGCAGGGTAGGTCATGACGATTTACGCCGTTATTCAGACACAAAGATGACACTTTCCTCATGCGCCTGAGCGGACCTCCGCGTCAATGGGCAGGGGAGAAATCCGAGAATCCGTATGCGGATGACTTGACGGGAGCGTCGGAAGCCGGGAGTTGGTGCCCCGGTCCGGTTCTCGATGTGCGCGACACGGCCTTGCGGGAGATGCCCATGCTCAGCTGGTTTCAGGCGCTGCTGCCTAAGGAAGACAACTTCTTCCGCCTGTTCGACGCCCATGCCCAATCTCTGGTTCATGGTGCGAGCGCGCTGCGTCAGATGATGAACGGGGGGCCGGCGACCGGCGAATGGTGCGCCAAGGTGGTCGCCCATGAAGAAGAGGCCGATGAGATCGCGCGCGAGGTGCTGTTCGCCGTGCGCCGCAGCTTCATCACTCCGTTCGACCGCGCGGATATTCGGGGTCTGACGAACTCTCTGGATGACACCATCGATCAGATGCAGAAGGCGGCCAAGGTCGTCACCCTGTACGAGATGCGCGACTTCTCGCCCAAGATGCAGGAGCTGGCGGACATCGCCGTCGAATGCGGGGCGCTGACGCAGGAGGCCTTCACCCTGCTGCCGGCCATGCGCAAGAACCATGAGCGGCTGGCGATCCTGACGGAGCAGATCACCAATCTGGAAGCCCGCAGCGACGACCTCTATGACGCGGGCATGAAGGCCCTGTACGAGGCGCACCGTCACGACATGACGGGCGGCAACACCCTGGGCTTCATCATCGGCAGCCAGTTGCTGGACCACCTGGAGAAGGTGATCGACCGGTTCGAGGACGTCGCCAACCGTATCAACGGCGTTCTGGTCGAGCACCTGTAGGACGGTCATGGACCACGCCCTCCTGATCCTGGCCTTCCTGATCGGCGTCGCCCTGCTGTTCGACTTCCTGAACGGTCTGCACGACGCCGCCAACTCGATCGCCACCATCGTCGCCACGCGCGTCCTGCCGCCGATCTATGCGGTGGGCTGGGCGGCCTTCTTCAACTTCATCGCCTTCCTGTTCTTCGGCCTGCACGTCGCCGACACCATCGGCCGGGGCATCATCTCGCCGGACATCATTTCGGATCAGGTGATCTTCGGCGCGCTGATGGGCGCCATCAGTTGGAACGTCATCACCTGGATTGCGGGCATTCCCTCATCCAGTTCCCACGCCCTGGTCGGCGGCCTGCTGGGCGCGGGCGTGGCCAAGGCGGGCGGCGGGGCCATCGTGCTCAGCGGCGTGCTGAAGACGGTCGGCGCCATCTTCATGTCGCCCGCGATCGGCTTCCTGCTGGCCCTGTTGCTGGTGCTGATCGTGTCCTGGCTGTTCGCCAAGGCCAATCCCAACTTCGCCGACCGGGTCTTCCGCGGTTTGCAGTTCGTGTCGGCCTCGGCCTATTCCCTTGGGCATGGGGGCAACGACGCCCAGAAGACGATGGGGATCATCGCCATCCTGCTCTATTCGCGCGGCATGCTGGGCGGCGAGTTCCACGTGCCCTTCTGGGTGGTCATCACCTGTCAGGCGGCCATCGCCCTGGGCACCCTCTTCGGCGGCTGGAAGATCGTGCATACCATGGGATCCCGGATCACGCGCCTTTCTCCCCAGCAGGGGTTCTGCGCCGAGACCGGCGGGGCCATCACCCTGTTCGCTGCGACCAGCCTGGGCATTCCGGTGTCGACCACCCACACCATCACCGGCGCCATCATCGGCGTGGGCGCGGCCAAGCGCGTTTCGGCCGTGCGCTGGAGCGTGGCGCGCAGCATCGTCACCGCCTGGTTCATCACCATGCCGGCCGCCGCCGCCATCGGCGCCCTGTTCTACGCCCTGGGCGGGCTGTTCCTGACCTGATGTCGAACAAGCCTCGCACCCTGTCGTCGGAGACCCGCCAGGTCGCAGCCCTGCCCTGGCGGCACGGCGCCGACGGCGTGGAGATCATGATGATCACCTCGCGCGAGACGCGGCGCTGGGTCATCCCCAAGGGCAACCGCATGGCGGGCAAGACCGACGCCGAGGCCGCCGTGATCGAGGCCTACGAGGAGGCCGGGGTCCAGGGCGACGTCATGGGCGCGCCGATAGGCTGGTTCCGCTATGGCAAGCGGCTGAAGTCGGGACGGGTCCAGGCCACCATCGCCAGCGTCTATCCGCTGGAGGTCTTCATCCAACTGGGCGCCTGGCCCGAAGACGCCCAGCGCGAGCGCCGCTGGATGTCCACCGAAGACGCCGCCGTCGCCGTGGACGAGGTCGAACTGGCCGAACTGATCCGCGACTTCAAGCCGAGCCGCGGGGCGGAGTAGGGCGTTTCGCTTTCAATAGAGAACCTTGTTCACTATGAATGCGGCGTCACTATGGAGAATCCGATGTCGCCCGTTCTGTCCGCCGCCTGTCTCGCTCTTGTCGTGACGGGGATGGCCTTCTCGGCGCCCGCCCAGGCTCATGCGTCGCTCGAGGAGCAGTCCAAGGCCTTGGTGCAGGTTTCCGATAATCGCGCAGCCCTGACCCGTCGCTATCTGGAGTTGACCACGGGCGGCGTCGACAAGCTTGTACAGCAGTTGATCAGCGAGGAGCTCACGGCTTTGGCCGACCAGATGCCGGCCGAACAACTGGCGTGGTTCCGCGCCAACGCCGTCATCATCATGCGGCCCCATATGGACGGGTTGATCCGGAGCTTGAGCGACGACATCCAGACCCGCTTCACCGAGGCTGAACTGGAAGCCCTGGTCGGCTTTTACGACACGCCGCAGGGGCGTGCGATCGCGACCAAGCAGATGGAGATGGGCGGCGCCATGGGCCAGGCCATTCAGAGCTTCCAGATGGCCTATCTGCAGGATCTGATGACCAAGTTCTGCGGCGCCTTCGACTGCGAGGCCATGGCGCGTGAAGCGGGAGGCGTCGCCAAGCCCTCCAAGCGTTGATTTTCCCGCCCGGCCGTGTATAGAGCCCGCATCTCGTCGGGGTCTCGGCCTCGACGATGCCTGTCCGAGAACTTCGGGATGCGGGGGTCGCCCGCGTCATAATCGTCAGAAGGCCTTCTGACGCCGTGGGGAGATGGGGATGCAAAGACCTTTTGCCTGCCGGAATCCGGCGGGCGGGCCACGCTTCCTTCGGACAATAAGACCGGCCTGAACGCTGTGCAGCGATGCATGGCGCTTAAGCCAAATCCGTCGTCGGGAATAAGCCCGGCGGCGAATACCAAAACTGGAGACCACAATGGACCGCGCACAAAAAGCCGAGTCGATCGAATCGCTGAAGAGCGTGTTCGCCGACGCGGGCGCCGTGGTCGTGACCCACAACCTGGGTCTGACCGTTGTGGAGATGGAAGACCTGCGTGGTCGTCTTCGTAAAGAAGGCGCCGCGTTCAAGGTGGTGAAGAACCGTCTGGCGCTCAAGGCGCTGGGCGTCGAGGAAGGCAGCGAGTACCACAGCCTGTTCACGGGCCCCGTGGGCATCGCATACGCCGCCGATCCCGTCACCGCCGCCAAGGTCACGGCCGAATTCGCCAAGGGCAACGACAAGTTCGTCATCCAGGGCGGTTTCATGGGCGACAAGGTTCTGGACGCCAAGGGCGTCGAGGCCCTGTCCAAGCTGCCGTCGCTGGACCAACTGCGCGGCAAGCTCATCGGCCTGCTGCAAGCCCCGGCGACCAAGGTTGCCGGCGTCCTGCAGGCGCCTGCCGGCCAACTGGCTCGCGTCTTCAACGCGTACGCGACCAAAGACGCCGCCTAAGCCCCGTCATCTCTGCATATCTCTCTGAACCTCATCCTACCGAAGGAAGACTAACATGGCTGATCTCGCCAAAATCGTTGAAGAACTGTCGGCTCTGACCGTCCTGGAAGCCGCTGAACTGTCGAAGCTGCTGGAAGACAAGTGGGGCGTCTCGGCCGCCGCTCCGGTCGCCGTCGCCGCTGTCGCCGGCGCTGCTGAAGCCGCTCCGGCTGGCGAAGAGCAAACCGAGTTCACCGTTGTCCTGGTTGACGGCGGCGACAAGAAGATCAACGTCATCAAGGAAGTCCGCGGCGTCCGCACCGACCTGGGTCTGAAGGAAGCCAAGGACCTGGTCGAAGGTGCTCCGCAGCCGGTCGTCGAGAACGTCTCGAAGCAAGCTGCTGAAGAGCTGAAGAAGAAGCTGGAAGAAGCCGGCGCCAAGGTCGAAATCAAGTAAGATTTCGGAACTGGCCTCTGGATCTCCAGAGACAGCTTTCAAAGCGAAGCGGGTCGGAGGGAAACCTCCGGCCCGTTTTCTTTTGCGTCGAGCCGTGTCGCGCAAGCGCGGCAACAGGCGTGCGTGACGCGGGCGAGTTGGCGCGCTAATCTGCCCCGAAAGGCCATCAGAGCCGTGAGGAGCGTTCCCATGTCCGACTTCGAGCACGTTTTCGAGCAGCCGCCGGAAGGTGCCGCCGCCGACTGGACCATCCCGCAGAACTGGTCCGGCTATACCGAGGTCGAACACCAGACCTGGAACACCCTGTACGAGCGGCAGATGAAGATCCTGCCGGGCCGCGCCTGCGAGGCCTTCATGCGCGGCCTGGACGCGCTGGACCTGAACGCGGGCGGCATTCCCGACTTCGAGATCATCAACCCCAAGCTTCAGGCCCTGACCGGCTGGACCGTGGTCTGCGTGCCGGGGCTGGTGCCGGACGAGGTCTTCTTCGACCACCTGGCCAACCGTCGCTTCGTCTCGGGCCAGTTCATCCGCAAGCCGGACCAACTGGATTACTTGCAGGAGCCGGACATCTTCCACGACGTGTTCGGCCACGTTCCGATGCTGACCGACCCCGACTTCGCCGCCTATATGGAGGCCTACGGCAAGGGCGGGCAGCGGGCGGCGTCGCTAGGGATGCTGCCGAATCTGGCGCGCCTGTACTGGTACACGGTCGAGTTCGGCCTGATGCAGGAAACGGGCGAGCTTCGCATCTATGGCGCGGGCATCGTGTCGTCGGCGACCGAGAGCGTCTTCAGCCTGGAAGACCCCTCGCCGAACCGCCTGGGCTTCGACCTGGAGCGGGTGATGAAGACGCTGTACCGCATCGATGACTTCCAGCAGGTCTATTTCGTCATCGACAGCATCGAGGCGCTGAAGACGGTGACATTGCAGGACTTCGGCCCCGTCTATGAGCGGCTGAAGGGCGCCGAGGCCTTGCCGATCGAAGCCGTCCTGCCGACGGACAAGGTGTTCACGCACGGCACCCAGGCCTACGCCGCCAAGGGCGGGCGCTTCGCGGCATAGACGGCGCATCTTCTCCCTCCCCATGAAGGGGAGGGAGAAAAACAGAGTCCAATTCGTCTGAATCGTCTGAATCTCTCCTCTGCGGTGGCGCGGGGGAGAGATCATCTCATGGGTGCAGGCGACAGTGTGAAAGCGCGGGTCTGCGAGCGCCGACGCCGGGAATTTCCTGCGTTTGAACGGTGAGGATGCGCTGACGCTCCCTTCTTTCCGTCACCCTCGGGCTTGTCCCGAGGGCCCAGGTTCGGCTCACGCTCCCGAGCACGGAGTCCAATCGCCGCGCCTAACCGCTAACCGTAGCGGGTTTGTCCCGATGGGCCCTCGGGACAAACCCGAGGGTGACGGTGTGCTCAGGCCCTGAACCGCTCCCACGGGCCGGTGACGGCCAGGGTCATGCCGGGCGAGTACAGGTTCACGAACATGGTCCGGCCGTCCGGCGCCCAGCAGACGCCGGCGAACTCGGTGTTCGACTCGTCGGCGTCGTGGCGCATGGCGTTGCGGGCGATGGCGTAGACGCGGCCGTCGGGGGTGACGCCCTTCACGTGTTGAGTCCCGACCTGCTTATCCTCGCAGCCGATGACGTGGCCGTTCGGGGCGATGGCGATGTTGTCGACATAGTCCAGCACGGCGCGGTCGCCCGCCTCGACGAACAGCTCCAGCATGCCGGGTTGGGCGGCCTCGTCCGACTGGCCCTCGCGCGGGCTGGGGACGTAGCGCATGATCTGGCCGTGGCGGCCGACGCCGCCCGAGGTGCAGGTGAAATAGAGGTGATCGCCCGCCCAGTGGACGCCTTCGCCGCGCGCGAAGATCGCCGCGCCCGAGGCGTGGCCGCGCAGGGACAGGTCGCCGTCGGGGCTTTCGACGTGATCCAGATCGACCCAGCGCACGGCCAGGCGCTGGCCCTGATGCCAAAGGACGTGGTTCCAGTTGCGGGTGTCGCCGCGCGCCTGATCGACCAGGGCCAGAGCCTGAAGGCGGCCGCCCGCGTGCAGGCGGCGCGGGTCGGTCGGCAGGTAGCGGTAGAAGAGGCTCTCGGCCGTGTCCTCGGTCATGTAGACGACGCTGGTGCGCGGATCGATGCAGGCGGCCTCGTGCTTGAAGCGGCCCATGGCGCGGATCGGGGTGGGATCGACCAGGCCGGTGGCGCGCGACGGCACCTCGAACACCCAGCCATGGTCCTGGGGCAGGCCGTCCTTGGTCCCGGCCACGATCTCTTCGCAGCTCAGCCACGAGCCCCAGGGGGTGACGCCCCCGGCGCAGTTGACCGCCGTGCCGCCCAGGCTGAGGTGCTGGCGCTCGGTGCGGCCGGTCTTGAGGTTGTAGACGACGGTGGTCGTGCCGCCGCCCAGCGGAGCGACCGCGCCGTTCTCATCGGAATAGACGCCATAGACGCGGGCGCGGTCCAGATCGCCGACCAGACGGTGGTTGGCGCCCCAGGCGCTGGCGTTGAACTCCAGCGGATTGACCTCGTGGTTGCGGACCAGGATCACCCGGTCCTCGTCCAGCCCGAAGCAGCCCATGCCGTCGAACTTGTCGGGGGTCAGCAGGCCGTCGGCCATGGTCTCGCCCGCCTGGGACACCACGCGGTAGGAGAAGCCCTCGGGCAGGTCCAGCAGGCCGTAGGGATCGGCCTTCATCGGGCCGTAGCCGAACACCTCGTTGCGCGAAGGGCCATCGATGAATCCGTCCGGTTCGGCGGCCATGGCTTGGGCGCGTTTGGCGTAGCCCGACAGGGCGAGGGCGGCGGCGGAGGCCATGAAGGCGCGGCGTGAAGCGATCATGCCTCGTGCTTACGAGCGGTGCATTACGGTCCGATGACGACGGCTTGACCGCAGAGTGACGCGGGCTGCGGCCGATGGTCCTGTCTGAGGGTCAGACCCGTTGGAACGGATAGAAGCCGCCGCCCAGGTTCAGGACCTGCGTCAGCTCGTCCAGCGCGCCGCGCGTTTCGTCCAGCAGGGCGGGATCGGCCAGGTCGTGCGCCGTCAGGCTGTCGCGATACCAGCGGCGGCCCCAGTCCGACAGACGGGCGTGCAGGGCGTCGGTCAGGCGCATGGCCGGGTTGGTCGCCGCCAGCTCGGCCTCGGTCAGGACGACCCTGAGACGGAGACAGGCGGGGCCACCGCCGTTGCGCATCGACTGACGCACGTCGACGTATTCGACATGGCCGATCGGGCCGTTGGAGGCGGCGAGCCCTTGCGCGACCGCATGGCTGCGCGGGTTGTCGCGCGTCTCGGTCGGGCAGATCAGGGTCAGACGGTCCTGGCCAGGAACCCGGATCAGCATGGAGTTGAACAGATAGGAGCTGATGGCGTCGGCCAGCGGCAGGTCGGCGGCCGAGACCTCGACGAACTGCGGCTCGAAACCGCGGGCGGCGGCGCGGATGGCGGCCTTGGTCCCGTCCGTGTCCTCGAACGCCAGCTCATGGAAGAAGAGGGTGTCCAGGGCGCCGACGCAGACCACGTCGTTGTGGAAGGTGCCGCCCGCGATGGCGACCTTGCCCTGACGGGCCAGGACGGCGCCGGACGCTTCGTGGCGGCGCATGATCGCCTCGGACGCCTCGCGTGTCTGGCGGGCGGGGTAGGGGCCGTCCCAATGCTCCCAGGCCTCACGACCCCAGACCATCAGATTGACGCCCGCCTCGCCGTGATCGCGGCACAGGCGGACGTGGTTGGCCGCGCCCTCGTCGGCCAGATGGGCGACCGAGGGCAGGGCGTCGTGGACGACGAAGCGGCGGGCGTCGGGGAAGAGGGCGTCCAGGGCGCGCTTGGTCTGATCGTGCTCCAGGCTGCGGTGCAGGTTGGTGATCAGATTGGCGGGGGTGAAGTGGACGCGGTCGTCACGTGCGTCGGCGCTGGGCGTCACCGTGGCGGCGTTGGCGGCCCACATGGGCGAGGCCGAACAGGCGGCGGCGGCGAAGGAGGGCGCGTCCTTCCATGCGCGTTCCAGCACCTGGGCGTCGGAGCCCGAGAAGCCGAGGTCGCGCAGGAAGGGGATGTTCGGTCGCTCATGCGGGGGCAGGACGAACTGGGGCAAACCCAGGTCGGCCAGGGTCTTCATCTTGTCGAGGCCTTGCAGCACGGCCGCGCGCGGGTTCGACGCCTCGCCCCTGTTCAGGCTGGACGCCAGATTGCCCGGCGACAGCCCGGCGTAGGAGTGGGTCGGCCCGATCAGACCGTCGGCGTTGGCTTCTATGGCGCTCATGCGTCCTTCTCCCCTGTGGGAGAAGGTGAGCGCCGGAGGCGCTCGGATGAGGGGTGACGGCGGCGCCGTTTCCGATCATCCGGGACCTTGAGTTCGAACTATCCAACATGGCGCTGATACCCCTCATCCGTCTCGCTCTGCGAGCCACCTTCTCCCACAGGGGAGAAGGGATTAGCGAAGGCCCTTGATCTCGCTCTCGATGTTCTTGACCGAACCGGCCTCAAAGCTGGCGACCGGATAGGCGCAGTAGTCGGCGGCATAGTAGGCGCTGGGACGGTGGTTGCCGCTGGCTCCCAGCCCGCCGAAGGGCATGTCGCCCGCCGCGCCCGTGGTCGGACGGTTGAAGTTCACCACGCCCGCGCGGATGCGGTTGATGAAGCGATCCCAGTTCTTCGCGTCGTCGCTGACCAGACCGGCCGACAGGCCGTATTTGGTGGCGTTGGCGGCGGCGATGGCGGCGTCGAAGGTCGGGACGCGCAGCACCTGCAGGAAGGGGGCGAACATTTCCTCATCCTCGACCGCGACGCTGGTGACGTCGATGATCGCAGGCTTCACGAAGGCGCCGGGCAGGTTGTCGACCGGGCCTGAGGCGCGGATGACCTTGGCGCCCGCGTCGATGCGTTGTTGCAGGGCGGCGAGAGCGGCGCTGGCGGCCTTCTCCGAGATCAGCGGCCCGGCGTAGGGCTCGGGGTCGCTGTCCCACGGGGCGAAGTTCAGGCGGTCGGACAGGGCCGCCACGGCCTCGACGATGGCGTCGCCCGCTGCGCCTTGCGGCACGATCAGGCGGCGCGCGCAGGAGCAGCGCTGACCGGTGGTGACGAAGGCGGACTGGACCACGATGCCCGCGACCGCTTCAGCATCGGCGGCGTCCCAGACGACCAGCGGGTTATTGCCGCCCAGCTCCAGAGCCAGGATGACGTGGGGATCGTCGGCGAACTTGCGGCGGAAGTGGGCGCCCGCCGCGCCCGAGCCGGTGAACATCAGCGCGTCGATCGGCTGATCCAGCAGGGCCGCGCCGGTGTCGCGCCCGCCCTGCACTAGGTTGAACACGCCCTTGGGCAGATCGGCGGCCTCAAGGCATTCGGCCATCAACTGGCCGGTCAGGGGCGTTTCTTCGGAGGGCTTGAACACGACGGTGTCGCCCGCCAGTAGGGCCGGGACGATGTGGCCGTTGGGCAGGTGGCCGGGGAAGTTGAACGGGCCGAGCACCGCCGAGACGCCGTGCGGACGGTGACGCAGGACGGCGCGGCCGAAGGCGGTGTCGTTCGACCGTTCGCCGGTGCGCTCATCATAGGCGCGGATCGAGATGTCGACCTTGCCCGCCATCGAGGCCAGTTCGGTCTTCGTCTCCCACAGGGCCTTGCCGGTCTCGCGGCTGATGGCCTCGGCCATTTCGGGGGCGCGGTCCTTGAGCACGGCCTGATAGCGTTTGACCGCGTCGATGCGGTCCTGACGCGGGCGGTCGGCCCAGTCGGGGAAGGCGGCGCGGGCGGCCTCGACGGCGGCCCCGACCTGTTCGACGGAAGCGGCTTCGCCTTCCCAGACGGTTTCGCCGGTGGCGGGGTTGGTCGAAGTGAAACGGGTCATTTGAGTTCTCCCCTTCTCCCCTTGTGGGAGAAGGTGGTCGCGGCAGCGACCGGATGAGGGGTTGCGGCGACGTCTGACAGGGCGGCGCTGGAGCTAAGATAAGAGGCGGACGTCGCGGCGACACCTCTCATCCGACCTGCTTCGCAGGCCACCTTCTCCCACAAGGGGAGAAGGGTGCTCATCACGACTTCACCCGTACCGTGGCGCCGTCCTTGATCTTCAGGGCGGCGGCGACGTCGGGGGTCATGCGGGCCAGGTCGCCGTCGACCAGGACGCGGGCGCGGACGGCGCGGAAGGCGGCGACGCTGTCGGTCGAGACGAGGGAGGGCAGGTCGACCTCGACCTCCTTCTCGATGCGGGCGGTCAGGACGCGGGCGTCGCGCACGGTGCGGATGTTGTCGCGGCCGCAGGCCACGGTCGGACCGGCGTCGAAGATGTCGACCAGGCCGTTGGGGCGGAAGCCTTCGCTCTCCAGCAGGGCCATGGCGGGCACGCCCTGGGGGTGGACCTTGCCGATCACGGCGCGGGCCGGTTCGGGCAGCAGGTCGATGTAGATGGGATGGCGCGGGGCCAGGTCCAGGATGAACTGCTTGTCGGTCGAGCCGGTCATGCGGTCGGCGTCGTCGAAGTCCATCGGGAAGAATTTGTGCGCCACATGGTCCCAGAAGGGGCAGTAGCCGTCGGGCGTGAAGACGCCACGCAGCTCGGCCAGCACATTGTCGGCGAACAGGTCCGGCTGGGCGCCGATCAGCATGTAGCGCGACTGGCTGAGCAGGCGCCCCGCGCCGCCCTTGCGCCGGTCGGCCTTGAGGAACAGGGAGCCGACCTCGGTCCAGCCGGTGCATTCGTTGACCAGCACCAGCGTCTGATGGTTCAGCTTCACGCTCAACGACGGCGACTGGACGGTGTTGTTCACCACGCGGAAGCTGAAGAAGGGCCGCTTCAGCCCGACCGTCGCCTTGACCGAGCCGATGCCGTCGATGTCGCCTGTATCGCCGTCTTCCAGCATCAGGGTGTACCAGGCTTCTTCGGGCGCGATCCTGCCTTCAAAGCTGGCCTTGCTGAGCTCCAGTCGCTCGCTCAGAACATCGGCGTCCTCGGGCAGGCTGGTGAAGCCGGGGCCGGACAGGATGGCCAGTTCGAGCAGGTGATGAAGGTCGGCGGGACCGGCGGGGCGAACAACGAGCACTAAATTCCTCCGTCACTCTCGGGCTTGTCCCGAGAGCCTATCGTTGGGCCGGACGCGAGGGTCGGCTTGGTGTTTGGCGACCGGAACAGCCGCGAACGGCTCGCCCGTTGAACCATGGGCCCTCGGGACAGGCCCGAGGGTGACGATGAGGGCGTTACGCTCACATGGTCTCCAGTCGGAGCTGTTTCAGTTTGAGGGCGTCGATCTCGCCCGAGGCGATCTTGCACAGGATCAGGGCGGACAACTGCGCGCGCTCGACGAAGCTGGCGGGCCAGGCGAACTCCTGATCCGAGTGGATCTCGCCGCCGACCACGCCGAGGGTGTCGACGTTGGGCAGGCCTGCGGCGTGCAGGTTATTGCCCTCGCAGACGCCGCCCGACGGCTTCCAGGCGATGGTCTGGCCCAGCAGGTCGCCCGCGTCGCGCACGGCGTGGAACAGGGCGGTCTGGCTGGCGTCCATCGGCTTGGGCGCGCGGGTCATGCCGCCGTGCAGGTCCAGCGTCAGGCCGGGGAAGGGCGGCTCGGCGGCGATGGCGCGCACCGTTTCGTCGATCCACGTCGCGCTCTGGGCGTCCGGCACGCGGACGTTGAAGCGGATGACGGCGTTGTCGGCGACGACGTTGAGCGGCCCGCCGCCGGCGATCTTGGCGACATTGACGGTGACGCCCTCGCGCTGGCCGTTCAGACCATGCAGGCGGGCGGCGATGATGGCGGCGCCCGCGACGGCGTTGGCGCCCTCGTGGAAGGCGCGGCCCGCGTGGGCGGCCTTGCCGGTGACGATCAGGTGGAAGTTGCCGCTGCCCTTGCGCTCGCCCGCCAGCGTGCCGTCGGACAGGGCGGGTTCATAGGTCAGGCCGACATGGCCGCGCGCGCCCAGTTCCGCCAGCAGGGGGGCCGAGGCGGGCGAGCCGATCTCTTCGTCAGGGGACAGCAGGACGGTCCAGCCGGCGCGGGCCCTGTCGGGGTGCGTCTCAAAGGCTTCCAGCGCGGCCAGCATGACGCTGATCCCGCCCTTCATGTCGGCGATGCCGGGGCCGTTCAGGGCGCCGTCGTCGCGCGTGACGACGCGCTGGAAGGCGCTGTCGGCGGGGAAGACGGTGTCGTAGTGGCCGGTCAGCACGACCTGAAGCGGCGCCTCGGGCCGGGCGGTGATCTTCAGGCAGTCGGCGTAGCTTTCGGCGATCACCGCGCCGCTGTCGGCGACGGTGGTGGAGCCTTGCGTCGGCACGCGCTCGACCGTCGCCGCCGCACCAAAAGCGGCGCGCGCCGTGGCGTCCAGAACGTCGAGAACCCGCGCCAGCCCTTCGGCGTGGCGGCTGCCTGAGTTGATGTCGGACCAGTCGATGGCGCGTTGAACAATGGCGTCGCCACGGGCCGCGACGTGGTCCAGCACGGCCTGATCCTGAGGTTCGATCCGCATGGCCGCGACCCTAGACGGGGCGAGGAAAAAGGTGAAGGCGGGGCGGTTTCTCTCTCACGCCCTTGGGATTTCGGCGTCAGGCGGGATAGTTTCGCCGCCTCAGTCAGGGAGTCGCGCATGAACCGTCGGATCGCACCGCCTCAACCCTTCGCTCCGGTCGATTCGGCCGAGACGGCGATGGCGCTGGCGCGGGGCAGCGCCTGGGCGTTCTGGATCTGGGCGGCCGTGGGCCTTCTGCAGGCGGGACTGGTCTGGTTTCAGGGCGATGCGGCGCATCAGGATGTGCGCGGCGCCACCACGGGCTTCATGATCTTCTTCTCAGGCTTCGCCGCCGTGCTGGGATGGATGCAGCGCCGCAAGCCCAACCGCGTCCTGCCGGTGTTCGGCCTGGCCTGGGCTCTTTATGAGTTGAGCGCCCTGTCCGTCGGCCTGCTGGTCGGCGCGCCGCTGGCGGCGCCGGGGCTGCCGGAATGGAGCATCGCCCTGGGGGCGGCGGTCATGGTGCTGTGCCTGCTGCTGCACATCGGCGGCCTGCGCGGGGCGGCCGCCATGGGGCGGCTCGCCTCGGCCCCATCCGGCGACCAGGCCTGAACGATATCCGGGGGAAATAGATGAAACATGAGCTCAAGCTGTGGTTGCGCGCGGCCAATCCCTTTGCGCCGCCGCGCGGCATGGCGGAGGCGCAGCGGTCCGCGCGTGTGGGGGCTGTCGCCCTGGCCGTGTCCGCCGTTCAGAGTGTGGCGAGGCTGCCGATGATGTCGGACAAGCTGGCGCAGTCCATGATCGAGGTCACCAAAGCCCAGGGCGGATCGGCGGCGGATCAGGCGATGATGGAGGGCTTCATGACCGTCCTGGCGCCGATCATGATGGTCACCACGATCAGCGTCGCCATCGTCTTTCTGGTCCTGGCCGTGCTGCAGTGGCGCTGGATGACGTGGGCGTTCCCGGCCATCATGCTGGCCCTGCTAGGCTACGGTCTCTTGAGCAGGGTGATCGGGCTGGTGATGATGGGGCCGGTGATGGCCCAGTGGCTGACGCCCGTTTCCTTCGCCCTGCAGATCATCAACCTGCTCATGGGTTTGGTCTATGTGGCGGCGTATCGTGGCGGCCGTATGCTTGAACAGTTGAAACGGAGCGTCTGACCATGAGCGTCACCCTTTACCACAACCCGAAATGCTCGACCTCGCGCAAGGCGCTGGAGCTGCTGCGCGAGCGGGGACTCGAGCCGACGGTGGTCGAGTATCTGAAGACCGGCTGGGACGCCGAGACGCTGAACCGTCTGGCGCGCGCGACGGGCGGCGGGCTGAAGGGCTTGCTGCGCAAGAAGGAGGCTAAGGCCGCCGAGCTTCTGGCCGCTGATGCGGATGACGCGACGGTTCTGGCAGCCATGATCGAGAGCCCGGTCCTGGTCGAGCGTCCCATTGTCGAGACGCCGAAGGGTGCGGCGATCGGGCGACCTCTGGAGGCGGTGTTGGGAGTGCTGTGAAGGCGTAGGTCGCCGAATGTCAGCTATGGGTGGGAGGCGGGCATTTCACTCGCACCCAACTGGGTGCAGGAATCGAGCATGCAGGTTCAACCTGAAGAATACGAGGCATTGAGGGGTTGGCTCTCGCATATGGTGCGATTGATGATGCATGACGTGGTGTCGGGCTCTGACATCGATCCGATTGTCGTGCTCGACCGCATTGCAGAAACCTCCCCCGTGAAAGCGCGAAAGAGCCTGTCTATGGCGATAGGCGACATCGTGGAGATGAGCAGCAACTGGCCCCTCGATAAAATCCTAGAAGCTGATCGCCAACTTTCGGAAGCTGAACTACCTTCGCTTTCCGCTGTTTGTGCGAAGTTCAGCAAGGCCGTTGCAAAGATTGTCCGCAAGGGCGTCATCGCAAACGACGCTGAGTTCTATCTGGTGAGCAGCGCGGCTGAAATGACCGGTGATAATCAGCAAGTTCTCTTGAACTTGGTTGCGGCCTACGAAGGCAAGGCGGTCGACTAACGTCCGCAACGGGTCGAAAGCCGACCTGTTCACGCGCTCCAAATTGACCCTTCCGCGCTTCGATGCCAGACCCCGGCTGTTCGTCACGCTTGGAGTTCGCCCATGACCCGCACCCTGTATGGCATCAAGGCCTGCGACACGATGAAGAAGGCGCGCGTCTGGCTGGATCAGAACGGCGTGGCCTATGACTTCCATGACTATAAGGCCGCAGGCGCGAACCGCGCCGAGGTGGAGCGCTGGGTCGCCGAACATGGCTGGGAGAAGGTGCTGAACCGCGCGGGCACGACCTTTCGCAAGCTGCCCGACGCCGACAAGGCCGACATCGACCCCGCCAAGGCAGTGGATCTGATGCTAGCCCAGCCGTCGATGATCAAGCGGCCCGTGCTGGATCTGGGCGACGGGCGGACGCTGCTGGGCTTCAAGCCGGAGGTCTACGCCGAGGCCCTGAAGGGCTGAGGCTCAGTCCTCGACGGCGGTGGTGGGGCGGTCGTGGCCGTCGGCGCGTTCTGTGACCCACTGGCCCGAAGCGTCTTCATACTCGATCCAGGAGGTGCGGTCCGGCACGCGTTGTTCGCGCGCCGCCGCCGAGGCCGCCGCCAGCGCCGCTGCGTGGCTGGGGAAGGTCTCGGAATAGCTGTCGCCCAACTGGTAGGCCCAGCCGCCGTCGTGCTGGACGATGCGATAGGTGATGTTCATACGCGCCTCCGAGGGATCGGCGGTCACCGTCGAACGGCGACCGAAGCCTGTCGAGTCACGCTGTGGTGACGCATTACGAAGAGTTCATGCGCCGAACTGCATCCATCGGCCATCATCGCCGCCTCTTGTGATCAGAAGGCCGCCGCATCAGGCTGAGCCGGAACACGTTTCACACTAGGGGCGACAACCCATGAACGGCTTTGAAATCCTCATCCCCCTGGCGCCCTTCCTCATGGTGGTCGCCATCGTCGCCATCCCCGCCTGGCTGAAGAGCCGGGACAGGCGCGAGATGCAGGCCACCCTGCGGGCGGCCATCGAAAAGGGCCAGCCCCTGCCGCCTGAAGTGATCGAGAGCATCAGCAAGGAAAACGCCAAGCCGCCGGCGACGGCCGCGCGCGACCTGCGCACCGGGGTCATCCTGCTGGCGGTGGCCGTCGGCATCGGCATCTTCGGCTATGCGGTCAGCTTCGCCGAGATGGACGCCTACTATCCCATCGTCGGGATCGCCGCGATCCCCGGCATGATCGGCCTGGCCTTCATCATCCTGAGCTTCTTCAACAAGAACAAAGGGTAAGCGGCCGAACAGGGAAGACCGTCATGGCCCAACCCTTACGCGATATGCACGACGTCGAACTGGCCGGGCTTGCGGCCGGCGGCGGCCGCCGAGAGTTCGGCGAGCTGGTCCGTCGGCACGGCTCGGCGGTGCGGGGCCTGTTGCGCCGCATGGGCGCCCAGCCCGCCCTGGCCGACGACGTGGCCCAGGACGCCTTTCTTCTGGCGTTCGAGAAATGCGCCGAGTTCCGGGGCGAGGGCACCTTCGCCGCCTGGATCAAGCGCATCGCCGCGCGTCTTTATCTGAAGCGCATCTCCAAGGAGGCGCGCTATGTGGCGGAAACCGAAACGGAAGACGCCGCACCCGCCGTCGACAGCATCGGCCGCGTCGATCTGGACGAAGCCCTGCGAGGCCTCAGCGAGGCCGAACGCCTGTGCGTCTCCCTGTGTCATGGCGCGGGGCTGTCGCACCCGGAAATCGCCGCGGCCATGGATTTGCCGCTTGGAACGGTGAAATCTCATGTCAAGCGTGGTCTGGATAAACTTCGGGCCCGGCTCCAGCCGGGGCCGGTTGCAATCGGGAGCGCATCCCATGTCGGCTGACGAATTCGATCCGGCGATCGAGCGCCTGTTCGCCCAGACGTCGCACTTCGCTGATTCGGCCTTCTTTGAAGCGGACGTGGCCGCGCGTCTGAACAAGGCCTCGCGCGTGCGGTCCATCGCCCTGTCGGCGGCGGGGCTGGCCGGGGGGCTGATCGCCGTGCGCGAACTGCTGGGCGTCAACTTCCAGCTGGGGCCGGACGGCTTCACGGCCCACGCGGGCGGCGGCGTCGATTCTGGCCGGAGCCCAGGCCGGGATCCAGGGCGGAATGGCGGTTCAGTCCCTGCTGGAGCGGTCCGGATTGGGCGATGCGGCCCTCAGCGCCATGGGCTCCATGGGCGGGATGCAGATGTTCTGGGCCACGGCCGGGGTGCTGGTGGCCCTGCTGGCGGCGGGCGTGGTGAAGCTGTCGCAACAGATCTGAGCGCCGTTTTCCCGCCCCAGTCGCGGCTTAGGGCTGGAAAAAGCCGTTTCGCGCCCAACGCCTGCGTTGCGGGCGTGACGCCGAACCTCTAGGGTCGCGGCGTTTTTATGATCGGCCTTGGCTGCATTTTTGGGGCGACGTTTCGTGGTTGATGTCTTCGAACAGGTCGAGGAGGAGCTTCGCTCCGAACGCTATAAGCGTCTGGCTCGCACCTGGCTGCCGGTTCTGGGCGGCCTGCTGGCCGTGGCTCTGGTCGCCGCCCTCGCCTGGTGGGGCTGGCAGTCCTATGTGAGTTCGCAGGCCGACAAGGCCTCGGCCGCCTATCAGCAGGGCATCGACGCCCTGCAGGAAGGCAAGACCGCCGAAGCCCGGACCGCCTTCGCCGAGTCGGCCAAGGCCGGCGGCGGCTACAAGGCCCTGGCCCTGATGCAGGAAGCCGGTCTGGCCCAGGCCGAGAACAAGACGGCCGACGCCGTCGCCCTGCTGGATGAAGCGGCCAAGGCGACGCGGGACCCCATCCTGTCGGACATCGCGGCGCTGAAGGCGGTCTTCCTGGTGATGGACACGGCCTCGCTGGAGGACGTCCAGAAGCGCCTGGAGCCGCTGACCGGCGAGAAACGCCCGATGTCGGCCTTCGCCCAGGAGGCTCTCGCCATGGCCCAGCTGCAGCACGGCAAGACCGCCGAGGCGCGCCAGACGTTCGTGCAACTGCAACTCGGCCAGGACGTGCCGGACCCGGTGCGCCAGCGCGCCCAGGCCGCCGTTCAGGCGGTCGACACGGGCACGGCCGCCAATCTGGCCGCCATCGTCAAGGCCGCTGCGGCCTTGCCGACGCCGACGCCCGGCCAGGCCGCCGCCGCTGCTCCGGCCGAGGCTGCGGCCCCGGCTCAAGCGCCGGCCGCGACGCCTGCTCCCTGATTTGACTCCCTCGGGACGCCAACCATGACCAAAACCCTTAAAGTCGCCCTGTTGAGCGGTCTGGCCCTGACCGTCGCCTCGTGCGGGACGGTGCGCAACGCCCTGCCGTTCGGTCTGGGCGGAGACAAGGAGCCGGTTGCGACGGCGACCGAAGGGCAGCGCATCTCCATTCTGGAGTTCGAGCAGCAGCTGGCGCCGTCGGCGGCCCTGTCCGGCCGTGACTTCTTCCTGCCGGGTCCGCAGGCGGCGACGGCCTGGAGCCAGCCCGGCGGCAACGCCGAGAACGCCGTCGAGCACGTCATCGCCGCGCCGGACTTCGCCGTCGCCTGGCGTCGCGATATCGGCGCCGGATCGGCGAAGGACCGTCAGGTCATGTCCCCGGTGGTGGCCGAGGACGGCAAGATCTTCGTCATGGACGGCGAGGCGGGCGTGACCGCCGTGGACGCCGGCACGGGCGCCGTGCTGTGGAAGGCCAGCGTCAAGGTCGACGAGGCCGATCGCGGCCGCCGCTTCCTGGGCATCGGCCTGGGCGGCGGTTCGGGCGGCGGCGGCTTCGGCGGCGGCATCGCCGTCAGCGGCGGCAAGGTCTTCGTCTCGTCCGGCTATCGCGTCATGACGGCGTTCGACGCCAATACGGGCGCCGAGCTGTGGCGCACGCCGGTCGATCTGCCGATTCACGGCGCGCCGACGGTGTCGGGCCAGCGGGTCTATGTCGTCGACGTCGACAACCAGTTGATGGCCTTCAACGTGGCCAACGGCCAGCAGGACTGGTCCTATCGCGGCATCACCGAGCCGGCCCGCATCATGCGCGCCTCCAGCCCGGCGGTCAGCGGCGGCACGGTGGTGGCGCCCTTCTCTTCGGGTCAGATCGTGGCCCTGCAGGCGACCAACGGCCAGCCGGTGTGGGAGCAGGTGCTGTCGCGCACCAGCCGCACCAGCGCCCTGTCGGAACTGCGCGACATCGCCGGTCGTCCGGTCGTCAGCCGCGGTCAGGTCTACGCCATCAGCCAGTCGGGCGTGCTGCAGGTCATGGACCTGCGCAGCGGCCAGCCGAAGTGGTCCCTGCCCATCGTCGGGGTGAACCAGCCCCTGCCGGTCGGCGACGTCGTCTATGTCGTGTCCCAGGCAGGCGAGCTGACCGTGGTCAACCGCGAGACGGGCCAGGTCTACTGGACCCGCGACCTGAACGAGGGCCGCGTCCGCAAGGAAGGCGGCTTCCTGGGCTTCGGCAAGCGCACCGTGCGTCCGGTCTGGTCGGGCCCGATCCTGGCGTCGAACCGTCTGGTGCTGGTCAACTCGGACGGAGAGGCCGTGGCCTTTGATCCGAAGACGGGCGCGCAGACCGGCAGTCTGAAGCTGGGTTCGGCCGCCTATATCGCCCCGGCCGCCTACAACGGCGCCCTCTATGTCCTGACCGACAAGGGCCAGCTGGTCAGCATCCGCTGACCTTTTCACCGATTTAAGCTAGAAGGCCGACATGGCTCTGAAGGTCGCCATCGTCGGCCGCCCCAACGTGGGCAAGTCGACACTGTTCAATCGTCTCGTCGGCAAGCGCCTTGCGCTGGTCGATGATCGCCCCGGCGTGACCCGCGACCGCCGCTACGCCGACGGCGTGATCGGCGACATGGATCTGACCCTGATCGACACCGCGGGGTATGAGGACGTCACCGACGAGAGCCTGGAAGCCCGGATGCGCGAGCAGACCGAGGCGGCGATCGAGGACGCGGACCTGATCCTGTTCATGATGGACGCGCGCGAAGGCGTGACCTCGCTGGACCGCATCTTCGCTGACCGCCTGCGCAAGGTGCACAAGCCTGTCGTCCTGCTGGCCAACAAGTCCGAAAGCCGCGAGAGCGGCGGCGGCGTGGGTGAGGCGCACGGCCTGGGCTTCGGCGAACCGGTGCCGATCTCGGCCGAGCACGGCGAGGGCATGGCCGACCTGTATCAGGCGATCCTGGCCGCGTCGGAAGACATCTTCGTCGAGGAAGTCGACGAGCCGGAAAAACCGATCCGCATTGCGGTCATCGGCCGTCCGAACGCCGGAAAGTCGACCCTGATCAACCGCCTGATCGGCGATGATCGCCTGCTGACCGGACCCGAAGCCGGGATCACGCGCGACTCCATCTCGGTGGACTGGGTCTGGGAAGGCCGCAATATCCGCCTGATCGACACCGCCGGGATGCGCCGCAAGGCTCGCGTCCAGGAGAAGCTGGAGAAGCTGTCGGTCGCCGACACCATCCGCGCCATCACCTTCGCCGAGGTGGTGATCATGGTGATGGACAAGGACGACGCCTTCGACACCCAGGACCTGCAACTGGCCGACCTGGTCGAGCGGGAAGGGCGGGCGCTGGTCTATGTCGCCGCCAAATGGGACCTGGAGGAAGAGCCGCAGTCGCGTCTGGCCGAGCTGAAGCGCCTGGCTGACGACAAGCTGCCGCAGCTGCGCGGTTCGCCCTTCGTGGCCCTGTCCTCGTTCAACGGACGGGGCGTCGAGCGTCTGATGCCCGCCGTGCTTCAGGCCTATGACACCTGGTCGGTGAAGGTGAAGACCCGCGACCTGAACGACTGGCTGTCGCTGGCGACCCAGAGGCACCCGCCGCCCGCCGTGGACGGCAAGCGCATCAAGCCGAAGTATGTGGCCCAGACCAAGGCGCGTCCTCCGACGTTCGTGCTGTTCGCCAGCCGCGCCTCGGCCATGCCGGACCACTACAAGCGCTATCTGATCAACTCGATCCGCGAGAGCTTCGACCTGCCGGGCACGCCGATCCGCCTGACGGTCAAGTCGGGCTCGGCCAACCCCTATGCCGACGGCGGGGCCAAGTCGGGGCCGGAGCGCTTCAAGGGCGACGCCAAGACCGCGCCGCGCCGCGTGCTGAAGGCCGAGAAGGAAGAGAAGCTGTCCAACCTGCCCGGCAAGGCGCTGGAGCAGAAGGCCAAGGCCGGCATCAAGCCCAAGGTGAAGCCTCTGGGCGGGCTGAAGGCCAGCGCGTCGAAGAAGTCGGGGACCAACGCCTTCGTCGGCAAGGGCGCGCGCGGCGGCGCCCGCCAGGTGTCGCGCTCGGGCCGCGTCCGCACGGGACAGAAGGGCGGCGCCAAGCGCTGATTCCCTGACGGGAACCTTTGCCCGGCTTTTGGCGTCAGTTGAGGCGCAGGAGGCGGATGAAGGGTCATGAAGCACGCGCGCATCGACTATGTCGCCCTGACGACGCCCGACCTGGTCGGACGGGCGCAGGGCGGCGACCCCGAGGCCTTCCGCGCCATCATGCAGCGGGCCAACCAGCGGCTGTTCCGCGTCGCCCGGGCGGTCCTGCACGATGAGAGCGAGGCCGAGGACGCGCTGCAGGACGCCTATGTGCGCGCCTTCCTGGGCATCGGCCGATTTCGCGGCGAAGCAGACATCGTCACCTGGCTGACCCGGATCGTGCTGAACGAGGCGCGCGGCCGCCTGCGCCGACGCCGCCCCTTTGCGGCGCTGGAGGCGGTGGAGACGGCGCAGACGACGACGGGCGAGATCATCCTGTTTCCCGGCGCGGCGTTCGACCCTGGGCCGGAGAGCGATGCGGCCCGCAGCCAGATCCGCAGTCTGATCGAACAGGCGGTGGACGACCTGCCGCCCGCCTTTCGCGCCGTCTTCATCATGCGCGACATCGAGGGGTGCTCGATCGAGGAGACGGCGGCGGGCCTGGGACTCAAGCCCGAGACGGTGAAGACTCGACTGCATCGCGCGCGTCGCCTGTTGCGTCAGGCGCTGGATGAGCGGGTGTCGGCCTGTTTGATCGGCGCCTTCCCGTTTCTGGGCGCCCGTTGCCGCCGAATGTCGGATCGAGTGCTGACCCGGCTGGCGCGCGTGCAGCCGGCGAAACCGGAAACGGGAACTTTATCCGGGGGCTGATGCTCCAATGTCCCGACGGCGGCGCAGGGCCGCTGCGACAGAGGAGACCGAGCCATGTTCAAGTATCTTTTGGTGGTTGGAGCCCTGGCGTTGGCGCCGTTATCGGCGGCTCAGGCCCAAAGCCATCCGCAGGCGTCGGCGCCCGCCGCCCAGCCCAGCGATCCCCAGATCGCGCACATCGCCTATACGGCGGGGCAGTTGGACATAGAGGCGGCGGATCAGGCGCTGGCCAAATCGACCAATGCCGAGGTCCGGGCCTTCGCGGAGACCATGAAGCGCGACCACGCGGCGGTGAACGAGCAGGCCGTGGCCCTGGTGAAGAAGCTGAACGTGACGCCCGAGGCCAATGCGACCTCGACCGCCCTGACCGAAGCGGCGGCGCGCGAACGGGAAAGGCTGTCGGGGCTGTCAGGTATGGCCTTCGACAGGGCCTATATCGACAATGAGGTCTCTTTTCACCGCACGGTCAACGAGGCGCTGCGCGGGACGCTGATCCCCGGCGCGCGCAACGCTGAACTGAAGGCCTTGCTGGAACGCGGTCTGGCGCTGTTCCAGGAGCATCAGGCCCACGCCGAGCAGTTGGCCCGTCATGTCCGTTGATCAGGGGAAGGGCGAGCGCTCTCGGCGCGAGGTTCTGGCGTCGGCCGCAATCCTGACCCTCGCAGCAGCCTGGCCGGCCCGCGCCGCCGGGCGGCGGCATGTCGTCGTGATCGACAAGATGGCCTTCGGAGCGCCGCCGTCGGGCGTGAAGGTCGGCGATACGATCACCTGGACCAACCGGGACATCGTTCGACATACGGCGACGGCGCGGAACGGGGCTTTCAACCTGGATCTTCCGCCGGGGGCTTCGGCGTCGGCGGTGATGAGTCGGGCCGGCGCCGTTCCCTACTACTGCCGCTATCACCCGGCGATGCGCGGCGAGATCAGCGTGGGGGTCTAGCCTTTTCCGGCTCGTCGCCCAGCACGAGTTTCAGCGCCAGGGCGACCACGATGACCCAGCGCAGTTCGTGCCAGTTCATGGCGATGCTTTCGCTGAGCATGGTGAAGGTGAAGGACACCATCATCGGCAGGGCCAGCCAGCCGCCGGGACTGGCGTAGGCGGCCCACAGGGACTGCGCCCAGATCTGCACCAGCCACAGGGCGAACAGGATCACGCCGCCCAGGCCCAGGGCGATGTAGATCTCGAGCCAGCCGCTGTGGGCGTTGGCCGGCAGGAAGTGGGCCTGATGCCCGATCCAGGCCTTGGGGCCGGTGAAGCTGGGGTCGTCCCATACGGCGCCGTAGCCGAAGCCGCGCCAGGGGTGGTCGGACATCTGCTCCATGATGCCGGACCAGATCTCGGTGCGCCCGGTCAGGGTGGCGTCCTTGCCCAGAAGCTCCAGCACCACGTCCGTCTCGGTCGCGATCAGCAGGCCTGCGCCGATGACGACCACGACCGCCAGCCAGGTGGCGATAATGGCGCGTAACGGGCCGGACTTCACCACGGCCACGAAGCCCATGGCGCTGAGCGACAGCAGCAGCACCAGCAAGGCGGTCTTCGAGGTCGACAGAATGACCAGGGCCATCGATACGACCGCCAGGCCGAACCAGAGCTTGCGCCGTTCGGGAACCATGATTCCGGCGGCCAGCAGGAAGATGGTGGTCTGGACCATGACATGGCCGAGGCCGTTCTTCTCGAGCCAGAGACCGCGCCAGGCGCCGGGGAAGATCTCCTGCATCCGGCCGAAGTCGGGCAGCAGCGCGCCGAGCAGGAAGGAAATGACGGCCAGGGCGCCGAGCGTTCCGGCCACGATTTCCGTCAAGGTCCGCCAACTCCACCGGGAAGCCAGGGCGACGCCGCCCAGGGTGGTGAACAGCAGGGCCGGAATCCGCCGCGCCGTCAGATCTGGCATGATCGACCAGAAATAGGTCGCCGCCGTCAGCAGCAGAAGGGCGATCAGCAGGGGAGAGCGCGCCATGCCCCGGACCGCGCGGTCGGGCCTCATGCAGACCAGCACGAGGGCCATCAGATAGGCGGGGTAGTAGAAGTTCCTGAGGAAGTCGGCCGACCGCGCGCCGTAGTTGGTCAGCGGGGCGCCCCAGAAACTGACATAGGTCAGGATCAGGCCGACCGAGGTCGCGAACGCCACGATGTCGGCCAGCGGCGCCGCGCGGATAAGGGGGCGGCCCGAGAGGCGGCCGGAGAAACGGGCAGGGGCGCCCGGCTCCGCATCGCTGACGCCTGATCCCCCCTGCATGGCGGGTTAGACGAGGGCGTCCGCCGACAGGCCGTGCTTCCATTCCTTGAAGCTGACCGTCAGAGGCGGTGTGAAATCAGGGCGGGCCAGTTCGACGATCAGGGGGCCGATCTCGGAAGGATGTGGCAGAACGCCGGGATCTTCACCCGGAAAGGCCTGGGCGCGCAACTGCGTCCGCATCCGGCCGGGATCGACGATGGAGACGCGCACCGGCGTGCTCTCGATCTCGTCGGCCCAGCATTTGACCAGGGCCTCGGCGCCGGCCTTGGTCGCGGCGTACATGCCCCAGAAGGCGCGCGGCTGGCTGACCACGCTGGTGGTCAGGTGGATGGCGCGACCGGCGTCAGAGGCGCGCAGCAGCGGCTCCAGCGAGCGGATTAGGCGGTAGACGCCGGTGAAGTTGATCTTCTCGACCTTGGCGAACTCGCGCGGCTCGGCGTGGGCGACCGGGGTCAGGCCCGACGGGCCCATGGTCGCGGCCGCCTGAACCCAGATGTCCAGCTTGCCGTAGCGCTGGAACAGGGCGCCGCCCAGGCGATCGATGGCGCCGCCGTCCACCAGATCGAACGGGACCAGGCTGGCGTGCTGGCCGGTGGCGGCGAAGATCTCGTCGTCCAACTCTTCCAGGGCGCCTTGGGTGCGCGCGGCGGCGATGACGTGGGCGCCGGCCTTGGCCAGGGCCAGGGCGGCCTCGCGGCCGATGCCGCGCGAGGCGCCGACGACCAGGGCGACGCGGTTGGCGAGGGGGAGGGAAGCGTGTTCGGACATGGCCCGCTGATAGCGCGGCATGGCGTGGGGTGGAAGGGCGCGACAGCTTCCCTCTCCCGCCGCCGGCAGAGGGAAGCCTGATCTTCAGTAGCCCGGCGCGGGCTGCCACAGGCTGAAGCTGACGCCCTGGTCGTCGCTGACGACGGCGGACAGGCCCGACGGGCTTTCCGCCGGGACGGCGCAGCGACCGCCGAGTTCATTCATACGGGCGCAGGCGGCGTGGATGTCGTCCACGCGGAAGTAGAGGTTGGGAAAGGCCTTTTGCTCGCCCTTGGTGATGCCGAAGGCGGGATCGGAGCCGACCACATGGGCGTAGGTCGGGCTGGACGAGGCATCGTCGAAGCGCCAGCCGAACAGGCCCGCGTAGAAGGCGCGGGCCTTGTCGACGTCAGGGGTGTCGAGCGTGAAGTAGCCGAGCTGGATCATCCAGCCTTAAGCGGTCACCAGCAAAGAAAGTTGCTTCCCGCGCGGATCGCGGCCGCCTTCCTCGATCTCACGGTCCAGCAGGCGGGTCGGATAGTCGCCGGTGAAGTAGTGGTCGGTGTACTGCGGATTGGCGGCGTTGCGCGGTCCGGCGCCCAGGGCGTCGTACAGGCCGTCGATGGACAGGAAGCCGAGGGAATCGACCTCCAGCACGGCGCGCATCTCTTCCATGCTGTGGGTGGCGGCCATCAACTGCGACCGTTCGGGCATGTCGATGCCGTAGAAGTCGGGATAGAGGATCTGCGGGCTGGCCGAGCGTAGGTGAACCTCCTTGGCGCCCGCCGCGCGCACGGCGCGGACCAGCTTCAGCGAGGTGGTGCCGCGCACGATGGAATCGTCGATCAGCACGACGCGCTTGCCTTCCAGGGCGGCGCGGTTGGGGCTGTGCTTCATCCGCACGCCCTTCTGACGGGCGCCCTGGCTGGGCTGGATGAAGGTGCGGCCGAGGTAGTGGCTGCGGATGATGCCCATTTCATAGGGCAGGCCGCTTTCCTGGGCGTAGCCGAGGGCGGCGGGGACGCCCGAGTCGGGCACCGGCACCACGACGTCGGCCTCGACCACGTGCTCGCGCGCCAGGCGGCGGCCCATCTCCTTGCGGACGTCGTAGACCGACAGGCCGTTCACGACCGAGTCGGGGCGGGCGAAGTAGACGTATTCGAACAGGCAGGGACGGGCAGCGCGGGCGGCAAAAGGCTTGATCGAGGTCAGGCCTTCGTCGTCGATGACCACGACCTCGCCGTGCTCGACGTCGCGCACGAAGGTGGCGCCGATCAGGTCAAGCGCGCAGGTCTCGGACGCCAGCACCCAGGCCTCGCCGACCTTGCCCAGCACCAGGGGGCGGATGCCCAGCGGATCGCGCGCGCCGATCATCTTGAAACGGGTCTGGGCCACCAGGGCGTAGCCGCCCTCGATGCGGCTCAGGGCGTCGATGAAGCGGTCGACGATCTTGGCCTTACGGCTGCGGGCGATCAGGTGAAGGATGGCCTCGGAGTCCGAAGTGGACTGGAAGATCGCGCCTTCCGAGACAAGTTGCGCGTGCAGGTATTTGAAATTGGTCAGGTTGCCGTTGTGGGCGATGGCGATGCCGCCCTGGTCCAGATCGGCGAACATCGGCTGGATGTTGCGCAGGAAGCTGCCGCCGGCGGTGGAGTAGCGGGTGTGGCCGATGGCGGCCCGGCCCGGCAGCCGCTCGTTCAGCGCCGCGTTGCCGAAGGCCTCGCCGACCAGGCCCTGGTGCCGTTCCGTGTAGAAACGCTCGTCGTGGACGCTGGCGATGCCGCAGGCTTCTTGGCCGCGATGCTGCAGGGCGTGCAGGCCAAGCGCGACGATGGAGGAGGCTTCGTTCTCGGGCGCGCCCCAGACGCCGCAGACGCCGCACTCCAGGCGCAGCTGATCGTCCTCCGGCTCACGCCAGTGCTCACGGTGAACGACGGGTTCGGCGATATGGTGGCGCATCGTCAGGCTCCGATGACCGGGAAAGGATAACTCAAAGGACGGCGCCGCGCACGTAGTCCGCGAATGCGTCGGGGGCAAGGCTCATTGGTCGGAAAACCCTTCGCGGACGGAAGAACCGACCACGGGAGTCAGGGCGTCGGCGCCCTTTCCAAGCGTGGGCAGCACGATCTGGATGGCCCGAGCGGCGCCTTCGCTGACCGGCGCGGTGGCGGCTTCGGACAGCCAGCGCGGCGGGTTGTCCTGCATGGCGCCCATGATGACCAGATGCACCGCCCCGATCAGGGCCAGGGCGCGGATCAGGCCGACCGCCAGGCCCAGAGTCCGATCCAGCACGCCCAGCGCATGGCCGCGCGCGCCCTGTGAAATGGCCGAGCCGATAAAGCGCAGGCCGAAGTAGAGGATGACGAAGACCAGCCCTACGGCCAGCACCGAACCGGCCCAGTCCGGATCGACCAGATCGCGCCCGATCGGCGCCGTCCACGGCAGGGTGATCAGGGCCAGCAGCGCCGCCAGCAGGAAGCTGAACAGGGCCGTGATCTCGCGCATGCCGCCCCGGAACCATCCGGCGGCGCCCGAGGCCAGCAGGGCCAGGATCACGAAGACGTCGTAGCCGGTCACGCGCGCTGCGGCCTCAATGCGTTGGGGAACGCGCCTTAGTAGCGGTTCTGGGAGATCTGCTCGACCGCGTCGGTCAGGCGGGTGACGACGGTCAGGGCGACATCGCCCTTCTTTACCTTGCCATTGGCTTGTGGCGGCGCGAGGGCGCGCTCGAAGCCCAGCTTCTTGGCCTCGCGCAGACGGGCCTCGGCGCGGCCGACGGCGCGGACCTCGCCCGACAGGCCGATCTCGCCGAAGACGACGCAGCCCTGCGGCAGGGGCATGTCCAGCGCCGAGGAGATCAGGGCGGCGGCGGCGGCCAGATCGGCGGCGGGTTCATTGATCCGCATCCCGCCCGCGACGTTCAGATAGACATCCTTGTCGCCAAACCCCAGACCGCAGCGCGCCTCCAGCACAGCCAGCAGCATGGCTAGGCGGCCGGAGTCCCAGCCGACGACGGCTCGTCTTGGCGTGCCGTATGCAGAAGGCGCGACAAGAGCCTGTATTTCCACCAGAACGGGGCGCGATCCCTCGATCCCGGCGAAGACGGCGGCGCCGGGCGCCCGGTCCTTGCCCTCGCCCAGGAACAGGGCCGAGGGGTTGGGCACTTCGCGCAGGCCGGAATCGCCCATCTCGAACACGCCGATCTCGTCGGTGGCGCCGAAGCGGTTCTTGCCCGCGCGCAGGATGCGGAAGGGATAGCCGCGCTCGCCCTCGAAGCTGAGGACGGCGTCGACCATATGCTCGACCACGCGCGGCCCGGCGATCTGGCCGTCCTTGGTGACGTGGCCGACCAGGACGATGGCCGGGCCGCCGTTCTTGGCCAGCCGCACCAGTTCGGCGGCGCAGGCGCGCACCTGAGTGATGGAGCCGGGGCCGGCGTCGTGTGCGTCGCTCCACAGCGTCTGGATGGAGTCGATGATGACGATGTCGAACGGGTCGCGCTTCAGCGTCGTCAGGATGTCGCGCAGGGCGGTGGCGGAGGCCAGCGACACGTCGGCGTCGGCCACGCCCATGCGTTTGGCGCGGGCGCGGATCTGCTCGATCGCCTCTTCGCCCGAGATATAGGCGACCTTGGCGCCGTTGCGGGCCGCCTTGGCCGTGACCTCCAGCAGCAGGGTCGACTTGCCGACGCCGGGGTCGCCGCCCAGCAGGATGGCCGAGCCGGGCACCACGCCGCCGCCGCAGACGCGGTCGAACTCGGTCACGCCGGTGACGATCCGCGGCGGTTCAGGCGTGTCGGACTGCAGCGTCTCGAACTGGACCCCGCGCCCGCGCGCGGTCGAGGCGGGCTTCATGGCGCCCGGCGGGGCGGCCTTGGATTCCTCGACCAGGGCGTTCCACTCGCCGCAGGCCGAACACTGCCCGGCCCATTTGGAATGAACCGCTCCGCAGGATTTGCAGACGAAGAGAAGAGAGTCGCGCGCCATGGTCCAGACCTAGCAGATCAGACGGGCGAGGGCAGGCGGGATGAAATGAGGTGCGTCCGAAATTGTCATAGGGAGACTGCGGGGTTGCGTCAGCATCCACACAGCCGTCATTCTGACATGATAAGGCCGTGATCCGACTCAATCGCCCAGAAGGCTAACGAATGACCCTGGAAAATCCCCCCGCCGTCGACCCCTCGCTCGTCTCGCGGGTCAAATACATCCTGACCCGGCCGAAGTTTGAATGGCCGGTGATCGACGCCGAAAGCGCCAGCATCAAGGGGCTGTTCACCAGCTATGCCGTCGTTCTAGCGGCCATTCCGGCGGTGGCGACCATTGTGGGCCAGATCGCCTTCGGTCATCGCGGCCTGATCGGGCCGCTGCTGGGCGGGGCGCTCAGCTATGTGCTGAGCCTGGTCAGCGTCTATGTGCTGGGCCTGATCATCGACGCACTGGCGCCGACCTTCGGCGGGACCAAGAACCCGGTGAAGGCGATGCAGGTCGCCGTCTATTCCATGACCCCGATGTGGGTCGCGGGCGTGCTGAACATTATTCCGACGCTGGGTTGGCTGGCCGGGCTGATCGGCCTCTATGGCTTCTATCTGATGTATCTGGGCCTGCCGACGCTGATGAAGACCGCCGCCGCCAAGGCGCTGGGCTACACCATCGTCGTGGTGGTCGCGGCCATCATCCTGAACGCCATCGTCTTCGCCATCGTCGGCGCGGTGATCGCCAGCTTCGTTATCGTCGGCGCAGGCGCGGCGGCGTTCGCCCTGAGCTAAGTCTCAAAGAGAAGGGCTGAGGCCGAGCGCCTCAGCCCTTTGTCTTTCAGCCATTGTAGACGCGCGGCACGCGCGGCGTGATCGAGGTCAGCAACTCATAGCTGATGGTGCCCGCCGCCGCCGCCGCGTCGTCGATCAGGCGGTTGGCGCCGAAGATCTCCACCGGATCGCCCG
Organism: Brevundimonas sp. SS2672; assembly: GCF_059579685.1. Classification (NCBI taxonomy): domain Bacteria; kingdom Pseudomonadati; phylum Pseudomonadota; class Alphaproteobacteria; order Caulobacterales; family Caulobacteraceae; genus Brevundimonas; species Brevundimonas sp. SS2672. The sequence goes on along the minus strand of NZ_CM184201.1, from coordinate 1,809,740 downwards.
CCTTGACGTCCAGGCCGGTCACATCGACCGCCAGCACGTCCATCGACACCCGGCCGATGATCGGCCGCATCTCGCCCGCGATGAAGACCTGTCCCTTGGGGCTGTAGGAGCGCAGCACGCCGTCGGCGTAGCCCGCGCCAACGGTCGCCACGCGCATCGGCCGCTCTGCCTTGTAGCCCTGCGAATAGCCGACGGTTTCGCCTGCGGGCACGTCGCGCACCTGCACCGCCTGGGCGATCAGGCTGGCGACAGGCGCGATCTTCTCGTGCGGACGGCCTTCCGGCCCGCCGCCGTACAGGCAGATGCCCGGCCGCACCACGTCGAAGGCGAAGTCCGGCCCCAGGAAGCAGCCACCCGAGTTGGCGAAGGAGCGCGTCACGCCCGGATAGCGTTGGACCGCCGCCGCATAGGCGTCGCGCTGGGCGCGGTTCAGCGGGTTGGACGGTTCGTCGGCGCAGGCCAGGTGAGTCATCACCAGTTCGAGGCCCTCGAACGGTTCGGGCGCGTCCTCGACGCGGAAGCCCAGCCGGTTCATGCCGGTGTCGATCTGCAGTCCGCAGGCGCCGCCGCCCGCCGCCTGCCAGGTCTGAAGCTGGGTCGGGTGGTTGATGACGGGCCGCAGGTTCGAGGCCTTGAGCATGGCGGCGCCGTCGCCGTGGCACCCGTCCAGAATATAGATGACCGCCTCGGACCCGATCGCCTCGCGCAGACGCACGCCCTCGGCCGCGCGGGCGACGAAGAAGGTGCGCGCGCCCTCGGCCATCAGACGCTTGGTCACGGCGGCGGCGCCGAGGCCGTAGCCGTCAGCCTTCACGACCGGATTGACCGGACGGCCGGTCAGGGTCTCGAGCGTATGATAATTTCGGGCGAGAGCGCCCAAGTCGACGGCAAGGGTGGCGGGCGGGGAGGACATGCTCCGTTCTATGCCGCAAGTTTGTTCGTCCCGACAGTCCTCAGCCGTCAATGCGGGCCGGGATTCTCCTGGCTCAGCCAATCGCTGGCGTCTTGAACTGCAAAGGCTCCGCTCTCCGAAGCAAAGCGATTCAGGAGGAAGGCGTGGCCGCTGCCATAGATCACCAGCACCCGTTCGTCCGGGCTGGCGGCCAGGCGGGTGATGTTGGCGAAGATTTTCAGGTTGCGGCCGTGCCAGGCGCCGACCCAGTTGGCGCCCTCCAGCCCCAGCAGGGCGTAGTCGTGATAGACGCGGTGCTGGCGCAAGAGATAGTCGGGCGTATTGATGGCGGCCAGCCAGTCGCCGATCGCCATGCCATCAACCATCTGCTGGGCGTCGCGCGCGCGGTCAGGCGAACGCAGGGCCCGAAAGCGGGCGAGATTGTCGCCCTCGTACGGTTGGCTGTTCCAGTCATAGTCGGCGATCTCGCCGGGCGGCATGTCGTTCCAATCCACGGCGTACAGGCGATCGTGGCCGAGGCGCGCGGCGAGGCGCAGGCCGAATTGGTCGATCTCATTGGCGGTCAGCTCGAGACGGCCGGCGCGATAGTCTGCGTAGCGTTGATCCAGCTCGGCCTGATCGCCGCTCTTGACCTCTACGGCGATCCGAGTGGGACGCCACGCGGCAAGGGCGGCCACGACCTCTTCGATCTGCGCCTGACGATCCGGCCCCAGAATGTCACGGTGCTGGATGTTGACGACGTCACGGTTGTTGTTGGCCAGGTGACCAGAGCCCATGACCATCAGGGCGGGTCGGACCTCGGCCGGCCGCTGGCTCAGCAGGACGGCGTCGCCCTCGAAAATCTGAGCGACCGCCGGCGCGGCGCACAAGCAGGCGATGATGATCGATGCCGATGAAAGGAAAGTGGTGCGAGACATGGCCATTCCTCCATTGAAGGTTGGCGGCTACCTTGCCCAGCCTCTTTCGTCGCGTTGCTTAATTATTTGAAACTCAGATTAAATATAAGCAATGAAAGGCGGTGTCGAAGGTGAGATCAGAGTAGAAATTTACTCCGGAATATCCGCATAGGCGCCGCCGTAGCGGCCGTCGTGGGCCAGGTTGCCGAAGCGGGTGGTGTTGGAATCGAACGCCAGCTTGACGATGCCGATGGGGCCGTGACGCTGCTTGCCGATGACCACTTCGGCCTGGTGCTGCAGGCGGTCCATGTCTTCCTGCCACTTCAGGTGTTCTTCGGTGCCTTCGCGCGGCTCGGCGCGGCCGAGGTAGTAGCTTTCGCGATAGACGAACATGACGCAGTCGGCGTCCTGCTCGATCGAGCCGGATTCCCGCAGGTCGGACAGTTGCGGCCGCTTGTCATCGCGCTGCTCGACCTGACGCGACAGCTGCGACAGGGCGATGATGGGGACGTTCAGTTCCTTGGCCAGGGCCTTTAGGCCGCCGGTGATCTCGGAGACCTCCTGCACCCGGTTCTTCTGGCTGTTCTCGCCGGTCGTCACGAGCTGCAGGTAGTCGACCACGATCAGGTCGAGGCCGTGCTCCATCCGCTTCAGCCTTCGTGCGCGCGCCGCCAGCTTGGAGATGGATAGGCCGCCGGTGGCGTCGATGTAGAGGGGGCTTTCGCCGATCTCGATGGCTGCGTCGCGGATCTTGCCGAAGTCCGAGGCGTCGATTTCGCCCTTGCGCAGCTTGTCCGAGGACACGCCCGACGCATCGGCCAGGATACGCATGGCCAGCTGTTCGGCGCTCATTTCCAGCGAGTAGAAGGCGACGACGCCGCCGTCGACGGTCTTGCGTCCGCCGTCCGGCGTCGGCTCCCAGCGGTAGTTGCGCGCGACGTTGAAGGCGATGTTGGTCGCCAGCGCTGTCTTGCCCATCGAGGGACGGCCCGCGAGGATCAGAAGGTCGGAGGGGTGCAGGCCGCCCAGCTTCTGGTCCAGGTCGTCCAGACGGGTGGCCAGACCGGCCAGCTTGCCCTCGCGCTGATAGGCCTCGCCCGCCATCTCGACCGCGCCGGACAGGGCGTGGGAGAAGCTGACGAAGCCCGACGACGGCTTTCCCGTCTCGGCCAGGGAATAGAGCGTCTGCTCGGCCTGTTCGATCTGTTCGTCGGCGGGCGTCTCGGGGTTGGGCGCCTCCTTGATGATCTCGCCGCCGATGCGGATCAGGTCGCGGCGCAGGGCCAGGTCATAGACGACGCGGGCGTAGTCGGGGGCGTTGGCGGCGGGCGGCGCCCGGTCCACCAGATCGGCGAGGTAACGCAGACCGCCGAACTCCTGAAACGCCGGATCCTGCTTGAACCGCTCCATCAGGATGGTCGGCTCGGCCAGCAGGCCCTGGCGGATGTGGTCCTCGACCGCATCGAACAGGCGCTGGTGGAAGGGTTCGTAGAAATGGCTGCCGCGCAGTCGGTCCGACAGGCGCTCGAACACGGCGTTGTCGAACATCAGCGAGCCCAGAAGGGCCTGCTCCGCCTCCAGATTGTGGGGCATGGACGACACCTGCACGGCGTCGTTGGCGTCAAAGGGCATCGGAGCGAAGGCGGCGTTCATCGTGGCCATGGTGAAACATCCGCGCGCGCTGCGTCAGGGGCGGACGCTCATAGGGGTGGACAAGTGGCCGTTGGGCCTGTGGATTCTCTGGGGAGGCCCGCCTCAGCCGCGGCAGGGATAGCGCTCGACCATCCAGTCGCGCACAGCCTGGGTCACGGTGATGCGGCGTCGCGCCTCGGGCATGGTCTCGAAGCGCGCCACCAGGGTCTCGGGCGTGATGCCGGTGCCGGAGGCGGGAATGCAGTGCGCCGGGGTGCGGCCGGCGGAGACGGCCGAGGCCTGCTCGGCCTTGACCGTGCTGACGGCGCCCGTGACTTCGCGGATCAGACGGCGCGTGTCAGGGCGCATCATGGCCACGGCGCGGTTGCGCGGGATGTTCTGGCCGATCGTCAGGAACTGCTGGACGGTCATCTCGGCCGACTGGGCCTGGGCCAGCGGCGCCGAGGCGAGCAGCGTCAGGGCGCCCAGCGGCGCGGCGAAAAGAGCATGAACGGAACGCGACATGGGGGACTAGATGCTCTCGTGAAGCCGGCTTCGCAAGGTCTGGCGGTTCAGGTTCATGCGGGACACGGATGCGCCTCGGCCATCCATTCGCGCACCGCCTGGGTCACGGAGATGCCGCGCCGCTGGGGCGGGATGCTGCTGAAGCGGCCCAGAATCTCGCCGGTGTTCACGCTGACCTTGTCCGGCACGCAGGTGGCCGGGCGACGACCGGCGGCGCGGGCGGCCGCTTGCTCGTCTCGGATTGTCTTGAACGCCGCCTTCATCTCGTTCATCAGCCGGCGCGTGTCCGAGCGCAAAAGGGCGGTCGGATTGCGAGGTATGCCGTCGGCCGTGGTCAGGAACTCCTGAACCGTCATGGCGCTCGCGCTTGACGCCAGCAGGCTGGCGGCAAGCGCGAGGATGAGCGTGGGCTTGTTCATGCGAACTCTCCGAACGACAGAGCCAGCTTGGCCGCATCGTGGATGAATGCTCGCTGAACGCCGTCAGGTCGTCAGCGTGGCGGCCGCGGCGGTCGCCGCCGCAGCCGCCACGCCGCCCCGAGCAGCAGACCCCGACGCGAGGAGGAGGGGGAGGAGCTCCTTTCACGCCGGGTCTGACGCCGCTGTCACCACCTCACGTTCAGTCGGGCGTAGCCGTAGCGGCCGTTGAACCCGAACGGCGAGTAGTAGGGGAAGCCCAGCACGCCGTTGTTGTTCAGGTTGGCGGGCACGAAGTCGGGGTATTCGTCGAAGACGTTGTCGACGCCGATCGCCAGGCCGACCCGGTCGGTGATCTGGAAGCGGCCTTCCAGGTCGATGGTGGTCTTGTCGCCGGTCGAATAGTCGTTGGCGGGGACCGAACCGGGTTGCAGCACGCTGGCGTAATAGGTCGCTCGCGCCGTCGCGCCCCAGCGGCCCAGGCTCCAGTCGGCGGAGGCGGAGACCTTGGTGTCAGGCGTGCCCTCCTCGATGGTCAGGATGCGCTGGCGGGAGAACAGGGTCGGCGCCGGGTTCAGCACCGAGGTCGAGGTCGGGAATTTCGTCACGCTGACGTCATTGACGTTGGCGGCGACGGTGAAGTCCCAGTCGCCGGCCGTCTCGGTCCGCAGGCGATAGCGGCCGACGATGTCGACGCCTTCGGTCTCGGTCGTCACGCCGTTGAGGAAGAAGCGCGCGGCCTGGACCCCCAGCGGGTCCAGCAGGCCGGCGACCTGGGGCGAGAAGCTGCGGTTGATCAGCTCCGACAGGACGATCTGGTTCTCGATCTCGATGCGATAGGCGTCGATCGTCAGGTCGAAATTCCCCAGGCGGACCACGGCGCCCAGCGTGTAGTTGGTCGAGGTTTCGGCCTTCAGCGGGCGGGCGCCCAGGACCGAGGCGACCTCGCTGGTGGCGGGGAAGGTGCCGGTTTCGACGAAGCCGCCGTCCTGGACGACCGAGGAGGTCGAGGTGAAGAAGCTCTGCTGCAGCGACGGGGCGCGGAAGCCGGTCGACACCGAACCGCGCAGGGCGAAGTTCGGGCTGAAGTCGTAGCGGGCGGCGAACTTGCCCGTCTGGGCGTCGCCGAAGTCGGAATAGTCTTCGACGCGCAGCGCGCCCTCGACCGTCAGTTTCTCGGTCAGCGGGATTTCGACGTCGGCGTACAGAGCGACGGCGTCGCGGTCTTCATCCACCTCGTTCGAGGGCTGGAAGCCGGGGAATCCCTGGGCGCCGCCGGCCAGGGCTGTGTTCGTCCCCAGCGGGCCGCGGTTCCACGATTCCGGCTGACCGGCGTCGATCTTGTAGGTCTCCTTGCGGGCCTCCAGGCCCCAGGCGAAGTTCAGCGGACCGCCGTCCAGGCCGACCTCGAACTGGCGCGTAAAGTCGGCGCCGAAGACGAGTTGGTCATAGGTCAGTCCGCCGGAATCGAAGCTGGTCGGGGAGTCGGCGCCGTAGGTGGCGTTCAGCGAATCCTCGGTGCGGAAGTCCAGGGCGTTGCGGCCGTAGACCAGGCTGAAGTCGGCGTCCCATCCGGCCAGCGTCCCGCGCACGCCGCCGGCGGCGGACAGGTCCTGGGAGTTGATGGCGATCTTGGGCAGGAAGCCGTTCGGATAGATGGACGGCACATTGTTGGGGTTGTCAGAGAGGCGCGGGAAGGCGGCCGAGGAGCTGTCACGCTCCTGATAGCCGGCCCAGCCATAGGCCTCCCAGTCGGCGTTCAGCGGCTTGCCCGCATTGGCGAAGACGCTCCACTGTTCGACCTTGGGGTCGCCGAAGCGGCCGGTGATCGCGCCGTTGGCGGCGGGGCGCGGATCATAGTCCGAACGGCTGGTGGGATCGCGGTCGGAATATTCCGCCGACAGGGTCAGGAAGCCGTCCGGGCCCAGTCCGAAGCCCTGCCAGGCCGAGACGGTGACGGCGCGGCCGTCCTCCTCGTCCCGCTTGCCGCGCGCGGTCTCCACATTGGTGAAGTACTGGCCGTAGGTGACGCTGGCGCCGCCGCCCTCACGGGCCTCCTTGAGGCGCAGGTTGACGACCCCGGCGATGGCGTCCGAGCCGTATTGCGCCGAGGCGCCGTCGCGCAGCACCTCCACTCGATCCAGGGCGCCGCTGGGGATGGCGTTCAGGTCGACGGCGGCGGAGCCGCGCCCGACCGTGCCGTTGACGTTGACCAGGGCCGAGGCGTGGCGGCGCGTGCCGTTGACCAGCACCAGGGTCTGGTCCGGCGACAGGCCGCGCAGGGTGGCGGGGCGTATCGAGTCTGTCCCGTCGTTGGCCGAGGGGCGCTGGAAGGTCAGCGACGGCACGGTCTGGGCCAGGGCGGCGGCGAACTCGGTCGTGCCGCGGTTCTGCAGGGTTTCGGCCGTCACCACGTCGACGGGGGCCAGGGTGTCCAGGCGCGAGCGGGCCGGGGCGCGGGTGCCCGTCACCACGATGTCGTCGACCGAGGTGGCGTCGTCAGGGATCGTCTGGGCGCCGGCGGCGCCCGCGATCAGCAGGGCGGCGCCGGATACGGCGGCCAGAAGGGCGGGGCGGCGGGGGAAGCGGGAGGTCATCTCGAGAGGTCGTCTTTTCTGATTGGACGCGCGTCAGGGATCGCCGCCGCGTGAGGGCGGGCGTCGGGCGCGTCGGGAAGCGGAATTCTTAAGGCGAACGCAAACCGCAGACCGGCGGCGGACCGGTCAGGGAGGGCGGTCTCAGGGTCGCGGGCACGGACATCGCGCCGGTCGGATCACCGGGCGATGCAGTCGGGCGTAAAGGCCGGGGCGCATCGTCATCTCCTGGCCCGTCAAGGGCGACGGGCGATGGCGATATTGCGGTGCGAAAGCGGCGACGGCTATCGAGATTATGTGTGGTTAGCGTGAGAAAAACTAAACGGCGGGCGTGAAGGCGGAAAAGAAAAGGGCGCTTCCTTGCGGAAGCGCCCCTCGATCATCTCGCCGAAGCGACAGGATCAGGCTTCGTCGCCGAAGCCTTCCTGTTGGCCGGCGCCGCCTTCCAGCAGCTCCTGAGCGGCCTGATCAGCAGCTTGACGCTCGTCGTCGAACTGGCTGCGGATCACGTCCTCGCCCTTCGCCTGACGCTCGGCTTCGTCGGCCGAACGGGCGATGTTGATCTTGACCGTGGCCGAGACCTCGGGGTGCAGGCGGACCAGCACCTCGTGGACGCCCAGCGTCTTGATCGCCGTGTTCAGGACGACCTGCGAGCGCTCGACCTTGCCGCCTTCGGCGCGGACGGCCTCAGCGACGTCGCGACCGGCGACCGAACCGTACAGCTGGCCGGTTTCGCCGGCCTGACGGATCATGACGTAGCTCTGACCGTCGATCTTGTCGGCGATCTTCTGCGACTCGGCCTTGTTCTTCTCGTTGCGGGCCTCGATGGCGGCGCGCTCGATTTCGAAGGCCTTCAGGTTGGCTTCCGTGGCGCGACGAGCCTTGTCGCGCGGCAGAAGGAAGTTACGGGCGAAACCGTCCTTGACAGTGACGACGTCGCCGATGGCGCCGAGGTTCTCGACGCGTTCCAGCAGAACGACCTTCATCTTACTTCACCACGTACGGCAGCAGGGCCAGGTAGCGGGCGCGCTTGATGGCCTTGGCCAGTTCGCGTTGCTTCTTGGCGGAAACGGCGGTGATGCGCGAAGGCACGATCTTGCCGCGTTCGGAGACGTAACGCTGCAGCAGCTTCACGTCCTTGTAGTCGATCTTCGGCGCGTTGGCGCCCGAGAACGGGCAAACCTTGCGGCGACGATAGAAGGGGCGACGGGCCGGGCCGGAGCCGGCCGGAGCGCCCGGGATGGGGGCAGTCGTATCGGTCATGATCCGGTTCCTTATTCCGAAGCCGCGGCGTCGTCGCCGCGCGGGCCGCTGCGGTCACGCTCGCGTTCGCGGCGGGCCAGCAGGGGCGACAGCTCCAGGTCGAGTTCCTCGACGCGGATGGTCAGCCAACGCAGCACGTCTTCGTTGATCGACAGCTGACGCTCGACTTCGGCCATGGCGGCCGGCGGGCAATCAACGGCCATCAGCGAATAGTGAGCCTTGCGGTTCTTCTTGACCCGGTAGGTCAGGTTGCGCAGACCCCAGTACTCGATCTTGGCGACGGAGCCGCCGTTTTCTTCGATCAGAGCCTTGATGGTGTCGTTCAGCGCTTCGGCCTGTTGCGCCGAGATATCCTGGCGCGTCATGACCGTGTGCTCGTAAAGAGCCATGCGGCATTCTCCCTTGGCGGACATCGGCGCGGGCGAACCGGGTAGTTCGTCCACGATGGCTCCTGACGCGGCGGACGGGAGTTTCCCGGCCCTTTGACGTTCCGCAGCAGGACCGAAGCCCTGGAAAGGGCGCGCCTATACGGGAAAAACCCCGGCAGGGCAAGGCGCGGCGGCCTTTGCGCCCGCGATTGGCAGAGGCGGCGAAGCGCGGCACGGTGCGCATCAAGCAGCCGGAGCGCTCAGGATGACGCAAACGCCGACGCCGAGGAACCGCTGGTCGCTGATCGGGCCGGGCATCGTGGTGGCCGCGACCGGCGTGGGCGCCGGGGATCTGGTCGCCACCCTGATCGCCGGATCGCGCTTCGGCTACGCCCTGCTGTGGGCCGCCGTGATCGGGACCGTGCTGAAGATCGCCCTGGCCGAGGCCGTGGGGCGGTGGACCCTGTCCAGCGAGCGGACGATGTTCGAGGGCTGGTCAAGTCTGGGAGGCGGATGGCTGGACGGTCGGCTGAACTGGGCCGGGCTCTATTTCGGCGTCTATGTGGTGGTCTGGGGCTTCGTCTATGGCGCGGCGGCCATGACCTCGACGGCCCTGCCGCTGGCGGCGCTGTTCCCCGTGCTGGACCTGAAGGCCTGGGGAATGCTGAGCGGCGTCGCCGGGCTGATCTTCGTCTGGTTCGGCGGTTACGGCCTGTTCGAGAAGGTGATGACGGCCTGCGTCGGGGTGATGTTTGTCACCGTCGTCGGCCTGGCCGTGATCGTCACCCCGAACCTGCCGGAACTGCTGACCGGCCTGTGGCCGAGCCTGCCGGAGGGGGCGGCCTTCTACACCCTGGGCCTGATCGGCGGGGTGGGGGGCACCATCACCATGGCGGCCTATGGCTATTGGCTGAACGCCAAGGGCTGGAAGGGGCCGGGCTGGATGGCGGTGATGCGGCTGGACAATCGAGTCGCCTATATCGTCACCGGGGTCTTCGTCGTCGCCATGCTGATCGTCGGGGCCGAACTGCTCTATAGTGCGGGCATCGCCCTGCAGGGCGGGGACCGCGGGCTGCTGGATCTGGACCAGGTGCTGCGCGAGCGGTTCGGGCGGCCGATCTCCATCCTGTTCCTGGTCGGCTTCTGGGCCACCAGCTTCTCAAGCCTGCTGGGCGTGTGGCAGGGCGTCAGCCTGATGTTCGCCGACTTCACCGCCCATGTGCGCGGCCGGTCCGACGACCCTAAGGCGCGCGGCGACAAGAGCCGGGCGTTCCGCGCCTACGCCCTGTGGCTGACCTTCCCGCCGATGCTGCTGCTGTTCATGGATCGGCCGTTCGGGCTGATTGTCGCATATGGGGTGTTGGGCAGCCTGTTCATGCCCTTCCTGGCGGGGACGCTTCTGTGGTTGCTGAACAGCGCCCGAACGCCGCAGAAATGGCGCAGCGGCTGGGTTTCCAACCTGATGCTGGGGGCGGCGGCCCTGCTGTTCGCCGTGCTGGCGGGCAAGGAGCTGCTGGGCCTGATCCCGTCGTAGGCGGCCTATTCCTCGCAGGAGTTTCACAAAAGCCCCGGCGAACCGTCGCATTGGGCCGTTAGGCCTCGCCCTCGACCATATCGGTTCGGGGAAACATCGTCATGAAGCTGTCCGTCGCCTGTTTGGCCGCGTCTATTCTGCTGGCCGCCGCGCCCTCCATGGCGCAGGTCGTCGCGCCGCCGGACCCCGATCCGCTGCCGCCGCCGCTGCACGCGCCGAACGGCCGCTGGGCGGCCAAGGGCTGGGCCGACCGCATCGTGCTGAGCCCGGCCGCTGACGCTGCGCGCGGCGCCGCCGTGGCCTGGCGCACCGACACGCGCCAGAGCGCCGCCGAGGCCCAGATCGCCGAGGAGATCGACGGCCCCCTGCTGGGCTTCGCCGCCCGGACCGTGGCCGGGACCACGGCGCCGATCGAGAACGAGAACGGCCGCGCCCTCTATCATCAGGCGCGCTTTGACGGGCTGAAGCCGGACACGCGCTATGTCTATCGCGTGCGCGCCGCCGACGGCTGGAGCGAATGGCTGCCGTTCCGCACGGCCAAGGCGGAGTTCGCGCCGTTCCGCTTCATCTATCTGGGGGACACCCAGAACGACATTCTCGAGGTCGCGTCGCGCGTGATCCGCTCGGCCTTCAAGGAGGCGGGACCGGCGGCCCTGGTCGTCCATGCGGGCGATCTGGTGGCCCAGCGCGAGGTCAAGGTTCACGACGACGAATGGGGCGAATGGACCGAGGCCGGCGGCCGCGCCTTCGCCATGACGCCGCAACTGCCCGCCAGCGGCAATCACGAATACGTCGACCACATTCTGCCGAACGGCGAGGAATCGCGCCTTCTGGGGCCGCACTGGCCGCTGCAGTTCGCCCTGCCGGACAACGGGGCAGAGGGGGCCGAGGCGACCAGCTATTACGTCGACTATCAGGGCGTGCGCTTCATCGTGCTGGACGGCACGGCGGCGATCGACCTGGGCGCTGGGGGAGCCAGACGCGCTGGCTGGACCGTGTGCTGGCCGAAAGCCCGGCGCGCTGGAACGTCGCCCTGTTCCACCAGCCGATCTACACCTGCGCCCGGCCCGAGGACACCGAAGAGCTGAAGGCCGCCTGGAAGCCGATCTTCGACGCTCGCAACATCGATCTGGTGCTGCAGGGGCACGATCATTGCTACGGCCGCGTTTCCAATCCTGCGGGGGCCGAAGCCTCGCGCGCCGACAGCGCAGCGGGCCGTCCGCAGGGGCCGGTTTATGTCGTCTCCGTCACCGGCTCGAAGATGTACGGGCTGAACGACCGGGCGGACACGCAGCCGGTGCGCGCGGCCGAGAACACGGAGCTGTATCAGCTGATCGACGTCGAGGCGGACCGCCTGTCGTTCCGCGCCTTCACGGCGACGGGCGGACTGTATGACGCCTTCACGCTGGAGCGGCAGGCCGATGGGACAAAGCGGCTGATCGAGACGCAGGACACCCTGCTGGCCCTGCGTCGTTGCGACGGCGCGGCCGGGCCGGACGACCGCCCCTGCACGGCGGAAATCAAGGACTGAGGGCAAAGCCATCAAATTCCGCTCATCCCGGCGGACGCCGGAATCCAGTGCTCTGGCTTCAAAGCTCTGCGGCTGACAGGACGGGCTTTGGACTGGCGCTCTCACTGGGTCCCCGCTTCCGCGGGGATGAGCGGAGGAGGGGTAAAGCTGCGGCGTCCTTCTTGCCGTAGGGGAGGGATTCGCCTACCCCTCGCGGCTTGATTCAACGGATGACGGACGATCCCGGATGAGCCTCGCGCTTCTCTTTCCCGGTCAGGGCAGCCAGTCGGTGGGCATGGGCGTAGCCCTGTCGGAGGCCTTCGCCAGCGCGCGCGAAGTCTTCGCCGAGGTGGACGACGCCCTGAACCAGAAGCTGTTCGAGCTGATGCGTGAAGGGCCCGAGGATCAGTTGACCCTGACCGAGAACGCTCAGCCGGCCCTGATGGCCGTGTCCGTCGCCACGGCGCGGGTGCTGAAGGTCGAGTTCGGCGTCGACGTGGCGCGGGCGGCCTTCGTCGCCGGTCACTCGCTGGGCGAATATTCGGCTCTGGCCGCGGCGGGCGCGATTAGCCTGTCGGACACCGCCCGCCTGCTGAAGCTGCGCGGTCAGGCCATGCAGCGCGCCGTGCCGGTGGGCAAGGGCGCGATGGCCTCGCTGATCGGCCCCAAGACCGATCTTGCGCTGGCTGAGGAAGCCGCCAAGGCCGGTTCGGCGGCTGGCGTCTGCGTCGTCGCCAACGACAACAACAAGGGCAACGTCGTCATCTCGGGCGACAAGGCCGCTGTGGACCTGGCCATCGAAAAGGCCAAGGAGCTGGGCGCGCGGGCCATTCCGCTGAACGTCTCGGCGCCGTTCCACTGCCCGCTGATGCAACCGGCCGCCGATGAGATGGCCGCTGCTCTGGCGGACGCCAAGATCGTCGCGCCCGTCGTGCCGGTGGTCGCCAACGTCACCGCCCGGCCGGAAACCGACGCCGAGGTCATCCGCCGCCTGCTGGTCGAGCAGGTGACGGGCCGCGTGCGCTGGCGCGAGAGCATGGAGTGGATGGCCTCTGAAGGCGGCGTGACCGGCTTCGTCGAGGTCGGCTCGGGCAAGGTGCTGACCGGCATGGCCAAGCGCATCGCCCCCGACGCCGAGGCCCTGGCGCTGAACACGGCTGAAGAGCTGGAAGCGTTCGCGAAAACCCTTTGATCCTTCTCCCCTTGCGGGAGAAGGTGGCTGGCGCAGCCAGACGGATGAGGGGTCTCACGGACGAGTCCGACAGAGCCTCTCAAAGTTGAAAACACGGCAGGGGTCGGCAAGACCCCTCATCCGGCCCTGACGGGCCACCTTCTCCCGCAAGGGGAGAAGGAAGAGGAGATTTCAATGTTCAATCTTTCGGGAAAGACCGCCCTCGTGACCGGCGCGACCGGCGGCATCGGCGGAGCCATCGCCCGCGCCCTGCACGCGCAAGGCGCGACTGTCGTCCTGTCCGGCACGCGCGAAGCCGTGCTGGCCGATCTGGCCAAGGAGTTGGGCGAGCGCGCCCACTTCGCCACGGCGAACCTTTCGGACCCGGAATCGGTCGATAATCTGGTGAACGCAGCCGAGACGGCGGCGGGCGCGCCGCTGGACATCCTGGTCGCCAACGCCGGCATCACCAAGGACGGCCTGCTGATGCGGATGAAGGACGAGGACTTCCAGTCCGTCATCCAGATCAACCTGGAGTCCTATTTCCGCCTGACCCGCGCGGTGGTGAAGGGGATGATGAAGCGCCGTTCGGGCCGCATCATCGGCATCACCTCGGTGGTCGGCGTCACCGGCAACCCCGGTCAGACCAACTATTCCGCCTCCAAGGCCGGGATGATCGGCTTCTCCAAGTCGCTGGCCCAGGAAGTCGGCTCGCGGGGGATCACGGTCAACTGCATCGCGCCGGGCTTCATCGCCTCGCCGATGACCGACGTGCTGAACGACCAGCAGCGCGAGGCCATCCTGTCGAAGATTCCGGCCGGACGTCTGGGCGCGGGCGACGAAATCGCCTCGGCCGCCGTCTATCTGTCGTCGGATGAAGCGGCCTACGTCACCGGCCAGACGCTGCACGTCAACGGCGGCATGGCGATGATTTGATCGCAGCGTGAAGTGTCATCACGACGCGCAACAGACTATTTCCACTTCCGCACCCTGTGCTAAAGGGCACGGACGTCTTTCGGGGGTGAGTCTCATTGAGGCTTGATCCCGGCAGGCAGCCGTGACACGGCGAAGCAACCCAAGACCCGCCATCACGGCGATTTCAAACAGGCAAGAGAGACACTCATGTCCGACACCCTCGAACGCGTCCGCAAGATCGTGATCGACCACCTGGACGCCGATCCGGACAAGGTCACCGAGAAGGCTTCCTTCATCGACGACCTGGGCGCCGACTCGCTCGACAACGTCGAACTGGTCATGGCCTTCGAAGAAGAATTCGACGTCGAAATCCCGGATGACGCCGCCGAGCACATCCAGACCGTCGGCGACGCGGTGAAGTTCATCGACGAGAAGCTGGCCGCCTGATCCGGCTGCGATCCGTCGCACTTAACCAAGCTGATGGCCGCCGTGACGGGACCCTAGCGGGACCGTCCGGCGGCCATTAGTGTTTCTGGCTACGATTCTGACCAAGAAGGAGCGCGAACCATGCGCCGCGTCGTCATCACGGGCCTGGGCCTGGTCACTCCGCTGGGCACGGGCGTCGAGCATGTCTGGAAGGGCATTCTGGACGGTCGCTCGGGCATCCGTCCGATCACCGCCTTCGACACCGAAGGCTATGGCTGCACCATCGCGGGCGAGGTGCCCAGCGTTGACGGACGCGGCGGCGGCGAAGCCGGTCAGCCCGGCGTCTTCGATCCCGATCAGGTGATGTCGGCCAAGGACCGCAAGCGCGTCGATGACTTCATCCTGTACGCCATCGCGGCGGCGGACGAGGCGCTGGCCGACGCTGACTGGAAGCCGGAATCGGAAGACGACAAATGCGCCACCGGCGTCATGGTCGGTTCGGGCATCGGCGGCCTCGGCCCCATCGCCGACACCGCCATCGTGCTGAAGGAACAGGGCGTCCGCCGGGTCAGCCCCTTCTTCATCCCCTCGGCCCTGATCAACCTGGCGTCGGGCCAGATTTCGATCCGCCACGGCCTGAAGGGTCCGAACCACTCGGTCGTCACGGCCTGCGCCACCGGCGCCCACGCCATCGGCGACGCGGCCCGGATGATCGCCCTGGGCGACGCCGAGGTCATGGTGGCGGGCGGCGCCGAAAGCTCGGTCGTGCCGATCGGCATCGCGGGCTTCCTGGCCTGCAAGGCCCTGTGCACCGCCTATAACGACACGCCGGAGAAGGCCTCGCGTCCCTATGACCGCGGCCATGCGGGCTTCGTCATGGGCGAGGGCGCGGGCGTCATGGTTCTGGAAGAGTACGAACACGCCAAGGCGCGTGGGGCCAAGATCTACGCCGAGGTCGTCGGTTACGGCATGAGCGGCGACGCCTATCACATCACCGCTCCCTCGGAAGACGGCGACGGCGGCCTGCGGGCGATGAAGGCGGCGCTGAAGCGCGCCGGGATGCAGCCGTCGGACCTCGACTACGTCAACACCCACGGCACCTCGACCATGGCCGACTGGATCGAACTGAAAGCGGTCGAACGTCTGGTCGGCGATCACGCCAAGGATCTGGCCGTGTCGTCCACCAAGTCGATGACGGGTCACCTGCTGGGCGCCGCCGGGGCGATCGAGAGCATCTTCTCGGTCCTGGCCATCCGCGATCAGATGGCGCCGCCGACCATCAACCTGGACGACCCGGAGATGGAGACGCCGATCGACCTGATCCCGCACAAGGGCAAGGCCAAGAAGATCGACGTGGCGATGTCCAACAGCTTCGGCTTCGGCGGCACCAATGCGGCCGTGATCTTCAAGAAGGTCGACTGACTTGGCCAAGGCTCCGTCCCGCCGCACTCCCAAGGTTCGCATTCCCAAGTCGCGCGTTCCGAAAAAGGGCGGCGGGGGCGGGGCGGGGCGTTCCGGCCTCGGCGTCGGCCTGATCACCGCCGCCGGGACGCTGGGACTGTTCCTCGTCGCGGCGCTGGTGGCGCTGTGGGCCATCTACTGGGGACCGGGACCGAGAGCGGCGGAAGGCGAGGCGACCATCGTCACCCTGCCGTCCGGGGCGGGCGTTCCGGCCATCGCGGCCAATCTGAAATCGGCGGGGGTGATCCGCTCCACCGACCTGTTCCGCGCGGCGATCAGCCTGACCGGCGCCGACCGCAAGATCCGCGCGGGCGAGTATGAGGTGCCGTCGGGCGCCTCTCTGGCGACCGTGGTGGGCCTGCTGGTCGACGGCAAGGCGGTGCGCCATTACGTGACCCTGCCCGAGGGCTGGTCCAGCGCCCAGGCGGTCGACATCCTGATGAAGCAGCCGGTCCTGACCGGCGAGGTCGAGGTTCCGCCCGAGGGCAGCCTGTGGCCGGAGACCTATGAGGTTACGCGCGGCGAGACCCGCGCCGCCGTCGTCGCCCGGATGCAGCGCGCCGCAAAGACCAAGCTGGAGACGCTGTGGGCCGCCCGCTCGCCCGCCACGGTGGTCACGACGCCGGAAGAGGCGGTCGTCCTGGCCTCCATCGTCGAGAAGGAGACGGGCATCGCCTCCGAACGGCCCGAGGTGGCGGCCGTCTTCACCAACCGCCTGCGTCTGGGGATGCGGCTGGAGAGCGACCCGACCATCGTCTACGGCGTGACCAAGGGGCGGCCGCTGGGGCGGGGCATCCTGCTGTCGGAGCTGCGTCGACCGACGCCGTGGAACACCTATCTGATCGACGGCCTGCCGCCGACGCCCATCGCCAATCCGGGCGAGGAGGCGCTGAAGGCCGTGCTGAACCCGCCGCGTTCGGAATATGTCTTCTTCGTCGCCGACGGCACGGGCGGCCACGTCTTCGCCCGCACCTATCAGGAGCATCTGCTGAACGTGGCGCGCTGGCGCGAGATCGAGCGCCGCAAGGCCGGTCTGGCGGCGGGGGAGAGCGCGCCGGAAACCTCGCCTGCGCCGATGACGGACGAGGCCGCGCCGCCCCTCGCCATCCCGCCGGGCGCCAAGGTCATTCGCGTGCCGACGGAGGCCGGACGATGAGCAACTTGATTTCAGGCATGACCGGCTTCGGCCGCGCCGACGGGACGCTGGACGGCTGGACCTGGACGGTCGAGGCGCGCTCGGTCAACGGGCGCTCGCTGGAGACGCGCTTTCGCGGCCCGCACGGCTTCGACAATCTGGAGCGGCTGGCCAAGGCGGCGGCTCAGGCGCGGCTGAACCGGGGGCAGGTGACGCTGGGCCTGCAAGCCAAGCGCGCCGAGGGAGCCGAGCCCGCGCCGCGCGTCAATGAGACGGTGCTGGCGACCTATCTGCGGCTGGCCAACCAGTTGGCGGAGGAGGGGGCGACCCCGCCCTCGGCCGACGGCCTGCTGGCCCTGCGCGGCGTCATCGAGGTCGCCGAGGAAGATGAGGACGCCGAGGCTCGCGCTGCGCTTGAGGCCGCCATGGCCGCCACGGTCGAACGGGCGCTGGATGCGCTGAAGGCCTCGCGCCTGCGCGAAGGCGAGCAACTGACGCCGGTCATCCACGACTTTGTCGGGACCATCGAGGCCCTGGTCGCGCGCGCCGAACTGGAGGCGTCGGCCCAGGTTGAGGCCATCCGCGAGCGCTTCACCCGCCGCATCAGCGAACTGGCCCCCGACGCGCCGGGTCTGGAAGAGCGCGTCTTCCTCGAGGCCGCCGCGCTGGCGACCAAGGCCGATGTGCGCGAGGAACTGGATCGGCTGACGGCCCACGTCGCCTCGGCCCGCGCACTGTTGCAGCAACCCCCCGCCGGTCGAAAACTCGACTTCCTGATGCAGGAATTCATGCGTGAGGCGAACACCCTCTGTTCGAAATCCGCTACGACCGCGCTCACCGGAATCGGCCTGGAGTTGAAGGCCGTCATCGAGCAGCTTCGAGAACAAGTTCAGAATGTCGAATAACCGCACCCCCCGCCGTGGCGTCCTGCTGATCGTGGCCAGTCCGTCGGGGGCCGGAAAGACCTCGCTGTGCCGCCGCCTGATGGCCGACCACAAGGGGCTGGAGCTGTCGGTCTCCATGACCACCCGCGACATCCGTCCGGGCGAGGTGGACGGGCGCGACTACAACTTCGTCAGCCAAGAAGAATTCCAGCGCCTGATCGACGCCGACGCCTTTCTGGAATGGGCCGATGTGCACGGCAACCGCTACGGCAGCCCGGCCGCCCCGGTCGAGCGGGCGCTGGCGGAAGGGCGCGACGTCCTGTTCGACATTGACTGGCAAGGCGCCCGCGACGTGGCCGCCAAATGCCCCGGCGACGCCGTACGGGTCTTCATCCTGCCGCCCAGCCTTGAGGAACTGCGCCGTCGCCTGGTGACGCGCTCTCAGGACGCAGAGGACGTGATCGAGCGCCGCGTCGCCAACGCCAAGGGCGAGATCGAGCACTGCGACGACTTCGACTATGTGCTGGTCAATGAGGACTTCGACCGGTCGTACGCCGAGCTGGCCCACATCTATCACGCCGAGCGCAGCTGCCGTCGTCGCAATCTGTGGGTCGAAGGTTACAAGCAGGCCCTGCTGAAGGAAGTGGTCTGACGCCGATGAACGAGGACGAACACCGCCGCTGGCTGGCCCAGGCCGTCGATCTGGCGCTGGAGAACGTCAAGGCGGGCGGTCGGCCGTTCGGCGCGGTGCTGGTCAAGGACGGGGCGCTGGTCGCCAGCGGCGTCAACCGGATGCTGGCGACGAACGATCCCAGCTCCCACGCGGAAATGGAGGCCCTGCGTCAGGCTGGGCCGGCGCTGGGCGGTGTCGACCTGTCGGGCGCGGTCCTCTACGCCAGCGGTCACCCGTGCCCCATGTGCCTGGCGGCGGCGGTGATGACGCGGGTCAGCGCCGTCTACTACGCCTTCAGCAATGCGGACGCCGAGCCCTACGGCTTCTCCAGCGCGGCGACGTATCAGGCGCTAGGCGTGACGCTGGACCCGCCGCCGCTGCCGCTGACGCAACTGGACGCGCCCGGTCGGACGGCGGCGGAGCTTTACGCCGCCTAGCGGAAGGTCACGCGCACGCCGGGCTTGACCTTGGAGGCCAGTTGTTCGGCGTCCCAGTTGGTCAGGCGCACGCAGCCGCTGGAAAAGGTCTTGCCGACCTTGGACGGGTCCGGCGTGCCGTGGATGCCGTAGGTGTCGCGCGACAGGTCGATCCATACCGAGCCGACCGGATTGTTCGGCCCCGGCGGCACGATGACCTTGCGGTCGCCCCGGTCATAGCTGACCCGATCCGGGTCGTAGGTGTAGTTGGGCTCGGGCGCGACGCCGACGACGCTCAGCTCGCCCGACGGCGCCGGGCGCGCCGAACTGCCGATGGTGGCGGGATAGAAGGCCAGCAGCCTGTCCGCCGCATCATAGACCCGCACCGAACGCTCGGCCTTGTCCACGACGATATGGGCCACGTCGCCCGCCAGATCGGTCTGGGCCACGGCGGCCACCACGAGGGGCTGGCCCGCCTTGCCGAAGTCGGCGCCGGGGTTGAGCGCCTGCAGCAGGCCCTCGGTCATGTGGAACTTCTCGGCCAGCATCTCCAGCGGCGTGGCGTAGCCGACGGTCTGGAGCCTGGCCATGTCGGTCAGATTGGCCGGAAGCTGGCCGATGAAGGGACCCGCCAGATCGGCGGCGGTGATCGTGTAGTCGGTCAGGACCCGGCCGTCGTCGCCGGCGGTCAGGCGGCGGAAGACCTCGGCGTCCAGCACCCCGTCCTGGGGCAAGCCGGCGGCCTTTTCGAAGGCGGCGATCGCCTGGCGCGTGTTGTCGCCGCCCAGACCATCGATCACGCCGGGCGAAAAATTGGCGCGGTCCAGCAGGATCTGAGCGCGCGCCGTCGCCGCGTCGGGCCGTGCGGGTTGACCCTCGACGGGGGCCGGGACGGATTCGAACACGGCGGCCTCGACCGCCTCGCGGGTCAGGGGCGAGGCGGTGGTTTCGGCGACCGGAGGCTGTTCGGGCCTCGGCGTCTCGGTCGGTGATCCGCAGGCCGTGAGGGCGGCCAGGACGAAGGGCAGGGTGGAGACGGCGAGGCGCGGTTTCGACATGAAAGCTCCGAAGGTTTCGGGGCTTGTCGAACGCTTCTAGGCGTTCCGCTGTTCCTGCGCGGCCTCGGTGCGGGCGGCGAAGAAGGGCTTCAGGCGGGCCAGGGCGTCCTCGATCTCGGGCGTCGAGACGGCGAAGCTGAAGCGGATGAAGCGGTTGCCGTTGACCGGGTCGAAGTCCAGGCCCGGCGCCGTCGCCACGCCCGTCTCGCGCACCAGGGTCTCGCAGAAGGCCATGCTGTCGTTGGTCAGGTGGCCGATGTCGGCATAGATGTAGAAGGCGCCGTCCGGCGGCGCGATCGAGCGCAGGCCCATGGCGGGCAGGGCCTTCAGCATCAGCTCGCGGTTGGCGCGATAGACGTCGATGTTGGCTTCCAGCTCTTCCTCGCAGTCCATGGCGGCCAGCCCGGCGAACTGGCTGAGCGTCGGCGGCGTCAGGAACATGTTGCCCATGCGCGCGCGGGCCTGCTGGACCTCTTCTTCCGGCAGGATCAGCCAGCCCAGCCGCCAGCCCGCCATGCTCCAGTATTTGGAGAAGCTGTTGACGATCATGGCCTTGTCGTCGAACTGCAGCATGCAGGGCGTGTCGTGGCCGTAGGTGATGCCGTGATAGATCTCGTCCGAGATGATGCTGATGTTCCGCTCGCGGCAGACCTCGACGATGGCCTTCAGCTCGTCCTCGGCGATGACGGTGCCGGTCGGGTTGGCCGGGCTGGCGACGATGACGCCCTGGGGCGCCGGGTCGAGGTCACGCAGGGCCTGAGCCGTCAGCTGGAAGCGCACGTCGGCGCCGCAGTCGATCTCTTGCGGCACGATGTGCAGGGCCTTCATCGTGTTGCGATAGGCGACATAGCCGGGCCGGGCGATGGCCACGCGGTCGCCGGGGGCGAAGCGCATGTTCAGCGCCACCACCAGGGCGGGCGAGGCGCCGGCGGTCATGATGACGCGCTCGGGGTCGATGACGACGCCGTAGCGGTCCTTGTACAGCTTGGCCACGCGGGCGCGCAACAGGGGGCTTTCCCAATAGCCGCCGGCCTCGGCGTCGATCACGCGGTGCGCCTCGGCGAGGGCGCGGCTGGGGGCGCCGGTCGAGGGCTGGCCGAACTCCATATGGATGACCGACTGGCCTTCGGCCTTCATCGCGTGAGCGATGCGGCTGATGGCGATGGCGCGGAAGGGTTCGATTTCTACTGTCATGTCAAAGCGTCGGCCAATCTGAGGAAGCCCGCCACGTCGATGGTCTCGGCGCGGGCGTCGGGTTCGATTCCAGCGGCCTCGCACAGGGCGGCGCCGCCAAGTTGTTTCAGGCTGGAGCGCAGCATCTTGCGACGCTGGCCGAATGCGGCCGCCGTGACCCGTTCCAGCCGCTTCAGGCGGTCGGGGGCGGGGCGCTCGCTCAACGGTATCAGATGAACCACGGCCGACGCCACCTTGGGTGGCGGGGTGAAGGCGGCGGCGGGCAGGTGCATGACGATGCGCGCCTCGGCCACGGCCTGGCTGATGACGGCCAGGCGGCCGTAGGCGTCCTCGCCCGGCTGGGCCACCACGCGCTCGGCGACCTCCTTCTGGAACATCAGGGTCAGGGCGCACGGCGTCCACGGCCCGGTTAGCCACTTGATCAACAGCGGCGTGCCGACGTTGTAGGGCAGGTTGGAGACCAGATGCGCGGGTCCCTCGACCAGTTCGGCTTCCCTCACCTTCAGGGCGTCGGCCTCGACAATGGTCAGGTGGCCCGAGCCGTCGTCCAGTTCGGACAGCAGGGGGATGAAGCGCGGGTCCTTCTCGACCAGCACCACCTTGCCCGCATCGCTTTCCAGCAGGGCGCGGGTCAGGCCGCCTGGGCCGGGACCGACCTCGATGACGGCGCGGCCGTCGAACGGCCCGGCATAGCGGACAATCTTCCGCGTGACGTTGAGGTCCAGCAGGAAGTGCTGGCCGAAGCTCTTCTTGGCCGACAGGCCGTGGGCGTCGAGCGTTTCACGCAGGGAGGGCAAGGTCACTTCTCCTTCTCCCCTCGGGGGAGAAGGTGGGCGGCGGAGCCGCTCGGATGAGGGGGCTGGGTCCGCCTCTGCGCCGCACGAAGGCGGATCGCGCCCAACAGGACGTTAGGGTCGGACAGGAAGGCCTCATTGCCCGATCTCAGCACCATAAATCCCGCCTGCTCCAGTCTGGCGTCACGTTCGGCATCCTGCGCCTCATGAAGCTTATGGACGCCGCCGTCCAGTTCTACGACGAGTCGAATTTCCGTGCAGGCGAAGTCGCAGATCACGCCGCAGACAGGCGTCTGTCGACGAAACTTGAGGTTATCGAAGCGGCGGTCGCGGACAATCCGCCAAAATATTTCCTCGGCGCGGGTGAGGGCTCGCCGTTGTCGGCGGGCGCGCTTCGTTCGGTCCGGCGTTTGCCACATGGCCGGCCGCCCCCTCATCCGAGCGGTTCCGTCGCCCACCTTCTCCCCCGAGGGGAGAAGGCTATCGGTTGGCGCGGGCGGACGCCATCTCGGAAGCCAGGCGGACGGCGGCGATGAAGCTGTCGGCGCGGGCGACGCCCTTGCCGGCGATGTCGAAGCCGGTGCCGTGGTCGGGCGAGGTGCGGACGATGGGCAGGCCAAGGGTGGCGTTCACCCCGCCCCAGAAGTCCAGCGTCTTCACCGGGATCAGCGCCTGATCGTGATAGAGGCAGACCACGGCGTCGTAGCGCGCCCGTGCTTCCTCGTGGAACAGGGTGTCGGCGGGCAGGGGATCGGTGATGTTCAGTCCCTCGGCGCGCAGGGCCTCGGCGGCGGGGCGCAGCACCGTCACCTCCTGCAGGCCGATGGCGCCGCCTTCGCCCGCGTGGGGGTTGAGGGCGGCCATGGCCAGGCGCGGCGCGGCGATGCCGAAGTCGCGCTTCATCGATTCGTGGACGACGCGAGCGACGCGGGCGACGCGCTCGCCCGTCACCAGTTCGGGCAACTGATCGATCGGCACATGGATGGTGACGAGGCAGGCGCGCAGGTCTTTCGCCGTCAGCATCATCACCGGGCCGCGCGTGCCGCTGAAGGGGACGTCGGCGGTCAGTTCGGCGATGAACTCGGTATGGCCCGGAAAGCGGAAGCCGGAGGCGTACATCGGCGCCTTGGCGATCGGCGCCGTCACCAAGCCGCAGCCTTCGCCCGACAGCACCAGATCGACGCCGCGCTCAATCCAGTCGGCCACGGCGACGGCGTTGGCGGGTTCAGGCTGGCCCGCCGTCACCGGCGCGGGCGCCGGATGGTGCAGGACGGGGACGGCGCGGCCGAAGACGCCGGCGGCGTCGGCAGGGCTGAGGACGGCTTCCACCGGCTGGCCCTGCGCCTTCAGCACCTCAGCGTCGCCGACGACGACGAAGGGCACGACCGGCGCCAGCGGGCCGGGCGCGGAGCCCAGCACCGACCAGGCGCGCCCGATGATTTCCGGCCCTACCCCGGCAGGGTCGCCCATCGTGACGATGAGCGGCCGGTTCATCGTCATTGCTTGATTTCGATGAGGGCGTCGGCCCGCAGGTCGCGCAGATAGCGGCGGCCCAGCATGGCGTAGTTCTGGTTCTGCAGACGGGCCTCGACCTGTTGCGCCGAGGGGGCGTCAGGGCCGCCCAGGCGACGGTCGCAGACGGCCAGCAGGTGGACGCCCAGCGGGGTGCGGACCGCCGTGCTGATCGAACCGACTTCGGCCGAGCGGGCGACCTGCTGGAACTGCGGCAACAAATCCGCGACGTCGCTCTCGCCCAGGTCGGCGCCCAGCAGGCCCGGCTCGGACCGCGCGCGGGTCAGGATGTTGTCGCACGTCAGCTGGCCGCGCAGGGCTTCGAGGCGCTGGGTTGCGGCGGCGACCTGAGCCTCGTCGGCGTTTTCCGGCAGTTCGACCATGACCTGCTTCATCTTGACCATGCTGGTCGAGGCGCCCGAGCGCTTGTCGCGCATGTAGAGGATGTAGACGCCGCCATCGACCGGGATCGGGTTCGACAACTGGCCCGGCTCCAGCGTTTCCATGACCGACTGCAGGGCGGGCTGGACCGTGCCCTGGACCACCCAGCCGGCGTCGCCGCCGCGGGCGGCCGAGGGGGCGGCCGAGAACTGACGCGCCACGGCCATGAAGGGGGCGCCTTGGATCATCTGCTGGACCAGTTGCTGGGCGCCGCTCATGGCTTCCTGCATCCCGCCGACGCGAGCGGCCTCCAGGTAGATTTCACCGATCAGATACTGAGGCTTGGTCGCCGACTCGGTCATCTGGCGCATAGTCTGATCGACCTGGCTCTTGCCGACGCGGGCGCGGTCGCGGAAGCGGCCGCCGACCAGTTCGCGCCAGCCGATCTCGGTGCGCATCTGCTCGCGGAAGGCGGGAATGCTGATGCCGCCCTGTTCCAGGAAGTTGACGTAGTTGGCCGGCGTCGTGCCCGCCTGACGCGCCATGTCGGCGATTTCCTGATCGACTTCGTCGTCGCCGATCTTCAACTGCTCGAACTTGGCGAGTTCGGCGGCCTGCAGGTGCTGGTCGATCAGATCGTTCAGCGCCTGCTGCTGGATGGCGCCGATGTTCTCTTCGGTCGGCTGGACCTGGGTCATGGCCATCAGCACCAGCATCCGCTGGCGCAGGTCGAAGCCGGTGATGATGCGGTCGTTGACCGTCGCGATGATGCCGTCGGACAGGCGGAACTGCGGCGCGGGGGCCGTGCGCTGAGGGGCTTCCTCGGCGGCGGGGTTCAGGGCGCCGGCGGCCGGCGTCTGGGGCGCGGCCTGCGCAGGAGCGGGAGACGCCGGAGTTTGAGCCGAGGAAGGCTCCACGGCCGCCACGACCATAAGGGCGGCCAGGGCGGCTCCCGTAGAGTAACGCATCAAACCCATCGTCAGTCCTGATTCCCTAAAGCGGTCCCGAGCCTGTCGGCGGCGCTGGCCGCGCCACAGCGCCAGGGCGCATGTTCCCCTACGCCGCAATGCGCGTCATGCCTACCGCATATCATTGCGATCATAGCCTGAAGCCCCAAAAGTGGCGAGGTTAAGACGGATGTAAACACCTTCGGCCGGGCCCGTCGGCCGCACGCGGGTATTGTCGCGGCGCCAACCCAGCTCGATGCGGAAGCAGTCGTCGTCGAACAGCAGGCCGACCTCCGACCGGGTGATGATGTCCCGCTCCAGGTCGGCGATCCCGGTCACCGCCACGCCCCAGTTGCCGTAGACGAACTGATGACCGGACAGCTGGACGAACTCGTAGTTGCGGTTCTCGGGTCCGCCCAGCGGGTTGGAGCGATCGACGATGTAGCTGACGCTGGCCAGGTTGCGACGCCCCCAGCGGCCGTCGACCGTGGCCTCGGCGCGGCGGATTTCGCCGTTGCCGTCGACCGTGGCGTGGAACCAGCCGCGCATTCGGTCCGAGGGATTGAACGTGCCTTGCACCACCCAGTCGGACGTCCGGCTGGCCAGGCCCGAGGGGTCGTAGAGGCGGGTCGGATCATCCGGGATCGGCGTCAGATATTCGTCCTGATCGTCGGCGCGCATGCTGCGGCCGATGAAGAGGCTGGCCGAGCGCACATCGTCCCAGCGCAGGGTGGCGCGGGCGCCCGCCGTGAAGCGCAGGCCGCCTTCCAGCAGGTCGTAGCCGGGGAAGCGGTCCATGCGGAACAGCGACAGGTGGTCCAGTTCGGTGATCTGGCTGTCCTCGTTCGGAATGAGCGGGTCGAGGTCGGCCTTGTTGGAGATCGACAGCTGGGCCATCGGCTCCAGGATCAGGTCGGACGAGGCGCTGAGGCGGCGATACAGGGGATAGCTGACGTCGACCCCGGCGCTGGTCCGCGCGCGGGCGTGGGTTTGGTCCTCGACGCCCAGGGAGGGCGGCAGGTCGTCCACCGAATAGAAGTCGGCGCGCAGGTCCACGAACGGCTCCCATCGCAGGCCGATCGGCGAGATCATCACCCGGCGCCATTCCGCCTGGCCGGTGACGCGACGGCTGTCGACGCCGGGCAGGCCGTCGGTCGGGCCGCCCGGAATCAGCTCCGGCGCCAGGGTCGGGAAGCCGACATAGGCGTCACGGGTCAGCGCCACGGCCGAGCCGCGCAGACGCAGGCGGCCGCCGAAGACGGGGCCTTCCGGCTCCCAGCGCGCCTCGATCAGGGGCGCCACCAGCGGCAGGGTGTTGTCGTCCTCGAACACCAGATAGCCGCTGGAATCGCGGAAGTCGGTGTCCGAATAGGACGGATCGAGCCGCAGGCTCTGCATGGCGAAGGCCGCGACCGACAGATAGGAGCGCTCGGTCTGGCGCTCGGCGTAGATCTGGCTGATCAGGCGGCGGCTGTCGCCGTAGTAGAGGCCGTTGTCCTGATAGGCGTCGCGCACGTCATAGCGGTCGAACAGGGTCTTGTCCGAGACGCGCTCGGCCGTGAAGCCCCAGCGCCACGGGCCGTCCGGATCGAATGCGCCGTGAGCCAGCAGATAGCTGCGCGTGGTCTTGTCGCCGAAGCGGACGTTGCTTTCCGCGCGGCCGTCGCCGTCCAGGTCGAAGTCGCCGAAGCTGCGGCCGTAGGTGGCCCCGCCGCGGGCCACGATGACGCCGTCGGTGAATCGCTTGCGCCATTGCAGGTTCAGCATGGGGGCGACCCGGGTGTTGAACTGCGGGCTGACCAGCACGTCTTCGGACGGCGAGATGACGTGCAGATAGGGAATCTCGAGCGAGACGCCCCGGCCGGACTGATAGTCGCCCCACGGCACCAGGAAGCCCGACGCCCGGTCCACCGTCGGGTCAGGATGCGAGAAGGCGGGCAGGTAGAAGATCGGCACCCCGCCCAGGCGGAACACCACGTCGCGATAGAGGATCGCGCGCAGCTCCTCGTTCTGCACCGCCTTGGAGGCCTGGATGGAGACGCTGGGCGTCTTGGCCGCGCCGTCCACGGTGCAGATGGGGCAGGGGGTGAAGATGACGTTGTTCAGCTCGCTGACCGTCTCGGAGCGCCGCACGGCGGTGGCGGCCATCAGGCTGGAGCCGTTCGACAGGCGCGTGGCCAGATCGACGGCCACGCCCGCCTTGAGATCGGAATCGAGCTCGATCCGCTCGGCGTGGACGACCGAGCCGTCCGGCGCGGTCAGCTCCGCGTCGCCCGAGGCCGTGGCGATGCGGTTCTGCAGGTCATAGGTGACGTCCTGGGCGCGCAGGCTGTGGTCCTGGAAGCGGGCCATGACCCGATCCTCGGGCGAGCCCTGGGCTGAGACGACGTCGCCCTGGCGCTGGGCGGAATCCGCATCGACGAAGACGGCGTCGGGCGTCAGGCCGTCTGCGCCCGGCGTCTGCGGCGTCGCGGCCGCCGGCTGCGCCGAGGCGGAGGCGGGGGCTTCCTGGGCCTGGGCGAACGCAGGCTGAGACAGGGGCGCGCCTATGACCAACGCCGCGCCGGTCAAAAGCCGAAGACGCAAGGCTCCCATAGGGGGAGACGGCGATTGGTCATGCGTTGTCCACTCATTGCCGGCCGGGCGGAAACGGCCCGATTAGCCGTCTTCGGTATAGATCAGCAAGGTAAAGGCGGCGAGAGCCGTCAATATCGGGGGCAACCAGGCGGCGATCACGGGCGGAACGACCTCGGCCGAACCCATGGCGGACGAGAACTGGTTCAGGAAGAAGAAGGCGAAGCCCAGCACCACGGCGGCCACGGTCATCCGCGCCAGATCGCCCAGCCGCATCAGCCGCAGCGAGAAGGCCGCCGCGAGGATGGACATGGCGCCGAAGATCAGGGGCGTGGCCAGAAGCTGCTGCAGCCGCAGCTGATAGGCGGTCGAGGCGAAGCCCGCGTCCTCGATGCGGCGAGATCTGGTTGGGCAGGGACCAGAAGGGCGTCGACTGCGGTCGGGCGAAGCGCTGGAAGGCTTCCTCGTCGGCCAGGTTGGACGGCAGGTCCAGGGTGGCGTAGCGCACCGCTCGCTGGCCCGTTTGAGCGCCCGCCGCATCGGTCAGCCGCCAGCGCCCGGCGTTGAGCGAGGCCGTCGCCGCGTCGATGCGCTCGGTGAAGACGCGCCGCCCCGAGGAGGTGGTGGTGTAGATGAAGAAGGTCGCGTCCAGCAGCCGCCCGCTGGCCTGTTCCTGCCGGGCGCCGCGAATGATCATCTGGCGGTTGGCGTCGCCCTCGCGCAGCCAGACCGCCTCGTTGGACGCGCCGCCGGGGACGGAGCCGGAGATGCGGGCGCGTTCGCGCTGCCACACCGCGTCGCCCGCCGCCGCCATCGGCCCCAGAACCGTGACCGTCAGGACGCCCAGGGCCACCGCCGCGCCCGCCGCCGGCAGGACGAAGCGCCAGGCCGAGACGCCCGCCGCCCGCATGGCGATCAGCTCGCTGCGCCGGTTCAGGCTGACGAAGGCCCCCAGGGTGCCGAACAGGAAGACGAAGGGCAGAAGCTGCACGATGACCGAGGGCGACTTGACCATCACCAGGCCCAGGATGCGCCCGCCTGACAGTTCGCCCGACGAGTTCAGCCCGCGCGAGACCTCGACGAAGTCGATCAGCATGACCAGGGCGGCGATGACGGCCAGGGCCACGCCCAGCGACTTCATCTGCTGGATCAGCACATAGCGTTCGATGCGGCCGAGACGGAGCTTCATGCGAACCTCGCCTTCAGGCGTTCCAGCGGCGCCCAGGCGCGGCGACGGCGCGGCTTGAGCGCGCGGAACAGGATGCGCAGGGCCAGGGCGGTCGCCGCCAGCGGCACGACGTATTGCAGGATGTTCAGCGCGCCGTTCCAGGCGCTCCCCGCCACCAGGCCGTAGCCGATGACGCGCAGGATCAGAAAGGCCCCGGCGGCCCTAGCGATGCGTCCGGCGTAGCCGCTGCGGCTGAAGGCCCCGCCCAGGATCGCCGCCAGCGCAAAGGCCATGGCCGCGAGAGCATAGAGGGGCGAGGCCAGTCGCGAATGGCCCTCGGCCGCCAGTTCGCCGCGTGTTCCGGCGCTCTCCAGCAGGGCGGGAGTCGGATCAAACAGGTCGGTCAGCCACAGGTCCGACGGCTTGAAGCGGATGCGCTCAGTGGTCTTGGCGTAGGGCGACAGGTCGAACACCTGCTGGTCGAACGACAGTTGGTTCAGCACCTCGCGCGAGGAATAGCGCTGCATCGACCCGTTCTGCATGGTCAGCACCGGCAGACCGTCGACGCGGCCGAAACGGGCGGTGTCGGCGTCCCAGGTCGTGACCGTCTTGCCGTTGTCCAGGTAGACGAAGAGGTTCTTCATCAGACCGTTCTGCTCGATCTGCTGGACGTAGACGGTCAGGCCGTCAGGGCCCTGGACGAAGCGGCCTTCCTCGACCAGCAGGGCGGCCAGGTCGGTGCGGATGGCGAAGGCCTGGCGGCGGCCCTCGCGTTGGGCCCAGGGCTGGACGAAGACGTTCACCAGCAGGGCGACGACCGTGATGATCAGGGCGATCTGCAGGGCGGGCCGGATCAGGGCCCACCGGCTGACCCCGGCGGCGTAGGCGGCGGTCAGCTCCTGTTCCCGCTGCAGCCGCGTCAGGGCGATCAGGGCGCCGACGAACAGGCCGATGGGCAGGATGACGGCGATCAGCTGCGGCAGGGCCAGCAGGGTCAGCTTGACCATGACCCAGACGCTCTGGCCGCGCTCGACGATGACCTCCAGCTGATCCAGGCTCTGGCTCAGCAGGCCGATGCCGGCCAGCGCCGCGACCGCCGCCACGATGGGCAGACCGATCTGGCGGAAAAGATACCTCTGAATCAGGGTCATGCGGCGGGTAAGGTCGTATAATCGGCTGCCAGCGTGTTGCAGCCCAGGGCGATGCGAGCCATGTAATACACATCCGGCCGCCCCGACGAAACCGTCGCCGCGACCATGGCAAATTCAAGCGTGGCCGGGGCAGATTTCCGGCCTGGAGTCAGTTTAATGAAAATCGAATTCGTCGCTTCGCCCGGCGCCGCCGAGATTCTTGCCGTGCTGGCGCATGAAGGACGAGCCCTCGCCGGCGCCGGTTCGGCGCTGGATCAGGTCGCCTCGGGCGCCCTGGCCAAGGCGATGAAGAACAGCCGCTTCACCGGCGCCGCCAACAGCAGCCTGAACGTCGCGGCCCCGGCCGGGATCGACGCGAACGCCGTCCTGCTGGTCGGCGCGGGCGCGGCGGACAAGCTGGACGATCTGGCGGTCGAAACCGCCGCCGCCGCCGCCTATCAGGCGACCAAGCTGTCGGGCGCCGAAGTCCTGACGATCGATGTCTCGCACCTGTCGCCGGAACTGGCCGCCCGCGCCGGTTTCGCCGTGCGCCTGGCCGCCTATCGCTTCGCCAAATACCTGACCAAGCAGAAGGCCGAGAAGATCCCGTCGGTGACGACCGTGCGCGTCGTGACCTCGGACGTGAAGGCCGCCGAGGCCGCCTTCGCCCCGCTGTCGGCCGTGGCTGACGCGGTGCTGTTCTCGCGCGATCTGGTGTCTGAGCCCGCCAACATCCTGTACCCGGCCGAGTTCGCGCGCCGCGTGAAGGAGCTGGAGGCCCTGGGCGCCAAGGTCGAGATCCTGGGCGAGGCCGAGATGGAGAAGCTGGGCATGGGCTCGCTGCTCGGCGTCGGCATGGGCTCGGTGCGTGAAAGCCAGCTGGCCGTCATCCAGTGGAACGGCGGCAAGGCGGGCGAGGCCCCCATCGCCTTCGTCGGCAAGGGCGTCTGCTTCGACACCGGCGGCATCAGCCTGAAGCCCGCCGACGGCATGGAAGAGATGAAGTGGGACATGGGCGGCGCCGCCGCCGTGGCGGGCCTGATGCACGCCCTGGCCGGTCGGAAGGCCAAGGTCAACGTGGTCGGCGTCCTGGGCCTGGTCGAGAACATGCCGGACGGCGCCGCCCAGCGCCCGGGCGACGTGGTCACCTCCATGTCGGGCCAGACCATCGAGGTGCTGAACACCGACGCCGAGGGCCGCCTCGTTCTGGCGGACGCGCTCTGGTACACGCAGGACCGCTTCAAGCCGAAGTTCATGATCGACCTGGCCACCCTGACGGGCGCCATCATCATCTCGCTGGGCCTGGAATATGCGGGCGTCTTCTCCAACAGCGACGAACTGGCCGCCAACATCGCCGACGCCGGTCCCAAGGTGGGCGAGAAGTCGTGGCGGATGCCGATCCCGGCCGAATACGACCGCCACATCGACAGCCCAATCGCCGATGTGAAGAACATGGGCAACGGCCGCGCCGGCGGCTCGATCACCGCCGCCCTGTTCCTGCAACGCTTCACCAACGGCGTGCCGTGGGCGCACATCGACATCGCCTCGACGGCCTGGGTCAAGGATTCCAAGAACCCGACCGTGCCGGACGGCGCCGTGGGTTATGGCGTGCGTCTGCTCGACCGCATGGTCGCCGACCACTACGAAGGCTGATCTCAGTTCAGGAAGGTAGGGCCGGGTGTCTGACGCCAAGCCGGAAATCTGGTTCTACCACTTGGAGCGGTCCACGCTGGAACAGGTGCTGCCGACCTTGCTGGAGCGCACGCTTCAGCGGGGCTGGCGCGCCCTGATCCGGGGTGCGACCTCGCACCGGCTCGACGATATCGACGAGCTGTTGTGGACCTATCGCGACGACAGTTTCCTGCCTCACGGACGGGCCGACGGCGACCACGCCGCGCGCCAGCCTGTGCTCCTGTCCGAATCGGGCGAGAATCTGAATGGCGCTCAGGCGCTGTTCATCGTCGATGATTCAGAGCTTGGGGCCATGCAGGAGTTCGCACGTTGCTTCATCATCTTCGACGGTCGGGACGAGCAGGCGCTGAACCATGCGCGCGGGCGCTGGCGGACGCTGAAGGCGGACGGCGCCGACCTGGCCTACTGGAAACAATCGGACGAGGGGCGCTGGGAAAAGGCGGCCTGATCCTGACGCTCGGCGCTCTGACCGTGGCGGCCTGCGCCTCGCCCCCGCCGCGCTATCCCACGCAGCCGACCGCGCCCGCTGCGACGGCGCCGCCGCCTGTGTCGCCGACCGAGCGGCCCTATCTCTCTGAACCGGGCGTGGCGACTTCAGCCCGTTCAGGTTCGGATCGTTCTGCTGCGGCTGGGGCGAAGATGTGCAACGCTGATGAGTTTCAGTGGCTGGTTGGGAAACCCCGCAGCGAAATCCCCGTTCCGGTGGATGTGGTGAACCGGCGCGTTGCCTGCACGACCTGCCCCATCACTGAAGATTATTCGCCTTACCGTTTGAATATTTTCTATAATAGGCAGACGGGCCTGATCGAACAGGTCCGCTGCGGCTGATCGAAAGGACGCCGCCATGAAATCCATTCTGACCCTGAGCGCCGCTGCGGGCTTCCTCGCTCTGGCCGCCTGCGCCCCGACCCAGGGCGGCGGCGCGACGCCGACGCCGGGCGGCGAGGCCACGCCCGTCGCCTGCAAGGCCAGCGATTATCAGGACTATGTCGGTCGCAACCGCTCGACCATTCCGACCGCGCCGGAAGGCCGCATCTTCCGCGTCCTGTGCAGCAGCTGCGCGGCGACCATGGATTATCGGGATAACCGCGTGACCTTCACCTACGACGACAAGACGGAAGTCGTGACGCGCGTCAGCTGCGGGTAAGGTCCCTGGAATATCCGCTCGTCCCGGCGGAACCTATCGCTCCAGGCCGTAGAGGGCGTCGGCGACGTCCTCTACCTTCTGGCGCACCACGGTTTCGGCATCGCGCAGGCCGCGGTTATAGAACAGGCGGCCGATGTCCCGGCCGATGAACTCGACCAGCATCTCCGCGGGGAGGCGGCCGACCTCGACCTCCATCTCGTCGCGCAGATAGGCCTGCAGGCGGGCGGCCGCCTCCTGCATCTCGTCCTTGGACAGCAGGGGTGGCGGGGCCTTGACCATCACGCCACCTCCGCCAGGGCTTCTTCGGCGGCGATCCAGTCGGCCTCGGCCTGATCCAGGTCGGTCTGGGCCTTGGCGCGGGCACGGGTCAGGCCTTCCAGCTTCTTGGGATCATTGACGGCGGCGTTGGCCAGGTCGTCGTCTAGGCGCGCCAGATCGGCGGTCAGCTGAGCCATTCGGTCCTCGGCCTTCTTCACCGCATGGCGCA
The DNA here is from genome assembly GCF_059579685.1 of Brevundimonas sp. SS2672. NCBI lineage: Bacteria > Pseudomonadati > Pseudomonadota > Alphaproteobacteria > Caulobacterales > Caulobacteraceae > Brevundimonas > Brevundimonas sp. SS2672. The sequence goes on along the minus strand of NZ_CM184201.1, from coordinate 1,776,924 downwards.
GGGTCGAGGGCGAGGGGCCTTTCTTCTTCTCGGCCTTGGGCGCGGCGGCGGGCGCGGGGGCCTCGGCGGCGACCTCCTCATGCCTGACCTGGCTGGGCTTCATGCCCGCCTGTTTGGCGCGGTCGAGGACGAACTTCTGATAGTCGTCCATGTCGCCCTCGAACGGCTTCACCGACCCATCGGCGGCCAGCCACAGGCGGTCGGCCACCAGCTCCATCAGCGAGCGGTCGTGGGTGATCAGGATGACCGCGCCCGTATATTCATTCAGCGCGTCCAGCAGGGCGCGGCGGCTGTCGATATCCAGGTGGTTGGTCGGTTCGTCCAGGATCAGGATGTGCGGCGCGTCCATCGCCACCAGGTTCAGCAGCAGGCGCGCCCGCTCGCCGCCTGACAGGGCGCCGACGGTGGTTTCCTGCTTCTCGAACGGCAGGCCGAACTGGGCCAGGCGGCTGCGGCGGCTGGATTCCGAGGCGTCCGGCATGGCGCGGCGGATGATCTCCAGCGGCGTGTCGGTCGGGTCCATCGCCTCGATCTGGTGCTGGTGAAACCAGCCCACGCGCATCTTGCCGTCGCGATGGAACTCGCCCGTCTCGATGGTCAGCGCCTTGGCGATCAGCTTGGCGAAGGTCGACTTGCCCGCCCCGTTGACGCCCAGCAGGCCGATGCGGTCGTCCAGGTCCATCCGCAGATTCAGGTTCTTCAGGATCGGCTTGCCCGGTTCATAGCCGACGTTGGCCTTCTCCAGCCGGATCAGCGGCGGGGGCAGGGGGCGTTCGGGCGAGGGCAGGGTGAAGGGGGCGACGCGCTCTTCCGGCGGCAGTTCGATGCGCTGCATCTTCTCCAGCCGCTTGACGCGCGACTGGGCCTGCGTGGCCTTCGACGCCTTGGCCTTGAAGCGGTCGATGAACTTCTGCAGGTGGGCGCGCTCGGCGTCCTGCTTGGCCTGGGTCGACGCCATCAGGCGCAGTTTTTCGGCCCGCGTCTTTTCGAAGGTGTCGTAGTTGCCGGTGTAGAGGTCCAGCTTGCGGTTCGACAGCTGCAGGATGTGGGTGCAGACGCCGTTCAGCAGTTCGCGGTCGTGGCTGATGATCAGAGCCGTGTGCGGATAGCGCTTCAGCCGCTGCTCCAGCCACAGGGCGCCTTCCAGGTCGAGGTAGTTGGTCGGTTCGTCCAGCAGCAGCATGTCCGGCTCGGCGAACAGGGCGGCGGCCAGGGCGACGCGCATCCGCCAGCCGCCCGAGAACTCGGCCATCGGGCGCAGGATGTCGTCATGACTGAAGCCTAGACCCGCCAGGATTTCAGACGCGCGGGCGGGGGCGCTGTCGGCGTCGATCTCGATCAGACGACCCCAGATCTCGCCCATCTCTTCCGGTTCGGCGGTTTCCAGCCGGGTCAGCAGGTCGTGGCGCTCGACGTCGGCTTCGAGAATGGTGTCCAGAACGCTGACCGGCGTGGCGGGGTGTTCCTGATCGACCGAGCCGATGCGGGCGGTCTTGGGCAGGGAGATTTCGTCGCCATTGGCGGCTAGTTCGCCCAGGATCAGCTTGAACAGGGTCGACTTGCCGATGCCGTTGCGGCCGACCAGGCCGACCTTGGACCCCGGCGGCAGGCTGACGGAGGCGTCGTCCAGGAACTCGCGGCCCCAGGCGTTGTAGGTCAGGTTTTTGATCTGCAGCATGGGAACCGGAAAGAAAAAGGCTTACGCGCGGGGATATTGGAAAGATGTGCGGCGCTCGCTATAAGCCGCCGACCCTCAAACTCCCAAACAAGAAGTCACTCCCATGACCGAACGCACGTTCTCGATCATCAAGCCGGACGCCACCCGCCGCAACCTGACGGGCGCCATCAACGCCGTCATCGAAGGCGCCGGCCTGCGCATCGTCGGCCAACGCCGCGTCAAGCTGACCGAAGCCCAGGCCAAGAAGTTCTACGAAGTGCACGCCGAGCGTCCCTTCTACGGCGAACTGGTCTCGCAGATGATCGCCGAGCCGGTCGTCGTCCAGGTGCTGGAAGGCGACAACGCTGTCGCCAAGTACCGCGAAGTCATGGGCGCCACCAACCCGAACGACGCCGCCGAAGGCACCATCCGCAAGCTGTTCGCCCTGTCGATCGGCGAGAACTCGGTCCACGGTTCGGACTCACTGGACAACGCCAAGATCGAGATCGAGCAGTTCTTCACCGACGCTGACATCGTCGGCTGATCTTGAAGGGCCGCGCTCGTCGGCCCTTCGGGACCTCCCGACCCGACGCGGCCTGTTTTTCTGAGCCGCGGTCAAAAGGCTTCGCCTTTTCGACCCGACGCGGCTTGATCGTCTGTGGTCAAGCTGTGTGACAATTCGGCCCGCCCTCGGAACCGGGGGCGGGCCGTTTCGTTTTCATGGTCACGCTGTCTCTCGAAGAAGAACAAGGATGACCGCCATGAAGATGATGCTGAAGCTTGCCCCGGTGCTCGGTCTGACGGCCCTGCTGGCCGCCTGCGGCACGACCACGGAACAACGCGCCGCCACGGGCGCCCTGGGCGGCGCGGTCGCCGGTCAGGCGATCGGCGGCAACACTGGGGCGACCGTCGCCGGCGCGGCCATCGGCGCCGTCGCGGGCGCGGCCACTACGCCGAAGAAGCCGCACGAGTAAGGCTTTCGCCGCACGGTATAAAAAAGGGCGTCGGCCGCGAAGCCGACGCCCTTTCCTTTTGTCAGTCGCCGGACGCGCCGCTTACCAGATGCGGGCGCGCTTCTCAGGGGCGATATATTCCGCCTGATCCGGGGTGACGCCGAAGGCGGCGTACCAGGCGTCGATGTTGCGCGGCGGGGTGGCGGCGCGCGCCATGCCGGGCGAGTGCGGGTCAGTGGTCAGCTGCTCTTTCAGAGCTTCGTCACGCGACTTTTCGCGCCACACCTGGGCCCAGCCCAGGAAGACGCGTTGCTCGCCCGTCAGGCCGTCGATGACCGGGGCCGGCTGGCCGTTCAAGCTGCGCTTATAGGCGTCCAGCGCCATTAGCAGACCGCCCAGATCGGCGATGTTCTCGCCCATGGTCAGGTCGCCGTTGATGTGCATCCCCGGCACCGGCTCCTCGGCGGCGTAGATGGCGCCCAGGGTCTTGGCGCGCTCCTCGAAGCGGGCGGCGTCTTCGGGCGTCCACCAGTCGCGCAGTACGCCGTTGGCGTCGGTCTTGCGGCCCTGGTCGTCGAAGCCGTGGGTGATCTCGTGGCCGATCACGGCGCCGATGCCGCCGTAGTTGACCGCCGGATCGGCGTTCGGGTCGAAGAAGGGCGCCTGCAGGATGGCGGCCGGGAAGACGATCTCGTTGCGCGGCGGGTTGTAGTAGGCGTTCACCGTCTGAGGCGTCATCCCCCACTCCAGCGGATCGACCGGCTGGCCGATCTTGCCGCGGTTCCAGGCCCAGTCGAAGGCCGCAGCGCGCTCGACGTTGCCGTAGAGGTCGTCGGCCTTCAGCTCCAGCCCGTCATAGTCGCGCCACTTCTCGGGATAGCCGATCTTCACCCCGAACTTGGACATCTTCAGCAGGGCCTGCTCGCGCGTGGCCTCGCTCATCCAGTCCAGAGCCTTCAGGCGCTCGGTCATGGCGGCGCTGAGGTTGGCGACCAACTGCTCCATCTGCGTCTTGGACGAGGCGGGGAAGTGCAGGCGGACGTACTCCTGACCCAGCACCTCGCCCAGCTGGCCGTCGACCAGGACCACGCCGCGGTTCCAGCGCGGACGGTTCTCGGGCTGGCCGCGCAGGGTCTTGCCGCGGAACTCGAAGCGCGAGTCGACGAAGGCGTCGGACAGATAGGGGCTGGCCTGATCGACGGTCTGGAAGGCCTGCCAGGCTTTCAGGGTCTCGATCGGGGTGTCGGCGAACACCTGGGCGATGCCGGGGATGGCGGTGTTCTCCATCAGCACCAGCGTCGGCACGCTCTCGACCTTGGAGGCTTGCAGGAAGGCGGCCCAGTCGAAGCCCGGCGCAAAGGTCGACAGCTGCGCCGCCGGGGTCGGGTTGTAGATCTTGTCGATCTGGCGACGCTCGACCGTGGTCCAGTGCTTCTCAGCCACCTTGGTCTCGAAGGCTAGGATGTCGGCGGCGGCCTGGGTCGGGTTGCTCCACCCGGCGGCGGTCAGGGCGCGCGCGACATAGGCGACATAGGCTTCGCGCTGCGTGGCGAAGTCGGGCTTCAGATAATAGTCGCGGTCCGGCAGGCCCAGACCGCCCTGGCCCAGATAGGCCGAGTTGACGTTGGGATCCTGCAGGTCCTCGAACACCGCCAGGCCGAACAGGGAGCCGCCGAAGCCTTCATGGCTGGCGCCCATCAGGCGGGCCATGTCGCTGTGGTTCGCCACGGCGCGGATGGCGGCCAGGTCGGCGGCCAGGGGCTGGGCGCCCAACTGGTTGACGCGGGCCTCGTCCATGAAGCTGGCGTACAGGGCGCCGACCTTCTGGGCGTTGGCGTTGGTCGGGTTGGCGGCGCTGGCCTCGATGATGGCGCGCAACTGGGCCTGCGAATTCTCATACAGGACGTCGAACGGGCCGAAGCGGGCCTTGTCGGCCGGAATCTCGGTTTTCTTCAGATAGATGCCGTTGGCGTAGGCGTTGAAGTCGTCGCCCGGATTCACCGTCAGGTCGCGGCCGTCCAGATCAAAACCCCAGGGCTTGATCTCGGGCGTGGTCGAGGCGGCCGCCGAAGCGTGGGCGTGTTGCGCGAGGGTCGGTTGGGCCGAGAAGGCGAGGGCGACGGCCATGGCGGCGGCGCCCATCAGGCGAGTTTTCATCATCGGGTCTTTCCCAGTGGTGCAGACGTGCGCGATTGCGTCAGTGAGACGGCGCATTCGTGCTTGCCGGCAAACTGCGCCCGCCTGCGACGGCCTGTCGCATTAAAAATCGTTAAGGATTACGCGCGGCGGACGAAATCGGCCAGCGCCTGGGGATAAAGGCCGTGCTCCGCCGTCTTGACCCGTTCGGCCAGGATGTCCGGCGTGTCGCCGGGCTGGATCGGCACGCGCGCCTGGCCCAGGACAGGGCCTTCGTCGACGCCCTCGGTGACGATGTGGACGGTGCAGCCCGCCTCAAGGTCGCCGGCCTCGATGGCGCGGGCGTGGGTGTTCAGCCCCGGATAGAGCGGCAGCAGCGACGGGTGGATGTTCAGCATCCGGCCGGCCCATTTCCCAACCAGCCACGGGGTCAGCAGACGCATGTATCCGGCCAGGGCCACGACCTGGACGCCGCGTTCGGCCAGCAGGTCGTCGATGGCGCGCTCGTGCGCCTCGCGGTCCTTGCCGAAGGGCTTGTGTTCGACGGTCAGCGCCTCGACGCCCGCCGCCACGGCCTTCGCCAGACCGCCCGCGCCTGCGATATTGGAGATGACGGCCACGACCTCATACGGCGCGTCCGCGGTCTGGCCGGCCGCGATCAGGCTGGCCATGTTCGATCCGGTTCCCGAGATCAGGACGGCGACGCGGGTTTTGGCGACGGACATGGGCGGCTCACGCGTGAAAGAAGGCGCGACTGCCATGCGGCCCCGAAAGCGACTTAGCAAGGGGGAGGGCGTGGCGAAGGGGAGGGGCGCGTCGCCGCCGAACGATTGTCGCTGAACTGTCGCAAACTCCGTTGCTTCTTCGGAAACGGCGGCGTTAGCGTCGATGCGCCGGAGAGTCCGGCATCCAAGGGGAGTACCTGAATGCGTCGTCTGTTGACCGCCGCCTGCGCCGCGGCTGTGTTGGCCGCGCCGGCCGTTTCCATGGCTCAGGAGGCCGCGTCCAGCGGTTCGGGGCCGGTCCGCTCGGCCGCCGATCGCCTGCGTAACGCCAACGCCGAGCAGATCGAGAAGAACTGGGCCCGCGCTGTCGCCGATGAATCGGAAGTCACCACCAGCCACTCGATCAACGCCCATGGCCGCACCCTGCGCTACAAGGCGACGGCGGGCACCCTGACGGTCCGCAACGACGCGGGGATGCCGACGGCCAGCCTCTTCTATGTGGCCTATACGCTGGACGGCCAGCCGGTCGGTCGTCGCCCGATCACCTATATGTTCAACGGCGGGCCTGGTTCGCCGACGGTGTGGCTGCACATGGGCGCCTTCGGCCCGATGCGGGTCCAGACCGACGCCCCGGTGGTCGAGCGTCCGGGGCCGTTCAACCTGGCGCCCAACGACATGACCCTGCTGGACAAGACCGATCTGGTCTTCATCGACATGGTCGGCGCCGGCTATTCGCGCCCGCTGGGCGAGACGCCGGGCTCGGCCTTCTGGGGCGTGGACCAGGATGCGGACACCTTCGCCCGCGCCATCATGCGCTACACGACCAAGTTCGACCGCTGGTCCAGCCCGAAATACGTGCTGGGCGAAAGCTACGGCACCCTGCGCGCCGGCGCCCTGGTGCATCAGCTGGAAGATCGCGGCATGTCGCTGAACGGCGTGGTCCTGCTGTCCTCGATCATGAACTACGGCGTGCGCCAGCCGGGCTATCCGCAGAACTTCGTCACCCTGCTGCCGACCTATGCGGCGACGGCCTGGTATCACAACAAGATCCCGAACAAGCCCAGCCTGGAAGAGCACGTCCAGCGCGCCCGTGAATTCGCCATCGGCCCCTATGCGGCGGCCCTGTCGAAGGGGCACCTGATCTCGGACGCCGAGCGCGCCCAGATCGCCCAGCAGATGAGCGCCCTGATCGGCATCTCGCCTGAGGTTCTGGATCAGGCCAATCTGCGCCTTGAGCTCAGCCCGTTCCGCAAGGAGCTGCTGCGCGACCGTCGTCAGACGATCGGACGCCTGGACACCCGTTATCTGGGCATTGACGCCAACGCCGTGGGCGGTTCGCCCGAGGAAGATCCCTCGAGCAGCGCCATCACCGGCGCCTATTTCAGCATCTTCCGCGACTACATCGCCACGACGCTGAACTATCGGACGGAGATGGACTATCGCCAGTCGGCGCGGGGCCTGCCGGGCTTCAACTGGGACTGGAACCACCGCCCGCCGGTCGGCGGCCCGCAGACGACGCCGAACACGGCGGTCGACCTGGCCACCGCCATTCGTCGCAATCCGCACCTGAAGGTGCTGGCGCTGAACGGTTATTACGACGCCGCCACGCCCTTCTTCAGCACTGAATACGACCTGGCCCAGATGATGCTGGAGCCCCACCTGCGCGGGAATCTGGAGTTCACCTACTATGAAGGCGGACACATGATGTACACGGCCCGCCCGGCGCTGGAGCAATTGCACGTCGATCTGTCGAAGTTCTACAATGAGACGGAGAACGGCGGCCTGCGCTGATCCCGGCGACCGTCTGAACTGAAGAAGGCCCCGGTCACGCGACCGGGGCCTTTTTTCGTCGAAGCTATGTTTTTCGCCGTCATCCTCGGGCTTGACCCGAGGATCGGGTTGTCTGCCTGCGCGAGGTTGGCAGGGAGAGCGCGCCGCCGCCCTCGATCCTCGGGTCAAGCCCGAGGATGACGGAGGAGGGGAGGCGTGGAAGCTACGCCGCTTGCAGTTGTCCGCAGACGAAGGCCGTCTCGCCCGCGTTCAGCAGGGCGGCCAGCACCGGCTCGACGTTCTCGGGCGCGACGATCAGGATGAAGCCCACGCCGCAGTTGAAGGTGCGGCGCATCTCGTGGTCGGAAATCCCGCCCGTCTCGGCCAGCCACTGGAAGACGTCGGGCATGGGCCAGGCGTCCCAGTCGAAGCTGGCCTCAAGGCCCTCGGCGATGCAGCGCGGCGGGTTCTCGATCAGGCCGCCGCCCGTGATGTGGGCCGCGCCCTTGATCAGGTCGGCCTTCATCAGCGGCAGGACCGGCTTCACATAGATGCGGGTCGGCTCCATCAGAGCCTGGGCCAGGGTCTGGTCCTTGGCGAAGGGGGCGTCGTCGCCCCAGGCCAGGCCGGACTTCTCGACCACCTTGCGGATTAGGGAATAGCCGTTCGAGTGCGGACCCGACGAAGCCAGGCCGATGATGACGTCGCCCGGCTTCTGCTGGTCCAGATAAGGCAGGACCTTGCCGCGCTCGACCGCGCCGACCGAGAAGCCGGCCAGATCATAGTCGCCGCCCGAATACATGCCCGGCATTTCGGCCGTCTCGCCGCCGACCAGGGCGCTGCCCGACTGGCGGCAGCCCTCGGCGATGCCCGCGACGACGCGGCGCGCGGCGTCCACGTCCAGCTTGCCCGTGGCGTAGTAGTCCAGGAACATCAGCGGCTCGGCGCCCTGGGCCAGCAGGTCGTTGACGCACATGGCGACCAGATCGACGCCAACGCCGTCGTGACGGCCGGTCTCGATGGCGATCTTCAGCTTGGTGCCGACGCCGTCGGTGGTGGTGACGACCAGCGGATCTTCAAAACCGGCGGCCTTCAGGTCGAACAGGGCTCCGAAACCGCCCAGCGAAGCCTCGGCGCCGGGGCGGCGCGTGGACTTGGCCAGGGGCTTGATCGCGTCGACCAGCTGTTCTCCGGCGTCGATATCCACGCCTGCGTCGGCGTAGGTCAGGCCATTCTTCAGTCCGTCTTTTTGGGCCTCAGGGGTGTCGCTCATCGGTCACGGCTCGAAATCGGGGGCGAAAATTTGTCGCGGCGCTCTTGCCACGACGGCGTCGCGCGGGGCTATAGCATCGGAATGACGCCAATCACCACCAATGACGCGCTGATCGCCTTCTGCGAGCGTTTGGCCAAGGCCCCGTTCATCACCGTCGATACGGAATTCATGCGGGAAACCACCTACTGGCCCAGGCTGTGCCTGATTCAGGCGGCGGCCTCGCCTACGGACGCCGCCATCATCGACCCGATGGCCGAGGATCTGGATCTGGAGCCGTTCCTCGACATCCTGCGGGACGAATCGATTCTGAAGGTGTTCCACGCCGCCCGACAGGACGTGGAGATCTTCAACAAGCTGGGCGCCATGCCGCGCCCGCTGTTCGACACCCAGGTCGCCGCCATGGCCGCCGGTTTCGGCGATCAGGTCAGCTATGAGGCCCTGGTCCGTCAGATGCTGCGTCAGGAGCTGGACAAGGGCAGCCGCTTCACCGACTGGGCGCGTCGCCCGCTGTCGGAGGCGCAGTTGACCTATGCACTGGGCGACGTGACGCATCTGTCGGCGCTGTATCCCAAGCTGCGCGACCGGCTCCAGAAGGAAGGCCGTCTGGACTGGGTCATGTCGGAAATGGGCGCGGTCACAGATCCGGCGCTCTACGACACCTCGCCCGAGAACGCCTGGAAGCGGCTGAAGCCCAAGAAGTTCAACGCCAAATATCTGGCCGCCTTCGTCGCTGTCGCCGTCTGGCGCGAGCGCGCGGCCCAGGAACGCGACCAGCCGCGCGGCCGCATCCTGAAGGACGAGGCCATCGACGAGATCGCCGTCCAGGCGCCGACCGACCCGGACGCCTTCAACCGCCTGCGTTCGGTGCCGAAGGGCTTTGGCGGTTCGCGTCTGGGGCTGGAGCTGGCGGCCGAGCTGAAGCGCGTCCTGGCCGACCCGGAAGCCCATGCGCCCAAGCTGGAGCGGCCGTCGCACAACCAGCCGGCGCCGCCCTCGGTGGTCGAGCTGTTGAAGGTGCTGCTGAAGGCCAAGAGCGACAACGCGGGCGTGGCGGCCAAGCTGATCGCCACTGTCTCCGACCTGGAGAAGATCGCCCTGAACGACAACGCCGACGTTGAAGCCATGAAGGGCTGGCGCCGCCAGCTGTTCGGCGAGGACGCGCTGAAGCTCAAGAAGGGCGAGATCGCCCTGGTCCTGAACGGCGCCCGCGTCGAAGTGGTCGAGATCGAGGGATAACCAAACCCTCTCCCGGCGGGAGAGGGCTTGAGCGCACGAGAGCGCAGCGATCGTTCCTGCGCGAAAGGGTGAGGGGCTTGTCCTGTCCGTCGGCGTGAGCCGTCGCATCAATGGTCAGCTACGGCCTACGGCCGACTTCACCCGTGAACCCTCACCCTTTCGGCTGGCGGATCGCCTTCGGCTCTCCGAGCCTCAAGCCCTCTCCCGCCGGGAGAGGGTTTTAGATTTTCAGCGCCAGGTCCATCGCCTCGGCCAGCGCCTTGGCGCGGCGTTTGGTCTGTTCGCCGAGCAGCATGTCGGCGTAGCCGTTGGCGGCCGTGACGCGCAGCGCGCCCTTCTCGACCGTGGCCGTGGCGTTGGCCAGCAACTGCGGCGAGCGGCCTGACAGGTCACAGGCCAGCCGCATGGCCAGGCCAAGGGCGCGGGCGCGCTTCTGGCCCTTGTCCGAAAGCAGGCGGTTGACCGTATCCGGCGCGGGCGTGCGCGCCTCGCCGCCATAGCGGGCGTTCATCGCCACGGCCATGAAGGCGCGTTCGGCGTGGGTCTGGCCCGGAATGGGCGACCACAGCACCTGATCGAACACCAGGTTGATGCGGTGGTCCGGATGCAGCCGCGCCCCCAGGTCCGCCAGCCGGCAGACCGAGGATGTCAGCAGGGCGTCGCGTTCCTCGCCGAACACTTCCGGCAGGGCGGAGGCGACCGACTGCAGCCAGCCGTCCAGGGCGCGGGGCAGGGCCGGGTCCACCCCTTGTCGGCCGCCCCAGGCCGAACAGCCGGCCAGCAGGGGATCGACCGCCCGCATGGCGGGCTCCATGCCATGATACAGCAGCCCCTCGCGCACGCCCCAGGCCGAGAAGACGACTGAGCTCAGCTCCAGGCGATCGATCAGCCCCTCCAGCACCAGGGCGGCGTAGGGCAGAGTCTCGGCCCGGCGCTTGGATACGCCCGGCAGCTTCTCCAGGGAGACGCGTGACTGGCGCGCGATCAGACGGGCCATGTCGCGGGCGTCGGCGGCGCTCATGGCGTACTGATGGACGATGCGGATCGGATGATCGGCCATCGCCATGTGCATCTGGGCCAGGCTGCGCCAGGCGCCGCCGACGGCGTAGAGCGTCGAGGTCGCATAGGCGTCCTCGACCGGCCCCAGCCGCTTGGCGATGCGGGCGCGCAGGCGATCCGCGTCGAAGCCCTTGGCGTCCAGCAGGGCGAAGGGGCCGAGCGCCAGGGTCACGCCCTTGCCGCGGGGCCCGTCGCCGATCCGGGTCAGCTCCAGACTGGCGCCGCCCATGTCGGCGGCCACGCCGCGCGCGCCGGGATCGCCCGCCAGCACGCCCAGCGCCGAATATTTCGCCTCCTCCTCGCCGCTGAGCACGCGGATGCGCAGGCCCGTCTCGGCGGCCACGCGCTCGCAGAACAGGGGGCCGTCCTCGGCCTCGCGCACGGCGGCTGTGGCGGCGACCAGCACCTGGTCCGGCTGGACGCCCTCGATCACGGCGGCGAAGCGGCGCAGGGCTGTCATGGCCATGACTACGCCCGGTTCGGACAGGCGCCGGGTGGCGGCCAGGTCACGCCCCAGACCCGCCAGCACCTTTTCGTTGAACATGGTCCAGACCGCCCGGCCTTCGAGCCGATACAGCACCAGGCGCACCGAGTTGGAGCCGATATCGATGACGGCGATCTGTTTCGACTCGTATTCGCGCTCGGGGCTCATCAGCGGCGCTTCCGCGGCTTGAGGCCAGGGTAGGACAAGGCTCCGGGCAGGGTCTTCACCTTGCGGCCGCGCCCCGACAGGCTGGGGTTGGTCATGAAATACTTGTGCGCCGAGAAGGGCCGTTCGGAGCCGCTGGGCATCACACGGCGGTAGGAGCCGTCGGAGGCCAGGACCCAGCTCTGGGCGTCGTCCTTCAGATTGGCGACCATGATCTGGTCCAGCACCTGATCGTGGACGGTGGCGTTCAGGATCGGCGTCATCACCTCGACCCGGCGGTCCAGGTTGCGCGGCATCCAGTCGGCCGAGGAGATGTAGACCCGCGCCCGGTTGCTGGGCAGGTCGTGGCCGTTGGCGAAGGCGACGATGCGGCTGTGCTCCAGGAAGCGGCCGACGATCGACTTGACCCGGATGTTCTCCGACAGGCCCGGCACGCCGGGGCGCAGGCAGCAGATACCCCGGATGACCAGTTCGATGCGCACGCCCCATTGGCTGGCGCGATAGAGGGCGTCGATGATCTCCGGATCGACCAGGGCGTTCATCTTGGCCCAGATGGCGGCGGGCTTGCCCTTGGCGGCGGCCGACATCTCCTTGCCGATCATCTCGATCAGGCTGGTCTTCATGTTCAGCGGCGAGACGACCAAGGCCTCCAGTTCGTCGGGCGCCGCATAGCCGGTGATGTAGTTGAACACCCGGGTCGCATCCCGGCCCAGCGCCGGGTCGCAGGTGAACAGGCTCAGGTCCGTGTAGATCTTGGCCGTGACCGGATGATAGTTGCCGGTGCCGAAGTGGCAGTAGGTGCGAAGGCTGTCGCCCTCGCGCCGGACGACGACGCTCATCTTGGCGTGGGTCTTGTACTCGACGAAGCCGAAGACGACGTGGACGCCCGCCCGCTCCATCTGGCGCGCCCAGCGCAGGTTGGCCTCCTCGTCGAAGCGCGCCTTCAGCTCCACCAGGGCGGTGACGTTCTTGCCGTTCTCGGCCGCCTCGATCAGGGCGGCGACGATGGGGCTGTCCTTGGACGTGCGGTACAGGGTCTGCTTGATGGCGATGACGTTGGGGTCGCGCGCCGCCTGACGCAGGAACTGCACCACCACGTCGAAACTCTCGAACGGGTGGTGGATCAGCATGTCCTTTTCGCGCACGGCCGCGAATATGTCGCCGCCGTTGTCGCGCACCCGCTCGGGGTAGCGCGGTTCATAGCCCTTGAACTTCAGGTCGGGGTGGCCGCCGGGGATCAGTTCGGAAAGTTGCGCCAGCCCCAGCATCCCGTCGACCAGCACCACGTCCTGCGGCTGGGCGTGAAGCTGGGCGATGATGAAGTCGCGCAGGTCGTCGGGCATGTCCGCCTGGATCTTGATGCGCACGACCGAGCCCATGCGACGCTGCTTCAGCGCCTCCTCGAACTCCATGACCAGGTCTTCGGCCTCTTCCTCGATCTCGATGTCGGAATCGCGGATCAGGCGAAACAGACCCTTTTCCAGGATCTCGCAGCCCGGAAACATGTGGTCGATGAACAGCAGCAGCAGGTTTTCGAGCGAGACATAGCGCGTGCGCCCCGGCGTCGAACGTCCGTCCGTCGCCAGCGCCCAGAAGCGCCGCACCTGCGTCGGCACCGGCACCAGGGCGTAGAGGACGCGGTTGTCGCTGTTGCGCCGCAGCTTCAGCGCCAGCGAGAAGCCGAGGTTGGGCAGGAAGGGGAAGGGATGCGCCGGGTCGATGGCCATCGGCGTCAAGACGGCGAACAACTGGTTCAGGAACTCAGGCTCCAGCCGCTCGCGCTCGGTCTTGGTGATGCGGACGCGCTCGACGATCTCGATGCCGGCGGCGGCCATCTCCTTGCGCAGGACGCGCCACTGACGCTGCTGTTCGGCCATCAGGCCGCCCGCCGCCGCATTGACCTGTTCCAGTTGCTCGGCCGGGGTCAGGCCGTCGGGCGAGACGACGCGGACGCGCTCGCGCACCTGGCCCTTCAGGCCGGCCACGCGGGTCATGAAGAACTCGTCCAGGTTGTTGGCCGAGATGGACAGGAAACGCACCCGCTCCAGCAGGGGGTGGCCCTCGTTCGCCGCCTCTTCCAGCACGCGACCGTTGAAGGCCAGCCACGACAGCTCGCGGTTGATGAACCGCTCGGGCGAGGCCATCAGCGCCTCCGACAGCTCCAGCTGCGGGGCGCGAGAGGAGGGGACTTCCTCGCCGGTGGTGTCGACGGCGATGGGCGCGATATCGGTCATGATTCCGTTGTCGCGCGCGCCTGTGACGGCTGCAACCGCGATTGTGTCGCGGCAGGCGGGACTTAACTACTCCGCGGGGATGAGCGGGTGGTCAGGGTTCCCCGTCCAGCACTTGCCGCGCCAGCACGCGCGTCACGGGGCGGTGCAGGGCGTCCAGGCGGTCGACCACGGCCTCGGCGGCTTCGGCCGAGCGGTCGATGCGGCGGACCAGATAGTCGATCAGTTCGTCGGCCGGGGTGATGTTCCGGCTGGCGAAGGCGCGGCGCAGCATGGCGGCGAAGACCACGTCGTCGGGCGCCTCTATCCCCACGGTGCGGATGGCGTTCAGGCGCGAGCGCAGGTCCGGCAGGTCGGAGGCCCAAGAAGCCGGCGGATCGCGGGACACCAGCAGCAGGGCGCCGCCGCCCGACTGGGTCAGGTTGATCAGGTGGAACAGGCTCTCGTCGTCGGCGTCCTGGGCCCGGTCCAGCAGGACGGGGCGGCCCTCCAGCTCCAGCGGGTCGATCAGGGCCGCCTCGGCGCCGTGCAGGGCGATGGCGCCGGTGCGCTCGACCCAGGCGGCGGCCAGGTGGCTCTTGCCGCAACCGGCCGGGCCGAACAGGGCCAGGACGGCGCCGGGCGCTTCGGGCCAGGCGGCCAGGGCGGCCACCCCCGCGGCGTTGGCTTCCGAGATCGCCAGGTCCGAGGCGCGCTGCGGCGTCTCCTGCTGCAGCGGCAGGCGCAGTTGACGTATTTCGGCGGCCGAGGCGTTCATGATGACTGGACCCTAGCCGGGCGGGGACGCGGGCGTCTCTGTTGATAGGGCGGGATCACGGGGACAACCTGCGCGCCGCTGTGGATGGCGTATCGCGGGCGTTTCATCCGCGCGATCAGGCGTCAGCCTTGACTTTCGGGGGCGATGATGGGCCTTTCCCCGCTCCTAATTCACGCTGTTCGACAGCCGTTTTCAGACGAAATCCGATCATGCACGCCTATCGCACCCACACCTGCGGCGCCCTCCGTTCGACGGATGCCGGCGCGAATGTTCGTCTGTCGGGCTGGATTCACCGCAAGCGCGACCACGGCGGCCTGCTGTTCGTCGACCTGCGCGACCACTACGGCCTGACCCAGCTGGTCCTGCACCCCGAAACGCCGGGCTTCGACGTGGTCGAGCGTCTGCGCGCCGAGAGCGTCATCAAGATCGACGGCGAGGTGGTCCTGCGCGAAGGCTCGACCGTCAACGCCAACCTGCCGACCGGCGAGGTAGAGGTGCGCGTCCTGTCGGTGGAAGTCCTGTCGGAAGCCGCCGAACTGCCGATGCCCGTCTTCGGCGAGCAGGAGTACCCGGAAGAGATTCGCCTGAGCAACCGCTTCCTCGACCTGCGTCGTGAGCGTCTGCACAAGAATATCGTCCTGCGTTCGCGCGTGATCCAGTCGATCCGCACCCGCATGGTCGCCCAGGGCTTCCTTGAGTATCAGACGCCGATCCTGACGGCCTCGTCGCCGGAAGGCGCGCGCGACTTCCTGGTGCCGAGCCGGATGCATCCGGGCAAGTTCTACGCCCTGCCGCAGGCGCCGCAGCAGTTCAAGCAGCTGCTGATGGTCTCGGGCTTCGACCGCTATTTCCAGATCGCGCCCTGCTTCCGCGACGAAGACCTGCGCGCCGACCGTTCGCTGGAGTTCTACCAGCTCGACGTGGAAATGAGCTTCGTCACGCAGGAAGACGTCTTCCAGGCGATCGAGCCGCTGATGCACGGCCTGTTCACCGAGTTCGGCGAGGGCAAGCCGGTGTCGCCGATCGACGGGACGCACGTCTTCACCAACGACTTCGGTCAGACGATGGAGCACAAGGGCTTCGAGCGTCTGACGTTCGAGCAGTCGATGAAGTGGTACGGTTCGGACAAGCCGGACCTGCGCAACCCGATCAAGATGCAGGACGTGTCGGACCACTTCCGCGAGGGCGGTTTCGGCCTGTTCGCCAAGATTCTGGGCGCCGACGAGAAGAACGCCGTCTGGGCCATCCCGGCGCCGACGGGCGGCTCGCGCGCCTTCTGCGACCGCATGAACTCCTGGGCGCAGGGCGAGGGCCAGCCGGGCCTGGGCTACATCTTCTGGTCGGACGACCAGCAGTCGTGGGGCGGCCCGATCGCCAAGAACTTGGGTCAGGAGCCGACCGAGACTCTGATGGCTTCTCTGGATCTGGGCAAGGGCGACGCGGCCTTCTTCGTCGCCGGTCAGCCGGGCGTCTTCGCCAAGTTCGCGGGTCTGGCCCGCACCCGCGTCGGCACGGAGCTGAAGCTGGTTGACGAGGACCAGTTCAAGTTCTGCTGGATCGTCGACTTCCCCATGTTCGAATGGTCGGAAGAAGAGAAGAAGGTCGACTTCAGCCACAACCCCTTCTCGATGCCGCAGGGCGGCATGGAGGCGCTGGAGACGCAGGACCCGCTGACCATCCGCGCCTATCAGTACGACATCGTCTGCAACGGCTATGAGCTGTGCTCGGGCGCGATCCGGAACCACAGGGCCGAGATCATGCTGAAAGCTTTCGAGATCGCCGGCTATGACGCCTCGGTGGTCGAAGAGCAGTTCGGCGGCATGCTGAACGCCTTCCGTTACGGCGCGCCGCCGCACGGCGGTCTGGCGCCGGGCATCGACCGCATCGTCATGCTGCTGGCGGGCGAACAGGCCATCCGCGAGGTCATCGCCTTCCCGCTGAACCAGCAGG
Organism: Brevundimonas sp. SS2672; assembly: GCF_059579685.1. Lineage (NCBI taxonomy): Bacteria > Pseudomonadati > Pseudomonadota > Alphaproteobacteria > Caulobacterales > Caulobacteraceae > Brevundimonas > Brevundimonas sp. SS2672. The sequence goes on along the minus strand of NZ_CM184201.1, from coordinate 1,760,528 downwards.
GCCAGGACCTGCTGATGAGCGCCCCGGCCGAGGTCGAGGAGCGTCAGCTGAAGGAGCTGTCGATCCGCACCCAGCTGCCGATCAAGGTCTGACCACGGCCACAGCGCCGAATTGAGAAAGGGAGGGGACGACCCCTCCCTTTCTTGTTTCTGAGCTTCAGTTGCGCGGGCGCGGCGGAACCGGGGGCGCAGGCGGCGCTGGGGGCGTGCGGATGACGCGGACGCCGCTGCGACAGTTGCGGGCCGTCAGCCCGCCGGGCAGGCGGGTTGCGGCGTCGCCGCAGGCCTCCTCGACCTGATCGGCGGTCAGGCCGCGCGCCCGCGACAGATCCAGACCGCGAATGTCGGTGCGGCGCATGGAGGCGTCGCGAAAATCCGCCCGGTTGAAGCTGCCGCCGGACAGGCGCGCGCCGTCCAGATCGGCGTCGCGGAACGTGGCCCCGTCGAAATTCCCGCCGGAGAGATTGGACGCCTTGATGTCGGCGCTGGTGAAGTCGGCGCCGCGGGCGTCGACGTTGGCCAGGGTGGCGCCGAAGATCTCGGCGTCGTTCAACCGCGCGCGGGTCAGGATGGCGCTGTTCATGTTCACGCCCTGAAGCTCGGCCCCGCTCAGATTGGCGCCGCTCAGGTCGACGCGGATCAGGACGGCGCCCGTTGCCTCGGCGCCCATCAGCTGGGCGCCGGTCATCTTGGCGTTGGTGAACATCGAGCCGACCATCTCGATGCCGCGCATGTCGGCGCGGCTGAAGTCCGCCCCCGTGAAGTTCGAGCCGACCAGTTCGGCGCCGCGCAGATTGGCGCCGACCAGGGTGGCGTAGGTGAAGTTGGCGCCGGTCAGGGTCGCGCCGGACAGATCACGGCCGGACAGTTCGCAGCGGGTGCAGCTGCCGCCCAGCGACACCATACGCGCGACGTCGCGGTCCTGGGTCCAGGTCATGTCCGTCACGCCGGCCAGAGCAGGGGCGGCCGTCGTCAGTCCCGCTAGGGCTGAGGCGGCGAGGGCCATACGGCGCAGGGGTGAAATCGAACGTTTCATCACCCCCTTTGAATGCGCCTTAGTCCGTAAAAACCCTACTTAAATCGCGGTAACGAAGGCGACGCTCAACAGGCGGGAATGCGCAGGCCTGAAGGCAGAACCGTGTTCTCGTCGCCGCAGGCCTGATTGAGCTGGGATTGGGTCAGTCCAGTGGCGCGCGACAGCTGCGCGCCCGACAGGTTCGTCCCGTTCAGCTTGGCTCCGGCGAAGGCGGCGCCTTCCAGATAGGTCCCGACGAAGCTGGCGTTGGTCATGTCCGCCCCGCTGAAGTTGGAGCTGGACAGGACGGCGCCGTAGGCCTCGACGTCGCGCAGGTCGGCGCGGCGGAAATTGGTGCGGTTCATCACCGACAGGCTGATGTCCGCCTGGCGGATGCGGGCGCCCGACAGGTTCAGCCCGCCGCGCTCCAGGCCCGAGAAGTCGCCCTGGAACAGATTGCAGCCGGGGCAGGAGGCGCCGCGACGCACCTGACTGATCTGCGAGGCGTTCTGCGCCGAGGCGGGCAGGGCCGTCAGCGTCAGGCCGACGGCGGCGAGAAGGGCGATTGCGGGACGGATCATGCGAATGGCTCCAGGCTTTGCGCCTGTCGCAGCAAGAAGCGGGCCGCCGTTTCGGGACAGGCTGTCCCGATTCAGCCCTGAACCTTGGGCGCCGCGCCGCAGGCGCCGCAGACGGGCGTCCCGTTCCTGTCCGTCAGCATCAGGTCGCCGCACTCGGGGCAGGGGCCGGCCTGCGCCTGGACCTGGGGCGTGGTGCGCGGCGAGGGCTCCTTCCGGCCGAAGGGGGCGACGATCAGATTGTCGGGCGCCGCGCCTCGAGCGAAGCCCTTGGAGATGAAACGGGCGGCGGGCACGGGCTGGGGCGCGTCGGCGGGAGCCCCGTCCATGCCGTCCAGATTGGCGGCCTCGGGCGTGACCTGGGCCAGCTCGCGTCGGTCCAGATAGGAGACGCCCAGTTCGCGGAACACATAGTCGAGGATGGAGGTCGCCGAGCGAATGGAGTCATTGCCCGTGACCCGCCCCGAAGGCTCGAACCGGGTGAAGACGAAGGCGTCGACGAACTCGTCCAGCGGCACGCCGTACTGCAGGCCTATGGAGATGGCGATGGCGAAGTTGTTCATCATCGAGCGGAAGGCGGCGCCTTCCTTGTGCATGTCGATGAAGATCTCGCCCAGTTCGCCGTCTTCGTATTCGCCGGTGTGGATATAGACCTTGTGGCCGCCGACCGACGCCTTCTGGATATAGCCCTTGCGGCGGTCGGGCAGGCGGCGGCGGGTACGGTCGCGCTCGATTACCTTCTCCACCACGCGCTCGACGGTGCGGGGCGCGGCCTCAAGGGCGGGCGCAGACTCAGCGCGGCGCGGCGCCTCGACCTCAGGCAGGCGCAGGCGAAAATCGCCAGGGGCCTCGGCCCGGCGCAGCACGGCGGCGCGGCGGCCGTCGAGAGCGGCGTCGGCCAGAGCGCGGGCCAGGTCCAGCCGATCGGCGCGCCAGTCCAGCGTAACGGGGGCCAGGTCGGGGGCGTCGCTGAAGGGTTCGACGGCGCGGCGCAGGTCAGCCTCCAGCGCCTCGCCGGATCGGGACAGCAGCGACCGAAGCGCCTCGGGCGCCGTGTCCCAGTCGGACAGGTCGGGACGGCCGAAAACATGGTCCGCCGCCGCCTGGATCGCCGCCTCGTCAAAGCCCAGGCGCGGCAGCAGGGCTTCGCCCGGCGCCAAGGTCAGGCCCAGTACGTCGCCGATGAAGCCCTCGTCCAGCACAGGCGGCGCGAAGGCGTCGGCGAAATCCTCGACCGAGGCCAGGGCGCGCTCGATCCCCTCAAGCTCGAGATCGGTGAAGCCCAGATCGCGCAGGCGGGCGTGGCTGACGCCGGGCGCCTCGGCCAGGGTGCGGCGCCCGAACAGATGGCGCTCGGCGGCTTCAACGTCGGCGCCCGCGCGGGTCAGGGCGACGGCCAACGCCGGACGCAGGCGACGCTCGACCTCGCCGTCCGCCGTCTGCCAGACGTCCGTCGCCGCGAAGGGCGAGACGCCGAGGCGCAGGGACAGTTCGGCGTCGTCGGCGAACAGGCTGATCATCGCGTGACGACGACCGTGGGCCCGCAGGGCCTCGACCGGCTCGGCGCGTTCGGTCAGGGCGGCCAGGGTTTCGTCCTTCACCGTCTCCCACTCGGCGCAGGGGCCGAGGCGCGCGGCCAGATCGGCGGAGGCGGCGTTGGCCCAGCGTGCGAGCTTGGCGGCCAGAACCGAGGCTGAGGCGGCGGGCGCGGCGGCGTCCTGCGCCACGGCCCAGTCGGCCAGACCGCCCAGACCCAGTGCGATGGGGCGTGCGGCGGCGCGCCGATCATCGCTCGAGATATCCAGCGTCAGGTCCAGCGCCGTCACCAGCAATGCGGTCAGGGCGGCCAGCGCCTCCTCGAAGTCGTCTCCGAAGGCGGCGGCCAGAGCGGGCAGGCTGAGCGTCGCGCGGGCGGCCAGCGTGGCATCGGCGGCCGCGTCCGCATCGGCGGGCGTGAAAACGGCGACGACGGGGCCTTCCAGCGCCGCCTCGGCGACGGCGAGGGCCAGCGGTCCGCCGACGGCGGCCGTATCGGGCTGGGCCAGTACGATCAGCGGCGCCTGTGCGGCATCGGCCGGCGGCGCAGCGCCTGCCGAAAGGCCCTCGCCCTTGATGGCGCGCAGGATGTCCGCATCGGTGGCGCCGCACTGTCGCGCGACATGGGCGGCGCGGGTCAGGGCGGGGTTGGAGGCGGGATCGGCGCAGGCGGCCGCATCGCCCTCGCACCGCGCCACGGCGTCGGCCACGTTCGCCAGCGCCTGGGCCAGGGCCTCGGCGGCCTGAGCGGACAGCCGTTCGCGGCGCCAGACGGCGGCCTGCTGCGCCAGTCGGCGCTCGGCCTCGGGCTCGGACAGGTCCAGACGCAGGGCGTCGGAGACGCGGGCGGCCGCATCGCTGAGGGCGGTCAGGCCCAGCAGGACCGCGCCGGTCAGCTCCGCCTCGAATCGGCGACCTTCGGCGGCGTTGGCGAAGACGCCGCCTTCGCGTCCGACATGGGCGAGACGCTCGGCCCAGTCATGGACGGCGCCGTTCAGCGGAAGGTCGGGACGGGAAGCGGAGGGTGCGTCAGTCCAGTCCAGCCAGGCTTCGACCTGGACATCGGACCAGGCGGAAGGGGCCAGGACGATCTCGACGGCGTCGGCGCGCTCGATCTCGCGCGGCTCGACGGCGACGTCGGCGGCCAGGGGAGCAAACAGGGGCTTGAAGCGCATCGGGCGTCTCCCACGCTGGGTCTGGAGCGTGTCCTGCGGACAGCCTAACGGGGTCGAGCGACGCCCTTCAATAGATGTTGCGGCCGCAAGGGGTGTTGCCCACAAGATGTTGAGGCGTTTCCGGCACGCTCCCTGCTGGACGCGGGGCGTCGCGGTTTCTATGATCGGCCTGCGCCGCCGGACCTCCCCGGGGCGGTGGATTCGAGTGAGTTCGACGACGTGCTGAGCAAGATCTTCACCTGGTGGAACGGCGCCACGATCGGCACCCTGTTCACCGTTGGCAAACGCGGCCAGCTGGTCGGCACGGACGAGTTCGGCAATCGCTATTACGAATCCCGCGACGCCGTCAGTTATGACGGCCGCAAGCGCCGCTGGGTCATCTATGACGGCTACGCCGAGGCGACCAAGGTGCCGCCGGAATGGCAGGGCTGGCTGCGCTACACCTATGACGAGAGCCCGGCCGAGCGCCCGCTGCCCCGTCAGGCGTGGGAGAAGGATCATCTGCCGAACCTGACCGGCACGCCGATGGCGCGTCGTCCGCAGGGTTCGCTGGCCGCCCTGGGCCAACGCCCCGCCGCCACCGGCGACTATCAGGCCTGGAGCCCGGAATGACCTTTCGCCATGTCCTGCTGGCCGGGGTGGTCGTCGCGGGACTGGCGATCTCGGGCGCGGGCGTGGCCAGCGTCCTGATGGACCTGCCGCAGGACGCGACGCCTGCGCCGGCCGATCCCATCGGCGACCTGCTGCGCGACACCAGTCGTACGCCGCTGCAACCGACCCAGCCGTCTCAGCCGCAGACGCCGCCCGCGAACGGCGGTCAGGCTCCGGCCGCCAATCCGACGGCGCCGGGCGCACCCGCGCAGCCGGGCGTCCCGACCGTGGCGATCCAGGGACAGGAAGTCGCCGTTCAGGAAGAAGTGCCAGAAGAACTGGTGGTCGAGGAGGAAGAGGTCGCGCCTGCGCCCGCGGCTCCCGCCACGCCGCCTGGCGTGCGCCAGCGTCGCCGCATCGCTGTCATCCAGGCGGTGGACAAGACCACGGCCGAGACCATGCGGTTCGAGGTCGAGGTGGGCGGCCGCCCGGTGCGTTTCGGCAAGACCCTGATCTTCAAGGCTCGGGCCTGCGAGGTCTCGGCTTCCGACGAAATGACCGAGGACGCCATCGCCTATATGGAGGTCGGGGTTCAGCCGCGCGGTCTGGCGGCGCCGACCGAGGCGCGGCAGGTTTTCAGGGGGTGGATGTTCGCTTCATCGCCGAGCGTCAGCGGGATGCAGCACCCCGTCTATGACGCCTGGGTGGTCGGCTGTAAGGCGTAAGCCACAGCCTCGGTTCCGCTCATTGGGGCTGTGAAGGCGTCCATGTCCGGCTCTGCCTGCAGAGCCCAGGGCAGCATCCGCAGATAGGCCTCCTGGGGCGTTTCGACCGCGCCGAACTGGCTGAGGTGGTCGGTCAGGAACTGGGCGTCCAGCAGTCGCCATCCTCCCGTCTTCAGTCGCGCGACCAGGTGGACCAGGGCGACCTTGGACGCATCCGTCGCCCGGCTGAACATGCTCTCGCCGAAGAAGGCGCCGCCCAAGGTGACGCCATAGAGGCCGCCGACCAGCGCCTCGTCCCGCCAGCACTCGACGCTGTGGGCGAAGCCGCGTTGATGCAGTTCGATGTAGAGGCGGCAGAATCGGGGCGTTGATCCAGGTGTCTTCGCGGCCCGGCGCGGAGGCGGCGCAGGCGTCCAGCACAGCCGCGAAGGCCGTGTTCACTTGCACTTGAAACGGATCGCTCCGAACGGTGCGGCGCAGGCGTGCCGGAATGTGGAAGCGATCCAGCGGTATGACGCCCCGCTGGTCCGGCTCGACCAGAAAGACGCGCGGATCGTCGTGCGCCTCGGCCATCGGGAAGACGCCCCGCGCGTAGCAGGCGAGCAGCGCCTCCGGTCCGAAGACGTCAGAGGGGCCGCTCGCGCTGAAGCCGGGCTCGTCGGGAGCCTTGGGCAAGGCGGGCCTTTAGGCCTTGGCTTTCTGCGCCGCCGCCCATTTCTCCAGCCAGTGGATGTCGTAGTCGCCCGACAGGATGTCCGGCTCCTGCAACAGCTTCTGGAACAGGGGGATGGTGGTGTCGACGCCGCTGATGACCGTCTCGCCTAGACTGCGCTTGAGACGCGCCAGCGCTTCCTCGCGGTCGCGGCCGTGGACGATAAGCTTGCCGATCAAGCTGTCGTAATAGGGGGATCGAATAGCCCGCGAAGATGGCGCTATCCAGACGCACGCCCAGACCGCCCGGCGCGTGGAACTCGGTGATCGTGCCCGGCGACGGGGTGAAGGTGTCCGGGTTCTCGGCGTTGATCCGCACCTCGATGGCGTGGCCCTCGAAGGTGATCTCTTCCTGCGTGAACGACAGTGGCAGGCCCGCGGCGATCCGGATCTGTTCGCGCACCAGATCGACGCCGGTGATCATTTCGGTGACCGGGTGTTCGACCTGCAGGCGGGTGTTCATCTCGATAAAGAAGAACTCGCCGTCCTCCCACAGGAACTCGATGGTCCCGGCGCCCAGATAGCCGATGGCGGCGATGGCCTTGTTGACCGTCTCGCCGATCTTGACCCGGCCTTCAGCGGAAAGCGCGGGAGAGGGGGCCTCTTCCAGCACCTTCTGGTGACGGCGCTGCAGCGAGCAGTCGCGTTCGCCCAGGTGGACGACGTTGCCGTGGCTGTCGGCGATGACCTGAATCTCGATGTGGCGCGGCTTCTGGAGATAGCGCTCCATATAGACGGCGCCGTTGCCGAAGGCGGCCAGCGCCTCGGCCTGAGCCGTCTGCACAGCCTCGACCAGATCATCGGCCGTCTGGGCCACCTTCATGCCGCGCCCGCCGCCGCCGGCGGCCGCCTTGACGATCAGGGGGAAGCCGATGGCCTTGGACGCCTCGATCGCCTGTTCGACCGTCTCGACCTCGCCGTCAGAGCCGGGGACGACGGGGATGCCCGCGTCCTTCACGGCCTGTTTGGCGGTGATCTTGTCGCCCATGATGCGGATGTGGTCCGGCTTGGGACCGATGAAGGTCATGCCGTGGGCTTCAATGATCTCGGCGAAGCGGGCGTTTTCGGCCAGGAAGCCGTAGCCGGGGTGGATCGCCTGGGCGCCGGTGATTTCCGCCGCCGCGATGATCGAGGGGATGTTCAGATAGGACTTGGCCGCCGGCGCCGGGCCGATGCAGACGCTCTCATCGGCCAGACGCACCCACATGGCGCCGCGGTCGGCCTCGGAGTGAACGGCGACGGTGGAGATTCCCATCTCCTTGCACGCCCGGTGGATGCGCAGCGCGATCTCGCCTCGGTTGGCGATCAGGACCTTGGTGAACATGGGGCTCAGGCTTCCAGAACGACCAGGGCTTCGCCGAACTCGACCGGCTGGGCGTCGCCCACCAGGATTTCGGCCACGACGCCGTCGCGCGGCGCCTGGATCGGGTTCATCGTCTTCATGGCCTCGACGATCAGCAGGGTCTGGCCCTTCTTGACCTTGTCGCCGGTCTTGATGAAGGGGTCCGAACCCGGCGCGGGCTGCAGATAGGCGGTGCCGACCATCGGCGACTTCACCTCTTCGCCCGAGCGGGCGACGATGGTCGCCGGGTCCGACGGCATGGAGACCGGGGCGGCCGCCGGAGCCGCATGGGCGACCGGGGCCGGGGCGGCGGCGTATTGGATCGGAGCAGCGGCGACGGTGACTTCGCGCTTCACCTTGATCTTCAGATCGCCGCGCTCGACTTCGATCTCGGTTAGGTCGGTGTCGTTCAGGATGTCGGCCAGGCTGCGGACCAGATCGGCGTCGATGTTCTTGTTCTTGTCGTCGGACATGAGGGTCTCTTCTACTTGATCTTCAGACGGCGCGCGGCGGTCAGCCCTTGGCCCCGGCGCGACGCGCCAGATCCAGAGCGGCCCGGACGGCCAATTCATAGCTGCGGGGACCGAAGCCGGCGATCACGCCGGTCGCGGCCAGGGACACATAGGAGTGATGCCGAAACGCCTCGCGCGCGGCGGGGTTCGACAGGTGGCACTCGACCACGGGGATGCTCAGCGTCTTCAGCGCGTCCAGCAGGGCCACCGAGGTGTGGGTGAAGGCGGCCGGATTGATGACCAGGGCGTCGGCCTCTGTTCTGGCTTCCTGAATCCAGTCGACCAACTGGCCTTCATGATCTCGACTGATGGAAGACGACGCGTGCGCCGTCGGCCGCCGCCTCGCACATGGCCTGAACGTCGGCCAGCGTCTCGCGGCCATAGATATCCGGCTCCCGCACCCCCAGCAGGTTCAGGTTCGGCCCGTTCAGGACATACAGGGTGAGAGTTTCGGGCATTCGCTCGCAAAACAGGCGCGCCGCCGCGCGGAATCGAGCGCGCGTTGTAGCCCAGGTGGCGCGCGGCGCAAAGCGGGCGGGAAAAAGGGTGACGTAGGGGGAGGATGGCGGCGGCGAGCGGGCCTTTGGAGAAGAATGCCAAGGGAGGAGAGCACGGGGCGTCATTGATAGTAATCGATTGTCGACACCATCTGAGCGCCCACTTATAGGTCATAAGTGGGGCGTGGGAGGCACATGACGCAACCTTCAGAGAAACCGCCATTTTACGACAAGACACTGCTTAACGCCGGTCGCCTGCTGTCTGATTCAAAGTTGCTTGCCGAGCATGGTCGTGCTCACTCTTCTATCATCCTTGGTGTGGTTGCGATTGAAGAGTTGGGTAAGGCGCTAATCACCCTTTGGGACGTTCGGAACAAGGCGAGTAAACGGGCATTCCCGACTCATGTTGAGAAACAAGCCGCAACATTTGCGCTCATGGCGGCGGCAGAAGCCTTAGCGGACCGCCAGCGCACGAGAGAGCAGCTCGATAACGGCAAACTGAACTTTCTTGAGCTTGGACCCCACTCACATCAGTTCGCCTGGGCTAGAGCAGGTTTCTACGATGATCTTCGGATGGCGGTCACTTACGCCGATGCTGAGCCCAAAATCCCGGATGACATGAGGGCGTTGCTCTGCGAGGGATTCGCTGGCGAGCTGCACGGTTTTTTTGAAGCAGCATTGGCGTGCGTTGATAACGCTGACGCTATGGAGCTCGCTGGCGCAATCTACGAGAACGGGCTCGGTCGACTTTGACAGGTTATGGCTCGTGGTTTCACTAGACCGTGGATTTGATGTTCTGCGCCCGAACCGCCATCATCTGATGTCTCCGAGAGGCCCTGCCTCTCCACCCTGCATCCTCTGGAGCGAACAGTTTGCGTATCGAAGTCAACGGCGAGGCGCGGGATACCGCCGCCACGACCATTCTGGGTCTGGTTCAGGAGTTGTCGCTGGACCCGAAGAAGGTGGCGGTCGAGCGCAATCTGGAGATCGTGCCGCGCTCGCTGCACGGCGAGACGGCGCTGGCCGACGGCGACAAGATCGAACTGGTGCAGTTTGTGGGCGGGGGCTGAGGCCGCCCCCGTCGTCGTTATTCTCTCGGCCCATCCGCCGTCATCCTCGGCCTTGTGCCGAGGATCCATAGACTCAAGCCTGGATGTTCGAGGCGCGGCGCCCACCTTTTGACTGGCGCGGTTCTAGATCCTCGGCACAAGGCCGAGGATGACGGGTGTGGGCGTGGGAGTCAAAGGGCGCGGGACCGATCAAATCCCGCAAGGGCGCTTCCCCCGGGCGGCGGGCGGCGCTACTTCCCAAGGCATGACAGACATCGCTCCCCGCACCGACAGCTGGACCGTCGCCGGCCGCACCTTCAACTCGCGCCTGATCGTGGGCACCGGCAAGTATCGCGACTACGCCCAGAACGCGGCGGCGGCCGAGGCTTCGGGCGCCGAGATGGTCACCGTGGCCGTGCGCCGGGTGAACCTGACCGATCCGAACCAGCCGGTGCTGACGGACTTCCTTGATCCCAAGAAATACACCTATCTGCCCAATACGGCGGGCTGCTTCACCGGTGAGGACGCGGTGCGGACTCTGCGCCTGGCGCGCGAGGCGGGCGGCTGGACCCTGGTCAAGCTGGAGGTCCTGTCGGACCCCAAGACTCTGTTCCCCGATATGGAAGAGACGCTGCGGTCGCTGAAACTGCTCACCGCCGAGGGCTTTGAGGTCATGGTCTATTGCACCGACGACCCGGTCTATGCGCGCAAGCTGGAGGACGCGGGCGCCGTGGCCATCATGCCGCTGGGCGCGCCGATCGGCTCGGGGCTGGGGGTGCAGAACCCGATCAACATCCGCCTGATCGTCGAGCAGTCCAAGGTGCCGGTGCTGGTCGATGCAGGCGTCGGCACGGCGTCGGACGCGGCCATCGCCATGGAACTGGGCTGCGACGGCGTGCTGATGAACACCGCCATCGCCGAGGCGCGCGATCCCCTGCTGATGGCCAGCGCCATGAAGCACGCCGTCATCGCAGGGCGCGAATCCTATCTGGCGGGGCGGATGAAGAAGCGGTTCTACGCCGATCCGTCCTCGCCGTTGGCCGGACTGATCTGAGAAGGCTTGGGGGCTGACCGGAAGGTCAGCCCTTTTTCTTGGCCGCTTCGATCAGGGCGCCGACCTCGCGCGGGTCGATGCCGGGGCTGGCGACGCCATTGATGAAGAAGGTCGGCGTGCCCTGCAGGCCCAGAGCCGCCGCCGAGGCGTGGATGTCGGTGACGTGACGCGTCATCTCGGGGGCCGAGATGGCGGCGTTGGCCTTGGCCATGTCGACGCCGTTGTCGGCCAGGATGCGGTCGATGGCGGCGCGATCCAGCGCCCGTTCGGCCATCAGGGCGTCATAGACGGCCAGATACTTGCCCTGCTGATGCGCGGCCAGGGCGGCGCGGGCGGCGTACTGCGAGGTCACATCGTCGCCGCGATCCAGAATCGGCCAGTCCTTGAAGACGAAACGCACCTCGGGGTGGGCGGCCATCAGGGCGCGATAATCATGAGCCACCGCCTTGCAGCCGGGGCAGCGGAAGTCGAAGAATTCGATCACCGTCACCTTGGCGTTCGCGGGACCAAAGGCCGGATCGCGCGGATCGGCGGCCAGCAGGGCCGGATTGCCGGCGGCGGCGGCGTTGATGGTCTGGACGCGCGACTGGGATTCCATCGTCTCGCGTGCGGCCAGGACTTCGTCCAGCACCTGAGGGTTGCTGATCAGATAGTCGCGCACCTTGCCGCCGAAACCCCCGCTCAGATAGGGCGCGGCCGACAGGGCCAGGGCCAGCGCCGACATGGCCACGGCGGCGCCGCCCAGCACCGTTCCTGACAGAGCGAACCGGCTCTTGGCGGCGGCAGGCGGCGTCACGGCAGGCTGATCGGTCGTCTGGCCGGGCTCCTGGCCAGATCGGGGGTGTCGTCGGTCATCAAGGTCTCGTCAGGCGAAAAAAGAAGGCGGGTTCGGCGTCAGGCGCCGGGCGGGATGACGCCGGAGCGGCTGCGCTGCTCGTTGCGGCGTTCGGCGTCGATGATGTCCTTTTCGGTGGCGCCCGAAGCCAGGACGATGTCGGTGGCGCGACGCCATTCGATGGAGCTGCGGTCCAGCATGTCGCGGGCGCGCATGGCGAATTGGGCGGCCTGATCCGGGCGGCGCAGGGCGAACCAGTATTCGGCCGAGGCCAGACGCGCCTCGCCCTCCTTGTTCTGGCTGGCGTAGGCCTGGGACAGCAGACGCCAGCCCATGGTGTTGTCCGGCTCCAGCGCCAGGGCGCGCTTCAGCTGGTTCTCGGCCTCGGCCAACTGGGTCGGGTCGCTGGTCTCGATCAGGGCGTGGGCCAGGTTGATGCGCAGAAGGGGGCGTCCGGCTTCAGCTCGACCGACTTCTCATGCGCGCCCAGGGCTTCGGCCGGGCGGCCTTCCTCGAACAGGATCTGGCCCTTCAGCTCCCAGAAATAGGGATTTTCAGGCTGTTCGGCCAACAGGACGTCGACCGCGTCCAACGCCTTCTGCGTCTGGCCGTCGCGATACCAGGCGATGGCGCGGGCGTAGCGGGCGGGCAGGGTGACGTCGCTGGACGGATAGTCGCGCAAGGTGGCGTTGGGCGCGTCCATGAAGGCGCGGATCTTGGCCACGACCAGGGCGTGCTGGGCCATCCGCTCGTCGCTGTCGCGCTTGTCGTAGTGGGAGGCGGCCTCGACGGGGCGGCGCAGGGCCTCGATCCGTTGCGACGACAGAGGGTGGCTGCGGAAATAGGGATAGCGGCGCTGATCCGAGAAGATTTCCTGCGCGCGGAAATTCTCGAAGAACTCGACCATGCCGCGCCCGGATCCCCCGCGCGCTCCAACGCGCGGGCGCCGGTGATGTCGGCCTCGCCTTCCTGGCTCTGCATGTAGCGCAGGGCGCCGAGCGTGCCGAAATACTGGCTGGAGGCCAAAAGAGCCGCGCCCGCGTCCGGCGCGCCCGCGATCGCGGCCAGGGCGCCCAGCGCCATGGTCATGATCATCGGCTGCATCCCGGCGTTCTGGGCGCCGTCGCGTAGGGTGTGGCGGTTCTTGATGTGGCCGGCCTCGTGGGCGATCACGCCCAGAAGCTGGTTGGGGCTCTTGGTCCGCAGGATCAGGCCGGTGTTCAACCCCATGATCCGCCCGCGCGTGGCGAAGGCGTTCAGGTCGTTGTCGTTGACCAGCAGGATCTCGACCTCGTTCGGGTCCAGCCCCATGGCGTCGAGCACGGGCTCGGACCACTCATGGATGATGCCTTCGATCTCGGTGTCCCGGATCAGGCTCTGGGCCTGGGCTGACGCAGCCGAGGCCAGCACCGCAAGGGCGCCGAGCCCGGCGGCCAGATGGCGCCGGATGCGGGTTGCGGCGGGGGGCGTCCTGGTCATGACGAACTCCAGAGCGATAGTCTCCCCCGCAGCTTCCAGCTTAATCGTGTCCGATCAACGGCGCCACCAGCCCCGCTTGGGCTTGGCGGGCGGGGCGACGATCTGGTTCGGATCGTCGGCGATGATCGCGGCGATGTCGACCTCGGGCGTCGGCGCCGCAGCCGGTTCGGCCAGGACGACGGCCTCTTCGACGACAGCGTCGACGACGACCGGGGCTTCGGCCGGAGGTGCTTCGCCCAAGGCCTCTTCGAGGGCTTCCTCGATGGCCTGTTCGACGCGGGCGGCCACGGCGGGCGGCACATCCAGTTCAGCAACGACCGGCAGTTCAGTCACCACCGGCTGTTCGGCGGCGATCGGCTCGGCTTCGACCTCGGCCGGGGCGGTTTCAGGCGTCTCTTCCACGGCGGCGGCGCTGACCTTGCGGCGCACGCGGCGACGCTTGGGCGCTTCGGCCTGTTCGACCGCCGGCGCGGCTTCGGCGGCGGGAGCCTCGGCCGTTTCGCCTTCGATCACCACGGCGATCGGCGTGTCGGGCGAGCCGACGGGCGGCAGCCCCTCGTTGACCGCGCGGTCCTCGACCTTGGTTTCGTGGGTCATTTCGCCCTGACCGCGACCCCGGCCGCGACCGCGACGACGGCGCGAGCGGCCGTTGCGGCCCTCTTCGGAAGCGGCGACCTGATCCAGGCTGATGTCCTGAGCCGTATCCTCGCCGGCGGCCTCGGAACGGCGCTCGTCCTTGCGTTCGGGGCGGGCCGTGGCCGGGTTGATCGGATCGAACCAGACGTAAGGGTCCTGCAGCGACGGCGTGCGGCCGCGCACCCAGGCGTAGACGTCGCGTTCGCCTTCCTCGCGCATCCGGCGACCGCCGCGACGGCCCCGGCGACGGCGGCCGCCCCGGCTGTCGTCGTCATCGTCGGAAGCGGCGGCTTCGGCTTCCTCGTCACGACGTCCGCCGCGACGGCGACGGCGGCGTCCGCCGCGGCTGTCGTCATCCTGTTCGGAGCGGGCGCGAGCCTCGTCGTCGTCCTCGTCCTCGCGGTCGAGATCGGCCTCGTCCTCGTCGTCGCCGAAGTCGTCTTCGTCCTCGGCGTCTTCGTCCTCGTCTTCATAGGCGCTGTCGTCGAAGCCGTCGTCCAGGTCGGCCAGGTCGATGTGGCTTTCCGGCGCGACGAAGTCTTCGTTCGTTTCAGTGCGCTCGATCGAGTGTTCGCCCTGGGCCAGGCTGTCGTCGATCTGGATGATGACGTTCAGGCCGCGCTGCTCCAGCAGGAACTGCAGATATTCGCGCTTGTGGTTCAGGATATACAGCGCCACGGCGGTCGAGACGCGCAGGTTCACCGACCCCGCGCCGTTCTTGCCGGCCTCGATGTCGACGGCGCGCAGGGTGGTCAGGGCCGCCGATTCGGCCGAGCGGACGCGCCCGGCGCCCTGGCAGCATTCGCAGACCTCGGTCGCGCCCTCGATCACGCCCAGGCGGCGGCGCTGACGGCTGATCTCCATCAGGCCGAAGCCGGAGATGCGGCCCATCTGGATGCGCGCGCGGTCCTTGGCCAGGGCGTCCTTGAGGGCCTTCTCGACCGCGCGGTTGTTCTTGCTCTCGTCCATGTCGATGAAGTCGATGACGATCAGACCGGCCAGGTCGCGCAGGCGCAGCTGGCGGGCGGCCTCGACGGCGGCTTCCATGTTGGTCTTGGTCGCCGTGGCCTCGACGTTGCGCTCCTTGGTGGCGCGACCCGAGTTCACGTCGATGGCCACCAGGGCCTCGGTCTGGTTGATGACCAGATAGCCGCCCGACTTCAGCGGCACGACCGGCTGGTGAATCTGGGTCAGCACCTCTTCGATGCCGTTCGAGGCGAACAGCGGACGCGAGCCCTGATAGAGGTGGATCTTCTTGGCCTGGGACGGCATCAGCACGCGCATGAAGTCGCGGGCCTGCTTGAAGCCCTCGACGCCCTCGACCTGAATGCCGTCGAAGTCCTTGTCGTACATGTCGCGCACGGCGCGGCGGACCAGGTTCTCTTCCTCGTGGATCATCGCCGGCGCGTTGGAACGCAGGGTCAGTTCGCGGATCGTCTCCCACAGGCGCAGCAGATATTCATAGTCGCGCTTGATCTCGGCGCGGGTGCGCTTGGCGCCCGCCGTGCGGATGATCAGGCCCATGCCCTGCGGCACCTTCAGCGCGGCGGCGGCGGACTTCAGCCGGCGACGGTCCGAGGTGTTGGTGATCTTGCGGCTGATGCCGCCGCCCTTGCCGGTGTTCGGCATCAGCACGCAGTAGCGGCCGGCCAGCGACAGCCAGGTGGTCAGGGCTGCGCCCTTGGCGCCGCGCTCGTCCTTGACGACCTGCACCAGCAGGATCTGGCGACGCTTGATGACGTCCTGGATCTTGTAGCGACGCATCAGGCGACGCTTCAGGCGTTCCTCGTCGGCCAGCTTGCCGTCGGAATCGGCGTCGTCGGATTCACGGCCCAGGTCGTCTTCGTCCGCGTCGTCGTGCGCCTCGGCCATGATGGCTTCGCGGTCGGCGACGGGGATCTGATAGTAATCCGGGTGGATTTCGTTGAAGGCCAGGAAGCCGTGGCGGTTGCCGCCGTATTCGACGAAGGCGGCCTGCAGGCTGGGCTCTACGCGGGTGACCTTGGCGAGATAGATGTTGCCGCGAAGCTGGCGCCGCGCGCGGGATTCGAAATCGAATTCCTCAACCTGGCGGCCGTCCACGATCGCGACGCGGGTTTCTTCCGCGTGCGCCGCGTCTATCAACATGGTTTTTGACATTGAAGGTCTCTCTCAGGCGCGCCAGGCCGTGCGCCGCGAACGCAGTCGCGGGAATAGGGGCGGCTCGCCGAATGGAAATGGGGGCCAGGGCGCGCGTCATCCCCTCGCTGAAAGCGAGAGCGGCATGATCTTGCCGTTCGGGAGCGCAGGCGGGTCGGCCCATTGGGTTGTCGGTCCTGGGTCCGAACGCGCCGATCAAGGCTGCATCCCGAACCCGTATCTCCGGATCGACGGCCAGGCCGCGCGATCCTCGGGATTGGTGAAAGTTTCAGCGCCGCGAGGAGGGCGCGCCTGATCCCGAACAGATGACGGGCGGCGCGATCGTTCGCATGCGGAACCGATAATAGGCATATGCTGCGGAAAATAAAAGAACCGAGGCGGTAAGAGGTCTTAACGAAATCCTTAAACCCTGGGGTCATGCTGGCCTCTAAACTGCAGGGCGATTTCCCTCTGATGTTGGGTCGGTGGCGTGACAATCTGAGCCGTTGGGGCGTGCGCGAATGGTCGATGACCGGCCTGGCGTTCGTCGTCATCTGCCTTGTCGTGTTCACGGCGACGCGGGGCCTGGCCTTCGGTCCGGACGGCGAGATCGTGCGTCTTCGCTTCGGCGGCGACGCCCAGCGGACCCGCGTGGTGCTGGATCTGGGACGCTCGACGCGCGGTCAGGTGATCGAGGACGGTTCGGCTGGACGGGTCATCCTGTCCCTGGCGGGCGTCAGTCCGGCGCGGGGGCTGGAGGGCAGCGGCGCGGGCCTGGTGCGCGGATATGAGGTCAGCGCGGCCTCAGGCGCGTCGCGCGTGCGGCTGGACCTGGCGCGCGGCGCCGAGATCGAGCGTCGCTTCCTGCTGCCGCCCGGCGACGGGGTGGACCACTATCGCTATGTCATCGACCTGAAGGCCACGGGCGCCGCTGCGGCGGTTCCGGTCGCCGCGCCGCGTCGCGAACAGGCCCGCGCCGAGAAGCCCCTGATCGTCATCGACGCCGGCCACGGCGGCCGCGATCCCGGCGCCCAGGGCCAGCATGTTCAGGAAAAGGCCGTCACCCTGGCCGCCGCTCGGGATCTCAAGGCGGCGCTGGAGCGCACCGGCCGCTATCGCGTGCGACTGACCCGCGACGGCGACGTCTATGTGATCCACGGCCGTCGGGTGCAGATCGCCCGCGACGCCGGAGCGGATCTGTTCATCTCCCTGCACGCCGACGCGGGGTCGGACCCGGCGCTGCGCGGCGCCAGCGTCTACACCCTGTCCGAACAGGGCGCGGGTCGCGCCGTGCGCGAGTTCACCAAGGGCGACGACTGGCAACGCGACCTGCGCCTGCCGGGTCGCGACGCCTCGGTCGACCGCATCCTGCTGGACATGACCCAGCGCGCCACCCAGAATCGCTCGGCCCAGTTCGCGCGGGTGCTGCTGACCCATATCGAGGGGGACAACCACCCCCTGCTGCGCCGCAGCCACCGCGATGCGGGCCTGGCCGTGCTGCTGGCGCCTGACGTTCCGGCCGTCCTGTTGGAGATGGGCTTCATCACCAACCCGGAAGACGAGCGCGTCCTGAGCGACGAACGCGCCCGCCGTCGCCTGATGCGCTCGGTCGCCGAGGGCATCGACCGCTACTTCCGTGAACCGGCCGCCCCGGTGATGGTCGCCGGAGACATCGCCGGGGGCTGAAGCCTCAGGCCTCCAGCGCGGCCTTTGCGCGCCTGAAGACATCCTCGAACATCTCGGCGGTCAGGCGGCCGGTGTTCGTGTTGAGCCGCGAGCAGTGATAGCTGTTGATCAGGGTGTAGGGACCGACCTTGCCCTCGACCCCGTGCCCGGCGGGAATGGCCGAGCCGGGATAGCCCAGGGTGCGCAGGATGCTGCGCCGGGACACGTCGCCCAGGGTCACGATCACCTTCAGCCGGGGCAGGGCGGCCAGCCGATCCACCAGGAAGGGGCGACACGTATTCTCCTCCGTCGCCGTCGGCTTGTTCTGAGGCGGGGCGCAGCGCACGGCGTTGGTGATCATGCAGTCGACCAGCGTCAGGTCGTCGTCGCCGTTCGGGTCATAGCGGCCCTGGGCGAAACCGGTCTTCTTCAGCGTGTCGTACAGCAGCCAGCCGGCGTGGTCCCCGGTGAAGGGACGGCCCGTCCGATTGGCGCCGGTGCGGCCCGGCGCCAATCCCGCGATCAGCAGCCGTGCGTTCGGATCGCCGAAGGAGGGCGCCGGGCCGTTCCACCAGTCAGGGTTCTGGCGCGCGTTCTCGGCCCGGTAGGCGACCAGACGCGGGCACAGGGGACAGTCGCGGGGCGGCTCGGGATTCAACTCGGCGCTCAGTCGGGGGCTCACGCGCGGTCGCTCCGGTCCAGGGTGCGGGCCACGCCTTGATTCATCGGAGCCTTGGGCTTGCCGACCTGGTTCATGATGTCGGCCAGATCGATGAAGGCGTCAGCCTGGCGGCGCAGGTCGTCGGAGATCTGGGGCGGCTGGCTCTTGACCGTCGAGACGACGGTGACGCGCACGCCCTTGGCCTGCATCGCCTGGACCAGACGACGGAAGTCGCCGTCGCCCGAGAACAGCACCGCCTGATCCAGACGCGGCGCCAACTCGAGCATGTCGACGGCGATCTCGATGTCCATATTGCCCTTGGTGCGGCTATGGCCCTGGGCGTCGGTGAAGCGCTTCACCGGCTTGGTCACGACGGTGAAGCCGTTGTAGTCGAGCCAGTCGACGAGGGGGCGGACAGGCGAGAATTCTTCGCCCTCGACCACGGCCGTGTAATAATAGGCGCGCACCAGCCGGCCTTCGCCGACGAACCAGGTGGAGAGCTTCTTGAAGTCGAGGTCGCAGTTCAGGGCGCGCGCCGCCGAATAGAGGTTGGCGCCGTCGATGAACAGGGCGATGCGGTCGTCGGGGTGGTCGGTCATGAACGAAAATGAGTCCGTCGATATGGTCGAGAAAATGAAGGTCCCGACCGACGCCGCCGGGGAATCTCGGCCCGACATCGATCTGGACGCGGCAGTCATCGTCGCACTGGGCTGCAATGACAAGGGCGATTGGTCGTCCTGCGCCGAGGCGCTGGAGGCGGCGCTGGCCCGGTTCCGCGCCGAGGGCGTGGATGTTCTGGCCCGTTCGTCCTGGTGGTCGTCGCAAGCCTGGCCCGATCCGACTGATCCGCCGTTCCTGAACGGCGTGGCCGTGGTCAGCACCGCCCATGACGCTCCGACCCTGATGCGGACGCTCGGCCGGATCGAGGATCTGTTCGGCCGGGTGCGGACGGCGCGCAATGCGCCGCGGACGCTGGATCTGGACCTGATCGCCTATGGGCGTCTCAGCGGGGATCTGAACGGGCTGATCCTGCCGCACCCGCGCGCGGCGGACCGATTGTTCGTCATGGGGCCGCTGGCGGAGGTCGCGCCGGAGTGGGTGCATCCCGTCTGCGGCGGCCTGGCGAAGGATCTGGCGGAGCGCGCCGGCGTGGGGCGCGACGCGCGGCCTTTGCCGCATTGATGTCGACGCGTCGCCGGGGCAGGGTGGGGCGATGACACCGGGAGACATGACATGAGCCTCGCCCTGTTGATGACGATGGCCGCCCTTCTGGCCGCCCAGGACGGGGCGACGCCCGCTTCGCCGCCTGCGGGCGTCGGACGGGTCGTACGGGAGGCGGATGTCCGCGTGATGCAGCCGCCGCCGCATAACGGGACAGGCATGAGCACGGCCTATCGCATCAGCGACGGCGTGCCGAACCGGGCGATGGAGTTCCGCAAGCGGGTCCTGCACCCGGGGGCCTCGATCGGCCTGCATCCCATCGCTCATGACGAGGTCTATTATGTCGTCAGCGGCGCCGGCGTGGTCAGCAGCGACGGGGAGGATGCCGTTGTCGGGCCCGGCGACGCAGCCTATCTTTACGACGGCAATGTCGTCGGCATTCGCCAGACGGGGGACGAGGATCTGGTTCTGATCATCTCCTATCCGCTGTCGAAGCGGCGGGATTGACCGGAAAACCGCCTCAATGCCGCCTTCGCGGCGTTGCACAATTGGCTTTCACCCTATATTTTGTGCGGTTCTCCCTGCCGCCAGAGGAAATTCATGGCCCGCGTCACTGTCGAAGATTGCATCGAAAAGGTGCCGAACCGCTTTGGTCTGGTTCTGCTGGCCGGCCACCGCGCCCGCAACATCGCCAACGGCGCCCCGCTGACGCTGGACCGCGACAACGACAAGAACCCGGTCGTCGCCCTGCGCGAACTGGCCGAGGACACTGTCACCCCGGACGAACTGCGCGAGAACATCATCACCACCCTGCAACGGGTCGATGAGCGCACCGAGGCCGAGGACGAAGCCGAGGTCGTGGCCCTGCTGGCCGAGCCGCAGCACATGAACATGGCTGAGGCCGAGCTGATCCGCGCGCTGCAAAGCGACCGCGACGGGGGCCAGGAGGAGCGCTACTGACGGCCGACCCGGTCACCAAGGTAGCAAGACGGGCGGCGCGACCTCAGACGGACACGCCGATGGACCCCGCCGCGAATCTGCAGGACAAGACATCGGCGTCGTCTCTTCCCGAGGCGGCGCCGAAGTCGTCTGAAGGCCCTGCATTGTCTGATACCAAGCGCGCACCGATCATGCGCCAGTTCGAACTGATCGAGGCGGTCAAGGCCTA
The DNA here is from genome assembly GCF_059579685.1 of Brevundimonas sp. SS2672. Classification (NCBI taxonomy): domain Bacteria; kingdom Pseudomonadati; phylum Pseudomonadota; class Alphaproteobacteria; order Caulobacterales; family Caulobacteraceae; genus Brevundimonas; species Brevundimonas sp. SS2672. The sequence goes on along the minus strand of NZ_CM184201.1, from coordinate 1,740,021 downwards.
TGACCCGACCGCCGATGAGGCGCTGCTGAACCGCGCCTATGTCTATGCGATGAAGATGCACGGCTCGCAGTTGCGGGCCTCGGGCGATCCCTATTTCGCCCACCCGATCCAGGTCGCGGGCATTCTGACGGATTACCGCCTGGACACGGCGACCATCGTCACCGCCCTGCTGCACGACGTGGTCGAGGACACCTCCGCCACCCGCGACGACATCGCCGAGATGTTCGGCGAGGAGATCGCCGTCCTGGTCGAGGGCGTCACCAAGCTGTCGCGGCTGGAGCTGCAGGCCGAGCATACGCGTCAGGCCGAGAACCTGCGCAAATTCATCCTGGCCATCAGCCGGGACGTGCGGGTGCTGCTGGTCAAGCTGGCCGACCGGCTGCACAACATGCGCACCCTCCACTTCGTGAAGCCGGAGAAGCGCGAGCGCATCAGCCGCGAAACGCTGGAAGTCTATGCGCCGCTGGGTCGGTCGATCGGCATCCACTCCATCGCCGCCGAGTTGGAGGAACTGGCGTTCGAGCATCTGAACGCCACGGCGCGCGTCGCCATCCAGCGTCGTCTGGAGGCCCTGAAGCTCGAGAACGGCAGCGCCATCGAGGCCGTTTCGCCCGAGATCGAGCGCGTTCTGTCCGAGGCCGGCGTCCAGGCGCGGGTCAAGGGGCGGGAGAAGACGCCCTATTCCATCTGGCGCAAGCTGCAGCGCAAGACTGTGGGCTTCTCGTCCCTGTCGGACATCTACGGCTTCCGCGTCATCGTCGAGAGCGAGGACGACTGCTATCGCGCCCTGGGCGTCATTCACCGCGCGTGGCCGATGGTGCCGGAGCGGTTCAAGGACTTCATCTCGACGCCGAAGTCGAACAACTACCGGTCCCTGCACACCACGGTGGTCGGGCCGGGCGGCCTGCGTATCGAGATGCAGATCCGCACCGAGGCCATGGACCGCGTGGCCGAGGACGGGGTGGCGGCGCACTGGCGCTACAAGAACCAGTCCTATGGTTTCGACCGCGAGGCGATGGAGGCCGACGGCGGCCGCGACCCCCTTCTGAACCTGCGTCATCTGGTTCAGGTGATCGAGCACGGAGAGGGCGGCGAGGACTGGGTCGAGCACGCCAAGCTCGAAATGTATCTGGATCAGGTCTTCGTCTTCACGCCCAAGGGGACGCTGATCACCCTGCCGCGCGGGGGGATGCCGCTGGACTTCGCCTACGCCGTCCACACCGAGGTCGGCGACACGGCCGTGGGGGTCAAGATCAACGGCGAGCTGAAGCCCATGCGCACGGCGCTTCAGAACGGCGACGTGGTCGAGATCATCCGCGGGACCAAGCGCGAGGCGCCCACCGACTGGCGCAGCCTGACCGTCACGGGCCGGGCGCGCTCGGCCATCCGTCGATTCATCCGCTCGTCGGAGCGTGAAGAGTTCGTACGTCTGGGCAAGACGACGCTGGAGCAGACGCTGGAACGGGCGGGCAAGTCGTTGGCCGACGTCAAGCTGACGGAGGTGCTGAAGACCTTCGCCATGCCGTCTGAAGAAGACATGTTCGACGCTATCGGTCGCGGCCGCCTGACCGCGACGCGCGTGGCCGAGACCCTGTTCCCGGCGCTGAAGGGGCAACTGAAGGCCGGGCCGGAGCGCAAGCGCATCGGCGAGGAATCGCCGCGTCTGTTCGTGCGCGGCGGCGGTCTGACGCCCGGCGTCAGCATCCATTTCGGCCAGTGTTGTTCGCCCGTGCCGGGCGACCGCATCGTCGGCATTCTTGAGCCGGACAAGGGGCTGACGGTCCACACCATCGACTGCCAGACCCTGGCCGATTTCGCCGACGACGATTCCGTCTGGCAGGATCTGCAGTGGACGCCGCAGGCCGAGCGCAGCGCCGTCGGCTCGGTCAAGCTGCACGCCACCCTGACCAATGCGCGCGGCGTGCTGGGGCAGGTGGCCTCCATTATCGGCGAGGCGGGCGGCAACATCCTGAACCTGTCGATGGCCCACCGTCAGCACGACTTCTATGACGTCAACATCGACGTGGAGGTCGAGGACGCACGCCACGCCACCATGATCATTGCGGCGCTGAGGGCCAATCCCTACGTCGATACGGTCGATCGCGCGCGCGGCTGAGCCGACGCTGACGCCATCAGTTTTCTCAAAGGTCGTAATGTCTCCCGAACAACAAAAGCTCGCCAATGAGGCCCAGATGGCCTCGCCCTCCTATCGTCTGGCCGCCTTGGATCAGGATTTCCTGCTGGGCGAGTCGATGCGCGGCGTGCGCTTCCTGATGGAGTATGAAAAGGCCGAGCAGGCGTTGAAGGCGTGGGGCGTGCGCTCAACCATCGTCGTCTTCGGCAGCGCCCGCGTGGGCGTGAATGGGGACGGCCGCCACGCCTATTGGTATGAGCAGGCGCGCGAGTTCGGCCGTATCGCCTCCGAACGCGGCGGCGCCTTCCGCGGCGAGCCCGGCGAGGTGCGCGACAACGTCATCGCCACGGGCGGCGGTCCGGGCATCATGCAGGCCGCCAACCAGGGCGCGCACGAGGCCGGGGCGCCGTCCATCGGCTTCAACGTCACCCTGCCGCACGAGCAGTTCCCGAACCCGTGGTCGACGCCGGAACTGACCTTCCAGTTCCACTACTTCGCCATGCGCAAGATGCACCTCGCCATGCGGGCCAATGCGCTGGTGGTCTTCCCCGGCGGTTTCGGCACCCTGGACGAACTGTTCGAGATCCTGACCCTGCGCCAGACCGACAAGGCGCCGCCCATCCCCATCGTCCTGTTCGACGAGGCCTACTGGCGCTCGGTCATCAACTTCGACGCCCTGATCGAGCACGGCATGGTGAAGGCGTCGGACATGAACCTGTTCGCCTTCGCCGATGACGCCGAGACGGTGTGGACGCGGTTGCTGGAAGGCGGGTTGAAGCCCAACTGCGACATCAAATAGGGCGCGGGTTGAGGGCTGCCGTCACAGGGTCTAAGGACGGCTTTCATGAACACTGAAGACGTCCTCAACGAATTCCGCGACGCCGGCGCCCTGCGCGAAGGCCATTTCGTCCTCTCGTCCGGCCTGCACAGCCCGGTCTTCCTGCAGAAGAACCTGGTCTTCATGGACGGCGCCCGCTGCGAGCGTCTGTGCAAGGCGCTGGCGGAAAAGATCGTCGCCACGGTCGGCCCGGTCGATGCGGCGATCTCGCCCGCCGTGGGCGGCATCATCCCCGGCTATGAGACGGCCAAGCACCTGAACGTCCGCTCCATGTACGTCGAGCGCGAGGGCGGCGAGTTCAAGCTGCGTCGCGGCTTCTCGGTCGAGCCGGGCGAGAAGATCGTCATGGTCGAGGACATCGTCACCACGGGCCTGTCGTCGCGCGAATGCATCGCTGCGATCCAGAAGGCGGGCGGCGAAGTCGTCGCCGCCGCCTGCATCGTCGACCGTTCGGGCGGCAAGGTTGATGTGGGCGTGCCCCTGATCGCCCTGGCCTCGATGGAGGTGCCCGCCTATCCGGCTGACGCCCTGCCGCCGGAACTGGCCGCCCTGCCGGTCGAGGATCCGGGCAGCCGCCGCCTGTCGAAGTAGAGAAGAGAGAACGGGATGAAGCGTCAGCGGGTTCGTCTGGGCGTCAATATCGACCACGTCGCCACGGTTCGTAACGCGCGCGGCGGCGCTCATCCCGATCCGGCCCGCGCGGCCGAGGCGGCGCTGGCGGCCGGCGCCGACGGCATCACCGCTCACCTGCGCGAGGACCGCCGTCACATCACCGACGCCGACATCGACGTGCTGACGGCCCTGTGCCGCCGCGCGGACAAGCCGCTGAACTTCGAGATGGCGGTGACGGAGGAGATGCTGGCCATCGCCCTGCGCCACCGGCCTCACGCCGCCTGTCTGGTGCCGGAGCGCCGCGAAGAGGTGACGACCGAGGGCGGTCTGGCCGTCGCCGGTCATGAGGCCCGCATCGCCCCGGTGGTGAAGGCCCTGTCCGACGCCGGAATCCGCGTCAGCCTGTTCATCGAACCGTCCGAGAATCAGGTCGAGGCCGCCGCCGCCGTCGGCGCCCAGGTGGTCGAGTTCCACACCGGCCGTTACTGCCACCTGACCGACCCGGCCGAGCGCGCGGTCGAGTTCGACCGTCTGGCCGCCGCTGCCGCCCAGGCCGACATTCTGGGGCTGGAGGTCCATGCGGGGCACGGCCTCGACTTCGCGACGGCGGGCGAGGTTCTGGCCGTCCGCGAGATCGTCGAACTGAATATCGGCCACTTCCTGATCGGCGAGGCGGTCTTCGTCGGCCTCGACGCCGCCATCCGTCGGATGCGCGCGGCCATGGACGAGGCCGTGTCATGATCATCGGCGTCGGCGCCGACCTGTCGGACATCCGGCGCATCCAGGCGTCGCTGGACCGCTTCGGCGACCGTTTCAAGCAGCGCGTCTTCACCGAACTGGAGCGCACCCGTTCGGACCGCAAGGCCGATCCGGCCTGGAGCTACGCCAAGCGCTTCGCCGCCAAGGAGGCCTGCGCCAAGGCTCTGGGCACGGGGATGCGGTCCCACGTCTACTGGCGCGACATGGGGGTGGTGAACCTGCCGTCCGGCCAGCCGACCCTGGCCCTGACCGGCCACGCGGCCGAGCATCTGGCCCGCCTGACCCCGCCCGGGCATGAGGCGCGCATCCATCTGACCCTGAGCGACGAACATCCCTATGCGCTCGCCTTCGTGGTGATCGAGGCCCTGCCCAAGGTCTGACGCTGCCGCGAAGGTTGCGGTTCCTTCATCATCCAGAGTCTTGCTCGCAGCGGTTTCAGCGACTACGCCTCGACCTTCAAACCCCGCGTTCGGCGGGGGATTCGAGCAGACGATGAGCGACGACCCCAAGGCGAACGGCGGAGCGGCCAATCCAGCCCTCGATCCGGCTGACCAACGGCCGATCTGGAGCGACGACGGCGACGCGCCCTTCGACATGGGGGACGACCCCGAGGCGCTCGACAGCGAGACCCCGATCTATGCGCCCCGGCGCTCCAGGAAGGCCAAGCGAGTGAAGAAAGAAAAGTCCGCGAGCAACGAAACGGTCGAGATCATCAAGACCGTCGTTTTCGCCCTGCTGATCGCGCTGGTGCTGCGTGTGCTGCTGTTCCAGCCCTTCACCATCCCGTCGGCCTCGATGGAGCCGAACCTGTACGAAGGCGACTACATCGTCGTGTCGAAGTGGTCGTACGGCTATTCCAAACACTCGATCCCGTTCAGCCCGCCGGTGTTCAACGGCCGCATCCTGGGCAAGGCGCCCGCGCGCGGCGACATCGCCGTGTTCAAGCTGCCGCGCGACAACAAGACCGACTACATCAAGCGCGTGATCGGCCTGCCGGGCGACAAGGTGCAGATGATCGCCAACAAGCTCTACATCAACGGCGCGCCGGTGCAGGATGTTGTGGTCAGCCGCGCCCAGATGGCCGACATGTTCGGCCCGCGCTCGGTGACGCAGGTGCGCGAGACCCTGCCGGGCGGCAAGAGCTTCATGACGCAGGACTTCGGCCCCGGCGGCGATCTGGACGACACGCCGCTGTATGAGGTTCCGGCCGGCCACTACTTCATGATGGGCGACAACCGCGACAACTCGATCGACAGCCGTGTCGAGATGTCGGCGGGCGTGGGCATGGTTCCGGCCGAGAACCTGGTCGGCAAGGCCGAGATCATCATGTTCTCGTGGACGCCGGGCGCCTCGCTGTTCAATCCGGTCAGCTGGTTCGCCAACGTGCGCTTCAGCCGGTTCTTCAAGATCCTCGACTGATGGCCGGCGGACGCACGAACGTGCGCGCCGAGGCCGTGGCGGCCCTGCGTCGTCGTCTGGGACATGATTTCGCCGAGCCGGAGCTGCTGGAACGCGCCCTGACCCATTCCAGCGTGGGCGAAGGCGCAGGCCCGCAAGTTCCCGCCGACAACGAGCGGCTGGAGTTCCTGGGCGACCGGGTGCTGGGTCTGCTGGTCGCCGACCGCCTGGTGCGCGACTTTCCTGCGGCGGACGAGGGGCGGCTTTCGGCCCGTCTGCACGCCCTGGTGGACAAGACCGCCTGCGCCCGCGTGGGCGAGCGGCTAGGCGTCGGCGACGCCCTGCGCCTGTCTCCGGGCGAGACCAAGACCGGCGGCCGCAGAAAGGCCGGAGTCATCGCCGATGCTGTTGAGGCGATCCTGGCGGCCGTTTATCGCGACGGCGGCCTGATCGCGGCTCAGGCCGTGTTCGAGCGCGCCTGGGCCGAGGAACTGGCGGCGCCTCCCGCGCCGGCCATCACCAATCCCAAGTCCGCCCTGCAGGAATGGGCGCAGGGCCAGGGCCGCCCGCTGCCGACCTATGAGGTGGTCCAGCGCACCGGCTCGGACCACGCGCCGACCTTTACGGTAGAGACGACGGTGACCGGATATGAACCCGCCCGAGCCCAAGGGCGTTCGCGACAGGAGGCGGAAAAGGCCGCCGCCGTCGCTCTTTTGAAACGTGAAGGCGTGATTTGACCGAAACTCCCGAAACCACCGAGATCAGCAACCAGCACGCGGGCTTCGCCGCCATCATCGGCGCGCCCAATGCGGGCAAGTCGACGCTGGTGAACCGGTTGACGGGCTCCAAGGTCTCCATCGTCACCCAGAAGGTGCAGACGACGCGCTTTCCCGTGCGCGGGATCGCCATCGAGGGCGACGCCCAGATCGTGCTGGTGGACACGCCCGGCGTCTTCACCCCGCGCCGCCGTCTGGACCGCGCCATGGTCGCCTCGGCCTGGGCCGGGGCTCAGGACGCCGACGTGGTCGTCCATCTGGTCGACGCCCAGTCGCACATCGACGCGGAAGGCCGCGAAGGCACGCCCGCCGACCGCCGCTCGGCCGAGGACACCGAGACCATCATCGCCAATCTGAAGGCGACCGACACCAAGGTCATCCTGGCGTTGAACAAGATCGACGGGATGCGCCGCGACACCCTGCTGGCCCTGTCGCAGCGCCTGTTCGAGACGGGCGTCTATTCCGAGGTCTTCATGATCTCGGCGCTCAGCGGCGACGGCGTGGACGATCTGAAGGCCCGTCTGGCCAAGGCCATGCCCAAGGGGCCGTGGCTCTATCCCGAAGACCAGTCGGCGGACGTGCCGCTGCGCGTTCTGGCCGCCGAGATCACGCGAGAGAAGGTGTATCTGCGCGTCCACGAGGAACTGCCCTATTCGGCGGCGGTCGAGACGACCAGCTTCGAGGATCGCGCCGACGGCTCGGCGCGCATCGAACAGACCATCTATGTCGAGCGTGAAAGCCAGCGCCCGATCGTGCTGGGCAAGGGCGGCCAGACCCTGAAATGGATCGGCCAGAAGGCGCGCGAGGAGCTGATCGAGATACTGGATCGCCCCGTTCACCTGTTTTTGACCGTCAAAGTCGATCCGAAGTGGCAAGACTCAAAGGCATTGTACGCCCAGTTCGGCCTGGAGTTTGACGTCTAGTACCGTGTTCATCGTTCCCAAGACTGCGGGCGGCAGGCCCTGGTTCCTCGGCTCTCTCGTCGCCGCCGGCCTGATTTCGGCGGGGGCGGGGGCCTGGTTCCTGAACGCCGTCGCGCCGGAGACCCAGGCGGCTGTCGTCTATCAGTCGGACCTGCCCAAGCGACCGCCCGTCCAGGTGGTTGAGGCTCTGCCGCAGTTGAAGGAACGGTTGGATCATCTGGCCGCGACCAAGCAGTTCACCGGCGCGGTCCTGGTGTCGAAGGGCGGTCAGGTCCTGTTCCGTCAGGTCTATGGCAAGGCGAACTATGAGCAGGACACGCCCTTCGCCCTGGACACCCGTTTCCGCCTGGCGTCGGTGTCCAAGCAGTTCACCGCCGTCGCTGTCCTGAAGCTTCAGGACGAGGGCAAGCTGTCGGTCGACGATCCCGTCTGCAAATGGATCGAGCCGTGCCCGGACGCCTGGCGGCCGCTGCGCATCCATCATCTGCTGTCGCACACTTCGGGTATTCCGGACCTGATGGCCCAGGCCGAGTGGGGCCGTATTCGGGTCACCCATCGTACGCCGCAGGAGCTGACCGAGACCTCCGCCCGCTATGGCCTGCAGTTCGAACCGGGAACAAAGGTTCGCTACAACAACGCCGCCTTCAATCTGGCGGCCGAGATCGTGTCGAGGGCCAGCGGCCAGCCGTTCGAGACCTATCTGGAGCAGGCCATCCTCAAGCCCCAGGGCCTGAAGGACACCGGCTCCGACGTGAACGACGACGCCCAGGGCCTGGCCATGGGCTACGGCCTGTTCCCGGCGGGTCTGACGCCGCAGCCCATCGCCAACGTCAGCGTGGTGGCCGGCGCCGGCGCCTTGTATTCGACGCTGGACGACATGCTGGCCTGGAACCGCGCCCTGCATCAGGGTCATATCCTGAGCGACAAGGCCTATGCCGATCTGATCGCCGACCATGCGCCGGACGATATGCCGGAGCGGCGCGGCCCGCACCGGGCCTATGGCTACGGCCTGTATGTCAGCGCCTTGGGCGAGCGGACCTCTTCGCCGTTCAGCGACCGCCAGATTTACCACACCGGCAGCTGGGCGGGCTTCCGTAACCTGGTGTCCTATCAGCCGGATCAGGAGGTGACGGTGGTGGTGCTGTCCAACAACTACCACCTGCGCGATCTGGTGCTGCTGATCAATCAGCAGGCCATGGCCGAGGCTCTTGGCCGCCCATTCCCTGCCGCGCTCAGCCGCTGAGGCCTAGGCGCAGGAAGCTCATCAGGCGAGGGTCGTCGCAGTGGGTCACATTGACCCGCATGAAGCGGCTGGCCGTCTGTGAGGGGCTGAATACGTCGCCGGGCGCCAGGACGATGTCCTCTTTCAGCGCGGCGCGCGCCAATTCGGCGGAATCGATCTCGCCGGGCAGTCGACACCAAAGATTGAAGCCGCCGCGCGGCTCGATCCAGGGTTCGACGCCGAGGGATCTCAGGCGGGCGATCACCTCGCGGCGCTTTCGCGCCAGGCGTCGATGAACCTCGTCCAGATGCTTGCGATAGCCGCCCCCGGCCAAGACGTGGGCGATGGCCTCGGCCGCCACCGGACTGGCGCCGACAAAGCCCGTCGCCACCTGAAGATCGGCCAGGTCCGAAATCCGGTCGACGCGCGCTGCGATGTAGCCGCAGCGCAGGGAGGCCGACAGAGTCTTGGAGAAGCTGCCGATGCGGATGACCCGGTTCAGCCCGTCCAGCGCCGCCAGTCGGGTGGTGGGCTCGGGCTCCAGATCAGCGAAAAGATCGTCCTCGATGATGGTGAGGTCATGCGCCGCAGCCAGATTCAGCAGGCGGTGCGCCGTCTGGGGCGCGATGCCGGCGCCGGTCGGGTTCTGAAGCCCGGCGTTGGTCAGATAGAGCCGGGGCGAGGCCTGCTTCAGTACGGCCTCGAACCGTTCGACGTCAGGGCCTGTGGGCGTGTAGGGGACGCCGACGACCTGGACCTGATGCGCGCGCAGCAGGGCGCGGAAGTTGAAGTAGCAGGGATCGTCCACCACCACCGTATCGCCGGGCCGCAGCAGATAACGGCACGTCAGATCGACGGCATGGGTGCCGGAGCCGGTCAGCAGCACCTGATCCTGGCCGAGTTGCAGCCCCTCGGTCGCCAGACGACCCAGAAGGATGCGGCGCAGCGCCCTCGAGCCGAGCACGCCGCCATAGTCGGTCAGGAGGGCGTCGTCCGCCCGCGCTACGGCGCGCAGGGCCTTGCGCAGCGCCTCGGTCGGCATCCAGTCGGCAGGCAGCCAGCCGCAGCCGGGCTTGAGGGCCTCCGGCGGCGCCTCCAGCGACTGGCGCGACACCCAGAAGGGATCGACGGCGCGGTCGTGCAGGCCGGGATCGACCGCAAAACTGAGCGGAGGCAGGGCGGCGCCCGAAACGTAGAAGCCTGATCCCGGCCGGGCGCGGATCAGCCCCTCGGCCGCCAGCCGGTCATAGGCCTCGACGACGGTTGAAGGCGAAACCGCCATGGTCTCGGCGAAACGCCGGATCGACGGCAGGCGGTCGCCGGGGGCCAGGCTGCGCCCGGCGATACGGGTGCGAATGGCCTCCATGACCTCGGTGGTGCGTGTGCTGCGGGACAACCGTGCCGGCTCCATAACCCATACAGTTCGGCAGAAGCGTATCGATCTGTGGCTGCCTTCGCCAGCGCCGGGAGTCCAATCAGGCGGCGAAGAGGAAGACGGAATGGACACGGCGAAACAGAAACACATCGACGGCCTGATCTGCGGGCTTCTGGGGGTGGTGATCTTCAGCGGCTCGCTGCCCGCGACGCGGGTGGCGGTGGCGGACCTGTCGCCGCTGTTCCTGACGGGCGCGCGGGCGGTCATCGCGGCGGCGCTGGCGGGACTGGTGCTGTTGGCCACGCGGCAGGCGCGGCTGAACCGGCGCGATCTGATGTCGCTGGCGGTGATCGCGGTCGGGGTGGTGGTCGGTTTCCCCCTGCTGTCGGCCCTGGCGCTGCAGCATATGACCTCGGCCCGGTCGATCGTCTTCATCGGCCTGCTGCCGCTGTCCACAGCCATCTTCGGCGTAATGAGAGGCGGGGAGAGCCCGCGCCCGCTGTTCTGGCTGTTCTCCGGTCTGGGCAGCGCCACGGTGATCGGTTTCGCCTTCAGCAGCCACGGCGACGGATCATGGACCAGCGACCTGCTGATGCTGGCCTCCATCGTCATCTGCGGTCTGGGCTATGCCGAGGGCGGCATACTGGCGCGGCGTCTGGGCGGTTGGCAGGTCATCTGCTGGGCGCTGGTGCTGTCGGCGCCGATCATGCTGGTGGTGGCGGCGCTGGACCTGCCCGCCGACTGGAGCGCCGTCGGCGTCCCGGCGTGGACCGGACTGGCCTATGTCTCGGTCTTCTCGATGCTGATCGGCTTCATCTTCTGGTATCGCGGGCTGGCGATGGGCGGCATCGCCAGCGTGGGTCAGCTTCAACTGCTCCAGCCCTTCTTCGCCCTGGCGCTGGCGGGGCTGGTGCTGCACGAGGCCGTGCCGTGGACCATGGTCGCGGCGGCGGCCCTGACAGTGGCCAGCGTCGCCGTGGCTCGCCGCTATGCCTGAGCTGTCCGGCTCAGACCTTCATCGACCCCGTTTCGATATAGCGCTGGTGCCACGACAGCGCCTCGGTCAGCAGGTGCGGCGACTGCAGGCCGTATGAGCCTTCCAGCGCGCGATCGTAATAGTCCTTCAGCGCGTCGCGATAGTCGGGGTGGGCGCAGTTGGCGATGATGACCCGCGCGCGCTGCTTGGGCGACAGGCCGCGCAGGTCGGCCAGCCCCTGTTCCGTGACGATGACCTGCACGTCCTGGGTGATGTGGTCGACGTGGCTGGCCATGGGCACGATGGCCGAAATCTTGCCGCCCTTGGCCGTCGACGGCGTGACGAAGCAGGAGATGTAGGCGTTGCGCGCAAAGTCGCCCGAGCCGCCGATGCCGTTCTGGATGCGCGAGCCCATGACGTGGGTCGAGTTGACGTTGCCGTAGATGTCGGCCTCGATCAGGCCGTTCATGGCGATGCAGCCCAGACGGCGGATGATCTCCGGGTGGTTCGAGATTTCCTGCGGGCGCAGGATGATCTTGCCGCGGAACTGCTCCATCCGGCTGTTCAGATCGGCGGCGGCCTCGGGGCTGAGCGAGAAGGCGGTGGCCGAGGCGACGGTCAGCTTGCCCGAGTCCAGCAGGTCCAGCATCCCGTCCTGAAGCACTTCCGTATAGGCGGTCAGGTTCTCGAACGGACTGTCGGCCAGCCCCGCCAGCACGGCGTTGGCGACGTTGCCCACGCCCGATTGCAGCGGCAGCAGATGGGCGGGCAGTCGGCCCAGCTTCACCTCATGCTGCAGGAACTCGATCAGATGCCCGGCGATAGCCGTGGCGCTGGCGTCCGGCGCGGCGAAGGGCAGGTTGCGGTCGGGGCTGTCGGTCTCGACGATGGCGGCGATCTTCGACGGATCAATGCGGAACACCGTCTCGCCGATCAGATCGGTCGGCCTGGTCAGCGGGATCGGCACGCGCGCGGGCGGCAGGGCCGTGCCGTAATAGATGTCGTGCATCCCCTCCAGCGCCGCATTCTGCCAGCTGTTGACCTCAAGGATGATCTGGTCGGCGCGGTCCAGCCAGGTCTTGTTGTTGCCGATGGAGGACGAGGGGATCAGCGCCCCGTCCTCACGGATGCCCGACACCTCGACCACCGCCGTCTCCAGCGGACCGAGGAAGCCCTGCCAGGCCACCGGCGCCACCTGCGACAGGTGCATGTCCAGGTATTCCATCTCGCCCTTGTTGATCTTCTCACGCGCGACGGGATCGGAGTTGTAGGGCAGGCGGAACTCGATGCCGTCCGCCTTGGCTAGGGCGCCGTCCAACTCAGGCCCGGTCGAGGCGCCGGTCCAGACCTTCAGCCGGAACGGGTTGCCGGCTGCGTGCTCGGCCTCGATCCGCTCGGCCAGGGCCATGGGCACGACCTTGGGATAGCCCGAGCCGGTGAAGCCGCTCATGCCCACGGTCGAGTTGGCCGGGATCAGGGCGGCGGCGTCCTGGGCGGACATGATCTTCGACTTGAGGGCGGCGTTACGGACGCGGGACATCGCAAACCTGACGACTGGAGCCGGGGAGGGCTCAAGGAACGACGCGGACATAGGCGCCGCATCACCCTGATTCCAATACGGCTTTGGTCGTAACACGCCGTGATCACAAAGGCGTTAGCCGTAGGATTGTCTGGCGGACAGCGCCATGATCGCCGGATCCTCGCCTTGCGGTTCACTGAGAGCGCGAGGCTTGATGACTCACCGAGCACGAAAAAACGCCGGAGCTTTCGCCCCGGCGTTTCTGCATTTCGCGTTGTGCGACGGCTTAGCCGCGCTGGGCCAGCGGCACGTAGTCGCGCTCGGTCGGGCCCGTGTACAGCTGGCGCGGACGGCCGATCTTCTGCGACGGATCGGCCATCATTTCCTGCCACTGGGCGATCCAGCCCACGGTGCGGGCCAGGGCGAACAGCACGGTGAACATGGTGGTCGGGAAGCCCATGGCCGACAGGGTGATGCCCGAATAGAAGTCGACGTTCGGGAACAGCTTGCGCGAGGTGAAATATTCGTCCTGCAGGGCGACGGCTTCCAGTTCCTTGGCGACCTGGAACAGCGGGTCGTTCTCGCGGCCCGTGGCGGCCAGCACTTCATAGGCCGACTGCTGCATGACCTTGGCCCGCGGGTCGTAGTTCTTGTACACGCGGTGGCCGAAGCCCATCAGCTTGTACTTGCGCGCCTTCACACCCTCGATGAACTCGGGGATGCGGTCCGGGGTGCCGATTTCCTTCAGCATGTTCAGCGCCTCTTCGTTGGCGCCGCCGTGCGACGGGCCCCACAGACAGGCGATGCCGGCGGCGATACAGGCGAACGGATTGGCGCCCGACGAACCGGCCAGGCGGACGGTCGAGGTCGAGGCGTTCTGTTCGTGATCGGCGTGCAGGATGAAGATGCGGTCCATGGCGCGCACCAGGGCCGGGTCGACCTGATAGTCCTCGGCCGGGACGGCGAAGCACATGCGAAGGAAGTTCTCGGCGTACGATAGGTCGTTGCGCGGCGAGATGAAGGGCTGGCCGATGTGGTACTTGTAGGCGCGGGCCGCGATCGTCGGCATCTTGGCGATCAGACGGATGGCCGAGATGTTGCGCTGGACCGGGTCATGGATGTCCAGGCTGTCGTGATAGAAGGCCGACAGGGCGCCGACGGTGCCGACCATGATCGCCATCGGATGAGCGTCGCGACGGAAGCCCTCGAAGAAGCGGTCGAACTGGGCGTGCAGCATGGTGTGGCGCGTGACGCACTGCTCGAACTCTTCGAATTCGGCGGCGTTCGGCAGTTCGCCGTGCAGCAGCAGGTGGCAGACTTCCAGGAAGTTGGACTTGGAGGCCAGTTGGTCGATGGGGTAGCCGCGGTGCAGCAGCACGCCTTCATCGCCGTCGATGTAGGTCAGACCCGATTCGCAGGCCGCCGTGGAGGTGAAGCCGGGATCGAAGGTGAAGGCGCCGGTTCCGCCGTACAGCTTGCGAATGTCGATGACGTCCGGGCCGGTCGAGCCGGAAAGGACGGGGAGCTCAACAGTCTTGTCCTGGTAGGACAGGGTCGCCGAGCCGGCGGGTTTCGCTTGTTCAGTCATCTAGGCCCCTTGTTCTTCCTTGGACCGGCGCGCGGGGAGGCGGGCGGCCTGAGTTGGTTATGGGTGATCACTTAGTCTGTTGCAGCGCATCATCCAAGCGCCCGAGGCTTTCGTCGCGTCCGAGCGCGCAAAGCGTGCGGGCGATATCGGGCGACGCCGAGCCCGCCGTCAAGGCAGCGCGCATGGAAGGACCTATTTTTCCGAAGCCTACGCCTTCCTCCTCGGCGAAAGCCTTAAGTTCTGCCTCCAAGGCGAAGACGTCCCAGCTCTGGAAAAGTCCCAGTCGTTCACGCAGTCGTGAGATCTCGCAGCCCGGTTTCGCCCTGCAGCAAAGCCGCCGATTTCTCGTTCAACGGGAGTGGACGCGCCTGCAACACGAATGCCGTTTGGTCGGCGAGTTCCGGTATGGTTTTGGCGCGATCCTTGATGAAGGGCATGGCCCGCAGCAGCCGTTCCTCGTCATCCGGCTGCAGCGCGCGGCCGCGCGCCAGATGGGCGTCCAGCGTCAGCTTGGCCAGACGGTCGTCGTCGGCCAGGCGCAGCCAGTGGGCGTTGACGTGGGCCAGTTTGTCGAAGTCCAGGCGGGCGGGCGCCTTGTTGACGCCGGTCAGGTCGAACCAGGCCAGGGCCTGCTCGTCGCTGAACAGCTCGTCGTCGCCGTGGGCCCAGCCCAGTCGGGCCAGATAGTTGCGCATGGCCTCGGGCAGATAGCCCATGTCGGCGTACTCATGCACCGCCTGGGCGCCGTGGCGCTTGGACAGCTTGGCGCCGTCCGGGCCGTGGATCAGGGGGATGTGGGCGAAGGTGGGCCGCGTCCAGCCCAGGGCGTCGTAGATCAGGCTCTGGCGGGCGGCGTTGTTCAGATGGTCGTCGCCGCGGATGACGTGGGTCACGCCCATGTCGTGGTCGTCCACCACCACGGCCAGGTTGTAGGTCGGCGCCCCATCCGAGCGGAGGATGACCAGATCGTCCAGCGATGCGGACTCCCAGCGCACGGTTCCCTGCACTGCGTCCTCGACCACGACAGCCTGATCCAGCGGGCGGCGGAAGCGCACCGTGTGCGGCTTGGCCAGATCGTCGACGCCGGGCTCGCGGTCGCGCCAGGGCGAGACGAAGTCGCGGCCCTCGGCCTTGGCCTGGTCTCGCAGGGCCGTGGTCTCGTCGGCGGTCAGGAAGTCACGATAGGCGTGGCCGCTCGCCAGCAGTTCATTGATCACCTCGCGGTGACGGTCGGCGCGCGCGAACTGGAAGACCGGCTCTTCGTCGCCGAACAGCTCCAGCCAGGACAGGCCGTCGAAGATCGCCTTCACCGCCTCGTCCGTCGAACGCTCGCGATCGGTGTCCTCGATGCGGATCAGGAATTTGCCGCCGCGTCCCTTGGCGTACAGCCAATTGAATAACGCGGTTCGCGCTCCGCCGATATGCAGGTAGCCTGTGGGCGAGGGGGCGAAGCGGGTGACGACGGTCGAGGAAGGGGAGGTCATAGAGGCAGGGTCCATAGGGCAGGGTCTTATACGCCCGCCCGTGGGGAAGCGAACCCTTATGGCCCGGTTAATTGACAGCCTGGGCGACGGTGCGCGGTCCCAGGCGGATCGTTGGCCGCTGTGGTCATCGGTCTGTTTCGGAGCGGGATGCGGCTGCTACTTCATCCTGAAAGAGGAACCAGCGGCGTGGCCGCTGGCTGCGGCGGGCCTGGTGCTGTTGGGCCTCTGGCTTGTCGGTCGGGCGCGGGGGCTGCCGCGTGCTGCGACACTAAGCCTGCTGATGCTGGCCTGTTTCAGCGGCGGCCTGGCGGTGGCTAAGCTAAGGGCCGAGGCGGTGGCGGCGCCCATTGCACCAGCGGACATGGCGCCGACCCAGATCGAAGGGTGGGTGATGGACGTGGATTCGCCAGGCCAGAACGGGGCTCGCATCGTCGTGGCGCCGGTGCGGGTGCGCGGTCTGACGCCCGAGGCGACGCCCGAGCGGTTGCGCGTGACGGTGAAGGGCGCGCCGCCGCCGCCCGGCGCGGCCATCCGCGTCTTCGGCATCCTGAACCCGCCGCCGCCCCCCGCCAGCCCCGGCGCCTATGACTTCGGCCGCAACGCCTATTTCCAGGGCATGGGCGGGACGCTGTTCGCCCTGGGACCGACGCGCGCCGCCGATCTGGCGCCGCCGTCCTGGCGGGTGCGGATGGAGATGAGGATCAACGCCGTTAGATATGCCCTGGCCGAGCGCATCGTGGCGCGTCTGGGCGAGCGGACGGGCGGGGTGGCGGCGGCGATGACCACGGGGCATGAGACCTGGATCCAGAGCCCGGACCTGGACGCCATGCGGGATCTCGGGGCTGGCGCACATCCTGTCGATCTCGGGCCTGCACATGGCGGTCGTCGGGGGCTTCGTCTTCTTCACGGTGCGCCTGCTGGTCGCAGCCTGGCCGTGGCTGGCGCTGCGCGTGTCGGGCAAGAAGGTCGCGGCGATCGCCGGTCTGGTTGCGGTCGGGACCTATCTGATCATCTCCGGCGCGCCGCCGCCGGCCGAGCGGGCGGCGGTCACGGCCTCCATCGCCTTCCTGGCCGTGGTGGCGGACCGGCAGGCCGTGACGATGCGGGCGCTGGCGGCGGCGGCCTTCGTGGTCCTGCTCCTGCGGCCGGAAGCCGTGGTGACGCCGGGGTTCCAGATGTCGTTCGCGGCGACGGCGGCTCTGGTCGCCCTGGTCGAGGTCTGGCCGCGTCGCATCCGCGAGTTCGCCGCGCCCTGGCCTATCGTCATGGTGCAGAGGTTCGGCAGCTGGCTGCTGGCCGCCTGCGCCGCCAGTCTGGTGGCGGGCATGGCGACCGGGCCGTTCGCCATGCAGCATTTCAACCGTACGGCCGTCTATGGGCTGATCGCCAACCTGGCGACGGCGCCGCTGGCGGACTTCATCATGATGCCCGCCCTGGCGCTGGGGGCGGCGCTGGAGCCTTTGGGACTTGGCGCGCCCTTCCTGTGGCTGGCGGGGAAGTCTGTGGACGCCATGCTGGCCATCGGTCACTGGGCGGCGGGCCTGCCCGGCGCGGTTCAGGCGATCCCCAGCGCTCCGGCGGCGGCCCTGCCGGTCGCCTTCCTGGGCATACTGTTCATGTGCCTGTGGCGCGGACGATGGCGATGGGTGGGCCTGCCCTTCGCGGCGGCGGTGCTGATCTGGCCGCGCCCGGCGCCGCCGGACGTGTGGATCGGCGACGGCGGAGCGAACGCGGCGTATCGGCAGGGGGAGCAGGCGGCCGTGATGCGGCCTGCCGTGCGTCAGTTCGCCAGCGACCTGTGGTCGCGACGGCGGGGGCTGGAAGCGTTCGGGCGGCCGGGCGAAGGCTGGACCTGCAAGCGCTCCTTCTGCGCGCCGGAAGACCGGGAGGACGCGCTGGCCCTGTGGTGGGGCAAGGCGGCGCCGGACGCGGAGCAGATGGATCAGATGTGCCGCAGCGCCGAGGTGGTCAGCGTGCGGGCCGTGGTCGCGGCCCTGCCGCCGTCATGCGAGGGGCGGCTGGTGCTGGACGGCGCCGATCATGCGCGCGGCGGCTCGGTGGAGCTGTGGCGGGATGAGGCGGGCGGCTGGCGCGCCCTCTGGGCGGCGGAGGTGCGGGGACGGCGGCCGTGGAGCGGGGGCGGGACGGATTAGGCGTTGACCCTCAACCCCGCTCATCCCGGCAGACGCCGGGATGAGCGGAAGTGGGGCTCAGTGATACCGGCGCAGCAGACCGACCAGCTTGCCCTGGACCTCGACCTGGTCGGGGCCGAAGATGCGGGTCTCATAGGCGCTGTTGGCGGGTTCCAGGGCGATAGACTGGCCCTTCTTGCGCAGGCGCTTCAGCGTGGCTTCCTCGCCCTCGACCAGGGCCACGACGATTTCGCCCGAGGAGGCGTTCTCGACCCGCTTGATGATGACCGTGTCGCCGTCGAGGATGCCGGCCTCGATCATGGAGTCGCCTTCGATCTCGAGCAGGTAATGCTCGCCGGCGCCCAGCATGGATTCAGGGACGGGCAGGCGCTCGCGCTCATGCTGGATGGCGGCGATGGGGGTGCCGGCGGCGATCTTGCCCAGCAGGGGCAGGTCGCGCACGTCGTTGGCGGCCTCGGCGACGGCCGGGCGAGGGTTCAGGCCGCCGCCCTGGATCACGTCGGGCTTGAAGGGCGCGCGGCCCTTGGCCGGGGCGGCGGTCGTCGCCTGTTCCGGCAGCTTCACCACCTCCAGCGCGCGGGCGCGGTGGGCCAGACGACGGATGAAGCCGCGTTCCTCCAGCGCCGTGATCAGGCGGTGGATGCCGGACTTGGACGCCAGGTCCAGCGCCTCCTTCATCTCGTCGAAGGACGGCGAAACGCCCGTCTCCCGGATGCGCTCATGAATGAACATCAGGAGTTCGTGCTGTTTCTTTGTGAGCATGGCGGCGAATCCAGAACAAGGCGTGAACCGTTCGTGATGTTCTGTAAGTGTTCTGGTTAAAAGTCAACTAACGCCACGCTGGCGCCCGCGCCCGTCGCCGGACGGACGCGGGGACAGGCTCTTACTGCGCCGTCGTGGTCGGGGCGCCGTCCTTGTACCGCTCGAACCACTCGATGATGGCGTTCATGCGGGCCGCATTCTGGGACGGGCGGACGGCCAGGCTGTGGCCGACGCCGGGGATCTTCACCAGGGCCGTGGGCACGCCGCGCAGCTGCAGGGCGGTGTAGTACTGCTCCGACTCGCTGACCGGGGTGCGATAGTCCTCGTCGCCGACGACGACCATGGTCGGGGTCTTGACGTTGCCGACCAGCGACAGCGGCGACCGGCGCCAGTAGGCCTCCGGGTTCTCCCACGGAAATTCGCCGAACCAGTAGCGGGCGAAGAAGGCGGGGTTGTCGCCCGTCAGCACGAAGCTGGCCCAGTCGATGACGGGCTTCTGGACCACGGCGGCCTTGAAGCGGTCGGTCTTGCCGACGATCCAGCTGGTCAGCACTCCGCCGCCCGAGCCGCCGGTGACGAACAGGCAGTTCGGATCGGCGACGCCCTGGGCGATGACGGCGTCGACGCTGCTGATCAGGTCGTCATAGTCGTTCGACGGATAGTTGTGGTGGATCAGATTGGCGAACTCATCCCCATAGGACGTCGAGCCGCGCGGATTGACCGACAGAACGGCATAGCCCGCTGCGGCGAACAGCTGGTTGTCGGTGGCGAAGTGCGGGCCATAGGCGGCGAACGGGCCGCCGTGGATTTCCAGCACCAGGGGATAGCGCTGGCCCTCGACATAGTCGGCCGGCAGCGTCAGCCAGCTTTCGACCGCGCGCTGATCGTGGGAGGAGGCGACCTGGACGCGACGCACCTCGCCCAGGCGGCGAGCGCCCAGGAAATCGGCGTTCAGACGGGTCAGCTGGGTGCTGCGGCCGCCCTTCAGGACGTGGACGTCGGCCGGGCGGCTGGAATCGCCGCGCGTATAGGCGATGGCGCCGTCGTCGGCCACGGTGAAGCCGCCGCCGGTGTAGGGACGGCCGAAGTCGTCGCCGGTCAGATCTTCGATCAGGGTGGTGATCGCGCCGTCCAGCGACACGCGGGCGACCTTGGTGCGGCCCTGGTCGTCATAGGCGACATAGACCGAGCGGCCGTCGCGGCTCCACACCGGCGACTGGACCGAACGGTCGAGATCCCCGGTCAGGACGCGGCGGTTAGAGCCGTCGGCGTCCATCACGTGGAGGCGGGTGTTGTGATAGCCCATCCGCTTGTCGTCATAGCCGAGGTAGGCGATGCGACGACCGTCGGGCGATGCGACGGGCGAATTGTCCGGCCCCGCGCGGTCGGTAAGGGCCGTCAGACCTCCCGTCTGCACGTCCAGGGCGTAGACTTCACTGTCGGCGGACTCGCGCTGCCAGTCGGGACGGCGGTTGGCGCTGAGGTAGATGGTGCGGGAATCGGCCGACCAGGACAGGCCGCCGCCGTGATTGAAGTCGCCGTGGGTCAGCTGGCGCCCGCCGCCGCCCTGGGAGCCGACGACGAAGACGTGGCGGAAGCCGGGCTTCAGATAGCCCTGACCGTCGGCGCGATAGGTGACGGTGTCGATGATCTCCAGCGGCGGAGCCCACTGGGCGCCTTCCGGCTTGACCAGCGGCGAGCCGATCTTGGGCTTTTCGCCGGGAACCAGGACGGAATAGGCCAGATGCTCGCCGTTGGGCGACCAGCTGACGCTGGACGGGGTGTTCGGCAGGTTGGTGACGCGGACCGATTCTCCCGACGCCATCCAGCGCACGAACAACTGCGGCGCGCCGCCCTCGGCGCTGGAGATGTAGGACAGGCGCGTGCCGTCCGGCGACCAGCGCGGCTGACGGTGCGAGCCGGCCGAGGCGATCAGCGGCGCGTGGCGGCCGGTCTTCACGTCGATCAGCCAGATGGTCGGGCGCATCCGGTCGGTCATGATGTCGGCCGTCTGGCGAACATAGGCGATCTGCGCGCCGTCCGGACTGATCTGGGCGTCGGAGGCGACCTCCATGCCGAACAGGTCCTGGGCGGAGAAGAGACCGCGGTCGACGGCGGGCAGGGCGGGCGCGGCGATTGACGGCTCGGCGGTCTGGGCCATCGCCGGCGCATGGGCGCTCAGGATCAGGGCGCAGGCCGCCCAGGCGAACTTGTTCATATGAAACCCCCTCTGGTTCGGGGGGATCATAGAAAGGCGAGAGGGCTCGGCAAGATAGGGAAAGGGCCGCCGGAACGAATCCGGCGGCCCTTTTGTGTTCGTGTTCCGAAGAAAAATCAGAACTTGAAGCTGGCCCGCAGCAGCAGGGTGTAGCGGACGTAGTCTTCCAGCAGTTCGGCGTCGCCGGTGATCGACAGCAGCCCCAGGTCGTTGCCGACGTTCAGGCGGAAGCCCAGGATCGGACCGCCGCCCTCGATGCTGGCGGGGTCCAGGGTGAAGGCGTCGCCGCCCGAAGCCAGGCGGGCGATGGTGGTGCCGGCGTCGACCGAGAAGTTCTGACGCCAGCCCAGGCGAACCTCGGGGCGAATCCAGCCGTCTTTGCCGAAGCCGTAGCCGATGTTCACGGCCGCCACGCCCGAGAAGATGTGACCGTCGCGCTCATCGATATCGAGGTCGAAGCCGTCGCCGCCGCCCTGTTCGGTGCGGGCGTCCTCGCTCAGCGAGAAATATTCGACATAGGCCTCGGGGCGGATGTTCAGGCGCCCGAAGTGGCGCTCGTACGAAGCGCCGCCGGCGGCGGCCAGGGTGAAGCCGTGCCAGCTGGATTCGTTCTTCAGGTTGACGCCCTCGGCGACTAGCTTGCGCGTGGCGTTGAAGGAGGCGTAGCCGCCTGCGGCGCGCGCCCAGGTCGTCCAGTATTGGCCTTGGGCCCGCCAGTAGAGGCCTAGCTCCAGCAGGCTGGCCGACAGCACTTCCTCAGCCGCCGATTCCGGGTCTTCCAGATCCGACGAGGTGAAGGCCGCCGTCAGGCCGAAGGCCCCCATGTTGGTGCCGCGTTCGACGCCGCCGGCCAGGCCGAAGCCCTCGGAACGGAAGCCGTAGGTGTCGGTCTTGTCCTTGTCGGCGTAGAAGTTGATCTCCTGCACCCAGGCGCTGGTCTCGCCCGGCGCCGCGGCGGCGTTGCGGCCGGTCAGGGCGCGGGTCACGGCGTCGACGCCGCTGGCCAGCGACAGCAGCGGGCCGCCCGAGTGGTCGGGCAACAACTGCTGATAGATATGGAAGAAACCGTCGCGGTCCGTCTGGTTCAGCATGGCCGCGCGGATCAGCTCATTGTCGGCCAGGCCGGCGTAGAGCACGTCATAGGCGGCGGCCTCGGCCTTGATCATGCCGGCCTCTTCCGCCGTGCGGCGACGGGCGTCGACCGTCAGCTTGCCGGCAGCTTCGTCGACGTTGGCGTTGACCACGAAGGCGTAGGGCGAGTTGGACTGCAGCACGTCCTGGTCGATGGCGCCGACGTTCAGGTCGCCCGCCTCGATGATGGTGAAGGACGTCGGGTCCTGGATCAGGGAGTTGAAGCGGACGCCCAGGCCCGCCCCGTCGGCCAGGTCGGCGCTGCCGCTGACCTTGAAGCCGCCGTTGGCGTCGTTGGCCGGGTCCAGGGTCACGATCAGGTTGCCGTCGGCGCTGACGTTCAGGTCGCTGACCTGAAGCTGGCCCGTATGGCGCGCATCCAGCGTGCCCTTGGAGATGTCGATGTCCAGCTGGCCGTCGCCATTGGACAGCTTGCCGGTCACCACGGCGCCGCCGCTGATGGCCAGGCGGTCGGCGCCGGTTCCGAAGGAGATGTCTCCGTTCACCGTGCCGTTGCGGATGTCCAGCACATCGGCGCCCGAGCCCAGACGGATGTCGCCGCGGATCGCGGGTTCATTGGCGTCAGGCACCCCGTCGCCGTCGGCGTCCGGCAGCTTGTGATCGGGAACGACCACGCCGTCCTGGACCAGGGTGACGCCTGTGCTGTTGGCGCTGACGTCCACGGCGATGGCCGAGCCGGTCTGGGCCACATCCTTTTCGGGGCTGATGGCGGCCACGATCTTGCCGGTGTTGTTGATCGTGGTCAGCGTGCCGGATTCATCGCGCAGGGCGACGGCGTCGCCCTTGGAGCCGTTGACCCCTGCCGTCACCGAGCCGGAGTTGACGAAGGAGGCGACGTTGGCGCCCTGGTTGATCAGCACGCCGGCGGCGACGTTGGCTTCCGAGCCGGCGGAGACGCTTTGAATCGCCCCCGAGTTGACGATGCTCGGCGCAGTGGCGCCCGCGCCGATCAGGACCCCCGTGCTGTCGCCCGTGTTCGCCGAAGAGGTGATCGTGCCCTGGTTGCGCAGCCCGCCGGCCAGGGTGACCGACTGGCCCGTGCCGCCGATCTGGACAGCGGTGGCGTCGACCTCCTTGTAGACGCCGGCCGCCTCGATAGTGCCCCGGTTGATCAGGCCATAGGCGTCGTCTCCGGTTCCCACCGGGCCCAGGTTGATGGCCTTGTCGGCTGAGCCGACCAGCACCGCCGGCGCGCCGCCGAACGAACGGATGGCGGCGGTCGTCTCCTGGGCGTCGGGAATACCGTCCTTGTCGCGGTCGGTGTCTTTCTTCTCTTCCTCGGTCGCGTCGTCAGGCAGGGGCGGGGGAGGGCCGTCGAAGACCACGCCGCCGGTGACGTCGCCCGCGATGCGGACGGCCGGGCCGCCCTGCAGCAGATCGTCGTCGTCGAGATTTTCGAGATAGGTCGCGCCCTCGCGCGGCTCGCCCGTCGTCGGCTTGCTGGGCGGCGGGGTGGTGTAGCGATAGCCGGTCGTATTGACCGCGCCCTGAATCTTGACCGCGCCGTCGACCGCGCCGTCGATAGCGACCCCGGTCGCGTTCTCGCCGATGGCGCTGACGCTGCCCAGAATAGTGACGTCGCCGGTGATGTCGCCGGTCGTGTGGATGCCGTAGGTGTCGTTGCCGACGACGCTGACCTGACCCTGGCTGAAGAGGTCGCCGGTCAACGGGGCCTCGACCGTCAGGCCCGAGGAATTATTGCCCTCGACCTTGATCGAACCGGACGATTCGATGCGGATGTCGCCGACCAGCGGAGCCGAGCCCGTGACGCGGACGCCGTGACGGTTCGTCCCGTCGGCGAACGGACCGTCCAGGTCGCCGTCCTTGTCCTCGTCCTTATATTCCTCGATCGAGTCGGTGATGTTGATCGCGCCGCCGATGGTGACGTCGCCGGTGTTGCCGCCGTTGACCAGGATGCCCGTGGCGCCGTCGGCGGCCTTGAGCATGTCGATCTTGGACCCGGAATCCAGTTTCACGTCATTGCTGGAATCCAGCGTCACGGCGGCGCCTGACGTCACGGCGATCGAACCGCCGCTGGCCAGCCGCACGTCGTCCCGCGCGCCGTTGTTGGCGGTCGAGGTGCTGACAGGCGTCGTCCGCGCGTTCGAAATGACCTGTTCGGCCTGAGCGCCGGACGCGACCAGCAGGGGGGCGATCGCAACGGCGCTCGCGAGCAGAATACGCATTCGTAAGAAACCCCTCGTGGTCGCACGCGCAAGGATTGAAGGCGCCCCTCCTAACAGGGTCCACGCCCGCACGCCCCAAGTTTCTCGAATTTGAGGCGAATGCAAGGCCCGGCCTATGCAGATGAAGCTGAACGGCGGATGAAAAGCAGCGGCGTGCGACCGGATTGCGACGCCCTCTTGAGCGTAGCGGTTCCAGGCGCTAGGGGCCGAAAGTCGCGGTGAAGATCAGCCGTGTCCGTCGCATCCAAAGCCGGAGCTTTAGCGTTAGCGTGAAGAACGACAGGCACAGGATCCATCGCATGAGCGCGAACCATATCGACGTCCAGGAAAGCGAACTGAGGCTGTTTCCCGGCCTGGACGAAGAGGTGGCCGACACTTTGCGAGCCACGAAGACCGCAGCCGCTGATTCCCGGCCGCGCCTTGTCGACACCACCATGTTGTTCGCGCCGCGCTCCGGCGGGGTGAAACGCTATCTCCTGTCGAAGAAGGCGTGGCTGGAGGGGCATCGGCCCGAGGTGGCGCACAACCTGGTCGTGCCGGGGGCGGGATACAGGATGGAGCCCGACGGCGTGGTCCGTCTTCATGCGCCCAAGCTGCCGTTCGGCGACGGCTATCGCTGGCCCAGTTCGGTGCGGCGCTGGGGCGCCTGGGTGTCGTCGCTCAATCCCGCGCTGATCGAGGCGGGCGATCCCTATACGCCTGGCCAAGGCGCGCTGGAGGCCGGCCAGAGGGTCGGCTGCCCGGTCGTCGGCTTCTGCCACTCGGACCCGGCGGCCCTGGCGGCCCTGCATTTCGGGGAATGGGCCAAGAAGCCGGTCGAAAAGCGGTGGGCCAGGCTGTTCTCCCAATTCGACCGCGTGGTCTCGCCCAGCCGTTTTATCGCGCAGCGCCTGGAAGAGGCGGGCGTGGGCGGCATTGTGATTCGTCCGCTGGGCGTCGAGGTGGACACCTTCCATCCCGACCGCCGCGATCGCGACTGGCTGTTGAAGAAGCTGGGCCTGGGCGCCGACGCCCGTTTGCTGTGTTTCGCCGGGCGGCCGGCCAAGGAGAAGAACGTCGGCGTCCTGATCGACGCGGTGCAGCGTCTGGGCGCGCCTTATCATCTGGTGCTGGTCGGCGCGGGGGCGGGGATGCCGCCTGAGGACCGGGTCATCTCCCTGCCTTACGAGAAGGATCCGCGCGCGGTGGCCCGCATCATCGCCAGCTGCGACGCCTTCGTGCACGCCAACGACAAGGAGCCGTTCGGCCTGATCGTGCTGGAGGCCATGGCCTGCGGCCGGGCCGTGGTGGGCGTCAACTCGGGCGGCGTGGCCGAGACGGTGGACGAGAGCGTCGGTCAGTTGGCTGTTTCCGCCGACCCGGTCGACTACGCGGCGGCCATTGAGGCCCTGTTCGCGCGCGACGTGGAGGCCCTGGGGGCGGCGGCGCGGGTCAAGGCGGTCGAGCAGTTCGCCTGGAACCGCGTGTTCGAGGATCTGACCATGCTTTATGGCGAACTGACCGGGAAGGCCGAGTTCGTCACGCCGCGAGAGATGTTGCCGATCAACTAGGCGCCCGCCGCTGTCGCCCTCGGGCTTGTCCCGGGGCCTGCGACAGGTCATGGCCAAGCAGGCGCGCGAAAGCTGCGCCTGGGTCGATCTCGATTGTCAGAAGAAAAGGGAAGGGCGGTGCGCCACTCCCTCAGATCCCTGAGAGGAGTGGCGCGAGTGACGGGGCTCGAACCCGCGACCTCCGGCGTGACAGGCCGGCACTCTAACCAACTGAGCTACACCCGCGTTCCCATCCGAAGCGACTGTGCGCCCCGGCGAGGGGCGTCGTTTAGGCGGGGCCGCGTCGCACGTCAAGCGACGCGGCTGTGGATAAATCAAATCATCTGGCCGAGGGCGCTGCGGCGGCCTGTGGCGGGGCTGCGGGACCGGCGATTCCGCCGTCCGCAGGCAGTTGCGACGTCGTGGCGGGCGGCGGCGGTTCGTAGTGGACGCCCACGCCCGGTCCCAGCGGCAGGTCCAGCGCCACCCAGGACGCCACCATGATCAGCCCCGCGATCAGGAAGGCCCCGGCGTAGGGCAGCATGGTCGCCATCAGCGAGCCCAGGCCGAACTTCGGATCCCAGCGCTGGGCGAAGGTCAGGATCAGCGGGAAGTAGCTCATCAGCGGCGTGGCGATATTGGTGACGGAATCGCCCATGCGATAGGCGGCGGTCGTCATCTCGGGGCTGATGCCCAGCAGCATGAACATGGGCACGACGATGGGGGCGAGCGCCGACCACTTGGCCGAGGCCGAGCCGATGAACAGGTCGAAGACGCAGGACACCAGCACCACCATGATCAGCAGCAGGGGCGTGGGCAGGGCCAGTTCGCGTAAGGAGGCGGCGGCGTTGACCGCCAGGATCGGCCCCAGGCCCGACCAGTTGAACATGGCGACGAAGTGGGCGGCGAAGAAGGCCAGGACGATGTAGGGGGCCAGCTGGCTGATGCCCTCGCGCATCATCCGCACCAGGTCGTGATGGGTCTTGATCGAGCCGGCCCCCGCGCCGAAGGCCGCCCCCGCCATGAAGAAGGTCAGGGCGAAGAAAGCCACCAGCGAGCGATACAGGGGATTGAAGCGCTGTTCCGGCTCAGCGTCGGCGTCGACAAAGGGCGAGCCAGGCAGGAAGGTCACGATTGTCCAGACGGCGATCATGGCCAGGATGGTCAGGCCCGCCCAGGCCAGGCCGCGCTTTTCGGCCGCGGTGAGGGGCGTCTTCTCTTCGGCGGCGACCGGTGCGGCGTCGTGCGGCGCCCAGGCGCCGAGACGCGGCTCGATCACCCGGTCGGTCAGGAACCAGACGATGGGCGTGAAGACGATCACCACCCCGACGATGAAGAACCAGTTGCCGGCGATGCTGACGGCGTAGGACGGGTCGATCAGATGGGCGGCGGGCTCGGTGATGCCCAGGATCAGGGCGTCGCTGGCGCCGGGGAACAGATTGCCGGCATAGCCGCCCGACACGGCGGCGAATCCGGCGGCCAGGCCGGCCAGCGGATGACGGCCCGCTGCGGCGAAGATGACGGCCGCCAGCGGAATCACCACGACATAGGAGGCGTCGGAGGCGTGGTGAGACACCATGCCGGTGATTACCACGATCGGCGTCAGGATGAATCGTGGCGCATTCAGCAGAGCGCCGCGAATGGCGGTGGAGAACAGGCCCGTCCGTTCGGCCACCGAGGCGCCGTAGATGATGGTGATGACGATCCCCAGCGGCGGGAAATCGGCCAGGGTGCGCGGCATGCCGATGAACAGCCGCTCCAGATTGGCGGGCGACAGAAGGCTTTGCGCCTGCAGCACCTCGCCGGTCACTGGATTGATCGCGGACCAGCCCATACCTGCGCCGACCAGGCTCAGAACAACCAGGCCCAGGATCAGCCAAAGGAATAGGAAGACAGGATCTGGCAGCCGATTGCCGATGCGTTCGATGGAGTTCAGCAGGCGGGCGGCCAGGTTCATGCGCAAGCTCTAGGCTGTGTCGAAGGCGACGGCGCATTTCGCGGATCAGCGGCATAGGAGGCAATCGCGCGGCCTGCGGCAAATCGCGCAAAAAACTGCGAACCATTCGCAACAAAAAACCTTTGCCGACATGGGTTTGAACCCTGGCGAGGTTGGGTCTAAGAAGCCCCGAATCCGCCCCCTACCTCCCGGCGGGCGAGGCAGCTCGAATGAACGAATTTCTTCTAGAATATCTTCCGATCGTCGTTTTCCTGGGCATCGCCATCGTGCTCGGCGCCGGCTTCATGCTGGCGGCCTGGGTGCTGGCCCCCAAGAACCCCGACACCGAGAAGCTCTCGGCTTATGAGTGCGGCTTCAACGCCTTTGACGACGCGCGCATGAAGTTCGACGTGCGCTTCTATCTGGTGTCGATCCTCTTCATCATCTTCGACTTGGAAATCGCCTTCCTGTTCCCGTGGGCTGTGTCGATGTTCGACCTGTCGCACGGCGGCATGGTGTTCGCCTTCTGGTCGATGATGGTCTTCCTGGGCGTCCTGACGGTCGGCTTCATCTACGAATGGAAGAAGGGAGCCCTGGAATGGCAGTGATCGCCCCCTCTAGCCCCCTGGTCCCCGCCGGTTCCGCCGCGCGCTCGACCGTCGAGGGTTATGATCCCAAGATCCACGACAAGTTCTTCGAGTCCGTCAATACGGAGCTGGGCGAGCGCGGCTTCCTGACGACCTCGCTGGACGACGTCATCACCTGGGCCCGCACCGGTTCGCTGATGTGGATGTCGTTCGGCCTGGCCTGCTGCGCCGTCGAGATGATCCACCTGTCGATGCCGCGCTTCGACCTGGAGCGCTTCGGCACCGCGCCGCGCGGTTCGCCGCGCCAGTCGGATCTGATGATCGTCGCCGGCACCCTGACCAACAAGATGGCTCCGGCCCTGCGCAAGGTCTACGACCAGATGCCGGACCCGCGCTACGTCATCTCGATGGGTTCGTGCGCTAACGGCGGCGGCTATTACCACTACAGCTACAGCGTCGTGCGCGGCTGTGATCGCGTGGTGCCGGTGGACGTTTACGTTCCGGGCTGCCCGCCGACCGCCGAGGCCCTGCTGTACGGCATCCTGCAGTTGCAGAAGAAGATCCGCCGCACGGGGACCATCGAGCGATGAGCGAACTTGTGCGCGTTGCGGAGCGCGAATCCGCCCTGACGCCTCTGGGCACGGAAATGGTCGCGGCGCTCGGCGTCGAGGCGGTGGTCGCCTATGGCGAACTGACCCTGATCGCCCCGCGCGAGAAGATCGTCGAGGTCATGACGGCCCTGCGCGATCAGTTCGGCTTCCAGCAGTGCATGGACGTCTGCGGCGCCGACTATCCCGACCGCGCCGAGCGGTTCGAGGTCGTCTATCACCTGCTGTCGCTGACCCGCGCCGCGCGCGTCCGCGTCAAGGTCTCGACCGACGAGGTGAAGCCGGTCCCCAGCGTGTCGTCGGTCTATCCGTCGGCCGGCTGGTTCGAGCGTGAAGCCTTCGACATGTACGGCATGATCTTCTCGGATCACCCGGACATGCGCCGCATCCTGACCGACTACGGCTTCCAGGGGCACCCGCTGCGCAAGGACTTCCCGATGACGGGCTACGTCGAGGTCCGCTACGACGAAGAGCAGAAGCGCGTGGTCTATGAGCCGGTGAAGCTGACCCAGGAATTCCGCAACTTCGACTTCCTGTCTCCGTGGGAAGGCGCCGATTATCCGACCGTCCTGCCGGGCGACGAGAAGGCGGGAGCGCAGTAATGGCCGACGGTAACAACACTCCGGCTCCGACCGGTTCGGCGATCGACCCGTTCGAGGACTATGAAGACGGCCTGACCCCGCACGCGCGGGCGATGGACGACCGCAAGTTCACCATCAACTTCGGACCGCAACACCCGGCCGCGCACGGCGTGCTGCGTCTGGTGCTGGAGCTGGACGGCGAACTGGTCACGCGCGTGGATCCGCACATCGGCCTGCTGCACCGCGGCACCGAGAAGCTGATGGAGGCGCGCACCTACCTCCAGAACATCCCCTACCTGGACCGGTTGGACTACGTCTCGCCGATGAACCAGGAGCACGCCTTCTGCCTGGCGATCGAGCGGCTGCTGGAGATCGACGTGCCGTATCGCGGCCAACTGATCCGGGTGCTCTATTCGGAAATCGGCCGCATCCTGAACCACCTTCTAAACACGACCATGCAGGCCATGGACGTGGGCGCCCTGACCCCGCCGCTGTGGGGCCATGAAGAGCGCGAGAAGCTGATGGTCTTCTACGAGCGGGCCTGCGGCGCGCGTCTGCACGCCAACTACTTCCGTCCGGGCGGCGTCCACCAGGACCTGACGCCCGAGCTGATCGACGACATCGGCCGCTGGTGCGCCGAGTTCCCGGCCAAGCTGGACGACATCGAAAGCCTGGTCACCGAGAACCGCATCTTCAAGCAGCGCAACGTCGACATCGGCGTGGTGTCCAAGGAGAACGCGCTCGCGTGGGGCTTCTCGGGCGTCATGCTGCGCGGCTCGGACATCGCCTGGGACCTGCGCAAGGCCCAGCCGTACGACTGCTACGCGGACCTCGAGTTCGACATCGCCGTCGGCAAGAACGGCGACTGCTGGGATCGCTACCTGTGCCGCGTCGAGGAGATGCGCCAGTCGATCCGCATCATGGAGCAGTGCATCCACAAGCTGCGCAACTGCCCCGGCGAGCCGGTCCTGACCGAAGACAACAAGATCGCCCCGCCGCGTCGCGGTGAGATGAAGCGCTCGATGGAGGCGCTGATCCACCACTTCAAGCTCTACACCGAAGGCTTCCGCACCCCGGAAGGCGAGGTCTACGCGGCCGTCGAGGCGCCCAAGGGCGAGTTCGGCGTCTACCTGGTGTCGGACGGCACCAATAAACCCTACCGCGTCAAGTTGTCAGCGCCCGGCTTCCGTCACCTGCAGGCGATGGACTGGATGAACCGCGGCCACATGCTGGCGGACGTGTCCGCCATCCTCGGCTCGCTCGACATGGTGTTCGGAGAAGTGGACCGATGAGCGTTCGTCGTCTCGCCAAGGAGCAACCGGCCTCTTTCGAGTTTTCGAAGGAGACGATGGAAAAGGCTCAGTGGTGGATCAGGAAATATCCGGAATCGCGCCGCCAGTCGGCCGTGATCCCGGTCCTGTGGCTGGTCCAGAAGCAGGAAGGCTGGGTGTCCGAGCCGTCCCTGCGCGCCGTCGGCGACCTGCTGGGCATGGCCTATATCCGGGTGCTGGAGGTCGCGACCTTCTACACCATGTTCCAGCTGACGCCGGTCGGAACGGCCGCCCTGATCCAGGTGTGCGGCACCACGCAGTGCATGCTGCGCGGCTCCAACGAGCTGATGCGCGTGTGCCGCGAGAAGATCGGGCCCAAGGATGAGCTGTCGGCTGACGGCCGCTTCACCTGGCAGGAAGTTGAATGCATCGGCGCCTGCTCGAACGCGCCGGTGGCCCAGATCAACGACCTCTATTACGAAGACCTGACGCCTGAGAACATGGCCCAGATCATCGACGATTTCGCGGCGGGCAAGACGCCGAAGGCGGGCAGCTACGTCGGTCGCCACACGTCGGAGCCTCAGGGCGGCGCGCGCGTTTTGACGGACCCGGCGCTGTATGACGGCTCGGCCGCCCAGAAGATTACGAAGCTGCCGAACTCGGAGCCTGTCGCTGAAAAGGCGCCGGCCTGATGGCGCGGCCGGACCTCGAAACAGAAGCGGGCAGGGCGGCCTATCGGGCCGAACTGCGTCGCGTGGGCTGGCGTCAGCGTTGGGCTGGCCTGGCTTGCATCGTGGTCGCGGCCGCATTGGTTATGTTCGCGCGCGACGGCCGTTTCGGCCTGACTGACAACGCGGTGATGGCGGCCTATGGCCTGTTGGCCATTGGATGGGTGCTGGTGATCTACGCCGTCTTCCAGCGCACCCGCCACCATAAACGCCGTATGGCGGAAGGACTTTAAGGGATCATGGTCGGCATCCTCCAAGACAAGGATCGGATCTTCACCAACCTCTATGGCTTCCACGATTGGGGCCTTGAGGGAGCGAAGACGCGCGGCGCGTGGAACGCCACCAAGGACATGCTGGACCTTGGCGGCGAATGGATCATCAACAACGTCAAAAACTCGGGCCTGCGCGGACGCGGCGGCGCGGGCTTCTCGACCGGCCTGAAGTGGTCCTTCATGCCCAAGGAAGTGAAGGATCGCCCTCACTACCTGGTCATCAACGCCGATGAGTCCGAGCCCGCGACCTGTAAGGACCGCGAGATCATGCGTCATGATCCGCACCTGCTGATCGAAGGCGCGCTGATCGCCTCCTTCGCGATGAAGGCCCACGCCTGCTACATCTACCTGCGCGGCGAATACATCCTCGAGCGCGAGCGCATGGAAGCCGCCGTGAAGCAGGCCTACGAGGCCAGGCTGATCGGTGACGACAACGTCCACGGCTGGGACTTCCACGTCTATATCCACCACGGCGCGGGCGCCTATATCTGCGGCGAAGAAACGGCTCTGCTGGAGTCGCTGGAAGGCAAGAAGGGCCAGCCGCGCCTGAAGCCGCCGTTCCCGGCCGGCGCCGGCCTCTATGGCTGCCCGACGACCGTGAACAACGTCGAGTCGATCGCCGTGGTCGGCACCATCCTGCGTCGCGGCGCGGACTGGTTCGCCAGCTTCGGGCGTCCGAACAACACCGGCACCAAGCTGATGTCCCTGTCGGGCCACGTGAACACGCCCTGCGTGGTCGAAGAGGCCATGTCGATCCCGCTGCGCCAGTTGATCGAGGATCACGGCGGCGGCGTGCGCGGCGGCTGGGAAAACCTGAAGGCCATCATTCCGGGCGGCGCGTCCTGCCCGGTCATCACGCGCGAACAGGCCGAAGTCGCCCTGATGGACTTCGACTCCATGCGCGAGATGCGCTCGTCGCTGGGCACCGCTGGCGTGACGGTCATGGACCAGTCCACCGACATCGTGAAGGCGATCGCCCGCATCAGCTACTTCTTCAAGCACGAGAGCTGCGGCCAGTGCACGCCGTGCCGTGAAGGCACCGGCTGGATGTGGCGCGTGCTGGAACGCATGGCGATCGGCGACGCCGACCCGTCCGAGATCGACCTGCTGCTCGACGTGGCCGGTCAGGTCGAAGGCCACACCATCTGCGCTCTCGGCGACGCCGCCGCCTGGCCCGTTCAGGGCCTGATCCGGCACTTCCGTCACGAGATCGAAGAGCGCATCCACACCTACCGCAGCCGCCGCGCGAACTTCGCCGGCCACGCGATCGCGGCGGAGTAATCGTAATGCCTATCGCCAAGGTCAACGGCGTTGAAGTCGAGTTCGAACCGGGCATGACCGTGCTGCAGGTCGCCGAGCGCGCCGGGCAGGAAATCCCGCGCTTCTGCTACCACGAGCGCCTGTCCATCGCCGGCAACTGCCGCATGTGCCTGGTCGAGGTGAAGCCTGGACCGCCGAAGCCGCAGGCTTCGTGCGCGCTGCCGGCCGCCGACGGCCAGGAAATCTTCACCGACACGCCGATGGTGAAGAAGGCCCGCGAAGGGGTGATGGAGTTCCTGCTCATCAACCACCCGCTGGACTGCCCGATCTGCGATCAGGGCGGCGAATGCGACCTGCAGGATCAGGCCGTGGGCTACGGCCGCGACGGTTCGCGCTACGGCGAGAACAAGCGTGCGGTCGAAGAAAAGAACATGGGTCCGACGGTCAAGACGTTCATGACGCGCTGCATCCAGTGCACGCGTTGCGTTCGCTTCATCACCGAGGTGGCTGGCGTTCCCGACATCGGCATGATCTCGCGCGGCGAAAGCGCTGAGATCACGACCTATCTGGAAAAGAACATCGACAGCGAGCTGTCGGGCAACGTCAACGACCTGTGCCCCGTTGGGGCCCTGACGCACCGCCCCTGGCAGTACCACTACCGCCCGTGGGAGCTGAAGAAGACCGAGACCATCGACGTGATGGACGCGCTCGGCTCCAACATCCGCGCCGACTCGCGCGGCGCCGAAGTCATGCGCGTGCTGCCGCGCGTGAACGAGGGCATCAACGAAGAGTGGCTGTCGGACAAGAGCCGCTACGCCGTCGACGGCCTGCAGGCGCGTCGTCTGGACCGCCCGTGGGTGCGTGAGAACGGCAAACTGCGTCCGGCGTCGTGGGATGAAGCCCTGTCGGTCGTGGCTGACAAGCTGAAGGCTGCTTCGGCTGATCGCATCGGCGTCATCGCCGGCGATCTGCAGGACGCCGAGTCGATGAAGGCGACGCTGGATCTGTTCCGCGCCCTGGGCTCGGCTAACACCGACTGCCGTCAGGACGGCGCCGCGCTGGGCGGCGAGGCTCGCGAGGGCTGGCTTTTCAACTCTGGCCTGCAAGGCATTGAAAACGCTGACGCCATCCTGATCGTCGGCGCCAATCCGCGCACGGAAGCGCCGCTGCTGAACGCGCGCATCCGCAAGACCTGGCTTAAGGGCGGCGTCGAAGTCGGGGTCATCGGCCCGCAGGCCGACCTGACCTACGACTACGCCTGGCTGGGCGCCGGTTCGAAGACCCTGGGCAAGCTGCCCAAGGCCGCGACCGACTTCCTGACCAAGGCCGAGCGTCCGGCGATCATCGTCGGCGCGGGGGCCCTGACCGGCGAGACCGGCCCGGCCGTGTTGAACGCCCTGGGCGCGCTGGCCAAGAAGGTCGGCGTGGTCAAGGACGGCTGGAACGGCTTCAACGTCCTGCACACCGCCGCGAGCCGCGTCGCCGGTCTGGACATGGGCTTCCTGCCGGGCGAGGGCGGTCTGGACGTGGCCGGCATGCTGAAGCCGGGCGCGCTGGACGTGCTGTTCCTGCTGGGCGCCGATGAGGTGAACGCTGACGCATCGGGCGCTTTCCGCGTCTATCTGGGCTCGCACGGCGATCGCGGCGCGCACGGCGCGGACGTGATCCTGCCTGGCGCGGCCTACACCGAGAAGTCGGGCCTGTACGTCAACACCGAGGGCCGGGTGCAGATGGCCGAACGCGTGGTCTTCCCGAAGGGCGAAGCCAAGGACGACTGGGCCATCATCCGCGCCCTGTCCGAACGCGTCGGCTGCAAGCTGCCGTTCGACACCCTCGACCAGCTGCGCACGAAGCTGATGGGCGACCATCCGACCTTCGGCCGCATCGACTATCTGGCTCCGGCCGCGACGTTCGACGTCGCCAAACTGGGCGCCAAGGGAGACCTGGGCGACGTCGCCTTCGTCTCCGTCATCGCCGATCCCTACCTGACCAACCCGATCGCGCGCGCCAGTGAAACCATGGCCCAACTGTCCGCTGAGCGGACGGCGCCGGTCGCCCTGGCGGCGGAGTAAGACATGGACGCTGCGACTTCCTTCTGGGCCACCCCCGTCGGCTGGACCCTCGCCACTCTGGGCGGGATCCTGCTGGTCGTGGTCGGCATCCTGATCTCCCTGGCCTTCCTGCTGCTGGCCGACCGCAAGATCTGGGCGGGCGTTCAGCTGCGCAAGGGTCCGAACGTGGTCGGCCCCTTCGGCCTGCTGCAGTCCTTCGCCGACTTCTTCAAGTTCGTGCTGAAGGAAATCGTCATCCCGGCCGGGTCGGACAAGGTGGTCTTCATCCTCGCCCCGCTGATCAGCTTCGTGCTGGCCTTCATCGCCTGGGCGGTGATCCCGTTCGCGCCGGGCTGGGTGGTGTCGGACCTGAACGTCGGCATCCTGTACATCCTCGCGATCAGCTCGCTGGGCGTGTACGGCATCATCATGGGCGGCTGGGCTTCGAACTCGAAGTATCCGTTCCTGGGCTCGCTGCGTTCTGCGGCGCAGATGGTGTCCTATGAGGTCTCGATGGGCCTCATCATCATCAACGTCATCCTGCTGGCCGGGACGATGAACCTGACCGAGATCGTGACCCAGCAACAGGGTTGGATCTGGAACTGGAACGCCTTCGGCGGCGGGCTCGAGACCCTGCCGACCATCATCGTCATGCTGCCGATGACCATCGTCTTCTTCATCTCGGCCCTGGCCGAGACGAACCGTCCGCCGTTCGACCTGCCCGAAGCGGAGTCGGAGCTGGTGGCCGGTTATCAGGTCGAATATTCCTCGACCCCCTACCTGCTGTTCATGATCGGCGAGTACGCCAACATCGTCTTCATGTGCGCCATGATCACCCTGCTGTTCTGCGGCGGGTGGAATCCGGGCTTCCCGACCGACTTCCTGAACAGCGTCCCGGCCTTCGTGGCCAACCTGTTCTACTTGGCGGTCTTCGCCGTGAAGGTGGTCTTCTGGTTCTTCATGATCGCCCTGGTGAAGGCCTTCGTGCCTCGCTACCGCTATGACCAGCTGATGCGTCTGGGCTGGAAGATCTTCCTGCCGGCTTCGCTGATCGCCGTGGTCTTCGTGTCGGCGTGGCGCGTGTTCGCGGTGGGGGCGTGATGGGCGTCCGCGCCACAGTCCTGATCGCGCTGGCGCTCGCCGCCGGCCTGTCGGCCTGCACCTTCAAGCCGATGGATCCGGCTGCGCCCGAGACCGCGTCCGCGCGTCTCGAACGCCTGGACCGGGAGCGGGGAGAGGAGGCGGACAAGCGCGCCTATTGCCAACGTCTGTCGCGGGACGACCCGCGTTTCGACAGGGACGGCTGCGAACGCCGGATCGGCGGATGAAGATGAAAGCCGCAGCCCTGATGATCGCCCTGGCCGCGCCCATGCTGGCGTCGGCCTGCGCGCCCTATGAGGCCGAGCCCGTCTCGGTCTATCAGTGGGAGCGCAAGGTGCAGGAAGTTGAACGGCGCGAGGCGGAACGCCAGCGCCTTTGCCAGACCCTCGACAAGGAAAGCGCCCGCTACGAACGCGAGTGCGCCGGAGTGAAATCGTAATGCTGACCCGTATCGTTCAGGCGGCCAAGGGCGCGATGCTGACCGACGTGTTCGGCGCCGTCGGCCTGTCGATGAAGTACATGATGAAGCCGAAGGCGACGGTGAACTATCCGTTCGAGCGCAACCCGCAGTCGCCGCGCTTCCGTGGCGAACACGCGCTGCGCCGCTATCCGAACGGTGAAGAACGCTGCATCGCCTGCAAGCTGTGCGAGGCCATCTGCCCCGCCCAGGCCATCACCATCGAGGCCGAACCGCGCGCCGACGGCAGCCGCCGCACGACGCGCTACGACATCGACATGGTCAAATGCATCTACTGCGGCCTGTGCCAGGAGGCCTGCCCGGTGGACGCCATCGTCGAGGGACCGAACAGCGAGTTCGCCACCGAGACACGCGAAGAACTGCTCTATGACAAGGCGCGCCTGCTGGACAACGGCGACCGCTGGGAGCGTCTGATCGCGAAGAATCTGGAACTCGACGCTCCGTATCGCTAAACGGAGCGGCGATTCCGCCGCGCTGACCCTGACCTTCGGGCCGGGGCTGATTTCTGGAAGGGTCCGGGATTTCCGTCCGGGCCATTGGTTTTGAAGAGGGGCGTCGTCCCGCACATGTTGCAAGGCCTGGCCTTCTATCTTCTGGCGACGGTCGCCGTGGTTTCCGCCCTTCTGGTCGTGACCGCGCGCAATCCCGTGCACTCCGTTCTCTGGCTGATCCTGACCTTCTTCTCGGCGGCCGGACTGTTCGTGCTGCTGAGCGCCGAGTTCCTGGCGATGCTTCTGGTCGTCGTCTACGTCGGCGCCGTGGCGGTGCTGTTCCTGTTCGTGGTCATGATGCTGGACGTCGACTTCGTGAAGCTGCGCGAGGGTTACGCGCGCTACCTGCCGCTGGCGGGCGTCGTGGCGGGCGTGCTGCTGGCCGAGATGATCATGGTGTCGATCAGCGTCGTTCAGGGCGGAGCCGCCCGCGACGCCGCCTCGCCGGTGCCGGCCGGACCGGACGTCACCAACATCGAGACGATCGGCCGCGTGCTCTACACGGACTACGTCTACTTCTTCCAGGCGGCGGGCGTGGTTCTGCTGATCGCCATGATCGGCGCCATCGTCCTGACCCTTCGTCACCGTCCGGGCGTGCATCGTCAGGATCTGGCGGCGCAAGCCAACCGCGAACGCGCCAAGGCTGTCGAGATCAAGTCCGTGACCACGGGCCAGGGCGTCACCCCCGAGGAGCTTCTGTGATGGATATCTCGCTCCACCACTATCTGGCGGTCGCCGCCATGCTGTTCACCATCGGCGTGTTCGGCATCTTCGTGAACCGCAAGAACGTCATCATCATCCTGATGTCGGTCGAGATGATCCTGCTCGCGGTGAACATCAACTTCGTGGCCTTCTCCACGCACCTGAACGACGTGTCGGGTCAGCTGATGGCCATGTTTGTCCTGACGGTCGCCGCGGCCGAGGCCGCTGTCGGCCTGGCCATTCTCGTGACCTTCTTCCGTAACCGCGGCGACATCGCGGTCGACGACGCCTCCGTGATGAAGGGCTGATCGGAACCGTGACTATCCAGACTCTCGTCACTCTCGGCGTCTTCGCCCCCCTGCTGGGGGCCATGATCGCCGGCTTCTTCGGTCGCCGGATCGGGGACATTCCGTCCCAGGCCGTCACAACCGGCCTGCTGTTCTTCTCGTGCGCGGTCTCGTGGATCGTGTTCAGCCAGTGGACCTGGGGCGGGCTGGAAGCCTTCACCGTCCACATCGCGCCGTTCATCCATGTCGGCGACTTCCAGTCGAACTGGTCGATCCGCGTCGACGCCATGTCGGCGGTCATGCTGATCGTCGTGACCAGCGTGTCGTCGCTGGTCCACCTCTATTCCTGGGGCTACATGAAGGACGACGACAGCCGTCCTCGCTTCTTCGCCTATCTGTCGCTGTTCACCTTCATGATGCTGGCGCTGGTGACGGCCGCCGACTTCGTGCAGATGTTCTTCGGCTGGGAAGGCGTGGGCCTGGCGTCCTATCTGCTGATCGGCTTCTGGTACAAGAAGGCCTCGGCGTCTTCGGCGGCGATCAAGGCCTTCGTGGTCAACCGCGTCGGCGACTTCGGCTTCCTGCTCGGCATGATGACCGTCTTCTGGATGTTCGGCACGATCGAGTTCGCCAAGCTGTTCCCGATGATCGCCGGCAAGGTCGGCACGGGCTGGGAGTTCCTGGGCTACACCTGGTCGGCGCTGGACCTGGCCGGTCTGCTGCTGTTCGTCGGCGCCATGGGTAAGTCGGCGCAGTTCTTCCTGCACACCTGGCTGCCGGACGCGATGGAAGGCCCGACGCCTGTGTCGGCCCTGATCCACGCGGCCACCATGGTCACGGCCGGCGTCTTTATGGTCTGCCTGCTGTCGCCGCTGTATGAGCACGCGCCCGTCGCGTCGCAGTTCATCGCCATCATCGGCGGGATCACGGCCATCTTCGCCGCGACCGTCGGCATGATGCAGAACGACATCAAGCGGGTGATCGCCTATTCGACCTGTTCGCAGTTGGGCTACATGTTCTTCGCGGCGGGCGTCGGCGCCTATCAGCCCGCCATGTTCCACCTGTTCACGCACGCCTTCTTCAAGGCCCTGCTGTTCCTGGGCGCCGGTTCGGTGATCCACGGCATGCACCACGAGCAGGACATGCGGAAGATGGGCGGCCTGTGGAAGCTGCTGCCCGTCACCTATGCGACCATGATGATCGGCACCATCGCCATCACCGGCCTGGGGATGCCCGGCGTCGGCGGCTTCGCCGGCTTCTACTCCAAGGACTCCATCCTCGAGAGCGCCTATGCGGCGGCGACGACCGGCCATTCGGCTGCAGGCATGTTCGCCTTCTTCATCGGCATCTCGGCGGCTCTGCTGACGGCCTATTATTCCTGGCGTCTGGTGTTCATGACCTTCCACAACAAGCCGGTTTGGAAGGAAGAGGAGGGCGCGCACGCCCATCACGCGGACGATCACGCTTCGCACGCGCAGATCGAAACCCATTCAGAGCCGCTGGACGGCGACGATCACGCGCATGACGACCATCACCATGGTCCGCTGAAGCCGCATGAAAGCCCGTGGGTCATGGTGCTGCCGCTGCTGGCGCTGTCGGTCGGCGCGGTGTTTGCGGGCATGATCTTCGCCCCGCACTTCATCGGCCATCATGAGGCCGAGTTCTGGCGCGGCGCCATCTTCGTCGGGGCTGAGAACCACGTCCTGCACGAAAGCCACAACGTCCCGACCTGGGTGAAGTGGGCGCCGCTGATCGTGACGCTGCTGGGCACGGCCATCGCCTACTGGCTGTATGTCGTGAAGGAAGGCGCGGCCAAGCAGATGGCCGACCGCAAGGGCCCGCTGTGGACCTTCCTCTACAACAAGTGGTTCTTCGATGAGCTGTATGACGCCGTCTTCGTGAAGGGCGCCAAGGCGATCGGCGACTTCTTCTGGAAGATCGGCGACGTGAAGATCATCGACGGCCTCGGCCCGAACGGCGCGGCCTGGGCTTCGCTGAAGTCGGGCGGCTGGCTGTCCCGGTTCCAGTCCGGTTTCGTCTACTTCTATGCATTCGTGATGCTGATCGGCGTGGCTGCGTTCCTTGCCTTCG
This sequence comes from Brevundimonas sp. SS2672, assembly GCF_059579685.1. NCBI lineage: Bacteria > Pseudomonadati > Pseudomonadota > Alphaproteobacteria > Caulobacterales > Caulobacteraceae > Brevundimonas > Brevundimonas sp. SS2672. The sequence goes on along the minus strand of NZ_CM184201.1, from coordinate 1,699,973 downwards.
CCATCTTCACGTGGGGAGCCTGAGCCTCGTGCCTCACATTCTGAGCATCGTCACCTTCCTGCCGCTTCTCGGCGCGGCCGCGATCCTGGTCGCGCGCCTGCTGAACAAGGGCGGTCAGGACGCCGCGGCCCCGGCCGCCCGCTGGATCGCCCTGGTCACCACCCTGGTGGTGCTGGCGGTGTCCGTCCTGCTGGTCGCGCAGTTCGATCCGTCGAACCCGGCCTATCAGTTCGTCGAGAACTACGCCTGGTTTGCGGGGGCCAGCTATCACCTGGGCGTGGACGGGATCTCCATCCTGTTCGTCCTGCTGACGGCCTTCCTGCTGCCGATCTGCGTGGTGGCCAGCTGGAAGGCGATCGAGACGCGCGTCGTCGAATATATGATCGCCTTCCTGATCCTGGAGACGCTGGTCATCGGGGTGTTCACCTCGCTGGACCTGTTCCTCTTCTACATCTTCTTCGAAGGCACCCTGGTGCCGATGTATCTGATCATCGGCATCTGGGGCGGCGCCAACCGCATCTACGCGGCCTACAAGTTCTTCCTCTACACCCTGCTGGGCTCCGTCCTGATGCTGCTGGCCATGCTGTGGATGGCGCACACGACGGGCACCACCAGCATTCCGGAGCTGAAGCAGTACGCCTTCGACGCCTCGGTGCAGCCGATCCTGTGGCTGGCCTTCTTCGCCTCCTTCGCGGTGAAGATGCCGATGTGGCCGGTGCACACCTGGCTGCCCGACGCCCACGTTCAGGCGCCGACGGCGGGTTCGGTCATTCTGGCCGGCATCCTGCTGAAGCTCGGCGGCTACGGCTTCATCCTGTTCAACATTCCGATGTTCCCGCTGGCGTCGCAGATGTTCACGCCGCTGGTGTTCGCCCTGTCGGTGATCGCCGTGGTCTACACCTCGCTGGTCGCCTTCCGTCAGACGGACATGAAGAAGCTGATCGCCTATTCGTCGGTCGCTCACATGGGCTTCGTGACCATGGGCATCTTCGCCGGCAACGACACCGGGGTTCAGGGCGCCGTCTTCCAGATGCTGAGCCACGGCCTGATCTCGGGCGCGCTCTTCCTCTGCGTCGGCGTGGTCTACGACCGGATGCACACCCGTGAGATCGCCCTCTACGGCGGCCTGACGGCGCGGATGCCCTGGTATGCGGCCATCTTCCTGATGTTCACCATGGCCAACGTTGGCCTTCCGGGCACCTCGGGCTTCATCGGCGAAGTGCTGACGATGACGGGCGCCTATCAGGTCTCGACCTGGACGGCCCTGATCGCGGCCTCGGGCGTGATCTTCTCGGCGGTCTATGCGCTGACGCTGTTCCGCAACGTCATGTACGGCCCGATCACCAATCCGGCGCTGGAAAGCATCACCGACATCGACAAGCGCGAGCTGCTGATCTTCGTGCCCCTGATCGTCGGCACCATCTGGCTGGGCCTCTATCCCAACGCCGTTCTGGATTACACCGGGCCAAGCGTTGAGGCCCTGACGACCGCCTATCGCGCAGCCATCGGCGGGTGAGAGCATAATGACTGATCTGTCTTCCGCCCTTCATCTCTCGGCCCCGGAACTGACCCTTGCGGTCGGCGGCCTGGTGCTGCTCATGCTCGGCGCCTTCGCCGGGGAGAAGTCGACGCGCCTGGTTTCGGGCCTGTCGGTGCTGCTGCTGCTGGCGGCGACGGCTCTAGCCGCCGTCGGCCCGCTGGGCGCGGCCTTCAACGGGGCCTATGTGGCCGATCCGCTGGCCGTATACGGCAAGGCGGTGATCTTCCTGTCCGCCGCTGTGGCCGTGGTGCTGGGCGACGGCTGGATGCATCGCAACAACATCGCCAAGTTCGAATATCCGATCCTGATCGTGCTGGCCTCGGTCGGCATGGGGATGATGGCGTCGTCGGGCGACCTGATCTCGCTCTACATCGGCATCGAGATGCACTCCCTGGCCCTCTACGTCCTGGCCGCCTATCGCCGCGACGACCTGAAGGCCTCGGAAGCCGGTCTGAAGTATTTCGTCCTGGGCGCCCTGTCGTCGGGCCTGCTGCTGTACGGCGCCAGCCTGATCTATGGTTTCGCCGGTTCGATGCGGTTCGAGGACATCGCCGCCTTCGCCAGCGCCAACCCCGGTCCGGGTCTGATCTTCGGCGTGGTGTTCCTGATCTGCGGCCTGGCGTTCAAGGTTTCGGCCGCGCCGTTCCACATGTGGACGCCGGACGTCTATGAAGGCGCCCCGACGCCGGTCGTGGCCCTGTTCTCGACCGCGCCCAAGGTGGCGGCCATGGTGCTGATCATCCGCGTGCTGGTCGAAGGCTTCGGCCTGGCCCATGCCCAGTGGGCCCAGGTGGTGATCCTGATCTCGCTGATCAGCTTCGCCGTCGGCGCCTTCGGCGGCCTGATGCAGAAGGACATCCAGCGCCTGCTGGCCTATTCGTCCATCATCAACATCGGCTACGCCCTGCTCGGTGTCGCGGCGGGCACGCAGGTCGGCGTTCAGGCGACCCTGATGTTCATGACCCTGTATGTCGTGGACCAGATCGGCTTCTTCGCCATCCTGCTGTCGCTGAGCCGCAATGGTCGTCCGATCCGCAAGATCGCCGATCTGGCCGGTCTGAAGAAGGACCGCCCGCTGACGGCCGTCGCCCTGACGATCCTGTCGCTGTCGGCCATCGGCATTCCGCCGATGTCGGGCTTCTGGGGCAAGGTTTATGTCTTCGGCGCGGCCGCCGACGCCGGGTACTGGATGGCGGGCGCGGCGGGGCTGGTGGCCTCGGTCGTGGCGGGCTTCTACTACCTGCGCATCATCAAGGTGATGTGGTTCGACACGCCGGACTTCGACGTGACGACCGACAAGGCGCCGGCCGGCGCCCAGTGGATCGGCTGGGCGGCTGCGGCCTTCAGCTTCCCCGTGGTGCTTCTGGCTCTCGTCTGGCTGGAGCCGCTGACGCGCGCGGCGGCGGCAGGCGTCGGGATCGGATAAGGGGCCTTGGCGGCTCCGGTCCTGATCCTCGAAGAGACCGACTCCACCAACGCCGAGGCGCGCCGTCGCGCCGAGGCGGGCGAGGCCGGGCCGCTGTGGATCGCGGCTTGGCGTCAGACCGCCGGGCGGGGCCGTCGCGGCCGCGCCTGGGACAGCCGGGACGGCAATCTGGCCGCGACCCTGCTGCTGACGCTGAACCGCTCTCCGGCCGAGGCGGCGCAGCTGACCTTCGCCGCCGCCCTGGCGGTGGCCGATCTGCTGGACCGCTATGTCCCGCCCGCGCTGGTCAGCATCAAATGGCCCAATGACGTCCTGCTGGACGGGCGCAAGTCGTCCGGCATCCTGATCGAATCCGGTCCTGCGCCGTCCGGCGGCCTGTGGCTGGCGGTCGGCATCGGCGTGAACCTGTCCCATGCGCCCGAAGGGACCGAGCGTCCCACTACCTGCATCGCCGAGCATCTGCGTCACGACGTGCCTGCCGCTCCGTCGATGGAGGGGGCGAAGGCGCTGGCCGAAACCTTCGACGTCTGGCTGGAACGCTGGACGCGTCTGGGCTTTCAGCCGGTGCTGGACGCCTGGGTCGCGCGGACGCCGGGACTGTTCGGGCCGTGCACGGCGCGGCTGAGCCATGAAACCCTGAGCGGGATCGCCGACGGCCTCGAGGCCGACGGCGCCCTGCGTCTGAAACTGCCGGACGGAGGCCTGCGGGTCATCTCCGCCGGCGACGTCTTCTTCGGAGAGACCGCCTGATGCTGCTGGCGATCGAGCAAGGCAATACGAACACGCTTTTCGCCGTCCACGACGGCCAGGAGTGGATCTTCCAGTGGCGCACCGCCACCGATCCCATGCGCACGGCCGATGAATACGCCGTCTGGCTGCACCAGCTGTTCGAGATGCGCGGCCACGGCCTCACCATGGCCGACATGGACGGCTGCATCATCTCCAGCGTGGTGCCGCAGTCGATCTTCAACCTGCGCAACCTGGCGCGACGCTATCTGACCGTCGAACCCCTGGTGATCGGCGAGAATGTCGAACTGGGCATTGAGGTGCGCATCCACAAACCCAGCGAAGCCGGGGCCGACCGCCTGGTCAACGCCATCGGCGCGCTTCAGGCCTATGAGGGCGACCTGCTGCTGATCGACAGCGGCACGGCGACCACTTTTGACGTCGTCTCGGGCGCCAACGGCAAGGGCGAGGGCGCCTTTGAGGGCGGCCTCATCGCGCCGGGCATCAATCTGTCGCTGCAGGCCCTGCACGAGGCTGCGGCCAAGCTGCCGCGCATCGCCATTCAGCGCCCCGAGACCGTCATCGGGCGCGACACCGTCACCTCCATGCAATCTGGCGTCTTCTGGGGCTATATCGCTCTGATCGAAGGGCTGGTGGACCGTATCAAGGCCGAGTGGGGCAAGCCCATGACGGTCATCGGCACCGGCGGCGTCGCCTCCCTGTTCGAGGGCGCTACCGACTCTATCGACCGGTTTGATCCGGACCTGACCATCCGCGGCCTACTCGAAATCTGGCGGCGGAACTCCCATCTGTAAGGCCGTATGACTAAGAACAATCAAAACGACGAACTCGTCTTCCTGCCGCTGGGCGGCTCGAACGAGGTCGGTATGAACCTGAACGCCTATGGCTTCGGCCCGGCGCACGATCGCAAATGGATCATCGTCGACGTGGGCGTGACCTTCGGCGACCAGTCCACGCCGGGCGTGGACGTGATCGTGCCCGATCCGACCTTCCTGGAAGGTGAGAACATCCTGGGCATCGTGCTGACGCACGCGCACGAGGACCACATCGGCGCCCTGGGCTGGCTGTGGCCGCGCATTCAGGCGCCGCTGTACGCCACGCCCTTCACCGCCTTCCTGATCCGCGAGAAGCTGCGCGACGCCGGCATCTATGAAGATGTCGAACTGATCGAGGCGCCGCTGGGTTCGACGGTGGATCTGGGCCCGTTCGAGGTGACCTACGTCACCATCACCCACTCGATCGCCGAGCCGAACGGCCTGGCCATCAAGACGCCTCTGGGCACGGTGCTGCACACCGGCGACTGGAAGATCGACAACGATCCGGTCGTGGGCGAGCGCACCGACGTCGACTTCATCCAGAAGCTGGGCGACGAGGGCGTCCTGGCCATGGTGTGCGACTCCACCAACGTCTTCGTCGACGGGGTCGCCGGGTCCGAGGGCGAGGTGAAGGTCAAGCTGGCCGAGCTGATCCAGGGCCTCAAGGGCCGGGTCGCCGTCGGCTGCTTCGCCTCCAACGTCGCGCGCATGGACAGCGTGATCCGCGCCGCCGAGGCCGCCGGTCGCCGCGTAGCGCTGGCCGGTCGCTCGATGCACCGCATCACCGCCGCCGCCAAGTCGGTCGGCATGTTGAACGACATCAAGCCCTTCCTGTCCGAACAGGAGGCCAAGATCTGGCCGGCGGACGAGATCCTGTATCTGTGCACCGGCAGCCAGGGCGAGGCGCGAGCGGCTCTGTCGCGCGTGGCCGAAGGGACGCATCCCTTCGTCAAGCTGGGGCAGGGGGATCACTGCATCTTCTCGTCGCGCGTCATCCCGGGCAACGAACTGTCCATCGGCCGCCTGCAGGACAAGATGGCTGAGCGCGGAATCCGTATCTACACTGAGAAGGATCACCCCGGCATCCACGTCTCGGGCCACCCGTGCCGTGACGAACTGCGTCAGATGTATCAGTGGGCCCGGCCGCAGATCGCCGTGCCGACCCATGGCATGCGCCGTCACCTGATCGAGCACGGCAATCTGGCCAAGGACATGCAGGTGCCGGAGACGGTGACGCCGCGCAACGGCGACATGGTGCGTCTGGCCCCTGGACCCGCCGCCATCATCGACGAAGTGCCCTCGGGCCGTCTGTTCGTCGACGGCGGCATGTTGGTCGAGGAAGGCGGGGAGGCTCTGCGTGAGCGCAAGCACGCCGCCAGCAACGGCATCCTGATCGTCAGCTTCGCCCTGGACAAGCGCGGGCGGATCGCCAGCGACATCGACGTGCGGGGCATCGGCCTGCCCGGCGACGTGGACCGTCCGCTGGGCGATGTGCTGGACGACATGGCCGAGCGCGTCGAGAACACGGTGCGCGGCCTGAAGGGCGAGGCGCTGGAAGACGAGATGGTCATCGAACAGGCCGTCAGCCGGACCCTGAAGAAGGCCAGCCAGCAGATCTGGGACCGTCGTCCGATCGTCGAAACCGTGGTGCTGAGGCTCTGATGGCGGATCGTCTGTATCTATTGAACCCAGACTGGTTCGACGATCAGGGCGGGCCGTGGTTCTGTCCGCCGGGCGCGCGGATCGAAGGCGTGCTGGGCCTGTATCCGCGCCTGCGCGAGCACCTGACCGTGACCTATCTGGATCACCCGCGTCCGCGCCCGGCCGTGATCGCCGAGGTGGGGGAGGCGAACCAGAGCTGCCCCCTTCTGGTCCTGGACGGCGAGTTCGACTGGCCCGACGCCCAGGTCAGCGAGGAAACGGGCGCGCGCTTTCTGCAGGATGACGACATCCTGCCCTACTGGGCCGCGCGTTACGGCATCGGGCGGCCGCATCCGTAAGGATCAGTCGCGCGGTTCGAATCTGAGGACGCCGGCGAGCCGGGAAACGCCCGTGTCGCTGGGGTGGGCCTGACCGTCCATCACGGGAACTTCGGCGAAATCGAAGGGGCTTACGCCGTCGAGACAGGCGGCGTTGATCCCATATTGCTGCGGGTTCGAGCGACGCTGGTGATGGGTGTAAATCCCGCAATGGCGACAGAACCAGTGCGAGGCTGCGCCGGTGTTGAAGCGATAGAGCGACAACGCCTCTTCCCCTTGGGTTATCGACAGACCGTCCAGCGCGCTCGAGACCGCCACCGCGCCCCGCATACGGCAATAGGAGCAGGTGCAGCGACGAGCGGTGTTCAAGCCGTCGCTGAGCGTGACGCGAAACCGCACAGCACCGCAGTGGCAGCCGCCTTCTCTGGTTTCCGACGTCGACATCTCAGCCTCCCAGCGTGGTCTTGCGATAGTTGTCGCGGTCCAGGTTTCCGATCTCGACCGAGATCTGGCGTGGGCCTTCATAAGGCGCGACTCCGGCCAGCAGCGCGGCCTGGACGGCTTCGCCCAGGGCGGTCTTCTGTTCCTGGGTGCGGCCGCTGAGGATGCGCAGATCGCAGTGGACCATGGCCTGGGCCGGATCGCCGTCGGCGATGATCAGGTTTTCGCAGCGCACGATGCGCGTCTTGCAGGCCTGGGTCGTCGCGCCGACCGTGTCGACACAGAGGCGATGAATCTCCAGCGCCAGGGCGCGCCAGTCGGTCGCGTCGAAATGGGTGGAGTGTTCCAGCGTAATCTGTGGCATTCAGGGCGTCCTTGTTGCGGAGCCTCTCTTATCGCGCCGTGACGATGATTGCGATGAACGGACTTTAGAGACGATGCCCCTTGGCCCCTTCACCCTGGTCGCCACCTTTCTGACGGTGTGGTGGATCGTGTTGTTCGCGATTCTGCCGCTGGGGATGTCTGATCAGATCAAGGATCCGCCGACGGACGGGACCCAGTGGGGCGCGCCGAAGAATCCGAACCTCAAGAAGAAATTCATCACCACGACCTGGGTGTCGATCATCGTCTGGCTCGTCATCGTCGCCGTCGTCTGGATCGGCTGGACCCCGGTGCCCGACATCACCCACGCCAACGCGCTCTAGCTTTCGCCCCCTTCGCCCGGTTAAACCTCGGGCCTGACTGAATTTGCCGAGAATCTTCCCATGCGCCTGTCGCGCTACTTCCTGCCGATCCTGAAAGAAGCCCCCTCCGACGCCCAGATCGTGTCGCATCAGCTGATGCTGCGCGCGGGCATGATCAAGCAGGAGGCCGCCGGCATCTACGCCTGGCTGCCGCTGGGCCTGCGGGTGCTGCGCAAGATCGAGAACATCGTCCGCGAGGAGCAGACGAAGGCCGGCGCCGTCGAACTGCTGATGCCGACGTTGCAGCTGGCGGACCTGTGGCGGGAGTCCGGGCGCTATGACGCCTATGGCCCGGAGATGCTGCGCATCACCGACCGCCACGAGCGCGAACTGCTTTACGGACCGACCAATGAGGAGATGATCACCGACATCTTCCGCGGCTTCGTGAAGTCGTACAAATCCCTGCCGCTGAACCTCTTCCACATTCAGTGGAAGTTCCGCGACGAGCGCCGTCCGCGCTTCGGCGTCATGCGCGGCCGCGAGTTCCTGATGAAGGACGCCTATTCCTTCGATCTGGACGAGGCCTCGGCCCGCATCGCCTACAAGCGGATGTTCGCCGCCTATCTGAACACCTTCGCCCGGCTGGGCCTGAAGGCGGTGCCGATGCGCGCCGACACCGGCCCCATCGGCGGCGACTTGAGCCACGAGTTCATCGTCCTGGCCGAAACGGGTGAGAGCGAGGTGTTCTGCGACCGCAAGCTGGTCGAGATGGCCGCGCCGGGCCACAACCTCAGCGTCGAGCAACTGGAGGGCGTGTTCAACGAACGCACGGCTCTCTACGCCGCGACCGAGGAAATGCACGATGCGGCCCAGTTCGAGGCTCAGACGGCCGAAGGCGACCGTCTGTCGGCGCGCGGCATCGAGGTCGGCCACATCTTCTACTTCGGCACCAAATACTCGGTTCCGATGAAGGCCAAGGTGGCCGGGCCGGACGGCCAGGACACTGAAGTCCACATGGGCAGCTACGGCGTCGGCGTGTCGCGCCTGCTGGGCGCCATTATCGAGGCCAGCCATGACGCAGGCGGCATCATCTGGCCGGACTCGGTCGCCCCGTTCGACGTAGTGGTGATCAATCTGCGCGCCAGCGACGAGGCCGTCTCGGCCGCCTGTGAAGACGCCGTGGCCCGCCTGGAAGCCCTGGGCAAGGACGTCCTCTACGACGACACCGACGAACGTCCGGGCGGCAAGTTCGCCACCGCCGACCTGATCGGCGTGCCGTGGCAACTGACTATCGGACCCAAGGGCCTGGCCGACGGCGTGGTCGAACTGAAGCGCCGCGCCACCGGCGAGAAGCAGAGCCTGTCGCTGGACGCCGCCCTGGAGCTGCTCACGAAATGACCGACGCCGCGACGGCTTCCGCTCCGCCGCCTGCCTCGAAGGCCTCCGGCCCGTTCTCCAGCTGGGAGATCGGGCTGGCGCTCCGCTACCTGCGCGCCAAGCGCAAGCAGGGCGGGGTGGCGCTGATCGCGATGATCAGCTTCATCGGCATCATGTTGGCCGTCGCCGTGCTGATCAGCGTGATGAGCATCATGGCGGGCTTTCGCGGCACGCTGATGGACCGGATCCTGTCGTTCAACGGCCATATGTATGTTCAGGGACCGGTGCTCTATGCGCCTGATCGCGACGCGGCGCTGAAGCGGATCGCCGATGTGCCGGGCGTGGTGGCGGTGACGCCTCTGATCGAGAACCCCGCCATGTTCCGCGCGGGTGGGGCGGCCACCGGCGGCATCGTGCGCGGCGTGCGTCCGCAGGACCTGATCTCAACCAAGTTCGTCTATGACAGCCTCAGCTCCGAGGCGCGCGAAAGCTTCGGCAAGGGCGAATACGGCGGCGACCAGGTCCTGGTCGGCAAGAGCCTGGCCGAGCAGATGGGACTGCGCGAGGGCGATCCCATCTCCATCTACTCCCCGACCGGAGCCGACAGCGCTTTCGGCAATCTGGGCGGGTTGGAGAAGACCTATATCGTCGGCGGAATCTACACCTCGGGGGCGGCGGACTATGATCGCGCCTTCATCTTCATGCCGCTGGAGCAGGCGCAACTGTTCTTCGGCAAGGACGGCGTCTGGGACGTCATCGAGATGAAGGTGGCGGAACCCGACCTGGTCGAGAACCTGCTGACGCCGGTTCAGCGCGCGGCCGGGCCGGGCAGCGTCGTCACCGACTGGCGCAACCGTCAGGCCGCCATCTGGGGCGCGCTGAAGGTCGAGCGCGTGGCCATGAGCATCATCCTCGGCATGGTGGTCGCCATCGCCGCCATGAACATCATCAGCGGCATCGTCATGCTGGTGAAGAACAAGACGCGCGATATCGCCATCCTGCGCACCGTCGGCGCCAGCCAGTCGTCCATCCTGCGCATCTTCTTCATGTCGGGCGCGGCCATCGGCATCGGCGGCACGATCGCGGGCCTGGTGCTGGGGCTGCTGTTCTGCTGGAATATCGGCGCGATCCAGCATTTCCTCGAAGGCCTGCTGGGCGTCCAGCTGTTCAACGCCGACGTCTATATGCTGGACTCCGTTCCGGCCAAGGTCGATCCGTGGGACGTGACCTGGGTCGCCGTCTTCTCCTTCTTCATGAGTTGCCTGGCCAGCCTGCCGCCGTCGTGGAACGCGTCGCGCATCGATCCGGTGGAGGCCCTGCGTTTTGAATAGGCTGCTGAAGAAGAAGCCCGCCGTCGCCGCCGAGACGAACGGCGCCATCCTGTCGCTGCGCGGGGTGACGCGGACCTATCCGACGGCCCAGGGCGGGCTGACTGTGTTGAAGGGCGTCGATCTGGACGTCATGCCCGGCGAGGTCGTCGGCCTGATCGGACCGTCCGGCTCGGGCAAGTCCAGTCTGCTGCACGCGGCGGGCCTGTTGGAGCGCCCGACCAGCGGCCAGGTGCTGATCGACGGCGAGGATGTCGGCGGGCTCGATGAGCGGGCGCGGACGCGTCTGCGTCTGCATCGCATCGGCTTCGTCTATCAATTCCATCACTTGCTGCCGGAGTTTGATGCTCTGGATAACGTGGCTCTGCCGATGCGGATCGCGGGCGTGCGGGAAGGGGAGGCGCGTCGTCGCGCCACCGCGCAGCTGACGGCGCTCGGCCTGGGGCAGCGCGTGACACACCAGCCCGCGCAATTGTCAGGCGGCGAGCAGCAGCGCGTCGCCATCGCCCGCGCCCTGGCCAACAGCCCCCGCCTGCTGCTGGCCGATGAGCCGACCGGCAATCTGGACCCCGCCACCAGTCAGGCGGTGTTCGAGGCCTTGCGTGAACTGGCCAAGACCACGGGCGTCGCCGCCCTGATCGCCACGCACAACATGGAGCTGGCGGGCCACATGGACCGCGTCTTCGCCCTGAAGGACGGGCACCTGGAGCAGCGCGCGGCCGAAAGCCACGCCTACTAGGAAGCGATGAGCCGCGTCGTCGCCTGCAACGGCGTGCGATAGGCCAGCATCGACCAGCGCAGAGCGGCGGCCGCCAGCAAGGCCGGTATCTCGCCATAGGCCGGGTTGTCGGCGTCAAGCGCCCGACGCAGGGCTGCGGCTTCCTCGCACGTCAGGGGCGGGTGCGAGAGCGCCAGGACGCGATGGAAGCGAAAGCGAACCTCCTGGCGCCACGCCTGGATCGGCTCCGTCTCGCACGGGCTGACGCCCAGCAGTTGCAGGAAGCCGTCCACGGAGTCGGCCGAGCCCTCCACGGCGTAGATGATCACGTCATCGACAGCGGCCGCAGCCCCCGCCAGGCTCAGCGAACGCGCCTGGTCGCGTCTCATGTCGATCAACGCCGGCCATCGCGTGCTGCCGATGAATCCTGATGGGGGGCGAGTCAGGAAAACGGCGCTTTGCAGCATGGCGGGCCTTCCTGGTTGATATCGGCGTATCGGGGGTATGGATCGCCCATGAGTCTTGGGCGATCAATTGCGTGGGACTACGAGGTTTTGCTGCGGCTGAGCCTTGCGTACTTTCGGCGACATGATGCGTGATGGCGTGGACGGCGGTCGAAATGAACAGGCTTCAGAAAGGGGTGGGGGCGCTATTTCTGACATCGCCATCATCGACGATGACCGCGCTCTATTGGAGGTGACCCTGCTCGCCGTGCGCGAGGCGGGCTTCTCCGCGGTCGGCTTCCATGAACCGCTTGACGCCCTCATGTGGGCTTCAGACGCCGATCCGACCTGCATCGTCGCCGATCTGAAGATGCCGGGCGTCGAAGGGTTGGATTTGGTCGCCGCCTTCTGTGCGCTGAACCGTCACGCGGTGATCATCGTCAGCGCCTTCGTGGACGTGCGGACGACGGTCGACGCCATGCGTCTGGGCGTGGACGATGTCCTGCCCAAGCCGGCGACGGTCGATGACCTGGTCCGCGCCCTGCGTCGCGGGGCCGAGGCCTTGAAGACTGCGCCGGCGCGCGAGGAACTGACCTTCACTCGCCGCGAGCGTCAGGTCGCCGAAATGCTGGTCGAAGGCCTGACCACAAAGCAGATCGCCCAGAACCTGGCGCTGAGCCCGCGCACGGTGGAGTTCTTCCGGGCCAGCCTGCTGCGCAAGACCCAGTCCCCCAACTCGGCCGCCCTGGCCTCGGCCCTGACGCGCCTCGGCTTCCTCGCGAATTGAGGTTGACGAGAACAAAGAGGCAACATAGAACAAATGGGCAACATTTGATCTGGGGATAAAATCAATGACGCGTTGGGTGAGGGATCTGCTGTCGCTTGCGTCCTGCGGCGGCTTCGTCTGGATGGTCTGGCAGGCGGCGTTCCTGGTGACGTGACCGCGCCCCAGCGGGCGACTCCCTGCATGATGATCACGCGCCGGTATGATCTGGCGCTGCGATGCGGAGTTTTCGATTGGCGGATGCGGTGAACAGTCAGGGCTTTGTCCATCTGCGGGTCCGCAGCGCCTATTCGCTTCTGGAAGGGGCGATCAAGGCCGGCAAGATCGGCAAGATGGCCGCCGATGCTGGGATGCCGGCGGTGGGCGTGGCCGACCGCGCCAACCTGTTCGGAGCTCTGGAGTTCAGCCAGGCGACCAAGGATGCGGGCGTCCAACCCATTGTCGCCTGCGCCCTTCCGGTGCTCGACATCGGCGGACAGGTCGCCCAGCGCTGGGCCAAGACCCCGACGGTCGTGCTGATCGCCCAGAACGAACAGGGCTGGCTGAATCTGTGCGCCCTGTCGTCGTCGGCCTACCTCGACGCGGGCGAGATGGCCGAACCGGGCGTGCCCTGGGGGCAGATTGTGGATAAGTCCGAGGGACTGATCCTGCTGTCCGGCGGACCGGACGGTCCTATCGATCCCCTGTTCGTGCAGAAGAAGCCGGCCGAAGCCGCCATCGCCCTGGCGGAGATGAAGCGGGTCTTCGGCGACCGCTTCTATGTCGAACTGCAACGCCATGGCCTGTCCAGCGAGACTGTGGCCGAGGGCGGTCTGGTCGAATGGGCCTACGCCAACGACGCGCCTTTGGTTGCGACCAACGATGTCTATTACGCCAAGGCCGCCCAGGCGAAGTCGCATGACGCCTTGCTCTGTATCTCCGACGGCGCCTTCACCGGCCAGGAGGACCGCCGCCGCGTCACCGGCGAGCACTGGTTCAAGTCGGCCGGGGCGATGCGCGAACTGTTCGCCGACCTGCCCGAGGCCTGCGACAATACCATTCAGATCGCCCGCCGCTGCGCCTTCCTGGTCAAGACGCACAAGCCGATCCTGCCGCGTTTCGATACCGGCGCGGGCCGTTCCGAGGCTGATGAACTGGCGCATCAGGCGCGCGAGGGGCTGAAGGCGCGCCTTGAGAAGAACAAGGCCTATGCGCCCGAGGAGGACTACTGGAACCGCCTCGAGTGGGAGGTCGGGATCATTCAGCAGATGGGGTTCCCCGGCTACTTTCTGATCGTGTCGGACTTCATCAAATGGGCCAAGCTGCATGACATCCCGGTGGGACCGGGACGGGGCTCGGGCGCGGGCTCCCTGGTCGCCTGGTCGCTGACCATCACCGATCTGGACCCCTTGCGGTTCGGCCTGCTGTTCGAGCGCTTCCTGAACCCGGAACGCGTATCGATGCCCGACTTCGATATCGACTTCTGTCAGGAGCGGCGCGAAGAGGTCATCGACTACGTTCAGGACCACTACGGCAAGGACCGGGTGGCCCAGATCATCACCTTCGGCACCTTGCAGGCGCGCGCCGTGCTGCGCGACGTCGGTCGGGTGCTGCAGATGCCGTTGGGCCAGGTGGATCGTCTGGCCAAGATGGTGCCCGCCAACCCCGCCAACCCGGTGACCCTGGCCCAGGCCATCGACCTGGAGCCGCGTCTGCGCGAGGCGCGCGACGCCGAGGCTTCGGTCAAGGCGCTGCTGGAGACGGCGTTGGAGCTTGAGGGCCTCTACCGCAACGCCTCGACCCACGCGGCGGGCATCGTCATCGGCGATCGGCCGCTGACGGAGCTGGTGCCCCTGTATCAGGACCCGCGCTCCACCATCCCGGCCAGTCAGTTCAACATGAAGTGGGTCGAGCCGGCGGGCCTAGTGAAGTTCGACTTCCTGGGCCTGAAGACGCTGACGGTGCTGGACCGGGCCAAGGGCTATCTGGAACGGCGCGGGGCGGCCCCGGAATGGAACCTGCTGCCGCTGGACGATCCCAAGACCTATGAGTTGATGGCCTCGGGCCAGACGGTCGGGGTGTTCCAGCTGGAATCGCAGGGGATGCGCGACACCCTGCGCAAGATGCGCTGCGGCTCGATCGAGGAGATCACCGCCCTGATCTCCCTCTACCGGCCAGGGCCGATGGAGATGATCGACACCTACATCGACCGGAAGTTCGGCCGGGCCGAGGTCGATTATCTGCACCCCAGCCTGAAGGAGGTGCTGACCGAGACCTACGGCGTCATCATTTACCAGGAACAGGTGATGAAGATCGCCCAGATCCTGGCGGGCTACAGCCTGGGCGAGGCCGACCTGCTGCGTCGGGCCATGGGCAAGAAGAAGAAGGAGGAGATGGACTTCCAGCGGGCGCGCTTCGTCAAGGGCGCATCCGAGAAGTCCGTGCCGGAGAGCCAGTCCGGCTCCATCTTCGACCTGGTGGCCAAGTTCGCGGGCTACGGCTTCAACAAGTCGCACGCGGCGGCCTATGCGCTGATCTCCTTCCAGACGGGCTGGCTGAAGGCCAATCATCCGGTCGAGTTCTTCGCCGCCTCGATGAGCCTCGATCTGTCGAATACGGACAAGCTGGCGGTCTTCTATCAGGACTGCCGCCGATTCGAGGTTCCGGTGCTGGCGCCGGACATCAACCGTTCGTCCGCTGACTTCGACGTGTCGTGGAAGGACGGGCAGGGCAGCGTGCTCTATGCGCTGGGCGCCATCCGCAACGTGGGCCTTGAGGCGATGAAACACGTCATCGAGGTGCGCGAGACGGGCGGGCCGTTCGCCGACATCTTTGACTTCCTGGAACGGGTCGACCCCAAGGCGGTGAACAAGCGGGCGCTGGAAGGTCTGGCGCGGGCCGGAGCCTTCGACAGCATCCACCCGAACCGCCGTCAGCTGTTCGAACAGGCCGATGTGCTGATGGCCTATTGCCAGAGCGTGGCGGCGGAGCGCGCTTCGTCCCAGGTCAGCCTGTTCGGCGCCGATCAGGCCGCCGCCGCCCGGCCGCGCCTGAAGAGCATGGAGCCGTGGGCCGGGCCGGACAAGCTGGATCAGGAGCTTTACGCCGTCGGCTTCTACCTGTCCGGGCATCCGCTCGAGGAACTGACGCCGGCCCTGAAACGCAAGCGCGTGACCTTCGTGGCTGAGGCGCAAGGTCTGGCCGAGGCGGGGCACGAAGCCTTCCAGATGGCCGGTGTGGTGCGCCGCCGCCAGGAACGGGCCAGCGCCCGCACCGGCGAGAAATTCGCCTTCGTCACCTTCTCGGACCCGACGGGCGAGTTCGAGTGCCTGTTCCCGCCGGAACAGTTGCGGCGGTGCCGCGAGGTTCTGGAGGTCGGAACCTCTGTCCTGGTCAAGGTGCGGGCCAAGGCGGCTGACGGCGAGGTGCGCTTCTTCGGCGACGACGCCAGCCGCATGGACGTGCTGCTGGACGACGCCCAGATCGGATTGCGGGTGGTCCTGTCGGCCCAGTCGGCGGACGCCGAGGCGCTGAAGGCGCGGCTGGATCGGGCGCGGGCGCAGGGCAAGGGCGGCGAGGTGTGGCTGCAGGCGACGCTGGGCGGCCGCACCGAGGTGGAGATCAAGCTGCCCGGACGATACCGGCTGGACGCGGCGCTGCGCGGCGCGTTGAAATCGGCGCCGGGGGTGGTGATGCTGGAGGACGCCTGATGAGCGAGACGAGCGTAAAGACCCATGCCGGGTCCTGCCACTGCGGCGCGGTGGCCTATGAGGTCGATGTCGGGCTGGATGGACTGGTCGAGTGCAACTGCTCCCATTGCTACCGGAAGGGGTTCGTTCTGGCGTTCGCGCCGCGTTCGGCCTTTCGCCTGACGAAGGAAGAGGGCGAGACGACGTCCTACTTCTTCAATCAGCACAAGATCGATCACCGCTTCTGCAAGACCTGCGGCGTGCAGCCCTTCGGCTACGGCGTGGCGCCGGACGGCGGCGAGGTGGCGGCGATCAACATCCGCACCCTGACCGACGTCGAGCCGTGGGATTGGGCCGCCCAGCGCGTGGACGGCCGCAGCTTCTGATCCGGCCGGAACGTCGGCTCGCGAGATGACATCGGGCTCGCGGCGCCTGATGCGGCCATGTTGTTCGGCCGCTTGTGTTTTTCAGGCCTTTCGCCTATATGCGCGGCGCACTTCGCACGTGGGCGTGGCGCGGTCCGGGGAGACATCCCGGCCTGCACCGTTCCGAGGGATCAGCCGATCCTTTTAACCGCCCGCGCTAGGTTTGATCGGAAAAAGGAAAACACGATCATGGCTCTGCCTGAATTCTCGATGCGTACGCTGCTGGAAGCCGGCGCTCACTTCGGCCACCAGACGCACCGCTGGAACCCGAAGATGGACCGCTACATCTTCGGCTCGCGCTCGAACATCCACATCATCGACCTGTCGCAGACGATGCCGCTGCTGCACCAGGCCCTGGTCGCCGTGCGCGACGTGGCCGCCAAGGGCGGTCGCGTGCTGTTCGTCGGCACCAAGCGTCAGGCCGCCGATCCGGTCGCGCAAGCCGCCACGCGCTGCGCCCAGTACTACATGAACAACCGCTGGCTGGGCGGCACCCTGACCAACTGGCGCACCGTCTCCAACTCGATCCAGCGCCTGCGCGAACTGGAAGGCATCGTTGAAGGCGGCGGCGAAGGCCGCAACAAGAAAGAGCTGCTGACCCTGCAGCGCGAGAAGGACCGTCTGGAACTGTCGCTGGGCGGCATCAAGGACATGGGTTCGGTGCCGGACATCATGTTCGTGATCGACACCAACAAGGAAGCGATCGCGATCCAGGAAGCCCGCAAGCTGAACATCCCGATCATCGCCATCCTGGACACCAACTCGGATCCGGACGGCATCACCTATCCGGTGCCGGGCAACGATGACGCCGCCCGCGCCATTCAGACCTACTGCGACCTGATCGCCGACGCCGTCCTGGACGGCCTGGCCGCCGGCGCTGCCGCTCAGGGCATCGACCTGGGCGCTTCGGAAGCTCCGGTCGAGCCGGCCCTGCGCGAAGCCGTCGTGGTTGAAGCCGAGGCTGAAGCCGCTCCGGCCGGCGCCGAAGGCGCGGCTGAAGAGCTGGTCGCCGCCGAGGCCGAGAAGGTCGAAGGCTAAGGACGAAGCGTTCCGGCGCCGCCGCGCGCCGGACCGACGTCAACTTGACATGCGGCCGGGCTAAACAGTCCGGCCGCCCATTTTGAATTTCAGGAGAAAGACATGGCCGAGATCACTGCCGCCCTCGTGAAGGAGCTTCGCGAGCGTTCGGGCGTCGGCATGATGGACTGCAAGAAGGCGCTGGTTGAGAACAACGGCGACATCGAAGCGGCCATCGACTGGCTGCGCGCCAAGGGTCTGTCCAAGGCAGCCAAGAAGGCCGACCGCGTCGCCGCCGAGGGCCTGGTGGCCGTCGCCGTGCGCGAAGACGGCAAGGGCGAAGTCGCCTCGGCCATCGAGTTCAACGCCGAAACCGACTTCGTCGCCCGCAACGACCTGTTCCAGTCGGCGGCGAAGGAATTCGCTCAACTGGGCCTGCACCACGAGGGCGTCGACGCCATTCACGGCGCGACCCTGGAAAACGGCAAGACGGTTCAGGACGAAGTCACCAACCTGATCGCCACCATCGGCGAGAACATGCAGCTGCGTCGCGCGGCTCGCCTGTCGGTCGGTGAAGGCGTGGTTTCGACCTACGTCCACAACGCGGTGTCGCCGGGCGTCGGCCGCATCGGCGTGCTGGTCGCACTGGAAGGCGCCGGCGACAAGGAAGCCCTGCGCGAAGTGGGCCGCAAGATCGCCATGCACGTGGCGGCCACGGCTCCGCTGGCGCTGGACACCTCGGACCTGGATCCGGCCGCGATCGAGAAGGAACGCGCTGTCCTGATCGAGAAGGCCAAGGAAGAAGGCCGCCCGGAAAACATGATCGAGAAGATCGTCTCGGGCCAGATCGCCAAGTTCCAGAAGGACGTGGTGCTGACCAAGCAGCCGTTCGTCATGGACCCGGACGTGACCATCGAACAACTGGTCGCCAACACCGGCAAGGAGCTGGGCGCCGAGCTGAAGCTGGCGGGCTTCGTCCGCATGGCGCTGGGTGAAGGCGTCGAGAAGGTCGAATCCCCCGACTTCGCGTCGGAAGTCGCCTCGATGACGGGCGGCAACTAACTCGAAACCTCTTCCCGAAAGGGAAGAAATTTCAAAAGGGCGCGTTCGGCTTTGAAGGCTGACGCGCCCTTCGTCTATGATGAGCCGCCGATTCACCTCGCGCGGATGCCAACTCCCTGTATCCACGGACCCCTGACCATGCCCGACGCCCCCTCCGAGTTTCGTTACAAGCGCGTCCTGCTGAAGGTCTCGGGCGAGGTGCTGATGGGCGATCAGCCCTACGGCATCGACATGAAGACCGTGGACGTGGTCGCCGCCGCCGTCGCCGCCGTGGCGCGCCAGGGCGTCGAGATCTGCCTGGTCATCGGCGGGGGCAACATCTTCCGGGGCCTGTCCAAGGCCGCCGAGGGCATGGACCGCGCCAACGCCGACTACATGGGCATGCTGGCCACCATCATGAACGCGCTGGCCATGCAGGGCGCGCTGGAGAAGATCGGCGTCGACACGCGGGTCCAGAGCGCCATTCCGATGGCCGCGATCGCCGAACCCTACATCCGCCGCCGCGCCCTGCGTCACCTGGAAAAGGGCCGTGTGGTGATCTTCGCTGCGGGCGTGGGCGCCCCCTTCTTCACCACGGACTCCGGCGCCGCCCTGCGCGCCGCTGAAATGGGCTGCGACGCCCTGCTGAAGGGCACGAGCGTCGACGGCGTCTATACCGCCGATCCGAAGAAGGACCCGACGGCCACCCGCTATGACACGCTGACCTATCAGGATGTTCTGGCCAAGGACCTGCGCGTCATGGACGCCTCGGCCATCGCCCTGATGCGAGACAGCGGCATTCCGATCGTGGTCTTCTCGATTCTGTGAGGAAGGCTCGCTGCACAAGACCTTGACGGGGCAGGGCACTTTCACCGTCATCACCAACAAGCCCGCCTGAGCGGCTTCGCCATTCAACGACAGGACCAAGGATATTCGCCATGGCCAAACCCGATCTCAAGACGTTCCGCGACCGAATGGACAAGTCGGTCGCCGCGCTGAAGGATGACTACGCAGGCCTGCGCACGGGGCGCGCCAACGCCGGACTGCTGGAGCCGGTCGTGGTCGAAGCCTATGGCGCGACCTCGCCCCTGACGGCCTTGGCGGCCATCAGCGTGCCCGAGCCGCGCATGATCTCGGTCAGCGTCTGGGACAAGGGAATGGTGGTCTCGGTTGAGAAGGCGATCCGCGCCGCCGGCCTGGGCCTGAATCCCGTCGTGGACGGCCAGACCCTGCGCATTCCGATCCCGCCGCTGACCGAGGAGCGCCGCAAGGACCTAGTCAAGCTGGCCGGCAAATACGCAGAGGACAAGAAGATCGCCGTACGCAACGTGCGCCGCGACGCCAACGACGAGCTGAAGAAGGCTGAAAAGGCCGGCGAGATCAGCCAGGATGAACAGAAGAAGATGGAAGCCGAGGTCCAGAAGGACACCGACGCCGCCATCAAGCGCATCGACGAGACCTTGAAGACCAAGGAAGTCGAAATCATGCAGGTCTGACGACGTCGTCAGACCTGTCCAAGGAAGGTCCCATATGTCGGCCGAGCCCGTCGCCACGGCGCCTGCAAAGGGGCCTCGTCACGTCGCCCTGATCATGGACGGCAACGGCCGCTGGGCGCAGCGGCGGGGCCTTCCGCGCGCCGTGGGCCACCGCGAGGGGGTCCAGGCCCTGCGCCGGACCATCAAGGCCGCGCCCGAACTGGGCGTGCGATGCCTGACGGTGTTCGGCTTCTCGACCGAGAACTGGAGCCGCCCGGCGGATGAGGTGTCCGACCTGATGGGCCTGGTCCGCGCCTTTGTCTGCAGCGACCTGAACCGGCTGGACGCCGCAGGCGTGCGGGTGAAGGTGCTGGGCCGTCGCAAGGGCCTGCCGGACGATATCGCCGCCATCGTCGCGCGAGCCGAGGCCCAGACGGCGCACAATGAGAAATTCCTGCTGCAGGTGGCCTTCAACTACGGCGGGCGGGCGGATCTGGTCGACGCCGCTCAGCGGTTGGTCGATCGCGCCCGTGCGGGCGAGGAGGTGGTCGTGGACGAAGAGGCGCTGGGCGCCGGCCTCTCGACCGCAGGCGCGCCGCCGGTCGATCTGATCGTGCGGACGTCGGGCGAGCAGCGTCTGTCCAACTTCCTGCTATGGGAAGCCGCCTACGCCGAGATGGTGTTCCAGGAGATCCTGTGGCCCGACTATGGAGCCGAAGCCCTGGCCGAGGCTGTCGCCCAGTTCGGCTGCCGCGAGCGTCGCTACGGCGGACGCGAGGTCATGGACGCGGCCTATGGCGAGGCGGCGAGCTGATATGGCGTTGAAGCCTCGGGATATTGCTCTGCGCGCCGCCTCGGCGGTCGTGCTGGCGCCGGCGGCGGTCCTGGCGACCTGGGCGGGCGGCGACTGGTTCTGCGCCCTGGTGGTCGCGGGGGCGGTGCTGCTGGCCTTCGAGTGGGCGCGGATGTGCGCGCCGAACCTCTGGCGGCCGATCGGGGTCAGCGTAGCCCTGGCCCTGGTCGTGGCGGTGATCGCGGCCCATGTCGGACAGATTTCCCTGGCCCTGGTGCTGATGGTGTTCGGCGCCCTGGCGGCGGGCCTGTTCGCCCGCACGCGCGGCGAGTCCCTGCTGGATACGGCCTATGGGGTGCTCTACCTCGGCTGGCCCTGCATCCTGCTGATCTGGCTGCGCGACCTGCACGAGGTGCAGGGGCTGTACTGGACGGTGCTGGTCTTCGCCGTGGCCTGGTCGGCCGACATCCTGGCCTATCTGGTCGGCAGTTTCGTCGGCGGGCCCAAGCTGTGGCCGCGCTTTTCGCCGAACAAAACCTGGTCGGGCTTCATCGGCGGGCTGACCGCCGGGATGATCGCCGGCGCCGCCATGGCGGGCTGGCTGGACATGGGGCTGCTGAACGCCTTCTGGGGCGGGGTTCTGGGTCTGACGGCCGCCCTGGCCACCATGGGCGGCGACCTGTGGGAATCGGCGCTGAAGCGGCGCTTCGGGGTCAAGGACGCGGGCAACCTGATTCCCGGCCACGGCGGGCTGCTGGACCGCGTTGATGGCCTGATGTTCGCCGTGGTGGTGGTGTCGGCGGGGCGTCTGATCGTCCTGATGCTGGAGCGGGCGGCATGATCGCGCGGCGCGTCACTGTTCTGGGGTCTACCGGATCGGTCGGCTCGTCGACCCTGGACCTGATGGAGCAGGCGCAAGCGGCTGGCTCGGCCGCGTTCGAGGTCGAGGCCCTGACCGGGGGCGCCAACATCGCCCGTCTGGCTGAACAGGCCCGCCGGTGGCGGCCGCGCATCGCCGTGACGGCCGATCCGGCGCGCTTGAACGAACTGCGCGACGCCCTGGCGGGAACCGGGGTCGAGGCGGCGGCCGGGCCGGACGCCATCGTTGAGGCGGCCGTGCGGCCTGCCGACTGGATCATGGCCTCCATCGTCGGCGCGGCGGGCCTGCGCTCGGCGTGGGCGGCGGCGGGGACGGGCGCGACCCTGGCTCTGGCGAACAAGGAAAGCCTGGTCTGCTGCGGCCCGGCGCTGATCGAGCGGGTCCGACGAAGCGGCGGGCGGCTGATTCCAGTGGATTCCGAGCATTCGGCCATTTTCCAGGTGTTTCCGGCCGAGGCGCCGGAGCGGGTGTCCAAGCTGGTTCTGACCGCTTCTGGGGGGCCGTTCCGCACCCTGCCGCGCGCGGCCATGACGCGGATCACGCCGGAACAGGCTGTGGCCCATCCGAACTGGAGCATGGGCGCCAAGATCTCGGTCGACAGCGCCACCATGGCCAACAAGGGGTTGGAGCTGATCGAGGCCGCCTATCTGTTCGACATGCCGGAAGACCGGGTCGATGTGGTCGTCCACCCGGAATCGATCATCCACAGCCTTGTGGAATATGTGGATGGTTCGACCCTGGCCCAGATGGGCGCGCCGGACATGCGGACGCCGATCGCCTGCGCCCTGTCCTGGCCGGACCGTCTGGCCTGGCCGGCGCCCAGGCTGGACCTGGCGGCCCTGGGGCGGTTGACCTTCGAGGCCCCGGACGAGACACGGTTTCCGGCCCTGCGCTTGGCGCGCGAGGCCCTGGCGGCGGGCGGCTCGGCCCCCATCGTGTTCAACGCGGCCAATGAGGTGGCGGCCCTGGCTTTCCTTGACCGGCGGCTGGGCTTTCTCAATATTGCCGCAGTCGTCGCCGACACCCTTGAGAAGGCGACGGGCGCGGGCGTGTCTTGCGGTTCCGACGATGCCTGCGACGCGGCCCTGGCGGTCGATGCGGAGGCGCGACGGATCGCGGGCGACGTCATCGCATCGCTGAACATCGCGGCCTGAGGAGATACGAACGGCATGATAGGCGTGATCAGCCAGGTTCTGACCTATGTCGTGCCGTTCCTGCTCGTGCTGACGCTTGTCGTGACGGTGCATGAGCTGGGCCACTTCCTGACGGCGCGCGCCTTCGGGGTGAAGATGGACCGCTTCTCCATCGGTTTCGGGCGCGCGATCTTTCGCCGGACTGACAAACATGGCGTCGAGTGGCGGCTCGGCTGGCTGCCGCTGGGCGGCTATGTGAAGTTTTCCGGCGATCTGGATGCGACCGGCGTTCCGGATCGCGCGGGACTGGAAGCGTTGCGAAAGGCCGTGACGGCCGAGCACGGATCGGGCGCGGAGCGTGACTACCTCTATTTCAAGCCTTTGTGGCAGCGCGCCCTGGTCGTGGCGGGCGGGCCGTTCGCCAACTTCGTCCTGGCCATCTTCATCTTCACCCTGCTGTTCAGCCTGGTGGGCGTCGAATTGCGCCCGGCGCGGGTGATGGAGGTCCAGCCTCAGTCGCCGGCGGCGCAGGCGGGCTTCCTGCCGGGCGATCTGATCACCCATGTGAACGGCAAGCTGATCTCCGACGGCGGCGAGGTGACGCGCGTCGTGGCCCTGAGCAGCGGCGATCCGGTGCGCTTCACCGTGGAGCGCGGGGACCGGGCTGTGCAACTGACGGCCACGCCGGAACGCCGGGTCGAAACGGATCGCATCGCCGGTCGGGTCACCGTCGGCCGCATCGGCCTGGCCCTGGGTTCGAACCGGAATGAGATCCGCCACGTCCGCTATGGCCCCGTCGCGGCCGTGGGGCAGGGGGTGCGCGAAACCGGCGCCATCCTGAACACGACCCTGACCTATATCGGCCGCATCTTCACGGGGCGCGAGTCGGGCGACCAGTTCAGCGGCCCGTTGGGCATCGCCAAGGCTTCGGGCGCCCTGACCAACGCCGCCGTGGCGGCCAATCCCGAGCCCTGGGCCATTGTCCGCAATCTGTTGCTGACGCTGACGAGCTTCGCGGCCATACTTTCGGTCGGAATCGGCTTTCTTAATCTGATGCCCATTCCCGTTCTGGATGGGGGGCACCTGCTGTTCTACGCCTATGAAGCCGTGGCGCGCCGTCCGATGGCCGCCCGTGTTCAGGAAGCGGGATATCGGGTCGGTCTTGCTTTGCTGGCGGGTTTGATGTTGTTCGCGACCTGGAACGATCTGCAGAAGCTCAATCTCTTCAAATTCCTCGGCGGGCTCGTCTCGTGAGCCGACGCCAGCCCCCGATGGTATCCCGCATGAATCAAAACGACAGTCGCCTCATGACCCAGACTCCTGGCCGCATTCTCGGGGTCAGCGCCCTGGCCCTGACCTTCGCCGCCGGACTGGCGCAACCGGCCCTGGCCCAGGCCGAGACGGCTCCTGCGCCGACGGCCGCCGCCCAGACGCCGCAGGTGCAGATGGCGCAGCCGGAAGCCGAGCGCGCCCTGGTCAACCGCATCCTGGTGCGGGGCAATCAGCGCATCGATCAGACGACGGTGCTGTCCTATCTGCCGATCCAGCCTGGCGACACCATCGACGCCGTGACCATCGATGTGGCGGTTCGCACCCTGTCGCGCACGGGCCTGTTCGCGGACGTGCAGATCGGCCTTCAGGCCAATGGCGACCTGATCGTCGAGATCGCCGAGAACCCGATCATCAACCAGGTGACCTTCGAGGGTAACAAGGCCCTGGCCGAGAAGAAGCTGCGCGATGAAGTGACCATCCGCCCGCGCGGCATCTACACCCGCGCGCGGGTTCAGGAAGACGTCGGCAAGATCGTCGAGCTTTATCGTCTGTCCGGCCGCATCTCGGCGACGGTGACGCCCAAGCTGGTCCAGCTGGAGCAGAACCGCGTCGACGTGGTGTTCGAGATCGATGAAGGGCCCGAAACCGGCATCGCCGCCGTCACCTTCCTGGGCAACACCGCGTTTTCGGACAGCGACCTGCGTCAGGTCATGGTCACCAAGCAGTCGGCCTGGTGGCGTCTGTTCAGCTCGAACGACAACTATGATCCGAACCGGATCGACTACGATCGCGAGCAGCTGCGGAAATTCTACACCAACCGCGGCTATTACGACTTCCGCATCCTGTCCTCCGTGGCCGAGCTGAAGCCGGACAACAGCGCCTTCGGCCTGACCGTCACGGTGGATGAGGGCGATCGCTACAACTTCGGCGAGATCAAGGTCGTCACCGAGAACGACCGCCTGAACGCCGACTTCCTGCAGATGCTGCTGCCGATCCGCTCGGGCGACCTCTATGAGAGCGACCGCATCCAGGCGGCGGTCGACACCCTGACCTTCGCCGCCGGTTCGGCCGGCTACGCCTTCGTCGAGATCAACCCGACCTATCGCGCCGATCCCGAGACCGACACCGTCAACGTCACCTTCAACGTTCGCGAAGGCCAGCGCGTCTACATCGACCGCATCAATGTGGTCGGCAACACCCGTACCCTGGACACGGTCATCCGCCGCGAGCTGATGGTGGGCGAGGGCGACGCCTTCAACCGCTCCCTGGTCGAGCGTTCGCGCAACAACCTGCGCGCCCTGGGTTTCTTCAAGGACGTCAAGATCGAGGAGACGCGCGGCAGCGCGCCGGACCGTTCGGTCGTCAACGTCACCGTGGAAGAGCAGCCTACCGGCGAACTGTCGGTCGGGGCGGGCTTCAGCTCGGTCGACTCCTTCGTGCTGAACCTGGGCATCACCGAGCGCAACTTCCGCGGTCGCGGCCAGAACGTCGTGGCGCGCGCCGAGTGGGGCTCGCTGCGTCAGCAGATCGACTTCCGCTTCACCGAGCCGAAGTTCCTGGGACGAGACGTGCGGGCGGGCTTCGACCTGTTCCACATGCGCTACGACCTGAGCAAATACTCGTCGTATGACTATCGTTCGACCGGGGGCGGGGTGCGCATCACCTATCCGCTGAACGGCTACGCCTCCTTCAGCACCCGCTATTTCCTGAAGAGCGACGAAGTCGTCATTCCGTTCGGCTATTGCGGCGGCGTGGGCGCCGGTTCGTCGGCGCTGTGCGACCAGGCGGGCTCCTACATCAACTCCTCGGCGGGCTACACCCTGCTGGTGAACCGCCTGAACGACCCGGTGCGGCCGACGCGCGGCTGGACCGCGTCGCTGCGTCAGGACTTCGCCGGTATCGGCGGCGACGTGAACTACATCAAGACCGAGGCCGACGCCTCCTGGTACTATGGCATCCGCCCCAACTGGGTGGTCAGCGTTCAGGGCCAGACCGGCTATGTCAGCGGCTGGAACGGCGATCCGATCCGCATCAACGACCGTTTCTTCAAGGGCGGCAACACCTTCCGCGGCTTCGAGACGGCGGGCATGGGCGCGCGCGACCTGACCACGACCGATGCCCTGGGCGGCAACTTCTACGCCATCGGCACGGTTGAACTGACGGTGCCGAACTATCTGCCCGACGAATACGGCATCAAGACCTCGCTGTTCGCGGACTTCGGCACCATCGGCAAGCTGGACGATCGCTATCTGGTCGACCCGGCGACGGGGCTGCGTAACCCCAACATCGTCGATGATCTGGCCTTGCGCGCGGCGGCGGGCGTGAGCATCCACTGGCGTTCGCCGATGGGGCCGATCCGTTTCGACCTGTCCAAGGTTCTGAATCGCGAAGACTACGACAAGACCGAGACCTTCCGCTTCTCGACTTCCACCCAATTCTAACCGCGGTCTGACCGCCGCCACCAAGGCCTAGATTATGAAACTCATCGCTATCGGCGCCTTCGCCCTCGCTTCGCTGACCGCTTCGGCCGCCCTGGCCCAATCGCAAGGCCCGGCCAACCCCGGCCCGGCCATCCCCGGCGTATGCGTCTATTTCAACCAGCGCGTTCTGGCTCAATCGACCGCCGGTCAGGCCGTCCAGACCCGCATGGAGCAACTGGCGCAGGAAGTTCAGGGCGAACTCCAGCCCTACGCCACCGCCATCCAGACCGAGGCCCAGGCCCTGCAGCAGGGCCAGGCGACCATCCCGGCCGACCAGATGAACCAGCGCCGTCAGGCCCTGCAGACCCGCATCCAGGAAGCCCAGCAACTGGAAGGCACGCGCGACAACGAGTTGCGCTACACCCTGGCGGAACAGCGCCGCAAGATCTCGGAGGCCATCGAGCCTCTGCTGGTCGCCGTCTATCAGGAGAAGGGCTGCGGCATCATGATCGACCGCGAGAGCGTCTTCATCATGAACCCGGCCATGGACGTGACCGACACCGTCATCCAGCGCCTGAACGCCCAACTGCCGACCCTGAGCTTCAACCGCATGCCGGTTCCGGCCCAGCCGCAATCCTAAGGCGGGCCATGCCCGATCCGAGGTTCTTCCAGACCCTGTCGTCCCTGACGGTCGCCGCCCTCGCCGAGCACATCGGCGGGGAGGCGGTCCGGGGCGGCGAGGTCGTCATCTCGGCCGTCGCGCCCCTGTCCAGTGCGGACCGGGGCGCGATTGCGTTTCTGGGCGACCGCAAGTTCGCCGCCGCCCTGGCGCAGACGAAGGCGGGGTGCGTGATCGTACCGCCGTCGGCGCTCGATGCGGCCCCGGCTGACGCCGCCGTCATCCTATCAAACGAGGCTCAGGCGGCCTGGGCGCGGGCGTCGGCCCTGCTGCACCGGCCGATCCGTCTTGATCGCGCCATCACCGCCACCGAGGCCGCTGAGGACGACACTGTGGTGGTCGAGCCTGGCGTCATCCTGGGTGAGGGCGTCCGCATCGGACGCGGCAGCCGCATCGGCGCCAACACCGTCATCGGGCCCGGCGTCCAGATCGGCCGCGACTGCCTGATCAGCTCCGGCGTCACCGTGGGCTTCGCCCTGCTGGGCGACCGGGTGAAGCTGTTGGCTGGCGCGCGGATCGGCGAGGCGGGGTTCGGCGCCGCCGGATCGAAGGCCGGACCGGTGGACATCCCCCAGCTCGGCCGCGTCATCCTGCAGGACGGGGTGACGGTCGGGGCCAACTCCTGCATCGACCGAGGCGCCTATGACGACACCGTCATCGGCGAGAACACCAAGATCGATAATCTGGTCATGATCGGCCACAACTGCGTTATCGGCCGCAACAACCTGATGGCGGCGCACACCGGCATCTCGGGTTCGGTGACCAGCGGCGACAACTGCATCTTCGGCGGCCGGGCGGGCGTGGGCGACCACATCACCATCGGCGAGGGCGCGCGCGTCGCGGCCGGAGGCGGCGTTCTGGCCGACATTCCGCCGGGCGAGACCTGGTCCGGCTATCCCGCCAAGCCCATCCGCCAGTTCTTGCGCGAGACGGTCTGGCTGTCCAAACAGGCGTCCCAGAAGAAGGGCGCGAAGGAATCGAAAGAATGAGCGAAGACAACAACATCGACTACGCCGAGGTGATGCGTCGCCTGCCGCACCGCTATCCCTTCCTGCTGGTCGATAAGGCGCAGGACTTCGTGGCGGCGACCTCGATTGTCGGCATCAAGAACGTCACCCACAACGAGCCCTTCTTCCCCGGCCACTTCCCGATCGATCCGGTCATGCCGGGCGTGCTGATCGTCGAGGCCATGGCCCAGACCGGCGCCCTGCTGATGTCCAAGTCGCTGGACGTGGCGGTGGCTGACAAGGTCATCATGTTCATGTCGATCGACGGCGTGCGCTTCCGCAAGCCCGCGCGTCCGGGCGACCAACTGCGCATGGAGGTCAAGGTCATCAAGGCGCGCGGCGACGCCTACAAGTTCCGCGGCGAGACCTTCATCGACGGCAAGCTGGCGGCCGAGGCCGAATTCATGGCCATGGTCGTGACCGTGGCGGAGCCCGCCCAGTGACCATCCACCCGACCGCCGTCGTCGACGCCTCGGCGACCGTGGCGGACGGGGTCGAGATCGGCCCGTTCTGCACCGTGGGGCCGGGCGTGGCGCTGGCCTCCGGCGTGCGTCTGGTCAGCCATGTGGTGATCCAGCAGGACGCCAGAATCGGCGCCAACACGACGATCCATCCCTTCGCCGTCATCGGCGGCGATCCGCAGCACGGCGGCTACAAGGGCGAGCCGGTGCGGCTGGAGATCGGCGAGAACAACCTGATCCGCGAGCACTGCACCTTCAACCGGGGCACGCCTCAAGGAACGGGCGTCACCCGTATCGGATCGAACAACCTGTTCATGACCGGCGCCCATGTCGGCCACGACTGCGTGGTCGGCGACAGCGTCACCATGGCCAACAACGCCACCTTGGGCGGTCACGTCCATGTCGGCGACCGGGTGTTTCTGGGCGGCCTGTGCGCCATCCACCAGAACGGCCGGGTGGGGCAGGGCGCCATCGTCGGCGGCCTGGCCGCCGTGACGCGCGACGTCATCCCCTATGGCTCGGTCTGGGGCAATCACGCCAGCCTGCATGGCCTCAACTTGATCGGGCTGAAGCGCAAGGGCTACGGCAAGGACGCGGTGCGCCGCCTGCTGGCCGCCTATCGCGACCTGTTCGAGGGGCAGGGCGTCTTCGCCGAGCGTCTGGATCGGGTCGAGCAATCCTATGCCGACCTGCCCGAGATCATGGAGATCACCGCCTTCATCCGTGACGGCGGCAAGCGCCCGCTGTGCCTGCCGGGCGCGGAATGACGACCGCGCCCAAGCTGGCCTTGATTGCGGGGTCGGGCGATCTGCCCATCCGCGTCGCCCAGCGCTGCGAGGCGGAGGGGCGCGAGGTGTTCATCATCCGCCTGAAGGGCTTCGCCGACGCCCACCTGCACCGCTGGCCGGGACAGGACTTCGGCATGGCCGAGATCGGCAAGATCGTGAAGGCCATGCGCGCCGAGGGCTGCCGCGCGGTGTGTCTGGCAGGCTATGTCAATCGGCCGGATTTCAAGACGTTGAAGCCTGATCTGAAGGGCGCGTCCCTGTTGCCCGGCATCATCGCGGCGGCGTCAAAGGGCGACGACGCCCTGTTGCGCAAGATCTTGTCGGTGTTCGAGGATGAAGGCTTCGCCGTCGAGGGCGCAGACGATATTCTGGGCGGCGAGACGCTGGCGGCGGGCGCGCTGGGCCGCGTGGCGCCGACGGCGGAGCAACTGGCGGACCTGAAGAAGGCGCTGCACGTCGCTGAAAAATCAGGTGAACTGGATATCGGGCAAGGCGCGGTCGTCTGCGACGGCCTTGTGCTGGCGGTCGAGGCCCAGGAAGGCACGGACGAGATGCTGCAGCGCGTCGCTGGCCTGCCTGCGGACCTGCGCGGCTCGCCCGGCTTTGCGCGCGGCGCGCTGGGCAAGGCGCCCAAGCCGATCCAGGATCTGCGCGTCGACATGCCCGTTATCGGACCGACGACGGTCGAACTGGCTGCCGCCGCAGGTCTGGCCGGGATCGGCGGGTTCGAGGGACGGCTGATCGTCATCGACCATGAAGGTCTGGTCGAGGCGGCCGACCGCCTGGGCCTGTTCGTCTGGGGAGAACCGCGATGAGCCGTCCGTTGAAGGTCATGCTGGTGGCGGCCGAGGCGTCGGGCGATGCGCTGGGCGCCGGGCTGGCGCGGGCGCTGAAGGCGCGGCTGGGCAAGGACGTGGTCTTCGTCGGCGTGGGCGGTCCGAAGATGGCGGCCGAGGGCGTCGCTAGTCCCTTCGATATCGCTGAACTGTCGATCCTGGGCTGGATCGAGGGCCTCAAGGCCTATGGCCGGGTCAGGAAGCGCGTGGCCCAGACGGCGGCGCTGGCGGCGGCGGAAAAGCCGGACGCCGTGGTGCTGATCGACAGTTGGGGCTTCACCATCCGCGTGGCTCAGGCGATCCGGGCGGCCTCGCCGAAGACGCCGTTGATCAAATACGTCGGACCGCAGGTCTGGGCCTCGCGGCCGGGCCGGGCGAAGACGCTGGCCGGGGCGGTGGATCACCTGCTGGCCCTCTATGCGCTGGACGCGCCGTGGTTCGAGAAGGCGGGCCTGCCGACGACGGTCGTGGGTTCGCAGGCGCTGCACGTCGATATGGCGGGGGCCGACGGCGCCCGCTTCCGCGCGGCGCGAGGCATTGCGGCGGATGCGCCGCTGCTGCTGGTCCTGCCGGGCAGCCGCCCTAGCGAGATCACGCGCATGACGCCTGTCTATGAGCAGGCGGTGAAGCAGTTGAAGGCGCAGATTCCGGGGCTGGAGGTCGCGGTCGTCGCGGCAGGCACTGTCGCCGCCGATGTGGCGGGCCGGGTCGCCGCCTGGCCGTTCCGCGCCCATGTGGTGCAGGAGGCCGACAAGTACGACGCGATGAAGGCCGCAAACGCCGCCCTGGCCACCAGCGGCACGGTTTCGACCGAACTGGCGCTGGCGGGGGCGCCGATGGTCATCGCCTATAAGATCGACGGGCTGAGCTACGTCCTGATGAAGCGACTGGTGACGGCCAAGCACATCACCCTGTTCAACATCGCCGCCGACGAGGCCATCGCGCCGGAGTTCATCCAGCACGAAGCGACGCCGCAGGCCCTGGCCAAGGCGGTGGGGCGGCTGCTGACCGATCCCGAGGCGGCGGCCGATCAGGCGCGTCGTCAGACCGGGGCGCTGGACCTGATGGGACGCGGCGGGCCGGACCCGTCGGAACTGGCGGCGGACGCCGTGCTGCGGGTGATTGCGGCGAAGGCGGGGTAGGCACCCCTACTTCCGTTCATCCCGGCGGAGGCCGGGACCCAGTGCTTTGGCTAAGTGCGCAACAGTGGCCGTCCCAAGCTCGGTTCACTAAAAACTGCGCGCGTGGTTCTTACTGGATCCCGGCGTCCGCCGGGATGAGCGGGTTAGAAGGACTTAGGCCAGCAAGGCCCGCGTCGCGGCTTCCACGTCCGCCTGGCGCATCAGGCTTTCGCCGACCAGCAGGGCGCGGGCGCCGGCGTCGGATACGCGCGCTACGTCCTGGGGTGTGAACAGGCCGCTTTCGGCGACCAGCAGCGCGCCGTCGGGGCTCAGCGCCGCCAGTTGCTCCGTCGTCGCCAGATCGACCTCGAAGGTCCGCAGCGAGCGGTTGTTGACGCCGATCAGGGCGTCGTCGCTGCCTTGAACCAGCTTGGCGGCGCGGGCCATCTCGTCCGCGTCGTGCGTCTCGATCAGGGCGTCCATGCCCCAGCGGGTCGCCTCGGCCAGCAGGTCTGCGGCCAGGGCGTCGTCCACCATGTCCATGATGATCAGAATGCAGTCAGCGCCCAGCGCCCGGCTCTCGGCCACCTGCCACGCATCGACCAGGAAGTCCTTGCGCAGGCAGGGCAGGGCGACGGACGCACGCGCGGCGCTCAGGTAGGCGTCATCGCCCTGAAAGCTGGGGCCGTCGGTCAGCACCGACAGGCAGGACGCGCCGCCGCGCTCATAGGCCTGGGCCAGAACAGGCGGGTCGAAGTCGGCGCGGATCAGGCCCTTGGACGGGCTGGCCTTCTTGATCTCGGCGATCAGGGCCGGGCGGCCGGTTTCGACGAAACGGCTGGCCAGGGCGGCGCGGAAGCCGCGCGGGGCCGTGGCCTCCTTCGCGCGCGCCTCGATCGCGTCCTGCGAGACAGCGACCTTGCGGGCGGCGACATCCTCGCGCTTGTAGGCGGCGATGCGGTCCAGAACGTCGCTCATCAGGCGTCCTCGTCTTCGATCGGCGCGTGGGAGACGCGCACCAGTTCAGCCAAGGCGGCGGCGGCGCGACCGTCGTCGATGACGGCGGCGGCGATCTCGGCGCCCGATTTCAGGTCTTCGGCCCGCCCGGCCACCACCAGGGCGGCGGCGGCGTTCAGCAGAACGATGTCGCGGTAAGGGCCGCGCTCGCCCGCCAGCAGGGCGGTCAGGGCCGCCGCATTATGCTCGGCGTCGCCGCCGCGCAGATCGTCCAGCGTCGCCAGCGGCAGTCCGGCGTCGGCGGGCGTGACGGTGAAGCGGCGCACGGCGCCGTCCTTCCATTCGGCCACATCGGTCGGGCCTGTGGTGGTCAGTTCGTCCAGACCCTGGCCGTTGACGGTCCAGGCTCGCTTGGCGCCCAGTCGGCCCAGAACCTCGGCCAGAGGCTCCAGCAGGGCGGGGTCATAGACGCCCATGACCTGATGCGTCGCGCCTGCCGGATTGCACAGCGGCCCCAACAGATTGAACACGGTGCGGAAGCCGATCTCGCCGCGCACCGGCCCGACGTGGCGCATGGCCCCGTGATAGGTCGGCGCGAACAGGAAGGCGATGCCCGCCTGGTCCAGCGCCCGCGCCTGCTGGGCAGGCGTGGCGTCCAGATTGACGCCCAGCGCAGCCAGAACGTCGGACGAGCCGGACTTGGAACTGATGGCGCGGTTGCCGTGCTTGGCGACCTTCAGCCCGGCGCCCGCCAGAACGAAGGCGGCCGCCGTCGAGACGTTGTAGGTGTGCTGGCCGTCGCCGCCGGTGCCGCAGGTGTCGATCACCTGATCGAACGGGTGGTTCAGCGACAGGGCGGCTTCGCGCATGGCGCTGGCGAAGGCGACGATCTCGTCCACCGTCTCGCCCCGAATGCGCAGGGCGGTGACGGCGGCGGCGACCTGTGACGGGGTCGGCTCGCCGCGCAGGCAGGCGGCGAAGAAGCTCTTGGCCTCATCCAGGTTCAGCACCTGTCCGTCGACCAGCTTGGCCAGCAGGGGCTTGATGCTGTCCATCACACGCTCGCCAATCGCTTGACGCCCGCCAGATCGAGGAAGTTGGCGATCATCTCGTGGCCGTGCTGGGTGGCGATGGATTCCGGGTGGAACTGGACGCCGTGGATCGGTCGCGAGCGGTGCGACAGGCCCATGATCTCGCCGTCTTCGGTCCAGGCGGTGACCTCCAGTACGTCCGGTAGCGTCTCGCGGCGCACGGCCAGCGAATGATAGCGCGTCGCCGTGAAGGGCGAGGGCAGGCCGCCGAACACGCCGCGCCCTTCATGCAGGATGGGCGAGGTCTTGCCGTGCATCAGGGTCTTGGCGCGCACCACTTCGCCGCCGAAGGCCTGGCCGATCGATTGGTGGCCCAGGCAGACGCCGAGGATGGGCATGGTCTCGGCGGCGGTCTCGATCAGCGACAGGCAGATGCCCGCCTGATCAGGGGCGCAGGGGCCGGGGGACAGCAGAACGGCCTCGGGCTGTAAGGCCCAGGCTTCCTCGACCGTCAGGTCGTCGTTGCGGACGACGTGCGTCTGCGCGCCCAGCTCCGCGAGATAGTGGACGAGATTGTAGGTGAAGCTGTCGTAGTTATCGACGACGAGGATCATGGCGAGGGCTTCTTGAAGACGGGGAGGCAGGGCGGCCCAAGCATGGAAGGCAAACGGGCCGATTGAAAGCGGACGTTAAGCTGTCCGGGCGATAGAGGGGCATCGCCATCGGAAGAAATCCGTCTTGACCCCTGTAGAATGCATCCGTGACGCTCGCGCCCTGTTGAACGAGGCGCCGAGCGAACAACCCAAGCCGCTGCGCCTGCTGGCGGCGGCCGCCTTCGCCGCGACGACGGCGGTTCTTTTGGCCGGGACCATGGTCGTGGGCCCAGGCATATCATTTGACCAGGCTGCCATGGTTTCCAATCCCTAGCCGTCGGAACCCTGGCCGCGCGTGGTCGCGGTGAATCGCCAAGCTTCGCCGGCCGCCTTCATCGGCGCCCGGGCCTTGGCCAGGGTTTCAGCGTACTCGGCAGCAGGGTCGCTGTCGGCGACGACGCCGGCGCCGGCCTGAACGAAGATCTGGCCTTTCGCGAACATGGCGGTGCGCAGGACGATGCAGATGTCCGCCTCGCCATTGGCCGAGATGTAGCCGACGCCGCCGCCATAGCCGACGCCTCGCTTTTCGGTCTCAAGCTCGTCGATGACCTCCATCGCCCGCACCTTGGGCGCGCCCGACAGGGTGCCGGCGGGCAGGGCGGCCAGAAGCGTGTCCACCGCGTCCAGCTTGGGATCGGCTGAGCCGTTCACGTTGGAGACGATGTGCATGACCTGGCTGTAGCGCTCGACCACAAAGCTTTCCGTGACCTCGACAGAACCGGGCGTCGAGACGCGGCCCACGTCGTTGCGGCCCAGGTCCAGCAGCATCAGGTGCTCGGCCCGTTCCTTGGGGTCGGCCAGAAGTTCGACTTC
The DNA here is from genome assembly GCF_059579685.1 of Brevundimonas sp. SS2672. NCBI lineage: Bacteria > Pseudomonadati > Pseudomonadota > Alphaproteobacteria > Caulobacterales > Caulobacteraceae > Brevundimonas > Brevundimonas sp. SS2672. The sequence continues at coordinate 1,665,222 of NZ_CM184201.1, read as the reverse complement.
CAGCGCCTTGTCCTGGTCGGGCGTGGCGCCGCGCGGACGGGTGCCCGCCAGCGGGCGGATGGTGACGCGTCCATCCTTCAGCCGGACCAGGATTTCCGGGCTGGAGCCCGCCAGTTGGAAATCCACATAGTCGAGGAAGAACAGATAGGGCGACGGATTGCCGCGACGCAGCGACCGATAGAAGGCGAACGGATCCTGGCCCCACGGCGCCGAGAAGCGGTGCGCCAGCACGACCTGGAAGATGTCGCCCGCGGCGATGTAGTCCTTGGCTCGCGCCACCATGCGGCCGAAGGCGGCCTCATCGACGGGGGAGTGGAAGTCGGGCGCGGGAACCGGCTCGACCTCGCGCTGGATCGGCAGGGGGCCGCGCAGGCGGTCCTCGAAGTCCTCCAGTCGGGCCTCGGCGGCGGCGTGGGCTTGGCTCGGATCGGCCGCCGTGTCGGGATAGGCGGCGGAGATCAGGACGATCTCGTGCTTCACCGAATCGAAGATGGCGACCAGGGCCGGACGCGCCATGACGGCGTCGGACAGGTCCAGAGGGTCGGGGTTGGCCGGACCCAGCGGCTCCAGCAGACGCACCATGTCATAGCCGAAGACGCCGAACAGACCGGCGGCCATCGGGGGCAGGTCGGTGGGCAACTCGAACTTCGTCGCCGCGATCAGGGCGCGCAGGGACTCCAGCGCGGGCCTGTCGTCCGGGGTGAAGACGTCGGCCAGGACGTCGGCGCCGCGCGCAATCTCCGCCTTGCCGTCGCGACAGCGCCAGACCACGTCCGGCGACAGGGTGACGAAGGAATAGCGGCCGTTGACGGCGCCGCCTTCGACCGACTCGAACAGGCTGGCGTAACGCCGCCCGTGCCCGACCTTCAGGAAGGCCGAGACGGGGGTCTCCAGGTCATCGACCAGGCGGCGGACCAGAACCTGAGGGCGGCCCGCCGACAGACCGGCGATGAAGGCGTCGCGTTCTTGCAGCATTACTTCTTGGCGGGAGCAGGCGCCGTAGCCGGAGCCGCCGCGACCGGAGCTTCGACGCCCAGAGCTTGCAGGGCGGCGGCCGGGTCATTGCGCGACTTGGTGCGTGCGGCGGCGGCGGCGATGGTGCGGTCGGCCAGGGTGTTGGCCAGCTCTTCGGTCAGACGCGGGCGAGCCTGCTCGGCCAGCGGCGCGGCCAGGGCCGGATCGGCGGCGTGGATGGCGTCGACGCGGCCGACCACGAAGGCGGTCTGCGACTGGGCGTCGGAGAAGACCTGACCCTTGCTCTGGCCGAACAGGCCGCGCAGCACGCCGTCGCCGACCTGGGCTTGCGACTCGCGGCTCTGCTGCACGCCGGTGCGGACGGTCAGTTGGGCGCCGGCCTCGGCGGCCACCTTGGCGATGTCCTCGCCGGCGCGGACGCGGCCGGCCAGTTGTTCGGCCTTGGCCGACAGCAGGCGGGCGTTTTCACGCAGGGTCCACTGCTGACCCAGCGGGCCGCGCACTTCTTCCAGCGTGGGCAGGGCCGAGGGGCGGATGTCGTCGAGGCGGACGGCGAAATACTGACCGTCTCCGGCGTCGATGACGTCGCTCTCGCCGCCCTTGGACAGGGCGTAGGCGCTTTCCAGAACCTGACGCGGGGCGTTCATCGGCTGGCCGTCGGGCAGTTGGCCCTGCTGGGTGAAGGGCGGCAGCTGGATGACGCGGGCCTTGGCGGCCGCGGCGGCGTCGGCCAGGTTCTTGCCTTCCTGACGCGCCTTCTCGAACTGCTCGACCTTGGCGTAGGTCGCGGCCTTGACCGCTTCGGCCTGCAGCTCCTGGGTCAGGGCGGGGCGGGCGCTTTCCAGCGTCACGGCCTGACCGGCCCGGATGGCGGCCAGCTTGGCGACGGTGAAGCCCAGGCGGCCCTGGATCGGCGCCGAGACCTGGTCGACAGCCAGACCGAACACGGCGGCGCCGACCGCGGGGTCGCCCACGGCGGCCTGCGGCGTGGCCTTGTAGTCGCCCAGTTGGATGTTGTTGGCCTTGGCGACCTCGGCCGGGTTCTTGCCGGCGCGCAGGTCGGCGGCGATCTTGTCGGCGGCTTCCTTGGTCGGAACCGTCAGGGTGACGAAGGTGCGCTTTTCCGGGTCGGCCAGGGCGGCCTTGCGGAACTCATAACGCTCGTTGATCTGCTCTTCGGTGACGGTCGGGCGCGAGATCGTTCGGGCCGGGCGTGAACAGGACCAGGGAGATCATGCGGAACTCGGGGCTGCGCAGGCGCGCCTCGTTCTCCTTCATGAAGGCGGTCAGCTGGGCGTCGGTCGGCGCGCCCGCGCGGCCGGCCATGTCCTGAGTCACCGAGAACCAGCGGCCGTCGCGGGTTTCCAGCGCCTGACCCGCCAGCAGGGCGGCGTAGACGCGCGGGGCCTGCAGGCCGGCGAAGACGGCCGAGCCGACGTGCGAGGTGACGTACTGGTCGCGCAGGTCCTGCTCGAGCATTTCCGAGGTCAGGTTCTGCTGGGCCAGGGCCTGAACGTAGAGGTCCTGGTCGAACTGGCCCGTGATCTGGTTGAAGAAGGCCGGAATCTTGCGGATCTCGGCCAGCACCAGCTCCTTGCCCGGACGGATGCCCGCCTTATAGGCCCAGTCCAGGAAGCCGAGACGCTGGGTCTGGCTGTCGAGATACTGCTGATGCAGGTTCTCCTTGACCATGTCGTCATAGCTGACGGGACGGCCGGCCTGCTCCTGCAGATTGGCGCGCACGCGCTCGAAGTCGGCGCGGAACTGGTTGGAATCGACGCTGCGGTCGCCGGCGCTGATGATATGGCGCGGCCCCAGGTTGGCGAAGATGTCGGATTGCGCGCCGACGATCAGGAAGCTGAGGATGATCAGGGCGAACAGGCCGGCGGCCCATTTCGACTTGGCGAAGTTGCGGAAGAGCGTGATCATCTAAGAAGAACCTGACGAGGGCCGGCGTCGAAAGGGCGCCAAGGGTCGCGTATAGGGGGTGCGGGGCCGCCGCCGCAAGTGAGGCTTGACGACATCTTGGCTTCCGCGACCGTCGCCACTAGACAGGCCGCATGAAACAATCTGTGAAGCTGGTCGCCGGCAACTGGAAAATGAACGGCCTGGGCGCGAGCCTGGCCGAGGCTGAAACCCTCGAAAAGGCGCTGAAGGAACAGGCTGCGGCCTGCCGCGTAGCCCTGTGTCCACCCGCCACCCTGATTGATCGGATGGCGCAGGCGCTGAAGGGCGGCGTCGTCGAAATCGGCGGGCAGGACTGCCACGCCGAGGCGTCGGGCGCCTATACCGGCTCGGTCTCGGCCGGGATGGTCCGCGATGCGGGCGCCGGCCTGGTGATTCTCGGCCACTCCGAGCGTCGCGCCGGTTTCGGGGAGACCGACGCCGATGTCGCCGCCAAGGTCCAGGCCGCCCTGGCTGCCGGTCTGGAGCCGATCATCTGCATCGGCGAGACGCTTCAGGAACGCGAAGCCGGACAGGCGGTCGAGGTCGTCAGCCGTCAGGTCGCCGGTTCGCTGCCGGCCTTGCTGGCGGGCAAGGCTTTCGCCGTGGCCTATGAGCCCGTCTGGGCCATCGGCACCGGCCTGACGCCGACGCTGGAGCAGATCGAAGAGGTCCACGCCGCCGTGCGCGCGGCCATGATCGCCAGGCTGGGGGAGGGCGGCCGCGCCGCGCCGATCCTGTACGGCGGCTCGGTCAAGCCGTCGAACGCGGCCGAGATCCTGGCCGTGGCCGAGGTCGGCGGCGCCCTGGTCGGCGGCGCCTCGCTGAAGGCCGAAGACTTCCTGGGCATCATCCGCGCGGTTTGACCGCCTGACAGTTTGCTCGAAACCCGCAACGGTGTTAGAGGCCGCCGCTTGATCGGCGCGTTTCTGCGCCCACATGAATGACGCCATGCTCCAGACCATTCTGCTCGTCGCGATGATCATCATCTCGGTCGCCTTGTCGGCCGTGATCCTGCTGCAACGTTCCGAGGGCGGCGCCCTGGGCATGGGCGGCGGTCCTTCGGGATTCATGACGGCGCGCGGCGCGGGCAATCTGCTGACCCGCACCACGTCCTTCCTGGCGGTGGCCTTCTTCGTCTGCGCCATCGGTCTGACGATCGCGGGCAACTATGCGCGCGGGTCGCGGTCGGTGATCGACGCTGACGCCGTCGGCTCGATCGCGCTGGACCAGCCGCAAGAAACGGCTCCGGCCGCTCCGGAAGCCGCACCGGCGACCCCGGCCGCTCCGGCCGCGCCGTCGCTGGACGATCTGGAAGCCAGCCTGCCGGCCGGTCAGGGCGCGCCCGCCCAGTAAGGGCGTCGCCGCCATCGAGTTTGGGGAAGCGCGCCGCGAGGCGCGCTTTCTTCTTTTGATCAACAGTTAGATTTGTTCAGGGCCTCTCCGCTCCGGACGAATCATGGAGTAAGGTGTCCGCCCATGGCTCGCTATGTGTTCATCACCGGCGGCGTGGTTTCCTCTCTTGGAAAAGGCCTCGCTTCCGCCGCTCTCGGCGCTCTTCTGCAGGCGCGCGGCTACAAGGTCCGCCTGCGCAAGCTGGACCCTTATCTCAACGTCGATCCGGGCACTATGAGCCCCTATCAGCACGGCGAGGTCTTCGTGACCGACGACGGCGCCGAGACGGACCTCGACCTGGGCCACTATGAGCGTTTCACCGGCGTCTCGGCGGCCAAGTCGGACAACATCACGACCGGCCGCATCTATCAGACGATCATCGAGAAGGAGCGTCGCGGCGACTATCTGGGCGCGACCGTCCAGGTGATCCCGCACGTCACCGACCAGATCAAGCAGTTCTGCCTGAACCCGGCCAAGACCGATGCGGGCGAGGATGTGGACTTCATTCTGGTCGAAATCGGCGGCACCGTCGGCGACATCGAGGGCCTGCCCTTCTTCGAGGCGATCCGCCAGCTGGAGCAGGACCTGCCGCGCGGCCAGTCGTGCTTCGTCCACCTGACCCTGCTGCCCTTCATCAAGACCGCCGGCGAGATGAAGACCAAGCCGACGCAGCACTCCGTCAAGGAACTGCGCTCCATCGGCATCCAGCCCGACATCCTGCTGTGCCGGTGCGAGGCGCCGATCCCGGCCGACGAGAAGCGCAAGATCGCCCAGTTCTGCAACGTCCGCCCCGACAGCGTCATTCAGGCGATGGACTCGGCCGACATCTATGCCGTGCCGCTGGATTATCACCGCGAGGGTCTGGACACCCAGGTGCTGGCCCACTTCGGCCTGGATGATGCGCCCGCGCCGGAACTGTCCGGCTGGAACGAGATCGTGCGCCGCCGCCTGCATCCGGACGGCGAGGTCACCATCGCCGTGGTCGGCAAATACACGGTTCTGAAGGACGCCTATAAGTCGTTGATCGAGGCGCTGCAGCACGGCGGCGTCGCCAACAACGCCAAGGTCAATATCGACTGGGTCGAGGCCGACACCTTCGAAGGCGACCCGCAGGCCTGCGCCGAGCGGCTGGAAGGCGCCCACGCCATCCTCGTGCCCGGCGGCTTCGGCGAGCGTGGGGCGGAGGGCAAGATCGAGGCGGCGCGCTACGCCCGCGAGCGCAAGATTCCCTATTTCGGCATCTGCTTCGGCATGCAGATGGCGGTGATCGAGGCGGCGCGAAACCTGGCGGGCTTCCCCAAGGCGACCTCGACCGAGTTCGGCCCGGCGGATGAACCCGTGGTCGGCCTGATGACCGAATGGGTCCAGGGCAATGAGCGCGTCAAGCGCGAGCATGGCGGCGACCTGGGCGGCACCATGCGTCTGGGCGCCTACGCCTCGACCCTGGCGCCGGGCTCCAGGATCGCCGAGATCTATGGTCAGACCGACATCAACGAACGCCACCGACACCGCTATGAGGTGAACATCAACTACCGCGAGGCGGTGGAGCAGAAGGGCGGGCTGTTCTTCGCCGGCATGTCGCCGGACGGCGTCCTGCCGGAAACGGTCGAGCGCCGGGACCACCCCTGGTTCATCGGCGTCCAGTACCACCCGGAGTACCGCAGCCGCCCCTTCGCCCCGCACCCGCTGTTCGCCAGCTTCATCGCGGCGGCCCTGGTGCAGAGCCGGCTGGTCTGATCACGAATCCTTGTTGGGGCGTTCGCCTAACCGTGTGTCATCATGTTGTTAACCTTTTGGGCAACGCAGATGGCAGGCGAGATTCTCTACTTTCTGCACCGGCATTTCCGCCTGGTGTTTCTGGTCGGCGCGACGGTCGGCGTGATGACGCTCGGCCTGATTTTTCGCAGCCTTCTGCGCCTGCTGTTCAGCGCTTAGACCTTCAGGGGCGCGGCAGGACGAACTGACTGGGCGTCAAGGCGGAGCGAGAGAAGGCGGCCGCCCGCACCGCGCCGTTGAAGTAGTTGACCCGATTGAACCGACATCCGATCGAGGACGCTCCGGGGCCCTGTGGCTTGAAGGCCAGCGGCGCCTCGCCTTCCAGTCGGCCGTTGACGTAGCTGCGGTAGGTCGCGCCGTCGAAGGTTTGAGCGACGTGAGCCCAGGCGCCGACGGGGTGCAATTTGTCCGGGAAGATCAAGGTGTGATTGTAGCCGGGCCCCTTGGTGAAGGCGTCCAGGCACCATTGCTCGCCGAAGACCCTGATTTCAAACAGAAAACGGGTGCCGGGCCAGTCGGGTCCGGCGTCAGGAGGCGGGGTTTCCTGAAGGTGGAACCAGCGCTGCTCATGCGCCCCGCCGTCGGGGCGAAACAGGGCTTCGAAGGTGAAGCGCGACGCTCCGGCCAGGGGATGGTTCTCGATGAAAAGAGCGTCGTCGACGCCGTCGAAGGACGTCGCCTGACCCCAGGGCGAATCCGTCAGGCGGGGGCCGCCCTCCGCCTTGACGGCGTGTCCCCCGATCTCGTCCAGCCGGTCGAAGGTCCAGAGATCGGCAGGCGAGCGGAGCGTCCCGCGACCCGGAGAGGAGGCGCACGCCGCCGTGGTCAGGGCCAGACCGCCCATCAGCGTCAGACGACGGGTCGGCAAGAGGGGCGCGCGCATGTCGGAACTCCTATGACACCGGTGACCATTCTGTTCGCTCCACCGGACCGGAAGGGCGTCGACGCGATCCTGACGGCCGCATCGGCGCGGTCAAGATCGATTCGGCTGTGATGGGCGACTCAAAGGACGTCTGCGGGAGCGCTCGCGCAGAAACGGGTTTGCTGAAACCGCTCAGGCGGCGGCGGAAGCGACCGCCTCAGCGTTGGTGACCCGGTTGCGACCCGTCCGCTTGGAGGCGTAGAGGGCCTCGTCGGCGCGCTCCAGGAACTGGGACGCCGCCTCGCCGGAGCGGCGCAGCGCGAAGCCGACGGAAATGGTCACGGCGCCCAGGTCGTCGTTGGTCGAACGGCGGCGCAGGCTGCGTGAAGCGATCTCTTCGCGGGCGGCGTTCAGCGCGGCCTCGATCGCGCCCGCCGTCTCGCGCGGGAAGATGACGGCGAATTCTTCGCCGCCATAGCGGGCGGCGATGCGCGGCGCCCGCGCGATGCGGCCCAGGACGCTGGCCACATAGCGCAGCACCTGATCGCCGGTCTGATGGCCCCAGGTGTCGTTGAACCGCTTGAAGTGGTCGATGTCGATCAGGGCCAATCCGATCGGGGTCGCGTCGCTCTCGGCCTCGTCGCACATGCGCTGCAGTTGTTCGTCGAACGCCTTGCGGTTGGCCAGGTTGGTCAGAGCGTCGGTCATGGCGTCGCGACGGACCTGCTCCAGGTGGTCGCGCAGCTTGACGACCTCGCGATTGGAAGATTCCAGACGACGTTCCAGCGCCGAAGTATGGCGACGGATTCGCCGCGTGGCGTCGCTGAGCGAGGAGACGATGACGCCCAGGCTGTCGGTGTCGGGCGCCGAGGCCATGCGGTCGGCCGCCTGGGCCAGGGTGTCGCCATAGTCCGCCTGGCTCTCGCGCGCCTTGTCGATGGCTGCGGCCACCGCCGCCAGTTCGCGGTTCAGAACGACGCCGGCGTCACGAATCTCTTCCGACAGGCGGCTGCGCGGCAGGAACTCGGCCGCAAGCATCTCGGCCGTGGTGTCGGTGAACGGCGCGCCGCTGGACAGCAGGCGCGCCATTTCCTGGCTTAGCGGGCTGTCAGGCGCGCTTAGGTAGTGCAGCCAGAGTTCGAAATTCAAAGGCGTCGGCCAGACCGCCCCCGCCTGCATGGCGTCCACCGCCCGGCGCGCCAGGGCATAGGCTTCCGGACTGCGGACCGTGGTGTCGACCTGAGTGGCCATGCCTTGAGCGCCCCTGGGAAGTTCAGGCCGGAACGTTAGCCCGGCCTTCCGTAACGCAGGGTTAAACTAGGAACTGGCCGTCAGTCAGCAAAAACGACCGGTCGTCGCAGGAAGGCCGGCACGTCGTCACCAAAGGCGCTGCCGCGAACAGTCTCGGCGGGTTTGGAGACAGTCTGGGCGGCGGGAGCGCGATCTTCGGATTTCTTGCGGCTGCGCGAACGGCGGGGCGCTTCGTCGGCTTGCGGCGTCGATGTTTCGGGCGCAGCGGGAATCTCGCTGACCTCGACGGCCTCGAGCGATTTGCGCGAGCGGCTGCGTTCGCTGCGCTCGCCGCGCCCACGGCCGCGGCTGGAGCGGCTGTCGTCGCGCGGGCGGTCCTTGATCGAGGCGAAGTCGATGTCGTCCAGCGGCAGTTCGACCGGCTCCTTCTTGATCAGCTTCAGCACCTTGTCCAACGACTTGTCGTCGGCGGGCGTCACGATCATGAAGGCCTCGCCCAGGCGTCCGGCGCGCCCGGTGCGGCCGATGCGGTGGACGTAGTCGTCGGCGTGGTGTGGAACGTCATAGTTGAAGACGTGGCTGACGGCCGGGATGTCTAGGCCGCGCGCGGCGACGTCGGACGCGACCAGCAGCTTCAGCTCGCCGCTGCGGAAGTCGGACAGGGTCTTCATCCGCAACGACTGGTCCAGGTCGCCGTGAATCGGCGCGGCGTTGAAGCCGTGGACCTGAAGCGACTTGGCGACGATGTCGACTTCGGACTTGCGGTTGCAGAAGACGATGCCGTTCTGGACCTCGCCGCGCTCGACCAGGGCGCGCAGGGCGGTGCGCTTGGCCTTGGGGTCCGAGGTCGGCAGGCGGGTGATGTGCTGGGTGATGGTGTCGGCGGTCGTGGCCGGGCGCGCCACCTCGATCCGGGTCGGATCCTTGAGGAACTGCTGGGTCAGGCGCGTGATCTCCGGCGGCATGGTGGCCGAGAAGAAGAGGGTCTGGCGGCGCGGCGGCGTCAGCTTGAAGATGCGCTCGATGTCCGGGATGAAGCCCATGTCCAGCATCCGGTCGGCTTCGTCGACCACCATCATCTCGACGCCGGTCAGCAGCATCTTGCCGCGATCGAACAGGTCCAGCAGGCGGCCCGGCGTGGCGATCAGAACGTCCACGCCCTTGTTCAGGGCGGCGACCTGGTCGCCCATGGAGACGCCGCCGATCAGCAGAACCCAGTTCAGGCGGGTGCCCTTGGCGTATTTGGCGAAGCTTTCCGCCACCTGGTCGGCCAGTTCGCGGGTCGGCGCCAGCACCACGGCGCGCGGCATCCGGGCGCGAGCGCGGCCCGAGGCCAGGCGGTCGACCATGGGCAGGGTGAAGGCGGCCGTCTTGCCGGTGCCGGTCTGGGCGATGCCGAGGACGTCGCGTCCGGCCAGGGCCACCGGAATGGCTTGTTCCTGGATCGGCGTGGCGGTCGTGTAGCCGGTATCGGCGACCGCCTGAAGGGTCGTGGGCGAAAGGCCCAGCTTGGAGAATTCAGTCATGCAGTCCTGAAGGGACGGAGGATAGCGTTCGCAAACGCCTTCAGCTGACGGAACCGCCCCTCGTGGGCGAGCGGGCGGCGCGCATCGCCAGTCCTGTTCCGAGCCTGCGGCCGTATATGGAAGGCCCTACGCCTCAGTCAAGTATTTCTGTTCGGAACAGCCCGCTTGGCGCCAGCGTTTCGGCCTGTATGGTCCCGCGTCGGGACTGGGAGAGGGACGCCGAATGCGCGTAGCCGTATGGATCGCGGTGATGCTGGCTGCGCCGACAAGCGCCTGGGCGTCCGGCGGGCGCGAGGCGGACGCCATGAGCGCGGCGTTCGGCAATACCGTCGTTTCCTACTATGCCGACGGGAACTGGGTGAAACACTGGTTCGACCGCGACGGTGCCTATAGCGCCCTGTTTTCAGATGGACGCCGCCTGACCGCCCGCTGGGCGCGCGAGGGCGACAAGGTGTGTCTGAACGGGATTCGTCCGCGCATGATTCTGTCACGCTTCTGCACGCCCCTGGTCGACGCTTCGGTGGGCGAGAGCTGGCCCGGACGCGACCCTCTGGGACGCCGCGTCCGCAACGAGCTGATTGCAGGGCGGTAAGAAAAAACGCCCCCGTTCGTGAGAACGAGGGCGCTTCGTCTTATTCGGCTTCCGCAGCCTTCTTGGCGGGAGCCTTCTTTGCAGCCGGCTTCTTGGCCGCAGGCTCCTTCTTCGCCGCGGGCTTTTTCGCAGCGGCCTTCTTGGCGGGCGCCTTCTTCTTGGGCGCCGCGCCGGCCTTGGCGGCCAGCAGGGGCAGGGCGGCCTCCATCGTCATGTCTTCGGGCGCCGTGCCCTTGGGCAGGGTGGCGTTGATCTTGCCCGACTTGACGTAGGGGCCGTAGCGTCCGGCCATGACCTGAACGGCCTCGCCCGTTTCCGGGTGGGCGCCCAGCTCCTTCAGCGGCGCGGCGGCCGAGGCGCGACCCGCACGACCTGCACGCTTTTCAGCCAGCAGGGTGACCGCGCGGTTCAGGCCGACGTCGAACACTTCCTCGATGTCCGCGACGTTGGCGTAGGTGCCCGCGTGCGCCACGAACGGGCCGTAGCGGCCCAGGCTGGCGGTGATCATCTTGCCGTCCTCGGGATGCGGACCCACGTCGCGCGGCAGGCTGAGCAGGCGCAGCGCCTTCTCCAGGTCGATCGAGGCCGGGGACCAGCCCTTGGGCAGGGACGAGCGCTTGGGCTTGTCCGCGTCCGGCGGCGTGGTTTCGACATAGGGGCCGAAGCGGCCGATCTTCAGGTGCACGGGCTGGCCGGTCGCCGGATCGACGCCCAGTTCGCGATCGCCGCTCTCCGCGCCGCCGTCGGCGGCGTCAGGCGAGGCCACCGGGCGGGTGTATTTGCACTCAGGATAGCGCGAGCAGCCGATGAAGGCGCCGAAGCGGCTGGTCTTCAGGCTCAGTTGCCCCTGATGGCACAGGGGGCATTCGCGCGGGTCCGAACCGTCGCCCTTGTCGGGGAAGATGTGCGGGCCCAGCGCCTCGTTCAGGTGGTCGAGGATGGCCGTGGTGCGCAGTTCGCCTGCGGCCTGGGTCGCGGCGTGGAAGTCCTGCCAGAAGCGGCGCAGCAGGGTCTTCCAGTCCAGATCGCCCGCCGACACTTCGTCCAACTGGGTCTCCAGCGCGGCGGTGAAGTCGTACTCGACCCATTTGGCGAAGAACTGCTCGAGGAAGGCCGTGACCAGCCGTCCCTTGTCCTCGGGGAAGAAGCGGTTCTTGTCCATGCGGACGTATTCGCGGTCGCGCAGGGTCGTCAGGATGGAGGCGTAGGTCGACGGGCGGCCGATGCCCAGTTCTTCCAGCTTCTTGACCAGGGTGGCTTCCGAGAAGCGCGGCGGCGGTTCGGTGAAGTGCTGATCGGTGCGGATGGCCTCGACCTTGGCCTTGACGCCTTCCTTCAGCGCAGGCAGGCGGCCGCCTTCGTCGTCCTCGTCCTCGGCGCCCTTTTGCTTGTCGTCGCGGCCTTCTTCATAGGCGGCGATGAAGCCGTCGAAGACCACGACCTGGCCGGTGGCGCGAAGGCCCGTCTGGCCGTCGGGCGTCTCGATCTCGACCGTAGTGCGGTCCAGACGCGCCGATTCCATCTGCGAGGCGATCATCCGCTTCCAGATCAGTTCGTACAGACGCTGCAGATCGCTATCAAGCCGCAGGGTGTCGGGGCTGCGCAGGATGTTGGTCGGACGAATGGCCTCGTGCGCTTCCTGGGCGTTCTTGGCCTTAGTCTTGTAGTAGCGCGGCTCGGCCGGGACATAGGCGGGGCCGAAACGCTGGCCGATGGCCTCGCGCGCCTGGGCGATGCCCTCGGGCGTCACATAGACGCCGTCGGTCCGCATGTAGGTGATCAGGCCGCCGGTGTCGTCGACGCCCTCATACAGCTTCTGCGCCGCCTGCATGGTGCGCTGGGCGGTGAAGCCCAGCTTGCGCGCGGCTTCCTGCTGCAGGGTCGAGGTGGTGAAGGGCGGGGCGGGGGACCGCTTGGCGGGTTTCTTCTCGACCGACTTGATGGTGAAGTCGCCGCTGTGGACGGCTTCGCGCGCCGCCATGGCCATGGCCTCGGACACGATGTCCAGGCGCTGGACGCGCTTGCCTTCATGCTTGACCAGGCGGGCGGTGAAGGGGCTGTCGGCGACCAGATCGGCCTCGACCGACCAGTACTCCTGCGCCTTGAACCGCTCGATCTCCATCTCGCGATCGACGACGATGCGCAGGGCGACCGACTGGACACGCCCGGCCGAGCGTGCGCCCGGCAGCTTGCGCCACAGCACCGGCGACAGGTTGAAGCCCACCAGATAGTCCAGCGCCCGGCGCGCCAGATAGGCGTCCACCAGCTCCATATCCAGCTGGCGCGGGTTGGCCATGGCCTCCAGCACCGCCGACTTGGTGATGGCGTTGAAGGTGACGCGCTGGACGTCCTTGTCCTTCAGCGCCTTCTTCTTGTTCAGGATTTCCAGAACGTGCCAGCTGATCGCCTCGCCCTCGCGGTCGGGGTCGGTGGCCAGGATGACGCGGTCGGAGGCCTTGGCGGCCTCGGCGATCTCGGACAGGCGCTTGGAGGCCTTGGCGTCGACCTCCCAGTGCATGGCGAAGTCATCGTCAGGCAGGACGGAACCGTCCTTGGACGGCAAGTCGCGGACGTGGCCGTAGGAAGCCAGAACCTTATAGTCCGAGCCCAGGTACTTATTGATGGTCTTGGCCTTGGCGGGGCTCTCGACGATGACGAGATTCATGGCGCTCTATCGGGGAAAACGGGGCGCGAACGTGGTTGCGGCGGGCGCGGAAGTCAATCGGCGCGTTGAAGATGGGCAACCATTCCGGGTAACGTGAGTTTACAAGATACCTTAAGTTGTGTTCCTCTCAGACGTTCTCGGGAGGGTTGACGATGAACAAGACAGCGCAGCGACGCCGCAAGGCGGCGAGCCCTGATCTGACGGACTATCCGGTTCGCGAATACGTGGCCGCCATGGCTACGGAACTGGCTGGAATGGCCCGCTGGGACGGGGATGAGCGATTGGCCGGACTTCTTGAAAGCGCGGCGGATCTGGCCCGCCGGACGGCCCCCGCCTAGGTCGAGGCCAGACCGCCGGGCAACAGGGTCGCCCGCCCTGCGAGGTGAAGCTCCAGCAGGGCGGCGGCCGTTTCTGCAATCGATAGCCTGGCGGCGCGCGCCAGTTCGTCGCGGCCGATGGGCGTTGGCGACAGCAGGGCCTCGACGCGGTCCAGAACTGCATCGTCGACCTGATCCGGCGATCCGGCGCCGAACGGCGAATCAGCGGGCGGTTCGCGCAGGGTCCGCAAGGACGCGAAGGCCCGCTCGATGTCCTCGATCCCTTCGCACAGGATGGCGCCTTGCCGCAGCAGTTCGTTGGGGCCTTTGGAGCGAGGGTCCAGCGGCGATCCGGGCACGGCGAAGACATCGCGGCCCTGCTCGCCCGCCAGTCGGGCGGTGATCAGGGAGCCGGAACGGATTTCGGCCTCGACCACCACCACGCCGCGCGACAGGCCGGAGATGATGCGATTGCGGCGTGGGAAGTCGCGCGCCTGCGCCCGCGCGCCGACGGGGCTTTCCGAGACGATGCAGCCGCGCTCGACGATCTGGCGATACAGGTCGGCGTTGTCTGAGGGATAGATGTCGTCCACCCCGCCGCCCAGCACCGCGACCGTGCCGGTTTCCAGCGCGCCCAGATGCGCCGCCGCATCCACCCCTCGCGCCAGACCCGAGACCACGACGTGGCCGCTTTCGCCCAACTGCTGGGCCAGGCCGCGCGCGATGCGTTGCCCGCCCGCTGAGGCGATGCGCGCGCCGACGATGGCCATGCAGGGCCGCTGCATCAGCGACGGATCGCCCAAGGTCCAAAGCAGGGGCGGTGGCGGATCGACTGCAGCCAGGGCTTCGGGATAGGCGGCCTCGCCCCACAGGATCAGCCGCGCGCCGATGCGGGCGCCGGCCTCCAGTTCGGCCTCGACGGTTTCGGGCGTCGGGATGGAATAGCCGCTGCGCCCCCGGCTGCGGATCAGGTCGGGCAGGGCGTCCAGCGCGCGCTCGGCCGAACCGAACCGCTGCAACAGCTGGGAAAAGGCCACGGGGCCGACGCGGTCGGTCCGGGCGAGCCGGAGGCGGGCGAAACGCTCGGCCTCCGACAGCGCCGTCACGCCTTCTTCGCCCCGATCTTGGGCTCGGCGCCTTTCAGCAGGCGGCCGATGTTTTCATGGTGGCGGATGAAGATCAGCACGGCGGTGAAGACCGCCATGATGAAGATGGGCTGTGGCGCCGGCAGGCCCAGCGCAGGCAGGGGCAGCAGGGCGTAGAACGGCGTCAGCGCCGCCGCCACCAGGGCCGACAGGGAGGAATAGCGCAGGGCGAAGGCCATGATCAGCCAGGTCGCCGCCGCCAGCAGGCCCAGCGGCCAGCACGCGGCCAGGATCAGGCCGAAGAAGGTCGCCACCCCCTTGCCGCCCTTGAACCCCAGCCAGACGGGGAACAGGTGGCCTAGGAAGGCCGCGCCCCCGGCGATGGAGCCTGCGACGTCAGTCCCCAGCAGATGCCGCGCGATCAGCAGGGCGACCGCGCCCTTGCCCGCGTCCAGGATCAGGGTGGCGATGGCCAGATCCTTGCGCCCGGTGCGCAGGACGTTGGTCGCGCCGATATTGCCCGAGCCGATGTTGCGCACGTCGCCCGCGCCCGCCGCGCGGGTCAGGACCACGCCGAACGGAATGGAGCCCAGCAGGTATCCGCCGACAGCCACAAGCCCGAGCGTAAGGAGCGCCGGCCCCGTCAGATCGTGCAAGTGATTCGCTCCCCTTAACGTGCGTCGTGGACGATGCGGCCCGAAACGACGGTGAGCAAGACCTTGCCTTGCAGTCGCCGCCCGTCAAAGGGCGAATTCTTCGACTTGGAGCGCAGCGTGGCGGCGTCGATCACCACCGGCGCCCCCGCGTCGAACAGCACCAGATCGGCAGGCGCGCCTTGCGACAGCTCTCCGGCCTCCAGCCCCAGCAGGGCGGCCGGGCCCTGTGTCATCGGCCGCAGCACGTCCAGCAGGTCGACGCCGTATTCGTGGTGCAGCGTCAGGGCGGCGGGCAGCAGGGTCTCCAGACCCACGGCGCCCGGCTCGGCCTCGGCGAAGGGGCGGCGCTTGTTTTCGGCCGGTTCGGGGCAATGGGCCGAGGTGATGACGTCGATCAGGCCGTCGCGCACCGCCTCGACCAGGGCCTGCCGGTCGCTCTCGGCGCGCAGCGGCGGGTCCAGGCGGTAGAAGGTCCGGTAGTCGCCGATATCGATCTCATTGAAGCACAGGTGATTGATCGAGGCCGAGGCCGCGACCTCCAGCCCCCGCGCACGGGCGCGCGCCAGCGTCTCCAGCGCGCCCTCGGTCGAGATCTGGTCGATCAGGAAACGCGCGCCGGTTTGCTCGACCAGGGCCAGGTCGCGCTCCAGTTGGATGCGCTCGGCGATGGCCGGGGCGCCCGACAGGCCCAGCCGCGTCGCCAGTTCGCCCGAGGTCGCGACCGCGCCCTCCGACAGCCACGGCTCGGTCGGGCGACAGGCGATCAGGGCGTTGAACGATGCGGCGTAGGACATCACCCGTTGCAGGGTGCGGGTGTTGCGGATCACCCGGTCGCCGTCGGTGAAATACAGTGCGCCCGCCTCGTGCATCAGGCCGATCTCGGCCATGCGTTCACCGTCGCGCGATTGCGTGGCCGCGCCCGCCGCGCGGACGTGGACCAGATCGAGCGCCGCGCCGCGCCGCTGGATGTGGTCGATGAGGGCCGGGTCGTCGATGGCCGGGTCGGTGTCGGGCTGGACGACGATGGTGGTGACGCCGCCCGCCGCTGCTGACAGGCTGGCCGACTTCAGCGTTTCCTTGGGTTCATTGCCCGGCTCGCCGGTCTTGACCCGAATGTCGATCAGACCGGGCGCCAAACAGCGGCCCTCGGCGTCGATGATCTGCACGCCCTCCGGGCGTTGCGTCGCCTGTCCGTGGATGACCTCGACGATGCGGCCGTCCTCGATCAGGACCGCGCCGGGGCCGTCATAGTCGCTGGCCGGATCCAGCAGGCGGGCGTTGATGATAGCGATGGGCTGTTGAGAGGCGGTCATGCGGAGCCTCCCGCGCGGCGGTGGGCGAGGGCGGCCAGAACGGCCATGCGGGCGGCGACGCCCATCTCGACCTGATCCTGGATCAGGGAGACGCTCAGGTCGTCGGCCACGTCGGAATCGATCTCCACGCCCCGGTTCATCGGGCCGGGGTGCATGACCTTGGCGTTCGGTGCGGCCCAGGCCAGCTTTTCGCGGTCCAGACCCCAGAACCGAAAATACTCGCGCGTCGAGGGGATCAGCGCGCCCGCCATCCGCTCAAGCTGAAGGCGCAGCATCATCACCACGTCGCAACCGGCCAGACCTTCCTTCATGTCGTGGAAGACCTCGCAGCCCCAGCGGTCGGCGTCGCCGGGCGCCAGCGTCGGCGGTCCGATCAGCCGCACCCGTGCGCCCATCATCTGCAGCAGGGCGACGTTCGAGCGCGCCACGCGGCTGTGGGCGATGTCGCCGCAGATGGCGACCGTCAGCCCGCCCACGTCGCCGAAGGCGCGGCGCAGGGACAGCAGGTCCAGCAGGGCCTGCGTAGGGTGTTCATGCCGCCCGTCGCCCGCGTTGACGACGGCGCAGCCCACCTTCTGCGACAGCAGGTCCACCGCACCGGAAGAAGCGTGGCGCACCACCAGAATCTCCGGCTTCATGGCGTTCAACGTCACGGCGGTGTCGATCAGCGTCTCGCCCTTCTTCACCGAGGACGAGGCGACCGGCATGGTCACGACGTCGGCGCCCAGACGCTTGGCCGCGATCTCGAAGGAGGAGCTGGTCCGCGTCGAGTTCTCGAAGAACAGGTTCACGACCGTCTGGCCGCGCATCAGGTCAACGCCCTTGGCCGATTGTCGGTTGAAGTCGACGAAGGCGTCGGCCAGGTCCAGCAAGGCCAAGGCGGCCGGCGGATGGAGGTCTCCGGCGGCGAGGAAGTGGTCGCGGGGGAACGGCGTCAGCCGTTCCTTGATGAGGTCGGAGACGGGCGCTGCATGGGTCATTGAGACGTGGCTATAGGCGGGACTCAGGCCAGATGGAATAGCAGCAGGGCCGCGGGGATGCCGATGACTGAGAATACCGTCGTCGCCGCGATGATCCCGGCCATCAGCGGAGCGTCGCCGCCCATCTGACGCGCCAGCACATAGGCCGAGGCGGCGCCGGGCGCCGCGCCGCACAGCAGGGCGATTCCCTGCGCCAGTTCATCGCCGCCGTACAGGCGCGCCAGCTGCCACATGGCCAGCGGCGTCACGATCATCTTGACCGCGACCACGGCGCTCACCGTGACGCGGGTGCGCGCCAGTTCGCGGAAGCTGAGACCTGCGCCCGCCACGATCAGACCCAGCGGCAGGGCGGCCGATCCCAGCAGTTGCAGCGTTTCGGCTACGCCCGGCGGCCTTGGCGCGCCAGAAAAATTCAGCGCCAGCCCCGCCAGACAGGCCAGAAGTATGGGATTGGACATCATCGCCCGGAACAGGGCCTTGGGCGAGGCGCCGCGCTGGTCCGCGCCCCACTTGGCCAGGACGATGACGCTCAGGATGTTGCTGACCGGGATCATGGCGGCGATCACCACGGCGGCGAGGCCCACGCCCTCCGCCCCGAACACCGCCTGCACGACCGGCAGGAAGACGAAACTGTTCCAGCGGATCATGCCCTGGAAGACGCTGGTGTAGGCAGGGCCGCTGAGGGGCAGCAGCGGCTTGGACAGCAGGGTCAGGGTCGAGACGATGATGGACACGGTGACGGCGGCGGCGCCCGCCGCGCCCGCGGCCGAGCCCGACAGGTCCGCGTTCCAGATCGCCGGGATCAGGAAGCCGGGATAAAGGACATTGATGGCCAGCTTCTCGATCGGCCGCCAGGCGGCGTCAGGCAGATAGTCCGATTTCTTCAGCCCATAGCCGAGCGCCAGAAGCAGGAAAACCGGCAGGACGCCCGAGAGGAGGGCCGTCATCTCAGTCGCGCAGCCGATCCAGCGCGCCTTGCAGGATCCAGGCGGCGGCGGTGCGGTCCACCACATCGGCGCGGCGCTTGCGGGTCAGGTCCAACTCGTCGATCAGGAACCGCTCGACGGCGGTGGTCGACAGCCGCTCGTCCTGAAAGGCGACGTTGACCGGCCGGAACCGCTCCAGATTACGGGCGAAGGCGCGGCACGACTGGGCGCGGGGCCCCTCGGTCCCGTCCATGTTCAGCGGCAGGCCGATGATCAGGGCCGAGACGTTGCGGCCGTCCATGATCTTGAACAGGCGTTCGGCGTCCTGGGTGAATTTGGTCTTGCGGATGAGTTCCAGCGGGCTGGCGATGATGCGCCCGGCGTCGGAGGCGGCGACGCCGATGGTGTTCTCGCCCAGATCCAGGCCCAGCCACGGGGTGTTGGGCGGGCAGGCGGCGGACAGTTCGGAGAGATCGAATACAGGCACGGGCGGGCGTTAGGCCCAGATGGGGCGCGTGTCAAAGCGGTCCCATATACTCCCGCTCATCCCGGCGGACGCCGGGATCCAGTCCTTTGGCTTCAAGCAAGAACCTTGATCACATTGCATGATGGTCGTGAACCGTTGCGTGTGCTGCTCTTACTGGATCCCGGCGTCCGCCGGGATGAGCGGAGTTAGAGACGGACTCACACGTCGTCGTCCCCGACCGGCCCGCCTTCGTTCTCCATGCTGCGGATCGAGCGCACTTCCTTGCGCGTGAACTTCAGCCGCACGCCCAGACCGCCGTCGGTCTCGTGCAGGAAGACGGCGCCGCCTTCCTCCAGCGCGGCTTGAAGGCGGCTGCGGGCCTCGTCGCCGGGATCGACGTTCTCGCGCTCGAAGTCTGCGAGGACATCGACCGTCAGGCCGGACAGGCGGGCCACATGATCGCGCGGCCATTGCACCAGGGCGCGGGCGGCGCGGACTTGAGGGCCGGTGATCTTCATGGTCGCATCTCCTTCGATCCGCCTCTCATACTTAGGCGCCGTTGCAGCCGTCAAAAGGGGGCGTTTGGCCGCAACGGCCAGGCTCATTTCGCGCCTGCACCCAAATCCTTGTCGAAGCGGCGTCGAGACGCTAATCCCGACCCCTTAGACTCTCATGCTTTGGAGGGCCGCATGGCCATCGACGCCGCGACGGTGCGCAAGGTTGCGCATCTCGCCCGCATCAAGACCCCCGAGGACCGTCTGGAGCCCCTGGCCCAGGAGCTGAACGGCATCCTGAAGTGGATCGAACAGCTGGACGAGGTGGACGTGCAGGGCGTCGAACCGATGACCTCCAACGTGTCCCAGCCGCTGCGTCTGCGCGACGACGTGGTGACGGACGGCGACAAGGTCGCCGACGTCCTGTCCAACGCGCCCAAGTCCGCCGACGGTTTCTTCGTCGTGCCTAAGGTCGTGGAGTAAGTCATGACCGATCTGACCAAGCTGACGCTGGCCGACGCCGTCGACGGCCTGAAGGCCAAGACCTTCTCGTCCGAAGAACTGACCCAGGCTTTCCTGACCAACATCGAGGCCTCGAACCCGACGCTGAACGCCTATGTCGAGGTGACGGCGGACAAGGCGCTGGAACAGGCGCGCGCGTCCGACGCTCGTCTGGCCAAGGGCGAGGGCGGGGTGCTGGAAGGCGCGCCGCTAGGCATCAAGGATCTGTTCTGCACCGAGGGCGTGCAGACGACGGCCGGCTCCAACATGCTGCGCGGCTTCGTCCCGCCGTATGAATCGACCGTCACCGCCAATCTGTGGCGCGACGGGGCGGTCATGCTGGGCAAGCTGAACATGGACGAGTTCGCCATGGGCTCGTCCAACGAGACCTCGGCCTTCGGTCCGGTGAAGAACCCGTGGAAGTCCAAGGGCTCGAACGCCGACCTGACGCCGGGCGGCTCGTCCGGCGGTTCGGCCTCGGCCGTGGCGGCGGATCTGTGCCTGGCCGCCACCGCGTCCGACACCGGCGGCTCGATCCGCCAGCCCGCCGCCTTCACCGGCACCGTGGGCATCAAGCCGACCTACGGCCGCGCCAGCCGTTACGGCATGGTCGCCTTCGCCAGCTCGCTGGATCAGGCCGGGCCGATCGCCAAGACGGTCAAGGATTCGGCCCTGCTGCTGAACTCCATGTGCTCGTTCGACGCCAAGGATTCGACCAGCCTCGACATCCCGACCCCCGACTGGACCCAGTCGGTCGGCCAGTCGGTCAAGGGGCTGCGCATCGGCGTGCCCAAGGAATACGTCCTCGACGGCATGCCCGCCGAGATCCAGAAGCTGTGGGAGCAGGGCGTCGAGTGGCTGAAGGCCGCCGGTTGCGAGATCGTCGAGATCAGCCTGCCGCACACCAAATACGCCCTGCCGACCTATTACATCGTGGCCCCGGCCGAGGCGTCGTCGAACCTGGCGCGCTATGACGGCATGCGCTTCGGCCACCGCGCCGAAGAGTTCACCTCGCTGGACGATCTCTATGCGACCTCGCGCGCCGAGGGCTTCGGCAAGGAGGTTCAACGCCGCCTGACTATCGGCGCCTATGTGCTGTCGGCGGGTTTCTACGACGCTTACTACGTCAAGGCGCTGAAGGTGCGTCGCCGCATCGCCCAGGACTTCGATAATGTCTGGGGTCAGGTGGATGCCATCCTGACGCCGTCCACGCCGTCGGCCGCCTTCGCCATCGGCGACAAGCAGATCGACCCCCTGACTATGTATCTGAACGACGTCTTCACGGTGACGACCAATCTGGCCGGTCTGCCGGGCATCTCGGTCCCCGCCGGCCTCAGCGCCGACGGCTTGCCGCTGGGCCTGCAGGTCATCGGCAAGGCCCTGGATGAAGCGACCGTCTTCCAGGTCGCGGGCGCCCTCGAAGACGCGGCGGGCTTCGTCGCCAAGCCGGACCGTTGGTGGTGAGCATGACTGAGAACTCCAAACTGATCCAGGGCCGCACGGGCGCTTGGGAAATCGTCATGGGTCTGGAGATCCACGCCCAGGTCGCTTCGAACGCCAAGCTGTTCTCGGGCGCGGCGGTCGGCTTCGGCGCCGGGCCGAACGAGCAGGTGTCGCTGGTCGACGCAGGCTTCCCCGGCATGCTGCCGACCCTGAACAAATACTGCGTCGAGCAGGCGGTGAAGTCGGGTCTGGGCCTGCGCGCCCAGATCAATCTGAAGAGCCAGTTCGACCGCAAGAACTACTTCTATCCCGACCTGCCGACCGGCTATCAAATCAGCCAGTTGTATCACCCCATCGTGGGCG
The DNA here is from genome assembly GCF_059579685.1 of Brevundimonas sp. SS2672. Classification (NCBI taxonomy): domain Bacteria; kingdom Pseudomonadati; phylum Pseudomonadota; class Alphaproteobacteria; order Caulobacterales; family Caulobacteraceae; genus Brevundimonas; species Brevundimonas sp. SS2672. The sequence continues at coordinate 1,643,692 of NZ_CM184201.1, read as the reverse complement.
AGGGCGTGGTCGAGGTGGAGGCCGAAGACGGCAGCTTCTTCAACGTCGGCATCGAGCGCCTGCACCTGGAACAGGACGCGGGCAAGCTGATCCACGACCTGTCGCCGACCGAGTCCTACGTCGACCTGAACCGTGCGGGCACGGCGCTGATGGAGATCGTCTCGCGCCCCGACATCCGCACGCCGGAAGAGGCGGTCGCCTACGTCAAGAAGATCCGGACCATCCTGATCTACCTTGGCACCTGCGACGGCGACATGGAGAAGGGCAATCTGCGCGCCGACGTGAACGTGTCGGTCTGCCGCGCCGGGAACTACGGCAAGTTCAAGGAAACGGGCGACTTCAGCTTCCTGGGGACGCGCTGCGAGATCAAGAACGTCAACAGCTTCCGCTTCATTTCTCAGGCGATCCAGTATGAGGCGCGCCGCCAGATCGAGATCCTCGAAGACGGCGGTTCGATCACGCAGGAGACCCGTCTGTTCGACGCGGTGAAGGGCGAGACCCGCTCCATGCGCTCCAAGGAAGAGGCGCAGGACTATCGCTACTTCCCCGACCCCGACCTGCTGCCGCTGGTGCTGGAACAGGCCTGGATCGACGAGATCAAGGCCAGCCTGCCGGAACTGCCGGACGACAAGCGTCGCCGCTTCATGAGCGAGTACGGCCTGTCGCAATACGACGCGGGCGTGCTAATCTCGGAACAGGCCAAGGCCGACTATTTCGAGGCCGCCGCGAAAGGTCGCGACGCCAAGCTGGTGTCCAACTGGGTGACGAACGAGGTCTCCGCCCGGCTGGCTGCGGACAGCAAGGACTTCAGCGACAACCCGCTGCCCGCCGCCCATGTGGCCCAGCTGGTCGAACTGATCGAGACGAACGTCATCTCGTCCAAGATCGCCAAGGAAGTCTTCGACTACGTCTGGAACGGCGAAGGCTCGCCCGCCGAGGTGGTCGAGAAGCACGGCCTGAAGCAGGTCACGGACACCGGCGCCATCGAGAAGGCGGTGGACGAGATCATCGCCGCCAATCCCGACAAGGCCGCCGCCGTCGCCGAGAAGCCCCAGGCCATCGGCTGGTTCGTCGGCCAGGTCATGAAGGCCACCGGCGGCAAGGCCAACCCGGCTGCGGTGAACGACATCCTTAAATCAAAGCTGGGGCTTTGATGCTTGGGGGCTGCAGCCCCCAAACCCCCGGCTGGTCGCTAACGCTCGCGACGCGGTCGCTCGCTGCTTGAGCGACAGGGGAGTGCGTCGGGTCGAGTAGGCGAAGCCTTTCTGACCGCAGCCCGTTAAAAAGCCCCGGAGATCGCTCTCCGGGGCCTTCCTGTTTTGCGCTACCAGCGCCAGGCGTCGCGGACGACTTCGATGATGTAGCCGTTGTAGTCGTCGATCAGATAGATCGCGTTGTCGACATAGACCCACCGCGTGCCCGGAGGCGGATAGCCCAGGCCGTAGGTGCGCCAGTCGTTCACCTGATAGCGCCAGAAGATGTCCGGCAGGTACTGGCCGACGTAATACTGCCGGTTCCAATAGCTGCGCGGCACGCTGTAGTAGCCGTAGCCGGGGGCGAAATAGAAGCCGATGCGTACGCCGCTCCAGCCCCGGAAGCGTTGGTCATGACGCCACCAGTCGCTGCGATGGCGGCGATCCCAGTCCCGGCGCCACTGGTCGCGGTTCCAGCGGTTGTGGAATTCGCGATAGTCGCGATCCCGATTTCCGTTCCAGCCGGGGCGGTTCGGCCGATTGGGCCGATTGGCGTCGGGACGGCCGGGACGGTTCCAATCCGGCCGGTTCGGTCGATTGGCGTCCGGTCGGCTCGGACGATTCCAGTCGGGGCGGTCCGGTCGGTTGGCGCCGGGACGATCAGGACGATCCGGTCTCGACTGGTCGGGACGGTTGGGCCGGTTCGGGCGGTCGGGGCGTCCCGGCCGATCCGGTTGGTTGGGTCGATTCCAGTCGGGGCGATTAGGCCGGTCCGGTCGATCTGGGCGGTTGGGACGTTGCGCTTCCGGACGAGACGGACGATCCGGCCTTGATGAGTCGGGACGCTGACCCGTCGGGCGTTGACCGTCAGGGCGTTGAGGCCGTTGGCCGTCCGGCCGTGCTTGAGGCCGCGTTTGATCGGGGCGTGATTGCGGGCGAGGCGAATTCTGGCGGGGCGCTTCCTGGCGCTCGCGCGGGCGCACGGCCATGTCGCCGCGTTCACGTTGCGGCGCGGCGCGACGTTCGGCGCGGCGCGGGCTGTCTCCGCGCGTTTGAGCACGGTGCTCGGGCCGGTCCTGGGCCAGGACGGACAGAGGTGCTGCGGCGGGCACGAGGAAGGCGGAGACCGCCGCGAACATGAGAAGGGAACGTTTCATGGTCAAAGTCCTCGCACGCCCAGATTGGGCGGCTTGGGAGGAAAATGCACGAGGGCCCATGAACTGCGGCTGAACGTCGATCACAGAGCATTGTCATGAAAAATCCCCGCAAGACAGGATCTTGCGGGGCGGAAAAGACAGCAGGCGCTGCCTTAATAGACGTTGTTCATCACACTGGCGATCAGGCCGGTCGCGACCGCGATCATCAGGATGTCGTTGCCGGCGTGGACATAGCGATAACCGCGCGGCGCGGGGCGCAGGCCATAGAAGTAGGGGTCGCTGACGTAGTAGTTGCGATAGGCCGACGGCAGGTAGCCGCCCGTGCGCCAGCGATAGCCGTAGTAGCGCGGCTCGACCCGATAATAGCCATGGCCGGGGGCGTACCAGTAGCCGTTCCGGGCGCCGCGATAGTCGCGGAATTCCGGCCGCCCGCGCCACCAGTCGCGATTGTCGCGACTCCAGCGGTCATGGCGGCGTTGGTCCTGGCGCCAGTCGCGACGGTCGTGGCGGCGGTCCTGACGCAATTCACGCCGGTCATCCCGACGGTCCTGGCGCCATTCGCGGCGATCGTCACGGCGATCCTGACGCCATTCACGGCGATCGTGTCGATCCTGGGCCTGCGCCATCATGGGAGCGGCCGTGGTCGCCAGCGCCAGGGCGATGACGGCGGCCTTGGTGAGGCGGTTCATATTCAACTCCATTCGAAGCGGCGAAACCCTGTCTGAAGCCCAACTTCGGCGTCCGCGAATGAATGGCGCCTGAACCGCGCTTTCAGCTTGCGCATCGCGCCGCGCGCGGGAGGAAGGCGCGTTAACGCTAATTTCAAACCGCCGGTATTTGAATGCGTTTCCGAGGGCGGCGCAGAAGGTGCTGCTCAGGAGGGACCAAGCGATGAACGCCCACGAAACGGCGCACGAACCGACGGACCGCACGGCCTTGCCGTTGCCGACGCCGGACATGGACGGCGATGCCCTGTTCCGGTTGGGCCTGGCCTATTCGGCCGGCCTGGATGGATGCCCCATCGACCGGGTGTCGGCTCACATGATCTTCAACCTGGCGGCCATGAAGGGGTCGCTCGAGGCGAGGGGATACCGCCGCGACCTCAGTCAGGAGATGGAGCACGACGAGATCGCGGAAGCCCAGCGCGCCGCGCGGCGCTGGATCGACGCCGGCTCATCGTCTCTGGCGGCCTGACCTTTGGCGGCCTGAGAAGGCTTTCGGCGTCTGGACCGGGCGGCGGCGGCGGGGTATGCACCCGGCGAGTTCCCCGTCCGAAGGATTCCGTCCATGCTCGCTCGCATCTACCGCCCGGCCAAGACCGCGATGCAGTCCGGCAAGGCCAAGACGCGCGACTGGCGTCTGGAGTTCGAGCCGGCTTCGGCCCGCACGATCGATCCGCTGATGGGCTGGACCAGCTCGACCGACATGAACGGCCAGGTCCGCCTGTCCTTCGACACCAGGGAAGAGGCGATCGAGTACGCCGAACGCCACGGCATCCCCTTCCGCCTGCATGAGCCGAATGAGGCGCCGGTCATCATCAAGGCCTACGCCGACAACTTCGCCACCAACCGCAAGCAGTCCTGGACCCACTGAGTCCGACTGCGGCCTCCGGCGCCCTTAGCTCAACCGGATAGAGCACCCGCCTTCTAAGCGGACGGTTGCAGGTTCGAGTCCTGCAGGGCGCGCCACGCCTCCAGACCCTTCTCGAGATCGGCGACCAGGTCGGCGGGGTCTTCCAATCCGATATGCAGGCGCAGCAACTGGCCGGGCAGGTCGGGCGCGTGTTCGCGATAGACTAGTTGCGGGGTCTCAAAGGTGATCAGGCTTTCGAATCCGCCCCAGGAATAGCCCATGCCGAACAGGCTGAGCGCGCGCATGAAGGCGTGGGCGGCCGCCGTGTCGCCGCCCTTCATGATCACGCCCATCAAGGAGGCGGCGCCCTCGAAATCGCGTCGCCACAGGTCATGGCCGATCGAGCCGGCCAGGGGCGGATAAAGGACGTCGGCGACCTCTGGCCGCGCCTTCAGCCATCGGGCGATCTCCAGAGCCGAGCGGGCCTGGGCTTCATAGCGCAAGGGCAGGGTGCGGACGCCCCGCAGCGCCAGCCAGGCGTCATCCGGCGACACGTGCCAGCCCATGTCTTCGATGGCGTGGGCGATGGCGCGAACGATCTCGGGCGCGCTCGCCGCGACGCCGCCCATCAGCAGGTCGGAATGGCCGCCGACGTATTTGGTCAGGGCCTGGACGCTGACGTCGACGCCGTGCGCCAGAGGGCGGAAGGCCAGCCCGGCCGCCCAGGTGTTGTCCATGACGGTCAGGACGCCGCGCTCGCGACAGGCGGCGGCCAGCGCGGGAACGTCCGTCATCTCGAAGGTCAGGGAGGCGGGCGCCTCGATCAGCACAAGCCGCGTACGGGGCGTCAGGGCGGCCTGGACGGTCTCGATCGAGGCGTCGGCGGGGTGGAAGCGCGCGCTGATGCCGCGCGCGGCGAGATGGCGCGTCAGGAACCGGCGCGTCGGGCCGTAGACGGCGTCTGTGGTCAGCACCTCGTCGCCAGGCCGGAGCAGGGCGACCAGGGGCACGGTCACGGCGGCCAGGCCCGAGGGGACCAGGAAGGCGTCGGCGCCCCCCTCCATCTGGGCCAGCAGGGCGCGCAGTTCGCGCGCGGCGCTCGTGCCGTCCAGGCCATAGACGGGGCCGTCCGAACCATCCTGCATTCGGGCCGGGTCGTCGCTCAGCATGGTCGAGGCGCGTTCGAGCGGTGGATTGACCGGGCGGCGGCCCTGGCCGCGCCGGGTGGCGCCGGCGATCAGCCGGGTTCGGTCGGAAATGGGCGGCATGGCGGCTCCGGCGGGTTGCGGTTCGGCGCCTAGAGGGCTCTAAACTGTTCAGGGGTGCAAGACGGAGCGGCGGAACGGATGCGGAAATGGCGAGGCGGAGCGGCGGCGGCGGGCGTGGCGGCGCTCCTGGCGACAGGAGCCTGTCAGAGGACGGCTGAACCACAGGCGCCCGAGTCGCGCGAACCGTCCCGCCAGGCGCCGGTCGCCGCCGGCGAGGCGGAGCCCAGCCCGACCCTGGCGGCCGTGCGTCAGCGCGGGCGTTTGAACTGCGGCGTGCACGAGGGACTGGTCGGCTTCGCCTATACGGACAACAGAGGCGCCTGGCGGGGGTTCGACGTCGACTTCTGCCGGGCGACGGCGGCGGCTATCTTCGGCGATCCGGACGCCGTGCGCTTCGTGCCGCTGACGACGGAGCAGCGCTTCGACGCCCTGCGGGACGGGCGGGTGGACGTGCTGTGGCGCAACACCTCCTGGACCATGAGCCGGGATACGGGGGCGCAACTCAGCTTCGCCGGGATCAACTATTATGACGGCCAGGGCTTCATGGTGCGGCGCTCGCTCAATCTGAGCAGCGCGGCCGAACTGAACGGCGCGCGCATCTGCGTGCAGTCGGGCTCGACCACCGAACTGAACGTCGAGGACTATTTCCGTCGCCGGGGCATCGAATATCGACCCGTCGTGGTGGCGACCGAGGGCGAGGCGCGTCAGGCCTATGCGCGAGAGGAATGCGACGCCTTCACCGCCGACATCTCGGCCCTGGCGGCGGCCCGCACGACCCTGCCGAACCCGCAGCAGCACGTCATCCTGCCCGACGTCATCTCCAAGGAGCCTCTGGGCCCTGTGGTGCGCAGCGGCGACGATCGCTGGACAGCGGTGATCCGCTGGACGCTCAACGCCCTGATTCTGGCTGAGGAATTGGGCGTGACGCGCGCAAATGTCGCAGACCTGGGCAAGAATTCCGCTGACCCCAGAGTGCGTCGCCTTCTGGGCGACGAAGGTGACTTCGGACCCAGCCTTGATCTATCGAGAACATGGGCGAAAGACGCGGTTTCCGCAGCTGGAAACTACGGTGAGATATTCAGTCGGAATCTGGGCTCTCAGTCGTCGCTTGATCTGGAGCGCGGGCTGAATGCTCAATGGTCATCGCGACCCGGCGGGTTGATCTATGGCCTTCCTGTCCGTTAGTCCAAGGGGATGAGGGAATAGGGAAGGGACCGGATGGAGACCACGGCCAAGCGCGGACTGCCGCTTCATGTGTTGATGCTGATCGGGTTTCTGGTCGGTCTCACAGGCGGCCTCATCGTCAATCTGACCGTCGGGGGCGACGTCGGTTGGGTGCAGTGGCTGACCTCCAACATCACGGGCCCGGCGGGACAGATCTTCCTGCGCCTGCTGTTCATGCTGGTCCTGCCCCTGCTGTTCTCGGCCCTCCTCATCGGGGTGGCCGAGATGGGCGACCTGAAGGCCCTCGGTCGTGCGGGGTCCAAGAGCCTGGGCTTCACCGTCTTCATTTCGGCCGTGGCCGTGCTGATCGGCATGGTGATGGTCAATGTCTTCCGTCCGGGCGACGGGGTTGATCCGGCCCTGGCGCAACAGCTGCTGGATCAGGGGCGTGCGGGCGCCGCATCCATCGTCGGCAGCGCGCCGACCTCGGTGCAGGCGGGCGACTTCTTCCTGGACCTGATTCCGTCGAACGTCTTCACGGCGGCGGCCGAGAACCAGATCCTGCCGGTGATGGTCTTCGCCCTGTTCTTCGGCGTCGGCCTGGTCATGACCAAGAGCCCCGCCACCGACCGGCTGCAGCAGACCATCGAGGGTCTGTTCGAGGTGATGATGAAGCTCATCAACCTCGTCATCCGCATCGCGCCCATCGCCATCGCCTGCCTGATGTTCAACCTGGCGGCCCTGTTCGGCTGGGAGTTGCTGATCCGTCTGGGCGCCTTCGTGGCCGTGGCCGTGGGCGCCATGGCGATCCATATGTTCGTGGTCTATCCGCTGGTGATCTGGCTGTTCGGCGGCATGTCGCCGCTGAAGTTCTTCCGCGACATCCGCGAGGCCATGGTGGTGTCCTTCTCCACCGCCTCCTCGAACGCCAGCCTGCCGGTGTCCCTGCGCGTCGCCGAACAGGAACTGGGTCTGCCGCGCAAGATCGCTCGTTTCGTCCTGACCGTCGGCGCCACCGCCAACCAGAACGGCACCGCCCTGTTCGAGGGGGTGACGGTGCTGTTCCTGGCCCAGTTCTTCGGAGTCGACCTGACCCTGGGCCAGCAGGTGATCGTCATGCTGGTGTGCATTCTGGGCGGAGTGGGCACTGCGGGCGTGCCTGCGGGCTCCCTGCCGGTCATCGCCATGATCTTGGCCATGGTGGGGGTGCCGCCGGAAGGGATCGGCCTGATCCTGGGCGTCGATCGCTTCCTGGACATGTGCCGGACGTCGCTGAACGTCACCGGCGACCTGGTCGTCGCGGCGGTGGTGTCGCGCGGGGAAGAGGATGCCGACGCCGACGAGCCGCCTGCAGCGCCGGCCGCCGCCTAGGAAAAAGGCCGACGCAGGATCGCCTGCGTCGGCCTTGGCCTTGTCCCTGGCGCCCGGTCCCCGGTCAGGACATGGGCGGCGCGGGCGGCGTCGGATCGGGAGGCAGGGGGATGAATTCCTGATCATCCATGTCGGGCAGCTTGATGCGGCCCGCGCGCCAGTCGGCCTTGGCCTGCTCGATGCGCTCCCTGGAGGACGAGACGAAGTTCCACTCGATGAAGCGCTCGCCCACCGGCTCGCCGCCCAGCACCATGACGGTGGTCGGCTGCAGGGCATGGATCACGGACGGCGCGCCCGAGGAGAGGACCGCCATCTGGCCGTGACCCAGGGGCTTGCCGTCGTCGATCTCGACCAGGCCCTGGACGACATAGACGGCGCTTTCCGAATGATCGGTCGGAGTCTGGAAGCGGGCGCCGGGCTCAAGCTCCAGGTGCAGGTAGTGCAGCGGCGAGAAGGTGCTGACTCCGGCCTTCATGCCCATGGTTTCGCCCGCGACCAGGCGCCCCTTGACCCCGCCCTCGACCCAGGTCGGCAGATCGCCGGGGACGACATGCTGGAAGGACGGGTCGATCTCTTCCTGACCATTGGGCAGGGCGACCCAGGCCTGGATGCCTTCCAGACGCGCGCCTTCGCGGCGAGCGCGTTCGAAACGCTCCGAGTGGGTCACGCCGCTGCCTGCGGTCATCCAGTTGACCTCGGCGGGCCGGATGTCCTGCTGCACGCCCAGGCTGTCGCGGTGCGTGATCTCGCCCTCGAACAGATAGGTCAGGGTCGAGATGCCGATGTGCGGGTGGGGACGCACGTCGACCGTCTTGGGCAGGCCCGCCGGCATGTCGACCGGCCCCATGTGGTCGAAGAAGGCGAAGGGGCCGACCATGCGGCGCTTGGCGAAAGGCAGGACGCGGCCGACCTCAAAGCCGCCGAGATCCTTGCGGCGCTGGTCGATGACGAGTTCGATCATATTGATTTTCCTGGAGTAAGAAACGCTGCAACGACGCACGGGGGCGACCCGCGCACTATGGCCCGGATCGCCCGAAAGGTCAGTCCTCCTTGTCGTAGGAGAATTGGATTCCGGCCGTGCCGCCGGTTTCGATGAACAGGTTCATGAAGGCGGGGACGGTTTCCGACCGTTTCCAGTCACGCTGCAGCTCGCAGAAGAGCTGAGGCACGGAAATCATCTTTCCGCCGGCCTGTTCGATGCGGCGCAGACCCATTTCGTGGGCGGCGACCGAGGTGCCGCCGACGGCGTCGGCCACGACATAGACCTCATATCCCTCACGCAGGGCGTCCAGAGCAGGGAAGGTCAGGCAGGCCTCGGTCCACAGGGCCGTCATGATCAGCTTCTTGCGGCCGGTCGCCTCGACCGCCTTGCGGAATTCCACGTCTTCCCAGGAGTTGATCGTGGTGCGGTCATAGGTCGGGTAGTCTTTCAGGACCTTACGCAGTTGACCGATCGGCGGCTTGTTCAACCCTGTCTCGACGTTGACGGTCGAGTGGACGATAGGCAGGCCGTAGGCGACGGCGGCCTTGGCCGTGCCGACGATGTTGTTCACCAGCAGTTGGCGGTCCATCGAGGCGATGGAGTTCACCTGGACCGGCTGATAGTCGATGATGACGAAGGCCGAGTTTTCGGGGGTCAGAAGGTGATCCGACTTCGGATCGCGGATCGGTTCGCTGGCCATTGGGTGGTTCCTTTCCGGGAGAATGCGCCTGGGGCGAGGCGCGCGCATGACGCCGGGCTCCGCCCCGTCGGAGGGGGCGAGGCGAAGCCGACGCGCATGGGTCAGTCGCGTTGCGAGTCGAGCATCTCGTGATCGGTGGCGACCTGCTGAGCCTTGCCGTAGCTTTCGATCAGCAGTTGGTAGGGCGGGAAGATCTGGGTGTAGACCTCGGCCCATTGGGCGGCGTCTTCACGGCGCCAGGTCTTCTGCAGTTCCGAGGCGACGGCCGCCATGTCCATCGGCACGACGCCGGCCTGGACCACGCGGGCCAGGGTGATTTCCTGGGCCATCTTGGAATAGGTGCCCGAGGCGTCGACCACCACGAAGACCTTGTAGCCTTCATAGGCGGCGCTGATGGCGGGGAAGGCCATGCAGACGCTGGTGATGGTCCCGGCGATGATCAGGGTCTTGCGGCCCGTCGCCTTCACGGCGGCGACGAAGTCGGGGTTGTCCCAGGCGTTGATCTCGCCCTTGCGCGCCACATACTGGGCGTGGGGGGCGTTGGCGTGGATTTCCGGGATCAGCGGACCGTTCGGGCCCTGCGGCACCGAAGCGGTGGTGATGACCGGCAGCTTGGCCAGGGTGGCCATCGAGGCCAGGGCGGCGGCGTGACGGCGCAGGGTGGTCATCGGCATGTCGGCCACGGTCTGGAACAGGCCGCTCTGATGGTCGATCAGCAGCATGACGGCGTCGTTCGGGTCGATGACCGGACGCTGACCGTTGAAGTTGGCGGGCAGGGCGGAAGAGGACATGGGTCTTTCCTTTCAGGCAGGGGGCCGCGCTCGGACAAATGTCCGTTCGGGGCGGGGGTTGCGGCCCGGTCCGAAGACCGGGCCTTACGTTTCTGTGAGGGGGATCAGGCGGCCGGAATGTCGCCGAAGCGGCCGCTGTTGAAGTCCGTGATGGCGGTGCGGATCTCGTCCTCGCTGTTCATCACGAACGGGCCGTAGCCGACGATGGGCTCGTCGATGGGCTCTCCGGTCAGGATCAGCAGGGTCGTGTCCGCATCGGCGTTCAGGGTCACGCTGTCGCCCTGACGGTCCAGCAGCAGGGCTTCGGCGGCGCCGGCCGGCTGGTCGCCGTTGACGGTGACATGGCCTGACAGAACCACCACCATGGCTGTATGGCCTTCGGGCAGGTCCAGCGTCGTCTCGGCGTCCCGGTTCAACCGCACGTCCCACACATTGATGGGCGTGAAGGTGCTGGCCGGGCCTTTCGAGCCGTCCATCGCGCCGGCGATGATCCGGGCCGTGCCTGCGTCATCCGGCAGGGAAACGGTCGGAATGTCGGCGTTCAGGATCGACTGGTAGCCGGGACGGGTCATCTTGTCCTTGGCGGGCAGGTTGACCCACAGCTGAACCATGCGGAACGGGCCGCCGGTGCGTGAGAAGGCCGGGGAGTGGAACTCCTCGTGCAGGATGCCGCCGCCCGCCGTCATCCACTGGACGTCGCCGGGACCGATGACGCCGCCCCGGCCGGTCGAGTCGCGATGCTCGACCTCGCCGTCATAGACGATGGTCACGGTCTCGAAGCCGCGGTGCGGATGCTGGCCCACGCCGCGCCGCTCGGTCGTCGGCTCGAAGTTGTACGGACCGGCGTAGTCGAGCAGCAGGAAGGGGCTGACCTGCTTGCCGACGGCGTTGTAGGAAAACAGCGAACGGACAGGGAAGCCGTCGCCGACCCAGTGGCCGCGGTCGTTGCCGTAACGGCCCAGAACCTTCTTCATGGTCTAGTCTCCATTCGTTGGATCGGCCGCTGGAGGCAGGGCCGATCGCGTTGAAGACTTTATGGCCCTGGAACGCCGGCCTGTGCAGATTGCGAAATCGCCTCGCTGCGTCCTATCAATAGGACGATGAGAGACCTCAACGACCTCTATTACTTCGTCCAGGTGGTGGATCACGGCGGCTTCGCGCCCGCCGCGCGAGCGCTGGGCATGCAGAAGTCCAAGCTCAGTCGACGTATCGCCTTTCTGGAGGACCAACTGGGCACGCGCCTGATCCAGCGATCGTCCCGCAAATTCTCGGTTACGGAGGTCGGTCAGGAATATTACCGCCACTGTCTGGCCATGCTGGTCGAGGCCGAGGCGGCCCAGGCCGTGATCGACAATGTCGCGGCCCAGCCGCGCGGCGTCATTCGCGTCGCCTGCGTGCCGGGGCTGCTGACCTATCAGATGGGCGGGCTGATCGCGCGCTTCATGGCCGTCTATCCCGAGGTCGAGGTGCATCTGCACAGCACCAGCCGCCGGGTGGACGTCATCGGCGAGGGTTTCGACCTGGCCATCCGCGTGCGCGAGCCGCCGCTGGAGATGACGGACCTGGTTATGCGCAAGCTGGACGAGAGCGTGCACCGCCTTGTGGCTGCGCCCGATCTGATCACGCGGTTTGCGCCGCCTTCCGGCCCGGCCGACCTAGCGGGCTGGCCCAGCCTGGATTTCGGTCCGGCGCACCGCGACCACGTCTGGTCCCTGCACCACAAGGACGGCATGACCGCCTCGGTTCGCCATTCTCCGCGTCTGGTGACCGACGATCTGCACATGCTGCATGAGGCGGCGGTGCAGGGGCTGGGCGTCGCCCTGTTGCCGACCGTGGCGGTGGTGCGCGATCTGCATGACGGGCGCCTGGTCGACCTGCTGCCGGATTGGCGGCCGAAGAAGTGGATCGTCCACGCCGTCTTCCCCTCACGACGAGGCCTGCTGCCGTCGGTGCGGATGCTGCTCGATTTCCTGGCCGAAGGCTGTGCGGAACAGCAGGCGCATGGCGAAGCGGTGAGGTGAGCGGCTCAGACCGACGGCTGACGACGTCTTCAGGGAGCCGAAGTCCAGCCCTGGCGTTGCCTAGACGCTAGACCGGGCAAGGGCCGCGATGATGCTGATGAAGACGACCGAGGCGCCGTGTTCCGAGGGACTGACCTGGTCCAGCGACGACCAACCGGGTTTGACGCGGCGACGGAGCGGTCGCGGTTTCTGTTATCGTGAGCCGAACGGCCGCCTGATCCGCGCGAGAGAGGTTCTGGAGCGCATCCGCGCCCTGGCCATCCCGCCCGCCTGGGAAGAAGTTTGGATCTGCGCCGACGCCAGGGGCCATATTCAGGCGACCGGCCGCGATGCGCGAGGCCGCAAGCAATACCGATATCACCCCGATTGGACGGCCCATGCCGCCTCGCACAAGTTCGCGCGCCTTCCGGCTTTCGCGAGTCGCTTGCCGCGCCTGCATGATCGGGTTGAACAGGATCTGTCGCTGCGGGGGCCGCGCAAGGACAAGGTGCTGGCCACCGCAGTGCGTCTGCTGGAGCTCACCCTGATCCGGATAGGCAACGCCGCCTATGCCCGCCAGAACCGCAGTTTCGGTCTAACGACCCTGTGCAAGCGGCACCTGGAGGTCGACGGCTCGGTCCTGACGTTCGAGTTTCGCGGCAAGAGCGGCAAGGAACATCGGGTGAAGGTCAGCGATCGGCGCCTGGCGCGGGTGTTGCGCAGCCTGGAGGGTCTTCCGGGCCAGCATCTGTTCAAATACCGCGACGCCGAGGGGACGCTGTGTGCGATCAGTTCGGACGACGTGAACGCCTATATTCACGAAGCCATGGGCGAGCAGTTCTCCGCCAAGGATTTTCGCACCTGGGCCGCCACCGTCTCGGCTGCGCGAGCCTTTTGCGAGATGGCGCCGCCCGCCTCCCAGGCTGAGGCCCGACGCAATGTCTCGACCTGCATGAAGGCGGTGGCGGGTCTGCTGGGCAATACGCCTACGGTCTGCCGGGCCTCCTATGTCCATCCGCGCGTGATCGAACTGTATGAAGCCGGGAGCATCGCGAACCTGCTGCCGGGGCCGGACGCCCGGCGGTTCGACGCCCGGCTGGCGAAACTGCTGGATGAGGCCGCCTAGGCCCAGGCCTCCAGAACCTCGTCGCACTCCGCCGTTTCGATCTGCTGGCCGAAACGGTCGTGGTAGAGGTCGAGCAGGGCGTCGTGCGACTGATCCGAGGAACTGCACAGGGCGTCGGAGACCACCACCACCCTGAACCCAAGGTCCACGGCCCCCAGGACGGTCGCCAGCACGCACATGTCTGTTTCCGCCCCCGTCACCACCAGGGTGTCGACCTGGCCCGTCATGAGGGCCGTCGCCAGGCCGGTGTCGAGCCAGGGCGAATAGTGCGCCTTGTCCAGCACCCTGGCGGGCGGGGTGAATGCCTGAAGCTCGGGCAGCAGCTCGACGCGCTCCTCGCCGAGGTTCTCGAGCGTGATCGACGCCCATCGCTCCCAATAGCGCCGCCAGGTCCCTCGTCCGTCGCCAGGCGAGCGAGCGGGTATGAAGCGGGTGAAGCAGGTGCGCTCGGCCTTGCGCTCGCACAGGCGCACGACCACCGGCAGGACGCGGGGCATCCACGGCGTGCGCCACGCCGTGTCCTCGGCGAACAGCCTTTGCATGTCCACGCACAGATGGACCGCGTTGGCCGGGATGCGGCCGAAATGGATGCCGGAAGCCATGCCTGCGCCAAAGCTCAGGGCTGCGACTGGTTCCCGCCGATCAGGCCGCGTCCCGCGTCGCCGCCTGAGGATCGTAGTTGAGGATGGGCGCCAGCCAGCGCTCGGCCGTCTGCACGTCCCAGCCCTTGCGGGTCGCGTAGTCCTCGACCTGATCGCGGTCGATCTTGCCGACGCCGAAATAGTGGCTGCCCGGATGACCGAAGTAGAGGCCGCTGACCGAGGCCGGGGGCGACATGGCGAAGGATTCCGTCAGGCTCATCCCGGCGTTGATCCCGGCGTCCAGCAGGCGGAACAGTGTCGCCTTTTCCGTGTGGTCGGGCTGGGCCGGATAGCCGGGCGCGGGGCGGATGCCCTGATACTTCTCCTCGATCAGGTCCTGCACCGAGGTCTGTTCGTCAGGGACGTAGCCCCACAACTGGGTGCGGACTTCCTTGTGCAGCCGCTCGGCGAAGGCTTCGGCCAGACGGTCGGCCAGGGCCGTGGCCATGATGGCGGAATAGTCGTCGCCCGCCGCCTTGAACTCGGCGGCCTTTTCCAGCTCGCCGTGCCCGGCGGTGACGGCGAAGGCGCCCAGATAGTCGGCGCCGTCTTCCGCCACGAAGTCGGACAGGCACAGGTTCGGCTTGCCATTGGACTTCTTGATCTGCTGGCGCAGGCCGTGGAAGCGGGCGGCTTCGGTCGTGCGCGTTTCGTCGGTCCAGACCACCACGTCGTCGCCGCGCGCATTGGCGGGCCAGAAGCCGACGACCCCCTTGGCGGTGAACCACTTCTCCGCGACGATCCGCTTCAGCATTCCTTGCGCGTCGCGGAACAGGTCCTGCGCCGCCTCGCCGACGATCTCGTCCTCAAGGATCAGCGGATAGCGCCCGATCAGCTCCCAGCTGGCGAAGAAGGGCGTCCAGTCGATGTGGTCGGCCAGATCTTGCAGGTCCCAGGCTTCATAAGCACGCACGCCGAGGAAGGACGGCGCCCGGGCAGGGCTTTGCCCCGCGTCGGGCCGCCAGCGGTTGTCCCGGGCCTGTTCGAGGGTGGCGCGGGCCTTCACCTCCTGCCCACGGGCGTACTGCTCGCGGATGCGGACGTATTCCTCGCGGGTGGCCGCCTCGTTCTTGGCTCGGTCGGTCGGGGACAGCAGGCCAGAGACCACGCCCACGGCCCGGCTGGCGTCGATGACATAGGTGGTCGAGCCCTTGCGATAGGCCGGTTCGATCTTCACCGCCGTATGGGTGCGGCTGGTTGTGGCGCCCCCGATCAGCAGGGGGATGTCGAAGCCGCGCCGCTCCATTTCGGCGGCGACGAAGGTCATTTCGTCCAGCGACGGCGTGATCAGGCCCGACAGGCCGATGATGTCGACCTTGTGCTCGATGGCGGCGTCCAGAATCTCGGTCGGCCGGGACCATGACGCCCAGATCGACCACCTCGTAGTTGTTGCACTGAAGCACGACGCCGACGATGTTCTTGCCGATGTCGTGGACGTCGCCCTTGACCGTGGCCATCAGGATCTTGCCCGCCGCCTGCCGCTCCTGACCGGCCTTTTCGGCCTCCATGAAGGGCTCCAGGTGGGCCACGGCCTGCTTCATGACGCGGGCCGACTTCACCACCTGAGGCAGGAACATCCGGCCCGAGCCGAACAGGTCGCCGACCACGTTCATCCCGTCCATCAGGGGGCCTTCGATAACGTGCAGCGGACGTTCGGACGCCTTACGGGCCTCTTCGGTGTCCTCGACGATGTAGTCGGTGATGCCGTGGACCAGGGCGTGTTCGATGCGCTTGGCGACCGGGGCGTCGCGCCATCTCAGATCGACTTCCTTGACCGCGCCTTTTTCGCCTTTGTAGCGGGGCGCCATGTCCACCAGTCGCTCGGTGTTGGACACGTTCGTCCGCTGCGGCCGGTTCAGGATCACGTCCTCGACGGCTTCGCGCAGTTCGGCGTCGATGTCGTCATAGACGGGCAGGTCGCCGGCATTGACGATGCCCATGTCCAGACCCGCGTTGATGGCGTGATACAGGAAGACGCTGTGGATCGCCCGGCGCACCGGCTCATTGCCGCGGAAGCTGAACGAGACGTTCGACACCCCGCCCGACACGCGGGCGTGGGGCAGGGTGGCCTTGATAACCTTGACCGCCTCGATGAAGTCGACGGCGTAGTTGTCGTGTTCCTCGATCCCCGTCGCGATGGCGAAGATGTTGGGGTCGAAGATGATGTCCTCGGGCGGGAAGCCGACCTCGTTGACCAGGATGTCATAGGCGCGGGTGCAGATCTCGATCTTGCGTGCGGCGGTGTCGGCCTGGCCCACCTCGTCGAAGGCCATGACCACCACGGCGGCGCCGTAGCGCAGGCACTGGACGGCGTGGTGGCGGAAGGCGTCTTCGCCCTCCTTCATCGAGATCGAGTTGACGATCGGCTTGCCCTGAACGCACTTCAGGCCCGCCTCGATCACCTCCCATTTGGAGCTGTCGATCATGACCGGCACGCGGGCGATGTCCGGCTCGGCCGCGATCAGGTTCAGGAAGGTGCGCATGGCGACGGGGCCGTCCAGCAGGCCTTCGTCCATGTTGACGTCGATGACCTGGGCGCCCGCCTCGACCTGCTGGCGCGCGACCGACAGGGCGGCGGGATAGTCGCCTGCGATGATCAGTTTCTTGAACTTGGCTGAACCAGTGACGTTGGTCCGCTCGCCGACGTTGATGAAGACGGGTCTCAACGCAATTCTCCGCTCATCCCCGCGGAGGCGGGGACCCAGGCTTGAGCCGCGCGCGAGCGGTCAATGATCTGGATGCAGCCAAAGTACTGGGTCCCCGCCTCCGCGGGGATGAGCGGGTGGGGACGCATCACGACACCAACTCGAACGGTTCCAGGCCCGACAGGCGAAGGGCCACAGGGCGTTGCGGCACGGCTCGTGGGGTCACGCCCGCGACCTCTTCGGCGACGTGGCGGATGTGGTCGGGGGTGGTGCCGCAGCAGCCGCCGACGATGTTGACCAGACCAGACTGCGCCCATTCCTCGAGGAAGTGGGCCGTCTCGTGCGGCTGTTCGTCATACTGGCCCATGGCGTTGGGCAGACCCGCGTTGGGATAGGCGCTGACGAGGGTGTCAGCCACACGGCTCAGTTCAGCGATGTGCGGCCGCATCAGCTCGGCGCCCAGGGCGCAGTTGAAGCCGACGGCGAACGGCTTGGCGTGGCGGATCGAGTTCCAGAAGGCTTCCGCCGTCTGGCCGCTGAGGGTGCGGCCCGAGCGGTCGGTGATGGTGCCCGAGATCCACAGGGGCAGGGGCTCCAGCCCCTCATCCTCCAGGTCCTTGATCGCCTTGATCGCGGCCTTGCAGTTCAGGGTGTCGAACACCGTCTCGATCAGGAAGAGGTCGACGCCGCCGTGGTGCAGGGCGCGCGCCTGCTGCTTATAGGCCTCATAGACCTCGTCATAGGTGACGGCGCGATAGCCTGGGTCGTTGACGTCGGGGCTCAGCGACAGGGTGCGGTTGGTCGGACCGATGGCACCGGCGACGAAGCGGGGCTTGTGCGGCTCCTTTTCCGTCCAGCAGTCGGCGACCTCGCGCGCGATGCGGGCGCCTTCATAGTTCAGGTCATAGACCGCGTCTTCCAGACCGTAATCCGCCTGGGCGATGGTGGTCGAGGAGAAGGTGTTCGTCTCCGAAATGTCGGCCCCGGCGGCGTAATAGACATCGTGCAGGTCGGCGATGATGTCGGGCCGCGTCAGGATCAACAGATCATTGTTGCCCTTTTGCGGGTGGTTGTGCTGGCGGAAGCGCTCGCCGCGAAAATCTTCTTCCGTCAGCTCGCGACGCTGGATCATCACGCCCCAACTGCCGTCCAGCACCAGGATGCGCTCTTTCGCCGCCGCGTGCAGGGCGGCGATGCGTTGGGCGCGGGTCAGGGGGAAGTCATCTACGCAACAGCCTTGGTTTCACGCACGCCCAGAACCCGACAGATCGCATAGACCAGCTCGGCCCGGTTCAGGGTGTAGAAGTGGAAGTCCGAAAAGCCCTCTTCCTGAAGGCGGGCGCAGGTCTCGGCGGCGATGGAGGCGGCCAGCAGCTTGCGCGTCTCCGGGTCGTCGTCCAGCCCGTCGAAGTGGCTAGCCAGCCAGTCGGGCAGGGCCGCGCCGCACGCCGCCGTCATCCGCTTCAGACCCGCAAAGTTGGACACCGGCATGACGCCGGGGATCAGGGGAATGGTCACGCCCGCCGCCCGCACCCGGTCGCGGAAGCGCAGGAAGGCCTCGATGTCGAAGAAGAACTGCGTCACGGCGCGCGTGGCGCCTGCGTCCACCTTGGCCTTCAGCACCTCGATGTCGTGGTCGATGGAAGGGCTTTCCGGGTGCTTTTCCGGATAGGCGCCGACCGTGACCTCGAACCCGCCGATGCGGCTGAGGGCGGCGGTCAGTTCGGTGGCGTTGGCGTAGCCGTCGGCGCGCGGCGTATAGGCGCCGCCGATGCCTGCGGAGCCCGGCGGGTCGCCGCGCAGGGCGACGATGTGGTCGACGCCGATGGCCTTGTAGCCCTCGATGACCTCATCGACCTCGGCGCGGCTGGCCTCGACGCAGGTCAGGTGGGCCGCGGGACGCAGGGTGGTCTCGCTGATGATGCGCTGGACCGTGCGGTGGGTCCGCTCGCGCGTCGAGCCGCCCGCGCCGTAGGTGACGGAGACGAAGGCCGGGTTCAGCGGCTCCAGCCGCCGGATCGCCGACCACAGATTGGCCTCGGCTGCGTCCGTCTTGGGCGGGAAGAACTCGAAGGAGACGTTGACGCTGCTGCGGTTGGAACCGGCGCGCGCGACCGGGCCCAGCGGCGACAACAGCAGGGCGCGGGCTTCGGCCAATTCAGCGAGGATGCGGAGGAGGGGGCCATCAGGCAATCTTTCGGGCAGGGCTTGCGGCGCGTTCGCCGGTCCAGATGTGAACGGTCAGGCCCTCGGTGTCGGGGGGCAGGGCGATGGGCACCGAGGGCGTCAGGCCCGCCTCGGTCAGCCATTCGCGGATCTCGGCGTCCGGGAAGCCCAGACGGCGGTGCTGATGCGCCTCGCGCAGGTGCTCGAAATTGTGGGGTGCGAAATCGACGATCAGCAGCTTGCCGCCCGGCATGACCAGACGCGCGGCCTCGGCCACGGCGGCGGCGGGATCGGCTAGGTAGTGCAGCACCTGATGCACGATCACCAGATCGGCGCTTTCGTGAGGCAGGCGGGTCGAGAAGATGTCGCCGTGGCGCAGTTCGACCTTGTCCAGCCCGGCCTTGGAGACGTTGGCGCGGGCGATGTTCAGCATGTTCTGCGACAGGTCGAGGCCGACCGACATCTTCGCCTTCCTGCCGAACAGGGTCAGCATCCGGCCCGAACCGGTGCCCAGATCGACCACGCGCTCGAACGGACCGGAGCCGGCGGCGCGCTCAACCGCCGCCTCGACGGCGCTTTCGCAGACATAGAGGCTGCGCATCTGGTCCCACTGAGGCGCGATCTGTTCAAAGTAGCGGGCGGCGTCGATGGCGCGCTCCTTGCGCACCTCGTCCAGACGGCGATGGTCGGCCTCGCCCTCGCCGTCGTCCAGCAGGTCCAGCACGGTGTCGATCAGCCGCCGCGACAGGGCGTCGTGCGACAGGCGGTAGAAGACACGCGCGCCGTCGGGGAATCGCTCGATCAGACCGGCGTCGGCCATCAGCTTCAGATGGCGCGAGACACGCGGCTGGCTCTGGTCCAGAACGCGCGACAGCTCCATCACCGACAGCTCTTCCGCAGCCAGCAGGGACAGGACGCGCAGGCGGGTCGGTTCGCCGGCGGCGCGCAGGGCTTCAACAGTCTGGTCGGCGGTCAGCGTCATAGGTCGTATAAAGATATCCTTATGCGCTTATGCAAGCAAAATCTGGTCGCGCGCGTCTTCTATCCGCGTAATGCAGGCACGGATCGTTCGTTCTGCGTCTGGAATAGGGGGTGAGACCGCCCCGAGGAGCAGAGTTTCAGTCTGCGACAGGCGTCTTCAGCGGCTCGTCCGCGAAGTGGGCGGAGAGATTCTGCAGAAGCAGCATCAGCATTCCCTGCACCGCCTCGGTCGTGGCGCCGCCGGTGTGGGGCGTCAGGACGGTGTTGGGCACCCCCGACCAGCGTGCGGCCTCGGTCGGTTCCTGGGCGAAGACGTCGAGGGCCCCGCCGCCCAGACGGCCGTCCTTCAGGGCGGTGATGAGGGCATCCTCGTCCACCAGCTGCCCGCGCGCGACGTTGACCAGCAGACCCGACGGCCCGAGCGCCTCGATCACTTCGGCCGAAATCAGTCCCCGGTTGCTCTCGTCCGCCCGGCAGGCGACGACGAGGATGTCGGAACCGCGCGCCAGTTCGATCAGGCTGTCGGCGCGTGGCCACGCGGCTTCCTTGGCGCGCGGCGCCCACCAACGGATATCCATGCGCATGACCACGGCGCGGCGCGCCACCGCTTCGCCGATGTGGCCCAGGCCGACGATCCCCAGTCGCTGACCGCCCAGTGAGGTGGTGATGCTGCGTGTGGATAGGCTCCATTCGCCCGCACGGATGGTGCGGTCGCCCTCGGCGATCTGGCGGCGTGCGGCCAGGATCAGGCCGATGGCGTGGTCGGCCACGTCTTCGTGGTTTACGCCGGGCGCATGGGTGACGGGCAGGCCGCGCGAGCGGCACCACTCGACGTCGATGCCGTCGTATCCAGCCGTGAAGCAGGCGATCAGCGACAGATTGGGCAGGCGCTCGATCAGCGCCTTGTCCAGTTCGAACTCGCCCGCGACGATCAGGGCGCGGATGTCTCCGGCCGCCTCGACCGGAGGGCCTTCCCAGAAGCGATAGACATCGTAGGCGCTTTCCAGGAAAGCGCTCAGCGGGGCCAGATGCCGCTGCATGATCAGGACGGCGGGATGCTGGGTCATGAACGCAGACTATCCCGCTTTCGCCGGAGCGCCAGCCTTCTCATTCACCGCTCATCCCGGCGGACGCCGGGATCCAGTGTTTTGGCGACAGGAGCGACGTTCGGCCCTCTGGTGTCTTGGGCTCTTACTGGATCCCGGCGTCCGCCGGGATGAGCGGGAGAGGGGGCATAGAAAAACGGCCCCCCGATTGCTCGGAGGGCCGCTTGTCAATCTGTCTGCTGGATCAGCGACCGAACTTCTGGTGCTGGATGCGCTTGGGAATGATGCTGTCCGCGCCCAGGCGGCGCATCTTGTCCTGTTCATAGGCTTCGAAGTTGCCCTCGAACCATTCCACATGGCCGTCGCCTTCGAAGGCCAGGATGTGGGTGGCCAGACGGTCCAGGAACCAGCGGTCGTGGCTGATGACCACGGCGCAGCCAGCGAACTCTTCCAGCGCCTCTTCGAGGTTCTGCAGGGTTTCGATGTCCAGGTCGTTGGTCGGTTCGTCGAGCAGGATCAGGTTGCCGCCGGTGGCCAGGGTCTTGGCCAGGTGGACGCGGTTGCGCTCACCGCCCGACAGCTGGCCGACCTTCTTCTGCTGGTCGCCGCCCTTGAAGTTGAACGAGCCGACATAGGCGCGGGTGTTGATCTCGCGCTTGCCGACCATCATGACGTCGGTGCCGCCCGAGATGGCCTGCCAGATGGTGTCGTCCGGCTTCAGGTCATCGCGCGACTGGTCGACATAGGCCAGCTTGACCGTCTCGCCGACCTTGATCGTGCCGCCATCGGGCTGTTCCTGGCCGGTGATCAGCTTGAACATGGTCGACTTGCCGGCGCCGTTTGGGCCGATGACGCCGACGATGCCGTTGGGCGGCAGCTTGAAGTTCAGGTCGTCGAACAGAACCTTGTCGCCATAGGACTTCTTCAGGCCGCTCACTTCCAGCACGACGTTGCCCAGGCGGGGGCCGGGCGGGATTTGGATGGCGGCGAAGGTTTGGGCCTTGGCGGAGTTCTCCTGCTCGGCGACCATCTTCTCATAGGCGGCCAGACGGGCCTTGGACTTGGCCTGACGAGCCTTGGCGCCCGAGCGGACCCATTCCAGTTCGCGGGTAAGGGCGCGCTGGCGGGCTTCGGATTCCGACTGCTCCTGAACGACGCGCTTGGTCTTGGCTTCCAGCCACGAGGAGTAATTGCCCTCGTGCGGGTGGCCCTTGCCGCGGTCCAGCTCCAGCGTCCACTTGGTCACCTGATCCAGGAAGTAGCGGTCGTGGGTCACCAGGATGACGCAGCCGGGGAAGTTCTCGAGGTGGTGCTGCAGCCAAGCCACCGACTCGGCGTCCAGGTGGTTGGTCGGTTCGTCCATCAGCAGCATGTCGGGCTTCGACAGCAGCAGGCGGGCCAGCGCCACGCGGCGCTTTTCACCGCCGGACAGGTTGGTGACTTCCCAGTCGTCGGGCGGGCAGCGCAGGGCGCCCATGGCCTGATCGATGCGGCTGTCGATGTCCCAGACGTCGCCGGCGTCGATCTTCTCCTGGAGGGCGGTCATCTCCTCCATCAGCTCGTCGGTGTAGTTTTCACCCAGTTCGTTGGCGACTTCGTTGAAGCGGTTGACCCACTGCTTCTCTTCGCACCAGGCCTCGACGTTCTGGCGGACGTTCAGGTTCGGGTCGAGCTGCGGCTCCTGCTCCAGATAGCCGCGCTTGACGCCGTCGGCGGCGCGGGCCTCGCCCTGAAACTCGTGGTCCAGGCCGGCCATGATCTTCAGCAGGGTCGACTTACCCGAGCCGTTGACCCCGACGACGCCGATCTTGGCGTCGTTGTAGAAGCTGAGCCAGATGTTCTCGAAGACCTTCTTGCCGCCGGGATAGGCCTTGGTCAGGCCCTGCATCTGGAAGATATATTGCTGCGCCATGCGTCGCGTCGCGCCCTTGATTCAGTGCGGATGGGGAAGTTGCCGGGGGATGTAGCGATCCCGAGGGCTTTGGGCAAATCTTCGGACGCCGACGCGGCTTTTCGATGGCGGTCTTCAGCGAGCGGGAAGAACGGCTTCCAGGGCGCGGGTGAAGCCGACCGGGGCGACGGTCAGGTGATCCTCGTCGTCCAGAACGACGGAACTGATCTTCAGGCCGGGATAGCCGCGCGATTCCAGATCCCGCTGCAACGTCTGCATGTCGCCGACCATGTCGGCCTCGCTGTTGCGGCGGGTGGGGCCGGGTTTCTCGTGACCGCCCACATACATGAAGACCTGGGCCTGAAGATCGCGATGGTTGCGGGCGTAGTCGGCCTCGACCCCCATCATGTAGCCTTTGTCGTACCAGAGCGACGGACTGCCTAGGACGTAGGACTGGAACATCGCCGGGTCGCTGAACAGGATCTGCGCGCCCAGCAGGCCGCCGTAGGAATGGCCCAGCAGCATGCGGCGCGACGGATCGGCGCGGAACGTCTTCTCGATGAAAGGCAGGGCCTGGGTCTTCAGATAGGTCTGATAGGCCGCGCCGCCGCCATGCACGGCGGCGCCTGAACTGCGCGGGCCGTTGGGAGTCGGGGTGTAGTCGCGGCGGCGGCTGTCGGCGCCCTTGTCGCCCTCGGCGTAGGACAGGCCGACCAGGATGAACTCCTCCACGACCGGCCCGTCCAGATTCACACGACGGGCGATCTGGCGGATGATGGGGAAGGCGTAGTCCGCGTCGGTGACGTAGAGGGTCGGGTAGCGGCGGCCGGGGTTGGCTTCATAACCGGCGGGCAGGCTGACGAAGACCTGATAGTTCCGGCCGGACACGGGGTCGGGCACGCTCCAGACCTGGGTGCCGGTCAGCACATAGGGGGCGCCTTCGGCGGCGGCGCCTGGCTCGGAGAGCGGTGTCCCGGCGTCGGCCTTCTCGCTGCAGGCGCCGAGAAGAAGGGCGCCTGTCGTGAACATGGCGATCGCCGCCGCCGCGCTGAAAACCCGCATCCATTCCCTCCAAGCTGTGCCGTTGGCGCAGGTTTCGGGGCAAATGCGGCGAGGGAAGGGCGAGGACGTCAGGCGTAGTTGAAACTGATGGAAATGCGCTGCTCCTCGGCGCGATTGGCGGGCACCTCGTGGCGCAGCCAGCTTTCCCACATCAGCACCGTGCCGGGCGCGGGCTTCAGATAGACGAAGGGCTGTTCGGCCTCGCCGGCGTCGGCGGTCAGGCCGGGACGGGCCATCATCATGGCGAGGCGCGGGTCTTCGATCTTCAGGGAAGAGGCGCCGTCGGGCACGTGAATATAGATCGTGCCGGACAGGACCGCGTGCGGGTGGATATGGCCGGTGTGGCCGCCGCCGGGCATCAGGACGTTGACCCACAGATTGTCGAGCTGAAGCTTCTTGGCCAGGTCGAAATTCAGGGCCTTGGCGAAGGCCGCCGCCTGCTTGTCCAACAGGCGTTTCAGCGCCGCGAACTCTGGAAACCGCTGCGGCAGGTCGTTGATCGAGCCGTAGGACGTATAGCCCGGATAGTGATTGGCCCGGCACCATTCGATCCCGGCTTCGTCCTCCTCGGCCATGACCAGGCAGAGGTCGAGCAATTCCTCATGCAGTTCGGCCCAGCCGCGCGAAGAGGCGAGGGAGGCGTCGTAGACCTGGGTGGCGAAAAGGGATCGCAAGGGCATGGCGGGTGCAATAGCCCTTCTCCCACAAGGGGAGAAGGGTGAGAAAGCCGGTTCTAGAAGCCGAGATCAGCCTCGCCGCGCAGGATCGCCTCCGCTTGCTGACTATGCTTGGCCCCGGCGCGGTCATGCAGGATCAGGGGCGGCAGCAGGCGCAGCGGCGCCTTGCCGGTCTTGATCGCCTGGACCAGCACGCGCTTGGCCGGCTGATCGGCGTAGGGCTGGATCGGGCGGATGGCGAACGATCCCGCCTTGGGCGACAGCAGGCTCAATATGTCGGCCAGGCGGTCGGCGCGGTGGATGATGACGATGCGGCCTCCCTCGCGAACAGCCTTCAGCAGGAAGCCGGCCCAGGCGGTCAGGCCGTCGTCGGCCATCCAGGCGCCGAGTTTGTCTTCTGCGGGCGCGCGCAGGGCGGCGGGATCGTCGAAGAAGGGCGGGTTGCTGATCGCCCAGTCGAACGGCGGCAGGCCCAGGGCGCGAAAGCCGCGCGCCACGTCGCCGTTCACGATTGTCGTGCGCGCCTCGGCGCCGTTCAGCCCGGCGTTCTCCCGCGCCAGCGCGGCCGCGGCCGCGTCGCGCTCCAGCCCGGTCAGTTGGACGTCGGGGCGCCGGGCGGCGACCTGCATCAGCACGGCGCCCGCGCCGCAGCCGGCCTCGATCAGCCGTTCGCCGGGCCGGGCTTCGATCGCTGCGGCCAGCAAGGCGGCGTCCATGCCCGCGCGATATCCCTTGGCGGGTTGGCGCAAGCGGACGCGGCCGCCCAGAAGAGCGGATTCGGTCACCTCTGCGGCGACAGTAAGGGATGACTCGGCTTGACCCGTCATGGCGCCGCCACCATTGTGCGCCGCATCGCGTCCGGGCAAGCGGATGCGTGTGAATTTCGGGCGAGATCTCCCCCTTCGCCCCTGTGCTGAAAGAGATTTTCGTGGACGCAGCTCTCGCCGTCGCCTCCCGTCCCAAGGGCGATGTGGACGCCCTGGTTCGTCTGGCCAAGGACGACATGGCGGCGGTCGACGCCCTGATCATCGCGCGGATGCAGTCCGACGTGCCGGTGATCCCCTTGCTGGCGGAGCATCTGGTGTCGGCGGGGGGCAAACGTCTGCGCCCCCTGCTGACCGTGGCCGCCGCCCGAGCGGTGGGGCAGACCGGCCCCATCGAAGGCCCCAAGAAGCTGGCCGCCTCGGTCGAGTTCATCCACACCGCCACCCTGCTGCACGACGACATCGTCGACGGCTCGGAAATGCGCCGGGGCAAGGTCGCGGCGCACCTGATCTGGGGCGCGGCCTCGTCGGTGCTGGTTGGCGACTTCCTGTTCGCGCGCGCCTTCGAACTGATGGTCGAGACGGATTCCCTGCGCGCGCTGGGCATTCTGGCCACAGCGTCGGCCGTGATCGCCGAGGGCGAGGTGCTGCAGCTGACGCGCGCCCACGACCTGAACCTGGACCTGGACACCTATCTGCAGATCATCCGCGCCAAGACGGCCGAGCTGTTCGCCGCGGCCGCCGAATCGGGCGCGGTCGGCGCGGGTGCGACGGACGAACAGGTTGCGGCCCTGCGGGACTACGGCATGGCCCTGGGCATCGCCTTCCAGCTGGCGGACGACGCGCTGGACTATGGCGGCGCGACCGAGACCCTGGGCAAGAACGCCGGAGACGACTTCAACGAGGGCAAGGCCACCCTGCCGCTGCTGCTGGCAGTTCAGCGCACCAAGGGGACAGAAGATCTGTTCTGGGATCGTGTCATCACCAAGGGCGACCGCAAGCCTGAGGATTTCGACCGCGCCCGCGAACTGATCATCGGCAGCGGCGCTGTCGCCGCCACGCTGGACACGGCCGGCGACTACGCCGACCGAGCCAAGGCGGCCTTGCAGGTCCTGCCCGCCGGGCCGTGGCGCGCGGCGCTCGAGGCCCTGGCCGACTTCGCCGTCAGCCGGGCGACCTGATGCTGGCGGGCGTCCTGCTGGCCGGAGCGATCCTCGCCATGCAGGATGCGCCGCGTTTCACCATGCCTGCCTCGCCCGGCGACGCCCTGACCGCCGAGGTGTTTCGCCTGAACCCGGATGCGGTCGAGGCGCAGGTGAAGGCCTTGTTGGGTTCCGCCGCGGATGCGGAGGCGGATGAAGCCGACCCGGACCAGCCGCGTCCACCTCTCGACGAGATCATGATCCAGTCTTCCGGTTTGCTGAACATGGCCTATCGCCAGGGTTCGCTGCCGGTCGGGCCGGTGGTCCTCTATGCGGGCCCCGACGCGGATCACGCTCCCGACGCCGCCTGCCGCCTGACCCGCCGCCTGGACGCCGAGATAGACAACTCCGCCGAGGCGACGGAATGGTGCCTCGGGTTCGTGCTGAAGCTGGCGCCGACCCTGGTGTTGCCGCCGGCGCCGATTCATTAGGGTTCATTGGACGGCCTGTGACCCTCCCCATCGAGGGGGAGGGCTTTCAGGGCCTCTTACTTCAGGCTGGCGCAGAAGCGCTGGATGCGGGTGCAGGCCTCTTCCAGCACCGCGTCTGAGGTCGCGTAGCTGATGCGGAAATAGGGGCTCAGGCCGAAGGCCGCGCCCTGGACCACGGCCACGCCCTCGGCGTTCAGCAGTTCGGCGGTGAAGATCTCATCGTCCGCGATGACCACGCCCGACGGCGCCGTCTTGCCGATCAGACCCTCGATCGACGGATAGACGTAGAAGGCGCCTTCCGGCTTCGGACAACGGATGCCCGCCGCCTGATTCAGCATGGAGACGACCAGGTCGCGGCGCTTTTCAAAGGCTGCGGCGCGGACGGGCAGGAAGTCCTGCGGGCCGTTCAGGGCCTCGACCGCCGCCCACTGGCTGATGGACGAGGGGTTGGAGGTCGTCTGGCTGGCCACCTTGCGCATCAGATCGATCAGGGGCTTGGGGCCGCCCGCATAGCCGATGCGCCAGCCGGTCATGGCATAGGCCTTGGACACGCCGTTGACCGTCAGGGTGCGGTCGTAGAGGTCGGGCGCGACCTGGGCGATGGTGACGTAGTCGAAGCCGCCGTAGACGAGGTGCTCGTACATGTCGTCGGTCAGGATCCAGACCTGCGGATGCTTGCGCAGCACCTCGGCCAGGGCTTCGAGTTCGGCGCGGGTATAGGCGGCGCCGGTCGGGTTCGACGGCGAGTTGAGGATGATCCACTTGGTCCTGGGCGTGATGGCGGCGTCCAGAACCTCGGGACGCAGCTTGAAGCCGTCGGCTTCCTGACCGATCACAGTGACGGGCTCGCCGCCGGCCAGCAGCACCATGTCCGGGTAGGAGACCCAGTAGGGCGCGGGGACGATCACCTCGTCGCCGGGGTTCAGCGTCGCCACCAGCGCGTTGTAGATCACCGGCTTGCCGCCCGAGGCGACGTGGATCTGGTTGGTTTCGTAGGTCAGGCCGTTTTCACGGGCGAACTTGGCGACGATGGCGGCCTTCAGTTCGGGCATGCCGTCGGCGTCGGTGTATTTCGTCTCGCCGCGGTTGATGGCTTCGATGGCCGCCGCCTTGACGTTGTCCGGGGTGTCGAAGTCCGGCTCGCCGGCGCCCAGGCCGATGACGTCGCGGCCCTGACGTTTCAGCTCGCGCGCCTGGGCGGTCACGGCCAGGGTGGCCGAAGGCTTGACGCGGGCGAGGGAGGCGGACTGAAGGCTGGACATGGCTATCCTGTCTGGAGGATGTGGAGAGTGCCGGGGAGGCGAAGGCTTGATACGCAACCCCGCAGGGCCGCACAACGTTTGTGCGCGTCGCGGACGATCAAAAGGCGATTTGGGCGAAATTTATGCGGCGCGTCGTCGATTTCCTGCTGAACATGGAGGCCAGACGGTGGCGAACCCTGGCCGTCACCCTGCTGCTGCTTGCGGGAATCATCGCTCTGTTCGCCCTGGGCAAGACCCAGTTGGCGCTGGGCGCAGAGGACCGGCTGGAAGACTGGCTGGCGGGCTATCGCATCGGCCCGTGGGGCCTGGTTGCGGCGGTCGTGGTCTTCACCCTGTCCGCTTTCATCGGCGTGCCGCAGTTCCTGCTGATCGCCGCCTGCGTGGTGGCTTTCGGCCCGTGGTTCGGCTTCCTCTATAGCTGGATCGCCACTATCGCCTCGGCGGCCGTGACCTATTGGCTTGGTCGCGGACCGACCGCGCGCACGCTGGAACGCTACGGCGGCGGGACGGTGGAGCGCATCCGCCGGTTTGTCGGCCGCAACGCCTTTTCGGCCAGCTTCATCATCCGCAACGTGCCCTCGGCGCCCTTCATCGTCGTGAACATGGCGTTTGGGGCGGTGCGCGCTTCATTCCCGGCCTACCTGGCGGGATGCGCCCTGGGGGTGCTGCCCAAGACGGCGCTGGTGGCCTTCTTCGGAGGCTCATTCATGGCGGCGGTCAGCGGCGACGGCGTGTGGACCTCGGTGATCCTGGCGGCCGTCGCAGGCGTTTGGCTTGTATTGATGCTGGCGGTGCGCGAGTGGGTGAAGCGCCGCGAGGCCGCACGCAATCTGTCAGTCGATTGATCGGAGAACGACCATGCTGAAGCTCTACTATTCCCCCGGCGCCTGTGCTGTCGCCTCGCATATCGGCCTGGAAGAGGCGGGCGCGGATTATGCGATCGAGAAGATCGACCTGCGCGCCGGCCAGCAGCGGACGCCGGAGTATCTGGCGATCAACCCGGCGGGCGTGACCCCGGCGCTCCAGACCTCCGAGGGCGTGATCACCCAGAACGCCGCCATCCTGGCCTATGTCGCCCAGACGCATCCGCACGCTCAACTGGCCGACCTGGATAATCCGTTCGAATTCGCGCGACTGCAGGCTTTCAACGGCTGGCTGGCGTCCTCGCTGCACCCGGCCATCGGCAAGGCGCTGTTCTCCAAGCCGCCGCTCGAAGGCGAGGCCAGGGACGAGGCCGTCAAGGTCGCGTTGGAGAAGTACGAGCTGGCCGAGAATCATCTGCTGGCCGGTCCCTGGGTCATGGGCGAAGATCATTCGATGGCGGACGGTTATCTGATGGTTTTCACCCGCTGGGCGCGCCAGGCGGGCCTGTTGGACAAGACCCGTTTCCCGAAGCTCAACGCTCATCTGGACCTTGTTCAGTCGCGCCCGGCCGTGCAGCGCGTGCTCCATGCCGAGGGTATTCCGGCCGTCTGATCCGAACGCCCCGCAAGCGGGGCTGGAAAGCTTGACCGGCAAGGCTTTCAAGCCTTGCCGTGACAAGCCTGTGATCGAGAAGTCATAGGCGCTTGCAATCCCTGCGGCATGAGGGCAAACGGGCCTGTAGTCGGCTCGGCGAAGACGGTCAGGACAGCTTTGCGGTCAGCGTGAAGCGGGGGTAGGGCGTCGCCACAGCGGACGAATGAAATTCACGCCCTTGCAGGCCCGAACTAAAGCGGTAACCGACGCCCATGCTTTCACCCCTCTTCGGCATGATTTCCAATGACATCGCAATGGATCTGGGGACGGCCAACACCTTGATCTACATGCGCGGCAAGGGGATCGTCCTGAACGAGCCGTCGGTCGTCGCCCTGCGCAACGTCGGCGGCCGCAAGATCGTCCACGCCGTCGGCCTGGAAGCCAAGCAGATGCTGGGCCGCACCCCCGGCCACATGGAAGCCATCCGCCCGATGCGCGACGGGGTCATCGCCGACTTCGAAGTCGCCGAAGAGATGATCAAGCACTTCATCCGCAAGGTTCATAACCGCAAGGGCTTCGTGAACCCGAAGATGATCGTCTGCGTCCCGTCGGGCGCCACGGCCGTCGAACGCCGCGCCATCAACGATTCCTGCCTGAACGCCTCGGCTCGCCGTGTCGGCCTGATCGACGAGCCGATGGCCGCCGCGATCGGCGCCGGCCTGCCGATCCATGAGCCGACCGGTTCGATGGTCGTCGACATCGGCGGCGGCACGACCGAAGTCGCCGTGCTGTCGCTGTCCGGCATCGTTTATTCGCGTTCGGTCCGCGTCGGCGGCGACATGATGGACGACGCCCTGATCGCCTATATGCGCCGCAACCATAACCTGCTGATCGGCGAGACGACCGCCGAGCGCATCAAGAAGGACATCGGCACCGCCCGCGTCCCGGCCGACGGCGAAGGCCTGTCGATCGAGGTCAAGGGCCGCGACCTGATGCAGGGCGTGCCGCGCGAAGTGAAGATGAGCGAACGTCAGGCGGCGGAAGCCCTGGCCGAGCCGGTCTCGCAGATCGTGGAGGCCGTGAAGGTCGCCCTGGAGGCCACGCCGCCGGAACTGGCCGCCGACATCGCCGACAAGGGCATCATGCTGACGGGAGGCGGCGCCCTGCTGCGCGGCCTGGACGCCGAGATCCGCGACCACACGGGCCTGCCGGTGCAGGTGGCGGACGACCCGCTGTCCTGCGTCGCCATCGGCTGCGGCAAGGTGCTGGAGCACCCGTCGTGGATGAAGGGCGTGCTCGAGTCGTCGCTCTGAGGCTGATCGGCCTGTCGTCGGCGCCGCAATCCTGAAGAGGGGGCGGTTTCAGCGACAGGCCCGCACCGTCGGCGGGCCTCGGTCTGCCGATTTCTAAGCTCTAGCAGGAAGGCTGGCCGTGGCGTTTCGCGACGGACCGTTCGAGAATCTGAAGGTGCCGCTGGCCTGGACGGCCGCGGTCATGGTCGTCGGCGGCATCGTCGCTGCGATCATGCTTCTGCTCGCCGATCGACCACAGCCGGGCGCGGATGACCTTCAGCCGGCGCAGGCCGCGTTTGACACCGCCGCAGGAACCACGGGCGGCGTCCTCGCCGCTCCGGTGCGCTGGACCGGCGACGCCGTCGATTACGTCAAAGGCTATTTCTTCGCCGTGTCGGAGAACCGTCGCCTGCGTCGCGAACTGGCGGAGATGAGCGCCTGGCGGGACGACGCCATGGCGCTGAAGAATCTGAACGCACGCTACGAACAACTTTTAGGCCTTCAGACCGAGCCGCCCATCGCCATGACGGCCGGCCGCGCCATCACCGACGTGCGCGGTCCGTTCGCCCGGTCGCGCCTGCTGAACGTCGGCACCGGCAAAGGCGTGCGTGTCGGCAATCCGGTGCTGAGCGAGCACGGCGTCGTCGGCCGCATCTCGGGCGTTTCCGGCGTGCACAGCCGCATGGTGTTGCTGACCGACGTGGCCTCGCGCATTCCGGTCATGGTCGAGCGCACGGACGCCCGCGCCATGCTGACCGGCGACGGCAGCCGCAGCCCGCGCCTGGACTATGTGCGGGGCCAGGGGGCGGTGCAGGACGGCGATCGCATCCTGACTTCAGGCGACGGCGGCGGCTTCCCGCGCGGCCTGCCGGTCGGCGTGGTGGCGAAGGGGGTCGACGGCTCCTGGCGGGTCAAGCTCTACAGCGACCGCACGGCCATCGACTATGTGCGGGTGCTGCTGTTCCAGGACTTTGGCCAACTGGCCGACCAGAACGCCCTCAACGCCGCGCCCCTGGCCAGCCTGAACACGGCGCCGCCGCCGAATGCAGCGCAGGCGGCTGCGATCCAGGACGTGGCTGTTCGCCGCGCCGCCGCCGCCCGCGCCGCCGCTGAACGCGTCCGCGCCGCCAACGCCGCTCCGCCGCCTGCGCCGGTCGCGTCGCCGCCTCAACCCACGACGCCGGCGCCGACCGCGCCCGACGGAGGCCGCGAGTGAGACGGACGATCACGGTGCGGATGGTCGGTCCGATGCAGTGGATCGGCTACCCGGCGCTGATCGCCGTCGCCGCCACCATCCTGTTCGCCATTCCGCTGCGCCTGTTCGGCCTGACCCTGCCCGAGCCGGTCTGGCCCATGGTTCTGGCCTTCGCCTGGCCGTTGATCCGTCCGTCCATGCTGGCGCCGGCGGTGTTGTTCGGCCTGGGCGTCTTCCTGGATTTCTTCTGGGGCGGTCAGGTCGGGATGTGGGCCCTCAGCCTGCTGCTGATCTACGGCGCGATGCTGCTGGCGTCCAAATATCTGGCCGGTCAGGCGACCATCGTCCTGTTCGCCCTTTATGTCGCGTCGACGGGCCTGGCGTTCGCGGTCGCCTATTTCGTGACGCGCGGCAGCCTTGGGAATGCTCCCAATCTACTGGCTGTTATGGGGCAGATGATCCCGACGCTGTTGCTCTTCCCCCTGGCTGACTGGCTGATCGAGCGTTTTGACGACGCGGACGTGCGATTCCTGATGAGCAGCGAACCGCATATCTTCTTTTCCGATGTGAACGAGCGGCAGGGCTCCTTCCTGCGGCGCACCATGCTGCTGGGCGGGGCGACGGTCGTGGGCGGGCTGGCCCTGGTCGGACGCCTGGCGCACCTGCAGCTCTTCAAGTCGGAAGAGTTCGCCACCCTGGCGACGCGCAACCAGTTCAACTTCCGCCAGGTGCCGCCGCCGCGCGGTCTGATCAAGGACCGCAACGGCGTCGTCATCGCCGGCAACCGCCCCAGCTTCCGCGTTCTGGTCGTGCGCGACGAAACCAAGGATCTGGACCAGACGCTGGATCTTCTGGGTCAGCTTCTGCCCGACACGCTGGACCGTCGCCGCACCATCATTCGCGAGGTGAACGCCGCGCCGCGTTTCTCACCTGTTCCGGTCAAGAGCGACCTGACGTGGGAAGAGTTCTCCAAGGTCAACCTGCACGCGGCGGAGCTGCCGGGCGTCATGGCCGACATGAACGAGGCCCGCTACTATCCGCACGGCGGCGCCTACGCCCATGTGGTCGGCTATGTGGCCAAGGTGTCGGACCGCGACGTGCAGGCCATCCGCGACAAGGGCGAGCAACCGCCCGCCATCCTGTTCAACCCCGGCTTCCGCATCGGCCGTCAGGGCATTGAAAGATCTCTGGATCTTGATCTGCGCGGCGTGGAGGGCGGCAAGCGGGTCGAGGTCAATGCGCGCGGTCGCGTCGTGGCCGAGGACATCGCCGGATCACGCCCGGCGGTGCAGGGCTCCGAGGTCGTCCTGACGCTGGACAACGACGTCCAGCAACGCGCGCTGGAGGTCTTCGGCGAAGAGGCGGGCAGCATCGTCGTCATGGACGTCCGCAACGGCGACATCCTGGCCATGGTGTCGTCGCCGTCGTTCGACCCCAACCTGTTCGTCTCGGGCGTGCCGTCCAAGATCTATCGCGCCCTGGCCGATTATGAGCGTCGTCCTCTGTTGGACAAGGCTCTGAGCGGCACCTTCGCGCCGGGCTCGACCTTCAAGCCGATCGTCGGCCTGGCGGCGATGAAGCGGGGCCTGGACCCCAGCCGCCGCATCGTCTGCAACGGCAGCTTTTATCTGGGCCGGCGGTTCGCCTGCCTGGGACGGCATGGAGCGCTGGATCTGCGCGGCGCCATCAAGGCGTCTTGCAACGTCTACTTCATGACCCTGGCGAGCGAGATGGGGCCGGACGCCATCGCCGAGACCGCGCGCGACATGGGCTTCGGCCAGACCTTCGATATCGGCATTCCCGGACAGAAGGCGGGGTTGGTCCCCGACCGGGAATGGCGCCGGAAGAATCCGGTGCGCGGCGACGGCAAATGGTATCCGGGCGAAAACCCCAGCTATGGCATCGGACAGGGAGCCCTGACCGTGAACGCCTTGCAGTTGGCGGTCTACACGGCGCGGATCGCCAACGGCGCCAAGGCGGTGTCGCCGCGTCTCATCAAGTCTGTCGGCGGAGTAGAGCAGGGCGGCAGCGCCTTCGCCGACCTGCCTTACGATCCCCAGATGCTGCAGGTCCTGCGCGACGGGATGGAGGCGGTGACCGCCGCCGGGGGGACGGGCTTCCGAAACAGCCAACTGGGGCTGGGCACGGTCAAGATGGCGGGCAAGACCGGCACCGCTCAAGCGCGTAACTACGGCTCCGGGTCGCGCAAGGGGGCCGGGCGCCCCTGGGACCAGAAGGACCATAACCTGTTCGTCGCCTATGCGCCGACCGACAATCCGCGCTACGCGGTCTCGGTCATCGTCCAGCACGGCGGCCTGGGCGGCGGTACGGCCGGGGCGCCGCGTGCGCGTGAGGTGATGAAGGTCGCCCTGCTGAAGGACCCCGAAATCCGCGCCCGCATTGAAACGGCCGGCTTCGAGGCCCAGGAAGACGCCGGCGTCCGTGAGGCCGAGGCCCGGGGCGAGCCGATCGACAGCGCGGATGTCGGCGCCGCCGTCCCGCCGCCCCTGACGGAGCCCGGACAATGACCGCATCCGCCCTGACCCGTCCCGGCGAGCGCGACCGCCTGTCCAGCAAGTTCGCCGAGCTGGATTGGCGCATCATCGGCCTGTTGTGCATCCTGGCCGGGATCGGCACGGCCATGCTGTATTCCATCGCGGGCGGTCACTGGCAGCCGTGGGCGGTCAAGCATCTGATCCGTTTCGGCGTCCTGCTGGCGGCCATGATCGGCATGGCCATGATCCATCCGAAGTGGTGGTTTCATGCGGCCTATCCGTTGTACGGCGTGCTGCTGTTCATGGTCATGCTCGTGGAGTTCACGCCGTTGGGCTACACGGCCGGCGGGGCAAAGAACTGGCTGCACCTCGGCTTCATCCGCATTCAGCCCGCCGAGTTCGTGAAGATCGGCCTCGTACTGGCCCTGGCGCGTTGGTATCACAGCCATTCGGCTCAGGACGCCCGCTGGTCGTGGAAGCTGCTGATTCCAGCAGGGCTTGTCGGCGTCCCCTTCATCCTTGTCGCCAAGCAGCCGGACCTGGGCTCGGCCATGATCATCGGCCTGACCGGCGCGGTGATGATGTTCATGGCGGGGTTGAGTTGGCGCGTCATCGCCGCGGGCGTGGCGGCCGCCGTGGCGGTCATTCCGCCCTTCGTCATGTTTGGGATGCACGACTATCAGCGCAATCGCGTGCTGACCTTCCTGAACCCGGAAGCCGACCCGTCGGGCACGGGCTACAACATCATCCAGTCCAAGATCGCCCTGGGCTCAGGCGGCCTGATGGGCAAGGGTTACGGCCTGGGCAGTCAGAGCCAGCTGGAATTCCTGCCCGAGCGCCACACCGACTTCATCTTCTCGACCGTGTCGGAGGAGTTCGGTTTTCTCGGCTCCTTCACCGTTCTGGCCTGCTATGTCGCGCTGATCCTGATCTCGCTGCGGATCGCGGCGTTGTCGCACAGCCACTTCGGCCGTCTGAGCGCGGCGGGAATGACGGCCTTCGTCGCCCTGTTCGTCCTGATCAACGGCGCCATGGTGATGGGGCTGGCGCCGGTCGTCGGCGTGCCCATGCCGATGCTGTCCTACGGCGGCTCGTCGATGATGACGGTGATGGTCGGCTTCGGCCTGGTCCTGTCGACGCGGGTGCATCGCTATGTCGAACTGCCGAAGGGGCAGGGGCTGTTCTAATCACCCGCGCGGGCGTTAGGCTGTCGCCATGACCGTTCAGACGCCCGCCGCCGAAGTCGCCGACATCCCCAAGGCCGATCCGTCCATGTTCTCGGACTGCGGCGACACGCCCTGTCCTCAGCCCGTCATGGCCGACCCCAGAAATGAGGCGGCGGTGCAGGCCGAGGGCGTGCGGATGCGCGACAACCCGGCGGAATGGGCCTTCGTCCGCCTGTCCAAGCTGATCGAGGAGTTCGAAGCCAATCTCGACAAGGATGAGGAGATCGGCGCGCGCGTGGTCGGCCTGCCGGGCGACGGCACGATGCAGATCATGGACGTCGGCTTTTGGGGACCGGACTTGATCATGTTCTTCGGCCGGAACGCCGATGGCAAGCCGGTCCGACTGATCCAGCACTACAGCCAGATCAATGTGGTGCTCAGCGCCGTAAAGAAGCCGGAGGAACGCGAGGCGCGCCGCATCGGCTTCCAACTCAGCGAGATGGTCCAGAAGACCAATCCGAAATAGCCGATGCGATGACGCTTAAAGCGTCGCAGCCCAGTCGGTGGCGCGGACCAGGCTGTCGATGATGCCGGGCTCGGAAGAGGCGTGGCCGGCGTCGCCGATGATCTCAAGCTTGGCTTCGGGCCAGGCGCGGTGCAGGGACCAGGCGCCCGCGATCGGCGTCACCACGTCAAAGCGGCCTTGGGCGATCCAGCAGGGGATGTCGCGGATGGTCTCGATGTTCTCGAGGATCCAGTGCTCGCTGTCGAAGAAGCCGCCGTTGGTGAAGTACCAGTTCTCGATCCGGGCGAAGGCGACGGCGAACTCGGGATCGGCGAACTTGTCCGGCTTGCCTGACGGCCCCTGGATGCTGACGGTCTCGCCTTCCCAGGTCGCCCAGGCCACGGCGCAGCGGTTGCGTTCCTCCACCTCGTCGCCGGTCAGGCGCTTGTAATAGGCGGCCATCAGGTCGCCGCGCTCGGCTTCGGGGATCGGAGCCAGGAAGCGTTCCCAGGCGTCGGGGAAGATCATCGAGGCGCCGTCCTGATAGAACCAGTGCAACTCCTTCTTCGTCAGCAGGAAGATGCCGCGCAGGACCAGGGCCAGACAGCGATCAGGGTGCTTGATGGCGTAGGTCATCGACAGGGTCGAACCCCAGGAACCGCCGAAGACCACCCATTTGTCGATGCCCAGCAACTCGCGCAGGCGCTCTATATCGGCGACGAGGTCCCAGGTCGTGTTGTCTTCCAGCGACGCGTTGGGTCGCGACAGGCCGCAGCCGCGCTGGTCGAACATGACGATGCGGTATCTGGCCGGGTCGAAGTAGCGGCGCATGCCCGGGTTGACCGCCCCGCCGGGGCCGCCGTGCAGGACGATGACCGGCACGCCGTGCGGATTGCCGCTTTCCTCGTAATAGATCTCATGGACGCTGTCGGTGGACATCCAGCCCGAGGCGTAGGCTTCGATTTCCGGATAGAGGTCGCGGCGCTCGGTGTTGATCACGTGGGATGCCTCTTTGAAAGGATGGTCTCAGGTCTTGGCGAGATTGGACTGGAAGGCGGCGAAGAGGATCAGGAGCCAGCCGGCGATCATCATGGCGCCGCCGACGGGGGCCACGGCGCCCATGACGGGCAGGCTCAACAGGCCGACCATGGCCAGGGCCACACAGAAGACCAGTCCGCCGGCGCTCGCCAGCCAGCCCGCCAGATGCAGGCGGCGGCTTGATCCGAACAAGGCCAGCGCGGCGGCGAGGGCGGCGTGCACCATCTGATAATGGCCGCCTGTGGTCAGCAGGGTCTTGACGGCGGGAGCGGCGCCGTGGGCCGCGAAGGCGCCCAGGGCTACGGCCATGGCGCCGTTGAAACCGGCGAAGGCGAGCAGTTTGCGGTCAGGGCTCATGCCTAATGTCTAGACCACAAAATCGGCGAAGTCTGCTATCGCGCGCCGATGAAAGCCGCATCGCGCATGGCGCTGCAATATATCCTGCTGTTCGGCGCCAGCGGCGTGACCCTGCCGTTCGCCGGCCTGTGGTTCCGCGATCAGGGGCTGAGCGGCGCCCAGATCGGGGCCCTGCTGGCGATTCCCATGCTGGCGCGAGCCCTGAGCGGTCCGCTGCTGGCGGTCTGGGCTGATGGTTTCGCCCTGCGCCGGACCCCGATCGCCTTGCTGGGCCTGGTCATGGCCGTCGGCTATGGCGGGGCGGGACTGGTCGAGGGCTTCATTCCATGGGCCCTGTTCTGGCTGGTCGGGGCGACGGCGGCGGCGGCCTTGATCCCGCTCAGCGATGTGATGACCCTGCGCGTTGCGGGGCGCGAGGGGTTCGCCTTCTCCCTGCCGCGCGGCTGCGGTTCGGCGGCCTTCGTCGTCGCCAATCTGACCATGGGAGCCCTGCTGACGCAGGTCTCATCCGACGCCGTCATCCTCTGGGCGGTGACCGCCGCGGTGCTGATCGCGGTCACCGCCTGGCGTGTGCTTCCGGTAGAGCCGGTGGCCGAGGGCGGTCCAGCTTCGCGGTTGGAGCGCTTTCAGGGGCTGGGACGGTTGTTGCGCCGTCCGGTGTTCATGGCGGCCATCTTCTCCGTCGGCGCGGTGCAGGCGACGCACGCCTTCTATTACGGCTTCTCGGCCATCGCCTGGCGCGCGCAGGGGCTGGCCGAGAGCGTGACGGGCCTGTTGTGGGGCTTCTCGGTCGTGGTCGAGATCGGCTTCATGTGGTGGATCGAGCCGTGGCGTCGCCGCATCGGGATCGGTCCGTGGACCATGTTGTTCATCGGCGCGGGCGCGGCGATCCTGCGCTGGGGTCTGATGGCGTTCGCCCCGCCGCTGTGGATGCTCGTCCCGTTGCAGATGCTGCACGCCCTGACCTTCGCCGCCACCTATCTGGCCGGGGTGCAGATCGTCGAACGCCTGTGTCCGCCGGATAGCCATACCGCCGCTCAGACGCTGAGTTCGGCGCTGTCGGCCGGGGTGCTGATCGGTCTGGCGACCTTGGCCAGCGGGCCGCTGTACGACGTCGTTGGGCTGAAGGCCTATCTGGCCATGGCCGGATTGGCGCTGATCGGCGCCCTGGTCGGGCTGTGGGTTCGCGCGCAGGAAGCCGCGTCAGGCCACGACTGAGCGGGGCAGGGGCGCCAGGCGCCGCGCCATGGCTGAGGCCGCTGTCTTCACTGCGGTGCGGACGATGGTTTCGCTGGTCCCGTCGGGAATCCGCAGCAGGCCGATGGACGGCGATTCCAGATTGTCCGGAAGATCCGCCAGGACGCGATAGAGGATGTAGCTTCCCGCATCATCCTCGGCGTCGGAGGCGGCGATGGCCGAAACGCCCGCCGCCGTGAGGTCGCGAAGCATGTCGGCGACCGGCGCCGTCACACGGGCAATGCTGGGGCTGGTGCTGTCCAGGCGACCCGGCTCGCCCAGGCGGCGGTTTTCCGCACGCATCTGAACCCGCACCGGCCCGGCGTGGACCGTGCGGCCGACCAGGAGCAGGGCCGAGCATTCGCCTCCCGACAGCAGGTTCGTCAGAGTGTCCGCCAAGGTCTCGGCCGAGGCGTCGCCGGGGGTGGCCAAGGTGCGGGCGCCAGGCGGGTTCCAAGGCTCCCCGGACAGATCCTCGACAGGATCCCAGGCCCGATACGACGGCGACCAGGCGCAGATGGAAATAGCGGGGCGCCGATCAGGACGACCGTTGGAATCCAGACCCGTCAAAGGAAATAGACCCCCTCTAGCGCCACGATGGCGCGCCGCAGCCGGAACGGTGCTTTGAAATGCGGCGTCAGGTCAAGCCTGACCGGCGCCGCGATGGCGAGATGAAAAGGCGAAACGGTCAGCTCAGGTCGCCTACGGCGGCGTCGAGAAGCATGAAGGCGCGGCCCTCGTCGGTGGCCAGCCGCATCTGGACGTCGTCGGCGCTGCCGCGTTCCGCCTGGATCTTCAGGCCCTGGGCGAAGGCGCGGACGTAGGCCTCGGCGTCGGCGCGCAGGGCGTCGTCGCCAAGAATACGGCGCGAGACGCTGCGGACGGCGGCCGGCGCGACGCGGCGGACGATCTGACGGGCTCGCGCCGGATCGTGGCTGGAGAAGGCCTGGGCGGCTTCCTCCACGCGGGGGCGCGGCAGCAGGGCGTTGGGATCGACCCCCATGCGACGGATGGCCGAGGTCACGCGCGCCGCCAGGGCGTCGATCTCTTCGGGCGTGCCGATGGCGGCGTTCAGCTCCAGCGGCGGGCTGGGCTCGGGCGGGGCGGCGGGCGTCTGTTCCGGCTGGACCAGATCGCGCCAGCTGAGGGCGTCGCCGATGCGCGCGGGGTCGACTGGAGCCGTTTCGGGCGGCACGGCGGGGGCCGCAGGAATCGGTTCGATTTCCGATTCGGCCGGATGCTCGGGGCGCAGGCGGCCGCGCAGGCTGGAGGCGGGGGGCGGGGCGGCC
Source organism: Brevundimonas sp. SS2672 (assembly GCF_059579685.1). Lineage (NCBI taxonomy): Bacteria > Pseudomonadati > Pseudomonadota > Alphaproteobacteria > Caulobacterales > Caulobacteraceae > Brevundimonas > Brevundimonas sp. SS2672. Next base: position 1,603,569 of record NZ_CM184201.1, on the reverse strand, counting down.
TCGCGCGCTGCGGGCGTCGCCGGGCGACGACGGGCGCCGCCTTCGCCGGACACGGCGCCCATCAGACGCACGGCCTCGGTCAGCATCTCATAATTGCGACGCACGCGGTCCTGGAAGCCGGCGTCCAGGGCCTCGGTGTCCTGGGCCGCCTTGCGCGAGGCGGCGGTCAGGGCGCTCAGGCCCTCCTCGACGCTGAGGCGTACGGATTCGACACGGGCGCGCGCTTCGTCGGGCAGGCGGGCGGCGCGCTGATCCATCTCGGCGACCGCCTGTTCGACGGATGTCAGGGCGTCGGTGACCTGAGCCAGGGTCGCCTGGAGGCTGTCGACCAGCTTCTGTCCGGTCAGATCGACCATGTCGGCGGTCTGGGCGACGATGCGGCGGGCGCCGTCGATGCGGGCCTCGGCCGCCTCGTCGGCCTTCTGGGCGGCGTCGAACAGGGATTCGCCCAGGCGGTCGGCGCGGATCTGAGCCTGCTCGATCGCGGCCTGCGCTGCGGCGCGCTGCTCTTCGGCCGTGGCCTGAAGCGCCTCCAGCGAACGCCGCGTCTCCTCGACCAGCAGGTCGCGGGATTCGGCGGCCAGACTCTCGAAGCGGTCCAGCGACAGCTTGGTGGCGTGGTCGAAGCCGTCAGCCTCGCGCTGCGACATCTCCACCAGGGCCTTGAACTGGTCGATCACGGCCTCGACCTGCGCCTTGATGGCGGCGGCGGCGTCGTCGCCCCGCTGGTTCAGATCGTCGGCGGCGGTGCGGGTCTGGGACAGGTGGTCCAGAAGCTGGGCGCGCTGGCTCTCGATCTGGGCGGAGAAGTCCTCCTGGTCCGTGCGCAGGGCGTAGGCGGCCGTGACCAGGGCGGCGCGCTGCTGGCCCAGGCCTTCCTCGACCGACTGAATCTGTTCTGCGACTCCGGAGCCGGCCGTTTCCAGACGGAGGGTCTGGCGCGCCAGATCGTCGGAGGCGGAACGGGCGGCTTCCTGGGCCTCGTTGGCCGCAGCGGCCAGATCGGCGGCGCGGGCGGCCAGGGCGGCCTCGGCCTCGCGCAACTGGGTCTGGGCCAGGTCGGAAGCGTCGGCCACCATGCGCGACTGACGTTCGACCGTCTCGACCACGGCCGAGGCCTGGCCTTCCAGCTTGCCGCCCAGAACCCCCATCTGCTCGCGTTCATGCGACAGCTGTTCGGCCAATCGACGGGCCGTACCGCCCGCCAGGTCCGCCGCCTCGTTCAGGAGGTTGGACTCCTTGACCAGGGCCTCGCGCAGCGACGCCAGGTCGTCGCGGGCGCGCTCGGCCGACTGTGCGGCGCGGTCGATATCCTCACGCAGGGTGTTCAGCACCTGTCCCGCCTGATTGGCGGCCAGGGCGGTCGGTCCCACCAAGGCGTCGGCCATCTCCCGCGCACGCTTGGTCTCCTGCGCCAGTCCCGCGCCCTGGCGAACGGCGTGGGCCAGCAGGATGGACAAGCCGACCGGCGCCAGCAGGATCAGGGCGTAGACCGCCAGGCGCAGGGGATCGAGCTCCATCATCCCCGAGCCCAGCTCATAGGCGAACCACGACGCCAGACCGCCGACCCACAGGGCTGAAGCCAGGCCGGCGATCAGATAGGCGTTGGCCGCGCCGTTCGAGGCCTTGCCCTTGCGTCGCTTGGCGGACGTTCGGGCGGGAGGCGCGGCGGGCGCTATCGTGGCGGGCGGCGCGTCGGCGGATTCGGCCAGGGGCGACAGGGCGCGCGCAGCCTTCTCGGCCTCGGCGGCGCGTTGCTCGGCCAGGGCCTGTTGCTCGGCCAGACGCCGACGCTGGCGCTCCGACATGGGACGCGGAGGCGCCTCGGGCAGGGGCTCAAGGGTCGGATCGGGCTTTGTCGGCGCCGCCTCGGCGGCTTCAGCCGTGTCCGACGCGGGCAGGGGCTCCGTCTCCGAGACAGGTTCGGATTCGGTCAGGTTGAGCGGCGGCCGATGGCGGGATTTCATGGGCGTCGGTCTCGATCACTGATCGCCAGGAAGGCGGCGAAGGGGCGCAGGGCACGGACCCTAACGGCTGGATCGTAAGGCGAAAAGGCTCGAGCGCGGATTAGATCGCCCTTAGCCGACAGGGATCAGCGTGATCTGTGGATCAGCAGGACGGCGGAGCGGTCACGTGGACCACGGCCGCAGGCTTGGCGTCGCCGCAATCCTGCACCCGTTGGATTTCACGATCCGACTTGCGCGGAGCATTCATGTCGACGCCGAATTGCGACAACGCCGCTGCGGCGAGCAGGGCGATCAAACCGGCCAGCATCTCAATCAGAGCTTGCATAATTGGACTATGCCAGAAACATCTTCGGGCGACAATGCGGCGAACAGATGAAGCGTCGCCATTGATCTGAGTGATGCGAAAATGGAACGATCCGGCCGCGCTGGCGTCTGATGAGATCAGGACGCCCATTGGGTCGTCACGCGAATCAGCCATTGCAGGGGGTATGGGAGCAGACCAGTTCTATGAGGGCAGCCTGCTGGAGACGGCCACCGGAGTGTGGCGGTCCGCGACGGCGCATCGGTTCGCCCCCCTGATGGAGAACAAGGCCTACTTCGACGCCCTGGCGTCGGCGTTGCACAAGGCCGAACGCTCCATTCTGATTCTGGGCTGGCAGTTCGACCCGCGCACGCGCCTGGATCCCGAAGGGCCGCTGACCGATCGTCGAGCCGAGATCGGCCATCAGCTGAAGGCCCTGGTCCGCCACAAGCCGGAGCTGGACGTTCGGCTGCTGATCTGGCGCTCGCCGTTGCTGATCGCAGCTTCGCAGGGCTTCTATCCGCACAAGGCGCAGCGCTGGTTCCGGCGTCGCATCGTCGAGTTCAGACTGGACGGCCCAGGCATCCTCGGCGCCTGCCACCATCAGAAGGTGGTGGTGATCGATAATCAGATCGCCTTTTGCGGCGGCGGCGATATCTCGACCGACCGCTGGGACACCGACGAGCATTTCTCGGGCGATCCGCGCCGGTGCGAGCCGACCGGCGTCATCCCCGCGCCCCGCCATGAGGTCATGTGCGTGATGGACGGGCCGGCCGCCCAGGCTCTTGGCGATCTGGCGCGCGAGCGGTGGAGAAGAGGGACGGGCGAGGTCCTCTCCCCGGTTACGGCCAGATGCGGGGATTCCTGGCCAGACGGCGTGTCGCCCTCGATGACGCAGGTGCAGATCGGCGTATCGCGCACCGAGCCCAAGGTGCGCGGTCGTCCCGAGGTGCGTGAGAACGAGGCCCTGCATCTGGAGGCGATCCGGCGGGCGCGTTCGCTGATCTATATGGAGAACCAGTATTTCACCTCGCCCCTGCTGGCGGCGGCCCTGGCTGAACGGCTGGCCGAGCCGGACGGGCCGGAGGTGGTGTTGGTGTCGACCGGGCGCAGCCCCAGCTGGTTCGACGGCCTGACCATGGATACGGCGCGGGCCGAGGTCCTGTATCGGCTGGAGCAGGCGGACCGCCACGACCGCTTCACCGCCTTCTATCCGGTGACGGACGAGGGCGAGCGGATCATCGTCCACGCCAAGATGACGATCATCGACGACAAACTGTTGCGGATCGGGTCCAGCAATCTGAACAACCGCTCCATGGGGCTGGATACGGAATGCGACGTCTCGGTCGAGGCGGAGACGGAAGAACAGCGCGACGTGATCCGGCGTTTTCGTCGTCGATCCCTGGGTCACTTCATCGGGGTGTCGGGCGAGGCCTTCGCCGAGGCCGAGACGCTGATGGGGTCGGTCGGTCAGGCGATCCAGACCTTCGGACAGGGCCGGATGAAGCCGCTGGGCGCCGCCGAGCCGACGCGGGTGGAGCGGATGTTCGCCGAGTGGCAGTTCGGCGATCCGGTTTCCTCCACCGACGCCTGGCGGCCGTGGAAGCGCCTGAACCGTTCGCACCGCACCCGGCCCAGGTCCGAGGGCGGTCAGGCGCCGGGCTGATTGCCGGGCTGATCGATTTCGAAATCGATGATGAGCGGCAGGTGATCAGACGCTGCTCGCGCCAGGGGCGATGACGCCGCGCTGGCGCTGATCACGCGAATCTCGCGGCTGACGAAGCAGTGGTCGATGCGGATCGCCGGGAAGCTGGACGGGAAGGTCTTGATCGAGGGCTTCAGGCCCAGGCGTCGCTGAGCATCGTCCAGCCGCCGGGTCAGAGCCTGATAAGGGCGGGTGATCGAGGTGGCGTTGAAGTCGCCGGTCAGGATGGTCGGTCCCTGACACATGGGATCGCCCAGCCATTCATCGCCGATCAATGCGGCGGCCTGAAGCCGCTGCTCGCGCGGGACCAGGCCCAGGTGGGTGTTCATGATGTTGACGATCACCCCGTCGAAATCGACGGCTGACCACAGGGCGCCGCGCGGCTCCAACCCCTTGATGCCGGGCAGGGTCGGCAGCGAGGCTGCGCGCACCAGTCGTTCGGGACGGTGGGTCAGTATGGCGTCGCCGTAAAGCTCGGCCTCGACCTTCATGGCGGGGTGGAATTGCACGCTCATCGCCAGCCGTTGGGCGATGGCGTCGGCCTGGTCGACCCAGCCGGTGCGCGCGCGGCCGACGTCCAGCTCCTGCAGGCAGACCACGTCGGGTTCATGCTCGGCGATGACGTCGGCGATCCGCTGCACATCCAGTCTGCGATCGACGCCGACGCAGCGATGAACGTTGTAGGTCAGAAGTCTCGGCATGAATTCCTTGCCCGCGATCGCAGCGACTGTCGCGCCTCAATGCGGCGGTCGCGAGGCCCTGATAACCGGACTAGATGACAACCAGCTTGTCGGGGATCTCATTTTCATCAGCGGGCTTGGGCGGAAAGCGTTCCGCCAGCACCTGACCGCACAGGGCGACGGCCTTCTCGAAGCCTTCGACCGGTCGGTCGCGACGCAGGGCCCCGGTGAGAGCGGCGACCGCGTCGGCCCAGACCTCTGGACTGACGCAGGAATGGATGCCCTCATCGGCCACCACCTCGACCTGATGATCGGCTAGGGCGGCGAAGATGAGGACGCCGGTGCGCGCTTCGGTGACGTGCAGACCGTGGGCTAGGAACTGCTGCATGGCGGCGCGGCGGACCCGCGTGCGACGCAAGGCGGCCGGCGTCAGCAGCCGTCGCACGACCGGGATCAGAGACAGCAGGAACACGGCCAGGAAAACCCCGGCCTGCACCAGCCCATAAGCCGCCAGCGCGCGCCCGATCTCGGCCGAGGCGGCGGGCGCGTGGGCGATCTCCCAGCCGCCGCCGAAGGTCAGCCAGTCGCCGTTGAAGCCGAACGGGATCAGCCCCAGCGGCAGCAACAGGGCCGCAGCCGCCGCCCAGCCCAGGCTGACGTCGCGATAGGAGGACACCTGGCGCGCTACGACGCAGAAGATCTCGCCGGAGGTGTTCGCCTCGGCCTGAGCGATGGCCTGGGCCACGCGGGCATGGTCGTCGTTCGTGAATTGCATCACCATCCCCCCGAGGCGCCGCCGCCGCCGAAGCCGCCGCCGCCTCCGCCGAAACCACCGCCGCCGAAACCGCCGCCGCCCCAGCCTCCGCCGCCGCCCCAGCCGCCGCGATCATCGTCGTCGCGGTGGCGCAGGGCTTCGCTGGCGGCCCAGATCAGGATGGGCGACAGGCCGTCGCCGCGACCGCGTCGTTTCCGACCGCCTGCGGCGGCGCCGATCATGCCGAAGAAGATGAAGGCGAAGACCGCCAGGATGACGATGGCGGGCAGGACCGGCTTGGTCGTCCGGGACGCCGCGCTTTTGGCCTCTTCCGCCCGCGCCTGGGCCTCCGCCGGATCGGCGGTCAGTTGGGTGATGATGGCGTCCGTCCCGGCGATGATCCCGGCCGCGTAGTCGCCCTGGCGGAAGGGCGGCAGGATGTCGTTGCGGATGATCAGGGACGAATAGGCGTCGGTCAGCACGCCCTCCAGCCCATAGCCGACCTCGATCCGCACCTTTCGCTCGTTCGGCGCGACGATCAGCAGGGCGCCGCCGTCGTTTTCCTTCTGACCGATGCCCCAGTGACGTCCCAGCTGATAGCCGAAGTCCTCGATCTCCTGATCCTGAAGCGAGGGCAAGGTGACGACGACCAACTGGTCGCCGGTCTGCTGCTCCAGCGTCGCCAGTTTGCCGGTCAGGGCCTGTTCCTGTTCGGGCGTCAGCAGTTGGGCGTCATCGACCACGCGGCCGGTCAGCGCCGGAAAACTGATTTCGGCGGCCAGGCCGGCGCCGGGCAGGGCGGCCAGCCACAGGATGAGGCACAGCATCAGCGCGGGGAGGAGGCCCCGCGCCGCGCCTTCCCTCAGGGCGAGGGCGGAAGGGTTCATTTCAGGCTTACTGCGCCGCCGGGGCGGGCGCAGCCGCAGGCGGCGTCGAACCGGGCGCGGCGCCGGGCGCCGTCGCAGGCGCGCCGCCGCCGGGTTGGACGCCCAGGTCGAAGTTCACGGTCGGCGCCGACTGGGCCTCAGCCGTGGCGGTGAACAACTGCATGGGCTTGGAGCCGCCGTGCAGCGTCTTGGCCCAGATCACGCTCGGGAAGGTGCGCAGGGTGGTGTTGTAGTCGCGCACGGCTTCGTTGTAGTCGCGCCGCGCCACGGCGATGCGGTTCTCAGTCCCTTCCAGCTGCGACTGCAGGGTCAGGAAGTTCTGGTTGGCCTGGAGCTGAGGATAGGCCTCGACCGTCATCAGCAGTTGCTTCAGGGCGCTGGAAAGCTCGCCCTGCGCCTGCTGGTATTGCTGGAAGGCGGCGGCGTCATCGAGGTTCGAGGCGTCGATGTTGACGCTGGTGGCCTTGGCGCGCGCCTCGATCACCTGGGTCAGGGTGGTGCGCTCCTGAATGGCCGCGCCCTGAACGGTGGCGACCAGGTTCGGCACCAGGTCGGCGCGGCGTTGATACTGGCTCTGAACGTCGGCCCAGGCGGCCTCGGCGCGTTCCTGCTTGGTCGGAATGGTGTTGTAGCCGCAGGCGCCCACGGCGGGGGCCAGGACGACGACAGCGGCGACGGCCGCGATGCGAGGCGAGAAACCAGCCATGAAGAAGCTCCTGCGGGCGGTCGTCGGGACCGCTGATCGCTAAAGACTATCGAGGCCGAAAGGCTCCGCTTCAAGGCTGGATTTTTGCAACTTGATCCGCTCATCCCGGCGGACGCCGGGATCCAGTTCTTTGGCCGTCAATCGCACCGTCAAGTCGTTGGGCGTCGCCAGGCGTGCGAGGCTCTTACTGGACCCCGGCGTCCGCCGGGGTGAGCGGAAGAGGGAGCGATCTTCAGCCGTTCAGGTCTTCCGGCTCCACGCCCGCCGCGCGGCAGGCGGCGGTGTAGGTGTTGGCCAGCAGGCAGGCGATGGTCATGGGGCCGACGCCGCCGGGAACGGGGGTGATGCGGCCGGCGACCTCAACCGCCTGGTTGAAGTCCACGTCGCCGACCACGCGGGTCTTGCCTTCGGCGGCTTTGACCGGATCGCGCGAAGGGACGCGGTTGATGCCCACGTCGATGACGGCGGCGCCGGGCTTGATCCAGTCGCCCTTGATCATTTCCGGGCGGCCGACGGCGGCGACCAGAATATCGGCGGTGCGGCACAGGGCCGGCAGGTCGCGGGTGCGCGAGTGGGCGATGGTGACTGTGCAGCTTTCGCCCAGCAGCAGTTGCGCCATCGGCTTGCCGACGATGTTGGAGCGGCCGACGATGACGGCGTTCAGGCCTGACAGGTCGCCGAGTTGATCCTTCAGCAGCATCAGGCTGCCCAGGGGAGTGCAGGGGATCATGCCCGGCAGGCCGACGGCCAGGCGTCCGGCGTTGACGACGTGGAAGCCGTCCACGTCCTTGTCCGGCGAAATGGCGTCCAGAACAGCAGCCGAATCGATGTGCTTGGGCAGGGGCAACTGCACCAGCACGCCGTGGATGCCCGCGTCGGCGTTCAACTGGGCGATCAGGGCCAGCAATTCGTCCTGGGTCGTTTCGGCGGGTAGGCGGTGGGTGTCGGACCGCATCCCGGCCTTCAGCGTCGTCTCGCCCTTGTTGCGGACATAGAGCTGGCTGGCGGGGTCCTCGCCGACGATGACGACAGCCAGGCCGGGCTTGACGCCATGAGCGGATTCCAGCCGGGCGGCGGCGGCGGCGACGCGCTCCACCAGGGTCTGTGAGAAGGCCTTGCCGTCGATCAGCGAGGCGCGGGCGGGTTCGACAGCCATATTTGGCTCCATCTGCCGGGAACTGGAAAGCGTGGCCGCGATTTACAGGCGCTGCGGTTCGGCGTCTATGATGACGCCAGCAAAGAGGTTTTTATGCGTTATTCCCTGTTCGCGGCGGCCAGCGCCGTCGCCATCCTGTCCACCGGCGCAGCCTGGGCCCAGACGGTGTCTGACGCCCGGCTGGGCGACGACATCCGGGGGCGGCTGGAAGAGGGAGACGCCCGCACCCGTGGAAGCGACGGCTATCGCTACGACGACTATCGCGTGAACCTGCGCGCCGGACAGCGGCTCGAGGCCGAGATGACGGCGGACGATTTCGACGCCTATCTGGAAATTTACGCCGAGGGCTCCTTGCGGGACTCCCTGGCCAGCGACGACGACAGCGCAGGGGCGCTGAACGCGCGTCTGCGCTTCACCGCACCGGAGGCAGGGGCGTATATCGTCCGTGCTCGCACCTTCTCGGGCATCGAGACCGGCGACTATCAGTTGTCGTTGAAGGAACGGGCCGCGCCGCGTCTGCCGCGTCCCGGACGGATCGCTGTCGGCCGAGACGCGACGGGCAGCCTGGGATCGAACAGCGCCGAGGATGACGACGGCGCCCGTTATGACGCCTACGCCTTCCGCGCGTCGGCGGGCGAACGGGTCAAGATCGACCTGGAATCCGACGATTTCGACGCCTTCCTGCGCGTCGGACGCGTCGTCAACGGCGCCTTTGTCCAGATGGCCGAGAACGACGACGGCGGCTCCAGCCTCAACGCCCGTCTGGTGTTCACCGCGCCGCAGGCCGGGGAATATCTGATCCGCGCCACGTCCTATAACAGCTCGGCCCAGGGCGATTATCGGCTGGCGCTGGAGCAGGGACCGCCTGCGCCGACCGCCACGTCGGTGACGGTTGGCGAGGAGACGCGCGGACGCCTGACGCCAGACAGCGCAAGCAGCGATTCCGGGGCGCCGGCGGACCTCTATCGCTTCAGCGGGCGCGCCGGCCAGCGGGTGGCCATCACCATGAAGGCCGATGGTTTCGATACTTACCTCGAACTGTTCGACGCCAACCACAACAGTCTGGCGACCGATGACGACAGTGCGGGCGACCTGAACTCCCGCCTGACGCATACCCTGACCGAGGATGGCGATTATCTGATCGAGGCGCGCGCCTTCTCCAGCGGCGAGGGTCCCTATACGCTGAACATAGAAGAAATCGCGCCGCCGCCGCCGCCGTCGGCCATTGCTTTCGGCCAGACGGTCGAGGGCGAACTGACCAGCAGCGACGCCACCGACGACGACGGCCGCCTGTATGACGCCTTCATCTTCAGCGGGACCGAGGGGCAGCGCGTCCAGGCCGTCATGCGGTCCGGCGATTTCGACGCCTATCTGCAGCTCGGGCAGGGCGAAGAGGACTTCAGCGAGATCGCCAGCGATGACGACGGTCTGGGCCAGGGAACGGACGCGCGCCTGATCTTCACCCTGCCAGAGACCGGCGACTATGTTCTGCGCGCACGTTCGTGGTCGCGCGACGCCAAGGGGCTCTATGCGCTGGAGCTTCAGGATCTGGGCGGCGAGCCTTCGCCGGGCAGCCTGCTGATCGGCTCCACCGTGCGAGGCCGGCTGACCGAGCGGGCCAGCATCACTGACGACGGGATCTACTACGACGCCTATCATTTCAAGGCCAAGGCGGATGAGAAGCTGCGCTTCACCCTGATCGCCAGCAGCTTCGACGCGGTGATTGAGGTCGGCGAAGAGAAGGACGGCGACTACTTCAAGCTGGAGGAGGACGACGACAGCCTGTCCGACACCCACGCCCGCCTGAACTGGACCGCGCCGCGCGACGGGACCTATGTCCTGCGGGCCCGTAGCTTCGGCGCCAACTCGACCGGCGACTATGTCCTGATCACGGAGCGGCAGCCCTGAGCGAAACCGGCGACGACGCTGCTTCGGCCCTGATCCTGGGCCGGAAGGACCAACACCTTGACGTGGTGCTGGCCGGCGGCGGTCGTCATGCGCTGTCGGCCGGGTTCGACGATTGGCGTTTCGTGCACGAGGCCCTGCCGGACCTGGATCATGCTCGAATCGACCTGGGCGTCGACTTCCTGGGGCGGCGGCTGAAGGCGCCTTTCCTGATCAGCGCCATGACCGGCGGCCCTGCGCGGGCCGAGGCGATCAACGCCCGTCTGGCCGAGGCGGCCCAGCATCTGGGCATTGCCCTGGCGGTCGGGTCGCAGAGGGCGGCGCTGGAAGGCGGGGCCGCAGGCGGTCTGGACTTCTCACTGAGGCTGAAGGCGCCGGACACGCCGATCCTGGCCAATATCGGCGCGGCCCAGCTGACGCGCGGATTCGGCCGTGATGAGGCGCGTCGCGCGATGGACATGATCGGCGCTGACGCCCTGGTCGTTCACCTGAACCCGCTTCAGGAGGCCTGCCAGCCGGAAGGGGACCGCGACTGGTGGGGCGTGGGCGCGGCGCTTCAGGCCCTGATCCGCGGTCTGGACGCGCCTGTCATCGTCAAGGAGACGGGCGCCGGGATTTCCGCCGTCACGGCCCAGCGTCTGATCGCCATGGGCGCGGCGGGCGTCGATGTGGCCGGAGCTGGCGGCGCCAACTGGGGCCTGATCGAAGGCGAGCGCGCGACCGATGCGGCGGACCAGGCGCACGCCCTGGCCTTCGCCGATTGGGGTATACCGACCGCGCGCGCTCTGGCTGAGACGCGCAACGCCCTGCCGGACGCCTTGCTGATCGGATCTGGAGGCGTGCGCGACGGGGTCGACGCGGCCAAGGCGATCCGGTTGGGCGCGGATGTGGTCGGCATGGCCTCGGGCGTCATTCAGGCCGCCACCGTCTCGACCGAGGCCGTCATCGAGCGCTTCCAGTTGACTATCCGGCAACTGCGCACCGTGTGTTTCTGCGTAAACGCTTCAAATTTAGCGGCGTTGAAACGAGTTCCATTGCTTCCTGTCAAATAAGTCGGGCATTTCCGCCCGCACGTTTTTGCGTCGCACCCAAGGAGATTCCCATGCGCGCCCTGCTGATGTCGTCGATCCTGACGTCGTCCCTGCTTCTGGCCGGCGCCGCCGCCGCCCAGAGCACCATCCGCCCCGGCCAGACCGTGACCGGCAATTTCAGCAGCAAGGACGCGCGCATGGACGATGGGTCCCATTACCGTTGCTACGTCGTCCAGACGCAGGCAGGTCAGGCCTACACGGTGACGATGCAGTCCGAGGACTTCGATACCTATCTGATGGCGGGCGCCGGTGCAGATTGCGATGAAACGTCGGTGACGAACGACGACGGTCCGGACATGGGCACCGACTCGCAGTTGCGCTTTGTTTCCAATGGCGGAAACTGGATCATCCGCGCCAATACGCTCAGCGAGGGCGAGACCGGTTCCTTCCGTCTCAGCGTCTCTGAAGGTCAGCGCCTGCGCCCGACCACTCAGGTCGTGCCGATTTCGGTCGGCGAAAGCCGCCAGGGCCGCCTCGAGTTCAGTGACCGCCAGGCGGATGACGGCTCCTTCTACGACTGCTACGCACTAAGCGTCAGTCGCGGAGGGAATGTCTCGGTTCGCATGGATTCGGCGCAGTTCGACGCCTACCTCTCGCTGCACGAAGGGCCGCAGTGCGACGGCGAAAGCCTGGCCTCCGACGACGACAGCGGCGGCGGCACCAGCGCCATGGTCACCCAGAACCTGCGTCCCGGCTCCTATTCCTTCCGCGCCAACAGCCTCAGCTCGGCGCAGGAAGGCGACTACACCGTCTCCGTCACGACAATGCGCTGACGCGGAAAGGCCCCGGCGAAACCGGGGCCTTTTTCAATAGAAGACGCTGTCCGATGCGCGCCGCGTTTCTAACGGTTCCCTGAGCGCGGACTGGCGCGCCTCGCGTTCGGCGGCGTAGTCGGGCTGGGGGCGTCAAAGCCGAAGCCGTAGTCATCCCCTTCCAGCTGTGGCGCAGGCTGCGGCGGCGAGAGGCGGATAAGGGGCGGCGGCGTTTCCTGTTCGGGCGGCGGCGGCGGGTCGGGCGTCAACTCCAGCCAGGCGCTTTCGACATAAGGTTCGTCATCCCCCGTGACGCCGGCGAGCCGGTCGGGATCATGGTCGTATCCATCTCGCAATTCTCCAACAGCCATGATGGAGCCGACCGGAAGGTCAGGTTCAACGGGCGGAACGACTTCGATAGCGACAGCCGGGCCTGATCCTCGTCCGCCATGCGCTACGGAAGTCGAGTTCCACGCAGCCCAGCCGGCCGCCCCCAGTCCCATTAGAACCAGGGCGGCGGAGGCCAGAATGACGGCATTCCTGTTCATGCTCGGGGGCGGTCCGCGTTCACGTTGCCTATGAAAGCGCTCAACCGCCGTCCGGTTCAAGCTGAGGGCAGGAGATCGCCTGCGAAGGCGCGATAACGGCCCGCGCGGACGCCTTCCGTCGCACGGGCGATGTCCGGCGCGAAATAGCGGTCTTCGGTGTAGGGGCCGCAGGCCTCGCGCACGATGGCGTAGGTCTGCTCCAGTTCCGGCGAGGAGGTCAGGGGGCGACGGAACTCGATGCCCTGCGCGGCGGCCAGAAGTTCGATGCCGACCACCGTCGCCGTATTAGCGGCCATGTCCAGCAGGCGGCGGGCGCCGTGGGTGGCCATTGAGACATGGTCTTCCTGGTTGGCGCTGGTCGGCACGGTGTCGATAACGCAGGGGTGGGCCACCATGCGGTTCTCGGCCACCAGGGCCGCCGCCGTCACCTGGGCGATCATAAAGCCTGAGTTCACGCCGCTGTCCTTGACCAGGAAGGCGGGCAGGTCGGTCATCTTCGGGTCGACCAGGATGGAGGTGCGGCGCTCGCTGATGTTGCCGATCTCGCACAGGACCATGGCGATCTGATCGGCTGCATAAGCAACGGGTTCGGCGTGAAAGTTGCCGCCCGAGATGACGTCGCCGTCTTCGATGAAGACCAGCGGATTGTCGGTCACGGCGTTGGCTTCACGCTCCAGCATGGCGGCGGCGTTGCGCAGCACGTCCAGCGTCGCGCCCATGACCTGCGGCTGGCAGCGCAGGGAGTAGGGATCCTGTACCTTGGCGCAGTCGTGGCGGTGGCTGTCGCGGATGGCGCTGCCGTTCAGTAGTTCGCGCAGGCGGTGGGCGACGTCGATCTGCCCCGGCTGGCCGCGCAAGGCGTGGATGCGGTGGTCGAACGGGGCGTCCGAGCCCAGCAGGGCGTCGACCGACAGACCGCCTGCAGCGATGGCGGCGGCGAAGACATCCTCGGTCGCGAACAGGCCGGTCAGGGCCAGCGCCGTCGAGCACTGGGTGCCGTTCAGCAGGGCCAGGCCTTCCTTGGGGCCGAGCACGACCGGCTTCAGTCCGGCCTTGGCCAGCGCCGAAACAGCGTCCAGCGTCTGGCCCTGATAGCGGGCCTCGCTGACGCCGATCAGGACGCATGACATATGGGCCAGCGGCGCCAGATCGCCTGAGGCGCCGACCGAACCCTTGGACGGGATCAGCGGCAGGACGCCCGCATTGACCATGCCGATCAGCGTTTCCAGCGTGTGACGACGCACGCCCGAGGCGCCCTTCGACAGGCTGGCGATCTTCAGCACCATCAGCAGGCGGGTGACGTTCTCATCCAGCGGCTCGCCGACGCCGCAGGCGTGGCTGAGCACCAGGTTCTTCTGAAGGGTTTCAAGGTCTTCCGCCGCGATGCTGGTGTTAGCCAGCAGGCCGAAGCCGGTGTTGATGCCATAGACCGTGCGGCCTTCGTCCAGGATGGCGGCGACGGTCGCCGCGCCCTTTTCGACATTGGCCCAGGCGGCGTCGGTCAGGCTGACCGTGATCGGACCGTTCAGGACGGCGCGAAGCTGGGCGAGGGTGAGCGGCGCGGCGCCGATTTCAATGGAGGTGGTCATAAGCTTACAGGTCCAGCGAGGGCAGGTTCAGGCCATGTTCGCGCGCGGCGTCCTTGGCGATGTCGTATCCGGCGTCGGCGTGGCGCATGACGCCGGTGGCCGGGTCGTTCCACAGCACGCGCTCCAGGCGCCTGGCGGCTTCCTCGGTGCCGTCGGCGACGATGACGACGCCCGAGTGCTGGCTGTAACCCATGCCGACCCCGCCGCCGTGGTGCAGCGACACCCACGAAGCGCCCGACGCGGTGTTCAGCAGGGCGTTCAGCAGCGGCCAGTCTGACACGGCGTCCGAGCCGTCCATCATGGCCTCGGTCTCGCGGTTCGGGCTGGCGACGGAGCCGCTATCCAGATGGTCGCGGCCGATGACGATGGGGGCGCTCAGTTCGCCCGAAGCGACCATCTCGTTGAACATCAGGCCCGCACGGTGACGGTCGCCCAGACCGATCCAGCAGATGCGCGCCGGCAGGCCCTGGAAGGCGATGCGCTCGCCCGCCATGTCCAGCCAGCGGTGCAGGCCTGCGTTGTCGGGGAACAGCGTCTTCATCGCCTCATCCGTCTTGCGGATGTCCTCGGGGTCACCCGACAGGGCGGCCCAGCGGAACGGCCCGATGCCGCGGCAGAACAGCGGGCGGATATAGGCGGGGACGAAGCCGGGGAAGTCGAAGGCGTTCTCGACGCCCTCATCGAAGGCGACCTGACGGATGTTGTTGCCGTAGTCGGTGGTTGGGACGCCCATCTTCTGGAAGTCCAGCATGGCCTTGACGTGGGTCGCCATCGAAGCGCGGGCGGCGGTCTCGACGGCGGCCGGGTCGCTGACGCGCTTTTCTTCCCACTCGGCGACGGTCCAACCCGACGGCAGGTAGCCGTTGACCGGGTCGTGGGCGCTGGTCTGATCCGTCACCAGATCGGGGCGGACGCCGCGCTTGACCATTTCAGGCAGAAGATCAGCCGCATTGCCCAACAGGCCGATCGACAAGGCTTTCTTGTCTTTGAATGACTGCTCCAACAGGGCCAGCGCCTCGTCCAGGGTCTCGGCCATGACGTCGACGTAGCGGGTGCGCAGGCGGAACTCGATGCGGCTGCGTTGGCACTCGATGGTGATGCAGGACGCGCCGGCCATGGTCGCGGCCAGAGGCTGGGCGCCGCCCATGCCGCCCAGGCCGGCCGTCAGGATCCACTTGCCCGACCAGTCGCCGCCATAGTGTTGGCGACCCGCCTCCATGAAGGTCTCATAGGTGCCCTGAACGATGCCCTGGGTGCCGATATAGATCCACGAACCGGCGGTCATCTGGCCGTACATGGCCAGGCCCTTCTTATCGAGCTCGTTGAAGTGGTCCCAGGTCGCCCACTTGGGCACCAGGTTGGAGTTGGCGATCAGCACGCGCGGGGCGTCGGCATGGGTGCGGAAGACGCCGACCGGCTTGCCCGACTGGACCATCAGGGTCTCGTCGGCTTCGAGCTTCTTGAGTTGGTCGACGATGACGTCGAAAGCCTGCCAGTTGCGGGCCGCCTTGCCGATGCCGCCATAGACGACCAGATCCTCGGGGCGCTCGGCCACCTCGGGGTCGAGGTTGTTCATCAGCATCCGCATGGCGGCTTCGGCCGCCCAGGTCTTGGCGGTTTTTTCTGGCCCGCGCGGGCTACGGATCACTCTGGTATTCTGGCGAGTGTCAGGCGTGGACATCGAATCCTCCATGCGGCTTCGGCCGTCGAATGTTAGGCTCAGTGTTATGTCTAGACATTAATGCGCGCAAGGGGCAGTTTCGCATGATGGATCAGGAGCCGCTTCATCGCCGCATCGCGGGCGACATCGAGCGCCGCATCGCCTCGGGCGAATGGCGGCCGGGTTTCCGCATCCCGACCGAGGCTGAACTGACCGCAGAATACGGCTGTGCGCGGATGACGGTGTCGCGCGCCATGTCCGATCTGGCGGCGCGCGGGTTGGTGGTGCGTCGCCGTCGTGCGGGAACCGTGGTGGCCCATCCGCCCGTGCATTCCTCGGCCCTGGTCGCCATTCCCGACATTCAGTCCGAGGTCGAGGGGCGCGGGCTGGCCTATTCCCACCGTCTGCTGGGCCGGATCGTGCGCCCGGCCGGTGAGGACGAAGAGGGGCTGGGCGAGCGGCTGATCGAACTGCAGACCCTGCACCTGGCGGACGATCTGCCATTCGTGTTCGAGCGGCGCATGATCTCCCTGACGGCGGCGCCGGAGGCGGAGACCGCCGACTTCACGACGCAGCCGCCGGGCGGCTGGCTGTTGGCCCACATGCCCTGGACCGAGGCGGAGCATCGCATTTCTGCCGTCGGCGCCGATCATGAGACGGCGGCGGGTCTGGGTTTGGCCGACGGCGCGCCCTGTCTGCGGCTTGAGCGCCGCACCTGGCGCGACGGTCAGGGCGTGACCTGGGCCTCACAGATTTTCCCCGGCGCGGCCTATGATCTGGTCGCGCGCTTTTCCCCGACTAAAGGCTGATTGGCCAAAGGATGACATCCATGAGCGAACCGTCTGAGGCCCTCGGCTGGCGTTGTGTCGGCGATCTGGTCGGCCAGCATCCCGAGGCGCGCGTCGCCCTGATCGGCGCGCCGCTGAACGAGCGGTCGTTGACGCCGGGGCGTTGCGATCTGGGACCGAAGGCCCTGCGAGGCGTGCTGCCGCGTTTGTCGACCTATGATGTCGAGACGGGGCTGGAACTTGAGATCAAGGTCCATGACGCGGGCGATGTGGCGCTGAAAGCTGTCTCGCCCTTCGACGCTTTTGAGCCGGTGCGCGACGCGGTGGCGGCGCAGGCCCATCGCGACCTGACCATTCTGGTCGGCGGCAACAACGCCATCACCCGTCCCGGTGTTCATGCTCTGGGACTAGAGCGCGTCGGCGTGCTGACGCTGGACGCCCACTTCGACCTGCGCGACACGGATCAGGGCCTGACCAACGGCAACCCGATCCAGGCGCTGCTGGATGACGGCATGGACGGCCGCCGCATCAGCCAAGTCGGCCTGGCCCCCTTCGCCAACACCCGCCGCGCCCATGAAAAGGCTGAGGCAGCGGGCATCAGCGTCCGCACCGCCCGCGAGTGCCGCCAGCGCGGTCTGGCCAACATCGTGGTCGAGGAACTGGAGCGCCTGTCGTCCCTGTGCGAGGTTATTTACGTCGACTTCGACATCGACGTGATCGACCGCAGCCAGTGGCCCGCCAGCCCCGGCGCGCGGCCGGGCGGGGTGTCGGTGCACGACTTTTTCGACGCCGCCCGCGCCATCGGCGCCCACGCCAAGGTCCGCGCCGTCGACCTGACCGAATACGACCCGTCGCTGGAAGTCGGCGACCTCGGCTCCCTGACGGCGGGGCGCTGGTTCTGTGAAATTCTGGCTGGAGTGGCTGCGCGATGATCGACGCCGATCTGCTGGTCACCGACTGCCACGTCGCCGCCATGACCGAGAGCGGCGCCCCCTATGGCGCGATCGAAGACGCCGCCATCCTGATCAAGGACGGGCGCATCGCCTGGGTCGGGCCGCGCGCCGATCTGCCTGTGCACAAGGCTGTGGAAGCCGACAGTCTGGGCGGGCGCTGGGTCACGCCGGGGCTGGTGGACTGCCACACCCATCTGGTCTTCGGCGGCGACCGCTCGGGCGAGTTCGAGCGGCGGCTGGAAGGCGCGACCTATGAAGAGATCGCGCGCGCCGGCGGCGGCATCGTCTCGTCCGTGCGCGCAACGCGCGAGGAGAGTGAGGATCAGCTCTACGCCTCGGCCGTGGCGCGGCTGGAAGGGCTGAAGGCCACCGGCGTCACCACGGTCGAGATCAAGTCCGGCTATGGCCTGGATCACGACAGCGAACTGAAGATGTTGCGCGTCGCTCGCCGGATCGGTCGCGAGGCGGGGGTGCGGGTGCGCACCTCCTATCTCGGCCTTCATGCGATGCCGCCGGAGCATAAGGTCGACCGCGTCGTCTATGTGGACAAGGCTGTGGACGAAATCCTGCCCGCCGCCCATGCCGAGGGACTTGTCGACGCCGTCGACGCCTATTGCGAGCCCATCGCCTTCTCGGTGGAGGAGGTCAGCCGCCTGTTCGACAAGGCCGAGGAACTGGGCCTGCCGGTCAAGCTGCACGCCGACCAGTTGTCGGACGGCGGCGGGGCGGCGCTGGCTGCCCGCTATCAGGCGCTGTCGGCCGACCATATCGAGCACACGACCGAGGCGGGCGTGAAGGCGATGGCCGAGGCGGGCGTTGTGGCGGTGCTGCTGCCCGGCGCCTTCCTGATGCTGCGAGAGACGCAGGCGCCGCCGATCGCCCTGCTGCGCCAGCATGGCGCGCGCATGGCGGTGGCGACGGACTGCAACCCCGGCACCTCGCCGGTCGCCTCGATGACGGCGGCGATCAACCTGGCCTGCGTCCAGTTCCGCCTGACGCCGGAAGAGGCGCTGGCGGGCGCCACGCGCAACGCGGCCCGCGCGCTGGGCCTGCAGGACGAGATCGGCACGGTGGAGGCGGGCAAGGCCGCCGATCTGGCCGTCTGGAACATCAGCCGCCCGGCGGAACTGGCCTATTGGCTGGGCAAGCCGCTGCTGCATCGCCGCTATCTGGCGGGACGCGCGGCCTAGGACTAGCGTCGCTCCCTCAAGCGGGAGGGAGCGCGCATGGCGCAGACGGAAACGGACGTCGTCATCCTGGGCTGCGGGCACAACGGACTGGTCTGCGCCTTCTATCTGGCGCGGGCCGGGCTGAAGGTCACGGTGCTGGAGCGGCGCGGCGTCGTCGGCGGGGCGGCGGTGACCGAGGAATTCCATCCCGGCTTCCGCAACTCGACCGCCAGCTACACCGTCAGCCTGCTGAACCCGCGCGTCATCGCCGACATGGAGTTGCCGCGCCACGGGTTGCGGGTGGTGGAGCGACGGGCGGCGAACTTCCTGCCCTTTGACGACGGGCGTTACTTGCTCAAGCCGGCCGGATCAAGGCGTCCGCGC
Source organism: Brevundimonas sp. SS2672 (assembly GCF_059579685.1). Classification (NCBI taxonomy): domain Bacteria; kingdom Pseudomonadati; phylum Pseudomonadota; class Alphaproteobacteria; order Caulobacterales; family Caulobacteraceae; genus Brevundimonas; species Brevundimonas sp. SS2672. Next base: position 1,584,574 of record NZ_CM184201.1, on the reverse strand, counting down.
GCGCCGTGCAGATCGAGGCGTCGCTCGACAAGGTGAACCCGCGCAAGCCCTTGCCCGAAGCGCCCGCAGTCCTGGCCGGCGTGCTGCTGGAAGAACTGCGCCGCGAAGGCCGGCCGCTACAGCCTCTTGAACTGGCGCGCCGCTTCGATGGTCGGATCGGCCGTCGCAAGACGGACCGGATCGAGCAGACCCTGGCCGTCCTGGCTGTGGCGGGGTCGGTTCAGCGGACGGACGACGGCTGGTTCTCACCGCGGCGTCACTGATTTGACCTAGCCGCCGGGCGCGGCGATCATTAAGTCACATAAGGGCGGTTCCGGCGGGACCGCCCTTTGCTTTACCGAAGAATTCCAGCCCCGATCGGCGGCGCATTCACGCGACGCCTCGGGGAAACGAGATGACCATGCTTGAGAAGACGTTCGAACCCAAGGCCGCCGAGCCGCGCATCTACGCCCAGTGGGAGGACAGCGGCCTGTTCGCTCCGCGCGCGGCCAAGCCGACCGACGGCGCCGCCGACGCTTATTCGATCGTCATTCCGCCGCCGAACGTAACGGGCAGCCTGCACATCGGCCACGCCCTGAACAACACGCTTCAGGACATTCTGGCTCGCTATCACCGGATGAAGGGCAAGGCCGTTCTGTGGCTGCCGGGCACCGACCACGCGGGCATCGCCACCCAGATGGTGGTCGAGCGCAAGCTGGCGGCTGAGGGCAATATCGGCCGCCGCGACATGGGCCGGGACGCCTTCATCGAGAAGGTGTGGGAGTGGAAGGCCGAATCCGGCGGGACCATCGTGCGCCAACTGCGCCGTCTGGGCTCGTCCTGCGACTGGTCGCGCGAACGCTTTACGCTGGACGAAGGGCTGAACGCCGCCGTCCGCAAGGTCTTCGTCCAGCTGCACAAGGACGGGCTGATCTATCGCGACAAGCGTCTGGTGAACTGGGATCCGCATTTCCAGACCGCCATCTCGGACCTTGAGGTCGAGCAGAAAGAGGTCGACGGCGCCTATTGGCACTTCGCCTATCGCCTTTCGGACGGCGTGACCTATGAGCACCCGGTCGCCTTCGACGAAGACGGCAAGGCGACCGAGTTCGAGACGCGCGACTTCATCGTCGTGGCGACGACCCGGCCGGAGACCATGCTGGGCGACACCGGCGTGGCCGTTCACCCAGAGGACGAACGCTACAAGGGTCTGGTCGGCAAGTTCGTGACCCTGCCGATCACGGGGCGCCGCATTCCGATCGTCGCCGACGACTACGCCGACCCGACCAAGGGGTCGGGCGCGGTGAAGATCACGCCTGCCCATGATTTCAACGACTTCGGCGTCGGAAAGCGTGCGGGACTTGAAGCGCTGAACGTCATGGACGCCTTCGGCCGGATCACCGCCGCCGACACGCCCGACGTGCCTGCCGAATACGAAGGCATGGACCGCTTCGCCGCGCGCAAGGCCATCGTCGCCCGCGCCGAGGAAGAAGGCTGGCTGCGCGAGATCGAGAAGACCAAGCACATGGTCCCGCACGGCGACCGCTCGGGCGTCGTCATCGAGCCGTGGATGACGGACCAGTGGTACGTCGACGCCAAGGTCATGGCCCAGCCGGCCCTGAAGGCGGTCGAGGAGGGCACGACCGTTTTCGAGCCGAAGTCCTACGAGAAGATCTACTTCGAATGGCTGCGCAACATCGAGCCGTGGTGCATCTCGCGCCAGCTGTGGTGGGGCCACCGTATCCCGGCCTGGTATGGCCCCAACGGCGAGATCTACGTCGCCGAGACGGAAGATGACGCCCGCGAACAGGCATTGTCGGACTATGATTCCGAGGTCGTGCTGACCCAGGACGAGGACGTTCTGGACACCTGGTTCAGTTCCGCCCTGTGGCCGTTCTCGACCATGGGCTGGCCGGAAAAGACCGAGGATCTGGAGCGCTTCTATCCGACCAGCGATCTGGTCACGGCGGCGGACATCATCTTCTTCTGGGTCGCCCGGATGATGATGATGGGCCTGCACTTCATGGACGGAGAAGTCCCGTTCAAGCGTGTCATCATCAACGGTCTGGTCCGCGACGAGAAGGGCCAGAAGATGTCGAAGTCCAAGGGCAACGTCATCGACCCGCTGAACATCATCGACGAACTGGGCGCCGACCCGCTGCGCTTCACCATGGCCATCCTGTCGGGCACGCGCGACATCAAGTTGTCGAAGCAGCGCATTGAAGGCTATCGCAATTTCGGCACCAAGCTGTGGAACGCCGCCCGCTTCAGCCAGATGAACGAGGCGCGTCGGGTGGAGGACTTCGACCCCGCGACTGTGCAGCAGACGATCAACCGCTGGATCCGCGGCGAGCTGACCAAGGCCGAGCGTCAGGTGTCGGACGCTATCGAAGGCGGCCGTTTCGATGATGCGGCGGGCGCGCTTTACCGCTTCATCTGGAACGTCTTCTGCGACTGGTATCTGGAACTGGCCAAGCCGGTGTTCAACGGTTCGGACGAAGCCGCCAAGGCCGAGACTCGCGCCATGACCGCCTGGACCATCGATCAGACGCTGAAGCTGTTGCACCCGGTCATGCCCTACATCACCGAGGAGCTGTGGGCCGAACTGGGCAGGGAAGGCCCGGCTCGCGAGGGATTGCTGATGGGCGAGACCTGGCCGGTGCTGCCGGACGCTTTCGTGGATACGGACGCCGAGGCCGAGATCGGCTGGCTGGTCGATCTGATCGGCGAAATCCGCGCGCTGCGGGCCGAGATGAACGTGCCGCCGTCGGCCAAGCCGCCGCTCGCCTTTGTCGCCCCGGACCCGGCCACGGCTGAACGCATCGCACGTCACCGCGACCTGATCCTGACCCTGGGCCGCGTGTCCGAGGTCGCCGTGGCCGAGGCCGCGCCCGCCGGAGCCGTGACCTTCGTCTCGGGCGGGGCGACGGTCGCCCTGTCGTTGGCCGGAATCATCGATCTGGACGCCGAACGCGCGCGCCTTGAGAAGGAGATCGCCGTCTTCGACGCTGACATCGGCCATGTGAACAAGAAGCTGGGCAACCCCAACTTCGTCGCCCGCGCCGCCGCCGAAGTGGTCGAGGAGCAGCGCGCCAAACTGGCTGAAGCCGAAGAGGGCAAGGCCCGGCTGCAGGCCGCGCTGAAGCGGCTGGAAACCCTGTAAGGGCGTGAGGATCGACCAGCTTCTCGTCGCGCGCGGCGTCTTCGACAGTCGCGCCCGCGCCCGCGCCGCCATCGAGGCGGGGCGGGTGAGGGCGGACGGCCGCGTCGTCGCCAAGCCTTCCGAAAAGGTCGCGGAAGACGCCGTCATCGAGGCCGAGGCCGCCCATCCCTGGGTCGGTCGCGGCGCCTTGAAGCTGGCGCACGCGCTGGAGCTGTGGCCGGTCGCGATTGAGGGGCGCGTGGTGCTGGATGTCGGCGCCTCGACCGGCGGCTTCACCGAGGTCTGTCTGGATCGCGGCGCGGCGCAGGTTTTCGCCGTGGATGTCGGCACAGGGCAGCTGCATCCCTCGGTCGCCGCCGATCCGCGTGTCGTGAATCTGGAGAAGACTGACGCACGCCACCTGACCACGGCTCTGATCACCGAGACGCCGTCGCTGATCGTCTGCGACGCCAGCTTCATCAGCCTGTCGAAGGTTCTGCCCGCTGCGCTGGCTCTGGCGGAGCCGGAGGCGGATCTGATCACGCTTGTGAAGCCTCAGTTCGAGGCGGACGGCCCCAAGGCGGTCGGCAAGAAGGGCGTGGTCAAGGATCCGGAGGCGCATGCCGCCGCCGTGGCCAGGGTGCGCGCCTGGCTGGAAGAGAGCGGCTGGACTGTGCGCGAGATCGCCGACAGCCCCATCACCGGCGGCGACGGCAACGTCGAGTTCCTGCTCTGGGCTCAGAAAGCCTGAGCCCAAACGATTTGAGGGCCGCCGGTGATCCGGCGGCCCTCTTCACATCGTCGATTGACAGGGGGGCTGAAACTTAATCGACGACGCGATAGCGGCCCGATTGGTCCATGCAGGTGCGCACGTAGCGCGTCTCCATGCGACCGTCGGGAAGACGGATGTTGCTCTCGGCCAGGCGGCACTGATCGGCGTCGCGGGGCGTGGAGGCGTAGGTATCGGGATCGTCCCGGTAATAGTCGTAAGCATCGCGACGGTCGTCGTAGCGACGATCGTAGTCATAGCCGCGATTGTCATAGCCTCGGTTGTCGTAACCATAGGCAGGCGGGACGTAGGTTCCCTGATAGCCATAGTTGGCGTCGCGGCGATAACGGCTGTCGCAGGCGGCCGAGCTGTTTCCCACGCCGGCGCCGATCGCGGCGCCCAGGACGCCGCCCAGAGCGCTGCCTTCGGTGCGGCGGCCGCGGGCCGCCATCTGGGAGCCGGCGACGGCGCCGATGGCGGCGCCCAGCAGGCCGCCGGTCGTGGCGCGCTGGCGCTGATCACGCACGCAGGGATCGTAATAGGTCCCCTGGCCGTAGCCGCTGTTTCCATAGCCATAGGCGGGCGGATAGTCATAGCCGTAGCTCTGGGCCGAGGCGACGCCGGGCAGGGCGACGGCCGAGGCGCAGGCCAGGGCGGCGATGGCGGCGACCGAGGCTTTTTTCGAGATGAGAGCGATCATCGTTTCTGTTCCTTCGACGGACGTTCTCTGAACGGGTCAGGCCGCCGTCTGTTGCAGCCATTGATAGGGCCGCGAAGCTGAACGGCTTTTGATCGCGTCGTTCATCTTCGTTCATGTTTCGATTTTCGCGCGGAAACCGTTAGAAGCCGCCGCATGACGCAAACGCTGACCATCGCCCGCATGGGCCATCAGGGCGACGGGATCGCCGACACCGCCGACGGCCCGGTCTTCGTACCGGGCGCCTTGCCGGACGAGGTGATCGCGGCCGAGGTCAAGGGCGGGCGGGCCGAGCGATTCGAGTTGATCGAGGCCAGTCCCGAACGGCGTCCGATTCACTCGCAAACCTATGCCGAATGCGGTGTCGCGCCGTTGCAGCACTGGGCCGACGCGCCCTACCTGGCCTGGAAGCGCGAGGTGGTGCTCCAGACCCTGGCGCGCGAAGGGCTGGAGACTGAGGTGGAGGCGACGGTGGCCACGCCGCTGGCCAGTCGCCGGCGCCTGGCGTTGCACGCGCGCCAGGGGCCGGACGGGCGAGTCATCCTGGGCTTCAAGGCGCGCAAGTCGTGGCGAGTGGTGGAGCTTACGGACTGCCCGTTGTCGGACTCGCTCCTGACGGCGGCTCTGCCGGCGCTCGCCAAGGTCGCGGCGCCTTTCCTGGGCCATCCCAAGTCGGCGCCGACCCTGCACGTCACCCTGACCGACAGTGGTCTGGACGTCGATGTGACGGGGGTGGAGAAGCGTTCCGGCGGCCTGAACGGCGACCAGCTGGCGCTCGCCATTGCAGCGGCGGCCGCAGCGGATCTGGCGCGCCTCAGCCTGGACGGCGATACGCTGGTGATGGCGCGTCAGCCTCGCGTTCGGTTCGGACGGGCGTCTGTGCCCTTGCCGCCGGGCGCCTTCCTGCAAGCGTCGCCGGCCGCCGAGGCCGCCATGGTCGAACGCGCCGTCGAGGCGGTGAGGGGGGCCAGGAAGGTCGCCGACCTGTTCTGCGGCGCGGGAACCTTCACCTTTCCGCTGGCCGAGGTCGCCAGCGTCACGGCGGCCGATTCCGCCGCCGCCTCCATCGCCGCCCTCAAGGCGGGCGTGAGCACGGCGCAGGGGCTGAAAGGAATCGAGGCCCAGGCGCGCGATCTGTTCCGTCGTCCTCTATCGCCCTACGACCTGAAGGGGTGCGAGGCCATCGTCCTTGATCCGCCGCGCGCGGGCGCCCTGGAGCAGACGCAGCAACTTCCGGGGACCAAGGCCTCGGTCATCGTCGGCGTATCCTGCAATCCCCAGACCTTCGCTCGCGACGCGCGCGTTCTGGTCGATGCCGGTTTCCGGCTCGAGAAGGTCACGCCTATCGATCAGTTCATCTGGTCGACGCATATCGAACTGGTGGGCGTCTTCCGGCGCTGATCAGGATGCCAGGTCGAACAGGTCCAGTTGGGGACGGGCGTCGGCGGGAATGCGAAACTGGGTCACGTCCAGCGTATGACGAGGGCCGTCCAGACCGTAGCGTTTGACCGCCGTCTTGAAGCGCGCGGCGATCAGTTCGGCGACGGGACCCGTTCCCTTCATTCGCTGCGACCAGTCCGGGTCGTAGTCCTTGCCGCCTCGCGTCTGGCGGATCAGCGACATGACGCGCGCCGCGCGGTCGGGGCGGGCGTCGGCCAGCCATTCGCGGAACAGGTCCTTGATTTCGAGCGGCAGGCGCAGGGTCACGTACATGGCCGAGGTCGCCCCGGCCTTCTGCGCCGCCTCCAGCACCGCTTCGAGTTCATGATCGTTCAGGCCGGGGATGACCGGGGCGAAACCGACGCCGACCGGGCATCCAGCTTCGGCCAGGCGGCTGATCGCTTCCAGTCGTTTGGCGGGCGTGGAGGCGCGCGGCTCCATCGCCCGCGCCAGCTTGCGGTCCAGGGTGGTGATGGAGACGAAGGCCGAGGCCAGGCCTTGTCTTCCCATGTCGCCCAGAATGTCTGCGTCACGCGCGATCAACACCGACTTGGTGATGATGCTGAACGGCTGTTTGAACCGTTGCATGACCTCCAGGATCGAACGGGTCGATTTCGTTTCGCGCTCGACCGGCTGATAGGGGTCGGTGTTGCCGCCTATGTGGATGCGCCGGCAGACGTATCTGGGTTTTGAGAGCTCCTGTTCCAGCAGACGCGCGGCGTCCGGCTTGAAGAAGATCCGGCTCTCGAAATCCAGGCCCGGGGATAGGCCCATCCAGGCATGGGACGGACGGGCGTAGCAGTAGATGCAGCCATGTTCGCAGCCCTTGTAGGGGTTGATGGAGCGATCGAAGCCGACGTCGGGACTCGTATTACGGGCGATGATGGTGCGGGCGTGTTCCGGGGACAGGGTGGTGCGGAGCGGCGGGGCCGCTTCGTCCTGATCCGTCCAGCCGTCGTCCCAAGCCTCGCGTCGGTCGGCTTCATACCGACCCGAGGCGTTGGAACGTGCGCCGCGTCCATTGATCGCCTTGTTCATGGCCGCATGATGCGGAACGAAGTGGAACAAATCAAGAACAAATTGGTCGAAGAACAACCCGGCGGTCAGGCCGGGTTGTCTGTTCTAGCGTCGCGTGGAGGCGTTGGGGCGGCGATCTCGACGATCGCCGCCGGGACGAGGGCCTTCGCGCCGCCACCGGACGGATAGGGAGGTGTCGCCTTCGCCGCCGAACTTCGAGGTGATGGCGAGGTTGCGCCGGACCTGCCACTCGACGCTGACTGCGGCTCCGCGTTCGGCGCCGCCGATCACTTCGAGGTAGACGTCGTCCGTGATGTAGCGGCCGCCAGCCACGGTCAGGCTGGACGCTTCGCCGCTGAAGGAGAGGCGATCCAGACCGGCCAGTTCTCTCAGGTTGCCGATCACGTCGAACCCGCCGCCTCCCGCCAGGGAGGCCACGGCCGAGGCCAGTTGGGCCGCCTCGAACGGCGACAACTGCGCCGCCGATCGGCCGAACAACACCTGCGACAGGATTTCGTCCTGGGGCAGGGCGGGCGTGGAGGTCAGCTCGATCTTGGGTTCGGCGGCGCTGCCGGTGACCTTGATCACGGCGGTCAGGGCCGGGTCTTCGCGCACGGCCTGAAGATTCAGCCGGATGCGCGCTGGATCGGTGGACAGGATGACCGAGCCGCGATCATCGAAGACGAAACGCTTGCCTGCGAATTCATAGTCGCCGCGCACCACATTGGCCGTGCCGGTCAACTGAGGCTGGGCGATGGTGCCGCGCACCCTGGCGTTGGCGGCCAATTCGACGTTCAGTCCGCGGCCGCGAAGATGAATTTCGCGCCCTGTCAGGGTCAGATCCAGGCCGATCTGGGGGCCGCCCGCCGTCTTCTTCTCGGTTTCGACCGGATCGCCGCCGGGGCGATTGATCTCGACCACGTCCATCTTGACGATGCCGTTGGAGCCAGGCAGCTCCGGCGAGATTTCGGCCTCGTCGATATTCACGGCGCCTGTCAGGCGGATGTTGCCGTCGGCGCCGCGCACTGCGGTCAGGCGGCCGTTTGCGCGGGCCTGGGCGATATCGTTGTCGATGACGCGGAAGCGCGTCAGCTCGAGCTGCAGGGTCGAGGGCGATCCCTGGCGCAGGCCCAGATCGCCGCTGCCTGACACCTCGCCCTTCAGTCCGTCAGTGGCCTGGAAACGTTCGATCACGGCCTGGCTGTCGTTGAAGCGGCTGGCCAGGGTCACGCTTTCGAGGCGGAGCCCCGTGGCGCTGTCGCGGAATGCGCCCTGTTCAAGATCCAGGCGACCGTTCAGGCGCGGGGCGTTCAGCGTGCCGGCCAGGGTCGCCTGACCGTTCACCTGGCCGGACAGCGACTGGGCGCCGCCGAGGAACAGGTCCCAGATCGGCTGTATCTGACCACGAATGGCGACCTGACCCGACATGTCGCGGGTGCGGGCGATGGCGAGGCGCAGAGGCGCGGCGGAAGCCTCGACCGGCAGGCTGACATCAGCGGTCGCCTGAACGGCCGTGCCGTCGTTGGCCTGGGCGCGCAGCCTAAGGATGTTGTCGCCGAGGTCGGCGTTCAACGTGCCGTCGACGGCCAGTCCTCGAGGGGCGTCCACGCTGCGAAGCTGTTTCAGGTCGATGTTGGCGGAGCCGCGCAGCGTGTCGCCCTGGCCTTGCATCGAGACGCGGCCCGTCACCTGCCCGCGCAGGTCGGGCGCGAGAGAGCCCATTTCGACATTGGTCATATCGGCCTGAATGACGCTGCCCTGGCTATCCTGCTTCAGTTCGCCGGTCAGGACGCCGCCGCCGACGCCCAGGTCCAGGCGTGCGACGCGGCCGTCGCCGTTGATGGCGAAGACGGCGGGCGCACGGGTGGTGAAGGCGATCTCGCGCACGCGGCCGCCGCCGCGCAGGGTCAGGCTCTGGGCTGCGTCCTGGCGGGAATACTCGCCCGAACCATTGAACTGCACGGGATTGGCGCCGCCCACATCGGCCGCCAGGGTGAAGGGCAGGCGGTCCAGCGTGCCCTGACCCTTCAGCGACAGGTTGCGCAAGGTCCAGTCCTGGCCGATCAGGCGCACGTTGCGGCCCGTGACGTCCAGCACGGCGGTCTGGTCGCCGGCGCCTTCGGTCAGACGTACGCGGCCATTGGCCTCGCCGGAGGCCAGGAAGGCGCCTTGACGCGCGGTGAAGGTCAGGTCGGCGCTGGAGGGAAAGTTATTCGACAGGGCGACGTCGCCCTGGGCCGCCACGCCGCCCGCGTTCACATCGACGTCCGACAGCCGCAGGCGCGGTCCGCCCAGGTAGAAGTTGCCCGAGGCGTGGGCCGGTCCGTAGTTGGAGCCGGAGTTCAGGACGACACGCCCGTCCGAGGCGTCGGCGCCCTTGCGGAAGCTGAGCACCAGATCGGCGTTGGTTAGGGTCAGGCCGCCCGCCGCCACCTTGTCGAAGGCGGCGCGCAGGTCGGCGCGCGGCTGGGCCAGGGTGCCGGTCAGGGCGCCGTCGCCCGACATGGCGCCGTCGATGGCGACCGGGCCGACGCCGAACGGGCCCTGGGCGTTCCAGTCCAGCGCCAGCCGCAACTTGGCCCCCTCGATCAGGCCCTTGGCCCCCGCACGCCCGGCGGCGCCGGTCAGTTCGCCGCGATCGATGGAGACGACGCCGTCATTCAGGGAACCGGCCAGTTGCAGGCGCGGCGTCGCGCCCAGAAGACGGTCTAGCTCTTCCATGCCGACGGCCATGCGCGAACCGCGCCCGTCGAAGCTGAGGGTCCAGGGCGCGCCGGCCTTGGCTGAGGCGGCGCGGATCGGGCCGCCGAACGCGCCGCGCGCGCCGGGCTGGATGCGCGATAGGTCGGTCAAGTCGGCCCGGCCGGTGAAGTTCAGGCCGCCGTTCAGGCCGCGCCCGCCCGACCCGACCAAGGTCAGGCCCTGGCCGCGTGCGTCGATCTTCTTCAGCAGCATGGCGCCGTCGGCCATGCGCGCGCCTTCCATCTGGATGCGCGGCGAAGAGCCCAACAGTCCGCCGATGATGCCCGCCGCAGAGCCGCCGACGGCGCGCACGTCGGTCGTCACGTCGATACGGCCCTTGTTGGCGGCGATATTGACCGGGCCTGAGATGCGCGTGGCGCGATAGGAGGCGATGTCGGCGTTCAGCAGGCTGGCCGAGCCTTGCAGGGTCCAGACCTGGGCGTCGCCCTTGAACACGCCCGTATAGGCCGCCGGACCGGCGACGGGGTTCCCCACCAGGCGGCTGAGCGAGGGGGTGTTCAGCTCCAGGCTGATGCCGTCGGGCGAGGTGTTGTCCGTAGTGCGGATCAGGCCTCGCGCGCTGGATTCGATGTTGTCAGCGTACAGGCGCCAGGCCACGCCCTGATAGCCTTCACGCTTGGCGTCCGGCGTCATGGCGAAGCCGAAGCGGGCGGTGCGGCCGATACGCTCGACGAAGGGCTCCAACAGGTCCGAGCCGGAGAAGTCGGCGTAACCCGACACCTTGGCGCCGGTGTCGCCATAGGTCCCCTTCACCAGAAGCGGGCGAAACTGGCCGGTTTGGACGGCCACGTCGATGACCTCGCCGTTGACCACGGCGACGGCCGAGAAGGGTTGATCCGGCGAATAGCCCAGCGATCCGGCGATAGGGCCGCCCTGGGCTTCATTGGCGCGCAGGTTGACCCGCAGGTCTTCGGGTTTGTCGCCGAAGGCGGCGGCCAGACGGAGATAGTCGCCCTTGCGGTTCAGGCTGTAGGCGTTGACGTTGGCGCTCTTGACGCCCTTGCGCGGAATGGCGGCGTCGCCGCTGAGGGTCCAGCGGCCGTATTCCTTGGAGAAGCCTTCCAGCAGTTCGACATTGGCGCTGAAGCGGTCGATGTCGATGGAGATGGCCTGCGGCCCGCCCGGCTCGCTGGGCGGCTCCAATTCGGGTCGGCGTAGCAGGCGAATCTGGCCCGCGCTGATTTCGGTCGCATGGAAGCGGCGAGCCAGAAGAGGCCAGTAGGACCAGTCGACACGGACATCGGTCGCTTCCAGCCAGACGCCCTTCTCGTCGGTCACGGTGACGCGCTTCAGGCGGAAGTCGTTGAACAGGTCGCCCTGCAACCCTTCGACGTTGATCCGGCCATAGCGGCTGATCTTCTTGCCCGCGACGAAACTGGTGATCAGTTCGCGCCCCGCGTCGGACACGAGGTACATCCGTCCTCCCACCAGGGCGACGACGATCAGGGCCAGCAGACCGGCGAAGGTCGCGCCCGCGATGAAGGCCGCCAGTTGCAGGCGCGTACGCTTGCGCTTGGCCTTCTTGGCCGGCGTGTCGGCGACGTCTGCGCCCGTTTCGTGAGGCGGAGGAGTGTCGGTCAAAACGCCTGGCCGATGCTGAGATAGAGCTGGAACCCGGAGTCGCCCTCGCGCTTGTTCAGCGGGAAGGCGATGTCGGCGCGGACGGGGCCGAAAGGCAGCTTGTAGCGGACGCCGACGCCGGCGCCGTATCGCATGTTGCTGAGGTTGGGCGTTTCCTGGAAGCCGACGGCGCCGCCGTCGACGAAGGCCACGGCCTGCAACTTCTCGCCAATATCGCGTCGCACCTCGACGGAGGTTTCGAACAGCGACAGGCCGCCGCGCGGTCGGTTGTTGGGCAGGCGCGGGTTGATGCTCTGATAGGAATAGCCGCGCACCGAGCCGCCGCCGCCTGAATAGAACAGACGATCCGACGGCACGGTCAGTTCCTCGCCGCCTATGATGGAGCCGATGCGCGCCCGCCCGGCCAGCACGGTCTTGGCCCCGTCCTGAAGCGGCAGATAGGCGGTCGCCTGGCCCTCGGTGCGCAGGAACAGCACCGTATCCTCGCCCGCCACTGCGGTCGGTTGCGTCGACAGCGACAGGCGATAGCCCGAAGTCGGGTTCAGAGGATCGTTCGAGCGATCCATGAAGGCGCTGCCGCGCAGGGTGACGATGGCGAGATCGCGGTCGAAGGTGATCGGCTCCTGCGTCACCGGGTCGAAGCGGTATTCGGTGTAACGGCCTGCGTCGACGCCCAGGCCGTAGCTGAACCAGGACGTCTTGCCGAGGCGCTGTGACAGGTCGGCGGCCGCAGTGATGGCGCTGCGGTCGTAGGCGTCGGTCTGCTCGTTGACGATGAAGGACGACAGCTTCAGCGTCCGTCCGGCCCTGCGCCAGTGCGGCTGGGACCATTCACCGCCGATGCGGCTGTCGATGCTGGCGATGCGCGCGCCGTAGCGCAGGGTGTCAGCCCGACCGAAGCGGTTGTATCGGGTGCGGAAGATGTCGACGCCGACGCCTTCATAGGTTGAATAGCTGGCGCCGGCCTCCAGCAGGCTGACCGGGCGATCCGCCAATGTGACTACGACGGGGCGAAGGCCGTCCGGGCGGACATCGTCCAGGGGAGATAGGGCCACGCCCACACCGTCATAGACTCCGGTGTCCAGCAGTCGGCGCTCCAGTTCGGCGACGTCTTCCGGATCGTAGCGGTCGCCCTCGGACCACGGGATGAGACTGTTGAGCCAACTCTCCTTGGTCGGCCCTCGGGTCCGAAGCTGGACGCCGTCCAGGCGTACCAATTCACCGGATTTGATGTTGAAGCCCGGCTGGACCAGGAAGGTGGCGTGATCCACCACCACGCGGCGGGGCAGGGCGGTGGCGTCGGCATATCCTCGGCGGGTCAGGTCGGCGACCACGCGGCCCTCCGCCTCCAGAATATCAGCCGCCCGGCCGGGCGCGCCGGGTTTCAGCCGAATGTCTTCAATGACGGCCGCGCTGGTTTCCGAATCGGGCTCGGGCGCCGTCCAATTGACCGAAGCCTCGCCCAGGACGAAGCGGCGACCCGGAACGACCTGCACTACGGCGACCGGATTTTCCTCGCCCTCCACCTGATCTTCCACGGTGGCTTGATAATAGCCTTCCGACCGGAGCAGGGCCTGGGCCGAGGTCAGGGCCGCGCGAGCGCGACGACGCGCCTCGAAGCGATTGGAAGGCGCTCCGTCGACCTGCCCGATAGCGCGTTCGAGCTGGCTCTTGAGGTCGCCGTCGATCTCACCGCGAATCTGAGCACGGGGTTCGGCGGCGGCCTGGCTTGCAAGGGCGCACAAGGCGGCGCCAGCAAGAAGGAGGGGGAGCCTCGACGTCAAATCCGAACCCTGGTTGCGAGACGATCAAGGGCGCTTAGCCCTGTTCGTCAGGAGAATCAGTAAAACAGCGTATCGCTCTCGGGTTGGACTGTCTCTTCGGAGGACCGTTGGTCCGGCGGCAGAGCCTCGACCGGCGCAGCCGTTTCGACGGGCGCGGGAGCTTCGGCGACAGTCGGCGCGGCGGCGTCTTCGGCGGCGGGCGCTTCGATCGGAGCGGGCGCTTCGACGGGCGTCGGTTCGCTGTAGGGTTGTTCACAGGCGGCAAGGAAGCCGGAGGCGGCCAGCGCCGCCCCGATCAACAGGCGATTCAACATGGATCGATTCATCGTGGGTCCCCCTTCTAGGGGTTGAAAACGTGGAGAAGCGAAGCCGGTTCCTTCGCCGGATCGTCTCCGCGCCTTAGCGAGTTCACGTGAACCTGCAATGAATCGACGCTGGCGGCGGTCGTTTTCAGGGGATCCAGGCTTCATCAGCGCCTTGTTTGCGCGTGGGAAAATTACCTGAAATTTCCACTTGCCCGTCCCGAAGCTCATCCGTATGTTCCGCGCCTCTTCGCAGACGCGATGTGCGCCCCTAGCTCAGTTGGTTAGAGCATCTGACTTTTAATCAGAGGGTCCTCGGTTCGAGCCCGAGGGGGCGTACCACTCCCTTAAAAATCCAAAACGCGTCTAGCGCCGCTGGTTCTTGTTGCGGACAGCGCGTTCGAGTTTTGTCAGGCGTTCGTCCAGCCAACTGACATATGAGGTTCCGACCCCACGCCGCCGCAAGGGGCCGTGGAGCCGCCAGGCGGCCGCGAGCAACGCCGCCAGTACGATTGCGGTGATCACGAAATCCAGCCACGTCAGATTATAAAGCGGGGCGTTCAGCGTGCGCATGACGTCAGCCTAGGCGGGCTTCGAACCTGGTGTCGAGGGAGGCAGGCTTGGCTTTGGGGAGCCGGGCGTGATTAAACGCGCTCATGCGCCAGATTTCCTTGTCCGCCATCGCCGTGTCCCTGTTGCTTGCCGGCTGCAACGCCGGCGCCTCCGCTCGGGATGGGGTGGATCAGGTGGGAACGGGGTTGGGCGACGCCGTGACCGCGCCGCTCGAGGATCTCAACCTCAAGCGTCAGGAAATTCCGACCGTTCTGTTACAGGCGGAATCCAATCCCTATGACGTGCGGAACATGACCCGTTGCTCTGTCATCGCCGCTGAAATAGCTCGGCTGGATGAGGCGCTGGGGCCAGATACGGACGCCGCGCCTACGGATGACGGCACGCTGGCGAGCGAGCGGGCCGCCGATGCTGCGGCTGGGGCGACGCTGGACGCCGTGCGCGGCACCGTGACGGATTTCATTCCCGCCCGCAGCTGGGTGCGCCGCCTAACCGGCGCCGACGCGCACAGCAAGCATGTCCAGTCGGCCATTCAGGCGGGGCTGCGCCGCCGGTCCTTCCTGAAAGGCGTGGGGATGCAGCGCAACTGCGCGCCGCCGGCGGCGCCGGCCGGCTTCGTGCCGCGCCGCGGCTAGGCCTTGAGATGCCGCGCGCGGAAGTCGCGGCGGAACTGGTCGAACCGACCTTCGGCGATGGCCGCGCGCATGGCGGCCGTCAGCGCCTGGAAGAAGGCGATGTTGTGCCAGCTGAGCAGTATCTTGCCGAGAATCTCATCGGCGCGGATCAGGTGGTGCAGGTAAGCCTTTGAATAGTCCTGCGAGGCCGGGCAGGGGACTTCCACATCCAGCGGGTCCTGATCCTCGGCGAAGCGGGCGTTCTTGAGATTCAGCGGGCCGTCCCAGGTCCAGGCCTGGCCGTGGCGTCCCGCGCGGGTCGGCAGGACGCAATCGAACATGTCGACGCCGCGATAAACCGCTTCGACCAGATCGATCGGCTTGCCGACGCCCATAAGATAGCGGGGGCGGTCCTTCGGCAGGAACTCGGGCGCATAGTCCAGCACCTCGCACATGGCCTCATGGCCCTCGCCGACGGCCAGGCCGCCGATGGCGTAGCCGTCGAATCCGATCTCCTGCAGGCGTTCGGAGGACTCGCGGCGCAGGTTTTCATAGGTCGAGCCCTGCTGAATGCCGAACAGGGCCTGCGCGTCGCGCGCGCCGAAGGCGTTCTTCGAGCGCTGGGCCCAGCGCGCGGACAACTCCATGCCTTCGCGGGCGCGCTTTTCCTCGGCGGGCCAGGCGACGCATTCGTCCAACTGCATGACGATGTCGGAGCCCAGGCGGTCGGCCTGAATCTGGATCGAGCGCTCCGGCGTCAGGACGTGCTTGGACCCGTCGATGTGGCTGGAGAAGGTGACGGCCTCCTCGGTGAGCTTGGAGATTCCCGACAGGCTCATGACCTGGAAGCCGCCGGAGTCCGTCAGGATCGGCTTGTCCCAGCGCATGAAATTATGGAGGCCGCCCAGGCGCTCCATCCGCTCGGGACCGGGCCGCAGCATCAGGTGATAGGTGTTGCCCAGAATGATGTCCGCGCCGGTCTGTTTGACCTGATCCACCGTCATCGCCTTGACCGTGGCGGCGGTGCCGACGGGCATGAAGGCGGGGGTGCGAATGTCGCCGCGCGTGGTTTTCAGCACGCCGGTGCGGGCGCGGCCTTCGACGGCGGAAATCTCAAACGGGAAAGGCATGGGCGTTCCTTGCAGGGACGCGCGTCTTAGGCCGAACGGCGAAAGGCCGCCAGCCCTGGGCCGGTTCCTGTCTCAAGGCGGTTCTGTGGCCGTAATCCGGCGCACACGCCTTTGTTTGAATAGCGACGGTTAGTTTGAAACCGAACGATCACGCGGCTGTTAGGGCAGCGCACGAAACCGTGAAAGTCGCCCGATTAATGTTGCTCCGTTCTGGAACCCTGGGTTCCGTTTCCCTGCTTGCGCTCGCCGTCGCTCACCCTGCCTGGTCCCAGGATTCCATTGTAGTCACGCCGCCCTCGACCGCCGCCGGCGGTCCTGTTCAGGTGCAGGATGTGGTGGTGACCGGACTACGCGGAAGCCTGCGCTCGGCCCAGGCGTTGAAACGCAACGCTGACGAGGTGATGGACGCTGTCGTCGCCGAAGACATCGGCAAGCTGCCGGACGTGAACGCCTCGGAATCCCTGGCGCGGGTCACCGGCATCCAGGTCGAGCGAGGTGGCGGGGAAGCGTCGCGCGTGATCGTGCGCGGACTGCCCGATGTGGCCACCACCTATAACGGCCGCGACATCTTCACGGACCAGGGGCGTTCGGTCGCCATGCAGGACTTCCCGGCGGCGGCCATCGCCGCGCTGGAGGTCTACAAGTCCAGTTCCGCCTGGCGGCTGGAATCGGGCATCGCCGGTCTGATCAATGTAAGGTCGCGGCGGCCGTTCGACTTCGACGGTTTCGAGTTGTCGGCTTCGGCGAAGGGCTCCTACGCCACCCAGTCGGAAAGCTATGATCCGAACGGCGACATCCTGATCAGCAACCGGTGGAACACAGGTGCGGGCGAGGTCGGAGCCTTGCTGAACCTGTCATACACCAGCCTGCGCTATCTCGACTCCGTGCGCTGGGACAGCGGCGGAATCGTCGCCGTGGACGGACAGTCGGCCGATCCGGCGGTTCAGGGGGCGCGTTATCCTGACGCCGTCGGCATCTTCTACGGAACCGGCGACCGCTGGCGTCCGTCAGCCAATCTGGCGCTGCAGTGGCGGCCGAACGACCAGTGGGAATTCTATGTCGACGCCCTTTACCAGGGCTATCGGGCAAAGATTTCGGACCGTCAGTTCATCGTGCCGCTGAACCATGAGACGACACGTTTTGACGACGTGACGCTGCGCGACGGCCGCAATGAAATCCAGAGCCTGACCCAGATCGCCGGCCGTCGTCCGGAGCAGTGGCAGGGCGCCTCGACCGGCAAGA
Organism: Brevundimonas sp. SS2672; assembly: GCF_059579685.1. Lineage (NCBI taxonomy): Bacteria > Pseudomonadati > Pseudomonadota > Alphaproteobacteria > Caulobacterales > Caulobacteraceae > Brevundimonas > Brevundimonas sp. SS2672. The sequence goes on along the minus strand of NZ_CM184201.1, from coordinate 1,567,544 downwards.
CGAACACCTGGCAGGCGGCCGTGGGCGGGAGCTACAACGCCGGGCCGCTTCAGATCGCCTTTGACCTGGCGCGCACTGACAGCACCTATGAGTTCTCGAACTACAGCTTCGATACGGCCTTCACCTATGCGCCGGTGACGCTGATCGACTTCGATACGCCGGGGGAGGATGGCGGAGCGACCTTTGACTTCCAGGACTTCGACGTCACAGACCCGAACAACTACGTCTATCGCGGCCTGTTCGACCGCCACTTCATCGGCGCGGGCGACGATTGGCAGGCGAAGGTCGACCTGACTTATGACACGGGCAACAGCCTGATCCCGCAGTTGAAATTCGGGGTGCGTTACGTCGACCGCAACGGCTCCTATCAGAACGGCGAGCGGTATCAGGATCAGGAAAGTCTCGGCTTGCCGTTGACCGCCATCCCGGTGGAGTTGGCCCTCATCCCGGCAGGTTTCAACGGCAGCGACATTCAGGACATGCGCGCCTGGGTGTCGCCGACCTATGGCGGCCTGCGTCAGAACATGGACGCCCTGCGCGCCCTGGCCGGGTTCGAGCCGGGTCGTCCGCCCATCAACCCAGTTCAAACCTATGAGGCGTCGGAGAGGGCCTACACCGCCTATGGTCAGGCGGACTTCGCCATCAACACCCGCATTCCGATCGAAGGCGAACTGGGTCTGCGGATCGTCGCCACCGATTTCAGCGTGCGCGGAACCAGCCGTTCGATTGAGGGCGAGGAAGAGGTGTTTACGCCGGTCGATCAGGGCGGGCGCTATACGGACCTGCTGCCCAGCCTGGGGGTCCGCTTCATGCTGGATGACGACCTGATCCTGCGCATGGCGGCGAACCAGACGCGGACGCGCCCGGCGTTCGGCCAGTTGAATCCAAGCCTGTTCATCAGCCCTTCGGCCGACACCTCGGGACGGCAGACGGCGTCGGGCGGCAACCCTGACCTGAAGCCGATCGAATCGACCAACTATGACCTGACGCTGGAACGCTACTTCGGTGATGCGGGCGCGGCGACGCTGGCGCTGTTCCGACGCGAGATTTCAGGCTTCATCGCCGATCAGACGATGGACATGGACGATCCTGTCTATGGCGTCCTGCGCGTCACGCGGCCCGTCAACCTGAACGACGCCGTGCTGCAGGGCGTGGAAACGTCCTTCACGACCTTCTTCGACTATGAGTTCGTGCCGGAATGGGCGCGGTCGTTCGGGGTGCAGGCCAACGCCACCTATATCGACGGGGCGCTGCCCTATGTGTCGAAATACTCCTACAACCTGACCGGCATGTATGAGAACGGGCCGTGGACGGCGCGGTTGGCCTATAATCTGCGGACCAAGTTCGGCAACGGCGTCATCGGCGAGCATGTGGACGACGTGGCGCGGCTGGACTTCTCGGCGGGCTGGTCGCCGACCGAGCGGATCACCGTGACCTTCGACGCCACCAATATCCTGGGGCAGCCGTTCCGATCGTTCTTCGACTATGGCGAGGGCGTCTATCCGCGCGACGTGCGTTACGAAGAGAGCCTTTATACCGTGGGGCTGCGCTTCCGGTATTGAGCCGGGATCAGCGCAGGAGCGTCTCGAGACGCTCCGCGCGTTGCAGGTCCTTGGGACGGCCGAACAGGCGGCATTTCTCGATCTGCTCGGCGACGCTGGGGATGTAGAGCGTCCCCCCGTCCAGTTCGATCGCCTGACGGGTGGTGAAGATGACCGGCGTCCAGTCGGCGCCTGCGCGAACGTCCATCATCGCCATGACCTCGACCGGGACCGGCGTGGTCAGGATCTGGCCGAAGACCTGCGACCGGAACAGGCCCTCGCCGGGGTCTTCCACGGTTTCGCCGTGGAGGGCCTCGATCAGGCGCCGGGCATCGCGAGGACTGGTCATCACGTCGACATCGGGCACGTGCCATTCCGACAGGCCCGACAGCGCCATGCCCGCGCCCCCGAACACCCACCAGGGATCCTGCAACTCGCTGGCCGCCGAGGCCAGGATGTCGAAGGTCGCGGCCAGGTTTTCGGGCAGGTCGTCGATGTGGCTCATTGGGCGTCTTCCCGAAACAGCAGGCTTCCGTCGCCATAAGAATAGAAGCGATAGCCGCTGTCGATGGCGTGGGCGTAGGCGGCCCGCATCGTCTCCAGCCCGGCGAAGGCGCTGACCAGCATGAACAGCGTCGATTTCGGCAGGTGGAAGTTGGTCATCAGCACGTCGCAGGCGCGGAAGCGATAGCCCGGCGTGATGAAGATGGCCGTGTCGCCGTGGAAGGGCTGGACCACGCCGTCTTCGGTCGTGGCGCTCTCCAGCAGGCGAAGCGAGGTGGTGCCGATGCAGACGATGCGCCCGCCCGCCGCGCGCACGGCGTTCAGGGCGGCGGCTGTCTCGGCCGAGACCTCGCCCCACTCGGAGTGCATCTTGTGATCGGCCGTGTCGTCCGCCTTGACCGGCAGGAAGGTGCCCGCCCCGACGTGCAGGGTCACGGCGTGGGTCGTAACGCCGCGCGCGCGGATGGCGTCCAGCAGGGCAGGGGTGAAGTGCAGACCCGCCGTCGGCGCCGCGACCGAGCCGTCATGCTCGGCGAAAACGGTCTGATAGTCTGATCGGTCCTGATCATCCTCGGCCCGTTTTGCTGCGATATAGGGGGGCAAAGGCATGACCCCGACCTCGCGGATGGCGTCGTCCAGCACAGGACCGGCCAGATCGAAGCGCAGGGTGACGAGGCCGTCCTCGCCCTTGGCGGTGATCTCGGCGTCGACCTGGCCCAGGAAACAGGCGTTGTCCTCCTCGCGCCCGAAACGCACTCGGTCGCCGACCTTCAGCCGCTTACCGGGCTTCATGAAGGCGCTCCAGACGTCGGGCGCGTCGCGGTGGTGCAGGGTCGCCTCGACCGGCACCGACAGAAGCTCGCCTTCAGGCCCGGTGCGGTGGCGCACGCCCGACAGACGGGCGGGGATCACGCGAGTGTCGTTGAAGACCAAGGCGTCGCCGGGCTGCAGGAAGTCCGGCAGGTCGCGGATGATCTTGTCCTGAAGATCGCCGCCCTTCACCACCAGAAGGCGGGCCGAGTCGCGCGGGTCGGCGGGGCGCAGGGCGATGCACGCCTCGGGCAGGTCGAAGTCGAAATCGGATGTCCGCATGAGGCGGGCAATGCTCACGCCCCGCCTTTGCGGTCAAGCGAGGCGCAGCCGAAAGTCGACTGGCGAAATTCGGCCCAGCCGCTATGTCAGGCGCAGCCAATGGGAGTTGAGTGCATGACCGACCGCTATCTGGACGACCTGACCGTCGGCGAAAGCTGGGACAGCGAACCCTTCACGATCACGGAGGATGAGATCATCGCCTTCGCGACCGAGTTCGACCCCCAGCCCATGCATGTCGACAAGGCGGCGGCCGAGGCGGGACGGTTCGGCGGCCTGATCGCCAGCGGATGGCATGTCTGTTCGCGCGTCATGCGCCAGTTCGTGGACGAAGCCTATTTCGGCAAGACGCCTTTGCTGGGCATGAACGTCGACGCGCTGTGGTGGGTGCGGCCCGTGCGGCCGGGCGACATCCTGACGGTGCGCCGCGAGATCATCGAAATCCGCCCGTCGAAGAGCCAGCCCGACCGCGGCGTCGTCCGCACCAAGACGACCGTCACCAACCAGGACGGCGACCTGGCCATGAGCTTCGAGAACCAGATGCAGCTGCCGAGGAACGCCGAAGCGCGACTGTAGAACGCCGCCGCTGTTGACCCCGGGCCCTCAAGGCGTCAAAGCCCGGTGCATGCTACAGAACCTCGAAACCCTGTCCCGTGAGGCCCGTTCGTGGCCGTTTGAGCAAGCGCGCAACCTGCTGGCCCACGTGCTCAAAAAACGGCTGTCGGACGCGGAGCGCGACGCTGCGAAACTGCTGATCGACGCCGGCAAGACGGACGAGGCTCTGGCGACCTTCGAGGCGCTGAACAAGCCGGTGATCCTGGAGACGGGTTACGGTCCGTCGGGCCTGCCGCACATGGGCACCTTCGGCGAGGTGGCGCGCACGACCATGGTGCGCAACGCGTTTCGCGCCCTGACCGGCGATCACTGGGCCACGCGCCTGATCGCCTTCAGCGACGACATGGACGGCCTGCGCAAGGTGCCCGAGGGCATCCCCAACCCGGAGATGCTGCGCGAAGACCTGCACTTGCCGCTGACCAAGGTGCGCGATCCGTTCGGCACGCACGACAGCTTTGGCGCGCACAACAACGCCCGCCTGCGCGCCTTCCTTGACAGCTTCGGCTTCGACTATGAGTTCATGTCTTCGACCGAGACCTATCGGTCGGGTCGGTTCGACGCGGCTCTGCTGACCATGCTGGAGCGCTTCGATAAGGTCATGGGCATCATGCTGCCGACCCTGGGCGAAGAGCGCCGCGCCACCTATTCGCCCTTCCTGCCGATCAGCCCGATCACCGGCCACGTGCTGCAGGTGCCGACGCTGGAGCGCAACGTCGAGAAGGGCACGATCGTCTTCGACGACCCGGCTGGCGGTCGCACCGAGGTTCCCGTCACCGGCGGTCATGTGAAGCTGCAGTGGAAGCCCGACTGGGCCATGCGCTGGACCGCGCTGGACGTCGATTATGAGATGTCGGGCAAGGACCTGATCGAGAGCGTGCGCGAGTCGTCCAAGCTGTGCCGCGCCATCGGCGGCGTCCCGCCTGAAGGCTTCAACTACGAGCTCTTCCTCGACATCGAAGGGAAGAAGATCTCCAAGTCCAAGGGCAACGGCCTGACGATGGAGGACTGGCTGCGCTACGGCACGCCCGAGAGCCTGAGCTGGTACATGTTTCAGTCGCCGAAGTCGGCCAAGAGCCTGCACTTCAACGTCATTCCGCGCGCGACGGACGACTATCTGTCCTTCATCGAGCAGTACAAGACGCAGGAACCGGCCAAGCGGATGGACAACGCCGTGTGGCACATCCACTCGGGGAACCCGCCTGAGAGCGCCTCGCCGGTGTCGTTCGCCCTGCTGCTGAACCTGGTGGGCGTGGCCAACGCCTCGACCAAGGATCAGCTGTGGGCCTATTTCGCCAAATATCTGCCGGACGCCTCGCCTGAGAGCGAGCCCGTGCTGGATCGGCTGATGGGCTATGCGCTGAACTACTACGAAGACTTCGTGAAGCCCTCGAAGACCTATCGCCTGCCGGACGACAAGGAAAAGGCGGCGCTGCTGGACCTGGCGGAACGCCTGAAGGGCTTGCCGGCCGACACGACCGACGGCGAGGCTATTCAGTCCGAAGTTTATGCCGTGGGCAAGGAGCACGCCTTCGACCCGCTGCGGGCCTGGTTCGGCGCCTTGTATGAGGTGTTGCTGGGCGCCTCTCAGGGGCCCCGTTTTGGTTCGTTCGCCGCCATCTATGGCTTGCCGCAGACGATCGAACTGATCGAAAAAGGCGCTGCCGGCGGCTTGGCCGAGGGCTGAGGGTATTCGGGCCGTCGACGTTCTCGGCGGCCCGTTTTCGTTCTGGCTGTCAGGCGGCGAGGATAGCGCCGGCCAGTGAAACGACAGCCAAGGTCAGAAGCAGACCCTCAAACGGGGACGGCAGCCAGATCGATCTTCGATGGCGTCGGGTTCTTGTGCTGGGGACCATGATTTTCTCTCGCATTCCATAATGATCTGCAAGGCGAGCTCGGGAGAGCCGGAGAGCGGCAGCGGCTGGCCGTAAAGGCTGCGCCACAGCACATCCAGCGCTACGTCTGCTTTTCCAAGTGCGCCCATGAGGGTCATAGCGCCCGATATTGCAGGTCTTGCCCATCCCCCGAATGGGGGAGGAAATGAACAATATCTGTTTTTTCATATGCACTTGGGCGCACGAATCATCGGACCCGCTGCGTTCGGCAAGGAAGATGAACGGCATATAACGATCAGGCTCGGGGAGCCTTCAGCTTGGCCGAGGCATTCTCATTTCATCGACAACTCGATGACAGGAGAGACTTATGTCGAAGACCTTCAAGGCGGGTCTGGCCGCCACCGCCCTTTTCGCTGCTCTGGGCTCCGCCGCCGTGCCCATGGCCGCCGCCGCCATGCCCCAGGCCAACGGCGTCACCAACTGTGATGCGCCCGGCGGTCGTCAGCAGGCGGGCGCCGCCATCGGCGCCGTGCTGGGCGGTCTGGCGGGCAGCCAGGTGTCCAAGAACGAGCGCGCCCTGGGCGCCGTGGTCGGCGCGGGGGCCGGTGCTGCGGCGGGTTCCTACATCGGCTGTAACCAGCAGCGCACGCGCGCTGCGGCCCAGGCTAACGCCAACATGTATCGCGCCACGTCCAACCTGCGTATCCGGTCGGGCCCCGGCACCCAGTATCGTCAGGCCGGCAGCCTGTCCGCCGGGCAGCCCTTCACCGCCGTGGGGTCGCAGGGTGAGTGGGTGCAGATCGCCGGCGGCGGCTGGGTCAACGCCCGCTATGTCGCGCCGAACTGATCGACGGCTTTCTCCCCCACGTTGATCAAGGCAAGGGCCGTTCCCGAAAGGGGCGGCCCTTCGCTATTGGCTGACCCACAGGATGCGGGCCATCCAGAGAAGCTGATGGCGGGGCAGGGTGCGTGGGTCATAAAGCGGATTGGCCGAACTCAGGGTCACTTCGCGGCTGTTCAGGGCGGAGATTTCCTTGGCCAGCGTCTCGCCGTCGATCGTGCGGACGACCACGCGATCGCCGCGTCGGACCTCGGTCGCGTCCAGATCGACGATCACCCGGTCGCCGGGACGATAGATGGGCTCCATCGAGTCGCCGTCGATGGTCAGGCTGAAAAGGCTGTCCTTGTGAGCCGGCAGTTCGGTCTGGTCCCAGCCGTCGGCCATGGGCAGACCGGCGTCATCGAAGAAACCTTCATCCCCTGCGCGTGCGAGGCCCAGCAGCGGAATGGGGCGCGGCTGGGATGAGGAAACATCGGCGAGGCCGGCGAACTCTCCCAGACTCAGGCCGCTCGTCGCCAGCACCTGCATCAGGCTTTCTGTCGAAGGCCAGCGCGGGCGCGGCGGGTCGCCAGGTCCCAGTCGTTTCGATGGATTGAAGCTGGTCGCGTCCAGTCCGGCTCGACGCGCCAATCCCGACGCCGAGAGGCCCTCACGTCGCGCCAAGGCGTCGATCGCTTTCCAAAGCTGGGAGTGGGACAGAGGCAAGGGCGCAAATCCCGAGGAAATATGCGCCTCAGTCTATTCGAATTGAGTAGGAATATCTACCTATTCATCCGCAATACCGGCCGCGCGGCGTTCCTGCCATGCGAAGAAGGTTCCTACGCCCAAGGCGATGATGATGCCGTAACCCGACATGTTGATCACGGTGTAGAAGGCGGAAATCTCCGGGCGCAACTTCATCAGCACCATGACATGGCTGGCGATCGCCAGGAGTTGAAAGGCGCTGGCCCATACGGGCCAGGTGCGAGGAGACTTCCAGACCAGGGCGACGAATATAGTCAAGGCGGCTACGTCAATCAGCAATACCGGCCATTGGGCTGAAGCATAGCCAATATAGTGCTGCGCAAGAATGGATAGGAACCAACCGCTCAGCACTACGGCTGCGCCGATTCGCTCGGGCGGTCCGCCCTTGGTCAGCGCAAAAAGGCACACGAGGAACACCGTCGCCGCGCCAATATATTCAGAAACAAATCCGAACAACGAAAGCCCCCATCGTCGTCGCGACAATGGGGGCGATCATATATCAGTTGCTCAGAAAATCGGAGCGTAGTTCCCGAAGGTTACGTCGAATTCACGCAACGCGCAGGTGGCGCTCCTGGCTGCCCATCGGGCGGCTGTCCCATTCGTCGGGCTTGGCGAGCGGACCAAGCGCATAGGCGCCGTAACCCAGACGACGGTGATCCTTTTGCAGTTCAGCGTGGCACGCGATGACGGCCTCGCGAGCGGTGCTGAGGGCGGCGATCGCCTCCATGGCCTTGGTCTGGGATCCCGACGCGGCGACGGCGGAGAGGGAAAGGGCCGTACGAGCGCCGATCATGGCCTGAACCAGGGTGGTGGCGTGGGTGATGGCGTCATCCAGCGCTTTTTCAGTGGCGTGCAGTTCACCGGCGACGCCGGCGATGACTTCGTTGCGATCCATGGCTTTACCCCTCGCTAAAAGAACGATGGGAAAGGGTTAATACATGTTAACTCTTTTGGGTAGGGATTTCTTTACAATGTTTACAGTTGCCCTGTCGCTTCGTGGTCAGGTCCCGGCGGTTTCCGGATCAAGCAGGAAGTGGGCGGTAAGCGAGGCGATGGGCTCATGCCGTGCGTCTTGCCAGGCTTCTGCGACCACATGGGCGACGCGGCGCCCGGCCTTGTTGATCTCGTGCGCGGGCGTAGACGTCAACCGGGCGGCCCGAACGGAGATAGGCCACCGTGACGTTGATGGGGCGAGGCAGACGAAGGCGCGGATAGGTGAGGGAGACCTGGGCCATGGCCGTCATCTCCAGCAAGGCCGCGGTCGAGCCGCCATGCAGGGCGGGCAGCATGGGATTGCCGATCAATTTGTCGGTGAAGGGCAGGACGACGGTCACTTCGTCGCCATTCGCCTGGGTTCGGAGGTTCAGGAAGCGCGCATACGGCAGGCTGTCGAGCAGGGAAGCGGTCATGCGGCGGTCTTCGGTTTCAGATTGGCGCCGGTCCGATGCTCGCCTTCTGCGCTGACCATATAGGCCGATTGGGCGGCGGCGACGGGGTCGGTCGGGTCATCCTCGAACGCCCAGGCGCGGACGAAGGCGAGATTGCGCGTCAGGCGATAGCATCGGGCTTCGGCCAAGAGATCGCGCCCCGGCGCCGCCGCGCGCATATAGTCGACGCGAAGATCGAGCGTCGCCACCGGGCGGAATGCGCCCAGCCCGACCCAGACGGCCAGACCGCCGACGTGGTCCAGCAGGGTCGTGACGAGACCGCCGGCCAGCACGCCGGTCTCGGGGTCGCCGACCAAGTCCTCACGATAGGGAACGCGTATCCGCACGCGGTCTCCGTCCAGTCCTGCGAAGGCGAAGCCGAGAGCATGGGTATGGGCGGCGCCCGAGGCCAGCTGAGGCAATAGGGTGTCTAGGAACAAATCCGTCATCAAGGCGTCCTGTGTCTTGTCCCGCCTTGGTCGCCCGTCGGGGGCGCTCTTGTCCAGCGGGCGGATGATTTGATGATCCGACCTCAAGATCTTCTGCGACCCGCGCCGGCGGGCCTCTATTGCCCGATCGGCGACTTCTACGTGGACCCTGTGCGGCCGGTAGATCGGGCGGTGATCACCCACGGCCATTCGGACCATGCGCGGCCGGGCCACGGCGCCGTGCTGGCGACCGCCCAGACCCTGGCCATCATGGCCGAGCGCTACGGCCCTGACTTTGCGGGACGCACTCAGGCCGCCGCCTATGGCGAGACGACGCAGATCGGAGGCGTGAGCGTGCGGTTCGCGCCTGCCGGACACGTGCTGGGCTCGGCCCAGGCTGTGGTTGAGCGCGGCGGCCTGATCATGGTGGCGTCAGGCGACTACAAGCGGCGTCGAGACCAGACCTGCCTGCCGTTCGAGCCCGTTCGATGTCATGTCTTTATTTCGGAGGCCACGTTCGGCCTGCCGGTCTTCGTCCATCCGCCGGATGAAGAGGAGATCGCGCGCCTGATCCATTCGCTGACGCAGTTTCCCGAACGCGCTCATCTGGTCGGCGCCTATGCGTTGGGCAAGGCGCAGCGGGTGATCCGGCTGCTGCGCGAGGCGGGCTGGGACCGGACAATTCATGTGCATGGCGCGTTGGAGCGTCTGAACCGGCTCTATCAGCACGAAGGGGTTGATCTCGGATCCTTGGCGCCCGCCACAGGGCTGAAGGCGGGGGCTTTGGGCGGGGAGGTGGTGGTCGCGCCGCCTTCGGCCATTCAGGATCGCTGGGCGCGCCGGTTCGCCGATCCTGTGGCCGCCTTCGCTTCCGGTTGGATGGGGGTGAGGGCGCGAGCGCGCCAGCGCGGGGTGGAACTGCCGCTGGTCATTTCGGACCATGCGGACTGGCCTGAACTGATCCAGACCTTCGAGGAACTGGCGCCGGAAGAAATCTGGATCACCCACGGCCGTGAGGAGGGCCTGCTGCGCTGGGCGGAGCTGAAGGGGGTTAAGGCGAGAGCCCTGCGCCTTGTCGGCTATGACGAGGAAGACGAAGAGCGGTCCGGAGACGAGGTCGTGGTCTGATTTGGCCGACTGACGTCCGTCAGGCGACGTCACGCGCGCGGGCGGAGGCGGCCGCCGCAGCAGGTTCCAGCGCGGTGTTCATGGCCAGGCGCAGTCGCTCCGGCTTGATGGGTTTCTCCACCACGGCGGCCATGCCCGCGGCCAGATAGGCCTTGGCGTCGTCCGGGTCGGCGTTGGCGGTCAGGGCGATGACCGGAATGTCGCGTTGAGGCCCTTCCAGGGCGCGAATGGCCCGGGTGGCGCCGACGCCGTCCAGGCGCGGCATCTTGATGTCCATCAGGATCAGGTCAAACGGGCGCGACTGGACCGCTTCGACGGCTTCCTGGCCGTCCTCGACGGTTTCGGAGGTGCAGCCGAACATTTCGCACAGGGCCTGGGCGACCACGCGGTTGGTGGCGTTGTCGTCGGCGATCAGCACATGGGGGCGCGCCTGGAGATGGAGGCTGTCCAGATCGGCGACATTGGTCGGCTCTTCGCGTTCGATGAAGGCGATCGGAGCGAACAGGTCAAAGGCGAAGGTGGCGCCGCGCCCGGTGTTGTTCTCGGCCCAGATACGGCCGTCCATGCACTCGACGAGGCGGCGGCTGATGGCCAGACCCAGCCCGGCGTCGTCTGTGGCCGGATCAAGCAGATCGGCGGCGCGGCGGTCGTCGACCGGGCCGTCGTCGCGAATGCGAGCCTCGATCAGGACGCGATCGCCCTGGGCCTGAGCCCTCAGGCTGGCTTCAACCATGCCGTGACGAGCGAACCTCAGCGCATTGCCGATCAGATTGTTGAACACCTGGCGCAGGCGATCAGCGTCGACCATCGCCGCCAGCTCGGTGTCGCCTTCATAGCCGACCATCAGGGTGACGCCGTCCTGAGCCGCGCGCGGCGACCAATGGCTCTGCAACTCATCCATCAGGGTGCGCAAGGGAGTGGCGGTCGCGGCGATCTGCAGTTCGCCAGCCTCGGCGCGCGCCAAGTCGAGAGCATCGCGCAGATTGTCCAGCATGTCCTCGGCCGAATCCATGATGGTCCGGGCGTGGGCCTTGGCCGCCTCGTTCAGCGGCTGGCGATGCAGCAACTCGGCGACGGCCAGCACCCCGTTCATGGAAGTGCTGAGTTCGCGGTTGAGCAGCCCCATGAAACGGCTTTTATCGCGCGCCGCCGTTCGGACGGCGCGCTCGGCGGCGTCGGACGCGCGGAGTTCTTCGACAAGGCGCTGGTTCTCGTGGCGCTGGTCTTCATTGATGGCGCGAAGCAGGGCCACCGCCGTGCCGACGCCCCGATAGGCTCCGCCGCGCGTGACGATGAAGCCTCGCATCAGGGCGCCTGGTCCGCTTTTCAGGATGATGGAGGAGAAGGCGTCCACGCGAACGCCGGCCTCGATCACCGCCGGCTCCGGGTCCATCACGTGGATGACTTCGCGGGCCCCGTACAGGCTCTGGCCCAGCGGACCCGCCAGCTTCAGCAGAAAATCCCCACGCTCGATCAGACCGATCGGACGGTCGCCGTCGACTACCGGTATCACCAGGGTGTCTGGCTCGCGCTGGAACCGCGCAAGAATCTCGCCGGTCATGGCGGTTTTCGCCACCGGCTCGACGCGGTCGGTCAGCACTTCGATCGTCGGCATTCGGCCGGCTCCTACTGAGGTTCTTTTACAATCTCAGAGAATCTTTTGCGGAAGGGTTAAGCCGCCGCGATTATTCTTCAGTCTCGCCGCCTTTGCCGAGCCTGCGTCTCTGGCGTATAGGAGGCGGCGTCCCATCTATCCGACCCCGGTTTCTTTTTTGAATGCGCGCGGCCTGCCGGCCGACCGCAGATTTGTCATGAACGCAATCGCGCAACATTCTGAAAAAACAGCTCTTGTTCTCTTTTCCGGCGGGCAGGACAGCGCCACCTGCCTGGCCTGGGCGCTGGAGCGGTTCGATCGGGTGGAGACGGTCGGCTTCGACTACGGCCAACGTCATGCGGTCGAGATGCGGGCGCGCCAGGCGGTGCGCCAGGAAGTGGTTAAGGTCCTGTCGCAGTGGGCGCACCGGCTGGGCGACGACCATGTCGTCGATCTGATCGGCTTCGGCGCCATCGGCGAGACGGCGATGACCACCGAGCGCGCGATCGAGGCGGACGCGCGGGGCTTGCCCAACACCTTCGTACCGGGGCGCAACCTGATCTTTCTGGTCGCCGCGGCGGCTCTGGCTGACCGTCGGGGGCTGGAGGTCTTGATCGGCGGCATGTGCGAGACCGATTACTCCGGCTATCCGGACTGTCGAAACGAGACCATTCAGGCGACGGCGCGCGCCCTGTCGCTGGGGTTGGACAAGTCCGTGCCAGTCGAAACGCCGCTGATGTTCCTGACCAAGGCCCAGACCTGGGCGCTGGCGGACCGTATCGGCGGCTCCGCCCTGGTGGAGGCGATCATCGAGTTCAGCCACACCTGCTACCTGGGCGATCGGACGCATCGTCACGCCTGGGGTTATGGCTGCGGCGCGTGCCCGGCCTGCGAACTGCGCGCGGCGGGCTATGCCGAATGGGCGGTCGGCGCATGACCTATTCGGCCAAGGAAGTCTTCCTGACGGTGCAGGGCGAGGGCGGGCAGGCGGGGCGTCCGGCCGTCTTCCTGCGCTTCGCCGGCTGCAACCTGTGGAGCGGGCTGGAGCGGGATCGCGCCACGGCCGTCTGCACCTTCTGCGACACAGATTTCGTCGGCGTGAACGGCGATGGAGGCGGCAAGTTCAAGACCGCCGACTTGATGGCAGACCATGTCGCCGGGATGTGGCGCGGACGCGAGGGCGATCCGAAGCTGGTGGTCTGCACGGGCGGCGAGCCCTTGATGCAGCTGGATGCGCCCCTGATCGAGGCCCTGCATGCGCGCGGCTTCGAAGTCGCCATCGAAAGCAACGGCACCCTGGCAGCGCCGGACGGCATTGACTGGATCTGCATCAGCCCCAAGGCCGACGCGCCTGTGGTCCAGACCTCGGGCCAGGAGCTGAAGCTGGTCTTCCCTCAGCCGCTGGCCATGCCGGATCGCTTCGAGGATCTCGATTTCGAGCGTTTCTGGCTCCAGCCCATGGATGGCCCTGATCAGGCCGCCAACACCGCCGCCGCCATTGAATACTGCCTGACCCATCCGCAATGGCGGCTCAGCGTCCAGACGCACAAATACATCGGGGTGAGATAGCGATCAGCAGGCCTTGCCCTGACGCTGCCTCTGTTCGCAGCGGCGTTGTTCGCGCTCGTATTCACGCTGTTCGCGCTCGCGTTTGGCCTTGGTTTCCTCGTCCGAGGTGGTGACCGCGTCGAATCCGGCGCCGACAGCCGCGCCGGTTACCTTGGCCGCGCCGCCGACCACGGCGGCCCCGGCGCCGACGACGGCGCCCGCGACGCAACCCTGGAGCAACAGGACGCTTGCCAGGAAGAGGGCGAGAGGGGTGAGGCGCTGGATCATGGGGACAGTCTGCCCGCGCTCCGCGGTCCTGTCAGCGCGCAAAGGAAAGGGAGCGCTTTTTCAAGCGCCCCCTGTGATCTTTCGATCAGTCGCCTCTTACAGGCTGTCGACCATCACCAGTTCGGCGTCCTGCTGGGCCGTGATGTTGATCGTCGGTTCGTCGACGATGCCGGCGCCGTCGCGGGCGTTCAGCGCCGCGCCGTTGACCTCCACCTGGCCGACGGCGGGCACCAGATAGGCGCGACGACCGGCCGCCAGGTCATAGGACAGGCTTTCGCCCGCCTTCAGCGTGGCGGCCAGAACGCGCGCATCGGCGTTGATGGTCAGGGCCTCGTCCGCAGGATCGCCCGAGGCGACGATGGTGAACCGTCCAGAACGGTCGCTCTTCGGAAACTCGCGCTGACCCCAGGACGGCTGAGCGCCGGGCCGATCCGTCTCGATCCAGATCTGGAACAGGGTCGTGAGCTCGTTCTCCATGTTGTACTCGGCGTGGCGCACGCCGGTGCCTGCGCTCATCACCTGAACGTCCCCGGCTGCGGTGCGGCCCGTGTTGCCCATGGAGTCCTGATGGGTGATGGCTCCGGTGCGGACGTAGGTGATGATCTCCATGTCCGCGTGCGGATGAGGCGGGAAACCCGATTGAGCGGCGATCTCATCGTCGTTCCAGACGCGCAACCGGCCCCAACCCATGCGCTTCGGGTCATAGTAGTTGGCGAACGAGAAGTGATGCTTGGCGTTCAGCCAGCCGTGGTTGGCGCCGCCGAGCGTCTTGAAAGGTCTGACGTCGATCATGTTGGTTCTCCCATCTGAGGAATGCTTGAGACCTAGATAGGATCGCCGAAATCAATTGGCAACCGCACCTGTTTCATATTGAGCAGCTAACCCACTTGGGCCCGATGCCGCAGCTTGGCGTCGGCCAGCACGATGGCGGCCATGGCTTCGACCACCGGGACGCCGCGCAACGCGACGCAGGGGTCGTGGCGGCCCTTGGTGCGAAGGTCGACCTCTTCGCCGTCGCGGTTGATCGTCTGTCGCAGGGTCAGGATGGAGGAGGTGGGCTTGAACGCCACGCGCGCCGTCAGCGGCTGTCCGGTGGAGATGCCGCCCAGCACGCCGCCCGCCTTGTTCGACAGGAAGACAGGCAGGCCGTCGTCGCCCAGGCGCATCTGGTCGGCGTTGTCCTCGCCCGACAGCTCGGCCGCGCCGAAACCCGCGCCGATCTCGACGCCCTTGACGGCGTTGATGGACATCAGGCCCGCCGCCAGTTCGGCGTCCAGCTTGGCGTAGAGGGGCGCGCCCCATCCAGCCGGGACGCCGGTGACCTCCAGCGCCACCACGGCGCCGATGGAGGAGCCGGCTTTTCGCACGCCGTCCAGATACTGCTCCCACGCGGGCACGACCTCGGCCGAGACGGCGAACAGGGCGTTGTCATACACGGCGTCGAAATCAATCGCTTCGTCAGGAATACGGTGCGGACCGAGTTGGACCACCCCGGCGCGGATCTCGAACGTCGTCGCCCAGCACCTTCCTGGCCACGGCGCCCGCCGCCACGCGGCTGGCCGTCTCACGCGCCGAGGACCGGCCGCCGCCACGAGGATCGCGCACGCCGTATTTGGTCTGGTAGACGTAGTCGGCGTGGCCGGGACGGTAGGCGCGGGCGATTTCGCCGTAATCCTTGGACCGTTGGTCGGTGTTCTCGATCATCAGGCTGATCGGCGTGCCGGTCGTGACCGGGCCGTTCCCGTCGTCGAAGACGCCGGACAGGATGCGGACCCGATCAGCCTCCTGCCGCTGGGTGACGAAGCGGCTGCCGCCGGGCTTGCGCTGGTCCAGCCAGGGCTGGATGTCGGCCTCGGTCAGCTGGATCAGCGGCGGGCACCCGTCGACGACGCAGCCGATGGCCGGGCCGTGGCTTTCGCCCCAGGTGGTGATGCGGAACAGATGGCCGAAGGTGTTGTGCGACATGGCCTCTCGCTTAGGCCGCCATACGCTCCGGCGTCCAGACCCGAGTGAATCGAAGCAGCATGTCTTCCGCCGCCGACGGCAGGTCGTCCGACGGGATCAGCTTGACGAACAGGTCGCCTGCGGCGCGCTTGCCTCGGGCGGGCAGGCCGAGGCCGGGAAGGCGAAGCCGAACCGGCTCGACCATGTCCGGCACCAGCCAGGCGCTCTGGAGGCCGGCGTGCGTGTCGATCCCTATACGTCCGCCGTCCCGCATCAGGCGCGGCGCTATCGGCCAGTCCATGAACAGGTCGGCGCCCAGAACCGATAATCCGTCGGCGGGCCGGATCAAGACGCGCAACAATGACGGACCATCCTTCAGCCGGATGCGATCAGCGGTCCGCACGCCCGGCGGGACGTGAACCAGAAGGCTGCGTCCCCAGGCTTTGACGATAACGCTGCCCCCGGTCAGAGCCTGCATCGGCGTCAACACGACGAGCGGAGGGGGAAGGGGGCGGAACGGGCGCCCTGAGCATGAGAGGTTTCGGACCGCTTGCGCGGCGCCGGCAGCGCGCGAGTCTCCGTCTGCAGCAGACGGTAGGCGGCGATGACGCGACGAAACCGATCTGCGTCTCCGCCGGGCTGATCCGGACGAGAGGCCTTTACGGCTATACGAAATGCGGCGGCCAACGCC
The DNA here is from genome assembly GCF_059579685.1 of Brevundimonas sp. SS2672. NCBI lineage: Bacteria > Pseudomonadati > Pseudomonadota > Alphaproteobacteria > Caulobacterales > Caulobacteraceae > Brevundimonas > Brevundimonas sp. SS2672. The sequence continues at coordinate 1,551,330 of NZ_CM184201.1, read as the reverse complement.
TGCGGGCCTGCCGGACCGTCGAGGCCGAGCAGGCGTCGAGCGTCCATGAATGAGGGGCTGTCCGCGCGCATGGCGGCCACTGTGCAGACCACATGGTCAAGACAGGGTTAACCTTGTTGCAAAGGGCTGACGCAGGTTTGAACGGCGTGCATGTGACGTGGGCCTGAAGCGGGACTATAGGGTCGGCATGACCCAGTCCGTGATCCCGCCCAGCCCGTCTCGGGAAGACTACGCCGCCCAACTCGAGGCGAATGCGGATGAGACCATCTTCGAGCGGGACGACCCCATCGCGCTGTTCGTGGAATGGCTGGAGGTCGCGCGGGGATCGGAACCCAACGACCCGAACGCCATGGCGCTGGCGACGGTCGACGCCGAGGGCCATCCCGATGTGCGTATGGTCCTGCTGAAGGATGTCGATGCGCGAGGCTTCACCTTCTTCTCCAATCAGGAAAGCGCCAAGGGAGGCCAATTGTGGGCCAATCCAAGCGCCGCCCTGCTGTTCCACTGGAAGAGTCTGCGTCGCCAGGTGCGGGTCCGGGGGCCGGTGGAGCCGGTCAGTGTTGAGGAGGCCGACGCCTATTTCGCCAGCCGTGCGCGCGAAAGCCGCATCGGCGCCTGGGCTTCGGACCAGTCGCGTCCCCTGGCGGATCGAGCGGCTCTCGTGGCCAGAGTGGCCGAACAGACCGCGCGTTTCGACGGCCATGAGGTTCCGCGGCCGGATCGCTGGACCGGTTGGCGGGTCAGGCCGGTCCAGATCGAGTTCTGGCGCGATCGTCCCTTCCGCCTGCATGATCGTCTACGGTTCGACCGGACGGCGGAAGATCAGGCGTGGCGTCGCGGCCGGCTCTGGCCCTGATCAAGCAGGTCAGGCGGCGTAACGGGCCAGGAAGGTCTCCACCGCATCTTCGGCGATGGCCGCAGGCGAGCGGGCGGGAAGAACCCGATCCCCGGTCACCGTCGGCACGAAGAACAGCGGGTGTTCGACCATGCCCATCAACTGACTGGCGGCCCAGGACGGCTTGTGAAGCTTCAACTCGCCCTTTGCGTTCATGTCGGCGAGGGTTGAGACGAGCACCGCGCCGAAATCCTGCTTGGCCTGTTCATAGAAGGCTGTCGCCAGACTCTCGAAGCGACGACGCTCGGTCATGACCAGGCGAAAAATGGCCCTGACGAACGGGTCGCTGATGAATTCGGCATAGGCGGTCAGAAAGCCGTTCAATCGCGGCCGAGGCGCGCCGGCGCAGGTCTTCACCTTGGCCATCCGCTCGGCGAAGTCCGCGGAGGCTTCGTCGATGACGGCGGCGAACAGCGCCGCCTTGTTCTCGAACATGGCGTAGAGGGTCGCCGTGGATACGCCGGCCTCCCTGGCGATCGGCTCCATCTTGGTGCCGGCGTAACCTTCTTCGACGAAGTGCAGCCGAGCCTGGCGCACTAGGGCGTCGCGTCGGGGGTCTTCGAGGGCGTGGACCGAGACGGTCATCGGATTGTCACCCAATCATTGGACGACGATCCTGCCTTTAATTTGCCACGATTGCAACGATCACGGTTAACGTCGTCAGCGACGCCGGTTAGCTCAACCAGGGTTCAAGCAACGGGTGGGCCAACACCGGCGCCGCCAGGCGCACCACGGCTTGAGGATCTTCCAGGCGAACCGCGGCGGTGGCGTCTGCGACGATGAAATCGGCATGGACCCGGGATGGTTCCGTCAGCCGCTCATGGCCGGGACGGACCGTGGTGAGATATTGCTGGATAACGGATTCGGCCGTGCGTCCGCGCTCGGTCTGGTCGCGCAGAAGGCGGCGGATGAAGCGGATGTCTGCGGGGGTGTCGACAAAGACCCGAATGTCGAACAGGGCCGCCAGGGCAGGGGTGCACAGCAGGTGCGTGCCTTCGACCACCACCACCTCAGCGGCCGGCACCGGCTCGCCGCCCGGCTCGCGTCCGTGGTGAATGAAGGAATAAAGCGGAGCGGTCACGCTGCGTCCGGCCTTCAGGTCGCTCAGATCGGAAATCAGCAGATCGTGATCACGCGCGGCGACATCGTCGAAATCGTGCGTCGCCGCATCAAAACCGGGGACGGAAGCCGCGTCGAGATAATAGGAATCTTCTCGCAAAAGGGTGGCGACGCCCTCGGGCAGCGAGGAAATCAGGGCCTCGGCCAGGGTGCTCTTGCCGGAGCCCGAGCCGCCGGTGATGGCGATCAGAATGGTCATGAGCGGCTCATTCACCTGGATGGCGCGCGATGCAAGCCTTGATGACGTGCAGGAACGGCGATCTGTCGCGGCCAGCCTTCCCTTGCGTCACGTTGCCTGTCGCGGTTCACCTGTCTTAGCGTGGATGCAAGCGCCGCTTTCAACCAAGGCGCATGGACGAGGGAAGACGCCGAATGCTGGGTATGATGCAGGACTGGCCGTTGACGGTCGACAAGATCCTCGATCACGCGAAGAACTGGCACGGACGGCGCGAGGTCGTGACGCGTTCGGTGGAAGGGCCGATCGTCCGCACCACCTACGCCGCCATTCACGAGCGCGCGCGTCGCGTGTCGAACGCCTTGCTGGCCTGGGGAATCAAGCCGGGCGACCGTGTCGCCACCCTGGCCTGGAACACCGGAAATCATATCGAGACCTGGTACGGCATCATGGGCATCGGCGCCGTCTGCCACACGCTCAATCCGCGGCTGTTCCCAGAGCAACTGGCCTACATCATCAATCACGCCGAAGACCGGATCATCTTCACCGATCTGACTTTCGTGCCGCTGCTGGAGGCCATCCTCCCGCATTGCCCGACCGTCGAACGCGTCATCGTGATGACCGACGCCGCTCATATGCCTTCGGCCAAGCTGCCGAAGGGCGAGGCCTATGAGGCGGTGCTGGAGCAGGCGTCGAGCGACGTGGTCTGGGGCGGGTTCGACGAACAGACGGCCTGCGGTCTCTGTTACACCTCGGGCACCACAGGCAATCCGAAGGGCGTGCTGTATTCGCACCGCTCGAACTTCATCCACACCTTGCTGGGCCTTCAGTCCACGGTGATGGGAGCGACGCCCAATGAGGTGATCCTTCCGGTCGTTCCCATGTTCCACGCCAACGCCTGGGGCATCGCATTCGGGGGGCCGGCGGCAGGCTCGAAACTGGTCATGCCGGGCGCCAGGATGGACGGCGCTGCGCTCTATGAGCTGATCGAGACTGAAGGGGTCACCTTCTCGGCCGCCGTGCCCACCGTATGGCAGGGGCTGTTCGGACATATGATCGAGAACGGACTGAAGTTCTCCACCTTGAAAAAGGTTCTGATCGGCGGCTCGGCCTGCCCGGAGGCCCTGATCCGCGGCTTCCAGGAGAAGTTCGGCGTCGAGGTGGTCCATGCCTGGGGCATGACGGAAACCTCTCCGATCGGCACCATCGCCAACCTGACGCCCGAACTGAAGGCTCTGCCTTATGATCAGCAGATGGCCTGGCGCATGAAACAGGGCACGCCGCCGCTGGGGGTCGAGCTCAAGATCAAGAACTACGGCGGTCAGGAGATGCCGCATGACGGCAAGACCTTCGGCCGGGTGATGGTCAAGGGGCCGACCATCGCCGGCGCCTATTTCAAGGGCGAGGGCGGCGACATCCTGGATCACGAAGGTTTCTTCGACACGGGCGACATCGCCAGCGTCGACCCGGAAGGCTTCATGCAGATCACCGATCGCGCCAAGGACGTCATCAAGTCGGGCGGGGAGTGGATCAGCTCCATTGATATCGAGAACATCGCCGTCGGCCACCCCAAGGTCGCCCTGGCGGCCGTCATCGGCGCGGCGCACCCCAAATGGGACGAGCGGCCGGTGCTGCTGGTCAAGCTCAAGCAGGGCGAGGTCGAGGACAAGCAGGAACATCTCGACTTCCTGCAGGGCAAGATCGCCAAATGGTGGATGCCGGACGATGTGGTCTTCGTCGACGACATCCCTCTGGGCGCCACGGGCAAGATCGACAAGAAGACCCTGCGTGAGCGAATGACGGACTACCGGCTGCCCACAGCCGGTTGATTCGACGGAGGACGCCGTGTCGACAACCCGCCCCAAGGGCCAGTCTCTGGCCGTGCTGTTGCTTCTGGTTGCCCTGCTGGCGCCGGCCTTGTTGCTGATCGCGGTCTGCGGCGCGCGCCTGGGCGTGTGGAGCGCGGAATTCAGCCTGGGCGTGCTGGCCCTGAAAATCGGTCGGATCCTGGCCTTCGCGGGATTGTCGGCCGCTCTGGTCGCCTGCCTTCTGGCGTTCCGTGAGCGGCGCTTGGCCGGGATCGCCGGCGCGGCTTTGGCGATCGCCGGGGTGACGGTAGGGGGCTATCTGGTTCAGGAGCGGCGTTTCACCGCCGCTCCGCTCGACGTCGCGACGGACCCATCGGATCCGCCCGCCTTCGCCCGCATCCTGGCGGCGGAGAGGCGCCTGGCGGGCGTGACGGAAAGACAGCCTCAGGGCTGCGAGGGCCTGACCCACGCGCCGACCCAGGTTGCGCCGGAGACGGCGGCCTGGGCGCTCGAAAAGGCCGGGTTCACTGTTCTGGGCACCGCGCCCTTTCGTGTGGATGGGCGCAAGGAAGGGGCCTGGTTCGGCCTGACGTATGACGTCAGCGTTCGTATTCGCCCTGGCCGCACAGATGTGCGTGTCGCGGGACGCGACGACCTGGAGGTCGGGGATGAGGCCTGTCGTCTAGCCAGGGCCGTGGTCGCGCACCTGGCGCCTTAAGCTTCAGAGCGCCGGGTCGACCAACCGCCAGGTCGCGGCCAGTTCAGCCCCGGGCGAGGCGCGAACTCGGCCTTCCTTCTCCAGCTTGATCAGGTGCGCCAGCACCGAAAGGCCGGCGGCGGGCCAGAGGCGCTGGTCAACCCCGGCGTAGAGGGCGGGAACCATGTCGGCGACCATCTGATCCCCTGAGGCCAGTCGAGCCATGATCTGAGCCTCTCGTTCCAGGCGGTGGGCGCGATAGGCCTTCAGGAAGGGCGCGACCTGGGTGATCGCCGGGCCGTGCGTGGGCCAGATCGTCGAGAACCCACGGGCGAGAACGGCGTCCAGGCTCTTCATATAGTCCGCCATGTCTCCGTCCGGCGGCGCCACTACCGTCGTCGACCAGCCCATGATGTGGTCGCCGCTGAACAGGGCGTTTTCCTCGCGCAGGACGAAGACCATATGGTTGGAGGCGTGGCCCGGCGTCGCCAGGGCCTCCAGCGTCCAGCCGTCCCCTTCGATCCGCTCGCCGCCGACCAGGATTACGTCCGGCTGAAAGTCGGCGTCGTCGTCCTCATCCAGAGCGCCCGAGGCGTGCACGGTCCGGTCCGGCGGACGAGCCGCCAGGATGGGCGCGCCGCCGACCGCCTCGGCCAGGGGGCGGGCGAGGGGCGCATGGTCCCGATGGGTATGCGTCACCAGGATATGGCTGACCGTTCGGCCTTCAATCGCGCGAAGCAGGGCCGAAAGATGAGCCTCGTCCATCGGCCCAGGATCGATCACAGCGACCTCGGCGCCCGGCCGGTCGCGTCCGACGATGTAAACGCCCGTGCCGGTGAAGGTGAAAGGCCCCGGATTGTCTGCGATCACGCGCTGGATCAGAGGCGAGACCTGATCCCGACGTCCATAGGCGAAATCGAACTGGCGGAGGTAGGGGATCATGACCGACCTTTGCGCGCCGTGAGCCTTCGGTTCAAGCTACTGTCTTTTGACGCGTACGGCGCGGCTTTTGCCGGCGGTCAACAGGTAGCTCCCCAAGGATGCGCGACGGACGCGCACGTCTGTTCCGTTCCGGTTCTGAAAACGGACCGGGGCCGAATCAATCTGTCGCCATTCGCTGCCGTCGGCCAACCGGAAAGTCCATTTTCCTTCATGATCCTGCCCGGCGCCCAGCAGGGTCGTTTCCACGGAATCGACCTCGGGTTCGCGGTCTGCTCCATCTCCGCCGCGGCTAAAGAGAGCGGGTAGGGCGGGCGCGCTGAAGCCGAACAACTGGCGACGCGCTTCGCGAATCTGTTGGCGCTCCATCACCACCAGTTCGCCTTGGCGTTCGGCCGTGTCCAAGGCGTCTGCGGTCCTGTCAAAACAGTCCAGCCGCGCGGCGGAATCCGTCATGGCTCGACAGTCCGACAGCGCGTTCAACAAGGCCGAACGTTCGGAGGTTTGAACTTGCGCCATAACGTCGCAGCTGAGGCTGAACGCGCCGATTGTCGCGGCGCAAAGGGTCAACATCGATCGCATTCTGAACTCTTCTGGAATTGAAGGTTTGATGGTCGAATGATCATGACATGCAAGGTGGGCTTAAGTCATGCGTGTCGTGGCGTGGCGAAATTGCGACATAGGGGGCGCAATCGTAACGGTCATGTAATTTGCATGGCCTCTAGTTGACCATCGTGCCTACCCTGCTGGTTGGGTATCGGCCGAACGTCCAATCGGGACAGTGTCCGAGATTATCCGTGATCGACGGGTGGAGGGGGACTTCGCCAGAGTCGGTCACCACTCAGGAGGATGAATCTTGAATCTTCAGATCAAACGCGAGCGTCTGCTGACGTCGACGATGATCGCGGGTCTCGCCTTGGCCGGCTTCGCCGCGCCGGCGCTGGCCCAGACCGCGCCGGCCACTCAAGCTGACCAGCCGAGCCAGGTCAGCGACATCGTCGTCACGGGGTCGCGTCTGCGCCAGCCGAACCTCACCACGACCAGCCCCGTGACTCAGGTGACGGGCGAGGACATCGACGTCCAGGGCGTAACCCGCGTCGAGGACCTGGTATCGCAGCTGCCGCAGGCCTTTGCCGCGCAGAACTCGACCGTCGCCAACGGCGCCTCGGGTACGGCGACCGTGTCCCTGCGCAACCTCGGCTCGTCGCGCACCCTGGTGCTGATCGACGGCAAGCGGATGGGCTACGGCTCGCCTCAGGATGACGCGGCCGACCTGAACCAGATCCCCGGCCAGATGGTCGAGCGCGTGGAAGTTCTGACCGGCGGCGCCTCGGCCGTCTATGGTTCGGACGCCGTCGCCGGCGTGGTGAACTTCATCATGCGCCGCAACTTCGAGGGCATCGAAATCGACGCCCAGTACGGCTTCAATCAGCACAACAACGACTATGACGGCGTTGGCAATCTGCGTAATGTCATCGCAGGACGCGCCGCGACCAATCCGTCTCAGTTCCAACTGCCGGACGACAACGTCTATACGGGATTCAGCCGCGAAGTGAACGTGTTGATGGGGATCAACGCGCCTGACGACCGTGGCAATATCACTCTGTATGCGGGTTATCGCAAGAACAACAAGGTTCTGGGGCGCGACTACGACTACTCGGCTTGTTCTCTGGGCGGGCAAGATGGGAATTCCTTCACTTGCGGCGGTTCCGGCACCTCGTTCCCCGGGCTGTTTACGGACTTTGATCAGTACGAATATACGGTTGATGATAGCGGAAATTTCATCCCGTACGATTCCAACCTGCACGCGTACAACTTTGGCCCGCTGAACTACTTCCAGCGCCCGGATGAACGTTACACCTTGGGCGCCTTCGGTCACTATGATGTCACTGACAAGATCGAGGTCTACACGCAGCTGATGTTCAGCGATTATTCGACGGTCGCTCAGATCGCGCCGTCGGGTAACTTCTTCGGCGAATTCTCGGACGGCTTCCGCACGACGGACGGCAGCGCGACGATCCGCTGTGACAATCCGCTGCTTTCCGCACAGCAGCGGGCAGCAATCGCGTGCTCGGCCGGCGATATCACGTCGGGCGCCGCCAAGTCGATGTTCATCGGTCGTCGTAACGTTGAAGGCGGCGGTCGTCAGTCCGACATGCGCTTCCAGTCCTATCGGGGCGTCATCGGCGCTCGTGGTGATCTAAACGACGCCTGGAGCTACGATGTCGCGATGCAATATTCGCGGACCCAGACCCGCGAGATCTATCGCAATGAGTTTTCCAACACGCGCCTGGCGCGTGCTCTGGATGTCGTGACCGATCCGGTCTCGGGCGAAGCGGTTTGTTCGTCGGTCCTGGCGGGCATCGATGCGGAATGCGTGCCTTACAACATCTTCCGTTCAGGCGGCGTGACGCAGGAAGCGCTGGACTATCTGCAGGTGCCGCTGGTCGCCACCGGTTGGACTACGCAGCAGGTCGTTACCGGCTCGCTGACAGCGGATCTGGGCGCCTATGGCGTCAAGCTGCCGTGGGCCACGCGCGGGGTGCAGGCGGCGTTTGGCGCCGAGTATCGTCGTGATGCACTCGACTTTTCGCCGGACGTGTCGTTCACGAGCGGCGATGGTGCCGGTCAAGGGGGACCGACGCCGGGCTTGAGCGGCGCGAACCAAGTTTACGATGTCTTCGTCGAAGCCCAGGTTCCTATTGCTGAGGGGATGGCCTTTGCTGACCAGTTGTCGGTCGATCTGGCCTACCGTCACTCGGAATACGAACTGGGTGGTGGCACTGATTCCTGGAAGATCGGCGGCGATTGGGCCCCGGTTCCTTCTGTTCGCTTCCGTGCCAGCGCCCAGCGCGCCGTTCGTGCACCGAACGTGATCGAACTGTTCACCGCTCAGGGCTTCAACCTGTTCGACATGGACGCTGACCCCTGCGACAAGAACGCCTCTGCTACCTATGTGGGTGATGCGGCCTGTATCGGCACCAACCCTTGGCAGGTCTCGCCCAACCAAGCGGTTAGCCCGGGGATCTCCAGCCCCTCCGGCCAGTATAACTTCCTGCAAGGCGGCAACACGGCCTTGACTCCGGAAGAGTCTGACACCCTGACGTTCGGCGTGGTCTTCACGCCGGAGTTCCTGCCGGGCTTCAACCTGACGGTCGACTATTTCGACATCAAGATCGACAACCTGATTTCGAGCGTCGGCGCGCAAAACTCGCTGGACGCTTGTTATACGGCTGGTCTGGCGGCGGCGTGCGCCAACATTGAACGCAACGCCAACGGCCAACTGTGGGTCGGCACCGGCAACGTCATCGACCTCAACACCAACATTGGCGGCCTGTCGACGTCGGGTGTGGATGTCGCGGCCAACTACAGCATCGATCTGGCCGACTTCGGCTGGGAACGCGCCGGCACCCTGGGCTTCGCCATGGTGGGCACCTGGCTGAGCGAGTTGAAGACCGACACGGGTCTTGGCTTCGCCAACTCGGAGTATGACTGCGCTGGCTTCTACGCTAATCAGTGCGGCGTGCCGAACCCGGAATGGCGTCACCGCCTGCGGGTGGATTGGGGTACGCCGATCGAGGGCCTCAACATCAATGGCACGTGGCGCTACTACGGTCCTGCCGAGATCGCCGTGTTGGGCGCGGACGGCAGCTTGAGCAATGCTCCGGCGAGATCGTCTGGATCGTGAGTTGGATGCACAGAACTACTTCGATCTGGCGGGAACCTGGCAGATGCGGGACAATATTTCGGTGCGCGCGGGGGTGAACAACGTCTTCGACTCCGATCCGCCGCTGTCCTACTCGGTCGGCACGACGGGTAACAACAACACTTATCCGCAACTGTACAACGCCATGGGTCGCTACTTCTTCTTTGGCGTCACGGCGAACTTCTAACCTCCACGGAGGTTTGAAGCAGGCGGCGAGCTTTCGGGCTCGCCGCCTTTTTCTTTGAGCGCTGCGATGGTCCAGGCGCACGCCGCAGACCGTTTAGGCGGGAAATGCAAAATCGCGACGCTACGCAGCGTCGATGGCTTCATCTCGATTGTCAGAAGAAAAGGGAAGGGGGTGCGCCACTCCCTCAGATCCCTGAGAGGAGTGGCGCGAGTGACGGGGCTCGAACCCGCGACCTCCGGCGTGACAGGCCGGCACTCTAACCAACTGAGCTACACCCGCGTTTCTCTCCCCACGCGGAGGAGAGGAGGGGCGAATACGGTTCGTCGCGCTTGGGGTCAAGCGCATTGTGGCGCTTCTACAAAAAATCTGCGAATTCAGGCTCTAGCGGCCGCAATCCAGGCCAGCGGCGTCGGGCGGCGTCGCCCCTCCGGGACCCAGCGCCTTCTGCATGAAGACGACATCGCGCCAGCCGTCGAATTTCCAGCCGGCGTCGCAAAAGGCGCCGACGTGGACGAAGCCTGAAGCCTCGTGCAGGGCGATGGAGCCGGCGTTGGCGCTGTCGCCGATCACCGCCACAACCTGACGCATTCCCAAGGTCGTGCAGGTCTCGAGCAGGGCGTCCAGCAGGGCTTTTCCGACGCCACGTCCCCGGCATGCTCGGGCGACGTAAATCGAGTCCTCGACCATGAAGCGATAGGCGGCGCGCAGGCGATAGGGAGCGGCATAGGCGTAGCCGGCGACCTGTCTAAGTCCGTCGGGGCCGTCGATTTCAGCGACCAGGACGGGCAGGCCTAAGGCGGCCGGCGCGGCCAGGCGCGTCCGCATCTCGTCGGCTGAGGGGACGTCCAGTTCGAACGTCCCTGTGCCGTTCAGCACGCTGTCGGCGTAGATGGCCGTCACGGCCGCCAGATCGGCTTCCGCAAACGGTCGGACGATCACGCCTTTTCCCATCCCTTCTCCACCGCCCAGACGGCGAAGGCGTAGTCGTGGGCGATGTCCTTCAGATAATCGAACCGGCCGGACGAGGCGAAGTGGCCTGCCTCCATATTGATCTTCAGCAGCACAGGCTTGCCCGATGTGGAGGCCGGGCGCAGCTTGGCCACCCACTTCTCAGGCTCCCAATAGGTCACGCGCGGGTCGGACAGGCCCCCGGTCGCCAGCAGGGCGGGATAGGGCTTGGCCTCGATCTGATCATAGGGGCTGTAGGAATACATGTAGTCGTAGGCGTCGGCGTCCTCGATGGGATTGCCCCACTCAGGCCACTCGGGCGGGGTCAGGGGCAGGGTGGTGTCGGACATGGTGTTGATCAGGTCGACAAAGGGGACGCCGCCGATCACACCGGCCCACAATTCCGGCCGCATATTGGTGATGACGCCCATCAACAGTCCGCCGGCCGACCGGCCTTCGGCGACGATATTGCCCGACCGGGCGTAATTCTCGGCGATCAGATGATCGGCGGCGGCGATGAAGTCGGTGAAGGTGTTCTTCTTGGTGAAGCGCCGGGCGTCCAGGAACCAGTTCCAGCCCTTGTCCGAGCCGCCGCGGATGTGAGCGATGGCGTAGATGAAGCCCCGATCCACCAGAGACAGCCGGTTCGTCGCGAAGCTGGCCGCCATCGGAATGCCGTAGGAGCCGTAACCGTAGAGTAGAAGCGGCGCCGAACCGTCGACCGGCGTGTCCTTGCGGCGCAGCACCGTCACCGGCACCAGTTCGCCATCCGAGGCGGGGGCGTTCAGGCGCTCGACCACATAGTCGGCCGGGTTATGGCCCGAGGGGATTTCCTGGACCTTGCGCAGGGCGCGCTCGCGCGTCCTCAGGTCGTAGTCATAGGTCGAGGTGGGGGTTGACGGCGAATTGTAGCCATAGCGCATGACCGTGGTGTCGAACTCCGACGCTCCGCCCAGCGACAGGGCGTAGGCCGGTTCATCGACGGCGATCTCATGCTCGGCGCCGGCGCGGTCGCGGATGACGATCTTGGTGTTGGCGTCGGCGCGTTCCTGACGGCCGAGATAGTCCTTGACCAGGGCCACGCCCTCGATGAAGCGGCCCGGCGTATGCGGGATCAGGTCCTTCCAGTTCGCCTTGGCGGGGGAGGCGGTCGGCGCCTCCACCACCTTGAAGTCGATGGCGTCGTCGGCATTGGTGCGGATCACCCAGCGGTCGCCCCAATGGTCCAGGTCGTACAGGCGGCCCACATGGCGCGGCTCGACCACCACGGGCGTCGCCGTCGGATCGGAAGCCGGAATGATGCGGCTTTCCGAGGTCTCCTGATTGGCGATGTTGATGACCAGGAAGGCGTCGTCGGCGGTGCGGCCGATGCCCTGGAACATGCCCTCGTCGGCTTCCTCGTTGACCAGGGCGGTCTCGCCGCCGCGCGCCGGGCGACGGAAGATCTTGTCCGGACGACCGTTGTCGTCGCGGTTGGTCCAGAAGATCCATTGGCTGTCCGGCGAGAAGGTGAAGTTGGCGCTGGCCGATTCGATCGGGTTGGGCAGCACCTCTCCGCTGGCCAGGTCCTTCACATAGATCTTGTAGACCTCCGAACCCTGGGCGTCCTCGGCATAGGCGAACAGGGCGTGGTCGGGGCTGTGCTCGGTCGCCGAGACCTCGGAATAGGCCTTGCCCTCGGCCAGGGCGTTGCAGTCCAGCAGCAGCTCAGGCGTCGGGGCCTTGACGAAGTTCTTGGTCACGGGCTGACCGTCGACCATCCAGGTCCCCTGGCGCTCGACCCGCATATAGCGGGGATGCTGCTCGCCGGTGCGGTACTCGGTGAAGTATTCCCACGGGCCGTCAGCGGCGGGCACGGAGCTGTCGTCTTCCTTGATGTGGCCCTTCATCTCTTCGAACATCGCGGCCTGCAGCGGCAGGGTCGAGGCCATCATGGCTTCGCGATAGGCGTTCTCGGCGGTCAGGTGTTCCTTGACGTCAGCCTTGATCAGCGATGGGTCGCGCAGCACCGCCTGCCAGTTGTCGTCCTTCATCCACTGATAGTCGTCAGTGCGGACCCGGCCCAATTGTTCGATGCGAACGGGGACCTTCTTGGCGACGGGCGGCGTGGGTTTGGACATCGAGGCTCCGGTAGTCTGGCGGGCAAGGGCGGGGGAGGCGGCGACCACGCCGATGGCGGCGGTCGAGGCGATCAGTTCGCGACGGTTCATGATGATGGCGTGCCCCAAGCGTATGATTTGAGCTGGACCTTGTGCCCGGCGACGCCCGGCGTCAAATGGCGTCATGGTCATTCAGGATCTTCCGCCCGAACAACCGGCTGTCGTCGCCGCGCCGCCGCCCGAATGGGACCTGACGGTCGGCGTCATCAACGCCACGGTGCAATTGGACCAGCCGATCAGCGGCAGTCAGAGGAAGGTCGGCACAGGCTTCCTGATCGCCGCGCCTAGACCTGACGGTGCGCCGCGCGTCGTGTTGGTGACGGCGCGGCACGTTCTGGACGTCATGCCGGGCAATGAGGCGCGGATCGGCTGGCGCACGGCCGAGGCCGACGGCGCCTGGAAGTTTACGCCCGGCACCCTGACCATTCGCGACGCGGGCGGCGCGCCGCTGTGGACCGCGCACCCTGAGCGCGACGTGGCGGTGATGGAGATCACGGCGCCGCTCGCTTTCGCCCAGGCGGCGATCCCGGTCGGCTGGCTGGCCGAGGCTGACGCCTTCGACCGCTGGCGGATGGGGCCGGGCGACGAACTTCTGGCGCTGGGGTATCCGCACGGCCTGTCGGCGGATCGAGCGGGCTTTCCGATCCTGCGCCTGGGCCGGATCAGTTCCTGGCCGCTGACCCCGATCCGGCATTTCCCGATCTTCCTGCTCGATTTCGTGGTGGCCCAGGGCAATTCCGGCGGGCCGGTCTTCTGGACCCCGGCGGCGCGGCGCGTGCCTGGCGCGCCCGTACCTGACCATCCCTTCATCGCGGGGGTGCTGGTGCAGGAGGTGCAGGGCGGCGGCGAAGGCCTGGACCTCGGCGTCGTGGCTCACGCCGACTATGTGCGCGAGACCATAGCCTTGCTGGATCAGTCGGCTGCCGCACCAGAAGCGCAGTCGAACGCTTCACAATAGCGCCGGCGCATCTCGTTCCTGATCAGAGCCGGGTCTTCCGGGCTGGCCTGTGTGACTTGAGCGTACCAGACATCCCATCCGATGGGTTTCTGGGTCGGCAGATAGTCCAGGCCGTGTCGAGCCAGAACGCGAGCGACCCCCGCGGCGTACAAGGCCTTCTCGGCTTCAAGGTCAGGGTATAGCTCGGCCATCCAGGCGCGTAGAAGCGCTGCCTTCTCAGGCGGCATTTCGTTGACCTTCCAGTCACGGATCGAGCGTTCGGCCGCAGACCGGCTGCCGCCATAGAAGCTGTCGGTAAAGGCTTGGGCGGCCTGGATATGTTCTGGGCCTGGTTCAGGGCCCTCCCACGGTTGACGCAGCGGTTCGTCGCCTTCGGTCAGGATGTCGAAGGGCAGTTCGATCATGAAAGGAACGCCGGCGGGCCGGGCGACGCGCCCGCGGAACACGATCGCCAGCGCCGCTTGCTGGAAACCCATGTCGGCGGGTCTGGCGAACACGGCGCCGCAACGGGTCAAGGCGCCGTCGTCGTTGTTGACGCATTCGAGGGTGACGGTTCCGTTGACTCGCAGATCCTTGGCCATGGGCGGATAATCGTGGCGTTCAACGATGGGACGTGTCTCCCACTGAACAGGCTCCGCCAATAGGGCCAGGCTCGCCAAAAGCGTGATCATCTAGAGGTTCCCCGTGGGATTTCAGGGCGCGACGCCAGCCGTCGGCCCACAGTCATATCGGGCGCAGTAGCGGCGACGAAGTTCGATCATCGGCTCGCGAGGATAAATATCGCGTCCGGCCTCTCGCAACTGCGGAGTCCAGGCTTCGCTCCAGTCATCGGGCTGCTTGGGCGGCAAGGCGTCCAATTCGCGAAGAGCCAGGACGCGCGCCATGACCAGGCCCCGCCTTTGGCGCTCTGTTTCCAGATTGCCGAACAGTTCGGCGATCCAGCCTTCGGTCGTCCTGCGCATCTCGAGCGGCATCCGGTCCAGCCGCCAATGACGTCTCAGACGAACGACAGGCTCGACGCTGCGTCGGGCGAAACGGCGGCCGCCTTCCATTTGCGCGGCGTTGGGCGTCGGACCGGACCAGGGCGTCGGCGCCTCCGTGTTGAATGGCGAAACGTTGAAGGGCACGCGCACCGTGAACTCGCGTTTTTCAGGCGAGGCGTCGGGTGCGGCGGGCGTTAGCCTTGCGCGCTCGATGATGCGGACCGCGGCTTCGGCGAAGCCCAGCCCGTCCGGACGCGCGCGCATGGCGGTGCAGGCGTTCGGCAGCCCTTCCGGCGTCACCAGGCAGTTTACCTCGACCCAGCCGCCGATGTGCATGGCGGCGGCGAAGGGTGGGAAATCTTCTGGCGTCGGAACAGGGCGCGTGACCCAGGCGACCGGCTCTTCCGTTGTCGCGAAAGAGGCTCCGCTGAAAAAAGCAGCCAGGATAAAACTGGCAGCGCCGACCGCTCGATTCATACGAAAACGCCTCCCGAGCCTAGCTGACACGGGAGGCGCTTCACGCTCAAGCCATAGAACGGCGATCAGCCGGCCAGTGCCTCCACACTCATGCGTTGCAGCAGGTCGCCGCCCTGGCCGACAGCGGCCAGGCGACTGGAGACGTGGCCCAGGACGTTGGCGGCGTAGACTTCATAGAGGTCCAGCTTGCCCTGCAGCCAAGTGGAGTCGCCGTCGCCAGCCTCCAGCTTGGCCTTGGCGGCCAGGGCGCCCTTGGCCAACATCCAGCCGCCGACTACATCGCCCATCAGCTTCAGATAGGCGTCGGCGCCCGCCAGCACGTCGGCCGCGCGGGCGGCGTCCGACTTGGCGTCCAGCAGCCACAGGGTGGCGTCCTCGACTGCCTCGATGGCGGTGGCGAAACGCTCGACCGGCTTGCCGGTATAGAGGCGATCGATCTGGGCCAGGGTGGTCTTCATCTCGGCGATTAGGGCCTTGGCCGAGTCGCCGCCGTCCATCGACAGCTTGCGCCCCACCAGGTCCATGGCCTGAATGCCGTTGGTGCCTTCATAGATCGGCGTGATGCGGGCGTCGCGATAGTATTGGGCCGCGCCGGTTTCCTCGATGAAGCCCATGCCGCCGTGGACCTGAACGCCCATCGAGGCGACTTCGCAGCCGACGTCCGTGGACCAGGCCTTGGCGATCGGGGTGAACAGGTCTTCGCGACCCTTCCACGCCTTGCGCTCTTCCTCGGTGGCGGCGTGACGGGCCAGGTCGGCAGCGACGCCCGTGGACAGGCAGATGGCGCGCGCGGCGGCGACCTTGGCCTTCATCACCGACAGCATCCGACGCACGTCGGGGTGGTCGAAGATCGGCGCGTCCTTCTCGCCGGTCCAGACGCTGCGGCCCTGACGGCGTTCCAGCGCATAGGCCAGGGCGTGCTGATAGGCGCGCTCGGCGACGCCGACGCCCTCGACGCCGACGGCCAGACGGGCGGCGTTCATCATGACGAACATGTGGGCCAGGCCCTGGTTCGGCTGGCCGACCAGTTCGGCGCGGGCGCCCTCATAGCTCATGACGCAGGTGGGGGAGGCGTGGATGCCCAGCTTGTGCTCGACGCCGACCGGGCGGAAGGCGTTGCGCTCGCCCAGCGAACCGTCGGCGTTGACTGCGAACTTGGGCGTCAGGAACAGGCTGATGCCCTTCGGCCCCGCAGGGGCGTCGGGCAGGCGAGCCAGCACCAGATGGACGATGTTGTCGGCCGCGTCGTGGTCGCCCCAGGTGATGAAGATCTTCTGGCCAGTCAGGGCGTAGGTCCCGTCGCCGTTGGGAACCGCCGTCGCCGTCAGGGCGCCGAGGTCGGACCCTGCGTGCGGCTCGGTCAGCACCATGGCGCCGGTCCATTCGCCGCTGACCAGCTTGGGCAGGTAGGTGGCCTTCTGATGTTCGTTTCCGACCTGCTCCAGCGCTTCGATGGAGGCCAGCGACAGCATGGGACACAGGCCGAAGGCCATGTTGGCGGCGTGGACGGTTTCATAGGCCGCCAGCTCCAGCGCCTTGGGCAGGGCCTGCCCGCCGGCCTCGACCGAGGCGGTCAGGCTGGTCCAGCCGCCCGCCGCGAACTGTTGATAGGCGTCGGCGAAACCGGGGGCGGCGGTCACGGCGCCGTTGGCGTATTTGGCGCCCGCCAGGTCGCCGGGACGGTTCAGCGGAGCCAGAACCTCTTCCGAAAACTGGCCGGCGGCGTCCAGCACGGCCGAGGCGACGTCGGCGTCGTAATCGGGAAAGGCGCCGGTCGCCGCCACCTGACCGATCCCGGCCACGGCGTCGAGGGCGAAGGCGATGTCACGGACGGGGGCGCGGTAGCTCATCGGTTATCCTCAGAAAGACGTCGCGCTTCTGTCGGCCGCCGCGCTTCGGGGCGCAAGCCCGCTTGGACTTTGGTCGAGTTTCCGCGCACTCTACGCGCCTGTTTGAACGGCTGACGCCGCGTAAGGAAAGAGCGACCGTGCCCGCCGACCGACCCGCCAGGGGCGACAGCCCCGAAATCGCCGCCGAGGCGTTGAAGACGGGACGCCTGGTCATCCTGCCGACCGAGACGGTCTATGGGCTGGCGGCCGACGCCTCCAACCCCCAGGCGGTGGCGCGTATCTTCGAGGCCAAGGGCAGACCGCGCTTCAATCCCCTGATCGCCCATGTCGCCAATGCGCTGGACGCCGAAGCGATCGCGGTGTTCGACGCGCGCGCGCGGGCCTTGGCCGAAGCCTTCTGGCCGGGGCCGTTGACCATCGTGGCGCCGGTGCGGGATCGCGATCGGGTATGCGACTTGGCGCGGGCGGGGCTGGACAGCGTGGCCGTGCGCGTGCCGGGCCATCCGCGCGCGCGCGCGGTCATCGGCGCCTTCGGCGGGCCGGTCGTCGCGCCATCGGCCAATCGTTCAGGGCGGCCCAGCCCGACGACTTTCGACGACGCCATGGAAGAGACGGGCCATGCCGTGGGCGCGGCGGTTGATGGCGGGCCCTGCGCCGTGGGGGTTGAGAGCACCGTCGTTTCGGTGCTGGACGGGCAGGTGGCTCTGCTGCGTCCCGGTTCCGTCACCCGCGAAGAGATCGAGGCGGTCGCCGGGCCGTTGGTCGAAGGCGGGCAAGGGCATCGCTCGCCGGGCCGCCTGGCTCTCCATTATGCGCCTGACGCGCCGGTGCGCATTGAGGCGGAAGGCGCCAGGGAGGGCGAAATCCTGCTGGGCTTCGGCGCCGGCGTCGGCGACCCACGCTGGAGCCTCAGCCCAAGCGGCGACATCCGGGAGGCGGCGGCCAATCTGTTCCGCCTGTTGCGCGAGGCGGATCGCGCCAAACCCGCCGGGATCGCCGTGTCGTCCATTCCAGCCAAAGGACTGGGCGAGGCGATCAACGACCGTCTGCGCCGTGCGGCGGGCTTCGTCGGCTAGAGGAAGCGCGCCTTCACGTCCACGCTGGACGCTTTGCCGACCTTGGGCAGGCAGTTTTCAAGCCATGTGTCGGCGGCTGTCCGGCCGTGCTGCTTCAGCTCGTTCAGATAGCTCCACTCCGTATCGAATTTGGAATGTAGCGACTGGCCGCCCAGCCATTCGTCGGCTTCGATGACGTGGATGCGGACGCCGCGTCGGCGATCCTCACCGGGTTTCAGCTTGCCCTCGGCGATCAGGTCCTGAACGAAGGCGACGGCCCGCAGTTCGGCGACGAGCGGGGCGTTGAAGACGATCTCATTCAGCCGGTCGTTGATCTCGCCCGCCTCGCGCGGCGCCTCATTACGCTGGAACGGATTGAGCGGCAGCAGCAGGATATCGTCCGGCGTGTCCGTATAGAACAGCGGCCACAACGCGGGGTTGGCCAGATAGCCGCCGTCCCAATAGGGTTCGCCCTCGATCTCCACCGCCTGGAACAACTGGGGCAGGCAGGCCGAGGCCAAGAGCACCTCGGGCGCCATTTCGTCGGATTTGAAGATGCGGGAGCGACCTGCGCGCACCGCCGTCGTCGACACGAACATCTGGATGTCGGAGGCGCGCAGGGCCTCGAAATCCACCGCCGTCTCCAGCACCCGGCGCAGCGGGTTCAGGTTGAAGGGGTTGAAGGAATAGGGGCTCATTGACAGGGCCAAGGTCTGACCCGCCTGCCACATCGGCGTCCCCTTCAGCCATTCGGGCGTCAGGGCCTTGGACCAGACGGCGCTGTCGCCGAAGACGTTGCGGCCGCCGGACTGGTTCACCTCGCGCCACAGGTGGTCCAGCGCCTCGCGCCCGCCCTCGGCTCCGCCGCGTTCCAGTCCGGTGATCAGGGCGGCGGCGTTCATCGCTCCCGCCGAGGCGGCGGTGACGGCGCGCACGTCCAGAACATCAGCTTCCAGCAACCGGTCCAGCACGCCCCACTGAAAGGCGCCGTGAGCTCCGCCGCCCTGCAGGGCCAGACAGACCGGTTTGCGTTTCGCTCCCATCAGCCTCTCCGTCTTCCGACCCGTGTGGCCGCGGTGAAGCCTATTGGGCTGTCCAGCCGCCGTCGACGGAGAAGTGGGCGCCGTTGGCCGAGGCGCCGAGGTCCGACGCCAGGTAGAGGAAGACGCCCGCCAGTTCATCGGTCGTGACGAAACGCTTGGTCGGCTGCGAGCCGAGAATGACGTTCTTCATCACGTCTTCCTCGCTCATGCCGCGGGTGCGCGCCTGGTCCTGGATCTGCTTGGCGACGATCGGCGTCTCGACGAAGCCGGGGCAGATGGCGTTGCAGGTGATGTTGTCCTGCGCCAGTTCCAGCGCCACCGTTTTGGTGAAGCCGATCACCCCGTGCTTGGCGGCGACATAGGCCGACTTGAACGGGCTGGCGACCAGGCCGTGGGCCGAGGCGATGTTGATGATCCGGCCGCGTCCTTGCGCCTTCATGATCGGGATCGCCGCCTTGGTGGCGTAGAAGGTCGAGGACAGGTTGATGGCGATGATCTTTTCCCACGCGTCGGCGGGGAAGTTCTCGACGGCCTCGACGTGCTGGATGCCGGCGTTGTTGACCAGGATGTCGAGGCGGCCCAGTTCGCGATGCGCCGTGGCGATCATGTCCTCGATCTGATCCGGCCGGGTCATGTCGGCGGGGTGATAGAGGACGCGCACGCCGGTTTCAGCGGCCAGATCGGCGCGCGTCTTCTCGATGGCGTCCGCGTCGCCCAGACCGTTCAGCACCACATCGCCGCCGCACAGGGCCACGGCCCGCGCCAGCGCCAGCCCGATGCCCGAGGTCGAGCCGGAAACGACCGCGACGCGGCCCTTGAGATCGTTCATCGCGAACATGACAGAAAGAACCCGTTGGATGGTGATGCTGCAACGCAACCTAACCGCAGTCGTTCAATCTGGCGATCAGGAATTTCCTTCCCTGATGAATATCCAGTCCGTATCCGTCGAAAGATTTTTGTCGAAGCGGTAGCCGTCGCGGTCGTAGGCCTTCAGGTCCTCGACCTTTTCGAGGCGGTTCTCGATGGCGAAGCGGGCCATGCCGCCGCGCGCCTTCTTGGCGTAGAAGGAGATGATGCGGGCTTCGCCGTCCTTCTTTTCCTTGAAGTGCGGGGTCACGACCGGCAGCTTCAGCGCCTTGGCGTCCACCGCGCCGAAATACTCGTGGCTGGCCAGGTTCACCAGGGTGCGTTCAGACAGCTTCTCGGCGTCTTCGTTGAGGCGCAGGGAAATCCGCTCGCCCCAGAAATCATAGAGGGTGGCGCCGCGCTTGGTCTTCAGCCGGACGCCCATCTCCAGGCGGTACGGTTGGATCGCATCCAACGGCCGCAGCAGGCCGTAGAAACCCGACAGGATGCGCAGGTGATCCTGGGCCCAGTTCAGGTCGTCGGTCGACAGGGTGCGCGCCGACAATCCCTCGTAGACATCGCCGGCGAAGGCGAAGACGGCCTGAAGCGCGCCGTCCGAGGTTTCGTTGTCGAAGGCCTGGAAACGTTGGTAGTTCAGTTCGGCCAGGGCGTCGGAGATGGACATCAGGCGCCGCAGATCGGCCCGGCTGAGCTTCTGCGTCACCTTGGCCAGTTCGGCGGTCTCGTCGGCGCATCGCCGCTGCGTCACGGGGGCGTCGATGGCGGGCGGGTTGAAGTCCAGCTTTTTGGCCGGGGACAGGACGATCAGCAAGACGATCGACTCCCTATGCGTCTCAAGAGCGGGCCTCATAGGCCGCTTCCATGACGTTTTGAACCGCCTGAAACGTCACAGACGGTCGCAAGTCATCAGAAGAGGACCGCCGGATTCATGATGCGCCTGGGGTCGAGGGCCTGTCGGATCGCTTGCATGGTCGCGATCTCGAGCGGGGATTTGTATCGCCGCGCCTCACCGGTTTTCAGCCGTCCCAGGCCGTGTTCAGCGGAAATCGACCCGTCGTAACGGGCGACCACATCGTGGACGACTTCTGACCCCTCCATCCAGCGGGCGATGAAGGCCGAGACATCCTCGCCCACGCCGGGGATCACATCATAGTGAAGATTGCCGTCGCCGACGTGGCCGAACACCGACACGCGGCAGCCTGGATGGAAGCGTTCGACTGCGGCGGTCGCCTCGTCGATGAAGTCGGCGATCTGCGATACTGGGACGGACACGTCGTGCTTCCAGCCGCCGCCTTCGGGCTTGAGGGCCGCAGAGTGTTCTTCGCGCAGACGCCAGAACTCGGCCTTCTGGGCGTCGTTCTGGGCGATGGCGGCGTCGACGATCAGCCCTTCCTCGAAGGCGGTTGTCAGCAGCCGCTCCATCGCAGCCTCGGCGCCGTCCGGCTCGCCCGAGGCCAGTTCGATCAGCACATACCAGGGCGGCGTGGTCTCCAGCGGTTCGCGCGTGTCGGGGATGTTTTTCAGCACCAGGCTCATGCCCAGCCGCTTCATCAGCTCGAACGCCTCGACTCCGCCGCCGGTCTCGGCCTTGGCGCGAGCCAGAAGCTCCACGGCGTCGTGGTGGCTCTCCAGGCCGACGATGGCCGTGGCGCGGCTGCGCATGATCGGAAACAGCTTCAGCGTCGCAGCCGTGACGACGCCCAGGGTGCCTTCGGCGCCGATGAAGAGCTGCTTCAGGTCGTAGCCGGTGTTGTCCTTGCGCAGCCGCTTCAGGCCGTTGAACACCTGACCGTCGGGCATGACGGCCTCGATGCCCAGCACCAGGTCGCGCATCATGCCGTAGCGCAGAACCGCCGTGCCGCCCGCGTTGGTCGAGATGACGCCGCCGATGGTGGCCGAGCCCTCGGCCGCGAGGCTGAGCGGGAAGAAGCGGTCCTTCTCCTTGGCCAGTTCCTGCGCCTCCAGCAGGGTCACGCCCGCCTCGACCGTCATGGCGTCGTCCAGCGGCGTCACGTCGCGCACAGTCCGCAACTTGCGCGTGGACAGCAAAACCTCCCCATAGGGAATCTGGCCGCCAACCAGGCCGGTGCCGCCGCCCTGCGTCACCACGGCGACGCCGTGTCGGGCGCAGATCTCGACGGCGCGGGCGACCTCTTCGGTCGTGCGCGGTTGCAGCAGAAGCGGCGTCTCGCCCGTCCAGCGGCCGCGCCATTCGGTCAGCCACGGCGCCATCTCGGCGGCGTCCCGGGTCCAGGCGCCGGGCAGGGCGGCTTTGAGTTCAGCGAGCGATTCTGGCGTCGGGAGGGTCATATCGGCCTTGTGGCAAAAGGCGTGCCGTGGTGGAAGCGCAAAACCTTGCCTTCTGGCGGTCAATTCAAGGGCAAAACATGATTCCAACGCCGGCTGTGGGCGTGGTGTGCCTGAAAGGCGATGAGGTGCTGCTGATCCGTCGCGGCACGCCGCCGCGCGTGGGGGAATGGAGTCTGCCCGGCGGGCGTCTGGAGCCGGGCGAACGTCTGGCTGACGCAGCGCTGCGCGAACTGCGGGAGGAAACCGGCGTCGAGGCGGAATTGATCGGTTTGGTCGATGTGGTGGACGGGCTCTTTCCGGAGGCGGGACGACATTACGTTCTGATCGATTATGCGGCCCGGTGGCTGTCTGGAGCGCCAGTCGCGGGCGACGATGCGGCCGAGGCGGCCTTCTTTCCGTTCGAGACCGCCCTGGCCATGGTGGACTGGGAAGAGACGCGCCGCATTATCGGGATCGCGGGCACGATGGCTGACGCGGATGTCATGCTGACGGAACCGGATTCTGTAGCGCGCCGTCGCCGGGGCGGTTAAGCTCTCCTTCCAACTGGAGGGCCTTATGAATTTTTCGCTGATATTCTTTGTGATGTTCGCGGTCTTCGCGCTCATCTTCCTGTTCAGCGTGATCAAGATCGTGCCGCAAGGCCGTGAATTCACGGTGGAACGGTTCGGCAAATACACCAAGACCCTGACGCCGGGCATCCACATCCTGACTCCGTTCGTCGAGCGTATCGGCCGTCGCATGAACATGATGGAGCAGGTGCTGGACGTGCCGACGCAAGAGGTCATCACCCGCGACAACGCGATGGTGAAGGTCGACGGCATCGTCTTCATCCAGGTGATGGACGCGGCCAAGGCGGCCTATCGCGTCGACGACCTGACCTACGCCATCGCCCAGCTGTGCATGACCAACCTGCGGACCGTGGTCGGCTCGATGGAGCTGGACGAGGTGCTGAGCCAGCGCGACAGCATCAACACCCGCCTGCTGCACGTCATCGACGCCGCGACCGAGCCGTGGGGCATCAAGGCCAACCGCATCGAGATCAAGGATCTGACGCCGCCGGTCGACATCACCAACGCCATGGCCCGTCAGATGAAGGCCGAGCGCGAGCGTCGCGCCGTCATCACCGAGGCGGACGGCGAGAAGCAGGCCGCCATCGCCCGCGCCGAGGGCGCCAAGCAGGCCGCGATCCTGGAAGCCGAGGGCCGGCGCGAAGCCGCGTTCCGCGACGCCGAGGCCCGCGAACGTGAAGCCGAGGCCGAGGCCAAGGCCACCGCCATGGTGTCGGAGGCCATCGCCCGCGGCGACGTCAACGCCATCAACTACTTCGTGGCCCAGAAGTATGTGGAGGCCTTCGCCGAACTGGCGCGCAGCCCGCAACAGAAGACGGTCATCGTGCCGTCGGAAATGGGCGCCCTGGTCGGCACCATCGCCGGCGTCGGCGAATTGGTCGGCCTGGCCAAGGAGCAGCAGCAGGTCCGCACGGACGCGCGTCAGGCCGCGCCGCGCGCTGCGCAGCGTCGTTCGGGCGGCGCCGTGCCGACGACGGAGTAGTCCATGGACTGGTTCGTCTCCCTCTACGCCGCCCAGCCGTTCTGGCTATGGCTGGCGGTCGGCGTGGTCCTGCTGGGGATCGAGGCTACGGCTTCGACCGAGTGGCTGTTGTGGCCGGCGGTGTCGGCGGGGCTGACGGCCCTGCTGTCGGCGCTGGCGCCGCAACTGGGCCTGCCGGTCGAGATCGGCGTCTTCGCCGCGTTGACCGTGGCGTCCACCGTTCTGTCGCGTCGTCTGATCAAGCGGGTGAACCCCAAGGATCAGCCCGACATCAATGATCGCGACATCCGTCTGGTCGGCGAACGCGCCCGCGTGGTCGAAGCCTTCGTCGGCGGTCGCGGCCGGGTCTTCGTGTCCGGCTCGGAATGGCCGGCTGAAATCGAGGGCGCCTCGCCCCTGGCGGGCGAGAGCGTCATCATCGAATCAGTATCCGGTCCCCTGCTGAAGGTGCGGGCGGTCTAGCGCCCGCGCATCTCCGCCACCCCGCGATTGGCCAGGCCGTCGGCGCGTTCGTTCAGAGCATGACCGGCGTGGCCTTTGACCCAGTGCCATTTCACCTCGTGGCGGCTGCGGGCTTCGTCCAGGCGCCGCCACAGGTCCTCGTTCTTGACCGGTTTCTTGTCGGCCGTCTTCCAGCCGCGCGCTTTCCAGCCGCGAATCCACTCGGTCACGCCCTGCATGACGTATTTGCTGTCGGTGTGCAGGTCGACGCGGCAGGGGCGTTTCAGCGCCTCCAGGGCCATGATCGCCGCCATCAGCTCCATGCGGTTGTTGGTCGTCAGGGGCTCGCCGCCCCAGAGTTCCTTTTCGTGCCCGCCGGCGGTTTGCAGGATCGCCCCCCAGCCGCCAGGGCCGGGATTGCCCTTGCAGGCGCCGTCGGTATGGATGATGACGTGATCGTTGAGACTCATGGCCGCGATGCGTACAGCGTCCCTTGGCGCGTCGCCATCACTCAGCCTATATGACGCACAACAATCAGTTGGTGGGGCCGCGTCTCGGTGAGTCCCCTTGAGGAGGTATCGCCATGGGCTCCATGAGCATCTGGCACTGGGCCATCGTCGTCGTCGTCGTGCTGGTCCTTTTCGGCGGCCGCGGCAAGCTGTCGGGCATCATGGGCGACGCCGCCAAGGGCATTCGCGCCTTCAAGGACGGCCTGAAGGACGACACGGACGCCAAGGGCAAGGAAGCCCCGGGCGCCTTGCCGCGCACCGAGGCCGAAAAAGAAGAACTGAACCGCTGATCCTCGCCGAAAGACGCTGAATCATGGGTGGTCTTGGCCCCGGAATCGGCGGGTTCGAAATCCTTGTCATCGGTCTGGTGGCCCTGCTTGTCGTAGGGCCAAAGGACTTGCCTGTGCTGATGCGCAAGGTCGGCCAGTTCGTCGCGAAGGCGCGCGGCATGGCCAATGAATTCCGCGCCAGCTTCGACGAGATGGCGCGCCAGTCCGAGTTGGACGACCTGCGCAAGGAGGTCGAGGCGCTGCGATCGGGGCAGGGGATGTACGCCCTCGGCGCCGAGGCGGACGAAGCCTTCAAGGATATCCGCAAGGAGCTGGAGGCGCCGATCGAGACGCCGGCCGTCGCCACGTCCGCCGCAACCAAGACGGACGAGGCGGCCCAAACCGTGGCCACGGGCGTCGACGAGTGGCCGGATACGGCGGCGGCGCCTGCCGTCCTGAATCCTGAGCCCAAGTCCGCTCCAAAACCGCGCGCCAAGAAGGCGAGCGCCGCTTCTGCGGACGGCGGCGCCAAGGCCAGGACGCGAAAGCCGGCCGCAAAGCCTGACGCTAAGACATCCTCGCTGAAACCGCCGGCTTCACGACCCAAGGTCGCGCGTACCAAGAAGGTCGACCTATGAGCCGCGCCGACCACGATGAAGCCGATATCGAGGCTTCGCGCGCGCCCCTGATGGATCACCTGATCGAGCTGCGTTCGCGGCTGATGATCTGCGTGGTCGCCTTCATCATCGCCTTCATCGGCTGTTTCGCCTTTTCGGAGACGCTCTACCTGTTCCTGGTGAAGCCATATGTGGTTTCGGCCGCCTTTCATCAGACGGTAGGCGCGCACGGCCATGTGTCGCCGTTCAACCTGATCCTGGGCACCGCCGGTCTGATCCCGGTGCCGGACGTGGACCACAACAGCGTACGCCTGATCTACACCGCGCCGCTGGAGATCCTGTTCACCAAGATGAAGCTGGCGGGCCTGGGCGCCGTCATCGTGGCCTTCCCGGTTCTGGCCTGGCAGCTGTACCGCTTCGTCGCGCCGGGCCTTTACCGCAACGAGAAGGGCGCCTTCCTGCCTTTCCTGATCGCAGCGCCGGTGCTGTTCCTGCTGGGCGCGGCGCTGGTCTATTACGTCATGCTGCCCTTCGTGATGTGGTTCTCGTTGAGCCAGCAGATCATCGGCGAAGGCGTGGCGGCTGAATTGTTGCCCAAGGTGTCGGATTATCTGAACCTGGTGACGGCGCTGATCCTAGCCTTCGGCCTGTGCTTCCAGTTGCCGGTCGTGATGACCCTGCTGGGTCTGGCGGGCCTGATCAACAGCCAGATGATGGCCAAGGGCCGTCGATACGCCATCGTCGCCGTGGTCGTGGTCGCCGCCGTGGTGACGCCGCCCGATCCGATCAGCCAACTGATGCTGGCGGTGCCGATGGTCCTGCTCTACGAGGTCTCCATCTGGTGCGTCCGCATCATCGAGCTGCGCCGCAAGAAGGCCGATCAGGCTGAGGGACTGGCGGTCTGATCCGTGGAGCGGTGAGGCGTCCGGACGCTGACAAGCATCTTGAGGTCGCTTCATGTCCCATACCGCCCCGGACCGGCACTGGTCCAAGGTTGAGCTGCTGCACGAGACGGTCGCCAACCCGAACATCCACATCAAGGGCCGGCGCAGCTACTACAGCAACGCCTGGAGCGGCTCCTTCGAGGAAAGCGTCGTCCGCTATCTCTATGGCGATGCGTACAGCCTCAAGGCGTGGACGCCGCAGTGGCCGATCGACCAACTGTTCATCGGCGATTGCGTCTGCATCGGCGCAGAGGCGGTGATCCTGCTGGGCGGCAACCATACGCACCGAACAGACTGGTTCAGCCTCTACCCCTTCGCAGAGGTCATCCTCGACGCCTATCAGGGCAAGGGCGACACTGTCATCAAGGACGGCGCCTGGATTGGGATGCGCGCCATGATCATGCCCGGCGTGACGATCGGCGAGGGCGCAGTCGTCGCCTCAGGAGCCATCGTCACCAAGGACGTGGCGCCTTACGCCATCGTGGCGGGCAATCCGGCGGTTCCGATCCGCAAGCGGTTCCCGGACGCCGTGATCGAGGCTCTGCTGGCGCTCGACGTCTATGGCTGGTCCGAAAGGAAGTTCGAGGCCCTGCGCCCCCTGTTGTGTGCTGACGACATTGAGGCTCTGATCGAAGCGTCTGCCCGCTACGACCAAGCGTAAGAAAAAGCCCCGGCGGCGAACCGTCCGGGGCTTCTGCATCAGGCTGATCCGAGGATCAGCAGCTATAGTACATGTCGAACTCGACCGGATGCGGGTGCAACTGCAGCCGGGCGACTTCCTGCTGCTTCAGCTCGATGTAGGCGTCGATGAAGTCGTCATCCATGACGCCGCCCTTCTTGAGGAAGGCGCGGTCGGCGTCGAGGGCGTCTAGGGCTTCCCGCAGCGAACCGGCGACCTCCGGGATCGAGTGACGCTCTTCCGGCGGCAGATCGTACAGGTTCTTGTCGGCGGCCGCGCCGGGATCGATACGGTTCTCGATGCCGTCCAGGCCCGCCATCAGCAGCGCGACGAACGTCAGATAGGGGTTGCCCATCGGATCGGGGAAGCGGGCCTCGATACGCTTGGCCTTGGGCGACGAGACATGCGGGATGCGGATCGAGGCCGAACGGTTGCTGGCGGAATAGGCCAGCTTCACCGGCGCCTCATAGCCGGGCACCAGACGCTTGTAGGAGTTGGTGGTCGAGTTGGCGAAGGCGTTGATCGCCTTGGCGTGCTTGATGATGCCGCCGATGTACCACAGACATTCCTGCGACAGGCCGGCGTACTTGTCGCCGGCGAACTGAGGCTTGCCGTCCTTCCAGATCGACATGTGGACGTGCATGCCCGAGCCGTTGTCGCCGAACATCGGCTTGGCCATGAAGGTCGCCGACTTTCCATAGGCGTGGGCCACATTGTGGATCACGTACTTATACAGCTGCATCCGGTCGGCCATGGTCAGCAGGTCGCTGAACTTCAGGCCCAGCTCGTGCTGCGCGGGGGCGACCTCGTGGTGGTGCTTTTCCGGATCCAGGCCCAGGTCCTTCATGACCGCCAGCATCTCGCCGCGCAGGTCCTGACCCGAGTCGACCGGATTGACCGGGAAATAGCCGCCCTTGGCGCCCGGGCGGTGCCCCAGGTTGCCCTCGGCGTATTCAGCGCCGGTGTTGGCGGGCAGTTCGGTCGAGTCGAAGCTGTAGCGGGTGTCGTGCGCGGCCGTGCTCCAGCGCACGTCGTCGAAGACGAAGAACTCGGCTTCGGGGCCGAAGTAGACGGTGTCGCCCACGCCCGACGATTGGACGTAGGCCAGGGCCTTCTTGGCCATGGAGCGGCTGTCCCGGTTGTAGGGCTCGGCCGTGTCGGGGCTCAGCACGTCGCAGAACAGGAACAGCGTCGTCTGCTGATAGAAGGGATCGATGAAGGCCGTCGTCAGGTCGGGCTTCAACAGCATGTCGGACTCATTGATGGTCTTCCAGCCGGAGATGGAGGAACCGTCGAACATGGTGCCTTCTTCGAGGAAATCCTCATCGACCATGCCGATGTCGAAGGTCACGTGATGGACCCGCCCACGCGTGTCGGTGAAACGGAGATCGACGTACTGGACGTCCTTGTCCTTGATGTCTTGCAGGATCTTTTGGGCGGCGCTCATGGGGAGGAGGTCCTGTGGCTGGAGAATTGAAATCGGCCGCCCCGAGAGGCGGCCGTTGGTCTAGATGGCCTGGGCGCCGGTTTCACCGGTGCGAATGCGGATGACGTCTTCAAGGGTGGTGATGAAGATTTTGCCATCCCCGATCTTGCCGGTGCGGGCGGCGTTTTGAATCGTCTCGACCACGGCGGGGGCCAGGTCATCCGACACCACGACCTCGATCTTGATCTTGGGCAGGAAGTCGATGACGTACTCGGCGCCGCGATAGAGTTCCGAATGGCCTTTCTGGCGGCCGTATCCCTTGGCCTCCAGCACGGTCATGCCCTGCACTCCGATATCCTGGAGAGCGTCTTTTACTTCATCCAGCTTGAATGGCTTGATGACGGCTTCGATCTTCTTCATGGCGGATCCCGAGGCGGCTCCTTGTTTGGTCCGACGCTCGGGCGGTAAAGGGACATTGCATCGCACAATTTGGCAAGCGATTTTCGTACCCAGAGGCCATCCGTGAACGGAAATCCACATGAAGTTCGGTAACACCCCTTCGGAATGGCGCCATCTGCTCCCTCAGCCGGGGCCGCAGAGCCATAAACACGCGCGTGGGCGGCTGGGCGTCGTCTCGGGCGGCCCCTTGTCCACCGGCGCGGCTCGGCTATCGGCCAGGGCCGGGCTGAGGATCGGCGCAGGTCTGGTCAAGGTCTTCTGCCCGCCGGACGCGGCTGCGGTTCTGGCGCCCACGCTGGAGGCGGTGATGCTGGCCAGTTTCGCGACGCCGGACCAGCTTCAGATCATGGCCGACCCGATGGACGCCGTCGTGATCGGCCCGGCCGCCGGGTTGCATGAGAGCACGGCGCTGAACCTGGCGGCTCTGGCGCGTACGGGCGCAGCCCTGGTGGTCGATGCGGACGCGCTGACGCTGTTTCGCGACAGGCCTGAGCAGTTGTTCGCCTGGCTGGACCGAGACGATGTCCTGACGCCTCATGAAGGCGAATTCGAGCGGCTGTTTCCCGGCCTGCTGGAGAGACTGGGACGGGAAGGCGCGGCGCAGGAGGCGGCGCGGCTAGCAGGCGCGATCATCGTGCTGAAGGGCGCCGCGACGGTCATCGCTGCGCCGGACGGCCGCCTGGCGGTCAACGGCGACGGCTCCCCCTGGCTGGCGACGGCGGGCAGCGGCGATGTGCTGGCTGGGATGATCGGGGGGCTGATCGCCCAGCACATGGACAGCTTCGACGCGGCGCGGGCGGCGGTGTGGATGCATTCGGAGGCCGCGCGACGCTTTGGACCGGGGCTGATCTCCGAGGATCTGCCGCAAGGGCTTCCGGCGGTCCTGGCTGATCTTATGAACGGCTGAAAAGTCTGGTGCGGATGAGAGGACTCGAACCTCCACGCCTCTCGGCGCCAGAACCTAAATCTGGTGCGTCTACCAGTTCCGCCACATCCGCATAGGTTCGCCGGAGGCTGTAGGCGAGGGCGGCGGTTTCGGCAATCCCGCGCGAGCATGAAAAAGGCCCCGGATCGCTCCGGGGCCTTTCTCATTATTTGGCCTATCGCGCTCCGCGATGCCTGAGGCCGAAGGACCGACCGGGATCAGTCCTTCTTGTTGTCGACGCCGTGGCCGAAGGCTTCCGACGCTGCTTCCAGCGCGGTGTCCTCGGTGATGTCGATGCCCTTGGCCAGCTTGGAGTGCCAGAAGCCGTAGGCGGCGTAGATGACGGCGCCGATCGCCGCGTAGCCGCCCAGCAGCATCAGCGGCAGGGGGTTGTCCTCTGCAGCGTGCTGGAACATCGGAATCAGGTTCTGGCTGGCCAGGAACAGGCAGGCGCAGATCCCCAGGAAGGCCGTGACCATGCCGCCCGGAACGCGGAAGGGACGTTCCATCTCCGGATGCTTGATGCGCAGGACGATCACCGACAGGCAGACGATTGCGAAGGCCGTGGCCGTGCCCAGCGACACTAGGTCGCCCAGGATCGAGATCGGCAGGAAGGCCGCCGCGATGGCGATCAGGATGCCCAGGACGATGGTGCCGATCCAGGGCGTGCGGAACTTCGGATGCACGCGCGAGAACGCTTTAGGCAGAAGGCCGTCGCGGGCCATGGTGTAGAAGACGCGGGTCTGGCCGTAGCACAGCACCAGCATGACCGAGGACAGGCCGGTGATCGCGCCGATCTTGATCAGGAAGGCGACCAAGTTCAGTTGCCCGCCCGGCGCGGCCGCCAGCGGCACATTAGCCCATTCCAGGCCCATACGGTCGATGGCGACGGCGATGGGAGCCGGCGAGGCCAGCTCAAGATAGGGCACGACGCCGGTCATTACGGCGGCGACGCACATGTAGATCAGGGTGCAGACGAACAGGGCGCCCAGGATGCCGATCGGCACGTCCTTGGACGGGTTCTTGGCTTCGGCGGCGGCGGTCGAAACCGCCTCGAAGCCGACGTAGGCGAAGAAGATGATCGCTGCGCCGCGGAAGATGCCGCCGACGCCGAACTGACCGGCCTGGCCCGTCGGCTCGGGAATGAAGGGGACCCAGTTGTCTGGATTGATATACTGGATGCCCACCGCGATGAAGGTCAGCAGGACGACGATCTTGATGACGACGATGGCGTTGTTGATGTTCGCCGATTCCGACACCCCGAGGACCAGCAGGCCGCAAACCGCGGCGATGCCGACGGCCGCGACCAGGTTGAAAGTGCCCGTCATCGGGAAGGAAGCGCCAGCTTCGGACTGCACCAACTGGACCAGCGGAGTCGCCCATTGGGGACCTTCGCCGCCTGGATAGCTGATTGCTGGGAACAGGCTGGCGCTCAGGCCGAAGTCGCTCATGATCGACACGACATAGCCGGACCAGCCCACGGCGACCGTGGACGCCGCCACGCCATACTCCAGCACCAGCAGCCAACCCATGACCCAGGCGAAGACTTCGCCGAGCGTGCCATAGGCGTAGGTGTAGGCCGAACCGGAGACCGGCATGGTGGACGCCAGTTCGGCGTAACAGAGGCCCGCCAGGCCGCAGGCGATGCCGGCGACGACGAACGACAGCATGATGGCCGGACCGGCGTTGGCCGAAGCCACCTGACCCGTCAGCACGAAGATGCCCGCGCCGATGATGGCGCCGATGCCCAGGCTCATCAGATTGAGCGGACCGAGGGTCCGTTTCAGCTCACTCTTGGCGGCTTCCTTCTGAATCTGGGCGATGGATTTTTTAAGAAATAGCCGGTTTCCGGCAGGCTTTACGCCGTCTGCAGACATGCAGGTGCGCCCCCAACATTTATGCGACGACCCCTCCCGGGTCGCCTTCTTGGGCGGGGACGCTAGCCATCTGAGGGCCTCGGCGCAACGCGGTTTACGAAGGATGACGCGCCGACGACGCTTTCGTGACCTAGGCTGAAGGCGCTACAGCCCGTGTCATGTTGCCGATTCACGCCGTTCTGGAGCCCCTCAAGGCCGCCCTGGCTCAGACCTCTGCGGTCGTGCTGGCCGCGCCGCCGGGCGCGGGCAAGACGACGGTCGTGCCTCTGGCGTTGCTGGATCAGCCGTGGCTGGGCGGCGGCAGGATTCTGGTGCTGGAGCCGCGACGACTGGCCGCGCGCGCCGCCGCCGACCGCATGGCCGCCAGCCTGGGCCAGAAGGCGGGAGGAACCGTCGGATACCGCACTCGCCTGCAAAGCCGGATCGGCCCGGACACCCGAATCGAGGTGGTGACCGAAGGCGTCTTCACGCGGATGATCCTGGATGATCCGGGGCTGGAAGGCGTCGGCGCCGTCCTGTTCGACGAATTCCACGAACGCAGTCTGGACGCTGATCTGGGGTTGGCGCTGGCGCGTGACAGCCAGACCGTGCTGCGCGACGATCTGCGCCTGTTGGTCATGTCGGCGACGCTCGACATCGCGGGCGTGTCCAAGCTGTTGGACGGCGCCCCCGTCATCGAGGCCGAGGGGCGGATGTTCCCGGTCGAGACCCGCTATCTGGGCCGCAACCCGGTCGAACGATTCGAGGACGCCATGGCCAAGGCCGTGGTTCAGGCCCTGCATGACGAGACCGGCTCGGTCCTGGCCTTCCTGCCGGGGCAGGGGGAGATTCACCGCACGGTCCAGCGCCTGAAAGAGCGGCTGCGTGATCCGTCGGTCGACGTGGTCGCCCTGTATGGCGCGCTGGACAAGGACGAGCAGGACCGGGCCATCGAGCCCGCCGCACATGGTCGCCGCAAGGTGGTGTTGGCGACCTCGGTGGCCGAGACCAGCCTGACGATTGAGGGGGTGCGCGTCGTCATCGACGGCGGCCTGTCGCGCGTGCCGCATTTCGAGCCGTCCAGCGGCCTGACCCGCCTGGCTACCGTCAAGGTCAGCAGATCCTCGGCGGAGCAGCGGCGCGGCCGGGCGGGGCGTGTCGAGCCCGGCGTCTGTTACCGCCTGTGGGACGAGGAGCAGACGCGTGGTCTGGTCGCGCATCAGCGGCCTGAGATTCAGGAGGCGGACCTGACCGCGTTCGCCCTCGATCTGGCGCGCTGGGGGGCGAAGTCGGTGGAAGGGCTGGCCCTGCTGGACCCGCCGCCCGCCGGAGCGATGGCCGAGGCGCGCAAGGCGCTCACACGTCTCGGCGCGCTGGACGCCAAGGGGGATCTGACGGCCCATGGTCGACGCCTGACTCGCATCCCCTTAGCGCCGCGCCTGGCGCATATGGCGGCCGTCGCCTCGGATCAGGGTGATGCGCTTGGCGGAGCGAGGATCGCGGCGGTGCTCAGCGAGCCGGGCCTGGGCGGAAACGGGGTCGATCTGCACGACCGGCTCAGGGGGCTGGAGCGGGACCGGTCGCCGCGTGGACGCGATGCGATGAAGCTGGCCGAGCGCTGGGCGAGGGCCGCAGGCGCAGGGCGGGACGGGGAGGTCGATGCAGGGCTGCTGCTGGCTGAGGCTTTTCCCGAACGCATCGCCCGCGCCAGGGGCAAGTCGGGCGAGCTGTTGCTGGCCTCGGGGCGCGGCGCCTTCATCGAACCCACGGATCATCTGGCGCGCGAGGCCTGGCTGGCCGTGGCGGAACTGGGCGGCGGCGACACGCGTGATCGCGTCCGCCTGGCGGCGGCGCTGGACGCGGCGACGCTGGAGCGCAACCTGGCGCATCTGATCGAGGTCGAGGATCGGCTGACGCGCGAGCCGTCAGGCAAGCCGGTGATCCGCCGCATTCGCCGCATCGGCGCCCTTGTGCTGGATGAAAAGATCGTCGGCGCGCCGGATCGGGCGACGATGACGGCGGCGCTGAAGGCGGAGATCGAGACGGACGGCCTCGGCGTCCTGAACTGGGGCGAACAGGCGAAGGCGCTGCGGGCGCGCCTGGCTTTCCTGCGGGGGCTGGATGAGGCTTGGCCTGACATTTCGGACGAAGGTCTGCTGGCGTCGCGCGAGGAGTGGCTATGGCCGCTGTTGGACGGCGCACGGTCGTTGGCCGACATCAGCGATGGCAAACTTGCTGAGGCTCTGCGGAATCTGATCCCATGGGACCTGCAGCGCAAGCTGGATGATCTGGCACCCACGCGCCTGACCACGCCGCTGGGCAGCGCGGGCATCGACTATGCCGCCGAGGGCGGGCCGCGCGTCGAAATCCGCGTTCAGGAGTTGTTCGGAGTGAAGGCCCATCCGACCGTTGGCGGCGGGCGTACGCCTCTGACGCTCAGTCTGCTGTCGCCAGCCCGCCGGCCGGTTCAGGTGACGAAGGACCTGCCGGGCTTCTGGGCTGGATCGTGGTCGGCTGTGCGTAGCGAGATGCGTGGCCGCTATCCGCGCCACCCATGGCCGGAAGACCCGGCCAATGCGACAGCCACCAGCAGGGCCAAGCCGCGCGGAACCTGATGTCCGCTTGACGCCTGACGGCGGCGCGCCGCAATGATCGTGCGTCAACCGTAAGGATTTCGCGTGACCGACGCCGCTGTTTCACCGCCGTCCGCCTCCAAGCGGCGCGTTCTGTTCGCCAGCCTGATCGGCACGACGATCGAGTTCTACGACTTCTACATCTACGCCACGGCGGCGGTGCTGGTCTTTCCGGATCTGTTCTTCCCCGGCGGCGACCGGATGACGGCCATGCTGGCCTCGTTCGCGACCTTCTCCATCGCCTTCTTCGCCCGGCCGGTCGGCGCTGTCGTCTTCGGCCATTTCGGCGACCGGGTGGGACGCAAGGCGACCCTGGTGGCGGCCCTGATGACCATGGGCCTATCGACCATCGCCATCGGCCTGTTGCCGACCTGGCATTCGGTCGGGGTTATGGCGCCCCTGCTGCTGGCTCTGTGCCGGTTCGGTCAGGGCTTGGGCTTGGGCGGCGAATGGGGCGGGGCGGTCTTGCTGGCGACCGAGAACGCTCCGCCGGGCAAGAAGGCCTGGTTCGGCATGTTCCCGCAACTGGGCGCGCCGATCGGCTTCATCCTGTCGACGCTGTCCTTCATCGTTCTGGGGCAGCTGATGAGCGAGGGCCAGTTCATGGCCTGGGGCTGGCGCATCCCCTTCATCGCCAGCGCCCTGTTGGTCATCGTCGGCCTGTGGATGCGGCTGAAGATCACCGAGACGCCCGAGTTCAAGCGCGCCATCGATCGCGCCGAACGGGTCCAGGCTCCCGCCCTGACCCTCGTCGCACATCATAAGTTCGCCTTGCTGACCGGGACGCTGGCCGGGCTGGCGACCTTCGCCCTCTTCTACCTTATGACCGTCTTCGCCCTGGGATGGGGCACGACGGCGATGGGCTACACGCGAGAACAGTTCCTGCCGACCCAGCTGCTGGGCGTCTGCTTCTTCGGCCTGTTCATTCCGCTGGCGGCGCTGGCGGCGGATCGCTGGGGGCAGAGGCGGACGTTGCTGGCGACGACGGTCGCCATCGCCCTGTTCGGCCTGATCCTGGCGCCCCTGTTCGGGAGCGGAGGCATGGTCGGAGTGATCGCCTTCTTCATCATCGGCTTCAGCCTGATGGGCTGCACCTACGGCCCGCTGGGCGCGGCGCTGGCGCGGCCGTTTCCGACGGCGGTGCGATACACCGGCGCGTCCATGACCTTCAATCTGGCGGGCATCCTCGGCGCCTCGCTGGCGCCCTACGCCGCGACCTGGCTGGCGGGCCATTACGGGCTTCAGGCGGTCGGCGCCTATCTGACGGTCGCGGCCCTGCTGACGGCTCTGGCCCTCATCGGCATGGGCCGCATCAGGACCGAGGGCGAGGCCTAGAGGCTGGAGCCGTAGGCCGCGTCGGTCACGGCATAGACCATGATCCCCGTGGCGACGGCCAGGTTCAGGCTGTCGGCGCGGCCGCGCATGGGGATCTTGACGTTCACGTCGCAGGCGGCGGCCAGGTCGTCGGTCAGGCCCGCCTGCTCGTTACCCATCAGGATCAGCGCCGGATGGCGAACCGGGCTGTCGCGATAGCCGTGGGCGGCGTCCAGACGGGTGCCGATCACGCTGCCGGGCCATGAGGCGCGCCACGCCAGGAATTCCTCGCGCGTCGTCTTGCTGATGGTGACGGCGAAGACCGAGCCCATGGTCGCGCGCACCGCCTCGACCGAGAAGGGATCGACGCAGTCGCCGATCAGGATCACGCCGCCGCACCCGGCCGAGTCCGCCGTGCGGATGATGGTGCCCAGATTGCCGGGATCGCGCACCTGCTCCAGCGCCACCCAGCAGGGCTTGGCCTCAGGCCGGATGGCGTCCAGCGGCGTATAGACCTGTTCGAACACGCCCAGCACCGTCTGCGGATTGTCGCGACGGCTGATCTTTTCGAGGATGGCGTGGGTGACGACGATGATCTGGCCGCCGGCCTTCTTCGTCTCGGCCTTGGCGCGGTCCAGCAGGGGGTGCGGCCGGGCGTCCTGGCCGACCAGCAGCATGACCGGGGCGCGGCCCTGATCCAGCGCCTCGCCGATGAATTTCAGCCCCTCGGCCAGAAAGCGGCCCGTCGCCTCGCGCTCCTTGCGCATGTGCAGGGCGCGCACGGCCTTGATGGTGTCGTTGGTCAGGGAGGTGATGAGACGTTCGGACATCAGGCGCTCCATCTGGCGAAGAAGCTGAGGCCGATCGCGCGAGCCCTCTCGCCGTCCTCCGACAGCGCCAGTTCGCCCCAGTCGATGCGGCCGCCGCGATCTTGCGTCGCCTCGGCCATCATATGCGCCAGCGACAGGCCGGAAATCCGCGCCGCATAGGCGTTCAGCAGCAGGAAGGAGGCGTCGTCGGACAGCAGGCTGGCGCAGTCCTTGAGCAACTCCGGCATGTCCTCGAACAGGCGCCAGACCTCGCCGTTGGCGCCGCGTCCATATTTCGGAGGATCAAGAATGATGCCGTCATATTGGCTGCC
This sequence comes from Brevundimonas sp. SS2672, assembly GCF_059579685.1. Lineage (NCBI taxonomy): Bacteria > Pseudomonadati > Pseudomonadota > Alphaproteobacteria > Caulobacterales > Caulobacteraceae > Brevundimonas > Brevundimonas sp. SS2672. The sequence continues at coordinate 1,514,390 of NZ_CM184201.1, read as the reverse complement.
ACGCCGGACCTCGCGAGCCACGAACTTGCGGGCGTCCTCGACGATCCAGCGGATGGGACGATCAGCCAGGCCTGACAACTCGGCGTTTTCGCGGGCGTAGGTCACGGACTTCTTCGAGGCGTCGACGTGGGTGACGTGCGCGCCTGCCGCCGAACAGGCCAGGCTGGCGACGCCGGTATAGCCGAACAGGTTCAGGATCTTCGGCTGCTTCAAGGTGCGGACGCGGGCGTCCAGCCATTCCCAGTTGGCCGCCTGTTCGGGGAAGAAGGCCAAGTGCCTGAACGGGGTGAACCGGCCCATGAAGCGCACGTCGCGCCATTTAAGCGGGAAGGCGTCGATCGGGCCATGGACGTCAAAGCGCCAGCGGCCGGAATCCTCTTCCTCTTGCTGCGGATCGAACATGGCGTTGGAGCGCTCGAAGGCGCTTTCGTCATGGGCCTTCCAGAAGCATTGCGGCTCGGGGCGCACTACGGTGTAGCGGCCGTAGCGCTCCAATTTGCGGCCGTCGCCGCTGTCCAGAAGGGCGTAGTCCGACCACCCGCGCGTGACGAGGGTTTCGGGCGTGGGGGAAAGAACCGGAGCCATGGGCGCTGATTAGGCGCTCAGGCAGCCGCTCGTCCAGCGTCTGCGCCGTCGATCGCGCTTATCTCTGGATCGGGCTCCGCATGATGGGGCGTCTTGTCCCAGTGATGAGGTTCCAAGATCAGCCGGATGACGGCATGGGCGAAGGCCAGGCTGAGCAGGCACCAATAGGCGAGGGAGGCGGCCATATCGCCGAGACCATAGGCGCCGCCCGCCTGTCGCGCTCCTCGATGCTTCAAAAGCCATGCGGCGGCGATGCCCGACACAAGCACGACGCTGCCTTGCGGCGAGAAGTGAGGCAGGCCTCCTGCCACGATGGCGGTCAGGGCCACGCAGAACACCCAGGCGGCGCAGACGGCGTGGATGGCGGCGGACGCAACGCCGGCGCCAACCGTCGCGGCCAGCGCGGTCCAGCCTCTCCAGCCCATCCCTTCCGCATAACGCGTATGAACGGCCAGGGTCTGCAGATAGCCCTTCAGCCAACGCGTGCGTTGCGGAAGCCAGAGACGCAGGGGGCCTGGCGGAGGCTCGTAGGTCGGTCTCTCGATGACTCCCAGCCGATAGCCGGCGCGCCAGATCTCGAAAGCCCAGGTCCGCGTCCTCGGTGACGTTCCAGGCGTCCCAACCTCCTAGTGCTCGCAGCACCGGGACGCGGAAATGGTTGCTGGTGCCGCCTAGTGGAAAGGGCAGGCCGAGGCGGCTCATGGCCGGCAGGGTGACTTCGAACAGGGCGGCGTATTCGGCTGCGAATTGTCGGTCGAGGAAGGGGCTGGCGCTGTCCTTGCCCCGGCGCCGAATGCGAAGCGGCGCCTGAAGGCAAGCCAGGCCTTCTCCCTCTTGGCTGAACCGCGCCGCCGCCTCACGCAGTTGGAACGGATCCGGATCATCCTCGGCGTCATAGATGGTGATGAGGTCGCCGGTGCAGCGGGACAGGGCGTGGTTCAGCGCGCGAGGCTTGGTCTTCGGCGCGCCCTGCGGCACGATCAGAACCTGAAGCCAGTCGGGACGGGCCAGATCCTGCGCCGCCCTGATCGTCTCGACGTCGTCGGCCTCGAGCGCCAGATAGCCCTCAAGCCGGTCGCTGGGATAGTCGATCTCGGAAAGCCGCTCGATCAACTGCGGCAGGATGGCCGTCTCCTGATACAGGGCGGCCACAACGGTGTAGCGCGGCCATTGATCCGGCGGTTGGGGCGATGCCTCAGGCTGCCTCCAACCCCGGCTGGTCCAGAGCAGGAAGAGTCTCCAGGCGGCCAGGCTCATGAAGCCGATCTGCAGGCCCAGCAACACGGCCGAACCGGATATGGGCGCGAGGGCGGCAGCGACCAGGCCGCTGGCGAGGAACAAGGCCAAGCTCGCGGCCTGACCAAGCGTCAGCGTGATGCGCGCGGACCTTAGAGCATCGCCGTCCGCTGGAACGATCGTTCCCCTTCGCATTCTCGCCCTCCCTGATAGATATCAAGGTTATATTGACAAGGCTGTAAAGTGAAATATTTGGCCTGAACGGGCATTTGCGGCTATCACGGCCCTCTCACAGGAGTTCCAGGTTGGGGAGCACTCAAGTGTCGGTCGCACCTGCCGCATCGTCGCGTTCGACCCGCAAGCCCAAGGGCGAAGGGCACGAGCGCCGCGCGGAAATTCTGGCGGCGGCGGAGGGCATTTTCGTCGAGCAGGGCTATGAGGGCGCCACCATCCGCAAGATCGCGGATGAAGTGGGGCTGTCGTCGACCGCCCTCTACATGCACTTCGCGGACAAGGGCGAGATTCTCAATGAGATCTGCCGCAACGCCTTCGACACCCTGGCCGAGGAGCACCGTCGAACCCTGGCGGAAGACGCGCCGCCGCTGGCTCGGTTGCGTCGGATCATCGAGAACTACATTGCGTTCGGTTTCGCTAATCCCAACGCCTATCGCCTCGCCTACCTGACACCGCCGGTGCAGACGCGCCACGGCGCCGAGACCGTGGCTCAGCAGAGCGGCGCGGAGCTGTTCAGGGCTTTCGTCAGCGTGGTGGAAGAGGCGGTCGATCAGGGCGCGTTGCGGGGCGAGCCGCGCACTCTGGCGCAAGTCATCTGGGCCAGCGCCCATGGCCTGGTCTCCATCATGACGACCAAGCCTTACTTCGACTGGGCGGACCGCGAGACGCTGGTTCGCACGCAGATGGACGCCCTGTTCGCGGGACTGACCGCCTCGTGAGGTCCATGATCGGGGCGGTCGCCCTGGCCTTGGCGATTTCCGGCTTCGGCGGTGACGAGGCGATCGCCGCTCCCCTGCGCGTCATGGCTCTGGACCAATGCGCTGATCAGTTCGTCCTTGCCTTGGCCCCGGATGCGGAACTGGGCCTGTCGCCCAGGGCTGACGACCCGGACTCCTGGCTGCGCGCGCAGGCCGAAGGACATCGGCGGGTCCGCCCGACCTTGGAGGCTGCTGTCGGGTTCGGGCCGGACGTGGCGGTGCGCTACTGGGGCGGAGATCCGCGCCTGCTCGCGGCCTTGAAGCGGGATGGGGTTCGCACGGTGACGATCACCGATGCTGCGGACATGGATGGGGTTCGCGCCAACATCCGCGCCGTAGCCAAGGCCGTGAGCGCCGCCGAACGCGGCGAGGCGCTGATCGCGCGTATGGACTCTCAACTGGCGAAAGCAGAAGGGACGGGGCGGGGGCGGAAGGCCGTCTATGTCACTGCGGGCGGATTCACGACCGGGCCAGGCTCCCTGATGGACGCCGTTCTGCGCGCCGCAGGGTTTCGCAACGGCGTTGAGCGGCCCGGCTATCAGCCGTTGGGGCTGGAGGGGGTGTTGCTGACGCCGCCCGCCCTGTTCGTGAAGGGCTTCTTCGATCTGGCGCGCTCCGACTGGCGCGGGGCGGGGCGGCATCCGATGATGCGTCGCGCCATGCAAGGACGGACGGCGGCGGAGCTGCCTGGCGCGGTGCTGACGTGTCCCGCCTGGTTCGCAGCGGACGCCGCCGCCCAGCTGGCCGTACAAGCCTCATGAGCAGGGTCTGGGTGTTGAACCTCGTTCTGGCGGGCGCGATCGTGCTGGCCGTCGCGCTGGCTGTGACGCTGGGCGAGACCCGGTTCAGCGCCACTGACTACGCCGAAGCCTTGAGCCATCCCGCTTCCGGGCCCGGCGAGGTGCTGTGGCTGGTGCGGGCTCCGCGCGCCATCGCCGCTCTCTTCGTAGGAGCCGCCTTGGGGTTGGCCGGTGCGGTGATGCAGGGCTTGTTGCGCAATCCCCTGGCCGAGCCTGGCGTGCTGGGCGTATCGGCCGCCTCAGCCCTGGCTGCGGCGACGGCCATCGTTCTGGGGTTGGCGGCCGTTCCCGGCGCGGTCGAGGTTTCGGCGCTGTTCGGCGCCGCGGTGGCCGGCGGGCTGCTGATCGCCCTGGCTGCGCGGGTGCGGACGCCCGAGGCGCTGATCCTGTTCGGCGTGGCCTTGTCCAGTTTCGCGGGCGCGCTGACCGCTCTGATCTTCAACCTTTCGCCGTCGCCCATCGCCTCGGCCGAGGTGATGAACTGGCTGCTGGGGTCGGTCGAGAACCGCAGCTGGATCGATGTCGCCTGGGTCGCGCCGGCCGTCCTGATCGCCGCCCTGCTGGCGCGAAGCGCGTCGCCCGGCCTGCGGATGCTGACGCTGGGCGAAGAGGCGGCGAGGGCGTCCGGCCTGTCGATGGGCCGGATGCGGATCCTGGCGCTGGCGGCGGCGGCCCTGGCGGCGGGCGCGGCGGTGGCGGTGGCGGGCATCATCGGCTTCGTCGGCCTAGCGGCGCCGCATCTGGTGCGTGCGGCGGTGCGCGGCGATCCGGGCAGGCTGCTGCCGCCCTCGGCGCTGGCGGGTGGCCTGATGCTGGTGATCGCCGATCTGGCGGCGCGGATGCTGCCCACGGATCAGGAGTTGAAGCTCGGCGTCTTCACCGCCCTGGTCGGCGCGCCCCTGTTCGCCCTGATCGCCTGGCGCGCCGCGCGGGAGTGGCGGCTGTGACGGCGGCGCTGCTGGAGCTTGCGAACGCGCACGCCCGTGTCGGCGGCGCGGAAGTGCTGAAAGGCGCTTCCCTGTCCGTGCGGCCGGGCGAGGTCGTGGCCCTGTGCGGGCCGAACGGTGCGGGCAAGTCGACGGCAGTGCGCGCCGCATTGGGGCTGGTCCGACTGACGCAGGGCGCCGCGCGTCTGGGCGGCGACGAGGCGCGACGGCTGTCCGAGCGTCAGCGGGGCGAGCGCGCGGCCTATCTGCCGCAGGACCGTTCCATCGCCTGGAACCTTCCGGCGGTCGAGCTGGCGGCGCTGGGCGCGCCGTTCATGGCGGGCGCCGCCGCCCTGGACCGGGCTCGCGCCGCGCTGGACGAGGTGGGAGTCGGCCATCTGGCGGATCGCGGCGTCGCCGAGATGTCGGGCGGTGAGCGGGCGCGCGTCCTGCTGGCCCGCGCCCTGACGGCTCCAGCGCCCTTGCTGGCGGCGGACGAACCGATCGCGGGACTGGACCCCGACGCCCAGCTTCTGGTGCTGGAGCGGCTGCGTGCCCGGGCCGATGCTGGACGCGGGATCCTGGTCAGCCTGCACGATCTGACCCTGGCGGCCCGTTTCGCCGACCGGGTGGTGGTGCTGGATCAGGGGCGCACGGCGGCTGAAGGCGCGCCGACCGAGGCCCTGTCGCCGCGCATTCTGAAGACCGTTTTCAACCTCGACGCCGTTTGGCTGGAGGCGTTGGACGGGCCGATTCTGGCGGCCCGCCGCCTGTAGTCAGGGTTGATAGGGTCGCGGGCCTGCGTTCGGGGGCGTACCGCGCGCCAGATCCGCTGACGGGGTCAGGGGAGCCGAGCCGCCGTTCAGCCGAGCGCGATAGACCTGCATGTTCTCCATCACCCGCATCATGTAGTTGCGCGTCTCGGTGAAGGGCGCGCACTCGATGAAGTCGATGGGATCGACCTGGGCCTGACGCGGATCGCCGCAGCGGGCGGTCCATTGCGGCGGACGCGCCGGTCCGGCGTTGTAGCCGACGGCGGCCAGCAAGGGCGATCCGCCGAAATTGTTCATCAACTCGCCCAGATGATAGCTGCCCAGAGTCATATTGATCTCGGGATCCCACAGCTGTTCGGCGCTGAATGCGCGGCCCATGCGGCGCGCCACCCCCTGCGCCGTGGCTGGCAGAAGCTGCATCATCCCCCGCGCATCGGCGCCCGAACGAACCAGAGGGTCGAAGCTGGATTCCTGACGGGTGATGGCCAGGGCGAACTCATTGGGGGCCATGCCCGGAACCTGCTGCGGAAGGCGGATCGGATACATCCGCTCGGGCATGACGAAGCCACGCTGGCTGGCCGCGCGGCCGACCATCATCGATCCGAACTGATCGCCATAGCCCTGCATCAGGTCGAACAGCTGCGACAGATCGTAGGGCGAGGGCAGGGTGTCATCCAGGTGGTAGGCGAAGACCCGCATCAGGTTCTTCTCGCCGATCTGGCCCAGGATGCGGGTCGCCCGCACCACCTCATTGCCCTCGAAGCGATTGACGTCCTCGGGCGAGGGAGTGGGCTCGCCGGGCAGGGTCAAGGTGGTCGCGCCGGCCTTTTCCGCGGCAAGCTGGCCGTAGAAGGTCTGCCAGTGCGCGGCGCCCGCCTGATACCAATTCTGGGCGCCCTGTCGGTCGCCGCGCGCCTCGGCCGCACGACCCAGCCAGTAGAGGGCGCGCCCCTGGGTGATCGGGGTCGAGGAGGCGTTGCGCAGCGCCTCGAAATGTTGGGCGGCTGTCGCCGGGTCGTTCAGCTTGGTGAGAGCCACCCAGCCAGCGAAGAATTCGGCGTCGACCTTGCGTTCGCCCGACGGGAAGCCGTGGCCGTTCATCGCGGCGTAGGCGGCGCGAGCGTTCCCCTGTTGCAGCGCGTCGAGGAAATAGTTGCGGCGTTCGCTCCACAGGGTGTTCTGGCCGTCCGCGTGCGAGGGGGCGGCGGGCAGGGCGGACAGGAGCGGGAAGGCCTCGGATTGACGACCTGCGGAGCGCAGCAGGCGCACCCGCTCCAGCACCACGGCCGGGTCGTTGGCCTGAGCGGGCGACAGGCCGGCGACGATGGCGTCCGGGGCGTAGGCCGTTCGAAGCGACATCACGGCGTTGGCGACGGCCTGGCGGTCGGCCGGAACCAGGGCGACCATGGCGCGCGTCGCCGGGCCGTGCGGTCCCAGCAGCAGCATGTCCAGCCGCGCCACATGGTCGTCGCTGGTCAACCAGCCGCTCCAGCGCGAATAGATCCGGCTTTGCTGGGCTTCTTCAAAGCTTTGGGTGCGCCACCAGTCGCGAATCAGGGCCTGGGCCTCCTGGCGGCGGCCCGTCTGCTCCAGCGCGCCGGCCAGGGCGATGGCGCCCTGGGCCGTGGTGGGGGCGGTTCCGTTGAAGAAGGCCAGGACGGCGTCCGGCGACTGGCCCGCCATGTCCAGAGCGCGCTCGCCCGCCGCTCGACGAGAATCGCCGCGGGGCCAGCTCGCCAGATCGGTCTGAGCCAGCGCCAGGTCGCTGTAGGACATCTGCTTGTCCGAGGTGTCCACCAGGGCCCATTCGACCAGCTTGCGTGCGGTCGGATCGGAAATGCGGGCCATGATGGACTGGGTTCCTACGACGTCGCGCGCCCGCGCGGCCGTCAGGCCCTGCTGCACCAGGGCGGCGTCCTGGCTGTTGATGATTCCGCCCTGACTGGCGGAGTAGGGGACCGGCGCGCTGTTCAGCACATCCTGAGCCGGTGGAGTCAGTATCGCCAGGGCGGCGGCCACGGTCGTCGCGATCATCAGATATCTGATCCTCATTCATCTTTGGTTGCGGCCAAGCGGCGGGCAACCTACCCTTTGCCGATTAGTGACGGGCGGACCGCCGCCCATTCTCCGCGCAGGTATGTTGTTCCCATGACCGCCCCCTTGTTCAAGGGCGTGATCACCGCCCTGATCACACCTCTTCGTGACGGAAACGTGGACGAGGCCGCTTTCAGGCGTCTGTTGGAACGCCAGATCGCCGCCGGGGTTCACGGCGTCGTGCCGATGGGCACCACGGGCGAAAGCGCGACCTTGCACCTGGACGAGCACAAGCGCGTGGTCGAACAGTGCGTGGAGATCGCCGCCGGGCGCATCCGCGTCATCGCCGGCGCTGGTTCTTCAGCGACGGACAAGGCGATCGAACTGACCCGTTTCGCCAAGACGGTCGGCGCCGACGGCGCCCTGGTGGTCACGCCCTATTACAACCGCCCCTCGCAGGCCGGGATGCAGGCCCATTTCGAGGCCGTGGCCGATGCGGTGCAACTGCCGATTCTGCTCTACAACGTGCCCGGTCGTACCGGCGTGGACCTGTCGAACGAAACCGTTGCGGCCCTGGCGGCGCATCCGAACATCGTCGGCATCAAGGATGCGAGCGCGGATGTGGCGCGGGCCAGTTGGATGCGAGCGAATATCCACGGCGCCTTCGACCTGATCTCGGGGGATGACTCCAGCTATCTTGGCTATGCCGCCCACGGGGGCGTCGGCGTCATCTCGGTGACCTCGAATGTCGCGCCCGAGGCCATGGTCGCCCTGTATGATGCGATTCAGGCCGGCGACTTCGCCGTCGCCCGATCCTGGCAGGACCGCCTGATCGGCCTGCACAAGGCGCTGTTCCTCGACAACTCCCCGTCGCCGGCCAAATACGCCCTCGCCAGGCTGGGGCTATGCGAGGAAGAGGTCCGGCTGCCGCTGTCGCTGACGGCCGACGCCGTGAAGCCCGCCATCGACAAGGCGCTGACCGAGGCCGGGGTCGCCTGATGGCCGCTGACGCGCCCAAGCAAAAGACGATCGCCGAAAATCGGCGCGCACGCTTCGACTACTTCCTCGAGGACTACATCGAGGCCGGAATCCAGTTGTTGGGCACCGAGATCAAGGCCCTGCGCGACGGGCGGGCGAACATCGCCGAAAGCTATGTCTCGCCGGAGGGGCGCGAGATGGTGCTGATCAACGCCGACATCCCGCCCTACAAGATGGCGAACCGCTTCAACCATGAGCCGCGCCGCCACCGGAAGCTGCTGCTGCACCGCAAGCAGATCGACAAACTGATCGGCGCCGTCCAGCGCGACGGCCGCACGATCGTCCCGGTGCGCCTGTATCTGAACGAGGCGGGCAAGGCGAAGCTGGAAATCGCCCTGGCCAAGGGCAAGAAGCTGCACGACAAACGCGAGGTTTCGGCCGAACGGGACTGGCAGCGAGACAAGGCGCGCCTGCTGCGCGACAAGGGATAAGTGCGGTTCCGCTTTGCGCGCCGCGCGACGCGCGATAAACGAGCGATGATGGGGTGCGTCTTGCGGAGTTCACGGTGAAGATAGCCGAACGCTGGTTCGTCATGGCGGGCGTGGCCCTGCTGGGCGCCATCGCCGTGGCCGGGGTGGTGGTGGCGATCTACGCCGCCTGGGTCCTGCACGATATGCCCGACGCGTCCGAGCTGGCGGACTATCGCCCGGCGACGGCGACGCGCGTCTACGCCGGCGACGGCACCCTGATCGGCGAGTTCTCGGATCAGCGCCGGATTTACGTCACCTATGACCAGGTGCCGCAGACGGTCGTTCACGCCTTCCTGGCGGCCGAGGACCAGAACTTCTTCAGCCACGGCGGCATCGACGTGTCCGGCATCGGCCGGGCCATGTTCAAGAACGTCTTCAACGTGCTGTCCGGTCGTCGCCTGGAAGGCGGCTCGACCATCACCCAGCAGGTGGCCAAGAACGTCCTGCTGACCAGCGAGACCAGTCTGAACCGCAAGCTCAAGGAGGCCGTCCTCTCCAGCCGTCTGGAGGCGACGCTGAGCAAGGAGCAGATCCTAGAGCTGTATCTGAACGAGATCTACCTGGGCTATCGCTCCTACGGCGTGGCCTCGGCGGCCTACAACTATTTCGGCAAGTCGCTGGATCAGCTGACGCCGGACGAGGCGGCCTTCCTGGCGGCCCTGCCCAAGGGGCCGACCAACTATCACCCCAAACGCTACCCTGAGGCCGCGCTGGGGCGGCGGAACTGGGTGCTGGGCGAAATGGCCGACAACAAGTGGCTGACGGACGTGCAGTTGCAGACCGCGCTGGCGCGTCCCTTGAACACCCGTTCGGCGCCGCGTCGGGCCGAGTACGCCGACGCTGACTTCTTCGTGGAGGAGGCGCGTCGTCGCGCCATCGCCCTGTTCGGTCAGGAAGAAGTCAATCGCGGCGGCTACTACCTGCGCACCACCCTGGACCCGCAGCTGCAGTCGGCGGCGCGCGACGCCCTGATGCGCGGCCTTGAAGACTACGACCGTCGCCACGGTTGGCGCGGCGCCTGGGGCACGACCGACTTCGCCGACGGCTGGCAGGCCGAGGCCCAGAAGCGCACGACCCCGCCCGAGCGCCGTTCGTGGCAGGCCGCCGCCGTCGAGAACGTCAGCGGAAGCACGGTTCGGGTCCGCACGGCCAGGGACGATCAGACGGGCGCGCTGCGCGCCGCCGACGTGGCCTGGTCCAACGCTGGACGTCGTCCCCTGAAACGCGGCGATCTGATCTTCGTGGAGCGGCAGGGCGGACAGTTCGCCCTGAAACAGGTCCCCGCGGTCAACGGCTCCTTGGTCGCCATCGAGCCGCAGTCGGGTCGCGTCCTGGCGATGGTCGGCGGCTATTCCTACGCGCTGTCCAGCTTCAATCGTGCGACGCAGGCGCGTCGTCAGCCGGGTTCGGCCTACAAGCCCTTCGTCTATGCGGCGGCGCTGGAAGGCGACTTCACTCCGGCCTCCATCGTGCTGGATGCGCCCATCAGCTTCCCCGGCGGCCCCGGCGGCCGCGCCTGGACGCCACAGAACTACAGCCGCCAGTTCTATGGCCCTCAGACGCTGCGGCGCGGGTTGGAGCTGTCGCGTAACGTCATGACCGTGCGCCTAGCCCAGGCGGTCGGCATGAAGAACGTCGTCGACCTGTCCAAGAAGATGGGCGTGGTCGATGACATGTCGCCGAACCTCGCCATGTCGCTGGGCGCGGGCGAGACCACCCCCTATCGCATCACTGCGGCCTATGCCGCCTTCGTCAACGGCGGCCGGCGGATCGATCCCTATCTGATCGAACTGGCTCAGGATCGGAACGGCCAGACCATCCATCGCGCCGATCGACGCCAATGCCGCGACTGCGGCCGTGGCTTCAGCGGCCAGGAGTCGCCGCGCCTGCAGGATCGTGGAACCCAGGTGATCGACCCGATCACCGCCTATCAGATCACCTCGATGCTGGAGGGCGTGATTCAGCGCGGCACCGGCGCCAGGGCGCGCAGCCTCGGCCCCTGGGTCGGCGGCAAGACCGGCACGACCAATGAATACCGTTCCGCCTGGTTCGTCGGCTTCTCGGCGGACATCGTCGTGGGCGTCTTTGTCGGATTTGACGACAACCGCTCGCTGGGCGGCGGCGAGGCGGGCGCCTCGACCGCCGTGCCGATCTTCATCGACTTCATGGAAGACGCGCTGAAGGAACGTCCCGCGCGGCCCTTTGTGAAGCCGAAGAACGCCATCTTCCGCACCGTCAACGGCATCGAGGAAGCCTTCCGACCCGGCACCGAACGCCAGTTGCGCGAAGAAGCGCCGCGCCCGGTCCAGCCGGAGGGGCCGCAGAACTATTACGACGTCATCCGTCGTGAGCAGGAAGCCAGGTCTCAGGCTCCGGCGCCGGTCGCGCCGCCGCCCGTGGCTCCGCCGCCGCCCAAAAAGCAGCCGGCCGAGGACTTGAGCGACCTCTACTGACGCTCTAGTTACACCCTCTTCGGCGCGCCGGATGCCCTGGCGCGCCCTTTCACCCCCGTATCGCTGGAGATTGCGATGAGACCGGATGTCGAGGCCATGAAGGCCGACATCGAGCAGAGCGTCGCTCTGCTCAGGAGGCGACTTTGACTGGGATGTCGCTCTAAGAAAGCTCGATGAGCTGAACGCGCGGGTCGAGGATCCGACGCTGTGGGACAATCCCGAACAGGCCCAGGCCGTCAGCCGCGAACGCTCTCGCCTTGAAGCCCAGGTCAGCGCCGTTAAGGACATGGAGCAGGGTCTCGAAGACGGGATCATGCTGGCCGACATGGCGGACGAAGAGGGCGACGAAGCCGCTCTCAACGAAGCCCGTGAACAGCTGAAGGCGATCAAGGACCGCGCCGCGCGCGCCGAGCTGGAAGCCCTGCTGTCCGGCGAGGCCGACGGCAATGACGCCTATCTGGAGGTCAACTCGGGCGCTGGCGGCACGGAGTCGAACGACTGGGCCGGAATGCTGCTGCGCATGTACAGCCGCTGGGCGCGCTCTCACGGGTATGAGGTCGAGCTTCAGGAAGAGGAATCCGGCGAACAGGCGGGCATCAAGTCGGCGACCCTGCTGGTCACCGGCCCCAACGCCTATGGCTGGCTGAAGTCCGAATCGGGCGTTCACCGTCTGGTCCGCATCAGCCCCTATGACGCAGCGGCCAAGCGGCACACCTCCTTCGCCTCGGTCGGGGTGTCGCCGGTCGTCGACGACAGCATCGAGATCGACATCAACCCGTCGGACGTCCGCACGGACACCTATCGCGCGTCAGGCGCGGGCGGCCAGCACGTCAACAAGACGGACTCGGCCGTGCGCCTGACCCACATTCCAACCAATACCGTGGTGGCTTGTCAGGCGGGCCGCTCGCAGCACCAGAACCGCGATCAGGCGTGGAAGATGCTGCGTGCGCGTCTGTATGAGCTGGAGCTTCAGAAGCGTGAAGCCGCAGCTCAGGCCCTGGCCGACGCCAAGACCGACATCGGCTGGGGGCACCAGATCCGATCCTACGTCCTGCAGCCGTATCAGATGGTGAAGGACCTTCGGACAGAGGTCGAAACCTCCGACACCCAGGGGGTTCTGGACGGCGATCTGGATCCGTTCATGGGCGCCGCCCTGGCGGCCCGCGTGGGCGAGACCCGCGAGGGCTGATCGACTCCGCTCGATCGATACTAAAAAAGGGCGGCCTTTGCGGGCCGCCCTTTCTCGTTATCAGTGTCCGCACCGATCAGGCGGCGGGCTTGGCCTCGACCTTGGCGTCCGTCTTGGCGGGCGCAGGCTTTTCGGCGGGGGCGGGGGCTTCCAGCATATTGGCGCCCGGCGTGTCCCGCTTGGCCTGGGTGCAGCGGCCCTGGAACCAGGCGCCCTGTTCGATCGACAGCTGCTCCTGGGTGATGTCGCCCTCGACGCGAGAGGTGGCGAACAGCTTGACCTGCTTGGCGACGATAGCGCCCGAGACGCGGCCGCGCACCTCCAGGATGTCGGCGTGGACCGTGCCCTCGACCGCGCCGCCTTCACCGATCACCACGCGCACCACGCGGATGTCGCCCTTCAGAGAGCCGTCGACCTGAAGTTCGCCCGCGCCGGAGATATTGCCCTCATACTTCACGCCCGCCGACAGAGTCGAAAGGCTGGATGAGCGGGCGGCGGCCGGTCGCGCCGGTTCAGGTGCTCGAGCAGGCGTGGCGGCGGCGGCGGGCGCCGGGGTCGGAGCGGCGGGCTCCGGCGGCTTCGGAATGCCCAACCCGCTCGAAGGGTTGCTGTCGAGGGGTTTGTTCTTGTTGAACATCTTTACTCTCCGCGTCACGCCGGGACGACCGGCGTTTGGTCAATGTCAGCCCCTGAGGATACAATCCCTGACAATACTTAGGGGGGCTGAGACGGAGAGGTCAAGCGGGGCCTTCCGAACCCCGCTCGCCGATCAGAGCGTTTCGACGGCGGCCAGCACCTCTTCGGCGTGCCCCTTCACCTTGACGTTCCGCCAGGCGCGACGAACCACGCCCTGGCCGTCGATCAGGAAGGTGGCGCGTTCAATGCCCATATATTCGCGGCCATAGAGCTTCTTCAGCACCCACACGCCCCAAGCCTCGGTGACCACCCCGTCTTCGTCCGAGCCGAGCACGACCTTGAGGTCGTGCTTGGCCTTGAAGCGGTCCAGCTTCTTCACCGTGTCGCGCGACACGCCGATCACCACGGCGTTAGCTGCCGTGAACCGCTCGATCAGGACCGAGAAGTCCTGTCCCTCGGTCGTGCAGCCGGGCGTGTCGGCCTTGGGATAGAAGTAGAGGACGACGTTCTTGCCCTTCAGGTCGGCCAGGGACAGGCGGCCGTCACCATCGGTCGCCAGGTCGAAGGCGGGGGCGGGGGTGTTTTCGGTGATGTCGACCATCAATCTCTCCGTTCATCCCGGCGGACGCCGGGACCCAGTAAGAGCCCCGGCCGCGCCGATTGAAAGCAGCAAGACGTTCTCGCCGCGCTTGAAGCCAAAGCACTGGGTCCCGGCGTCCGCCGGGATGAGCGAGTTAAACGGGCCGCACCAGCACGATCTTCTTCTTGCCGGCGCCGAGTTTCAGCACGCCGTCTGCGTTCAGGTCGGCCTCTTCGATCAGGCGGGCGCCGTCGTTGACCACCTCGTCGTTCAGACGAAGGCCGCCGCCCTGGGCCAGACGACGCGCTTCGCCGTTGGAGCCGCTGAGACCGGCCTTGGTCGTGACGGCGGCGATCATGGCGCCGATGACCTCGTCCCTCGGCAGTTCGACGGTCGGCAGGTCGGCGGACAACTGGCCTTTCTCGAAGGCGGCCTCGGCGGCGGCGCGGGCGGCCTGTGCGGCCTCGACGCCGTGCAGCATGGAGGTGGTGGCGTCGGCCAGCGCCTTCTTGGCGTCGTTGATCTCAGCGCCTTCCAGCGCCTCATAGCGTTCGATCTGATCCAGCGGCAGGTCGGTGAACAGGCGCATGAAGCGGCCCACGTCGCCGTCCTCGGTGTTGCGCCAGTACTGCCAGTAGTCGAACGGCGACAGGGCGTCGGCGTTCAGCCACACGGCGCCGCCGACCGTCTTGCCCATCTTCTGGCCAGAAGCGGTGGACAGCAGCGGCGTGGTCAGGCCGAAGGCGGCCTTGTGGTCCACCTTGCGGGTCAGTTCGACGCCGTTGATGATATTGCCCCACTGGTCCGACCCGCCCATCTGCAGCGAACAGCCATAGCGGCGGTTCAGCTCCAGGAAGTCGGTCGCCTGCATCAGCATGTAGTTGAACTCGAGGAAGGTCAGCGGCTGCTCGCGATCCAGGCGCAGCTTGACCGAATCGAAGCTCAGCATCCGATTGATGGTGAAGTGGGTGCCGTAATCGCGCAGGAACTGCAGGTAGCCCAGTTGCGACAGCCACTCGTCGTTGTCCAGCATGACGGCGTCGGTCGGGCCGTCGCCGAAGGTCAGGAATTTCTCGAACACGCCTTTGATTCCGGCGATGTTCTCGGCGATCTTTTCCTCGGTCAGCAGGGGGCGCTGGGTGTCCTTGAACGAGGGATCGCCGACCTTGGTCGTGCCGCCGCCCATCAGGACGATCGGCTTGTGCCCGGCCTGCTGAAGACGACGCAGGAGCATGATCTGGATCAGGTGGCCGACGTGCAGCGACGGCGCCGTCGCGTCGAAACCGATATAGCCCGTGACCACGCCGGCCGCCGCCGCCTCGTCCAGTTCCACCGGGTGGGTGATCTGGTGGATATAGCCGCGCGCCTTCATCAGGCGCAGGAAGTCCGACTTGAAGGCGGTTTCGGAAACGGTTTGGGTCGTGGGCTCGGTCATGGTCGGGTCCGTAGCATCAGAACCGGCGGCCGTCTTCCGAGGAATAATGCCGCCGAGGGAAGGGCGGCAAGGATCGCGGCCGCTCTCTAGTAGAGGCCGTAGTAATAGGCGGCGAAAAGGGCCGGTTGCGCGATCATGGGCGCTAGCTACGTCGCGCACGACGTGGCAGTCAAGCCGCCATGACGACCTCCCCGAAAAAGACCCTTCGCGTGCTCGGCTTCATGACCGGCACCTCGCTGGACGCCGTGGACATGGCGGTGATCGAGACGGACGGCCACGACATCCTGTCCTTCGGCCCCGCCGGAGAGATGAAGCTGGACGGCGAAACCCGCGCCATCATCGAGGACGCGATCGAGGACGCCTTCGACTGGGAACGCGACGAAGAGGAACCGGACAGCTTTGAGGACGCGCGCATGGCTGTGGCCGACGCGCATCTGGCCGCCGCGCTCGGCTTCATGGCGGTGAATGGAGTAAAGTCCACCGCGCTGGATCTGGTCGGCGTCCACGGCCAGACCGTGCTGCATGAGGCGCCGACGCCGGAGCAGCCGGGCCGCACCATCCAATTGATCGACGCCGCCAGCGTGGCCGAAGGCCTGGGCGTGCCAACGGCCTTTGACTTCCGCAGCGCCGACGTGGCGGCGGGCGGGCAGGGCGCGCCGTTGGCGTCCGTCTATCACGCGGCGCTTGTTCGCAAGGCGGGCCTGTCAGGGCCGGTCGCCGTGCTGAACCTGGGCGGCGTGGGCAACATCACCCTGATCCGCGCCGACGGGGAACTGGAGGCCTTCGACACCGGTCCGGCCAACGGCATGGTCGATCTGCTGGTCCAGTCCCGCATGAAGAAGCGGATGGACGAGGGTGGCCGTCTGGCGGCGGCCGGGACGGTCGATCAGGCCGTGCTGGACGCCTATCTGGCCCATCCCTATTTCGCGGCGATCGGGCCGAAGTCGCTGGATCGTTTCGACTTCTCGCTGGATCCGGTTGCAAGCTTGTCGCTTGAGGACGCTGCCGCGACCCTGACAGCCTTCGCGGCGCAGGCCGTGGCGTTGGGCGTCGCCCGTTGTTCGGAGCAGCCGAAGGAGATCGTCGTCTGCGGCGGCGGTCGCCATAATCCGGTGTTGCTGGCCGCCATTCGTGATCGCGTGGGCGCCCCCGTCTCGACGGCCGAGAACAAGGGCTGGCGCGGCGACTCCATTGAGGCCGAGGCCTTCGCCTTTCTGGCGGCGCGCTGCCGTCTGGGCCTGCCGATCAGCTTCCCCGGCACGACAGGCGTTCCGGCGCCGATGACCGGCGGCCGGATCGTCGAGCCGGGAGCGGAATAGTGGCGGCCTCGTCTCGTTTCTGGGGCGTCGCCAGCGGTCTGGCGGCGGGCGCTCTGTGGGGGCTGGTCTTCCTGGCGCCCAAGGTCGTGCCCGAGGCCTCGCCCCTGCTGCTGACGGCGGGGCGTTACCTCGCCTATGGCCTGATCGCGGCTCTGTTGATCGCGCCGCGCTGGCGTCGGGTGACGGCGGCCCTGACGCGCAAGGCGTGGGGCGCTCTGGTCTGGCTGAGCCTCGCGGGGAATCTCGTCTATTTCGCCTTCCTGGTGGTCGGCGTGCATTACGCGGGCGTCGCGGCCTCGGCCCTGATCGTCGGCATGGTGCCCGTGGTGGTGGCTCTATGGGGCCTGAGAGACAAGGAGTCGCCGCCGCTGTCCCGTGTCGCTCCGCCCATCGCCGTGGCGGCGCTGGCCGTCGGCCTGATCGGGTGGGAGTCGCTCAGCCAGGGCGGCGGCGCAGCGGCGCAGAGCGGTAGCGCGACCCTGATCGGCCTGGTCTGCGCGGTTGCGGCCCTGCTGTCCTGGACCGCCTTCGCCGTAGGCAACAGCCGCTGGATGGGGCGGTTGCCCGACATCACCCCGCATGAGTGGTCGCTGCTGACCGGCGTGGTCACCGGCGCTCTGGCGCTGGCGCTGGTCATTCCGTCGTTGTTCATGCTGGGAGGCATGACGGATGACGCCTGGATGCGCCTGATCGGGGTCAGTGCGGGCGTGGCCATCTTCGCCTCGGTCATCGGCAACGCCTTCTGGAACCAGGCCAGTCGTCTGCTGCCGCTCACCATGCTGGGCCAGATGATCGTGTCTGAGACCCTGTTCGCCTTCATCTACGGCTTCATCTGGGAACAGCGCGGTCCGACTGTGATCGAGGTCGTCGCCATGATCCTGATGATCGTCAGCGTCGTCTGGTGCGTCCGCGCCCACCGACCGGCGGCCCTGGCCGCCGCTGAAGGTGATCATTGAGCAACGCCCGCAGGCCTCAGGCGTTGGGGTAGGGCGGACCGGGCCCCTCTGGCGACCCTTCATCGCGATGTCGGCCGCGTCGTTGGAAACGGCTCGCGAAGGCGTCGATGGAACTGTTGCTGTTGGAGTGGTTGGGCAAGCCCGTCTGGATGTGGGCGGGCTTCCTGACGATCGTCGTCGGCCTGCTGGCGCTGGATCTGGGGCTGTTCAATCGGCGCGATCATGAAATCGGCGTACGGGAAAGCCTGGGGCTCTCCGCCTTCTACATCGCCGTGACCCTGGCTTTCGGGGCGTGGCTGTGGTCGTGGCTGGGGGCCGACAGCGCGATCGACTACCTGACCGCCTACGCCGTCGAGAAAAGCCTGGCGATGGACAATGTCTTCGTCATCGCCTTGATCTTCAGCGCCTTTTCCGTGCCCCGGCTTTATCAGCATCGCGTGCTGTTCTGGGGCGTGCTCGGCGTCATCGTCCTGAGGGCGATCATGATCGGCGGCGGTGCGGCGCTGGTCGCCCGCTATCACTGGGTGCTGTACCTTTTCGCAGGCTTCCTGATCCTGACCGGCGTGCGGATGTTCTTTGCCCGCAACGAGGAAACGGATATCGCCGATAATGCGCTGCTGAAGTGGTTCCGGCGGCGGATGCGGGTGACGAATGATCTGAACGGCCACGCCTTCTTCGTCCAGGCGCCAACCCGTTCGGGCGAGATGAAGTTGCATGCCACGCCGCTGTTCCTAGCCCTGGTGACGATCGAGATCGCCGACGTGATCTTCGCGGTGGACTCCGTGCCGGCGGTCTTCGCCATCACGACGGACGCCTATGTCGTCTACACGTCCAACATCTTCGCCATATTGGGGCTGAGGGCGCTCTATTTCGCCCTGGCGGCGGTGATCCACCGCTTCGCCTATCTGAAGCAGGCGCTGGCGGTCCTGCTGGTCTTTATCGGGGCCAAGGTGTTCGCCGCGCCTCTGCTGGGGATCGAGAAGACGCCGCCCGTTGTCTCATTGTCGGTGACAGCGGCGATCCTGGCGACGGGGGTGGTCTGGTCTCTGTGGCGGACCCGCGCGGAGGCCCGACCTCCGCGCTGATCGTCAGGATGTCAGGCCGGCTTTTCGGCCAGGCGCTTGTCCAGATAGGCGCCGACGCGACGCTCGACGGCGCCGATATGATCCTGCCAGAAGTGGGTCGCGCCTTCTTCCAGCTCATAGTCGATGACGATGCCCTTCTGGGTGCGCAGCTTGTTGACCACGCGCTCCACCTCGGCCGGGGGCACCACGGTGTCGGCGGTGCCGTGCAGGAACAGGCCCGAGGCCGGGCAGGGGGCCAGGAAGCTGAAATCGTAGATGTTGGACGGCGGCGACACCGAGATGAAGCCGTCGGTCTCGGGGCGGCGCATCAGCAACTGCATGCCGATGTAGGCGCCGAACTGATAGCCCGCGACCCAGGTCTGGGTGGCGGCCGGGTTGTTGGCCTGCAGCCAGTCCAGCGCCGTGGCGGCGTCGGCCAGTTCGCCGATGCCGCTGTCGAACTCGCCCTGCGACTTGCCGACGCCCCGCGAATTGTAGCGCAGGGTGGCGAAGCCGCGCTGAACGAAAAGCTGGTGCATCGTCAGAGCGACCGGATTGTTCATGTGCCCGCCCGCCTTCGGGTGCGGGTGCAGGATCAGGGCGATCGGCGCGTCGGGGCGCTTGCCGGGCGAGTAACGGCCTTCGATGCGGCCAGCGGCGCCGGGCAGGATGACTTCAGGCATGGATCGCGATCCCTACAATCAACAGAGGTTTCGCCGGACGGATAATACTTGACCAGGGAGGTAGGACTTTCTAAGTCCCCGGTGCGCGACGCACTCGCCAGCGAGGCCGGGGGTCTTAGCATGACCGCTCCGAAAAGCGTTAGAATTTTGAGGTTATAGGGATGCGCCTGTCGACAAAGGGACGTTACGCCGTGATGGCGATGGCCGATCTGGCGAAAAACGGCTCGGGCCGGGCCGTGTCCCTGGCTGAAATCGCGGCGCGTCAGGAGATTTCGCTCAGCTATCTGGAACAGCTGTTCGCGCGACTGCGCAAGGGCGGCCTGGTCAAGAGCATTCGCGGGCCGGGCGGCGGCTATCGCCTAGCCAAGGGGCCGGACGAGACGGTCGTGGCCGACATCGTCCTAGCCGTCGATGAGCCGATCCGCGCTACCCGCTGCGCCGCACATGGCACGCCGCGAGGCTGCATGAACGGCGGGGCGCGCTGCATCACTCATGATCTTTGGGAAGACCTCGGCGCCGAGATACATCGCTATCTGGCCGGGGTCAGCCTGGAGGACGTGATCGAAAAGCGGACCAGCCGTGCTCGTATGGGACAGAAGGACGTCGGGTCCATGGAGGCGGCGGCGTGAGCGTCTATCTGGATTACAACGCTTCCGGCCTGGTTCGTCCTGAAGTTCAGGAAGTCATGGCCAAGGCCTTGGCTGACAACGGAAACCCTTCGGCCGTTCATGCCGCCGGCCGCCGTGCGCGTGCGCGCGTCGAGACGGCCCGTGCTCAGGTGGCCGATCTGGTCGGCGCCGATCCGACGGCGATCATCTTCTCCTCGGGCGGAACCGAATCCAACGCCCAGGCGATCCACAGCGCCCTGGCCGCCGGCTGCGAGCGGCTGATCGTCGGCGCGACTGAGCATCCGTGCGTGGCCGAAGCCGCTACGGCGAGCGGAGCGCAGGTCGAAGTTCTGCCGGTGGACGCCAATGGCGTGGTCGATCTGGCCTGGCTGGCTGAGGCGCTGGCGCGTCCGAGGCGAGCCGTCGTCGCCATTCATCACGCCAATAACGAAAGCGGCGTGATCCAGCCGATCGCTGAGGCGGCGGCGCTCGTCCGCGCGGCGGGCGGCTGGCTGCACGTCGACGCCATCCAGTCCGCAGGCAAGATTCCGGTGACGATGCGTGCGCTCGGCGCCGACAGCCTGACCCTTTCGGCGCACAAGCTGGGCGGGCCTCAAGGCGTGGGCGCCCTGGTGCTCAAGGACGGCGTATCCGCCGTTCGTATTCTGCACGGCGCCGGTCAGGAGCGCGGCCTGCGCGCTGGGACCGAGAACGTTCCGGGCATCACCGGTTTCGGCGTCGCCGCCGACTGCGCGGCCCGTGATCTGGACGCCGCCGGGGCTCATGTCGTCTGGCGCGACGCGGCCGAGGCGAAGGTCAAGGCCGCGGGTGCGACCATCATCGGCGGCGCAGTCGAGCGGCTGCCCAACACCCTGTTCATGGCGGTCGAGGGCTGGGACAGCCCGCAACAACTGATCACCCTGGATCTGGTCGGGGTCATGGTTTCGGCCGGTTCTGCCTGCTCGTCGGGCAAGGTCAAGCCGTCCAAGGCGATCAGCGCCATGGGCCTGCACCATCTGGCGACCGGAGGCGTGCGCGTCTCCGGCGGTTGGGGCACGACCGAGGCCGACTGGACCCGGTTCGCCGACGCCTGGGTCGCGGCCTGGGACAAGCACAAGGCGCGCTTGCAAGGGCGCGTAAAGGAAGTCGCGTAAGTTATGGCTATCGTTCAGGAAACAATCGATACGGTCGCGGAGCTGGAGCGGTACAAGTACGGCTTCACCACGGACGTCGAACAGGAGTTCGCCCCCAAGGGCCTGAACCCGGACATCATCCGCTTCATCTCCGAGAAGAAGGGGGAGCCGGAGTGGATGCTGGAGTGGCGCCTGGCCGCCTATGAGCGCTGGCTGGCCATGGAAGAGCCGACCTGGGCGGCGGTGAAGTACGATCCCGTCGACTATCAGGACCTCTACTACTACGCCGCGCCGGTGAAGAAGGAAGGGCCGAAGTCGCTGGACGAGGTCGATCCCGAACTGCTGGCCGTCTACGAAAAGCTGGGCATTCCGCTGAAGGAACAGGAAGTCCTGGCCGGCGTTCAGGGCGCGCCCAAGGTGGCGGTCGACGCCGTGTTCGACAGCGTCTCCGTCGTCACCACCTTCAAGGAGGAGTTGGCCAAGGCGGGCGTGATCTTCATGCCTATTTCCGAGGCCTTGCGCGAATATCCTGATCTTGTGCGTCAGTATCTGGGCACGGTCGTCCCGGTCAGCGACAACTATTTCGCGGCCCTGAACAGCGCGGTCTTTTCCGACGGCAGCTTCGTCTACATTCCGCCGGGCGTGCGCTGCCCGATGGAGCTGTCGACCTATTTCCGCATCAACGCCAGCCAGACCGGCCAGTTCGAGCGGACCCTGATCATCGCCGACAAGGGTTCCTACGTATCCTATCTGGAGGGCTGCACCGCGCCCATGCGCGACGAGAACCAGTTGCACGCGGCGGTCGTGGAGATCATCGCCCTGGACGACGCCGAGGTGAAGTACTCGACCGTTCAGAACTGGTACCCCGGCGACGCCGAGGGCAAGGGCGGCATCTACAACTTCGTGACCAAGCGCGCCGACTGCCGCGGCGACCGTTCCAAAGTCAGCTGGACCCAGGTCGAGACCGGCTCGGCCGTCACCTGGAAGTACCCGTCCTGCATCCTGAAGGGTGAGGAAAGCTCGGGCGAATTCTACTCCATCGCCATCACCAACGGCCATCAGCAGGCCGACACCGGCACCAAGATGCTGCACCTGGGCAAGAACAGCCGCAGCCGTATCATCGCCAAGACGGTCTCGGCGGGTAAATCGGACTCGACCTATCGCGGCCTGGTGTCGATCCATCCCAAGGCGACCGGCGTGCGCAACTTCACCCAGTGCGACAGCCTGCTGATCGGCAAGGAATGCGGCGCCCACACCATCCCCTACATCGAGGTCCGCAACGGCTCGGCCCAGCTGGAGCACGAAGCGACCACGACCCGCCTGTCCGAAGCTCAGCTCTTCTACGCCCAGCAGCGCGGCCTGTCGGAAGAAGAAGCCGTGGCCCTGCTGGTCAACGGCTTCGTCCGTGACGTCCTGCAGGAACTGCCGATGGAGTTCGCCGTCGAGGCCCAGAAGCTGGTGGCGATCAGCCTTGAAGGCTCGGTCGGCTGAGTGAGTTGAAGAAGAAAAACAATGCTTAAGATCAATAACCTCCACGTCTCCGTCGCCGATAAGCCGATCCTCAAAGGTCTGACGCTCGATGTGCCTGCGGGCGAAGTTCACGCGGTCATGGGGCCGAACGGGGCGGGCAAGTCGACGCTGGGTTACAGCCTGTCGGGCCGCCCCGGCTATGAGGTGACGGACGGTTCCGCCTCGTGGAACGGCATCGACCTGCTGGATATCGAACCGGCCGAGCGGGCGGCGGCGGGCCTGTTCCTGTCGTTCCAGTATCCGATCGAAATCCCCGGCGTGCCGGCCATGACCTTCATCCGCACGGCCCTGAACGCCCAGAAGCGCGCGCGCGGTGAGGAAGAGGTTTCGGCCCCCGCCTTCCTGAAGCTGGTCAAGGCGGCGTCGCAGTCGCTGAAGATGGATTTCGACATGCTGAAGCGGCCGCTGAACGTCGGCTTCTCCGGCGGGGAGAAGAAGCGGATGGAGATCCTGCAGATGGCCTTGCTGGAGCCGTCGCTGCTGATCCTGGACGAGACCGACTCCGGCCTCGACATCGACGCTCTGCGCATCGTCGCCGATGGGGTGAACGCCATGCGCAGCCCGGAGCGGTCGATGCTGGTGATCACCCACTATCAGCGCCTGCTGGACTACATCAAACCGGACCGCGTCCACGTCCTGGCGGGCGGCCGCATCGTCGCCTCGGGCGGACCTGAGCTGGCGCATGAGTTGGAAGCGGAAGGCTACGACAAGTTCCTGCCGGAGGCGGCATGAAGGCGCTCGCCCGGCTGGACCTGACCGACGCCGCGACCTTTCCCTCGCGGCGGGTCGAGGAGTGGAAATACAGCGACCTGAAGCGTTTTCTTCGTGAAGCGCCTGAGCCGTCCGGCACCGCCGTCGTGGGCGCGCCGGGGCCGTTCTATGATCTGGGCGGCGACGCCGTCGTCTTCGCCAACGGCCGCCCGGTCGGGGTGAAGGACTACATCGCCTCGGGCGATCAGACGCTACGCCTGCGCTTCATTTCGGATGCAACGGGCACCGGTCATACGGCGGCGGCGCGCATCGTCGCCCGGCCCGGCGCGCGCCTGCTGCTGCTGGAGACGCACGAGGGCAAGGGCTCGGCCTATGTCGCTCACAACAAGGTCGAGATTGACGTCGCGGCCGACGCCGAGGTGACCCGCATCGTCCTGACCGACGAACCCGCCGACGCCATTTCCGTGGCCGAGGCTGAGGTGCGGCTGGAGGCGGGCGGCCGTTATCGCCAGACCATCGTCGCTACCGGCGCCAAACTGCAACGCCACGAGACCCGCCTGCGGCACGGGGCCGAAGGCGCCGATGCGCGCGTGGACGGCCTCTATCTTCTGAACGGCGCGCGCCATTCGGATCAGACCTCGGTGATCGACCACGTCGCGGCCAGCGGCACGACCAGCCAATTGATCAAGGGCGTGGTCCGCGACGAGGCGCGCGGCGTTTTCCAAGGCAAGATCCTGGTCCAGAAGGGCGCGGACGAGACCGACGCCCGCATGGGGCACCATGGCCTGATCGCTTCGGATCGCGGCGAGATCGACGTGAAGCCCGAGCTGATCATCTACGCCGACGAGGTGCAGTGCGCCCACGGCGCGACCGTCGGGACGCTGGATGAAAGCGCCCTGTTCTACATGCAGCAGCGCGGCATTTCGGCTGATGAAGCCCGCGCCCTGTTGACCCACGCCTTCCTGATCGAGGTTGTCGACCGCATCGAGCATGAAGGCGCCAGAGAGGTGGTGCGGGAATGGCTGACGGCTCGCCTGTGACCAACGTACCTATGAACAAGGTTGGCGTGACGGGGTTCGACCCCTATGCCGCCCGCGCGCAGTTCCCGATCCTGTCGCGTCAGGTGAACGGCAAGCCGCTGGTCTATCTGGACAGCGCCGCCTCGGCCCAGAAGCCGCGCGCGGTGATCGACGCCCTGGTCGCGTCGATGGAAGGCTCCTACGCCAACGTTCACCGCGGTCTGCACACTCTGTCGAACGAGGCGACCGAGGCCTATGAGCGTGCGCGAGAGATCGTCGCCCGCTTCCTGAACGCGCCGTCGGCCGAGACCATCGTCTGGACCAAGGGCGGCACCGAGGCGATCAACCTGGTGGCCAACGGCGTCGGCCTGTCGATCCAGCCGGGCGATGAAATCATCGTCACCGAGATGGAGCACCACTCCAACATCGTGCCCTGGCACATCCTGCGCGAGCGGCGCGGGGCGGTGCTGAAATGGGCGCCGATCAAGGATGACGGCTCGCTGGACATGGAGGCCTTCGCCGCCCTGCTGGGGCCGAAGACGAAGCTGGTCGCCGTCACCCACATGTCAAACGTGCTGGGGACCATCAATCCGGTCGCCGAGATCACCCGTCTGGCCCATGCGGCCGGGGCGCGGGTGCTGATCGACGGCTGTCAGGGGGCGGTCCACGCGGCGCCGGACGTCCAGGCCATTGGTTGCGACTACTATGTCCTGACCGGCCACAAGCTGTTCGCACCCACGGGCATCGGCGTCCTGTACGGCACGGCGGAGGCGTTGGAGGCCCTGCCGCCTTATCAGGGCGGCGGCGAGATGATCGAGACCGTGGAGAAGGAGCGCGTGACCTATGCGCGTCCGCCGCACCGGTTCGAGGCCGGCACCCCGCCGATTCTGGAAGCGATCGGCCTTGGCGCGGCGATCGAGTGGCTGGCGCAGTATGAGCCAGCGGCGATCCAGGCGCATGAGAAGGCTCTATATCATCATGCCGTCGAGCGTCTGCGCGAGTACGGCTGGCTGCGGATTCTGGGCGAAGCAGAAGGGAAGGGCGCCATCCTGACCTTCGCCGTCGAGGGCGCGCACGCTCATGACGTCGCCCAGATCATGGACCGATACGGCGTCGCCGTCCGGGCCGGTCTGCACTGCGCAGAACCGCTGGCGAAAAGACTGGGCGTGACCTCGAGCACGCGCGCCTCCTTCGCCCTATATAACACCATGGAGGATGCAGACGCCTTCGTGGACGCGCTGATCAAGGCGCGCAACTTCTTCGTGTGACGAGTATGGACGCTAAGACCGACAACGCGATCAGCGACAGCGACGCCTTCGCCGCCAGCTGGGATGAGCCGCAGAAGAGCGCCCTGTCTCAGGCCGAGCTGGACAAGCTGACGGACGACCTGATCGAGGCGCTGAAGACGGTGTACGACCCGGAAATCCCGGTCGACATCTATGAGCTCGGCCTGATCTACAAGGTCGACGTGTCCGACGATCGCGACGTGCTGGTCGAGATGACGCTGACGGCGCCGGGCTGCCCGGTCGCCGGCGAAATGCCCGGCTGGGTCGAGACGGCGGTGTCCAAGGTCGAGGGCGTTCGCAGCGCCAGGGCCAATCTGGTGTTCGATCCGCCGTGGGACGCCTCCAAGATGAGCGACGAGGCCAAGTTGGCCCTGAACATGTTCTGACGAGGCCATGATGACCGAGCTTCAGACCACGACCCGACCCCGACGCCCCCGGCCCAAGGCGGTGACCCTGACGGACGCCGCCGCCGCGCGCGTGCGCGAAATCATGGACAACGCTGAAAAGGATTACGTCGGGCTACGCGTCGGCGTGAAAAACAGCGGCTGCGCCGGGCAGGAGTACACCTTCGCCTATGCCGAAGAAGCCCTGCCGCTGGACGAGGTGGTCGAGGACAAGGGCGTCACCATTCTGATCGAGCCCAAGGCAGTCCTGTTCCTGATCGGAACCGAGATCGACTATGAGGTGACGAAGCTGGCCTCCAAGTTCGTCTTCCGCAATCCGAACGAGACGGACGCCTGCGGTTGCGGCGAGAGCGTCACCATCATCCCCGCCGCTGCTCTGGACGCCGACTGACATGATCCGACTGGAGGGGGTGACCCGGCGCTATCGCAGCGCGGCGGGCGACCGCACGGCGCTGGACGCCGTCGATCTGCACGTCGCGCGTGGCGAGGTGTTCGGCGTGGTCGGGCGTTCGGGGGCGGGCAAGTCCACCCTGATCCGCGCCATCAACCGACTGGAGACGCCTGACGCGGGCAGGGTCTTCGTCGATGGGCAGGAGATCACCGCCCTAAACCCCGCCGACCTACGCGCTGCGCGTCGCGGCATCGGCATGATCTTCCAGCACTTCAACCTGCTGAACGCCAAGACGATCGAGGACAACGTCGCCTTTCCCCTGCGGCTGGAAGGGCGGCCGGAGGCGGAGGTGAAGGCGCGCACGGCGGAACTGCTTGCTCAACTGGGGCTGGCTGATCATGCCAAAAAGCACCCGGCCCAGTTGTCGGGCGGCCAGAAGCAGCGCGTCGGCATCGCCCGCGCCTTGGCCTGCGGCCCCAGCGTCCTGCTGTGCGACGAGGCGACCAGCGCCCTCGACCCTGAGACGACCGAGGACATCCTGACCCTGCTGGACGGGTTGAACCGCGACCTGGGCCTGACCATCGTCCTGATCACCCACCAGATGGAGGTGGTGCGCCGCGTCTGCGACCGGGTGGCGGTGCTGAAGGACGGCAGGATCGTGGAGCAGGGCGCGACGGCCGACGTCTTCCTGCATCCGCAGCACGCCGTGACCCGCGCCATGCTGGCCGAGGGCGAGGAGGCGGTCGACGCCTCGGTCGCGCCCGCCGGGGCGCGCATGGCCCGCCTGACCTTCCGCGGCCCTTCGACCTATGAGCCGGAATTGAGCCGCGTCGCGCGCACGGCGGGCGTGGACTATTCCATCCTGTCGGGTCGCATCAGCCGCATCCGGGGCGAGCCCTATGGCCAGATGACGGTGGCCTTCACCGGCGGAGACGCCGAGGCGGCCCTGGCGCAACTGGCCGCGCGCGGCGTCGTGGTGGAGGCGGTCTGATGTTCGCCAATGTGGATTGGGCCGATATCGGCAAGGCGACGATCGACACGCTGCTGATGCTGGGCGGATCGATGGTTCTGACCGTGATCCTGGGCGTGCCGCTGGGCGTGCTGCTGTATCTGTCGGGCAAGGGGCGGCTGGCGGCCAATCCGGTGCTGAACGCCGTTCTGTCCTTTGTGGTCAATGTGCTGCGCTCGGTGCCCTTCATCATCCTACTGATCGTCATGCTGCCGGTGACGGTGCTGCTGGTCGGCACCTCGCTGGGCGTGGCGGGCGCCATTCCGCCGCTGGTGGTCGGGGCCGCGCCCTTCTATGCGCGCCTGGTCGAGACGGCCCTGCGCGAGGTGGACAAGGGCGTGGTCGAGGCGACCCAGGCCATGGGCGGTTCGACCTTCCAGATCGTGACGCGGGCCCTGCTGCCCGAGGCTATGCCGGGCATCATCGCCGGCGCGACCGTCACCGCCATCGCCTTGGTCAGCTACACCGCCATGGCGGGCGTGGTGGGGGCGGGCGGTCTGGGCGACCTGGCCATCCGCTTCGGCTATCAGCGTTTCCAGACCGACGTCATGGCCGTGACCGTAGTTCTGCTGCTGATCCTCGTACAAATTCTGCAGATGATCGGCGACCGTCTGGTCGCTAAGGTCTCGCACCGCTGATTTTTCGAAAGCCCGCCTCATGATCCGCCGTTCGCTGCTGCTGTCCGCCGCCGCTGTTTTGACGCTCGCCGCTTGCGGTCAGGGCGCGGGCAAGAAGGCGGGTGGCGAGGGCGCGCCTCTGCTGGTCGGCGCCACCGCCGTGCCCCACGCTGAAATCCTGAAACAGGTGAAGCCGATTCTGGCCGCTGAAGGCGTGCCGATCGAGATCAAGGTCTTCAACGACTACGTTCAGCCTAACGTGCAACTGGCTGAAAAGCGCTTGGATGTGAACTACTTCCAGACCAAGCCCTATCTTGACGAGTTCAACACGGCGCGCGGCACGACCCTGATCACAGTCGCCGGCATCCACGTCGAGCCGCTCGGCCTCTATTCGCGCAAGCACAAGACCTTGGCCGAGTTGCCGAACGGCGCCCAGGTGGTGTTGCCCAACGACGCCTCCAACACCGGCCGCGCCCTGCTGCTGCTTCAGGCGGCGGGCCTGATCACCCTGAAAGACCCGCAGAATCCGCTGCAGACCGTTCGCGATATCGCCGCCAATCCGAAGGGCCTGAAGTTCCAGGAGGTCGAGGCCGCGACCATCCCGCGCATCCTGCCTCAGGTCGATGGGGCGGTGATCAACACCAACTATGCTCTCGACGCCGGGCTGAAACCCAAGACAGACGCCCTTCAGCTTGAAGGCGCCGACAGTCCCTATGTGAACTATCTGGTCGCGCGACCGGACAATCAGAATGACCCGCGAGTCCAGGCCCTGGCCAAGGCCCTGCGCGGCCAGGCGATCAAGGATTTCATCGCCTCCAAATACGAAGGCGCGGTGATCCCGGCGGCCTAGGCCGCGGCGCTGACCGCCTTGGCCGCTGCGGCGGCCTTGGCGCCTTCATCGTCGGAGGCGACGAGGACGGCGGGCGTGACCGGCTGTCCGGTCGCCTCGGCGATCAGTTCGGCTGTCCTGCCCTCCACGGCGGCTTCCAGGCGTTCCAGAAACTCGGCCTTGGGCAGCCCGGTCGGAATGGGCTCGAGGAATTCCAGCGTCGCCGTGCCGGGGTTCTTGTGGAACTCTTCCAATGGCCAGAACAGGCCCAGATTGGTCGCCAGCGGCACGACCGGCATGTCGAAGTCGCGATACATGTGCCAGACGCCCGAGCGGTAACGGAACTTCTCTCCGACCTTGGCCAGATGTCCTTCCGGATAGATCAGGATCTTGCGCCCTTCGCGATGGGCGTCGGCGGCGCGTTCCTTCAGGGCGGCGCGGGCGGCGTGGCCGCCGCAGTTGTTGACGACGATGGCGCCCAGCTTCTTGAGCACCGTTCCCAACAGGGGGAATTTCTCCAGATGGTCGCCGGTGACGAAGGCCACGTCGTCGAACTGGTCATAGGTGGCGAAGCCGTCGCCCCAGCTCTGGTGCTTTGAGGCGATGATGAAGGCGCCCTGCGGCAGGCGTTCCTTGCCGCGCGTCTCGATGCGGATGCCCGCGAACAGGCTCATGGCCTGCACCATGCGCCGGACATAGCGGCGGATGATCCAGCTTGTGGCCTTGCGGCCGGGCGCTAGGGCCGCAAAGGCGGCGGCCAGGCCGTAGGTGATGGAAAGCGCCCAATAGGCGATGTTGAAGAGCAGGCTTCGCATCAGGCGACTATGCCAGCCTGACATTCAGAGGCGAGCGTAAAGTGAAGCCTGGCGACGGAGGCCGCCTCGGTCCTGAATTCAGGCGGGCAGTTCGATCGAAACGGCGGCCTGGGCGGCCAGGCCCTCGCCACGGCCGGTGAAACCCAGGCCTTCGCTGGTCGTGGCTTTCACGCTGACGGCGTCCAGCGGCAGCTTCAACAGGGCCGCCAGCCGTTCACGCATGGCCTGGCGATGGGGCTTCACCTTGGGCTGTTCGCAGATCAGGGTCACATCGACATTGACGATGCGCCCGCCGCGCAGCGCCACCCGTTCGGCGGCATGAACCAGGAAGCGGTCCGATGACGCCCCCTTCCACTGAGGATCGCTGGGCGGAAAGTGGTCGCCGATGTCGCCGTCGGCGATGGCGCCGAGGATGGCGTCCGTCAGGGCGTGCAGTCCGGCATCGGCGTCCGAATGGCCGATCAGGGTCTGGTCATGCGGAATCTCGACCCCGCACAGCCAGACCGACGTGCCCGGTCCCCAACGATGAACGTCGAAACCCTGGCCGATGCGGATGGTGGTGCGAGCAGGGGACAGGGCCTCGGCCATGGCGAAATCCTCAGGATAGGTCAGTTTGGTCAGGCGCGCGTCGCCTGGGATCAGTCGGACGCGGCCGCCCGCGCGCTCGACCACGGCGGCCTCGTCGGTGGCGGCTTCATCGGCGGGCCACACGGCATAGGCGTCGCGGATGGTCTTGAGTCGAAAGGCCTGCGGCGTCTGGGCGCGCCACAGGTTCTCCCGATCGACGGCGCCGCTGACCATGCCCTCACGCCCTCGGCGCAAGCTGTCGGCGACAGGCAGGGCGGGCAGGACGCCGTCGGCGTCGACGAGACCCGTCAGCAGGCGCGCGATCACCTCGGCGCTCAGGAAGGGGCGGGCGGCGTCGTGGATCAGCACCGGCTCGTCGTCAGCGCCGCCCAGAGCCGCGAGGCCGGCGCACACTGACGCGGCGCGTGTCGCGCCGCCGAAAACCGCGCGCCATCCGTCCAGACCGGCCAGGGCCGCGTCGGCCTCTTCGCGGGCGTCAGCGGCGATCACGACGACGACTTCGCGCGCGCCGGCGTCCAGCAGCGCCTCGACCGACCAGCGCACGACCGGCTTGCCGGCCACCCTGCGCCACTGTTTGGCGCCGCCCGCCCGAGAACCCGAGCCGGCGGCCACGACGATCGCTGAGAATCCCATGCGGGTCTTCTAGGCGTCCCGGTTCCGCTTGACGAGAGGGGCCTTCTTCGGCGCTAAGGAGCCTCATGACGATCGGGTTGCAGATTGGCGATGTGAAGATCGCGGGGCGGGTGCTGATGGCGCCCATGACCGGGATCACGGATCTGCCGTTCCGTGTGCTGGCGTCAAGGCTGGGCGCCGCCTATGTGGCGACGGAGATGGTGGCCGCGGCCGAGCTGGCGCGCGCCCGTCCCGACGTGGTGCGCCGCGCCGCCGTAGGCGGGGGCCTGCCGCTGACAGTGATCCAGCTGGTCGGCGGCGATCCGGCCGCCATGGCCGAAGGCGCGCGCATGGCTGAGGCGGCGGGCGCCGACATCATTGACCTGAACTTCGGTTGTCCCGCCAAGGAAGTCACCGGCGCCGCCTGCGGCTCGGCCCTGATGCGCACGCCGGATCAGGCGGCGCGGATCATGGAGGCCGTCGTTCAGGCCGTCAGCCGCCCGGTCAGCGTGAAGATGCGGCTGGGCTGGGACGAGAACAGTCATAACGCCCCCGACCTGGCGCGCCGGGCCGAAGACCTGGGTGTCGCCGCCGTCACCGTGCATGGCCGCACCCGCAAGCAGTTCTACACCGGCGTCGCCGACTGGGATGCGGTGGCCGAGGTCAAGCAGGCGGTCGCCATACCCGTCATCGTCAATGGCGACATCAT
Organism: Brevundimonas sp. SS2672; assembly: GCF_059579685.1. NCBI lineage: Bacteria > Pseudomonadati > Pseudomonadota > Alphaproteobacteria > Caulobacterales > Caulobacteraceae > Brevundimonas > Brevundimonas sp. SS2672. Next base: position 1,482,960 of record NZ_CM184201.1, on the reverse strand, counting down.
CACGGCCGAACAGGCGCGCGAGGCGCTGAGCCGATCCGGCGCCGACGCCCTGATGCTGGGGCGCGGGGTTTACGGGCGGCCGTGGCTGGCGGCGCATCTCGAGCGCGCCCTTGCGGACGGGACGCGCCTTCAAGAGCCGGATCGCGAAGAACGACTGGCGATCGTCATCGAGCATCTGCGAGCGTCGGTCGCCTTCTATGGCTTGCCGCTGGGTCTCAAGATGTTCCGCAAACATCTGGGCTGGTACATCGAGCAGGCCCCCTGGCCCGCCGATCCAGCCCAGCGTCGGGCCGCCAAGGCCAGGCTGTGCCGGCTGGAGGCGCCGGACGAGGTCGAAACGGCGCTGGCGACCTTGTGGCGAGATGTGACGTATTTGGGCAACTTCGCTGTTGAAAACGAGACACAGGTGTCCGAAGTTGCGGCGTAATGTCGGACACGCCCGTCGCCCCGGTTGAAGAACAGGTCTCAGAGCGCTCGCTCTGGGGGCGTCTCGCTGACGGTCGGGCGCGAGCCTTGTTCGGAACCGCCTATGTCGTCGCCTTCCTGGTCACGGCGGCGGCCATCTGGCTGGTGGCCATTGCGCCGGGAGCCGCCGCAGGCGGGGACGCCCGGACGGCGGCCAGTCGCGCGGTTCTCTATGTCCTTCTGGCCAATCTGGTCCTGATTGCAGGACTCGCGACGGTGATCGGCGGACGGGTGCTGCGCCTGACGCGCAATCGGAACGATCCGGGCGCACGTCTGCATCTGCGGTTCGTCACCCTATTCTCTCTCGTTTCGGTCGTGCCGGCGGTGCTGATCGCCCTGGTCTTCGGCCTGCTGGTCAACCGGGGGGTGGATCAGTGGTTCAGCACCAACGTCCGTTCAGCTGTCGAGAACGGGGCCGAGATCGGCCGCGCCTATGTCGCGGACGTGGGCGCCGGGCTTGAGGTGGACCTGGAGACGATGGCGACCGAGTTGGGCGGCGTCCGGGATCTGTTCGACAATCGGATCCAGTTCTCGCGGGCTCTGTCGCAGATCGGCGACTTCTTCGGCTACCCGGCCCTCTATATTCTGGATGAGCAGGGACGCGTCCTGGCCAGCGGCGAGCAACCGGGCGCGCCGCCCTATGTCGCCCCGCCGCGCGATGCCTTCGAGACGGTGGCGGGCGGCGAGGTGGCTCCGACGACGGTGACCGAGAACCCCGACATGGTGCGGGCGCTCTATCCGCTCCCGGATTACGGTCACGCCTATCTCTATGTCGTGCGGCCGCTGGCGCCGGGCCTGATCCAGCGAATGCGCAACGGCGAGGAGTCCATCACCGCCTATCGCGCCGCCGAGGAAAGCCGCGCTCGCATCCAGGGAGCCTTTGCGCTCAGCTATCTGGAAACGGCGCTGCTGGTGCTGGTCGGGGCGGTCTGGCTGGCCATGTCGGCCGCCAGTTCGATCTCGGCGCCGATCGGTCGGTTGGTGAGGGCGGCGGATCAGGTGGCGGGCGGCGACCTCGATGCGCGCGTCGATAACGACGGCGCGCCGTCCGAGATCATCGTCCTGTCCGAAGCGTTCAACCGGATGACCGAGGACATCAAGACCCAGCAGGCGGCGCTCAAGACCGCTTCGGACGAAGCCCAGGGACGCAGCCTCTTCATTGAAACGGTCCTGTCGGGCGTCAGCGCGGGCGTGATCGGCCTGGACCGCCAGCGACGGATTTCCGCCATCAACGACAGCGCCAGCCAGCTGCTGGGCCTCGATCCGGAACAGGTCCAGGGCCGGCGTCTGGCCGAGGTGGCGCCCGAACTGGGCGAACTGTCGGAACGGGGCGAAGCCCATATCGAGGAGGATATCGACGTCAGCCGCGACGGCGAGGCCCTGCGCCTGCGGGTTCGCATCGAGGGCGGGCAGGGCGGTGAGATGGTGCTCACCTTCGACGACATCACCCGCCTGGTCACGGCCCAGCGTAATGCGGCCTGGCGTGACGTGGCGCGCCGCATCGCCCATGAGATCAAGAACCCGCTGACGCCGATCCAGCTCTCGGCCGAGCGGCTGCGCCGCCGCTATCGCGAGCGGGTGGGCGATGATGTCGAGGTGTTCGATCGCTGCACCGAGACCATCATCCGTCAGGTGGGCGACATCGGCCGGATGGTGGACGAGTTCTCGTCCTTCGCCCGGATGCCGGCTCCGCGCTTTTCAATGGAGAATCCTGCGGAAATGCTGCGCGAGGCGGTCTTCGCCCAACGTGTGGCCATGCCCGACATCGGCGTGGATCTGATCGAACCTCTCCCGGAGGTCGTGCTTCAGTGCGACGGTCGCATGGTCGGTCAGGCCCTGGCTAACATTCTGAAGAACGCGGGCGAGGCCGTAGGCGCCAAACGTGCGCTCGAGCCGGTCGCCGAAGGGACGCTGGGCGTTATCGCCCGGCTGGATGTCGAAGACGGACGCGCCGTCTTCGTGATTGAGGACGACGGCGTCGGCCTGCCGGCCAAGGATCGCGACCGGCTGACCGAACCCTATGTAACCACGCGCGAGAAGGGCACGGGCCTCGGCCTGGCCATCGTCAAGCGCATTTGTGAGGACCACGGCGGCGAGCTGCGGCTGGCTGACGCGGAGACATTGTCGGGCGCGCGCGTATGCCTGATCTTCCCCCTGACCCAGGACCACAAGTCCGCCCATCGCGCCTCTGGCGTGGCGGCTGCGGCGAGTTAAGCGAGGCGTCATGCGTAATACGGGTGCTGATATTCTGGTCGTCGACGACGAGGCCGACATCCGCGAACTGGTGTCCGGTCTGCTGGAGGACGAGGGCCATTCGGTCCGCACGGCCGCCAATTCGGACGAGGCGCTGGCCGCCATCCGCGCGCGCAAGCCTTCCCTGGCCGTACTCGACATCTGGATGCAGGGCGGCGGGCTGGACGGGCTGGAACTGCTCGATGTCGTGCGCGAGCTGGATGAGGACCTGCCGGTCGTCATGATCTCGGGCCACGGCAACATCGAAACGGCGGTCAGCGCGCTGAAGCGCGGCGCCTATGATTTCATCGAGAAGCCGTTCAAGTCCGACCGCCTGGTCGTGGTGGTGGAGCGGGCCCTGGAAGCGGCCGCGCTGAAACGCGAGAACCGGCGCCTGCGCGCCCAGACGCTGACTCCTACCGGACTGATCGGCAAGTCGGTCGCCGCCCAGGTGCTGCGCACCACCATCGCCAAGGTGGCGCCGGCCAACAGCCGCGTCCTGATCTCGGGCCCTCCTGGTTCGGGCAAGGAACTGGTGGCCCGGCAGATTCACGAAGCCAGCCCCCGGGCCAAGGCGGAGTTTGTCGCCATCTCGGCCGCCGGCATGACGCCCGAGCGCCTGGACGTCGAACTGTTCGGCGAGGAGGGCGGCGACGGCCGCCCGCGCAAGATCGGCGTCTTCGAGCGGGCTCATAACGGCACTCTCTACCTGGACGACGTGGCCGACATGCCCCGCGAAAGCCAGAGCCGCATCCTGCGCGTTCTGGTCGAACAGAGCTTCCGCCGCGTCGGCGGCGAGCAGGACGTGCAGGTGGACGTGCGCGTCGTCACCTCCACCGCCCGCGACCTGCGCACCGAGATCGCCGAGGGGCGTTTCCGCGAGGACCTGTTCCACCGGCTGAACGTCGTGCCGATCCGCGTGCCGCCGCTGTCGGAGCGACGCGAGGACATCGCCGAACTGGTCGAGTATTTCGTCGACAATCTGTCGGCCTCCCAGGGCCTGCCGCATCGTCGCATCGCCGACGACGCCCTGGCCGTGCTGCAGGTTCATCCGTGGCCGGGCAATGTCCGCCAGTTGCGCAACAACATCGAACGTTTGCTGATCCTGGCCACCGGCGGGCCGGACGAACCCATCACCGCCGATATGCTGCCGCAGGAGGTGGCTTCATCCGCCAGCCCGGCCTCGCTCAGCGCGGACCGCATCATCGCCCTGCCGTTGCGTGAGGCGCGCGAGGTGTTCGAACGGGAATATCTGTCGGCCCAGATCATGCGGTTCGGCGGAAATATCTCGCGCACGGCCGCTTTCATCGGCATGGAGAGATCTGCGCTGCATCGCAAGCTTAAGTCGCTGGGCGTATCGCCTGCACGCGGCGGAGACGAGGAAGGAGAAGGCGCCTGATGTCCAGGGTCGCCTATGTGAACGGCGTCTATCAGCCGCACGGCCAGGCCGTGGTCCATATCGAGGATCGCGGGTTCCAGTTCGCTGACGGCGTCTATGAGGTCTGGTCGGTCTTCGACGGCAGGCTGGCCGATTATCAGGGGCACCTGAGCCGGCTGGCTCGCAGCCTGACCGAGCTGCGGATCGACATTCCCATGTCGGCCGAGTCGCTGGGCATCGTCCTGCGCGAGACGATCCGCCGGAACCGGGTGCGCAACGGCATCGTCTATATCCAGATCACGCGCGGCACGGCGCCCCGCGATCACGCCTTCCCGACGGACGTGGCGCCCAGCGTCATCATCACCGCCAAGTCGATCGACCTAAGGAAGGGCGAAGCTCTGGCCGCCAGGGGCGCGGCCGGCGTCACCCACCCCGACATGCGCTGGGGCCGCTGCGACATCAAGACGGTCGGCCTTCTGCCCAACGCCCTGGCCAAGCAGGCGGCGCGTGAACGTGGCGCTTACGAAGCCATCCTGTTCGATGAAATGGGCATGGTGACCGAAGGCTCCTCGACCAACGCCTGGATCATCGACGAGAACGGCAAGCTGCGGACCCGCGACACCCAGGCCAACATCCTTCGCGGCATCACCCGCGCGGCGATCCTCAAGCTGGTCGAGGCGGAAGGTATCGAGTTGGAAGAGCGCGCCTTCAGCGTCGAGGAGGCCAAGCGCGCGCGCGAAGTCTTCGTCACGGCGGCCAGTTCCTTTGTCATGCCGATCGTTTCGCTGGACGGAACCCGCATCGGCGACGGCAAGCCGGGCCCGGTTGCGACCCGTCTGCGCGAGATTTATCTGGAACAGGCGCGTCGCGAAGCCATTTAAGGCGTTGCCGCACCGGCGGGGGCTTGGCTAAGGTCGTGGATGCGGGCGATGTTCCGCCTCGCGGCCATTCCGCCGCTGATGAAAAAGACCAAGAACAGGATCAACCTGCCATGTCGCAAGACAAACGACAGAACCTCCAGGACACCTTCCTGAACAGCGTCCGCAAGACGAAGACGCCGCTGACCATCTTCCTGGTGAACGGCGTCAAGCTTCAGGGCATCGTCACCTGGTTCGACAACTTCTGTGTGCTGCTGCGTCGCGATGGCCAATCGCAGCTGGTCTACAAGCACGCCATCTCGACCATCATGCCGTCCGCGCCCGTGCAACTGTACGAGCCCGACGCCGAAGAAGACTGATTGACCTCCAAACTCATTGACCACGCCGTCCCGCTGATCCGGGCCGTCGTCATCCATCCTGACCGTCGTGGCGACAATGCGCGCCATGCGTCTGAACGCCTGGAAGAAGCCGTGGGCCTGGCCCAGGCGCTGGACCTTGACGTGCGGGCGCAGGAAATCGTGCGCCTGCGCTCCGTCACGCCCGCCACCCTGATCGGTCGAGGCAAGCTGGAAGAGATTTCGGCCCTGATCCTGGCCGCCGACGCCGAGGCGGTCGTCATCGACGACCAACTGACCCCGGTGCAGCAGCGCAACCTGGAGCGTTTCTGGGACATCAAGGTCATCGATCGCACCGGTCTGATCCTCGAGATCTTCGGCCGCCGCGCTCGCACGCGCGAAGGCCGGCTGCAGGTCGAGCTGGCGCGGCTTGAGTACGAACGCTCGCGCCTCGTCCGCACCTGGACCCACCTGGAACGCCAGCGCGGCGGGACGGGCGGCACGGGCGGCCCCGGCGAAACCCAGATCGAGTTGGACCGGCGCATGATCGCCGACCGCATCGTGCGGCTGAAGGCCGAGCTGGAAGAGGTGCGCCGCACGCGCGGCCTGCACCGCAAGGCGCGTCGACAGGTTCCGTTCCCGTCGGTCGCCCTGGTCGGCTACACCAATGCGGGCAAGTCGACGCTGTTCAATCGGCTGACCGGGTCGGAGGTGCTGGCCAAGGATCTGCTGTTCGCCACGCTGGACACGACACAACGCACCATTCGTCTGCCCCAGGGGCGGCCGGCCATCATCGCCGACACCGTGGGCTTCGTCTCCGACCTGCCGCACGAACTGGTGGAGAGCTTCCGCGCCACCCTGGAGGAAGTCGGCGAGGCGGACCTGATCCTGCATGTGCGCGACATCGCCTCGCCCGACAGCGCGGCCCAGGCCAAGGACGTCGAGGCGGTGCTGGAGCAGATTCCAACGCCCGAGGGCAAGACGCGCCGCATCCTCGAAGTCTGGAACAAGATCGACCTGTTGGAGCCGGAAACCCGCGAATCCATCGTCGGTCAGGCCGAGCGTCTGGCGCGCGACGGTCAGGCTGTCGCCGTGTCCGCGTGGACGGGCGAGGGGATCGAGACCCTGCGCGAGACCATCGCCGGTCTGATCGACGACGATCCGGAGACTCATCTGACGGTCGAGCCGCATCGCGGCGACCTGCTGGCGTGGCTGTACGCCAACGGCCGTGTGACGGGGCGCGAGACGGATGATGACGGCCGGGTCCATCTGACGGTCCGACTGCATCCCGCCGCGCTGGGGCGACTTGAACGGCTGTATCCGGACGTGATCGACTGATCCTGTCATGCACCTGATCGAGACCATCCTCTTCCTGTTGCTGGCCGTGGTGCTGTCAGGGTGGTTGGCTCGGATCACGCGCATCGCCCTGCCGCTGGTGCAGATCGCGCTTGGGGCGGGGGTGGTGCTGATCACCGGCGAGTCGGTCGATCTGAAGCCGGATATCTTCTTCCTGCTGTTCCTGCCGCCCCTGCTGTTCGTGGACGGCTGGCGTATCCCCAAGGAGGCGCTGTTCCGGGACAGGGTGGTGATCTTGGAGCTGGCTCTGGGACTGGTGGTCTTCACCGTCCTGGGGCTGGGTTTCCTGATCCATTGGCTGATCCCGGCCATGCCGCTGGCCGTGGCCTTCGCCCTGGCGGCCATCCTGTCGCCGACCGACCCGATCGCCGTCCAGGCCATCGCCGGGCGGGCGCCGATCCCGAAGCGGCTGATGCACATACTGGAGGGCGAGTCGCTGCTGAACGACGCCAGCGGCCTGACCTGCATGCGGATCGCCGTGCTGGCGGCGACGACCGGCGCCTTTTCCCTGAGCAGCGCTTTTGGAACCTTCGCCTGGCTGGCCTTGGTCGGCGTGGCCGTCGGCATCGTCGTGACCCTCGCCATCGGCCTGGTGAAGGCCTTCATCAGCCGCCGCTGGGGCGAGGACGTCGGCGGGCAGATCCTGATCAGTCTGCTGATGCCCTTCGCGGCCTATCTGGCGGCGGAAGCCATCCACGCCTCGGGCATTCTGGCGGCGGTGGCGGCGGGCGTGACGATGAGTTTCACCGAGCGTCAGGGCTCGGCCCTGGCTGCGACCCGCATTCGGCGCGCCGTGGTGTGGGACACGGTGCAGTTCGTCGCCAACGGCCTGATCTTCGTCATCCTGGGCGAGCAGATGCCGTCCATCATGGCGCGTGCGGCCGAGGTGATCCGTTCCACCGATCATGACGAGATCTGGTGGTTGGCCGTCTATGTCTTCGCCATCGTCGCGGCCCTGGCGGCCTTGCGTTTCGTCTGGGTGTGGACGTCGCTGAAGCTGACTCTGTTCCGTCGAAAGGGCCGCAGCGCCCCGCCCAAGGTCGGGCTGCGGTTGGTGGCCGTCATGTCGCTGGCGGGGGTGCGCGGGGCGATCACCCTGGCGGGCATTCTGACGCTGCCCTTCTACCTGAGCGACGGTTCGCCCATGCCGGCGCGGAACCTGGCCATCTTCCTGGCGGCGGGAGTGATCATCGTCTCCCTGGTGCTGGCCACGATCGCCCTGCCTCGTCTTTTGAGGGGCGTGCAGCTTCCGCCGGAGGATGACCATCAGGCCGAGGAGAACCGATCCCGCGTAGCCGCCGCTTGGGCCGCAATCCGAGCCATTGAGGACGCTCAGCACGCCATGGCCGAGGGCAAGGTCGATCCCGACTTCTATGCCGAAACCGCCACGCGAGTGATGGAGGTCTATCGCCACCGCATCGACATGCGCGCCAGCATGGAGGAGGACGCCGTGGTCCAGGCGCGCCGCGCCGATGACATCGAGCGCCGCCTGCGCCTGACCGGCCTTGCGGCGGAGCGTGAGGAACTGGTGCGCCTCGGCCGCCAGAGACTGATCGACGAAGAGACGGCGCGCAAGCTGATCCGCGAGATCGACCTGCAGGAATTGCGCTACGTCTAGGCCGTCTCGGCGATCCAGCCTGCCAGGTCGGCGTAGCTGTCGAACACCTGGTGCGCGCCGGCCTGTTTCAGGCGTTGAGGGTGATCGCCGCGGACATGGCCGCCCGCGCACAGGCCGACGATTGTCATGCCCGCCGCCACACCCGCCAGCACGCCGGTCGGACTGTCCTCGATCACCAGGGTGCGCTCCGGCGCGGCCTTCATCGCCTCGGCGGCGTAGAGGAACAGGTCGGGATGCGGCTTGCCCCGGCTGACATGAACGGCGGCGCTGAAGATCGGGCCGCCGAAGACGTCATGAGCCCCGAAATGGCGCAGACCCAGCTCGATCCAGTCGGGCGGACTGGAGGAGGCGACGCAACGCGGCTCCTCGCGTCCCGTCAGGAAGGCGTCGAACCCCGCGACGGACGTCAGGTCGCGCCGGGCGCGATCGTGACAGCGCCGCGTCCATTCGTCTTGCAGGCCAGGCGGGCAAGGCGCGCCCAGTCGTTCCGAAATAAGCGCCTCGCAGTCCAGCCAGCGCTTGCCCAGATAGGTCGCCAGGGCGTCGTCCAGCGTGGTCGGCAAGCCGATTTCGCTGAGCAGTTCGGCCATGACCGCATTGTTCAGCAGTTCGCTGTCGGCGATGACCCCGTCGTAGTCGAAGATGATGAGGTCGAACGGACTTCGGTTCACGCCCGCTCGGCGGCCTTGGCGGCGTCCCACAGGGCGTCCATTTCGGACAAGTCGGACTGCTCCGGCGTGCGGCCGTCTTTCTTCAGTTCGGCCTCGATGAACTCGAAACGACGAACGAATTTGGCGTTGGCGGCGCGCAGGGCGTCTTCCGGCTCGACCTCCAGCTTGCGGGCCAGATTGGCGACGACGAACAGCAGGTCGCCCAATTCCTCGCGGGCCTTCTCCTTGTCGCCGGCGGCGATCTCGACGCGCAGTTCCTGAACCTCTTCGGCCAGTTTGTCGAAGACTTCGTCGGTGGAGGGCCAGTCGAATCCGACACGCCCCGCGCGCTTGGTCAGTTTGGCCGCGCGGGTGAGGGCAGGCAGGCCGACCGGCACGTCGTCCAGCACGCCGTGCTGTTCCTTGGCCTTGCGCTCGGCGGCCTTGATGTCTTCCCAGCGGTCCTTCTGGGCCGGGCCGGTGGCCTTGGCGGCTTCGTCGCCGAAGACGTGCGGATGGCGGCGAACCAGCTTGTCAGCCATGGCCTCGGCCACGTCTTCCAGCTGGAAATGCCCTGCTTCCTCAGCCATGCGCGAGTGGAAGACGACCTGGAACAGCAGGTCGCCCAGTTCCACCCTCAGTTCGTCCATGTCGCCGCGCTCGATGGCGTCGGCGACCTCATAGGCCTCCTCGATCGTATAGGGAGCGACGGTCTGGAAGGTCTGCTCCACGTCCCAGGGACAGCCGCCGTTCGGATCGCGCAGGCGAACCATGATGTCTTTCAGGCGGTCGACGGGGTGAGTCATTCAGGCGTGTCCGGCGTCTCTTTGCGCCAGGGCGGCGCGGATTTCATCGTGCCTGCGTGCGGTCAGGGGATAGCCCTTCAGCACCCAGGCCGTGGCCGCCAATAGCAGGCCCGGCACGGCGATGAACAGGATCTGCAGGATCAACAGCGAGAAGTCGCTATTCCCCTCCGGCCCCGGCAGCGCCTTGAACCCCACCAGCGGCAGGATAGCGTAAGGCAGCAGGGCGAAGACGTGACCCATCTTGGTCGTGGCCGACAGGATGGAGAACATCAGGCCGGTGCGATCCACGCCGGTTTCCAGCCGCACCTCGTCGCCCGCATCCGCCATCATGGCGCGCAGCAGGAACAGGCCCGCGGCATAGGGCAGGCCGGCGATGAACATCGCGACCGCTGTCAGGGCGAAGTTCCCGCCGGGGACCAGGGTGGCGCCGACGTAGAAGACGGCGAAGATCAGGCTGGCGACCGCCAGGGCGCGATCCTTGCCGATCCTCGTCGCCAGCCAGGCCCAGACGGGCGCCCCGACCAGGCCGGCCATGAAGTAGATCAGCATGAACAGCGACGCCTGGGTGTGGTCGTAGCCCTTGATCTGGCCGAAGAAGAAGAACAGCAGCGACCCCGTAATGCCCGGCGCGATGCCCAGCAGCAGGTCCGCGATCAGCAGCTTGCGCACCGTCTTCATCCTGAACAGGGCCAGATAGGCGCGCGGTCCGCCGTGCGGCGCGGCGCCCGCATTGACGGGCTCGGGCACGGCGACCATGGCCAGGCCGATGGTGAGGGGCAGGGCGATGATGATGGCCCAGCCCATGATGCGCACCCCGTCGACGTAGTTCCCCAGGCCCGTCTTCACCACGATGGTCGGCAGGATCAGGATCAGGATCACGCCGATGATGTTGAACACCTGCCACCAGCCATAGACGCGGCTGCGCTGGTCATACTGCGGCGCCAGCACGGCGGCCCAGCCCAACTGCCCCAGCGTTCCCATTGAGAAGCCGAGGTAGAGCACCAGCAGCCAGGCGAACAGATAGATCGGCCCGGCGCCCGGCTGGACCCTCACGAACATCATCAGCGCCGCCAGCATCAGGATCGGCGTCGCCACCGCCATCCACGGGCGATAGCGGCCCAGGCGCGTGCGCGTCCGGTCCATGCCCCAGCCGATGAAGGGATCGAACAGGATGTCGATCAGCCGCACCGCCATGAAGACGGCGGCCACCATGCCCATCTCTATGCCGACGTGGGTGGCGTAGAATTCCGGCAAGGTGACGGGCAGGGCCACGCCGAAAGCCGCCAGCGGCAGGCAGGGGCCTGAGAAGGCGGCCAGGATGGCGTTGGAACGGCGCGGCGCGTCGGGCGCGGCGAGAGCGGACGAAGGCGCTGCGGTTGCGGTCATGCGGTCACGGCCTGTTCGCGGCGCGAGTCGGCCGCAACGGTCACCATGCAGGTTTTCGGCGCAGGCGCGAAGACCGCGGAGGGCTTGCGGCGACTCTCAACCTGAGGCCTGCTGTGGTCATGTGGAAAGCGTCCGCCTTCGTTATCGCCGCCTTGATCGCCGCCTTCGCCGGACAGGCTCACGCCGAGGCTCCGGAACCTGCGCCGACCGCCCAGATCTGCGACCGGGCGTCCGGCGCCTGGGACGATACGGCCGAGGCGAACGCCATCTCCCTTTATGCGCTGGAGTGGGTTCCGTTCGGGCCGTCCGAGTTGGGCTGGGAAGCCTATGTCCCGTTGATCCAACAGGAGGTCGGTTCGCCCTGCGATCCGACATCGGCGGGCTTCGCCGAAGCCCTGGCCGCGTTCCAGGCGCGCTATGGGGTCACGGCCAGCGGCCGGTTCGACCAGGCGACCTTTCAGGTGTTGCGGGGCCTGTGGCAGGAGCGGCGACCCTTCGTCATGGCGCGGGTGAGGGGAGAATGCCCGGATCCGCCTCCCGTCGCCGACCTGGCCTATCTGACGACAGGAGAGGAACACGCCGAACGCCTGACGCGTCTGCTGCGTCGCGACGTGCTGGACGCTTATCGCGCCATGGCGGCGGCGGCCCGCGCCGAAGTTCCGGAGATCGCCGCCGAACCGGAACTGCTGCGCATCTTTTCCTCTTTCCGCGATCCGGAGGCCGACGCGGCGCGATGCGCGCGCGACGGCAACTGCGACGGCTTGAGACGCGCCGTCTGCTCGCCGCACCGGACCGGCACGGCCGTCGACCTCTATGTCGGCCACCTGCAGGGCATGGGCGTCGATTCCACTGACGTTCACAGTCGCCGCTACATGAGCCAGACGCCGACCTATCGTTGGCTGGTCAAGAACGCCGGGCGGTTCGGCTTCGTCCCCTATGTCTATGAGCCTTGGCACTGGGAGTGGGTCGGTCGATGATCCGACCGCTTGCGCATGGCGAGGCGGCGCTGGCGCGCGAAGTGTTCGGGCGTGACTTGCGGTTGGACGACATCCGCTTCCTGGGCTCGCCCTGGCCGTTCAACCGGGCCTTCGTGCCGGGACGCTGGTTCGGCCGCAACTGGATCGTCTGGCCCAGGGCGACCTTGGCGCCGGATTTGTCGCAGGCGTCGCTGCGAACTCAGGCGGTCTTCATTCACGAACTGGTCCATGTCTGGCAGGCCCAGAACGGCGTCAATCTGCTGACCGGCAAGCTGAAAGCGGGCGACGGGCCGGGCGCCTACGCCTATCCGGTCGATGAGCGCTGCGAATGGATCGGCCTGAACATCGAGCAGCAGGCCATGGTGGTCGAACACCGCTTCCTGCTGTCGCGGGGCGCGCGGGTTCCAGGCGAAAGCGCCTTTTACGATCGTGTTTGTCCGATCGGCGATCGTTGAGAAAATTGACAAGAAGGCCTTGCGGCGCCGCAACATGACGTTAAATCAGGCACTGATGCTGTTGCTGTATGCATCGTTTCAGTTTTGCCGGAGCGGCCATGCCTAAGATTCTCGTCCTCTACCACTCGACCTACGGCCATATCGAACAAATGGCCGAAGCCGTCGCCGAAGGCGCGCGGCAGGTCGAAGGCGCCGTCGTGGACATCAAGCGCGTCCCCGAAACCGTGCCGGAAGAGCTGGCGCGCAGTTCAGGCTACAAGATGGATCAAGCCGCGCCGATCGCCACGGTGGCGGAACTGGCCGACTATGACGCTATCATCCTGGGCGCCGGGACCCGCTTTGGCACCGCCGCCTCGCAGATGCGCGCCTTCCTGGATCAGACGGGCGGCATGTGGGCGCAGGGCAAGCTGGTCGGCAAGGTCGGCAGCGCCTTCAGCGCCTCGGCCACCCAGCACGGCGGCCAGGAGACGACCTTCCTCGGCCTGCATCATTATTTCATGCACCAGGGAATGGTTGTCGTCGGCCTGCCGTACGCCTTCGCCGGCCAGATGAACATGGACGAGATCACCGGCGGCACCCCATACGGAGCCACGACCCTGACCAAGGGCGACGGCTCGCGCATGCCGAGCCAGAATGAACTGGACGGCGCCCGCTTCCAGGGCAAGCATGTCGCGGAAATCGCCAGGAAGCTGCACGGTTAAGAACATGCGCCAGCCCGCACTCTTCTTTGGTCACGGCTCCCCCATGAATGCGCTGGGCGGTCCCTTCGCGGACACCTGGCGCGCGTTGGGGCAGGAGATCGGCAAGCCGAAAGGCGTCGTCATGGTCTCGGCTCACTGGGAGACGCGCGGGCTGGGCGTGACGGCGCAGGAGCTGCCGGAAACCATCCATGATTTCGGAGGCTTCCCGGCCGAACTTCACGCCATGCAGTATCCCGCGCCCGGCTCGCCCTCGCTGGCGAACCGGGTGGCGCAACTGACAGGCGCATTGCAGACGACGCAGTGGGGGCTGGATCACGGGACCTGGTCCGTCCTGGCCCATGTCTGGCCGGACGCCGACGTGCCCGTGGTGCAATTGTCGCTGGACCGCCCCCTCGACGCCCGCGCCCATTATGAACTGGCCCAGCGCCTGCGCCCCTTACGGGACGAAGGCGTCATCGTCGCCGGTTCGGGCGATTTCGTGCACAATCTGCGGACGTGGAAACGGGCGGGCGGCGAGCCCTATGACTGGGCCGTCGATTTCAATGAGGCGGTCAAGCGCGCCCTCATGGCGGGCGACCACGACGCCCTGATCGACTGGGTCCACTTGGCCGAACAGGCGCAGCTCAGCGTTCCGACGGACGAACACTATCTGCCGTTGCTTTATGTCGCCGCGCAGCAGGCGTCGGGCGAGTCCGTCCGCTTCTTCAATGATGTGATCGAAGGCGGATCGATCTCGATGACGGGCGTCCGGATCGGCTGACCGGACGCCGCGTTTCGTTTCTTAGCGTCGGCCGCCGCGCAGGGCGTTGTCCAGCGACCACGGCCCCGGCCCGGCGAAGACCAGGTACAGGAAGACAAAGCAGTAGAGGGCCGCCAGCTCTCCGCCGTTGTTGATGGGGTAGGGGCTCTGCGGCGCGTGAACCATCCAATAGGCCACGGCGGTGAAGCCTGACAGGATGAAAGCCGTCGGACGGCTGAACAGGCCCAGCGCCAACAGGACGCCGCCGACCAGTTCAATGGGACCGGACCAACCCGCCAGAGTCGACAGATCGACTCCGCCGCCGCGACCGCCCGGCGGAAAACCCAGAATCTTCTGCGCGCCGTGCTGAAGCAAAAGCAGGCCGGAGACAATTCTCAGAAGGCTGAGAAAATGCGGCTCCCAGCCGGCCAGGGATGTCGAACGTCGGGCCATGAAACCTCCTCGGCCGTTGCGCCCCGCGAGCGGGACCGGACGGCCGAGGTTATGACACTGGCGTCGAACGGCAAGCGCCTTGTCAGGCGCTCTTCAATTCATCCTCGACCTTCTTCTGGATGGTCACATAGTCGGTCTTGCCGGTGCCCAGGACCGGAATGCTTTCGACCTTGATGATCTTCTTCGGCACCGCCAGTTCGGGCGCGCCGTTGTCACGCGCCCATTCGGTCAGGCGTGAGCTCTCGGCCTCCGCGACGTCGGTGACCAGGACCAGGCGCTCGCCCTTCTTGCTGTCAGGCACGGCGACGACGGCGTGGTGGCCGGTCGGCCAGACGGCGCCGGCCATGCCTTCGACCGCCGTCAGAGACACCATCTCACCGCCGATCTTGGCGAAGCGCTTCACCCGGCCCAGGATGGTGATGTAGCCCTCGGCGTCGATATCGACGATGTCGCCCGTATCGTGCCAGCCGTCCGCCAGAGGCTCCAGATTGTCCGGGTCGTTCGGCGAGATATAGCCTTCCATCACGTTCGGTCCGCGCAGATACAGGCGCCCCCCGACCTCGATGCCTTCAACCGGTTCGATGCGGTATTCCATGCCCGGCAGTATCTGGCCCACCGTGCCCGGCCGGTTGCGGTCGGGATGGTTCACGGCGACGACCGGCGCCGCCTCGGTGGCTCCATAACCTTCCAACAGGGTCAGGCCGCCGAACTTGGCGTCGAAGGCGGCGCGAGTTTCCTCGCGCACCTTCTCGGCTCCGGCGACCGCGAACTTCAGGGTGGCGAAGTCGCCCGGCTCGGCCACACGGGCGTACTGGTTCAGGAAGGTGTCGGTCGCGAACAGGATCGACGCCTTCACCTGGGGCAGAAGATCGGTGATCTGCTTGGCGTGCAACGGCGAGGGATATTCAAACGCCTTCAACCCCTGCAGCAGCGGCAGGATGACCCCGCCTGTCAGGCCGAAGCAGTGGAAGGTCGGCAGCGGATTGAACATCACCCAGTCGGGGTCCAGGTCGATGTGGGCCGCCACCTGGCGCGCATTGGCGACCAGGTTCTTCTGGCTCAGCACCACGCCCTTGGG
This sequence comes from Brevundimonas sp. SS2672, assembly GCF_059579685.1. Lineage (NCBI taxonomy): Bacteria > Pseudomonadati > Pseudomonadota > Alphaproteobacteria > Caulobacterales > Caulobacteraceae > Brevundimonas > Brevundimonas sp. SS2672. Next base: position 1,467,453 of record NZ_CM184201.1, on the reverse strand, counting down.
CGCGCCGAAGCTGCCCGAGGTGAACAGGACGACGCCCGCCGAATCCGGGTCGGTCTTCACGCGAAACCGCTTGGGCGCCATGCCGGCGCTGAGGCCGTACAGTTTGTCGGCCAGGCCGATGGTCTTGCGGATATCATCCAGCCAGACGATCTCGGAAACCTCGCCCAGGGCTTCCATCAGGTCGTCCAGCTTGGCCTGGGTGACGAAACGCTTGGCCGACAGGATCTTCTTCACGCCCGCCGTCTTCAGCGCCGCCTTCAGATTGGCTTCGCCCGAGGTGAAGTTCAGCATGACCGGCACGCGTCCGAAGGCGTGCAGGGCGAAGAAGGTCACCACCACGCCTGCGCTGGACGGCAGCAGCACGCCGACGCGTTCTCCCGGTTGGGTCAGTCTGGCGATCTTGCGGCCCAGCACGAAGGCGGCGCGGATCAGGCCGGTATAGGTCAGGGGGTGGCGATCCTGGTCCTCCAGAATCTCCTTGTCGCCATAGCGGGCGCGCGCATCGATCAGCGCGTCGAACAGGGTCTCTTCATAGACCTTGGGGTCCAGGGCTGCCCGCAGCAAGCACGTCCTCCTTCGGAGAGCTCTGGCGCGGCCCTCTCGGTTACAAGAGGCCGGAACCTAGTGACGTAAGGTCGCCTTGAAAAGATGCGTAACGTCGCGTGAGGCCGTTCCGATGTCGGACTGAAACCGACTGTGCCTTGCCTTTGCACATCGGAAGGCCGACATACCGCCTTCAGAAACAGGAGCCAGACCGCCGGCGATGGTCACGCTGATCGACACCCTGCAGAAGAAGCCGTCTGAGCTTCGTCACCCTGAAAAGCAGAACCGCCCGGAATCGGCGGTGCTGAAGAAGCCTGACTGGCTGCGCGTCAAGGCGCCTGGCTCGGGCCAGTACAACGCCACCAAGGACATCGTGCGCTCCAAGGGGCTGCACACCGTCTGTGAAGAGGCCGCCTGCCCGAACATCGGCGAATGCTGGAGCCAGAAGCACGCCACCCTGATGATCATGGGCGACACCTGCACGCGGGCCTGCGCCTTCTGCAACGTCAAGACCGGCCTGCCGCAGCCGCTGGACCCGGAAGAACCGGCCAAGGTCGGTCTGGCCGTGGCGCAGATGGAACTGAACCACGTCGTCATCACCTCGGTGGACCGCGACGACGTGTCGGACGGCGGCGCCGCCCACTTCGCCGAGGTGGTGCGCCAGATTCGCATCCAGGCGCCGAACACCACCATCGAAATCCTGACGCCCGACTTCCTGCGCAAGGACGGCGCGGCCGAGGTGATGATCGACGCCACGCCCGACGTCTTCAATCACAACCTCGAGACGGTTCCGCGCCTCTATCTGAAGATCCGGCCGGGGGCCCGCTACTTCCACTCCCTGCGCCTGCTGCAGATGGTCAAGGAGCGCGACCCGAACCAGTTCACCAAGTCCGGCATCATGGTCGGTCTGGGCGAGACCAAGGAAGAGGTCATGCAGGTGATGGACGACATGCGGTCCGCCGGCGTCGACTTCATCACCATCGGCCAGTATCTGCAGCCGACCCGCAAGCACGCGGCCATCGACCGCTTCGTCACGCCCGAAGAGTTCAAGGCCTATGAGGCGATCGCGCGGGCCAAGGGCTTCCTGATGGTGTCGTCGTCGCCGCTGACGCGCTCGTCGCACCACGCAGGCGACGACTTCGCTCGGCTGCGGGCGGCGCGTGAGGCCCAGTTGTCGTCCCGGAACGGCCGCTGAACCCTTGGCCGTCCATCGCGTAACGCGCATCCTGCCCTATGCGCCCGAGCAACTGGCCGCCATGGTGGCGGACGTGCGCGCCTATCCCGACTTCGTGCCGTGGATCACCGCCATGCGCGTCTGGAACGTGCGGGACGAGGCGCCGGGCGTGCATCTGCTGGACGCCGAGGCCGGGGTCGGATTCGCCTTCCTGACCGAGAAGTTCTCAACCTGGGTGCGTCATGACGTGCACGCGCCCAAGGTCGAGGTCGGCCTGATCCGCGGCCCGTTCAAGCACCTGAAGAACCGCTGGGAGTTCCATCCGCATCCGCAGGGGACGCGACTGGAATTCTCCATCGACTTCGCCTTCAAGTCGCGCATGCTGGACATGATGCTTCAGGCGAACTTCGACCGGGCGGTCGACAAGCTGATCCAGTGTTTCGAGAGCCGGGCCAAGGCTCTCTACGGCAAGAGGTAGAACCATGGGCGCGCCTTTCGACTTCGATGCGACGGTCGTGGGCGCGGGAGCTGTGGGGCTGGCCTGCGGCCGGGCGCTGTCGCGACGCGGCCTGACGGTGTTGGTGCTGGAGAAGGAGCCGCACATCGGTCAGGGCGTCTCCTCGCGCAATCCCGAGGTGATTCACGGCGGACTCTATTATCCGACCGGCTCGTTGAAGGCGAAGTTCTGCGTCGAAGGGCGACGCGCCCTCTATGATTTCCTGGAAAGCCGAAAGGTCGACCACTGGAAGTGCGGCAAGCTGGTCGTGGCGACCGAGGAAGCCGAGGTGGAGCGCATCGAGACCATCTTCCAGCAAGCGACGACCAACGGCGTCGAGCGGTTGGAGCATCTTACCGGCGCCCAGGCGCGGGCGCTTGAGCCGGAACTGAACGCCCACGCCGCCATCCTGTCGCCCGAAAGCGGCGTGTTCGATAGTCACGGCTATATGCTGGCTCTGCAGGGCGAGATCGAGGACGCGGGCGGCGCGGTCGTGATCTCCGCGCCTTTCGAGGGGGCGGAAGGCTTGCCGGGCGGCGGCTTGTCCGTTCGCGTGGGTGGGGAGGGGGCGATGACCGTGACCAGCCGCCTTCTGGTCACGGCGCCTGGCCTGTCGGCTCAAGACGTCGCAGCTCGAATCGACGGCTATCCCGCCGCTGATATTCCCGCGCGTCATCTGGGCAAGGGGATCTACTTCCGTCTGACGGGCGCGGCGCCGTTCAACCGCCTGATCTATCCGCCGCCGATCCCCGGCGCGCTGGGCACCCACTACCGCAAGGATCTGGGCGGGCAGGGGGTGTTCGGCCCCGACCTGGCCTATGTCGAGACCGAGGACTATTCCGTCGATCCGGCCAAGGCGGAAGAGTTCGCCCGCTACATCCGCCGCTTCTGGCCCGGCGTGACGGTCGAGCGGCTGACCCCCGACTACGCGGGCATCCGGCCCAAGCTGCATGGGCCGGGCGAGCCGCAGCCGGATTTTCAGCTTCATGGCCGAGAGCATCACGGCATCGACGGCCTGATGGCCCTGTTCGGCATCGAAAGCCCCGGCCTGACCAGTTCCCTGGCGATCGGCGAGGCGGCGGCCGAGACCTTGGCGGGCTCGGCTTGAGCCTGACGATCAGTCGAACGCCGACAGCGGGATTGAGACGAGGCTGAACGGCAGGACGGGATCTCCCGGGCCGCGACGGTTCAACTGACTGTTGGCGACGATGAGGCGGTCGCCGCGCACGGCGGCCGTGGCGGGCCAGGCCAGTTCGGCGAACGCCAGCCGCTTCGCCTCTGTCGCCGTGGTGAAATCGGACGACAGATCCAGGGCCACGATCTCCTCGGACCACTGACGCACCACGAACAGCCTCTGACCGTGCAACGCTAGGCCGTCGCCGCCGTCCAGCGCCGAATCACCTGTGTCGATCGCCGTGATCTCGCGGGTGCTCGTATCGATTCGGAAAAGCTTGCCGGCCTTCATCTGCACGACGATCAGATAGCGTCCGTCCGGCGTGGCCGCGATTCCGTTCAGATTGGCGTCCTCGCCGTAGCGAATGGCCGTTCCCTCGAACGACAGCCAGGGCTGCAGCGCCTGATCGGCGATGGGATCGCGCGGCGCGCGCCATAGCACCGGTCGCACGGTGTCGGTGAAGTAGGCCGCATCGGTCGTCAGGGCCACGTCGTTGATCAGCGCCGCGCCTTCGGGGGTGGTGAATCGCGCCAGTCGTCGACCGGTGGCGATGTCGACGACATGCATCGAGCCTGTCCGCGCCCCGGCGACCCACAGGCGTCCTTCTCCATCGGCCTTGAGGCCCAGAGCCACTGAAACCGGCGTCGCGGGGCGGGCGTCGGCCATATCCAGCGGATCGCCGATCACGATGGTCGCCCTGTTTTCGGGATCAACGCTGACGACGACGCCGGTATTGGCGCTGGTGGTGTAGATCGCGCCGGTGGCCGGATCGACCGTCACGCCCTCGGGGTAGGCCGCCGCTTCGGGTAGAGCCAGGACCGCGATGCTCGACGTGGACTGTTCCCGAGCCTGAGCCGGCGTTCCGGCGAGGAGGCCGATGAAGGCGACCGACCCCGCCGTCGTCATCCAGAAATCGCGCCAAGAATCGCGCATGTCGTCCTCCCGTGATATTCAGCGCCGGAACTCTGCCGTAGGGATGGACAGGACGCCACCCTCGTCGAGGCGGCGGCGGGCTGAACCATTATCATTCCGCGACTTGAAATCCCTTGCGGCTTCATGCATAAGCCCGCCCTCGCGTGGCGGCTCTTATCGGGGGGCCGCCGCTGTTGTTTTCGCGTCTTCACCGGCGCACCGACTTAGAGATTGAGACGGACATGGCCGTTCCGAAGCGCAAAGTATCCCCCTCGCGTCGCAACATGCGTCGCGCTCACGACGCCCTGGGCGCCAACACCTATGTCGAAGACAAGGACACCGGCGAGCTGCGTCGTCCGCACCACATCGACCTGAAGACCGGCATGTACAAGGGCCGTCAGGTTCTGACCCAGCAGGAAGACTAAGGTCTCCTCTGGCGATCCGGCTCCGGCCGGGCGCAAATTCAGCGGCGCGCGAGCCTCTCGCGCGCCGTTTTCGCATATGTTCACCGTCGTCTCGCCTGTGGCGATTCAAGCGGGTCTGGTCTAAACCGGCCCGACCTTTCCCAACTCAGTCAGAGCGCAGAGATTCATGACCGATATCGTCGACATCGTCGCCCGCCAGATTCTCGACAGCCGGGGCAATCCGACGGTTGAAGTGGACGTGATCCTCGAAGACGGCAGCTTCGGCCGCGCCGCCGTGCCGTCGGGCGCCTCGACCGGCGCGCACGAAGCCGTCGAACTGCGCGACGGCGACAAGGACGTCTGGGGCGGCAAGGGCGTCGAGAAGGCGGTCGACGCCGTCAACGGCGAGATCTTCGACGCCCTGTCCGGCATGGACGCCGAGGACCAGCGCCGCATCGACGAAGCCCTGATCGAACTGGACGGCACCGAGAACAAGTCGCGTCTGGGCGCCAACGCCATGCTGGGCGTGTCGCTGGCCGTGGCCAAGGCCAGCGCCATCTCGGCCGGTCTGCCGCTGCACCGCTATATCGGCGGCGTCTCGGCCCGCATCCTGCCGACGCCCATGATGAACATCATCAACGGCGGCGCCCACGCCGACAACCCGATCGACATTCAGGAATTCATGATCATGCCGACGGGCGCCGAGAGCTTCTCGGAAGGCCTGCGCATGGGCGCCGAAATCTTCCATGCGTTGAAGAAGGCGCTGAAGGACGCCGGCCACAACACCAACGTCGGCGACGAGGGCGGCTTCGCTCCGAACCTGGCCTCCGCCGACGAAGCCCTGACCTTCATCACCAAGGCGGGCCAGGCGGCGGGCTATCTGGCAGGCGAAGACTTCCACCTGGCGCTGGATGTCGCCTCGACCGAGTTCTTCAAGAACGGCAAGTATGAGCTGGCGGGCGAGGGCAAGTCCTTCGACGCCGAGGGCATGGTCAACTATCTGGCCGATCTGGTCGAACGCTTCCCGATCGTCTCGATCGAGGACGGCTGCGCCGAGGATGACTTCGACGGCTGGAAGCTGCTGACGGATCGCCTGGGCGACCGTGTCCAGCTGGTCGGCGACGATCTGTTCGTGACCAACCCGCGCCGTCTCGCCGCAGGTATCGGCGAGGGCCTGGCCAACTCCATCCTGATCAAGGTCAACCAGATCGGCACCCTGTCCGAGACGCTGGACGCCGTCGATATGGCGCACCGCGCGGGCTACACCGCCGTGATGTCGCACCGTTCCGGCGAGACCGAGGACTCGACCATCGCCGACCTGGCCGTGGCCACCAACTGCGGTCAGATCAAGACCGGCTCGCTGGCCCGTTCGGACCGGACGGCCAAGTACAACCAGCTGCTGCGCATCGAAGAGATGCTGGGCGACCAAGCCGCCTATTTCGGCGACGGCATGCTGCTGAAATAAGCTGCATCACGAAGATGTGCTGGGCGCCGCCTCCGAACCTCGGGGGCGGCGTTCGCAATTACGGCCAAGCTACGGTTCGTTAGGCATTTTCGCTCACTGATAGGTCACCGTGTTTGTGCGCGCTCAGAAGGAGCGTCCGTTGTGCCCGAGCAGATGAAGCCCTACCTGCCGTCCGTCCTGCTGCTGTTGCTGATCGCCTATCTGGGCGTGCAAGCCCTGACGGGTGAACGCGGCCTGCTAAGTGGCGGTGAACGCGACGCTTTGCTGTCCCAGCGACAGTCCCAACTGACGCGCTTGACCGAGCAGCGCCAGGACCTGGAAGTCCGCGTCCGCTACCTGCGCACCGAGAGTCTCTCGAAGGATCTTCTGGAGGAGCGGGCGAGGGCGGTGATCGGCTTCGCCGACCCGCGCGACTATGTGGTTCGGCTGAACGGCCCCGCTGGCCACAACCGTGGCGCGACCCGCGCCTCCTGAACTATTGTTACAGCCTGGCTGGCTGCTTTGCGTTTCGGGAACGAAGGCTGCTAAAGCCCCTTTCTGTAACGATAAGAGTCCCTGAAACAGGGGTGTAAGCCGGGAGATGCCGGATGGCGAAAGCCGCCGCTCAGAAAAACTCGCCCAGCACGGGCGAAAAGATTCCTGAACACGCCGCAGGCTTCCAAGGAAGACCTGCTGCGTTTCTACCGCGAGATGGTTCTCATCCGTCGCTTTGAAGAGCGCGCGGGCCAACTCTACGGCATGGGCCTGATCGGGGGCTTCTGCCACCTGTACATCGGTCAGGAAGCCGTGGCCGTCGGCGTTCAGGAGAGCGTCAAGCAGGGCTACGACAAGATCATCACGGGCTACCGCGACCACGGCCACATGCTGGCCGCGGGCATGGACCCGAAGGAAGTCATGGCCGAGCTGACGGGCCGCATCGGCGGATCGTCCAAGGGCAAGGGCGGGTCCATGCACATGTTCGACGTGCCGACCGGATTCTATGGCGGTCACGGCATCGTCGGCGCGCAGGTCGCGCTGGGCACGGGTCTGGCCTTCGCGGGCAAGTACCGCGGCGACGACTCGGTCAGCTTCGTCTACTTCGGCGACGGCGCCTCGAACCAGGGGCAGGTCTACGAGAGCTTCAACATGGCCCAGCTGTGGAAGCTGCCGGCCATCTACATCATCGAGAACAACCAATACGCCATGGGCACGAGCATCGAGCGCTCGTCGTCCACGACCGAACTGTATCAGCGCGGCGCCAGCTTCGGGATTCCCGGCGAGCAGGTCGACGGCATGGATGTACTGGCCGTGCGTGACGCCGCCGCCCGCGCCGTGGCGCGCGCCCGCGCCGGCGAAGGTCCCTACATCCTGGAAGTGAAGACCTACCGCTATCGCGGCCACTCCATGTCCGACCCGGCCAAGTACCGCACCAAGGAAGAGGTGGACGAGGTCAAGAAGACCCGCGACCCGATCGACCACATCAAGATGCTTCTCGCCGCCGCCAAGGCGACCGAGGACGAACTGAAGGCGATCGACAATGAAGTGAAGGCCGTCGTGGCCGAAGCTGTACAGTTCGCTCAAGAGAGCCCTGAGCCGGATCCGTCCGAGCTCTACACCGACGTCTACGTGGAGGCCTGATACGTGACGGACATTCTGATGCCGGCGCTGTCCCCCACGATGGAAGAGGGCACGCTGACCAAGTGGCACATCAAGGCTGGCGACGTCGTGTCGGCCGGCCAGGTGATCGCCGAGATCGAAACCGACAAGGCGACGATGGAAGTCGAAGCCGTGGACGAGGGCGAAGTTCTCGAAATCCTGGTGCCGGAAGGCGCCGAGGGCGTGAAGGTCAATACGCCGATCGCACGTCTGGCGGGCGAAGACGGCGCTGCGGCGCCCGCGCCGAAGGCCGCTGAGCCGATGACGGCCGTTGAAGCCGAGGCGCCTGTCGCCGCAACGGCCGCCGCTGCGCCTGCCCAGCCCAAGGTCGAATTGCGTGATCCTGAGATTCCGGCCGACGCCAAGCTGGTGAAGACCACCATCCGCGACGCCCTGCGCGACGCCATGGCCGAGGAAATGCGCCGCGACGAGGCCGTCTTCCTGATGGGCGAGGAAGTCGCCCAGTATCAGGGAGCCTATAAGGTCAGCCGGGATCTGCTGCAGGAATTCGGGGATCGCCGCGTGGTCGACACTCCGATCACCGAGCACGGATTCGCCGGCCTGGGCGTGGGCGCGGCGTTTGCCGGCCTGAAGCCGATCGTGGAGTTCATGACGTGGAACTTCGCCATGCAGGCGATCGACCACATCATCAACTCGGCGGCCAAGACCCTGTACATGTCCGGCGGCCAGATGGGCTGTCCGATCGTCTTCCGCGGCCCGAACGGCGCCGCCGCCCGCGTGGCCGCCCAGCACAGCCAGGACTACTCCGCCTGGTACGCCCAGATTCCGGGCCTGAAGGTCGTGGCGCCCTATGACGCCGCCGACGCCAAGGGGCTGCTGAAGGCCGCCATCCGCGATCCGAACCCCATCGTCTTCCTCGAACACGAGATGATGTACGGCCACGAGTTCGACGTGCCGGACGTCGAGGACTATGTCGTGCCGATCGGCAAGGCCAAGGTCCGCCGCGAAGGCACGGACGTCACCATCACGGCGCACAGCCGTATGGTCGGCTTCGCCCTGCAAGCCGCTGAAAAGCTTGCTGAAGAAGGCATCTCGGCCGAAGTCGTCGACCTGCGCACCCTGCGTCCGCTGGATCACGAGACGATCGTCGAGAGCGTCAAGAAGACCAACCGCCTGGTTTCGGCCGAGGAGGGCTGGGGTCCCATGGGCGTCGGCGCCGAAGTGGTCGCCCGCGTGATCGAGCACGCCTTCGACTATCTGGATGCGCCGCCGCTGCGCGTGCACCAGGAAGACGTGCCGCTGCCCTACGCCGCCAACCTGGAAGCCCTGTCCCTGCCGGGCGTCGACAAGATCGTCGCCGCCGTGAAGAAGGTGATGGCGTGACCCAGCCCGCAGAGTTCGAACTGACCGTGCCGGACAGCGTCGCCGCTGACGCCGACGCGGTCGAACTGCTGCGCATGTGGTGGTCGAAAGACGAACCGGTGATGTCGGTGAAGCCTGCCTTCGCCGACCCCATCAAGTTCGGAGAACTCCTGGCCTATGCCGCGCGCCACATGGCGCATGGCTACGCCGTGCGTCACGGCCACAATGAAAAGGCCGCCTATGACCGCATCCTTCAAGGGCTCAGCGACGTGATCAAGGCCGATAACGTCCGCACCGTCGCCGAGCCGGTTTCACCGCAAGCGGGGAACGCCTGATGACCGATATCCTGATGCCCGCCCTGTCTCCGACGATGGAGGAGGGCGTGCTGGCCAAGTGGCACGTCAAGGTCGGCGACACCGTCTCGGCCGGCGACGTGATCGCCGAGATCGAGACCGACAAGGCGACGATGGAAGTCGAAGCCGTGGACGAAGGCGAAGTGCTGGAAATCCTGGTGCCGGAAGGCTCCGAGGGCGTGAAGGTCAATACGCCTATCGCCCGCCTGTCCGGCGACGACGTAGCGCCCGCGCCCAAGAAAGTTGATGCTCCGGCCGAGACGCCGAAGGCTGAAGCGCCCAAGGCGGAGGCTCCGAAGGCCGAAGCCGCGCCCGCTCCGGCCGCACCGAAGTCTGACGACGGCGGCCGCATCTTCGCCTCGCCGCTGGCGCGCCGTCTGGCCGCCCAGGCAGGTCTGGACCTGAAGGCCGTCAAGGGCACCGGCCCGCACGGCCGCATCGTCAAGCGCGACGTGGAGGCCGCCGGCAAGGGCGGCGCTCAACCGGCCGCCGCGACGGCTGCGACCGCAGCCGAGCCGCGCAAGGCCCTGTCGCTGGTTCAGATGGGCATTCCGGACGGCAGCTATGACCTGATCCCGCTGGACGGCATGAAGAAGGCCGTCGCCCGCCGCATGGTCGAGAGCGTGCAGAACGTGCCGCACTTCCCGCTGTTCATCGACGTCGAGATCGACCAGCTGATGGCCGTCCGCGCCAAGGTGAACAAGATGCTGGAGCCGCAGGGCGTCAAGGTCTCGGTGAACGACTTCGTCATCAAGGCCGCCGCCCTGGCCCTGAAGATGGTGCCGGAGGCGAACGCCTCCTACACCCCCGAAGGCATCGCCATGCATCACAACGCCGACGTTTCCATGGCGGTGGCGATCGACGGCGGCCTGATCACCCCGATCATCCGCAAGGCCGAGACCAAGGGCCTGGCCCAGATCGCGACCGAGTCCAAGGACCTGGCCAAGCGGGCCCGTGAGCGCAAGCTGAAGCCCGAAGAGTTCCAGGGCGGCACCTTCTCGGTGTCCAACCTGGGCATGTTCGGCATCAAGCAGTTCACCTCGATCATCAATGAGCCGCAGGGCTGCATCATGAGCGTGGGCGCCGGCGAACAACGTCCAGTCGTCAAGGACGGCCAGATCGTGCCGGCTACCGTCATGACCGTGACCCTGACCTGCGATCACCGCGTGGTCGACGGTGCGACGGGCGCCCGCTTCCTGCAGGCGTTCAAGCCGCTGATCGAAGATCCCGTGGCGATGCTGGCGTAAGGGGAGGGTGAAGTCATGACCTCGGTCTATGACTTCTCCGCCCGGGCCATCGATGGCGCGGACGTGGCGCTGGACCGCTTTCGCGGTCAGGCGTTGCTGATCGTCAATACGGCGTCAAAGTGCGGCTTCACCGGCCAGTATGCCGGGTTGGAGAAGCTGCACCGCGACTTCGTCGACGCGCCGTTCGAGGTCCTGGGCTTTCCCTGCAACCAGTTCGGCCAGCAGGAGCCGGGCAGGGCGGCGGAAATCGCCGCCTTCTGCGCCAGCAGCTTCGACGTGACCTTTCCTCTGTTCGACAAGGTCGAGGTCAACGGACCGAACCGCCACCCTCTCTACGCCTGGCTCACCCGACAGAAGCGCGGCTTCCTGGGCTCCCAGGCCATCAAGTGGAACTTCACCAAGTTCCTGACCGACCGCGAAGGCCGCGTCGTCGCGCGCTATTCGCCCCAGACTGAACCCGAGGCCATCAAGGCCGACATCGAGAAGTTGATCTGATCATGGCTGCTGAATTCGATCTCGTCGTCATCGGCTCGGGCCCCGGCGGTTACGTCGCGGCCATCCGCGCCAGCCAACTGGGCCAGAAGGTCGCCATCATCGAGCGCGAGAACCTGGGCGGCATCTGTCTGAACTGGGGCTGCATCCCGACCAAGGCCCTGCTGAAGTCCGGCGAGAAGTTCGAAAGCCTGTCGCACCTGAAGGACTACGGCCTGTCCGCCTCGGGCGCCTCGTTCGACTTCGACGCCATCATCCAGCGCTCGCGCGGCGTGGCCAAGCAACTGAATCAGGGCGTCGGCTTCCTGATGAAGAAGAACAAGATCGAGGTCATCGAGGGCTCGGCCAAACTCGAGAAAGGCGCCGCTGCGCCGAAGGTCGTCGTGGCTCTGAAGGCCGGCGGCTCGCGCGCGATCGAAGCCAAGACCGTCATGCTGGCTGTCGGCGCCCGCGCCCGCGCCCTGCCGCAGATCGGGCTTGAGGCTGACGGCGACAAGATCTGGGCCTATCGCGACGCCCTGGCGCCGAAAAAACTGCCCAAGACCTTCGTGGTCATCGGCTCGGGCGCCATCGGCATCGAGTTCGCCAGCTTCTACCGCGCCCTGGGCGCCGAGGTGACGGTCGTCGAAGCCGTCGACCGCATCATGCCTGTCGAGGACGAAGAGGTCTCCAAGGCCGCCCAGAAGGGCTTCGAAAAGCGCGGCATCAAGTTCAAGCTCGGCGCCAAGGTGACGAAGGTCTCCAAGGATTCCAAGGGCGTGAAGGTCGATCTTGAAGTCAATGGCAAGGTTGAAAGCCTGGAGGCCGAGGTCTGTATCTCGGCCGTCGGCATCACCGCCAACACCGACGGCATCGGTCTGGAGGCGCTGGGCGTCGAACTGGACCGCGGCCACATCAAGACCGACAGCCACTGCCAGACCAATGTGAAGGGCCTGTACGCCATCGGCGACTGCGCCGGCGCGCCCTGGCTGGCGCACAAGGCCTCGCACGAAGGCATTCACGCCGCCGAACACATCGCGGGTTACAAGACGCCGAACGTCCATTCGCCGATCGCCGGCTGCACCTACGCCCAGCCGCAGGTCGCCTCGGTCGGGGTGACGGAGCAGGGGGCCAAGGCCGAGAAGCGCGAGGTCAAGATCGGCCGCTTCCCGTTCAAGGTGAACGGCAAGGCTATCGCGGCGGGCGAGACCGAAGGCTTCGTCAAGGTCATCTTCGACGCCAAGACCGGCGCCCTGATCGGCGCCCATATGATCGGCGCCGACGTCACCGAGATGATCCAGGGCTACGTCACCGCCATCACGATGGAAGCGACCGAGGAAGACATCCATGGCATCGTCTATCCGCACCCGACCATGTCCGAGGCCATGCACGAGGCCGCACTCGACGCCTATGGCCGCGTCATTCACATCTAGGCCGGTTGTTAGAAAATCTGAACTGTGGCTAAGAGGATCGCTCCTCCCCACGGTTCGGATTTTCCATGATTGTCGCGCCTGACGTCCTCGGCCTGATCGGCAACACGCCCCTGGTGCGCCTAAAGCGCGCCTCTGAGGCGACCGGCTGCGAAATTCTGGGCAAGGCCGAGTTCCTGAACGTCGGCGGCTCGATCAAGGATCGCGCCGCGCTCAGCATCATCCGCGCGGCGCGCGCCTCAGGGGCGCTGAAGCCTGGCGGAACGATCGTCGAAGGCACGGCGGGCAACACCGGCGTGGGCCTGGCCCTGGTCGGGGCGGCGCTGGGCCATCCGGTCGTCATCGTCATGCCGCGCACCCAGACGGAAGAAAAGAAGCGGGCCGTACGCCTGCACGGCGCCCGCCTGATCGAGGTCGATCCGGCGCCCTTCGCCAGCCCCAACCACTTCGTCCACTTCTCGCGCCGTCTGGCCGAAGAACTGAACGACAGCGAGCCGAACGGCGCCTTCTACGCCGACCAGTTCGACAATCCGGCCAATCGTCAGGCCCACTATGAGGCCACCGGACCGGAAATCTGGAAGCAGACGGACGGCCGCGTCGATGGTTTCATCTGCGCCGTCGGCTCGGGCGGCACTCTGGCGGGAACCTCAGCCTACCTCCGTGAGCGCAATCCGGCCCTGCAGGTCGGACTGGCCGACGTGCCGGGCGCCGCCCTCTACAGCTGGTTTACCGAGGGCGTGCTGAAAGGCGAGGGCGGTTCAATCGCCGAAGGGATCGGCGTAAATCGCATCACCGGAAATCTGAAGAGCCTCTCGGTCGACCATGCCTATCGCATCGAGGATGCCGAGTTCCTGCCGATCCTCTTCGACCTGGTTCGCGAGGAAGGGCTGTCGCTCGGTCCCTCGAGCGGCGTCAACATCGCCGGCGCCATCCGCATGGCTCGGGATATGGGGCCCGGCCACACCCTCGTGACCGTCTTGTGCGACGCCGGTCAGCGCTACGCCAGCAAGATTTATGACCCGGCGTTCCTGAACGCTCGCGGCCTGCCGACGCCGAACTGGATGCGCTGATGACCCGCCGCAAGGATTCCGTCGTCGACAGCCGGCTTCCGCCGCTCAACGCCCTGAAGGCTTTCGAGGCCGCCGCCCGTCGGCTCAACATCACCCGCGCCGCCGAGGAGCTATCCGTCACGCCCGGCGCCATCAGCCAGCAGATCCGCATTCTGGAAGAGCATGCAGGAGCCCCGCTGTTCCATCGCGAAGGTCGTCAGATTGCGCTGACGGAGCTGGGCGCCGAACTCTATCCGCTGTTGCGCGACGGGTTCGACTATCTGAAACGGGCAGGGGACCTGCTCTATCGGCCCGACCGCCGCCACGCCCTGGCGGTCAGCGTGCCGCCGTCCTTCGCCTCCAAATGGCTGGCGCCGCGCATCGCCCGTTTCGCGGCGGCGCATCCTGAAATCGAGGTCTGGATGTCGGCCGACATGCGGCTGGCTGACGTCAGCGGCGGCCGGGTCGATGTTGCGGTCCGTTACGGGCGGGGCGACTATCCCGGCGTGCGCTCGGAAAGGTTGCTGAACGCCGATGTGACGCCGGTCTGCGGGCCCTCGTTAACCATGGGCGACAACGCCTTGCGTCGGCCGTCGGACTTGGCGCGCCACGTCCTGATCCATCTGCGGCCCAGCGAATTGGAAGAACCGCGCCCGAACTGGTCGGCCTGGCTCAAGGCCCGGGGACTGACGGACATCGACGCCCAGGCTGGGCCGCGTTTCGATCAGACGGCCTTGGCCATTGAAGCGGCGGCTCATGGTCAGGGCGTGGCCCTGGCGCCGTACGCCTTTGTCGCTGAAGACCTTGCGTCCGGCCGGCTGGTGGCGCCTTTCGCTGACGGCGCTCTGACTACGGAACTGGCTTACCACGTGCTGACCAAGCGCAGCGGCGCGTCGGCGCCGGCAAGGGCGTTCGCCGCCTGGCTCAAGCATGAGGCCCAAAGCGCAGCAGAGGCCAGCATCGACGACCTGTGAAGGCGAATGCAGTGTTATCGCCTAAGATATATTATGCGAAATATAAGTTGCTGATCTGACCCGTGCCGTCAGACGCCAAAGCTTCCCCGCCAGCCGTCGAACGCAACTTCGACGTTCGCAGGCACAGACCGCGACAGGACGTTGTAGTCCAGATCGATATGCAGGTTGGTCAGCACGGCTTTCGACACCTCTGCGCGCGCGATCCATTCCAGCGCCTGATCAACGTGGGCGTGGGTAGGATGCGGCGTGTAGCGTAGCGCGTCGATGATCCAGAGTTCAGCGCCGCGAACGGCCTCGAGCGCGGCGTCGTCCAGGCCGGAAACATCGCTTGAATAAGCAATCGGCCCAAGACGATAACCCACCGAGCGGATCGGTCCGTGGGCTTGGTCAAAGGTCCTGACGGGGATCGGGCCGCCAGGCCCCTCGATCCGCCAGTGTTGCCCGTGCGGCGGGATTCGCTGGGCTTCGACAATGGCCGGATAGCCGTGATGGCTTTCGAAGATGTAGTCGAAACGCCGTGTCAGGGCTTGATGGGTGGCCGCATCCATCCAGGCGGGAATTCGTCGCCGGGCATGAACGGCGAAGACGCGCAGATCGTCGATGCCGTGGGTCTGGTCCGCGTGATCGTGGGTGTAGAGAACCGCATCGATGTGGCGTGTCCCGGCGGCCAGCATCTGCTGACGAAAATCCGGCGACGTGTCGATCACCACGCTGGTCACGCCGTCCGGGCCATGGCGTCGCGCCAGCATGGAGCAGCGGGTGCGCCGGTTGCGCGGCTCGGCAGGATCGCAGTCGCCCCAGTCGCCATCGCCGCGCGGCACGCCGCCGGACGAGCCGCAGCCGAGAATGACGACCTCCAGCTCGTCCCGCCCACTCATTCCGCAGGCCTCGGAATGCGGTCGAACAGGTTGAAGAAGGCGTCGGTTGTTCGTTGATCCGCCTGCTCGAGCGTCCAGCCGCGGACCTCAGCCAATTTTTCGAGCACCAGGCCGACGTAGGCCGGCTCGTTTCGGCGGCCGCGATGTGGGATCGGCGCCAGATAGGGACAGTCGGTTTCGACGATGATGCGATCCTCAGGCATCCGGCGGATGACCTCCCTCACCTCTTCGGCCGCCTTGAAGGTGGCGATGCCGGAAACGGAGAACCAGGCGCCGAGTTCCATCGCTGTTTCAGCCAGTTCCAGGCCGCTTGTGTAGCAATGCATCAAGATCTTGAAGGGGGCGCGGGCGTGTTCCTCGCGCAGGATATCAGCCATGACTTCATCGGCCTCGCGCGTGTGGATGACCAACGGAAGCTCGGTGCGCCGCGCCGCTTCGATATGCTGGCGGAAGACCTTGGCCTGAACATCGCGCGGGCTGAGATCATAGTGGAAGTCCAAGCCGCATTCGCCGATGCCGATGACGCGCGGGCGATCCGCCAGTTCGATCAGGCGATCGGCGGTCAGATCGGCATAGTCCTTGGCCTCGTGCGGATGGACGCCGACCGTGCACCAGATGTCGGCGTTGTTCATCGCCAGGGCGTGGGTCGCCTCAAAGGTCGACAGCTTGTCCGAAATCTCGACCATCAGCCGCACGCCCGCCTGGCGCGCACGGTCGATCACCGCCTCGCGATCCTCATCGAACTGAGGCGCGTGAAGGTTGACGTGACTGTCGATGAGCATATCAGGCGGCGGCTTTCGTGCGGGCGATATCGGCCAGGGCTCCGGCCAGGACGTCTCCCTTATCAAGATTCAACCCGGCGGCGCGATCGGGCAGCTCGGACAGACGTCCCCACAGCTCGGCCCAGCGCGCGCCTTCTCGTCCCTCGGATTCGACGGCCCGACGCTTCACAGCGGCGATTACGCGGTCCATCAGGGCTTCGAAACGCGCCTGTCCTTCGGCGCCCCGGAAACCGTCGGCGATCGCCAATTGCTCTGCGCGGTCCACGTCCGGCCCCTCGACCCAGGCGCGAGCCAGACGGTCGACTTCGGTCATGGCTCCGGAGGCCAGATCCAGGGCTGCGCCGGGCGAACCGCCCGCCATGCTCGCCGCCGCGACCGCTTCATCGCGGGATACGCCGGTGCGTCGCTCGACCAGTTCCGCCAGGCGCGCTTCCGGCCAGATGGGAAAGGTCAGCCGCCGACAGCGCGATCGGATGGTGGCCAGCAACCGACCCGGCGCATGGGTGACCAGGAAGAGCACGCCGTTTTCAGGCGGTTCCTCAAGAATCTTGAGCAAGGCGTTGGCGGCATTGACGTTCAGGTCGTCCGCCGCGTCGATGATGGCGACGCGGCTTCGGGCTTGCGAGGGGCTCTTGGCGAAGAATTCGGGCAGGTCGCGGGCCTGATCGACCGAAATGGCGCGCTTCAGCTTGCCGCCCTCCACCGCGCGTTCCAGCACCAGAAGATCCGGATGGGCCTGGGCGGACACCAGGCGGCTGACGGGGTCATGCGGCGCGGCGCCCAGCGGCCCGCGCGACGGGTCCGGCGCGGCCCCCAGCAGGCGGCGCGCGGCGCGATAGGCGAAGCTGGCCTTGCCCGATCCCTCGACCCCGCACAGCAGCCAGGCGTGGTGCAACCGGCCGCGGTTCAGGGCGTCCAGAAAGGCTTCCTCAGCCTGGGTATCGGCGATCAGATCGAAACGGTCGCGCGGATGCTCGCTCAAAGTAGCCGCTCCTCCACCACGGCCCAGAGGCGGGCAGAGACCGCTTCCACCTCTCCGGTCGCATCGAGGACGACGCACCGTTCGGGGTGACGTTCAGCCACCTGGAGGAAGCCGTCACGCAGTTTCTGGTGGAAGGCCAATCCCTTGGATTCGAAACGGGTCTCGAACAGGCCGCGCCCGAAGGCTCGATCCAGTCCGACTTCAACCGGAAGGTCGAACACCAGCGTCAGGTCCGGCTGATCGCCATTGACCACGGCGTCGTCCAAGGCCTCGATCAGGCTTTCGGGCGTTCCCCCGCCGGCGCCCTGATAGACGCGGCTGGAATCGGCGAAGCGGTCGCAGACCACCCAGCGTCCGGCCGCCAGGGCGGGGAGAATGGTCCGTTCCAGATGGTCCGAGCGCGCCGCGTACATCAGCAGGGTCTCTGTCCGCGCGGACCATCGATCCGCCTCGCCCGAAACGGCGATACCACGGATTTCCTCGGCGCCCGGCGACCCGCCAGGCTCGCGCGTCTGAAGCACGTCGAGCCCGCGCGCACGCAAGCGTTCGACCAACAGGCGCGCCTGGGTCGTCTTGCCGGCGCCCTCGCCGCCTTCGAAAGTGATGAATCTGCCTCGCTGCACCTGCGCACAATGGCGAGCGAGGCGCGGGAAGCAAGCCCGTTCAGCCGCCTATCAACAGGGCGTCGCCAAACCCGCGTGCGACGACAGCCTGACGCGCCCGCTCAGCGGCCCCCGCATCGGGCCAGGGACCGACCACGACGCGGAACAGCGCGCGGCCGTCCCGGTCGATGTTCTGGACCACAGCCTTGTCGCCGAGACGTCGCGCCACGCGATCGGCCCCGCGACGATCCGAATAGGCCCCCGCCTGCACCCAATAGGCGTTCAAGGCCGCTGGCTGCGCCGTCGCATACGTCGGCGCGGGCGGGCTCGAGGCCGTCACGGTTTCATAATAGGGGCGCGGTCCCGACGACTGAGTCGTCGCTTGCGCCTGAACCTGGGCTCGAGGCTGAGGCGCGTTATCGACCTCGGCTCGGCGAAGAGACGTTCCTCCGCCCTGACGCGGCGCCCGCCCGACATAGCGGACCCGCACGTCCCCGACGCCTTGCTGCAGGAGACCCAGTTCTTCTGCCGCCCCGCGCGACAGGTCGATGATGCGGCCGTCGACAAATGGGCCGCGATCATTGACGCGAAGGATGACCCGACGGCCGTTGGCGCGGTTGGTCACCTCGACCAGGCTGGGCAACGGCAGGGTCTTGTGAGCGGCGGTCAGGGCGTTCATGTCGAACCGCTCGCCGGTGGAGGTGGACCGTCCGTGATGATAGCTGCCGTACCAGGACGCCTGGCCCACCTCGTCGTAGTTCGGCTGTTCCTTGGGGTGATACCAGCGGCCGCGAACCTGATACGGACGCATGGTGCCCGAGACGAACGGAGCGGGGTCGGTCACCACGGGCGCACTGATGGGCGCATCGCCCTTGCCGCCCAGGCTGGCGCAGGCCGCCAGGGTTGAGAAGGCGGCGAGAATAATCGCCCCTTTCAACAATCTCGCCCACATAACGCTCTGCACTCCAGCCGACAGGAAATCGGAGCGAGACTAGAGGCAGAGGTTTCCAGTTTGGTTAACGCTCAGTTTGCGCGTATGGCCTTGCGTCAAAGCCCCTCCCCGGCTGGACGTCAGAACTGAGCGCCTTGAACACTTCCCTCTACAAGACCCGAACCGGGGTCTTCCTTCTTGCGATCCTGTGTTGCGCCCTGTGGGGCAGCGCATTTCCCGCCATCAAGAGCGGCTACGCCCTGTTGCAGGTCGCGCCGACCGACATCGCGAGCCAACTGTTGTTCGCGGGCTGGCGTTTCGCCCTGGCCGGCGTGATCCTGCTGATCGTGGCCGTGGGCATGAAGAAGCCGGTTCTGGCCATGAGCGGCCGTCAGGCCGGGCAAGTCGCCCTGCTCGGGCTGACCCAGACGGCCATTCAATACGTTTTCTTCTACATCGGCCTGGCGCACGCCACGGGCGTGAAGTCCTCCATCATGAACGCGACCAGCGTCTTCTTCAGCGTCGTTCTGGCCCACTTCATCTATGCGGATGATCGGCTGAGCGGCCGCAAGGCGCTGGGCTGCCTGATCGGATTCCTGGGCGTCGTCGTGGTCAACCTCGGCGGCGGGGGTGAATTCGGCTTCGACTTCACCCTGTTGGGCGAAGGTTTCATCGTGATCGCGGCCTTTGTCCTGGCCGCCGCCTCCATCTATGGCAAGCGACTGTCGCGCAATCTGGACCCCATGGTCATGACCGGCTGGCAACTGGCCATCGGCGGCTTGATTCTGACGGCTGCAGGCATGGCGATGGGCGGGCGAATTCAAGGACTGGACCTGACGTCGGGGACTTTGCTCCTGTATCTGGCACTGCTCTCATCGGTGGCCTTCGCGGTGTGGAGCCTGCTCCTGAAGCACAACCCGGTGGGGATGATCGCCGCCTTCAACTTCCTGATCCCGGTCTTCGGCGTCTCGCTGTCGGCGGTTTTTCTGGGAGAATCCATGCTGCGCTGGAGCTACCTGATCGCCCTCATTCTGGTCTGCGCCGGCATCTGGCTCGTCACCCGCCCGAATGCACCGCCGAACGGCAAGATCGCCTGACGCTTTCCGCTTGGGTCGCGCTCGGCTTGCCGCTATGCACGGGCGAGCGCGAGCCGAGTCGCGTGGGACAGGTGGCCGAGTGGTTTAAGGCAGCGGTCTTGAAAACCGCCGTAGGTGGAAGCCTACCGTGGGTTCGAATCCCACCCTGTCCGCCACATCCCCGTATCCAGAATCTCCGGCTCGCTTTCTGCGAGGCCGCCAGATAGGCCGCGCAAAAACACGGCCTCTTCGCGGGCGCGATGCGACCATTGCGCCGGAAGGGACGTTATGGCTCCGTAGCCGTACAGCTTGGATCAGGCGTCGGCATGATGCTGAGGGGCCGAGGATGACGAAGACAGCGCTGCGCATGGGTTCGGAGACCCTCGCCGCTCGTCTCGCTGCGCCGGTCATGCTTCCCGTGTTGTTGGCAGCCTGCATGGCTGGTCCGAACTACCGCACCCCCACCACCCTGGCGACGCCTGCGGCCTTCTCGCACGGCGAGCCTACCGGCCAGCCCGCCCCTGCCTGGTGGCGAACATTCCGTGATCCCATGCTGGATCGCCTGGTCGACGAGGCGCGGGCCGCCAACCTGGATTTGCGTCAGGCGACGCTGCGGGTCGAGGAAGCCCGACACCAGGCGCGCATCGTCGGAGCCGCCACCGCGCCCACCATCTCGGCCGACGCACAGGGCGGCTACACCCGGCTTAGCAAGACCACCTCCATCGCCGCGCTTCTGGGCGAGTCAGGGACTCCGGGTTCCGAACCGATCGGCGCGCCGGGGACGGCGTTCGAGACCTACCAGACCGGTTTCGACGCCTCGTGGGAGCTGGACCTGTTCGGGGCCGGTCGACGGGCGCTGGAGGCGGCTGATGCTCGCACGGCATCGGCGGTCTGGACCCGGCGTGACGCCGAAATCATCCTGACGGCTGAAGTCGCGCGGGCCTATCTGGACTATCGCGCCCTGGATCAGCGCATCGCCGTGGCCGACGCGCTTCAAGAAGTGCGAGACGACGCCCTGCTTTTCCATCAAATCCGCCGACGCCATGGCCTGACGTCGACTCTGGATGAACACACCGCCGAACGCGACAGAGCGTCCATCGCCGCCGCGCGTGAGGATCTCGTCGCCCAGCGCACCGCGCAGGCCCACGCCCTGGCGGTCCTTCTGGCCCGGCCGCCTACGGCGCTGATCAACGATCTGGCCGAGACCCAGGCCGCGCCGACCGCGCCCGCCGTCATTCCGGTCGGCCTGCCGTCGGATCTGTTGCGGCGACGGCCGGATGTCCGGGCGGCCGAACGAAACCTCGCGGCCGCCACCGCCGAGATCGGCGTGGCTGTCGCCGACCTGTATCCTTCGATCAGCCTGACCGGCGCGATCCATTTGGTCTCTGGCTCTCTCAGCACGCTGATCTCGTCCGACAGCCTGCAACCCAGGGCGGGCGCCGCTCTCATGCTCCCGCTGCTCGACGGCGGACGGCGCCGCGCGACGGTGGACCTGCGTCAGACCCAGGCGCAGGAAGCTCTTCTCACCTATCAGGGCGCGGTGCTGATCGCGCTGAAGGACGTCGAGGACGCCTTGAGCCGGCTGGAGGCCGACCGCGTCCGAGAGGAGCAAATCAGAGCCGCCGAATCCGCCGCTCGCGACCAATGGACGACCCTTCAGGCTCAACAGAACGCCGGACTGGCGACCGCGCTGGACCTGCTGGCGGCGCGCGCCTCCTTCCTGGACGCCTCCGACGCACGCATCCAGGCGCAGGGGGCGGTCGATCTGGACGTGGTGGCGCTTTTCAAGGCGCTCGGCGGCGGTTGGGACGACCGTCGCATCGCCGATGCGGGAGAGCTCTAGATGGCCGACACTGCACAACGCCGTCGACGTATCGCGCGCCGCCCGCTTGTCATCGGCCTGGTTGTCGGAGGCGCAGCCTGCACCCTGCTGGTCTGGAGCCTGTCCGATCGGCGGCCGTCAGACACCCCGATGTTTACCGGCTATGTCGTGAGCCAGAACCTCTACATGTCCGCCCCCGTGGCGGGCGTGGTGGACACCCTGAACGTCGTGCGCGGTCAGCGTGTCGAGGCCGGCGCCCCCTTTTCCGCATCGACCCTACATCCCTGGGCGCGCGCGCCGATCAGGCGATCGCCCAGGTCGATCAAGAGCAGGCGCAACTGGAGGCCGACGTCGCCGCTCTGAACAAGGCTCGCGCCGATCTGGCTGCGGCTGCCGTGGACGTGGACCGTACGGGCTCCGACCTGGCCCGCTATCTCGCAGCGGAGCAAGAAAAGACGGGATCGGTCGCGGGCCAGCAACTCGACCAGGCTCGAACCGCTGCCGCCGGCGCCCAGCGGCGCAGAGACGCCGCCCGAACCGACGTGGATGCCGCCGCCGCCCGCATCGCCGCCAGCCGCGCCGCCATTCAGGGCAGCCAGGCGGGGGTGGTCGACGCCCGCCGCCAGCTCAGCCAGCTCTCGCCCGTCGCCCCGATCGCCGCGCGGGTCGAGGATGTCATGTATCAAGCCGGCGAATGGGCCGCCGCCAATGCGCCGATCATCAGCCTGGTCCCAGACGATCAGGTCAAGGTGCGCTTCTATGTGCCCCAGGCCATGGTGAGCGCCTATCCGCCGGGCGCAACGGTCGCCATCGCCTGCGACGGCTGCGCTTCGGGCATGACGGCGCGCGTCAACTACGTCGCCAGCCGCCCGGAATACACGCCCCCGATCATCTACAGCCTGACTGCGCGCGACAAGCTGGTCTTCCTGGTGGAAGCTGCGCCCTCAGCCCCGCGCGCGCTGACGCCAGGCCAGCCGATCGACGTCACGCCTCTGACAACTGCCCCCGCTCGCCGATGAGCCGGGTCATCGACGTCAGAGGTCTGAACAAGTCGTTCGGCGACAAACATGTGGTGCGCGACGTCTCCATCGCCGTGGACGAAGGGCGGATCACGGGCTTTCTCGGCCCGAACGGCTCAGGCAAGACGACCACGCTGCGCCTGCTGTGCGGCCTGCTGACCCCTGACAGCGGCGAAGGCGAGGTCCTGGGGCTCAACTTTCGAACCGAGAGCAGCCGGATCAAGCGTCAGACCGGCTACATGACCCAGCGGTTCTCACTGTACGATGACATGACCATCAGCGAGAATCTGGTCTTCGTCGCACGCGTCTATGGTCTTGACGATCGCGCCGACCGCGTGGATCGGGCGCTGAAGCGACTGGGCCTGGCCGAGCGCCGCGACCAGTTGGCGGGCGCCCTGTCCGGCGGCTGGAAACAGCGGCTGGCTCTCGCCGCCGCGACCCTGCACGAGCCGAAGCTCCTGTTGCTGGACGAGCCGACGGCCGGCGTCGATCCCAAGGCCAGGCGTGAATTCTGGGATGAGATTCACGCCCTCGCCGCAGAGGGTCTGACCGTCCTCGTGTCGACCCACTACATGGATGAGGCCGAGCGCTGCCATGACATCGGCTACATCCTGCATGGCGAACTGATCGCGCGCGGAACGGGCGAAGAGATCATAGACCGCTCGAACCTGGTCACCTTCAACGGCGAAGGTCCCGATATCGACCACCTGGCCCACCTTCTGGCGACCCAGGCCGGCGTGGTCAGCGCCTCGGCCTTCGGCGCGACGGTTCACGTCAGCGGCGTAGACCGCGCCGCGCTGGAGCAGGCCCTGTCTCCCTATCGTCAGGCCCCTTATCGCTGGAGCGAGGTCAAGCCGTCCCTGGAGGACGTCTTCATCCAGCTGATGAGCCGCGAGACGGAAAGCGTCCAGGAAGGACATGACGCATGACCGGCGCCTTGCTGCGAGATCTATGCGGTCCTGACCAAGGAATTCACCCAGCTCAGCCGGGACCGGATCACCTACGCCATGATCCTGCTGATGCCGCTCGTGCAGTTGCTGCTGTTCGGCTACGCCATCAACATGGACCCTCGGCATCTGCCGGCGGCTGTCTTCTCCAGCGACCACAGCGCGACCGCCAACGCCGTGGTCTCGGCGATGGAGCGCACCAGCTACGTCGATGTGCGCTACCTGCCCCGCTCGACCGATGAGATGGACGCCCTGCTGCGACGCGGCCAGGTCATGCTGGGCCTGACCATTCCCCCCGACTTCACCGAACGGGTGCTGAAAGGCGACCAGGCCCAGGTCCTGGTCGAAGTGGACGCCTCCGATCCTGTGTCGGCCGCCGGCGCATTGGGCGCCGTCGCCGCCCTGCCCGACAATGCGCTTGATCGGCAGTTGGTCGGCGCTGCGGCCAGACCCTCGACCTCTCCGCCGTTCGAGGTGGTGACGCACCGTCTCTATAATCCTGAGAACATCACCGCCTACAACATCGTGCCTGGCCTGCTGGGCGTCATCCTGTCCATGACGCTGGTGATGATGACCGCCATGGCCGTGACCCGAGAACGCGAGCGCGGCACCATGGAGGCGCTGCTTTCCACCCCAGCCACGCCGATAGAGATCATGGTCGGCAAGCTGACGCCCTATGTCCTGGTCGGCATCGTCCAGACCGCCGTCATCCTGGTCGTCGCTCGCGTTCTGTTCAGCGTGCCCATGGCGCAGACTGCGGCGGGCTGGATCGCCCTGACCTTCGGGGTCAGCCTGTTCATCCTAGGCAATCTTGCGCTCGGCTATCTGATCTCGACCCTGGCCAAGAGCCAGCTGCAGGCCATGCAGATGTCCTTTTTCTACATGATGCCGTCGATCTTCCTGTCGGGTTTCGCCTTCCCCTTCTACGGCCTGCCTGTCTGGGCCCAGTACATCGGCAATGTCCTGCCGATCACGCATTTCCTGAGGATCGTGCGCGGCGCCCTCCTCAAGCAGCAGACCCTGTCGGACATGGGACCGAACCTGTTGGCGCTGGGGCTGTTTGTCCTGATCGTCTCGACTCTGGCGCTGTGGCGCTCGCGCACAACGCTGGATTAGGTCAGGATCTCCTCGGTCATTCCTTGATGATCGTCGCCGGGCTCTTGATAGATCAACCCGTCGGCGACCCGCCTGACGCCGGGCGTCGGCCTGGCGGCAGTCGTCTGGCCGGGCCCCATGATGTGGAAGACCTCGGCCCCGTCGGCGAGCAGATAGTCAGCGATGATCCGACGGTGACATCGCCACCAGAGCGCTTCCGAACACATGACGGCGCAGGTTCGTCGTCGACCCAGCTCGAGCAGTTCGGCCAGGCCGAGCCGGAACGCAGCCGTCAAGGCGTAGTCGGCGTAGTTCCGAAAACTCCGGTTGCGCCACAGGGTGTTCGGCGACGCAGACCATTGACGTTCACGCCCGCGCAGGCCGCCCAGCGCCGCGAGGTGACGATAGCCGATCCCCCACGGTTCCAACGCCTGCGGCAGGACGTCGATATTGAACTGCGGATTGGCGCGCGAGCGCGGCATCTTGCGGACATCGACGACGATTTCAGCTCCGGCGTCGCGAAGCAGCTCCGCCATTTCCTCGATGGAATGCGTGGAATGGCCGATCGTGAAAAAGGGCCGCCGGAAATCTTCGGCCATCCCCAGCGTCAGTCGTTCAGGCGCGTCAGGACCGCGCCGCGATGAAGGGCGATGTGATCTGTCTTGCTGCTCTTGATCTCATACTGAGGTTCGGACGGACGGGCGTGGTGGATGTGGCCCTTGTAGTCGACGTCCTGAGTGTGGACCCGAATTATCGTGCCGCTGACGCGACCGGCTTCCGAGTTCCAGCTCACTCGGTCCCCGACCCGGAATTGTTCGGCTCCCCTATCGCCCATCCTCGGTCTCCTGCCCTTGCCTCATGGCGATCCCCTCGGCCTGTCGGCCAACGGCAGGCCGCATCCAAAGGTTCCCACGGCTCTCATCCGATCGGCCGGGAACGGTGCAACCTCGCCTTCCCTCGCGAGTTTCGATCGGGGGCGTCCGCATCGCAATCAAGCGAGACAGGATGTCATGACCGCCGCCGAAGAGATGCTGAAGCCGAACACGGCTTCAATCGATCAGCTCTGCATCGACACCATACGCACCTTGTCGATGGACGCCGTGCAGAAGGCGGAATCCGGACATCCCGGCACGCCGATGGCCCTGGCGCCGGTCATCTACACCTTGTGGCAGCGCGTCCTGCGTTACGATCCCACGGACCCGCTCTGGCTGAACCGCGACCGCTTCGTGCTGTCCAACGGTCACGCCTCGATGCTTCTCTATTCGATCCTGAATCTGACCGGAGTCCGACAGTGCGGCCCGGATCACGAACACCTCGACACCCCGTCCGTCTCGCTCGACGACATCAAGGCCTTTCGGCAACTGGACAGCCGATGTCCCGGCCATCCCGAATACGGCCATACGACTGGAGTGGAGACGACCACTGGACCGCTGGGTCAGGGCTGCGGAACCAGCGTGGGCATGGCCATCGCCGAACGCTGGCTGTCCACGCATTTCAACCGGCCCGGCTTCACCATCTTCGACCATGACGTCTATGTGCTGTGCAGCGACGGCGACCTGATGGAGGGCGTCAGCAGCGAGGCGGCCTCGATCGCCGGTCATCTGATGCTGGGCAACCTCTGCTGGATCTATGACTGCAACACCATCACCATCGAGGGTCACACGGACCTGACGTTCACGGAGGACGTGGCGGCGCGCTTCCTGGCCTATGGCTGGAACGTGCTCCACGTCGGCGACGCCAATGACGTCGAGCGCATGGCCGAGGCCTTGCAAGCCTTTCGCGAGCACGACAGCACGCCGACCCTGATCATCGTCAACAGTCATATCGGCTATGGCGCGCCGCATAGGCAGGACACCCGCGCGGCGCACGGCGAACCCCTGGGCGAGGAAGAAGTCCGTCTGGCCAAGCGTCGCTACGGCTGGCCCGAAGACGCGCATTTCCTGATTCCCGACGGCGTGCGCGCCCATTTCGACGCAGGCGTCGGCCGGCGCGGACGAGCGGCGCGAACGGCATGGCGGGAAAATTATGACGCCTATCGCGTCCAGCATCCCGATCTGGCGGCGCAGTTGGACCAGATGGCCAGGGGCGAGGCGCCGAGAGGCTGGGACGCCGACCTCCCCGTCTTCCCCGCCGACGCCAAGGGCCTGGCCAGTCGAGCGTCGTCGGCCAAGGCGCTCAACGCTGTCGCCGCGCGCTATCCCTGGCTCGTAGGCGGCTCGGCGGACCTGTCGCCCTCGACCAAGACCAATCTGACATTCGAGGCGGCGGGCGACTTCGAGGTCGGCGCCTATGCTGGCCGCAACCTGCATTTCGGGATTCGCGAGCACGCCATGGGAGCCGTGCTCAGCGGCATGGCCCTGTCCGGACTTCGCGCCTACGGCTCCAGCTTCCTGATCTTCTCCGACTACATGAAGCCGTCGATCCGCCTGGCCGCCCTGATGCGGCTGCCGGTGATCTACATCTATACCCACGACTCCATCGGCCTGGGCGAAGACGGGCCGACCCACCAGTCCATTGAGCAACTGGTCGGCCTGCGCGCCATCCCGAACCTGATCGTGCTTCGTCCCGCCGACGCCAATGAAGTCGTGGAGGCCTGGCGCGTCATCGGGAACCTCAAGGATCAGCCCGTCTGTCTGGTGCTCAGCCGCCAGGCCCTGCCGACGTTCGATCGCACCCTCTACGCCTCCGCCCAGGGGCTGGCGCGCGGCGCCTATGTCATGGCGGACGCTCGGGCCGACGATCCGGAAGTGATTCTGATCGGCGCCGGCAGCGAGGTCGCCGTCTGCGTGGCGGCGTTCAAGAGGCTGACGCAACAGGGCGTCGCCGCTCGGGTCGTCAGCATGCCGTCCTGGGAACTGTTCGAGCAACAGGACCTGGCCTATCGCGACAGCGTCCTGCCGCCCGGCGTCATGGCGCGCGTTTCGGTCGAGGCCGGCGCGGTGATCGGTTGGGGCCGCTATGTCGGGTCCGCCGGCGCCCGGATCGGCATGAGAAGTTTCGGCGCCTCGGCGCCGGCCGACGATCTGATGGCCCGGTTCGGCTTTACGGCGGACGCCGTGTTTGAAGCCGCCAAGGCTCAGTTGATCACAGTAAAGGGACAGGGCCTATGACACCGCTCCGACAGCTCGAAGCCTGCGGTCAGGCGATCTGGCTCGACTATCTGAAGCGCAGTCTGATCCAGGACGGCGGCTTGAAGGCCCTGATCGACGACGACGGCCTGAAGGGCGTCACCTCCAACCCCTCGATTTTCGAGAAAGCCATCGCCGGAACCGACGAGTACGCCGAGGCGATCAGCGCCTTCCTGGCCAAGGGCGACCACAGCGTTTCGGAGATCTACGAACACCTGGCCATCGCCGACATTCAGGCGGCGGCGGCGGTCCTGCGTCCGGTCTTCGACAGGACGCAGGGGCGAGACGGCTACATCAGCCTGGAATGCTCGCCCTATCTGGCGGATGACACCCAGGCCACCATCGTCGAAGCCATGCGTCTGCATCAGGCGATCGACCGACCCAATGTCATGATCAAGGTGCCGGCGACCCCGGCGGGCATCCCGGCGATCCGCGAACTGACCGGGCGCGGTTTGAACATCAACATCACCCTGCTGTTCTCCCTGGCGGTCTATGAGCAGGTGGTCGAAACCTACGTGTCCGGCCTCGAACAGTGGCGACAGTCCGGCGGCGACCTGTCGCGCGTCGCCAGCGTGGCCAGCTTCTTCCTCAGCCGGATCGACACCGAAGTCGACAAGCGACTGGACGCGCTGGAGGACAAGGCTCTGGCGGACGGGCTGCGCGGCCAAGCGGCCATCGCCAGCGCCACCCTAGCCTACAATCGCTACCAGGCCCTGTTCTCCAGTCCTCGCTGGCAGACTCTGGCCGCCACCGGCGCGCGGACCCAGCGCCTGCTATGGGCGTCCACCAGCACCAAGAACCCGGCCTACAAGGACACCCTTTATGCCGAGGCGGTGATCGGTCGCGACACCGTCGACACCCTGCCGCCGGCGACCCTGGACGCCTTCCGCGATCACGGGGTCGTCGTTCCCGACGCCATCGAGCGCGGCGTGGACGAGGCCCGCGCCCTGCTCATCACCCTGGAGCAGCACGGCGTGTCGATGCAGGCCGTCACCGACGCACTGGTGGTCGACGGCGTTCGCCAGTTCACCGACGCCTTTGACAAGCTGTTCGCCGCCCTCGCCCGCCAGCGCGACGTCCATCTCGCAAATCCGCGCCGCTCGTAGAGAAGGAAGGCCGTCATGCAGATCGCCATGGTCGGACTGGGCCGCATGGGCGGCGCCATGACCCGTCGCCTGATGGCCGCAGGTCACGATTGCGTCGTCTACGCCCTGGACGCCAAGGCGCGCGACATCCTGGCGAGCGAGGGCGCCACGGCCGCCGTCTCTCTAACGAATCTGGTCGAGAAGCTGCAGAAGCCCCGCGCGGTCTGGCTGATGCTGCCCGCCGGTCAGGCCACTGAGGACACCGTTCAGCAATTGCGCGACCTGCTCGCGCCCGGCGACGCCATCATCGACGGCGGCAACAGCTTCTACAAGGACGACATTCGCCGGGCCAAGGCACTGGCCGACAAGGGCGTGGCCTATGTCGATTGCGGCACTTCGGGCGGGATCTGGGGCCTGGATCGCGGCTACAGCATGATGATCGGCGGCCCGCCGGAAACCGTCGCCCGTCTCGATCCGATCTTCGCCGCCCTGGCCCCCGGTTTCGGCCACATCCCCCGCACGCCAGGGCGCGACGGCCAGCCCTCGACGGCCGAGCGCGGCTATATCCATGCGGGCCCGACGGGCGCCGGGCACTTCGTCAAGATGGTGCACAACGGCATCGAGTACGGCCTGATGCAGGCCTATGCCGAAGGCTTCAACATTCTGCGCAACAAGAACTCCGAAGACCTTCCCGAAGACGAGCGCTACACCTTGAACCTGGCGGAGATCGCCGAGGTGTGGCGGCGGGGCAGCGTCATCGCCTCCTGGTTGCTCGACCTGGGGGCAGCGGCCCTGGTCAAGGACGGCCAGCTCAGCGACTATTCGGGATACGTCCAGGATTCCGGCGAGGGTCGCTGGACCGTGGAGGCGGCCATCGAGGAAGCCGTCCCGGTGGACGTGCTGTCCACCGCCCTCTATGCGCGCTTCCGTTCACGCAAGGATCATACCTTTGCCGAGCGCATGCTGTCCGCCATGCGCTTCGGCTTTGGAGGCCACATCGAAGGCGCCGAGGCGATCGACCCCATGCCGCCGTCGCCTCGACCATGAAGGACTGCCCGGACATACGCCTGTTGCTGGCGGATGTGGACGGCACCCTGGTCACACGCGAAAAGGTTCTGACCGAGGCTGCGATGCAGGCGTCGCGAGACTTGGCCGCTGCCGGGATCGCCCTGGCGTTGACCAGCGCCCGGCCGCCGCGCGGCATGCGGATGCTGATCCGGCCCTTGGCCTTGCAGGGCGTTCTGGTCGGCTTCAATGGCGGGCTTTACGTGCGGCCTGATCTGTCCGTGATCCGGCGTCATGCGATCGATGCCGAGACGGCCAGGGCGACCGTACACCTGCTGCGCGATCAGGGGCTGGACGTCTGGCTCTACACGGAAAAAGACTGGCTGGTCCGCAACCCTCATGGACCGCATGTGGCGCGCGAGGCCTGGATCCTGCAGTTTGACGCCAAGGTCGTGAGGGACTTCAGCGACGATGATCTGAGCCAGACGCTGAAGATCGTCGGCGTCTCCGATGACCTGCCTCTGGTCGCCCGCTGCGAGACGGCGGTTCGCCATAGGCTTGGCGATCGAGTCAGCGCGGCCCGTTCGGAACCGCACTTCCTCGACGTGACTCATCCTCAGGCCAACAAGGGCGCCGTCGTGCTCGCCCTGGCCCGGCGACTGAACATCGCGCCCGAGCAGGTCGCGGCCATCGGCGACATGCCTACGGATGTGATGATGTTCAGCAAGAGCGGCCTGTCCATCGCCATGGGCAACGCCAGCGAGGCGGTCAAGGCAAAGGCCGACGTGGTGACCGACAGCAATGAGAACGACGGGTTCGCCCATGCGGTCAGGCGGTTCGTCCTGCCCGCCGGCTCTACGCCCCCACGATCATGACGCCGTGCGCCGCCCCGCACGCTGAAGACTGGGCTTGGCGCTTCGCGTCAGGTTCTGAGCTGTATTCAACAGGCCGACGTGTGAGAAGGCCTGCGGGAAATTGCCGACCAGCCGCCCGGCCCCCGTATCATACTCCTCGGACAACAGGCCGACATCGTTGCACAGCCCGAGCAGGCGCTCGAACAGACGCCTCGCGTCCTCGATCCGGCCGAGCATGACGTAGGCGTCGGCCAGCCAGAAACTGCAAGGGAGAAAGGCCCCTTCGCCAGGCGGCAGGCCGTCGTGCACGCGGAAGCTGTCATAGCGCCTGACGAAACCCTCGGGCGTCAGCAATTCTCGCTCGACGGCGGCGACCGTAGCGGCGAAGCACGGATCATCATGGGCTACGAAGCCCAGATCGCCGATCAGCAACAGGCTGGCGTCAGGGCTGGGATCGTCATAGGCGCGTTTGAACGCCCCGGTCGCGGCGTCTAAGCCATTCTGAAGCACCGACGTCTTGATGGTCTGGCGCAGAGCGCGCCATTCGTCGACCGGCCCGTCGAGCCCATGATCCTCTACCGCCCTGACGGCCCGATCCATCACGACCCAGGCCATGATCTTGGAAAAGGTGAAGTCATGAGGCCCGGAGCGCACCTCCCATATGCCTTCGTCCGGCTGATCCCAGACCTTGGCGACGTGAGCGACCACTGCGCGCTCCAACGCCCAACTGCTGTCCTCGACCAAGCCCCAGCGTCGCGCTTGATGAAAGGCGTCCATCAACTCGCCGTAGACGTCGAGCTGGAACTGCTGGTGCGCCGCATTGCCGATCCGAACCGGCGCGGCGGCCTCATATCCCGGCAGCCAGTCGGCGCCCCATTCCATCAGCCGCCGCTCTCCGGCGAGGCCGTACATGATCTGCATCTCGTCGGGTGCGCCGGCCACAGCGCGCTGAAGCCATCGGACCCAGGCTCGGGCTTCCGTGAAATGCTCGGCGTTCATCAGCGCCAGCAAGGTCAGGGTGGCGTCACGGATCCAGCAATAGCGATAGTCCCAGTTTCTCGTCCCGCCCAAGGCCTCCGGCAGGGAGGTCGTCGGGGCCGCGACCAATCCGCCGGTCGGAGCATAGGTCAGGGCCTTGAGCGTCAGCAGCGAGCGTTGGATAGGCTGTGCATAGGGGCCTTTGACCTTGCCGCGCGCCGCCCAGCGCGACCAGAAGCTTCGCGTGGCCTGCAGGGCGACCTCGGGATCAACGGCCCTGGGGACCGGCCGATGAGACGGGCCGTAGGTCAGGACGAAAGGCATGGTTTCGCCCGCGCTGATGGTGAAGCGCGCCACTGTCGACAGGCCTTCGCCGCGGATCGGCGCCGGCGTGCGCAGGATGACCATGTCCGGACCGGCGACCGCCTTCAGGGCTCCGTCATCGCCTCGGGTCACCCAGGGCAGCGTCGCGCCGTATCCGAAGCGAAGGATCAACTCCATGTCCATCTCGACGAACCCGGTCTTGCCGACGACGCTGCGGATCAGGTTCGAATCTCGTCCGCGTAACGACATGAAGTCGACGAGAGCGATCGTTCCCGTCTCGGTCTCGAACGTCGTTTCCAGGATCAGGGTGTCGGGCTCGTAGCGGCGCGTGACCCGCGCCGTCGGGTCGGTCGGCGCGATCTTCCATCGACCGTGGCGAGGCTCGCCCAACAGCGCGGCGAAACAGGCCCCAGAATCGAAGCGCGGCCAGCACAGCCAATCCACAGAGCCGGTTCTTGAGACCAAGGCTCCGGTCTCGCAGTCTCCGATCAGCGCGTAATCTTCAATCCGCGCCGACACGGCCCATCCCCAAGATCGCCATCGTCAGCCTCTCAGCTCCTCGCCGATCCGCAAACTCTCCAGATCACGGCCGAGCGTGGCGGCGGCGAGCAGACGGTCGCCGGCTTCGAAACGGACGGTGGCGTCCGCGTTCTCGATTGAGCCGTCGAGGCGAATGGCGTCCCAGGCTTGCGCGTGGCCGACGTAGCGGATCGCCTGATCGTAGTGCTGGCTCCAGAAGAAGGGAGCGTCAATGAACTCCGTCGGCTCGCCCAGCATGTTCAGGGCGGCGACCTGCCCCTGACGCTCGGCCACGACCCAGTGTTCGATGCGCCAGGCCTCGCCGGCGACTCGCCCGGGATAGCGAGCGATGTCCCCGGCGGCGTAGACCCCGGGATGGCTGGCGCGCATCGTCCGATCGACGATCACCCCGCCGTCGACCGCCAGCCCGGCGTCGATCGCCAGTTGCAGCCGAGGCCGCACGCCGACCCCCAGCACCACGAAATCCGCATCCAGACGCGTCCCGTCGGCCAGGGTCACCCTGTCGCCGTCAAAGGCCACGGCCGTGGCGTCCAGGTGAAAACGCACGCCCTGTTGTTCATGCAGGTTCCGCACGAAGGCGCCGAGCCCCTGCCCCATGACGCGTTCCAGCGGCGTCGTTTCCGGAGCGACGACATGCACCTCCAGCCCCCGCGCTCGCAACGATGCGGCGGCCTCCAGTCCGATGAAGCTTGCCCCGACGATCACGACGCGATGAGCATGATGCGCCGCCGCGATGATGGCCCGGGCGTCGGCCAGCGAGCGCAGGACGTAAACACTGTTCCGCTCGAAGTCCGGCCCTTTCAGTCGGATCGGTTCCGCTCCCGTCGCCAACAGCAGGGCGTCATAGCCGATGCGTTCGCCGCTGGACCCGACCGCCTCCTGCGCCGGAAAACGGTGGCTGGGGAACTAGGACTCGAACCTAGAATGACGGTACCAAAAACCGTAGTGTTACCATTACACCATTCCCCAGCGGTCCGGCGTTCCCGCCGCCGCAGTGCGTCGCGGCGAGGAGCGGTCATCTACGCCAAGGTTTCGGGGGATGCAACACCTGAAAACGAAAGAAATTTCATCGACCCGAGACTTTTTTCGGGAGGCTCATTTACCCGCTTGCGGGGGGCGGTCGGCATGGCTATAAGCCCCCTCCTCGACGCAGATGGCGGCCCACGGGTCGCATGATTTGCGAAAGTCGGAGTGTGGCTCAGTCTGGTAGAGCACCGCGTTCGGGACGCGGGGGTCGCAGGTTCGAATCCTGCCACTCCGACCATCTTTCCTTACATTGTGAAGATAGGCGACACGGCTCGGTCCGTGCTTTTTGACGTGTCGCTGCTAGGCTTGGGTCATGACCCAACTGCTCACCCCCGCCGAAGTCATCGAATTCTGGACCGACGCCGGTCCTGAAAAATGGTTCGCCAAGGACGCCGTCTTCGATCGCGCCTTCACCGACCGCTGCTGCGACAGCCACTACGCCGCGGCACGACGCAAACTGGATCATTGGATCGAGACTCCTGAGGCCGCCTTGGCCTTGATCATCCTGTTGGACCAACTGCCGCGAAACGCGTTTCGCGACACGGCCCATATGTTCGCGACCGATCCTTTGGCGCTCGGGTTTTCAAAGGAAGTGGTCCAGCGAGGTCACGACCGCAAGATCGATCCGGAGCTGCGCGCCTTCATGCTGATGCCGCTGATGCACTCCGAAACGCTGGATGATCAGGAGCAGTTGTTGACCCTGCTGAACCCGGAAACGGAGGCTGAGACCTACCGATTCGCCATCATCCATCGCGACATCATCGCTCGCTTCGGCCGCTTTCCTCACCGAAACGCCTGCCTGGCCCGGCCCACGAGCGAGGACGAGGCCGAGTTCCTGCGCTCCGACGGCTTCAAGGGCTGAGGTCGATCAGCGCGGCGTCTTGGGAGGATCACAAAGCTGGGATATATCCGCCCGTTCTCGAAGAACGGGGGATTATATGAAACTCGCTGCACTGACCGTCGCCGCCCTGGCGGCCTCTACCGCCCTCACCGTCGCCGCGCCGGCCGAAGCCCAGGCCCGCCGCAGCGGAGCCCAGCGCACCCAGGATGCGCAAATGGCCCAGATTCCGCGCTGCAGCGCCAGCCTGGGCTCGATCACCATCGCAGACGGGCAGTCCGATTACTGGCGCGAACTCCAATTGTCGCCGCCGCAAAGCCTGCTGCGCGTTGTGATCCAGCGTTCGGGCTGCTTCACCCTGGTCGATCGCGGCACGGGCATGAGCGTGGCTCAACGCGAACGCGAATTGGCTTCGGGCGGCGACCTTCAGCGCGGCTCCAATGTGGGCGGCGGCCAGGTCCGGGCGGCGGATTACGTCCTCGTCGGCGAGATCGCCAGCCAGAACGCCAACTCCGGCGGCAACGCCCTGGCGGGGCTGGCCGGCGCAGCGCTCGGCGGCCGCGCCGGCGCGATCGTCGGCGGCCTGCGCACGCGCAACATGGAAGCCAACACCGTCCTGTCGCTGACCAATGTCCGCACTTCGGAAACCCAGCTGGTCACCGAAGGCTACGCCTCCAAACGCGACATGAGCTGGGGCCTGGGCGCGGGCGGATTCGGCGCAGGCGCCCTGGGCGGCGGCAGCTATGAAAACACCGAGATCGGCCGCATCGTGGCCCAGTCGTTCATCCAGGCCTACACCGACATGGTGACCCAGATGGGCGGCCTGGAGGGCGGCTCGGCGGCCCAGGAGGCCCCGATCCAGACCTATACCGTCCAGCAGGCGGCGACCCTACGCTCGACGCCCAACGGCGGCTCGGTCGTGCGCGCCCTTCCGGTCGGCCTGCGCCTCTATCCGACCGGCAACCGGGACGGCGCTTGGTGGGAGGTGATGGACGACAACGACAACGTCGGCTGGGTCCAGAACGAACGCCTCGCGCCCGGAACCTGATCCTAAATCAATAGCTTGATTGTACGCCCGCCAGAGTTCCATGGCGGGCGTACCTATTTGTGATCATTTCGCCCACAGGTCAGGCCTCTTCGTGCCGTTTCAACGTGTGCATTTCATGCACAATGCGAATCATGAACGCCCAAGCTGCCCTCGCCGATCTTGAAGCCCGCACGGCGGCCGTCCCCGCCGATCATCCCGAATGGCAGTATCTGAATCTGTTGCGGGATATCCTCGACAACGGCGTGCGACGCGACGACCGCACCGGCACGGGAACGCTGGGCGTCTTCGGCCGTCAGATGCGCTTCGACCTGTCCAAGGGCTTCCCCCTGCTGACGACGAAGAAACTGCACACGCGGTCGATCTTCATCGAGCTGCTGTGGTTCCTGCGCGGCGAGACCAACATCGCCTGGCTGAAGGACAACGGCGTCAGCATCTGGGATGAATGGGCCGATACGAACGGCGACCTGGGTCCCGTCTACGGCAAGCAGTGGCGCTCCTGGGCCGCCCCGAACGGCGCGAGCATCGACCAGATCCAGAAGTTGGTCCACGGCCTGAAAACTAATCCCAACAGCCGTCGCCACATCGTCAGCGCCTGGAATCCGGCCGATGTCGACGACATGGCTCTGCCGCCCTGTCACTGCCTGTTTCAATTCTTCGTCGCCGACGGAAAGCTGAGCTGCCAGCTATATCAACGCTCGGCGGACGTCTTCCTGGGCGTGCCGTTCAACATCGCCTCCTACGCCCTGCTCACGCACATGCTGGCCAGGGTCGTGGGGCTGGAGCCGGGCGACTTCGTCCACACCTTCGGCGACGCCCACCTGTATCTGAACCACCTGGAGCAGGCCGAGCTGCAACTGAGCCGCGCCCCCCTGCCCCTGCCCACCCTGACGGTGGCGGACAAGGACGATCTGTTCGGCTTCGAACTGTCCGATTTCGTGGTGAACGACTATCAATCCTGGCCGCACATCAAGGCCGCCGTCGCGGTCTGACGCAGCGCCTTTTCATGAAACTCTCCGAACTTCAGGCGGACGTCCTCCGCATCTCCGACATCTATGCGCGTGAGCACGCCATCGACCGTGACCGCGACTGGGCCTTGCTGAAGTTGCAGGAGGAACTGGGCGAACTGACCGCCGAGCACCTGCGCCTGACCTCCCGCGCACGCGGCGCCGCCAACGCCCAGGCTCTGGCCGATGAGGCTGCGGACGTCCTGGGCATGCTGCTGATCTATTGCGACCGGGCCGGCGTGGACCTGAACGCTGCGATGGAGCGCAAGTGGCTGCGCTGGCTGAAGGCCGAAACGTAAACTCGAGTAACGGCGACTGGCGAACCTGTCGATTCGAGCGCACCCTCCGTCGATCCGCTTCGAAGCGGTGACAGGAAACGGGAGGGTTCCATGGTCAAGAAGTTCGCCGCCGAACTGGTCGGCACGCTGGTTCTGGTGCTTTTCGGGTGCGGCGCAGCCGTGCTGGGCGGATTCGATCACGTGGGGCAGTTGGGCATCGCCCTGGCCTTCGGCTTCGCCCTCATCGCCATGGCCTACGGCATAGGCCCCATCTCAGGGTGTCACATTAACCCGGCCGTCAGCCTCGGCGTCTTCGCCGCAGGACGGATGAGCGCGAAAGACATGATCCTCTATTGGATCGCCCAATTCATCGGCGCGATCATCGCCGCGGCCATTCTGGGCGCGATCGCCAAGACGGGTTTCGCCAATCTGGGCCAGAACGGCTTCGATGCGGGATCGCCGGGCGGGTACGGCCTGCAGGCGGCGCTGACGTTCGAGATCGTGGCGACCGCCATCTTCCTGATCGCCATCCTGGGCGTGACCGGCGCCAAGGGTCACGGCGCCTTCGCGGGCGTGGCCATCGGCATCACCCTGGCGGTCATCCACATCGTCGGCATCCAGGTGACGGGCGTGTCGGTCAACCCGGCCCGCAGCTTCGGCCCGGCGCTGTTGGCAGGCGGACAGGCGCTGAGCCAGGTCTGGGTCTTCTTCGTCGCACCCGCGATCGGCGCCGTGATCGGCGGCTTGTTCTTCCGCCTGAAACTGCTCGAGCCGGACGCCTGATCAGGTCGAGACGGCGCTGTCCGGCGCTGTCATCGGCATCCGCGCCAGCCGGGCGCTGAGCGCATCCTTGTCTTCGGGCGCGGGCACGAGCACCACGCTGTTCTTGACCGCGCCCATCGACACCGTGGCCCGATAGGCGAAGACCATGCCTTCACGCGCCACGAAGCTGACGGTCGCGGCGTTGTTCTGCGGCCCCGCCAGACCGCCGAAGCCGGCCGACAGTTCATGCTCGCCCGGATCCACCGCAATAGCGGTGAACTTGCCGCCCTTGATCTGGGCGAACTCCCTGCGGTCAAGCGCCAGGTTCATTCCCGCCGCCATAGCCACAAACCCTTCGCGGTAGACGATGACCAGAGCCTTGCCCGACGGCGGCGTCAGGCTGGCGATCTCGGCGCGTTCGGCGTCGGATGCGGCGACGCCGGCCCGGTTCCCCGCAAGGTTGGCCATGATGTAGGCCGTGAAGGCGCCCGCGAACAGGCCCGCCATCATCGGCAACACCCCCAGATCCGCCCCGACCGCTCCGCCCAGGAAGCCGACGACAAAGGAAACGACCAGCAGGACGATGAATCCGACGATCAGGGGCTTGGCGTACTTGTTCACACGGGGCTCCGAGGGCATTTGAAGGCGACGTTCCCGCAACAACGGACAATCAGCTTGGCTGTTCCCACCATCGCCCTCGTCGTCGCTCGCGCCAGGAACGGCGTCATCGGTCGAGACGGCGACCTGCCCTGGCGTCTGCGCTCGGACCTGCAGCGCTTCAAGGCCGTCACCATCAGCAAACCCTGCATCATGGGTCGCAAGACCTGGGAAAGTCTGCCGCTGAAACCCCTGCCTGGCCGTTTGAACATCATCCTGACCAAGGATGAATCCTACGCCGAGTCAGGCCTGGCCAAGGGCGCCGTGGTCTGTTCCAACCTGGACGAGGCGCTTTCCATCGCCCGCGAACAGGCCGCAGAGGATGGCGTCGACGAGGTTTGCGTCATCGGCGGCACGGCGATCTTCGCCGCCGCCCTGCCCCGCGCCAAACGCCTGTATATCACCGAGGTCGAAGCCGAGCCTGAAGGCGACGCCGTCTTCCCGCCCTTTGACGAAACCGCCTTTGTCCGCACGGCGTTTGAAGCCCACGAGGCGGGCGAGAAGGACGACCACGCCTTCGCCTTCACCGTTCTGGACCGCCGCTGAGCCGAGGAGATTTCCATGATCGTCGCGACCACCAACGACCTGGCCGGCTACCGTATCGTGCGCCAACTGGGCGTGGTGCGCGGCATCACCGTGCGTTCGCGCAACGTCATCTCCGACGCCATCGGCGGGGTGCAGTCGATGATCGGCGGCAAGGTCGGCGCCTATGTCAAACTGGCCGAGGCCGCCCGTCAGGAAGCCTATGACGACCTGATCGCCCATGCGCGCGAGATGGGCGCCAACGCCATCCTGGCCATGCGCTATGACGCCAACGAGATCATGCCCGGCGTGACCGAGGTTCTGGCGTACGGCACCGCCGTGGTGGTCGAACCCGCCTAGCGGGCGATTGTCACGCTGACGGGCGCGCGGGCGGCTACGGCCTTGGCCGTCGAGCCCATCAGCCAGTTGACCAGACCCTTGCGGTCTCCCGTACCCACGACGATGTGGTCCGCGCCCAGAGCGCCCGCCGCCGCGATCAGGGCGTCAGCGACGTCGTGGCCTTCCGTCGTCACCGCTTCAACCGCCTTGCAGTGACGCCGCGCCTCGGCCATCGCGCGCACCAGAATGGCGTCCTGTTCCTCGGCCTTCCAGGCCCGGATGTCGGGATGGCCGCTGGCCGAACTGAGCGGATTGACCGCCACCAGGGCCAGCCTGGCGTCATTCGCCCTGGCCAGTCGCGCCGCCTGGCGCACCGCCGTTTCAGCATGCGCGCTGCCGTCGATGCCGCAGACGATGACGGACTTTTCCTGTTCAGCCATGACGCCCTCCCTCAGAGGCCCAACGCCGCGGCAACCTGCGCGGCGATGTGATGGAAACGCTCGGACGCCGGGTGCTGCGGGTCAACGGCGACCAAAGGCCGCCCCGCGTCGCCCGCGCGACGCAACGCCCCGTCTAACGGGAGGTCGCCCAGATAGGGCGCGCCAAGACGCTCGGCCTCAGCCTGGACGCCGCCGGTTCCAAACACCTCGCCGCTCATGTTCTCGATCAAACCCAGGGTCGGCACGTCGACCTTGGCGAACAAGATGTGCGCGCGGCGCGCGTCCGCCAGAGCGACTTCCTGCGGCGTCGAAACAATTACAGCCCCATCCAGCGGCGTTTTCTGGATCAACGTGAGTTGCACGTCGCCGGTGCCGGGCGGCAGGTCGACGACCAGAACGTCCAGCGGCTCCTCTTCCGTCCCCCAACGCGTCTGGGTCAGCATCTGATTGATGGCCTGAGACGCCATCGGCCCACGCCAGATCATGGCGTCCTCGGCCTTGGTCAACAGGCCGACGGACATGGCCTTCAATCCATGCGCCACATGCGGAACCATGGCGCCGTCTTCATAGGCGGGCTGCCC
Source organism: Brevundimonas sp. SS2672 (assembly GCF_059579685.1). Lineage (NCBI taxonomy): Bacteria > Pseudomonadati > Pseudomonadota > Alphaproteobacteria > Caulobacterales > Caulobacteraceae > Brevundimonas > Brevundimonas sp. SS2672. Next base: position 1,427,260 of record NZ_CM184201.1, on the reverse strand, counting down.
TGAGATCCCCAGCATGGTCGGCAGCGACGGCCCATAGACATCCGCATCCAGCACGCCGACCGACAGACCGCGAGCCGCCAGGGCCGCCGCCAGATTGACGGAGACCGTCGACTTGCCGACGCCGCCCTTGCCGCTGGCCACGGCCAGGACGCGCTTCACATGGGCGGGGCGATCGGTCGGGACCGGCGCCTTGGGCCGCCCCTGATCGGTCGCGGCCTTCGACAGACCCGCCGTGCGGCGGGGCGGCGCAGCCACGGCCTCGGCGGTCAGGACGACGGACACCCGCTCCACGCCCGGCAGGGCCTTCAGCACCGCCTCTGCCGCGTCACGGACGGGGGCGTAGAGCGCTGTCTCCTTGGCCGGAACCTCCAGTACGAAGCCCGCGCGGCCTTCAGCCACGACCAGTCCCTGCACCAGCCCGGCGGCCGCCAGTCCCTGACCCGATTTCGGATCGGTCACGGCGTCGAGTGCGGCGAGGACGGCGGCGCGGTCGGTCACGATGGAGACTCCTTCATGGCCCGACGGACTTGCCGGACCGATGACGGGCGTTCTATCGCCCTAAGCGTCCGTTCGCGAGTTGATCCTTTGTCCCAGCCTCTCGTCACCCTGATCGCCGGCCCCACCGCTTCGGGCAAGTCGCGCCTGGCGATGGAGAGCGCGCGCGAAACGAACGCCGTCATCATCAACGCCGACAGCCAGCAACTCTACGCCGACCTGTGCGTGCTGAGCGCCCGACCTTCGATAGAAGACGAGGCTGAAATCCCGCACCGCCTCTATGGCGTCGCCGACGCCGCTGACGCTTGGTCCGTCGGTCGTTGGAGCCGGGCGGTCATGGACGTGCTGGCCGAGCTGGCGCCTCAGGGTCGCTCCGCCCTGCTGGTTGGGGGCACGGGCCTCTACTTCAACGCTCTGACCAGGGGGCTGGCCGAAATCCCGCCGGTCCCGATCGAGATCCGCGACGCTGTTCAGGCCGAGTTCGACTCCGAGGGCGAGGCCCCCTTCCGCCGCCGGTTGGTCGAGATCGACCCCGCCGCTGAAGCTGCGATCTTTCCCGGCGACAGACAACGCCTCGTCCGAGCGCTGAGCGTGCATCGCGCCAGCGGCCGCGCGCTCAGCGCCTGGAAAGGAGAGACACAGCCGCTGCTTCCGCCAGGCACTTACGATGCTGTCGTGGTGGAGCCGCCCCGCGACCGGCTGTACGCTTCCTGCGACATGCGCGTGGATGCGATGATGGCGCATGGCGCGCTGGACGAGGTTCACGCCCTAACCGCCCGAAAACTGGACCCTGGCCTACCCGCCATGAAGGCCGTCGGCGTACGCGAACTGGCGGCGCATCTGACGGGGGAGCTATCTCTGGACGACGCGGTGACAGCCGTGAAGCAGTCCACCCGCAACTACGCCAAGCGCCAGTTGACCTGGTTCCGCAACCAGACTCCCGGTTGGCGGCGCCTGACCTAGGTCAGCCGTAACGGGTCCAGGACCACATGCCGGATTCGGGTCCGATCATGGGTATAGGTGACATGGATCAGCCCGTCCGACGCCTGAAACACCGCCGGATAGGCATAGCCATGCGGCAAAGGCTGGGTTTCCAGCGTCAAGACCTTTCGCCACGATAGACCGTCTTCCGAGAGGCCGACATTGAGGGGATAGCGCGGGCCTCTTCCCGGCCGATCCGGGTCATGGGCGGCGTGGTTATAGATGATCACATGGCGTCCATCCGCCAGGGTGGAAGCGTCCGTACCCGAATTGGGATTAGGCAGATCGACCGCGCCGATGGGGCTCCATGTCCGCCCGCCATCATGCGACCAACTGGCCGCCAAGGCTCCCTGACGCGCACGCGCCACGGCCTGCAGCGCGCCGTTTGGATGGACCAGGACGCTGGGCTGGATGGCGTCGATATTCAGGGGCGACGAGACCGGGTCGGTCAAAGCCCAGTTGCGCCCCTGATCCGTGCTGATTTCAAAATGGAGTCGCCAATCCGCCCCGGACGCCGAGCCCATGCCTTCGCCCGCCTCAGTGCTGGACGGCGAAAGCCAGGTTCCATCCGCCAGAATGATCGGCTTGTTCTTGATCGGCCCGAGAACGCCTTCCGGCAACCGGCGCGGCGGCGACCATGTGCGCCCGCCATCCGGCGACGTGATGACCATGCCCCACCAGGAAAACGGATCGGGTCCGACCTTGTAGAACAGGATCAGGTCGCCCTGCGGCGGCTGAAACAGGACTGGGTTCCAAGTGGGGTGACGCGTCCCGTCGTCCTGCACGCCGTCCGCCACGCGCGCGCCCTCGGTCCAGCGCCCTCCTTCAAGGCGAGCGAACCAGATGCAGACATCCGGATGCTTCTCATGCGTGCCTCCAAACCAGGCAGCCGCCATGACGCCGTCGGACGTCTCCACGATGGTCGAGGCGTGGCATTCCGGATAGGGCGCCTGCTCATAGATGAAGCCTGAGCGGACAATGGCCGAGCCTTCCGTCTGGGGCTCCGCCTTAGCGGCGGTTGCAGCCGCCAGGCCGCCGCCGACCCCGGCGGCGCCAAGCCCCAGCCCCAGTCGTCTGCGCGTGATATCGCCCATGCCACATCTCCCCTCCGGTTCATGCTCCTGATATTGTCCACCGGTGTCAATCATTCCCGCCGCCGACTTCCCTCTTGGATAGGCGCTCGCAAGGACCTATATTGAACCTGCTCGGGTTCGCCCGAGCTATGGCGATAAACGCGCCTGTAATAAGCGGACCGGACCCGGGTGCGATTCCCGGCGGCTCCACCAACTTCTTCCCCGCGTTATCGGCGGAGGCAGCATGGGGCCGACTAGCATCGACGGACGTGTAAAGAGGATTGCTTTCGCTCGTCCTGGCCCACCGTATCGGGCCATTATCTAACTGCGAACGATAACTTCGCTGGAGAAGTCCGCCTCGCCGCGTAATGCGGTTCGGTTGATTTCGAACTTAAACTCCTAGGGGTTCAGATCCTTAGGCGGGGCCTGTCGGGAGCCTGGCAACAGAATCCCGGCGCTTCATCCCGACATCGAAATTCCTGTGCCGACTGCGACTCTTGTGTCTTCCGTCGCTCGCCCTGGACGGGTAACAGTCGCGTGTTCCCCTTTTCTGAGGCGCCGATGACGGATCAAACTCCCCCTGTCGACGAGATGCATTACGAGCAACTCGCCCAGGACGCCCTGCGCGGCGTGATCCGCCTTGCGCTGGAGCGCGCGGCCGAGCCTGAGGGCATTCCCGGCGCCCACCACTTCTACATCACCTTCAAGACCCGCGGGACCGGCGTCAGCGTTCCGCCGGACGTCCTGGCCAAATACCCGGACGAGATGACGGTGGTGCTGCAGCACCAGTATTGGGATCTGGCGGTCGAGCCCGACCTGTTCTCGGTGATGCTGAAGTTCGGCGGCGCGCCCAAGGTGCTGACCGTTCCCTATAGCGCCGTGGTCCGCTTCTACGACCCCAGCGTGCAGTTCCTGCTGCAGTTCGACGAGCCGGAAATCGTCGAGGCCGAGATCGCGCCCCTGTCGCCGCCCGCGCGGGACCCGGACGCCGCCCCGCCTCCACCCTCGGACGACGATGGGCCGAAGGTCGTGTCCCTGGATCAATTCCGCAAAAAATAACGCCGCCCCGTTTGAGGAGGCGCAACCTTTGTCGGCGGGCAAGCATTGCCGTGACCTCCCCATCCAAGCGAGGTCGTTGTGATGCGCCTGTCTCTCATATCCGTCGCCGCTCTGACGCTGGCCGCCTGCAACCAGCCGGAAGCGACGTCGCCCGCCGAGACGCCCGCCGACCCGGTCGAAATCGCCCCCGCGCCGACCAACGCCGCCGTATCGGACTGGAGCGCCCTGAACGCCCAGGTCGGAAAATATCCGAACGAGACCAAACTGCTGGAAGACAGCGCGATCACAGCCGACCTTAAGACGCTGCTGGGCGCCAAATTCGACGTTCTGGCCACCAACATGCAGACCCAGGCGCCGCTACAGAAGGACGGCCCCGTCCTGTTCACCTCGGGCAACAAACAGCATGAGGGCGGCGTCAACGCGGCCTATCTGCTGATCGACCCGGCGGCCAAGGCGCTGGAAGTCGGCCTGTGGGAAGGCGGCAAGCTGACGACCTACAAGACCCCCGGCTCGAACATCACCAAGCCGAAGGACGTCCAGACGATGATTTCGAACGCAGAGGCCTGATCCGTCTCGTGTGATCCGAGTTCCCAGATAGGGGTCGCGCCCAGCGCGGCCCCTATTTTCGTCACCCTCTGGGAAATACGCGAATAGTGATCCTCTCGCGCTCGCCTTCGCGGCGCTCGACCAACAGACGGGCGACCTGGCTGTCGTCGTGAAACAGATAGCCCTTGATGGCGTCCAGCAGGGCCTTGGCCAGGTTGTCCAGATCCATCCACGGCGGGTCGCCGACGTGCTCCATCACGATCTCGACGACGTAGTCGCCCCACGATGGCCGCGACGTCCACTCCTTGCGCATGAACTCATAGACCAGCGGCTTGTAGTATTTGGCCTGGGTGGTCAGGCCGTCGATGGTGATCTCGACCGCCTCGCCCTGCTCGCGCGCCCTGACCTTTCCGGTTCCGATCCAGCCGTCCACGCGCCGTCCGCCTTTCGTGATCAGCGGCTCGCCTTGCTCCGCCGCGCCTGCGTGCTACACCGCCCGGCATCTTCCCGCCACGCCTGAGAGACGAGTCCCGCGCACATGAGCAACGTTCGTATCGAAACCGACACCTTCGGCCCCATCGAGGTCGCCGCTGATCGCTATTGGGGCGCGCAAGCTCAGCGCTCGCTCGGCAACTTCAAGATCGGTTGGGAGAAGCAGCCCCTGCCGGTCGTGCGCGCCCTGGGCATCGTCAAGCGCGCCGCCGCCGAGACCAACCGCGACCTGGGCAAGCTGGACGCCAAGCTGGCCGACGCCATCATCGCCGCCGCCAATGAAGTGATCGAAGGCAAGCTGAACGACCACTTCCCGCTGGTCGTCTGGCAGACGGGTTCGGGCACCCAGTCGAACATGAACGCCAATGAGGTGATCTCGAACCGCGCCATCGAGATTCTGGGCGGCGAGATGGGCTCCAAGAAGCCGGTCCACCCCAACGACCACGTCAACATGAGCCAGTCGTCGAACGACACCTATCCGACGGCCATGCACGTCGCCTGCGCCGAGCAGGTGGTCAACGACCTGATCCCGGCGCTGAAACACCTGCACGCCGCCCTGGACGCCAAGGCCAAGGCCTGGGCCCACATCATCAAGATCGGCCGCACCCACACTCAGGACGCCACCCCCCTGACGCTGGGCCAGGAATTCGGCGGTTACGCCCATCAGGTGGCCATGGGCATCGAGCGCATCGAACTGACCCTGCCGCGCCTGATGGAGCTGGCCCAGGGCGGCACCGCCGTCGGCACCGGCCTTAACGCGCCGATCGGCTTCGCTGAAAAGGTCGCGGCCCAGATCGCGGGCATCACCGGCCTGCCCTTCACCACGGCGCCGAACAAGTTCGAGGCCCTGGCCGCCCACGACGCGATGGTCTTCACCCACGGCGCGATCAACACGGTCGCCGCGTCGCTGTTCAAGATCGCCAACGACATCCGCTTCCTGGGCTCGGGCCCGCGCGCTGGTCTGGGCGAACTGTCGCTGCCGGAGAACGAGCCGGGCTCGTCGATCATGCCGGGCAAGGTCAACCCGACCCAGAGCGAAGCCCTGACCCAGGTCTGCGTCCAGGTGTTCGGCAACAACGCCGCCCTGTCGTTCGCCGATCTCGCAGGGCCACTTCGAACTGAACGTCTACAACCCGGTGATGGCCTACAACTTCCTGCAATCGGTGCGTCTGGTCGCCGATGCGGCCATCAGCTTCACCGACAACTGCGTCGTCGGCATCGAGCCGCGCGAGGACAACATCAAGCACGGCCTGGAAAACAGCCTGATGCTGGTCACCGCCCTGAACGCCAAGCTGGGCTATGACACCTGCGCCAAGATCGCCAAGACGGCGCACAAGAACGGCACCACCCTGCGCCAGGAAGCCGTCGGCGGCGGTTATCTGACCGACGCCGAGTTCGACGAATACGTCCGTCCCGAAAAGATGATCGCACCACAGTAAGCCGCGCTTATCATCAGACGTGAAGACGCCGGCCGGGTTCGCCCCGGCCGGCGTTTTTCATGCTTCAGCCCTTGTCCCGGATGGTCCGCCCCACCGGCGCCAGCGACAGTTTGGCCAGTTCGACATTCTTCAGCGCGAAGGGAATGCCGATCAGGCTGACGAATTGCGGCACGGCGATGAGGATATGCGCCAGGGCGATGTACCAACCCGCCAGCACCAGCCAGATCACGTTCAGCCCGACGCCCAGGCAGCCTGCGCCCAGATCGGCCGGGTTCGGGTCGCGCCAGACGATCTCTCGCCCGAACGGCCAGAAGGAATAGCTGGCGATCCGCCACGCCGAAAAAGCCCACGGCAGGCCGACTACGGTCAGCGCCAGCAGCAGCCCGCCGAACAGCCAAGCCAGACCTGAGGCGAAGCCGCCCAGGAAGAACCATAGCAGGTTCAGGATCAGTCGGATCAAATCAATCGCCCCTTTGCGTTGCTCTTCCCTTCATATGGCGAAAGGCCCCGCTGATTGCAGCGGGGCCTGGGATGAAATCGCGGTAAGGCGACGCTAGTGCTTCTCGGTCCAGCGCGCCTTGGCTTCGTCCTTGCTCAGGCTCAAATGGACATGTTCGTCCACGCGAGACACCCAGCTGACCGGAATCATGTGGTGCTTGAGGCCTGAACCCAGGTCCAGCTTGGCGAGCTCGATCTGGTCGCCCATCACGTGATCGACACGGCCGACATGGGCGCCGTCGGAACCGACGACTTCCTGATGTTCCTTGATCATCGAGGCGTTTATCATGGTCTTCTCCATGGCTGTGCGGGACCTCATGAGAACGAGCCCGCCGGTCATGAGTTCATCGCAAGGCCGTCCACGGAGTTCACAATGTCGATGATCGTCCACCACGCGCCGCAGTCCCGCTCGACGCGTCTTCTGTGGCTGCTGGAAGAGCTGGGCGCCGACTACCGCGTCCATTACGTCGACATCCTGCGACGCGACGGCCACGGACGAACCGACCCCGCCAATCCGCATCCGCTGAAACAGGCTCCGGCGCTCGAGGTCGACGGTCAGGTGCTGATCGAATCGGTGCTGATCTTCCTCTTCCTGACCGATCGGCACCCCGAGGCGGGACTGGCGCCGGGACCGGCCGATCCGCGCCGGGCGGAATATCTGTCGTGGCTGGGCCTCTACAACAATGTGCTGGAAACGGTTCTGACGTCCGGTCCGCCCGCCAGTTGGAACCAGGCTCAGCAGGCCGCCTATGCCGAACTGGACCGGCGCTGGCGTACGGCGATCCAGGACGGCGGCTTCATCCTGGGCGACTTCTCCGCCCTCGACATTCTGTTCGGCAGCCTGCTGCAATGGTTCCGCGCCGCCATGCCCGCGGGCGAGCCCTATGACGCCTATGTCCAGCGCATCGGCGCCCGTCCGGCGCTGAAGCGCGCCTGGGCCAAGGACAGCCCGGACGGGCATGTCTGATGGGCGAGATCGTCAACCTGAACAAGGCGCGCAAGGCCCGCGACAAGGCCGCGGCCAAGCGCACGGCCGAAGCCAACCGCCTGACCTTCGGCCGCACACGCGCGGAACGCGACGCGACCAAGGCTGAACGCGAACGCGCTTCCGCCATGCTGGACGGCCACAAGCTCGAAGACGAGACGGACGCCTAGGCCGCCAGGACCTGGATCGAAGCGCGCTCCAGCAAGGCCGCCGGCGACTCGCCCGGCGTCATCTCGGCCACGCCGACGTCCAGTTCGACCACGAAGGGCGAGCGGTTCGTCCCCGCGTCAAAGGCTGTGCAGGCGATCACCGCCGCGATCCGCTCCGCCGTCAGGCGCGCCGCCGCATGGTCGGTCGCTGGTAGGGCCAGAGCGAACGTCTCCGATGACAGGCGTGCGGCCGTATCCTCCACGCGCACCAGTCGCGAAACCATGGCGCCGATCTGAGGCATGGCCCGCTCCAGCCAACCGCCCTTCCGCACGGCCGCCATCGTCTCATTGTCCGGCACGCGCAGGACGCAGACCGACAGGCGACGATTTCGCACGCCTGCGCCCTTGGCGATCCGGGCCAGATGCGCGGCGAACAGGTCGCGGCTGAACAGGCCGGTCTCCGGGTCCATCAAGTCAGACCCGCGTATGGCGTCCAGGGCGCGCCTCAACCCCTGCCGCCGGCGATGATTGCGCGCCAGGGCCAGCACCCGCTCGGCGGCCTCCTCTTCCGAGGTCTCGGCGGCGGCGACGTCTGCAAAGCCTCTTTCGAACAGGTCGATCAGGTCCGGCTCGCCCTCATCCCGCAGATAGAGGGTCAGGGGGATGTGATAGAGACGCGTGTTACGGCGCATACCGGCCGCGATCGACAGCGCAGGGGCATGATCCCGATCGCCCCAGAGCACGGCGGCGTCAAAGGCCCTCTCGTGGAGATAATCAAAGGCCGTATAGGGGGTCGGCGCCGCCACCGCCTCGGCGCCGGCCGCCGCCAGGGCGTTCGACAAGGCCAGAAAGCGGCGGTCGGCCGCCCCCGCGGTCAGCACCTGCATCGGCCTGTCGTTCATGGCCGGTTCCGGCAGATCGACTCCGTGCGCCGCAAAGGTGGCCCGGCGCAACATGAACTCTTCTTCGGCCACGGCGGCCCGCGTCATCTGCTCCAGTCGCAACGCCATCTGCAACGGATGAGGATCTGTTGAGACCACGAGGTCGCACGCGTCCGCCACGTCCTCCGAGGCGGCGCCCAGGCCCAGGATCGACAGATAGCGCGGAGCGGCGGCGCGGCGCAGTTGCTCCAGGCCGCTTTCGGGGACGCTTCCCAGCTGGACTACGGCCGCGTCGACGGGCAGGTCCGACACCGCCAGAAGCGCAGCGTCGAGCGAGCGCGCGGTGACGGTGCGCCAGCCCAATCGGTCCATGTCCTCGCAGAGGGAGCCCAGCTGATCGTCGGCGTCGGCGACGACCAGAACGCGCGGATCAGATTCCAAACATTGTCTCCTTGGCCTGGCCGGTTCGCCCCCGCGACCGCGCCAGACGCCGCCATGATACCGGCGCCGACGAGGCCCGCAATGGGCAAGGTCGATCATCCAATGACGACATTGGGACTTCTCACCGCATGGCGAATGGGGTTAATCCGCCCCCTTCTTTGACGATCGAGACTGCGGATTGACCTTTTCCACGCCGATCACGGCCCAACCCCGACTCTGGCTGCGCCTGACGACCCGGGCCTTCAGCCGCAGTTGGGGACGCGATGTCATGCTCTACACGGGCGGCGTGTCCTTCTTCGCCCTGCTGGCGCTCTTCCCGGCCATCGCCATCCTGATCGGCTTCTACAAGGCGGTCCTGACCATCGGCCAGGTCAGCGAGCAGGCCGCCGCCCTGGCTGACGTCATCCCCTCGGCGGCGCGCACCCTGTTCCTGAACGAGATCGACCGTTTGGCGAACGCCTCGGCGCGCACGGTCTCGGCCCAGAGCGCCATCGCCCTGGTGATCGGCGCCTATGCGGCGCATCGGGGGTTCAAGGCCTTGCTGGCCGGACTGAACCTGATTCATGACGAGACGAACCCGCTCGGCTTCTTCAAGTTCAACATGCTGGCCTTCCTGGTCGCCCTGGCGGCCTTCGTGCTGTTCACCATCGTATCCGGGGCCGTCGTGACCTCGCGCCTGATGGAGCACGCCTATGTGGATCAGCCGGCCGGTTGGCTGGCCTTGCCTCTGGACGGCATTTGGCCCGCGCTCGGCCTGTGGCTGGGGCTGACCATGCTGTATCGCTACGCCATGGCGCACGCCAAGCGCGTCGCGTGGAAGGCGGCGGTCATCGGCGGCCTGGTCGCCACGGTCATGTCCAGCTTCTTCTCGTGGCTGTGCACCATCTACGTCGAGCAGATCGTCCACCTGGGCGCGACCTACGGCTCGGTCGGCGCCGTGGTGGTGCTGCTGATCTGGCTGTCGTGGAACGTCAACGCCGTCTTCTACGGCGGCGCCTTCGCCACGGAGCTCGAGATCGAGTGGGAAAGGAACGCAACCCCGCCCGAGCCGGTCGCCCTGCCCGACACGATCGTCAACCTGTCCGAGCGGCGCCAGTCTCGACAGTAAAGCTCAGGACGCCGTCCGCCTCGTCGATCTGAACCACGCGGCCGCCCAGTTCCTGCACCAGGAAGGGCACGTCGATCCGCGCCATGGCGTCCGTGGCCAGCAGAATCAGTCGGGAGCCCGGCGCCTGGCCCTCCAGCGCCTTGCGCAGGCGCAGGCTGGGAACCGGGCATTTGTGGCCGCGCGCATCAACGGTGGTCGTGATCACGCTCATGCCGGAATGGCGTCCAGCAGGAGACCCAGAGCGGTCCGCACGCTTTCCAGCCGGATCGCGTCACGCCCGATGTCGCCGAAGCGTTTCTCGACATGCGCCGTGCGCCCGTCCGGGCCGTGGGCCGCGAAATGCACCAGGCCCACCGGCTTCTGGGGCGATCCCCCGCCCGGTCCGGCGATCCCCGTCACCGAGACCGTGATGGAAGCCCGCGAACGCGCCGCTGCGCCTTCGGCCATAGCGCGCGCCGTCGGCTCGGACACGGCCCCAAAGCGCTTCAGCACCTCTTCCGGCACGCCCAGCATCTCGACCTTCGCTTCATTGCTGTAGGTGACAAAGCCGCGATCCAGCACGGCCGAGGAGCCGGCGATCACCGTCAGCGCGCCCGAGACCAGGCCGCCGGTGCAGCTCTCGGCCGTGGCGATCAGCAGGCCCGCCCCTTCCGCCCGGCGGATCACAGTATGGGCGGTCGCCTCGATGTCCTGCGGCAACATGGGAATTCGCTCCGTCCTCGAGTCGTCATAGCCTCGTCGAACGGAATCAGCCGCCCGACGCCGAAAGCTGCGAATGACCGAACATATCCTGTCTCCGGCGCATCGCAGGATCGATGCGATAACACCTGCGGCCTTCGCCGTCGCCGTCTTCACCTCGGCCAGTCTGGTTTTCGTCGTCCAGCCGATGACGACGAAACTGGTGCTGCCCCTGCTGGGCGGCTCGCCATCGGTGTGGAACACCGCCATGGTCTTCTTCCAGGCGGCCTTGCTGGCGGGCTATCTCTACGCGCACCTGCTGCAGCGCATCCCCTCGATCCGGCTCCAGGCGACGGTCCATCTGATCCTGCTGGCGGCCGCCGCCCTGTTTCTGCCCCTGAGCATCACCCAGGCGCTGGGCGATCCCGACCCGTCCGCTCCCATCGGCTGGCTGCTCGGCGCCCTGGCGTTGTCCGTCGGCGCGCCTTTCGCCGTGCTGTCGGCCACGGCGCCCCTGCTGCAGGCCTGGTATGCGCGAGTCCGCGCAGGGCGGCCCGACGGGGCCAACCCCTATGTCCTCTACGCCGCCTCCAACCTGGGCAGCTTTCTGGCGCTTCTGGCCTATCCGGCCCTGATCGAGCCGCTCGCCTCGCTGTCAGGACAAAGATGGGGCTGGACGGTCGGCTATGGCGTCTTCGCCGCCATTCTGGTGGGGCTGCTGATGCTCATGCCGCGCGCCGGCGGCGTCGTTCAGGCCCGTCCGACCAAGGAGCGCAGCCCGCCCATTCCCTGGCGTCGCAAGGCGGTGCTGGTGCTGCTGGCGGCGGCGCCGTCCAGCCTGATGCTGGGCGTCACCACTCACCTTTCAACCGACGTGGCCTCCGCGCCCTTCCTCTGGGTAGCGCCCCTGGCGCTCTATCTTCTGACCTTCGTCATCGCCTTTCAGGCCAAGCCCTGGATTCCCCTGTCTATCACCTTGCTGGCCCAGGCGGCTTTCACCGTCATGATCGCCGCCCTGGTCGGCATGACGACCGGCCAGTGGCTGACCCTGCTGGGGCTGCATCTGCTGGGCTTCTTCTTCACCGCCCTGATGTGCCACCAGCAGATGGCGGCCCGGCGCCCAGCCCCGGACCGGCTGACGGAATTCTACCTTCTGCTGTCGCTGGGCGGCGTCCTGGGCGGCGCCTTCACCGCCCTGATCGCGCCGGTCGTGTTCGAGACGGTGCTGGAGTATCCGCTGGTCATGGTGCTGGTGTGCCTGGCTCGGCCCTGGCTCGGCGACCGCCCGACCAAACGGACAGTCTGGCTGATGACAGCGGGACTGATGCTCGCCGCCTTCGTGCCCCTGCTGTTCGAGATGCTGCGTTACGATCCGCCGCTGAGAGCGGCCTTCAGCGATTTCGGCCTGACCACAACGGCTCAAATCATCCTGGGCGTCGCCGCGCTTTGCGCCTTCCTGATCCGGGACCGAGCGTTGATGTTCACGGCCGTCGTCGCCGCCATGACCCTCTCGGCCCACTACATCGGGCGCGGCTATGACTGGAGCCTGACCGAACGCAGCTTCTTCGGCGTCATGCGCGTGGCGGCCACGGCCGATCCCAAGATGGGAGGCGACATTCATGTGCTGATGCACGGCACAACCCTGCACGGCGCCCAGGCCCGCAACCCTGACTTCGCCTGCGCCCCGACCATGTACTATGCGCAGACCACGCCTCTGGGTCAGGCGGCGGAGCTGATCCAGGCGCGCGGTCCAGGCGCCGTGATCGGCATCGTGGGACAGGGCTCGGGCGCCATGGCGGCCTACAAGCGCGCCCCGGACCAGATGAGCTTCTTCGAGATCGACCCCATGGTCGATCGCCTGTCGCGCGATCCCCAGTGGTTCACCTTCATCTCGGATTGCGCCGACGGTCCGATCCGCACCGTTCTGGGTGATGCGCGGCTGACGCTGAACCGGGAGGCTCCCGGTTCTTATGACCTGTTGGTGATCGACGCCTTCTCGTCCGACGCCGTACCGACCCATCTGCTCACCCGTGAGGCGATCGAGGGCTATCTCAAGCTGCTCAAGCCCACGGGCGTAGTCGTGCTCCACCTGTCCAACCGCAATCTGGACATCACCCTGCCCGCCGTCGCCGCCGCGCGCGAACTGGGCGCGGCCGAACTGCATCAGGTCTATATCGAACACCCCGAAGCGGCCCTGATGGCCGAGGCCTCGACCGAGGCCCTGGTCATCTCGCCTACGGCCGAAGGACTGGCCGACTTCAGAGCCGACGGACGCTGGCGCAAGCTGGCGCCGACCGAGGTGCGGCCCTGGACCGACGACTACGTCAACCTGTTCGGCGCCGTGATGCGAAGCATGCAGGCGCGAGCCGGCTAGGCCGCGCCCGCCACCCGCGCCAGATCGGCCGTAATCCGCTCGGCGACCTTCAGGCGGTCGTCGGGCGTCGGCCAATCGCCCTTCACCACGATCTTCTGGTCCGGCCGAATCTTCCAGAAGGCGTGGTTCTTCTGGATCAGACCCACGAGGCCCATCGGGTTGGGGAAGGTGTTGTTGCGCAGGGTCAGCACCGCGCCCTTGGGTCCGATGTCGATCTTTTCGATCATGGCGGTGCGGCAGTTGGCCTTGATCCCGACGATCCGCAGAAGCTGCTGCGCCTCGTCCGGCAGCGGGCCGAACCGGTCGATCAGTTCGGCGGCCATGGCCTCGCGGTCCTCCATCTTCTCGGCGTCGGACAGGCGGCGATACAGGCTCAGACGGACGTTCAGGTCCGGGACGTAATCCTCTGGAATCAATACGGCCGCGCCGACATTGATCGAGGGCGACCAGCCGCGATCCGGCGCCGCCTCGCCCTGCTCGCGCAGTTCGGCGACGGCGTCCTCCAGCATCTGCTGATACAGTTCGACGCCGACCTCGCGAATGTGGCCCGACTGTTCGTCGCCCAGCAGGTTGCCGCCGCCGCGCTGATCCAGATCGTGGCTGGCCAGCTGGAAGCCCGCGCCCAGATTGTCCAGCGACTGCAACACCTGCAGCCGCCGCTCTGCCGAGAGGCTCAACGGCTTGGTCGGATCGGTCGTCAGATAGGCGAAGGCCCGCGCCTTGGACCGGCCGATCCGGCCCCTGATCTGGTGAAGCTGGGCCAGACCGAACATGTCCGCGCGATGCACGACAAGCGTGTTGGCCGTGGGAATGTCGATTCCGCTTTCGACGATGGTCGTCGAGACCAGCACGTCATATTCGCCGTCATAGAAGGCGCTCATCACGGCTTCCAGCTGGGTCGGGCTCATCTGGCCGTGGCCGACGACGAACTTCACCTCGGGCACCTGTTCGCGCAGGAACCGCTCGATGTCGGGCAAATCCTTCAGGCGCGGGGCAACGTAATAGGCCTGACCGCCGCGATATTTCTCGCGCAGCAGGGCCTCGCGCACCAGCACCGGGTCCCACGGCGTGACATAGGTCCGCACCGCCAGACGATCGACCGGCGGGGTGGCGATGATCGACATCTCGCGAATGCCCGACAGCGCCATCTGCAAGGTGCGCGGAATGGGCGTGGCCGTCAGGGTCAGCAAGTGAACATCGGCCCGCAGGGACTTCAGCTTCTCCTTGTGCTTGACGCCGAAGTGCTGCTCCTCGTCGACGATGACGAGGCCCAGATCCTTGAATCCGACCTGATCGGCCAGCACGGCGTGTGTGCCCACAACGATCTCGAAACTGCCGTCCTTCAGGCCCGCGCGGGTCTCGTTCGCGTCCTTGGCCGTGACCATGCGCGACAGGTGGCGCACCTTGATCGGCCAGCCGGCGAAGCGCTCTGAGAAGGTCTTGAAGTGCTGGCGCGCCAGCAGGGTCGTCGGGCAGACGATGGCGACCTGTTGACCCGTCATCGCCACCACGAAGGCGGCGCGCAGTGCCACTTCGGTCTTGCCGAAGCCGACGTCGCCGCAGATCAGGCGATCCATCGGCGTGCCCTTGCCCAGATCCTCCAGCACGTCGCCGATGGCGTTCAGCTGGTCGTCCGTCTCCTCATAAGGGAAGCGGGCGCAGAACTCGTCGAACAGACCCGCGGGCGGCACGATGGCGTCGGACACCCGCAGCGCCCGCTTGGCGGCCAGGGCGATCAGCCCCTCGGCCATGGCGCGCAGGCGCTCCTTGGCCTTGGCCTTGCGCGCCTGCCAGCCCGCGCCGCCCAGACGGTCCAGTTGAACCCCTTCGGCGTCCGTGCCGTAGCGCGTCAGAAGGTCAATGTTTTCAACCGGCAAGTAGAGCTTGCTCTCGCCCGCATAGAGGAGTTCGAGGCAGTCGTGCGGCGCCTCCTGGATCTCCAGCGTCCGCAGACCCTCATAACGGCCGATGCCGTGATCCAGGTGAACGACCAGATCGCCCGCCGTCAGGGCAGACGCCTCAGCCAGGAAGTTGGACGCCCGCCGCTTGCGCTTGGGCCGCGCCAAACGGTCGCCCAGAATGTCGGTCTCGGAGATGACGGCCAGATCATCGGTGGCGAAGCCATGCTCCACCGGCAGCACGGCGCGCAGATAGATGCCGTCCGGCGCGCCGCGCACATCGTCCCAATCGCGCACCGCCACGACGTGCGTCAGACCGTGATCGCCCAGCATGGCCGCCAGACGTTCGGCCGAACCTTCGGACCATGAGGCGAACAGGACGCGCTTGCCCTGCCCCTTCAGCGCCTCGGCGTGCTGGGCCACGGCGGCGAACAGATTGACGCTGTCCTGCGACCGCTCGGCGGCGAAACTGCGGCCCAGACGGCCGCCCGCGTCCTCGCCCGAACCGGCGGCCAGCGGAGACAGACGGCGCACGGCGCGACCGGCCAGGGCGCTGTTCCAGTCGCCGTCGTCCAGATAGAGCCGTGCTGGCGGCAGGGCGCGATAGGCCGCTCCGCCCTTGCCGCGCGCCGCCTCCTTGCGCGCCTCATAGGCGTCGACGGTCAGATTCCAGCGTTCCGTACGCGCCTGTTCCGTCTGGCTGTCGAGAAAGACCGGCGACGTGTCCGGCAGATAATCGAACAGCGCATCCAGCCGGTCGTAGAACAGAGGCAGCCAGTGTTCGACGCCCTGACGGCGCGCGCCCTCGCTGACGGCGGCGTACATCGGCTCATCGCCAGGCGCGCCGAACAGGTTCAGATAGCCGCTGCGAAAGCGCGAGATGGCCTCCGCGTCCAGCAGAACCTCCGACACGGGGGACAGCGAAACCGCCTTCAGCTGGCGCGTCGAGCGCTGGGTCTCGGGATCGAAGGCGCGGATCGATTCCAGCTCCGAGCCGAACATGTCGAGCCGCACCGGCTCGTCGAACCCCGGCGGGAAGACGTCGATCACCCCGCCGCGGATGGCGTATTCGCCGCGCTCCGACACGGTCGAGGCGCGCACATAGCCATTGGCCGTGACATAGCGTTCCAGAGCCGCAGTATCGAGATCGGCGCCGACCTTGGCCGCAAACCCGGCGCCAGTGACGGCGCTGCGCGGCGGCGTGCGCTGGGCGGCGGCGGCGACGGTGGCGACCACCAGCAGCGGCGTCTTGTCCGCCGGATCGCGCGTCGCCAGCCGCGTCAGCGTCGCCATGCGCTGGGCGGCCACCGAAGCCGTGGGGCTCAGCCGATCATAGGGCAGACAGTCCCACGACGGATATTCAAGAACTTCAACATCCTTGGCGAAGAAGCGGAAGGCCTGAATAAAGTTTCCCGAGCGCTGATAGTCACGCGCCACGAACAGGACGACTCCGCCCTGCGCCCTGATGCGGTCAGCGACGATCAGGGCGTCCAGCCCCTCCGGCGCGCCGCCCAGCTCCATGTCGGTCCGCGCCAGCGCCGCGTCCATCAGCCGATGCCCTTAGCCACTTCGGCGGCGACATGGGAGCGCATGAAGGCGCGGATACGAGCCATCATCGGCCCTTCGAATTCGGGCGGGGTCGGTTCGCGCTCGATGATCCAGGCGTAGAGATACTGGTCCTCTTCATCCAGCAGGCGCTCGAACTCCGTCAGTTGGTCATCGGTCAGCGTCGGCGCGACCTGATCTGCGAACGGGCCCAGCACCATGTCCGCCTCGCGAAAGCCCCGACGCCAGGCGCGGAAGGCGATGCGGCCCAGACGGGTCTTACGGTCGTCAGAGTTCAGGGCGTCCTCGGGACGTGCGTCGATATCGGCCACGCGGTTTCCTTGCCTGTCCGTTCACTTCGGTAAGAGGCGGATCAGATAGCGTTCCAGACGCCGCTGCGCCAGCTATGCTGCGTCATCATGAGGCCCGAGATTCTCTTTCCCCTGTTCGCGGACGTCACCACGCTGAAAGGCGTGGGGCCGCGCAGCGCGCCCCTGGTGCAGAAGGTGGCGGGTCCGCTGGTGCGCGACGTGCTGTTCCTGTCGCCCAGCGGCGTGATCCAGCGCCGCCGGACCACGGCGATGGAGGCCGTCGATGGCGAGATCGGCGTCTTCGAGGTGACGATCGACCGCCTGATCCCGCCGCACAAACACGGCGCGCCGATCAAGGTGCGGGCCATCGACGAGACGGGCTTCATCCACCTGATCTGGTTCGCCGGATCGCCGCGCCATATCGAGAGCCTGGCTCCGCGCGGATCGCGGCGGCTGGTGACCGGCAAGGTCGAGCGCTTCAACAGCGAAGTCCAAATCGCCCACCCCGACTACATTCTCCCGCTTGAGAAGGCAGACGAGATTCCGCTGTCCGAACCGGTCTATCCGGCGACGCAGGGGCTGACATCGCGCCAGATCCGCAAACTGGCGCAGGGTGCGCTGGCCCTCGCGCCAGAACTGCCGGAATGGCAGGAGCCGAACTGGCTGGCGGCGCGGCGCTGGGTCGGCTGGCGCGCAGCGTTGGAGGCCCTGCACGCGCCCGCGAACGAAGCCGACCTCGCGCCCGACACATCGGTGCGCCAACGTCTGGCCTATGACGAACTGTTCGCGCATCAACTGGCTCTGGCGCGCCGTCGCCGCGCTCGCCAGATCACGCCCGCCGCCCGCATCGCACCGGGCGAGGCGTCGGCGCGGGTGCTGGCCGCCCTGCCCTTCGCCCTGACCGGCGCGCAGCAACAGGCCATTGCCGAAATCCGCGCCGATCTGACCTCGGGCGAGCAGATGGGGCGACTGCTTCAAGGCGACGTCGGCTCGGGCAAGACGGCGGTCGCCGCGCTGGCCCTGGCTGATGCGGCCTCCAGCGGCTTTCAGGCCGCCCTGATGGCGCCGACCGAGATTCTGGCGCGCCAACACCATGACAAGCTGTCGCCCCTGCTGGATCAGGCGGGCGTGTCCAGCCTGCTGCTGACCGGGCGCGACACTGCGGCCGAGCGACGCGGCAAGCTGGCCGCCCTCGCGTCCGGCGAGGCTCAGGTCGCCATCGGCACCCACGCCCTGTTCCAGGACGCCGTGCAGTTCCACCGACTGGCGCTGGCAGTCATCGACGAGCAGCATCGCTTCGGCGTGCGCGAGCGTCAGCGTTTGCAGGCCAAGGGCGATCCGGCTCTGGGCGGGGTCCACCTGCTGACCATGTCGGCGACGCCGATCCCGCGCACGCTGGAGCTGACCCAATACGGCGAGCTGGAAGTCAGCCGTTTGATGGAGAAGCCGCCCGGCCGCACGCCCGTGACCACGGCCGTCCTGCCGCTGGCGCGCATCGGCGAGGTCGCGAAGCGTCTGAAGGCGGCGGTCGAGGCGGGCGCTCAGGCCTATTGGATCTGTCCTCTGGTGGCGGAATCCGAAGCCATCGACCTGGCCGCCGCCGAGGATCGGGCCGAAGACCTGCGCAAGCTGCTGGGAACCGAGGTCGGTCTCGCTCACGGCCAGATGCCGGGCGCCGAGCGCGAGGCGGTGATGGCCGAGTTTGCGGCGGGCCGTCTGCCCCTTCTGGTCGCCACGACCGTGGTCGAGGTCGGCGTCGACGTGCCGAACGCCTCCATCATGGTGATCGAACACGCCGACCGCTTCGGTCTGGCTCAGCTTCACCAGTTGCGCGGGCGCGTGGGGCGCGGCGCCAAGGCCAGTTCCTGCATCCTGCTGTACGGCGGCGAGGACGGCGCCTTGGGCGAAACGGCGAAGGAGCGGCTGGAGACCCTGCGCGGCACCGAGGACGGCTTCGTCATCGCCGAGGAGGACTTCCGTCTGCGCGGCGGCGGCGACCCGCTGGGCCTGAAGCAGAGCGGCTTCCCGGCCTATCGCTTCGCCGATCCGATCCGGCATCGGTCGCTGCTGCTGGCGGCGGCGGACGATGCGCGCCTGCTGCTGGGCCGCGATCCCGACCTGACCAGCGAGCGCGGCCAGGCCGTGCGCCTGCTGGAAGCCCTGTTCGACTGGAAAAACGAACGCCCCTCAGCGGACTGAGGGGCGTCGTAAATCTCGGCGATGTCCTGAAGCGATCAGCCTGCGTTGCGGGCGATGCGTTCGACTTCCTTGCGGACCTGCGCCTCGACGATGGCGGGCAGGTTGGCGTCCAGCCAGTCCTTCAGCATCGGGCGCAGCATTTCGCGGACCATGGCTTCGACCGTATTGCCGCTCATGAAGTTCATGTCGGCGGCCGAAGCGATCGGCGCAGGTTCAGGCTTCTGGAAGCTGGCGGCTAGACCGGCGAAGGCCGAAGCAGCGCTGGCGGCGGCGGTTTCGCCGACCAGGGTTTCGACCTCTGCCGCAGCGACTACGGGCTGCGGCGCGGCTGGCGCGGCCTCGGTCGGGAACGGCGCAGCGTCCGCCACATCCAGATCGCCGATGGCTTCGGCGGCCGGCGCCTCATAGGGTTCGGTCAGTTCCAGCACTTCGTCCTCGACCGGAGCGGGCTCCGGCTCGGTGACGACGGGCTCTGGTTCCAGCGCCGGCTCGGGCGTCGCCTCCGCCGCCGGGGCGGTTTCGACCGGAGCGTCGTCTTCAGAGATGATCCGGCGAGATCGACGCCAGAATCTCTTCCATCGTCGGTTCCTGGGCGGCTTGTTCGGTCATGTCGGAACCTCAACCTGGGTCGCTCGAACGGGGACGATCGCCAACCGATGCGGACTAAGGCAGGCGACGATGGGGACCGAGCCGCAAGACTCGTCTCCCCCTTCGAGATCCTGTCGTCGCATCAACGCCCGTCGGAATCAACGGACGTTTTGTCGTTCGACCTTCAGCCCTGGGGAGCAGTGCGAACCACTTCGCCCTTCAGCTGGCGGTCGACCGGGGCGTCCTCGACATCGACGGCGGGCGTCGTCGCCGGGGCGGCGATGCGGTCAATGGCTTCGATCACGCCGTCCCAGGGCAAGGCGCCGCGGTTCCGCACGGCGCGATAATTGTCCGACGGGTCGTAAGCGTCGATCGTCGGATCCAGGTTAGGGCCGCCCAGACGGCCCATGGCGGCCAGAAGCTGGGCCTGAGCGACATATTCATTGCGACGCGCGCTGGTCAGGGCGACCTCCGCGTTCCGCAGCTCCAGTTCCTGGTTCAGCACGTCCAGGGTGGTGCGCAGGCCCACCTGGGCTTCCTGACGCACGCCCTCGGCGGCCACCGAGGCGGCGCGCACCGCCTGTTCGCCCGCTAGGACGCTGGAACGCGCCGAAGCGCTTTGAGCATAGGCTGAACTGACCGATTGCAGCACCGCGCGACGCTCGCCCTCGACATTGATCTGGGCGGCGTTGGCGCGTTCCAGCGCCTGGGCCACCCGCGAACGGTTCAGGCCGCCCGTGAACAGCGGCACGGACACTGTGGCCCCGGCCGTAAAGCTGGTGCGGTCGCCCAGGTCGAAGCCCGACAGGTCATTGGCCGTCCCGCCATAGGAGGCGTTCAGGCGCGCCGAAGGCAGATATTCCGACCTCGCCGCGGCAACATTGGCCTCAGCCGCGCGCTGGGCATGGATGGCGGACAGCACGCCGGGGTTTTCGGCCAGTCCGACGTCCATCGCGCCGTCAAAGTCGGTCGGCAGACCGGGCAGCGTCGGCAGCGTCTGCAGATTGGACGGCGCCTGTCCCACAACGGCGGCGTAGGCCGCGCGCGAAACCGACAGCTGCGCCTGAGCGCTGGCCAGGTCGGATTCGGATTGCGCCAGACGCGCTTCGGACTGGGCGACGTCGGTGCGAGTGATCTCGCCGACCTCGAAACGGGCGTTCGATTCGTCCAGTTGCCGCCGGAGGACCGCCAAGTTCTCCTGACGGATACGCAGGATTTCAAGATCGCGGGTGACGTCGGCATAGGCCTGGATGACCGACACCATCACCTGTTGCTCGACGTCGCGCAGGTTCTCGCGGCCGGCCAAGACATTGGCCTCGGCGGCGGAAATGCCGTGCGATACGCGGCCAGCGGTCCAGATGTTCTGGCTCAGGCTGACGCTGGCGGTGGCGCCGTCGCTTTCGATCGTGCCGCCCGTGGTGCTGCTGCTGCCCGGCAGCGTGCCGGTCGCATCGGGCACGCCGTCGCCGTCGGTGTCGATGGGAAAGGTCTGACCGGGGATCGTCGTGGTGACGCGATCACTGCGCGTGCGGCTGTAGTCGACGCCCGCCGAAGCATTGATCGTCGGACGCAGACCGGCGCGAGCCTGGACGATGCTCTCGTCGAGGGCGCGTTGGTTCGCCCGCTGCGCCAGCAGGGTCGGATTGGTGCGATAGGCTAGGCCGATGGCTTCCTGCAGCGACTCGGCAAGGACCGGCGTCGCCCCCATCGTCAATGCGACCAGTGCGACCGAAGCGAGCGCGCGCGAGCGTTTCAACATGAACCTGTCCCTGCCTGACGCCCCCATCCGGCGCGCCTGTACTGCCTTGTACCGGCGTAGTTGGGGGCTATGCGCCCCCGACGCCAGTTAAGTTTTTTCACGCAGCGCGACGCCCCTTCCGTCGCACCGCTGAACGCCTTTTACGGCGCGAACGTCAGCCTAGAGCGCGAACGCGGGGGCCGGAACCATTTCCGCCAGCAGGTCCGGCGCCGCGTCGAACAGCTCGCGCCGCGAAACGCCTTCGCGCCCGCGTACATAGAGCACCGCCGTGCCGCTGGCGCCTTCACGCTCCACCACGGCCAGACGACCGCCGGGACGCAGAGCCGCAATCCACGATTCGGGGCGCTCGATCACCGCTCCCTCGCTGATGATCAGGTCATAGCCTTCGCCGTGCGGCTGGCCCAGCGGCGCCACGACGGTCTCGACCCCGGCCTCGGCCAGAGCGGCGCCGACCACGTCGAACACGGCTGCATCCGATTCCTGCGCCGTCACGGTCAGCCCCATGTGCGCCAGCACGGCCGCAGCGTAAGGCGCGGCGATCGCCAGAGCCTTCTCACCGGCACGAGCGTCCAATCCCTGCAGCAGCTTGGCCACATCACGCGGCAACATCAGGCGGCGGTCGCCGGCGATTTCCGGCTCGACGTCGGCATAGGCCGAGAAGGCGCGGTCGGCGGCGCAGAATCGCTCGCGCTCCACGGCGCCGATGGCGGCGTGCAGCTGACGGTCGGTGACGTCGTTCACGCGGACCTGCGAGTCCAGCATCACCTTGCGGGCGGCGGCGAAATCCATAATCCGAAGTCCTTCAGGTCGGCTCAGGCGAAGAAATGTGACGCGCTTATAGGTCCGTGCGTTGCAGCGGACAATCCGATCTGATAGCTGACGGCCCTCGCGATGGCGGGGCCTCTGAAATACGGGGTCGCGGCCTGATGGCGGAGTGGTGACGCAGAGGACTGCAAATCCTTGCACCCGGGTTCGATTCCCGGTCAGGCCTCCATCGCGATGAAACATCGAGAAAGCCGCTCTTCGGGGCGGCTTTCTTGCTTTCAGCCCTACGCCTGCCTCCTCGTCGTCACGTGATGCAGCGCCACGGCGCTGGTCGCCGCCACGTTCAGCGAATCAAACCCTCCCGCCATAGGGATGCCGACGGGACGACAGCGCGCGATGATCTCGCGCGGCAACCCCGGCCCCTCACTGCCCAACAGGATCGCCGTGCGGCGCGCCGGCTTCATGTCCGCCAGCGCCTGATCCGCCGACGGCGTTAAGGCCAACACCTCGAATCCCCTGCCCTGCAGCAGGTCGATCATCGCCTCGGCGTCCAGCCCTGCCGCCATAGGCGTTCGCAGGACCGCGCCGACCGAAACCCGGATCGCCTTCCGGTAGAAGGGGTCGCAGCAGGTTCGATCCAGGAACACCGCCGCAGCTCCGAAAGCGGCGGCGTTGCGGAACAGGCCGCCCATATTGTCATGGTTGCCGATCCCGGACGCCACGACCGCCACGGCGTGCTCGGGCAAACTGTCCAACAAGACGTCTGGCGCTACCGGTTCCGGCTTGCGCCCCAGGGCGAGGATGCCCCGGTGCAGATCGAACCCAGCCACCGCGTTCAGCACGTCTTGAGGCGCCGCATGGACCGGCACATCGTCCGGCAGACGCTCCAGCACCTGCCTCAACCCCGCCAATCGCTTCTCCGCGATGAGAACGGACACCGGTGCGCAGCGGGACGTCTCGGACGCCAGGACGCGCAGCACCACCTCCCCCTCGGCGACGAACAGCCCCTGCCGCCCCGTCAGGTCGCGCTCCTTCACATCGCGAAAGGCGGCGATGCGCGGGTCATCAGGATGAAGAACAGGAATGGGCGTCATGCCGAACCTTGTAGCGCAGGGCTTTCCGAAAAAATTTGGCGATTTCTGCCTTTTACCGGTTGCATGAATCGAAATGGCGCTGCTATACGCCGGCCTCCCCCGAGGGGATGTTCCGCGGTAGCTCAGTGGTAGAGCAGCCGACTGTTAATCGGCTGGTCGTAGGTTCGAATCCTACCCGCGGAGCCATTTCTCATTTTCGGGCAAATCGCCCGTTTCCCCTTCTCTGGGAGGGTGGATTGGGCGATGGTTTCCGACAACAAATCAAATGGTTGACGGAACTTTGTCGTAAGCTCTCCATGGGCCCAGGAGCAGTTCGAAAGTACGAGATTCAGCACCCTTCGCTTCTCTGAAGCGGAGGCCCGCTCGAAGAGATCGTGTGCTTCCCGTCCGAGACGGATCAGCGCAATCCCGTTATCGATATACTCGTCATCAGCGCTATGGTGCCGCTCAATGTCCTTCAGGCAACGATCCCGCTCCTCGCGCCATACGATTTGCATCCGGCGATAGAAGTCGTCGGAGATCACCCCGTCGAGTTTGTCTTCGTACATTCGCTCGATGCGAGCCTGTAGCCGATCGGCCTCGCCGCGGAGCCGCTCAATCGCCGCCCTACGCTCGCGGGTTTCATCCTGGAGACTTTCGCGCAAGGCGCGTTGGATCAGTTCAAAAGCAGCATCATCGAATCGCAGTTGCCGCAACAGTCCGGCGAATCGCTGCTCCAGCACCTCCTCGCGGACATACGGTTCGCCGCATTTTCCTTTGAAGCCCGTGCAGTGGTAATAAATGTATCGCTGCTTTTTGATCTCAGCGACCATCGCGCAACCACAATGACCGCACGTCATCATGCCGGTGAACGGAAAGTCGTTTACGCTGGCGCGAATGTTGGCCGCCTTGCGCCCATCTAGGACATCCTGGACCGCGCCCCAAAGGTCCTCGGAAACCAACGGCGCGTGGGAGCCCTGATAGACCTTGTCCAGCCATTCGAAGGCGCCGGTATAAATTCGGTTCCGCAGGATCGTATGGACCGTGCTTACGCCTATGGGAGCGCCACTCTTCCGGTAGGTCAGGCCAGCCTGCCGAGCCTTCTTGGAAACGTCCTTTAGCGAGTATTGGCCCGTAGAATACCACTCATATAGGCGCTGAACGAGCGGACCGAGCGCCGGATCGATGGTGATGATCTTCTTACCGTTCGGACCTTCGACGTTCAGGTAGCCGATCGGTGCGACTGTCGGCCACAGGCCCTGTTCGGCCTTCTCCAACATGCCCTTTCGGGTTTCTTCCGACAGATTGTCGATATAGTTTTTCGCCATCAGCACCTTGATGCCGTGCATGAACTTTTCTGAAGAGCGGGAGTCCTGCGAGAGGACGACGCCCTCTTTTACGAAATGAATTTCGATGTCGAGGTCGTCGACCGTCACCCAATCCTTGAGATTGCGATAGAGTCGGTCGGTCTTTTCGACCAGAAGCGTCCGAACTGTAGGGTGCCGGCGAACGTATTGCAGCATTTCGTTGAAGCTGGTGCGCCCGCTCTTCTTGGCGGTTTCAACGTCGACAAATTCCCGCGCCACCTGAATATCGTTGGCATCGGCGTAGTCTTTCATCAGCTTGGTTTGAGCCGGGATGGAAAATCCTTCCCGATCCTGCTCCTTCGATGAAACACGAGCATACATAACAGCCCGTCTTATCTCGATAACTGATGCAGAACGCGCGACTTTCCGACTGGCCATATCTGTCTCCCGCTAAGGTCGCCGAGCAAAGGCGATAACGGCGCGGCAACGGCTCAATCCAGAAAAGAGCATCAACAACGCCGGACGCAGAATCCTAGCGACCCAGCAGAACCAATCAAGCAAATAACTCGCAAACCTAAGAATGTTGCTATATATTTCAATTACATACGAAAATTTACTGCAACGCGACACCAGGGCGTGATCCGTCTCATCACTCCTTCTTGCGTGACTTTGGAATAGACCGTCCAGGCTTTGCTCTACGCTTCGAATCCCATTCGATCAGGATACGAAAGAAGTCCGTCAGATCGGCGAGCATCGCCCGCGCCTCGACTTCTGAAACTTCCCCTATCGACTGCTTCTGGAAGTGCGCTTGCGCGTCACGCGCGAGATCCGCGGAAAAGTGGCCGCCGCGCCGCGACGGACGAACGTCTTTCTTCGGGATGGACGACACAGAGCGGCGGTCAGGGTTCATCGTCCCAATCCCGCATCCGGTGCTGGCGGCTGCAGACCAGCTCGGCGGTGGCGCCGTCCGGCGCTGGAAACAGGGTCGCACGCTTCGGCTCCGACCAGGGGTCGTTCAACCGAACGCGGAGATAGTCTCGCGGATTCTCTCCCCGCGACGTCGCTTTCCAGGCCTCGCCGACGCGCGACCAGCCGAGCATGACGACATAGTCCGGCGAGTTGTCGTTTCGACGGTCGTCGTTCGGAACGAACCTGATTTTCCGGTCGATGAGGAGGGTTTCGATGCGGCCTTCCCAGCCGCCCTGCTTGGTCGGCTTGAACTTTCCGATGACGCCCATCTCAGCCTCCCTTCGCCTTCAGCGCCTTGGCGAACTCCCTGTCGCCGGCGAGGAAGACTTCGAGCATCGCCGGGATAAGGTCCGCGGTTTCGGCTTTGTCGCCGTATGCCTCGCGATAAACGGCGGCGTAGTCGGCCAGCGACCGATGAAGGTCCGGCGTCACGGTGATGGTGAGCTTGATCGGCGTCCGATCAGGCAGTTTGCCGAGCTTCAGCATTGGGTCTCTCCTCTCAGCGGGCCCACGGACGCAGCACGAGATCCTTGTGGACGATCACGCGCAGTGGAAATCCGGGGCGGATGGTGATGGTGGGTTGGACGTCGAGATTCCGGGTGACGATCTGTTGCCCGGCCTGACTGCTGGACTGCTGGGTCGACTCGCGGATGGCCCGGACGAGGTCGCTCTCGCCGTCGATGGTCAGCTCCGTTCCGACCCCGAGCAGGGTGGAAAGCGCGACGCCCTTGAGGAGTCGCCATGTATGGAAATCCACCTTGTCGGCGAGCCCGGCGTAGCCCGCGGCATCCGTCGCAGGGAAGTTGTCGAGCTGAATCGAAGCGCCGTCAGGCAGGATGATGCGCTGCCAGACCAGAAGCGCCCGGCTCTGACCGAAGGCCACGACGCTGTCATAGGCGCCGATCAGCCGCGCGCCTTGTGGGATAAGCAGGATGCGGCCTGTCGCGGTGTCATAGACGTTCTCCGTGACCTGGGCGGTGACGAAGCCAGGGAGATCGGAGCGCAGACCCGTGACAAGACTGGCCGCGATGACGCTGCCGGCCATGATCTGATAGGGCGAAGCCGGCTCCTGAATGCGATGCGGGTTGATCGTCGAGGACGGCCCTTGCGCCACGAAATCGATCTTGCGCTGCTGGCCGTTCGGATCGCGTTGGGGATCGATGCCAGGCTGTCCCTCCCCTGCCCCGGCGGGCGCGACCGCCGTGACCGCCCCCATCTGGGCGGCTTCTGCCGTGGCGGGAGCCTGACGCGCGAGTTGCACCATCACGCCGGACTCGCGGGCCTGGCCCGCCTGCGCCGCCTGACGCTGACGCTCCGCCTCCAGCGCCTGTTCCTCCGCCGATAGCGGCGGCGCTTCCTCATCGAGGGACGCGCGGCCTCCCACGCGCTCGTCATCAAGGATCGCCCGTCCGAGGTCGCCCGGAAGCGGCGGCCCGAGTTGCGGTATGGAGCCGTAGTCGCCTGGGAGGTCCGCGACGGCGTCGGCGGTTGCGCGGCGATCCGTCACGACCGGCTCGTCAACGGGCTCTGCGACCCGAAGCGTCGCTGGCCCCAGCGCGAGCCAGGCAACGCCGGCGATCACCGCCGCCCCGGCCGCGGCGCCGCCGATTACGACGCTGCGTTTGAACCGGACGATGCGGCGCGGCGCGGCGCGCAAGGTAAAGGCGTCGGGTGACGACTTGGGCGCACCTTCACGAGGCGGGGTCGCCCGGGGCGTGTCGGGCTCGTCGATCATCGCGACGCCCTCCGGCCACGCCGCTGATCGCCATCGGTTCGGGTAATCCGCACGACCTCCTGCGGCGCTTCGCCCATGCGCAGTTCCGCCGCAGCGAACAGCCGGTCGACGATGTAATGGTGTCCGCTGACCCGGTAATTCACGAGTTGGGCGTCGCCGAGCGGGCCGACGACGAACAGCGGCGGCGCCTCGCCCTGATCGAGTCGGGCCGGAAATTCGATATAAACCTTCGCCCCGTCGTCCCAGGCGCGGAGCGGCCGCCACGGCGGCGCATCGCCGGTGATTGCATAGCGGAAACGCAGGTTCTCGACGGCGACAGCGGGCGCGATAGTCTGCGCCGCCGCGGCCGCATCATTTCGCCGTTGCAGCGCCAACAACCGGTCCTGCGGATAGGTCCAGGAGATCGCCGCCATCGCGGTCGCATCGGTGCTTTCGAGCGCGAGGTGATAGGCGCGACGCGTCGTGGTGATGACCATGTTGGTGTGCAGCCCTGCCGCGAAGGGCTTGACCAGAACATGCACCCGCCGCCGGTCGCCGGCCCCGCTCACCGTATCGCCGATGACCCAGCGCACAGTGTCGCCGGCGGAGACCGCGATCAGCTCCTCGCCCGGCTGAAGCGCAATGTCGCTGACTCGCTCCGGCGCGGCGTAGAGCCGGTAGAGCGCCCCCTCGGTCCAAGGGTAGACTTGCACGGCGTTGACGTAGCCCGCGCGCGACGGCTCCTGCGTCGCGGCGCGGTTTGCGGCCTCGACGCTGGCCGTGGGCGAGCCGGTCTCGCGGCGCGCGGAAGGCGCAGGCTGTAGTTGGCCCGGCAGCGGCAACGGAACCGGGGTTTCTACGATCTCGACCGGGGTCGGCGGTTCCGCCGCGACGACGGCGGGCTGGAAGTCGACGGGGTCGTAGGCGATGGCGGGCGGCGGGGTCTTCCCCGCGCACCCGGCGAGCGCCAGCGCGGAGACCCCTGCAAGCGGCAAACGGATCACGGCGTATCTCCTTCAGGGGCGGCGATGGAAGGGTTGGGAAACGGCGCCGCTCCGACCGGCGACTGCGTCGCCGCGGTCGTGTCGAGTTCGCGGGACCAGTCGATCGCGTTGACGAACAGACCAAGAGGGTTCTTGCGAAGCGCGTCCGCTGTCTTCGGCGCGCGAAAGACCGTCGTCAGGATCGCCGTCCAGCGCTCGGTCCTGGCAAGACTGCCCCGCTCATAGGTCTGCTCGACCCATTTCACCTGGAACGACGAATCCGATGCGCGCACGACGCTCGTGACCTGCACCGACACGCTGCGCTCGCCGATCATGGCGAACGGGTCGTTGGTGCGGGCGTATTCATTGAGAAACCGCGCCCCGCGGTCCGTGGCGAAGTCGTACGCCTCCAACCAGTTCTGCTTGACCAACACCGGATCGGTCGAGACGGAACGGACGTTGGCGACGAAGCGCGCGAGGTGCCAGATGATCTGGCCGTCGGTCGGACGATAGTTCTGGACGGCGGGCGCGACCGACCGCGCCTCGCCCAGCCGATCGACTTCCACCACATAGGGCGCTACGCGGCTCTGGGTCGACTGCCAGACATTGCCGGCCGCGAGGCCGCCGCTGATCACGAGGCAGCCGAAGGCCATCAGCCTCCAGTTGCGGGCCTGAACGCGGGCGGAGCCGATCCGGTCGTCCCACATCTGACCGGCCCGTTGGTAGGGCGTTTCCGGCTGCGGTGTCCGGCCATAGCGTTGGATGGGGCGCTTGAATTTCATGCTAATCGTCCTTCTGACTGAGGTCGGGATTGGCGGGCGCGCCCGGACGGTCGCCGTCCTTCACGGCCTGCGCGATCATGTGCCTTCGGTGACGGGACGCCTGTTCGCTACGCATGCGCTGCGCCCAGGCCGGAGCGCTGGATGTGTCGGCATGAGCGCCGGCGCTCCCGCCTGGGACGGCTGCGCCGGAGGCGGAGCCAGCGGGCCGCGCGCTGTTCATCGCGTTCCACGCCGCGTCCTGCCCCCTCTGGGCGCTCTCGCGAAACGGCTGCGAAAGGCGCGATCCGGCGTTCCGGGCGCCCTGTCTCAGCGCTCCCGCCGCGGCGCGAGCGACGCCTGACGCGCCCGCTCCGATGGTGGACTTTCCGGCGGCGTTCTGACCGAGTTGGTAAGAGGCGCGAGCCGCCGAGCCCATTGCGGTTCCCGCGCGAAGGCTCGCCATGCCGCCGGACGCCGCAGCGCCGAGCGCCCGTGCGCCGAGCGCGGCGCCGCCGGCTCCGAGGAGAGCGGCGCCCGCGACCGTGCCGACCGCCGCGCCCGCCCCGAGTTGCGGCGCGCCGGACACGAGGCCGGAGGCGACGCCCGGTCCGAAGATGGCGAGACCGAGCAGCGAAAGAGCGGCGAGAACAAGCGTCATCGCCGAAGCCACGTCCGGCTCGCCCGTCCCGGCGGAGAGAAACATTTCAAAGAAGCCGCCGCCGATGCCGACGATGACGGCAAGCACCATGACCTTAAGGCCCGACGAGACGACGTTGCCGAGCACCCGCTCGGCGAGAAAACTCGTCTTGTTGAACAGGGCGAACGGCACGAGCACGAAACCCGCCAGCGTCGTCAGCTTGAACTCGATGATCGTGAGGAAGAGCTGGATCGCGAGGATGAAGAAGGCCAGCACCACCACCAGCCAAGCGACGAACAGCACGAGGATCGACAGGGCGTTGCCGAAGAAGGCGGGGAAGCCGAGCATGTCCTTGATCGCGGTCAGCATCGGCTTGGCGGCGTCGAAGCCTACGGCAGCGAGCTTGCCCGGCTTCAGCAAGTCGTCGGGGCCGATCGTCCCGCCGCCCGCGGTGAGGCCGAGCCCGGCGAAACTGCGAAAGACGATGTCGCCGAGTTGCTGGAAGTTGCCGAGAATGAAGGCGAAGATTCCGACATAGAGAATCTTCTTCAGGAACCGGCCCAGGACGTCCTTGTCCGCGTCCATCGCCCACCACAGGCCGGCCAGCGTGATGTCGAGCCCGATCAGGATGGTGGTGAGAAAGGCGACGTCGCCGCCGAGCAAGCCGAACCCGCTGTCGATGTATTGCGAGAAGGCCGCCAGGAAGCGGTCGATGATGTTGAGGTCCGGGGCCGGGTCCATGGTGTGCGGCCTATTGCGGCGTATAGGCGGGGCGGGTTCCGATGAACCGCCGGGTCCGCTCGTGGGCCGCTTCCATGACCTGTCGCTGGCGCGCTTGTTCGATGGCGTCGGCGCGATACTGCGCCGCCATCATCGACTGAAGCTGAAGCTGCTGACGGGCGACGAGCGCCGTCAGTTGATTGCCGGCCTGCTGCGCCTGCAAGCCGCCGGTCGCGGCCTGGCTTTGCGCGACGAGATCGGTGAGCAAGGCGCCGTCGGCCCGGACGTTCTCGACGACCTGGGCCTGAACGCGCATCGTCTGACGATAGCCCTGCAAGGACGACTGGAGCCGGGCGCGCGCCTGCTGGACGATCTGGTCGGTGCTGAGGCTTCGATCGAATGTCTGCGGAAACTGTTCGCGCAGCGCCGCGTCGGTGGCGGCGACGTCGAAGGCGATGCCTTCGGCGCGAGCCATCAGGCCGTCGATGCGCTCGATGGAACGCGTGAGCTGGTCCAGCGAAGAGAAGTCCAGACGCTGGAGCTGGCGCGCCTGGTTCTGCAACATGGTCGCCTGGTTCTGAAGCGCGGTGATCTGGTTGTTGATCTGCTGGAGGGTGCGCGCGGCCGTCAGAACGTTCTGGCTGTAGTTGGTGACGTCGAAGACCTTGAGCTGGGCGTGGGCCGGCGAAACCGGCGCGAGCGCGCCGCCGGCGGCGACGGTCGAGGCCAGAACGGCGGCGATGAGGGTGCCGGAATTCATGAGGTCGGCTCCTTCTGCTGGTTGAATGGCTCGGCAGACGCCGCGCCGGGATAATCGCTGAGGAGGTCGGCGGCCCACGGAAGGCCGCGCTCGCGCAGGAAGGCCGCGCCGAATGCCTCGGGTCCCGCGTCTTTCAGGGCCGCGTCGCTTACTAGAGCGTCGATCAAGGCCTGGGTCGCGGGGTCGGACGCGCCGCAAAGCGCGAGCGCGACCGGGCCGAGCGCGAGTTCGAACAGCCGGTTTCCGCCGCGCGACTGGAGATAATAGTGCCGCTTGGGCGTCGCCCGGGCGATGAGTTCGACCTGACGCTCGTTCAGGCCGAAGCGTTCATAGGCGGCGCGGGACTGCGGCTCGACGGCCCGGTCGTTCGCCAGGAAAATGCGTTGCGGGCAGCTTTCGATGATGGCCGGCGCAATGCTGCTGTCGGCGATGTCAGCCAGAGACTGCGTGGCGAAGACGACGCTGACGTTCTTCTTTCGGAGCGTCTTCAGCCATTCGCGGATGCGTTGGGCGAAGGTCGGATTATCGAGATAGACCCAGGCTTCGTCGAGGATGAGCAGGGTCGGACGACCGTCGAACCGGGCTTCCAGGCGGTGGAAGAGATAGCTCAGCACCGGCAGGACAAGGCTGGGCGTGTCCATCAGGGTTTCGGTCTCGAAACACAGGACGTCGGCGAGGGTCAGCCGGTTTTCGGCGGCGTCGAGCAGTCGTCCGAACGGCCCTTCCAACGTCCACGGCGCGAGCGCAGATTTCAGCGCCTGCGATTGCAGCAGGACGGACAACCCTGTCAGCGTCCGCTCTTCCGGCGGCGCGCTGGAAAGGCTCGTCAACGCCGACCAGAGCATTTCCTTCAGCTCGGGCGTCACGATCAGTTTCTCATGGCTGAGAAGTTCGGCGATCCAGTCGGCGGCCCACGAGCGTTCAGCGTCGTCGTCGATGTTGCAGAGCGGCTGGAAGGCCAGCGCGTCCCCCTCCCCGAGCGCGATATGGTCGCCGCCCATCGCCAGCGTCGCCGCCCGCGCCGACAGCCCCTTATCGAAGATGTAGACCTGCGATCCGGCGTAGCGGCGAAACTGTAGGGCGAGCAGCGCCAACAGCACCGACTTGCCCGCGCCGGTCGGCCCGACGATGAGCATGTGGCCGACGTCGCCGATATGGGTCGACAGCCTGAACGGCGTCGCTCCGCGGGTCTCCGCATAGAGAAGCGGCGGACCGTCGAGGTGGACGTTTCGAACGGGCCCGGCCCAGACCGCGGACAACGGCATGAGGTGGGCGAGGTTCAACGTGTGGACGAGCGGCTGACGGACGTTGGCATAGACATGGCCGGGGAGGCTTCCGAGCCAGGCTTCGACCGCATTGACGGACTCGCGGATGCAGGTGAAGCCGAGCCCGTTGACGATCCGCTCGACGATGCGGACCTTATTTTCGGCCGCGCCGCGATCGACGTCGGACACGGCGACGGTCGTGGTCAGATAGCCGAAGGCGACATGGTCGCCGCCAAGCGCCTGCAAGGCGAGGTCCGCATCGACCACCTTATTGTCGGCGTCGGTGTCGGTCAGCGGGACCGGCTCGTTGGTCATCACCTCGCGCATCAACTGCGCGATCGACTTGCGCTTGTTGAACCATTGGCGCCGGATCTTGGTCAGCGCCTTGTTCGCCTCGGTCTTGTCGAGACAGATGAAGCGGGTCGCCCAACGATAGGCGAAGTCCTGATGATTGAGCGCGTCGAGCAGGCCGGGACGGGTCGCGTTGGGAAAGCCCAGGATCGTGACGGTCCGCAGATGCTCGTCGCCCAGCATCGGCTTGATGCCGCCCGACAGAGGGGTGTCGACGAGAAGACCGTCCAGATGCATCGGTGTCGACGGTGCGGCGATCGGATGCCGCCGCGTCGAGATCGTCGCGTGGAGAAATGACAGCGTTTCTGCGTCATCAAGGCCACGCACCATCGGCATGAAACCGGAGAGGAGATCGAGGACGCGATCGGTCTCGGCGACGAACGCCCGCAGCTCTTGAAGCCAATCGCGGCCGACGTCCGGGGTGTCCCGCTCCAGAAGCGCGCGCTCCGCGCGATTGACCTGATCGGCGGGCGGCAAGTAGCAGAGCGTGAGATGAAAGCGGCTCTCGAAATGCTGCCCGCGCCGTCCATCGAAATGCGCCCGCCGCTCTTCATCCACCAGCCAGGACGCCGCATCGGGAAAGGCGCTGTCGGGGTAGCCGAGCGCTTCGACGCGGACCGCATCGAAGAACAGCGCCCAGCCCGAGCCAAGCCGGCGCAAGGCGTTGTTCGCCCGTGCAGAGACCGAAACCAGTTCGGCCTCCGTCGCGGATTCGAGATCGGGACCTCGAAAGCGCAAGGTGCGCTGGAACGCCCCATCCTTGTTGAGGACCACGCCGGGCGCGACCAGGGCCGCCCAGGGCAGATGATCGGCGAGAAGGTCGGCGGTGCGGCGGTATTCTCCTAGGTTCAGCATGACCACCATCCCTTCTGCCGAAGGTGGCGGACGCCGACGGCGGCGAAGTCCGGGTCCCGCTTGGCGGCGAAAACTGCGAGGCTGTGTCCGAAGAGCCAGATGATGAGGCCGGCGATCCACTGCTGGAGACCGAGCCCGATCGCGGCGGCGAGCGTTCCATTGAGGATCGCCACGCCGCGCGGCGCGCCGCCGAGCAGGATCGGTTCGGTCAGCGCGCGATGCAGCGGAACCTCAAAGCCCTCGACGCTCATGCGATGAGCGCTCCGCCGCCGAAAGAGAAGAAGGACAGGAAGAAGCTCGAAGCGGCGAAGGCGATCGACAGGCCGAACACGATCTGGATCAGCTTGCGGAAACCGCCTGAGGTTTCTCCGAACGCTAGGGCGAGCCCGGTCGTGATGATGATGAGGACCGCGACGATCTTGGCGACCGGGCCCTGAACCGACTCCAGCACCTTCTGGAGCGGTTCTTCCCAGGGCATGCCGGAGCCTGCCGCGAGAGCGACGACCGGGATCAGGACCCCGGCCAGGACGACCGAGGCGGACAGGCGCGGATGCACGGTAGGCGTCATGGGAGTTCTCCTCTGAGAAGGGCTTTGAGCTGAGGGGGATTGAGGTCGGTCACGGCGTAGGCCCCGTCGCCGTCGAGGCCCGTCACCTCGGCGACGGTCTCGATCCGCCGTCCGACGCCGCGACCGCGGATGAAGACGACGAGATCGATCGCTTCGGCGATCAGACGGCGCGGCACCGTGACGACGCCTTCGGCGACGAGCTGTTCGAGCCGGTAAAGCGCGGCGTGCGCCGAGTTGGCGTGCAGCGTGGCGATCCCGCCGGGATGGCCTGTGTTCCAGGCCTTGAGCATGTCGAGCGCTTCGGCGCCCCGCACCTCCCCGACTACGATCCGGTCGGGCCGAAGGCGAAGGGTCGAGCGCACGAGTTCGGCCATGCCGACGACGCCAGGTCGCGTGCGCAGCGGGACGGTGTCCGCCGCCGCGCATTGCAGCTCGCGGGTGTCCTCGATGAGGATGATCCGTTCGTCGAGCCCGGCCATTTCGGCGAGCAGCGCGTTCGCGAAGGTCGTCTTTCCTGACGAGGTGCCGCCGGCGATCAGAATGTTCTTGCGGTCCACGACCGCGCGCCGAAGGACGTCGGCCTGGACCGGCGCGAGCATCCCGTCAGCGATATAGTCGATGAGGCGATGGACCTTCACGGCGGGCTTGCGGATCGCGAAACAGGGCGCCGGGGCGATCGGAGGGAGAAGACCTTCGAACCGTTCGCCGCCACTCCCGTCGGGCGACGTCGGAAGCTCGGCCGAGACGATGGGCGCGTTCGGATGGACCTCCGCACGGACGTGATCGGCGACGAGACGGACAATCCGTTCGACGTCCTGCGGCGTCATCCTCGCGCCGGTGTCGGTGCGGCCTTCGCCCAGCCGATCCAGCCGCAACGCGCCGTCTGGATTGACCATGATCTCTATGACCACAGGATCGGCCAGTGCTTCGGCGATCGCTGGCCCCATCGCGGTACGCAGCATGGCGCGGCGTCGGCCGAAGGTGACGGGATTGGCGCCGGTCACGCCGCGTCCTCCTGGACGGTCGGCATGTCGCTAGTCTCAGTCCCGGCGATCCGTCGCCCAACCTGATCGATGAATTTCTGGAAGCGTTCGCGCCCGACCGCGCGGGCGGCCGCGTCCGGCTCGGGAATCTGCGCGGTAAGGCTGAACTGGAAGCTGAGAAAGAGCGAGACGCTTTCCAGCAGCACGTTCATGTCGCGGGCGACACGTCGTTGATCGGCCGACATCCGGTCGAGGCGCGCCTTCAGCAGGTCGTCGACCTCGCGCATTCCACGGCGGCGGAAATGCTCGCGCAACGCGCCCGCGACGATGGCCGATTTCGAGGTTCCGGGCGCCTTCGCCAACCGATCGAGTTCGGCAGTGAGTTCGGCGTCGAGATAAACGTGGTGGCGCGGCTTCATGCCCGTTCCACCGGGGTCGGAAACCGGCTGACTTGGGCGCCTTTGGCACGATTGTTCATGAGCCTCGTCCGTCGGCCGTCGCGACGCGCGACGGGTCGACAGCGAAGATCAGGCGAGGCGGCTCAGGCCGTTACCCCCGTTATTCTCACTCAAATGCACGGACGCAGTCGATGACAGCGCGCGGGATCAACTCTAGCAACGGGTTTTTCAGCTCACGCAATCATCTTTGACGGAACGCGCGCACATGGCGCGCGCTCCGTTGAGATCAGCCGTTCAGCTTGTCCTTGACCGCTTTCGCGGGCGCGAAAGTCAGCTTCTTCGACGCGGCGATCTTGATCGTTTCACCCGTCGCCGGATTGCGGCCTTCGCGCGCCGGGCTGTCCTTCACCTTGAACTTGCCAAAGCCGTTCAATGCAATCTCGCTGCCGCCAGCCGCCGCATCGGCGATCGCGGCGAAAACCGCGTCGACGATTTTCCGGGCGTCGGCTTTCGAGGTCCCGTGCTCGGCCGCTATCTTGTCGGCCAGGTCGCTGTTGTTCATTGGTGTCTCCAGAGGATTGTTGAGACGCTTCGCGTAGCGTGACCTCCGGTCATCGTCACGCGTGAAATACGGCGTTCTAGAAATCGGGCAGCAGGTCGTTTCCTTTGCCTGTCGCCTCATTCATCGCGTGAGCGCGCGCGACATTGCTCAGCGCCTCATCGCGCGCCGATCCAGCGCCGGGTCGCCGTCGTCCTCGCCGGTCGTAGCCGCGTCGTGAAGGTCGGGCTCCGGCGTCGCGTCGGCGCCTTCCTCGGCAAGGCCCGGATGCCGTTGCTGTTGAAGACCGCCCTCTTCTGCGATCGCCGCAATCAGCTCGTCCTCATCGGGGGCGACAAGCGCGACATGCGGTTCGCGCACCTGACCGCCCCAGTCGTCGGAACGCGCAGCGGGGCGGTCGGCATATCCATCGTCCGCGAGTTCGGGAGGTCCCAAAACCCGCGACTTGAAGTTCCGGTCTTCGTAGTAGCGAAGCTTCTTGGCCCGGATCGGCGCGAGGCCGGACACCATCACCAGCTCGTCGGCGGGCGGAAGCTGCATGATCTCGCCGGGCGTCAACAGCGGGCGGGCCGTCTCCTGCCGGCTGACCATGACATGGCTGAGCCAGGGCGCGAGGCGATGACCCGCGTAATTGCGCTGGGCGCGCAGCTCCGTGGCGGTGCCGAGCGCGTCGGATATCCGCTTGGCGGTCCGTTCGTCGTTCGAACTGAAGGCGATGCGGACGTGGCAGTTGTCGAGGATGGCGTTGTTTTCGCCATAGGCCTTGGAAATCTGGTTGAGGCTTTGCGCGATCAGATAGGCGCGGATGCCGTAGCCGGCCATGAAGGCGAGCGCGGTCTCGAAGAAGTCCAGCCTGCCCAAGGCGGGAAACTCATCGAGCATCATCAGCAGCTCGTGCCGCCGGCTCTTCTTCGGATCGCCTTCCAGCCGTTCGGTCAGGCGCCGTCCGATCTGATTGAGGATCAGGCGGACAAGGGGCTTGGTGCGGCTGATGTCCGACGGCGGAATGACGAGGTAGAGCGAGACCGGCGCCGCTGCGTCCACGAGGTCGGCGATGCGCCAATCACAGGCCGAAGTCGTCTCCGCCACGACCGGATCGCGGTATAGGCCGAGGAACGACATGGCCGTGGACAGGACGCCCGAGCGTTCGTTCTCCGACTTGTTCAGCACCTCCCGCGCCGCCGACGCCACGACCGGGTGAACCATTGGATTTTCAGGGGCGCCGAGATGGTTGGTCTCCATCATCCGGCGCAGGGTATGGGCGAAACTGCGCTGAGGATCGGACAGGAAGCTGGCGACGCGCGCAAGGGTCTTCTCCTCCTCTGCATAGAGGACGTGGAGGATCGCCCCGACCAGCAGGGAGTGGCTGGTTTTCTCCCAGTGGCTGCGCCGTTCGAGCGCTCCTTCCGGATCGACCAGGATGTCGGCGATGTTCTGGACGTCGCGCACCTCGTCGGGACCTTTGCGGACTTCCAGCAGCGGATTGTAGCGCGCCGAGCGGGGATCGGTCGGGTTGAACATCAGGCAATGCGAGAAGCGAGCGCGCCATCCCGCGGTGAGCGTCCAGTTCTCGCCCTTGATGTCGTGGATCACTGCCGAACCCGTCCACGAAAGTAGGGTGGGTACGACCAGGCCGACGCCCTTGCCCGAACGGGTGGGCGCAAAGGCCATCACATGCTCAGGACCGTCGTGGCGCAGATAATCCCCGTCCTTGACGCCGAGGAAGACGCCGGACGGCCGCATCAATCCGGTGCGCGCGATCTCGCCGTGCGTGGCCCAGCGCGAGGAGCCGTAGGTCGTGACCTTCCGGTTCTGCCGGGCGCGCCAGAGCGACCCCGCAATAGCGGCGGCGCATGCCATGAAGCCCGAGCCCCCCGCCAGCAGCCCCGCCTTGTCGAAGACGTTGGGCGCATAGGCCTCGTAGTGGAACCACCAGCTGAACAGCGCCCACGGACGATAGACCGGAACATCGAACAGGATGAACATCGGCGGGCCGAGTTGCGGCTGATGGCCGAGCATCGCGGCGGCCCATTGCGTCGCCGCCCAGACGCCCAGGATCACCATGCCGAAGCAGACGAGGATTTGGCCGACGAGAAGTCTGGTAGGAGTCACGGTGTTTCTCCGCCGCCGGCAGATGCGCGCGCGGGCGGCGAGGCGAGCCTCGTGTCATGCGGATCGGATCGTTAGACCGTTTATCCGCATTCAAGCGCACGGACGCGCCCGGCTACCCATCCGGTCATGAACCGCGCCTCGCGATTGCGCGGTCGCCGGCTACGATCTCAAAAAGCCCAGCAAGCGCCGCGTGGGCGGCCGCCGCCGCGGCAGGAACGGGAGACGCAAGTAGAGAGGGATAGCGCAGTTCCTGTCTGGAATGGGGGCGTCGAGCGCTTCGCTGGGACGGTCAACACGCCAGAGGCCCGCGAGAACCGGGAAACCGCTCTTCGAGTTTCCATGTCAGACGCTGCTTCGGCTGCTGCCTCGCCCTTTCAACGAGCGAACCCCGCCGAGGTGCGGATAGAGCCAGTCTACGCGCGCGATTTGGCCTGACGCCTGTAGCGCCGAAGCGATGCAGCCCAACGGCCACATCGCTCCTGAGCGGACTCCAGCCAGGGCCTCTCGCACGGATTGGCTATTTCCTCGTCGCCACGCCAGCGGCGAAGGTGCCCAGCAGAGTCAGAAGCGCGATGCCGAGCACAACGTATCGTGCAGAGTCCACCGCAGACTCCCCGCCCGCGGCCATGAGCGTGCCGGCGAACGCTGAAGTGATCGAGAAGGCGATGAGCTGGGTAATGGTGATCGCAGCCGCCGCCTTGCCTCCTTCGGCAGGGTCGTTGGTGCTGCTCATCGCCGCAACGCCCAGAAGAGGCCATGCCAGCCCGATGCCGACGCCGGCAAGCGCCAGAACGGCCACCCAAGTCAGCACCATCGCCAGATCAGCACCAGCGATCTGAAGCATGCCATAGGCGATCAATCCGGCCGTCAACAACGGCGCGCCGCCCCGGATGGCTCGGCGACGGCCGCGCTCGCCTTTGATCGACACCACGAAAAGCTGCGCGATGACCCACGCCAACGACAGCACCGCCCCGAGAAACCCGGCGGTCAGCGGGGACAGTCCCGCCAGTTGCTGGCCAAACAGGGGAACGAAGTTCTCGACCATGACCCCTGCGCTCAAGGCCGCAACCGTGAGGTAGACCCATTTCAACGAATTTCCGCGCCTGTAGGTGATGTGCGGAAGGATGGTTTCTTTCGCACGCCGTTCCACGACAACGAACAGCCAGAGCAGTACAAGGCCGATTGCGACCATTGCGAACGTCGGCCAGCCCATCGGCACGATGGCGCTGAGGCTGATAACGATGGTGGCGAGGACGAGCGGGATCAGGGAGGCGACGGGGACAGCAGTGCGATGCCCCGACCCCGCCAGGCGCGCGAACGACCGCTGCGCGACGACGCCGAACAGGAGCGAGATCACGGCCAGCGCCCCATAGGACCAGCGCCAGAGGCCGAGTTCCGCGAACACCCCGCCAAGGGCCGGGCCGAACAACGTCCCCAGGCCCCACATGGCCGATACGACCCCGGTCGCCCGCGCCCAATGCCGTTCGGGCAGGGCTGCCCTGATCACTGCATAACCGAGCCCGGCCAGTAATCCGCCGCCAAGCCCCTGCACGATCCGGCCGACGATCAGCATTTCCATCGTCGGACTCGCAGCATTGGCCGCCGCTCCGAGCGCAAAGACGACGAAGGCCGTGACATAGGCCGGCGCCGGTCCCTTCCAATCGAGGATACGGCTGACGAACAGGGAGGCCACGATGGCGGAGATGACGAACGCCGTCGTCACCCACGCATAGTATCGCTGCCCGCCGATATCCGCGACGATTGAGGGCATGAGCGCCGCGGTGAAGTAGAGATTCATCGCATAGAGCAGCACGCCGCTCGCCATGACCAGAACAATGGCGAGGTGACGGCCGGACAGGAGATCGGACCAGCCGTCCAGGCGAGCCGCAGGCCCGCTTGGACCCGCCGGCGTTGGTGACGTGTTCATCGATATTTTTCCGATAAGGCGCGATTCAGCGAGAGAGGCGTCGCGCGGCCAGAGACAGAGCCAGCACGGCGAGCGAAACGAA
Source organism: Brevundimonas sp. SS2672 (assembly GCF_059579685.1). NCBI lineage: Bacteria > Pseudomonadati > Pseudomonadota > Alphaproteobacteria > Caulobacterales > Caulobacteraceae > Brevundimonas > Brevundimonas sp. SS2672. The sequence continues at coordinate 1,386,972 of NZ_CM184201.1, read as the reverse complement.
CAGGACGATGCCGGGCGCGACCGCATGGTCGTAATCGGCGTTCAGCAGCGTCGTCAGGGACGCGGCGGCCATCACCAGCGCGCCAAGTCCGGCTCCATAGGGCCGCGAGATAGCGCGGATGAGCAAAAGCCCGGCCGCCAGTTCGAGAATGGCCGTGACGTAGTGGAACCAGTCGGGGTAGCCCCAGGCCGCATAGGCGGCGGCGTTTTCTTCGGAAATGAAAGCATTTCCATAGGCGCCGAACAGAAAGAACGCTGCGAGAAGCCAAGCCAGGACGGAGGATATGACGGGGAGGGATTTGTTCATGGCGGTCGCACCTCACGGATCGGAGCGACCGAGGCAGCATAGGCTGGACCCAGGGGCCGCTCTAAATTAGAATGAGCGCTCAATCTATTATGATCACTTCGAGGTCAAGCTATAATAGAGCGATCATTCTACGAAATGGAGACCCCATGGTCCGCAAGCGCGTCCCCGCACAGCACGAAGGCAAACGGCAGGAAATTCTGGCCGCGGCCCACAGCTGCTTTCTGAGGCATGGGCTGCAAGGTGCGTCGATCTCGATGATCTGCAAGGAAGCGGCCATGAGTCCCGGCCACCTCTATCACTACTTTCCGAGCAAGGACGCGATCATCGAACAGATGGCCGATGACTACCTTGCGCAACTCCACGCGCATTTCAGCGGCCATGCGGAAGGGTCACAAACCTCGACCGTCTTGCTGTCGGAATTATGGAGCATGAAGGGATGGGACGATCTTTCCCATTGCCGCATTCTTTTCGAGTTGCTGGCGGAAGCCGGACGGAACGAGAAGATTCACGCCATCCTGCAGGAAAACACCAATGGCGTCAGGCAGCTTCTGGCGGCAACGCTCATTGCTGGACAGAGGCGCGGCGAAGTCGATCCTGGCCTTGACCCACAACACGCCAGCGCCGTGCTCGTCGCGGTCCTCGACGCGGCGCCGATGTTGCCGTTGTTGGTTCCGGGTATCGATTTCGAGGAAAGCAGAGCCTTGATCACAACCATGATCGACCGATTCCTGCGACCGGAGAAATAGCTAGGAGCCGATAAACCTCAGGGAAGCTCCTGATCGGCGCATCGCCAATGACGAACACTGGTGGAATGGCATGATCGCCCAGTAGGCCGTCAATGTTGCTCGCCGTTTCCGCATTGCGGCCGACACGTCCAGTCCATCGGCGAAGACGGTCCTGCATGAAGAGGCCAATGATTCAAGTTGGCGAGAGATCTGGAGCCTCCCGTCGTTCCTCATAGAAGAACCGCACCATCTCGATTTGGCAGAAGGCAGATAGTTTGAAAGGCTTCGGCGAAGCGGACGTCGAACGCCTCGATCAAGCGAGCGATTTCACGTGGAATCGGAGACGACGCTCCGCTTCGCAAGACTGTCCGCATGGCCTTCTCCAGATTGTGGCCGACCGACGACATCAGCCACGCCTCGTCGCCTTCTCCGCGCAAAACCTGGGCCTTGAGCGCCAACTCATGGGCATGGGCGCGCAGATCAGCCCGCTTTCCCACGACGACGCCCGCCGCCTCTGCATAGTCGCGCGCCAACGCCAGGTAGGCGCCCGCCCTCTTGCAGTCACTCACCAGCGTTCCATCTCCTGCCTAGGTGATCGACGGCCCGCCGCGCCCGCGCCCGATCGTCCAGTTGACGCCGTCGCCCTTCATCACCCCCGAGACCGTGCGGCCGATGTGCCGGTCGAGAACCGGCCGCCAAGGCACGAGGGTGAACTCCCGGGACTTTTCGATCAGCGCGACCCGCCCCGAAGCCAGGTCGACCGGACGGCGATAGACGCCTTCGATCCGGTCGCCGGATCGGCTCTCGACATAACCGAGACCGAGTTCGTCCGAGAGGGTCCCGGCGACGCGGCTCATCTCGCGCCGCCTGAGCTGGGCGAGCATGTCGCGGCGATAGACGATCTTGCCCTGATCCTCCTCGGCCAAATGCTGCCCCACGAGCCAGCGCATCCGGCGGGCCTTCGCCGCCGCGATCTCCTGCCCGAACCCCGCGTCGCGCGTCGCCTCGGGCCCGGACGCAACCAGTTCGCGGTCGAGCCAGGTCGCGCCGTCGAAAGTAGCCTGCCGTTCGAGCGGGATCTTGGAAAGCCTATCGACGACCACCGGCGCGGCCTTGGCGCGCCGGGCCTCGAACGCCGCCGCCCGCGCGACATGGTCGGGCGCGATCAACCAGCGGCCGTCGGCTTCGCGCTCGACCCCGGCGCCGGCCTTGCGCATGGCCTCGAGCCGACGAACGTGCGTCTCGGCGAAATCCTGCGTCGCGGACGCGTCGTGACGGAGATGAAGGTCGACGCTATAGCTGCCTCCGTTCGACGCCGCGATCTCGGCGACGGTGCGGTCAGCGGCGCGGGCGTCCGTTGGCGTCGCGCGGATACGTACGACCGCGCCCGCTGGAAGTCTCTCGGTCGTCTCGCCCCGTCCGATGTCGACATAGTGAATGCGGCCGTCGGCGGCGTCGACGATCAGGTAGTGACGATCATTGAGTTCGTCGGACAGGCCGCGCTCGATCACCCGTCCGACGATAGGCCGCATCGAGGACGGATCGGCGATCACGGCGTCCAGGCCCGGACGTTCGACGCCATGGGCGGTGAAGGCGCGCTGCATCGTGCGGATGATGTCGCCGCGTTCGCCCATACGCCGCAAGGTCTCCTCGCAGTCCGGCGCAAGCGCCCAGCGCCCTGCCCCCAGCTCGCGCGCCAGGCCGAGACGGCCGAGCGTCTGCAACCGGCCGGCCCGCAAGGTCTGCTGGAACGGATCGCGCTCGAACGCCACGACGACGCCCCCGGCGTCGAGGTCGCGAAGGAGCCGCCGGTCGAGGCTGGTCAGCCGCTCCTGGGACACCTCCGCACGAAGCCGGTCGGCGATTTCGACGTCGCTGCGCGGACCCAGGTCGAGCGAGACGAGTTCGGCGGCCCGCTCGCGCATTCCCTGCGAGAGATAGTGGCGCGCGATGATGAGGTCCTTCCCGCGATCGTCCTTTCCGCGCACGATGATATGGGTGTGCGGATGGGCGGTGTTGAAGTGATCGACCGCGACCCAATCCAGCTTCGTCCCGAGATCCATTTCGACCTGCGCCATGAGGCGGCGCGTCAGGGATTTGAGATCGTCGTAGGATGCGCCGTCCTCGGGCGAGACGATGAAGCGCATGTGGTGCCGGTCGCCGTCCTGACGGTCGATAAAGGCCCGGCGGTCGACGCTGTCCGCGTCCGCCGAATAGAGACGGCCTGGTCCTCCATCGCGCGTCGTTCCGTCGCGTTCGACGTAGCGCAGGTGCGCAAGCGCCGGAGCGAGTCCCTTGGGACCGTCGAGGCGCACGATGCGCGTCTTGATGATCACCCGGCGCTGACGCAGCGCCGAAAAGCGGTCGCGTGAGGCGAGGACGCGGCCGACGCCTGCGCCGCGTCCGATCCGCGCGCCGGAGAAACCCCGTCTGCCCCGTCCGGACGCTGCGCCGCCGCGCGCCAGGTTCGCCGCCTTCACGACGCGGCCGACATAGCTGCGCGCCCGGGCCTTCCCGAGCGAACGGATGCGGCCGAGGCGCGGTTCAAGATCGTCGTAGTCCGACATGGCGGCTCCTTTCGGCGGGCGCGAGACCTCGCCCGAAACCCCGACATGGCGCGCCCGAACGCCCTTGCCTATTGGCGCCATCGCAAAGCCCGGATTTGCGAGCTTTCAGCGCACTATGGCGCCATCGCGCCGGTCATGGCGCTACTCAATCTTAGAAAAAACGATGTGCAGACAATCACTTGCAGCGCCATCCCGGGAAGATGGCGCTGTTGTTTTATCTTGCCCGGCACGCCTTGATGCACCCCGCGGAGATGAATACCGATGCCCCGCCTCCGAAATTCTGGGCGATTCCGCCCGCTTGCCCGAATCCGGCCTTCGCCACTACGAGGGTTGCAGCATCCTAGGAGGGCAGGACATTTTTACGCGACGCGAGACATCCTTTGGGCTTCTGGCGACGGGCATCGCTTCACTGGCCTGGCCTGCATCAGCTCACGACGGCGGAGTGGCGTCGCGGCTTGCGGAAGCCGCCCTGCCCTTCGATGCGGCCCAAGATCTCGGGCAGGATGCGAAGCTTGTAGAGGCTCTCGCTGCGGTCATCGGGGATCGCGATATCGTCATGCTGGGGGAGCCAAGCCATGGCGACGGCAGTTCAATCCGGCTGCGGGGCCGTCTGGTTGAGCTCCTGCATCGTCGCTTCGGCTTCGACGTCCTCGCATTCGAGGCCGACTTCTGGTCGCTCACCCGCGGCTGGGAAGCGATAAGCGAGCCGGCGCAAATCCGGCCGTTCGCGGACGGCAACCTCTACGACTTCTGGGGCCGCGCCCCGGCCGTCGACGGCCTTTGGACCTATGTGGAAGCCGTATTCGCCAAGGGAGGCCGCCTCGATGTGTGCGGTTTCGACTGCCGCTTGAAAGGCGAAATGGCACGCGAAAACCTGACGGCGACTCTCCGTTCCACCGTCGGGGCGAACCTCTCCGACGAACAGTTCAAGGCCTTTGCCGACGGCTACGCGGCGCTGCAAACCGCCGAGTTCGCCGTCCCTCCGCCAAAGGAATTGCAGGAGGGCTATTTCGCCTCGATCGATCAGATGATCACTGCGCTTCAGCAGGAAAACGTCTCGACCGATGCGGTTGAACAGGCCCAAGCCGAGCTGCTCAGTCTGGCGGCCTGGGCCCGGGTGGCTTGGAAGGGCCGCTCGAGAGACGAGGCGATGGCCGCCAACCTGGAATGGCTGGTCACGCAGAAATTCCCCGGCCGCAAGGTCATTGTCTGGGCGCACAACAACCACATCCTCAAGAACCCCACGGTCTACCTGGACATTCGCGACCCCGGCCCCGCTCAACAGATCGCGGCGATGAGCGAAGCGCAGAAGGCCGCCCTTTCCTATGTCGGCAGCGTCTCTTCCCGAACCTTTCCCGGCAGGGTCTGCGCCATCGCCACGACCCTGGGACGAGGTGAAACCAGCGCCCTGTTCTACAAGGCGCTGGACGGCTCGCAGATCGATTTCACCGTGACCCGCCACGTGCCCGCCCATGCGTCGGATTCGATAGAGGCCCTGCTTTTGGAAAAGAACGCGGAGGCGGCCCTCCTCGACCTGCGCGACCTGTCGCACGCAGACTTCTTCCGATCGCGCCTGATCGATCTGAGCTATCCCGCCGACGCGCCATTTGGGCGCGGCTATGACGCTGCCATCTATCTGAGAGATGGGCGCGGGCTCGCCTGACCGGCCATTTCCACGACCGGGGACCGCGCCGGTCGTCGGCGCGGTCGTAGCGGCTCATCCCCCTGCTCCAGAAGCTCGAGCGACGCCGTTTCGAGCATCGCCCGCTGGGCTTTGGCGGCCTCCAGTTCGGCTGCGATCTGACGCAGTTCGCGCGGATCGAGCACGCCACGAAGCTCGGCGCGCAGTTCTTCGATATGCTGTTCCAAGGTCATTTGAGCCTCCTGTCGAGTGAAAGACAGGGGTCGTTTCCGGCGCGGGGCGGGCCGGGTCAGGGACCGCGAAGCGGCCGCGCAGCGGCGATGGGGGAAACGATTTTTCCCGGCGCGCCCGGCGTTCGATCGGGAGGGCCGTCGTCTGTCCCCCGGGAAAAATGGTGGGGCCCCGTCGTCCTTGAGGCGGCCCGCCCCGCGCCGGATGATGGGGAGTCCGAGCGGACGTCCCCCGCTCCAGCACGGGCGCCGCCGCCCTGCTTTATGCGCCGCCGCCCTGCTTTATGCGCCGCCGCCCTGCTTTATGCGCCGCCGCCCTGCTTTATGCGCCGCCGCCCTGCTTTATGCGCCGCCGCCCTGCTTTATGCGCCGCCGCCCTGCTTTATGCGCCGCGCCGAACCACTGCGGCCGTCGAGCCATCCAGCAGCGCGAGGTTCTCGTAGCCGAGCCGCTGACAATGCGGCAGGAGTAGTTCGAAGACGGCGAGGGCCTTCTCGAAGGCGCCGGTGCAGCACCACATCATCACCTCCCCCGGCTCATCGGTGACGGTTGAAAGCACCTCGAAACGATCGCCCGACCCCTCTTCGTCGGCATAGAAATATTCTTCAGACTTCGGCATCTCCGTCTCCCTTCGCCGATTGACGGATGCAGCGACCGGAGCGGAAGGGCCGGGTCAGGGACCGCGCAGCGGCCGCGAAGCGGCGGTGGGGGAAACGATTTTTTCCGGCGCGCTCCGCGCTCTACGGATGCGCGCCGACGCCTGCCCGCCGGGAAAAATGGTGGGGCCCCGTCGTCCTTGAGGCGGCTCGCCCCGCGCCGGAGCCTGCATCCCATTGTCGACAACCCGATAGCGACGAGGCGCGCCGACCGACGCGAATGGCGTCGCAGTTAAATTCGCGCGCCACCGCGACCCTCCCCTTACGGATGGTCGCCTAGCGGCCGTCGCACCGCGAACAGACTGTCGGACGCCGTCGCCTCCGGCGGGGCGGAGGTCGACGCCTCAGGCCGGACGAGCGCGAAGAACAGGCTCTCGCCGGACAGAACGGCGGGCGGCATCTCGCGTGTCGCAGGCGCGCGGGCGAGCTGGGCGATATAGGCGCGCGTCTCGCCGGGAAGCGGCCGCCCCGTGGCCAGATGCTCGGCGTAGCGGCCAGGACCGGCGTTGTAGGCGGCGAACAGACCGGGATAGCCGAAGCGGTCGTGCATCAGCTTCAGATAGGCGGTCCCCGCCATGATGTTGTCGCGCGGATCGTGCGGATCGGACCCGAGACCGTAGCGACGGCGCATCGCGGCGTAGGTGCCGGGCATCACCTGCATCAGGCCCATCGCGCCCGCGCGCGAGACGATCGGCCGCCCGTCGAGATGGGTCCGGCCGCCGCTTTCGGCGCGCATCACAGCGGCGATCCACGCCTCGGGGACGCCGAACCGGCGCGAGGCTTCGCGGATCAGCGGCGTCCAGCGCGCGACGGCGGGCGACATCACGACAACCGCGTCCGGGACGGCGGGCGCAGCGTCGGCGACGGCGTGCGCCCCCGTCATTCCGAGAGCGAGCGCGAGCGCGGCGAGCCTCAGCGCAGCCACAGCGGGGTCGCCTTTCCGATCACGGCGGCGCGCGGGACGGGTCCGAAATATCGGCCGTCGAAGGAGCCCGGCGCGTCCATCAGCAGGAGGACCGCGCCGTTCTTGAGGCGGCGACATCCGCGCCACCAGGGCAGCGGGCGGCCGAGCCGGTCCGCCTCGCGGCGGGTCGCGACGAGGCGGGCGTTGACGTAGATCCACGGCCCGAGCGCGCAGACGAGGTCGCCGTCGGCGGCGACCACGCGCTTGAGCAGCGGCACGTTCGTCGGCAGGTAGCGGCGCTCGGCGGCGAGGCGGCGGACGCTCGCGGGCGTCGCCGCCAGCACCATGTCGCCGACGCCGTAGGCGGCGTGCGGATCGATGCGCCATAAGCCGATCGGCGCGCTGGCCGACGCGTTCCAGACGAGGCGGGGCGCGGGGCGGACGCCGAAGTCGAGCGCGGCGGGGACGCCGATGAGCGTCGCCCCGGCGGCGGCCGCGCCGAGCCAACGGCGCGCACGGCGGTCCGCGGCGCGGCTTCGCGCCAGCCAGCGGACGAACGGGAGCGGGGCGCGATCAGACATCGAACCGCCCCCGCACCTTGCTGCGGTTGGTCAGCGACCAGTCGTCGAGATCGTCGATGTGATAGCGGACATAACGTCCGTGGCGGCGGGGGCGCGGCCCCTCGCCGCGCCCCCGCATATTGTCGAGGGTGCGGCTGTCGAGGCCGAGATACCAGGCCGCCTGCGCGGTCGAGAGAAAGGGGCTGCCCTTGCGGGCGCGCGCGGCGCGCGCCACGGCGTCGTCGTCATCCTTGTCGATCATGTCTGTCTCCTTTCGCGGGCCGGACCGGCTCAAGGCGGGTCCGGCTGCGCGCGAATGGAGACGGGACCGACGCCCTGCGGCAGGCCCGTTCTGGCGGACCCGCCGAAACGTCCGGGGTGCAGACCGAACGTGAAAAGAGACCCCCGCGCCGGTGAGGCGCGGGGCTGCGACGTTCAGACGACGCTGTTGGGGATGATGGCGAAGACGTCCTCGTCATCCTGCCCGGCGGCCTTGCCGAGGGTGGCGTAGATGGGCTGGTCGCCGATCTGCGGGTGGAAGATGCGGACCGAGACATAGGGGCGTTTCGATTCGCGCCCTTCCCTCACCCACGCCCCGCCGAGTTCGCTGGGGCCGGACCAGATGCGGTAGTCCGGCTGGTTCTCGCGCTTCTTCTCCTCGTTGGGAACGATGGCGATGGGAAGCGGCTGGCGGCGGCCCAGGAGGGCGAGTCCGCCGGCGTAGCTGTTGGTTTCGGGGTTCAAGACGACGGTTCCGAGCGACATGATGCGGTTCCTTTCCGATCGTGCGTCGGGGCCGATCCCCGACGACAGGCGGACCGTTTCGGACGGGCGGGGCCGCACGAACCCCTTGGGCCGGAGCGAAGCGGCGGACCGGAGGCGCGGGCCTGTTTTGGAGCGAAGCGGCCGCGAGGAGGCGGCGCAGCCGCCGGGGAAAAGAGGCCCGAGCCCCGGTTTCGGGCGGCACGGCGCGGACGTAGGTTCAAGCCCAAGTCGGATGGATCGGCTCGCCGCGCATGGTCGGGGCTACCGCCATCGCGCCGGATGACGGAGCATGACACGCCCCGTCAACGCTTCACGGCGCGCACATCGCCGGGCCGGCGCACCTTCACTCCATGACAGGCTTCCCCCGAGGGGCGACGCGGCGTTCCGGTCAGCCGCTCGTCTTGGCCCCGCGCGGCTTGCGGCCGGGTTTGGCGGGCGCCGGCGACGCGACCCTCTTCGCCGGCCGGCCCGCGCGCTTCGGCGTTTGGCCGGACTTGCCGCCGAGGCCGATGGCCATGGCGGCGACGCGACGCTTCTCCGAATAGCCCGGCGCGACCATCGGATAGTCGGCGGCGAGGCCGTAGCGGGCGCGGTAGTCGTCCGGCGTCAGATCGTGGGCGCGAAGGTGGCGCTTGAGGCTGGCGTAGGGCTTGCCGTCGATCATCGAGAGGATGCGGTCGGGGTTCGCAAGAGACTTGCGGACCGTGACGGCGCGGACCGGCGCGGGCGCGTCGGCGACCGTTTCATCCGGCGCGGCGGCCCCGGCGAGCGCGCCGTGAACCGAGGCGATCAGGCGCGGCAGTTCGGCGGCGGCGACCGTGTTGTTGGCGACATAGGCGGCGACGACATCGGCCGTCAGGTCGATGAGGCTGGCGGTCGGCGCAGCGTCGTCGGTCATGAACAATTCCCCTTCCCAGCGTTCGGAAGGGCGGACGCTAGACGAACGACGCGAGGGATCAAACAGAATCCCGACGACGCCGGGCGCCTCCCGCCGTCGCGAGGGAACCCGACCCCGCGCCTGAACGCTTAGCGGCTGCAATTCCGCGCTCGGAAATGCATTGCGGCCCGGCGTGTCATCTCGCACCCCTGCGGCGCACCGGGCCGCTTCCCCATGGACCTCGTGACGATTCCCGCTAGGCTCCGCGCGCCGCTGTTCCGGTGCCGCGGCCGGCGGCTCGGGCGTCCTCGTGGGACCCGCACTCCGAGCCGCCACCGGCCGAGCGAACGCCTCGCGGCGCGCTACATTCGTTTGCAGTCTCGCGGCGCATCCTGACCTAGGGTCATGGCGAGCGGGGAAGCATCGACGTGACGGAAACCTCGGATTTTGAAATGATCGCGGCGGCGTGGCTGGAGCGGTTCGGGTCGCCCATGCCGGTCGCGGGCGAGATCGAACTGGCCTGGCGCATCCTCAAAGAGAGCGGCGTCGACCTGCCTCCCCCTGCGCCCCCGCCTCTGTCTTCCCCGGAGAACGTTCAGGACGACCCTGCGTCCGAAGATTGACCAAAGAATCGCCGCCCGTCGTCCCGGAGGGGCGCGGGCGGCGCGCGATTTTCGGGCCGCTGAAACGGGCGGCGGAGGCCGCCGCCCGTCCCGTTGCTATTCCGCCGCGATGGCGTAGGGCGCAGGTTCGAGCGCCTGCGGGGGCGGCAGCCGCCGCATGGCGGTCTTGACCGCGCCCCACCGATCGACCGGGGCGTAAATCCGGTCGGTGTAGCGGGCGGGCGGAAAGGCCATCCATTTCGGCGTCCAGCCGTCCACCTTGGCGCGTCCCCCCGTCCCGGCGAGGAAGTCGCGCAGGATGATTTTCTGCGTCTTCACATTCTCGGCGATATTGGTGTCCGCGATCCGCTTGCCGCCGACGTCGCGCAAGAGAGCGTTGGCGACGGCGCGGTCGCGCAGCAGGCCGAAAAAGGCGTCGTCGGGGGCCCACCAATCGGCCATATCGACCTTGAGATAGGCCCCGACCGCCTCGACCAGCGGGCCGCCGACCGCCAGCGTCTCGCCCATGACCACGGCGGCGACGGCGAACACCTCGTCGTCGGACAGCTTCACCAGCCGCGCGAACAGTTCGACGACCGGCGTCTCGCGCGCCTGCGCGCGGGCGACGGTTTCGTCGTCGGCGTCGAAACCAAGCAGGGCGAGGACGGCGCGGCGCCTGGCGTCGAAGACGGTTTCGGCGCTCGCGGTCTCGACGCTGTCGGCCATGGCCTCGTTGCGGACCTTGCGGTCCGCCGTGCGGACGCTCCACAGCGACGACCCGGCGACGGCGTGGGCGACGAGCAGGCGGAAGGCGACGGCGGGATGGTCCGCCAGCACCGCGCGCACGGCGGCGTGACGGTGCAGGTCGATATAGTCCTGCATGACGCCGGTCGTCTCGGGCTTGCCCGCGCCGGGCGGCAGGCCTTGCGCCTGCGCTTCGGCCTTGGCGGCGGCGGCGCGGGCGCGACGGGCCTCCTTGCCCGAGAGATAGCCTTCATGGACGGTCACGTCGCCGCGCCCGCTGACCGCAATGAAGACCTTGCCGCCCTTGTCCTTGGGCGTCTTCTCATGGTCGTAGCTGTAGAAATGCTCGCCCGTATCCATGATCTCGACGGCGGACCAGCCGTCCTCAAGGTAGCGGTCGCGCAGCGCCGCCACCGCCTCGTTCTGCATCGTCCAGAACAGGTCGGCGTCCTCGAAAATGCCGTCCTCCCCGAACAGGTCCGCCTTGATCCGGCCCGGATAGGCGTCGAGGTCGAAGAGGGCGACCTTGGTCGGGATCGACTGGCCGCCGAACAGCCACGCCTTCAACGACTGACCGGTGGGCGCATACTGCTCGGGATCGTCGTAGAGGGCGAGCCAGTCCTTTTGCTGACTGCGGCTGGCGAGCGTCAGGTGACGGACGGTGGCCGCGTCGATCTTGTCGGCGGCGTAGAGGGCGCGGATGCGCGGCAGGAGATTGCCGAGCGCGAGGATGCGCCGCACGTAGAGCAGGGTCAGGCCGAAGGTCTGGCCGATCTGTTCGGGGGTGCGTCCCTTTCGGATCAGTCCGGCGAAGGTCTCCCACTGGTTCACCTCGTCGGGGTCGAGCCGGGCGATGTTCTCGATCAGCGAGGCTTCGAGCGCGGCGGCGTCGTCGCCGGGCTCCATGATGGCGCACGGCAGGGGGTCGACCTCACCGCCCTCCTCGAGGACGGTGCGCGCCGCGAAGTAGCGGCGGCGGCCCGCGACGATCTCGAAGGTTTCGCCTTCGCCGGAGGGTCGGACGAGAAGCGGCACGAGGACGCCGCGCGCGCGGACGGTGGGCAGGATGTCCGACACGTCGGGCGGAGCCTTGCCGTGGCGCATGTTGAGCTTGGACACGCTGAGCTTGCCAAGGTCGATGTTTGCGAGTTGCATGACAGTCTCTCCTTCGGGAGTGACCGGCCCCGTCCGTTCGATCTATCTGACGGACGACGGGCGGGGCCGGGATACGCGGGAAGAGCCGCGCGCTCATCCTTGGCCGGGGTCGGCGCTCGGATCAGGGGACGCGCCGGGCGGGCTGGTCCGGCGCAGAAGGGCTTCGGCGCGGATGATCGACCCGGCGCGGCGCGCCCAGGCGGACCAGACCGACAGGCGGAAATGGGTCGCGAAATGAAGGTCGCGCTCGATGCCGAGGCCGAAGGGCAGGCGAAGGCTCGCGAGTTCCGTCAGGCTGAACGATCCGAGTTCGGGGGTCCCGAAGCCGAGGTCGGCCAGCCCGAACAGGGTGTCGCCGTCTTCGTCCAGTTCGGTCGCGAGCCATGTCGCCGCGCCGACCGGACTGAAGAATTTGACGACCGGAACGGGATCGGGCTCGGGCTTTTCGGCATCGAGCGCGGCAAGCCGGGCCTCGGCGTTGGCGCGCAGCCGGTCGCGATGATCGGGGGGCAGGAGGATCATGCCGCCGCCCTCCCCGCCTCACAGGCGACGGACGCGGCGGCTTCGTCCGCCTCTGGCGCATAGACCAGCAGGTAATCGGCGGCCTTGGACGCCTGCCCGGCGGCGCGGAAGATGGCGCGATTGTCGGACCGCAACACGGTCAGCCAATGCGCGAGATAGTCGGCGTGGCGGACGGTGGGTGCGATGTCGAGCGCGGCGCACAGGAAGGCGGAGCCGAGTTCGGCGGTCAGTTCCTCGCGCGCGTAGGCGGGGGTTCCGAAGCCGCCCGACTGGTCGCGGCGGAGCCGGGTCGGATGGCCGGTCCAGTGGGTCAGTTCGTGCAGCGCCGTGCGGTAGTAGTTGATCTGGTCGAAGAAGGCGGGCTGCGGCGGGATGCGGATATAGTCCTCGCCGGGGTGATAATAGGCGCGCTCGCCGCCGATGCGGACATCGGCCCCGCTGGCGGCGATCAGGGCTTCGGCGCGCGGGACGATCTCGCGTTCGGGAAGCGGCGCGGGCCCAAGGTCGGCATTGACGGCGAGCCGGTCCAGTCCTTCGCACTGGTCGAGATTGAAGACGGTGAAGCGCTTGAGAAAGGGGACGACGCGGGCGTCCTCGCCGGTTTCGCGGGCGCGCTCCTTCTCGGCCTCGGGGGTGAAGCGGTCGGCATAGACGACGGTCGTCCCGCGCTCGCCCTTGCGGACGCTGCCGCCCGCCGCGAGGGCCTGACGGAAGGTCAGCCAGTTCTGCGAGGCGTAGCCTTCGGAAAAGCCCGCGCCCCACAGCAGCAGGACGTTGATCCCGGAATAGCGGCGGCCGGTGGCGGCGTTGCGCGGCAGGCCTGGACGGCCCGCCCCGGCGCGGCCCCATGGCCGGACCCATGGGAAGGTCCCGGCTTCCAGTTCGGCGATGATCTTGGCGGTCACCTCGTCATAGAGGTTGGCGCGCGGTTCGGCGGCGGGCGAAGCCCGCCCTTTCCCTTGCCCTTCCCGTTCGGGCGGCGCTGCGGCTGGCTGTCCTTACGCATGGCGATCCTCCTTCCCCGCCCCAAACCCCACAGCCTCTTCCGGAAGCAGGGGGTGGACGGCGAAGGCGTCCTGCAGGACGCGCCCTGCAAGGCGGGCGTCACCCAAGGGGCCGGAGCGGAGCGGAGGAGCGGCCAAGGGGCGCTTGGCGCGCGCCGGGGCGCGTCCAGAAGGGCGCGTCGGCCACCTCCCGCTTCAGGGAGAGGCCCAAACAAAGCCGCCGCGCGTCTGCGCGGCGACCGTCAATGGGGAGCGTTGCGGGGGGCGAAGCCCCCTGCTCGAAGGGGTAGCGGGAGACCGCGCGCGGGCTCCCGCTCAGGGAAAGGCCTTCCCCTCTTCCTGCATCAACGGCGCAAGGTCATAGGCAGCCCCTCCCTGGTCGTCATGACCCGGATGTCCTTGCGATCGGCGGCGCAGCGGACGACGGTCGCCCTTTCGCCGAGCCAGAGCAGGTCGCCGTCGCAGGGCGCGCCGTCTATCTCGGCGACGATCAGGTCCCGCACAAAACCGACCTTGACGACCTCGCCGTGGAAGGCGCCGATGGAGCCGGCCATCCAAAAGGCGGCGGGAAGCGCCGGGATGATCGTCACCGCGGCTTCGAGCCAGCGGGTATTGGGCTTGGCGATACGGGCGTCGAGAATGATCCGGGCTGCGGCGACCGTGGCGATGAAGACGAGGACCAGGCGCAGGGGCAGGCCGAGTGGGCCGACGAACCAAAGCGCGCCGCCGACGATCGCGACGATCCAGAGCGCGATAGTCACGGAAGCGCGCGGCGTCTCCCGATAAAGCCAGCCGCCCGCATAGGCGAACATGACGGGTACGCACAGCAACGCGCCGAGGACGAAGGCGAGCATGACGCTGGGAGCCGCGGTGTCGGCCATGGTGATCAGCTGAAGCCCAGACAGCCCCCATTGGCCGAAGATCGAGCACAGGAACATCATCAGGACGGTGAAGCCGCCTACCGACAGGAGCGGCAGCAACAGGAGCAGGCGCGTCAGATTGAGCGGCAGCGTGGGTGTTTCGCGGGAGGCGTCGGTCATGGCTTTCTGCTTTTGCAAAAAGCCGCTCCGCTTGTCGGCGCCGCACGATTCGGCCAAGGTTAAGGATGCATCGCACCGGAATGTCGACGTCATCGATCCGGGCGATGTCAGGTCGGATCGCCGCCCCACAGGACGACATGCTCGCCTGTGGAGCGGAACGGGCGAAGCCCCCTGCTCGAAGGGGTAGCGGGAGACCGCGGGCGGGCGCCCGCTCAGCGGAAGGCCTTCCCCTCCCGCGCCTCCCGAGCGATTGCGGTTGGGCAAACATGCGCGACGGCGTTCGGCTCCGCCCGAAGGCGGCGTTGCCGATTCTTAGGCGCTCAGCTTGCGAACCTCGATCCGGCGCGAGGCCGCCTCGACGCTGATTTCGAAATGCTCCGCCTGCACGACCTCGGTGACGCCGACCGGTCGGTAGGCGACGATGTTGCATCCGCCGCGATGGCGCAGGCTGTCGTAAAGAAGCCCCGACGCCAGGGACGCCCGTACGCCTTCGCCGAAAGCCTGTGCAGCGTCGTAACTGTCGGAGGCGTAGGCTTCGGGCAAGGCGGTCTGTCGGCCGCGAATGTCGCGATAGTCGCCGATCAAGGCAGCGGTATAGTTGCGATAGGTCCGCCGCATTCCCTTCACCGATCGCGCCACAGCTTCGCGACGCAGGTGGTGGCCGACTTCGGCGGCCGCGGTGACGATCGACGCCGCCGCATACCAGGCGCCGAGGTCCGGACCGTTGAACCGCATGCCTCCGGGCGCGACATGGAGGAAGGACGCCATGACGATGCTGGCGTTGGCGCGACCGTAGACCCACTGATCGCGCGGAAGGCGGTCGATCCGTTCAGCGACCAGACGGTCATTGGTCCAGCCCGCCAGCTCCATCACCGCCGCCGCGTCGGCCGCCGTGGCGACGGTGTCGAACAGGCCGATCGGCGGAAAGCGCGACGGCACCAGCCGGTGGGCCGGACGGGGCGCGGCGACTAGCTTCTCCATCAGCTGAAGACGATCTCGCTGTCGTCATAGGCTTCGAACGCCGCATCGAGGGCGTTGGGTGCCATGTAGGCCCCGCCCCGCGCGGCGTCGAGGAAGCGGCGCACCGTCATCAGACCGTCCTGGGTCCCGTTGGTCACGAGGTTGATGGGCGGATGTCCGCCGAACACCGCCGCATCGTGCGGTCGGAGCAGCCAGTCGACGCCCGCATGCTCATCGGCGAACAGGACGCCCAGAGCCTGATGGATGCCGAACAGCGCCGAGATCCGCGTCAGCACATCGACGTCGAGCGTGATCTCGCCATGCTCGCGCGCCTGCTTGCACCAGCTCTGATAGGTCGAGCGCGACGGGTAACCGAGGATCAGGCGGCGCTGCTCTTCGTTCAGCCCCCAGAGATCGGCGATGGCGGTGAATGTGCGAAGCGCGGGCGCGCTCAGACGGCGCCGGTTCGCCGGGGCGAAACGCGCCACATCGAGGCGCGGCAGCTCCGCTTGAGGACCGCGACCGGAAACGATGCCTATTGCCATGACCATCTCCTAACAAATCTGGACATAGTCCATATTCGGTCAGATATCAACCAACCAGCTTCGGCTCGCCCGCACGGTTCTCGGCGACGAACAACCGGAGGCGCTTAAGCGTATGGTCAGCGAGACTCACGGTCGTTACCGTGCCGCAGGCGAGGATAGAGGACGACACAGATATGCGGACCTTCGGACTGACGATGATCGCAATCGCTCTCGTCGGATGCACCGCCCCTTCGTCGCCGGACCAGGGCGTCGGCCCTGCCCCCGGACCGGCATCAGCCCGGGTTCCCGCCGGCGCGACCATCGGGGCGGACGGCTATGCGACGCTCCTGAGCGCCCCGCCCTCGCCTGCGCCGCCGCCGCGCTCCCGGCAGCCCATGCCTTCGGAGGACGACGAAAGCCTCCGCAATCCCGAAGAGGCGGCGATGCGCGACGCCCAGGCGCTCGACCGGCGTCTGAAGGCGGCCGAGCCGGGGAACTATATCGGCTACCGCGTCGTGCGCGATCCTTCGCCGCGTTTCGCCTTCCAGTTCCGGCGCGACGCCGCCGCGACCCTGGCGCGTCATACGCGCGATTCCCGCTTCGCTTCGCGCGAGGGCGGCGTCCCCACCGCCGAGCTGCAACCGATCTTCGATGAGTGGTTTCCGCGTCTCGCGGCCAAACGGCTCGTCGGCGGCGGCTCGGTGCTGGAGTTCGACGGCGTCGTCGCCTTCGACATGACCGTGGACGAAGCCGCCTTCCGCGAGATCGCCGCCGCCGAGGGCTGGACCTTGCCCGAGCGGCTGCGCCTGGACTTCGGGCCGCCGCCCAATCCGCGCGCGATCGATCCGGCGCTCGCCGCGCTGGTTCGCCTCGTCCCTCGCTCGGATCGTCTGCCGGGCGCCGTCAACCAGGCGGCGCTGTCGGGCCGGATCATCCTGCGCGACGGCTGCTTCCGCCTCGCCGATCATGGCGACGGCGGCGAGCCGCTGGTGCTGTTCGACAGGGACGCCGAGATCGGACTCGACGCCGACAACCGCATGACCGTCACGGACGGCGGACAGACGGTTCGGATCGGCGAGAAGGTCGTATGGGCCGGTCCGCGCGGCGCGAATGAAGCCGACGCCGGCGTAAAGGCGCTGCGGGCGCAATGCGGCGCGGGGCCGATCATTCCGATCGGCGCGCCGAGCAGCGCCGCCCATTTCCCGCCCCGATGACCGACATGCCGCACCACTGCGACCGCCAGGCAGACCTTATGAAGCAAGCCCTTCTCAACATCGACATCCAGTCCTCCAGCTCGGCGCGCGCGCGCCGCCTGCTGATCCTGTTCGCCTGCGCGGCGCTGACCGCTTGCGGGCAAACGCCGCCGGAGGCCGCCCCGCAGCCCCGCACCACAGACAGTGATGCCGCCGCGCCGGTCGATCGCGAGGCTCCCACCGCGACGGTCGCCACCCTGTCGGGCGAATGGCGCGTGGCCGCGATCGACGGCCGCTCTCTCGACGAGCCTGTGGGGATCGCCATCAGCGGCGACGAGGCCGCGGTCTGGTGGGAGCCGGCCTGCGCCGGCGTCGCGCGCCGCTATCGGATCAACGGCGGGTCGGTCTCCTTCTCGTCGATCGGATCGAACGGAGGCCGGAAGGAAGTTTGCGAGATCGCTCCACCCCCGCGCCTGGACGATGTCCTGCGCGCGCTCGATGAGGCCGATACGATCGCGCGCACGCCCAGCAACGGGGTCCGTATCTCGGGCACGCGCCACGACGTGACCCTGTTCTCGCAATAGTCGGTCAGGACGGCTCGCGCCGAAGCATTCCGGGTCCGGCGCCGGCGACGAGGCGTTCGCCCGTTCTGACGAGCCGCGCCACCCGTTTGCGCATGTGGTCGCCCGCCGCCCAATCCGCGGCGACGCGCCCCCCGCCGAACAGGGCGACAGCGATCTCGCGCTGGCTCGCGCCGGCTCGCCCGCCGTCCCAGGCCTGCAAGGCCATCGCCCACCGCCTCGCCCGCGGCTCGATACGAAAGAGGCCGGACGGCAGTCGGTTGAGGCGATGCAGGGCGACGAACTGGCCGAGCGCCTGAAGGCGGATGTCGATATCGGCGAAGCCGGCGAGATCATAGGTCAGCCGGACAGGTCCTTCGAGCAGGGTGCCTGCCCGCACCTCGAGGCGGATCGAATGCGTCCCGCCGCCGATGATGATCTGTTCGCGCCCGTCGCCAAGGCGTCGGATGACCGCACGACAGGGCAGACGATCAAGTCGAAAAGCGTCGGGGTCGGCGTCGGCCACAGGCGCTGCCCGGACGGGAAGAACCGCGGGGTGGAGGTCGGCGCGCCAGAAGACGAGCGGGGACCGCGCCCCGAGGAAATCGCCACCCCCAGACCTCCCGTTCATCCACGGCCGGGGTCTCGATGAGCCGGATCGCCGGGAAGCGCCTGAGGTGTCGGTTCGCCTTCACCGGCAGGATACGACCGGCGTCATCAGGTCGACGCCGGAGCGCTTCCCAAGCCCACCCGGCGAGGTCGAGCGCGACCATCCGGTCATAACCCTCTCGATCGCCCCATTCCGGGCGATAGCCATCGCTCCCCGCTTCGCGCATGCCCCCTCCTTGCGGCCGCCGCTTGAAAGTCAGTTGGGATGATCCCCCGCCGGTCGGCCGCGCGCGGCGCCGCTCAAATTCAGCACGACTCTCCTGTTGGCGAAGCCAAGGGGACCTCGTCTACGCCGTGGGCTGACGCAGCGCCGCGCCGGGCGATTTCCGCCGCGATATGGGGCGCCGCCCGTATACGGCGATGGTGATAGGTTCGCAGTGCTTCGCAGAACGCTTGGGGCGCGCCTTCATCCGCCAGGACTTTTATGCGATCCGCCTCGACATCGACGTCGATGAAGACGATCCGCTCGGCCTCCAGGACCTGCCGCAACTGCACACCGACACGCTGATAGGCGGCAAGAAGCACAGCATTTCCCGAGCGCCGCACGACATCCTCGAAGATCCTCTGGATATCCGGCGCCGCCGTGGCGTCCGTTCGCGAGCGCGGCCGATATCCTGGAAGGTCAGCAGTGAGATCGAGCGCCGCCAGCAGGCACGTCAGACGAAATTCGTAGCGATCGCGCAGGGCGCCTGCGTCAAAGCGCGGCGCAACGAACCCGCCGCACGGCCCTCGCTCGACCAGACCCTCTCCGCAAAGGCAGGAAAGCGCCTCACGGATCGGCGTCGTTGACAGACCCAACCGGCGCGCTTCGTCCGCGATCACGATTGGCTGCGCAGGCGGATAAACGCCCTTCAGCATGTTGGTCCGGATCACATCCAACGCCCTTAGGAAGGGATCCCGCTTCTTGGCCATGGCGCCCTCCAACCACAGAAGCGCCGCGATAACGCGCGGCGAAGCTTGTTCGCCAACACGTTGCAAGCTCGTTCGATGCGAACCCGCCGGACATCGTCGGCCTCACCGCCCGTTATCGACGGGTCGCCTTTTTTGGACCCGACGAAGAACGTCGTTACGGTGAGAGCCAGTGATCGTCAGCAAAAGGAAGGCAGCCATGGATTCCATGCGCAGGCAGCCCCAGCGCGACAACGACGTGCTGTCCCGAGCCCTCAAGCTGGTGCGTCGCCACCGCGGCATGACTGCCCGCGCCGTGGCAAAGGCGATGCACATGCCGCTTCGCACCTATGAGCGTTTCGAGGCGGGCGGGAGCCGGCTCAATATCGACTACATCCATCGCTTTGCGGCGGCCACGCGCAGCGATCCCCACGCCGTCATCATGGCGGTCGCCATCGGCTCGCCTGAGCTGGCCTGGCGCAGCGCCGACAACAAGCTGGTCACGGCCTTGACCATCGGCGGCAAGCGCCTCAACGGCCTTCTGGGCGATGGGATCGCGAAGCTGGACGGTCGCGCCGTCATTTTGGCCGTGTGCGCCATGTATGATGATCTGCTGGCGGAAAACGAGCGTCAGGAGATGGCGGCGCGTTGGCTCGAGAAGGGCGTCACAGAACTTACGCTCGCACGTCCCCAACCCGGGCGATGAAATATACGACAAATATAGTTTTGAGTACCGACGTCTAGGGCGCTTACTCTCTGGGCTACGTCTGTAGCGATCAACCAGGGAGTGACTGAAATGACCAAGCTCAAACTGCGCCTCGTCAGCTTCGGCAGCGCCAAGGCTCTGACGCGCGATGGACTGGGCATCCAGTTCATGGAAGGCGCCGTCCGAAACGGTCTCTACCCGACTGGCGGCTGACGACCCTGCGGGCGATCACGAAAGCGGTCGCCCGCAGCGTCTCCGCTCTATGGAGGCCGCAGAAGACATGCCCACATTATGGCTCCAGCGGAATGTCCACACTGCGCAGATCGCAACGGATATCGTGGTTCTCGACGTTGAGGCTGATCGGTACAGTTGCCTGCTCGGCGCAGCGTTGTACGTCCGCCTCGGCCAAAACGGTCGCCTAGAGGCGGCGAATGAGGATGTCGCAGGAGCGCTGGAGGCTGCGGGATTTGCGACAAGAAGCCCGCTTTCGACTTCACACATGCCTCCGACGCCGGCCAACCGGGAATTGTCGATGGTATCGAATACGTCCAGGATCGAGACTGTTCGCGCCAGCCTCGCCTTCCTCGCAGCGAAGTGGATATTCAAGGGCAAGACCCTAGGCGAACTTATTCGATTTCATGACACCGTCAGGCGGCGAAGCGATCCCATCGCCGAACCTCGGCTAAGCGAGTTTGTCAGCGCAGCCCGCCGGGCGCGCCCATGGACGCCGTTCGAGGGAGAGTGCCTTCAGAGGTCGTTCCAGCTCCGCTGCTATCTCGCGTCGCACGGCGTGGCGGTAGACTGGATCTTCGGCGTGCGCACTTGGCCGTTCTGCGCGCACTGCTGGCTCCAGTTCGACGACATCGTCGTCGGCGATCGGCTTGATCGTGTGGCGCGATATACGCCGATCCTGAAGGCCTGAGCATGGGCGACTACGTGCTCGTTTGTAGACCGCACGATGAGGGGGCGATGCTCGAACGCTCGGCCGGCCTCGCCGCAAAAGCTCGGCAACAGGGTTACGCTGTCCAAGACCTGAATGCGCACGCGTGGTTCGGGGTGCGCGGCCCAAACCCGCCCAAGAGGATGCAGGTCGGAGGGTGGACCTTGATCGGCGACGTCATCAACAGACGTTCGCCTCATATTCCTTCCTGCTCGGACAGTGATCAATGGAACTACGAACGCAAACTGGTCGCCCGTTTCTGGGGCCGGTTCGTGGGCGTGCTGTTCGGACGCAAGGACCAACCTACTGCTTTTCTCAGGGACCCGTCCGGTGCGATGGAATGCGTGGTCTGGCAGGACAGGGGCCTGACCATCGCCTGCTCATCGGCCGAAGCTTGGCTTCTACCTCCTGTCGGCGTGTGGCGCATCGATCATGATCGCGTTTCTGACGCCCTTTATGATCTCATCGCCCCCACCGGGCCGTTGATGCTCGACGGGCCTATCGCGTTGCAACCTGGCTCCATTCAGCCTCTTCCACTGCCGCAACGCGCTGAGTTGATATGGCGTCCGCGCGACTTCGCACAGATAAGTCTGGGGGCTGCGCCACGAACCCAAGAGGCCATGGCGCGCCTCGAAGGGGCGATCGATGAAGCCATTACGGGTCTCGCTGACCTGGGCGGTCCTTTAGCAGCCGAAGTCTCCGGCGGGCTCGATTCCGCTCTTGTGGCCGCCACGCTGACGCGCCGACGTCCCGGAGCGACCGCGCTCTGGATTAACACCTTCGGCCAGACCACGGAGTCCGATGAGCGCCGCTATGTCCGCGCGCTTGCTCGGACGTTGGATTTCGAGCCGCATTGCCAGCCTCACGTCGCCAAGCCCATGACGGCTGATTGGATCGAGGCGATTTCAGGCGGCTTCCGTCCAGGGCTGAATGGCATGGACTATCCTCAGGACCTCGCCTGGGCGAAGCAGATCGAAGCCCATGGAGCGAGCGCCGTCATGAGCGGCAAGGGTGGAGACAGCATTCTCCTTCAGGCCGCGACGACCGACATCTTCATCGATCTGTGGCGTCAGAGGAGATGGCGAGCGTTCGCATCGGAGGATGTTCTGGAACTGGCCGCCGCTAATGAAGCGTCCATATGGACGCTATGGCGCGAAGCTCTTCGATATCGAGGCGGCCTCACTCAGCCGCTGCGGCGCGCACACCCAATCCTCACGCCTCGCGAAAACGACGCCGGGTTGCACCCGTGGCTCGAGGGACTGGAGGCCTTTGGGCCCTCCAAATGCTTCCAGATCGCCGGCGTGGCCGACAGCGTCTCGCACCACGGTCCCAGCGCGCTCACCCGCGCCGTGGACGTCCGGCATCCGCTTTGCGCACAGCCGGTCATAGAGACATGCTTAGCCCTGCCCGCCTGGGTTTTGACCGTGGGCGGACGGGATCGTGGACTGGCGCGGCGGGTCTTTGCGGATCGACTTCCCACTGAGATTCTAGAGCGTCGGTCAAAGGGCGAGATGACGCGAGTGTACGGCCAGATGATCGTGGAGAACCTTGCTTTCATCCGATCCTGGCTGATGGACGGCCGACTAGCCGCCCTCGGCCTGATCGACCGTGAGGCCGCGGGCGGCGAACTGACGCCCGAGGTCTTGATCTGGCGGGGTCAGTACGCAGCCTTGTTCACGATGGTGACGATCGAAGGTTGGGTTCGGTCCTGGGAAGGGAGACTGGGGCGGACGGCGTGACCGTCTTAGTCCCTCGCAGGACCCGCTCCAACCAGCCGAAGATCTGTCCGTAGTAGTCCCTGATATTCGCCGGGCTCCACAGTAGGTGCTGTTCTCCCCAATAGGTCACCATGCGCGCCTCGCCCCCGGTGCGTAGAATGGCGCTGAACATTCGCTCGGCCTGCGTCGCCGGCGTGAAGTCCATGTCAGCCGTGAGGAACAGGACGGGCGCCCTGATCCGATCGGCCCTGAGAAACGGGCTGGAAGCGGCGTAGTCATCGGGTTTGACCCAAGGCGGCGCGCCAAGCGCCGCTTGAGTCGTCTCTGTCCACCCCTGATTGAGACGGAAGAGTCCGCCGTCTTCGGGCATGATTCTGGCGCCGGGATCGAACTCCCCCCAGACGCCTTGCATGTCGCTGTAGGACGAGGAGGCGATGTAGCCGCGGAACCGTTCGGACCGGGTAGCGATCTCCAGCGTGGCGTAACCGCCGAAGCTATGCCCCCAAAGAACCAGTCTATCCCGAGGCAGCTGCGGCTCCGCTTTCAGAGCCGCGTCAATGGCGAGGTCTACCCCCTTCTCAAAGGCCTCGCCTCGCCCCGCCGCTGGCTGGTCTGCGGGAAGGAAGGGGCTCAGATAGGCGTACCCTGCCGCGACGAAGACAGCAGGCCGCGTACTGTAGGTCATGGTCCACGGGTCCGCCCAGACGAGATTGTCCGCCCACCCCGGGTAAACCTTGACGATCACGCCCTTGATGTCTGCGCCGTCCGGCAAGAACAACCAGCTTGTCACGGGACGCCCGTGGATATCGAGATGGGAGACGGCCTTCGGGGTCGGCAGGTCGATGCCGGCGAGGCCTGCATTAACGACGTCGAGCTGACGGCTTCCAAGGCCAGTTTGGACAATCAGGTTCTCGGCGAGACCGACGCGTCGCAAGACCACAGCCCTGTCTCGCGACAGCGCGAGCACGCGGTCTTCGCCGATCGGACCGAACGGGGCGGACAGCACCCTTCCATCGGCCGAGATGACGACGCCTTCGTCGTTCTCGTCCAAACCGACCGACCACGGCCTCCTGGGCGGCTCATTTATCTTTTGCCGACGCGGCCGATAAATATCGCCGGCTTGCACCGCCTCACGCACAACCGCGTCGCCGACCGCAAGCGGTCGCACGCCTTGCGCCGTCATTTCCCAATAGCCGCCGTCAGCGAAAACATAGGCGGCGGTTCCGGTCGAAGCGGAAATCCGACCGGGCGGAACGCGGAGCTCGGCCGTCAGAATGGCTGGCGCCCCATCTGACGAAAGCCGGTGCCAGTCTCGTCGCTCGCTGTCGGGCGTCCGCGCTTGAATCACGGGCGAGCTCCCAATCCATTCCGCCTTAACGCCCGCCGTCACCTCTGCGGAGGTTCCCACGACGAGATTCGCCAGGTTGAAGCGGGTCGTCTTCTGCGCGCTCAAGGACCAGAGCGCTCCGTCCCGCCATCGCTCTCCGTCCTGGCGCGCCCAAACCAGCACGGCGCGAGCGTCAGGCGACCAACGCATCAGATGCGGCGCCACATCCAAGCCGGCGAAACTCGTAACATTGCGCTGTGCGTCGAGGTCGATGATCGACAGCCTGAGCCTGCTTTCATTCTCCAGCTGGACGAGTTCCGGCTCCGACAAGGGCACGGCGTCCCCCTTCCATGTCACAGCGACAGACGTCCCGTCCGGCGCCACCGCGAAATCCGCAACCCTGCCCTGCATGAGGGTTTTCCGCTCACCGGTCAGGGCGTTGAGGCGAACAAGCACATTTTGCGGAGACGGCGTCTCGGGAGACAGGACGCCATGGCGCGCCTCGATCACGGTGCGTGCGGGCTCCCGGCCCCGGGCCGTGGTCGCCCAGGCGCTCGAACGCCTGGCGGTCATATCCCGATCATAACGGAGACTGGCGGGAAGCCGCCCGTCCTCCGAGGCGAGCAGGACGAGCGTGTCATGAGCCGCCCATTCGGCGAAGGCCCCATTTGGGGGCATATCGGGGGTCAGGCCGGTCCATCGCACGGCCCGGTCCCGCAACGTCACGATTCCGTACTCGAACCGGTCCCCTTGCAGACGTGTGATCAGCAAGCGCTCGCCGTCCGGCGACCACGCCACCCGCTGCAGGCCCAGGCCCTCCTTAGGAAGCAGTCTCGTGGGCGGCGCATCGGAACGGAGATCGACCAGCCAAAGGTCCATGATGGTCCAGACCGACCGACCCCCGAATTCGACGCTCGGCAGACTGTCGTAGGCCCCCCGCTTTTCATAGACCAACCAACGGCCGTCGGGCGAAAGGTCCGCGCGCTCAATCGACTCGAGACCGAGAATGTCGTCCACCGTCAGCGAAGGGGGCGGCCCGTCGTCTGGGCGAAACTGGCCGAGGCCAGGCAGGCGAGCACCGCCAAGACTGCAACGAGCGAGTTCAGGAAGGTTCTCATGGCGCGTCACCAGCGCCGGATCAGTTGCAGCGAAACGACGCGGCCAAGCGGATTGGCCTGCCCGGCGTCGAACCCGTACCCCGAGGGAGCGTCATAGAAGGGCGGATCCTGATCGAAGAGGTTCTGAGCCGTCAGTTGGAGCCTCAGACCGCCAAGCCGGCGTCCGGTCGGGGACCAGGCGATCGAGGCGTCTGCGGTGTTCCATGCGTCGATCCGCGAGCCGACCGAGTCGCGATAGGAGTCCACAAAGTTCCATGCGCCCCCGACCTGCCATTCCCCGCGCGACCACGTCAGGCCCGTCCTGGCGCGCAGATCCGCCGGGTAGCCCAAGCGGCCGGCCAAACGCTGGACGGGCGCGGCGGGCGTTGACCGGCTCGCGTAGTCCAGGATCCAGGACACCGAGGCGTCGAAGGCCAATTCACCCTGAGCGAAGCGCCACGCATGCCGCCCGGCGATATCCACGCCCGACACGCGGACGTCACCCGTATTGACCCAACGCGTATCGACGATCGCACCGTAGGCGGTCGTCGGAAATGCCGCTGAGAATCCAGGCGATGCAGCGTAGCTTTCGACCAGCGCCAGGTCAGCTGGCACAGAGGTCGGGTTCACGAAGACGACAAACGGTCGAAGCGAGGGATCGATCAGAGCGCCATCGAAATTGGCGTTCACAGGCTGGGCGATCCGATCCTCAAAGCGCGTCTCGAACACGTTGACGCTCAGGTTCGATCCGGTGGCGAAGCGATAATCGAACCCCGCCGTGAGGGTCTGCGACGTCTCCGGCTTCAGATTGCGATTACCGCCGATGAGCAGCAGAACCAGCGCCTCAGAGCCGTCTTCCCGGTCAAGGAAGGCGGGCGACACCGCCGCTTCCTCAAAAATCTGCTGCAGAGCGCCCGCCCGAAAAGACGTCCCCCATGAAGCCCGGAGGGTCAGGCGTTCGAGCGGAGACCAGACGACGCCCAGCTTCGGATTCGTCGTGGTTCCTAAATCATCGTAGTCCTCGACCCTCGCCGCCACGGACACGTCAAGGCTTTGGACGCCAGGTCGTGCGTTGTCCGGACCGACAAGCGGCAATCGCGCCTCGGCGAAAAGCGCTGAGACGGATCGCTCTCGCGTGGGGCTCGGAAAAAGGCGCGGCGTCACTCCGACGAGGAAGGTCTCGCCGCGATTGTCGAACACCTCCTGCCTGACCTGGGCGCCGACCGCTACGGACATCTGACCGCCAGGCAGGTTGAACCAATCACCCTGGATCAGGACGTTGGCCGAGCGGGCCTCGCTTTCGTTGTTCACCCGGCCGTAGCCGCCGCTGATGAAGTCGAGCACCGCGCGATTGTTGGCCGCTCCGGCGCCGAAAGGATTGAAATAGCCGTCGACGGCCGGATTGAATCGGGTTTCGGGATTGTCAGGGACATTCCCGAGCGCTTCGGCCAGGAAGGTGTTGTTCACCCGATTGGTGAAACCGTATTCGGCGATCTCCGTCGCCTTCGCCAGATAGGTCTCCAGAGCCCAGTTGTCGGATAGCTCGTAACGAAGGCCCACTGTCAGCCCAAGGCTTTCCGACTGGGCGTAGCTCCGCGCCGGACCGAGATCTCGCGCGAACGAATAGCCGATCATGTGGGAGGTCGCGCCGACAGGCGACACGAACCAAGGATTGGTCGTCGAGACCGAAAACACCGATGTCGTCGCCGAAGAGGCGATCTCATTGTCCCGGCGACTGTAGCGGAGGTCCGCCGTGAGTTCGAGGCGGTCGCCAAACGCCTGACGCACCCGCCCGTAAACGCTATGGCGCTCCACCGCAGGAAGCAGGTCCACGTCCAGCATGGGGGATTGAAGGTTCGGCTGTCCGGGCGCGAAATCGGCGGCGACCTGCGCGGTCCCGCTGGCGTTGGGTCGAATGCCGAAGCGGGTCACATAGGCTGAGACCGCCGGGTCGAACTCCACGATATTGCCCGGACTGCTGTAGAATGTGCGACGATCCGATCCTCCGAACGGCCGCAGGTCGCCGTCCGCCGTATACGGGCGGTCCAGAGCGCTGAGGCCGTTGGCCGTCTGATACTCATAGGAGAGGTAGGCTGAGCCTGACGCCCAGCTCTTGCCGAAAAGGTGGGACGCCTGCACGTCCTCGCCGCCGCTCCGTGCGGAAGCGATGCGAAGCCGGCTTTCCTGTCCGTCGAACGAGCGACGCATCAGAACATTGACGACGCCGGCCACCGCGTCCGCCCCATACAGAGCCGACGCCCCATCGAGAAGGATATCGACCCGTTCCACCGCCGCGGACGGCAGCGCCGAAATGTCCGCGAATCCCGCGCGGGCGCCTGTACCGGCCAAGCGTCGGCCATTGACGAGCACGAGCGTCGACGCCGCGCCCAGGCCGCGCAGATTGACGCCCGTGGAGAATACATTGTTCGACGTACTGGCGTCGGACATCGTCGCCTGCGAGAGCGGCGTCGACGTGCCGTAGTTCTGCGGGAGAGCCGCAAGGGTTTCCGCCACCGTTCCATATCCCCGCCGATCGAGTTCGTCGCGGGTCAGGATCGTGACCGGCGAAGCGGGATCGCCCGAAGACCGCAGCAGGGTGCCCGTCACCACCACCTCGTCCAGGACGGTGACTTCGTCGTTTGTCGTTCGAGCCGTCCTCTGCACCACGAAGACGCCGGGTCGGCTCTGAGACCAGGTCAGGCCGCTGTCACGCAGCAGGCGGCTCAGAGCCGCCTCGGGTTCCATCCGTCCGTTGACGCCGGGCGAGCGCCGGCCCGCGACAACGTCCGATGCAAAGAATATCTGCTGGCCGGACTGGGCGCCGAAGGCCGTCAGAGCGTCGCGCATCGGTCCTGCGGGGATGTTGAAATCGCGCGCGGACTGGGCGCAGGCGGGCGTCCCGGCGGAGAAGAGGCAGGCGACCACGGCGGCGCCGGATAGCAGACTCGAACGGCTCATAGACAGGTTTCCTCCAACGCCCCCTCTGGCGTCGAAGAAAGAGACCAACGAGACCCCGGCCTACCCCGGAGCCGAAACCCAATTAATTTCCGCGGCGGACCAATCCGACGGATCCGTCCGCCTTGGGAACGGACTTCAGGCCCAAGCCATCCGAGGCGGCGGAGACGAAGGCGTCGCGGTCTCCGACCAGGAAGACGCCGTTGATCGACACGGTCCGGATGCCCGGATCGTCGATCTCGATCTTGTCTGTCAGATAGCGGTTCATCTCGGAGACGGCCTGCTCCAACGGGATGTCGGAGAAGATAAGGCGTCCAGAGGTCCAGCTTGTCTCGGCGGCGACATCCACCGCCCTAGTTGAGATCGCTCTGCCCGAGACCCTGGTCTGCTGGCCCGCCGCCATGCGGCGCTCGCCGGTCGCCATCTCCGGCGCCGCGACGTCGATCACCCCCGAGACGAGGGTGACGCTGACCGCCTCCCCTGCCCTGCGGACGTCGAACACCGTGCCCACGGCGGTGACGCGCGCATCCCCCGCATAGACGACGAAGGGCCGCTCGGGCGCCGGCGCCACGTCGAAGAGCGCCTGGCCATGATCGAGATCGATCCGCCGCTCCCCATTCGTGAACCGCACCCGGATGCGGGAATCGGTGTCCAGATTGACCTTGGAGCCGTCGGCGAGCCGGATCACGCGCTGCTCGCCGACATCGGTCGCAAACGCGCCCCGTCCGCTCCACAGCCACGCTCCTGCGATGAGGAGCAAGGCGGTCGCGCCCGCCAGCCCCCCGATCAGGACGGACCGTCTGCCCAAGCCGCTGCGGCGGGCGCGATGACGCGCGCCGTCGAGCGCCTCCGCGATCGCCGGATCGGAGCCCAAGCCCTGGCTCTCGCGCCAGACGCGATCGACGCGACGATAGGCGTCGGCATTGCCGGGTTTCGACCGCCATTCGAGAAACTCCTCGATGGCACCGGAGTCGATGGAGGTCGCGCCGAAGCGGGCATGCCACGCGACCGCTTCCTCTTCCGCCTTCTCAACCCTGTTCGGGTTGGTCATGTCGCGCCTCATTCTAGCGCCGGAGTTGGGCGGCGCAGTGGGCCAGGGCCCGGGTCATGCGCCATTCGACGGTCTTGGGAGATATGCCCAGCCTATCCGCGATCTGGGCGTTTGTCAGACCATCGATACGCGACAGTAAAAAGACATCCCGAAGAGATTCTGGCAAGCCGAGCACGATCTGAATGAGCATGACTCGGTCGGTCTGGTCGGCGTCGATGCAGTCGCGGAGCGCCGCCCCGGCCTCCGCCCTCAACGCCAGTTCGCGCCGCCGCCGCCGCGTCGACGCCAGGTTTGTCGCTATCCGCAGCAGGAAGGCTTTCGGGTGACGGATGTCCGAAAACGAGACCGCCGAAGCTAGGCGCAGCCAGGTTTCCTGAGCCAGATCCTCAATGTCCTGATCGCCGAAGCGGCGCTTGAGCGATCGGGCCAGCCACCGCTCGTTCTCGCGATAGAGAATGGACAGTTCGGCGCCGCCTTCGCCTTCCATCCGTCTGCTTTGATCCGACACGGGCCCGCCTCCTTTCGCAAAGAGGCGGGCCCGGCCGAAGCACCGGGTGTTGAGAACATGCTCAAACACATGCGCTGACGTCTTTAGCTCCCGAGGAAGCCTGGACATGCACGCCGGCCACCCGTCGCCACGGAGCGCGAGGTGGTGATTTCAGGATCTGCTCAAGCGAGGTTCTCACGCCTCGGCGTCAAATCAGACGCAGCCCAAGCCTGATTCATCCGTGTTCACTTGGCAAGGCGCATTATGCGGCGGGCCGCGCCTGCGCCGTTGACGCCGCGTTGCCGCGCCCAGGCCTGCAGAGGATCAACCCTCTCTCAACACGGTCCGGGCAGGTTGTCTTGATGCGTGATTCCCGTCCTCGCCGTGGTCGCCGACCTACCCGCCTCCTTCGTGCAGACCGTCGGCGCCGTCCTAACCTGAGGTTCGCGGCGCTCGTTGCGGGCGCTGCAGCGGCGGCGTTTGCGGCGGCCTTCTCGTGGCCGCTCGACGACGAACTGAGCCGCCTCGTCCCCACGCTCGAGAAGATGCTGAGCCATCGAGAAGCCTCGGCTCCCGCTGACCGCTTCCTATGCGACGTCGCCTATGTGAACGACGGCGACACCCTGCGCTGCAAGGACGGAACGCGCGTTCGCCTTCACGCCGTCGCCGCAAGGGAGGCCGACGAAACCTGTTCGCCGGGCCACCCCTGCCCCGCCGCGTCGGCGGCTTCGGCGACCGCCGAGCTGCGGCGCCTGGCCGCCGACCGGACGATCAGCTGCGAGCCAATCGGCCAGAGCTACAACCGCGTCACCGCCATCTGCTGGACCCCGACGCAGGTCGAGATCAACTGCGCCATGATCCGCAGCGGCACGACTGTGGTGTGGGCGAAATTCGACCGCCAGCGTCCGCTGTGCCGCGCCTGACGTCAGCGCCGCATCGCCTTCTCGTGCACCCAGCCCTCGTTCATCAGAACCACGGCCGCCTTGCCTTCAAGCGTTTCGGCGTTGTCGCGAGCCAGCTGCGGGAATGCCTCCTGCATCGGCTTCGACTTCGCCCATTCCGGCATGTTCTTGAGCTGCCAGGTGTAGTCGACCTGTGAGACCGTCATCCCCATCATTTCGCCCGGCTCGGTGAAGCGGACGATCTCCTTCACCGCAGGTTCGCCGTAACAGAAGGACGGGGCGGCCATCAGGCGCGAGTTGCCTTTTTCGCTGAACGCCTTCTCGCCTTCGGGCGTCAGCGTGTATGCGACGACCGCCACCTTGGGTTGGGGACCGGGAAAGTAGCCGCTTTGTGTGATCTCGGCAGGCTCGCCCTTCATTAAGCCAGCCGCCGCCAAGGCTTCAAAGGGCGCCGCCGCCTTCTTCTGGATCTCCAGCCGCAAAGGATGATCGCTGACGGCCTCCTCCACATAGAGGGGGAAGACGCCCGCGTCGGCGAGGCGATCCGCAGCGCGCACGCTGCCGGACGGCAATGCGAGACAGGGCGGGTTCTTGCTGATCCAGTCGTTGATGGCCGTCTCGAAATTCTTCTTGTCGGCGGCCTTGGGGTTTGAACACCCGGCGACGAGGGCGGCGACAGCGGCAAGAACGATGACGGATCTCATGACAGCTTTCCCTTCAACGCCCTGAGGGCGATCACTCGCGACGCCGCCTACAGGCAGACAACGCCCCAAAGCAAAGCTTATAGTCCAACGCCGCCGGGATTCCGACCTTTCCCGACCGGCATGATGCCGCCGCAGCTCGTCAACCGTCGCTGATCGCTGCCTCCCACCAGGTGAGTTGCCTCTTCTTCTGACTTAAACCCGTCATTGGGGACGTCTGCTTTGGGAGCTAGGCCTGAGGTTCGAATTATCTTGCGACCAAAAGTTTGCTGGAAATCCGACCCAGATTTCCAGCAAGTCTTCCGGAGACCCAATTGTCCTAAAGCGGTTGCCCGGAACGCCAGGCAGCGCGTCCGCCTGATCTGAGCGAGATGGTAACGGCAAGCGCTGCCAAGCACGGCCACGTTGAGGCTCGCATGTTTGATATTTGCAAACTGCCCGCCTTTGAAGGCTTATCCCGCGGCCCGGTAGCTCTTCAGAGCGACAAGGTTCTCAAGTTCATCTGAGAAGCGGCGGATGAGCTCCACTGTCGTGTTAGCTATCTCCGGCACTTCGTCGGCTGAAACCAGTGTTTCCTCCCCATGCGCAATGGAATTCCGCCGTTTGAGCAGAAGGATGTCGACGAACGTTTCGTGTTCTTTGAAAGGCTCCGGTGAGATGCCGCACACTAAGCATATGTCGGCGAAAACCTCGAAGTTTAGGTTTGCGCGCGTTTGAATCAGATCGTCGTTGGCTCTCCCAAAACGCCGCGTCTCGCTATCCAGAATGTCATCTATCAGCTTGCAGCGATCGGCCATGTTCATATTGTTTTGGGCTATGCTGGCGAGCCGGGGGATGAAGTAGTTGCGTCGGTGCTGGCGATCGAGCTCGGCATAAGTGAGTTTCTTAAGAGCCAGATGCTCCATCAGCTTCCGGGCAGCAAAGCGCACGCCACCTTCCCAATGGGCATAAGCGAGCGCGATCAGCGCGCGTACGAGCGGCTGCTTGAGTTGGTCGTCAGCGCGTTCGATCGATGAGACAAGATCGCTTATCTCACGTAGGCGCCACGTCCGATCCGCGGTGAGTTGCTCGCTTAACTCAGCTTCGGTGCGTGCCTTACTCAAGGCCGGAACCAGTTGTCGCCCAGCGGCACAGTCTCCTGGATGCGGCTGGTTCCCCGCAAGCCTGGCGACATTAGGGTAGCAACGACTGGTTGCTGCCAGAAGCCGGCGATCCGCTGCACGACGAATCCCGCCGGGTCAGCCAGACGCTGGATCGCATCGAAGTTTTTGGAGATGCCAACCGCAATGCTTTCCAAGGCGACGAGCCCCACGCGGCCACTATGCTGGCCGTCCTCAAGCCGTCGGAGAGCATTCTCTCCCGCAACAGCATCTAGAAGGTTGAACGTCTGAGTTATAGCGTCGGTAGCTTTCGCAATATCACCCTCCTTGCCGAGAGTAATCATTCCCTCATCGATGTATTCCTCGACGTCGAGTTTTCCATCGTAGGGAATGAACCGATGCACGAGGAAGCGAACGGCGAGCGCAATATGGCGTTGTTTTTCCATCGCCCCATCTTTAATTCCTAGCACGCGCCGGAATAGTGGACTTTCAGCGACCTGTTTGATTGCTCGGAAGTAGCCCGGGTTCACCATCAGCATGATGCAATTTCGCAGTTCTTGAGCGTTCGCAACGGTGCCGCCAGCGTTGAGGCGCTGAAACAAGTCGTACTTCGTTTCCTCGTCGCTTGGACGTTTGAGAATCTCGACCCCAATGCGCGACCGTCGGATGGCAAGCTGGTGAGCTTTGGTCAAAGGGACCTGCTGTGCGACGGGCACATTGATCCTGTCAGACTGATCCCAAACCGTGTTGGCCAGCGAGGGAAGGTATTTTGTCGCGTCTAATATCGACGGCGGCTTCTGACCTTCTGCACTTTTTAGAAGTCCCATGAACTCGAGAATGGTCGAGGTGCGCTGCAATCCATCGATCAACTCCCAACGACCGTCGGGCCTCTCGAACACAAAAATCGACGGAATCGGAATTCCGAGCAAAAGCGATTCGATCAGCTTCGATTTTTGACTGCTCTCCCATCGAAACAGTCGTTGAAACTCCGGGTCGATAACGATGTCGCCCTCGGTGTACATGCTGACCACCTCGCCCACTGACATCTGATATGCATCAGTCCTGACCTGACGCTGTGCCTTACTGATTTCGGCGTCGAGCATTCGATCTCCTGACAATTTTGAGGGTCGGCTTGCGTGCCACACGTTCCGCGGGAAGTTCGAGCTTAGCCAAATCGCTCAAGGTCCGACTAGGGTCGATCTACGAAATAGACGTTCGGCCCGAAAACGGACCGTGGACTTCTTCGCAGAATGGCGGGTTTATAGCGTGACGCCGGTAGCCGCTTGTGGCGCATTTCATACCCCGACCTTAGGTCGAAGTAGTCCGTTCGGCGGCGTCGGCCAGCTTTGCGATCCGCTCTTCACCTGCTTCCACGATGAGACCTCGAAGACGTTCAGCGCCGGCCAGCAAAAGCTGCAGGTCTTCGACATCAAGATCGTATTGGTCTGAATAGCGCGCTTCGACGTAAGCCCGCTTTAGCAGTTCAAAGCGGCGGCGGTCGGCGCGCTGCTCTCTTGGCCATGCAGCAGCCAGGCGCTTGTCAGTGTCTTCCGCGAGGGAGCGAAGGAACTTGATGTTGTGCGAGCGCGGAAAATAGAAGGTGTGGGTTAGGAGAAAGCACGCATAGGCGGTCTCTGTCGCCTGATGCAGCAGAAACGCGGCCCGTTTGCGAACGTGCTGCCCTTCCCCGCCCATCGCCACATGCCGCCGAGCATCTTCGATCCAAAGATCCAAATCCTTGATCCGCGCGTCGAAGTATCTTTGAGCGGCATCTCGCGCCTCAACCGCCGTCATCGGCTGCGGCTGGGCGAACGGATGTCCCGGCAACTCGTACAGCACCACGCCGTCGCGCAGAATGTCAGTCCAGAAATACTCGCCCCGGGTCAGGGCCTGGTTCACCTCGGCCATGGTGTGGACGATGATGTTGACCGTCCGCCCCACGGCGGGATCGCGCAGGATCTTGTCCTCGGCCACGTACCAGTAGTCGGCGATGTCGGTCAGTTTCTCATGGCTGACGATCACCAGCAGATCGAAATCGGACAGATAGCCGTTGTCGGGTTCATCGACCCAGTCGTTGCGGGCGTAGGATCCGAACAGGATGATCTTCAGCACCCGCCCGTCGCGCCGCCAGGACTGGGTGCCCCCTCCCCGCTTTTGATCGCCGCGTCGAACTCGGTCAGCAGGGTCGTGCGGACGCGCTCCAGTTCGCGCTGCTGCTTGGCCGGAAGGTGATCCAGATCAGCGCGCATGGAGCCGCCCGCCGTGCGCCCGCAGAGTCCCCAAATCCATCGTCATGCCTGCCGCCTTCGTTCGCATCCTCACCCCAAATCACTTCCGCAAAAGCCTACCCCGCCTGTTCGCCAAGCGCCACAATGAGGGGTGGTGTCCGCCGGACAGTTGAGAACACGAGAGCTCGTGCGCCGTCGCCTTTAGCTTACGCCTGGACATAGCAACGGCCAGCCGGGGGACGCGGCAACTGTCGCCGGTCGAGCCGCGTGTGGCAAGCCGATTGGGGAGGCGCCAGGTGCGCGGCGCGTTCCGACGGCGAGCCGGACTTGACCTCCGGGCTGGCGCGGACCGTCATGGGGGGGCTCACGCCATAGCGAAGCCTCCTGTAACCTGTGTACGCGCCATGGCACACGGCTTGGGGGCACGACGCGAACGGCCACATCATGAGTCCGCCTAGTCTGGCCATGCTGGATGTCCTGGCGACATCAGGGCGAGCCATGGACATTAAGGACATATAGGATGTCATCGCCGGCCGCGGCCTGGAGGTATCCTTGTCGGCCTAGGGCCCGCAATGAAGCGCCCGGGATCGGTCTGACAACGGCCACTGGGGTCAGGTCCGCGCCATGAGCAGTCATTCACTGTCGGCCGCAAAGGCGACATTCGGCACCCCTAACCAAGCGCGACTACCGCTGGCGTTAGCCTTGCGGTTCGGTCTATTCGAGGCGCATGGCTAAGAAATCCTTGGAAACGCTTCTTGCCCGCGCGCGAGCGCACACCATGACCGCACGGCAGCGCCGCGAGCAGGGTATGAGCCTTGTTGTAGGAAATACTGCGGTCGAAGGCCTGCCGCTTCATCGTGGCACTGTCACTATGGTTGTGACCCGCGTCCCGGAGCCCCAGCGCGGAACGGTCGCCACCACTATCGGCCATGAGCCCCCGAGCGTACCTTTCGATGTTAGCGGTGCAGTGCGCCAATTCAATCTGGTTCAGACCTTGGTCGAACGTCACCTAGCTGGCGAAACCGTCCGGATCACGGGGGATCTTATTAAATCCCTGCACGCCGCTGCAGGCGACGGGGCCAGCCGTCACTTCGGCACCTTTCGACAGCTTCCCGTCGAAATGCGAGGTAGCCCGCATCAGCCGCCGCCACCTGCCGACCTTGACCAAGCTGTCGCGGCATTCTGTGACCAGCTTGCAGACCGTTGGCACACGGACGACGCTTTTGCTCTCAGCGCCTATGCACTCTGGCGGCTGAACTGGATTCACCCCTTCCTCGACGGCAATGGCCGAACCGCCCGAGCCTTGAGCTATCTCATTCTCAACCTCAAGCTAGGCATGCTCCTTCCAGGATCACCGACCCTGCTAGAGCAGTTGAAGGAACGGCGCGACGATTACTTCGACGCTTTGACAGCCGCAGATGTAAGCCTCGATGAAAGCGGTGCCGTGGACTTGGTGCCTCTGCAAAGCCTGCTCACCCTCTTGCTTGAACGACAGCTTCTCAGCCTGCCAGCCCTGTCGGGACGTGAGGAGAACCGGCTCGCCGCGATCGTCAAACGACGCATCGGACAACTAGATTCAGCAACGCGCGAGGCTCTGTTCGGGGCCACTACGGTCGATCACCGCGCGTGGTCTGTTGGCGATTACTTGCTAGTCCATGTCGGCCCGCTCGAGGCGCTTGATCGTGCGGAAGCGCTCTTTTCAATTACGCACCAGCCCTTTCCGGGCCTCCTTGCGCTTCCCTACGAACGCGCGCAGCTGTCGATCAGCGCGAAACAACGCGGCGCGATCGTGAGGCCGAGGACGTTCGAGGTAGCCGACACCGGAGGCTTATGGCTCGAGCCGAACGCTGCGATCACCCTTGAGCGGCCCGCTGTGGTACTGCGGCGGCCGGACGCGCCTTCGTTCGACTGGCGTCTGGACGGCGCGCTCTACGTGCTCAGGCGCGGCGATGAAATTACTGATCTCTGGACGCATGAGGTGTTCGACCTGTTGGTCGCGCGTCACATCGACGGGGCGCGCTGACCGTGGCCCTGACGCCCGGGGAGTTCGCCGTTTTCGAAGCGTTAGTGAAGGAGCCGACAGTTAGACGCGAGCTCGAGTGCCGCCCCTACCTGGTCCACGCCGAGCATCTGCTGATCGAGAAAACACTACGCAGCACTGTTCAGCACTATGAGGTACGTAGCTACGCGGGCGACGCCGATCTTATCCTCGCCGCCGACGTCCTCACCGATACAGGTCAGAGCAAGCGGGTGGCCTTCCTCTGGGAGTTGAAGGCCCCACAATGTCCATTGTTTGAGTACGACGACAACAAGCATCGCTGTCGCCCCTCTGCTGACCTAATCAAGGCCGAAAACCAACTGCTACACTACGTTGACGAAGCCGTTGCCAACGAGAACACCCGTGCTCGGCTGGGCGTGGCACATCGAGAGGACATACGTCCGGGCGGCATCATTATCGGCACACAAATATCCATGCTCCGCAATCTAAGACGCCCCCGCGACGTTGAAATGGCGGCTACGGCGCTGCGAGTGCGCCAAGAGCGACTTTACCACGCTCAGGGCATTCGAATCCTACTCTGGGATCGTGTTCTTGATGCGGTCCGCCCGGTGCCCGACATCTAAGAGAGTCCGGATGAGACGAAGTCGAAGCAGGTGTTCGCAGGCCAGCAGCAACAGACCCAGCCGGTTATGCGGCGACGCTATTGCGCCAGGAGCAGTCATTGGCTTCTCGACGGACAGCTGACATTCCATCCTTGCTTAGCGTTCCCGGCTTGGTTGACGACACCATTAATTCCATTATTTTGGAATCATGGAATCCGAAGCCGCCATCCTCGCTCTTGCCGCCCTAGCCCAACCGACACGCCTTGAGGCCTTCCGTCTGCTGGTGCGGCACGAACCCGAAGGCCTACCCGCCGGCGAGATCGCGGATGCCCTGGCGGTGCCCGCCAACACCATGTCGGCGCACCTCGGGGTTCTGTCCCGCGCCGGCCTGGTCAATTCGGAGCGCCACAGCCGGTCGATCATCTACCGGGCGGACCTGGATCGCCTCCAGGCGCTGGTCCTGTTCCTGCTGAAGGACTGCTGCCAGGGCCGCGCCGAACTGTGCGAGCCGCTACTGGCCGAACTCTCGCTCTGCCGCGCATGAGGACACCATGGACGTCGTCATCTATCACAACCCTGCCTGCGGCACGTCGCGCAACGCCCTGGCCCTGATCCGACACGTCGGGATCGAGCCGCAAGTCATCGAGTATCTGAAGACGCCGCCCAACCGCGCCATGATCCAGGCGCTGGTCGAACGGATGGGCGTCCCCCTGCGCGGCCTTCTGCGCGAGAAGGGCACCCCCTTCACCGAACTGGTCCTCGGAGACCCTGATTTGACCGATGACCAGATTCTGGACGCCATCGAAGCACACCCGATTCTGCTGAACCGTCCGATCGTGGTCGCGCCGCTAGGCGTGAAGCTATGTCGCCCGTCCGAAGCGGTCCTCGACCTTCTGCCTTCAGAAGGACTCAAGCCCTTCACCAAGGAGGACGGCGAAGTCGTCATCGACGCCGGGGGCCGGAGGGTCCGCTGATGGTCAATGCCGTGATTGCTGAACAACCAAGGCGCCACCTGTCCTTCCTCGATCGCTGGCTGACATTGTGGATTTTCGCCGCAATGGCGCTGGGCGTGCTGCTGGGCACAGTCGCGCCCGGGCTTCCCGCCTGGATCGACGGCCTGTCGGTCGGGACGACCAACATCCCCATAGCCATCGGCCTGATCCTGATGATGTATCCGCCGCTAGCGCGGGTGACGTACGAGGAACTTCCCCGCGTCTTCGCCGACAAGCGCGTGCTGCTTCTGTCCCTGTTCCAGAACTGGGTGTTGGGGCCGGTGCTGATGTTCGCGCTGGCGGTGATCTTCCTGCGCGACCAGCCGGAACACATGACCGGCGTCATCCTGATCGGACTAGCCCGCTGCATCGCCATGGTGCTGGTCTGGAACCAGTTGGCGCGCGGCGACAACCAATATGTGGCGGGCCTGGTCGCCTTCAACTCGATCTTCCAGATCGCCTTCTTCAGCCTCTACGCCTGGCTGTTCCTGACCGTACTGCCGCCCCTGTTCGGGCTGGAGGGCAGCGTGGTTGACGTCAGCGTCTGGACCATCGCAAGCGCCGTCCTGGTCTATCTGGGCCTGCCCTTTCTCGGCGGTTTCCTGACCCGGCGCGCGCTGGTCACGCGCAAGGGGAACGACTGGTACGAGGCGCGCTTCCTGCCGCGCATCGCGCCGATCACCCTGATCGCCCTGCTGTTCACCATCGTCGCCATGTTCAGCCTGAAGGGCGGCGAGGTCGTCGCCCTGCCGCTGGACGCCCTGCGCATCGCCATTCCGCTGACGATCTACTTCCTGGTCATGTTCGTGGTCAGCTTCCTGATGGGACGGCTGATCGAGGCGGACTATCCGCGCACCACGGCCCTGGCCTTCACCGCTGCCTCCAACAACTTCGAACTGGCGATCGCCGTCGCCATCGCGGCGTTCGGATTGGCCTCGCCGGTAGCCTTCGCCGCCGTCATCGGTCCGCTGGTCGAGGTCCCTGTGCTGATCCTGCTGGTGTCGGTCGCCCTGTGGCTGGGCCGCCGCTGCTTCCCCGCGACCGCCCCGATGAAGGGCGCCTGCTGATGGCCTTCAACGCCGTGGAGTTGCCCGAGCCCACTCCCGACCTCATCGCCGCGCTGGAGGCCGCCGGGCTGCCGACGGACGATCTCCACGAGCCCGGTCGGCGCTTCTACCGCTTCGGGGACGATGCCGGACTGATCGGCTACGGCGGGCTGGAGCAGGTCGGGCCCGACGTCTTGATCCGCTCCATCGTCGTCCCTGACAGCCGTCGCGGCGGCGGTCACGGCGGGGCGATCCTGTGCTGGCTCGAAGCCGAAGCCGCCGGACAAGGGGCCGACGGTCTCTATCTGCTCACGACCTCGGCCGCCGCCTTCTTCCAGCGACACGGCTATTCGGTCGCCCTTCGGTCAGCCGCGCCGCCCTCAGTCGCCGCCTCCCGGCAGTTCAGCGGCCTGTGCCCGGCCTCGGCGGCCTTCATGTTCAAGGAACTGCGCGCCCGATGACCCGCCTTCGCGACCTGCCTGATCCCGACCACCTGCCCGCGCTCGACCCAGCTTATCTGTCCAGCCGCCCCGCGCTCGGCCTCGGCCCGCACGATCATCCGCCCCGCATCCTGCTGCTCTACGGCTCACTGCGCGACCGCTCCTATTCCCGGCTATGCGTCGAGGAGGCCGCTCGCCTGCTGCGCTTCATGGGCTGCGAAACGCGCATCTTCGATCCGTCCGACCTGCCGCTGACCGATCAGGTCGACTACGACGATCATCCCGCCGTCCACGAACTGCGCGAGCATGCCCTGTGGTCGGAGGGCATGGTCTGGAGCAGCCCCGAACGCCACGGCCAGATTTCGGGGATCATGAAGCTTCAGATCGATCACCTGCCGCTGAGCATGGGCGGTATGCGCCCGACTCAGGGCCGCACCCTTGCCGTCATGCAGGTCTCCGGCGGCTCGCAGAGTTTCAACGCGGTCAACACCCTGCGCCTGCTCGGCCGCTGGATGCGGATGATCACCATCCCCAACCAGTCCAGCGTCGCCAAGGCCTTCCTGGAGTTCGACGACGACGGCCGCATGAAGCCGTCCAGCTACTACGATCGCATCGTCGATGTGATGGAGGAACTGGTGCGCTTCACCGTCTTGACGCGGTGGCACGCAGGTCAGTTGGTGGATCGCTATTCCGAGCGAAAGGCGTCGGGCGTGCCGATCGATGCGGCCAATGACCTGTCAGCGATCGCGATCAGGTCTGCGTAGCATCAGACTGGATTGCTGGAGAATGGCCACGGAAATCAGCGGCGAATCCAAAGCAGCCCACAGACGCCTGAGCGCGCCCCTGACCGGCTCGCCGGCAGAGGTCTTCGCGGTCTTCCTCAAACTCGGCCTCACGTCGTTCGGCGGCCCCGTCGCGCACCTCGGCTATTTCCGGAACGAGTTGGTCGCTCGACGCCGTTGGATCGATGAAGCCGGATACGCCGACCTGGTCGCCATGTGCCAATTCCTGCCAGGGCCGGCCTCCAGCCAAGTGGGCTACGCCTTGGGCTTGTGGCGCGCCGGCCCATTGGGTGGCGTTGCGGCATGGTGCGCCTTCACGCTGCCGTCCGCCGCGCTTCTGGTCTTGTTCGCCATGGGCGCAGCCTCGCTCCACGGGCCAGTTGGAATGGGCCTGCTTCATGGACTGAAGCTGGTGGCCGTGGCTGTGGTCGCTCAGGCGGTCTGGGGGATGGCCCGCACCCTGACCCCTGATTGGCAAAGAGCAGTCATCGGCCTAGCCGCTGTTGTAATCCTGATGTTGCTCGGCGGAGCGACAGGCCAGATCGTCGCTATCGTCCTCGGCGGTCTGGCGGGGCTGCGCCTTTGCCGCACGACGACCGCCGCGCCAGGGGCGACTGCAAGCTTCCCGATTTCACGGCGCGCCGGCGCAGGGGCCCTGGTCCTGTTCCTTCTGCTTCTGGCGGGCCTACCGCTCGCCTCCATGGCGACAGGGTTCCACGGCGTCGCCTTGCTGGACGTCTTCTATCGAGCCGGCGCCTTCGTTTTCGGAGGCGGTCACGTCGTTCTGCCCCTGCTCGAAGAAGGCGTGGTGCAGCCCGGCTGGATCGATTCCAATGGCTTTCTTGCGGGCTATGGCGCAGCCCAAGCCGTCCCGGGGCCGCTTTTCACCTTCGCCGCCTATCTGGGCGCCGTGATGGAGCCTTCTCCGAATGGACTCGCTGGGGCCGCCCTTTGTCTCGTGGCGATCTTCGCGCCGGGATTGCTGCTGGTGACAGGCGTGCTGCCGTTCTGGAGCCTGCTGCGCGCCCGACCGGCGGCCCAGGCGGCGATGCGCGGTGCGAACGCGGCGGTCGTCGGCATTCTCGCTTTCGCCCTCTATACCCCAGTAGGAACCAGCGCGATCCTGAGTCCGATCGACTTCCTCGTGGCGCTGGCCGGCTTCGTTCTGTTGACGGTGTGGAAGTGCACACCATGGATAGTCGTTGCCCTGACCGCCGCAAGCGGGGTCGCCTTCGCACTGATCTGAGCCGAGCCCGCGCCCGTCGCGATGTATCCAGGACTCCTGCATGGTGAACAAGGCAGACCTTGCACTCCGAGTGCTCGTAGCGGCATGGATGCCGATGGGGCATCATGACAAGAGCCATCTTCCCGTCGGGCGGTCGCATTGATGAGTCCTCCCAAGAGGGTTCGTCATTCTTGCCCCACCGGAGGGGCTTCGTCGGCTTATGGTCAGGTGTCCTCGCCTATTCGCGCTGATGTCGGCGACGCGCCAGAAGCGGACATGAGGGTCCGGCTGCAAAGCGGACGTGCCGGACATTCAGGCCGGTCTGCGATTAAGCGCGAATGCCCTTGGGTCAGGTGACATGCGTTCCAATTGCAGGCCCTTGGAAGCGATTCTGGTCCCGGATCCAGACTTCGTCCTCTGGAGAACAGTTCGCGCCGAGCACGACGCCGGTGATGACCTCGGGATTGAACCGCACGACTTGCCCCGCACCATCGGGCTTCATCGACCGCCATTCCTGTTCGTAGGACCAGATGTCGGACTTGGTCGCGAGCATGCGGGGAACCGCATCACCAAAGCCGGCAGCAAGAAGGTCGCCGATGACCGGACGCTCGGACTGGTAGTCTACCTTCCAAAGAGGATTGAGGCCTCCGTATCACTGGCGACTGAAGTCGAACTGTAAGGCGACGCCCTGGTGGCTCCATCCGTAATGGCTCCACATCAAGGTGCTGTCGATGCACGCCGCAAGGCAAAAGACCCCGGTCGCATTAGCGTTCATGCGTAGGCCGTTCTGGACTTGGTCATGAAGCTCCGACATGGACTTCCCAGCCAACTTCCGTCGGATCCACTCTGTCGCGAAATCCGC
Source organism: Brevundimonas sp. SS2672 (assembly GCF_059579685.1). Lineage (NCBI taxonomy): Bacteria > Pseudomonadati > Pseudomonadota > Alphaproteobacteria > Caulobacterales > Caulobacteraceae > Brevundimonas > Brevundimonas sp. SS2672. Next base: position 1,344,719 of record NZ_CM184201.1, on the reverse strand, counting down.
AGGAATCTCGCGCCGGGTCACCTCAGCCAAAGCCGCGACTAACGGATCCTGACGAGATTCGAATTCCGCCTTGCTGTCGGGAAGCGTGGCATAGGGCCAACAGTCGAATGGATCGTTGAACGCTGCTGCGCCGGGATAGAAGCAGCGGCCGTCCAGAAGCTGGTTCACACGATCCTCCCAGGACGGTGACTGTCCGGGCGCAAGGCTGAGAAATTTGTAGAGAAGCGGTGCGTCCGTAGGCAATGCGATTTGTCCGATCACAAGTACACGTTGGCACTGTTAGAACAGCGCAACCGTCACGCGGAGTCAGTTAAGGTCCGCAAGGATTGCTGTCGCCGCTTTTGATGCCATCGAACAATCCGTTCAGCGCCAGAAGCGGAAGTCGACTCACTAGCCGCTTGCGGACATCCCTTTCCTTAGATGCGAAGCTTCCACCAACGCTAACCGCCTGCGGATGTCGACGAACCAAGCTGAAGATCGCTGTCGCTCAGGTCAGCGCCGACAAGTACTGGTGTCGAATGCGTCCATGCGAGCGTTAGCGGCCTAGCGAAAAAGCTGTGGCCGCACCCAGGTCGGGAAGGCCGCCCTCGCGAGGTCCCCAAGCGAATGACGCGTCCTGCAGTAACAGGACGATAAAGCCGTGGTACGACTTGTAGAACCCGGACAGATCCAAGGTGCCTCGGTCAGGCGAAACGTGTGCTTGGGTTATGTTCCGGTAGCGGCGGAAGGTCGACGCGAACTCGGCCGGCGCTGTCTCAGGATATGCCTCAAGCCCATTTTCCCGAGGAGGCGATCGCCCGGCCAAGATAACGGCCCGGCGCGCGTTCAAAATCCGCTGTAGATGATGCGTGATAAGCGCGTCGGCCTGCTCCGCCCGGAGCGGTCGGGTGTCGCGTTGTCGCCGGGCAGCGCAGCCCATCAAGAACTCATAAAGATGATGCACCAACCGAGCGTAGGCGTTGTAGGCCGCATAGCGGTCCCGCCGGTTTCCAGTGCCCGTTAGCAGTTCGGGCGCGTAGCCTAGGAAGTCATCGAATGCGTCGCGACATCGCAGAAATTCGTGTTGCAATGCCTGAACCAGTTTCTGGTCAGTCTCGTCATTCAGCTCGAAGCGCATATAGCATCGCTCCCCTTTCTCGAGATCAGGCCATGACTGGCTCCGCGACTTTTCGCAACAGCGGAAGCCAGTGCCTGATCAGGGGCGCCTCCGAGTGAGTTGGCGCGGGGCCTGCCGCTCTGCGCCACGAGGCGACATTGGGAGCAAGCCGGGAAGCAGTCATTCCGTCTGCACACAAGGCTAGGTGTGTTCCGCGGCGATGACCCGGAATCTCATCCCCCACGTGTCCATCAACAGAGCTTCCGTCGAGACAAAGAGCTCTAGGTGCGACGGATCGAAGGCGGTCTTCACATAGCCCGGCTGAACGATAGAGACGCTGAACTCGTAGGAGAACTCCTTCCAGCGGTTCGTCCATCCATTCACGATGGCTGGCGTGCCGATGAGGTAGCGGCTCGGGCGACCGCCACGGATTGCCTTCGCCTCCCGCTTTTGAAGATGGTCCAGAAAGATATCGGGACGCTCTCGCCAGCGGATGCATTTCTGAGCCTGCCCGCAAACCGCAAAGAGATCATCGACACGAGCGCCTTGCCGATCGCTCGAAGAATATTTCAGATGGAAGAGGTCCACCTTGAGCGTGCTCCCTGAGAGCCGCATGGCGACGAGGTCAGCAATTTCACCAGACCCGTCGTCATTATAGATCACCTCGTACTCTGCATCGCTGTCTCGGAGCCTGCGAGCCATAAACGCCTGCACGGAGTCGTCGTCGATCGAGCTGAGTGACTCCTTCCGAATGTTCACGCCAGTCCAATCGAGAGCCTCGATCTTATCGAGGTCGAAAGCCGGTCGTTCCTCATACGGAGGCAGGACGAAAAGGTCGTGGTCGACAAGCATGTCGCCGTCCGCGAAATAAATGTGCGGAGGGTCCTCGACGAACTTCTCGCGCAGGAGCTTTTCCTTCCCGCGCACATAAACCGACACCTCTGGTCCGCTGGTCTGGCGGTAGTGTGCTCCGGCTGCATCGATCGTCATCTCGAATTCGGCAGCGCGCTCGTCAGCTACGACGCGGAAGCCGAGCGGGCCACTATCGCTGAATGAGCTCAGCTCGATATCGCAGTCGTAGAAGGGCGCTCGAACGCCCTCGATCTCAATCTCGACCTTGTCCTCTTGCAGATGGAGGAAAGTCTCGGGCCAAGCGATTGCAATAGGGGGCTTCGGAGGGCGAGTTGTTTGGCGTTTCGGTCTGACAAGGCGCTGGATGATTTTGTCGGTGGTGATCGTGCCGTCAGTCAGCTTACGGCCGAGGCCATGGCACCAGTCGATCCAGTCGCCGAAGTTGTTGGTGGTGTCATAGGACCAGATCTTGCCTTTAACCGAGCAGCCGATCGTGGTCTTCCCATCGTCGGTGTAACCTTGCCCGAAGAGGTTGGTCTTCATCCGATTGCGATTGCCAGGCAGCGTATCGAGCTGCTCGCCGATATCCGAACCCATGAAGCTTGAATAGCGAACCGGCTTCCTCTGCGTTTCGCTCAGGCCAAGGTTCATCAGGATGAGGCGGCGGAATCCGTCGAGAACGCGGAAGATATTTTCTCCGCGGATGCGCTCGACGTCCAAGCCGCAGATCTTTTTGGCGATGTCTTCGTGGAGATCCTTCAGGCGCGAACTGTTGATGTAGAGCAGACCATGATCGTCATCCCAGTGGATCATGTAGAGGTTGTATTCGACGTTCGTCGGCTCTTTGGCGGTGGTCCAGCGCAGGCGATCTTCCTCACGCTTCACGAAAATCGCGATGCGTTCGGTTTCGTTGATGTGAGGGCCTTCAACGATTGAGCCCGGCTTGAACAGGTCCTCAATGGCGTGTGGTTGCCATGATGGGCACGTGGTCTTGTAGACGACAGTGCTCATCCGAGGTGTAAGCGTTTCCAATGGAAAGTGCTCGGGGATGTCCGAGAAGCCTGCGAACACCTCTTCGCGGCGACGCTCCTTCTCAGTTCGGGCCGCGCCAACAACACTCAGGACTCGGTTCCAATCTGCGTCCTCAGCGTAGAGGACCCTGAGCGACTCCTTGATGTCTGTGCCTGTTATGTTCGCGATGACGGTGGCGTCACCGAGATCGTTCCGTGTCCGCGTAAACCGTCCAACGAACTGGAACGTGACCGCTTCGCTTCGCTGCTTATCGTGCAGAGCGGCAATTTTCAGATCGGGTAGATCAAAACCTTCGCCGAGCATGTCGACGCAGACAGCGATCTTGCTTCGCTTCGCTATTAGCTCATGCAGTCGCGTCTCGCGCTCGCCCTTGCTGAGGTCGCTGTGAATAAGCACAGGCGCGGCTTCGGGAGCAGCCTTCGCGTACTTGCGGAATAGGTTCGTTGCGCGCGCGATTGTATCTGCACGCGCCATCACAAGATGCTCGAAGCCGGCGGCGCGGTCCTCTCGCATAACGCGGACGGCTTCAGCCACGATTTTGTCGTCTGCATCTTCCTCATCAAGACCCTGAACAGGGACGAATTTGATGGGCTTGAAGAGGTTCTCCTCCTGCGCCTTCGAGAGGGGGTAGACGTAGATAAAACGGCCGTCGACGCGTCGGCCGTCATTCCGAAATGGTGTCGCTGTAAACTGAAGGATGCGCTTGCGCTTGAACTGCGCACGCGCGGCGGACCAAGTCTTGGCCGCGATATGGTGGGCTTCATCGACGAACAGTGCATCGACGTGCTCCGCCATCCGCGCCTGTACCTCCGGCGCGGCCTGGCCGAGGATCTGAAGCGTGGAAATGATCACGTTCGAACGAAGGAAAATCTCGTCGACCTCTTCGATGGTCTTAGGACCGCTCACAAGCTTCGCGACGACCGGGTAGCGAGCAGATTCTTCGAGGCAGGTTGCCGCTTTCAGCACACCCAAGGTCTCGAATTTCTCAGTGATCTGTTTACGGAGGTTGCTGTTCGGCACGACAACCAGGAGCCGCCTGATTGGGGTTCCGACCGTCAACGCGAGCATTGTCTCAGTCTTACCCGTGCCGGTGGGCATCACCACCGTCGCGGGCGAATTGGTGACGCTCCAATGGGCCTGCGTCGCATAAACTGCGCCAATCTGAGGCGGGCGAAGGCCTTTGGTTATGACCTGCGCGTTTTCGACCTCTTCGGCCCGCAGCGTGAGCTTCCCCTTCCATGACTTCAGTGCCTCGTCACCGAGGGCGATGCACCCATCTCGCGAAACGGAGAGCGCGCGCTTCGTCTTCGGAAACAGCCAGACACCGTTGTTCGCATCCAACGATGCGGCAATTGACGACGCAGACGATGCGTCATCGACCTGCAGAACGCCGTCGCATCCAAAATTCGAGGTGGTGGCCTTGTCTACGAAAGCGATCGTTTCGCCCGACGGCAGCCTGCCCCTAAAGGCAGCGATCTTCTTGTATTCGTAAGGTTCAACCGTTGCAGACACGGTCTCAGACTCGCGGTCCAGATGCGAGAAGGCAGCACCCAAGATGCGCCCCTGGAAGGTGAATCGTTCGGGTAGTTTCAGCTCGACGACTTCGGCAAACAGATCGGTCAAATTTTCATTCCCGGCGCACGACTCGTTGATAGCGCTTGACGAAGGCTCACCGTGAGAATGCGACGAGAATCGTTCCACGAACACCGGTCGACCACATATGCCCACAGCTAAGTTGTGAAGCAGGTGCACGCAGAGAGAGAGTTCGAGGTGTCGACCACCAGGTGCCGTTACTGATGGCCCGGCAACGGGCCTTGGTCGTGAGATGGGAATTCAACGCGTCTCTCGCAGGCTACGCATCCTCGCTGCGGAGCATCGAGCTTTGGGAAGACCTCTCCATAGAAGCGACCCGCGAGACCGAGGGGGCCACGGGCGACGTCCTGCGTCATTTGAGTTCAAGTTCGCTACACGACATCTGATCGGCCCTCGGCGTCCTAAGTGCGCTTCGCGAACTCCCCGTCATCGTATGACTTGATGCCGGATCCAAATGTGGCGCTTTCCTCCACTCGATCTGTTAGCCGCACGAGACGCTTTCCGTGGGCCGGCCCTGTCGTAAGGTGTTCGCCTCAGGTCGTTTGCGGAAACGAGACGCATGCAAAGCCGGTTTTCTTCATTCATTGTCGGCGCCTTGGTCGACGCAATCACAGGCGGTGCCGGGAATGATCAGACCCCCCGGTTGGCATCTACCGATCCGGCCCGAAGATCGAGCAGTTCTTTCTCGACTGCGGCATCGATATGCGGATCGGCGCGAGCTCACGGGTACCGGCCGCCACCGAAGCGATTAGGAACGCCATGAGCAGACCGGACGGCGATGCGGCGATCGAGCGGCTGATCCAGAAGGTCTGCGACCCTAGGGAGTATCTTTCTGAGCCTGCCAAGGCGGTCGCCGTTCGTAACCGTCTCAACACTGCGCTTGAGCCTGATGGGCTGTCGGTCACCGTCGTCGGCGGACGGGCGGTTCTGGTAGAACTCCAACACGCGGGACTCGTGGTGGAACCATTCTTGGCGAAGGTCCAGACCATCGACTTCGACACCGTTCAGCTCGAACTCGCCCGTGCGATGCCTAGCCTCAAGTCCGACCCCGAGGATGCCGTAACTGCGGCCTGCTCTCTGATCGAGGCCGTCTGCCGGTCGATCCTCATCGAACTCTCCCTCCCGCTGCCGCCGAAAAAGGATGTTGAGGGCCTGCTGAAGGCGGTCCAGGAGCCGCTCCGCTTATCGCCAGGGCGAAGCGATTTCCCGCCGGAGATCGAAGCCGATATTCGGCAGGTGCTCAGCGGCCTGACCTCGGTCATCAAGGGCATCGGTGCGCTACGAACCCACGGCGGCGACGCGCATGGCCGTCAGCGAGGTTTCCCGCGGATTGACGCGCGCATTGCTCTCCTGGCTTTGAATCCCGCGAGCTCGGTGGCCCTGTTTCTGATCGAGACCTGGGAGCGGCTGCAGCACCGCACCCTGCCCCAGCATTCCAATCCAGAGGCTCCGCGGTAGCGGCCTGCTCGCTCGTCATGATAGCCCGTCGCTTAGGACCGTCTGAAACGGCGACCATCAGTAGGTCGTAGCACCTCCCCACAGGCCCGATCAGAACTCCACTTTGAGTTAGACGCTGACGCAATGGATTTAGCTTCCAGCGTCGTCCGAAGCGGACGTCCTGAACGTCCGATAAGAGTCAAAAGCCGTACTGGAATGGGCTCCCGAGTCCTGTCGAGTTCAGTACTCGCGATGCGCTGCGAGAAGTACAGGGTGAACACCTCCCCCACGGCTGAAGACCTCGAGCGCCTTGGGGACATCCACCGGCAGCTCCAGAAACTCATGGTCGGGTTCCACCCTGCGGCCCACGGCCATGCCCCACTCTTCGCCACCATAGCCGCCGTGCAAGCTTGTGGCCAAGAATGGAGCGGCCAGCCAAACATATGGCGCGTGAGGGATTCTATCGGCCCCGGCCCGCCCAGGGATTGAACGTCGCTCGGCCAGAGTTGAGGATGCGCCATGTGCAACAACTATCGCCTGCACGTGCCGGCCAACCAAATCGCCGCGCCATTCCGTGACGCGGGCCGGTCGCTCGGCTTTCCGAGCGGCCTGCCCAACCTGCCTCCGGCCGACTACCGCATCGGCGACATTGCGCCCGTCGTCACCCAAGGCGCCGATGGCCCGCAGCTGACTATGACGACCTGGGCGTGGAGGAGCCCGACCGGGAAACCCGTCTTCAACTTCCGCTCGGACGGCCGGTCTTTCGCCAACTCCGTCCGCTGCCTGATCCCGGCCGACGGCTTTTACGAGTTCACCGAGCCTAAGGCGCAGGGCAGGAAGACGAAATGGCTGTTCACCATGGCCGGCCAGCCATGGTTCTGGATCGCCGGCATCATTAAGGACGGGGCCTTCGCCATGCTGACGACCGAACCAGGCCCCGACGTCGCGCCCTATCATGACCGCCAGATCGTCCTCTTGCCGCAGGGTGCTGGCGTCCACTGGCTGGATCTCTGCGCGGCCGAAGACCTCATGTTGCGGCCCTGCCCGGCCGGATCGTTGACGGTGCAGAAAGTCTGGCCGGAATCGCCATGACAGCCGAGACCGATCTGCACAAGGCGGCCCGCTTCGAAGCCGAGGCCCATGACCTTCACCGCCGATCGCGCGCGGCGGCCAACCTGCCCGCGTCCATCATCCTGCGCTTTCGGGCGCTGTGGAAGGAAGAGGCGGCGCGCCTGCTGCGGCGCCAACGCTAGGCCCCGACAGGGCGACTCAGCTACACGCGGCGCCATGACGCCCGACGAACTGAACGACACTCTCGACGCTATGGCCGCAGCGGCTGGCGATGACCCCAACCTTCTGCCGGGCCTGATCACGGTCGAGACTGACCATTGGGTCAATGTGTTGTCTGCTGTGCGAGCCAAGTGCACGGCCCTACACGACGGCCTGCGCCATCGGGACATCGTCATCCACGTCGGATCGCAGCAGGAAACCAAGGTGCTGACTAGAGCCGAGGCGGGCGATCGAGGCGAACCCTATCGAGATCTTCTGCCCAGCGGTTGAGCGCCACTCCGCCGCCAGGATAACAGCGGAGGGCGCTCGTCTCCCCGGAGCGCCGCACGGGGCCAGCAAGCGCGACGCTGTGTGCCAACCGGCCCCGCGCGGAAGAGTTCCGTCCGCGGGAACCGTCTATCGCCTCCCGAGCTTTATCGGCTCGCTCAGGAGGTCGATCATGGTCGTCAGTTCACGCGCGCCCCTGCGCGATCAGGCCGGAGTGAAACTCGTTCGGATAGAGCGCCTGGCCAAGCAGCAGCGCAAGATTTCCTTTCGTCTCTCGTCGCATCGGGACGGCAGTAAGCGCCTGATCATGGATGAGGCAGAGGCGCACCGCGCTTTCGCGCGCGAAGTCGCCGCCTCCCTTCAGGACCCCGTCGTCCTCGCTCTGATCGAGCGCGGCGTCCTGCAGAACTGAAAACCCCTCGCCGGCGCTTGGGGCATCCGGCGAGGGGCTCGGCGGTTCTCAGACGGCAGCCCCGAGGATGGGGTGGGCTGCGAAAGGCCAACTGGCGGGCGCTTGCCGGGTTCCAAATGATCGCCAATGGACGTCGCTGCAAAGTCGGATAGCACGGTTCCAGTCCCTCGGAACGCTCAAGCCTCCGATACGTTGGCCGACGGGTGGAGCGATCGAGGCGGAGGCGTCGACGTTCACGCCGTCATCAACACGCCAGAGGACCATCCATGCTTCGTTGGGCCATCATCTTCTTCATCATCGCCCTGGTCGCCGCCGTGCTCGGCTTCGGCGGCATCTCGGGCATGTCGTTCGAGATCGCGAAATTCATCGCCATCATCGCCATCATTCTGTTCGTCGTCTCGCTAGTTGTGGGCGGCATGCGCGGCCGTGGGCCGCGTATCTGACGCGTCATTTCTAGAGCGCGTAAAGGCCCGGCCGCCGGTCGGGCCTTCTTGCTGCCGGCGCCTCACAGCCTCAGGGAAGTCAAAGCGTCTCAAGAAACGAGAAAGCCCGCCCTCCTAAGAGAGCGAGCCTCAATAGCGCCATTAAACTGGCGCGTTCGCTTAAACGACCTGCAGCTGACCTGCCGAAGTCTTACCCGAGCGCTGGTCGCGCTCGAGTTCATACGACAGCGCTTGGCCTTCGTTCAGGCCGCTGAGGCCAGCACGCTCGACAGCCGAGACGTGGACGAAGACGTCGCCGCCGCCAGCGTCAGGAGCGATAAAACCGAAACCCTTGGTAGGATTGTACCATTTGATAATGCCAGTAGCCATTTCCATGACCTCCGAGAAAGATTGCCCTGAGGAAAAGGTCCTGAGAGCTGTCGGGTCTAAGGAAACGGAAATCTCGATGCGTCGCAAAGAAATAGGGCGTTACGCAGAGATATCGACATCCAGACGGTGAGCTACAAAGACGGAACAAGCAAGGATAAATATTATTTAGTTCGAGTTGAGGGCTCCACCAGATTTAATATCGAGCAATTACAGGGCGCTTCTGGAGCGCAGACAAGTTTATCACCTGCGGCTTCACAATGGTGCTACGCGTACTGTTCGCCGGCTGCCGCCCACGGAGATCACGGAACAATGGATCATCGGAGGCTGACTGCGGCTGAAAAGCGCCTCGTAATCGCCGCCGCGTTTGGGGGTGTGATCGCACTGGCCGTAATCATCTGGGCCGTTCTGACGATCATTGCAGGCGGTGCTGATTAATTTCTTGTGGGCCTTGCGCTTTTAATACTAGCTCCCATTTAGGCTACGAGCCTCGGCTCATTAGGCCCGTCTGAGTCCCAATGTGGCAGACGGGTTTTCTTATGCCCGTCAGCCAGGCTTCGGCGGCAACTCGGCGGCGGGTTAACTGGAGCGGGCTTCCGGCCTCCCTTCAATGCGCGAGTGATAGACGCGAGTTCTTTTTCGCCCCGCGCTTCCGCATCAAGCCTAATGCGAGCCTTAAGCCTTGATTTCCTTTGCTGCGTGATTTCGAGCCCGCTCCACAGTTATCGTACACGCGCCAAGAGGTTTCACCGGTCGACCGTCCAGCTTTATCAACTCCCGCAGCTTCATCTGAAACTGCCCGAGAGTTATTTCGCGACCCTGGATGGGCGTGTCGGTCATTCGATATCCTCCGAGCGGCGCAGCGACTCGATCACTTGCTGGAGCTGGCGGATCTCGCCTTCCTTCTGCTTCGCCTTCTCCAGAGCGGCGTCCCATTCCTGTCGTACGCAGTCCAGATCAGCCGTGAGCTTCCTGACCTGGGCGTCGAGCGCCAGCGCCCGGTCATGCGCAGCGGCGAGGTCGGCCTGCCTATCCGGCGACGCCCCTCAAGGACTGCGTGGTTACGGTTGAATCTTCCTAATCTACACCGCCCCTTTGCTGAGGGTGCGATTAGGCACACAGCCAACCCTAAACCACGCGCTGCGTTGTGAAGCTATCGGCTTAACTGCAAGGACGCGGAAAGATGAAAGCAAGCCCCCATCTTGCGGACCTGAGTGCTCTGCCCAAGCTGGCGACTGTCCCGCCTAAAATACGCTTACGAAAGGTAGAAGCTCTCGGCGTCACGCTTATCGCAGCCGTGGTTTTCCTCGGAGCTGTCGGCGTCATCGAGCCGGAGGAAAGCAACGGTCTGGATTTGATCGTGCGGGTCACGATCATATTCGTCGCTCTAACAGCGGGGTTTCGGTTCCTTGGCAAGCGTGAGCTTAGCCAGATGTCGCCGTTCGAGATCGTCACGCTTCTGATGATAGCCGAGATCGTATCGCCGTCCCTGACGGCTGGCGACGAGTCTATCCCAGGAGCCTTGGTCGGGGCCGCTACCCTTCTGTTCCTGACCTTTATCGATTCGGTTATGACCTACCGGCTGAAATGGTTTCAAACCGTCAGCGAGGCGCTGCCTGCGATCGTGATCAATAGGGGCAGGCTCGTCGAAGATGCTTTGCACAAGGATCGCATCAGAACGGACGAAATCCTGTCGGAAATGCGCAAGGCCGGGATCGAGCGGCTGGATATGATCAAATGGGGCGTGCTGGAGCCCGATGGCCGGCTATCGTTCGTTCGATACGACGGGGAAGACACAGGTGCAGAAGAGCCATTGGTTAGCTAGGCTAGAGTTTGGAACCTAAGGGGCAGCCTGCTGGAACGGGATCGGCGCCCACCGCTTGGTTAAGGGCAACCCTAGAGAGGATATGACCATGACCGACGTCCCGCCAAACGACCCAAACTCTCGCGGCCCCGCCGATAAAGACAGCCTCCAGGAGCAAGCCAGACGCGAGACCGACGAAGCTGAGCGCCGGGAACGGGAGCCCGATCCCAGCGTCACTACGCCTCAACCGGATGAGAACCCCGACCAGCGCCGAAAGCTGGAGGAGGAAGCGGCGAAAGCTCCACCGGCGACGCCGCCGATCGCTAACCCAGACTGATCAACCGAGGTTCAGTCGGACGGCGGCCCGGGCAGAGCCGCCGTCCAAGCTTCAGTTCCTGCCCTGCACGATGTCGCGGTTAGCTGCCCTGGTCTTGGGGCCCTGAGAATCCATGGCCTCGGTACGGTCGGGCCGGTTTGCGTGATTGGCGCCCTGCTGAACGGCTTCTCCGTCCAAGGCCTCCTCTTCGTCCATATAGTCGGACACCTCGCCGGCGGCGGGCGGGGCTAGCGAGCTGTCGGAAACATCCGATGCCGCGTAGGAGCGAGGTTCTTCTTTGCGGTCCTGATCTGTCGCCTGGTCGCGTGGAGCCGCCGGATCGGTCGCGGCATTCTGAGCGGTCGCGCTGGACGATGACGTGTTCTGATGTGGCATGTCTTGTTCCTTCGTTGTGTCTATCGAAAGACGCGCGACGCTCTCTGTTCCATACTGCTCAGGCTAGGTGACCTCTTCATTCAATTGGAAACGGCGGCCCCGGATGGAGCCGCCGTTCTTCTGTCGAGCTCCTACTCCGGACGACCGGTCGCTGGCGCGCGCTCTTGGCTGAGATCCACGTGCGCTGGGTTCGGCGTCAGATCGAGCATCGCGCCGGTCCCCGCATCGATTCCGGCGCCAAGGATGCCCCCGACGAGGACGTTTCCGGCCATGGCGACGCCGCCACCGGTCGAAACCTTGTTGGTCACGGTCACAGTCGCCAGCTGATACCCCTCCAGCGTTGAGGTCGCCACGAACTCCGACTTGCGCGGCATCTTGATGGCGATACCGTCACTCTTCGCGGGACAACCCAAAGCGGACCTTTCGACCCACCGCAATGAGTCGCAAGCCGTAGTGAAATAGACTCCCGAGTCCGATCCAGGCCCGCACTCGCGATTTGCTGCAAAACGTACAGGCTCCTGGGCTTGGTCGCGACAGCGCGTTACGAGAAGCATCAAGCCTCGACGGTTTGCTGATGCTGGATGATAAGCCAACGACCTTCGGAGAGGAGGTAAGTGGACGTGCAGACGCAGCGGTAGGTAGGAGCTTCTGGTCGATCAGCCGCCGCGCGATAGCCAATAACAATAAGGTCGGCACTCGCTCGGGCGATTGTGTAGTCGCTGGGTGTGACCTCGCGCCAACGCGGTCCGCTGATGCTATCGATGACAGTCTCAGCGTCCAGGATTCCAACCTCGGCGAAGGCCATCAGGCAGCGCGGATGCAGGAGCGCTGCGTAGGCTTCGCGACCGCCGAGCCAGAGGCTTTTCTCAAGCGTCCAGATTTCGTCAAACGTCATGCCGTGCTCTCTTATTCTGAGGAACGCCTCGGATCCGTTGTCGATCCTGCTAACGTCACGGGACTAGCGAAAATCCCGCGGCTTGATACGCAGACCCCTGCCCTCGCGCGCATCGGAGCCGCTCGATCCGTGATGGAACTCGTCGCCACGTCCGTGCGGCAACGGGAAAGCGTCATCCTTCTCGCCGATCCGGCCCAGCCGGTCCGACAGGTCGAAGAGTTTCGCGGCAACGAGGTGAACGACGTCGCCTTCGCGTTGGACGCACCCCTGCACAGCGATCATGCTCGAGCCGAGTATCACGCGGCGGTGCTTCTCGTAGATGTCGGGCCAGACGACCAGATTGGCCACTCCAGTCTCATCCTCGATGGTGATGAACATGACGCCCTTCGCGGACCCCGGCTTCTGGCGCACCAGCACCAGACCCGCGATCTTGGTGAGGCGGCCGTCGCGCGTCCCCTGAGCCTGGGCGCAGGTGACGATGGCTTCGCCGGCCAGTTCGTCGCGCAGGAAGGCGACCGGATGGCGACGAAGCGAAAGACCGACATGCTGATAGTCCTCTACGACCTCCCTGCCCGCGGTCATCGCTTTCAGCGCCACCGCCTCCTCGTTGATCTCAGGCGGCGGCCGTCCATCGTCGCCGGCCGCCGCCGCGAACAAGGGCAAGGGCTCGTCGCGCAGCGCCTGGATCGCCCATAGCGCCTCGCGCCGCGCCAGACCGAAGGCCGCGCGGAAACCATCCGCCTCCGCCAGCCGCACCAACGCGGACACCTCGGCGTCCGAGCGCCGCCATACATCGTCGATGTCGGCGTAAGGGCGATCCCTGCCCGCCACGAGCGCCGCTCCGTCCGAATTGGCCAGCCCTGTGACCATGCGCAGGCCGAGCCGGACAGCGAAGGCGCCCGGGCGGTCCGTGGACTCAAGCGTGCAGTCCCAGCGCGAAGCGTTAATGCAGACGGGTCGCACCTCGACGCCATGCTCACGCGCGTCGCGAACGATCTGAGCCGGGGCGTAGAAGCCCATCGGCTGCGCGTTGAGAAGGGCCGCGCAAAAGACGTCGGGGTGCCAGCATTTAAGCCATGACGAGGCGTAGGCGATGAGCGCGAATGACGCGGCATGACTTTCCGGAAATCCGTAGGAGCCGAAGCCTTCGAGCTGGTTGAATGTCCTGGTGGCGAACTCCTCGGTATAGCCGCGCGCCACCATGCCCTGGATCAGCTTGCCTCCGAAGGCCGATACGCCGCCGGTGTGCTTGAACGTCGCCATTGCGCGGCGCAGTTGGTCCGCCTCGCCGGGGGTGAAGCCGGCGCATTCGATGGCGACGCGCATCGCCTGTTCCTGAAACAGGGGCACGCCGAGCGTCTTGCCCAGCACCCGCTCGAGTTCGGGCGTCGGATAGTCGACGGGTTCGCGTCCCTCGCGCCGCCGCAGGTAGGGATGGACCATGTCGCCCTGGATCGGACCGGGCCGGACGATCGCCACCTCGATGACGAGGTCATAGAAGGTGCGCGGCTTCATGCGGGGCAGCATCGCCATCTGCGCCCGGCTCTCGATTTGGAAGACTCCGAGGGTATCGGCCTTCCGGATCATCGCATAGGTGCGCGGGTCCTCCGCCGGGATGGTCGCGAGATCGAGGTCGACGCCCTTGTGCTCGCGAAGGAGATCGAACCCCCGGCGCATGCACGAGAGCATCCCCAGCGCCAGCACGTCGACCTTCATGAACTTCAGCGCGTCGATATCGTCTTTGTCCCATTCGATCACCTGTCGGTCTTCCATCGCGGCGGGTTCAATCGGGACCAGTTCGTCCAGGCGGTCCTCTGTCAGGACGAAGCCGCCGGGATGCTGCGACAGGTGGCGCGGCGCGCCGATCAGTTCGCGCGCGAGTTCGAGCGTCAGCCGCAATCGGCGGTCGGCCATATTGAGATTGAGTTCGCTCGCAAGCTTCTCGCCCGCCCCCTCGGTCGCCCAATGGCCGAGTTGCTTCGACAGGAGGCCGATCATGTCCTCGGGCAGGCCTAGCGCCTTGCCGACGTCGCGTAGCGCGCCCTTGGCGCGATAACGGATCACGGTCGAACAGAGGGCGGCGCGGTGACGGCCGTAAGTTTCATAAACCCACTGGATCACCTCCTCGCGCCGCTCATGCTCGAAGTCGACGTCGATGTCCGGGGGCTCCTTGCGTTCCTGGCTGACGAAGCGCTCGAACAGCAGGTCGTTACGGCCCGGATCGATCGAGGTGACGCCCAACACGAAGCAGACGGCGGAGTTGGCCGCCGATCCGCGCCCCTGGCAGAGGATGCCGAGCTTGCGCGCCTGCCGGACGATGGCGTCCACCGTCAGGAAATAGGGTGCATAGTCGAGGCTGGCGATCAGGGTCAGCTCATGACGAAGGGTCGCGGCGACCTCGTCCGGGAGGCCCTCAGGATAGCGCTCGGCTGCGCCTTCCCAGGTCCGTTTCTCCAAGGTCGCCTGCGCCGACAGACCGTGCTCGACCACCTCATGCGGATATTGATAGGCGAGTTCATCCAGGCTGAAGCGGCACCGCTCCGCGACCTCAACGCTGCGGGCGACGGCTTCGGGCCACAGGCGGAACAGCCGGGCCATTTCCTCGGGCGGTTTCAGATAGCGGTCGGCGTGGCGATTGCGGACGAAACCGGCGTCGTCGATCGTCACGCCCTCGCGGATGCAGGTCACGACGTCCTGCAGGACGCGGCGATAGGGATGGTGAAACAGGACATCGTTGGTCGCCACGGTCGGCACGCGCGCCGCCGACGCCAGATTGGAGAGGCCGTGCAGGCGAAGATGGTCTCGCGGCCGCCGACGCAAGGTCAGGGCGCAATAGGCGCGGTCGCCGAAGAGATCGGCGAGCCTTCGCAGCCGCCGCGCCGTCAGGTCATCGGCCTCGTCTGGAACCAGGACGGCGATCAGACCCTCGTTCCATGCGGCGACGTCGTCCCAATGGAGTTCGCATTCCGCCTTACCCGCACGACCCTTGCCGAGGCTGAGCAAGCGACACAGCCGGGCGTAGGCGGGCCGATCGGTGGGATAGACCAGAAGCTCGGTCCCGTCGGTGAGCACCAGCCGGGCGCCGACGATCAGGCGGACGCCGGTCGCCTTGGCCGCTTCGTGGGCGCGCACAATCCCCGCAAGCGAGTTGCGATCGGTGATCGCCAGCGCCTCGATCCCCAGCACGGCGGCCTGGCTGAAAAGCTCATCGGCCGACGAGGCGCCGCGCAGAAAGGAGAAATGCGAGGCGCATTGCAGTTCGGCATAGCGCGCGCTCATCCGAACAGCCCGTGCAGAAACCAGCGGTGCGAGCCCGTATGCGGGTCCTCGCCATCGCCGGCCCGGTAGAGCCAGAAGCGCTCGCCCGCTTCATCCTCGACCTGGAAGTAGTCGCGCACCGCCTCCAGTTCGGCGTCGCGCGTCCACCATTCACCGAAGATCCGTTCCGGACCGTCCGCGCGCATCACCCGTCGCCGCTGGCCGCGCCAGGTGAATGCGGCGGGCGGATGGTCGGGCAGCAGCGCCATCGCTTCGACCAGCTCGGGCGGGTCGAGCAGCCGCGACGGGCGGGGCCAGTCGAGAGGCCAGGTGCGCCCATCCGCCGGAGCCAGAGGTGCAAGGCGGCTCAGGCAGCGCTCGGGCACATCGCTCTCGCGCGGGGCGAGGCGATAAAGACGGCCCGCACCGATGCGGTTGGCGAGGGTGTCGATTAGCTCGGAGACATCGGCGGGCGCGGCTTCGACCAGGCTCGATGCGCCCGCCCGGTAGTGCAGCGGTTCGGCCACGGCGGCCGTCAGCGTCATGCGCTCGATTCCGAACCCCGGCGCTACGGTTTCGATCTTGTCGCAGAGGAGCCGGGTCAGGCGCCGGACGTCGCGCACCGGCTTGGCAGTCCCGATGCGGACCGCCTCGACCCGATTGTCGACGCGGTGAAACAGCAGGTCGAGCTTGCGCGCCCCGAGCCGCTTTTCCTCCAGCGTCTCGCAAAGCTGGACGACCAGCTTGCCGGTGTAGCGCGCCAGGGTCTCCGGCGCGCCGATCGGCTCGGCGAAATCACGCACGACCCGCACCAGCTCAGCAGCCGTCATCAATTCGAACGGCTCTTCGACGCGGCCATAGGCCTGATCGAGCCGCCGCCCGAGCTCGGGTCCGAACCGAAGGGTGAGCGGCGCGCGCGGCGCGGCGGCCAATTCGTCGATACGGTCGAAGCCGAGCCGGCGCAGGCCCTCAACCGTGACGGGCGTCAGGCGCAGCGCGGCGACCGGCAAAGGGCTCAGGCGGTCCGCGATCTCGTCTTCGGCGACCAGCCTGGCTCCACCGCCGAACCGCGCGAGGGCATGGGCCGCGCCGTAGGAGGGTGCGACGACCGCCCGCGCGTGGATGCCCGCCGAGGCGAGCCGTCCGGTCAAGTCGTCGAGCAAGGCCGCCTCACCGCCCTTAAGGTGAGAGGCCCCGGCAATGTCGATCATCAGGCCGTCGGGCGGATCGGGCGCGACGATCGGCGCATAGCGCCGCAGCGCCCACAGCGCGAGCCTATCCAGCGCGCGATCATCGGCCTCCCGGTCGGCGTCCATCACGGTCAACTCTGCGACCAGGGCCTGGGCCTTTGCTATCGCCATGCCAGGATGGAGTCCGAATCCCTGAGCGGCCGCATCGGCCGCCAGCACCATGCGTTTGCGGCCGTCGCGACCGACGAGCACGAGCGGCGCGTCAGGCGGCGGCGCGGACGCGCCCATCGACCGGCGCAACCGATCGGTCGGCCACGTCGGCAGGTAGAGCGAGACGACCCTTCTCATCACAGGCTTCCAGGACAAAATCCGCGCATTCGCCGGCGCGGGACCGGATCAACTCGACCAGCCAGCGGGGGCGGCCGACACCCGGTACAGGCAGGGGTTCCGAAGGCAGGGCCGAGACTCGCCAGCGCGTGACGGCCGCGGTCGGCTGGCCGAAATCGCTGGCGTCTGACTGTCTGCGCCAGCGGCGCACCGCCAAACCCGGCACGCCCGACGCTTCCGCCGCAAGCTGCAAACGCCGCGAGGCGGTCATCGGCAGTTTGGACAGCTCAGCGACGACGCCGGCGAGGCCGCCGTGACGCAAGCCTTCTTCGAAACAGGCGAGCATGGCCTTGTCGTCGCCGATCTCGGCGTAGATCACCCTGTCAGGATGAAGCCCTGCTTGGGCCAGCGCCGGCGCGAAGAGGTCGCGCTGGCTTACGCACCACAGAACCGGCCCATCCAGACGCGCCATGATCCCCGCGGCGAACAGCGCCGCCGCCGCGCCGTTAAGCGCGCCTGCCCCGCCGCCAGCGACCTCGTGCAGCGCGCCCAGCGAGAGCCCGCCGCCAGGCAGCCGGCGATCCACCGCCTCGATCCCGAACGGCAACACCCCGCGGTCCCGCTTCTCGCTCGTCTCGATCCGACGAATGCGAGTGCGTAGCGCATCGAGAAGGGGTTTCGAGGGCGATGACATAGACTCCAAATTCTGCCGCGAGTTAAAATGTTCCCTTTCTGTTCTACTCGCGAGCGTCAAGAGTCAACACGGATCGCAGGGGGGCCGCCGAAAATTGGGGGGAACGAAATCGGCAAAGCCTGATTGTCCTTTTAGGAGATCAGGAATGGCCAAGACTTTCGACGTCGGCGATCACGTCAGCTGGAACTCCGAGGCGGGGCGCGTGTCGGGCCGGATCATCAAAATCCACACCCGCGACTTTGATTACAAAGGTCACACGCACCGCGCGTCGGAAGCCGACCCCCAATACGAGATCAGGAGCGACAAGACGGATCACATCGCCGCCCATAAGGGCAGCGCTCTGGATCATGTGCGACACGACGCGTGACGCTGCCGTTCTACACGATCGGACACTCCAACCGGAGTTTTGAGGATTTCGTCGCCCTGCTGCAGGAGGCGCACGTCGAACGGGTGGTGGACGTCAGGAAGATTCCGATGTCCCGAACCCATCCTCAGTTCAACAAGACAACGCTTCCGGACGTCTTGGCGGATTTTCAGATTTCTTACGAACATAGCGCCGCCCTGGGCGGTCGACGCGGGCAGGTGAAACACGTGCCCGCGGACGTGAACGCCTACTGGGAAAACAAGAGCTTCCACAACTATGCCGACTACGCCCTCTCACACGAGTTTCGTGACGGGCTCGAACGACTGATCGAGGCCGGCCGCCAGCAGCGCTGCGCAATCACGTGCTCCGAAGCGGTCTGGTGGCGATGTCACCGCAGGCTCATCGCCGACAATCTACTCGCGCGCGGCGAGCCGGTTCTACACATCATGGGACGCGGTCGTCTGGAACCGGCTCGGCTGACAGGCGGGGCGGTCATTGGTTTGGACGAGACCGTCAGCTATCCCGCTCCGATGAGCACGGACTAGGCCTGCCAATCAGCAGACGGCACCTTTCGCTCCGATGGCGCGTTGCGCTCCCGAGAGGAGACTTTCATGTCCAAACGCGAGTTAATCGATACGGGCTCGGACAAGCGCTACGTCCGGCGCGATGAGAAGGGTCAGTTCAAGGAATCCGACGACGTGGGCCGCTCGCTCGCCGCTGACCGTCGGCAGAAGGCGAAGCACGAGAGCAAGCCCGGCCAAGGCGACCGCGGCGATCGTCGGTCCTGACCGTGGCCCGCGCCGCCCGGCGCGCCGCCCCGGCGTCCACTACCTCCCTCCCCGCCTTCCGTCCGGTCCAGCTCGCGACGCTGGTTGACGCCGTGCCAAGCGGCAACCGCTGGTTGCACGAGATGAAGTATGACGGTTATCGGCTGGAGATCGCGATCGGGGGCGGTCGCGCGCGAGCGTTCACTCGCTCGGGTCTGGATTGGTCCGAGAAATTCGACGGAATCGTCGAGGCGGCCGCGAGCTTGAAGGTCGAGTCCGCGTTGCTGGATGGCGAGGCCGTCGTGTTCGACGCCGAAGGCCGCTCCGACTTCCAGACGCTTCAGGGCGCATTGAAAGGCGATCCCGCCAGGATCGACTATGTCGCCTTCGACCTGCTCGAATTAAACGGCGAGGATCTGACGGGGCTGCCACTGCTCGAGCGCAAGGCTCTTTTGCGCGACCTAATGCCCAAGAAGCCGAGGCGACTCCGCTACTCCGACCATATTCGTGGGAGCGGTGAAAAGCTGTTGAACAGCTTCTGCGCAGCGGGCCTGGAAGGCGTGGTGTCGAAGCTGGCCGATGGACGCTACGTCGGCGCGCGATCGTCCGGGTGGGTTAAGACCAAATGCATCCAGCGCCAGGAGTTCGCCGTGGTCGGATGGACGCCTTCGGACAAATCCCGCGCTTTCCGTTCCCTGATCCTCGCCGTCAACGAGGACGGCGCTCTACGCTATGCCGGCAAGGTCGGGACAGGCTTCGATGCGAAGGAACTGCAGCGGCTCATGTCCATCATGGGTCCGCTCGAGCAAGACACGCCGACGGTCGAGGCGCCGCGTTCGGAAGTCCGCGACGCCCATTGGCTACGCCCCAAGCTCGTCGCGGAGGTCGCCTTCACCGAAATGACCAACGAAGGCACGCTGCGCCATCCAAGCTATCTCGGCCTGCGAGACGACAAGAAGCCTGAGGCCGTTGTGATCGAGAAGGCGACGCCGGTCAGGTCGGCGGAATCGCCGGTGAACGTGCCGATCAGCAACGCCGAGCGGATCATCTATCCCGAGAGCCAGATCACCAAGGGCCAACTCGCAGACTATTACGCAGCCGTCTCGCCGATCATGCTGGCCTGGATCGCGTCCCGTCCGATCAGCCTCGTCCGATGCCCGCAAGGCCGGGCCAAGAAATGCTTCTTCCAAAAACATGACGCCGGCAGCTTCGGCGAGGCGGTCCGTCATGTGGCGATCGAGGAGAAGGACGGCGAGGAGGAACCTTACCTCTATATCGACACGGCCGAAGGGCTGATGACCTGCGTGCAGATGGGCACGATCGAATTCCACGGCTGGGGCGCGCGCATCGAGGACGTCGAGAAGGCGGACCGACTAGTCTTCGACCTTGACCCGGACGTAGGTCTCGATTTCGAGGCCGTGCGCTCCGCCGCCTTCCGTTTCAGAGATATCCTGAAGACGATCGGGCTGGAGACCTTCCCCATGGTGACGGGCGGAAAGGGCGTTCACGTCATTGCGCCGCTGACGCCGCGGGCCGAATGGCCCGAAGTGAAGGATTTCGCCCGGCGGCTTGCCATCGCAGTCGCTCAGACTGAGCCGACCAAGTTCACAGCCGCCCTGCCGAAGGCCCAGCGGAAAGGACGCATCTTCGTCGACTACCTGCGCAATCAGCGCGGCGCGACCGCCGTCATGCCTTACAGCGCTCGCGCTCGCGAAGGCGCGCCCGTCGCCGCGCCGATCACCTGGAAGGAGATGGAGACGATCGAAGGCCCGGCTCGCTTCCATGTCGGCGATCAGGCCGAACTGCTTAAGCGCGCCGGTCTGAAGACGCTGTCGTCCTGGGGACGCGCTGATCAGGCGCTGCCCGACCTGTGAAGATCGCAACCTACAACGTGAATGGGGTCAACGGCCGCCTCCCTGTCCTTGTTCGGTGGCTGGAGTTGGCTCAACCGGACATCGTCTGCTTGCAGGAACTGAAAGCCCCTCAGGAAAAATTCCCCGAAAGCGCCATCCGCGATCTTGGTTATGACGTGATCTCGCATGGTCAGAGCCGATGGAACGGCGTCGCGCTGTTGAGCCGGGTCGGTGAGATTCACGAGACTCGACGCGGCTTGCCAGGCGATCCCGACGACATACAGAGCCGATACATCGAGGCGGCCGTGAACGGCGTGCTTGTCGCCGGCCTCTATCTGCCGAACGGCAACCCCCGACCGGGTCCGAAGTTCGATTTCAAGCTGCGCTGGTTCGAGCGTCTGCACGCCCACCTGGCGAGTCTGGTTGGTCTTGACGCGCCCGTCATCGTCGCTGGCGATTTCAACGTCATGCCGACGGATAAGGACGTTTATGCCCCCGAGCGCTGGCGCGACGACGCCCTCTTCGCCCCTGAGGTGAAGGCCGCCTACCAGCGGTTGCTTGACCAAGGGTGGACGGACGCCGTCCGCCGCCTGCACCCCGACGACGTCATCTACACCTTCTGGAAATACTGGCGCGGCGCGTTCGAACGGAACGCGGGGCTGAGGATCGACCATCTCCTCTTGAACCCGCCAGCCGCCGCTCGGCTTGTGGCGGCCGAAGTCGATACCCGCCCGCGCGGCTGGGAGAAGACGAGCGATCATGCGCCGGTGTGGATTGAGATTCGCGAGCCGAAAGGCAGGCGGCGGACGCCTCCCGCTCAGGAGAGGAGATGATGGAGACCGAACAGTTCATTCTTCATGAGAACGATTGGTTGCCGAACAACGAACGGCTCCCGGTCCTCCTCTATCGCGGAGTCGTCAATGCCGAGGGGAAAAAGGCCGCGGAACGCTTCGAACGGATGTTCGCCGATCACGGCTGGCCGCCGCAATGGCGCGACACGATCTTCGACTATGACCACTACCATTCAACGGCCCACGAAGCGCTCGGCGTGGCGACAGGCTATGGCACGCTGCTGCTCGGCGGGCCCGGCGGCCGCGAGGTCGAGGTCCGCGCCGGCGACGCGCTCATTCTGCCTGTGGGCGTCGGCCATCGCCGCATTGAGGTCAGCGACGATTTCATGGTCGTCGGGGCATATCCGAAGGATTACGATTGGGACATATGCCGAGAGGCGCCCTCTGCTGAGACGCGCCGGCGAATGCGGACGCTCGCGATTCCTGATGAAGATCCAATCGCCGGGCGCAGCGGACCGCTTCGCGAGCGCTGGCAGGCGAACAGGTGAGGCCTCCACGAAGGCGGATCGTATCTTCGACCTCGGGAGTTCGACAGGGCGGGGCGCTTGAGAAACGAGAGGCCCAGGCCATGTCCATTCATAAGATGATCCTGCTTCACCCGGATGTCGGCGACGACTTCAACGAACTGCTCGCCGACGCCGCCCGCCACGCGATGTTCTGCAGCCTGATGTGCACGTCGTGCGCCGACGCCTGTTCTGCCGAGACGATGGATATGCGGCAGTGCATCCGGTCCTGCCTGGATTGCGCAGACGTTTGCGATGCGACCGCCCGACTTGCGGTCCGCCGCACGGGTCAGAATATCGAAGCTCTACGCGCCATGCTCGAGACCTGTGCGAACGTCTGTGATCTTTGTGCAGAGGAGTGCGAGCGTCACGACCACGACCATTGCCGTCTTTGCGCAGAGATGTGTCGCGAGTGCGCGGATGACTGTCGCAAAGCGGTCCCGACGGTCCAGTAGGATTGTTTCAGGGAGTCATTCCCGATGTGTAACGAGTACGCCCGCGAGATCGCATTGGCCAAGTTTCGCGAGGAACTCGCGAAAGCCAAACAGATGCCGTTCGAGTGGCAGGATGGGCGGATTCCTAACGACCTCGGCCCGAAGCCCAGCCTGAAAATTCGAGATCTTGGTTTGGTGGTTCGCCTCAAAGGAGACCACCTCGTCGGCTCAATGTTGCCTTGGGCCTGGCGCGCGCCGAACGGCAAACCTGTCTTCAACTTCAGGAGCGAAGGCTGGGACTTTGCGGGCAGCGATCGCGTGCTGATCCTTGCGACCGGATTCTACGAGCACAGCACGCCGCGCAAGCCTGGCGTCAAACTGATGGATCGCTTCTTCTTCACGATGCGAGACCAGCCTTGGCATTGGATCGCGGGCATCGTGAAAGACGACTGCTTCTCGATGCTCACGACCGAGCCCGGACCAGATGTCGCGCCTTTCCACAAACGCAGCGTCGTCCCGCTGGCTCCGACCGATGGGGTGGAGTGGCTGACGCTTTCCAGGGATGAGGCGGAAATATTTGCGCCTCTCCCGGAAAACACGCTCGAGGTGCGTGTGATCCGAAGAGACGGCATTCAACGGGCAGCCGATCCGGCCAAGCCCGTGCCTGCTGACGAAGGTGGATTACTCCAGGGGCTGTGATGGTCGTTTCGGCAGAGTTGTGGTCTGGACCGTCTTTTCGGCCTAATGCGCGGCGCAAATGCAGAAACGCAAACACCTCGTGCGCCATTGAGCTTACGGGGTTTTTGGCGCCTATATCGGTATAACCAGAGCGGCTATACGAACAGTGGTTGCGGGAGCCGGATCGGGACGATGCCTCACACCTGCGATCCGCTTCATGACGTGACTACGTCAGCGACATTCAACGCCCACATCGCTTCAGAAGCAGCCACTGCGTCAGAGCGAGAAGGCGACTCTAGTTGGGCTCGCAAACCACCACATAATCGGCGCCGCATCGTAAGCCGTTGCGCTCGGCACAGAGCGCGAGTCCTTCTTCGCGAAGAGTTTCAACCCGCGAGGCAAGGCTCCGGGCCAGCCCGTGGTTTGCGACCCGGGGCAAGCGCCGCACAGCCATATCCAGTTGACCGTTCACCCATTTCGCCTTGTAGCGATTGGGAAAGCGACAAGCCGAGAGCACCCTGAAGCCGGCGCTGGCAAGCGCGTTCAACGTCCACTCCGCCGGATACTCCCGATAGGGCGTCTCGTCCGCCAGGAGCAGGACCGCGTCGCGCAGCCTGCCGATCTCACGCACCATCCGGGCCTCGTCCGTATCGGCCGGTCCGACGATGTAGGGATCCAGGCCGACGACATAGAGGCGACGCCCAGTCATGGGCCTCAACCGGCGCAGAAGGGTTTGCTGGAAATAGGGCGCGAAGCCCTCGACGGCGCCGATGAGATAATCGGCCAGCACCGTGTCGAAGACCTCGCCTTCCAGCAGGGTCGCGTCGGTCCAGTTGCCGAGCAGCAGCCGGTCGTGCGGCCGAAGACGCTCCCCGACCGAGGCGCGCACCTGATCCGCATGACCGGCCGCAGCCGTCACCCCCGTCCAGGCCTCCGTGGCCAGACCCGTGCTCCACAAACTGGAGTTGACCCCTGTCCCGGCGTCCAGAAAACGACCCCACGGAAGGTCGCCCTGCAGCGCCTCCACGTGATCGAACAGGCTCATTGCGCCTCGGCCCGGGCAGCGCGAAACGCCGCTCGGCGGACCAGCCGCACTTCGAGATCATGACCCATGGCGTCGGCCAGGCGCACCGCCGCCTTCAGGGTCATGCGCTCCCGATCCCTCAGCCACAGGCAGACCTGTCCCCGCGGGACGCCGAGCCTTCTCGCCAGATCGGACTGACTGAGACCGTTGGCCCGACACGTCTCGAAGACCCGCCCGATCATTCGCCAGACCTCGACCTGCACCCGCTCGGCCTCCGCCAAAGCCCCCTCGCCGCTCATTTCAATCTCCCTCATGCTCGCTTGATGAATGTTACGATATAACATAATAGCGACTCTCTTCATGAACGGGGAGCGTCATGCACTCAAGATCGATCCTGCTCGCGGCGGCGAGTTTCTCAGCCATTTCCACGGCGGCCTGGGCCGACGCCCTGCCCCAGTCCGGTCCGGCCGCGACCCGCTTGGAAGACGTCGTGGTGACCGCCGACGCCCTGGGCCGTTCGAGCAGGGAGGTGGTGTCCAATGTGGCGGTGCTGCGAGGCGACGAACTGGTCCAGCGCCGGCAATCGACTCTGGGCGAGACGCTGACCGGCCTGCCCGGGATCAACTCGGACACCTTCGGCGGCGGGGCCAGCCGTCCGGTTATCCGCGGCCAGACCGCGCCGCGCGTGAAAGTCCTGACTGACGGCTCGGCCCTGATGGACGCCTCGGAAGTCTCCCCCGACCACGCCGTGTCCGGCGAACCCCTGTTGCTGGACGGCGTCGAGATCCTGCGCGGCCCGTCCGCCCTGCTCTACGGCGGCGGCGCCATCGGCGGGGCAGTCAATCTGATCGACAAGAAGATCCCGACGCGCATTCCAGAGAACGGCGGCGAAGGCGTCGCCGAGTTCCGCCTGGGCACGGCGGACAATGAAGAAGCCGGCGTGGTCGGCCTGACCGCCGGCGCGGGATCGTTCGCCATCCGGGTCGAGGCCGCCGGACGCCGCACCGACGACTATGAGGTCCCCGACTTCGACGAAGCCACGCTGGACGGGTCGTTCAACCGGAGTTCGACCGCGACCCTGGGCCTGTCCTGGATCGGGTCGCGCGGCTATCTGGGCGCCGCCTATACGGAGCAGCGCAGCGAATACGGCCTGCCGGGGCATACGCACGAGTATGAATCCTGCCATCCGCACGGCTCCAGCCTGCACTGCGGCGGTCACGACCACGGCGACGACGACCATGACCACGATCATGATCACGATCACGACCACGATCATGACCATGTCCCGATCGTCGATCTGATCAGCAAGCGGGTGGACGTGCGCGGCGAGATCGAGGATCCGTTCGCCGGGATCGAACGCATCCGCTTCCGCGGCGGCTTCACCGACTATCGCCACGACGAGATCGACGACGGCGAGATCGCCACCACCTTCACCAATGAAGGCTATGACGCCCGCGTCGAGGTGCAGCACGCCGCCATCGGCTTGGTGCGCGGCGTGGTCGGCGCCCAGACCTCGCGCAGCGATTTCGCCGCCGTCGGCGCCGAATCCTTCATTCCCGAAAGCCGCACCGAGAACCACGCCCTGTTCCTGGTCGAGGAATACGTCGCCGGCGACTGGCGCTTCGAAGGCGCCCTGCGCCAGGAGTGGCAGGAGGCCCGCGCCCTGGGGCGCGCCGATACGAGCCACTCGCCCTTCTCCCTTTCCGGCGGCGCCAGCTGGACCTTCACGCCCGGCTACGTCGCCAGCGTGACCCTGGCCCGATCACAGCGCGCGCCGACGGCGCAGGAGCTGTATGCGCGCGGCGTCCATCTGGCGACCAACACCTATGAGATCGGCGACGCCGATCTGGACGTCGAGACGGCCAATTCGATCGAACTGGGCCTGAAGAAGATCGAGGGCGCCACGACCTTCGCCGCCAGCCTCTATCACTATGACTATGACGGCTACATCTTCGCCGACACCCTCGACCAGTTCGAGGACTTCCGCCTGATCCGCTACACCCAGGCCGACGCCCGCTTCACCGGGATCGAAGGCCAGGTCACCCACGAGTTCCGGCCGGGCCTGTCGGCCACGGCCTTCGGCGACTACGTCCGCGCCGAGCTGAAGGGCGACGGCGGCGACTTGCCACGCATTCCGGCCGGCCGCCTGGGCGCCCGCGGCGACTTCTACCAGGGCGCCTGGTCGGGCAACCTGGAGTACGTCCACGTCTTCGAGCAGGACCGCATCGCCGCCTTCGAACGCAAGACGCCCGGCTACGACATGGTCAACGCCACCCTGGCCTATGACGTCCCGACGATCGCCGACATCAGCGGGCAGATCTTCGTGCGCGGGACCAATCTGCTGGACGAGAAGGCGCTGAACCACGCCTCCTTCATCAGCCATCTGGCGCCCCTGCGCGGCCGCAATCTCGTCCTGGGTTTCCGCGCCCGATTCTGATCCTTCCCCTCCTCCCCCCGCCTGGCCGCGGCGTCCCATGACGTCGCGGCCGACTTTCCTCTGAAAGGATCGCCATGAACGCTCGTGTCCAGACCTGGGGCGACGCCGCCGCCGTCGGCCTGTCCTGCCTGTGCATGATCCACTGCCTCGCCCTGCCTCTGGTCGCAGGACTGCTGCCGGTACTCGGCCTGTTCGCCGAGGCCCCCTGGGTGCACTGGGCCTTCGCCCTGACCGCCGCGCCCATCGCCGCCTGGACCCTGACGCGCCCGACGCAGGACGGTCGTCGCGCCTGGCCGCTGATCGGCCTGGGCGCGCTCGGCGTCGCCCTGCTGTTCCTGGCCGCCGCCGAGTGGCCGACGCACGAGGCCGAGACGCCGATCACCGTCGCCGGCGGCCTGCTGCTCAGCGTCGCTCACCTGATGAACTGGCGGCGCAGGCCGCACGCCCACTGACGTCCTGGACATCCCACACCATGAAATCCGCTATTCCGCAGGCCTCTGCGACGGCGCTCGCCGCCGCCCTCGGCGCTGCTTTTCCCGCCATCGCCGAAGAGGCCGCGCCGCAACGCCTGCCTGACGTGGTCGTCACCGCCACATCCACCCAGCGGACGACGACCGACGCGCCCGCCAGCGTCACCGTCATCGACCGCGAAGAGCTTCTTCGGCGGCCGGTTCAAGACCTGACCGACGTCCTGCGCGACGTGCCGGGCGTGACGCTCAACGGCGCCGGACTGACCCGGCGCGGCGTCTCCATCCGCGGCATGCCCAGCGAACACACCCTGTTCCTCCTCGATGGGCGACGGGTGAACGCCGCCGCCAACGCCGTCCAGCACGCCGACTTCGACCTGGGCTGGATGCCGGCCGAAGCCATCGAACGCGTCGAGGTCGTGCGCGGGCCGATGTCGTCGCTCTACGGCTCCGAGGCCCTCGGCGGCGTGGTCAACGTCATCACCCGCAGCGCGTCCGACGAGTGGCGCGGCAGCCTGACCGTCATGGGCGGATTACGCGAGGATGGCCGAGGGGGCGAAACCTACCAGGTCGGCGCCTATGCGGGCGGCCCGCTGGCGCAGGACCGTCTTGGCCTCAGCCTGTTCGCGGAATCCAAGGCGCGGGCCAATACGCCCCAGGCGACGAACCGTCGCCTTTCCGACCTCGAAGATCGCGAGACCGTCACCGGCTCGGCGACCTTGAGCTGGACGCCGGATGCGGCGCAGCGGATCGACCTGACCATTCTGGGCGGGCGCGACGACCGCTATCGCGACACGGCGACCACAGGCGCATCGCCCGTCTACTATCGCTTCGCCGACACGGTGCAGCGGCGCCAGTACGCCCTGTCGCATCGCGGACTCTGGGGCTGGGGCGAAACGGCCGTCCGCGTCTACCGTTCGACGCTGGATCGCGAGAATGCGGTGACGGCCGGACAGACCCCGTCGCGCCCTGTGGGGATGCAGGAGGACATCCTTGACGGCCGGGCCATCTTCGACCGCTGGGCGAGCCATCGCCTGAGCGTGGGCGGCGAATGGCGGCGCGAGCGGCTGGAGGACGCGGCCGCTTCCCGGTCCGGCCGGCTGGAAGGCGAACGCTACGCCCTGTTCCTGCAGGACGAATGGACCCTGACGTCCTCGCTGTCGCTGACCGGCGGCGCGCGGTTCGATCATCACGAGCAGTACGGGTGGCAGACCAGCCCGCGCCTCTACGCCGTCTGGTCGCCGCTCGAGGGGCTGACGCTCAAGGCCGGGGGCGGCCGGGGCTTCAAGTCGCCCAGCCTGAAACAACTGTCGCCGGAGTTCGAGACCATAGCGGCCGCAGGCCGTTTCCGCGTCTACGGCAACCCCGACCTGAAGCCCGAGATCGGAACCTCCTACGAGGCCTCGGCCGAATACCGCCGGGGCGGCTGGATGGGCCGCGTCGGCGTTTTCGACAACGACATCGAGGACCTGATCGAAACTCGCTGCACCGCATTCTGCGGCGTGCGCGGCCGTGAAATCCGTCTGTATCAGAACATCGCCGAGGCTCGGATTCGCGGCATGGAACTGGCCGGCGCCGCGCCCCTGCCGGGCGGCTTCAGCCTGAGAGCCGACTACACCTACCTGGACAGCGAAAACCGGGAGACGGGCTCTCCCTTGTCCGAACGACCCGAGCACAGCGGCCACGCCACCCTGCGCTGGCAACCTGACGAAACCCGCTTCGTCCAGCTTCGCGGCGAGTACGTCGCCGAGCAATGGATGGTCTCCAACTCCGTACAGCAGCCGGTTCCCGACTATGCCCTGGTCTCGCTGGAAGGCGGCTACCAGATTCAGCCGAACCTGTGGGTGCGCGCCGGGGTTCAGAACCTGGCCGACGTGCGTCTGGCCGAGGAATCCGCCTTCTTCTCCTTCGCCGAGCCCGGCCGCTTCTACCACCTCGGCTTTACGGCGAGCTTCTGAGCCGTGGCGTTCCTCCTCCGCCTCTTCCTGATCGTCGCTGTCTGCCTGGCCCCGGCCCTGCGGGTCGCCGCCCAGGACGCGCCGGGCCCCCGCGTGCAGGTGATCGGCAGCGATTTCATCCTGCCCGCCAAGTTCGTGCGGTTGCAGGCCATGGCTGGGGCGGAGGACGTCGCCTTGCGCGGAGCATCCCTCTCCACGCTTGACGATCAACCGGACTGGGCGCGGGCCGACTTCATCCTGCTCGACACGCCGCGTCCCTCCGATGTCGAAGCGGTGCAGGCCGTGATCGGCGACAGGCTCGAGATCGGCGACCGGCCCTGGGTTCGCATCGGCGGCGGCGCGCCGGCCTTCGGCAACCTGTCGCCCGAGGCGGCGCGGCGCATCGCCGGCTACTATGCGGCGGGCGGACAGGAGAATTTCACCCTCCTGTTCCGATATCTGAAGCTCCACGCCATGGGCGGCGACGCCGCCGCGCTTCCGCCGCCGCGCCCGCTGGAGCAGGTCGGCTATCATCACCCGAGCCTGGAGGCGCACGACGCCGAAGCTCTCGACGCCTGGCTTGCCGGGCGGCCGGCGCGCGCCCGCGCGGCGATCTTGATGTCGAGTTCACAGGTTGCGGATGGCGACACCGCCGTGATCGACGCCCTGATCGCCGCGCTCGACGCCAGGGGCCTGGAGGGCGTCGGCGTGTGGTTCGACCAACGTCGTCCGCAGGGCCTGACCGAGGCGCTCGCGCCGCTCGCCCCCGATCTGCTCCTCAACACCCAGCATATCGTCGCCGGCGACCCGATCCGCGACCAACTCATCGCGCTCGACATCCCCGCCCTGATGACCTTCTCCTACCGGGAAGGCGGCGTCGAGGCCTGGCGCGCGGCCGATACCGGCCTGCCCAGCCGGTCCGCCGCCGCGCTGATGGCGCCCGCCGAGGCCTGGGGCATGAGCGATCCCATGGTGATTTCGGCTTTCGAGAACGGCGCTCTCGCCCCGATTCCCGAACAGGTCGAAGCCGTCGCCGCCCGCGCCGCCCGCCTCGTCGCCCTTCGCCGCAGGCCCAACGCCGACAAGCGGCTGGCCCTGATGTTCTGGAACCATCCCGGCGGCGAGGCGAACGTCTCGGCCTCGAACCTGAACGTTCCGCGCAGCCTGGAGGCGTTGAGCCTGGATCTGAACGCAGCGGGCTATGCGATTCCGCCGCTTTCCGAAGCCCGCTGGATCGACGCGGCGCGCGCCATGCTGGGCGCCTTCTACCGGCATGAGGAACTGGACGGTCTGCGGGAGCGGGAATTGGCCGTGACCCTGCCCGTCGCCCGCTATCGCGCCTGGCTTGACGCCCTGCCCGCCGTCCGGCGTGACGCCGTCCAGGCCCGCTGGGGCGACCCGGCGCGGCATTGGTCGGTGCGGACCATCGACGGCGAGACGGTTTTCGTCATCCCCGCCTTCCGCGACGGCGCCCTGACCGTCCTGCCCCAACCGCCCCGGGCCGCCCGCGTGGGCGAGGCCTATCACGACACCGCCGCACCGCCCGACCATCTGTATCTGGCCGCCTATCTGTGGGTGCGCGACGTTCTGGACGCCGACGCCCTCATCCATCTGGGCACCCATGGGACGCAGGAGTTCCTGCCCGGCAAGGACCGGGGACTGTCGGCGCACGATGACGCCTTCGTCGTGCTGGGCGGCCTGCCGGTCGTCTATCCCTACATCCAGGACAACATCGGCGAGGCCATGCAGGCGAAGCGGCGCGGCCGCGCCGTCACCGTCAGCCATCAGACCCCGCCCTTTTCTCCCGCCGGTCTGAATGACGAGCTCAAAACCCTCCACGACCTGATCCATCAGCACCAGCAGCTGGAAGAGGGCGCGGTGCAGGACGCTGTGCGGGAGCAGATTCTCGACCTCGCGGCGCAACGAAGCGTGGACGCAGACATGGGCTGGACGCGATCGACCGCGCGCATCGACTTCGCGGCCTTCCTGAACCAGTTGCACGACTATCTGCATCAGGTCGGCGGCGCGCCCACGCCGCTCGGGCTGCACGTGTTCGGTCGTCCGGCCTCGCCGGATCACCGGTTGACCACCGTCATGCAGCAACTGGGCGCGCCCTACTTCGAGGCGCTTGGCCTGGACGAGCAGGAGGTGCTCGCCAAGGATCAGGCCGCCCTGCACGCCGATCCGGCCTTCCAGACGCTGCAACATCACCTTCGCGACGGCCTTCCTTCCAGTTCCATCGCCGATCCCCTTCTGCGCGCCCAGATCGAACGCGCTGAAATCCTCGACCGGCGCCTGACGGAAACCGGAGAGACAGACGCCCTGCTCAGGGCCCTGTCCGGCCGTTTCGTCCTGCCGGGCGAAGGCGGCGATCCGGTGCGCAATCCCGAAGCCGTCGGCGGCCGAAATCTCTACGCCTTCGCGCCCGACAAAATCCCCGCCCAGGCCGCCTATGACGCCGCCGCCGAGGCCCTGGACAGCCTGCGTCAGGCCTATGCCGAAGAGCACGATGGACGCCCGCTGACCAAGATGGCCGTCAGCCTGTGGTCGTCCGAGTCCGTCCGCACCCTCGGCCTTCCTGAGGGACAGATTCTGCGCGCCCTGGGATTACGGCCCCGCTGGGACGCGGGAGGACGCATCGTCGCGCTCGACATCATACCGGCCGTCGAACTGGGGCGGCCGCGCATCGACGTGGTGGTGCACGCCACCGGCGTCTATCGCGATCAGTTCGACGGCTTCCTGCGCCTGCTGGCCGACGCTGTCGAACGCATCGCCGAACAGAACGAGCCCGGCGATCCCGTCGCGGAGAACAGCCGCGCCGCCGCCGCTCGCCTGGTCGCCGAAGGCCTTTCGACCGATGAGGCCGAGGCCCTGGGCCGCGCCCGCATCTTCAGCAATGCGCCCGGCGACTACGGCAGCGGCGTGCCCGACGCCGTGCGGGACGCCGACAGCTGGAATGACGCCGAGGATCTGGCCGATCCCTTCCTGGATCGCCTGGGCTATGTCTATGGCGCGGGACGCTGGGGCCGGAAAGCGGAGGGCGGCGTCTTCGCGGCCCAGCTCGCCGGGGTCCAGGCCGCCGCCCTGTCGCGATCCAGCAATCTGCACGGCGTCCTGTCGACCGATCACCCTTTCGAATACCTGGGCGGCCTGTCGCTGGCGATCCGGCGGGCCGGCGGCGAGGCGCCCTCTCTCTACATCACCGACCCGCGGGCCGGGTCGCCGAGGACGGTCGCCGCTCGCGACTTTCTGGCTGCGGAAATGCGCAGCCGCTACACCAACCGCACCTGGATCCAGGCCATGCAGGCCGAAGGCTATGCCGGGACGCTGGCTGTTGTGGATCTGGCCGACAATCTGTTCGGCTGGCAAGCCACCGCGCCCGGCATGGTCCGACAGGATCAGTGGCAGGCGCTTCACGACGTCTATGTCCGCGACGAGCGCGGCCTGGGCGTGCGGGAATGGTTCGAAGCCCACAACCCCATGGCCGAGCGACAGATGATCCAGCGCCTGCGCGACGCCGTCGCCAAGGGCTACTGGTCTCCCGACGCGGCGACGCGGAAAGCGCTTGAGGCGCGCCTGGCGCAGATCGACAGTCCTTCGCCCCCCGGAGCGACGACGCATCCCGGCTTTGGCCAGGGAGCGGCTCGCTCAGCGGCGGCCTCGGTCCTGGAGCCTGCCCCGGCGGGCACGCCCTCCGACCTCGTGCGGGGCCAGGTCCTTGAGCCGATCCCGCCGCCCGCCCCTGCCCCGTCCCTTCCCCCGCCGTGGGGCCGCCTGCTGTTTCTCCTCGCCTTCCTGGCCGGCGGCGTCAGCCGTCTCGTCTCCCTCCCTCGAAAGGTCCCTCATGCCCCAGCTTGAAGCCGGCCTCTATCAGGTTTCCAGCCTGTTCCTCGCGCCGGCGCTGATCCTCATCCTGGCCGCGATGGCCTATGCCCTGTTCGCCCTCGGCGCCTTCCTGGTGGAGGCCGGTCAGCGCCGACGCGCCGACTGGCGCAGTCCCCTATGGCGCCGCTGGCGAGCGACCGACGCCGCCAGCGACGATCTGGAACTGATGATCCTCAAAGACCTCGAGGGCCTGCGCATCGTCTCGCGCAGCGCCCCCATGCTGGGCCTTGTCGCCACCATGATCCCCATGGGCCCCGCCCTGCTGGCGCTGGGACGTGGCGACGCCTCGGGCGTAGGCGAGAACATGGTGGTGGCCTTCTCAGGCGTCACACTGGCCCTGATCGCCGCCAGCATCGCCCACTATGTCCTGACCGTGCGCCGGCGCTGGCTGCTTCAGGACCTGCGCGCCATCGAACGCGCGCGGGAGGCCGGTTGATGCGCTTCCTCGACGAAGAAGACGACGATCCCATCACCGCCGTTGTCAATCTGATCGACCTTTTCGTGGTGATCATCGCCGTCCTGCTCGTGGTTCTGGTGCAGAACCCGCTCAACCCCTTCAACGCGCGCGACCTGATGGTGATCGAGAACCCCGGCAAGGCCGACATGCGCATCACCGTGAAGGGGGGCGACGAACTGACCCGCTACGAATCCCAGGGCCGGATCGGCGAAGGCCAGGGCGTCAAGGCGGGCTCAGCCTATCGCCTCCCCGACGGTAGGATGATCTATGTGCCGGAATAGAAGATCGGATCATAAATCCCAGTCCAAAGCCGGCGCTCCATAGGAAAGGCTTCCAGTGCTTGATCTGAACCGCAGCCAAGGGAGGAAAGGGGTATGAATAAATCGAAGTCACTGTATCCCTGCTTTCGAGTTGCGCCAATCTGGGTCTTCTGGCGGCTCCGTAAGGCGCGCCTCCCGTCCGACACACAGCGACTGCTGGGTAGCAGGGTGGTGACGAAATCGTCCTTGGCGCCCGTGCTATAGCTGCCCCTCGGACGACCCCGCTCCTCCCAAAGGACCTCATGGCGCGACAACCCAGGATCTCGACCAGGCTTTCCGCAGCCAACCTCGTCCATCTCGGGGCGCCCCGTCTGGCGGACCTGCTGATCGAGGCCGGCGCCGGGAACGCCAATCTCAAGCGCCGTCTTCGTCTGGAACTGGCGGCCGAGGCCGGCCCCGACCTCCTCGCCCTTGAGATCGACAAGCGCATCACCGCCGTCTCCGTCGCCCGCACACGTGTGTCCTGGCGCAAGCGCGGCGAACTGATCGAGGACCTGACCGCGCACCGTCGGATGATCGTCGAACGTCTGGCGCCCGAAACCCCCGGCGAAGCGCTCGCCGTCCTCATCCGCTGGTTCGACCTCTATCCTGGCTTGGCCGCCCGCGTGAAGGACACCAAGGGGGAACTGCCCGCCGCCTTCGAAGCTGCGGCGCCGGACCTCTTCACCCTCGCCGAAACCGCAGGAGACGAGGCGCTGCGCGACCTGGTCGATGCGCTCCGCCGGCGCCCCCAGGACTATGCGCGCTGGATATCCTCCGTCGGCGAGGCCCTCGGCCCGCTCACGGCGCGCCGACTTCTGGACGGCCTGGACGTATCGACCCGCAAAACTCCGGCCGGCCGCAACCTGCTGCGCCGCCTCGCGGATCGGGCCGGCGATCTCGATCTATGGCTGTCCCTCGTCACGCCTGAACAGGCCGGATCGCCCGACGTCGCCGCCGACATCGCCCGCCGGCTCCTTGAGGTAGGCCGCACTGCAGAAGCCCGCGCCGCCCTGGAAGCCGCCCTTAGCCCCTCCCCCTTAACCGTCGCTGGACCTATGGACGCGACCCGACTGACGGCGCGCCCCGACTGACCCCGGCCTGGGAGGCCGCATCCATCGAGGTGATGGACGCCGAGGGCCATCGCCAGGAAGCCCAGGACCTTCGCTGGCGCCTGTTCGAGCGCGACCTGTCGGCGCCCGTCCTTCGCGACTACCTCTCGCGCCTGGCGGACTTCGACGATGTCGAAGCGCTCGACCAGGCCTTCGTTCACGCCTCGACCCACCCGGACTTCGAAGCGGCCATGCGCCTGCTGATGGACTGGCCCGCCCATCGCGAGGCGGCCGCCCTCGTCCTGGCGCGCCCCCGCGAAGCCCGGCAGGTGCGCCCCGCATCGGCGGACTGGGCCTCGCGCCTGGCCCAGCGCTACCCTGAAGCCGCCGAAATCCTGACGGGTTAGGCCCGCCTGTCAGGCCAGGGTCCTGAAGGTGACGGAGTAGCGCAGCGCCGTCATCGGCGAGATGGAATGCTCCCAGTCGCTCCGCGCTTCGCCGGAAAGGCGATAGACGGAGCCCGGCCCCAGCGCCGCTCCGGCGCGACCCCACTTCGACCCCGCCTTGCGACGAAGGCGCATGACGCAGGGCGCAAGGAAGGAGACGCCCAGAATCTTCCCATAGACGGGACGGTCGCGGTGCCAGCCGATCCCGGCGCCGGGCGCATATTCATTGACGAGGGCCTGCACGAACGCCCCCTCATCAAGACTGAGCGGTCCAGCCAGGCGATCCAGAAGCGCTTTAAGGAAATCCGGCCAAGGTTCGGCCGTCTCCAGTCGTCGCTCAAGGTCGTAGCGGCGTCCAAAAGCTGCGATCCGTCTGAAGCCCTGATAGCCCATATGCTCATAGGGCCTGAAGCTCAGCTTCTGCAGGTGAGCGACCACCGCCGCCTGTTCGGCCGCCGTGAGGACGTCCGGCCAATAGTCGAAACCCGCTGGCGCGGCCGGCCGCGGGACGTGGCCGAACAGATCAGTCTGGAGCATGGCCGTCACAGCGCCAGTTCGCCCGCCGGCGTCGATGAAGGGATTCCAGGCGAAGCCTTCTCCAGATTGGACAGGGTCACGCCGACAAGCCGCACGCCCCTGGTTGGCGGATAGAGGGAGCGCACCAGCAGGCGGGCGATCTCACGCAACCGCGCCTTCGAGGCGACCGGCTCTTTGAAGGACCGACCGCGGGTCGACTGTTGGAAGTTCGCCCATTTGACCTTCACCGTCACGGTCCGGCCGAGCGCCCCCGCCTCTTCGCACCAGGCCCAGACCTCGTCGGCCATCCGATCCACGCCCGCCTCGATCGCCGCGGGATCGACCAGGTCGCTGGCGAAGGTGGTCTCCGAGCCGCTGGACCTGCGCTCGCGGTCCGGATTGACGGGGCGCGGATCCTCCCCGCGCGCGACGCCGTAGTACCAGGCGCCGGATTTGCCGAAATGATGCTGAAGGAAGGCCAAGGACTGACGCTTGAGGTCTGCGCCGGTCTCGATACCCAGGCGGTTCATCTTCTCAGCCGTCACCGGCCCGACGCCGTGGAAACGCTTGACCGGCAGGGCCTCGACAAAGGCTTCTCCTCGCCCGGGCGGGACCACGAACTGGCCGTTCGGCTTGCGCTGGTCCGAGGCCAACTTGGCCAGGAACTTGTTGTAGGAAATCCCGGCCGAGGCCGTCAGACCGGTCTCCTCGAGGATGCGCGCGCGTATCTCCTCCGCGGTCGCCGACGCCGTCGGCAAGCCCCGGATATTTGCGGTGACGTCGAGGTAAGCCTCGTCGAGGGACAGGGGTTCGATCAGGTTCGTATAGTCGGCGAAGATGGCGTGGATCTGCGCCGAGACGGCGCGATAGACCTCGAACCGGGGCGGCGTGAAGATCAGTTCCGGGCACTTCCGCAAGGCTGTGCTCGACGGCATGGCCGACCGCACGCCGAACTTGCGCGCCTCATAGCTGGCGGCGGCGACCACGCCGCGCGAAGCGGCGTGGCCTACGGCGACGGGACGACTGCGCAAGGCGGGATCGTCCCTCTGCTCCACCGAGGCGAAGAAAGCGTCCATGTCCACGTGGATGATCTTGCGTATGGGGGCAACGTCCATGGACAACGCCTAGCAAGACTCGAACAAAATGAGAACATTCTTCCGGTGGCGTGACGGCTCCAGCCTGAAATGCGCCGTATCGGAAGCGGAACGCGAAACAGTCGGACCTGTTCTGCAAATTCGCTTGCCCACCCCCGCTGGCGTTCGCGATCAGCTAAGCGTTGGAGAGCTCCATGACGGACTTCACCCTCTATTATTGGCCGGTTCCCTTCCGGGGCCAATTCGTTCGCGCCCTTCTCGCCCATGCTGCCCGGACATGGTCGGAGACGAACGAAGCGGCGATCAGCGCGCTCATGCA
Organism: Brevundimonas sp. SS2672; assembly: GCF_059579685.1. NCBI lineage: Bacteria > Pseudomonadati > Pseudomonadota > Alphaproteobacteria > Caulobacterales > Caulobacteraceae > Brevundimonas > Brevundimonas sp. SS2672. Next base: position 1,307,668 of record NZ_CM184201.1, on the reverse strand, counting down.
GAGGCCGCCCGGGGAGATGCCCGTGCCTTTCATGGGGCCGCCCGTATTGGTCGATCACGCTTCCGGAGCGGCGATCTCCCAGATGCCCGCGATCCTGCTGTATCTGGGAGAGACGCTTGAACTGCTGCCTTCCACGCCAGAACTGCGCGCCTTGACGATGAAGGTGGTCAATGACGCGAACGACGTCATCGATGAGATCACTCTGGACGGCGGCCGACAGATGTGGACCGAGGCGCGCTGGTCGAGCTTCGCGCCCCGTCTGGGAAAATGGATGGCGTTGTGGGAGGACCTGGGCCGACGCCATGGCCTGACGGCGCATTCCGGTTTCTTGCTGGGTGGAGAAAAACCGGGCGTGGCCGACATCGTCACCGCGACCCTCTGGTCCGCCCTGACCGAGCGCTTCCGCCCTATCGAATTAATGCTTGAAGAAACCGCCCCCATCACCGCGGGCCTTGCACGGCGCCTCTCAAGGACGCCAGCCCTGGCCCGCTTGGCGGAGTGGTCGCGCCGTGAATACGGCGACGCCTATTGCGGCGGCGACATCGAGCAATCCCTGCGTAGAGTTCTGAACGTCTGAGGCGCTCGAACGCGAGAGCCTCGCGAAAGCCGGTGAGCGCCTGAACCCGCGCAGGCTGACCCGGCACGTGGCGCCCTTTGCCGGTTGAGGCGTTGATCAGCCTCACCGGAGGCGATCTTGATCGACAGGCCTGGAGCGAAATCGACGATCGACAGCTTGCGCCAGAAAGCGGAAGCGGCCCTGCGGCGCGCAGCAGAGGGCCGCGACGCCATTTGCGCCTATGTGGTCGCTCGGGATCCGGTATGGCTCGCCGTTCGTCGTCCCGGCCGGCCGGAGTTCATCGCGGCGGCGATCACCTTCGCCCTCGTCGCCGCCTTTCTCCTGTTCCTTGTTCTGTTCGACTGGAACTGGGTGCGCGGCCCTATCGGTCGCGCCGCCTCCGCCTCGACCGGCCGGGAGGTGGCTCTGAAAGGGGACCTGGATGTCAGGCTGTTCAGTTGGACGCCCTCGGCGACGGTGCGCGGTCTCAGCGTCGGCGGGCCCACATGGGCGTCCGGGCGCAATACCGCCGAGATCGAACGGCTCGACGTCTCGATACGATTGCGACGGCTGTTTCTGGGCCAGATCGAAGTCGCTTCGCTGACCCTCACCCGCCCGCGGGTCCACCTAGTCGTCGACAGCCAGGGCAGGCGTAGCTGGGACCTGGAGCCGGACCGACCCGATGACGGGCGGGGCGCCAGGCTGCCCGTCATACAGCGCCTGGTCATTCACGACGGCCGGCTTACGCTGAACGAACAGCGACGCGGCATGACGCTCGACGCCGTGGTCACGGCGCGTGAGGCGCGCTCGCCCCGGGATGGAGAGAGCGGCTTCGTGCTCGACGGCAAGGGGACCATGAACGGCGAGCCCCTGACGCTTCGCGTGACGGGCGGTCCCTTCATCAACATACGCCGCGACCGGCCCTACGCCTTTACAGCTGAATTGGCCGGAGCGAGCTCCAGGCTGAGCGCCGCCGGAGCCGTCACCCGGCCCTTCGACCTGGGTCGTTTCAACGCCAGGCTCGAGCTGCAAGGTCGTGATCTGGCCGACCTCTACCTTCTGACCGGGATTACGACCCCCAACACGCCGCCTTATCGGCTGAGAGGAAGCCTGACTCGCGACGGAGCCCGGTTCCGCTTCGCGGACTTCAGCGGGCAGGTCGGTTCGTCGGACCTGTCGGGGACCCTGGAGGTGAACAGGGTCGAAGGGCGCCGCCGCGTCGATGCCGAGCTCGTGTCCCGCGCCCTGGACATTGACGACCTGGCGGCCGTGTTGGGCGCGCGCCCGCAGGTCACGACTGCGGGCACGGTCGCGACCTCGGGCCAGCCCGGCAAACTGCTGCCCGACGCGCCCTTACGAACAGAACGTCTGCGCGTGATGGACGGAACCCTCGCCTATCGCGCCGCTTCGGTGAAAGCCAACGCCTTCGACATTCGGCAGGTCCGGCTCGGCGCGGATCTGAAGGACGGCGTTTTAAAGCTCGATCCGGTCTCCTTCGCTTTCAACCGCGGCGAACTGAACGGAACCGCGCGGATCGACGCCACGAAGGACACGCCTTACAGCGCCGTCGACTTCCGTCTCAGCGGCTATCCGCTGGAGTCCATCATACCCGCACGGGACGGTGCGCCGACGGTGACGGGCCGCGCCCTGGGCCGGGCGAAGCTCGAAGGGCCCGGGGCGTCCATTCATGAACTGGCGGCCCGTTCGAAGGGAAGCATCAGCCTCGTCGTTCCTCAAGGGCGGATGCGTTCGGCCTTCGCCGAACTGCTGGGGATCAACGTCGGCGCCGGCCTGCGCAAGCTGCTTTCGGGCGATCAGTCCGCTTCGGCCATCCGCTGCGCCGTCGCCGATTTCAAGGTCTCAGACGGCGTCGCTACAGCCCGCACCTTGGTGATCGACACGGACGTGGTCCTGGCCCAGGGATCGGGAACCATCGACCTGGGGGCCGAGAGGCTGAATCTGAAGATCGACGGCGAAACCAAGAAGCCTCGTCTTCTGCGGGTCTGGGCGCCGATCACCATCACCGGCCCCCTCGCCTCTCCGGATCTCGGCGTGGACCTGTCGGCCGTCGCCACACAGGGCGGCGTCGTCGGCGCCCTGGCCACGCTCGTCAGCCCCATCGCAGCGCTGCTCGGGTTTATCGATCCCGGCCTGGCGGAAGACGCGGACTGCGGCTCGCTAATCGCCAGCGCGCGATAGCCCTATGGTCCGGAAACGCCCTCGCGCGATCCGGCGGCGTGTTCTGGGGCGGCGGACGGGAGGCGCTGCGCACGCCCAGAGCCGTCAGGAGCCGTTACAGGTTCAAGCGCCTAGCTTTGCCGCTACTCCTCGCTCAGGCGGACGTGCATCCGCTCATGAAGGGGATTACCACTGCCGCACGACATTCAAATTATAGGCGCTTTCTCCGGCTTCACTGCGAACGACTTCCTGATGGAGACGCCGCCAACATAGAAAAAACCACCCACGTATGACGAGTATCGTTTTGCATATTGGATTATTGTTTCATTTTTCTCACAAAATGATTCTTTCTATTTCTCATTGAGCCTTCGGCGCACATTTCGAAGATGGCGCAGTTTTTCGACGTCGGCGTGAATTTCATTCCGCCTCACGAACAATAACCGAAACTCCTGCTCCCGCCTCAGTGCTAGCGATTCAGGAGTCGGCTAAGCGCCGACAGACGCTTGCAGGGGCCGCGGCCCCCGATCTTGGGAGGGATTGAGGCTTGCGGACCACGACAGGGGTGAAGGCTGCCTTCAGGCCGGCGCGCGCGGTCTGCGCCGCTGCTGACGGGAGGGTCGATCCAGCTGACGACGCAGGCCAGGCGGGGCTCACGAACGCTACGCTCGATCCGCCCCGTCGCGGCGCGGCGCGGCGCGGCGCGGCAGGCTGGAGAACCATCGCCGCGATGGAACTCAAGGCGCAAATTCAAATCAAAAAACGAGGGGTGATCCGATGAGACTGTCTGCGTATCTGAAGACCGGGACGATAATCGCCGGTCTAGCCGTCACAGCCGCCGCCCAGCCGGCTTGGGCTCAATCCGAAGCGCCGCCCGCCGAGCCCGAAGCCAGCGCCGTCGCCGATATCGTGGTGACCGGCTCGCGTATCCGACGGCCGAACGTCGAGGCCTCGACTCCGGTCAACGTCGTCGACGCCCAGGAGATCGAGAACATCGGCGTCACCAACCTGATCGACGCCATGGCGCGCCAGCCGCAGGTCGGCCTCGGCGCATCGGCCTCCAGCACCACCAATACGGTGGCCGGACAGGGGCTGGCGACGCTGAACCTGCGCAACCTGGGCGCCAGCCGCACCCTGGTGCTGGTGAACGGACGACGCCATGTGGCGGGGTCGAGCGGCACCAGCGCGGTGGACGTCAACACCATCTCCAAGACCACGATCGCGCGCGTCGATACGGTGACGGGCGGCTCCTCGGCCGTCTATGGCGCCGACGCCGTGGCCGGGGTGGTCAACTTCATCACCAAGCAGGATTTCGACGGCATCGCCGCCCAGGCCCAGTACGGCTCGGCCGACGGCCCGAACACCTACTACGGTTCGGTGGCCGTCGGACGGAACTTCAACGACGGTCGCACCAACGTCATGGCCGCCGCCACCTATGACAAGACAGAGGGACTGTACCGGCACGAGCGCGACTACGCCATGAGCGGCCTGGCCTATATCCCGAACCCGGACAAGAAGAGCCCGGACGACGGCCTTCCATCCTTCATTACCGCGCGGGACGTCTACACCAACATAACCAACGATTCCTTCACCCCGGTGATCGTCACGCCGATCGGCTCGAACGCGGCCTACAGCCTGACCTTCACCGAGGACGGGCGGCTTGTTCCCTTCGATCGCGGCCAGATCGTCGTCGACGGCGCCGGGCGGCCGCAGAAGGTCTCCATCGGCGGCGACGGCTTCAAGTTCCGCGAAGACGCCCTGCGCACTCCAGTCGAGCGCTATGGCGGCGAGCTGCAGCTGCGCCATCAGTTCCAGCCCTCCGGCGACGTCATCACCGAACTGAACCTGTTCGCCGAGGCCAAGTATTTCCATACCGAGGCGAACAGCCAGCGCGAGAACGGAACCTTCGCCGGAGACGTCGCGGGCACGGCCACCGGCAACGCCTACCGCATCCAGGCGGACAACGCCTTCCTGCCGTCGGATCTGCGCGCGATGCTGACGGCCGCGGGGGTGGAGGAATTCGATATCACCCGCAACGACCGGGATTTCGGCATCCGCACCTATGAGAGCGTGTACGACACCACCCGTTTCGTGGCCGGGTTCGACGGCGCCTTCAGCAACGGCTGGCGGTTCGAGGCCTACGTCAACTACGGCCAGACCGAGTCCCAGTTCACCAACTTCGACCGACTGCAGAGGGAGTTCTACGAGTCGATCGACGCCATCGAAATGAACGGGCAGATCGTCTGCGCTGACGCGGACGCGCGGGCGCGAGGCTGTAAGCCGCTGAACCTGTTCGGAGCGGGCATCGCCTCCCAGGATGCGATCGATTACTCCTACATCTACACCGTCCGGGACGACGTGACCCGTCAGTGGAACGCCGTGGCCAGCGTCAACGGCGAACTGTTCTCCTATCCGTCTCTGTTCAGCGGAACCAGCCTGCCGGTCGCCTTCGCCGCGGGCGTCGAATGGCGCAAGGAATACGCTCGTTCGGTGCCGGACAAGCGTTCACAGGATGCGTTGATCTTCCAGAACGCCCAGCAGATCACCGAGGGCCGCTATGAATCCAAGGAGATCTTCGGCGAAATTAATGTGCCGCTGCTGGCCGATGTCCCGTTCGTGCAATACTTGGATCTGACGGCGGCCTATCGCTATCAGGACTACACCACCACGGGCGGCGACAGCAGCTACGGCGTCGGCCTGGAATGGACGGTCGACCGCAACATCCGCTTCCGCGGCAACTTCGCCAAGGCGGTGCGAGCGCCCAATATCAACGAACTGTTCGGCGGCGGCAGCGAGGGCTACAGCCAGATCGAGGACCCGTGCGACGCCACGCGGGTGAACCTGGGCAACTTCTCCTCCAACCGCCGGGCGAACTGCGCGGCCCTGGGCCTGTCGCCCGACTTCGTCCAGTCCACCGCCACGCGGCCAGTGGTCAGCCAGGGCAATCCCGACCTGGCGCCCGAAGAGGGCGAAACCCTAACCCTGGGCGTCGTCTTGACGCCGTCCTTCCTACCAGGGCTGGCGGTGACCATCGACCACTACGACATCAAGATGAGCGACGTGATCGCCTCGCTCGGATGGCGGAACATCATCAACAACTGCGTCGACAGCCCTGACCTGAATAATCCCTTCTGCACCAGCGTATCGCGCGGCTCGGACGGCAACATCACCCGCGTGCTGAACCAAGTGCTGAACGTGGCCGAATACACCAACTCGGGTTGGGACGTGACGGCCTCCTACCGGACCGATCTGGCCAAGCTGGGTCTGCCGGATTACGGCTCCTTGTCCTTCAACGCGGCCGCCGGCTTCCTGGAGGACCTGACCTATGACCCGGTTCCGGGCGACGCCAGCGTGCGCGACGAGCAGGCGGGCGAACTGCCCAATCCCAAGCGCCGGATGAACTTCCGCGTGACCTGGGACTATGACCGCGTGTCGGTGTCCTACGCCAACCAGTATCTGAGCAGCATGGTCCGCAGCAATCAGGACCAGCCGGGAACCTATGAGCCCTACAAGGCCCCGTCGTGGCTCACCCACGACATCCGCGCCGAGTATCGCTTCGACAGGTTCTCCGTCTTCGCCGGTGTGAACAACTTCACCAATGAGGAGCCGCCGCAGACGCCCTTCACCTGGACGGGTACGTCGCTCAATACCGGCTTCAACGCCAGCATCTACAATAATCTGGGCCGCTACGCCTACATCGGCGTGAACGCCAAATTCTAATCGAACAGGTTTGAGGCCGCCCTGCGAGGGGCGGCCTCTTTCATGACGGGCGTCCGGTCGGCGCCCAGAAGATCCAGGGGGAGAAGAAAGATGAAGACCGTGATCGCTCACAGCGCCATCGCCGTCGCACTCGGCGTTCTGGCGATTGGCGCCGGCGTAGCGCCGACGCCGGCCCTGGCGCAGACCCAGGCCAGCGCCGCGCCTGCCGCCGCGCGCCAGGCTCCGCCGCCGCTGACAGATCTTGACCGGCAGTTCCGCGCCATCGCCGATGAAGAATGGGCGTGGCGTCAGCGTGAATTGCCCTCGCGCCTCTCCAAGCCGATGAATCTGCCGGATGTGAGTGCTGCGACCCAGGAGCGCCGTCTCGCCTACTGGGTGGATGTGCAGCGACGTCTGAATGCGATTTCCCCGGATCAGCTATCGCCGTCCGAGCGCACCAACTACGCCGTCTACAAGAACCAGATCGACAACTTCGTCGATGACGGACGCTTCCGCCTTTACGAGATGCCCTTCAACGCGGACAGCTCGTTCTGGTCGAGCATCGCCGGCATGGCCAACGGAACCTTTGGCTCCGTAGCTGACTACGAACGCTACCTCTCACAGCTGGGCGATACGCCGCGATACTTCGACCAGCAGATCGCCAATATGCGCGCCGGCGTCGCGCGCGGCTTCGTCCAGCCGCGAGAAGCCCTTTCAGGACGCGATGTTTCGATCACGGCTGTGACGGATCCGACCGACCCGCTCAAGAACCCCTTCTATGCGCCCTTTATCGACATGACGGGCGTCTCGGACGCTGACAAGCAAAGGTTGCGGAGGGCCGCGATCGAGGTCATCCAGCAGAAAGTCGTGCCTGCGCACCGAACTCTGCTGACCTTCTATCGGAACGAATACCTGCCAGCGGCCCGCGACACCCTGGGGGCCAACCAGCTGCCGGATGGAGAGGCCTTCTATCAGAGCCAGATCCGCCAATACACGAGCATCAACCTGACGCCGGACGAGATCCACCGGATCGGCCAGGCGGAGGTCGCCCGTATTCGCGCGGAGATGGAAACCGTGATGCGCAGCACCGGCTGGACCGGCACCTTCAACGAGTTCACCCGCTTCCTGAAGACCGACCCTCAGTTCGTCTACGACAAGCCCGAGCACCTGCTGTGGCACGGCGCCTGGGTGGTCAAGAAGGTCGACGGAAAGATGAGCCAGTTTTTCGGCCTTCAACCGCGTGACACCTTCAGCGTCTCGGCGGTCCCGGCCAATATCGCCCCCTTCTACACTGCGGGGCGCGGCAACTGCTCGCTCAACACCTACGACCTGCCGTCGCGCCCGCGCTACAATATCCCCGCCCTGACGGTGCACGAGTGCAACCCGGGCCATGCTTGGCACGGAAAGATGCGCAAGGAGTTTCCGGGCATTCCCGAATGGCGTCTGCAGGCCAATATTTCGGCCTTCGGCGAAGGTTGGGGGCTCTACACCGAAAAGCTTGGCGTGGAGATGGGCGTGTACGAGGACGCCTATGAAGACTTCGGCCGCCTGAATTATGAAATGTGGCGCGCCGCTCGCCTGGTGATCGATACGGGTCTTCACTCCAAGGGATGGACCCGCGCTCAGGCTATCGCCTTCCTGAGCGACAATACGGCTCTGTCAGACCACGAAATCCAGACGGAGATCGATCGCTACATCACCTGGCCCGGCCAGGCCTTGGCCTACAAGTTGGGCGAGATCGAGATCGTTCGCCTGCGACGCAAGGCGGAAACGGAGCTGGGCGCCGATTTCGATATCAGGGCCTTCCACGACAAGCTGATCAGTCTGCTTGTCGCCACGATCCCGGCGATGACGGCCGAGATGGAAGACTTCATCAGCCAGAGCAAGGCGACCGCGAACGCGGCGCGCGCCGAGTAGGCCATCCGGCCGATCCACGGCTGGCGGTTTTCTCCCAGATCGCCGCCCCCCGCCGCCTGTTGATCCGTTTGCGGATCAGCAGGCGGTTTGTCATCGTTCGGAGTAGCCAGGATGCGTAAGGGGGAGCCGCGTATGAGCGCGGCGGGATACAAGCTGGACGAGGCTGACCGCCGCATCCTGCAGGTGCTCCAGCAGGACGGGCGGATCACCAACCAGGATCTGGCCGCCGCCTGCACCATGTCGGCGTCGTCCTGTTTCGAGCGGGTGCGCCGCCTGCGCGAGCGCGGCGTCATCGCCGGCTATAGGGCCCTGATCGACCCGAAGTTCGTTGAGCGCGAGCTGCTGATCTTCATCGAAGTGCTGCTGGACCGCACGACCTCGGACATCTTCGACCAGTTCGCCGAGCGCATCCGCCGCTCGTCCGAGGTGCTGGAGTGCCACATGGTGGCGGGGCGCTTCGACTATCTGGTCAAGGTGCGAATGAGGGACATGGCCGCCTACCGCGGCTTCCTGGCCGGCGCGCTGAGCGTCATGCCAGGGGTGCGCGAGACCCGCACCTATGCGGTGATGGAAGAGGTCAAGGACACCTCGGTCCTCGCGCTGTAGCCAATCGACGTCATGGCGCCTCGCAGATTTCCGCGCCAGCCGGATGGCGGAATACCAACGCGACGCGTAACGGCAGACGATCCGCACCTCGCGGGAGACACGCCTCGAGCGCTGGCCAAGGCGCTGAAGCTGCTCGAATCCGAAGAGGCCCGACTGGAGCGTCGAGTCGATCTATCGCCCGGGAGCGGCGCCTGCGGGAGCGACGCGCCAAACCGTGTTGGACAGGTCGTCGGCCACCAGCAGCATCCTGCGCTGAGGATCGAACCAGACGCCCACGGGACGGCCGCGAGCTTCGCCTTTGTCCGTCAGAAAACCGGTCAGGAAGTCGACGGGCGGGCCGGCCGGCCGGCCGCCGGAGAACGGAACCCAGGCCACCTTGTAGCCCGCCAGATCCTGGCGATTCCAGCTCCCGTGCTGTCCGATGAAGGCCCCTTCGGCGAAGGCGCCGCCGAAGCCGCCGTCGCGGGCGAACGAGAGACCGAGGGCCGCCACATGGGCTCCCAGGGCGTAATCCGGCTTCACGGCCGTGGCCACCAGTTCCGGCTTCCGGGGCCACACGCGCGGGTCGACATTCTGTCCCCAGTAGCTGTATGGCCAGCCGTAGAAGGCGCCGTCGCGGACCGAGGTCAGATAGTCCGGAACGAGCTGGGGTCCGATTTCATCTCTTTCGTTCACTACGGCCCAGAGGGCGGCGCTCGACGGCTCGATCGCCAGGGCGGTGGGATTGCGGATGCCGCGGGCGATGGTCCGACGCGCGCCCGTGGCCCGATCGACGGCCCAGACGACCGCCCGCTCCTCCTCCACGGCCATACCCCGCTCGCCCGCATTGCTGTTGGAGCCGATGCCGACGTAGAGGGTCGATCCATCGGCGCTGGCGGTCAGGGCCTTGGTCCAGTGATGATTGAGGGCGGACGGCAGGCGAGTCACCTCTTCAGCGGAGGCCGAGATCCGGGTCTGCCCTTCGACATAGGGGAAGCTGACCAGGGCGTCCTGCTCGGCCACATAGATGCGGCCGTCGACATAGGCCAGGCCATAGGGCGCGTTGAGACCGTCGATGAAGACCGTGCGGACTTCGGCGCGGCCGTCGTTATCGGCGTCGCGCAACAGCGTGACACGGTCCCCGCCCTCGACCTTCGTGTTGCCCTGCTTCTTGATGACCCCTGCGATGACGTCCTTCGGCCTCAAGGCCGGAGCGCCGCCGCCCCGCCCCTCGGCCACGAGGATGTCGCCGTTAGGCAGGACCAGCATCTGACGCGGAATACGCAGGTCCGTAGCGAGGGCCGTCACCACGAAGCCTTCGGGGGCGCGCGGCGTCTCATCTCCCCATCCTACAGGCCGGGCGATACGCATCGGCGGCAGCAGGGTTTCCCTGATCTCCGGCAAGTCAGGCGCCGGCCCGACTTCGTTGATCCCTTTTTCGCTTCGACCGCAGGCGGCCAAAGCAACGGCGCCGGCCAGGGCTCCGTACAGAAGAAGGTTGGTGCGGATCATCGGCCAGCCTCCTCGTCCAGCATCCCGGAATAGCGCAGCCAGCCCGCAATCAGGGCCAGAACGCAGCACAGGGCGGACAGGGTGACGCCGAGCGCGCCCACGGAGCTCCATCCGTCCTGACTATGCTTGAATGCGTTCGCAAGCCCGACAAGGCACAAGGCCCCGAGGACGCCGCTGTACAGAAAACGCGAGACCCCGCGGCGTCCCCAGGCCAGGTCGATCAGGCTCCATACGAACGCCGCCCCGCCGAAGATCAGACCGCCAACGATCGCCCAGGAAGAGAAGTTGCTCCACTGCATCTGCGCGGTCCGGAGGTAGGCCGCATCCGTCGCGGTCCCGAGGCTGAACAGAGCCACCGGAACGCTCAGGATCAGCCCCTGCAAGGCCCGCCCCGGGCCTGCCGTCGCGGTCATGGCCGGCTCTCGGCCAGTTCGATGCGACGGACCGCGCGGGCGCCGCGCGCCTTCATCCGCCGTCTCAGTTGCTCGCGGATGCTCCAGCCTTCCAGATGCATCAGATCGCTGATCGTATAGCCTTCCCGGGAAAGCGCTTCGCGCACGTCGCTGACTTTAAGGCAGGCGTGGTCTCGCTCGGCGATTTCAAAAGCGCGTTCGATGACATGGGTCTGGTTCATGGCTCCTCCTTCGCCTGACCCAATCGGCCCCAGGCCATGCGGTTCCGAGCCCGAACGATATGACGCAGGCTGGCGATGGTCCTGCAGGAGATTCCGCCCGCTTTCGAGGACCAGACGCCCGGCGTGACGGCTCGCGCTCCGCTGCCGCCCAACGAGAACAGGATTCAATGTGCGTGGGACATGGCGTCTGGGTGAGAAGGACCTCGGTCTTCCCTCCGCCCCGACGGCCAAGGCGGCGTCAACTCGTCGAAATGTTCGGCTGATGCGTGAATCCCCTGACGCCTGTCAGCGCGCGCGCGTCGCGTCTGATTTCCACCTCGCTCTGAGCATAGAGGGTCAGGAGGCGAGCCAGATCGACCAGAGCGCTCTGATGGATGCGTTCGTAGCCATGGCTGGCGTCCACGCCGAACGTCACCAGGGCCGTGCGGATGTCGGCGCCGGATTCCAATGCAGAGGCGGAATCCGAACGGTAGTAACGGAACACGTCTTTCTGGTGCGGGATGTCGTGATCCCGCGCCAGTTGGACCAGCTTTCGGGAAAGGTGCCAGTCGAAGGGACCCGTCTGATCCGCCATGGCGATGGTGACGCCGAACTCGGACGAGTTCTGACCCGGCGCAGTGGTTCCGTTGTCCACCGTGACCATCGCCGCCACGTCCGGCACGAGCACGGCGGAGGCGCCCAGGCCCACCTCTTCAGCGATAGTGAACAGCCACCAGGTATCGACCGTGGGCGTGCGTTCTTCGCGCAGCATGCATTCCAGAGCGGCCAGCATGACCGCGACGCCGGCCTTGTCGTCCAGATGACGTGACACGATGAAGCCGCTGTCGGTGAACTCGGGCTGGGCGTCGATGGCGACAATGTCGCCGACATCCACGCCCAGAGCCAGGGTGTCGGCCCGCCCGTGGGTCACGGCGTCGATCCGCAGTTCGACCTGACGCCAATGGACGGGTTGATCGTCCACCTCTTCGTTGAAGGCGTGCCCGGAGGCCTTCAGGGGAAGGATCGTTCCGCGATAGCTTCCGCCTTCCGCGAAGACGGTGCAGCGCGCGCCCTCGGCGAAGCGTGACGACCAGTGGCCGATCGGCACAAGCTCCAGCCTGCCGTTGTCCTTCACCGCCTTCACCTGGGCGCCGAGCGTATCGACGTGCGCCACGATGGCCCGCGCCGGAATAGCTTCGAGACCCGGCAGGCGCACCCGGATCGCGCCGCGTCGGGTCAGTTCATAATCCAGGCCCAGACGCTCCAGCTCTCGGCACAGGGCCCAGACGGCTTCGTCCGTGTAGCCCGTCGGACTGGGCAGGCTCAGGAGTTCCCCCAAGCGGGCGTTCAGGTAATCCAGGTCGATCTTCGGGGAGGTCAAGGTCGCTCCTGACATAGTCTCAGGCGTCGGGGCGCGCCGACAGCGGGAACAGCAGATCGATGAACCGTTCTGCCGTGGGGCGGGGTTCGTGATTGGCCAGGCCAGGGCGCTCATTGGCCTCGATGAAGGCGTAATCCGGCTGATCCGGCGCACGCACCATGAGGTCGATCCCCGTCACCGGGATGTCGATGGCCCGCGCCGCCGCCACGGCCGCTTCGACCAGAACCGGATGCACCTCGTCCGTCACGTCATGGATGGTGCCGCCGAGATGCAGGTTGGCCGCCTTGCGCACGAGGACCTCCTCGCCCTCCCCTGCGACGTCATCCAGGCCATAACCGGCCTCCGCCAGGGTGCGCTCCGTTTCCGCATCGATGGGAATGCTGGATTCGCCCCCGGTGGCGGCGGCGCGCCGACGGCTCTGATGCTCGATGAGGACCCGCAAGGTCGAGCGTCCGTCGCCGATGACGCGCGGCGGACGCCGCACGGCGCAGGCCACGACCTCATAGTCGATCACGACCAGGCGCAGATCCTCGCCTTCCACCTGCTCCTCGACAAGGACGTCCGGACAGATGCGCCGGGCGCGCAGCAGGGCCGCCTGGACGTCGGCCATGGTCTTCAAACCCACGGCCACGCCCTTGCCCTGTTCCCCTCGCGCAGGCTTGACCACGAGCTGACCATAGGTCTCCAGCGCTTCGTCGATCGCGCCGAGATTCTGCGGATCGATGCGGCGCGGCACGCGCACTCCGGCGGCCTCCACGATCCTGCGGGTCACCCTCTTGTCGTCGCAGATGCTGAGAGCCACGGCCGAGGTCAGCTCCGAAAGGCTTTCGCGGCAGCGGACGGAGCGTCCGCCCCAGGAAAGGCGGAACAGCCCTCCTTCCGAGTCGATGATATCGGTCTGGATGCCCCGTCGCCGCGCTTCATCCACGATGATCCGGGCATAGGGATTGAGCGCATGATCATCCGAGGGCCCGACGAACAAGGCTTCGTTGATCGGGTTCTTGCGCTTCACGCCGAAGAAATGGACGCGCCGGAAACCGAGCTTCTCATAGAGGGCGATCGCTTGGGCGTTATCGTGCATGACCGACAGGTCCATGTGGGCCAGGCCGTGCGTCCTGAAGTGCTCCGCCAGACGGCGGACCAGAGCCTCGCCGATCCCCGGCTGTGTCGCCTGGGGATCGACCGCCAGGCACCAGAGGGATGCGCCGTTCTCCGGATCATCGAAGGCGCGAGCGTGGTTCACACCCGTCACCGTGCCGATCACCGCTCCGGTCGTCAGGTCCTCCGCGACGAAATAGGAGAGAGTCCGGTCGTCGCGATGCGACCAGAGGAAATCCGGCGGCGCCTGCACCATGCGACGCTTGGCGTAGATATCATTGACCGTCTGGGCGTCCGCTTCCGACATCAGACGGCGAACGGTGAAGCCCCGCGGCTGACGGCGGCTGGACCGATAGGTCGCCAGGTCCAGCCGATAGGTATGGGACGGATCGAGGAACAGCTCCTGCGGCGCCGAGGCCAGCAGGACGTGGGGATTGCGGACGTAAAAGGCGATGTCGCGGCGATCCGGCCCCTCCGCGCGCAGAGCCTCGACCAGAGGCGCGGCGGTCTCGAAGGTCTGGGCGAACAGAAGGCGGCCCCAGCCGCAGTCAAGGACGGCATCGCGCACGGACTCACGTCCCGAGGGCACGGGCGGTTTGAGGCCTTCATGACGCATGCGTTTCAGCCGGTGCGCCTTGGGACGCGCGAGACGAAGATCAGACGCCATGTTGCTGCATCCACATCTCGAGGACGGCGACCTGCCACAGCTCCGAACCACGCAAAGGGGTGATATGGCCTGTCGGGTCGTTGAACAGCCGATCCAGGTAGGCCCTGTCGAACAGCCCGCGGTCGCGCGCCGCCTGATTGGTCAGGGTCTCACGCACCATGTCGAGATAGGGACCCTGGATGTATTTGAGCGCGGGCACCGGGAAGTAGCCCTTCTTGCGATCGATCACCTCTGATGGGACGACAAGGCGCGCCGCCGCCTTGAGCACGCCTTTGCCGCCCTGGGCCAGCTTGTGTTCCGGCGGGATACGTCCGGCCAGTTCGACCAGTTCATGGTCCAGGAAGGGCACGCGCGCCTCCAGTCCCCAGGCCATGGTCATGTTATCAACCCGCTTCACCGGATCATCGACCAGCATCACCTGGCTATCCAGCCGCAGCGCCTTGTCGACAGAGGTCTCCGCCCCGGGTTGCGCGAAATGCGCCTCGACCAGAGCCCGGCTGACATCGACATCCGTCATATAGGCGCCGTTCAACTGGGTTTTCAGGGTTTCGTGGCTGCGGTCGAAGAAGGCGCCGCCGTAGGCCTCGACAGGGTCGGCGGCCCCGACCATCGGAGGATACCAATGGTAGCCGCCGAACACCTCGTCGGCCCCTTGCCCGGACTGGACGACCTTGATGTGTTTCGAGACTTCCTGGCTCAGCAGGTAGAAGCCGACATTGTCATAGCTGACCATCGGCTCGGACATGGCGCCGATCGTGCCGGGCAGAGCCTCCATCAGCCGCTGGTGCGGCACGAAGATCTGATGATGCTTCGTCCCATAGTGTCTGGCGATCAGGTCGGAATAGACGAACTCGTCTCCCTTCTCGCCGTTGGCCTCCTCGAAGCCGACCGAAAAGGTCATCAGGTCCTTCTGACCCAGTTCGGCCAACAGGCCGACGATCAGGCTGGAATCCACTCCACCCGACAGCAGCACGCCGACGGGCACATCGGCGACCATGCGGCGCTTCACCGCTATGCGCAGGCCGTCCAGCACCTGATCGCGCCAGTCCTCGGCGGTCAGGGCGGCGTCCCCGGCGTGGCGCGTCATGTCCGGGCGCCAGTAGACCCGTTCGCGCGACGCGCCGTCCGGCTCGATCACCCGTATCGTCGCCGGCGGAAACTTCTTCACCCCCTTCAGGATGGTGTGCGGCGGCGGCACCACCGCATGAAAGGTCATATAATGCTGCAGACCCACCGGGTCGATTGTCCTGTCGACGTCGCCCGCCGCCAGAAGCGCCGGGAGGGTCGAAGCGAAACGCAGCCGCCTGCCTCGTTCGGCCAGATACAGCGGCTTGATGCCGAAACGGTCGCGCGCGATCACGATCCGACCGCTGTCGCGTTCGTGCAGGACGAAGGCGAACATCCCCTTGAACCGCTCGACGCAGGCCTCGCCCCAGGCCTTCCAGGCCTTGATGATCACCTCCGTGTCGCCGTGCGAGAAGAAGCGGAAACCCAGGCCCTGAAGCTCCTCGCGCAATTCCGGATAGTTGTAGATGCAGCCGTTGAAGGCCAGAGTGACGCCCAGATCGGCGTCCACCATCGGTTGCTGCGCCTTCTCCGACAGGTCGATGATCATGAGGCGCCGATGTCCCAATCCCACTGGCCCACGCATCACTATGCCGGATCCGTCCGGTCCCCGGGGCGAGAGGGCGTCCGTCATCCGCTGTACCGCGCCGGCGTCGGCGGGGCGCCCGTCGAAGTTGATCTCGCCGCTAAGACCGCACATGGGTCCTCCTTGAAGTGTGGATGCAGCGCGTACAAATGGTTAGTTCACGAATGAGTTCAACCCAATGAGCGAAATTCCCCTGGCGTCAGCCGCCGACGCCACGGCGTCATTGGTGCGCTCGGTCCGCCGCATCGCCCAGGCGATCGACGTTCGCTCGCGCGAGATCGCCCGGTTGACAGGCCTGACGCTGCCGCAGCTTCTGGTGCTGCAATCCATCCGTCGTCTCGGCGAGGTCAGCACCCGCGCCATTTCCCAGGACGTCTCCATGTCGCCGCCGACCGTGGTGGCGGTGCTCGACCGACTGGAGGCGCGCGGCCTCATCGTCCGGTACAGATCGACCACGGATCGTCGCATCGTCCACGCGCGCCTGACCGAGCCGGGGCACCAGGCCCTGGCCGAGGCGCCGGACCTACTTCATTCGGATGTGCTGGCGAGGCTCGCGCTGCTGTCGCCGAACAAGCGACGCCAGATCGCCGGCGCCGTCGCCGCCCTCGCCGATCTCATGGCGCCTTCCGACTTGGGTACGGAAGCACATCGAAACGCCTAAACAGATCGACGCGGCGTTTCCCTCATCAGGCCTTCCCGGCGCCCGCGACAGCGGCGTCGCCTATGCCCGAACGCATGCTCAAGGCTAGGCCAGGTCCAACGGGATACGCCCAGCCGCAACAGCAGCTTGCTCCAGGCCCTTTTCCCGCAAGCGCTCCATCCGGTTGATCTGCCGGCGAACGCTCTCCCTTCGGCGAGCAGCTGCTCCGGGGGCGCAGCGTTCTTCCGCGCCTCGCCGATAGATGGCGATGTCACGGATGGTCCCTGCGAAACATGATCTGATCGAGCACGAGAAACAGACCCGCCGCCAGGGCCGCCCAGGCCCGAGCCCGATCAGGACCAGGCCTGCGAAGCCCTGCATTAAATGCGCGCCTCTCATCGCGGCGTTTCCCTTGCAGGCGCCCCGCCCCCCTGGCCGTCGTCCTGAAAATAAGGCGCGGCCTCCGGAAGCAGACCCTTGTCGACGGGCGCTTCCGAAAGGGGCTTCGACCAGGACAGCCAAACCAGGCCGAACCCCACAGCCGTCAAGGCGAGGCCCGCCGCGAGGATGATCGTAATGCGCCTCCCGCCGCGACCCTGGCGGGCGTACTGCGCTTCAATCGGACGCTGCTCGTGAACAGCGGTGGCGGATTTTTCATGTGGGCTTGGCGGCATGGTCAGACTCCTGATGCTCAGCCGCTCCACAATCATTCGTACGAACTGAGGTTGCCCTAAGGACGCCTTCAGACAAGCGGAACCCGGCGCCGACGGCTCCTAAAGCCTGCGGCTTAACCCATGTGAACGTGAGCTCTTCGGCGGCATGCCATGCTCCCGACGTGGAGGAATTCCCATGTCGCGTTTGTCTTCGTTCTCGCCTAGCCGTGCCTTCATCACCGCCCCCGCCCGCGAACTGGGGGTCGCCGACCATCCGGTCTTTCAAGCGCTGCCGCTTGAAGCTCGAAAGCGAATAGAGGCGACAGGCCGTCTGCAACGGACTCAGAGCTTCGGCCGGGCACTCGCCGAGCACGAACTGCATTTCGTCTTGAACGGCGCGGTGGGCCTGTTCCCGGGGGCCGGCGACATCTGCGTTTCGCTCGTACCCGCCGGGGCGGTTCAAGGATGGGACCGCGCCCTATGGCCGACCTCCCCCGGTCCAGTGGCCGTCCCCCTGGTGGAAACCCTGCTGTTCAGCACCCCCGCGGCCTCGATCCTCGACACGCTCGGTCGGGATTGGCTGACACGACTGGTCATGCTGCAGGCGCAGCAGCGTCTGCGTGGACTGGAGGCCGAGGCCTGCTGCAACGCCTCCCATGCGGTCCTGGATCGGCTCGCCAAATGGATTGTACGACTGCACGAGGGATCCGCCGGCGCGCCGCTGCATATCACACAGGCCCAGTTCGGCCAGATGTTGGGCGTCCAGCGCACCAGCGTCAATGTCGCAGCGGCCCGGCTCCAGGCTCTGGGTCTGGTTCGTTTCGGCAGAGGGCGGGTCCGCATCCTGGATTTGGAAGGCCTCCGGGCCGCCTCTTGCTGCGTCGCCCCCGCTGCGAGCCTCGCCGACCGGGCCGCGCCTGTGCGCGCTCCTGAAAGCAAGAGCTTCATTCAGGCGCCGGAGTCGCCCCTCAGGAGAATTGCCTGACGGGAAGGAGCGGCTCCCGCTCGGGAGCCGCAACGACTACGAGCCGCTGGCGTTGGCCTGTATTCGCAAGAGGACGCCATGCTCCACCTTCCTCCCACGCGTCGGCTCGAACTCAAGCTCGCCAGACGCGACTGTCTGACCGCTCAGGAATCCGCAGCCTTGGCCGGACTCGTGGAAGAGCCGGTGCTCAAACCGGCCGGCGCGCAGCTCGTCGGCCCAGGCGAACGGCCGGAGATCAGCACCCTTCTCCTTTCCGGCTTCGCCGCCCGGTACAGCGAGCTGGCCGACGGACGGCGCCAGTACACCCAGGTCAACTGCCCCGGCGATTTCGTCGACTTGCACAGCCTCGTCATGCGGCAGACGGATCATGGCGTCCTGGGTCTTTCACCCTGCGTCGTGTCGGCCGTTCCACATGACCGACTGAGGCGCATCACCGAGGATCGTCGACGACGGCGTCTTCGACCTGCCGATCCGACAGCAGGATCTGGCGGATTTTCTGGGCATGTCCGCGGTGCATCTCAACCGCACCTTGCAGATTTTGCGCGACACGGGCTGGATTAGCTGGAAAGGCGCCCAGGTTCGCGTCATCGATCGCCAACGCCTCATCGAGGCGGCCGAGTTCGACGACGCCTACCTTCGCCTTGACTGTTCTCCGGTCTGACCGCCGCAATGTCGTCCTCCGCACGCAGGCAACGCCCTCGCCGCGTGCGCGCTGGCCTTAAGGATCAAGAAAAGGAACAGCGCTCATGCGGCGAAACAAGGCGGCCTGGATCATCACAGGCGTATTCATTCTTATCGTAGTGCTTGCCGTATTCCTGACGCCGCGCGGGCGCGACATGAACGCGGCGCCCGGGACGCTCGTCGATCAACCGGACCCAGCCGCCCAATCAGGGAGCTAGTCGGCCGTGTCGCGCGCAGCCGCCGCAGGCCTTCGCGCGTCCAGGTCGAAGCCGTCGCCATGAGCCAGCACATGCATGCGGATGTCGAACAGCGACAGGGCGTCGTCAGCCTGGCCTTCCACAATATTGGAATGAGTGGCGGCTTCGCCGTCGACCACATAGACTGCTCCGGCGCCCAAAACAGTCATCCGGCGTCCTTCGACCACGAGGGCGGTGTCCTCGTCTACGCCAAGGCCCAGCAGTCTCGGATTATGCGCCACGGCGCCGAGCAGACGTCCATAACGCCCACGCTCGGCGAAATGCTGGTCGATGATGGCGTCCCGCAGCAATCCCAGTCCCGGCGCCATATGCAGCTCGCCGATGCGATAGGATTCTTCGGCCGTCCCCTTCACAAGCATGGTCTCGCTCATGACGGAGGCGCCGGCCGAGGTGCCGGCGATCAGGCCGCCCCTCTCATACAGACGCCGGACGCTCCGTTCGATCGGAGTGTCTCCAATCTGGCTGGATAAGCGGAGCTGGTCGCCGCCGGTGAAGAAGACTCCCGCGGCGTTCTCGAAGGGGGAAAGCTTGTCGGCGTCGCAGCCCTCGCGCGCCAGAGCCAGGGCGATGGCGCGTCCTATGCCGCGCGCGCCGCCGGTGACCAATGCCACCCGGCCTTGGAATCGCGGCGGCGCGCCGGGAGGCGGGGCGGGCGCGGGATCGTGAGCATTCATGGAGACGGCCTCCCTTACCGCCTCCCTGCAATCGCGGTCCCCGGACGCCATTCCGGAGCGTCTGGATTCAGACTTTCATCCGGGCTCCCTCAGTGCAGCTTGAGCCGCCCGGACACGCGGCGCATCAGCAGGCGGGACAGGGCCAGAAGCGCTGTACGCCGCAGGCCGATCACCGCGCGATAGTGGTCAAGGTGAAGACCCATATAGGCCTGACGCGCCAGCCAGCCCTCGATCAGGAAGTTCGGCCCGACCAGACCGCCCATCAGCGATCCCACGCCGCCTTCGCTGCCCAGGGACACCAGGGAGCCGCGGTCGCGATAGACATAGGGCCCCGGATCGCCCGCCTTGAGCAGGGCGCGAGCCAGATATCTGGCTTGCTGGGCCGCCGCCTGAGCGCGTGCCGGGACGAAGCCGGCGCCATGCGGAGTCTGGGCGCAGTCTCCCATGGCGTAGACGTCCGGGGCGGACGTCCTCAGACGATCGTCCGTCAAGAACTGATTGAGACGCCCGGTCTCAAGTCCGAAATCGCGATTGCGGGGCGACGCCAGAACGCCCGCCGCCCAGACGGTCAGGTCCGATCGAATCCAGCCCCGGCTGGTCTGCAGTCCGTCCGCCGCAACCTGCTCAACCCTGGCGTCCACGGCGAGGGTCACGCCCCGGCGCTCCAGTTCCTGCGCCGCCTTGGCGGCCACGGTTTCGGGCAGACCGCCGAGGATGCGCGGCCCCGCCTCGACCACTGTCACCCCCAGATCGAACTTCTGATGGGCCCCCAGACCGGCTGAAAGGGCCCGGTGGCCTTCGATCAACTCGGTCGACAGCTCGACCCCCGTGGCGCCCGCTCCGACGATGGCGATGTCCACCCTTTGGCCGGGCGCATAGGCCGAGGCCAGGAAGGCGCCGGTCAGGCGCCGGTTGAAGGCTTCGGCGTCCGCCACGTCCTCCAGCAGGTGGGCGTGCTCGGCGGCCCCCGGCGTATTGAACAGATTGGAGCCGCTGCCCATCGCCAGCACCAACCGGTCATAGGCCAGCGTTCGCGGCGGAATCAGAACCCCGCCGTCGTCGTCCCGCACTTCGGCCAGACTCAGCCTCTTTTCAGCGGCGTTCAGTCCCTCTAGGTCTCCGAAGGCGAAACTGAAGTGATTGCGCCGGGCCAGCAGCGGATACGCCAGGCCTTCCTGATGCGAGATCCAGCGAGCCGGCCGCGACCTCGTGCAGGGAGGGCTTCCACAGGTGAAAGATGGTCCGGTCGATCAGCAGCACGCGTCGCGGACCTTCATTGCGGCCCAACGCGCGCCCCAGCCGGGCGGCGAGCTCCAGGCCGCCCGCGCCTCCGCCGACGATGATGATTTCGTGGCGCATGTTTTCTCCTCGCGTGGCAAAGGCCGAACCCGAGCCTCAATGCGGATATGGATACGGCCGACGCCTGACGCGCCGGCCGCTCCGCGAATGCGACGGTGTTTCGCATCGTCCGTCCGCAACCCCGCCTCCCCTTCCTGATGTGAAACGACCGCCCCCTAGCCCGGCGGAACGGATGGGACCGGCCGAGTTCGCCCCGCGCCTGGGCCGGCCCCGAGGTCCGCGCCGGTCAACGGATCGGATTCGGGATCGGAACGCGTGCGAGCGGCGAATGTCTCCACCGCCTTTTCTTCGTCGGCCGAAAGCGCCACCTCGGCGCGGCCGTCCCCGCCGTCGACGGCCATTTGAGCTTCGCGCTCGTCGACGGTGTCCCACTGCTCGCCCGTGTTCCACGGTCCGGATGCGTCGCCCTCGCCCTGGGACATGTTGTAGTATTTGTCCGCGAAGTCCGGATGGCCCGGCAGCTTGCCCGGCGGGAAGTTGGCGGGGATGGCGTAGAGGGCCTTCTCGAACGACTTCTGGTGGGCGACCTCACGCGTCATCAGAAAGGTCAGGGCGTCCTTGATTCCCGGGTCGTCGGTGACGTTGATCAGTCGCTCATAGACGATCTTGGCCCGCGACTCCGCCGCGATGTTGGAGCGTAGGTCGCAGGCCGGATCCCCGATCGAGTCCACATAGGCCGCCGTCCAGGGCACGCCCGCCGAATTGATCAGGGCCGCGCCGCCTCCATAGAGGATGGACGTAGTGTGGCTTTCGCCCCCCGACGTCATGCTGGCGTAGAGGTCGGCCTCCTCCTCCGCCGCCTCGGCCAGGCGCCCCTTGGCGCCGCGGTTCAGCATGGCGACGATCGAACCGATGATCTCGAGGTGGCTGAGCTCCTCGGTCGCGATGTCCATCAGCATGTCGCGGCGGGCGACGTCCTCGTCCGCCAGACCCTGCGTAAAGTAGCGCATCGCCGCCGCCAATTCGCCCTGTGGCCCGCCGAACTGCTCCAGCATCAGGGTCGCCAGGGCCGGATTGGGTTCTGAAACCCGCACCGTGTACATCAGCTTCTTGTTGTGCATGAACATCTCGCGTCTCCTTGCGACAGCGATCAGCGGCTGGGGTTCTCGCCCGCGCGCTTCAGCATCAGGAATTTCTCGGTGAGGGCCGGCAGGCTCTGGTCCACCCAGGCCGCCATGCGCGCTTCTTCATCCAGCGAGGCGTTCAGCGGATCCAACGCGACAGAGTAGCCACCGTGCTCGGCCAGGACGATCAGTCCCTTGTAGGCCGCGACCTCATAGTTCTCGAAGGCGAAGTTGGCGAAGGCGTTCTTGAGAATTTCGTCCTCGGCGAAGGTGTGGCCCAGGGCTGCCATGTTGCCGCTCATGGACATCGCGGCGTCCTTCAGACCTGACGGACTCTCGTCAAGGCCCGAGAGAATCTGCTCAAGCCGTGAAATCTGCTGCTCGGTTTCAAGCCGGTGCGCCTTCAGCTTCTCCGCCACCTCCATGAAATTTCTGGCGCGTTCGATCTGCCGATCCATCAGGGCCAGGGCCTGATGCTCCACGGCATGGGCGTTCTTCAGGCCAGTCACGAACACGTCGCGCCAGACGTCGTTGTTGATCATGTCGATCTCCTTCGGTTTGCGGGTCTCTGGCAAACCGGCGGAGCGGATGAGGGGTCCGGCTGTCGGATACCCGTCACTTCATCGATCTCCGCAACGAACCCGCTGTCGGTCCATTGGCTCTTCACGCACCGGAGCCAGACATGACCGATCGTCCGATTTCGACTGACGCCGATGTGGATTCCTCGGCCTTCCGCGACAGCGACCTTCACGAAGGGCGCCACGCGGCCGACAGCTTGCGCGCCATGCTGATCCGACGGCCCCGATCGGCCCTCTACAACTATTGGCGCGATCTTTTGAACCTGCCCGTCTTCTCGGAGACGGTGAAGTCTGTCGAAGTTCTGGACGCGACGCATTCCCGATGGGTCGTCGAAGGACCGGGCGGAAAGGACGTCGCGCTGACCTCCGTGGTCACAGAGGACCTGGCGGACCGTCGCATCGCCTGGACCTCGACCCAGGGCTCCGACGTCGACCATGAGGGTTGGATCGAGTTCCGGGACCATCCTTTCGGGCGCGGCACGGAGGTCCGGCTCTTCATCAGCTACGATCCGCCCGGCGGGGTCGTGGGCAAGGCGATCGCCAAGGTCATGCAGCGCGAGCCGCGCCTGCAGGCGCGGCGCGAACTGCGGCGCTTCAAGCAGCTCATGGAGACGGGCGAGATTTCGACCTCAAGGGCGCCGGATGCAGCGCCGCGCGGCTCCCGCCGCCTCTGATCGCAGCAGAAAGGATCGCCCATGCGCGCGCTCACCTGGCACGGCAAGCATAACGTCCAGATGGACACGGTTCCCGACCCGGAGATCATCAACCCTCGCGACGCCATCATCAGGATTACGGCCACGGCCATCTGCGGCTCGGATCTGCATCTGTACGACAGCTACATCCCCGGAATGTCGAACGGCGACATCCTCGGCCATGAATTCATGGGCGAAGTCGTGGACGTCGGGCGCGGAAACACCAGCCTGAAGAAGGGGGACCGGGTCGTGGTGCCCTTCGTCATCGCCTGCGGCCAATGTTTCTTCTGCCAGAAATCCCTTCCCGCCGCCTGCGACAATCCCAATCCGGCGGATAAGGCCGACGCATCGGAGATCGCCTTCGGCCAGGTGATGACCGGCGCCTTCGGCTATTCGCACCTGACCGGCGGCTACGCCGGAGGACAGGCCGAGTACGCGCGGGTGCCCTATTCCGACTACGGGCCGATCAAGATCCCGGACGGCGTCGAGGACGAGAAGGTGCTCTTTCTGTCCGACATCTTCCCCACGGGCTGGATGGCCGCCGAGAACTGCCAGATCGAGCGCGGCGACACCGTCGCCGTCTGGGGCTGCGGGCCGGTGGGTCTGTTCGCGATCAAATGCGCCTTCCTTCAGGGCGCGGGCCGCGTCATCGCCATCGATCACCATCCCAACCGCCTGGCCCTGGCCAGGGCCAACGGCGCCGAGGTCCTCAACTACCACGAGGTCAGGGTCCGCGAGGCGCTCCAGGAAATGACGGCGGGCCTCGGGCCCGACAGCTGCATCGACGCCGTGGGCATGGAAAGCCACGGCTTCTCGCCCGACAACATCGTCGACGCCGTAAAGACCTCGACCCGCATGGGGACAGACCGCGCCCACGTGTTGCGCGAAACCATCATGGCGGTGCGCAAGGGCGGCACGGTGTCGGTGCCCGGCGTCTACGGCGGCTTCGCGGACAAGGTGCCGGTCGGCGCCTTCATGCAGAAAGGCCTGACCCTCAAAACCGGCCAGACACATGTGCAGCGCTACCTCCCCGCCCTGCTCGAGATGATCCTGGACGGCCGCATCGACACCACTGATCTGATCAGCCACCGCCTGCCGCTCGAGCAGGCCCCCGAGGCCTACCGCAACTTCAAAGAGAACCAGAACGAATGGACGAAGGTGGTGCTTCATCCGGAATGAAGCTGCAGGAGGCGCTGCGACGCCGGGCTTTTCCGCCGCTTCGTCAGATTCTGGAGCTGGCCGCGCCTTTCTCGTGAGAGCCGCAGCGGGGCCACGGGGCGATCAGCCGCATCGTTCATCAGCAAGTCTGTGCGGCGAGATCCAGCATAGGTTATTGCAAGGTCTGCACGCGTCCTTAGGCAGGGCGCTCTCGCTCCTCGTCCAGGGTTCACAACTTGATGAAATCGTCACGTCGTCCGTCTGCGGGCTCGAAGATGGAGGCCTGGGCGGTTCTGGGGTTGGCCCTGGTTCTTTCCTTCTTCCTCGCCACCGGGCTTGTCGCCTGGAGGAATGTCGAAGTTCTGCGCGCCAACAACCAGCAGATCATCCATACGCACGAGGTGATCCTCGCGGTTGATGAACTGTTGTCCGCCGCTCAGGACGCCGAGACGGGCCAGCGCGGCTATCTGCTGACGGGCAACGTCTCCTATCTGCAGCCCTACGAGACGGCGACCCGGGATCTCAACCGACGGCTGGGCGATATCGCGGAGCTCACCCGCGACAACCCTGTCCAACAAGGTCACCTGAATCAGCTGCGCGCTCGCCTCGACGCCAAACTGGCCGAGCTGGACGCGGCCCTACAGGCGCGCCGCGCCGAGGGCATGCAGGCCGCGCTGGCGCGGATGGCCACGGATCAGGGCAAGCAGGAGATGGACGCGATCCGGGCCCAGGTCGCCCTCATGCGTCAGGAAGAGCAGAGCGTGCGTCAGCAGCGACTGACGGAAATGAACGCCGCCTATCGCACGGCGCTGATCAGCGGCGTGCTTTCGGGCGTGCTCGGTGCTGTCCTGACGATCACGGTCTTCATGCTGGTCCGTCGCAGCGCCAGGGCGCGCGCGCGCCAGGAATGGCTGCATGAAGGCCAGGTGGGCCTCGGCGTCGCCATGATGGGCGATCAGTCGCTGGAACAGCTGGGAGACAGCATTCTCGCCTATCTGGGACGGTACGCCGGCGTCCAGGCGGCCGCCCTGTTCAAAGGCGAAGGCGGCCTTTATCGACGCATCGCCGCGCTCGGCGTCCCGTCGGACGCGCCCGTCGCTGAACGCTTCGGCCCGCGCGAGGGGCTGCTCGGGCAGGTGGCGGCGGACGGTCAGATTCTGACCCTGTCCGACGTGCCTGAGGGCTATCTGACGATCGGTTCGGCCCTCGGCCGCGACAAGCCGAGGCACCTGGTGATCGCCCCCGCCCGGGCGGACGGCGCGGTCAATGCGGTTCTGGAACTCGGCTTTCTGCACACGCCGGACGAACGGCTTATGGCCCTGCTTGAAGAAACCGGGCCCGCCATCGGCACAGCCTTGCGCTCGGCCCGCTACCGCGCCCAGCTGCAGAACATGCTGGAGGAAACCCAGCGCCAGGCCGAGGAGCTCCAGGTCCAGAGCGAGGAGTTGCGCGTCTCCAACGAAGAGTTGGAGGAACAGGGTCGGGCGCTGAAGGAATCCCAGACGCGACTGGAGCAGCAGCAGGCGGAGCTGGAGCAGACCAACAGCCAACTGGAGGAGCAGGCCCAGTTGCTGGAAACCCAGCGCGACGATCTGGAGCGCGGCGCCTCGGCGCTGACGCTGAAGGCGCGCGAACTCGAACAGGCCAGCCAGTATAAGTCCGACTTCCTGGCCAATATGTCCCATGAGCTGCGGACCCCGCTCAACTCCCTGCTGATCCTGTCCAAACTTCTGGCCGACAACCCAGAGGGAACGCTGTCGGAGGAACAGGTCAACTACGCCCGCACGATTCAGTCGTCCGGCAATGATCTCCTGGCCTTGATCAACGACATCCTCGACCTGTCCAAGATCGAGGCAGGCCACATTCAGGCGCGTCCCGAGGCGGTGTCGATGCAACGGTTGACGGAGGACGTCCGGCAACTCTTCCAGCCGGTGGCGGACGATCGCGGTCTGGCCTTCGAGATCGAACTGGACGCTGGAGCCGATCTGATGGAGACGGATCGCCAGCGGCTGGAGCAGATTCTCAAGAACCTGCTGTCGAACGCCTTCAAGTTTACGGAAATCGGGGGTGTGAAACTGGGCATATCGGCCCAGCCCGGGGACAGGATCGCCTTCGCCGTGTCGGATACCGGCATCGGCATATCCCCCGAGCAGCAGACGGGGATTTTCGAGGCCTTCCAGCAGGCCGACGGAACCATCAGCCGCAGATACGGCGGCACGGGCCTGGGCCTGTCGATCTCGCGCGAACTGGCGCGCCTGCTCGGCGGGCGGATCACCCTGGAAAGCCGAGTGGGCGAAGGGAGCGTCTTCACTCTGACCCTTCCGCGCGCCTATGACGCTGCGCAGGTCCCTCCGCGCGAGACGCCTGCCCCTGCCCCGCATGTTTCACCCCCGTCGGAACCGCCTCCCGAGCGGCGTCAATCAATGTCTGCGAGCATCGAGGACGACCGCGATCATCTGGCCGGAACGCGCCGCCTGCTGCTGGTTGTCGAGGACGACGACCGCTTCGCCGCCATCGTCCGCGACCTGTCCCGCGAGCTGGGCTTCCAGTGCATCGTGGCGGGCACGGCCCAGGAGGCTCTCAAGCTGGCCAAGCGCCATCGTCCCAGCGCGGTCGTGCTGGACGTGGGCCTGCCCGATCAGTCGGGCCTGACCGTTCTCGACGTGCTGAAGCGCGACGATGACACCCGCCACATCCCCATCCACGTCGTCTCGGCCGAGGATCACAGCCAGACCGCCCTGTCGCTGGGCGCCATCGGCTATCTGGTCAAGCCGGTGAAGCGCGAGGATCTCGCCGAGGTTCTGCGCACTCTCGAGGACACGCTGACCCGCACCGTACGTCGCGTGCTCATCGTGGAGGACGATCTGGTCCAGCGCGACGCGGTGAGCCGCCTGCTGGCCTCCGGCGACGTAGAAACCGTAGGCGTGGGCACCGCCGCCGAATGCCTGGAGCAACTCAGAACCCAGACCTTCGACTGCATGGTGCTTGATCTCACCCTGCCTGACGCGTCGGGCTTCTCCCTGCTGGAGACCCTCAGCCGCGAGGGCGGCCATGGCTTCCCGCCCGTGATCGTCTATACGGGGCGCGATCTGTCGCCCGATCACGAGCAGCAGCTGCGCCGCTATTCGAGCTCCATCATCATCAAGGGCGCCAAGTCGCCGGAGCGGCTGCTCGACGAGGTCTCCCTCTTCCTCCACCAGGTGGTGTCCGAGCTTCCGCCCGAGCAGCAGAAGATGATCCGCAAGGCGCGCAATCGCGACGCCGTGCTGGAAGGGCGCCGGATTCTGATCGTCGAGGACGACGTCCGCAACGTCTACTCCCTGACCAATGTCCTTGAACCGCGCGGCGCCCTGGTGGAGATCGCCCGCAACGGCAAGGAAGCGCTCGAGGCGCTGGAGCAGGCCTCGACCGATCCTTCGAAGGCTGTCGACCTTGTGCTGATGGACGTGATGATGCCGGTCATGGACGGCCTGACGGCGACGCGTGAAATGAGAAAGGATCCGCGCTGGACGACTCTGCCGGTGCTGATGCTGACCGCCAAGGCCATGCCGGACGACCAGGAGCGCTGCATGGCGGCCGGGGCGAACGACTACATGGCCAAGCCGCTGGACGTGGACAAGCTGCTGTCCCTGGTCCGCGTCTGGATGCCCCGCTGAGTCCGCCATGACGAACGAGATCGAGGATATCGAGATCGGTCTGCTGCTGGAGGCGCTATACCAGCGCTACCATTACGACTTCCGCCAGTACGCACGGGCGTCGATCAAGCGCCGCCTGATTCAGGCGCGCAGCCATTTCGGCCTGCCGAGCCTGACGGCCCTGCAGGAACGGGTCCTGCACGATCCCGAAATGCTGCCTCGTCTGCTCGCCTTCCTGACAGTTCAGGTCAGCGAGATGTTCCGCGATCCCGGCTACTTTCGCGCCCTGCGTGAGCAGGTGCTGCCCCATCTGCGCACCTATCCCTCGCTCAAGGTGTGGATCGCGGGGTGCAGCGCCGGGGAGGAGCTGTATTCCATGGCCATCCTGTTCCGCGAGGAAGGCCTGTTCGATCGCACCCTCTTCTACGCCACCGACATCAATCCCGACGCCCTGCGCGCCGCGGAAGCGGGGATCTATCCCCTCGATCGAGATCCGCAAATTCACCGAAAACCACCAGAAGTCGGGCGGCCGCTCGTCCCTGTCCGACTACTATACGGCCGACTACGGTCGCGCGGTCTTCGACAAGTCGCTGCGCGCCAATGTCGTCTTCTCTGACCACAGCCTTGTCACGGACGCCGTCTTCGCCGAGATGCAGCTCATCTCCTGCCGCAACGTCATGATCTATTTCGACCGAGGCCTTCAGGATCGCGCCGTGGGCCTTTTCAGGGACTCCCTGGCGCGCAACGGCTTTCTGGGGATCGGATCGAAGGAAAGCCTGCGCTTCTCACGCCATGCGGCCGCCTTCTCCGAGTTTGTCCCGGCGGAGAAGATCTACAGGAAACGCGAACCATGAGTCCGTCCCCCGACCGGGCCGTGGTGATCGGCGCCTCCGCCGGAGGGGTGCAGGCCCTGCTCGCCCTCCTCCCGTCGCTGCCGGCGGACTTCCCCTGGCCGATCTTCATCGTCCTGCACGTCCCGGCCGACCGCGGCAACGTGCTGGCCCCTCTGTTCGGGGCCAGATGCCTGCTTGAGGTCAAGGAGGCCGAAGACAAGGAGACCGCCCGTCCCGGCGTGGTCTATTTCGCCCCCTCAGACTACCACCTGCTGGTCGAGAGCAACGGTGATATGGCCCTGTCCTCCGACGAAGCCGTCAACTACTCCCGCCCCTCCATAGACGTGCTGTTCGAAAGCGCGGCGGACGCCTACGGCGCCGGCCTGACCGGGGTGATCCTGACCGGCGCCAACGAGGACGGCGCAGCCGGGCTGAGCGCCGTCGCCGCCGCGGGCGGGGTCGCCCTGGTGGAGGAGCCCGCCGCCGCCTACGCCCAGGCCATGCCCCAGGCCGCCCGCAACGCCTGCACGGCGGCCGTCGCCCTGCCGCTCGAAGGCATCGCCGAACATCTGAAAGGTCTCGGAACAGAATGAGCAGCCCGGAACAGCCGATTCACCTTCTGCTGGTCGACGACCTTGAAGAGAACCTGCTCGCGCTGGAGGCGCTGCTGAAGCGGGAGGACGTCGTCTGCCTGAAGGCCCGCTCGGGCGACGAGGCGCTGGAGCTGCTGCTGATCCACGATGTCGCCCTGGCCCTGGTGGACGTGCAGATGCCAGGCATGGACGGTTTCCAGTTGGCCGAGTTCATGCGCGGCAATGTGAACGCGCGCCACGTCCCCATCATCTTCGTCACGGCGGGAAGCGCCGATCTGCAGCGACGGTTCAGGGGCTATGAGGCCGGGGCCGTCGACTTCATCCAGAAACCGATCGAAACCGACATCCTGCGCAGCAAGGCGAACGTCTTCATCGACCTCTATCGCCAACGCAGGGAGATTCTCGCCCAGCGCGATGAACTGGAGGCCTACGCCAACGCCCTGCGCGCGGCGGACCGCCGCAAGAACGACTTCATCGCCATGCTGGGCCATGAGTTGCGCAACCCGATCATGGCGCTCCGCGCCGGTCTTCAGCTTCTGGAGCGCCAGTCGGACAAGAACCGCAAGGCCGACATCCAGGCGCGGATGGAGGTTCAGGCCCACCACCTCTCGCGGCTGATCGAAGACCTGCTCGACGTCGCCCGGATCGATCAGGGCAAGATTTCCCTTCAGCGCGAGCGTGTGAGTCTGCAGAGCGTCATCGAGTCCGCCGTGGACACCAGCCGACCCAAGATCGAGGCGGGCGCGCATGACCTGACGGTCGCCCTGCCTTCCCAGCCCCTGTGGCTCGAAGGCGATTTCACCCGCCTGTCGCAGGTCGTCAGCAACCTGCTGACCAACGCCGCCAAATACACGCCGTCCGAAGGACAGATCCGTATTTCCGCGGATGTCGTCCAGGACGAGGTGCGGATCGACATCGCCGACAACGGCGTGGGCGTGCCGCATGACATGCAGGGCCGCATCTTCGATCTGTTCACTCAGTCGAAGGGGCCGGACGATCGCTCGCGCGAAGGTCTCGGCATCGGCCTGGCTCTCGTAAAGCAGTTGGTCGAGATGCATGACGGAGCCGTCGAACTGGCCAGCGACGGCCCCGGTCGAGGCAGTTGTTTCACCCTGCGTTTTCCACTCGCCGCCTGACCGCGTTCACGCGTCCGATGCGCTCTTCGCCGCGTCGCGAAAGCGCCATTTCATAACCAGGACCGCCGACGCCATCACGAGGGCGGAGGCGTTGGCGACGGTCACAGGCCAGGCCGAGGTCATCACGCCGTAGATCGTCCACAGGATGAAGCAACTGACGGTCAGGGAATAGGTTTTGAGGCTCACCGCCGAGGCGTCCCTCTCCTTCCAGATCTTGTACGCCTGCGGGGCAAAGCTCGTAATCGAGCAGATTGCTGCAGCCGAGCCGATAAGTGTTGCAACATCGCCAGTCATGATGGGCCAACGTCATGTTAGCGACGCTGTTCCCAAGGTGCATGTTCGCCGCTGAGGTCAATGTAGTGACGATCGCCTCAGCGCCGCCGACAACGATCCTAATGGATCGGAGCCTTTTCCGATTGCGCCGGGGTGGGTCGATGGGTCGATAAAAGCCATCTACGCTTGCGCCTGTAGCGAGAACAGGGACGGACGCGGCCGATCTCGCGCCGCCGTCCCACCGCGACCGCCCGCTTACTCTGGAGGCGACTCCAGGTAGGCCTTGTCGAACTCGGCCAGGGCGGCCAGCCCGCCCCAATCTTTCAGATGAACAAGAGCCCCCTTCCACTCCACGAGACCTTCTCGTCGAAGCTCCGCCACGACGCGGTTCACATGGACGGTCGAAAGCCCAAGGATATCCGCTATCTCCGCCTGGGTCATAGGCAACTGGAAGCAGCAGTCTTTCGCGCGGCCCACCAGTTCCAGTCGGCAGTAGAGTTCACACAGGAACCAGGCCAGGCGCTCCTTTGCGCTCTGGGCGCCGAGCGCAAGAATCCACTCGCGGCTTACGGCGCCGTCGACCAGGGTGTCCAGCCACAGGCTTCTGACCAGGTCGCCGTCGGCGTCGATCAACCGATCAAGGCGAGCATGGGGAATGGAGGCCGCCCGACAGTCCGTCAGGGCCACGACGCCCTGCGGCTGACGCTTCTTCAACAAAGAGCCGAGATTGACGAAATCGCCTGGGAGACAAATCTCGGTGAATTGGCGCCGCCCATTCCGCAACAAGCGGTAGCGAGCCGCAAACCCGTTCAAAAGCAGGAGGCAGGAGGAGGCCTTGACGCCCTGTACGATGAGGTCGTCCCTCGCAGGGATGAGCGCCAAGGGATTGAACGCTTCACTGAGCTTGCGGAGGGTTGCTGGAGACACGCTCCTGCGCCGCGTCAGCTTGATCGTGATCAGATCGTGGAGCTCGTCGCCGGACCACATCCCCTCTTCGCCTTCCCGCTCCACACTTCGCGCATTTCCATCGCCGCCGCTCATGCGACGCGGCGTCGATAACGTCCTCGACGCCCAGGCGTTGCTTTAACGGTTCCCCTTCGCATGGGTCGGATCGCCTGGCGCCATGCCGAGAGACGCCGATCAGCAGAGTCATCCTAGGTTCAGGCTCGGGCGTATAGGTTTCCGTCATGGCCCTCTACGATTTCCTCGTCGCCGGTCTGGAGGTGGATCAGGTCCACGAAGCCGAGGCTTCGACGGACGCCGAGGCGCGTCGTCAAGGGTTTCGCTTCGCCGGCGATCTGATCAAGGAGCGCGAGATCCTGAGCCGGGAATCCGTCGC
Source organism: Brevundimonas sp. SS2672 (assembly GCF_059579685.1). NCBI lineage: Bacteria > Pseudomonadati > Pseudomonadota > Alphaproteobacteria > Caulobacterales > Caulobacteraceae > Brevundimonas > Brevundimonas sp. SS2672. The sequence continues at coordinate 1,275,264 of NZ_CM184201.1, read as the reverse complement.
CTTCGAAGTGAGAGTGAAGACGAAGGACGGCCGCCAGATCTGCGCGGTCAATGTGAGGCTGGATTAGGATTCCCGAAATGGGCCTCGGACGATCGGCCGGTTGCTCTAACAGGACATGACGGTTGGCATGGTACCGGACGACGTTTGTGTTACACATTAACAATGCCTTCTTCCCGATCGACCGCCTCGCCGTCCTTCTTCAACCAGGAGATGGCGGACGCCTACGACCATCGGAACCGCGCCCTCGTTCCGATCTCCAATTGCCTCCACTTCCTAACGGGCCTGGTCCTGGCCGAATGTCCGAGCGAAGCGCGAGTGCTGTGCGTCGGCGTGGGAACGGGCGCTGAAATCCTCTCCCTGGCCCAAGCGCGTCCAGGATGGTTTTTCGTCGGGGTCGATCCTTCCGCCGAGATGCTGAATGTCGGCCGGGACCGGTTAAAGGAAGCGGGCGTTCTGGAGCGATGCGAGCTTATCCAGGGCTACGCCGAGGACGCGCCCCCCGGCCCATTCGACGCCGCGGTCAGCCTGTTGGTCGCCCATTTCATCAGACGGGAACAACGGCCGGCCTTCTACAGCGCCATTCATGATCGACTGAAGCGGGGCGGTCGCTTCGTCAGCGCCGAAATCAGCGCCGATCTCGAAGATGCGGCGTTTCCAGACATGTTGAAGGACTGGAAGCAGGTCCAGACCCTGATGGGCGCGACCCCCGAATCGTCGGCCAGGCTGGAGAGCATGCTGCGCGACGCGCTGGGGGTTCTGCCGGCGGCAGAGACCGAGGCCCTTTGGCGGGCAGCAGGGTTTGCGACGCCCGTGTCCTTCTTCCAGGCCTTCATGATCCGAGGCTGGCACGCCATGAAGGCGTAGGCCGGACGCGATCCGGGCCGGGACGCTGGCCGGCCTTTGCTGACGCAGTCGCAATGGCCGGCCGTCGGTTGGAAGCCCCCAAACTTATGGAACAGCCTGCCGGGCTGGACTACAGCGCCCCTTGAACCGTCTCCGCGGCCATCCAAATAGCGACCGCCTTCACTCTTCACTGGAGATGCTTCGATGCGAACCGTCGTTGTAGAACCCTTTGGCGACGTCTGGGCCGTCCGCGTGGATGACGTCGAGCCTCAGCTGTTTGGGCGCGGGCGCGCCGCGGAAGACGTCGCCAAGACCGTGGCGGAGCGGCTGGCTGCCGCCGGCGACCACGTCGAGATCCATCTGTTCCTACGGAACGGCCAAAAGGCGGCGCGATTTGTTTGCCTACCTCCCCTTTCAGCCGAGGACTCTCCTCTGCTGATCGGAGGAAGCCTGCTGGCCCAGGCGGCGGCGAACGTCGACGATACCGACCAGCGCGTAAACGCCTGACGGCCAAGGCGGAGTGCAGCAGGTAGAAGGGGGCGCCAGAAGAGCGCTGCGGACTCGCCCTTCCCTATGCTGCCCAGGAGGGATTTATCCAGGTCGCCGAGCCGGTCCGTCGATGCGGCCGGTCGAGGGCTGGACAGCCATGCAAATTGTAAAATAGTAACATCGTTCACGACGGGAGGCGGAACGTGCCGGGGCGGCCCAAACGAACGGGACGGATGACAGAGGCGGTCCTGATCGCCCTGTGTCTTGCGATCTTCGGCATCCTTTACTGGATTGCGACCGGATAACGTGAAGCGGGCCGGCTTCGGCTGTCATTCCGCAGTTGGTCGAAGAGCCGCCCCCGTGGAACCCATCGCCCTCGGGACGGCTAAGGATTGTCTTCCGCGCGGAAGTCTGCGGCCCGGAGCGCAACCCCCTGACCACCGCTCCGGGCCGCAACCCCTGACGAGAAAGGCGCGACCGAGAGGAACCAGGCCGGGCTTAAGCAGTTTGCCGGGCATCCCCTTCTTCCTGGCGCCGGGAGATCGTCTTTGCGCAAACAAAAATCTCCCATCCCCCGCTGGTGGCGTCTAGCCGGGTGGGAGGCGGCGCGGCTGCTCGGAACGCTTTCGTTCATAGGGATCGTCGGGTGCGCCTACATGGGCTGGATGGGCTGAGACGGAACCCCGGATGGTCCTCGAGCTTTAAGGAGGCGCATTCCGGCGCTGGCGTGCGATGCGGCCCGGCGCGCAGCCACGCACCCCCTGCGGCGCACCGGGCCGCAACCAATTCCGGCGCAGCTTGTTGGCTTCGCATGACTGGATTTGGCGGACACCTGCTCGCGGCGCTCGATCGCCTATTCAAACGCCTGACCGGGAACGAGCGCCTCCTCTAGGCGGCCTCCGTCCCTCGACTGCGGCGGCGTGCGGGCTGAAATATCAAAAGCGCTGCCGTTAATCATCACAGGTTAAACGCGCAAAGCGCTTGGAGATCTAAGCTCGCCCAGTCGCTCGCCTCCTGAGCGGGCCTGCTCCAGTCCCTCGCGCACCTCCTGAAAGAGCGGGGCTGGACCGACGGTAGAGGAACGCGACTTGCCCAGACGTCCCCAATGGCGACCCAGCTTCGGCGAATGGTCGGTGGTGATTGCGATTTTGGCCCTACTCGCGATCGCCGCTTCCTCGGCCTTCGAGTGATCGGACAGACTCATTGATGTCGGCCGTCAGGTCGTCGGCCGTGCGGCGAGGTTGCTTTCAGGTGGCCATGACGACAAGGAGACCACCCCATGGCGGAACGTCGACTTTCGCAATGGCGCAACCTCGGCCTGGCGGCCCCGGTGATCTTTGCCGCTAATCGAGTGCGGCGGCCTCGCCTGTCCAGCTGGCATCCGAGTGTCGTCTGCGGGGCTTCGCCGTCGCGGGCGTCGCCACCGGCTCCCTGATAAGGTTTCTGGCCGTGCTGTCGGCCTTGCAACGCCTGCGTCCCGTCTGCTGCTAGCCCCGGCCGGTCTTCCGTAGAGAGAAGCTTGGGAGGTCGTGGCGCCGACAGCGACGGCGACACCATCAATGTGAGCGCTGGCCCGGCCGGCGGATGTGGCTCCCGCCCGTGCGAGCGTTTCTTCTGTAGGCAAATGAAGACCCCTCGCCGGCGCCTGGGGCCTCCAACGAGGGGCTTCGCGGTTCAACAGAGGGCAGCTCCAGGGGTTAGAGAGCTGCGATGGGCCAACTCACGGGAATGAGAACGGTTCCGAACGTCAAGGACATGCCCCCCGAAGCGAGAGCACGCATGAGGCGCGTCTGCAGTAAACTTCAAGCGCCAAAGGCCGCTCTCCGAATACCCGCCAAACCGGAGGCCCTGCAATCCGGGCTCGCTCCCTCTCGCAGCTGAGCTTTCAGGCTCGTTAGGCCCTCCTGAGTCCCAATGCGGCAGATCGGTTTTCTTATGCTCGCCTAATAAGTCCAGCATGCTGAGGCGCGCCTTCGCGTCCCGCCGGTCGTCGACGGAGCCGTCATATCAGGCCACCGCCGATGGCGACGTCCAAAGCGCGCGGCCCGCTGTAGAGCTGTCCTCCGGACAGTTCGCTCTTTCAGCCCGCCGACGCGTTCGTTCAAGTCGTGGATACCTCGGAGAGCGCCGATGACCTGCGGGACCGCCGACCACCCTCTCTATCGTTTCGCCCTGTTCGGGCACCGCTCCGCCTTCTGCGCGGAGATCGCGGCGGCCACGGACGACGACGCATACAGGGAAGCTCTGCGCTTCATGGGCGAGCTGTTGAAAGAGGGCGACACCATGAGGGACGACGGCTTTTCGTATCGGGTCACGGTGACCGCGATCGACGGCCGCCGAATCTGCGACATCACAAGCTGCGGCGCAAACCACGCGAGCCGAGATTGATCGCGTCGGACGCGTACGCCCGAGCGCCCGCTCGGATGCAACGCCGCAGGCGCGGGAGCCTTATCTAGAAGGCCCAGCGTCAGATCGACGACGGCCGGTTTCAAAGCTTGAGCGCCTCCTCGTTTGGTTAGGACCGTCAGGAAATCCGCATGTTCTTCCCCACCCGCCGGCCCAGGTCGACCGCGCCGCCGCTCCCGGCCGGCCGTCGCAAGCCAAGCCATCCGGCCGCCCGGCTCGAAGGCGACCTGATGGAAGGAGCGCCCGATCACAGCGATCGCCGCCCTGGACCTAGCTCCGCCGACATGGGGATTGGGCAGCGGCGCGCGGCCCTGGTCGCCCTTCTCGACCTGCTGGCGGCCGCCGGGTACGATTTCGTGAGCCCGACCCCCGCCACCCACAGACGGGTGGCGTCCCGGCGGGAGCGCGCCCGCGCCGCTAACCTGCGAGACATCTTCGGCTGGGGGCGCCCCTTCGACCCGAACGACCTCGACCCTACCCTCCTCGCCACGATGTCGAGCGGCGGGCTCCTCGTCGACGAGGGCGCGTCGCTTCGATCCGCTGTCAGGGTCAGTGCGCTTGACGGGCGCCTGCACCTGCACTCCGCCCGGAGCGACGCCTCTGACGCCGTCTTCCTTGGACCGGACAGCTACCGCTTCGTCCGCTTCCTGACCTCCGCGCTATGCGGTACGCAGCCGCGCTCGATCCTCGACGTCGGCGCCGGCGCCGGCGCCGGCGCGCTGGCGCTGGCCGCACGCTTGCCGCATTCCAGGGTCGTGGCCGGGGACGTGAACCCCTTCGCCCTTGCTCTCCTCGCCGCCAATGCCGCCCACGCCCGCCTGTCGATTGAAATTGTCGCGGGCTCTGGGCCCGGGGCCGCGGCCGGCGAGTTCGATCTCATCATCGCCAACCCGCCCTATCTGGCCGACGGCGAGCACCGGACCTATCGCGATGGAGGCGGCGCCTTGGGCATGGACCTCGCCTTGGCGTGGGTCTCTGTTGGACTGCATCGCCTGCGTCCGCGGGGGCGCTTCGTGCTCTACACGGGCAGCCCGATCATCGAAGGCCGAGATATGCTGCGCATCGAGCTCGAGCGGCTCGCCGCCGAGGCAGGCGCGAGCATGACATATGAGGAGATCGACCCGGATGTCTTCGGGGGGATGCTGGCGCACGAAGGCTATCGAGAGGTCGAAAGGATCGCGGCCATCGGCGCTGTCCTGTCTCGCCAGGCCGCGCCGCGAAGGTTATTCGCCACCCGGGGCCTTCGCCCTTAGACCGCTTGGGCTTCGGTGAAGGCTGCGTTCCTTATGCCAGCCTTCGGTCGCATCCGCGTGAGGAGGAACGGGATCCCGGAGCGCCGGTTAAACCTCTGAAGGCCTTAATAGAGGGCGTGGCTAGAGAGTATGTGCACAGGTCCATGACGCAGATCGACGTAAGTTCGCCAGAGCCCCAGCTCTGCCTCCGATGCGCGGGATCAGGCATCTTCGACACGGGCGTCTGCCACATGTGCGACGGGTCCGGGAAGGCGCAGATCGACACCGACCTTTCAGCCGCCGCCGAGCAAGAGTCGAATCCCAGATCGCAGCCGAATTCTTCCGCTCGCCTCGCGGCCCAGCGCTGATGGACGACGGCCTTTACAAGATCGGCTTCAGGACACGGCTGGGACCGGGCTATGGGGTAGTCGTGCTCCAGGGCGGGCGCATCATCGGCGGCGACAGCAGCTCGTTCTATGTCGGCTCCTATGTCATTCACGGAGCGAGGTTCAAGGCCAGCCTGCAGCTCGATCGGTATACCATCATCCCTGTCCTGCGATCCGTGTTCGGCGTCGAGCGTGCGCGTATCGAGTTGGAAGGCGATATCCTCGGCCAGGACGCGCTCATGTCGGGGTCTTCGCCCGATGCGCCCGAAGTGAGTTTCGAGGCCGTGATGAGCAGACTGGCCTAGACGGCGCGCCGTCGTTTACGGCCAGATCAACAACGACCGCCTCCGCCGATCGAGGCTGCGCCTTCGCAATCGCCTTCCATCACCAGGCGACCGACCACTTCTGCTCCGCCCTGCAGGGCCATGAGCTTGTCTTCAGCGTCCTCCCAGTCCTCCGCTTCCAACTGGAGAGAAAAGCAACGCTCGCCCTGCTGGTAGTCCACGAGAAACATCGGCATCGCCTATCCTACCACCAACCAGGTTGAGGGACGTCCTCGAGCCGCGAGACGGCGAGCGACGCTCCAGGCGAAGGCCCGTTTCGCCGCAGCTTTGTCATCATAGCGGCGCGGCTTGTCCGTCCCACCTCCGGTCAGGCGATACCACGCCTCCCGTCGTCTTGAGCCAGGCTGGATGCGTTCAAGTCTGACGCCCACGCGGGAGCGTAACAGGCGTTTTCTTTTCATTTCTCCGTCCTCCTGCCCCCGCGCGAGGCGGCGAAGGCGGCGCAAAGCGCCCGCGCCGCCTCCCCTGCGCGCCTTATCGATATCGAGCGCGCTCCGCAGCGATCTCGTCGGTTGTATAGGGCGCCCCGGCGGGGTCAAAGCGCGTCCAGCCCGTCTGGCGGTAGGCGGCCCCTCGAGCGGCGGCGTCCCAGCCGCGGCTCTCGTCCAGGATCGCCTGCGCCCGGGCCCGCTCCGTTTCATTGACGCGAACGCTGACAAGGGTTCCGCCCCGACGCACGCCTTCGGCGTAGACGTGGGCGTCATCGTCATCATGGCCCGCCTCTTTGAGCGCGCCGAGAATTCCGCCGACCGCCCCGCCCGCAGCGGCGCCCGCGGCCCCTGCGACCGCCGCCGACGCGAGCCAGCCTGCTGCCACCACGGGGCCCAGGCCCGGCACCGCCAGCATGCCCAGGCCCGCGAGAACGCCGGCGCCCACGCCGAGCGCGCCGCCGGTCGCCGCCCCCTTGCCCGCGCCTTCTGCGACGTCGTTCTCGCCGTCGCCGTTCATGTCACCGGGCGACCGCCCGTGATGTCGGTGGCTCTCGTGCCAGTTGTCGGCGTTATTGGAGATGACGCTGATGTCAGCCGCTCCAAAGCCGGCGGCTTCGAGGGCGGACACGGCGTCCATCGCTTCGGTGTGAGTATCGTAGAGTCGCGTGATTGTGGACATGGAAATCTCCTTCAGCATCAGGAAGCGGGCGACGCGCTGACGACGCCTTTGTAGTCTACGGAAACCCTCGACTCGACGCCGTCCTTGACGGCGGTCGCCGTCCAGACGCCGTCTTCGCCCTGGCTCAAACCGCCGACCTGGGCGTAGCCCTGTTTCTCAATGGCGCTTCTCGCCTGCCCCTCGGTAAAGGAATTTGCGCCCGGCGTGATCGTCCCCTCTGCAGCGTTCTCCGTCGTGTCGACGGCGGGGTTCCGAGGTGTCTCCGACGCGGACACCACAGGCCCTTCGACAGGGGATTGGGCGTCGCGGTTATCTCCGCACGCTCCAAGCAGAACGACGGCTCCGATCAGACCTATGGAAGCTCTCATGGGTTTCTCCTTTGATGAGGTGTTGAGGGAAGCCGCCCGGATTCAAAGCGTTCCGCCGCGTCGAAGACTTTCCCGCGGACCGTAAGGTTCCGGGTCATCCAGCCCGCTCCGAGGTCCGCGCTTCGCACGCCTCCACGGCCGAAACGCCATCTCGCCTCGACGCCAGTCGATACAAGGCATGCTCGTCGTCGAAGACTTCAGCGGAAGAAAAGGTCCGGCTGACGGCGAGCCGCCGCCGCGCCTCGGCCATGGCGGCCGCGGCGTCCTCCACCGTGACGCATTCGACGCGCAGGACGCCCGTCCCCGATCCACTGTAGCGAATGGTGAAGTGAGGCATGTGGCGGCTCCTCTTTGACGGTGAAGCAAGAGCCCGCCGCGCGACCTGTTCCTTGGGTCGCCTAGCGGACCCATGCGGAAGCAGGCTGGCGCTCGGTAGCCGAATCCTCTTTCGCGCTGGCATCCCCGTTACGAGACATGGCCGGGACACGGCCTCAGCAAAGTCGATCGGAGCTGGCTCCCACGATCTCGAATCCAAGCCCTGGAAGGGCAGCATCACCTTTGCAGCTCGGCGCGACGGCTATCCCTGCCGCAATTCGCGTTGATGGGCACAGGTGAGGAGAACACCGGCGAGACAGTCATGACGCCAGGTTCTGGAACGCCTCCTCGCCCCCTCAACTTCTCTCCTCGGCATAAGAGGAGAGAGCCATGACCGAGACACCACGTGATCCGCCTGAACACCTCAACAACGAGGACGGCGACCTGACGCCGGTCAAAGCCGACACGGTATCGAGGGGCGATCCAGCGGAACGGCTTCGCGGCGTCGGCCAGGAGAACATCTCCGCCCGTCCGGCCAGGCCGAGACTATCGGACCCGCCCCCTGCCCCGCCGGAGTTGGACGACGACGCCACACAGATGAAGAAGATCGACGACGCCGCGGGTACGGAGCCCTCACCGCCTGGCGTCGCCGAGCCGGAGGGTGCACGCGAACTGCCCAGGCCGCCGCTTGCGGATCCGACCTGATGGCTCCGCGGCTCAAGCTGTTCGAATGGTCGGACGGCTTTCACACCTTCACCGTGGCGGCCAGCTCGCGACCGAAGGCGTTAGCCGCTTGGGGCAGCGGCCAGGATCTCTTCGCCACCGGCTTGGCCAAGGAAGTCGACGACAGCCCCGACGCTGACACCGCCAAGGCTTCGCCCGGCACGGTGGTTGAGCGCAGGCTCGACGTGAAGCTGCCGGCGAGCGCTCCGAAGAAGGGCGCGGCGAAGAAGACGAAGCAGCCCAGCGCCGCCGATCGGAAACGGGTGGAGGAAGCCCAAATCGCCCTGGACGACCTCGACGCCATGCACGGTCAGGCCGCACGGCGGCTGGATGAAGAGCTGCAAGCCATTAGGGCGCGCAGGGAAGAGGAACGGACGGCCTATGAAGCGCAGCGCGAGAAACTACAGGCCCGCCTGGAGAGGGCGCGCGCTAAGCTCTAGCCCTTATCGTCATCGTCTTCGTCGTCCTCGGCCTCGAAATCCGCGAACACGAGCTGCATCTCAACCCTCACCTCGTCCATGGTCTGCTGGACCCAGGCGTGAAGGGCGCGGACGGTCTTCTCGGCTGATACGGCGTCCGGCGAGAACAGACGCTCCATGACGTCCGTCAGGGCCTGGTTTCTGCCCATGAGCACGCCAGCCCGATAGATCGGGTCGTCTGAAGGGTCGATGTCGTCGTCTTCGTCCATGTGCGACCTTCTGGCGCGCTAACACTCTTGTGAGTTGCGCACTCGCGTAACGGTTGTGACCCTCTCGCCTGGAGATAGTCTCCATCGGGACAGTTATATGTCCATAAAACTTTAGGCGTCGCGATGGCTGCATTCACGATGAATGTTATGGCCGCGGGCGCGGCGCCCGTGCCGCCTGACTGGTAGCCTTGCGCGGCCCTTCGCCGTCAACAAATCCCTTCAATGGGATCAGCGGCCCGGCTTGAGGACAGTCCCCCGGTTCTCGCTGGGCCGTTTCGATTCGCGAAGTAGCTCGGAACCGGTGAACCTCCCACCGCTTGGTTTCAGGCAACCAACAGGGAGATGACCATGACCGACGTCCAACCGAACGATCCGAACCGCAATCCCAGGGAAGCGCCCGACCTGGACGGCGATGAAGTCGAAGCCGGCCGCCAGGCTCGCAAGAGCGGAGCCAATCAAGACCCTCTGGCGAACAACAATCCGGCCGACAGGAACCCATCGCCTTCGACCGGCGGCGACGGCGCCGCGGGCGCCGGCGGTCCGAAGGGCTTTGGCACGGGCGCCTGATCAGCAGGAATGGGTGGCTGGCCGAATCTCCGGAGCGGCGCCCATTCGACTGATTGATCGTCGGTGGCGGCGGCGCTCTTGCGCCGCCGCACAGCTTGAGCGCCGCCCTGTTCCGGCGACGCCCTACTTGGCGTCCGGGCGCACCGAGCCGCCCTGACCGCCTATCTCCCGATCGTCTCGGGTGCGATCTCGCAGTTCACCAGAGCGGCGCGCAACCATCGGGCTCACGCTGTGCAAATCTGACGCCTTCAGGCTGGTCGGCTAAGGCCGCCGCGCGCGTGTCGCACCAGCGACCGTCGCAACGCCAAGGCCTGCAACGACAAGGTCCTCTACGATCCCGCTGCGGGTCTGGCCAATGCGCCGCAGCGCGGCCTTTCGGCCGGCCAGCGTCAGATAGGCCAGCGGTATGGCGACGCCCACGGCCAAGGCGGCGCCGCGCCGCTCGCGTCCCCTCGGCGCCAGGGCGCCGCCGGCGATCCCGGCGCTCGCGATCCGGGCAAGCAGGCCGAGGAATACCGTACGATCCGGCGCGGACTTCATCTTGTCGCCGAGCAGTTCGCCAACGCCCATCGCCAGCGCACCGAACCTGAATAACGGACGGTCGAGCAGAACGAGTCTGCCCGGCGTGGCGCGGCGGCCCAGCCGCGCTGCGGCGATGACGGCCATGGGCGTCATCGAACGCGCGCTGGCGGCGGCGCCGATCAGGACCGAGGGAAGCAGGTCGAGGAAGCGCATGAAGGCTCAACCCTCTCCGACCGGGCGGGTTGCGTCGGCCGTCTCACGGAGCCTCCACCCATCCTCGCACATTTCCGGCGAGGACCGCCACGGCGCCGAAAAGCGCGATGAGCTATTCTGAGATCGCCACTGCGCCCGCGTTGAGCGTCAACACGGTCCCGCGTGAAGAGAACACGATTTAAGTTGGTGAGAGATCAGGAGCCTCCCCTCGTTCCTTATAGAAGAATCGCACCATCTCAAACAAAGCTCCTACTTCTCGATTTGGCAGGAAGCAGATAGTTCGAAACGCCTCCGCGAATCGGAGCCACTCGGGGGTGTTACGGCCTCGGAAATATTCGCTATTTCCGGAAGCGCGCCGATCCTCTCCCCAATCCTGTTAGCCCATGACAACCAGACCATCACTGGTCCCGGGATTGGCCATGCGGATTTGTCGCACGAAAAGAGCAACTCCGCTGAGATGACATCAGTCGCTAGGCGCCTGCGATCCGTTCATGGGTGCGGCTGCTGCTACTGGGGCGCTCCCCGTTGGAACGGCTGTCTTGCCCACTCACTACGGCAGCCGCCCAGAGCAACCGCTCCGTGCGGGTCTTACCGAGTCGAACGCCTATCGACGTCGAAAATCAGGAAGAGCTGCCAAGTCAAAGCCAGGATCGCCAAGCCTGACAATATCCAGGGGTGACCGATCCAAAGGGCGGACCAGTCAAAGCTGCCATTGTTGATCTTCTTGATATGATTGAAATTCTGGCTGATCCCGACGACCAGGCCCATCATTCCGACGACGGCGGCGATATAGCGCGACCACAGGGCGTCATATGATTTCAACATCAAGATGAGCGCCAGGACGCCAAGAGCGAACCGCTGGACCCGACAGTAGGGGCACGGGAAGACCAGGCCAGCCAGATCGACAGCCAGGGTGAACAGGACCACGGCAAGAATGGCGGCGCCCACGATCTCGCCGGTTCAAAAGGGCGCTTCCCAGCAAACTCATGATCTTGTTCACGCCAGCTCCAATCCCATCAACCCCAGGGCGCCTGCGCCCCACCCGATATAGCTTTGCCTGCCAGCGTCGCCGTGTGAATGCAATGATCGGATCGCTCGACAGCACGGGCGTCAATCCGGCTTTCGCCCTTTCCCGCCGGAGCCGTCGCTGCGGATGTTGATCCGATCGAGCAAGAGCTCGACGCGCAAGCCGCCCAGAGGCGAGTTCAGAAAGCGAACTTCGCCGCCATGGGCCTTGATCGTCGCCAGAACGATCGACAGTCCCAGCCCCGCCCCTTCATGACGACCGCCGGCTCCCCTAAAGAAGCGCTGTCCAAGTCGTGAAAGCTCGTCCGCAGCCGCCCCCGCCCCGTCATCCTCGACGACCAGACGCGCGGGCCGGAGCGTCATTTCCAGTCCGATGCGTATCCGCTTGTCCGCATGACGCCGGGCGTTCGCCAGCAGATTGTCGGCGGCCGCGCCAAAGCGAACAGGATCGACATACAGAAGGCCGTCCTCCCCGAAAAACTGAACCCTTTCATCCGAGGCGGCCGCAGGAAAGGCCTGCCTCAGGGTGATCAATCGGCGGTTTTCGTTCTGGATCGGGGTCTCATCCTCGCGCGCCAGCGCCAGCAGCCCCGCCACCAGCCGCGCCGTGCGATCGACCGAGGTCTGGATCTGCTCAAGCGCATGTCGCCGGATCGACGGGTCGTCCGTAGCGGCGGCGATCTGCGCCTGTATCCGCAGACCCGCCAGCGGCGTTCGCAGTTCATGCGCCGCCGCCGCAGTGAACTCCGCCTCTCGGCGCCGTGCGGCGCCCAGGCGGCCGATCAACTCGTTCAAGGCCAGGACGAACGGCTGCAACTCACGGGCGCCGTGGGACACGTCGATGGGAGCCAGATCATCGGCATCGCGCGCGCTCAACGCGTCGGTCATCTGGCGGACCGGCGCCAAGCCTCGCCCGACCGACCACCAAATCAGGGCGCCCAGCGCCGTCAGCCCCAGAACCGCCGGTCCGATCAGGCCTGTCACGACGCTTCCGACCAGATGTTCGCGGACCGCCAGATTGTCGCCGACCATCACCCGAAATCCGGCCTGCGGATCGCTGACTGTATAGACGCGCCATCGCTCCCCTCAGATCTCGCGCTCGGAGAACCCGTCCTCTCCGCCGGACAACTGCTCTACGGGCGCGCTTTGGGATCGTCCCAGCAACTGGCCGTCCATCGACCAGATCTGACAGGAGAGCTGGCGATCATAGACGTGGCCGGCCTTCGTTTCAGAGGCCTGGATGACAGGACGAACATCGCCCGCCCGCATCATCGAGGACACCATGCGGGCGGATTCCATCAGACGGCTGTCCAGCACCTGCTGCACCTCGGCGCGGGTATGCACCTCGGCCCACAGAACCGCCCCGCCCCATACCAGGGCGGTGACGAGAGCCAGTGTGGCGAACAGCCTGAAGCGGATCGATTTCATTGCAGCGTATAGCCGACGCCGCGAACCGTGCGGATGAAGCCGGCGCCCAGCTTGGCGCGTAGATGATGAATATGAACCTCGACGGCGTTCGAACCGATATCCTCCTGCCAGCCATAGAGCCGCTCTTCGAGCTGCGCGCGCGAAAGCACCTGGCTCGGCCGCTCCATCAGAGCTTCGAGAACGGCGAACTCGCGACGCGACAACGACAGGTCGCCATCCCCACGCCAGGCCAGTCGGGCCTTTGGATCAAGGGTCAGATCCCCGTGACGCAAGGCGGGTGATGACCGTCCCAGCAACCGCCGCCGAACCGCCCTCAGTCGGGCGGCGAGTTCGTCAAGGTCGAAGGGTTTGCCCACATAGTCGTCCGCGCCGGCGTCAAGCGCCTGTATGCGGTCGCGACTCTCGTCGCGCGCGGACAACACCACGACGCCGACGTCCATGTCCCGCTCGCGCGCATATCGCAGCACCGACAGACCGTCGCCGTCCGGAAGTCCGAGATCCAGCACGACGGCGTCAAAGCCCGACGCCTCCAGCGCCGCCCTCGCCTCCTCGACCGTGGCGACCTGTTCGACGGTCCAGCCGCAAGCGCTCAGGCCGACGCTCAGCCCGTCGGCCAGAACCGGATCGTCTTCAATGGCGAGAATTCTCATGATTTCGATGTGCGGGTCGCGGCTTAAGCCTGACTTAAGTTCATTCTACGACCTGTCCCCGCCATGATGTCTCTCCAACGCTTCGTCAGCGTCATGCTGCTTCTGCTCATCATCGGTTTGGGCGGATCAGCATTGGCGCAGGCGCCCTTGCCTCTCGACCAGGCCTTCGTGCTCAAGGTGTCGCGCCAAGCCGACGGCGATGTGGCGTTCGACTGGACCATCGCGCCGGGACACTACCTTTATCGGGATCATACAGCCGCAACGGCGTCAGGCGCCAAGGATGCCCTGCCGCTGAGACTGGCTCCTGGCGAGCGCAAGGATGATCCAGGTTTCGGCGTCGTGGACGTCTGGTACGGCAAGGGCCGCGCGGTCCTGTCGGCCGAGGCCCTGGCTGCGGCGGGCGGGCCCCGTTCGATCGACATCACGTTCCAGGGCTGTCTTGAGGACGCCATCTGCTACCCGCCGACGACGCGAACCGTCGAAACGCCCGCGAAACCGAAGTCGCCGGCATCGGCGCCGACGACGCCCGCGCCGGCCACGCCTGTCGTCTCCGTCGTTCAACCGCCGAAGGACGTCTCGACCGAGCCGACCGGGCCATTGGTCGCACCGGCAGCCCCTGAGCCGTCGCCTCTCGCACCGTCTGAGGCGGTTCCGACCTCGGACGGCCTGATCGACAGCCTGGCGCTGAAAGGCGGCGCTGTGTGGGTGCTGGCCGCCTTCTTCGGCTTCGGCCTTCTGCTGGCCTTCACCCCGTGCGTTTTTCCCATGTACCCGATCCTCGCGGGCGTCATCGGTCGCGGCGTGGACGGCCGAGGAACAAGGCGAGGCCTGATCCTGTCGATCGCCTATGTTCTTGGTCTGGCCGCCGCCTTCGCCTTGCTGGGCGTCGCGGCCGCCTGGTCGGGTCAGAACCTGCAGGTCGCCCTGCAATCGGCCTGGGCCGTCGGCGGCCTCAGCCTCATCTTCCTGGCCCTGGCGATCTCCATGTTCGGCGGGTTCGAGCTGCAACTGCCTTCGGCATGGACCAGTCGCTTCTCGCGCGAAGAAGGACAGGGGCGGCGTTCAGCGCCATCCGCCGCCGCCATGGGTTTCGTTTCAGCCCTGATCGTTGGCCCTTGCGTCACCGCACCGCTGGCCGGAGCTCTGCTCTATATCGCCCAGACCGGAGACGTGGTTCTGGGCGCGGCGGCCTTGTTTTTCCTGGGGCTGGGCAAGGGCGTGCCCCTGATCATGTTCGGCACCGCCGGAGCCCGCTTCCTGCCCAAGGCGGGTCCCTGGATGAACCGGGTCAAGATGGCTTTCGGCTTCGCCTTCCTGGGCATGGCCTGGTGGTTGGCCGGACGTATCCTGCCGCCGACCGTCACCCTGGCGACGGGGGCGGCGCTCAGCTTCGCCGCCGCCGCCGTGCTCGGGCTCTTCAGCCCCGCGACGAACAATCTGATCTCGAACCTCGCCCGAAGCGCCGGACTGGCGGCGAGCCTATGGGGCGCCCTCATCCTGATCGGCCTCGGTCTCGGCGCGGTCGACCCCTGGCGGCCGCTTGCGCCCCTGATGTCGGCCAATTCAGGCGCGGCCGCGACGCCATCTGTCGTCCCGACCGCCATCGTCGAGGATCAGGCGACGCTGGAGCAGGCCCTGGCTCGCGCCGCCGATGTCCGCCGTCCGGCCGTCCTCTACTTCACCGCCGACTGGTGCACGATCTGCAAGGCCGTTGATCGTCGCGTTCTGGCCGATCCGGCGACGATCGCTGCGTTCGCCGCAGCAGATCTGATCAAGGTCGACGTTACCCAAAATACGGCTGAGACGCGTGACCTGATGAAGCGCTACGGAGTGGCCGGGCCGCCGACCATGATCTTCCTGACCGCTTCATCCACCGAGGCGACCGGAGCCCGCCTGATCGGCGATATGACGGCTCAACAGGTCCAGACGGCTTTGGAACACGCCGGGGCGAGGTCATGAACGCCGTCTCCCTGGGCCCGCTGGTCCTGTCAGGCGAACGTTTCGCCATCCTGGCCGGCGTCTTCGTCTTCATCATTGGAACGGGCCTTCTCGCCACTCGCGTCAGCCCTCGCTTCAATCTCTGGAGCAGCGTCGTCGCCTTCGGCGGTATCGCAGCCGCTCGCCTCGGTCATGTCCTGACCCATTGGGAGTATTTCCAGGACGATCCGTGGCGCACTCTGGCGGTCTGGCAAGGCGGCTTCAGCTGGATATGGGCCGTGCCGGTCATCATCGCCGCGATGGTCGTGCTGCTGCGGACCAGGCGAGAACGCGCCTGGGCCCTGGCGCCGTTGGCGGTCGGCGCGCTCGTCTGGACGACAGCCTATCAACTGGTCTCCGCCACCGAGCCCCTGCCTCCGCCCCATCTCACCCTGAGCGCGCTTGAGGGACCGCCTGTCGACCTGTCGGCTGTCGACGGTCGTCCCGCCGTGATCAACCTGTGGGCGACCTGGTGCCCGCCCTGCCGTCGGGAAATGCCCGCCCTGGCGCAAGCCCAGATCGAACACCCGGACGTACGCTTCCTTTTCATCAATCAGGGCGAAGGCGATGTCGTCGTACGTCGCTTCCTGACGAATGAAGATCTGAACCTTCAATCCGTCCTGTTCGACACGGCGATGGAGGTTCCGCGCCACTATCGAACAGTCGGCATTCCCGTGACCCTGTTTCTTCACGCCGACGGCCGTCTGGCCAAGGCTCACCTGGGTGAAATCGCCCCCGAGCAGATCGCGATCGAAATCGCGCGTCTGAACTAGCCCGCCATGCTCAAAGGAAGTCCCATGATCCGCAAATTCGTCCCCGCCCTCGCTGCTGCCGCGGCGGCGCTGGCCGCCTGCAGCCCCGCCGATGCCGACAACGGCGCCGCCGGGACAGCGGTCGTTCAGGACATGCCGCCCATCGCCAGGACAGGCTTCGACGATCTGTTGCACAATCCGGCCACGCCGTTCCTGGGCGCCGAGAACGCTGACGTCACCATCATCGGGTACGTCGACTACAACTGCCCCTACTGCAAGAAGATGTACGTCGAAATCGACGAGGTTCTAAAGGCGGATCCCAAGCTCCGGGTTCTCTATAAGGATTGGGCCATCTTCGGCGCCGTATCGGAGAACGCCGCCCGATCCGCCCTGGCCGCCGGTTATCAAGGCAAGTACCACGCGGTCCACGCCGCGTTCATGAAGCATCCCTCGCGGGTCACCGACGATGAGATACGCCGCCTGCTTCAAGGCGCCGGGGTTGATCTGGCGCGGTTAGACCAGGACCTGGAGACGCACCGCGCCGAGATCGACGACGTGCTGATGCTCAATATGCAGGAAGCCATGGCCATGGGTCTGCAAGGCACACCCGCCTTCATCATCAACGGCTATCTGATCCCGGGCGGAATGCCGCGAGCGCAGCTCGAAGCCATCATCGCCCGCCTGCGCACGGGCCAACCTCTGCGTTAAGGCTGCAAGGACTGCGGCGACGGCGTCCAAACGACGACGTCGCCCGCCTTGAGCCCCGACAGCACCTCGACGCCCATCGGACCGACTTGGCCCACGACAATATCGCGCCGGACGGGCTCGGCGCCGCGCGCCCGAACCATGACGAAGGCGTTGGGCGCAGCCCCCGGCCCCCTCAGAGGGCGCAACCAGGCCGATCCGCACAACCTTTTCAGCGCTTTCGTCTTGCGGCTCCGGCCGGACGATCGCGCCGCATGGCGGCGTGATAACCACGCCGTCGTCGCCATCTCGCACCTCGCATGAGCGGGTTAAATCACCGCGCGATCCTCAAAGCCAAGCTCGCCTCTCAACACCAGGTCCAAAGCCCGCCTAGGCTGACGTCATGCGCACGAGTCCGGTTCGACGTCATCACCGCTCGCTGTAAGCACAGGCCGCCAGCCTACTGACACTAAAGCTGCTTAGCTTTCTGCCTCTGCAATGAAGGTTCGACGTGATCAAAAGCGCCGGTGCAATGTCATTCGCACTGTACGGCCAACGGGATCCTGCGCATTGCGCCCATAGCCGGGCGCCGGGGAGCCGTCGCCGAGACGCGCTTTAGGCCTTTCATCGAACAAATTTGATATCTCCAGGCCCACTTGCAAGCCGCCCCCCTCTGGCGTGACGCATCACCATTGTCCACGGATGACGCCCGGGGAGAAGCCATACGAAAACTCAGATTCAGGTCTACGGCGGCAAAAGGCTCCAACAACAAATCGGACAGGCCATCCTTGCCGCTGAACCGCCGGGTCCTATAGCCGTCCTGCCATCGGGCCGAGACATTCAGCCCCCAATGGCCCCGTTGAGCATCTATCAACAGACGCGCGTCCTGACCGGATACGCCACCCCCATCCCCTTTCAGCCGATCCAACTCCGGCAACCCATTCGCCAGCGACAACCTATTTCGCAAACGGAAACTGTGATTCAGCGCAATGCGCAGAATCCTAGCCTCCCCCTCCCGCTTCGGCGGAAGGAGGCGGGATATTGAAATTCAGACTGGAAGTTAAGCCTTCCGTCAGGTTGGAACCCAGGTTCAACGGACGATAATCGACGCTGATCAGTCGCCCGTCATTATCGCGCTGGAACCGCTCAGGAAAAATCGCCTCCACATCTTCCGTCAAGTCCGGTAACGAGCCGACACCGTTTGTAGTCGTGTCGCGCTGATATCCCAAGTTGATGAACAGGCTCCAGCGAGTGAACGGCCCTAGCGATGCGGTCAGTGAGAGCCGTTCAGAATGTGGCTGTCGTAGGCTGGGATTACCCCCATGATCGGCACGATTTCCAACGCTTGACCCGTACGGAAATCGAAAACCACGCGAGGTGTGTCGTGATATGGGGGGGCGGACCTCAGATTATCCGCAATGCTGTCGTTAGCGGCGGACCATACGCCGTTCAGGCGCACCTTCCGCTGGGGCGTCCAAGCCAAAGCAGCATTCACCTCATCGCCAGACCCCGCATCGGTGTCTCTAACGCCGCCTCCCACCGTCGCCAGCAGATCACCCACGCCCCGCATTACACCTTTGCGGACGCCGGCCTTGGCCAGCGGCACGGCCAAGGAGCCCTTTGCTTCTCGCAACTGGAAGGCGCTCGTTGTTTGCTCTTCGTCACGCTCCACGTTCGAGCGGTTGTCCATGAGATGGCCGTTAATGTTGGCGATCAGTGGACCGGCGGGCAATTCAATCAGCGTCCGCCCGGCCGACCCGCTCAAACCAACCATGCGGTTCTCGCTACGCGTATCGCCGAAACCGATCTCGTGCGCGCGAGAGGCCTGAGCGGTTGCATTTGCCTGGACCTGCCATCCCAGCACCCTGCCGCTGAGCCCGAGGGCCCCGCCCAGGCTTTCATTTCGCCGGAGGGTGTCTACGACCGCATCGCCGAAAAGCACGCGCGAGGTGCTCTCCCTACGCTGGCCATCCAAGGTGAGGACAGTTGACCAGTCGCCCAATGGGCGTGTCGTGCTGAGGTGCAAGGCAGCCAGATCCACAGCAGGGCGGAGGTTAACGGCGCTGCCGGCTAGCTCTTCACCCTCATTCTGATCGCGCTCATCGGCGTGCAGGGCGGTATCGTGCGAAGCGCGGGCGCTCATCTGCACAGTCCTTGGGCCGTCAATCTCAGAGCGACGGAGTTGGGCTGCCAACGATGAGGTGCCGCCCTGCGTCGGCTGCCCGCCCGAGACGCGGCCGTCATGACTCTGGAATCGTCGCTGCAGGACCAGATTCACCACCCTTTGCCCAGGCGCGCCGCCATAAAGGGCGGTCGCCTCCTCAGGCAGCACCTCAGCGCGGACCAGCGCATCCGGCGGAAAGCCGGTAAAGGCGCTCGGATTAGCCACCCGCTTGCCGTTGATGACGATCAGAGGCGCGCCGCCAACGCCATATGTTTCCCCCAACCGCTGCAGGACCTCGCTGATGTCCCAGGCACCCAGAGCATCGATCTCTGCGCCGTTCAGTTCGATCTGGGGGGGAACCATGGCGGAGCCGCGACGACCACGGACTTCTACATCATCGACCCTGACCGGATCATCTGGGTCTTGGCGGATGGGCAGGTTCACCGCCGCGCCTGCTATAGGGGTACGGCCGTATGTCCCATGCGTGACCTCCACCTGCCCCATGACAGCCAAGCTTACTAAGGATAGCCACAGTAGCATCCACTACTCCGTCGCGAGCTACCATCGAAACCGGGCAATTTTTCAAATCTAAGTAATATATTATATGATATCTTGCCTCATCATCAGCAATAAGCTTCAACGATGAACAAGTCGATAGATAGAACATGAATAAGATCGGGAGGCGTCCCTCCCGATCAAATCCTCATTAGATGTCGAGATCGACGTTCGTCTCGAAATCAACTGCAAACGTACAGGGTGTTGGAATACCGAATAGACCGGTACCTGAAATCGTACCGGAAGCCGAACCGTAACGCGGCTCACTGAAAGATCCCGCAGGTGCGGTATCCCCGGCGGTCTGCGCACAATTGCCCGCCACCGAAGTGGTCTTCAGCCCAGTGATGGTAATCGGGGCAGTCGGCGATCCTGAACCGACATCCACCACCAAGTTATCCTGGAACGTCACGTTTCCACAAGGAAATCCACTTCCGAGGGTATAGCCGGTTGCGTGAACCGTAATGGTTCGACCCGAGACCGTAGCAGGGACCCAGGCTGAGACGCAATTATTGGCAGATACCGTCTGGTATGCGTCAGTATAAAGCTTAACCTGAATAGATCCCTGCGGAGATATGCTCTGAGCATACGCAGCAGACCCAGAAGCCATGATCAATACAGAGGCAGACAACGCGGAAATAGCTTTACGCATAACGTTTGCTCCTATTATAAAACGCCATTTTTATGGCATTACATTGCTACGACACTTTTCATCTATAAGCAATCATCAATTTACATCTATGTGAGAATAGTCACATCACCTAAAACATCTTTGTCAACGAGAAACCATAAACCCTAGGATCAAGGGTAAAAACATTCGTTGTGAGCATGGAGTCATCACTATTGGTAAATGCATCGACGATTGGCGTTTTATCGAACACGTTCTTCACATAGGCCTGAGCGACAAGGCCAGCTTTTTGATTTTCAAATGTGAAAGAAACGCCAGCATTATCCCATGCCTTCAGTCTATCGTAATCAGTATTATACACTCGGAAGTAACTATCCCCTTGCCTATAATAGTCACCTCTAATCGTTACATCCCAATCTGACAAATTCCATGTGTACTGCATACCAACATTTGCCGTATATCTCGGAGAATTTGGCAGCTCATTGCCACTGAGATCGGCAGCGAACCCACGCCCTCCATTCGGCGCGTCAGTTAGGGGATTGTAGGTAAAGCCAAACAACTGCCAGAAAGGCACCTGCCCAGGGAAGTTGGGATCAAAACTACCCAGTCGCTGCGACCCTCCGCATAGAACTGCAAGGGCGTTCACGCCGTAGATCGGGAACATAGGCGATTTGAGAATAGTTTCGATGTAGTCGGTCGGTGCCACGCAATTCGAAGGCACCTGGACCCAAGGCCTTACCACCGCCCAATCAGGGTTGCCTTGCGTCCGATTCATGACATCGATGGACGATTCGCCATCGCCAATTCTAGTTTTCAGATATCCTATATTCCCATCGATCCGGAAGTTGCGCACGGGAGAGTAGATAAACTCCAACTCTAGCCCCATGGAAGTCATATCAAAGTTCTCGTTTAGCGATATACGATCAACGATTTGAGACACTTGATAGTCACTATAATCGTAATAGAACGCATTGGCATTAAGACGAAGAGCTCCGTCAAGCAGAGATGATTTCACTCCAAGCTCGAATGCATTAACATATTCTGGGTCAAATGTTTCTGGGAGAGGTTGATACTGTATAACACTTGTATTTATATCAGCTCGAGGAGGATTTGCCCCGCCACCCTTATATCCACGAGCATAGGACGCATAATACATTACATCTTCGCTGGCCTTCCAATCCAACACTGCCCGCCCGGTCCAAGCTTGCCAATCCTGCTCGATGTCCGGCAGAGCGGGATATCCGCGCGCGACCGACCCTCCGGATAAAGGCCCGAATCCAATCAGATCAAAAGATCCAAGCAACAGCTGGCTGGGGTAGGGCGTGGTCGTCTTCTTATCATCCGTGTAACGAAGACCTGCGGTAAGACGAACATCGGATGAAAGATTCCAATACCCCTCACCAAAGACGGCCCACGATCTGGTATTTACAACATTCTTGCTTCTGAAATAATTATGACCATCCCCAATCAGGTCACCTAACGAAGAATGGTCAACATATACACATTCCATTAAAGACCCGTCTTGGCAATTATTTGTTTGCTTCGGAATTCTTAACCCAAGAACCGCATTATAGAAATATTCTGCAATCAAGCTGAACACATTATTAAATACGTAATAATCATCCTGGGTCTTGAAATCTAAATAATTGGCTCCAAGGTTGAAATCAAACGCCCCTCCACCTCGACCCTGAAGCCGGAATTCTTGATAGAACTGTCTATTATCGGACTGGCTTAGATCGATCGACTCCATCCGTCGCGAAGGTCCGAGTTGAGGGTCCGTATATATACCCCCCGGAGACGCCAAGGAATCTTCGAGTTTCGGACTAATAGGGCTGCTGGTCGCCCAAAGATTGGTGCTGTCATTGAATATGTCATTCGAGACATATCGCGCATAATCTTGTGATGATTCGAAGTTATCTTCGGTATAAACCGTCGTTGAGTATAACTTCAAATTGTCAGATATATCGTACTCAATGTTAAGCTGAACAACATCGTTCTTAGCCTTATAATATGGATCATACCTCGTCGATATTTCTCGTAAATTCCGACTTTGGATGACCCCATCATAAGGATCAACGCCATAATCGACGGCGTTTACGCCCTGCCTTCTGGGAAGGCTGTTGTCATAGCCATAGCCGATGCCGGACGCCACATAAAGTTGGGACAGACCCGTGCCGTTTGGAGCGCTATAAGCCGCGTCGGTATACAAAGACGCCGCTTGGCACCCTTGAGAAAGCCGTCCTTGAACCAAGGAATCCGGGACAGCAGTCGCCCCTACACGGGTCGGTCCGTCATCGCGCGTACAAAGTTGCTTGCCCGTGCGGGATCTGTTGTCGTCTTCGCCGAAATGCTCCCAGATCAAGTTGGCGCGTAACCGGCCGCCAGGCTCCCACGCAGCAGACAACCGCGTAGAATACAGGTCTCGCCCATTCACCGACGTGTCGTTGAATGTGTTGTAATCGAAACCATCCCGCTTGGTTAGAGACGCAGCCCCTCGCACCCAAAATGTGTCAGTCAGCGGGATGTTCACCATCATCTGCCCCCGCATTGCGCCATAGTTGCCCGTTTCAGCCTTTAGCATGGCGCCGAAATCAGGCTGCGGCAGATTCGGGATCATATTGACGACGCCAGCCGTGGCATTGCGACCATACAAGGTGCCTTGAGGCCCCCGGAGCACCTCTACCCGGTTTACGTCCAGGTATTCCTGCTCAAAAAGACGATTACGGATCAGAGGGCTGTTGTTGAAGCTGACCGCCACCGCCGGATCCGAGGATGCGGATATCGCCTTCGTCCCAATTCCGCGAATAGCGAAATTATACATGCTGAAGTTGTTCTTGGAGAAGCTGACGTTGGGAATGGCGCGCATCAGTTCCGCCCCCTCGATCTTCATGGCGTCCAGGTTCTCGGCTGAGAGCGCTGTAACGGCGATCGGCACATCCTGAATGGATTGTTCGCGCTTCTGGGCCGTGACGATGATGTCGCCGACCGACGTTGCGTCCTGGGAAGGCGCTGCATCCTGAGCCAGCGCAGGGCCCGCCGCGACAACTAGAGCGAAAGCCGACGCGGTGACAGCCAGACGCGCGCGATTACAGGCCGCTGAAGCCATGATAACCCTCCCCTGCACGGCCCTGCTCCCCAGCTGGACCGAATGCTTCCTCCCGCCTTTGTGTTGAGCTGACGACGAGGCGGATGCGCCGAAAGCTGACGCTATCGATCCACCTATTCATACGCATGTCAACAGCTTACTTACATAGATGTCTTGTGACCTTACGGAAGCTTTTCATCTTCTCCCGCAGCGCACTCGTTGTTCTCCTCTCTCCACGTCCGCTCCATGTCCCGGATTTGTTTGAACGAATGCGAACGTCGCACTTGTATTTACATAGTTGTTAGTGAAATCATGCTGCATTCGCTTTTTTAGGAGGACATGATGGACGGGGACGTCATTGTCGTTGGCGGCGGGCTCGCAGGCCTGGTTGCGGCGCACGAACTGACAAGGGCAGGCCGCCGTGTTCTGCTGGTGGACCAGGAAAACGCGAGCAATCTTGGCGGCCAGGCGTTCTGGTCGTTCGGGGGCCTGTTCCTGGTGAACTCGCCCGAGCAACGTCGCCTGGGCGTGCACGACAGTTTCGACCTTGCCTGGCGGGATTGGCGGGGCAGCGCGGGCTGGGATCGGCTGGACGGCCCCTTGGCAGAAGACGAATGGGCGGTGCGCTGGGGCCGCGCCTATGTTGAGTTCGCCGCCGGTGAAAAAAGCGACTGGCTGCGTCAGCATGACATCAAGCTGACGCCCATGGTGGGCTGGGCGGAGAGAGGCGCCGGCAAGGCGTTCGGCCACGGCAATTCGGTTCCTCGCTTTCATGTCGCCTGGGGCACGGGAACGGGCGTGTCGGAGCCGTTTGCGCACCGAGCCAGAGAAGCAGCGAGAATCGGGCGGCTGACTTTTCACCACCGGCATAGAGTCGATCAGATTCTGGTCGAAGGCGGGCGGGTGACCGGCGTTGCAGGCGCCGTGCTGGCGCCCGACGACGCGCCGCGAGGCGCCCCTCCAATCGCCAGGTCATCGGCGACTTCACCCTGAAGGCCGACGCGGTGATCCTGGCGACCGGCGGCATCGGCGGCAACCATGAGATGGTCCGCCGCTACTGGCCCGAACGGCTGGGCGCGCCGCCGAAGACCATGATCACCGGCGTGCCCGCACATGTGGACGGACGAATGCTGGACATCGCCGCCGGGGCCGGCGCGCGCCTCGTGAACCGGGACCGCATGTGGCACTATGTGGAGGGCGTGCAGAATTGGGCTCCGATCTGGCCCGACCATGCGATCCGCATCCTGCCAGGACCGTCGCCACTGTGGTTCGACGCCCTGGGGCGGCGCCTGCCCTTCCCGGCCCTGCCCGGCTACGACACCATCGCCACGCTGAAACATCTGCGCACGACGCCCGACCTGATCGAGCACGACCACTCCTGGTTCATCGTCACCGAGACCATGCTGGCCAAGGAGTTCGCCCTGTCGGGCTCGGAGCAGAACCAGGACATCACCAACCGCAACCTTCTGGGCGTCTTGCGTTCGCGCCTGGGCAAGGCCGCGCCTCGAGAAGTCGCCGCCTTCCGCGACCAGGGCGCCGATTTCGTGGTCGCCGACGATCTAGAGACCCTGGTCGGCAGGATGAACGGCCTGACCGACAGACCACTGCTGGACGCCGCCCTGATCCGCGCCCAGATCGAGGATCGCGACGCCCAGATGGCCAATCCCTACGCCAAGGACGCGCAAGTTCAGGGCATTCACAACAGCCGACGCTATCGCGGCGACCGCTGGGCGCGCACCTCAGCGCCGCACAGGGTGCTGGACCCGACGGCCGGGCCGCTGATCGGGGTCAAGCTGCACGTCCTGACGCGCAAGTCTCTGGGCGGACTGCAGACGGATCTGTCCAGCCGCGTGCTGACGCCGGACGGAACGCCGCTGGAGGGACTCTACGCCGCAGGCGAAGCTGCGGGCTTCGGCGGCGGCGGATTGCATGGTTACAATGCGCTGGAGGGCACCTTCCTGGGCGGATGCATCTTCTCGGGACGGGCGGCGGGGCGCGCGCTGGCGAGCTAGGCCTAAGAGGGACAATCGCGCCGCCATCTGGCGCACGGGGAGAAACGACGCATGGATTCCGCAATGGCCACCATCGGCCTGCCCGTCGCGCTGGGTATCATCATGTTCGGCCTGGGCCTCGGACTGACGCCCGCGGACTTCGCCCGCGTGGCCCAGCGGCCCAAGGCGGCGGGCGTGGCCCTGGCCTGCCAGTTGCTGTTGCTTCCGGCCATTTGCTTCGGGCTGGTGCTGCTGTTCCGCCTGCCGCCCGTCCTGGCGGTCGGCATGATGCTGCTGGCCGCCTCCCCTGGCGGGACGACCGCCAATCTCTACAGCCACTTGTTCCGGGGTGATGTGGCGCTGAACATCAGCCTGACGGCGATCAACTCCGTCATCGCCGTCGTGACCTTGCCGGTCGTGGTCAATCTGGCGATCGCCTTCTTTCAGCCGGGCGACCTGCATGTCGGCCTGCAGTTCAGGAAGACGATCGAGGTCTTCATGATCGTGCTGGCTCCGGTGGCGCTGGGGATGCTGGTGCGCGGATGGCGGCCCGCCTTCGCGGCCGCCATGGACAAGCCGGTGCGCATCGCCTCCATTCTGATCCTCGTGCTGGTGATCCTCGGCGCCGCCGCCTCCAGCTTCCACGTCCTGATGAGCCAGATCGGCGGACTTGCCGGCGTGACCGTGGCCTTCTGCCTGCTCAGCCTGGGCGTCGGCTACGGCGTGCCGCGCCTGCTCAGGATCGAGCGCCCGCAGGCCGTCGCCAGCGCCTTTGAGGTCGGGCTGCACAACGCCACCCTGGCCATCGTCATCGCTCAGTCGGTGTTGAACAGCCCCGAGATGACCCTGCCCGGCGCCGTCTATGGCGTGCTGATGTTCCCGCTGGCGGCGGGCTTCGGCTTCCTGATCACGCGCAGAAAGCCCGGCCGGGCCTAGTCACGCAGGTCGCGGCGCAGCACCTTGCCCACATTGGTCTTGGGCAGGGGCTCGTCGCGGAAGACGATGATGCGCGGCACCTTGTAGGCGGTCAGCCGCTCACGGCAGTGGGCGACGATCATCGCCTCTGTCAGCTCGGACGAGCGCGGCACGATGACCACCTTGATCCGCTCGCCCTGCACCGGGTCGGGGACGCCGACAGCCGCCACCTCGTCCACCAGGGGGTGGGCCGCCACCACATCCTCGATCTCGTTCGGATAGACGTTGAAGCCGGACACCAGGATCATATCCTTGATCCGGTCGACCAGCCTCACCCGACCGTCCGCCTGCATGACGCCCACGTCGCCCGTCGCCAGCCAGCCGTCGGACGACAGGACCTTGGCCGTTTCCTCCGGTCGGTTCCAATAGCCGCGCATGACCTGGGGGCCGCGCACGCACAGTTCGCCTGGTTCGTCGATCCCGCACCAGCTTCCGTCATCGCGCCGCATCCGCACCTCGGTCGAGGGCACCGGCAGCCCGACTGTACCATCGAAGCCCATCGTCTCGGGCCGCTCGATATCCACATAGCCGATGCAGACCACCGGCGAGGTTTCTGTCAGGCCATAGCCTTCGATCAGCGGTGCGCCGGTCACGGTCTGCCAGGCCTCGGCCACCGACGCCTGGGTCGCCATGCCCCCGGCCACGGTCAGGCGCAGATCGGTGAAGTCGCGATCGCGGAAGGCCTCATTCTTCAGCAGGCCGGCGAACAGGGTGTTCAGCCCGGTGAAGGCCGCGAACCGCTCTTTTCTCAGCACCCACTCCACCCGCTTCGCGTCGCGCGGATTGGCGATCAGGATGTTGCGCCCCCCCACGCCCACGAACATCAGCAGGTTCGCCGTCAGGGAGAAGATATGGTAGAGCGGCAGCATGGTGACGTTGCCCACCACCTGATCCTGCGGGATCTGGGCCATGATCCAGGCGCGCCCCTGAAGAACATTGGCGATGATGTTCCGATGGGTCAGCATGGCCCCCTTGGCCACCCCGGAGGTGCCGCCTGTATACTGCAGGAAGGCGAGGTCTTCCGCCTTCGTCTCGACCGGCTTCAGCGACAGTCGCCGCGCCCGACGCATCACGGCGGGCCAGCGTTCAGCCTGCGGAATGCGCCACTTCGGCACCAGCTTTTCGACATGGCGCAGCAGGGCGGTGATCGCCGCACCCTTCACAGGCCCCATCATGTCGCCCATGGCGGTGACGACGACGTGGCGGACATCCGTGCCCTCGATCGCCTGTTCCAGGGCAGCGGCGAACATCTCCATCACCACAATGGCGACCGCGCCGCTGTCCTTGAGCTGATGCTGCAGCTCGCGCGGCGTGTAGAGCGGATTGACGTTGACCACCACCGCCCCAGCGAACAGCACGCCGAACAGCGCCACCGGATACTGCAGGCAGTTCGGCATCATCAGCGCCACGCGATCGCCCGGCCGCACGCCTTGGGCCTGCAGCAAGGCGGCGAACGCCCGCGCGTCCGACAGCGCCCGGCCATAGGTCACGCCCGAGCCCATGCTGACGAATCCGACGCGTTCCGCATATTTGCGGGCGTCCGCCGCGAACAGGTCGCCGACCGAAGCCCATTGCACCAAGTCGTCGTCGATCGTCGCCGGCACGTCGGGACGATAGGCGCGCGTCCAGAAGCGCTCGGCCCACAGGTGATCGGCCTCGGTCTTCGTCACATCCAGCGTCGCGCTCATTTCTCGATCACGGCGACGACGCCCTGCCCCCCGGCGGCGCAGATGGAGATCAGGCCGCGTCCCTTGCCGGCCCGGTTCAGCATATGCGCCAGATTGCCCAGGATGCGTCCGCCCGTCGCCGCGAACGGATGCCCCGCCGCCAGGGACGAGCCGTGGATGTTCAGCCGCTCCCGATCGATGGCGCCGGGCGCCCGATCCAGCCCCAGCCGGGCGCGCGCATAGTCGTCGCTTTCCCAGGCCTTGAGCGTGCACAGCACCTGGGCGGAGAAGGCCTCGTGGATCTCGTAGAAGTCAAAGTCCTGAAGCGTCAGCCCCAGCTTGGCCAGCATCCGCGGCACGGCGTAGGCGGGCGCCATCAGCAGACCTTCCTCGCCGCTGACGAAGTCCACGGCCGCCGTTTCGCCCGCCCTCATCCAGGCCAGGATCGGCAGTCCCCGCGCCTTCGCCCATTCCTCGCTGGCCAACAGCACCGTCGAGGCGCCGTCCGTCAGCGGAGTGGAGTTGGCCGCCGTCAGCGTGCCGTTCTCGCGATCGAACACCGGCCTCATCGCCGCGACCTTGGCCGGATCGATATCGGGCCGCAGATTGTTGTCGCGCTTCAACCCGTTGAAGGGGGTGATCATCTCGTCGAACAGCCCCGCCTCATAGGCCGCCGCCATATTGCGATGGCTGCGGATCGCCAGGACGTCCTGCTCCTCGCGCGGAATGGCCCAATGCTTGGCCATCAGTTCGCAATGCTCGCCCATCGACAGGCCGGTGCGCGGCTCGGCGTTACGCGGCGGTTCTGGCCGGAAGGGCGCAGTCAGGCCTGCTCGCGACAGGGCTTTCAACCGCCCCAACGTCGACTTCTCGTGGTTGGCCGCCAGCAGGGCGCGGCGAAAGCCTTCATTCAGGGCGATCGGCGCATCCGAAGTGGTGTCTACCCCGCCCGCAATCCCGGCCTCGATCTGGCCCAGAGCGATCTTGTTGGCGACCAGTATGGCCGCCTCCAGACCTGTGCCGCAGGCCTGCTGCACGTCATAGGCGGGTGTGTCGTGTCCCAGCGTCGTCCCCAACACGCTTTCGCGCGTCAGGGCGATGTCGCGCGAGAGTTTCAGGACGGCGCCCGCCGCCACCTCTCCCAGTCGCAGCCCATGCAGGTCGAAGCGGTCTATCAGCCCCTGCAGGGCGGCTGTCAGCATGTCCTGGTTCGACGCCTCGGCGTAGGCCGTGTTCGACCGGGCGAAAGGAATGCGGTTGGCGCCGACGATGGCGACCCGACGCGGCGCGGACAGGGTAAGCATCAGACGATGATCTCCGATGGAGGGGGACGCTCAGACGTCCTCGCAAGTGAACGCGCTCGCCCGCAGGATCGCGCACCTCGAAATCGCGATGCTTCGGAGCCATGAACAGCGCCGCCTCGCCGGGCAGAAACAGAGGCGCGCGGAAGGAAACTTCGATCTCGGCCGCCTCCCACCCGCCCGACGGCGTCAGGACGGCCAACGCCCGCGCCTTGGTCCACATCCCGTGGATGATCGCGCGCGGAAAGCCGAACAACCGCGCGCCCAGGGCCGAGGTGTGGATGGGGTTGGCGTCGCCCGACACGCGGCCATAGCGGCGCCCCAGGTCAGCAGAAAGCGACCAGACCTGGTCGCGCGCCATGCCGGACGCCTGCTCCATCTCAGGAGTTGGGCGGCCAAGCCCGCGATCGCCGCGTTTCAGATAGACGCTCTCGCTCTCCCACACGATCACGCCGTCGCGGCGCGCGGCGGTGAGTATGCCTAAGGCCTGGCCTCGGTCATGCGTCATCAGATCCCCGAAGCGCGTGCTCAGGCTAAGCGCCTCACCCGGCGCCAAGCGCGCGTGCTGGCGGATGCGGTTGTGCAGATGAACCAGGCCCGCCAGGGGAAAGGGGAAATCCGGCCGCATCATCAGACGCAGATGCATCGGAAAGGCCAGGATATGCGGCCAGGTCAGCGGTACGCCCTGCCCCGCCTGAAAACCGCACAGCCGGCTGTAATCGGCGATCGCCTCGGCCTTCAACCGAACGGCGTGGGCCTCGAGCACCAGGCTCGGAAGATCCCGCGCCCTGGCTTCACCACGCAACAGCCCCCGCGCCGCGCCGCCCGCCAGTTGCAGCATTGTGATCGGCGTCGCCGCCTCTGCGCCTCGCATCCGTCACGCCCCCAGAAGGCTCTGGCCGCAAACGCGCACGACGGCCCCGTTCACCCCGCCGTTATCCGGCTCGGCCAGCCACAGAGCGGTCTCGGCCACGTCGATCGGCTGGCCGCCCTGCCCCAGACTGTTCATCCGCCGTCCAGCCTCGCGGATGGCGAAGGGGATGGCGGCCGTCATGCGCGTCTCGATGAAGCCCGGCGCGACCGCATTGACCGTGATCCCGTCGCCCGCCTCGGCCGCCAATCGCCGCACCGCCCCGATCCAGCCCGCCTTGGACAGGGCGTAGTTGGCCTGTCCCTTGTTACCCGCGATGCCGCTGAGCGAGGACACCGCGACGATCCGTCCGTTCGACCGGATCAGCCCCGCCTCCAGCAGCGCGCGCGTCAGGGCCAGCGGCGCGCCCAGATTGACCGCCATGACGCTATCCCACTCGGTGGCCGACATCCGGGCCATGGTCCGGTCGCGCGTGATCCCGGCGTTGTGAACCACCGCGTCGTATCCGCCCGCCGCCCGCGCCGCGCTGACCAGTCGTTCCGCCGCATCGGCCGTAGTGATGTCGAGGCTCAGCGCCTCGGCGCCGATCTGGTCGGCCAGCACGCGCAGGTCCGTCTCCGCCCCCGGCGCATCGAGCGCCGCCACCGCATAGCCTTCGGCCGCGAACAGCCGCGCCATCGCTTCGCCGATGCCGCGCGATGCGCCGGTGATCAGGACGCGCCTCGGCTCGGTCGAGGCAAGCGCAGCCGTTCCGCTGATCGTCACCACCTGCCCCGAGACATAGGCCGAGCGCGGCGACAGGAAGAAGGCCAGGCTGGACGCCGCCGCCCCTTCCGCCCCCGCCGCGACCCGCAACAGTTGCGCCGTTCCGCCCTCGCGCGCCTCCTTGGCCAGAGAGCGGACGAAGCCTTCCAGTCCGCGCTGCAGCGCCGCGCCCTCGACGGTCGCCGTGTCTTCGGGCGGTCGGCCGATCACCAGCATGCGGCCATGAGGATCAAGCCGACACACCGTCTCGTGGAAGTAGCGATAGAGGCCCGTCGCGCTCGCAACATCAGCGATGTCAGAGGCGTCGAAGATCAGCCCCCCGTAACGCGCGCCGTCCTGCGCCTTCGAATGGAGCTCGACGCCCCAACGCTCGGCCAGGCCATGCAACAGCGGCGAGAGGCGCGCGCTTCCACCCAGCAGCAACGGCCCCACCGGCGCCGCGCCCGCCTCGGCGCGACGACGCAACGGCAACGGGCGCGGCAAACCCAGCGTTCCAGTCAGCCAGCCGCCCACGCCGCTGTTGGCGAAGTCCAGATAACGGTCCGACATCAGGCCGCCTTGCTTCCCTTGCCCGCCGACGCCGCCCGGCGTCGCGCCAACCCCTCAGCCAAGCCGAAATCCTGCGGAAAGTCGTCCACCTGGATCGCCTGTATCGCGACCTCGGCGTAACGCGCGATCAGAGCCCTCTCCTCGGCGTCGACCAGGCCCTGAGCCTCGGCCTCGCCCGCCCAGGCGGTCAGTTGGGTCAGGTCCTGCGGCGCACGAGGCAGACGTCCGGCCTTGATCGCCGGTTTCAGCCGCGCCTCGACGGCTTCCACCTGAGGATACAGATCGAACGCGACCAGAACGGCGGCGATGGGATCCACCTCCAGGCTGGCGCTCCACGATCCGGCGACCAGCCGATCCCGCGCCGGACCGTGACGCTGGATCAGGCCGGCGACCTGGGCGGCGCAGGCGTCGCCGGGCGTCGGCGTCTTGAGCCCGAACGGCGTCCCCGCCAGTTTCAGGAAAAGGGCCGCGCTCCGGCTGGGGTGATTGGCCAGCACGTCCCGCCACGCCGTGGCCGCGCGGTTCAGCGCATCCTGCGCCGCCCAATGCACGAAGGGCAGGTCTTCGGCCGGACGCCCCTCGTCCTCAAACCGCTTCAGCGTCGCCGACAGGATGAAGAGCTGGGACAGGATATCGCCCAGCCGCCCGGTCAAGGCGCCCTTGCGCTTCAATGCGCCGCCCACCGTGGCCATGGAAATATCCGACGCCAGGGCCAACAGGGTGGAAAGCCGCGTCGCCAGCTTGTAGTAGCGCCGCAGTTCGGGCGCCGCGTCGCGTGGCGCCGAAATCAACGCGCCGCCGGTGAGGCCGAAACCGACCGCCCGCGCCATATTGCCCAGGACGAAACCGCCGTAGCCGAACAGGGCGCGATCGAAAGCTTTCAGCTCCTGCGCCTCGGCCGTGCGCATCATCGGCAGGACATAGGGATGGCAGCGGATCGCGCCCTGGCCATAGATGATCAGGGTGCGCGTCATGATGTTGGCGCCCTCGACCGTGATGGCGACCGGAATCTGCTGATAGGCGCGGGCCAGGAAGTTGCCGGGGCCCATGCAGACGCCCTTGCCGCCGATCACGTCCATGCCGTCATTGACGATGATGCGGGCGCGTTCGGTCACATGGTATTTGGCGATAGCCGAGACGACCGAAGGCTTCTCGCCCTGATCCAGCGCCGCCGCCGCCAGCCGCCGCACAGAATCCGTGGCGTAGAGATGCCCCGCCATCCGGGCCAAAGCCTCCTGCACGCCCTCGAAGGCGCCGATCGGCTGGTTGAATTGACGCCGGATGGCGACATAGGCCCCGACCATGCCGACAGCCAGCTTGGACATCCCCACGTTGGAGGACGGCAGGGAGATGGCTCGACCGGCCGCCAGACACTCCATCAGCATCCGCCAGCCGTTTCCGACCTGCTCGCGCCCGCCGATGACCATCTCCATCGGCACGAAGACGTCGTCGCCCTCGATCGGCCCGTTCTGGAAGACGGCGTTGAGCGGCCAGTGCCGACGCCCGATCCGCACCCCCGGATGCTCGCGCGGGATCAGGACGCAGGTGATCCCCGGCTCTTCGCCTTCGCCCAGCAGCCCGTCCGGATCGACCGCGCGGAAGGCCAGGCCGATCACTGTCGCGATGGGGGCCAGGGTGATGTAGCGTTTTCGCCAGGTGATGCGGAAACCCAGGGTCTCGCGTCCTTCCCACATGGCCTTGCAGACCACGCCCGTGTCGGTAATCGACGCGGCGTCGGAGCCTGCGAACGGGTTGGTCAGGGCGAAGCACGGAATCTCGTCACCGCGCGCCAGACGCGGCAGATAGTGGTTCTTCTGTTCTTCCGTGCCGTAGTGCAGCAGCAGTTCAGCCGGCCCCAGGGAGTTGGGCACCATCACGGACACCGCCGCCGCCGAGCAACGCGTCGACAGCTTCTGGATCACCTGGCTGTGCGCGTAGGCCGAGAAGCCGAGGCCCCCGTAGGCCTTGGGAATGATCATGCCCAGAAAGCCCTTGTCCCGCGCAAAGGCCCAGGCGTCAGGCGGCAGGTCCTGCCACACCGCCGTGCTGTCCCAGTCATTGGACAGGTCGCACAGCTTTTCCGTCTCGACGTCGAGGAAGACCTGCTCCTCGTCCGTCAACCGCGGCGCGGGTGTCGCCAGGAGGCGTTTCCAGTCCGGCCGCCCGGAGAAGATTTCCGCGTCCCACCAGACGTTGCCGGACTCGATCGCCGCCTGCTCGGTGGCGCTCATACGCGGCATGATGCGACGGAAAGCGTCCATCGCCGGGCGCGACAGCATGGCGCGACGGACCGGCGCAACCGTCAGCATGACCAACAGGACGGCGAGAACAGCCCCCGCCGCAATCCAAACCCACATCAACGCTGTTCCTCCCCGGCGACGGGCGCAGTCGCACGGCCGCTCATCAGTTCATTCATGAAAGAAGGAACGCGGCCGCCCCCGTCCGCGCTCCCTCAGCCCTCGCTTCAGCCCTTGCCGCCGCGATAGGCGTTGCGGACTTCCGCCGGCACGCGCTCATAAATTCCGGGCCGTGGAATGCGCAGACGACGCCGGGCCTGATCCAGAGGCTCCGCCAGCAAGGCCTCGTAATCCTGCCCCGGAAGCCAGGCCGCCCGACGACCGTCGCGCCACGCCTGAAACACCGCTCTTGCACACGGATAGCCGGTGCGCGCGCGTGCGAACTGCACCGCAATCGCCGCCGCGATCAGGCCAAACCCTGAACTGCGCGTCTGCGGCAGAGAGAAGGCCACCACGCAGGCTTCGCCCAAGGCGTCGGTATGATAGCCGGTCAACACGTGCCAGATATCATGCACGTCGCGCAGGCGGCGCGCATACCAGGCGCGCGGATGCGCCGCCTCGATCTCGCTGTCCGCCACCTTGCGGCTTTCGTCAGCCAGTCCGTAGGCGGAGAAGTCCTGTGCGACGATGAAGTCCAGATAGGCCGCGCCGACGCTGCCTTCCGGCATGGTTTTCAGCCACTCCCGATCCTGCAACCGGTCCGCCAGCTCCAGGCGGCGATAGGCCTGAACCCCGCCTTCGGGACTGCTCATCAGCTTGGCGTAGCCCCAGTCGACGGAACGCCCCGCCAAGGCGTTCATGATCTCGAACACCTGTTCGGTGTCGTCCTTGTCCGCAACCAGTCGGCTCATGGCGCGCGCAGCCCGCACCGGCTGAACCCGACGGCTCAGCGTGCGCGAGGCTTCGCGAAATCCCGTTATGGCCCCACTATGATCCAGCGCGGTCGCGGCCATGGCTTGCAGTCTCCTTGGACGGCTCGTAAGACACATTACCTACATGGATGTCATTTACACCGATGTCAATTAAAATCGCCGATAAGCCGCGCCGCCGGCGCCGTTCGCCTGAAGAAGCCCGTCGCGAGGCCCTGGCCTCAGCGCGCGACCTCCTGCTCTCCGGGGGGCCCAACGCCGTCACCCTGGCAGCCGTGGCCGGCGAGATCGGCGTCACCCATGCGAACCTGATCCACCATTTCGGCTCGGCCGCAGGACTGCAGTCGGCGCTGATGGGATCGATGGTGGCCGATCTCAGCGACGCTCTGGACGCCGCAGTGGCCCGTCTGAGGACGGACGAAGGCGCGCCGCTGGAATTGATCAACGCCGTCTTTGACGCCTTCTCGACCGGCGGCGCCGGGCGACTGGCGGCCTGGATCGCCCTGTCCGGCGACCTGTCGCACCTCGAACCGGTGCGCGAAGCCGTTCAGAATCTGGTCGTCGCCATTCAGGAGAAACTCGGCCTGGGCGGGGATCAGACCGACGAGACTATCGGCTCGGCCGTCCTCTTCATTGCGCTCGGCGCCTTCGGGGACGCGCTGATCGGCGCCCCTCTGCGCGGGATGCTGGGCCAATCGGACGACGCCAGCCGCAGGGTCGTGGCCAGCCTGCTGCCAGCCTTCCTCGCCATGCATCCCCGCGCCTGACCAGAGAAAAGAAAGCCCGACGCGAGGCATCGGGCTTTTGAAGTCATTTGGTGATGGTGGGTGTCCTCGAAGAAAGAAGACAGGCCCTTGATCAACCGGTTTGGTTAATGGGTCATTAACGCTGTTTTCAGTCTGGCAACCAGGTCGTCTGATAGGCGGAACCAGACAGCCCCCGCGTAATTCGCCAGCCCTCGCCCGCCCGTTCGGCGTGGGCGGCGGGCGCGCCTGGCCCAGGGTAGTGAAAGACCGTTCCATCGACCTCGATATCGCCTGCACGATCGCTGGCCGTCGCTACAGGCGCGACCCAGCGCCCGCGCGAATCCGCCACCGCCTGGGCTGACATCCCGCCGGCGCGCACGACGATCTTCTGGCCTGGATCTGCGCGACCGGAGGCGATCAGACCTCGACCGTCGCCATCCAGGGCGTCCAAGGCCGGCCCCGGCGTCAGGCGCAGGCTGGGGCCGCCATCCGTCAGCAGCGCGGCCGCCTGCCTTCCCTCCCCCACCACGAGCAGTAGCTGAGGCCCAGGCGTCGCCGTCTGGCCGATCTGAATCTCCGGGGTCAGAACCTGGCCTGTCGCTGCGGCGCCGACATGGAGCTCGAACCGGCCCTGGGCGTCCGCGCCCGCCGCCACGGCCGGTCCGTCCGTCCCGCTGAGAATGACGCGCGCGCGCGGCGCCGCCACGCCGCGCACCAGGACGCCGCCGTCCCCTTGAGTGGAAACGCTGAAGATGCGGGGCGTCGTCATCCAGTCGTCTTCCTGCGCTTCGGCCGGGTCCGCCTCCGCTTCAGGTTTGGGCGAACCGCAGGCCGACAGCGCCGTCGCCAGCACAAGGCTCAAACTCGCCAGCAGGCCGATCCTTCGTTCCATCCTGTCCCGCATCGCTATAAGGCTGTCAGTCCAGATAGACGGCTACGTCCGCCCGGCCCAGCCCCTTCGGCCCGGCCTGCCCGGTTTGTCCGTCTGTCCTTCCACCTGCCGCCAGAGGTCGTCAAAGGTCCCATGTCCCTGCCCTCCGTCAATATCGCCCCATTCGAGGGCCGGTCCGTCTGCCTGTTCTGCGGCTCGTCCGATGGAACAGATCCCCGCTACATCCAGGCGGCGGCGGCGTTCGGGAAGGCCGTAGCCGAGGCGGGTTGGCGCTTCGTCTATGGCGGCGGCGGCGTGGGTCTGATGGGCGCGTCCGCCCGGGCGGCCCATGAAGCGGGCGGCCGCGTGGTGGGCATCATGCCGGCCTTTCTGCGCAGCCGCGAACGGCTGTTCGACGACGTGGAGACGATCGTCGTCACGTCCATGCACGAGCGCAAGCAGCTCATGTATGACGAGTCCGACGTCTTCGTGGTTGCGCCCGGCGGCGTCGGCACGCTGGAAGAAGTCGTGGAATTGCTGTCGTGGAAGCGGCTGGACCTGCATGCCAAGCCCGTCATCTTCTTGAATCTGGACGGCTTCTGGGACGGATTCTTCACCCTGATCGAACACACCGTCGAGAAGGGCATGACCCCGGCGGGCTTCCTGGAGGCCTATGTCAGCGTCGATTCTGTCGAGGCCGCGATCGAGGCCATGAAATCAGCTCAGGACACGCCGCACTTGCAACATGATCATCGGTAAGTAAACGTGCGTCAGTAACGCCGGTCCGCCGAGCAGGAAGCTGGATTGACAGTTTCCTTAAAAAACGGACTATGGCGATGCTGGGCGTGCGCCCTACCCTTATCGGAGACTGTTCATGCGTGCTCTTCTCGCCGCCGTCGCCCTATTCGCGGCCGCCCCTGCCTTCGCCCAGGCCCCGGCCACCAGCGCCACCCTGGCTGACGCCGCCAAGGCCCCGACCGGCCGCGTGATCGTCGACGGCGCCACCTGGCGCTGCGAAGGCGACGCCTGCACCGCCACCGGCGGCTCCAATCAGCCCGCGACGCGCGCCTGCCGTCGCACGGTCGCCAAGATCGGCCCGGTGACCAGCTTCTCCTACAAGGGCCAGGCTCTGAGCGCAGAAGAGGTCGCCGCCTGCAACGCGGGCTGATCCCGATCACAGTCCACAACGAAAAAGGCCGCCTTCACGACGAAGGCGGCCTTTCTTGTATCCGGCGCCCCGACCGTCAGGCGGTTTCGCCCTTCAGCCGCTGAACCATGCGCTCGCGGCCGATCAGGGGGATCATGGCCGCCATGTCCGGTCCATGCGCCTGCCCCGTCAGGATCAGACGCAGCGGCATGAACAGACCCTTGCCCTTGGCGCCGGTCTTGTCCTTCACCGCCGAGGTCCAGGCTGACCAGGCCTCAGCGTCGATGGTTTCGGGCAGCAACTCCAGGGCGGCGGCGGCGAAGGCGGCGTCTTCGATCACCGGCGTCACCGGCCCCGTGACGATCTTCGCCATTTCAACGACATCGCCGAACTTGCTGAGATTGCCCTTCACCGTGTTCCAGAAGGCTTCGCCCAGATCGACGCCCAGAACTTCCAGGCGCGGCCTGGCTCCGGCGTAGTCGATGGCGTGCACAGCCTGAGCATTCAGACGGTCCAGATCGGCCGTGTCGTAGCGAGCCGGCGAACGGCCCATCTTGGAGAAGGCGAAGGCGTCACCCAGTTCCTGCAGCGAGGCGGCGACCTCCAGATTGTCCGAGGTGCCGATCTTGCCCAGATGGCTGGTGATGGCGATCGGTTCATAGCCGTCGGCGCGCATGTCCATGATGGCCAGCGAGCCCAGGCGCTTGGACAGGGCCGTGCCGTCGGCGCCGACCAGCAGCGGCATATGGGCGAAGCCAGGAACCCTGGCCCCCAGCGCCTCAAAGATCTCGATCTGGGCGCCGGTGTTGGTGACGTGGTCCTCGCCTCGGATGATGTGGCTGATCTCCATGTCGATGTCGTCGACGACCGACGGCAGCGTATAGAGGAACAGGCCGTCCTCGCGGATCAGAACCGGGTCGGACATGGAGGCGGTGTCCACCTCGGCGTGACCGCGCGCCAGGTCTTCCCAGGCGACGCGCTTGCCTTCCAGCTTGAAGCGCCAGTGCGGACGGCGGCCCTCGGCCTCCAGCGCGGCCTTCTCGGCCTCGGTCAGCGACAGGGCGGCGCGGTCGTAGATCGGCGGCAGGCCGCGCGACAGCTGCACCTTGCGGCGGCGGTCCAGTTCGTCGGCCGTTTCGTAGCAGGGGTAGAGGCGACCATCGGCCTTCAGCCGAGCGGTGGCCTCTTCATAGCGATCGAACCGCTTGGACTGATTGTAGCGTTCATCCCAGGTCAGGCCGAGCCATTTCAGGTCGATCTCGATGTTGTCTTCCGACTCCCGAGTCGAGCGGACCAGGTCGGTGTCGTCGATCCGCAGCACGAACGAACCGCCCTGCCCCTTGGCGAACAGCCAGTTCACCAGAGCCGTGCGGACATTGCCGACGTGCAGCTTACCCGTGGGAGACGGAGCGAAACGAACCTTGACGGACATGGGGGATCAACGACCTCGATAGGAAGGCGGCTTGGTCGCGCCGCCGCCCTCTCAAGTCAAGCCGAACCGCCCTTAATCGACGCGAGGGAAGCGTCAGTCGTCGCGGTGAACGCGCTCGCGGCGTTCGTGCCGTTCCTGAGCTTCCACCGACAGCGTCGCCGTCGGGCGGGCTTCAAGACGACCCAGGCCGATCGGCTCGCCGGTGTCTTCGCAGTAACCGTAGGAACCGTCCTCGATCCGGCGCAGGGCTTCATCGATCTTGGAAATCAGCTTGCGCTGACGATCACGGGTCCGAAGCTCAAGCGCACGGTCGGACTCGGAAGAGGCCCGATCCACCAGATCAGGGTGGTTCTCAGTCTCGGCCTTCAGATTGGTGACGGTGCCCTTCGACTCGCGAAGAATGTCGTCCTTCCAGCTCAGAAGCTTGCTCTTGAAATAGGCGACCTGCCGCTCGTTCATGAACGGTTCGTCGTCGGTCGGCCGATACACAGCCGAGTCCCCGGACATTACAGAGGCCAATGCGGTCATCGCACTCACACTCGTTCTCTATCGCGCCCCCTGCGGCGCAAGGGCCGTATAGGCAAGCGCAAGAGTCGCGGCAATGGCGTTCGCGTGTCCGTGATATGGCTAAGGTGCATTGACCCAGGGGAAGTGTGGCGAATTATCCTCACAAACCGCCGGAGATCCGGGGTTCAGCCGAAGTTTCAACGCCTTCAGACGCGAACACGGCTCATTTCAGCTTTCGCCAGTTCCACCGAAGCGCGCAGGTCGATCTGATCCAGCACAGCTTTCAAGCCCGGCTCTGCTCCTTCCTCGCGCTCTTCGCGCAGGTCACGGGCCAGACGGCCCAGGGCGGCGGCGCCGTCCTGACCGCCCAGCAGGGCCAGCTTCAATTCGTCCAGCCGATCCAGCAGGCCCGAGCCCCGACGAATGGCCCGGCGTCGACGCTCGGTCGGATCCTCCACCCCCTGCAACGCCATCAGGGCCGCCGCACCGGCCACGCCCGAAGCGCCCGAGGTCGCCCCAGCCTGGGCGGCGGACGTCGCGCCGGCCGTCGTCGGCAAGGCGAAGCCGCCCGCCGCACGTGCGGCCGGTCGCGTGGTCGGCGTCGAAGCCGCGCCCAAGGGTCCGGTGACCTTCATGCAAGACGTCTCCTTCTGAGCGTCGCACCATGCCGCCAGGGACTGAAGTCTTGGTTAACGACCCGGCAAAACCTGCCGCCAGGCGCCGACCAGACCTCGACCCATCATTGAAATTGATGGGCTTTTCGTCCGGCACGATCCTCGCATGGTTAATGACGAACGCTCACGCAGGGACGTCTGTCGCATGCAGAAGTTGCTTACCGCCCTCATCGCCCCGGCTGTCGCCGCCGTGGCGCTCGCCGTCCAGCCGGGCGTCGCCGAGGCGCAGTCGCGCATCAAGGACATCGTCTCGATCGAGGGGGTCCGCTCCAACCAGCTCGTCGGCTATGGCCTGGTCGTGGGCCTCAACGGCACTGGCGACAGCGTGCGCAACTCCCCCTTCACTCGCCAGTCGCTGGAGGGGATGATGGAGCGCCAGGGCGTCAACATCCGCGGCGCCAACCTGAACACCAAGAACGTCGCGGCCGTCATGGTCACGGCCGAACTCCCCTTCGCCACGCCGGGCTCGCGGCTGGACGTCAGCGTCTCGGCCATGGGCGACGCCAAGAGCCTGCTAGGGGGCACGCTGCTGGTGACGGCGCTGCAGGGCGCGGACGCCGAAATCTACGCGGTGGCGCAAGGGTCGGTGCAGACGGGCGCCGTCTCGGCCTCGGGCGCGTCAGGCTCCTCGATCACGCGCGGCGTGCCGACGGCGGGTCGTATCGCCTCGGGCGGGGTGGTCGAGCGCGAGACGGGCTTCGATCTCGGTTCCATGCCGTCGGTGCGCCTGACCCTGCGCAACCCCGACTTCACCACGGCGCAACGCATCGCCGCCGCCATCAACGAAACCTACCCCCAGACCGCCTTCGCCGAGAACGGCACCGTGGTGGCCATCCGCGCGCCCCAGAACTTCGGCATGGCGGGCTTCCTGAGTCGGGTCGAGAACCTGCCGGTCCAGATCGATTCTCCGGCCAAGGTCATCATCGACGAGGTCAACGGCGTCATCGTCATGGGCGAGGCCGTCCGCATCTCCACCGTCGCCGTGGCCCAGGGCAATCTGACCGTCTCGGTCCAGGAAACGCCTCTGGTCAGCCAGCCCGAGCCGTTCAGCCGCGGCGGTCAGACCGTGGTCGTGCCCCAGTCGGACATCAGCATCTCCGAGGAAACCGGCCGCCAGATGCGGATCGTCGGCGGCTCGACCTCCCTCTCCACCCTGGTCAACGGCCTGAACGCCCTCGGCGTCAGCCCGCGCGACATGATCAGCATCCTGCAGGCCATCAAGGCCGCCGGCGCCCTCCAGGCCGAAATCGAGGTGATCTGATGGACGCTCTCGCCGTCTCTCCGGACCTGCTGCGCGCCGACACCCCGGCTCGCCCCGGCCCGCCGCAGAATCACGAAGCCATGCGCCGCACGGCCGAGTCCTTCGAGGCCAGCTTCCTATCGCAGATGATGAAGCCCATGTTCGAGGGCCTCAGCACCGAGGCTCCCTTCGGCGGCGGCGCAGGCGAGGCCGCCTGGCGCGGCTTCCTGGTCGACGCCATGGCTCAGCAGACGGTGAAGGCGGGCGGCGTCGGCCTGGCCGACAGCGTCCTGGCCCAGATGATCAAGATGCAGGAGCAAGGCGCATGACCGCCGATATCGAGACCGCCGCCTTGCGCGTGCAGCACCTGACCCGCCTGACCCGAGACCTGACCGATCGCCTATCGCTGGAAATGGACGCCATGCGCGCCCACCGCGCTCAGGATCTGGCCCAGGGCGTGGCCGAGACGCAGGAGATGGCCAACCTCTATCGCCGCGAATCCGCCCAGGTGAAGGCCAACCCCGCCGCCATCGCCGCTGCGCCCGAAACCGACCGGCAGGCCTTGATCGAAGCCACCGAAACCTTCGAGGCCGTCCTTGCGGAACACGCCGTGACCGTCGAAGCGGCCCGCCAGGTGTCCGAAGGCCTGGTCCGCACCATCGCCGCCGAGGTGGCGGGCGCCCGAGCTCAGGGCGTGGGCTATGGCGCGGCGGGTCAGGCGATGCAGGGCGACGGACGGGCCGTGGCGCTGAACCGCACCGCCTGAGGCCCCTTATCGCCATTCTTTAACAGCGTGCGGCCTACGGCTTCGGCATGACACTGACCCCCCGCCTCCTGGGCCTGGCGTTCGCCGCCGCTGACGCGCTGATCGAAGTCGATCAGCATGGCGTGGTGCGCTTCGCCCTGGGTTCCGGCCCCGTCGCAGGTCAGCAAACCTCAGCCTGGGTCGGCCGCCCTCTCGGCGAGCGCCTGTCGGTCCAGAGCGCCGCGACGCTGCAGAATCTGCTGGACGTGCTGCTGCCGGGACAGAGAAGTCCCGCCGCTGAGGTTCTGGTCGATTGTGGCGACGGCCGGATGCGCCCCGCGACCTTACGCGCCTTCGCCCTGCCCGACATCGCCCCGGCCCGGTCCTGCGCCCTGTCCTATCAAGGCGAGCCCTTCGAGGTCGACCACGCGCCTCCGGCCGCAGGCGCTCCGCCGAGAGACGCCGAGGGCTTTCTGACTCATGCGCACGCCAGCCTTTCGAGCGGCGAGACCGGCGCCCTGCAACGCCTGGCCTTGGCCTTCGTCGACGTGAACGGCCTGCATGACGTCGATCCCGCCACGCTGGAGCGGGTTCACCATCGCATCGGCGGCGCGCTCAACGCCGCCTCCCACGACGGCGTCAGCGCGGGTCGGCTGACGTCCGACCGCTACGCCCTGATCCGCAAGCTGGACGATACGCGGGATCTGGCGGCGGAAATGCGGAAAGCCGGTCAGGCCGAGGGT
The DNA here is from genome assembly GCF_059579685.1 of Brevundimonas sp. SS2672. NCBI lineage: Bacteria > Pseudomonadati > Pseudomonadota > Alphaproteobacteria > Caulobacterales > Caulobacteraceae > Brevundimonas > Brevundimonas sp. SS2672. Next base: position 1,232,722 of record NZ_CM184201.1, on the reverse strand, counting down.
GTTGTTCTGTCGGCCGTCGCGACGCAGAGCGCCCTGGGCGGCGACGCCGCCTCGGCCCTGCGCGCCATGCGTTTCGCCATCGAGGGCTGCCTGAAGGACGGCGGGCTGGGTCAGCCGGAGTTGTCCTTCGCCGATTCCCTGCAACGCACGCTGAAGGACGCCGACCGTTTCCGCAGCATCGTGCGCGACCGGGATTTCGCCCTCTATTACCAACCCATCGTCGATCTGAAGACCCGGGCCGTCCACCATTTCGAGGCTCTGGCCCGCTTCGGACAGGGATCAGGCCCTGCCGCCGCCATCCGCATGGCCGAAGAACTGGCCCTGATCGACGGCTTCGACCTGGCCGTAGCGGAAAAGGCGGTGCGGCGCCTGCGCGAGCCGGGCGGCGGCCTGCTCAAGATCGCCGTCAACGTCTCGGGCGCCTCCCTGGCCAACGACGCTTATGTCGCGGCCCTGCTGAAGATGACCGCTGCGGCGCCCGATGATCGTCGGCGCCTGATGGTCGAGGTGACGGAGACCGCCGCCCTGGCCGATCTGGCCGCCGCCGATCGTCGTCTGGGCGCCCTGCGCAACGCCGGGATCAAGGTCTGCATCGACGACTTCGGGGCCGGTTCGGCCTCCTTCGATTATCTGCGCGGCCTGTCGGTCGACGCAGTGAAGATCGACGGCGCCCTGGTGCGCGATATCGATATCGACGCCCGAACCCGCACCCTGGTCGCCCATCTGGTCGAGTTGTGCGGCTCGCTGAGCCTGGAAACCATCGCCGAGATGATCGAGACGGATCAGATCGCCGACGCCCTGCGCGACCTGGGCGTCACCCACGGTCAGGGCTGGTTGTTCGGCCGGGCCGAGCCTGAGCCGCGCACCATTCTGAACACCCCCGCGATCCGTGGCCGCCGTCAGGGCGTGATCGAAGGCTGGAGCTGACCGTCCTCCAGCACGACCGTTCGTTCGACACCCAGATTCGCCAGGAAATCTGCGTCATGGCTGACCACCACCAGCGCGCCGTCATAGCCTGACAGCGCCGCCTCCACGGCCTCGACGGAATCGATGTCCAGATGGTTGGTCGGTTCGTCCAGCACCAGCAGTTGCGGCGGCTGCGTCCCGGTCATGACGCAGGCCAGGGCCGCGCGCAGCCGCTCGCCGCCAGACAGGTCTCCCGTCTTGCGGTCGGCCTGCACATTGCGGAACAGAAAGCGGGCCAGAGCCGCCCGCGCCGCATTGGGCGTGCCCTGCGGGTTCAGCCTCAGCCAGGCATCGACGAGCGTTTCCTCCGGCTTCAGCATGGCCGCCTGCTGATCCAGCAAGGCCGCGCGAACCGGCCGCTCGATCGATCCCGCCGACGGTTCGGTCAGGCCCGCGATCAGCTTTAACAGGGTCGTCTTGCCCGCCCCGTTGGGACCGGTCACGGCGACGCGCTCCGGCCCGGTCAGGCGCAGGGAGATCGGCCCCAGCAGACGGCGGCCGTCACCGGCCCTCACGACCGCCTCGTTCAGGTTCAACACCATACGTCCCGCAGGCAGTCCGGTCGGCGGCATGGCCAGCGCCATCTGGCGCACGCGTTCGACGCGCTCGCGCGCCTCGACCAGATCGCTCTCGGCCGCCTGGCGTTTGCGTTCCGCCAGCCGCTGACCACGCGCGCCGGTTTCCTCGGCCCGCTGGGCCTGGGCGTCGAGCAGGATCTTGGGATCGGAGCTGTTGGCGCGCGCCGCCTTGGCCGTGCGGTCACGGCGCGCCTGACGCTCCTGCGCCATCTGAGACTCGCGCTGGACCCGACCGATAGCGCGTTCCGCCTGTTCCAGATCGCGTTCGGCAGCGGCCCGTTCGGCGTCGCGACGCTCGACATACAGTTCCCAGCCGCCGCCATGCACCCGCGCGCCCAGACTGGAAAGCTCGACGATGCGGTCCACGCGTCGCAGCAGGGCGCGATCGTGGCTGACCAGCACCACCCCGCCCGGCCAGTCGGTCACGACATCGGCGATCATGGCGCGGGCCTCGGCGTCCAGATGATTGGTCGGCTCGTCCAGCACCAGCAGGTCCGGCGCCGCCAACTTCAGCCCCGCCAGCCGCAGGCGCGTCTGTTCGCCGCCGCTGAGGTCCGCCGTACGGCGATCTAGCGCAAGATCGCCCAGACCGACCCCGACCAAAGCCGCCTGCATCCGCTCTTCCAGCGTCCAGTCCGCCTCGGCCATGTCGTCCAGCGAGCCGTCGCCGGCCAGCACGCGATGCAGAATCGCCAGAGGCTCGGCCACGCCTAGGGTATCCGCGACCGCCTCATCATCCGCGGGCGTCTGCGCCTGCGCCAGCCAGCCGACCGTTCCGGCGCGCGCGATCGCGCCCTCGGCCGGTTCGGCCAGACCAGCGACAAGGCGCAGCAACGTGGTCTTGCCCACGCCGTTGCGACCCACGACAGCCGTGCGTTCGCGCCCGAAGGCGAGCGTCAGATTGTCGAAGAGGCTTCGGCCGTCAGGCGTGCGGGCCGCGACGCCGTTGAGCGTCACGAGCGCGGATGCGGACAGGCTTGGGCTTGGGCTTGGGTTGAGTAAGGACATAGGCGAACACGAGCAGCGGCATGGAAAGGGCGAAACCGATTTCCAGGGTGCTGATCATGATCGTCTTGCCTCCTCACTGATGCGTTGGCTGATGGAAGGATGGGGACGGAAGTTTCGTAACGCAACCCCAAAACTGCGGCTCAGCTTTCGCAAGGCGGCCGCCACGCCCCTTGGACAATCGGCGTCATGGTCTTTCGGCCTCCCGGTTCCTATCTTGAGCGTCATGAGCACGCCTGATCGTCCCGTCGCCTTCCGTATCGACCGTCCTGCTCCGGATCGAGCCGAAGCCGCCGCACGTAGAGAAGCCGCCGTGGCCCGCATCCGCGCCGAAACCGGCATCGACGAAGACATGATCGACGCCCTGGTCGAGGGCTTCTACGCCAAGGTGCGCGAAGACGATTTCATCGGCCCGATCTTCGACGCCCGCATCGACGACTGGGGTCCGCATCTGGAGCAGATGAAGCTGTTCTGGTCGTCCGTCGCCCTGTCCACCGGCGTCTATCAGGGGCGCCCCATGCCCAAACACCTGCCCTTGCCCATCGATGCGCGCCACTTCGACCACTGGCTGGGCCTGTTCGAGGCGACCGCCCGCGATCTGTGTCCGCCCGCGGCGGCCGAACACTTCATCGTCCGCGCCCGCCGCATCGCCGAAAGCCTCGAACTGGGCGTCGCCAACGCCAACGGGGTGATGGTCGGCCTCGGCGAACGCTATCGGCGGCCGGAAACGCCGTGGGCGCCCGAAGCAGGCTAGAAGTTCTCATATTGTTCTTGCTGTTTCCGGCGAATTGATCCCCATATAGCGTCGTCGCCCCGGACCGTTCCGGGGTCTTCCGCGTTCCCGGATTCCATGACCGAAAAGCACAACTTCATTCGCGTTCGCGGCGCCCGCGAGCACAACCTCAAGGGCGTCGATCTCGACATTCCGCGTGAGCAGCTGGTGGTCATGACCGGCCTGTCCGGGTCGGGCAAATCCTCGCTGGCGTTCGACACCATCTACGCCGAGGGCCAGCGCCGCTATGTCGAGAGCCTGTCGGCCTATGCGCGCCAGTTCCTGGAGCTGATGGGCAAGCCGGATGTGGATCTGATCGAGGGCCTGTCCCCGGCGATCTCCATCGAACAGAAGACCACGTCGAAGAACCCGCGTTCGACCGTCGGCACCGTCACCGAAATCCACGACTACATGCGCCTGCTGTGGGCGCGCGTGGGCATTCCCTATTCGCCGGCCACCGGCCTGCCGATCGAAAGCCAGACCGTCAGCCAGATGGTCGACAAGCTGACCGCCCTGCCCGACGGCGAACGCATCCTGCTGCTGGCGCCGGTCGTTCGCGGCCGCAAGGGCGAGTACAAGAAGGAAATGGCCGAGTGGCAGCGTCAGGGCTTCCAGCGGCTGAAGATCGACGGCGAGTTCTACGCCATCGAGGACGCCCCTGCGCTCGACAAGAAGTTCAAGCACGACATCGATATCGTGGTTGATCGCATTGTAACCAAAGAGGGTCTTGAAGGCCGTTACGCCGACAGCATTCAGACCGCTTTGGATCTGGCCGACGGCATCGCCACGGCGGAATGGGCGAATGCGCCCGAAGGCGAAGAGCCGCGCCGGATCGTCTTTTCCGAGAAATTCGCCTGCCCCGTTTCAGGCTTCACCATCAGCGAGATCGAGCCCAGGCTGTTCTCGTTCAACAACCCCTTCGGCGCCTGTCCGACCTGTGACGGCCTGGGGGTCAAGCTGGCCTTCGACGCCGATCTGGTGATCCCCGACCGCGACAAGACCCTGCACAAGGGCGCGGTGGCGCCGTGGGCGCGCGGCCCCTCGCCGCTCTATACGCAGACGCTGCAATCGCTGGCCCTGCACTACGGCTTCTCGATGGACAAGGCGTGGCGCGACCTGCCGGAAAAGGCGCAGGCCGTCATCCTGCGCGGCTCGGGCGGCGACAAGATCAAGTTCGTCTATGACGACAACGCCCGCAAGTACGAGGTCTCCAAGCCGTTCGAGGGCGTGCTGCCGAACCTGGAGCGCCGCTGGCGCGAGACCGACAGCGCATGGGTGCGCGAGGAACTGGGCCGCTATCAGTCCGAAACCCCGTGTGAGGTCTGCGGCGGCAAGCGCCTGAAGCCCGAGGCGCTGGCGGTCAAGGTCGGGGGCGAGGACATCGCCGACATCTCCAACCTGTCGATCTCCAAGGCCTTCCTGTGGTTCTCGACGCTGGAAGACGCTCTGACCGAAAAACAGGTCGAGATCGCCCGACGCATCCTGAAGGAGATCACCGACCGCTTACGTTTCCTGAACAATGTCGGCCTTGATTATCTGAACCTGTCGCGCAGTTCCGGCACCCTGTCCGGCGGCGAGAGCCAGCGTATCCGCCTGGCGTCGCAGATCGGCTCGGGCCTGACTGGCGTGCTTTATGTGCTGGACGAGCCGTCGATCGGCCTTCACCAGCGCGACAACACCCGCCTGCTGGACAGCCTGAAGGGCCTGCGGGATCTCGGCAACTCGGTGCTAGTCGTCGAACACGACGAAGAGGCGATCCTGACGGCCGACTACGTCATCGATATGGGCCCGGCCGCCGGCGTCCACGGCGGCACGGTCTGCGCCGAGGGCACGCCCTCCGAGGTCATGGCCAACCCCAACTCCCTGACCGGCCAGTATCTGACCGGCGCGCGCGAGATCGAACTGCCGCCCGAAGGCCGCCGCCCCATCAACCGCAAGCGGATGCTGAAAGTCTCAGGCGCGACGGGCAACAACCTGAAGAACGTCACGGGCGAGATCCCGGTCGGCGTCTTCACCTGCATCACCGGCGTGTCGGGCGGCGGGAAGTCGACCTTCACCATCGAGACGCTCTACAAGGCCGCCGCGCGGCGGCTGAACAATGCGTCCGACGCCCCCGCCCCCTTCGACCGCATCGAGGGGCTGGAGCATTTCGACAAGGTCATCGACATCGACCAGTCGCCGATCGGCCGCACCCCGCGCTCGAACCCCGCCACCTATACCGGCGCCTTCGGTCCGATCCGCGACTGGTATGCGGGCCTGCCCGAGGCCAAGGCGCGCGGCTACGGCCCCGGCCGCTTCAGCTTCAACGTCAAGGGCGGCCGCTGCGAGGCCTGCCAGGGCGACGGCGTCATCAAGATCGAGATGCACTTCCTGCCCGACGTCTACGTCACCTGCGACATCTGCAAGGGCAAACGCTACAACCGCGAAACGCTGGAAATCGTCTTCAAGGGCAAGAGCATATCCGACGTTCTGGACATGACGGTTGAAGAGGCGGCGCGCTTCTTCACCGCCGTGCCCTCGATCCGCGACAAGATGCTGACGCTGGAGCGTGTGGGTCTGGGCTACGTCAAGGTCGGCCAGCCCGCCACCACCCTGTCAGGCGGCGAGGCCCAGCGGGTCAAGCTGTCGAAGGAGCTGTCCAAGCGCGCCACCGGCAAGACGCTCTACATTCTGGACGAGCCGACGACCGGCTTGCACTTCGAGGACACGCGCAAGCTGCTGGAGGTCCTCCAGGAGCTGGTCGAGAACGGCAACACCATCGTGGTGATCGAGCACAACCTCGACGTCATCAAGGTCGCCGACCATCTGCTGGACTTCGGCCCCGAGGGCGGCGACGGCGGAGGCGAGATCGTCGCCGTCGGCACCCCGGAACAGGTCACCGAGAACCCCGCCAGCTGGACCGGCCGCTACCTCAAGGAAGTGCTGGACCGGCACGAGGAACGCCGCAAGGGCCGCGTCGCCGCCCTAACCGCCGAACCTGCGCCCGCCAAACGCGCCAAGGCCCGCAAGAGCGCCTGAACCGATTCCAATCCGCTCACCTCGGCGGACGCCGGGGCCCATTGAGAGCGCCCGTCGGCAATCTGTGAGTCAGGCGCCGCGCCCTGAAGCCAAAGCACTGGATCCCGGCGTCCGCCGGGATGAGCGGGGGATAACAACTGGAATGAAAACGCCGCGCCCCTGTCGGAGCGCGGCGTTTCATTTCCAGCGAGGTCGTCGGATCAGACGCGCGGCACGCCCTTGATGCCCAGATAGGCCGCCGAGAACGGCGCATAGATGACGGCCGCCTGCGCCGCCGACAGCAGGGAATTAACGACGCCCCACACCAGCAGGGCCGGCCAGAACTTCACGAGAAGCGTGGCGACATTGGTCGTCTCTGCTCCCGCCAGGCTTTCCAGGCCGCCGAAGATCAGGTTCAGCGGCGCGATGACGATGGAGCCCAGCAGCCCCACCAGCATGGACATGACGCCCGCCAGAACCGCCATGCCCAGCAGCGGCCAGAAACGGCCCCTGGTCATGGCCCAGCTTTCCTTGATGGCGATCTTCTGCTCCGCGAAGGTCGTCGGCGCGACCAGGCAGAGGCGCACGGCCAGCCAGACGGCGACGGCAGCAACCCCAAGTCCCACAAGAACCGCCGGCAGGATCAGGAAGGGCGCGCCCATGCTCGCCGCCAGCCCTACAAAAATGCTGACCAGCACCGTGCCGCCCATGATCACGCCGAACATCAGCAGCGCTACAACCAGCGTGGCCCCCAGGATACGCAGTTCATCGCGCCCCAGGCGCAGATAGCCGAACCGCTTCTCCTCCGGACGAATGACGGAGCGCGCCACCGCCGCCGTCAGCACTGCGCTGAACAGCAGCGACAACGGCAGGGCCAGCCCCATCATGGCGCCGTAAGCCTGCCCCAGGGTCGTCAGATCGCTCATCGACGGCTCGGCGCTCTGTTCGATCTGCTCGGCCAGGTTGATGATGTTGATCAGGCTGCCGCCGGCCACAGCGAAGAAGACCGCGAAGAACACGATATAGGCGGCGGCCCAGGCCAGAATGGCCATCGGCGCCCGACGGGCCAGGCGGAAGCCCTCAAAGACGGATTCGGTGGCGTTGAAACTCATGCTGGCTCCTCGATTCTCGCTCAGCTTAACGCAGCCGCGCCGGTTTCGTCCTGTTTCTGCATCGCCAGCATCTGGCGACAGGCCGAAACGCCAGGCGCGATCCAGATGGCGACGATGACGCCGTAATAAGCCGCAATGGCGATAAAGGCCGCAACGCCCGCCACTGCGACAACGAGCGGGTTGAAGGCCGGAAGCTCGCTCGACGCGCTCTGGGCCCAGGCCGCCAGTTGAGGCCAGAAGGGAATGCTGACGCCCAGGGCGATCAGTCCCGCCACGATCAGAAACAGCACATGGACCAAAAACGTGACGGCAAGCGTCGCGACGAAAAGGCCCAACAGCATCCCGACGCGGCCCTTCGTCATCTTCCACCCCGCCACGAAGGCGAAATCCTGAGACGCGATGCTGAGCGGCATGATCATGGAGGTCCGCAACCCCGCCCAGACGATGCCGACGATTCCCGCCAGCCCCACCGCCACGCCCAGCACCACAGCCGCTGTTTCGGACACCATCCAGAAGGCCGCCCCAAAGGCGAAGGCCAGCAGAAGGACGACCAGCATCACGCCATAACAACCCGCCATGACGGCCAGGCCGGCCACGGCCACCCTCGCCTCATCCATGCCGACTCGAAGATCGAAAAAGCGACCCGGCGCGCGCTCGGGCCACAGCACCGCGCGGCAGATGGCGGCGATGATCAGGACGTAACCGATCAGCTGCACCACATTGATCAACATGGACCAGGCCTGCATCCGCATCATGGCGGCGAGCGCCTGCGGGCTGGCGTCTGCATTCTCGGCCATGGCCTCAAGGCCGATCGTCATCAAGAGATCGATCATGACGATGGCGGACAGCAATACAGGCAGGGCCAGAACGACGCCCCAGGCGAAGACGCTGCCGGGCCGACGCCGGATCAGACGAAAACCATCCGCCAGCGCTTCATCGATCTGGAATCCATGGGTCATGAACAGCCTCCGCCGTCGCTTATAAGGACGAACGTCGTCCTCCGACAGCCTTGACCGCACGCCCCGCATGACAGGCGCGCGCCACGCGGCTATTAGGCCGCCATGTCGAATGCGTCCCCCACTCCCCGCCCCGTCCACGTCATCGGCGGCGGCCTCGCCGGATCCGAAGCGACCTGGCAGATCGCCCAGGCGGGCGTGCCCGTCATCCTGCACGAAATGCGCCGGGACGAGCCGGAACAGGTCCGCACCGACGCCCACCATACAACGGGCCTGGCCGAACTGGTCTGCTCCAACTCCTTCCGCTCGGACGACTGGGAGTTCAACGCCGTCGGCCTGCTGCACGCCGAGATGCGCGCGCTGGACAGCCTGATCATGGCCTCGGGCGACGCCAATCAGGTGCCCGCGGGCGGCGCTCTGGCGGTCGACCGCATCGGCTTTTCGGACGCCGTAACGGCTAGACTGGAAGCTCACCCCCTGGTGACCATCGTGCGCGAAGAGATCGCGGGCATTCCGCCGGAAGACTGGGACAACGTCATCGTCGCCACCGGCCCGTTGACCTCGCCCGCCCTGGCCGACGCCATCCTGAAGGCGACCGGCGAAGAAAGCCTCAGCTTCTTCGACGCCATCGCGCCGATCCTGCACGCCGACAGCATCGATTTCGACGTGGCCTGGCGCCAGTCGCGCTATGACAAGGAAGGCCCCGGCGGCGACAAGGCGGCCTACGTCAACTGCCCGATGGACAAGGCCCAGTACGAAGCCTTCATCGACGCCCTGCTGGACGGTCCCAAGGCCGACTTCAAGGAGTGGGAGAACGTCCCCTATTTCGACGGCTGCCTGCCGATCGAGGTCATGGCCGAGCGCGGCCGCGAGACCCTGCGCCATGGCCCGATGAAGCCGGTCGGCCTGACCAATCAGCACAACCCGACGGTCAAGCCCTACGCCATCGTCCAACTGCGTCAGGACAATGCGCTGGGCACCCTGTTCAACATGGTCGGCTTCCAGACCAAGCTGAAATATGGCGCCCAGACCGACGTCTTCCGCATGATCCCCGGTCTGGAGAACGCCCAGTTCGCCCGTCTGGGCGGCCTGCACCGCAACACCTTCCTGAACAGCCCCAGGCTGCTGGACAAGCAGATGCGGCTGAAGGCCATTCCGCGCCTGCGCTTCGCCGGTCAGGTGACCGGGGTCGAGGGCTATGTCGAGAGCGCGGCCATGGGCCTGCTGACCGGCCGTCTGGCTGCGGCGCAGGCATTGGGACGCGACCTGTCTCCGCCCCCGCCGGAAACCGCCATGGGCGCCCTGGTCGAGCACATCACCGGCGGCCACCTGGAAGGCTCCAAGTTCCAGCCGATGAACATCAACTACGGCCTGCTGCCGCCGCTGGAGGCGCCCAAGGTCGATGAAGACGGCAAGCGCATCCATCCCAAGGAGCGCGGCCGCGCCAAGAAGCGTCTGCAGAGCATCCGCGCCATGGATGCGCTCAAGGCCTGGCGCGACGCGGCGCAGTAATATCGTCACCCTCGGGCTTGTCCCGAGGGCCCATCGTCGAGCCTGTCCCAATGGAGTGGAATGATAGCCGCAGCCTCAAAGCGGCTCCTACCGCGACTGAAATCCGCCATAGGCCCTCGGGACAAGCCCGAGGGTGACGGTGAGGGGCGGATTATTGAAGCTTCGCGCCGCCGGGTTTGAAGGCCAGGGTCATCGCCGCCATGGCGACGAGGCCCAGCCCCATCAGCATCCAGGCCTGACTCAGGTCCGACAGGCGGTCGCGCAGCAGCCCGGCCGCCAGCGGCGACAGGCTGGCGATGAGGTAGCCGCCCCCCTGAACGAAGGCGAGCAGGTCGCCTGAGCGCACCGGATCGTCGACCTGGTCCATGGCTAGGATCAGGGTCAGCGGAAACACCGCGCCGATCCCCAGGCCCAGCAACAGCATGACCAGGATCGCCAGACTGACCGGCGCCAGCACCAGTCCCGCCAGACCGATCAGCGCCAGGGCCACGGCCGCCAGCATCGGCCCGCGCCGGTCGGGAAAACGCGCGATAAACAGGGACACCAGCACGCCCGCCAACACCTCGGCGCCCGTCATGCCGCTGAGCAGGAAGCCCGCCGTCGTCCGCGCCTGCCCCATGTCGACGTAGTACGGCGGCAGCCAGGCCAGCACGAGCGTATAGGCCGAGGTGCCCAGCCCCAGAATCGGGACCAGCGCCCACGCCCTCGGCTGCTTCCAGAACGGAAGCTCGGGGTGGGTTCCTTCGGCCACGGCGGCGCGGTTCGGCTCCTCGGCCGCAGGATCACGCGCGGCGATCATCCAGACGACCGCCGCCAGGAAGGCGGGAACCGCCCATAGGGCCAGCGCCCCGGCCCAGCCGACCGCCTCGGCCCACCCGGCGGCCGTCGCCGCCGCCACGGCCGCCCCGCCCATGATTCCGGTCGTATAGACGCCCATCACCGTGCCGAAGCGTGTGGGGAACGCCCGCTTGATCACGACCGGCGCCAGGGCCTGGATCAGGGCGACGCCGATACCCACCACCACGGCGCTGGCGATCAGACCGGCCGTCCCGTCGAAGATCGCTCGCGCCAGACAGGACAGGCCGATCAGAACCGCGCCCAGCAGGATGCCCTTGCGCTCGCCCAGCCGTCGCCGCAACGGCCGGATCGACAGGGCGCCGACGCCGATCATCGCCACCGGCAAGGTGGTCAGCAGGCTGGCCGTGGTCGAGATCCATGCCGGTCGCCGCTTCGATCAGATCCAGCAGCGGCCCGACCGCCGCCATCGCCGGGCGCAGGTTCAGCGCCAGGGCGAAGATGGCGGCGACCAACAACAGGCCCGCGCCGCGCGACGGTTGCGAGGCGTTCGACTGATCCATCCGAGGTGACTCCGGCGACGAAAGGCGATAATGTCTCGCTATCAAGTATCTTGATGTCAAGACAATGACCGATCGCGCTTCCCGCGCCGCCGCCCAGTGGGCTGTCGCGCGTCCCGACCTCGACCTGCTGGCCATGGAGACGCTGGGCCGTCTGCACGAGGCCTCCATCCTGGTGACGCGCGAGCGGCAGGCGCCGCTTTACGCCCGCTACGGCCTGCAACATGGCGAGTTCGACGTTCTGGCCACCCTGCGCCGCGCGCCCTCAACCGACGGCCTGACGCCCACGGCCCTCTATGAGGCGACGATGATGTCGTCCGGCGGCATGACGGCCCGGCTGGATCGGCTGCAGAAATCCGGCCTGATCGAGCGCACGCCCCACCCCAGCGACCGCCGCGCCTCACTGGTCAGGCTGACGCCCAAGGGGTTCGACCTGATCGACGGCCTGATGCCGCTGCACATGGCTGAGAGCCAGGCCATGCTGGCCGACCTGTCGCGCGACGAGCAGGTTGCGCTGGGGGCTCTGCTCGCCCGGCTGATCGCCGGGCTGGAGCGTTGAGCGTCAGCCCGCCATGATCGCCTTCACGGCCACATAGGCCGCAACGACCAGGATCAGCCCGGCGAACAGGCGCCGGCCCAAGGCGGCGTTGGCTCCCAATCGGCTCGCCAGCGGCAGACCCGCCACTGTGCCCGCCGCGCCGCCGACCGTCATGGCCCCGACCAGGGTCCAGTCAACCAGCCCCGACAGGCTGTAGTTGACGGCCGTGCTGGCGCCGAACGCCGCCACGCTCAACAACGAGGTCGCCTGCGCCGCCGCCAGGGTCATCCCCGTGGCCCACATCAACCCCGGCACGATGAGAAAGCCGCCGCCGATACCGAAGAATCCAGCCGCCACGCCGACGCCCGCGCCCGACGCCGCGACACGCGGCGCCATGTCGCGATTCAGGCGCACGCCGGGATCGCCGTCGCCCTTCCTGGAAGACAGCATCGCCAAGCCCACCATCGCCATGGCCACGGCGAAGGCCAGCAGCAGATGGCGTCCGTCGATAGCCTTGGCCACGGATGAGCCGACCCAGGCCGCAGCCGCGCCCGTGACGGCGAACACGGTCGCGCAGGGCCAGCGAACCCGACCGGCCCGCGCCTGGCCCGCCAACGCCGTCAGAGCGTTCAGCGACACTCCCGCCGCCGAAACCCCGATCGCCACATGGGGATCACGCACCCCGACGACATAGAGCAGAAGCGGCACGGCCAGAACCGATCCGCCGCCCCCGAACACGGTCAGCAGCAGGGCGACCACGCCCCCGCTCATTCCCGCCAGAAGCAACGGCGTCAGGCCCATGGTCTCAGGCCCTCTTCATGTTTCGGTTCCAGGGCATGACCGCCAGCAACCGCGCCATGCCGCAGAAGCCGGTCGCCCCCGCCACGAACAGACCGGCGCCGACAAAGGCGCTGATCCCCCAGAAGCCAGGATGGACCATGACGCCCAGCGCCCCGCCCAGCAGGATCAGTCCCCCTGCCGCCATCTGCACCTGACGCATCAGCTCCAGCGGCTGCTTGCGGTCGGCGCGTACAGGCAGTCCCGCCTTCTTCCAGGCGTCCAGCCCGCCTTCGAGAACGTGCGCCGGACCGTCGATGCGCGCGGCCAGCCGGTCGCAGTTTCCGGCCGTGCGATTGCCGCTCCGGCACATGAAGATCGCATCCTTTCCGGGCTTGAGGCTCAGCTCGGCGCCTTCGAACACGGACAGGGGGGCGGTCACGGCGCCCGCAATATGCTCGCGCGCATGCTCGTCCGGCTCGCGCACGTCGATCAGCACGGCCTGGCCCGCCTTGAGGCGGGCGGCGACATCGGCGGGCGAAAGAGAGATCAGCGGGTTCATTGAAATTCCTTCCAGGGAAGCGGCGCTCAGAGCGCCTCAGGCGGACAGAAGATCTCCGCCAGGATCCCGATCACCTTCAGGGCGGCCGGATCGGCGATGCGATAGAAGACGGCCGTGCCGCTCCTGCGCGCGCTGACCAGACCGTCCTCGCGCAGGCGCGCCAGATGCTGGGACAGCGCCGACTGCGACAGGCCCACCTGAAGGTCGGACACCTGACGCTCGCCCTCGCCGATCTGGCACAGGATCATCAGACGGTTTTCATTGGACAGCGCCTTCAGCAGCCGGGCGGCGTCGCCCGCGCTGACTTGAAAGCGTTCCAGTCCCATGGCTTCGAGATCGATCATGCAGCCCATATATTCGATCTTGCTAAATTAGCAATACCTAATATTTAGAGACGAAACGGAGACCCATCATGACCCACCATCCGCTCCATCCTGATGTCGTCGGCTTCTTCGATCCCGTCACCCACACCGTGACCTATCTGGTCTCGGACCCCGCGACCGGGGCGGCGGCCATCATCGATCCGGTGCTGGACTATGACCCGGCTGCCGCGCGGACATCGACCGGCTCCATCGACCGAGTGCTGGAGGCCCTGGCCGCGCATGACCTGAAGCTTGAGCGTGTGCTGGAGACCCACGCCCACGCTGACCACTTGACCGGCGCAGACGAAATCCGCACCCGCACCGGCGTCCCCATCGGCATCGGTGAGAAGATCACCCGCGTCCAGAAGACATTTGGCGATCTGTTCGACGCCGCCGACGTGACGCCCGACGCCGTGGTGTTCGACGAAGTCTACGCCGACGGCGCGCGCTTCATGCTGGGCGCTATCCCCGTCGAGGTGCTGCACACCCCCGGCCATACCCCGGCCTGCGTCAGCTATCGGATCGGCGATGCAGTCTTCGTCGGCGACACCCTCTTCATGCCTGACTTCGGCACGGCGCGCTGCGATTTCCCCGGCGGCGACGCCGGCGTCCTTTACCGCTCGATTCAGCGGGTCCTGGCGCTGCCGGAGGACACGCGCGTCTTCGTCGGACACGACTATCTGCCCGAAGGCCGCACGGAGTTCCGCTGGGAAACGACTGTCGCCGCCCAGAAGGCGGACAACATTCATATCGGAGGCGGCCGCTCCGAAGCCGCTTTCGTGGCCCTGCGCGAGGCGCGCGACGCCACGTTGAAGGCGCCGCAGCTTATCCTTCCCGCGCTTCAGGTGAACATCCGCGCCGGCGCCCTGCCTCCAGCCGAGGCCTCGGGCAAGCGGTTCATCAAGCTGCCGTTGAACGCACTCTAAAGACGCCCGCGCAGAACCGACCAGAACAGCCGCAGCCGTTTGAACGGCTCAGCCTCTTCAGGCCGCGTCAGCGCCGCAGGCGCCACGGCCGGAAAGGCGGCCGTCGGCAAGCGCTTCAGGGCGGCGTTCGCCGTCCGACGGGCCGCCGTCGCTTCGTCGGTCCGCCCCGTCTGAGCCAGGCCGCGCACACGGCCCGCCCCGGCGACCGCCGCATCATGTCCTTCCCCCGCCAAGATGCGCGCCGCGACCTGCATCGGCCCGACATAGAAGGCGTCCAGGTCGTGCGCCTCGCCATGCACCCGGCCGATATGCGCCTGGATCAGGGCGTCGAAGGGCTCGCGCGACAGACCATGCCGCGTCACGGCGGCCGTCAGCGCCTCCAGAATCGGGTGGCCGACGCGCGGCGCATCGCTGAACACCCCGTCCATCTGTTCGGCCCACCAGGTGTATCGCATCTCGGCCAGCAAGGGCTGCGTGACCCGCGTGGGAATGGCCATCAGTCCCGCCTCGAAGGCGTAAAGGGCGATCAGATCCGCCCGAGCCGCTTCGTCCGCCACGAAACGGCTGGCCAGCCAGCGGTCTAGATCGGCGGCGCGAACCTGAGCATCAAGATCAACAGTCATGGCGACAGGCCCTTCGACCATTGAAGCGATCGCATCAAGCCCGGAAAGCAAACGGCCCGCCTTCCTTTCGGAGGGCGGGCCGCGATTTGGAGACGGACGTCGTCCTTACGGACGGCTGGCCATGCCCAGCTTGACCGGCGTAGCGTCGGCCTTGCCGCCGCCGCTGCGGTCCACGCCCCACAGAAGAATGATCGGCGCGCCCACATAGATGGACGAGAAGGTGCCGATCACGACGCCGAAGGCCAGGGTGATCGAGAAACCGCGCAGGGCCTCGCCGCCGAAGACGGCCAGGACGATCAGCACGATCACGGTGGTCAGGCCGGTGATGATGGTCCGCGACAGAGTCTCGTTGATCGACAGGTCGATCACCTCACGCAGAGGCATGACCTTGTACTTGCGAAGGTTCTCACGCAGGCGGTCGAACACGACGACGGTGTCGTTCATCGAATAGCCGATGACCGTCAGCAGGGCCGCGACCAGATTGAGGCTGAACTCCATGCGCAGGGCGACGATGAGACCGAAGGTCAGCGCCACGTCATGCAGCAGCCCCGCCACGGCCCCGATGCCGAACTGCCACGGGAAGCGGAAGGCGATGTAGAGGAACATCAGCACCACAGCCACGACCAGGGCCAGGACGCCGTTGGTCAGCAGTTCGCCCGAGACCTTGGAACCCACGACGCTGACGCCGGAATAGCCGACTTCGCCCACAGCCTGGCTGATGGCGCCTTCGACCTTCTGAACGACAGCGGTCTGATCCTCATTCTCCGGCACCTGGAAGCGCACGATGGCGGTCGAGCCGTCATCCAGGTTGGTGTCGCGTCGGGCGATGCCCTGAACCTGGACGTCGCCCAGATCCAGCCCGCTGACCGCGCCGCGCAGCTTGTCCAGCTCCAGCACCTGACCGGCGGGCTTGGCGACTTCCATCGAGGCGCCGCCCCGGAAGTCGATGCCCAGGTTCAGGCCGGGATAGAAGCAGCCGATGATCGCCGCCACCGTCAGGATCGCCGACAGAACGGCGAAACCCTTGGCGTATTTGACGAAGTGGAAATTCGTCTTGTGCGGCAGCAGTTTGATAATGGGCCAACCGTTCATCGACATCACTCCGCGATCGGCAGTTTCTTCGGCTTGGCGATCTTGAGCCAGTAGCCGAGCAGGACTTGGGCCGTCAGCACCGAAGAGAAGACGGAGGTGAAGACGCCGATGGTCAGGGTCCAGGCGAAGCCGCGCACGGGGCCGGCGCCGAACATGAACATGATGATCGCAGCCACCAGGGTGGTCAGGTTGGCGTCGATGATGGTGCCCATGGCGCGGTTGAAGCCCGCGTCCATCGACGCCACCACGGAACGCCCCTGACGCGCCTCGTCGCGCATCCGCTCATAGATCAGCACGTTGGCGTCGACGGCCACGGCGAAGGTCAGGATCAGACCGGCGATGCCCGGCAGGGTCAGCGTAGCCTGGGTCAGCGACATGGCCGCGACGATCAGGATGCCGTTCAGCACCAGGCCGATCACCGAAATGCCCCCGAACAGGAAGCCGTAGGCCAGGATCATGAAGACCACGATGACCACGAAACCCAGGGCGGTCGACAGGGCGCCTGCGGCCACGGCGTCGGCGCCCAGTTCGGCGGTGACGACGCGGCGTTCCTCGACCTTCAGCGGCGCCGGCAGGGCGCCGCCGTTCAGCAGGTTCACCAGTTCGGACGCCGAGGCGATGGTGAAGCTGCCGGTGATCTGACCACGGCCGCCGGTAATCGGCGACTGAATGGTCGGCGCCGAAATGACCTTGCCGTCCAGGATGATGGCGAAGGGCTTGCCGATGTTCTGGGCCGTCGCCTCGCCGAAGCGACGCGATCCCTGACTGTCGAACTGGAAGTCGATGGCCGGACGGTTGTTCTGGTCGGCGCCGACGCTGGCGCGGGTCAGGTTCTCGCCCGAGACCAGAATGCGACGCTTGACGAGGTAGGGCGTGCCGGCGTCATCGACCAGCAACTCGGCGTCCGGCGGCACACGACCGGCCAGGGCATCGTTCAGGCCGGTCGGCGAGGTGTCGACCATCTGGAAGGTCAGCTGAGCCGTACGACCCACCAGACGCTCCAGCTCGGCCGGATCGCTCTGCCCCGGCGCCTGGATGACGATCCGGTCGGCGCCCTGACGGGTGATGGCGATTTCCTTGGTGCCCGAGCTGTCCAGACGGCGGCGGACCACCTCGATCGACTGATCGACGGCGGTTGCGCCCATGCTGGCCAGAGCCGCGTCGGTAAAGGCGTAGCGGATACGGCCGCCGCCCAGCTTGGTCGCCACCCGGTCCGGCTGGCCGGTCGGGCCGACGCCCTGCTGCGCCATGGTGCGCAGGGTGTTGAAGGCCGTGTCATAGGCCGCGCCTTCGGCGACCGTCACGACGACGCCGCCTGCCTCGCGCTGCATGCCCGTGATGTTGACCTGGTCTTCCCGCAGGGAAACCCGGACGTCTTCCATCAGGTTCGAAATGCGCTTCTCGCGCATTTCCGGCACGTCGACCTCAAGCAGGAGGTAGGAGCCCCCCTGCAGGTCCAGGCCCAGGTTCAGGCCGTTGCTCGGCAGCCAGCTCGGCAGAGCCTCGCGCTGCGCCGGCGACAGCACGCTCGGGTAGGCCAGGAACAACCCGAGGACGAGCGACAGCGCGACCAGGGTGATTTTCCAGCGTGAAAGCTGAATCATGTCTCGGTTCTCTTCAGGGCCGGCGCGCGCCGCGCCGAGGCGAGGCTATCAGCCCTTGTCGTTGGCGGCGATGGCGGTGCGGTTACGCACCTCGGCGATCATCGCCTTGACCACGCGGACGTTCACGCCCTGCGAGATCTCGACCATGGCCTCGGCGTCCTCGACGCGGGTGACCTTGCCGACCATGCCGTTGGACAGGACGACCTCGTCGCCGCGCTTGACGCCGGCGATCAGGGCCTGGTGCGCCTTCATCCGCTTCTGCTGCGGACGGATCATCAGGAAGTAGAACAGGATGAAGATCGCGACGATCGGCGCGATCTGGATGACAAGGGCCATCAGGCCGCCGTCTTGGGTTGCAGTCATGAAAAACTCCCCGAGGCGGGCCGCGCCTTCATCGGGGGCCCTTCGAAAAAACAAGGCGCGGAACCTAGGGCGCGCCGGGCCGATTTGCAACGCGACGCGATGACAAGTCCGGGACAAGAGCGTCCGGGCGTCGCCGCCCGGACACGCCGCTTCACCGGATCAGCGCGGCAGGACCGTCAGCGGGTCCAGGGCGACCGGATCGTCGCCGCGCATCTGACGCACTTCATAATGGATCGACGGGCGGCCGTCTCCGGCGGTCAGCCCCACCGTACCGATGACCTGACCCGCCCGCACCTGGGCTCCGTCGCGCACGGTGGCCGAGCCCAGATGACCGTAGACCGTGCGCCATCCGTCGCGGTGAACCACCAGGACCGTCAGCCCCTGCCCCACGATGTCGTCCCCGACATAGGCCACCGTGCCGTCGGCCGAAGCCTTCACCTCGGTTCCGGCCGAAGCGCCGATGTTGACGCCGTTGTTGCGCTCGCCCATGCCCACGGGGCCGAAACGACGCAGGATGTCGCCTCGCACAGGCCATTGGAGAGCCAGCGGACGCCCAATCTCGGCCAGCGGTGCGGCAGACGTATCCACAGCCGGCGAGCGGGTCGGCGGCGGCAGAGGCGCATTGCCGCTGGGCGGCGGCGGAGGCGGCGGGGCCACCCCGTTGTTCGGCGTCCGCACGCCCACCGGCGACGGCCCCGTGGCGTAGGGATCGGCGCCGCCGTCCACCGCGCTATCCGGCAGGATGATGCGCTGACCGGAGCTGATGGCGCCTCGCGGCCCCAGTCCGTTCAGGTCGATCAGAATCTGGACCGGGGTGCGGAAACGTCGTCCCACGCCCGAAATGGTGTCGCCCGGCTGAATCACATAGGTCGCGCCAGGCATGGCCGGATTGCCGGCGGCAGGCGGCGGCGTCACCGTGATCGGCGCGCCGGTCGAGGGATAGGCCGGGCCGCCCGCCGGCGGCAGGCCGCCGCCCTGGATGTCGCCGGCCGGGGCGCGAGGCCCTTCCTGCACGGGCGGCTGGGCGGGCTGCTGCGGCTGCGTCGCCTGGCCTTGATAGTAGGGATTGTTCGGATAGGCGCCGGGCTGCTGCCCCTGCTGTTGGCCCTGCCCCGGCTGCGGATAGCCGCCCGCCCCCATCGGCCGGGTCGAATAGCGCGGCTCGCTCGGATAGGTCGAACACGCCGTGACCGCCAGCGCCCCGCCGACGACCGCCGCCGCCCTGATCCAGCCTGTGAAGCCGCTCATGCGTCTCTCCGTATTAACCTTGTTCAGCATCTCGAAGCCGGTTTGCCCCGGCCCGCCGCCGAAGCCAACCCGGCAACCCGCGCAAAAGTGGGGCGGAAAGGTTAATGGAGCGGTGAGATTTCGCCCCTCACCCCTCTTTCGCCGTCCCTTCGACCAGGGGAACGAAGCGGACCTCGCACAGGCTTTCGCGCTGGAAGCTGCCGTCCGGCTGGCCGGTGTAACGGTTCAGCATCTGCACCGAAGTGCGGCCGACCGGCGCGACCAGGACGCCGCCCGGCTTGAGCTGTTTCAGCAGTTCCGTCGGCTCATGCGGTGAAGCGGCCGTGACCATGATGCGATCGAACGGCGCCTGTTCCGGCCAGCCCTGCCCGCCGTCGCCGTGGCGGGTGAAGACATTGTCGATTCCCAGGATTTTCAACCGGTTCTCGGCCTCGGTTAAGAGGCTCTTGTAACGCTCGACCGAATAGACGAAGCGCGCCATGCGGCTGAGGACCGCGCACTGATAGCCGCTGCCGGTGCCGATCTCGAGCACGCGGTGGCGCGGCTGGACGTCCAGCGCCTGGGTCATCAGGCCGACGATGAAGGGCTGGCTGATCGTCTGGGCGCAGTCGATCGGCAGGGCCTGATCCTCCCACGCCTGATCGAGGAATTTCTCATGGACGAAGACGGCGCGGTCGATGGACTCCATCGCCTTCAGAACCCGCGCGTCCGTCACCCCCTGACGCCGCAGCGACAGGATCAATCGGCCCGCGCGGTCGTCCTTGAGACTCATTTTTCCTGCGGCCCCTTGGGCGGCGCTCCGCCCAGCACCTTCTTCAGGTCATTGACCGACTGCATGTGCGTCAGATCGATGTGCAGCGGCGTGACCGAGATGCGGCCCTCGTCCATCGCCCGCAGGTCGGTGCCGTCGGCGTGCTCCTGCGGCGCGCCGCGGAAGGCCATCCAGTAGTAGTCGCGGCCGCGCAGGTCGGTGCGGCGGATGGCGTGCATCTCGCCGATGTCGCGGAAGCCCTGGCGCGTCACCTCGACCGTCTTGACCAATTCGGGCGGCAGGCGCGGGAAGTTGACGTTCATGACCACGCCCTCCCCCCACTTCTGCTCCAGCAGGCGGGCGACGATTCCGGGACCGAAGGCTTCGGCCGTTTCCCAATGGGCGACCGCCTCGTCGTGGAAACGCTCCAGCGACTGCGACAGGGCGATGGAGCGGATGCCGAAAGCCATGCCCTGAAGGGCGCCCGCCACCGTGCCGGAATAGCTGACGTCCTCGCCCACGTTGTGGCCGCGATTGACGCCCGACAGCACCAGATCGGGCTTCTCGGGCATGATGTCGTTGACGGCCAGGATGACGCAGTCGGTCGGGGTGCCGGTCACGGCGAACCGCTTGTCGCCCAGTTGATTGACGCGCAGCGGCTCGGTCAGGGTGATGCCTCGCCCCTTGGCCGACTGCTCGGTCTGGGGCGCCACGACCCAGACGTCGTCCGACAGGGCGCGGGCGATCTTCTCAAGGCAGGCGAGGCCCTCGGCCTCGATGCCGTCGTCGTTGGTCAGAAGGATACGCATCAGTTGGACGCCACGCCTACAGTCTTGAGTCCGCCCATATAGGGCTGCAGGGCGGCCGGAACCGCGATGGTCCCATCCTCCTGCTGATAGTTTTCCATCACCGCGACCAGGGTGCGGCCGACCGCCAGACCCGAGCCGTTCAGGGTGTGCAGGAACTCGGTCTTCTTCTCGCCCGCGCGTTTGAGCCGGGCGTCCATGCGCCGCGCCTGGAAGTCGCCGCAGTTCGAGCAGGAGCTGATCTCGCGATAGGTGTTCTGCGAAGGCAGCCAGACCTCGAGGTCATAGGTCTTCTGCGCCGAGAAACCCATGTCGCCCTTGCACAGCAGCACCTTGCGATAGGGCAGCTCCAGCGCCTGCAGCACCGCCTCGGCGCAGCCGGTCATGCGTTCATGCTCGGCTTCGGAATCCTCCGGGCGGCAGATGGAGACCATCTCGACCTTGGAGAACTGGTGCTGGCGGATCAGACCGCGCGTATCGCGCCCCGCCGACCCAGCCTCGGCCCGGAAACAGGGCGTCAGGGCGGTCATACGCAGGGGCTGGGCGACCTCGTCCTCGGACAGGATCTGCTCGCGCACGAGGTTGGTCAGGGAAACTTCGGCGGTCGGGATCAACAGATGCTCGCCCGAGCGGAACAGGTCTTCCTCGAACTTCGGCAACTGGCCTGTCCCGAACATGGCGTCGTCCTTGACCATGTAGGGCGGCGCGACTTCCTGATACCCGTGCTTATCCGTCTGCATCTCCAGCATGAACTGACCGATGGCGCGTTCCAGACGCGCCAGTTGGCCCTTCAGCACGGCGAAGCGCGAGCCGGACATCTTGGCCGCGGCCTCGAAGTCCAGCAGGCCCAGCGCCTCGCCCAAATCGGCGTGATCCTTGGTCGGGCCGGTCGTGCGGGGTTCGCCCCATTTCAGGACTTCGACGTTGTCGTTCTCGTCGTCGCCGTCCGGCACATCGGCGGCGGCCAGATTCTTCAACCCGGCCAGCAGGTCGCGCAGTTCGGCGCCCTTGGCGGTTTCGGCCTCGCCCGCCTCGGCGATCTCGCCCTTGAGGGCTTCGACCTCGGCCTTCAGGCGGTCGGCCTCGGCCATGTCCTTCTTGCCCATGGCGGCGCCGATGGCCTTGGAGGCGGCGTTGCGCTTGGCCAGGGCGTCCTGGCCGCGCGTCTGGGCGGCGCGCAGGTCCACGTCCAGCGCCCGAATGCGCGCGACGACATCGGCGGCGTCATCCACGCCGCGCGACGACCAGCCTGCGACGAAGGCTTCGGGATTGTCGCGAATGGCTCGGATATCGTGCATGGCGTCGCTCTTTCGGCGCTCAGGGAAGGAGAGCCGAAGGCTGTAGCGCCCCGCGCGGAGTCGGGCAAACCCCGCGCCCGATTTCTTAACCCTGACGCGCCGCCTTGACCTTGATCTCGACGCCGATGGCCTTGGACACCCAGTCGCCGCCCGCGTCCGACGCCATGCCCATGTTCAGAGCCGTGCGGTCCAGTTCCAGCTTGCCCTCGACCGTGGCCTCGCCGCTCGCCTCGTCGAAGGTGAAGGGCAGGACGACCGGGACCGTCGTCGTCTTGATGCGCAGGGTTCCCGTAGCCTCATAGCGGTTGCCGCCCAGCGCCTTGAACGCCGTCGCCTCGAAGCGGGCGGTCGGATAGGTCGACGTGTCGAACCATTCGGCGCCCGGCAGGCTGCCTTCCTGGGTGGCGTCGCCGGTCCTGGCCGTGCCGGTCTGGACCGTCACCACGGCTTTCGATCCAGCCAGATCGGCCGGGTCGAACCAGACTTGCGCGTCCCATTGCTCGAACCGGCCGGTGAAGGCCTTGCCGGTATGGGTTCCGGTGAACTGGATCGTCGAGGCGGCCTTGTCCACGGTCCAGGCGACGGCCGTGCCCGGCGTCACCGCCGCGTCAGCCGCAGGCGCGGCGGCAGGGGCCGAGGCGACCGCCTGCCCTTCCGCCCTCGGCGCAGGCCTGGCCGCCAGACCGAAGGCGGCGCCGATCACAACCACGAAGGCGACGCCCGCCAGCCGCTCAGCCCAGCGCAGGGCCGGGGTCGGTTCAGGCGCGACGCCATGCGCGTCATCGCCGTGCGGCAGGACGGGGATCATGTGCGACAGCACGCCGTCACGGTCAAAGAACTGGTGCTTCAGCGCCGCCCCGACGTGCAGGGCGACCAGGACGATTGCGCCCCAGGCCAGCTTGCTGTGCGCGCCCATGGCCATCCAGGCCGTTGCGCGGCGGGCGGCTTCGGAGGCGTGCTCGATGAAGGGCAGGTGTGGAATGGTGAACAGGCCGAACCAGCTGGTCGCCACGGCCAGCGGCGTGTCCGTGACCACGGCCCAGCCGGTCGAGACATAGATCCACCCCGTCAGCGGCAGGGCCAGCATCAGGGCGTAGAAGGCGGCGTGCGTCGCCCGCGCGGCGAACTGCTCCCACCCTTTCATGGCCCCCGGCAGAGCCGGAACCGGGTGCGTCAGCCGCCACACGATCCGCAGCGCCGTCAGCGCCAGGATCAGGAAGCCGATCGACTTGTGAATCTGGAAGACGCGATAGGCCAGCGCCTGGCTGTCCGGCTCGACGATGGCGTCGCTCATCCACCAACCCATCGGGATCATCGACAGGATGGCGACCGCGATCAGCCAGTGCAAGGCGATGGCGACGGCGCTGTAGCGGCTGGGGCGGCGGGTCATGAGAGCTCTCGCGTCAGTCTGAACATGAAGAAGGCGGGACCGACGGCCCCGCCCCTTCGTCGTGGTTCGCCGATCAGGCGGCCGGAGCGGCCGGGGCGACTTCCTTGATAAACTCGGCGTCGAAGCGGATCGTCACCTCATCGCCGACCGGGCCCAGCGGCATGCCGAAATCGGTCCGCTTGATCTTGCCTTCAGCCGCAAAACCGATGGCCGGAGCCGGCACGAAGGGGTGCTGTTCCAGGTCGCCGTTGAAGGTCGCATCCAGGGTCACCGGCTTGGTGACGCCCAGGAAGGTCAGGTCGCCCGTCACCTTGGCGGTGCGTGCGCCGGTCAGCTCGACCTTGGTCGACTTGAAGGTGATCTGCGGGAAGGCCGTGGCATTCAGGAAGGCCTTGTTCTTGGCGATGTCCTCGCTGAAGCTCTTGAATCCTGTGGCGGCGTGAGTGCCGAGGTAGTCGCCCGGATAATTGGTGTCGACCGAGGCCGGGTCGATCGTCGCCTCGACCGTGCTGTTAGCCAGGTTGGCCGTATCGAGCGTGATCTTGGCGTCGAACTTGTTGAAGCGCGCCGTGTAGTTCGAGATCGAGTTATGCGGCAGCGACCACTGCAGCGAGGCGTGGGTCGGGTCCATCACATAGACGCCCGAGGTCGCCTTCAGCGCGACCGGAGCGGTCGAGGCGGCGTCGGTCGTCGGGGCGCCGGCGGTGTCGGCGGGCTGGCTGCAGGCGGCCAGCAGGGCGGCGGCAGAAACAGCGATCAGGGCGGCTTTGATCTTCATGGGAAGGAAACCTCGGTCAGACGGTTGAAACGAAAACTGGACAGACAGTCCGGAAACAGGTCGATTGTCCGTCCGGCCTCGCCGTCGGACTGCAACAGTATATGTTGCCATTCACGCGCTTCAAGCCCTCGATCACGAATTTCGCCTCGAGCCTCACGAAAAAAGGATTGAGGTGCGCCGGGCGGCGACGGCGCCTATCCTCGCGACTCACATGACCATCCGCCGCCTCCCCCCGAAACCGTCAACCGCATCGCCGCCGGCGAAGTGGTCGAACGCCCGGCCAGCGCCATCAAGGAACTGGTCGAGAACGCCATCGACGCCGACGCCCGCAGCATTGAGATTCAGGCGGACGGCGGCGGCCTGACCCGTATCCTGATCGCCGACGACGGCAAGGGCATCCCGCGCGACGAACTACCCGTCGCCATCGAGCGCCACGCCACGTCGAAGCTGGAGCCGGACGACGCCGGCGACGTGGACCTGCTGCGCATCTTCACCCTCGGTTTCCGGGGCGAGGCCCTGCCCTCCATCGGCTCGGTCGCCCGGCTGAACATCACCACCCGCGCCAAGGCCGAGGCGGGCGAGCCGCAGAACGACGCCTGGGCCGTGTCCGTCGAGGGCGGCGCCCAGCGGCCCCTGTCGCCCGCCGCCTTCCCCGGCCCGCACGGCGCGCGGGTCGAGGTGCGCGACCTGTTCTACGCCACCCCTGCCCGGCTGAAGTTCATGAAGTCCGAGCGGGCCGAGGCCATGGCCATCTCCGAAGAGATAAAGCGTCAGGCCATGGCGCACGAGGCCGTCGCCTTCACCCTGACGCTGGACGGCAAGACGACCCTGCGCCTGCCCGCCGAACATCCCGGCGACGAAGGGCGGCTGAAACGCCTCGGCGCCCTGCTGGGCCGCGACTTCGAGGCCAACGCCCTGTTGATCGATCAGGAGCGCGACGGCGTGCGTCTGTCCGGCTATGCGGGCCTGCCGACCTATTCGCGCGGCAATGCGGCGCACCAGTTCCTGTTCGTCAACGGCCGCCCGGTGCGCGATCGCCTGCTGCAGGGCGCCCTGCGGGGGGCCTACGCCGACTTCCTGGCGCGCGACCGGCACCCGGCGGCGGCCCTCTTCATCGACATCGACCCGCTTTATGTCGACGTGAACGTCCACCCGGCCAAGGCGGAGGTGCGCTTTCGCGACCCGGCGCTGGTGCGCGGCCTGATCGTCGGCGCCCTGCGCCACGCCCTGCACGCCGCGGGACACCGCGCCTCGACCACAGTCGCCGCCGACGCCCTGTCAGGGTTCCGCCCCCACACCGGCGACGCGCTCTACAACCCTGCTGCGCCGCAATCGTTCAGCAACGCCGCGCCGGGCTGGAGCGGCTGGCAGGGCTGGTCGCAACCGGCCGCCGCCGCCCAGAACCTGCCGGGCCTGAACGAACGCTCTGGCCGCGTCGAACACACATGGAGCGGTGAAGCCGCCGCCCCCAGCTACCGCACGCTGGGCGAAATTCAGGCCGACCACGCAGGCCAGATCACGCCGGGCGTCCCTGCCCCGGTCGACCTGATCGACTATCCGCTGGGCGCTGCGCGGGCCCAGCTTCATGCGAACTACATCGTGGCCCAGACCCGCGACGGCCTCGTCATCGTCGATCAGCACGCCGCGCACGA
This sequence comes from Brevundimonas sp. SS2672, assembly GCF_059579685.1. Taxonomy (NCBI): domain Bacteria; kingdom Pseudomonadati; phylum Pseudomonadota; class Alphaproteobacteria; order Caulobacterales; family Caulobacteraceae; genus Brevundimonas; species Brevundimonas sp. SS2672. The sequence continues at coordinate 1,206,699 of NZ_CM184201.1, read as the reverse complement.
ACGGCTGGTCTATGAGCGCATGAAGGCCCAGATGGCCGACGGCGCCGTCACCCGTCAGGCCTTGCTAACGCCCGAAGTGGTCGAACTGGACCCCGCCGAGGCCGAGCGCGTCGCCGCCAAGGCCGAGGAACTGGCCGAGATGGGCCTGATCGTTGAAGCGTTCGGCGCGGGCGCGGTGCTGGTGCGTGAGACGCCCGCCCTGCTGGGCGACACGGACGTTCAGGGCCTGATCCGCGACATCGCCGACGACCTGTCCGAACACGGCGCCGCCCTATCGCTGAAGGAACGCATGGCCGAGGTCTGCGGCACCATGGCCTGCCACGGCTCGGTGCGTTCGGGCCGCGTCCTGTCGGCGCCTGAGATGAACGCCCTGCTGCGCCAGATGGAGGCCACGCCTCACTCCGGCCAATGCAACCACGGCCGCCCGACCTATGTGGAGCTGAAGCTGCACGACCTCGAGAAGCTGTTCGGGCGGCGCTGATCTTTTCGTCGCCCTACCGCTTCGCTACTTGAGGGCATGACCCCTTCCGTCCTCTTCGTCTGTCTCGGCAACATCTGTCGCTCGCCGCTGGCCGAGGCGGCCTTCCGCGAAGAGGCGCGTCGCCTGAAGCTGGATGTCATCGCCGATTCTGCAGGAACCGGCGGCTGGCACATCGGCGCTCCGCCCGACCCGCGCGCCCAGGCGGTCGCCCTGAAGAACGGCGTCGATATCTCGGCCCTGCGCGGTCGCCAGGTGAAGCCCGCCGACTTCCGCCGCTTCACTCATCTGGTGGCGATGGATCACGAGAACCTGGCGAACCTGCGCCGCCTCGCCCCGCCCGACGCCACGGCGGAACTGAGCCTGCTGCTGGACCACGTCGAGGGCCGCGCCGGTCAGGCCGTGGCCGACCCCTATTTCGGCGAGGACGACGGCTTCGATGTCACCTGGGCCGACGTCACGGCCGGCGCCCGCGCCCTGGCCGCCGAGCTCCAGCGTCTTAGAGGCTGAGCGTCTCGACCAGGCCGCTGGCCTTGCCGCCCGACGCCGCCTCTCCGCCGCCGATGGCGTAGATCACGCCGTCCACGCTGGCCGCCGCCAGGCCATGGCGCGGCGTTCGCATGGCCGGACCGGCCGTCCAGGCGTCGCGCGCCGGGTCATAGATCCAGGTCTCGGCGAAGACCCCGCCCCCGCGCCCTTCGAACCATTCGCCGCCGAAAGCGATCAGCTTGCCGCCTGCCTCGGCCATCGCCAGGCCGCCTCCGACCTGCCGCCCCGTGGCGGGCGAGGCCGGGATCGGCGCCAGCGTGTCCCAACGGTCGCGGGCGGGATCATAGCGGTCCAGCCGTCCCGTTCCGCCGCCGTCCACCGTGCGGCCGCCCGCCACGAACAGCTTGCCGTCGAGCACCGCCCCGGCCGCACTGTTGCGAGCCATCGGCGCCGGACGCGCCGTTTCCCAGCGATTGGCGGCGGCGTCGAAGACCAGATGGGTCGCCACATCGGCCTGGTCGTTCCACTGACCGTTCGCCTCGCCCTTGGGCGAGCGGCCGGTGACCAAATGCACCCGATCGCCCACAGACAGGCCGACTGTTTCGCACAGACGCTGCGGCATCTGACCGACCTGGGCCCAGACGCCCCGGTCGATGGCCCAGATGTCCGTCATGGCCGTCCATTCGCCGCCGTCGCGCCGGTCGTAGCCGCCGAAGGCCCAGATCTCGCCCGGCCGCCGACGCCAGCATCGGGTGATGGCGCGGTTGCGGCAGTCGCGGCCCTTCGCTCCAGCGATCCGCCTTCACGTCATAGATCGCCGTCCGGTCATTGATGTGCAGCCCGCCCGCCGCCGACCGCACCAGGCCGCCCGCGATCGTGATCGAACCGTCCTGGGCGGCGCAATAGATCTCCTGCGTCGGCCAGGGCATGGAGGCGCGGGGCGTCCAGCCTGTCTCGGCGCGGGATACGACGGGCGCTGCGACGACGGCGGCGACGGCGGCGAGGAAGGTGCGGCGGTGCAGGGTCATGCCGACAACCCTAGCCGTTCGCCTCGTCCTGCGCTAGAAATCCGCCTCTTCCCCCAACGGGATCGAACCATGTTTGAGATTGTAGCCACGGCATAGGCCCGGACGCTGATCGTCCCAGGCCTCCTGAACCCGCCCCGCGCCGCCTTGCGTCGGGCGCGTATCTTCTCATGCCTTGGAAATCTCAATCCCATGAACCTGTCACGTGCGGAGCAACGCACGCTCCACGCCCTCGCCCAGGGCGGTCGCATCCTGCTGGAACGCGACGAACAGGGCCGCATCCTAGCCGCCCGCTGCTTCACTCGCGAAGGCTGGGTGCTGGACGGCTGCAATCTGGATCAATGGCGCAGCCTGAAGCGCAAGGGCGTCATCAAGTCCCGCAACGGCGGCCCTTATGTCGTCAACCGCGAGGGCCTCGGCCGCCTGCGCAGCCGGGCCGACAACCGGACCTCAGGCCGAGGCTTCTGACGCCCTGAGGAACAGGACGCGCGCGGCGCCGTAGTCGCGCGCGTCCAACCGCTCATAGCCGGGCGTGTCGATCTCGGGCTCGTCCGAGCCGCGCTCGAACACCACGACAGCGCCCGGCGCCAGCCAGCCGCCCTCCAGCAACCGCGCCAGCGTCTGTTCCCCCAACCCCTTGGCGTAGGGCGGGTCCAGGAACGCCAGGGTGAAGGCCTCGCCCGCCGAACCGGGACGCGGCCCCAGGTCGGTCGCGCTGCGCCGATGCACCCGGCACCGGCCGAACAGGCCATAGGCGTCCATGTTCTCGCGGATCGCGCCGCGCGCGCCGTCGTCCGTATCCACGAACAGGCAGAAGGCCGCCCCGCGCGACAGGGCCTCGAACCCCAGCGCGCCAGAGCCGGCGTACAGGTCGATCACCCGCGCCTCATGCAGCCCCTCAGCCCACGGGGCGTGCTCCAGCACGTTGAAGATCGCCTGACGCGCCCGATCCGAGGTCGGGCGCGTGTTCTGCCCCTCGGGCGTGACGATGGCGCGGCCTCGATATTGTCCAGCGACGATTCTCATGGGCCCGCCTCTGGACCGACCCGGCTCGCAATGCAACGGTCGGCCCATGTCGAACGTCGGATTCTCGATTACGATTCCCGCTTACATCCTTGTCGCGGCCGAGGAAGCACGACGCAGCCCCCTGATCGCAAACGTCCGCCCCATCGCACGTTGGAAGGGGCTGGCGGGCTTTATCGCTTTTTCGCTTGTCCTGATGTTCGCCGTCTCCATCGTCATAGCCTTGGCGATAGCCTTCATCGCGGCGATGGGCGTTGCTCAGGCAAGCACCCTGGGTCCTGTGCCGGAGGGGCCCGACCGACTGTATGGCGAAGTCGTATTCGTGCTGGAGCTCGGCGCGGTGCTCGGCCTACTGGCCGGCGCGGTCCTGTTGAGCGCCAAGGTCGCCTATCGGGCGCCGATGACGGCTTTTCTCTGGCCCGGCCGCCTATTCGCGCAGAAACAGCTATGGCTCGGGTTCGCCGTCATGGCCGCCGTGGGAAGCGCCAGCGTCGTGATCTACAACCTCATCGACCCCGCTGGTGCGGCGCCGATCCTGAATCCCGCCTATTCGATCGAAAGCCGCCTGTTCTACGTCGCCGCCGCCGCTCTCGGCCTGTTCGTCGCAGCCGCCGCCGAAGAGGTCGTCTTTCGCGGCGTCCTGCTCCGGGTGACGGGCGGGTTCACCAGTAGCCTGCTCATTCTATGCCTGTTCAACGCCCTCGTGTTTTCCGCCGTTCACCTGGACCCCGATCCGGCGGCCTTCGTCGCGCGCGCCATGTCAGGCCTGGTCTGGGCCTGGGCGGCCTTAAGGCTTGGCGGTCTTGAGTTCTCCATCGGCGCGCACTGGGCAGGCAACCTCGTCATCGCCCTGCTGGGCGAACCGCTATCCAGTGAACCGCCGCCGGGAGAGGTCGTGCCATTGTCCGTGCTTGCCTATGAAGGCGTCGCCATGATCGTGGTGCTGATCGTGGTCGAACACATCGCCCGCTCCCGCCGGGTCCAGGTCTCGGCGTAGAGAACCTCGACCTCGGCGCCGGTCGTGCCGGTGCGGTCGCCGGCGAAGGCTTGGCTTCCGTTCAGAGTCTTCAGCCTCGTCCGCGCGGGCCCCCGCGACCGCCGCCGCCCGAAGGCTTGCCGCCGAAGGGTTTGCCGCCGCTGCGAGGCCCACCGGGACGATCTCCCGAGCGTGCATCGGAACGCCCGCCGGCGCCGCTCGGGCGGCCGAAAGGCTTATTGCCAGGCTTCCCGCCCGGACGGCCGCCCTTGGCCGGGCCGCGACGGTCGTCGATGAACTGGTCCGCGCGCGGTTCGCGCGGCTTGAACGGGCGGCGCGGACGGTCATCGTTCCCAGCACCTTCACCCTCGCCCGGACGAGCGCGCGGTTTGAAGGTCTTGGAATGCTCGAATTTCGGCTTGGCCTTGGCCCAGCCTTCCTTGCGGGCGGGCTTGCCGAACTCGGCGCCTTCTTCCGCAGCCGTCTCGGCGGCGCGGACACGGCTGGGCTTGCGCGACGGGTCCGACATGGCCGAGCCGGACTTGCCGCGCACGATCGGCGTGCCGGTGCGGCGGCCGGGAACCGGCGCGGGCGTCTCGACCGTGTTGCCGGTCGGCAGGTTCTCGGGGCGGATATGATCGGCCAGCATCTCGCGGATTACGCGCGGGCCGACTTCCTCGACCGCGCCGACCGGCAGGGTGCCGAGTTGGAACGGACCATAGGCCAGGCGGATCAGGCGGTTGACCGTCAGGCCGACGCTCTCCAGCACCTTGCGGACCTCGCGGTTCTTGCCCTCAGTGATCTGGACGCTGAGCCACAGGTTCGCCGAGGACTTCTCGCCCTCGGCCTTTTCCTTGGCCTTGTCGATGGTGGCCTCGACCGGGCCATAGCGCACGCCGTCGACGACGACGCCGTCCTTCAGCTTGTCCAACTGCGCCTGGGTGATGCGGCCGCGCGCGCGGGCGCGATACTGGCGCACCAGGGCCGTGTCCGGCAGTTCCAGCGCCCGGCTGAGTTCGCCGTCGTTGGTCAGCAGCAGCAGGCCCTCGGTCGCCAGATCCAGACGGCCGACGGAGATCACGCGCGGCAGGCCGCTGGGCAGGGCGTCGAACACGGTCGGGCGGCCCGCCGGGTCGTTGTGGCTGGTGATCAGGCCCGCAGGCTTGTGATAGCGCCAGACGCGCGTCGCCTGTGCGGCCCCGATAGGCTTGCCGTCGACGGTGATCTTGTCGTCGCGTTTCACCAGCACGGCGGGCGTGTCCAGGATGCGGCCGTTCACCGCCACCTTACCCAGACCGATCAGCCGCTCGACCTCGCGACGCGAAGCGATGCCCGCGCGGGCCATGGCCTTGGCGATCTCGTTCGGTGCGTTCCGGCGCCTTGGCTTCAGGCCCAGGCTTGCCGCCCGATCGACCCTCGGCCCGGTCGCGGGGCTTCCCGCCCGGCTTGCCGCCCTTGTCAAAGGGCTTTCGCGGGCCCTTGTCGGCGAAATTGCGGGGACCGCGCGCGCCGTCGTCTTGACGGGAGCGGGGCTTCTTGTCGTTGTCTTTGGGATGGCGATCCATGATGAGCGGTTCATGAGCATGGCGCTCGATCTGGCGCAAGCGGCGGCTGAAGCCGGCGAGGTTCCGGTCGGCGCGGTAATTGTCGATGAAACGACCGGCGAAGTCCTTGGGCGTGGGCAAAACGGCCCCATTACGGCCCATGATCCGACCGCACATGCCGAGATCATCGCCCTGCGCGATGCAGCGGCGAAGTTGCAGAATTATCGCCTTACCGACCTGACCCTCTATGTCACGCTGGAGCCGTGCGCCATGTGCGCGGGCGCCATCAGCCACGCTCGCATCGGCCGCGTGGTCTGGGGCGCGGATGATCCCAAGGGCGGCGCCGTCATCAACGGCGGGCGTTTCTTCGACCAGCCGACCTGCCACTGGCGACCACAGGTCGAGGGCGGCGTCCTGGCCGATCCGGCGGCCGACATGCTGCGCGGCTTCTTCCGCTCACGCAGGAAATCCCGCACAGGAACGACGGGCGACGCAGGGCGTTGAGCCTTCAAGCTTGACCTTGAGAGGGGCCTCCCTTGCCGACTCGTATCCTCTGGCCCGCCATCGCCGCCCTGGTTCTATTGTCCGGCTGCGGCCCTGAACCGCGCAAGGCCCCTACAGATGGCGAAGAGGTGCGCGAGCGCGCTGTCGAGGCCCAAACCGCGCGCCGACGCACCGGCGCCGAACTTCAGGACCGAGCCCTGAACCGCGTCGTCCACGCCGTCTACCTGTGCAACAATTCCGAACGTCTGTCGGTCGACTTCGACAATCCGCGCCAGATGGCGACTGTGCGCAACTCCAGCGGCGAGGCGGTCGACCTGTACCAGGAGCGCGCCGCCGACGGCATCTGGTATCGCGCCTCGGGCTATGAACTGCGCGGCAAGGGCGTCATGGCCACCTGGACCGCCGCCGACCGCGACCCCACCGAATGCCGCGCGGTGGACTAGGCGAGGCTCCCCAGCCGGTCGTCCAGTCGCCGCCGCACCTCGGGCCAGTCCTCGTCCAGTATGGCGAACTGAGCCGTATCCCGCGCCCGGCCCGTCCAGGTGATCTTATGCTTGCGCAGCACGCCTTCAAAGGTCGCGCCCAGCTTGCGGATAGCGGCCTGGCTGCCTGCGTTCAGGGCGTCGGTGATGATCTCCACCCGGATCGCCCCGTTCGAGAAGGCGTAGTCCAGCAACAGTCGCTTGCACGCCGGGTTGATCGGCCCGCCCCGCGCCTCGGGTCGATAGAAGGTCGAACCGATCTCGCAGCGCCGATGCTCGGGCCTGATCTCATAGAGGCTGGTCGTGCCGACGACCGCCCCGTCGCTGCGCCGTCTGACTGCATAGGCGATGCGCGAACCCGCCGCCATCGCCCTCAGCGCCGCGTCCCACCAGTCGTCGAAATGCGGGCCATAGGCGGCGGCGACCATGCCGTTCCAGGCGTCCGCGTCACAGTCCAGCGCCGCCCTCACCTCTTCCTTCAGCGCTTCGCTGAACGGCTCCAGCCGCACGAAGGCGTCTTCCAGAACGATCGGCGACAGCTTCACGCCGCGCCTTCTTCGATCAGGAAGGCGCGCACCGCCTCCGCGTCGACGTTCTTGTCGGTGAAGGCGTCGCCCACCGCCCGCGCCAGGATCAGGGTCAGGCGCCCGCCCTCGGCCTTCTTGTCCCCCGCCATGCGGGCGATCAGGGTGTCAGCGGCGAAACCGTGCTCCACGTCCGACAATCGCGTCGGCAGGCCCGCCGCGCGAATGCCCGCCTCGGCCCGCTCGGCCTCGGCCGCCGGACACAGCCCCTGGCGCGCCGAATAGCGGAAGGCCATGGCGCAGCCCAGCGCCACCGCCTCGCCGTGGGTCAGGGTCTCGTCGAACGCCAGTTCAGCCTCCAGCGCGTGGCCGAAGGTGTGGCCGAGGTTCAGCAGGGCGCGACGGCCCGCCTCCTTCTCATCCTCGCCGACGATCTGGGCCTTGATCTCGACAGAGCGGATCACGGCCCGTTCCAGCGCGTCGGGATCGCCCTGCGCGCCCGCCGCACCTTCATTGCCCAACCAGTCGAAGAAGGCCGCGTCGCAGATCAGCCCGTGTTTCAGCACCTCGGCCCAGCCCGAACGCACCTGCCGCACCGGCAGGGTGGCCAGGGCCTCGATGTCCGCCAGCACCCGGCGCGGTTGGTGGAAGGCGCCGATCAGGTTCTTGCCGCGCGGGGTGTCGATCGCCGTCTTGCCGCCGACCGAGGAATCCACCTGGGCCAGCAGGGTGGTCGGAACCTGCACGAAGTCGACGCCGCGCATGAACAGGGCCGCCGCCAGACCCGCCAGGTCGCCCACCACGCCGCCGCCCAGCGCGACCACCATGCTCTTGCGGTCCAGCCCCTCGGCCAGCAGCCGGTCCAGCACGGCCTCAAGCTGTTCGAACGACTTGGACGCTTCACCCGCAGGAACGGTGACGATCCCCGTCGCCACGCCCGCCGCCGCCAGAGAGGCGCGCACCGTCTCGCCGTGAATCGTCGCCACCGTCTCGTCGCTGACGATAAAGGCGCGCGTCGGCTTCAGCGCCGCGACCTCCGCCCCCGCCGTCTTCAGCAGGCCGCGCCCGACGACCACCTCATAGGGGGCGAAGGCGCCGCCCGCGACCGGGATCGTCGTGGTCATGACTGGGTCTCCTGCCGTCCGAACCGGCGCAACTGTTTCAGGATGGCCTCGACAGCCTGAGCGTGCGATCCGCCGCCCACATCGACGGTCAGATCGGCCTCGCCATAGATGGGATAGCGCGCCTTGGCCAAGTCGTTCAGGGCTGTCAGAGGATCGCGATTGCGCAGCAGCGGCCGCGTATCGCGTCGCCCCACCCGCTCGGCGATGACTTTCAGATCGGCCCGCATCCAGACGCTGACGGCGTGCTGCTTCATCAGGGCGCGGGTGTCGGCGTTGAGCACAGCCCCGCCCCCGGTCGCCAGCACGATCGGCGGCCCTTCCAGCAGGCGTTTCATGACCCGCGCCTCGCCCGCACGGAACTCCGCCTCGCCGCGCGTGGCGAAGATTTCGTTGACGGTCATGCCCGCCGCTTCCTCGATCACCTGATCGCCGTCGGCGAACGGCAAGCCCAGCCGCGCGGCCAGACGGCGCCCCACAGTCGATTTCCCGACGCCCATCAGCCCCACCAGAGCTATGGTGCGGACCGAAGACAGCGGGAAGGAATCAGGCGAGGCGTCGGAAGGCATGGTCCGTATACCCTCTACACCAGACGTCGCCCTGCTCCACATCCCACAAGCAACGATTGGCCAGAAGAGACGACCTGACGCCGCATGACCCCGCAGATCGAAGCCTTTCTGGAGATGATGGCGGTGGAGCGCGACGCCTCGCCCCATACGCTGGCCGCCTATGGTCGCGATCTGGCGGACGCAGAGACCTGGCTGGGCGACGCCGGCGGCCTGATGAGCGCGCCGCAGGAAGCTCTGGAGGCCTGGTTCGCCGATCTGTCGCGACGCGGACTGTCCGCCGCCACGGCCGCGCGACGCCGCGCCTCCGTACGCCAGTTCTATCGTTTCGCCCTGGGCGAGGGTTGGCGCGCCGACGATCCCTCTCGTCGCCTGGATGCGCCCAAACAGGGCCGCAGCCTGCCCAAGACCCTCGGCCGCGACGAGATCGAGGCCCTGCTGACCGCCGCCGGCGCCGCCGACAGCACAGCAGCGCTGCGTCTGATCGCCCTGGTCGAGATGGCCTACGCCTCGGGCCTGCGGGTGTCGGAACTGCTGGCGCTCAGGGTCGAGGCCGTGCGCCGAGATCCCGCCTATCTGATCGTGCGCGGCAAGGGCGGCAAGGAGCGGCTGGCCCCGCTTAACTCCGCCGCACGCGAGGCGATCAAGGTCTGGCTCGACGCCCGCGACGCCGCGCGAAAGCCGAATGCGCCGGACAGCGTCTGGCTGTTTCCCTCGCACGGAAAGAGCGGCCATCTGACGCCGCGGCGGTTCGCCCAGCTTCTGGATCAGGCGGCCGTCACAGCGGGAATCGACCCGGCCCGCGTCAGCCCCCACGTCCTGCGTCACGCCTTCGCCACCCATTTGCTGGAAGGCGGCACCGACCTGCGCGTGGTGCAGACCCTGCTGGGTCACGCCGACATCTCGACCACCCAGATCTACACCCACGTCGCCACGGATCGCCTGTCCCAGGTGGTCCACGCCAACCACCCCTTGGCGAAGGACGACTGAACCCGCGCTTGCTCCGGAACGTTCCCCGCTCTAGGTTCCGCCGCTTTCCGTAGCGCCATCGGCGCTTCCTCCTCTACGGACGCCTTATGGCCACGCACTATCTCGAATTCGAAAAGCCGATCGCCGAGCTGGACGCCAAGATCGCCGAGCTGTCGCTGCTGGCGCCGACCAGCGGATCGTTCGAGACCGAGATCGCCGCCCTGCGCAAGAAGGCCGACGCCATGCGCACCAAGGCCTACGCCAACCTGGACCCGTGGATGCGCACCCAGGTCGCGCGCCACCCGCAGCGTCCGCACTTCGTGGACTACGTCGACGGCCTGTTCACCGACTTCGTGGAGCTGCACGGCGATCGTCAGTTCGGCGACGACCAGGCCATCCTGGGCGGTCTGGCGCGCTTTCGCGGCCAGCCGGTCGTGATCATGGGCCATGAAAAGGGCCACGACACCCAGACCCGCATCACCCACAACTTCGGCATGGCTCGCCCCGAGGGCTATCGCAAGGCCGTCCGCCTGATGGACATGGCCGAGCAGTTCGGCCTGCCGGTTCTGACCTTCGTCGACACCGCCGGCGCCTATCCGGGCCTGGGCGCTGAAGAGCGCGGCCAGGCCGAGGCCATCGCCCGCTCGACCGAGCGCGGCCTGACCCTGGGCGTGCCCTCCATCGCCACGGTGACCGGCGAAGGCGGTTCGGGCGGCGCCATCGCCATCGCCGCCGCCAGCCGCGTGCTGATGCTGGAGCACTCCATCTATTCGGTCATCTCGCCGGAAGGTGCGGCGGGCATCCTGTGGCGCGACGGCACGCGGGCCAAGGACGCCGCCAACGCCATGAAGATCACCGCGCCCGATCTGATCGAGCTGAAGATCGTCGATCGCGTGATCCCCGAGCCCCTGGGCGGCGCCCACGCCGATCGTGAGAAGGCCATCCACAACGTCGGTCAGGTTCTGGAAGAAGAGCTCAACGCCATGTCCGGCCTGTCGGCTGAACAGCTGAAGAAGCAACGCGCCGACCGCTTCTACGCCATCGGCCGCCTGGGTTGATCAAGGACTGATCGCGATTGCGCGGCGTCGCAGCGCCGCCGAAACTGACGTCATGCGATTCGGTCTGTTTCCTTCCTCAACCCTCGGCAGGCCTCCATGCGCGGCATGAACGGGGTCGGCGAATCCCTGCGCGAAAGCGCGGTGTTCAACTTCGACGGCGCGGTGACCATGGTCATCGACGATTCGCCGTTTTCGCTGGAGCTGACCGCCCAGGCCCTGCTCGGTTTCGGCATGAAGGTCCGCCACGCCTGCGAAAGCGCGGCCGGGGCCATCGCCATCCTGCAGAACCATCCGGTCGACCTCATCCTGGTCGACTGCGAGATGCCGGGCATGAGCGGGTATGAGTTCGTGCGCTGGCTGCGCCGCTCGGGGCTGGATCCGAACGCCTACAGCCCGGTCATCATGACCGCGGCCCACGTACGCCGCTCCAAGGTGTCGGACGCCCGCGACTGCGGCGCCAACTTCCTGATCACCAAGCCGTTCAGCGCGGGCGTTCTGCTGGAACGCATCGTCTGGGTGTCGAGAGACAATCGTCCCTTCCTGGAGGTCGGCGACTATTTCGGCCCCGACCGCCGCTTCCGAAACGAGCCCTGGCCAGGTCCGGAACGTCGCGCCGAGGAACGGCGAAGAACCGCCTTTGAAAAAGAACGCCGCGCGGCGGTGGAGCTATGACAGTCATCACCCACAATCGGCGCCGCAGCCGCCTGTCGACCCTGGTCGATCAGCCTGGCGGCGTCAGCGTCGGCGTCGCCTTGACCGAGGCTCGCGCCAATCTGGCGCGGTATGAGAGCCGCAGCCGCGAGATCATCGAGCAGCAGGTCACGGCCCTGGCCGCCCTGCCCGTTCCGACCGGCGTCGACGAAGGCGCGCTGGACCAGGCCTACGCCCACGCCAGCGCCGTGATCGACGCGGCCGGGCCGTTCGAGCTCAACGACCTGTGCGCGGCGGCGGCCAATCTGTGCGATCTGATCGACGCCGCGCCCGAAGACCGCCCATTCGACTGGCGCGTCGTCACCGTCCACGCCCAGGCGCTGCGCCTGCTGCTGACCCTGCCGCCCGAAGCCGTCGACGCCCGCGCCAAGGTGCTGGACAGCCTCAAAGACATGCTGAAGGCCAAGGTTCCGGGCTCCGGAGAGCCTGAGGCCTAGCTCGCCTGGGTCTTCGCCCCGCGCGTCTGCTTACGCCACAGAGCCGCATATTCCCCGCCCTGACGCGCCACCAGCTCATGATGGGCGCCGCGCTCGACGATCCGGCCCGCCTTCAGCACCAGGATCTGATCGGCGTCGGCCACGGTGGACAAGCGGTGCGCCACCACCAGGGTGGTGCGGCCCGTGCGGGCGCGGCGAAGCGTCTTCTGGATGGCGGCCTCGGTGCGGCTGTCGAGCGCGCTGGTCGCCTCGTCCAGGATCAGGATGCAGGGGTCGGCCAGCAGGGCGCGGGCAATCCCGACGCGCTGCCGCTCGCCGCCCGACAGCTTCAGCCCCCGCTCGCCGACGCGCGTGTCCATGCCCTCGGGCAGGTTGCGGATGAAGTCCGCCAGTTCCGCTGCTTCGGCCGCCGCCCAGATCGCCGCCTCGTCCGCGTCAGGGCGGGCGAAGGCGATGTTGGCGGCGATGGTGTCGTTGAAAAGGGCCACGTCCTGCGGCACCAGGGCCACGGCGGCCCGTAGCGACGCCTGTGTCAGACTGCGCGCGTCCCGCCCATCGATCAGCACGCGCCCGTCCTGCGGGTCCAGCAACCGCAGGGCCAGCTTGACGATCGTCGATTTGCCCGCCCCGGACGGTCCCACCAGAGCCGTGGTGGTGCCCGCCGGCGTGACGAAGCTGACATCGTCCAGCCCCGCCGCCCGTGCGTCATGCCGGAAACCGACATGGTCGAAAACGATCTCCGCCCCGCAGCCGCTTTCAGGTCGCGGCAGATCGATGGCGTCGGGCGCATCCGCCACATGCGGCGCTTGACGCGTGACCTTAAGCATCTCCTCCATGTCGATGAAGGACTGTCGGATTTCCCGATAGGCGAAGCCCAGGATGTTCAGCGGCGCATAGAGGGAGATCATGATCAGCACGGCCGCCGTCACATCGCCCGGCCCCATGCGCCCGGCCGCCGCTTCGAACCCGGCCATGACCGCCATGACGCCCAGGCCCAGGTTCATGATCAGGCCCTGGATCAGGTTCAAGGCGGCCAGGGAGGTGTTGGCCTTCAACGACGCCTGAACATAGGTCGCCAACGACTGGTCATAGGCCTCGGCCGCACGGCCCTCGGCCCCGAACGATTTGACGGTTTCGTAGTTCAGCAGGGCGTCGACCGACAGGCCGGCCGCCTCGCTGTCGGCGGCGTTCATGGCGCGCCGGTGCTCCAGCCGCCAGTTGGCCATGGCGAAGGTCGTGGCCGCATAGACCAGCACCACGGCCACGGCGACCGCGCCGAAACGCCAGTCGTACTTGCCGCCCAGCACCGCCGCCGCCAGCACCAGCTCCAGCACCGTCGGGCCCAGGTTGAACATCAGGATGCGCAGCAGGAAGTCCACCGCCCGCGAACCCCGGTCCATCACCCGAGACAAGGCGCCGGACCGCTTGGTCTGGTGGAAGTCCAGCGACAGGCTGAGCGCGTGGGCGAAGGTCTCGGCCGCCGTCTTGCGCTGGGCGGCCGCCCGCACGGGAGCGAACACCACATCCGACAGTTGCGGCGTCGCCGCCGACAGGAAGCGGACCAGCGCCCAACCCACGGCGAAGGCGGCGAATCCCAGGCCTACGGACGCCGCCGGTCCCTGGTCCGCCGCCAGATGGTTGACCGCCGCCCCCAGAACCAGCGGAGCCAGGACCCCCAGCCCCTTGCCCGCCAGGGTCAGCAGGATCGCGCCGGCCACCCGCCAGGGCAGTTGCGGCGCGCCCGAACGCGCCACGACGCCGATCAGGTTTTTCAGCGCCTCGAACGTAGGCGGCGCCTCTTGCTGAGAGGCGTCGACGCCGGCGTTCATCGCCTTGGCCGCGACGTCGCCGCGTCTTCCCGAGCGCTCACCACGCATTGCCACGCCTCGCCGCCATCACGCCTCCGAGGCGAAACGCGCTCGCCACGTCAGTTCAGGCTCGCCACGGCGTCGATCAGGGCATCCACCGACGCCTCGTCCGTCGCCCAGGAACAGACGAACCGCACCGAACCGTCATCGAATTGATAGCAGGCCCAGCCTGCCGCATTCAGCTGCTCATGGGCTTCATCGTGCATCCGCACGAAAACGGTGTTGGACTCCACCGGGTGAGCCAGCACGAAGGGCGTCTTCGCCTCGATGCCGTCCGCCAGGCGCTGAGCCATCAGATTGGCGTGAGCGGCGCCAGCCAGCCAGTCGCCCGACTCCAGCAGCCCCAGCAGGGGCGCGGCCAGCAACCGCCCCTTGGACGCCGTCTGGCCGGCCTGCTTCAGCCGGTTGTCGATCCGCCGCGTCATCGCCTTGTCGAAGATCACCAGGGCTTCCACGCAATGCGCCCCTGCCTTGGCCCCGCCGAACGACAGCACATCGACGCCCAGGCGCGGAATATCCTTGGGGTCGAAGCCCGCGGCCACGGCGTTGGCCAGCCGCGCTCCGTCCATGTGCACGCCCAAGCCCGCCCGTTTGGACGGCTCGATCAGATGGCGCAACTCTTCCTCGGAATAGACGGCGCCGTATTCCGTCGCCTGGGTCAGGCTGAGCGCGGCCGCCGGCTGACGATGGCCCACGACCGGCTCTTCCAGAGCAGCGTACAGGGCGGCTACGTCGATCTTGCCCGAATAGCCCGGCAGACCGATCAGGCCGACGCCCTGGCCGAAGAAGCCGGGCGCGCCCGTCTCGTCCGTGCAGACGTGGGCCGCGTGATGCGCCAGAACCGCCTCGTAGGGACGCGCCAGCATCGACAGGCCGATGGCGTTCGCCGCCGTACCGCTGAAGACGAAGCGCACCTCGGCGTCCGCATCCAGGGTCTGACGGATCAGATCGGCGGCGCGCGCCGATGTATCATCAGCCCCATAGGCCCGCGCGAACCCGGCGTTGGCGGCGACCATGGCCTGAAGTGCCGAGGGCGCCATGCCCGCCGTATTGTCGGAACCGAAATCAAAACGCACGGCTCATTCTCCCCCTTGGGCCGACGTTCCGTCGGGTGCCACATCACTCTGAACAGGGGCCATGACGACCCGCGCGAACTTGGCGTCCCTTGCCGGCACCTCGACCTGGTGCGGGAAAGGAATCTCGATGCCGGCCTCGTCCAGGGCTTCCTTGCCCGCCTGCATCAGATCCGCCTGTGTCTGCCACCAGTCGTCGTTGTTCACCCAGGCATGCAGGGTGATCTGGACCGCGCTGTCCAACAGCCCTGTCACGCCCGTCCATGGCGCCGGCTCCTGCAACACCCTGTCGTTGACCCGCGCGACCGAGGCCAGCACCGCGCAGGCGTCCTTCAGATTGTCGCCATAGCCGACGGTGAACTTGATCTCGATGCGGCGCGTGCGTTGTCCCGTCAGATTGACGATCACGTCGCTCAGCACCTTGGAGTTCGGAATGACGATCTTGTGGTTGTTGGCGTTCGTCAGCTGGGTGGTGAACAGGTCCAGCTTCTGCACCGTGCCGGAGGCGCCGCCTACGTCGATGGCCTCGCCCACGCGATAGGGACGCAGAATCAGAAGCATCACGCCCGCCGCCACATTCGACAACGTCCCCTGCAGCGCCAGACCGACGGCCAGGGAGGCGGCGCCCAGCACGGCGATGATGGAGGTCGTCTGCACGCCCAGCCGCTGCAACACGGCGATCATGCCGATGATGATGACCACGACCCGGACGATCTGCACCATGAAGGCCAGCACGGTGGGGTCGCGCCGCACCACCCGCGTCCGCCCCAGAATCTTGCGCGCCGCGCCCGAGGCCCATCGCGCGGCGATGAGAGTCAGGACGAAAATGATGGCCGCCACCGTCAGGTTGATGGCGAAATCGCCCAGCATATCCATGGCCTTGGCCAGGATGGCGGCGTCGATGCTCAACCTCTGCTCGCCGGCGGCCACAGCCTGAGCCAGAGGCTCGGCGAACGCGGCAGGACTATGCTGAAACTTCGTGAGCATGAACCGGGTCTAACGCACGTACAGCCGATTGGAAGCCCCGCCGCTCAAGCTTTTTCGCCGGCGCTGACTCGCCCGCCGCCTCGCTCGATCGCATCCAGCAGGTCGAGGACGGAATCGAGGCTGTCGGCCTCACGCGCGGGCTTGTCCCAGCGGATGCGGCTGACGCGCGGAAAACGCATGGCGACGCCCGACTTGTGACGCGTCGAACGCTGCAGTCCCTCGAAAGCGATCTCCAGCACCAGACCGAAATCGCGCTCGGCGCGGACCGCGCGGACCGGCCCGAACCGGTCCGTCGTATGATCACGCACGAACCTGTCCAACTGCTTCAGCTCTTCATCGGTGAAGCCGAAGTAGGCCTTGCCGACCGGCGTCAGCGCGCCCTCATCGGTCCAGACGCCGAAGGTGTAGTCGGAATAGAATCCCGAGCGTTTTCCATGCCCGCGCTGGGCGTACATCAACACGGCGTCGATGACGTGCGGGTCGCGCTTCCACTTGAACCAGGGTCCCTTGGGCCGCCCCGCAACATACAGGCTGTCGCGGCGCTTGAGCATCAGGCCCTCGGCGGCGGCCCCGACCGGCGGATCAGCGCGCAGAGCGGCGAGATCGTCCCAGGTCTCATGCGCCAACAACGGCGACAGCCCCAGGCGCTGCCCGCCATGCTCCCCCGCCAGGCGTTCCAGTCGCGCCCTCCGCTCGATCAGGGGCAGGCCTCGCAGGTCTTCTTCTCCATCGGACAGAAGATCATAGGCCAGGATCGACGCGGGATAGTCCTGCATCAGCCTCGCGCTCGCCGTCTTGCGATTCAGCCGCTGCTGCAGATCCCCGAACGGCGCCACCACCCCGTCGCGTATGACCAGAAGCTCGCCGTCGACGGCCCCCTCGAAGGCCAGACCCGCCGTTACATCTGGAAAGGCGGACGATATCTCATCCCCCGTGCGGGAATAGAGGCGTGTCTGCCCGCCTTCGCGTACGGCCTGCACCCGGATGCCGTCCCACTTCCATTCGGCGAGGAAGTCCGCCGGGTCCAGGCGCGGCAGATCCAGCCCTTCGTCGAAGGCCGTAGCCAGCATGACAGGACGAAACCGGCCGGGTGCGTTCGCGCTGGGCTGCTCCGCCCGCCCTTCGACCCAGGCGAACAGATCCTGATAGGGGGGCTGCAGCGCGTGCCATATCTCCTCGACATCGCTGACGGTGATCGGCGGCAGGCGCTCGACCGCCTCATGCCCTTGCGGGCTCGGCGGGTCCGTCAGGGCGGCCGGCCGCATCATCGCCACGGCGGTACGGGCCAGACGCGCGGACAGGCCGACCCGGAGCCCTCCCGTCACCAACTTCAGCAACGCCCACCGCCCCTTGGGCTCCAGCGCATCCAGCCAGCCCTCGATCAGGACGGGCGCGTCGGCGCGGTTGGCGCGAAGCAGGGCATCGACCACCTCGCCCAGATCTGGCTCCCGATTGGCGCGATGCGAGGGGTCACGCGGCCAGATCAGCGCGGTCGTCTCGGCCAGATCGCCCACATAGTCATAGGACCAGCCGAACAGGATGGAATCGACCCGGGCCTCGACGGCCTTGCGGATCACGGCCGGCTTGGCCGCCGTGAAGCTCAACTCGCCGGTTAGGGCCGCCAGCGCCCAGCCGCGATCAGGGTCGGGCGTCGCCTTCAGATAGTCGCGCAGCAACACCAGCTTGGCGTTGCGCGAGGTCGTCAGCGACAGGCGATCCAGCAATTCGGCGAAGGGACGCAATCGGGCTCCAGCTCTCAAGGCTCCCCTGCACAACGACGAAGAGAGCGCCTGGCTCCCTCGACGGTCGTCGCTCCCGGCCCATGCGCCGCGTGATCAGGCGGCCTCCGCTTCCTGATCCATCAAGCGGCGAAGCGCCGTCCGTCCGCCCTTGGCGTGCGCCATGAGGGCCGACAGGCTGCGGAAATCGATCGGCTTGTTCAGATAGGCGTCAGCGCCCGCCGCCAGCCCGGCTTCATGGTCCTCGTTCCGCGCCGAGGCCGACAGAACCACGATGGGCGTCTCGGCGTTGGCCCCTCCCCCTTCACGGATCAGGCGCGTCGCCGCCAAGCCGTCCATGACCGGCATGTTGACGTCCATGACGATCAGATCGAACCGCTGATCCCGAGCGGCGTCGACGGCTTCCTGACCGTTTTCAGCGATGCTGCTGCGCCGCCCGGTGGAAGCCATCCAGGCTTCCAGGATCATGCGGTTGACGGGGTGATCCTCCACCACCAGCACCTCCATGCCGTCGCCCACGGCGACATCGCCCTCGGTTGGCGTCGCAGCTTCGGCCGCGCGCCAGGCGACCACCTCGCCCTCGACGACGAAGGTGAAGGTGGAGCCTTCGCCCGGGCTGGAGGTCACGGAAATGTCGCCCCCCATGATGTTGGCCAGACGGCGCGAGATCGTCAGCCCCAGCCCGGTGCCGCCGAACCGCCGTGTCGAGGACGCGTCCAACTGGGTGAAGGGCTGGAACAACTGTTCCATGTCGGCTTGGGAGATGCCGGCGCCGCTGTCGATGACGGCGAATTCAAAGGTCACGCGGCGTTCTGAAACGCGTCGCCCTCGGGTGACGAAACGAACGGCGCCCTGATCCGTAAACTTGACCGCGTTGGACAGGAGGTTCTGCACCACCTGGCAGACCCTCAAGGGATCGCCGCGCACCACGGCGGGAATGTCGCCTTCGAAGGCGGTCACGAAGTCCAGACCCTTGGCCTCGGCCTGGGCCTCGAACGGGCCGATGATGCGACGGTGCAGATCCTCCAGATTGATGTCCACCGTCTCGAAATTCATGCGCCCGGCCTCGATCTTGGTCATGTCGAGGATGTCGTTCAGCAGGCTCAGCAGGTTGTCGCCCGAGTTGCGGATGATCGCCAGATACTCGCGCTGCGCCCCTTCCAGCCGCGTCGCGCTCAGCAGTTGCGCCGCGCCCAGCACCCCGTTCATCGGCGTGCGAAGTTCATGGGAGATGACGCCCAGGAAGTTGGACTTGGCCTCATTGGCCGCATCGGCCTTGTCGCGCGCAGCCTCCAACTCCTCGATGAGATGCGCCTGATGCTCCTGGAAGGCGCGTATCCGCTCCTCGCGCAGCATGGTCATCGTCACAAGGACGAAAAGGCTGGCGGCCGTGAACGGCGCCAGGGCGACAAAGGGCCAGAAGACGGGGTCGCCGATCAGGCTGGCCCCGATGATAGCCGCCGCCGCGCCATAGGGAGAGGAGATGAGAATAGCCTGCCGGGGCGAATTCCTCAGCTGGGCGAACACGAGGACATAGCCCGATATCAGGAGGGCGATGGCCAGTTCGCGCCCAAACGCCGACGGCGAGAACCACGCCAGCAGGGGCGCCACGGCCCAGATCGCCGTGGTGGCGGTCGCCACCGCCGGGAACACCAGCCCCCAACCGGCGCCTGCGCTCTGGCTGACGCGTTTTTCGACCTCGCCGCGCAAGGCGCCTGCGGCCAGGGTCGCGACGAACCAAAGCAAGCCATGCGCCAGACCGACCGTCGCAATCAGCCCCAACGCCCAGCTGACGATAATGAGATAGCGCAGATAGTGGGTTTGCAGGATGGCGGTCAGGGCCTGGGCCGCTTCGCCCGGCGCCTGCGCCCCATCTATCCCCTTCGCAAACCCGTCAGATCCAACCATCGCGACGCCCCCGCTCGCTCCAAAATGCTTCGGGTGCGGACGCTAGAATGAAAGGTTCTAAGACGATATGAATGCGGATAACTACGTAATCCGAATTATCAACGGCGACGGCCGGCGTCAGGCCTGAGCTTCCTGCGGCGTCTGCGCCCGGATCGAAAGGGCGTGCACCGGACCGGCCAGCTCCTCCTTCAGCACGGCGTTGACGGCGCGCTGTCGGGCCACGCGCGTCTGGCCGACGAAGGCGTCG
This sequence comes from Brevundimonas sp. SS2672, assembly GCF_059579685.1. Lineage (NCBI taxonomy): Bacteria > Pseudomonadati > Pseudomonadota > Alphaproteobacteria > Caulobacterales > Caulobacteraceae > Brevundimonas > Brevundimonas sp. SS2672. Next base: position 1,186,970 of record NZ_CM184201.1, on the reverse strand, counting down.
GATACGATGGTCAGCTGAAAATGACTTTCCCCGCCGTCCTGGGCGTCAATGCCGCCTTCATGATGGTGGCCCGCGTGCTTCCAGCTGTCATCCTCCAGTTCCAGGCGCACCGGCGCGAAGGCCGCCGTCAGTTTTCCGCGCATAACCGTCGCGATCGGGCCTTCAGACATAGGGACTCCTTGAAGCTGACCAATTCGGCCCTACACTTCGGGCGATGTCTGCGTCTTTTCAATACAAGCCTCGCTTCACCGACATTCGGGTCAAGCCGCCGCGTTCCGACGATGAACAGGAAGCGGCGGAGGATGTCCTGCGCCTCAAGCCTGGCGAGAAGGCCTGCGAATGGGCGGAGTGCACCCGGCCGGCCACGGCCCGCGCGCCCAAATCGCGCGAGCAGCTGAACGAATTCTATGACTTCTGTCAGGCGCATGCGGCCCAGTACAACAAGAGCTGGAATTTCTACGCCGGCATGAACGAAGGCCAGATTCGCGCCGCCCAGGAAAACGAGGCCATGACCGGCGGCCGCCCCACTTGGCAGATGAAGGCCGGACCGCAGACGCGCGAGGCCGCCGCCTTCGCCGCCAAATTCGGCACGGCCAACAATTCCGGAACCGGTTCATGGCGCGACAGTTTCGGCCTGTTCGGTCGGCGGGTTCACGCCGAGGGCCCGGTGCAGGACGATCCCAGTCATCGGCTGGGCAAGCTGGAGCGCGCCGCCCTGACCGACCTGGGTCTCGAGCCCGGCGCCGACAAGGCCGCGATCAAGGCGCGCTATCATGAGATGCTCAAGCGCTTCCACCCGGACACCAACGGCGGCGATCGCGGCGCGGAAGCCAAGCTTCAGAGCGTCATCAAGGCTTGGAAAACCTTGAAAAAGGCCGGTCACGCCTGAGCGTTCTCAACAGGCCGCCCTCGCCCGGCAAGGCGTCGACGCGGGTCATGGACTGATCGACGGCCGAGGAATCCCAGATTTCGGCAAAGACCTCGGCCCCGGTCTCGTCCAGCATCATGCGCTGCGTTTCCTGGACCGCCTCCGTAAAGCTGTCGGCTTCCAGGGGAAACATCTGAGGCGTCCTTCCGGGCGCGTCATAGACATAGCAAAAATATTGCGTGTGCGTTTCCATGTCCCTCTCCCCCGACGGGAGCGATGCCCAATTGTTAACACCCTCCTGCCGAATTCCCGAATCACAGAACCGTTGTTTCTGAAAGACGTTGCCTCTTCGTCATCCCCCTGTTCATCCCCAGGCTGGGGATAAGGAGTCCACAGATGGAAGTTCTGTATCGCGCGCACGCAACCGCCTCCGGCGGAGGCCGCGATGAAGGCCGATCGGCCACCGACGACGGCAAGATCGATGTTCGCCTGTCCGTTCCGACCGAAATGGGCGGCAAGGGCGGCGACGGGACCAACCCCGAGCAGCTCTTCGCCACGGGCTATGCGGCCTGCTACCTGGGCGCCCTGCGGCTGGTCTCGGGCAAGGCCGGTACGCCCGTCGGTCCTGACACCAAGGTTTCGGCGGGGATCGGCTTCGGCAAGAACACCCGAGGCGAGGGCTTCAACCTCGATGTCGCCTTGCGGGTGTCGGACCATGGACTGGATCGCGCGGTGATCGACGACCTGATCCAGAAGGCGCACCAGGTCTGCCCCTATTCCAACGCCACGCGCGGCAACGTCGACGTAGACCTGTCGGCGGAATAGGCGACCGGCCCAGGGCGAATAATCCATCCGGCCCCTCGCGCGTGTTGAGCCGCGCGCGCGAGGGCGCTAGGTGGATGGCCATGACCTCTCCGCTCGACGCCTCCCCCGATCCGCTCGTCACCCTGGAACCGCACCGCAAGGTCACGCTCAGAGAGGCGTTCGGCGTCGATTCCGACATGCTCGTGCCCGCCTTCGAGACACGCGACAGCCATGTGCCGGAGATCGACGAGTCCTATCGCTTCGATCCCCAGACCACGATCGCGATCTGCGCAGGCTTCGCCTATGACCGCCGCGTGATGGTCCAGGGCTACCACGGCACCGGCAAGTCGACCCACATCGAGCAGGTGGCCGCCCGCCTGAACTGGCCCCTGGTTCGCGTCAATCTGGACAGCCACGTCAGCCGCATCGACCTGATCGGCAAGGACGCCATCGTCCTGAAGGACGGCAAGCAGATCACCGAGTTCCGCGAAGGCATCCTGCCCTGGGCGCTGCAACGTCCGGTGGCCCTGGTGTTCGACGAATATGACGCAGGCCGCCCCGACGTCATGTTCGTGATCCAGCGCGTGCTGGAGGCGCAAGGGCGTCTGACCCTGCTGGACCAGAACCGCGTCCTTCGTCCGAACAAATGGTTCCGCCTGTTCGCCACCTCGAACACCGTCGGCCTGGGCGACACCACAGGCCTGTATCACGGCGCCCAGCAGATCAATCAGGCGCAGCTGGACCGCTGGAACATCGTCACCACGCTGAACTATCTCGACCACGACGTCGAAGCCGAGATCGTCGCCGCCAAGGTGCCTGAGTGGAACGACGCCGAGGGCAAGCGTCGCATCGCCGCCATGGTCCGCGTCGCCGACATGACCCGCAACGCCTTCATGAACGGCGACATCTCGACCGTCATGTCGCCGCGCACGGTCATCACCTGGGCCCAGAACGCCATCATCTTCGACGGCGACGTGGCCCTGAGCTTCCGCCTGACCTTCCTGAACAAGTGCGACGAACTGGAGCGGCCGACCATCGCCGAATTCTATCAGCGCGCCTTCGGCGAGGACCTGCCGGAATCCGCCACGCGGGTGAAGATCGGCTAGAGGGCTTCCCTCGCACAATTGAAAAGGCCGCCTTCCTGAGCGAGGAAGGCGGCCTTTTTCTTAGCGCAGCCCCGAGACGAACATCCTCGGACGTGAACGCCGCACCAGCCACAGATTGACCGTGGCCGCCGCCAGCACCAGCGCCGCCGCAGCCTGGTGCAGCACGCCCAGGGTCACCGGCACCGCGTGGATAAGCGTCAGAACGCCCAGCCCCGCCTGCAGCCAAAGCGCGCTCGCCAGCACCAGGGCCGAAGCGCCCAGCCCTTCGCCCAGGCGCCCGCGCAGGGCCTGGACGGCATAGAAGGTGCCAGCAAACAATAGCACATAGGCGCCGATCCGGTGGTTCAACTGCACCAGCCCCTGATCGTGCAGGAAGGTCAGCGCCCCCTGCCCCCAAGCGACCGGCGGAAACAGGGCGCCGTTCATCATCGGCCAGTCCGTGTAGATCATGCCCGCCTTGGCCCCGGCCACTAGGCCGCCGAGCAGGCACTGGAAGAAGACGCCGCCCAGCAACAGACCCGCGCCCCAGCTCCATCCGCGCGGCGCGCGCGTGAAGTCAGAGCCGGACCAGGCCTCAAGCCCCGTCCAGATCAGGCCGGCGAAGATCAGGAAGGCCAAACCCAGATGGGTCGCCAGCCGCTCCGGCGCCACGTCGACGCGCTCGGCCAGGCCGCTGGACACCATCCACCAGCCGATCAGCCCCTGCAGGCCGCCCAAGGCCAGCAGGATCGCACAGCGCGCGATCAGACGGCGCGGAAGGACGCGGAAGGCCAGGAACAGGACGAAAGGCACGGCGAAGACCACGCCGATCAGACGTCCCAGCAGCCGATGCGCCCACTCCCACCAGAAGATGTACTGGAACTCCGCCATGCTCATGCCGGCGTTGACTTCAACGTACTGGGGGATGGCCTTGTACTTGTCGAACGCCTCGACCCAGTCGGCGTGGTTCATCGGCGGCAGAGCGCCCATGATCGGCTTCCACTCCGTGATCGACAGGCCCGAGCCGGTCAGCCGCGTCGCGCCCCCGACCACCACCATGGCGAACACCAGGGTCGCGCAGAAAAACAGCCACAGCGCCACCGCGCGGCTGCGGTCCAGTTCACCAATACGCTTCATTCGACGCCTGCCGTTCGCCCCGATATGCTTGCCGCCTCTTTCGCGGGCGGCGGAACCGAGGGATATGCCCCTCCCGCGAGGCAAGATCGAGTCGGTTTCTACGTCAAAGCGTCGCACAACATTCTAGGGAGCGCCGACCGGTGCAATATATCGAGATCGCCATCGCCCTGGCCGGGGCCCTGGGCCTGGCCTGGATCGCCGATCTGCTGACGGGCCGTCGCGGCCTGGGCGGGACGATTCTGGTCGCCCTGGTCAGCGCCGCCTGCGGGGCCTTCCTGGCGATCCGCGTCTTCGCCGTCGCCACCCTGGCCGACTGGGAATGGCTTCCCTGGGCCTTCGCGGCTGTCGTCATAGGTCTGGTCGCCTTCTTCCTGTTCCGGAGCAAACGCTGATGCCGCCTCGCGCCCGCCGCTTCATCGCCACCCTCGGCGTCATCGGCTTCCTGGCCTTCTGGGTGTGGGGCGCGGTGACTCTGCACGACCACCTGCCTGACGCCTGGTGGATCGACCTGATCTTCTTCGCCGTAGCGGGGATCGGCTGGGGCGTGCCGCTCATCCCCCTGCTTCGCTGGGCCGAGCGCGCGCCGGACGACAGAACGAAAGCCTGAACAGCAGAACGGCCGGCGAGGTTTCCCTCACCGGCCGTTTCAGCCTGCTGAGTAACCCTCAGCAAATGGTCGGAGCGACAGGATTCGAACCTGCGACCCCTTGACCCCCAGTCAAGTGCGCTACCAGGCTGCGCCACGCTCCGAAGGCGCTCCCTATAGACGGCGGTTCGGTGCTCCGCAAACCCTAAAACACTCTATCGACAACAACTTCCGCCTTATCGGCGCAGAACGGCCTCCAACCGGGCTCTGGCCCCCTCAAGGTCGCTCAACACGGCCTCGAGACGCGCCGAAGCCGCCGGCGTCACCGCCGCTTCCAACGCCGTTTCAGCTCGATCGCCCGAATCGATCTCCAGCGTGGCGGCGGGATCGGCATAGGCCGTCAGCCGCGCCAGGCCCTGATCCTGCACCAGACGCTGAACGCCGCGAATCGTCAGCCCCTCGTCATGCAGCAGGCGCCGGACGGCCTTCAGCACCATGACGTCGTCGGGGCGATAGAAACGGCGCCCGCCCGCCCGCTTCACCGGGACGACGAAGTCGAACTTGGTCTCCCAGAACCTCAGCACATGCTGGGGGGCGCCGACTTCATCGGCCGCTTCAGAAATGGTGCGGAAGGCTTTGGGGCTTTTGGCCAAGGATCTCAGGTCTCGACGACGGCGTCGTGCACCCGGCTCTTCATGATCTGGGAGGCGCGGAAGCTGATGACGCGGCGGGGGTTGATGGCGGCCGGTTCGCCGGTCTTGGGGTTGCGGCCCATGCGGGCGCGTTTTTCACGGACCTGGAAGACGCCGAACCCCGACAGCTTGACCGTCTCGCCCTGCTCAAGCGAGTCGACGATCAGGTCCAGCGTGCGCTCGACCAGTCCAGAGCATTCCTGTCGGGACAGCCCGACTTCCTCGTGGACCGCTTCGCACAAATCCGCCCGGGTAAGGGTGTGATGTCCGGCCACTTGCATCTCCCCGCAATCAATCGGCGGGGCATTGAAGGGCAAAACGGCCGGAAATCAAAGTCCTCAATGCGAATCTAGAACCGGAAGGCGCACGCGCCCCACGTCAGGCCGCCGCCCATGGCCTCGACCAGGACCAGATCGCCCTTCTTGATCTCGGCCATCCTTGATCGCGACGTCCATCGCCAGGGGGATGGAGGCGGCCGAGGTGTTGGCGTGCATGGCCACGGTCGAGATCACCTTGCCCTCGTCCAGACCCAGACGGTCGCCCACGCCCTTGATGATGCGCTGGTTGGCCTGGTGCGGCACGAACCAGTCGATCTCGGGGATGTCGACGCCCGCGACCTGGGCGGCGGCGGTGATGGCTTCGGCGATGTTGACCACGGCGTGACGGAAGACCTGGTTGCCCAGCATCCGCAGGTGGCCGACCGTTCCGGTCGTGGCCGGGCCGCCGTCGACATAGAGCATGTCCGACTTGGCGCCCTCGCAGCGCAGGGCGAAGCCCAGCACGCCGCGATCGTCCTTGGTCCCCCGCCCCTCGCCCGGCTCCAGCACGAAGGCCCCGGCGCCGTCGCCGAACAGGACGCAGGTGGTGCGGTCCGTCCAGTCCATCAGCTTTGTCATTTCCTCGGCGCCGATGACCAGGGCGCACTTGGCCTGACCGCGCGCGACGAATCCGTCGGCCACGCTCAAGGCGTAGACGAAGCCCGAGCAGACCGCCTGGACGTCGAAGGCGATGCCCACCGGCGCGCCCAGCTTGCGCTGGACGATGGCGGCCGTGGCCGGGAAGGTCTGGTCCGGCGTCGTGGTGGCGACGATGATCAGATCGACGTCCGCCGCCGTCTTGCCGGCGTCGGCCAGGGCGCGCTCGGCGGCCTTGAGCGCCAGGTCGCTGGTCGGCTCGTCGTCGCGGGCCTTGTGGCGCTGGCGGATGCCGGTGCGCTCGATGATCCATTCGTCGGAAGTGTCGACGATCTTGGTCAGGTCGGCGTTGGTGACGACCTGCTCAGGCAGGAAGGAGCCAACCCCGGTAACGACGCTGCGGATGACGCTCACTGTTCGGTCTCTCCCATGACGGCGGGCGCCGTCTCGTCCATGGCCGCCGCCAGACGCGCGAAATTGGCGCTGACCTTGGTCAGATAGTCGCTGCGGGCCAGTTCGACAGCCACGCGGATGGCGTTTGCATAGCCCTCGGCCGTGGCGCCGCCGTGGCTTTTCACGACGATGCCGTTCAGGCCCAGCAAGGGGCCGCCGTTGACGCTGCTGGGATCGATGCGGCGCGCCATCTTCTTCAGGGCCGGCATGGCGATCAGGGCGCCCAGCTTGGCCAGAGGACCCGAGGTCAGCGCCTCTTTCAGCAGGCCCGAGATGAAGCGGGCCGTGCCCTCGGCGGTTTTCAGGGCGACATTGCCGGTGAAGCCGTCGGTAACGACGACATCGACCGTTCCGGCGGCGATGTCGTGCCCCTCGACGAAGCCGGTGTAGTTCACCGGCACGGCGTCGGTGCGCAGGACGGCGTGAGCCTCGCGCACCTCTTCATGGCCCTTCATCTCTTCGGAGCCGACGTTCAGAAGGCCGACCGTCGGTCTTTCCACCCCATGCACGGCCGCCTGAAACGCCTCGCCCATGATGGCGAACTCGACCAGTTGGCGCGCATCGCTGCCGATGTTGGCGCCCACGTCCAGAACGGCGGTGACGCCGCGCTTGGTCGGCCAGCTGGCGACGATGGCGGGGCGCTCCAGCCCGTCGACCGCCATGCGCAGGATCAGCTTGGAGATCGCCATCAGGGCGCCGGTGTTGCCGGCGGAAACAGCCCCTGGGCCTCGCCCGTCTTGACCGCCTCGATCGCGTTCCACAGGCTCGAGCCCTTGCCCCGGCGCATGGCCTGGGCCGGCTTTTCGTCCATGGCGACGACCTTGTCGGTGTGCCGGACCTGGCAAAGGTCGTCCGAGACGTGCAGGCGCGCCATCTCTGCGCGGATCGCCGCCTCGTCGCCATGCAGCAGGAAGCGCACGCCGTCGCCCCCATACAGGGAATAATAGGCCTTCACGCCGCCGACCACGACGGCGGGACCGTGGTCGCCCCCCATGGCGTCGAGCGAAATCAGTGTGGATGATGCCAAGTGGAAATCGACTCCGTCGCCGTCTTGTCGCGGCGCTTCAATGTTAGGGCGTACAGACGCAAATGTCGCACCCTGTGGATGCAACCGGGGCGCCCTTAGGTCAACTCTTGTCGGAGTCGCCCGGCTTCAAGGTCCTCAGCACGCCGAAAGGGGAAATCTCGCCCGGCTCCGGCGGCTGCTCGAAGACGGCGCCTTCCTTGCGCGGGTAAGGGTCCAGATGCAGGGCCAACTGCTCGACGGCGTACTGGCCCAGGTCGATCTGGCCGTTCTCGACCACGTCGGGAGAATTGTCGTCCAGCTCCAGATCGATCTCGCCCTCTTCCGAAGGCGGCGTATCTAGGGCCTCTACCAGATTGATCTCGAACCGCTCGTCGATGTGGACCGGCAGGGGCTCCAGCGTCAGCACGCAGGATTGAACGGCGTCAGCCACGACTCGTCCCGTCAGGCGCCAGCCCGACACCGTGGCCGTCACTTCCAGATCCGCCTCGAAACGATTCAGCGACTTCAGGTTCAGCGCGCGCGCGATGCGCTGACGCGCTTCGGCGTCCGGCTCCAGTCGCCGGGACAGACCCGCGCCGATCTGATGCAGGCGGACGGGGTCGCTGTAAGGCAGGGCGGGAATCGTCATGCGACGATCATGGCCCAGTCCGGCGCCTTTTCCACGGCGGAAATAGGCTGACGCGCCAGGCGTTCGTGCGATTCCAGCGCATAGCGGGTCAGTTCAGCGCCGGCTGCGGGATCGTCGCTCTCGAACACATTGCGTGCGATCGAGGCCTGGAAGCCGTCACGGTCGCCATCGCGCAGCGCCTTCTCATAGGCGCTCATCCGGCCATAGAGAGCTTCGCCCAGCTTGCGCATCTTCTTGCCGACCGACACATCGCCGACGCCCAACTCGCGCAGCACATTGTCCAGGGCCGAGACATAGGTATCGAACATTTTCTGAGCCAGATCGGCCCCACGCTCGCCCTCGCCCTTCATCCGCACGAACAGCAGAAGGACATGCAGGGTGTAGAGTTCGAACCGCGCGTCGATTCGATCAGCCACCCCCAGGCGGGCGTAAAAATCGGGCTGGCGCGCCTGTTCCACGGCCAGGGCGTAAAGGCCCTGCGCCTGGCGCTCTTGCGTCTGTCGTCTGAAGAGTGTCTTGAACATAGGATTTCACGGCCCCTTTTCCGCCGCGCCGTTGCACTAGGACGCAGCGACGGTTAGGTCAAAGACCTTGTTCCTAGAGGCCCATCGCCGATGCCCCGTTTTACGTCGCTCATCATCGCCGCCTCGCTCGCCGCCGCTGCGGGCGCCTGCGCCCCCGTCGTCGCCACCCAGGGCTTCCAGGCCGTGGACGCCAAGCCTCAGGACGTCGAAGTGGGCGTCGACACCCGCGAGACCGTTCTGGCCAAGCTGGGCACGCCCTCCACGACCTCGACCTTCGAGAGCGACAACGTCTGGTATTACCTGACCCAGACGACGCAGCGCTACACCTACAACAAGCCTCAGGTGTCGCAGCGGACCGTCACGGAAATCACCTTCGCCGAGGGCGACGAAAAGGTCGCCAACGTGCGCACCCTGGGGCTGGAAGACGGCCGCCAGATCGCCATGGAGCGTCGCGAGACCCCGACCCGCGGACGCCAGCTGACCATCCTCGAACAGTTGCTCGGCAACGTCGGCCGCGGCCAACTGCCGCGTACCGAGGACGACGTCCCCGGCCAGCGCCGCCCGGACTAGGCGGCCCTGCAAACAGGCGCCCTCAAGCCGCGAACGACCGCGTCGCGAGCATAGGGCGCAAAGACAACGCCCCGGAGATCGCTCTCCGGGGCGTTTTCAGTTTCAGCAAAGCGCCGTCAGACGATCTTGCCGCTCGCCAGCACCGCCAGCAGCAGAAGCGCCACGATGTTGGTGATCTTGATCATCGGGTTCACCGCCGGGCCGGAGGTGTCCTTGTAGGGATCGCCCACGGTGTCGCCGGTGACGGCGGCCTTGTGCGCTTCAGAACCCTTGCCGTGGACGACGCCGTTCTTGTCGGTGAAACCTTCCTCGATCACCTTCTTGGCGTTGTCCCAGGCGCCGCCGCCCGAGGTCATCGAGATGGCGACGAACAGACCCGTCACGATCACCCCCATCAGCATGGCCCCCAGGGCGGCGAAGGCGTTGGCCTTGTCCGGCTGGATGAACAGGATGACGACGAACAGGACGATCGGCGACAGCACCGGCAGCAGCGACGGCACGATCATCTCGCGAATGGCCGCGCTGGTCAGAATGTCGACCGCCCGGCCGTATTCGGGCTTGGTCTGGAAGGTCATGATGCCTGGGTTCTCGCGGAACTGACGCCGAACCTCAGCCACCACGGCCTCGGCGGCGCGCCCCACGGCCGTCATCGACAGGCCGCCGAACAGGAAGGGCAGCAGCCCCCCGAACAGCAGGCCGACCACGACGTAGGGGTTGGACAGGTCGAAGGCGACGGCGCCCAGTCCGTGGAAGAAGCTGCCCGGCTGCGCCTCGGCAGCGAAGAACTTGAGGTCCTCCACATAGGCGGCGAACAGGACCAGCGCCCCCAGACCCGCCGAACCGATGGCGTAGCCCTTGGTCACGGCCTTGGTGGTGTTGCCCACGGCGTCCAGGGCGTCGGTCGAAACGCGGACCTCAGGCGGCAGACCCGCCATCTCGGCGATGCCGCCCGCGTTGTCCGTGACCGGACCGAAGGCGTCCAGCGCCACGATCATCCCCGCCACGCCCAGCATGGTGGTGGTGGCGATGGCGATGCCGAACAGACCCGCCAGTTGGAAGGCTGCGACGATGCCCACGATGATGGTCAGAGCCGGCAGCGCCGTGGCCTCCAGCGACATGGCCAACCCCTGGATCACATTGGTGCCGTGCCCTGAGACGGAGGCGTTGGCCACCGACTTCACCGGCCGGAAGCCCGTACCGGTGTAGTATTCGGTGATCACCACGATGGCCGCCGTGACCAGCAGGCCGACGACGCCCGCCCAGAACAGGTTCATCGGCTGGATCAGCAGCCCGCCCGAGGTTTCGACCGCCCCCGGCAGAAGCTGGTTGATCACCCACCAGACCGCGCCCAACGACAGGACGCCGGTGACGATCAGCCCCTGGTACAGGGCCCCCATGATGTTGCCGCTCTTGCCCAGACGGACGAAGAAGGTGCCGATGATCGAGGTCACGATGCAGACGCCGCAGATCGCCAGCGGCAGCAGCATCAGCACGTCCACATAGGGCTGGTTGCGGAAGAAGATGGCCGCCAGCACCATGGTCGCCACCGTGGTGACGGCATAGGTCTCGAACAGGTCGGCGGCCATGCCGGCGCAGTCGCCGACGTTGTCGCCCACATTGTCCGCGATGGTGGCGGCGTTGCGGGGGTCGTCCTCAGGGATGCCGGCCTCGACCTTGCCCACCATGTCGCCGCCGACGTCGGCCCCCTTGGTGAAGATGCCGCCGCCCAGTCGCGCGAAGATGGAGATCAGCGAGGCCCCGAAGCCCAGCGCCACCAGGCCGTCGATGACCTCGCGGCTGGTCGAGACGTGGCCCAGCCCCTGGGTCATGAAGGCGTAGTAGCCGGACACGCCCAGAAGCGCGCCGCCCGCCACGAACATGCCGGTGATGGCGCCCGAGCGGAAGGCCAGGTCCAGGCCCTTGGACAGGCTCTGCGACGCGGCCTGGGCCGTGCGGACGTTGGCGCGAACGGAGATCAGCATCCCCGCATAGCCCGCCGCGCCCGACAGGACCGCGCCGATCAGGAAGCCCAGCGCCGCCCATGTTCCGATAAGAAAAAAGGCCGCGACCAAGATCACGACCCCTACAATGCCAATCGTTGTGTACTGACGCTTCAGATAGGCGGATGCCCCTTCCTGGATCGCCGCGGCGATCTCACGCATCCGTTCATTACCACTGTCGGCCTTCATCAGGACGGCGGTCTGGACGGTGCCGTAAAGCACCCCCAGAGCGCCGGCCGCGATGACCAGCCAAAGATATGACGTCATGGCGTTTCCAAGCCCTATGCAACTAGACGCGCGGATCCATGGGCTGCGCTACGGGCGTTGTCGCCTCTCGGCCGCCTTCCGGTCCCCCCGTGCGCTTACGGACGCAAATTCACGCCCCTCGGGAATTGCGGCTAAATCGTGCCAAAAGCAGAGCCGTGGCGCAACAGCGCTCTTCTAGACGGCGCGAACGGTCGTGCGGCGGCGCGCGGCCTGGCTGACGACCTCGACACGGGCGATCGCGCCCTTGCCGATCAGGGCGTCGGCCGAGCGGATCAGGCTGGCGCTCAGGGCCTCGGGGTCCACCTGGTTCCAGTCGTTGGCCAGGACGAAGGGCGTGCGGTGCCCGGCGCGGACCAGGGCGTCGCGCAGATAGGGCTCCTTGGCCCTCACCGCATCCAGGGCGTGGCCCTGGCCCAGATGCAGCTTCAGCACCACGAAGATGTAGTTTCGGACGCGACCGCCCACGATGATCGGCAGGCCCACCCCGGTCAGGTTGAAGCTCGCCGGCTGGGCGGGCGTTTCCGCCGACGGCGAAGCGAGCGCCGACCCCGACAGGGCGGCGCCGGCGACGGCGAGGATCAGGGCGCGGCGGTTCATGGCGGCAGTCTGGCCTGGTCCCGTTAGGATTCCGTTGCCCTCAGCCGTGGGTCCAACCGGTGCGGGTCGGGGTGATGACCTGGCCCAGATAGCGCGCCGACAGCCCCCTGCCCTCGGTTACTCGGCCGACGCAGGTCAGGCGCAGATGGCGGCGCTCGGCCTCGCGGCGCAGGGCGTTCTCGGCGCCCGCCGGGACGGTCAGCAGGATCTCATAGTCGTCGCCGCCGCTGGCCAGCAGCTCCAGCGCCGCCTGCGGGTCGACCCGTCCCTCGAACCAGGCCTGGGCCGCCGCCGACAGGGGCAGAACCTCCAGATCAAGCTCAAGGCTGACGCCGCTGGCCTCGGCGATATGGGCGGCGTCGGCCAGCAGGCCGTCAGAGACGTCGGCGCTGGCCGTCGCCAGGCCCAGGACGACGGGTGCGAACTCCACGCGCGGCATGGGGGTGCGATAGGCCGCCTCCAGCGCGTCCATGCGTTCGGGCTCCAGGCTCAGGGTCGCCTGGGCGGCCTGAAGGCCCAGCCAGCCGTCGCCGATCGTGCCGGTGACGAAGACCAGATCGCCCGGCCGCGCGCCCGCCCGGCTGACCGCCGCCCCCGCCGGCGCCCAGCCCAGCAGGGTGGCGGAGAAGCTAGCCGGTCCCGGCGTCTTCACCGTGTCGCCGCCCAGCAGGGAAATGTCGAAAATGGCCTGATCGCGCCGCAGTCCGGCGACAAAGGCCTCGCGTTCCGGCCAGCCGCAGCGTTCGGACCAGTGGCAGGCCAGCAGATAGCCGAACGGCTCGGCCCCCTTGGCCGCCAGATCGGACAGGTTCACGCGAAGCAGCTTCTGCGCCACCGTATCCAGCGGGTCGTCGGGCAGGAAGTGGACGCCCTCGACGATCGCATCCTTGGTAAGGATGAGGTCGTGTCCCGGACGCGAGGGCAGCGCGGCCACGTCGTCGGCCAGCCCCCTCGCCCATTCCGGGTGCGCCAGCGGCTTTAGCAGCCGCTGGATGGTCTCGAATTCACCCGCGACGTCAATCGCGGGCATCGCGCGCCACGCCGTCCAGCGCCGCGTTCACGAACTTCGCCTCCGCATCGTCGAAGAAGGCCTTGGCCAGTTCGACGTACTCGTCGATCACGATCTCACGCGGGACGTCGGGCTTGTGCTTCAGCTCCCACGCGCCGCAGCGCAGCAGGGCGCGCAGGGTGGCGTCCAGACGCTCCATCCGCCAATTGGAGGCCAGACGCGCCTTGACCGCCTCGTCGATGGCCCGCTGATCCTCGACCACGCCGTGGACGATGTCGGAGAACCAGTCCTCGTCCGCCTCGGCCAGGGGGGCGCCGTCGATGTCGGCGTCGAAGCGGTGATTGCGGAACTCGCGCACGACGCTTTCGACGCCCTCGCCCGCCAGCTCCATCTGATACAGGGCCTGGACGGCGGCCAGGCGGGCGACCGTGCGGGCGCGGCGCTGGCGGCTGGTCAGTTGCGGTTCGGCGCGGGCCTTCTCGGCCTCGGCCAGCTGGGCCATGACTTCGGCGACGGTCGCCGGGGCGCTGGTCGGTTCGGTCACGAGGTCAGCCCCCCGCGCAGGCGCTTGCGGATGGCGATCAGGTCCAGGCAGGCGCGGGCCGCGAAGCCGCCCTTGTCGCCCTCGCTGAGACGGGCGCGGGTCCAGGCCTGCTCCTCGTCCTCGGTCGTCAGGATGCCGTTGCCGATGGCCACGCCCTTCAGGCCCAGATTGCGGATGCCGGCGGCCGACTGATCCGAGACGATCTCGAAATGGTAGGTCTCGCCGCGGATCACGCAGCCCAGGGCGACGTAGCCGTCATAACGCGGGGCGGTCGGATAGCGCCCGGCCTCTTCGGCCATGGCGATCACGGTCGGCACTTCCAGCGCGCCGGGCACGGTCACGACGTCATACTGGACGCCTTGCGCGCGCAGGGCGTCCTTCGCCCCTTCCAGAAGGGCGTCGGCCAGTTCGTCGTAGAAGCGCGCCTCGACGATGAGGACGCGAGTGGGTTCGTTCAAGATTGGTCTTCTCCGTCCATGTCGCGCCAACCGGCGATACGCAGGCCGTAGCCTTCCAGCGCCGTCGGATTGGGTCGCGTCGAACTCATCACGATCATGTCTTTGACGCCGAGGTCGAGCAGAATCTGCGCCCCGACGCCATAGGCTTTCAGCGAACGATCCACGGCCGCGGGCTTGGCGACGCCGCCCAGCCGCTCGGCCAGACCATGCAGGTCGGGATCACGCAGGAAGACGACGACGCCCGGCCCGTCCTGGGCCGCCAGCGCCTGCATCGCCTTCGGAATATAGTCCTGGCGGGCCTCGACGTGACCCAGCAGGTCGGCGGCGAAGTCGACCTGATGCATCCGCACGACGGTCGGCTTGGCCGGGTCGATGTCGCCGCGCACCAGGGCGACGTGCTCGGCGCCCTCGATGGTGTTGCGGTAGAGGATCAGCTTGAATTCGCCGCCGTGGACGCTCTCGAACGGCGTCTCCATCACGCGCTCGACAAAGCGTTCGGTGCGGCGGCGATAGGCGATCAGGTCGGCGATGGTGCCGATCTTCAGTCCGTGCAGCTGGGCGAAGGCGACCAGGTCGGGCATCCGCGCCATCGTCCCGTCGTCCTTGATGATCTCGCAGATCACCCCGGCCGGGATCAGGCCCGCCATGCGGCTGATGTCCACCGCCGCCTCGGTATGGCCGGTACGGACCAGGACGCCGCCGTCGCGCGCGACCAGCGGGAAGATGTGGCCCGGCGAGACGATGTCGTCGGCGGTGCGCGACGGATCGGCCGCCACCTGGACCGTATGGGCGCGATCGGCGGCCGAGATGCCGGTCGTGACGCCTTCCTTGGCCTCGATCGAGATGGTGAAGGCCGTGCCCATGCTCTCGCGGTTCTCGGCGGCCATCGGCGGCAGGCGCAGCTGCTTGGCGCGCTCGGACGTCAGGGCCAGACAGACCAGGCCCCGCGCATAGCGGATCATGAAGTTGATCTGGTCCGGCGTGGCGAACTGGGCCGGAATGACGATGTCGCCCTCGTTCTCGCGGTCCTCGGCGTCCACCAGGATGTAGGGGCGGCCGTTGCGGGCGTCCTCGATAATATCCTCGATCGAGCTGATCGGGCTGTCGGTGTTGTAGACGGCCAGTTTCATCATGCGGTCTCCTGCCACCGCGCGAGGTAACGCGCCAGCATGTCGATCTCCAGATTGACCTTTTCGCCGACCTTCAGGCCGCCGAGGGTGGTCGCATCCCACGTGTGCGGGATAATGTTCACGTCGAAGCGGCGCTCATGCACCCCATTCACCGTCAGGGAAACCCCATCGACCGTGATTGAGCCCTTTGGGGCGATGAATCTGTGCAGGGGCGCGGGCGCCTCGATCACGATGCGGTGCGACCCGCCTTCGGGCGTGATGGAGATCACCTCGCCCAGACCATCGACGTGGCCGGAAACGATGTGGCCGCCCAGTTCGTCGCCCAGTTTCGCCGCGCGCTCCAGATTGATCCGGCTGCCCTCGCTCCAGTCGCCCAGCTTGGTCTTGGACAGGGTCTCGCCCGAGACCTCGACGGCGAACCAGCCCTCCCCCTTCTCCGTCACGGTCAGGCAGCAGCCCGCGTGGCTGATGGAAGCGCCCAGGTCGATGGTCGCCGTGTCCCACACGGTTTCGACCTCATAGCGACGGTCGCGGTTGGTTTCACGGACGCTGCGGACGTGGCCGATGTCGGTGACGATGCCGGTGAACATGAAAGCTCCGGTCCCTTCGGACCCAAAAAACAGAGTCTAATTAGTCTAATTCGTCTGAAATCGCGCCTGAGGAGGCGTCAGGCGCGGGCGTAGCGTTCCCACAGATCGTCTCCGACAGGCTCGACGCCCAGACGACGGAACTTGGGGGCGTCGGCCAGCTTTGCAAGCGCCAGGGAGGCGACGCAGGGCCGCCCCTCCCCGCCCAGCAGGATCGGCGCACGGAACCACTCGATCCCGTCCACCGCCCCCGCCTGGATAAAGGAGGCGGCGACGCGGCCTCCGCCCTCGATCAGGATGGAGCCGACGTTGCGGGCGGCCAGGGCGTCGAGGACAGCGGAGATGGCCGGGCGGCCGTCGACGGCGGCGACGGCGCGGACTTCGGCATGACCGATGGGATGGGGCGCGGCGGTCGTCAGAATGAGAGTGTTTCCACCGGCGACCTTGGCCGTGCCCGGCGTGCGCAAGCGGCTGTCGAGGACAACCCGAAGAGGATGCCCTGCTTCATAGCCCTGAAGACGGACGGTCAGTTCGGGATCGTCGGCCAGCACCGTCTCGACGCCGACCAGGATGGCGTCATGCGTCGCGCGCAGGCGGTGGCCCTGAAGGCGCGCCTCCGGCCCGGTGATCCACTGGCTTTCGCCCGTGGCCGTGGCGATGCGGCCGTCCAGCGACGTGGCCAGCTTCAGGGTGACGCGAGGGCGCATCAGTCCTGGCCGGACTTGGTCTCGTCGAAACCCTCGTCGCCGAGGAATTTGGCGAAGTCGCTGGTGTGGCGGAAGTCCTTGTAGACCGAGGCGTAGCGAACGTAGGCGACCTCATCGACCGACTTCAGCGCCTTCATGATGAAGTCGCCGACGATGCTGGATGGGATCTCCGTCTCGCCCAGGCTTTCCAGCTGGCGCACGATGCGGCTGACCAGAAGCTCGACCTGATCCGGCTGCACTGGACGCTTGCGCAGAGCGATGCCCAGCGAGCGCTCCAGCTTGTCGCGGTCGAAGGGGGTGCGGCGGCCGTTCCGTTTCAGGATGACCAGTTCGCGCAGCTGCACCCGCTCGAAGGTGGTGAAGCGCCCGTTGCACTGCGGGCAGGACCGACGGCGCCGGATGGCCGCGCCGTCGTCAGACGGGCGGCTGTCCTTCACCTGGGTGTCGGCGTTTCCGCAGAAGGGGCACTTCATCCGATGGGTCCCTTAGCGATAGATCGGGAAGCGCGCAGTCAGTTCGCGCACCTGAGCCGCCACGCCCGCGACGACGGCCGGGTCGGCTTCATCGCCGCCGTTCATCGACGAGACGACATCGGCGATCCAGTGACCGATCTGCTTGAACTCTTCCTCGCCGAAGCCGCGCGTGGTGCCCGCCGGGGTGCCCAGACGGACGCCCGAGGTGACGGTGAAGGGCGCGGTGTCGAACGGCACGCCGTTCTTGTTGCAGGTCATCAGCGCCTTCTCGAGTTCATGCTCGGTGGCCTTGCCGGTCACGCCCTTGGGACGCAGGTCGACCAGCATCAGGTGGCTGTCGGTGCCGCCCGAGACGATGGCCAGGCCGCGTTCGACCAGAACGGCCGCCAGGGCCTGGGCGTTCTTCACGACCTGCTGGGCGTAGAGCTTGAACTCGGGCTTCAGCGCCTCGCCGAAGGCCACGGCCTTGGCGGCGATGACGTGCTCGAGCGGGCCGCCCTGCAGGCCGGGGAAGACGGCCGAGTTGATCTTCTTGCCCAGATCCAGGTCGTTGGACAGGATCATGCCGCCGCGCGGGCCGCGCAGGGTCTTGTGCGTCGTGGTGGTGACGACGTGGGCGTGCGGGATCGGATCGGGATAGGCGCCGCCCGCGATCAGGCCGGCATAGTGGGCCATGTCGACCATCAGATAGGCGCCGACAGAATCCGCGATTTCGCGGAAGCGCTTGAAGTCGATGTGGCGGCTGTAGGCCGAGGCGCCGGCCAGGATCAGCTTGGGCTTTTCCTTCTGCGCCATTTCAGCGACGTGGTCGTAATCAATGAGATGGTCGTCTTCATTCACCTTATAGGTGACCGGGCGGAACCACTTGCCCGACTGGTTGGCGGGCGAGCCGTGGGTCAGGTGGCCGCCGCAGGCCAGGTCCATGCCCAGGAAGGTGTCGCCCGGCTGCAGCAGGGAGAAGAAGACGGCCTGGTTGGCCTGCGCGCCCGAGTGCGGCTGGACGTTCACATAGGCGGCGCCGAACAGTTCCTTGGCGCGTTCGCGGGCCAGGTCCTCAGTGATGTCGACGAACTCACAACCGCCATAATAGCGACGGCCCGGATAGCCCTCGGCGTATTTGTTGGTCAGGACCGAGCCCTGCGCGTCCAGCACCGCCTGCGAGACGATGTTTTCCGAAGCGATCAGCTCGATCTGCTCCTTCTGGCGGCCAAGCTCGCCCTGGATGCCCTTGAAGATCGCCGGATCGGCGTCGGCGAGGCTCTTGGTGAAGTAGGAATCGTGCGTGAAGGCGGTCACAGGCGGCACCCCGAAGGCTGAAAGCGAAAACGGCGCCCCTATCTAGGCCGCCCCGCCCCGCACCACAACATATTGTGCCTGCCGCCTCTCTGACGACGGCGCAATCAAGCTGACGCTGAAGCGGCGGATAAGCCCAAATCCTAGCGCGCGGCTCGGGCCTTCGTCAGGAGCGTCGAAATATCCTGCGCCAAAGAGCGCGCTGTCTCGGACGTCAGTCCCCCCATCAAAACGATCGGCCGACTGTCTGATCGCAGCCGCACGCTGACCTGATAACTGACAAACGCCTGCGCGTTCTTCAGGTCAGCCACCGCTTTTCCCGTTTGACGAGAAGGCCCGGCATCATGATGAGACACCATGACTTCGACGACGTTCTCGATTTCATAGAGATAGCCGTTGGCGGCCACACCCGAGGCGCTGATCTTGATATCCTTGGGCGTGCGATGAGCGTTCTCAAATTCACAGCGCTTCTTGAGGTTGCGGCTCTGTATGATCCAGGCGATGCCCAGACCAATGAAGGCGATGCCGACGACGAAGATCAACAGGACGACGCCGACGCAGATCATCGCCACGCCGAGTGCGAAGATCTGACCCGCGCCCTTGTCGCCCGGATACGGCGCAGGCGTAACCGTAAAGACAGTGACCTCGCCCTGCTCCCGGCGATTGTAGAATGAACTCATACCCGCCCCCATCACGCCCCGACGCCGCCTAACGGCGATAGATGGGAAGATAAGGCGCCGATTGCATAATATAAAGCCCGCCTGACAGGAGGCGAGAAAGTCCGGCCAGCCCTAATCGGCCGACAGCGCTCGCTTCAGCTTGGCGATCGCCACACGCTCGACCGCACGTGGCTCGGCGGCTGGACCGATGGCGGAGACTTCGACGCCGGTGGCCGTGTGGACCGCCGAGCATTTCACATAGGAGCCGTTACGGATGAACTCGACGATGACTTCGCCGAGTTCGGGGTCAGCCGTCATGCGGCGACCGGACGACGCGCCACGTTGCAGTGCGACCAGAGCTTGTCCATCGCCTCGACCAGCTTGTCGATCATCGCGTCGTCATGATCCGGCGAAGGGGTGAAGCGCAGACGCTCGGTCCCCTTGGGCACGGTCGGATAGTTGATCGGCTGGACGTAGATGCCGTGCTCTTCCAGCAGCATGTCCGAGATCAGCTTGCAGTGGACCGGGTTGCCGACGTGCACCGGCACAATGTGGCTGACGCTGGGCAGGACAGGGATGCCCGCCTCGGACAGGCGCCGCTTCAGGGTCGCGGCGCGTTCCTGATGGGCGTCGCGCAGTTCGGGGTGCGCCTTCAGGTGGCGGACCGAGGCCAAGGCGCCGGCGGTCAGGGCCGGCGGCAGGCTGGTGGTGAAGATGAAGCCCGAGGCCCAGCTGCGCACCGCGTCCACGATCACGGCGTCGGCGGCGATGTAGCCTCCCATGACGCCGATGGCCTTGCCCAGGGTGCATTCGACGATGTCGATGCCGTCCAGAACGCCGTCGCGCTCGGCCACGCCCGCGCCGGTCGCGCCGTACAGGCCGACCGCGTGAACCTCGTCCAGATAGGTCAGGGCGCCGTATTTCTTGGCCAGGGCGATGGTGCCGGCGATGTCGGCGATGTCGCCGTCCATCGAATAGACGCTCTCGAAGGCGACCAGCTTGGGAGCATCGGCAGGCGCGGCGGCCAGCAGTTCCTCAAGGTGTTCGAGGTCGTTGTGGCGGAAGATGTGGCGTTCGCCGCCGCCGTTGCGGATGCCCGCGATCATGGAGGCGTGGTTCAGGGCGTCCGAGAAGGTGATCAGGCCCGGCAGGATCTTCTGCAGGGTCGACAGCGTCGCCTCATTGGCCACATAGCCCGAGGTGAACAACAGGGCCGCTTCCTTCTGGTGCCAGCTGGCCAGTTCGGCTTCCAGATCGACCGCCGAGCGCGTGGTGCCCGAGATGTTGCGCGTGCCCCCTGCCCCGGCGCCGGTCTTCTCGACCTCGGCCTGCATGGCATCGATCACCGCCGGATGCTGGCCCATGCCCAGGTAGTCGTTGGAGCACCAGACGACGACGTCCTGCTGCGTGCCGTCCTCGCGGCGGCGCACCGCCCGGGGAAACTGGCCGCGTACCCGCTTCAGATCGGCGAAGACGCGGTAACGACCCTCGCTGCGGACCTGCTCCACAGAGTTCTGAAAGGCGGACTTATAGTCGAACAAGGCGGCGCTTCTTTCGCTTATGCAGCTTTTGGAGCCTAATTGCGCGCGCCGCCCTGTCTTGTCCATGTCAGGAGCCGGACAAAACGTCCCAACCCCTTAATTGATAACGGTTCTCAGAACCTTCAGCGAGAGGTTTCGGCCAAGGTCTCGATCGGAATACGCGTCACCTGGACATCCTCCTTGTTGGTCGCATAGCCGACATAGAGCCATCCATTCCAGATGACGCTCTTGGGGTAGTGATAGCCGGGCCGCTTGTATTGTCCCTCGTAACGCAGCGGCTGGAGATCGCCCGCCCCGCGCAGGAGAAAGCTGCGGTCGAACAGCCGCCCGTCGGAGCTCAACGTCACGGCCAGGGGGATGCGCGGGCGGTCCGCGTTCGGCGCATTGACCAGATAGGCCGTCCCGTCCGGCAGGTTGCCCGCGCTCTGCTTGGCCCGCGAGATCCGGCATGTCGGTCAAGGCGGGCGTGGTCCAGGTCACGCCGCGATCACAGCTTTCCGACGCCAATTGGCGAAAGCTCAGTTCCTCGTCGCGGAAGACCATGACGGCGCAATCACCGCGCTGGAACAGGCTGGGTTCGATCTCGCGGCTGAGCTGCTTTTCGTGTTCGGCGGCCGCGCCGCTGACGTCGCGGGGCAGGTTCTGCATCCGTCCGGCGGTCCAGCCCGACACGCCCAGAGCGTCATCAGTGTAGAAGGGCGTGGCGATCATGCCCGGACGCCTGTGGAAGCCGGTCATCAGACGGCCGCCGATCAGGTGCGGGTCCTGCTCGATCACGCCCTCAACCGGCCCATCGACGCCCGTGACGCGGCGCGGCTCGCTCCAGGTCTCGCCGTCGCGGCTCAGGCGATATTCGGCATAGCCGCCCGCCCCGGATTGAAAGCCGTCGGGCCAGACGTTGGCATAGGTCACCAGGGTTTCGCCGTCCGTCCACCATCCGCCGCTGGAGCGCATCACCCCGCCCTCGCCCGCCTCGGCCAGGACGGCGGGCGCACGCCAGGATTCGCCGTCCTCGCTGACGCTCCAGGCGACCCAGGTATCGGGCGCATCCTCGTCCCGAGCCGAGCTTTGCCACTGGGCGTACAGCCGCCCCTTGAAGGGCGTCAGCACCACGCCGTTGCTGAACCGGTCGGTGTTCTCGCCTGGGGCGAAGACCGTGAACGTCTGGGCGCCCGGCGCCGGCTTCAACCCCAGGTCGGGCTTCCCTGCCTGGAACAGGCCCGGCGCGACCCGGTAAAGCGGATCGGCCGGAGCGGCGGCGATCAGACCCACCGCCGCCAGAGCAGCCAGAAGGCGAAGCCCGCCCTGACGCATCACTGGGCCAAAGTTCACTGGGCCAGGGTGTCGATACGGCCGCGCAGCATCTGGACCATGGCGGAGAAGTCCTTGCCGCCGTAGCCGAGACCGTTGAACAGGGCGTAGAGGGCTTCGGCCTGCGCCCCCAGCGGGGTCGTGGCGCCCGCCTTGGCGGCGGCGTCCTGCGCCAGCTTCAGATCCTTCAGCATCATGGCCGTGGCGAAGCCGCCTTCATAGTCGCGGTTCGACGGAGCGGTCGGCACCGGACCGGCCCAGGGGTAGTAGCTGGTCACGCTCCAGCACTGGCCGGACGACTTGGAGGCGATTTCGAAGAAGCGTTCCGGCTCCAGACCCAGCTTCTCGGCCAGGGCGATGGCTTCACAGGTGCCGATCATCGAAATGCCCAGCAGCATGTTGTTGCAGATCTTGGCCGCCTGCCCCGCGCCATGGTCGCCCGCGCGGATGGTGATGCGGCTCATCGGGTCCAGCGCCGGTTCGACACGGGCGAAGTCGGCCTCGTCGCAGCCGACCATGAAGGCCAGGGTGCCTGCGTCGGCGGCCGCAGTGCCGCCCGAGACGGGGGCATCGGCGAAGGCGTAGCCCGCCTCCTTGGCCAGAGCCGCCACCTTGCGCGCCGTCTCCACGTCGATGGTCGAGCAGTCCAGCAGAAGCGCGCTGGACGGCGCCGCGCCGATGATCTGTTCGGAATAGACGCTGAGCACGTGCAGCCCGGCGGGCAGCATGGTGATGACCACCTCGGCGTCCTTCACGGCCTCGGCGACCGAGGCGACGGTGCGGCATCCGGCCTCGGCGGCGCGTTCCAGCGCGGCGGGCGACAGGTCGAAGGCGGCCACGTCATGCCCGGCCTTGGCCTGATTGGCGGCCATGCCGCCGCCCATGTTGCCCAGGCCGATGAAGGCGATGCGAGTCATGTGTGCGTTTCCCTTATGGATTTTGGCCGAGGGTTAGCGCCGCCCGTCCCGCTTCGCCAGTCACCAATTCGAGACGGGGCGCCTCAGTTCGGCTTGCGGAAGCGATAGACGAATTGGTCGGTCTTGCCCCGGATCGCCTCGTCGAACACGTTCAGGCTGTGGTCGTCGGCCGTGTTGGCGACGGCCGTGCTTTCGCCGTCAAACACGAAGCCGGCGGCCTCGACCTCCTTGCGAAGCTGGGCGCCCTCGATGCGGTGCAGGGTCTCGACCACGGAGTTGGCGGCGCCGGGCGCGGCCTGGTGGTCGATGACGACATAGAGGCCGCCGGGCTTCAGCGCCTTGAAGATGTCGGCGTTCATCTTGGCCACGTCCACGTCGAAACGGGGGATGTGGAAGTCGTGATACTCTTGGCTCATGAAGACCAGATCCAGCGGCTGATCGAAGCTCATGGCGTCCAGGTCGCCGTTGACGCGGCTGACGTTGGGATAGGCGGCGACCAGGGCGTCGGCGCGCGGGTTCTCGCGCTCGGCCGTGCGGTTCGGCACGAAGGCGTAGACATGACCGCCCTCGCCCACGACCCGCGCGAACAGGCGGGTGAAGTAGCCGGCGCCGGGGCGGATGTCGGCGATCCGCTGGCCCGGCTTCACCTGGGCGAAGGCCAGCATCTCGGCCGGATGACGCAGGGGGTCGCGCTCGACCTCATCAGCTGGACGCAGGGCGTCGGCGACGGCGGCCTGATAGGCGGGCGTCGAAGCGTCCTGGGCGAGCGCCGGAGCGCCGCTCAGAAGAACGGCGGCGACGGCGGCGGCGAGCAGATACGGTTTCACGGCGAACTCCTTGATCTCTTGCTGCCCCGGTCGGGGCCCGGTCGGCATAAGGCGCGCGGATAAGGCGGCTGGCAAGCCGCCCCGTCTCAGGATCAACCGGCGGACATGGAGGCCGGCGTCTGCTTTTCCTTCAAGGTGACCAACTCCTCGGCCATGGTCGGATGGACGGCGCAGGTGGCGTCCCACTGAGCCTTGGTCAGGCCCGCCTTCACGGCGATGGCGGCCAGTTGGATCATCTCGGGGCTGTCGGGGCCGACGATGTGGCAGCCGACGACGCGCTGGCTCTCCGCATCGACCACCAGCTTCATCAGCACCCGCTCGTCCGAGCCGGTGAAGGCGTACTTCATCGGGCGGAAGCGGGTGACGTAGACGTCCACTTCGCCCGGACAGGCGTGGCGGGCCTCGGCCTCGGTCAGGCCGACCGTGCCGACCGGCGGCTGGCTGAAGACGGCGGTGGCGACGGCTTCATAGTCGAAGCTCTGCGGATTGTTCCTGTAGACCGTCTCATGGAAGGCCACGCCCTCGCGGATGGCGACGGGGGTCAGGTTCATCCGGTCGGTGACGTCGCCGATGGCCCAGATGTTGTCGACCGTGGTCTTCGAATACCGATCGACCTTGATGGCGTCGTTCTCGTTCAGCTCGACCCCTGCGGTCTCGAGGCCCAGGCCCTTGACGTGCGGCGTGCGGCCGGTGGCGAACATGACCACGTCGGTCTCGATCGTCATGCCGTTCTCGAGGTGGTTCACCAGGCCGGTCTCGGTCTTCTCGATCGAGGCGTGCTGGCAGCCCAGGATGACCTTGACGCCGCGCTTCTCGATCTCGCCCGCCAGATGGGCGCGCACGTCGTCGTCGAAGCCGCGCAGGATGTTCGGGCCACGATAGATCAGGGTCGTCTCGACGCCCAACCCCGCAAAGATGCCCGCGAACTCCACCGCGATGTAGCCGCCGCCCGCGATCAGAATGCGCTTGGGCAGTTCGGGCAGGTGGAAGGCCTCTTCCGACGTGATGGCGTGTTCGATGCCGGTCAGGCTTTCCGGCTTCCACGGGCGGCCGCCGGTGGCGATCAGGATCTTCTCGGCGGTGATGGTCTGGTCTTTTCCAACGATCTCGACGGTGTGGGCGTCTTTCAGGACAGCGCGACCGTGGACCAGGTCGACGCCCGCCTTGGCCAGGTTGGCGGCATAGATGCCCGACAGGCGGGCGATCTCGACATCCTTGGCCTGCAGAAAGGTCGGCCAGTCGAATTTCGCATTGTCAAAGGACCAGCCGTAGCCCTCGGCGATTTCCAGGGCGTGGCTGACTTCGGAGGCCATGACCATGAACTTCTTGGGCACGCAGCCGCGCACGACGCAGGTGCCGCCGACGCGGTACTCCTCGGCGATGGCGACCTTCTTGCCGCCCAGCGCCGTCAGCCGCGCCGCCCGCACCCCGCCCGAACCGGCGCCGATGACAAAGAGGTCGTAGTCGTATTGGGCCATCGGGGTCTCCGGCATCAGACTCGAAACTAGAGTCCAATTCGTCTGAATCGTCTGAAATCCGCCCGGCTGAGCCGCAGCGCTGTCCCGACTTAGGCGCCGGGGCGCGAGGGGGCAAGGCGTGAGGCGGCCCACGACAAAAGAAGCCTGAACCCTTCGCTCGATTTTGACAGGACGCCGTTCTGCAATACTATGGATTCTCGGCATAGGTCGTGAGGCAAGGTGATGATCGCAGCCCTTTTGGCTCTTGTGCTCAGCGTCGGCGCGCCGCCCGCTCAGGCAACGCAACCGGCTCCGACGAGCCATGAGGATCAGGCCGTTCGTCTGGAAGACATTCAGGTCTCTGGTCGACGTCTTGACGACCTGATCCAGAGCTTCGTCAGTGAGGTCGCAGCGCCCAATCACGGGCGCGGCATCGCCCGATGGGACCGCAGCGTCTGTGTGGGGGCCGTCAATCTGCGCCGCGAAGCTGCGCAGTATCTCGTGGACCGCGTTTCGACCGTGGCGGAAGACCTCGGCCTGAATGCAGGCGACCCCGGATGCACGCCGAACCTGCTTATCGTCGCAACCGCTGATGGCGACGCCTTTGCGAATGAACTGGTTGAACGGCGCCGTCGCGCCCTTCGCATGGGCGGCTCCGGCATGGACCGCGGCGCTGCTGCGTTGAGAGATTTCCAAGAAACCAGCCGCCCCGTCCGCTGGTGGCAGGTCAGCATGCCGGCCGATTCCGAAACGGGCCAGCGCGCGGTCCGCATTCCCGGAGAATGCGCGAACGCCTGCTCGGGGCCGATGGACTATGCTCCGACCATCAACGTATTCGCGGCTTCGCGGCTGACGACCCAGATTGTCGACAACATCTTCCGCGCCATCATCGTCGTCGATGTCAGCAAGACCGGCGCGGTCAATTCGGCGCAACTGGCGGATTACATCGCCATGGTGTCGCTGGCGCAGATCGACCCGACTGCGGACACCAGCGCCTATGCCTCGATCCTGAACGTCTTCAACGATCCGGGCAGCGCACCCTATCTGACTGAGTGGGACAAGGCGTATCTTGACGGGCTGTACGGCGCTCAGCGGGCCCGACAGGCCGTGCGAGCTGGCAAGTCAGAGATCCAGTCCTCGATCCGCCGCGCGCACGCCCGCCTTGCCGAAGAGGCCGCGCCGACTACGGATTGATCGTCTCGAATCCATCGTCCGTGCCGATGACGGCCAGGTCGGTGAGGTCGAGGAACAGGCCGTGTTCGACCACGCCGGTCAGGCTCTTGAGGTCGGCGGCGAGGCGGGCCGGGTCGGCAATCAGCCTGCAGGCGGCGTCATAGATCAGATTGCCGCCGTCGGTGCGGATCAGGCCGCGCTCGGCCTCGCGCACACGGGCGGGCGAGGCGATGTCGTGGTCGGCCAGAACGTCGGCGATGCGGTTGGCGGTCGTCTTGTGACCGAAGGCGACCACCTCGATCGGCAGGGGGAAGGTTCCCAGCGCGGGCACCACCTTGGCCGCGTCGGCGATGCAGATGCAGCGGGCCGACGCCTCCCACACCAGTTTCTCGCGCAGCAGGGCCGCGCCGCCGCCCTTGATGAGGGCCAGGCCGGGGCCGATCTCGTCGGCGCCGTCGA
The DNA here is from genome assembly GCF_059579685.1 of Brevundimonas sp. SS2672. Lineage (NCBI taxonomy): Bacteria > Pseudomonadati > Pseudomonadota > Alphaproteobacteria > Caulobacterales > Caulobacteraceae > Brevundimonas > Brevundimonas sp. SS2672. Next base: position 1,160,273 of record NZ_CM184201.1, on the reverse strand, counting down.
CCGTCAGGTCAATCTTCGGCGTGTCTTCCAGCGTCGACAGGGGCAGGCCCAGTTCGCGCGCCAGATCGGCGGTGCGCTCGGACGTCGGGACGCAGCGCAGGTCCGGCAGGTTGCGGGCGGCCAGCGCCTTGACGAACCAGGCGGCGGTGGAGCCGGTGCCCAGGCCGACCACCATCCCAGCCTCGACGTATTGGGCGGCGGCTTCGCCGGCGTTCTTCTTCTGCAGGTCGCTCATTGGGATTTCGCCGCCTTCTTCGCGCGCATGGTTTCCATGAAGCGGGCGGCCCAGCCCGGCTTCGTCGTCTGCTGGCCGCGCGCCAGGGCCAGATCGCCAGGCGCGACATCCTTGGTCACCACAGAGCCGGAGCCGACCATGGAGCCAGCGCCGATGGCCACGGGGGCGACCAGCGAACTGTTCGAGCCGACGAAGGCCCCCTCGCCTACCGTGGTGCGGTGCTTGAAGAAGCCGTCGTAGTTGCAGAAGATCGTGCCCGCGCCGATGTTGGCCTTCGCCCCCACCTCGCCGTCACCGAGATAGGCTAGGTGGTTCGCCTTGGCGCCGGCGTCCATGCGGACGTTCTTGACCTCGACGAAGTTGCCGACCTTGACGCCCTGCCCCAGATCCGCGCCGGGGCGCAGGCGGGCGTAGGGGCCGACCTCGGCGCCGGTCGCGACCTTGGCGCCTTCGATGTGGCTGAAGCTGCGGATACGCGCGCCCTCGGCCACGACCGCGCCGGGACCGAAGACCACGAAGGGTTCGATGGTCGTGCCTGCGCCGATGTCCGTGTCCCAGGCGAAGTGGACGGTGTCCGGGGCGCTCATGGTCACGCCCTGCGCCAGGAAATGCTCGCGCTGGGTCTTCTGGAACAGGGCTTCGGCCTGAGCCAATTCGGATTGGGCGTTAACGCCCATGACCAAGTCCTCGGCGGCGAAGACGGCGCGGGTCGGGGCGCCGCGCTTGCGGGCCAGCTCAACCACGTCGGTCAGGTAGTATTCGCCCTTGGTGTTGTCGTTCGTGACCTCGGCCAGCAGATCGAAAAGCAGGCCGACCGGCGCGGCCATGACGCCGGAGTTGCAGGCCGTGATCGCAAGAACTTCAGCCGAAGCTTCCTTGGCCTCGGTGATGGCCAGCAGGGCGTCGCCGTCGAGGATCAGACGGCCGTAGGCGCCGGGATCGCGGGCCTCGAAGCCGATGACGGTGACGCCTTCGTGAGAGTCGGCGAAAACCGGCTCGATGTCGGCGGCCTTCAGCAAGGGCACGTCGCCATAGGTGACGACTACATGGCCGACGAAATCGCCCAGCGCGGCCTCGGCGGCGCGCACGGCGTGGCCCGTGCCCAGCGGCGGGTCCTGAACGGCGATGCTGTCGGCGCCGAGGCGCTTTTCAACGTGGGCGCGGACTTCCGGCGAGTGGGCGCCGACCACGACCACGATGCGCTCGCAGCCCAGGGCCTCGGCCGCGTCGATGGCGTGATCCAGCATGGCGCGCGCGCCGACCGGGTGCAGCACCTTTGGCAAGGGCGACTTCATGCGCGTGCCTTGCCCGGCGGCGAGGATGATGGCGGCGCGAGGGTGAGGTGCGGTCATGAATCGATCCGGCGGCTTGTCGTTGCCAGCGATCTAGCCCATTGCCGGGGTCTTCGCGAGCCGGGAGACAGATGAGTGAGCATTGAGCGCGACCTGGAAGGCTGGACCATCGCCTTCGACCTGGACGGAACGCTGGTGGATTCGGCGCCGGACCTGATCGGCACGCTGAACCGGATGCTGGCGGAGTATGAACTGCCGCCCGTGCCCATGTCCTCGACTCGGCATCTGGTCGGGCACGGCGCCATGGCCATGCTGCGCCACGGCTTCATGGAGGCAGGCGCCGTCTGGGACGAGGCCCACGCCCCCGGCCTGTTCGAGCGCTTCATCGACGTCTACCTGGCTCACATCGCCGACGAGAGCCGTCCGTTCGACGGCTGCGTCGCGGCGCTGGACCGGCTGAGCGCGCGCGGGGCGATCCTGTGCGTGGCGACCAACAAGCGCACGGACCTGTCGGTGGCGCTGATCGAAGCGTTGAACCTGACGCGCCACTTCGCCTTCATCGCCGGGCCAGATGCGGTGTCGGCGCGCAAGCCCAGCGGCGCGCACATCATCGAAGCGGTGCGCAAGGCGGGAGGCGATCCGGCGCGCTGCGTCATGGTCGGCGACAGCACGACGGACACCAGAGCGGCCAGGGACGCAGGCGTGCCCTGCATCACCGTCCGCTTCGGCTACAACGACGTGCCGCACGATGAACTGGGCGGCGATGTGATGATCGACCACTACGATGGTTTTGAAGAGGCGCTGGCCGGAGTGATGAGCGCCTGATTTCCTTACGGACAGCTTGAGCATAAAGGCGCATAGAAGCGGTCTGCAGCGAGGCAAAGCGCATGACCGCCAAGAATTTCTACCTGGCCATGGCCGTTGTGGGGACAGTGATTCCCTGGTTGTTCTTTGGGTCGTTCTTCGGGACACATGGGCCCGACATTCCGCTGTTTCTGCAGTCGCTGTTCGCAAACGGCGCCGCCGGCGGTTTTTCCGCTGATGTGCTGATCACAATCGTCATCTTCTGGGTGTGGTCATGGCGTGATGCGCGCGCGAACAAGGTCGGGCGATGGTGGCTGGTCCTTCCGGCCAGCTTCTTTGTCGGACTATCGCTGGCGCTGCCGCTCTATCTGCATCTGCGTGAACCGCCGCAACACACAGATCGTCAGAAAAACTAAAACACGCGACAGAACTTCTCAGCATCAATCGCGACCGCTACTGTTGCCGTCCGTGCGCCTGCGAAACACATAGATCGACCTGTTCCTCCTCCCTGGGTCGTCATGTTTCGTCGCTTCTTCGCCATTCCCCTGTGGCAGCGCACCGCCGCCGGGTTCGCCCTGGGCATCATCGCCGGCCTGATCCTGCGCGAGCAGGCGACGATCTGGCTGCAGCCGATCGGCGACGTCTATCTGAACCTGATCCGCATGGTGGTGGCGCCGCTGGTGCTGTTCACCATCGCCAGTTCGATCGCCAAGCTGGGCGAAGGGGTCGGCGCGGTGCGGCTGGGGGTGCGGACCATCGTCTGGTTCGCCATCACCTCCCTGCTGGCCGTGCTGGTCGGCTTTGCGTTCGGCCACATCATCAATCCGGGCGTCGGCCTGTCCAACCTGCCGCTGGGCGAGGTTAAGGCGCGCGAGATCCCGACGCCGTTGCAGGTGCTGCTGGGCGTCGTGCCGACCAACCCCTTCGCCTCGCTGGCCGAGGGCAAGGTGCTGCAGATCATCTTCTTCTCGGCGCTGGTGGGCGCAGCGCTGGTGGCGCTGGGCGACCGTGCGCAGAACGCACGCAGGCTGGTGGATGAGGGCGCAGCCCTGATCTTCCGTATCACCCGCTGGGTGATCCAGCTGACGCCGTTCGGGGTGTTCGGCCTGATCGGTTCGGTCGTCGGCGGTTACGGCTGGGAGGCGCTGCTGCCGCTGGGCAAGTTCATCTTCGCCATCTATGCGGCCTGCCTGTTCCACATCTTCGTCATCTATTCGGGCCTGCTGAAACTGCATGGGCTGAAGGTCGTCAGCTTCTTCCGCGGCGGCGCTGCGGCCATGCAGACGGCCTTCGCCACCTCGTCATCGCTGGGCACCCTGCCCGTCACCCTGCGTCAGACGGTCGAGCGGCTGGGCGTGCCGCAGGCCTATGCGTCCTTCGCCGTGCCTCTGGGCGCCAATGTGAAGATGGACGGTTGCGGCGCCATCTATCCGGCCATCGCCTCCATCTTCATCGCCCAGTATTTCCAGATCGACCTGACGCTGACGCAATATGTGCTGATCGGCCTGACGGCGGTGCTGGGGTCGCTGGGCACGGCGGGCGTGCCTGGGACCAGCATCGTCATGCTGACCCTGACGCTGTCGACGGCGGGGCTGCCGCTGGAAGGCGTCGGCTATATCATCGCCATCGACCGCATCATCGACATGATGCGCACCGCCACCAACGTGACCGGCCAGATGGTCGTGCCGGTCCTGGTCGCCAGGGAGGAAGGCATCCTGAACCAGGACATCTATGACGGCCATGTCGCCTGGCTGCCCGGCGATCCGGAGGACGAAACCCCGGAAGGCGCGCAGGCGGCAGGAATCTGAACAAGCAGCGCTGGTATTTGATGATTTGAGGCTTGCCGTCGTCGGAATCGCGGGCTATGTCCGCGCCTCCCGACGGCGCAGTCACTGACCGCCCCGTTCCAGGCGGACGCGTAGCTCAGCGGGAGAGCACCTCGTTCACACCGAGGGGGTCACAGGTTCAATCCCTGTCGCGTCCACCACTTTCTCACTCACGCTCAATTCGCTTTGCTCATCGCTCCGTAGGGGGCGGCGAACGATCGCCGGCGCCCAGTCGAGCGCTGCGTGGATGGTTCAAGGCGCAGCCTTTCACCTCCACCATTCTCTTCCTTGAATTCGAACCGCCAAGAGACGATGGCGTCGCCCTCGGCGTCGAACGACCTGGCGAACCCGCTTTCATCTGCGGAAGCGAGATGCGGGAAGGGCCTAGTATTTCCGACAAGATGACGCGGTGCCCTGGCGGATGATTACATAAGCCGCCTCAGGCGAGAGGCGTGAAGTCCCAGGCCCGGCGATCCCAACCGCTATCCAGCGTTCGTCGGGCCTGTCACCCTCGTTGAGCGCCGCCATTGCGGCCCTTTTTGGCCGATTCGGGCAGAAATTTGACGCATATGAGGCGATCAAATGGAACCCAATTCTTAATAAAAGGTTAACGCGGTTGTCGACGGCGTCGGGGGTCATACGATCTCCCCTGTCACGCGAATACAGTAAGCACGTAGCGTTGTTTCGCCAATTGTAAACAACCATCAAGGCTGAAGGCGATGACAGATGATCGCTTTTCTTATGCGACGCCTCGCGACGCCCAAACTGCAAAACGGATCGCAGTATCCGGCGGCGCCGGTTTCCTGGGGTCTCACCTGTGCGGACGACTGATCGACGCCGGCCACCATGTGACCTGTATCGATAATTTTCATACGGGCCGACACGCGAACGTCGCTCATCTGATGAGTTCGGATCGCTTCCATCTGGTGGCGCAGGACATCAATGAGCCGCTGGACGAGGCGCTGGGCCGCTTCGATCAGATCTACAACCTGGCCTGCCCCGCCTCCCCGGTTCATTATCAATATGATCGGGTGAAGACGGCCATGACCTGCTCGATCGGCACGCTGAACCTGCTGAAGCGGGCGGCGGCGGATGGGGCGCGGTTCTTTCAGGCCTCGACTTCGGAAATCTATGGCGATCCGGAAATCCACCCGCAGGTGGAGAGCTATCGCGGCAACGTCAACACGGTGGGACCGCGCTCTTGCTACGACGAGGGCAAGCGGTTCGCCGAGACCCTGGTGACGGACTTCGGGCAGCAGCACGGCCTGACCACGCGGATCGTGCGCATCTTCAACACCTACGGGCCGCGGATGCACCCGGACGACGGGCGGGTGGTGTCGAACTTCATCGTTCAGGCCCTGGCGGGGCGCGACATCACCATCTACGGCACAGGCGAGCAGACCCGGTCCTTCTGCTTCGTCGACGACCTGATCGAGGGCTTCATCCGCCTGATGGAGACGGACGAGGAGATCGACGGACCGGTCAACATCGGCAATCCGAACGAAATCACCGTCAACGACCTGGCTCGGCGGGTCATCGCCCTGTCCGGTTCAGGCTCGCGGCTGGTCTATCACCCGCTGCCGATCGACGATCCGCGCCGCCGCAAGCCGGACATCTCCAGGGCTCTGGCCCATCTGCGCTGGTCGCCTCTGGTGCCGCTGGAGGAAGGGCTGGAGCAGACCATCGCCTATTTCGCCGGCGAGCTGGAGGGCCAGCGTCTGGCCCAAAGCGGCGCGAGCGCATCCTGAGACGACAGCTGGATAATTCACCAACGGACCGAGCAACCACCACCGACTGATTGGGCAAATAACTGGGCGAGCGGCGTGATGAACACTCAAGATCCGAACTGGGCGACCCTGCTGGTCTGGCTGTTCGCCATTTCCCAGGTCCTGTATTTCGGCAGCTTCCTGCTGGAGATGTATTTCCGCTCGCTGCGCGTCGAGCGGGTGGACATGGACGAGCCCCTGCCGGCCAGCGAGGCCGATTATCCCTTCATCGTCCTACTCTACCCCGTGCTGCGGGAGCTGGAGAGCACCATGGAGACGACGTTCACGGCGCTGGCCAAGCTGGACTATCCGACCGATCGATATCGCGTCCTGGCCATTCCCAACAGCAACGACGCCGAGACCATCGCCAGCCTGAGACGGCTGACCGACGCCTATCCCTTCGTCGAGATCCTGGCGGTGCCGCCGACCACAGACCCTAGCTGGGACATGGTGTGGAACGCCTGGGACCGGAATCCCAAGGCCTACTGGTGGCACAGCGGCAAGCGCGCCGGGGTCAAGGATCTGCCGCCCAAGAAGACGCGGCAGCTGATCTACGCCACCTATCACGTGGCCGAGACCTACAGGGACAAGAGCGGGCTGACGATTGACTACATCGACGCCGACAGCTGCCCGCCGGCCGATCACTTCAAGGCCGCGGCCATCGGCCTGCGCCGGTTCGACGTGCTGCAGGCGCGCAATGTGGCGGGCAACCTGAACGCCAGTCTGGCCGCCGCCTTCCACGCCTTCGACCACATGACCTGGGACGGGGCCAAATACGGCCACCTGTCCGATCCGAAGCAGCCCTACTGGGTGCTGGGCAAGGGGCTGTTCTTCAAGGTGGACGACCTGATCGAACTGGGAAGCTTCCACCCCTGGATCGCCATCGAGGACCCGGAGGTGGGCCAGCGGTTCTGGAAGAACGGCCGGACGCTGGGCATCATCGAGGGCTCCCTGATCGAAGAGGTGCCCGAGACCTTCAGCGAGGAGTCACGCAGAGAAAGCGCTGGGTCGCCGGCTTCTTCCAGAGCCTGACGACGCCGCTGAAGGAGATGGACTTCAGCTTCGGCGAACGGGTCCGCGTCTGGATGAACTTCCTACCCTGCATGTCCATGTGGGTGAACACCCTGGGCATCCCCCTGGGCGTCTGGGCGGCCTGGCGGTTCTTTCAGGGCGCGGACTTCCTGCCGCTGTGGCTGGTGATCCTGTCGATCTTCAACATCGTCGCCTTCTCGATCCTGATGATCGGCCTCTACATCAAGACGTGGCGGCGGACCGACCTGGTGCTGGACGGCGCGGGCGCGCGCCTCGGCTACATGCTGATGGTCAATCCCATCTTCATCATGGTCTGGTGGTGCGTCTGGATCATCCCGCTGACGCTGGGCTTCGTCATGTATCTGCGGGACAGCGGCCTGGCCTGGCAGCGGACCGAGAAGATCGACGCCAACAACACCCTCGTCCGCACCAAGCTGGATGAGTTCGGCGCCCTTCGTCATCACCAGCACTAAGCAGACGATCATGCACAGGCACATTCTCATCACGGGCGGGGCGGGCTTCATCGGCTCGCACCTGGTCGACGCCATGCTGGCGCGGGGCTATCGGGTGACGGTCCTGGACAGTCTGTCGCCTCAGGTCCACGGCGACGCCGAACTGGATGCGGATGGGTGGCCCGTCTACCTCGACGCGCAGGCCCGCCGCATCAGGGGCGACCTGCTGGAAGACGGCGTGTTCGAGGCGGCGCTGGACGGGGTGACCCATCTGGCCCACCTCGCCGCCTCGGTCGGTGTGGGTCAGAGCATGACCAACATCGTCGACTACACCCGCAACAACGTCATGACGGCGGCCGTCATGCTGGAGACCCTGTCCCAGCGACCGCACACGGTGGAACGGATCGCCGTCGCCTCGTCCATGTCGATCTATGGCGAGGGTGATTACGTCCGCCCCTCGACCGGCGCCCATGTGACCGCCGACGTGCGTCCGCACGCTCAGTTGGAGGCGCGTCACTGGGACCTGATGGTCGACGGAGAGTCGCTGGAGCCCTGCCCCACGCCGGAGGAGAAGCTGCTGCAGCCCAACTCCATCTATGCGGTGAACAAGCGCGACCATGAGGAGATGTTCCTGTCGGTCGGCCGCGCCCTGCGCATCCCCACCGTGGCCCTGCGGCTGTTCAACGCCTATGGTTCGCGCCAGGCGCTGAGCAATCCCTATACGGGCGTGGCCGCCATCTTCATCTCGCGGCTGATGAACGACCAGCCGCCGCTGGTCTTCGAGGACGGGCGGCAGATGCGCGACTTCGTCCACGTGCAGGACGTGGCCGAAGCCTTCGCCACCGTGCTGGACGACGACCGCGAGATCTGGGACGTGTTCAACGTCGGCAGCGGCGCGCCCGTCTCGATCAATGAGATCGCCGGCGTCCTGGCCCGATTGCTGGGCAAGAACATCGCCCCGGAGGTGCTGAACCGCTACCGGGTCGGGGATATCCGCCACTGCTTCGGCGACATCTCCAAGATCGAGCGCACCTTCGGCTTCACCCCTCGGCGCTCCATGGACCAGGGCATGGAGGAGCTGATCGCCTGGGTGTCGCACGCCCGCGCGCCCATTGACCGCAGCGCTGAAAGTCTGGAACAACTCTCCAGGGGAAGATTGGTCGTATGACAGCATTCGCCCCCCTGTTCTGTATGCGTGAAGCGCCCGTCGCAGGCGTCGCCAGCATCTGGCGCGTTCGATACTTCGCAAGGAACTGACCCATGCCCCATCGTCGACGCCCGATGACTTCGCTGGCCGCCCTGACGGCCGCGGCCTTCGCCTGCGCGGCCGTCGCCTGGGTCGGCCCCGCCTCGGCGCAAAGCGACGTGACCATCTTCGCCGGCGGTCAGCTGGACGTCGCCGACAGCGCCTATGCCGGGGCGACGATCGGCCTGCCGGGCTCGGTCGACTCCAGGGGCTTTGCGGTGCGGGGCTCCGTCTACACCGGCAGCTATGACTACAACTCGGGCCCGAACGAGATCGACGCCGACTTCACCGGCGCCCAGGCGGAGCTGATCTATCGCTTCGGCGACGGGCCGACCTGGGGCAGCGTCGGCGTGGGCTATCGCTATGTCGATACGGACCTGAGCCCCGCCGATCCCGGCAACCGGCGCGACGGCGGCCAGGGCGGGGTCATCGTCTCCCTGGACGGCGGCCATGTCTCCGGCCCCTGGCGGGTCGACTGGTACGGCTCCTACGGCTTCGAGGTGGACGACTACAACGCCTTGGTCAGCCTGACCCATCAGGTCGGATCGTCCGGCCGGGTGCGCCTGGGCATGGAGGTCGCGGCCGAAGGCGACACCAACTACAACGCCTATCACGTGGGGCCCGTCGCCGGATTCAAACTGAATTATCGCTCAGAAATCCAAGTTTCTGTAGGCCTCAGCGACGGCGATGAACGAGATTCCCAGGCCTATCTACGGGTCGGTTTCTATCGAAGCTTCTAAGGCGGGTCGCAGTCCGGCGGGCGAATTGGGCCGCTCAGCTCATGGAAACACCGTTTTCACGCCCAACTTATTGTCCATGACGCCTCTTAAGATTGCGCCTTAACGAGAAGTTAAGCGTAGTCAGGCAACCTTCTCGCGTTCCTGAGGAGGTGCAGCCGGATGCTGCCGCGACCCACCAGACGCGTCTTCATCGGCGCCGCCGCGCTGGCGCCCGCCCTTGGTCTGGCCGCCTGGCGTCCGGTGCGCGAAGGCGCGCCGCTGGACCCTCCGCCCGTGAAGCTCCCCGCCCTCGCTGACGCCGCCAGGACCCAGGGCCGCTATTTCGGCGCCGCCGTCCGCGCCGAACAGCTTCGCCAAAGCGCCGAATTGCGCGGTGCGGTCCTGCGCGACTGCCAGGTGCTGACGCCTGAAATCCACCTGAAGTGGAACGCCCTGGAGTGGCGCAAGGGCGAGTTCAACTTCGCCCCCGTCGACGATCTGCTCGACTTCTCCCAGCGCCACGGGATGCAGGTTCGCGGCCACACCCTGCTGTGGGACCAGGGCACGCCCGACTGGGCCAGGCAGGAGATGCTGCGTCGTCGCGACTGGTCGCTGATGTCGGGCCATCTGGAGCGCGTCCTCAAACGATACGGCGAGCGCATCACCGAGTGGGACGTCATCAATGAACCGATCGACACCCAGGGCGGCGCGGGCGGCCTGAGGCGCAACGTCTTCCACCGCGCCTTCGGCCCGACCTATATCGAGCGCACCCTGGAAGAGGCCCGCGCCCTTGCGCCCCAGGCCCATCTGGTCGTCAACGACTACGGCTTTGAATACGACAATCCGGTGGATCAGGCCCGGCGCAAGGCCATCGTCGCCCTGGCGCGACGGCTGCGCGCCTCGGGGACGCCGCTGGACGGCGTCGGCGTGCAGGCGCACCTGGATCTGTCCAAGGGACCGCTGGCGGTCGAAGATCTGCGCGACATGACCCGGCAATTGGTCGACCTGGGGCTGGAGATCACCATCACCGAACTGGACGTCAAGGAAGCCGGCTTCCACGACGCGGCGGCCGCGCGGGATCAGAAGGTAGCCGATGAGACGCGCCGCTATCTGGAGACCATGCTGGTCTTCCCCCAGGTGCGAGGCGTCGTCACCTGGGGTCTGAGCGACCGCCATTCCTGGCTGTCCGAGCCGCCGCAACGTCAGTACGCGGACGCTCCGCCCAACCGCGGCCTGCCCTATGACATCGATTACCGGCCCAAGGCGATGCACCTGGCCCTATCCGAAGCGCTGCGCCTGAACGCCTAGACGGCAACCTTTACTTTTGCTGCATTTTCGCCCCAGAAACTGGCACCCTTTCCGCTGATCCTGCGTTAAGGAGTCAGTGAGAGGGGGATGGAGTTTGCGCAAGCTCGCCAAAACAATCGATCTGGTGGCGGCGTTCGACTCCTCTCCCAATCCCTACATGTTGCTGGATCGCGACCTTCGGTTCGCCGGAATGAACCAGGCCTATCTGGACATCACGCAACGCACGCGTGAAGCGTTGATCGGCCACCACGTCATGGAGATTTTCGCGCCGGGCGACGCCCCGGACAGCGAAGAGGAAGGCCGCCGCCTGCGCGCCTCCTTCGACAAGGTGCTGAGCACCGGGCAGCCGGATCACCTGGCCATCCTGCACTATCCCGTCCTGATCCCCGGTCCCGACGGCACGCCCGTCTTCGACGACCGGTTCTGGAGCTGCACCCACACGCCGATCAAGAATGAGGCCGGCGAGGTCACCCATATCCTGCAGCACACCAGCGATGTGACCGACCTGCTGCGCCTGCGTTACAAGATCGGAGAAGCAGAACCGACCTCCGCCCTGGACGCCATGGTCGGCGGCGAGGTGTTTCAGCGGGCCGTCAAGATCGAGGCCAACAACCAGCGCCTCGAAGCCGAACGCAAACAGCTGACCGACATGTTGATGAACGCGCCGGGCTTCGTCGCGGTGCTGAACGGTCCGGACCACATCATCCAGTTCTGCAACGACGCCTGCTACCGCCTGGTCAGCCACCGGGACATCCTGGGCCAGCCCGTCCGCGACGCCCTGCCCGAGCTGAGCGATCAGGGCCACCTCGACTTCCTCAACGACGTGTTCGAGACCGGCGAGCCGGTCTATGGCCGCCAGCGCGCCTTCGCCCTTCGGCACGCGCAGGACGGACCGCTGGACTACCGCTACATCGACTTCGCCTATCAGCCCATTCGCGACGACGCAGGCCACATCGTCGGCATCTTCGTCCAAGGCCACGACGTCACCGATGTGGTTCTGGCCGCCGAACGCCAGAAGCTGATGATCGACGAACTGAACCATCGGGTGAAGAACACCCTGGCCACCGTCCAGTCGATCGCCATGCAGACGGCGCGCACCCATGAGGACCCCAGTTCCTTCGCCGCCGCCTTCCAGTCCCGCATCCTGGCCTTGTCCCACACTCATGACCTGCTGACCCGCAGCCACTGGGAAGGCGCTGATCTGCGCGCGGTTCTGGAGCATGAGACCAAGGCGCACGGCCTGGGGCGGCTGACCCTGAACGGACCACACGTGGCCTTGTCACCCGCGCGCGCCTTGTCGCTGGGCATGGTCTTCCATGAGCTGGCCACCAACGCCGCCAAATACGGGGCCCTGGCCTGTGGCGACGGGCGCGTCATCGTCGACTGGCGCCTGGCCGACCAGAAATCGCCGCGCCTGGAGATCACCTGGCGCGAATTGGGCGGCGCGCCCATCCCTGAACCCGAACGACGCGGCTTCGGCACCCGCCTGATCGAGCGCAACGTGCGCCACGATCTGCACGGCACGGTCCAGCTCTCCTACCCGTCCCAAGGCTTCTGCGCCGAGATCAGCCTGCCTCTGGAAATGGAAATCGCATGACTGAAGCGCTGTCCGGCCGCCGCGTGCTGATCGTCGAGGACGAGTCCCTGGTCGCCATGCTGCTGGAGACCATCCTCAGCGACATGGGCTGCGCCGTCGTGGGTCCGGAATCGAACGTCGGCGACGGCCTGCGCGTCGTGGCCAGCGAGATCGATCTCGACGCCGCCCTGCTGGACGTCAATGTGGCCGGCCAGGAGGTGTTTCCCATCGCAGAGGCGCTGAAGGCGCGGGGGGTCCCCTTCGTCTTCTCGACCGGCTACGGCGAAAGCGGCCTGCCCGAGCACTGGCGCGGCAACCCCACGGTGCAGAAGCCTTTCACCGACGCCGCCATCCGCGACGCCCTGATGGCCGCGATGAACATGGGCATGGTCTGACGACCGGCAGGCTCAGTCTTGGGCGGCCTCCCAGGCCTTGAGGCGACGCATCACATCGGCCTCTATATCGGCGTAGAAGAGATTATAGGCGGGGATCTTGCGCTGATCGGCCCAGGATGCGGGCGTGCGGAAGGACTCTGACGTCAGGCGCGACCGCCACAGGATGCCGTTCCGGCACTCCGCCTCCACCAGACGGCGCTGAAGGGCGGGACGCGCGCCCCATTCCAGGTTGGTGGCGTTGGTGGCGCCCCGGCTCTCGCGCGCCTGCGAGATCGGGGCGTCGACTGAACCCGTCACCGGATTGACGCAGGCGATGGGCGTCTCCGCCGCCTCGATCAAGGCGCCGCGGTCGTTCCAGGTCAGGGCGCGACGAATGAGGCGTCTGGCCTCGCCCTCCGCATTCTCCTCGACCGAGCGCCACGACAGGGCGCAGCCGGTCTGGTCCGGCGTGCGGCACAGGGGCGTGTGGGTGAAACGCGCCGTCGGCGTCACGCCCTCGATCAGATAGGCGGCGACGAGACGCGTCTTGAGCGAAGGCGTCCTGGCCACGCGGTCGTGCAGCAGACGATCCAGAATGTCGGCGCCCTGCTCCACTCCGACGAGGACGATCGGCCCCTCCGGCCGCGCCGCCAGCCAACGATCGAAGGCAGCCTGAACATCCCCATAGGCGAAGGCCCGCGCCTCGCGCGCGTCCTCGCGCAGGGTCAGGCGGCTGTAGAGGCTGGCCTGACGATACAGGGGCGCGCTGACGTCGCCCGCCGAGGCGAACGGTCCGGCGTAGTTGGGCAGGACGACGCTGCGCAGCTTGTCCAGGGCGCGGCGGTCGTCGATGGCCCCGTTCCAGTCGCTGCCGCCGTCGTAGGTGGTGGAATGGATGAAGAAGACGTGGGCGGGGCCCGCGCCCGGCGCGCGCGCGTTCAGCAGGGCCCAGGCGTCCTCGGAGGCGTAGTCCGGCACCGCCGGCGGCTTATAGGTCTGGAACGGGATCTGCGGGTCCAGCCCGGCACGCAGGATGTCCCCCCGCCAGACAGCCACCGCCGCCGTCAGCAGCAGGACGAGCGCGAAGCCCGCATAGCCGACCCACTGTCGAAAGGTCAGCTTCGGCCACATCAGCGATACGGGTCCGGCTGGGCCAGGAAGTCCTGGACATAGCGGCGCACGCCTTCTTCCAGCGGGGTCGACTGGCCGCCGTAACCGAGGGCGCGGATGCGATCCATGCTGGCCTCGGTGAAGTACTGATAGCGGTCTCGGATCGCCTCGGGCATGTCGATATAGGCGATGGACGGCTCCTTGCCCGCCGCCGCGAAAGTGGCCCGCGCCAGATCGGCGAAGGAGCGCGCCTGCCCCGATCCGGCGTTGAACACGCCCGAGATGTCCTCGCGCTCAAGCAGCCACAGGATGATGCCGACCACGTCGTCGACGAAGACGAAGTCGCGCAGCTGGCCGCCGTCGGGGTAGTTCGGGTTGTGCGAGCGGAACAGGCTGACCGTCTCGCCCGCCTGAACCTTGGGCCAGATCTGGGCGACGACCGACTTCATCCCGCCCTTGTGGCCCTCGTTCGGGCCATAGACGTTGAAGAACTTCAGCCCGGCCCATTGAGGCGGCGCCTCGTCGCGATCGGCCTGACGCACGGCATACTGGTCGAACAGATATTTCGAATACCCATAGGCGTTTAGCGGGCGCAGCGCATTCAGGCTCTCAGGATCGTCGCGATCCTCGAAGCCAGCCTCGCCGTCGCCGTAGGTGGCGGCCGACGAAGCGTAGATCATCCGCACGTTACGCACCGCGCACCAGTCCCAGATATCACGCGACAGGCTGAAGTTGGTGCGCAGGATCAGGTCGGCGTCCGGCTCCGTCGTCGAGGAGATGGCGCCCATGTGGATCACCGCCTCGATGCGGTCGGCGTGACGCTCCAGCTGGTCGAACAGCTCTTCGGGCGCCCACAGATCGGCGATGGGGTGTTTGGCGATGTTCTTCCACTTGGCGAGATCGGCCGTCTCCAGCCGGTCGCAGACGACCACGTCCCAGGCGCCGCTCTCGCACAGGCGGGCGACGATGTTGGAGCCGATGAAGCCCGCGCCGCCGGTGACGACGATCATTCTGGGCGTCATGCTGTCTCTCCCGTCATCTTCTCGATGGTCTTCGTGGTGGAATAGCCGTCGGCGAAGTCGGCCAGACGGACTTCGCCGCCCCAGCTTTCGACCTCAGCGGCGCCGACCACCTTGTCCTTGGTGTAGTCCGAGCCCTTGATCAGCACGTCCGGCTTCAGCCGCTCGATCAGGGCGATGGGGGTCGGGTCGTCGAAGGCGGTGACGCGATCGACGCTGGCCAGACCGCCGATGACGGCGGCGCGGCTGTCCAGATCATTGACGGGGCGGCCCTCGCCCTTCAGGCGGCGCACCGAGGCGTCGGTGTTCAGCGCCACCACCAGCCGGTCGCACCAGCTGCGCGCCTGGGCCAGATAGGCGACGTGACCGCGGTGAAGGATGTCGAAGCAGCCGTTGGTGAAACCGACCTTCAGGCCCTGACGCTTCCACGCCTCGACCTGATCGGCCAGTTCGTCCAGCGGCGTGACCTTGGACTGGGCCAGGGCCGCGTGCTGGCTCATCTCGGCCTCAATCAGTTCGGCGGGGGTGACGACGGCGGTGCCGCTCTTGCCCACCACGACGCCCGACGCGAGGATGGCGAACTGCACCGCCTGCTCCAGCGTCGCGCCCGCGCCCAGCGCCAGGCCAAGGGCGGCGAGGCAGGTGTCGCCGGCGCCTGATACGTCGAACACTTCGCGCGCCCGGCCGGGGAAGTGGGTGACGCCGCCACCGCGTCGCGCCAGCGTCATGCCCTTGCCCGCGCGGGTGACGATGACGGCCTTGGCGGTCGTCGAGGCCAGCAGGGCGGCCAGCGCCGCCTCAACCTGTTCGTCGGTCTCGGTCGGCAGGCCGGTGGCGCCCGCCAGTTCGCTGGCGTTCGGCTTGATGACGTCGACCGCGCCATAGCGGGCGAAGTCGCGGCCCTTGGGATCGACGATGACCGGCGCGCCATATTCGGCCCCGGCCCACAGCGCCGCCTGAACGGCGCCGTCATCCACCACGCCCTTGGCGTAGTCGGACAGCAGGATGGCGCCCGCGCCCCGGAACACCGCCTTGTCGGCATAGCCGGAATGGGTCGCGGCCTCGTCGTCCAGACGCAGCAGTTGCTGGCCGGCGGCGACGAAGCGCGTCTTGACGATGGTGGCGGCGCCTGCGGGCCGGATCAGGGCGTCCTCGATCCGGTCTTCGGCGGCGATCAGATCGGCCAGTTTTGCGCCTGCCGCATCATTGCCCGCCACGGCCCCCAGACGGGCCTGACCGCCCAGAGCCGCGACGTTGCGGGCGACGTTGCCGACGCCGCCGGGCATGGCCACGGTGCGGCGCGCGCGCAGGACGGGGATCGGCGCCTCGGGCGAGATGCGGTTGACCTCGCCATAGACATAGCGATCCAGCATGAGATCGCCGACGCAGGCGACCTTCAGGTCGCGCACGCGCTCCAGCAAGGACTGCAGGGCGCCGAGATCGAGAGAACGTTCAGCCATGACGCCGAACTAGCGGATTCACGCCGCCTTCGCCATCGGCCCCTTGTGACCCAGCTTGATGGCCAGGTCGTCGAAGGCGATCAGTTCGGCGGCCAGGGCCTCGAACTGGTTCAGCGGCACCATGTTGGGGCCGTCCGAGGGAGCGTTGTCCGGGTCTTCGTGCGTCTCCATGAAGACGGCGTCGACGCCGACCGAGACGGCGGCGCGGGCCAGAACCGGCACGAACTCGCGCTGGCCGCCCGAAGACGTGCCCTGCCCGCCCGGCTGCTGGACGCTGTGGGTCGCATCGAAGACGACGGGGCAGCCGATCTCGCGCAGGATCGGCAGGGCGCGCATGTCGCTGACCAGGGTGTTGTAGCCGAAGCTGGCGCCGCGCTCGCAGGCCATGACGTTGGGATTGCCCGCGCCCGTGACCTTGGCGATGACGTTCTTCATGTCCCAGGGAGCCAGGAACTGACCCTTCTTGATGTTGATCGCCTTGCCCGTGGCGGCGGCGGCCAGCAGCAGATCGGTCTGGCGGGACAGGAAGGCCGGGATCTGCAGCACGTCCACGACCTCGCCGACCGGGCCGCACTGGGCCTCGGAGTGGACGTCGGTCAGGGTCGGCAGGCCGGTGACTTCACGGATCTCGGCGAAGATCGGCAGGGCGTCCTTCAGGCCGATGCCGCGCGCGGCGCTGGCGCTGGTGCGGTTCGCCTTGTCGAAGCTGGTCTTGTAGATGATGCCGAGGTTCAGCCGCTCGCCGATCTCCTTCAGCGCATGGGCGGTCTCCAGCGCATGCTGGCGGCTTTCCATCTGGCACGGGCCGGCGATGAAGACGATGCGGGCGCCGCCGCCGATGACGACGGGTTTCTTGAGGCCTTCGGACAGGGTGATGACGGCGTTCGGAGAGGTCACGGCGGCGCTTTCAACTGGTTTCAACGGCGGTTCGCGGGCCTATGCCGCGACTTTGCGTCGGACAGGTGGCGTCGCGGATGCGATTTCGCAACTTACCGAGCGACTCAGGCCCTGACCACCAGCCGCGCGATCATGGTAATCTGATTGCATGAGCACGACCGACACGCCCCTGATCTCAACCGAAGCGCTGGCGTCGCGGCTGGGTGCGCCGGACCTGAGGATCATTGACGCCAGCTGGTGGCTGGACGGGCGTGACGCGCGAGCGGATTTCGAGCGCGAGCGGCTGCCCGGCGCCGTCTTCTTCGATCTCGACGCCGTGTCGGATCGGGAAAGCCCCTATCCGCACATGCTGCCGTCGCCCCAGACCTTCGCCGAGGCGATGGGCGCGATGGGCGTCGAGGCGACGGACGACATCGTCGTCTATGACGCGCAGGGGCTGTTCTCGGCGGCGCGGGTCTGGTGGACGCTGCGGACGATGGGCGCGCGGCGCGTGCGCGTACTGGACGGCGGTCTGCCCAAGTGGAAGGTCGAGGGGCGGCCTCTGGAGGGCGGAGTTCCCGCCGCGCCAGGCGCCGCTCGCTTCGAAACGCGGTTCGACGCCGACGCCGTGGCGGATTTCAATCAGGTCGGGGCCGCGCCGGCGGACGGCCTTCAGGTGGTCGATGCGCGCGGCGCCGCTCGGTTCCGAGGCGAAGCGGCCGAGCCGCGTCCTGGCGTGCGCGCAGGTCATATGCCGGGGGCGCTGAACCTGCCCTTCTCCAACCTGCTGAACACGGACGGGACATTGAAACAGGGCGCGGCGCTGGAAGAGGCCTTTCGCGCGGCGGGCGTCGATCTGGAGCGGCCCGTCATCACCAGTTGCGGCTCAGGCGTGACGGCGGCGATCCTGACGCTGGGGCTGGCCGTGCTGGGGCGGCCGTCGCGCCTCTATGACGGGTCGTGGGCTGAATGGGGCGCCCGGCCGGATGCGCCGATCGCGACCGGCGCCGCCTGATCAGGCCGCCGAACGCTTGGGCGCGCGGATCAGGAACACCTGTCCGGCCAGAACCAGGGCCAGGCCGAGCAAGGCCAGCAGGCCGAAGCGCGCCCCTTCGAACATCACCGACACCAGCATGGCGATCGGCGGCGTCAGGGCCGAGATGTAGCTGGCGGTCGCATACCCCCTCGCCCGCGCGATGGTGAAATACAGGCCGAAGGCGACGACCGAGCCGAACACCGCCAGATACAGCAGGGAAATCACATAGGCCGGGCTCCACGCCACCGACCAGGATACGCCCGTGACCAGGGCGTAGAGCGCCAGCGTCCCCGTGCCGTAGGCCATGGCCCAGGCGGTGGACGGCAGGACGCCCGAGCCGGCCTGCTGTCCCCTCCAGGCGAACCAGTTGCCGAACGCAGAGGCGACGACGGCGATCACGGCGAAGCTGACGCCGGCCACGGCGTGGACGCCCAGCCCCGCACCCATCACCTCGCCCGCCGACAGGACGCCGACGCCGACCACGCCCAGCCCCGCGCCCAGCCAGGCGGCCGGCGCCGCCTTCTGCTTCGACGCCACGCGAAACAGGATCAGGTTGAGGAAGGCCAGGGCGGCGAAGATCACCGCCACCACGGCCGAGGCGATCTTCTCCTCCGAGGCGTAGACGAAGGCGTAGCTGATGGCGAAGGAGAACAGCCCCTGTCCCAGCGCCGCCAGATGCTGCCCTCGCGTCAGCGCCAGCCGCCCGCCCGTCGCCTTGACGATCAAGGCCAGCAAGGTCGAGGCGATGCCGAAGCGCAGCACCACCGACACCACCGGATCGACGGCCCCCAGCTGGAAGGTGATGGCGTACCAGGTCGTGCCCCAGATCAGGGCGCAGACCCCGACCCCGCCGAAGGCCAACAGGGCCGGCGACGACAGGCGTGAAGGCGGAGTTTCGGAATGGGGAGCTTCTGACTGGGACACGCCGGCGACTCGATCGAAACGAAACGGGAACTTCCGATAGCACCGCTTCCTATCCCGCGTCTCTCAAACTGTTGCAGCCTTATGCGACGCTGGCGCGTTCTGTTAAGCTGCTCTCAAAGGAGACGCCGATGCGCCTGTTCCTCGCCCCTCTCGTCCTGGCCCCGGCCCTTCTGGCCGCCGCCTGCTCGTCCATGCCCCAGAGCCCCGCAGCCTCCACCCAGGTGCAGATCACGGCGACCTATCGCGAGCGCATCATGCTGCCGCCGGGCCATGTTCTGACCGTCAAGGTCGAGGACGTCAGCCGCGCCGACGCCCCCGCTCGTGTCCTGGCGGAGACGACCCAGCGCCTGGACGGCCGCGGCCCGCCCTACGCCGTCACCCTTTCGGTGCCGAACGACAGGATCGACAGCCGCATGGAGTACGCCGCCCGCGCCGAAATCCGCGATCCGTCGGGCGCCCTGCGCTTCACCACCGACACGCGCCATTCGGTCCTGACGCGCGGGGCGCCGAACAGCGTCGAGATCGTGATGGTGGGCGTACGCTAGACCTTGAGCAGTCTCGTCAAGCGATCGGTGCTGCTGTCCGGCCACGCCACCTCGGTGGCGCTGGAGCCTGAATTCTGGGCCGTGCTGGATATCATCGCGGGCGAACTGGCGCTGAGCCGATCCAGCCTGCTGATCCGCATCGACGCCTGGCGGGGCCGCCGCCCCCTGGCCTCCGCCTGCCGCATCCTGGCCCTGCAGTGGGTCGGCGGCGACCGCAGCTTCGCAGAAGAGAAGACCTCATGAGCGCTGACATCGACAGGAACCGCCTCATCCCCGCCGCCGTCTTCGGCGGACTGGTGGCCATCGGACTGATCGGCGGCGGCGCCCTGATCGGCCAGGGCGTGGTCAACGCCCGCGCGGGGGACCGCTCCGTCACCGTGCGCGGTCTGGCGGAAAAGGACGTGAAGGCCGACCTGGCCGTCCTGCCGATCCGCTTCACCGCCTCGGGCGACGTGCTGTCGGAGGTGCAGGCGCGGATCGACGGCGACCTGGCCATCGTGCGGCAGTTCCTGAAGGCCCAAGGCTATCCCGACGACGCGGTGGACCTGGGCCAGTTGGGCGTGGCTGACACCCGCTCTCGCGAGTACGCCAGCCAGACCGGCGGGCCGCGCTTCATCCTGACCCAGACCGTCATCGTCCGCACCACGGATGTGGACCGGGTCCAGACCACCACGCGCAATCTGAACGATCTGGTGCGCCAGGGCGTGGTGCTGCAGGACTTCCAGGGCCCGTCCTACCTCTTCACCAAGCTCAACGACGTGCGGCCCGCCATGATCGCCGAGGCCACCGCCGCCGCCCGCACCGGCGCCGAACAGTTCGCCAAGGACTCCGGCGCGCCTCTGGGGCCGATCAAGACGGCGGGGCAAGGATCGTTCGAGATCCTGTCGCGCGACGGCGCCGGCGACGAGGCGAGCACGCCGAACAAGAAGGTTCGGGTCGTCACGACCATCAGCTATCGGCTGAAATAGGTCCGCGAAGGCCGGGATGAGCGGTTAGAGGTTGGCGAGATAATCCGCCAGCACCACGGCGTCGTTGTGCGCTTCGTCCCTCGCCCCATAAACCAGCGTCGCCGGACCGTCGGCGAGCGCGGCCTTCAACTCGGACACGGCGTCGCCGTTGGCCTTGAGCTCCGCGCGATAACGATGCTGGAACTCGGTCCATTTCTCGGGGTCATGGCCGAACCAGCGGCGCAGTTCGGTGCTGGGCGCGATCGCCTTGAGCCACAGGTCGACATGGGCCTTGTCCTTGCTCAGCCCCCGCGGCCACAGGCGATCGATCAGAATGCGCGTTCCGTCCGATTTCGACGGCGGCTCATAGACCCTCTTCAGCGCCGGCCTCATCGGCTCAGTCCTGAGAAGGCGGGGTCGCCACCTGCGGCGGTTCGCTCGGGCGGGGCAGTTCGGGCGGAGCCGGGCGGTCGGGCACCTCGGGAAGGCGCGGCGTCGGCACGGTGATGTCGACGTCCAGGTTGGGTCGCTCCGGTTCCGGAACGCGGCCGCTCCCGAAAACGAACCAGGCGATGATCGCCACCAGCACCACCAGGCCGCCGACGACGAAGGCCAGGCCGACGCCACCGCTCTTTCGCGGCGAAGGCGAAGAGGTGTTGATCGTGGTCTGATGCACCACCCGCTCGGGAGGAAGGTTCGGATCGGTCATGGCCTCGCCTCAGTTCCCGCCCGCCGCGGCCGGCGCCGAAACCTCAGGCAGCTTGACCTCGACATCGACGTTCTTGGTGTCCGGCGCCCCGCCTCGTCCCAGCAGGAACCAGGCCAGGATGGCCACCACCACGACCAGACCGCCGACGATGAAGGCGAGACCGGCGTTCCCGCCGCCGCTGGAGTTTTCCGCCATAAGGCATCCCTTCCCTTTGTTGGCCTGTCATCTGGGACAACGGCGCTCTGGCTGCACGGTTCCGGAAACAGCCCGTGCGATTAGGCCTGACTTTGGCCGCTGTGCTGCTTATGTTCTCCCTTCAGATTCCGACGGGGCGACCGCCCCAGACGCCGCCCGAGTGCTTGCCCCTGTGACCGACCTGCCCGCCCCCCGCATTTCCGACCTCGCCCGCGCCCAGGCCCCCCAAGGCGCGGCGAACGACTATCTGGCGGGCCTGAACCCCGAACAGCGCGAGGCGGTGGAGACGACCGAGGGGCCGGTGCTGGTGCTGGCGGGCGCGGGCACGGGCAAGACGCGCGTCCTGACCACACGACTGGCGCACATCCTGGCGACGGGCCGGGCCAAGCCGTGGGAGCTGCTGGTCGTCACCTTCACCAACAAGGCCGCGCGCGAGATGCGCGAGCGGATCGGCCATCTGATCGGCCCGTCGTCCGAAGGCTTACGCTGGCTGGGCACCTTCCACTCGGTCGCGGCGCAGATCCTGCGTCGCCATGCGGAACTGGTCGGGCTGAAGTCCAGCTTCACCATCCTCGACACCGACGATCAGGAACGGCTGCTGAAGCAGCTTCTGGAAGCGGCTGACATCGACACCAAGCGGTTCACGCCCAAGTCGCTGGCCCATATGATCGACCACTGGAAGAACCGCGGCTGGACGCCCGACAAGCTGCCGCCGGGCGAGGACTTCGCCAACGGCAAGGGCCCGGCGCTCTACGCCGCCTATCAGGCGCGGCTGGCGACGCTGAACGCCTGCGACTTCGGCGACCTGTTGCTGCATAACATCACCATCCTGTCGAAACATGCTGATCTGGCAGAGGAATATCGTCGCCGGTTCCGCTACATCCTGGTGGACGAGTACCAGGACACCAACGTCGCCCAGTATCTGTGGCTGCGGCTGCTGACCTCCTCGACCGGCAATGTCTGCTGCGTCGGCGACGACGATCAGTCGATCTATGGCTGGCGCGGCGCCGAGGTGGACAACATCCTGCGGTTCGAGCGTGACTTCCCCGGCGCCAAGGTCATCCGGCTGGAGCGCAACTACCGTTCGACCAAGCACATCCTGGGCGCGGCCTCGGCCCTGATCGCAGCCAATCAGGACCGATTGGGCAAGACCCTGTGGACCGAGGACGACAGCGGCGACAAGGTGCGCGTGCGTGGCGTCTGGGACGGCGAGGCCGAGGCCCGCCTGATCGCCGACGAGATCGAGACCGCGCGCAAGCAGGGCATGAATTACAAGGACATGGCCGTTCTTGTTCGCGCGTCATTCCAGATGCGGGCGTTTGAAGAACGCTTCCTGATGCTGGCCATTCCCTATGTCGTCATCGGCGGGCCGCGCTTCTTCGAGCGGGCGGAAATCCGCGACGCCCACGCTTACTTGCGGCTGATCCAGTCCGAGGACGACGATCTGGCGTTCGAGCGCATCGTCAACGTCCCCAAGCGCGGCATAGGCGACACCTCGGTCCAGAAGATCCTGCACATCGCGCGCGAGAACGGCGTCTCGGCCATGCAGGCGGTGCGCCACCTGATCACGACGGATGAGCTTCAGGCGCGCACCCGCACGCCGCTGGCCAACTTCGTGCGCGACCTGGACCGCTGGCGCGACCTGATGGCCATGGGCACGCCGCACTGGCAGGTGACGGAGACCCTGCTGGACGAGAGCGGATACACCGCCATG
Source organism: Brevundimonas sp. SS2672 (assembly GCF_059579685.1). Classification (NCBI taxonomy): domain Bacteria; kingdom Pseudomonadati; phylum Pseudomonadota; class Alphaproteobacteria; order Caulobacterales; family Caulobacteraceae; genus Brevundimonas; species Brevundimonas sp. SS2672. The sequence goes on along the minus strand of NZ_CM184201.1, from coordinate 1,137,108 downwards.
CAGAAGGCCGACCGCACCAGCGGCCAGACGCGGTTGGACAACCTCAAGGAACTGACCCAGTCGATGCAGTCGTTCGAGACGCTGCAGGCCTATCTGGAGCACGTTTCGCTGGTCATGGACCTGGAGCGCCGCGACGAGAACGCCGACGGATCGGGCTCGGTGCAGATCATGACGCTGCACGGCGCCAAGGGGCTGGAGTTCCCTCTGGTCTTCCTGCCGGGCTGGGAGGAAGGCGTCTTCCCCAGCCAGCGCAGCATCGACGAGAAGGGCGTGAAGGGCCTCGAGGAGGAACGCCGCCTGGCCTACGTCGGCGTCACCCGCGCCAAGCAGGACGCGCGCATCAGTTTCGCCGCCAACCGCATGGTCTATGGCCGCTGGACCTCGCAACTGCCCAGCCGCTTCGTCGATGAACTGCCGATCGACCACGTCGAGCCGCAGTCGGACACCGGCTATTACGGCGCCTCGACCGGCATGAAGGAGGCCAAGAGCCGCTGGGACGACGCCCCCTCCTTCGGCGGCGGCTATTCCAGTCCCGGTTGGAAGCGCGCCCAGACCTATACTGCGAACCAGACGCCCAAGCCCGCCTATGCCCGCCGCGCGGTGATCGAGGGCGAAGGCCGCCTAATCGCCACGGCCGATCCCAAGGCGGCGTCCGGCTGGGCGCGCGGCGACCGCGTATTCCACCAGAAGTTCGGTTACGGCCACGTCCGCGCGGTCGAGGGCAACAAGCTGGTCGTCGCCTTCGACAAGGCGGGCGAAAAGAAGGTCATCGACACCTTCGTGGAGAAGGCGTGACGGGGGCGGCCGCCCTTTCACGACGCGATCCCGACGCCCCCACCCTGTGGGAGCAGGCGGCGGTCGGTCTGATCCTGACCCTGCTGTCCGGCGCCCTTCTGGGTCCGATCTTCGCGCCGCAGCAGCAGGAAACGCCGGTGCTGCGGCTGATCTGGCCGCCGATCTATCTGGTGATCCTGGGTCTGATCGGATTTCGCGCACGCCGGATGGCGGCGGCCTGGCCTGCTTTCATCCCCCTGTTGCTGATGGTCGTCATGGCGCTGGCGTCCAGCCTGTGGTCCCAGGCCCCGGATGTGACCGAGCGGCGCGTGCTCGCCCTGGGACTGACCGGGATCTTCGCCGTCTATCTGGGCGCGGTCTTTCGCGGGATCGCCCTGCCCCGACTGCTGACCGCGACCTTCCTGACCCTGGGGATCGGCAGCCTGATCGCCGTCTTCATCTTTCCGGGGTTCGGCATCCACCATGAGGCCAACGCCGGCATGTGGCGAGGCGTCTGGTACGAGAAGAACCAACTGGGCATGGTCATGGCGGTCGGCCTGATCGGCGCCTCCGCCCTGCTGGCGGCGCAGACCGACGTGAAGGATCGTCGCCTGGCTCTGGCCGCCCTGGCGGTCTGCACCCTGGCCTTGCTGGGCTCTCAGTCCAAGACCGCCCTCGTCATGGCGGTGCTGGGCGGCGGTCTGGTGTTGCTTTGCCGGCTGGTGCGGCGTCTGGGGCCGGTGTTCGGCGTCATCGCCGTCTGGTGCATGGGCGTCGCCCTGGTCGGCGGTCTGTGGGCCTGGAGCGAGTTCTCCGTCGAGATTCTGGCCTTGTTCGGCAAGGACCCCAGCCTGACGGGCCGTACGGAAATCTGGGACGCCATCGGCCGCATGGCCGAGCGCAGGCCCTGGCTGGGTTACGGCTACAGCGCCTTCTGGCTGCCGCACTCGGAACCGATGGAGTGGATCCGCCATGAGACGGGGTGGCGCGTGCCTTCCGCCCACCAGGGCTGGCTGGACCTGCGCGCAGAGCTGGGCTGGGCCGGCGTCAGCCTGGTCGGCGTCGTCGTAGCCGTGACAGCGGCGGCCGTGCTCATGCGCCTGTCCAGCCTGGGGCGACGCGAGGGATACTGGAGCCTGGCCTGGCTGGCGGCCTTCCTGCTGCTGAGCCTGTCGGAAAGCGTGCTGATGCGGCATCAGGATCTGCCGTGGACCCTGTTCATGGCGCTGATGGCGCGTAATCTGATCCCGGACCGGGCGCCCTGACGCGGGCCTTGCCCCCGCCGTCTTCGAAGCCTACCAGACCCTGCCCCGAATCGCCGCAAAATGCCCTGATGGACGACCTGTTTTCCAAGCTCGACGATGCCGAACCGGCCAAGCCCGCCGCCCCCGCGCCCGCTGCGACGCCCGCTCCCCAGGCGGCGCCTCCGGTTACGCCTCAGCCCGTGCATGAACCGAAGGTCGAGCTGACGTCCCACGCCAGCGCCGCGACGGCGGCCGCCACCGGCTATTCCGCCTCCTCGATCGAGGTGCTGGAAGGCCTGGAGCCCGTCCGCAAGCGTCCCGGCATGTATATCGGCGGCACCGACGAGCGCGCCCTGCACCACCTGTTCGCCGAGGTGCTGGACAATGCGATGGACGAAGCCGTCGCCAAGCACGCCAAGCTGATCACCGTCGACTTGGACGCCGAGGGCTATCTGTCGGTGCGCGACGACGGGCGCGGCATCCCGGTCGATCCTCATCCCAAGCACCCCGGCAAGTCGGCGCTGGAAGTCGTCATGACGGTGCTGCACTCGGGCGGCAAGTTCTCGGGCAAGGCCTATGAGACCTCGGGCGGCCTGCACGGCGTCGGCGTCTCGGTCGTCAACGCCCTGTCGGAAAGTCTGGACGTCACCGTCTGGCGCGACGGCTTTGAATGGCGTCAGTCCTTCAGCCGCGGCCTGTCGCAGGGCCCGATCCAGCAGGTCGGCCCCTCGAAGAAGAAGGGCACCCTGATCCGGTTCAAGCCGGACGAACAGATCTTCGGCGTCGGCGCGGCCTTCAAGCCCGCCCGCCTGTTCCGCATGACGCGGGCCAAGGCCTATCTGTTCCGCGGCGTCGAAATCCGCTGGACCTGCGCGCCGGAACGCATCACCGACCAGACGCCCGCCCAGGCGACGCTGCACTTCCCCGGCGGTCTGGCCGACGCCCTGGCCGAGCGCGTGGGCGAGATCGAGACCGTCACCCCCGTTTTCGCCGGGCGCGTCGAGCGCAAGGGCGAGGCGGGCGCCCTGGAATGGGCCGTCACCTGGTCCCCCATCGGCTTCGGCGACGCCGACAGCTTCGTCGCCTCCTACTGCAACACCGTCTCGACCCCCGACGGCGGCACCCATGAAGCGGGTTTCCGCGCCGCCCTGGTCAAGGGGCTGAAGGCCTATGGCGAGCTGACCAATGAGAAGCGCGCCGCCCAGATCACGGCGGAAGACGTCATCGCCAATGCGGGGGCGATGATCTCCATCTTCATCCGCAACCCCGAGTTTCAGGGCCAGACCAAGGACCGCCTGTCCTCGCCCGAGGGCGCGCGCCTGGCCGAACAGCTGCTGCGCGACCCCTTCGACCACTGGCTGACCGAGAGCCCGAAACAGGCCAACGCCCTGCTCGGATTCGTCATCGACCGCGCCGAGGATCGCCTGCGCCGCCGCAAGGACAAGGAAGTCCAGCGCGCCGCCGCCACGCGCAAGCTGCGCCTGCCCGGCAAGCTGTCGGACTGTTCGCGTCAGGCCGCCGAGGGCACCGAACTGTTCATCGTCGAGGGCGACTCGGCCGGCGGCTCGGCCAAGCAGGCGCGCGACCGCACGACCCAGGCCATCCTGCCCCTGCGCGGCAAGATCCTGAACGTCGCCTCGGCCACGGCGGACAAGCTGCGCGCCAACGTCGAGCTGACCGACCTGATGCTGGCGCTGGGCGTTCAGGCGGGCAGCCGCTTCAGCGTCGACGACCTGCGCTATGAGCGCGTGGTCATCATGACCGACGCCGACGTCGACGGCGCCCACATCGCGGCCCTGCTGATCACCTTCTTCTACCGCTCCATGCCGGACCTGATCCGTCAGGGGCGGCTCTACATGGCCCTGCCGCCGCTCTATCGGATTTCGGCAGGCCCGCTTTCGGAATACGCCCGCGACGACGCCCACCGCGACGAGCTTCTGGCCAGCGTGTTCAAGGGCAAGAAGACCGAGATCGGCCGGTTCAAGGGTCTGGGCGAGATGATGGCCTCTCAGCTGAAAGAGACCACCATGGACCCGAAAAAGCGGACTCTGGCCCGCATCGCCCTGCCCGCCAGCGAGGAAGAGATCGAGGATCTGGTTGAACGCCTGATGGGCCGCAAGGCCGAGGCCCGCTACAACTTCATCCAGGAAAACGCCCGCTTCGCCCAGGCCGACCTGGACCTCTGACGTCGCGATCCGCCGTCACCCTGATGGTGACGGCGGGCTGAACCAGCCTAGCCGATCATCCGGCCGACCGTGTCGTCCTTCCAGATGAAACGGTGGACCAGCACCATCAGGATGTGGCCCGCGATGGCGGCCAGCAGCACCCAGGCCAGCAGGCCGTGCACGGCGTTGGCCGGGGCGGTCATCCACGGAACTTCCGCCCACCCGCCGTCGATCAGGCGTACGCCGAACACGTCCAGCGGCTTGCCCGATCCATACTGCCGCAGCAGCGCCAGCGACGGCACGATCAGCATCAGGGCGTAGAGCGCCAGATGCCCGACCTTGGCGGCCCGCCCCCAGAAGCCGCCGCCGTGCGCCGGCCGCGTCTTCATGTTGTAGAGGCCCCACAAGGCGCGCAGCACGATCAGGGTCAGCAGGACCACGCCGATCCCCTTGTGCGTACCGACCCAGAAGGCGGTGATCGGCGCCTTGCCGACGATCAGCTTCACCGCCATGCCGGTGAACTGCCACGTCAGCAGCAGGGCGATCGCCCAGTGCAGCGCGCGCGTGACGGCGCCATATCGAAAGCCGTCGTCTCTCCACTGCGTCGCCATGAGCGCCCCCTTCTGCTGATAACGAGTCTCAAACATGATTCGAGGCGGAATCCGTCGTCGGATTCCGCCTCGCAAATTGTCGCAGCCTGAATCCGGGCTAGGCTCAAGGAGCCTTGACGCCGTCGTCGTCGGCCTGGGTGCGCTTGTCATAGACGTGGTCGACGATGCCCCAGGCCTTGGCTTCCTCGGCGGTCATGAAGTGGTCGCGATCCAGGGTGCGCTCGACCTCTTCATAGGTGCGGCCGGTATGCTGGACGTAGATTTCGTTCAGGCGGCGCTTGGTGGCGATGATGTCCTCGGCGTGGCGCTCGATGTCCGAGGCCGTGCCGCGGAAGCCGCCCGAGGGCTGGTGCACCATGACCCGCGCGTTCGGCAGGGCGATGCGCTGACCCGCTTCACCGGCCGTCAGGATCAGCGACCCGGCCGAGGCGGCCATGCCCATGACCACGGTAGAGACCGGCGACTTGATGTATTGCATGGTGTCGTAGATCGCGAGCGCCGAGGTCACCTGACCGCCGGGGCTGTTGATGTACATGCTGATTTCCTTCTTCGGGTTTTCCGATTCCAGGAACAGCAGCTGGGCGCAGATCAGCGAGGCCATGCCGTCCTCGAACGGCCCGGTCAGGAAGATGATCCGCTCGCGCAGCAGGCGCGAGAAGATGTCGAACGACCGTTCGCCGCGGCTGGATTGCTCCACCACCATCGGCACCAGGTTGTTGGAGATGTAGTCGATCGGATCGCGCATGAAGGCCTTCTCGAATTCAGGGAGGTCACGCGACTCACACAGCGCGCGCCTGTCCCCTACGATATCGCGTTCATGAGGCTTCGGCGCAAGGCGGCGCCGGAAAGCAAAATCCCCGCCCCGGAAATCCGGAGCGGGGATCGCAAGGCACATGAACTGAAGAAGAAGGGCTTAGGCCTCGTCTTCTTCCTTCATCAGCTCTTCCTTGGAGATGGCTTCGTCCTTCACCTCGGCGACCGAGACGATCAGGTCGACGACCTTTTCCTCATAGATCGGCGCGCGCAGCTGGGCGGCGGCGTTGGGGTTCTGGCGGTAGAAGTCCAGCACCATCTTTTCCTGACCCGGATAGTTGCGGGCTTCGGCCATGATGGCGTTCGACAGTTCCTGATCCGAGACGCCGACGTTGTTGGCGCGGCCGATCTCGGCCAGTACCAGACCCAGGCGCACACGGCGTTCGGCGATCTTGCGATACTCGGCCTTCAGTTCGTCTTCCGACTTCTTGGCGTCTTCTTCCGGCAGCTGGCCGGCGTCCTTGTCGGCCGAAACCTGGGCCCAGATGCCTTCGAACTCGGCGTCGACCATCTTCGGCGGCAGGGCGAAGTCGTGGCCTTCGTCCAGCACGTCCAGCAGGGCGCGCTTCAGCTTGAAGCGGGTGGCGCTGGCGTATTGCTGGTTCAGGTTGGACTTCAGCAGTTCCTTCAGCTGGTCCAGCGACTCCAGTCCGATGCGCTTGGCGAACTCGTCGTCGATCTTGGATTCGACCTCGGCCTTGATGGCCTTGACGGTGACGTCGAAGGTCGCGGCCTTACCGGCCAGGTGCTTGGCCTGGTACTCTTCCGGGAAGGTCACTTCGATGGTCTTTTCTTCACCGACCTTGGCGCCCTTGAGCTGCTCTTCGAAGCCGGGGATGAAGCGGCCCGAGCCGATCACCAGGTCGGCGTCGGTGGCGGCGCCGCCGTCGAAGGCCTCGCCGTCGATCTTGCCCAGGAAATCGATGGTCAGCTGGTCGCCGTCGGCGGCCTTGACCGTCTTGCCCTTCTTGTCCTCGTAGGACTTGGCCTGCGAGGCCAGTTCCTTCAGCGCCTCGTCCAGGTCCTCTTCCGAGGCTTCATAGGTCGGGCGGGTCAGCTTTAGGGTCTTGGGGTCGACCGGGGTGAATTCCGGCATGACTTCCAGCGACATCTCATAGGCCAGGTCTTCCTGACCGGCGATGACCTTGTCCATGTCGGAGGTCAGGTTCATCTCGGCCGGAGCGGCGGGGCGCAGCTTCAGCTCTTCCAGAGCGCCTTGGCTGGTCTCGTTCAGCGAGGCGTTGATGATTTCGCCCATGAAGTCACGGCCGAAGGTCTTCTTGACGTACGAGGCCGGCACCTTGCCCGGACGGAAGCCCTTCAGCTTCATCTGGGGAGCCACTTCCTTGATGCGGGCTTCGAGCTTTTCGTTCAGCTCTGCGACGGGAATGGTCACCGCGATCACGCGGCTGAGGCCTTCGTTCGACTTTTCGACGACTTGCATGGTCGGGTATCTGACGCTCTGTGGCGACGCCGCAAAGGCGCGCGGTGGATAAAGCAACAGGGCCGCCCCTTTCGGGAGCGGCGCCTCGGAGCCCGCCCTTATGTCGAGAAGGGGCCGAAACGTCAACGCAACGCGGTTCCTTTGTGGTCATCGGGCCGCTATCTCATGACGCATGAGCCAGCCTTCAGCCCCCATCGGCGTCTTCGTCACGCCTGTTACGCCGCTTCAGCAGAACTGCACGACGGTCTGGTGCACGAAGACGAAGAAGGCCGCCGTCATCGATCCGGGCGGCTCGGTCGACGCCATTCTGGGCGAGGTCGCGCGGCGCGGACTGACGCTGGACGCCATCTGGATCACCCACGGCCACCTGGATCACGCCGGCGCCGCCGCCGAGATGCAGGAGAAGACCGGCCTCGACATCGTGGGGCCGCATCCTGAAGACCAGTTCTGGATCGACCTGATTCCCACGCAGGGCCAGAAATACGGCCTGCCCGAGGCCCGCAGCTTCACCCCCACGCGCTGGCTGGACGACGGCGACGTTCTGACGCTGGGCGAGACGACGTGGGAGGTGTTCCACTGTCCCGGCCACACGCCCGGCCATGTGATCTTCTTCAACCGCGAGGCCCGCTTCGCCCAGGTCGGCGACGTGCTGTTCCAGGGCTCGGTCGGGCGCACCGACTTCCCGCGCAGCGACCATCAGGCCCTGCTGAGCGCGATCACCACCAAGCTTTGGCCGCTGGGCGATGATGTGACCTTCGTGCCGGGCCACGGGCCGCATTCGACGTTCGGAGCCGAACGGCGCAGCAATCCCTTCGTCTCGGACCGGGCCATGCAGGCGGCGCCGATCGCGCGCCCGGCCTCCGGCCCGGCCTGACCTCCTTGATGCCGGACCATTGAGCTGAGTTCGGATTGAACCAATCCGAACCGATCCTGGTCTAGCGCGCGGCCAACAGGCCGATCAGGACGCCGATGCCGAGCGCATAGAGCGTCATGCGGATCGGTTCGTCGCGAGATCGCCTCGCAGGCCTGAGCGCCGCGATGGCGGGCCCAGTCGCGCATTTCCGCCGCATCCTCGCGCACGGCTCGGCTAAGGGGACGCGGCCGGGCGCCGGCCGCCAGGATGTCGTCAGCCGCGCCTTCCAGGCGGTCGCCCAGGGTCGAACGACCTTCGGTGATGTCTTCGGGCGACGGAGCGCCGTCGGCGTCGGCGATGGGGTTCTTGGAAACCGGCATGGGGCTAAGCTCCTGAAATCTGCATTCCGAGCTTCGATGAACCCGCCGGAATCCGCGCGGTTCCCTCGCCGGGCACGCGCGCGGCCCCCGTTTGTCGAACAGGGTTTTAATCCTTTGTCGGAACCTCCGCGCCGGGGCCGGGTTCTCTTGCGCAAGCGCCACCGTCTACGAAAGGAACATCTGAAATGGCCGAAGGTCAGCCCACCCGCGGCTCCGGTGTTTCCAAGCGAGGCTTCGCCTCCATGGACCCGGAACGTCAGCGCGAAATCGCTCGCAAGGGCGGCGCCAGCGTCCCCAGCGAGAAGCGCAGCTTCTCCCAGGACCGCACGCTCGCGGCCCAGGCCGGACGCAAGGGCGGCGAAGCCTCCCACGGCGCGCGAAACAAGACCGGTCAGGACCCGGCGCCGCCGAAGCGCTGATCCCCCGCAATCGATTCATAACCTTCCGACGGCGTGGGAAACCTCGCCGTTTTTCTTTGGCTGACAACCGGTCGGCGGTCAGCAGGCCAGAAGGGCCAGGGCCACGCGCGGGACGTCGCTAACCTCGAAGGCCTCGACGCGCCAGCCGGCGGCTTCGGCCAGGGCGCGCACGCGGGCCTCGTCGAACTTGCGCGAGTTCTCGGTGTGGATCGTCTCGCCCTGCGCCAGACGGAAGACCAACTTGCCCAGCCGCACCGTCATGGGGCGCAGGGCCTCCAGATGCATCTCCATCCGCCCCTCGGCCTCGTTCCAGACAGCCCGGTGGGCGAAGGCGTCCAGGTCGAAGTCCGCGCCCAGGTCGCGATTGGCTCGAGTCAGGACATTCAGATTGAAGCGCGCCGTCACGCCTTGGGCGTCGTCATAGGCGGCGATCAAGGTCGGGGCGTCCTTGATCAGGTCGACGCCCAGAATGAACAGGGCGTCCGGTCCCAGCATGTCGCGCGCGCCGCGCAGGAGCGCCTCGGCCGTCGCCGGCGAGAGATTGCCGACGGTCGAACCGGGAAAGAAGCCGACCCGCCGCCCCTGCCCCGCCTCGGCCGGCAGGACGCCCAGATGCTCGAAGTCGCCGACGATGGGCAGGACCTTCAGGTCGGGATAGGCCTGCCTCAGGCGGGCGGCCGCCTCTTTCAGCGCCGTGGGGCTGATGTCGATGGGGACATAGGCCGCCAGATCGGGGGCCGCGTCCAGCACGATGCGCGTCTTCTCGCTGGCGCCCGAGCCGAGTTCGACCAGCACGGCGTCGGGGCCGAAGCGTTCGGCCCAGCGCGGGGCGACCCGCCGCAGCAGCGCCGCCTCCTGCCGGGTCGGATAATATTCCGGCAGGCGGGTGATGGCCTCGAACAGCTCCGACCCGCGCGCGTCATAGAACCATTTAGGCGGCAGGCTCTTGGGCGACGACGCCAGGCCCGCGACCAGGTCGCGGCAGAAGGCCTCATGCTCATCATCGGTCTCGTCGCCTCGGGCCGCGTCGCCGGGATCGGACGCCAGGCGGACGCCCGCGAAGGCCCAGCGCTGATCAGGGTAGAAGAAGTTGCGATAGGTCGGCCGCGCATGTCCCGGCGCCGTGGCGAAGGCGCCGCCGCGCAGCACCATCTGATTGGCCATGAACTTGCCGTTGTACTCGGCGGCCGTGCCCTCGGTCGGTCGAAAGCCGGGGTAAGGGCCGTAAGCACTAGCGGTCCACTGCCACGCCTCATTGTCCAGGTTGGAGAAGGCGTCGGGACGGCTGCGGGCGGCGTGCTCCCATTCCGCCTCGGTGGGCAGACGCCGGCCCGACCACCGCGCGAAGGCGTCGGCCTCATAGAAGCTGACATGGCGCACCGGCGCGGCAGGATCCACCGGCCGCCGCCCCGCCAGGGTCATGACCGTCCAGCCCGCCCCGTCCTCTCGCCGCCAATAGAGCGGCGCGGTCCAGCCGCACGCTTGGACCGTCGCCCAGCCGTCGCTAAGCCACAGTTCGGGCCGGGCGTAGCCGCCGTCATTCATGAAGGCCAGCCAGTCGCCATTGGTCGTCAGGTCGGCGGCCAGGGCGAACGGCTCAAGCCAGACCCGGTGCGCAGGCCGTTCGTTGTCGAAGGCGAACCCCTCCTCCCCCGCGCCGGTCTCGACAAGGCCGCCCTCGAACGCCTGCCAGCCTCCACGCGGCGGCTGGAGCGGCGCATGGCGAGGCTCCTCCTCATAGGCCGCCGGGTCCAGCGGCGAACGCGACATCAGATGCAGGAGGTCCATCAGGAAAAGCTCCTGATGCTGCTGCTCGTGGTTCAGGCCCAGTTCAAACAGATAGCGGCGCAGAGCGTCGAACGGCGCGGACGCATCGGCCAGGCGCGCCTCCATCCGACGATCGACCTCGGCGCGATAGGCCATGACGTCGGCCAGCGAAGGCCGCGTCATCAGCCCCCGCTCGTCCCGACCGATCCGGTCGCCCAGGGCCTCATAATAGGAGTTGAACACCCGCCGCAGCCGGGGGTCGATCGACTCATAGCCCGGCCGATCGAGCAGCATGGTTTCGAAGAACCAGCTCACATGGCCCAGGTGCCACTTGCCCGGACTGGCTTCGGCCATGGACTGGGCCTGCAGGTCCTCCGCCGAGAGGGACGCCGCCAGGGCAGGCAGCACGGCGCGCACCTGCTGATAACGCTCGAGATCCCCGGCGGCCTCCGCCGGTCTGCGCAGCATTCCGGTCATGACGCCGTGTCCCCCTGGATGAATGTCGTCTGTCGCCACCTTCCTGAAATGCAGCCTGCGCAAAGGCGGTTCCGCCGGCGCGACGGCCGCCAGCCGGCCGGTTGAGAGGGGCGGCGCAACGGAACAGGCGTCGTCAACCGACGTTCTGATGGGGTTCCAGCGCCGACAGGGCGCAGGTCATTCAGGATCCCGCAGCATGCCCCAGATGCGCATGCCCGAGGGGCCGAACGCCATCGAGCCCCCGCCATCGACGCCCGATCCCGGCCGGTCGCCAGACCTGACGAACCCGGCCAATTGGCGCGCCATGCTGGCCTGCCAGATTCCGGCGTTGCGGGCCTTCGCCTTCTCCCTGGCGCGCAACCGGGCCGATGCTGATGACCTGGTGCAGGAGACGCTGGTCAAGGCGTGGACGCATCGGACGCGGTTCGAGGCCGGGACCAATCTCAGGGCCTGGCTGTTCACGATTCTGAGAAACAGCTGGTACACCGGCGCCGCCCGCCGACGCCGCGAAGTGGCCGATGAGGAAGGCCGCCACGCCGCCGGCCTGACCGCCGAGCCCAGCCAGGAATGGACGGCGGAGCTGACGGCGCTCCGAACGGCGCTCAACGCCCTGCCGCCCGAGCATCGCGAGGCGATCATCATGGTCGGCGCCGCCGGGCTTTCCTATCAGGAGGCGGCCGATATCGCCGGCTGCGCCGTGGGCACGGTCAAGAGCCGGGTCAACCGCGCGCGTCGCCGTCTGGCCCTGCTGCTGGCGCACGAGACGCCGCTCGACGGCGAAGAAAATAATGAGGACGACGACAGCTAGGCCGGAGGAACAGAGGCCCCGCCGAGGGGTTAAATTCCAGCCTTCAGGAGAGTCCGTCATGATGACTCCGCGACATCCCCCCGCACCCGAGACCCCGCGCACGGGCAAGCGCGGTTTCATGGACTGGCTGTTCGGCCGCACGCCGCCGCCGCCCGACAAAGCCAGCTCGAACCTTTATCTGGGCGACATCGTGGACGGCGACTTCAGCTCGCCCTCGGCGCACCATCACCACCAGCGGCCGCCCAGCGACGAACTGTGAGGCGAGCGACAGCCTAGACGCGCGTTCGCGCGGCGTACTCCAGTCGGGCGATGGTGCGGTTGTGCACCTCGTCCGGGCCGTCGGCGATCCGCAGGGTCCGCACCATGGCGTAGATTTCGGCCAGCGGCGTGTCGCCCGACACCCCGGCTCCGCCGAACGCCTGAATGGCGTCGTCGATGACCTTCAGCGCCATGCGCGGCGCGGCGACCTTGATCTGGGCGATCTCGGACTTGGCGCCCTTGGCCCCAACTTCGTCCATCATCCAGGCGGCCTTCAGCACCAGCAGACGGCACATCTCGATATTGGTGCGCGCCTCGGCCACCCGCTGCTCCCACACCGAATGCTCGGCGATGGTTTTGCGGAAGGCGGTGCGGCTGAGCAGGCGATCGACCATCAGCTCCAGCGCCTTTTCGGCCGCGCCGATAGTCCGCATGCAGTGGTGGATGCGGCCCGGCCCCAGACGGCCCTGGGCGATCTCGAAGCCGCGCCCCTCGCCCGCGATCAGGTTGGAGGCGGGAACGCGGACGTTCTCCAGCACCACTTCGGCGTGGCCGATCGGCGCCTCGTCATAGCCGAAGACAGACAGCATCCGCTCAACGCGGAAGCCGGGCGTGTCGACCGGAACGATGATCTGGCTCTGCTGCTGGTGGACGGCGGCGTCGGGATCGGTCTTGCCCATGACGATAGTCACGGCGACGTTCGGGTGCGCCATGTTGGTCGACCACCATTTGCGGCCGTTGATGACGTAATGGTCACCGTCGCGCTCGATCCGGGTCTGGATGTTGGTGGCGTCGGACGAGGCGACCTCAGGCTCGGTCATCAGGAAGGCAGAGCGGATTTCTCCCGCCATCAGGGGCTTGAGCCACCGCTCCTGCTGGGCGGCGTCGCCGTACATGTGCAGGACTTCCATATTGCCGGTGTCGGGCGCGTTGCAGTTGAACGCCTCGGCCGACCACAGCGCCCGCCCCATCAGCTCGGCGATGGGGGCGTATTCCAGGTTCGACAACCCCGCGCCGTGCTCGCCCGGCAGGAACATGTTCCACAGACCCTCGGCCTTGGCCCTGGCCTTGAGGTCTTCCATCACCGGCGGTTGGCGCTTCGGATCGGCGCGGACCTGGGCGCGATACTCCGCCTCGCGCGGCAGGACCTCCGCCTCCATGAAACGGCGCACCCGCTCGCGCCAGTGCTCGCCCCGCTCGCTCAGCCGGAAATCCATCTACGCCTCTCCCTACATGAAAACGGCGCGGCCCCGTCGGAGCCGCGCCGTCGAACATCAAGCCTCAGCCCGCGCTCAGCCCTTGAGCAGCGGGGCCAGCTTCTGGGCGATCATCATGTCGCCCGCGATCTTCAGCTTGCCCTGCATGAAGGCCATCATCGGGTCCAGACGGCCCTCGGCCAAGGCGACGAAGTCGTCCCACTTGATCGAGACGGTGGCGTCGGCCGGCTTGTCGTCGTTGCTGACGGTGTTCGGAGCCGAAGCGCCGTCGATGAAGATCTTGCCGTCATCGCCGAAGTCCAGCTTCACGGTCTTGCCCAGACCCGAGTTTTCGCCGACGGCGGCGCGGATCTTGTCGGTGGCGAGGGCCAGATCGGCCATGTGCGTCTCTCCCGTTGAGAAGGTTGAGCTACACGCCTAACCCGCGCGCCGGGCGGCGCCAAGATCACCCAAGGGAAGCCCTGACCCGGATATCCGATATCCTGCGGGTTCCATCACATATGGTCCAGCTTACATGAGTTTGCGTTTGTCTCGGTCAGGAAGGCCTAAAAGCGGCAGGCTTGCGTAACAAGGACTCGCCAATGACCCGCCTGCTCACTCCGGAGGAAGTTCGCCTGGACCAACTGTGGCGCGAGCATTTCGGCCAGCCCCTGCCCATGATCGGCGCGCCCGAGGTCGCCCGCCGCATCCTGCGCCAACACGGCGTCGCCGTACGCCGTCCCAGCGAAGCCAAGGCCGGCGGGCCCCAGCAAGGCCAAGGCTGACAACATCATCTTTTTGGATGGGAATTCTGGCGGAGACGGAGGGATTCGAACCCTCGGTACCCCTTGCAGGGTACGACGATTTAGCAAACCGTTGCCTTCAGCCACTCGGCCACGTCTCCGGCAGGCCGCGTGGATAGCGAGTCGCGCGGCGCTTCGCAATGCGGAACTGACACCCTTTGTGTTAACCCGGCATAAGAGTGGCATGTGACACGGGGTTCGCACCCCATTCTGGTCGATTTCGGGAAAAAGACTTGGCTATCACCCCTGCTGACACACTGGGCTCCGCAGCCGAAGGCGCGCGCGCAGATCGCGCAGCCTTGGTCGAAGCGCGTGTGCCCGCGGCGGAGACTGGGCGCGCCGGCCGGGCTCGGCGGGGGCCGCTGCGCCCGGACGTATGGCTGAACACCCGCCAGCGCGCAGCGGCGCGGCGGCGCGTGTTCTATTTCCGCGGCGTCGACATCGTCGCCTCCTCCTTCCTGTGCCTTGTGGCCATTGGCCGCATGAACCCCGGCGGCCTGATGCAGGTCACCTTGATCGAGGCCCTGCCCATTCTGGTCGGCTGCCTGCTGACCCTGGGCCTGGCGCGCTCGCTGGGACTGTATCGATTTGACCGCACGCGAGCCCCGGCGCGCCACCTGGCCGGGGTCGCGACCGTCGCGGGCGTCGGCGGCGCGGCGGCCGGCCTCCTGGGCCTCGCCCTGCTGGGCGGGGAAGCGCCGCTGGCGGAATACGGCTGGTGGGCGATCGCCTCGGCGGTGCTGCTGACCGGTCTGCACACCATCTGGCGCATGCTGGTGGCTCAGTGGAGAAGCCGCGGCGACCTGACCCCCAATGTCGTCGTGGTCGGCGCCACGCGTCACGCAGAGGCCCTGATCCGCGAGGCGCTGGATCGTCGCGACCTGAATATCCTGGGCGTCTTCGATGATCGCCTGGCCCGCACGCCCGACGCCCTGGCGGGGGTCCCGGTGCTGGGCGGGACCGACGCCCTGATGGAGCACCGGCTGACGCCCTATATCGACCGCGTCATCCTGGCCATCGATCCCAAGGCCGAGGCGCGGGTCCGCGCCCTGACGCATCGGCTGGAGGCCCTGCCCATTCCCCTCACCATGCTGGTCGACCCCAGGGGCGCGGCCCAGCGGAACGAGGCGCTGGAGAAGCTGGCCTCGGCCTCCCTGCCCCTGCTGGGCGGCGCGGTGGACGGCGAACGTCGCGCCTTCAACAAGCGCATCCTGGACATTATCCTGTCGGCTCTAGCGCTGGTCGTGCTCAGCCCCGCGCTGTTCCTGATCGGTCTGGCCGTGCGGATGGACAGCAAGGGTCCGGCCCTGTTCCGCCAGCGCCGCCACGGCTTCAATCAGGAAGAGATCGTGGTGTGGAAGTTCCGCACCATGCGTCAGGAAGCCTCCGACGCCACCGCCAGCCGTCAGGTCACGGCGGGCGACGATCGGGTGACGCGTCTGGGCAAGTTCCTGCGCGCCACCAGCCTGGACGAGCTGCCCCAACTGGTGAACGTGCTGCGCGGCGAGATGTCCCTGGTCGGGCCGCGCCCGCACGCCATCGGCATGAAGACCGGCGACGCCGAGTCGGCGCGTCTGGTCGCCGAATACGCCCACCGCCACCGCATCAAGCCCGGCATGACAGGCTGGGCCGCCATCAAGGGCTCGCGCGGGCCGCTGCATACGGCGGATGAAGTGCGTCGCCGCGTGCAGCTCGACATCGAATACATCGAGCGCCAGTCCTTCTGGCTGGACCTGTGGATCATCGCCGTGACCGTTCCCGTGCTGCTGGGCGACCGGATGGCCGTGCGCTGATGTTCTGGCGGGGGGTGTTCGGCTACCTGCCGGCCAATATCGTGCAGGGCGTGGTCGGGTTTCTGACCATCATCATCTTCACGCGCCTGCTGTCGCCCGAGGATTTCGGGCGCTACGCCCTGGCCTATTCGGTGCTGACGCTGGCCCATGTGGCGACGTTCAGTTGGCTGGAAGCCTCCATGGCGCGTTTCTGGGCGGCCCAGTCCGATGAAGCCCAGATGGCCGGGCATTTCGCCAGCCTGTACCGCGCGGCCTTCCTGATCACCGCCGTCTTCACGCCCGTCGCCGGGCTGGCCGTCTGGCTGTGGCCCATGCCGGACAACTTCCGCCTGCCGCTGGCCGTAGCGCTGGCGGGGATTCCCGTGCGCTGCTTCCTGAAGCTGGCGCAGGAGCGGTTCCGTGCCGCGGGCGAAGTGGGTCCCGCCGCCGCCATCGACATCTGGAGCGCAGTCGCGGGGCTGGCCTTCGGCGTCGGTCTGGCCCTGCTGGGTCTGGGGGCCGAGGCGCCGCTGGCGGGGATGCTGCTGGCGCCGCTGGCCGCCCTGCCCTTCGTCCTGCCCGCCGAACTGCGCGAGGCCCGGCGCGGGCGGCTGGATCGCGAGCGTCTGAAGGCCTACGCCGTCTACGGCTATCCCATCGCCGTGGGCCTGGGCCTGACCGTGGTGCTGGCCTCGACCGATCGATTCCTGCTGGCCCTGTTCATGAACGAGGCGGCGGTCGGCGCCTATCACGCGGCCTACAGCATCGCCAATCGGACGCTGGACGTCATGTTCGTCTGGCTGGGCGCGGCGGGCGCCCCGGCTCTGGTCATGGCGCTGGAGCGCGGCGGGCGCGAGGATCTGCAAACCGCCGCGAGGGAGCAGGCCTCGACCCTGGTGCTGATCGGCCTACCCGCCGCCGTGGGCGTGGCCCTGGTCGCGCGGCCGCTGGCCGAGTTCATGATCGGCGAAGACCTGCGCACCGTCGCCGCCTCGGTCACGCCGTGGGTGGCGCTGGGCGCCTTCTTCTCGGGCATGACGACCTATTATTTCGGGCAGGCCTTCACACTGGGCCGCCGCACGGGCTGGCTGTTGCTGGCCATGAGCATTCCGGCGGGCAGCAACATCGTCCTGAACGTCCTGCTGATCCCGCGCTTCGGCGTGATGGGCGCAGCCTGGGCGACGGCGATCAGCTTTGCGCTGGGTCTGGCCGCCTCCATGACCATCGGGCGGCGCATCCTGCCCCTGCCCGTGCCCTGGAACGCGCTGGCGCGCTGCGGTCTGGCCGCCGCCGTCATGGCGGGGGCCGTGATGATGCTGCCGGCCATCGGCGGGTTCGCCGAACTGATGCTGGACGCCGGCGTGGGCGTAATCGTCTACGGCGTGGTCGCCTACGCCCTGAACGCGGCCGGGGTGCGCGATCTGAGCGTGCGGCTGAAAGCCTTCCTGCGCGCACGGAGTCAGGCCGCATGAGTGAGGCTCTTCACCACGACAGTCCTGCGTGGCGTGAGGCTCAGCCCATCCTGTCGGTGCTGATCCCCTTCCTGCGCGACGACCCGGCCGACCTGCTGCAGTGTCTGGACGCCGAGACGTCGGCGCTGGCCGGACAGGCCGAACTGATCGTTCTGGACGACGGCACCAGGGACGCCGCACTGACCGCCCGCCTGAGCGCCCTGATCGACCACATGACCCTGCCCGTGCGCCTGATCTCGCTCAGCGCCAATCAGGGGCGTTCGGGAGGACGAAACCGCCTGGCGCAGGCCGCGCGCGGTCAGACCTTCCTGTTCCTCGACAGCGACATGAGGCCCGACTATCCGGGCTTCCTGAAGACGTGGGTCGATCTGGCCCGCGACGCGCGCCCGGCCGTGGCCTTCGGCGGCTTCTCCCTGTTGCAGGCGCCGCAAGATGCGCGTTTCGCCGTCCATCGCCACATGGCGGCCCGGTCGGACTGCATCCCCGCCGCCCAGCGCGCCGAGCAGCCCGAGAAATACGTCTTCACCTCAAATCTGCTGGTGCGCCGCGACGTCTTCGATACGGAGACCTTCGATTCCGGCTTCAGCGGCTGGGGCTGGGAGGACGTGGAGTGGGCCATGCGCGTCTCGCGGCGGTTCAAGGTGGTGCATCTGGACAATCCCGCCACCCACATGGGTCTGGACACGATCGAGGCCCTGGCCGCCAAATACGAACAGTCGGCGCCGAACTTCGCCCGCGTCGTGGCGCGCCATCCCGACTTCGTTTCCGCCTATCCCAGCTATCGCGTCGCCAAGGTATTGAAGGCCGTGCCGGGGCTGAAGCTGCTGCGTCCGCTGATCAAGGCCGCCGCTTGCGCGCCTGTCCTGCCGACCGGCTTGCGGGCGTTCGCCCTGCGGCTGTATCGCGCGGCCCTCTATGCGGAGGCGATATGAGCGCGCCGGACGTCGCCATCGTCATCCCCACCATGCGCCGTCTGGACAGCCTGACGCGCGCCCTGCGCTCGGTCTTCGCCCAGCAAGACGTGGCGACGCGCCTGCGCGAGATCGTCGTCGTCGACAACGATCCCGAGGCCAGTTCGCGCGAAACGGTCGAGGCCCTGCGTCCTGAAGCGCCCGTCCCGCTGATCTGGGTCCATGCGCCGCGCCCCGGCGTCGCGACGGCGCGCAACACGGGCCTCGCCGCCACATCAGCGCCCCTGATCGCCTTCCTCGATGATGATGAGGCCGCCTCGACCGGCTGGCTGGCCGCCTTGCTGAGCGCGCAGGAAGCGAGCGGCGCCGACGCCGTCTTCGGCCCTATTCGCGGGCGCGTGCCCGAAGGAACCGGTTGGACCACCCCTTACCTGGAACGCTTCTTCGGGCGCCAGGGACCGGATCAGGACGGCGTACTGGATCACGCCCACGGTTGCGGCAACTCACTGCTGGTTCGGGCCACAGCCCTGCCCGGCGACCAGCCTTTCCATGTCGGATCGGATCAGATCGGCGGCGAGGACGACGTGCTGTTCGCCGCCCTTGAGGCGCGCGGCGGCCGCTTCGGCTGGGCCGCCGCCGCCTGGGTGGACGAGTTCGCCCCGCCCCACCGCGCCACCCTGCGCTACGCCCTGACGCGCGCCTTCGCCTATGGCCAGGGGCCGAGCCAGACCGCCGCCGAGGCGAAGAACTGGCCCGGCGTGGCGCGCTGGATGGCCGTCGGCGCGGCGCAGACGGCGATTTGGGGCGCAACGACGCTGGCCCTCAGCCTGATCCGCCACCCCAGGCGCGCCGAAATGGCCGACCGAACGGCGCGTGGGCTGGGCAAGCTGTTCTGGATGAAGGGCTTCGAACCGCAGTTCTACGGTCAACGCGAGCTGGACCGACTGCAACGCGCGGCGGGACGGACCTAACGCGCCCTAGCCGATGAACCGCTTGAGCAAGGCGGGCGGCTTCCACTTGGCCCGGTTCATCACCACCCCGGCGATGCGGCCGCCCTGGGCGTCGATCTCGTCGCGCAGGGCGACGGGTCCAGCGGCGTCGGTCGTCTCGGCCGCGACCACCAGGACGGTGGCGTCGGCCAGCGGCGCCAGCGTCAGGACCATGTCGCTGCGGTCGGCCGCCGGGGCGTCGATGACGATGGTGTCGGCGTGGGCGCGCAGGCGCGTCCAGTAGCGCGGATCATTAACCGCCTCGGCCCGCTGGCCCGCGCGCAGGACCTCATTGTGAAAACGCGTAACGTAGAGACGGCCGCCCAGGCAGGCCTTGGCCGTCATCAGCCGCCCCGGCGCCACGGCGCGCCCGTCGCGACCGCGCATCGGCGGCGCCACCGTGAAGAAGGCAGAACCGTCCGGAGAGGCCTGGACCGCAGGTCCCAGCCGCCCGAAGCGATCGGGCTGGGCCTCCACCTGCTCCATCTGCGCCTGTTGCGTCAGATCGCCGTCCACCAGCCAGGCCGGGCGACGGCCGCGCACGGCCGCCATGCGGGCGAACTCGCGCGCCACGGTCGAGACGCCCTCGCCCGTCTGGGCGGCGGCGAACAGGATCACGCGGCCGCGATGAGCCGGCGCTGGTCCCAGCGCCGCCCACAGTCCCGCCATTTCCGTCGTCAGATCGACCATGCGAATCGTTACGTGCGCCCTTCGTCCCAGCCTAGCACGCGCAGGGCTCAGGCGCTCTTGGCGGGCGCCACGGCCAGGACCGGCGCCTGCAGCGTGCGGCTGAGCGTGGCCGGCATGACGAAGCCCCGGCGCAGGAAGACCCGCAGCAGGCCCACGCACAGGGCCGTGAACCCGGCGAAAGCCAGGACGGCGATCATCAGGGGGAAACGCAGGCTCTTGCCCTTCGACGGCGGCTGGGCGCGTTCGATGACGGTGACGTTGTCGGCGCCCGCCTTGACCAGTTCATTGTCGGCGCGGCTCTGGGTCTCGCGCTGCTGGAACTCGCGGATCGAGGCGGTCAGCACCTCCCGGTTTCCGGCCAGGGTCGAGTTGCGCGACTCCAGCTCGGTCAGTCGCGTCTGACGCGCGCGCAGATCGCCCAGCTGGCGGTCCAGAACCGCCAGGCGGGCGGCCAGGGAGTCCCTTTCGGCCTGGGCGTTGATGCGGGTGGTCTCCAGCTCGACCCAGACGGGGTTGGGGCCGGTGCGGACCTCCTTGGCCCCGACAGCCGTGCCGGAGCCGACATAGGCCTGAAGCTGGGCGATCTTGGACTCGATCTCGCGCACCGGCTGGGCGTCGGGCTGATAGCGGGCCAGCAGGCTCTCGCGCTCGGTGCGCAGCTGCAGGATCAGGTCCTGGGCCGAAACGTTCAGGTCCTGGTACAGGGCCACCTCGGCCGGCGTACGCGCCAACTGGGCCGCCAAGGTCGCCAGACGCTGCGAGGCCTGCTGCAACTGGGCCTGAACGCCCATCCGCTCGGTGAAGACGGACTGATAGCTGTTGGCGACCGTGGACTTGGCCGTGGCGAAATCGCCGATGGCGTTGGTGCGCAGGAACTCTTCATAGGCGCGATCCGCGTCGGCCAGCTCCTGCTCGAACGTCTGGCGCTGAGTGCGGATGGCCGAGGTCGCGCGATCCTGGAAGACCTCGCGTCGATAGGTCAGATACTGGTCGATCACCGTGTTCAGCACCCGCGCCGACTTGGCCGGATCACCGCTCTTGTAGCTCAGGCCCACGACCGGGCTGAGCGGCGTGACCTCGACGCCGAGCCCCGCGGCCACCGAACGGATGGCCGCCGCTTCCTGACGCGCCGGGCTCTCGGTCGAAGGGACCCCGCCCTGAAAGCTCTCGACGCCCAGGGCGCGCACCACGCGGCGCTTGACCTCAAGACTGTTGAGGATGGCGGCCTCGGACTGGGCCACCTCGCTGGCCGAAGGCGGCATGGCGCGCTCGCCCATGCCCACGCGCGGCTGATAGACGTATTCCTGTCCCACCCCGACGAACAGGCTGGCGCCGGCCGTGTAGGTCTTCTTCATCGTCATGACGAACGCCGCGCCGAGGGCGGCGATCACCAGGAAGATCACGATCATCAGCACCAACTCGCGGAACAGCAGGGCCACGACGTCGACGACGCCGTAACGGGGACGGGCTGCTGCGAGGGAGGAACGCATAAAAGGGGAATTTCTCGGTCGATGACTGTTGTGCGCCACACTGAGGGCCACGCGTTAACCACGCGTTACCTATAAGCCGTCAGCTTGACAGAAGACGACATTTCTCCGCCTGGACCGTCCCCGACCATGAATTTCGATCGCCGCCTCATCCTCATGGCGCTGGCCGCCGGCCTGGCCGGCTGCGCCGGCGGCGCCGGGTCGGGCGGCGGACGGCCGCGTCCGACGGCGGTCGACGATTTCCCACCCGGCCTGCCCTTCGCCGACTGGACCGAGGTCGAACCCGAATACCGCCTCTATCCCGGCGACGACATCGAGGTCGCCCTGCCGACCGCGTCGGAGCTGACCCGCCAGTTGAAGATCGGCCCGGACGGCCGGGTGTCCCTGCCCCTGCTGGGCCACGTCACGGCGGCGGATCGCAGCCTGTCCGAACTGGAGGCCGACATCTCCATGGCCTACGCCCCTCACCTGCTGCGGCCCGAGGTCGAGGTGACCCTGCGCCAGGCCGGTCCGCTGAAGGTCTGGGTCGACGGCGAGGTGCGCAATCCGGGCGTGTTCGACATGCCGGGCGACATCGACGCCTATCAGGCCGTCATCATGGCCGGCGGCGTCCTGCCGTCGTCCAGGGCCTCGCGCTGCGCCCTGATCCGCCGCGGACCGGGCGATGTCCGCATGATGAAGGCGATCGACCTGAGCGCGCCGCGCGCCGAGATTCTGTCGCTGCGGCGCGGCGACATCATCTTCGTGCCGCGCTCGACCCTGGGCGAATTGGCCGCCTTCTTCACCCAGGTCCGCGCCGCCCTGCCGATCGGCTTCTCCTACGCCATCAACGGCGGCTACGCCTCGACCTGACGCGCGTCAGAGACGCCGGTGCCACGGGCGGGTTGAGGTGAGGGTTAAGGGCGGCTTTCGACCCTTAAGCGAACTTCGCTTCACGACCTAACCTTCGCGGCGTCCGCCTGCGCGCGTCGCGAGCACTCTATCAATCTCGGGCTGTTTCATCGGCCCTGATGACGAGTGGGCCATTCGTGCTCAGGTGGTTGAGGCAGCCGAGAGGCGTGGGCTTCTGCAGTTTCAGCCCCAGCCGGTCGGAAATGCATGGGCTGCCCATTCCCGAGAGCGTTTCGGAACATAAAATCAAAGAAGACTGCATTTATGAGCAGTTAGCCCAGCACCATTTGCTCGCCACCCAATGATCACTTCCACCCTTGGCGGATACTCGCGGGCGTCTGCTCTTGGTAATGCTAGTCGAAAGGCCGCGCCTCGGCGGATAAGTATAGAACTCATCCAGCCCAAGGGGCTTAAGCCGTGGTCGGGGCGAGAGGATTCGAACCTCCGACCCTCTGGTCCCAAACCAGATGCGCTACCAGGCTGCGCCACACCCCGGACCGACGGAGCGTCCTCATGACACGACGGAGCCGCCTCCGCAACGGATGAGACGGCCTATTGTCGCTCAGGGATGAAAGAAGGGGTGTTTAACCTGATCGCCGGGCCTGGCGCCGATCTCGTCGGCGCGGCCGGCCCGCAATTCCAGCACCCCATTGGCCGCCCCGTTCGAGGGAATCGGCGTGTCGGGATTGGGCGTCGCGTGCCTGGCGATCGAGACGATCCGCCCGCGCGGGTCGATGTAGAGGATGTCCAGCGAACTGGGCGTGTTGCGCATCCAGAAGCTCTGCTCCGCCGCCACGGGGAACTGGAACAGCATCCCTCGGTCGTCGGGCAGAGGCGGTCGGAACATCAGGCCGCGCTGGCGCTTCGCGTCGTCGTCGGCGATCTCGACCATGAATTCGTGCTCGCCCGAGGTCGTGACGATCGTCAGCGGCTCCAGCGGGCGGCCGGTCGCATCCAGGGGCGCCTTCTGGGCGCAGGCCGCCGTCGCGGCGGCCGCAGAGAAGGCCAGGGCCAGAAGGATGCGCCGGTTCACCATGTCTTCGTCCTCTAGCGGACGAAGGTCATCCGCCCGCTCTGATATCCGCCACGACCAGGCCCTTGGGCCCCTGGGCGAAGCGCACGTTCACCGGATCGCCCGGCAGGAGATCGTCAAGGCCACAGCGTCGCAGCGTCTCGACGTGGACGAAGATATCGCCCGCCTCACCCTCGCGCACCACGAATCCATAGCCCTTGGTGCGATTGAACCATTTGACGACCGCCGCTTCCAGCGGGCCGTCAGGCAGGCCTTCCGGACGGGCGTGAGCCGAACTGCGGACGGGATCGCGACGAACCGGCGCTGCGGTCGCCTCCAGTTCGAGAATGTTGACGACCTGCCAGCCCTTGGAGCGTTTGGCGCATTCGCAGACGATGGCCGCGCCCTCGCCCGCCAACTCATGGCCCGCATCCCGCAGGCTGGTGACGTGCAGCAGCACGTCGCGCTCCTCGGTCAATTCCGGCTGGTCCGGCACGATGAAGCCATACCCCTTGCCGGCATCGAACCATTTGACCTTTCCGACGACCTTTACGGTCTCGATAGGCTCCATCACGTCACAACTCGCCACCTTGAACCCCCGCCCGCAACAATCGGGTCAGCTACACTAACACGGTTCTTTGAACTCGAACATACACGTTGCCCCTTTTACGCCACATTGTCGACAACCAAATGTCGCGCACGCGAAAAGACCGCGCGAAGTCGCTCGGTGAAAGAAATAACGATGACGGGAGAAGACGTTATTCGCCCCGCGTGGCAGTCCCTAGGGGAGTCGAACCCCTCTTTTCAGGTTGAAAACCTGACGTCCTAACCGATAGACGAAGGGACCGCTGCGCGGAGGAGCGGCCTGATAGCCGTCCCTTTTCGGCGATGCAAGAGGGCGTCTCGCGCTTTTTCAAAAAAACGACGAAAGCCTGCCTTCAAGCGTGGATCGAGAATGCAGCACGGCCGATCCGCGCAGGCTATCGCCTGCCGAAAATGCATTCGAATTTTCTGGGGGAAAACTCCGCGTGGCAGTCCCTAGGGGATCGAACCCCTCTTTCCAGGTTGAAAACCTGGCGTCCTAACCGATAGACGAAGGGACCGCTGCGCGGAGGACCGTGTAGATAGCCGCCGATTCCGCTTATGGCAAGCGCGCCGACGCGGATTTGTGCGACTTTTTCAAAGACCTGCGTCGTTTCGCAGCCAAGCCTGACAGCCCTCAGGCCATACGCGGATCGGCGACGTCCTCGATCTCGAACTGGACGCCGCGACGGCCGTTCCAGTCATCGGCCTTCAGGCGTCCGACCAGGTTCAGACCGCCCTGCCCCGCCAGCAGCGCCTTGCCCGTCGGCAGGTCGGCGCAGCGCCAGGCGATGGCCCGCACCGAGGCGCCGTCCGGACCGACCAGGCGGCACCGCACATGGCCGCCGTTCATGGCGACCGGCTCGCGCGCCTGCACCCCTTCCAGCGCAAACAGGGGCTCGGGGTTAGCGGGACCGTAGGGCGCCAGTTGCTCGAAGGCCTCGAAGAGGTCGCGGGTGGCGGCGCGCGGGTCGATCAGGGCGTCGACCTCCACCCAGTCCTGGGCCACGGCCTCGACGCGCTCGGCCGACAGGCGGTCGTTGAGGAAGGCGCGCAGCTCGTCGATGCGGTCGGCCGCCACCGTCAGCCCCGCCGCCATGGCGTGGCCGCCGCCCGCGATCAGCAGGCCCTCGTTCCAGGCCGCCTGCACCGCCCGTCCCAGGTTCATGCCCGGCTGCGAGCGGCCCGAGCCCTTGCCCACGCCGTTGACGGCGTCGACGCCGATGACGATGACCGGCTTTCTCCAGCGTTCGCGCAGGCGCCCGGCGACGATGCCGACGACGCCGGGGTGCCAGTCCTCGCCCGAGACGACCACGGCGGCGCTGTCGTCGGCATGGGCGCCGGTCGCCTCGACGCGGCGGACGGCCTGTTCAGTCACCTCGGCCTCGACCTCGCGCCGAGCCAGGTTCAGGGCGTCCAGTTCCTGGGCCAGCAACCTCGCCTCGTCGGCGTCATCGGTGGACAGCAGGCGCGCGCCCAGGTCCGACTTGCCGATCCGACCGCCCGCATTGATGCGCGGGCCGAGGATGAAGCCCGCGTGGTTGGTCTTGGCCGGCCCCGGCTCAGCGCCCGCCGCCGCCAGCAGGGCGCGCAGGCCCGGATTGCGCCAGTGCGACATCACCCCCAGCCCCAGACTGGTCAGGGCGCGGTTGAAGCCCGTCAGGCCCGTCACGTCGCAGATGGCGCCCATGGCGGCCAGGTCCAGCCACTGACGGATGTCCGGCTCGGTCTTTCCCTCGAACAGGCCGCGCCCGCGCGCCTCGCGGTTCAGGGCGGCCAGCAGGACGAAGACCACGCCCGCCGCCGCCAGATTGCCCTGACCCGAGCCGCAGCCCGGCCGGTTCGGGTTGACCACGGCGAGGCAGGCGGGCGGCTCCTCTCGCATCATGTGGTGGTCGATGACCACGACCTTCAGGCCGATGGCCGCCGCATGGGCCACCGCCTCATTGGCGGCCGCCCCGCAGTCGACGGTGATGACCAGATCGGCGCCGCGCGCCTTCAGCGTGTCGAAGGCGCGCGCGCTGGGGCCGTAGCCTTCGGTCAGGCGGTCGGGGACATAGATGGGAAGGTCCGCCCCCAGCGCCCGGAACCAGCGCACCAGCAGGGCCGCGCTGGAGGCTCCATCCACGTCGTAGTCGGCGAAGACGTGAACGCTGGCCTGCGCCTGCAAGGCGTCGACGATGGCGGCGGCGGCGGCGTCCATGTCCATGAAGCTGGACGGATCGGGGAACAGCGCCTTCAGCGTCGGCTTCAGGAAGTCGGCGCCATGCTCGCCCGCCACCTTGCGCGCCGCCAGCGCCCGCGCCAGCGGTTCGTCCAGCCCCAGCGTCTGCATATGGGCGCGGATCGTCGTCGCCTCGGCCGGCCGCTGTCGCCAGGCCCGCCCGGACAGCGAGCGGCTGACGCCCAGGAAGGCGGGCGAAGCGGCGCCGTCCGCCATCAGGACGCTCGACGGGCGAAAGGAAGGGCGATGCAGGCGTGACGGGCCATGACGGACCTTTTTGGACAGTTCGGGCGACGACTTTCGCCGCCGCGCAGGATCTCGGGATTCGCACCACGACGCGACGTTCGCGCGGCTCGCACCCTAGGGGCGGGTTACGCCTGTCGCGGTCATGGGCCTCAAGGACGCGGGCGGTCGATCGGCGGCGGCGCCTTGGCGCGCCGGCGCAATTCCTCGGCGTAGGCCTCGACCTCTTCGGCGGTGCGCAGGGTCTGGGGCGACATCTGGCTGGCGTCGATACGACGGTTGATCGATTCCACGAAGGCGGCCGGGTCGCTGTCCAGCGTCCAGTCGATGCGCGCCATCTCGGCGGTCAGGGCGGTGTTGCGGCTTTCCAGACGCCCGACCTCGGCGGCGATCTCGGCCGGAGCCGGCAAGGGCGTGCTGGTGCGCGGAAAATCGGCCCAGCGCGGATACTGGCGATTCTCGTCCACCAGCTTCTGGATGCGGGGCGCCAGAGGCGACGTCGGGTCGGTTTTGGGCTCGAAGGCGCTGACGCAGCCGCCCAGCGCCACGGCAGAACTCAAGGCCATGCCCCAAGCCGCCGTCCATCCCGTCTTTTTCAGCAGAAGCGCGTTCATTTCCGTCACTGACATATGCCATCATCGCGTCGGGAGGAAGGCGTGCGAACTCGCGCGTCCCCATCGGAGGTTCGCCATGGCCAAGCGCCCGACCAAGGCCCAGCCCCAGAAGACGACGCCGGCCGACGCCCCCGCACCGCGCAAGGCGGGGCGCCCGACCTCGGCCAAGCCCCGCGTGAAAAAGGCCGCGCCTGCTGAAAAGCCGCAACCGGCCTCCGCCGCGGAACCGGCGGCGACCGCCGAAGCCCCCTCCTCCGCGCCCGACTTCATGGCCTTCAGCGCCGAACAGCGTCAGCAGCTGGAGACCCTGTCGCTGAACCTGGCCAAGGCGGCGATGATGGCCCAGACGGCGGTGGCCGAGGCGGCCCTGTCGCAGGCCGACCGCCCCGCCGCCCTGTCGCCCGATCCGTTCAACGTGGCCCCGGCCATGTCCTCGATCATGACCAGTCTGGCCGCCCGGCCCGAAAAGCTGTTTCAGGCCCAGGCCGACCTGTTCGGCCGCTATATGGAGCTGTGGTCGACCACCACGCGCCGCGCCATGGGCGAGACGGTCGACAGCCCCGCCCCGGCCGACAAGCGGTTCCGCGACCCCGCTTGGTCCGAAAACCCCATGTTCGACATGATGCGCCAGTCCTATCTGGCCACTTCGGACTGGATGAACAGCCTGGTCTCCAGCGTCGAGGACGTGGACCCGCGTGTGAAGCGCCGGGCCGAGTTCTTCACCCGCCTGCTGACCGACGCCTTTTCGCCCGCCAACTTCCTGGCGTCCAACCCCGTGGCGCTGAAGGCCCTGGCCGAGACCAGCGGCGAATCCCTGGTGCGCGGGATGCAGAACTTCGCCGCCGACCTGGAGCGCGGCGCCGGGTCGCTGAAGATCAGCCAGGCCGACTACGGCCGCTTCGTCCTGGGCGAGAACGTCGCCACGGCGCCGGGTCAGGTCGTCTGGCGCGACGAGCTGTTCGAGCTGATCCAGTACGACGCCGCGACGGACCAGCAGCACGCCATTCCGCTGCTGATCTTCCCGCCGTGGATCAACAAATTCTACATCATGGACCTGCAGCCGGCGAACTCCCTGATCCGCTGGCTGAGCGCGCAGGGCTTCACCGTCTTCGTCTGTTCATGGGTCAACCCGGACCGCGACAAGGCGGAGTTCGGCCTCGACGACTATATGAAGAAGGGCGTCTATCGCGCCGTCGAGAAGACGCTGGAACAGACCGGCCAGAAACATCTGAACGCCGTCGGCTACTGCATCGGCGGCACCATGCTGGGCGCCACCCTGGCGCACATGGCGGCCAAGGGGGACGACCGCGTCGCCTCGGCCACCTTCTTCGCCGCCCAGCACGACTTCGCCGAGGCGGGCGATCTGCTGCTGTTCACCGACGAGCACTGGCTGGCCGAGATCGAGCGGCTGATGGACGAGGCGGGCGGCGTCCTGCCCGGCACGGCGATGGCCGACACCTTCAACGCCCTTCGCGCCAATGACCTGATCTGGTCTTTCTTCGTGTCCAACTATCTGATGGGCAAGGCGCCGCCCGCCTTCGACCTGCTGGCGTGGAACGCTGATCAGACGCGGATGCCCAAGCGGCTGCACCTGCAATACCTGCGCTTGATGTATGGCCGGAACGCCCTGGCCGGGGGCGATCTCGAGATCGACGGCGAGCGTATCGATCTGTCGAAGGTCCGCATCCCCCTCTACTTCCAGGCCAGCCGCGAGGACCACATCGCGCCGATGAACTCCGTCTATCGTTCGGCGCGACTGTTCGGCGGGCCGGTGACCTATACGCTGGCCGGATCGGGCCATATCGCCGGGGTCATCAACCCGCCCTCGGCCGAGAAGTATCAGCACTGGATCAACGCCGCCCTTCCCGAAACGCTTCAGGAGTGGCAAGCGGGGGCGGAACAGCATCCCGGCAGTTGGTGGCCGCACTGGGCCGACTGGCTGCACGCCCGGTCCGGCGCGCAGATCCCGGCGCATGATCCCAAGGTCGGGCCGCTGAACCCTATCGAACCGGCGCCCGGCGCCTATGTGAAAGTGAAGTCTTGAAGCGTATCGAGCCCAACCTGCTGCTGGCCCTGACCACGGCCATTCCGCTGATCCTGCTGATCGCCACGGCGACCCTGTTCGGCGCACCGGGTCAGTTGCTGAAGTATGTGGTCATCGCCGTGATCGTTCCGGCCGTCTTCATCCCCATGAACGCCGTCATGCGCGCCAAGATGGGCTGGGTCCGCCCGCCGATGATCCATCCTGACGCCGCCTCCACCGCCGTCTGGGCCAGCCTGTTTCCCGCGCTGATCATCCTGGCGGCGGGCGCGCCCCTGGTCTTCCCCGGCCACGACTACGGCCTGCTGATCATCATCGCCGCCATCTTCTTCGCCCTGACGGTGGAGTCCGCGATCAAGGCCCGCCGGGTCTGATGATCCGATGCGCCCTGCCGGCCGCTATCGCGGCGACCCTGGTCTGCGTCGGCGCGGTCAGGGCCCAGGAGCGGCCGATCGACGCCGACAAGATCATACTGGTCGGGGACTCGACGACCTCGGTCGGCAGCGGCTGGGGCGGCGCCTTCTGCGACCGGCACGTCCTGTCGTCCCTGGCCTGCGTCAACCTGGGGCGTCAGGGCCGCAGCACCTCGACCTATCGCGCGGAAGGTTCATGGGATCTGGCCCTGAACGAAATGGCGACGCCCGGCTATGGCGCGGTCTGGGTGCTGATCCAGTTCGGCCATAACGATCAGCCGGGCAAGCGCAACTCCACCGAGCTGGCGACCGAGTTTCCCGCCAACCTCAGGGCCTATGTCGCCGAAGCCAGGGCGCGCGGCGCGCGGCCCGTACTGGTGACGCCCCTGACGCGCCGATCCTTCAGCGACGGCCGCCTGCAGGACACGCTTGAGCCCTGGGCCGAGGCCGTGCGCCGCGTGGCGCGCGAGACGGGCGCGCCCTTGATCGACCTGCACGCCGCCAGCGGCGACCTGGTCCAGAGCATGGGCGCGCTTGAAGCCGCTCGCATGGCGCCCGGCGCGCCTCCGCCCGACTTCCTGCCCGAGCTTCAGGCCGGAAACTCGCCCGCCGCACCGCCCGCCGTGGCGACGACGGCAGGCCCCTACGGCCGTCACGCCGAAGACTTCGACTACACCCATCTAGGCCCCGAGGGCGCGCAGCTCATCGCCGCCCTGGTCGCGCGCGACCTGATCGCCGCAGCCCCCGAGCTGGCGCCCCGCCTGGCGCCCTGAACCCCGTCAGCTGAGGCCCGTCGCCTCGTCCAGGCCCAGCATGATGTTGAGGTTCTGAACCGCCGCGCCCGAGGCGCCCTTGCCCAGATTGTCCAGCAGGGCGACCAGACGCGCCTGCTCTCCGCCGCGATCGCCGAAGACATGCAGACGCATCCGGTTGGTGCCGTTCAGGCCCTCAGGCTCGATGCCGGTCATGGCCTCGGTCTCGTCGATCTCGGCCACCTCGACGAAGCGCTGGCCCTCATAGGCCTCGACCAGAGCGCCATGCAGCCGCTCGACCGAGGGCGTTTCAGGCAGGGCCGACAGGTGCAGCGGCACCTCGACCAGCATCCCCTGGCGATAGTTCCCGACGGCGGGCGAGAACAGCACCGGGCGCGACAAGCCCGCGTGTTTCGTCATTTCCGGCACATGCTTGTGCTTCAGCGTCAGGCCATAGGCGCGGAAGGCGGTGGATGCGCCCTCAGCTTCAAACTCGGCGATCATGGCCTTGCCGCCGCCGGAATAGCCGGACACCGCGTTGATCGTCACGGGCCAGTCGACCGGGACCAGTTCCGCCTTCACCAGCGGCCGCATCAGGCCGATGAAGCCGGTCGGATAGCAGCCGGGGTTCGACACCCGCGTCGAGGCGGCGATGGCCGCGCGCTGGGCCGCATCCATCTCGGCGAAGCCATAGGTCCAGCCGTCCGCCACGCGATAGGCGGTCGAGGCGTCGATGACCCGCACCTTGGGATTCTCGATCATCGCCACGGCCTCGCGGGCCGCATCGTCAGGCAGGCACAGGATGACCGCATCAGCGCTGTTCAGCGCCTCGCGCCGCGCCTCGACGTCGCGTCGGCGGTCGCCCAGCAGCATCAGTTCCAGATCTCCGCGCGCCTCCAGACGCTCGCGGATCTCCAGTCCCGTGGTCCCGGCCTCGCCGTCGATGAAGATGGTGTGGGTCATCTCGTGCTCCTGATCCTTCTCCCCTTGTGGGAGAAGGTGGCCCGCGCAGCGGGTCGGATGAGGGGTCGCACTGAGGCGACATTCTGACGGCGACATTGAATGAGGCGAAACCCCTCATCCGTCGGCCTGCGGCCGCCACCTTCTCCCACAAGGGGAGAAGGACAAAAGAAAAGGCGCTTCGAGTTGCCTCGAAGCGCCCCTTCGTAAACCCATCGCCGGGTTCGGCGACTTAGCGCTTCGAGAACTGGAAGCTACGGCGAGCCTTGGCGCGGCCGTACTTCTTACGCTCGACGACGCGGCTGTCGCGGGTCAGGAAGCCGTGCGGCTTCAGAACCTTGCGCAGTTCCGGCTCGTAGTGGGTCAGGGCGTGCGACAGGCCGTGGCGGATGGCGCCGGCCTGGCCCGACAGGCCCGAACCTTCGACGGTGCAGATCACGTCGTATTGCGTGGCGCGGTCCGAGACGGTCAGCGGCTGGGCGACCATCATCTGCAGCACGGGGCGGGCGAAGTAGGCGGCCACGTCCTTGCCGTTGACGGTGATCTTGCCGGTGCCGCGCTTCACCCACACGCGGGCGATGGCGTTCTTGCGCTTGCCGGTCGAGTACGAACGGCCCAGGGCGTCGATCTTCGGCTCGCGGACGATTTCCTCGGCAGCAGCGGCGCCCAGGCCCTTCAGGGCGTCAAAGCCGGCGGCGGTGTCTTGAGTCACGTCGGTCATGCTCAGGCGCTCCGGGTGTTCTTGGACGACATCGACTTGAAGTCGATGGTCGTGGGCTGTTGGGCTTCGTGTTCGTGAGCCGCGCCGGCGAACAGGCGCAGGTGGGTCATCTGCTTGCGAGCCAGCGGCGACTCCTTGGGCAGCATGCGCTCAACGGCCTTTTCGAGCACGCGCTCAGGGAAACGACCGCCCAGAACCTTCTCCGGGGTGGTTTCCTTGATGCCGCCGGGGTGGCCGGTGTGGCGATAGTAGACCTTGTCGGTGGTCTTCTTGCCGGTGAACACCACCTTGTCGACGTTGGTGACGACGACGTAGTCGCCGCAGTCAACGTGCGGGGTGTAGGTCGGCAGGTGCTTGCCGCGCAGGCGGTTGGCGATGAAGGTCGCGAGGCGGCCCACCACGACGCCTTCGGCGTCGATGTGAATCCACTTCTTCTCGACCTCGGCCGGCTTCAGCGAAGCCGTGGTGCTCTTCAGCATGATGAGGGTCCTGGAAGACGAAAAACGCGGCCCGAACCAGATGGATCGGGCGGAGGCCGGGGTGATAGAGGGTCCCGCGCCGAAGGTCAATGTCGGTTATGGCCGCGATTTCTACACAAGTATCTGATTTTATTTAATATTTTAAATACGGTATTAAAATACCTAATCCACTTCCTTCTCCCCTTGTGGGAGAAGGTGGCTGCCGAAGGCAGACGGATGAGGGGTGCGAGCGCCTCGTCGGCCTGAGAATCTGGCGAAGGGGAAAGCGCTGCATGTCGCGCCGACACCCCTCATCCGGCCCTCACGGGCCACCTTCTCCCACAAGGGGAGAAGGAAAGCGCCCTACCCCTTCAGCAGCCGATCCCGCGCGGCGTTGACGCGGGCGGCCAGGCCCTCGGTGCCGCCCTGGTCCGGGTGGGCGCGCGCCATCAGGCGACGCCATGCGGCGTGGATCGCTTGGGCGTCCGCATCGGCGGCGACGCCCAGAATGGACCGCGCCTCGGCCTTGCTCATGGGCTCATTGGGTTGGGCCGCCCTGCCCGCCACAGGCCGGATGCGCGACTGCACCGCCAGCCAGACGCCCGCAGACGCCATGCCGCTCGCGATCAGCCACGCTCCGCGCGCGGCGGCGAACACCGCCCCGGCCAGCAGGGCGGCGCTTAATATAGTGGCCGAGATGCGCCAGTGGCCGCGCCGGGCGCGCTCGGTCTGGCGGCCCAGTCGCACCATGGCCCACAGGGCCACAGCGGCCAGACCCAACCAGATCAGCCCCATGAAACGATCAGGCCGCCGCGTCCATGGCGGCGATGGCGTCGTCCAGTCCCAGGGCCTGCATCAGATTGCGCATCTCCTGACGCGCGGCGACGTGAGCCAGAGACACCGACACCGGGCGGATGTCGTTCGACAGGTCCGCCACCGTCAGGCCGAAGGGGAAGAGTTCGCGATAGATGACCCGGTCGCGCAGGCCCGGCCCGACGCGGAAACCGACCCGTTTGGCCAGCTTGGCCATGCGTGAGGCCAGACGGCGCCGGTTGCGGGCCTCGGCCACGGCCAGACGGTTGGTGACGACGATCCAGTCGATCGTCACCTGACGACCCTCGGTGACGGCGCGGTGCTTGCGCGCCTCCCAGACGCTTTCCGAATAGATGGAGGGACGGATCAGATCCAGCGTCACCGGGTCCACCTCGCCCAGCAGGTCGAAGTCGACGAAGCTGTCGTTCATGGGGGTGACGATCTGGTCTGCGCGGCCGTGCGCGGCGCGCGACAGAGCCGTGTCCCCGCCCGGCGTGTCGATGACGATGACGTCGGCGACGCCCCTCGCCTCGGCGTAGGCCGCCTCGAAACGCGCCAACTGCTCCGTCTCATCGGCCTTATGCAGGGCCTTGCCGTCGCCCATGTCCGGCACGAAGGGCAGCGGCAGATCATGGCCGTTGGCCTTGGTCCAGGCGACGCGGTTGGCGAAGAACCGCTCCAGCGAGCGCTGACGCAGGTCCAGATCGATGATGGCGACCTTGCGTCCGGCGTGCAGAAGGCCGGTGACGATGTGAATGGCCAGGGTGGACTTGCCCGCCCCGCCCTTTTCATTGCCGATGACGATGACCTGAGGCTGCGCCATGTGAAATCCCACTGTGATCAGCAGGCGCGACTCATCTTCGTCCGCCGCCCGCCCATGGGCCGCAAGATCAGCCTCCGCGGGCCAATCGTCAACGAAACCTTAAGCTGAGCCTGTGGACGATCAGGCCGCAGCGGCGCCGGATCGCGCGCACCAGGGGTCCGAGGCCGCCAGGTCGCGGCACAGGGCCTGAGCCTGTTCGACGGAGGCGGCGACCTTCAGCCGGATCAGACGACGCCCGCCGACCTCCACCGCCTCATAGGCGGGTTGAAGCCCGGACAGCGCCGCCCCGCCCGGCCCTCGGCTCAGCCGCGCCCAGGCCGCGCGGGCGCCGTCTTCGCTGGAATAGGCGCCGAGTTGCACCTGGCGGACGGCGGTCGCGGGCTGCGGCGCCGCAACGGCCGCAGGCGGCGTCTCGGGATCAGGGTCGTTCGTCGGCGTTGACGCAGAAGCGAGACGAACCCTGGCTGTCACGCCCTCGCGGGCGTCCCACAGTTCGTGCGGGGTCATCAGTTCGACCTTCAACGGCTCGGCTCGCTCGCGCGGCTGATCCGGCGTGACGGTCGGCCGCGCCTCGCCCTCGTCTTCAGCCGACACTGGAATGGAGGCCACCGACTGCGCCAGGGTCTCGAAGCGATTGGGATCGGCTTCGTTCACGCCGCAGCCCGCAAGCGTCAGCGCAGCCGCCGCAAGGGCGACGACGCGGCGCGATCGATGCAGGGCGGGCTGGGCCATGCAGCCACCCTCGCCCACCCTGCTTTGAGACGGAGTTAACGGCCTGCGGTCAGCCGATGGCGCCGACGCAGCCTTCGACATCGCCCGGCGCCACATCGGCGTCGGTCAGGGCCAGGCTCCAGCCGTGGTGAGTGTTCAGGCCCCAGCGACGCGCGCCCGAACCGTCGCCCGCATCGCCGCCCGCCGTGACGACCACGCGGCGGCCCTTGGGCAGGGCCGGCGGATCGATCTTGCCGACAGCCAGAGACGTCGGCGTCTCGCCGCCGTAGCCGTCGAAGACGCTGAGCATCGACCATTCGCGGCGCAGGCCGATCCACCAGGGATCGTCGCCGCTGATGGACAGGACAGCCACGCCCTTGCCCTCAGCCGCATGGGCCAGGGCGGCCTGCGGATCGAGGACCAGCTTGATGTCGGCGGCGGCGCCGAAGCGCAGGCGGGCGCCGTCGACGGCCTTGGCCGGATCGATCGGGGCCCAGACCTGGACCTGCAGGCGGCCCTGGCGGGCCAGACCCCAACCGACGATCTCGCGCCACAGATGCTCGACCGCCTCGCGGTTCTCGGGTTCGCACTGCTTCAGGATGCGGGCCTGGACGGCCTGTTCGCGGTCGGGGCGCAGCTTGGTGTGAGGGCCGGTCGGGGCGTCCTTGGCCTTGCCCACCTGGGCGGCGACGGACAGGCGGCGCTCGAACAGTTCGAGGATCTGATCGTCCAGGCTGTCGATCTCGGCGCGCAGGGCGGCCAGCGCCTTCTGTTCGGCGCTCATTTCAACGGTTTCGGCGGGCCAGACTTGCTGGATGGCGGATTGCGACATGGGAGATGGCTTTCGGCATGGGATTTCGATGGGGAGGTCGCGTCCCGCCGACAGAAGGTCAGGCGTGAACGCGCGTACTGGCCGCTTGGGGAGAAGCGGTCGCCAGCGAGACAGTCAGGGTCCGGTTAGAAGCCCGACGCCTCAGCCGGCGTATCGAAAGCCGTAATAGCCGTAGCCAAAATAAAAGCCGGCCACCGCGCGCGAGGTGGTTTCAAGGGTCATTTGTGCGCGCAGCGAGGACATGAATCCGGTCCGGTTTCTGGATCAGGGTTGATCCGACCGGGCCTTACAACAGCAAATTTTATGCGCGGTCAAGCCTCAGGAGCCGTGAAGAGGACAAACCGTGTGCGGTTGTCGCTGAAATCCTGCAGATCGTTGCGCAGAACCGACAGCCCATAGACCTCAGCCGCGCGAGCGGGCGCAACGGCGGCGCGCGAGACGTCGCCCGCCTCGGCCACCGCAGCGGCCGCGCCCCCGGTGTCGAACACCTCGACGGCCGTGATCGCCATCTCTTTCAGGGCCTTGGAGCACTGCTGCAGGGCCACCGGGTGGCTCTCGGCCGTCTTCACGTCCGACAGCCGCGCCTCCGGCGCGCCCAACAGGGCCAGACGGATCGGCCGCCAGGCGTCGCTGACCGCCACAAGGCCCGCTTCTCTTACAAGCGTAGCGGCCGGTTCGACCACGCCGACGGTCGAGTTCTCGACCGGGATCAGGGCGCAATGGCAATCGCCGCTCAGGACGGCGTCGATCGCGTCCTGGAAGGTCTCAAAGCCGACCGCCTCGTCCCACGGACGCAGGTCCAGGCAGGCTTCGTGGCTGAAGGCGCCCGGCGCGCCCTGATAGGCGACGCGGCCGGGCGTTTCGTCTTCTGCCGTCATGCGGCCTCGGACCGGGCTTGCCGCCCGGCCTTGAGACGCTCGGCGACCAGGAAGGCCATCTCCAGCGCCTGATCCGCGTTCAGGCGCGGGTCGCAGTGGGTGTGGTAACGGCTCGACAGGTCGTCCTCGGTCACCGCCTGGGCGCCGCCGATGCATTCGGTGACGTTCTGGCCGGTCATCTCCAGGTGGACGCCCCCGGGGTGAACCCCTCGGCCTCCGCCACGTCGATGAAGGTGCGGACCTCGCCCATGACGCGGTCGAAGGGCCGGGTCTTGTAGCCGTTGCCGGCCTTCAGCGTATTGCCGTGCATCGGGTCGATCGACCAGATGACGCGCTTGCCCGCCGCCTTCACCGCCCGCATCAGGCCCGGCAGGCGGTCGCCCACCTTGTCATGGCCGAAGCGGCCGATCAGGGTCAGGCGGCCCGGAATGTTGTTCGGGTTCAGGGCGTCGATCAGCGGCAGCAGGTCGTCCGCCGTCATGGTCGGCCCGCACTTGACCCCGATCGGGTTGGAGATGCCGCGCATGAACTCGATGTGGGCGCCGTCCAGCTGACGCGTGCGCTCGCCGATCCACAGCATGTGGGCCGAGGTGTCGAACCATTCGCCGGTCGAGCCGTCCAGGCGCGTCAGGGCGCTTTCGACGTTCAGCAGCAGGGCTTCGTGGCTGGTGAAGACCTCGACGCGCGACAGGTCGGGATGGGTCTCGGGCGTGACGCCGACCGCCTCCATGAAGGCCAGGGCCTCGGTGATCTTGTCGGCCAGTTCGCGGTAGGCCGCGCCCGCGCCATCGTCGGCGAAGCCCAGCGTCCAACGGTGGATGTTGTACAGGTCGGCATACCCCCCGCCCGCGAAGGCGCGCAGCAGGTTCAGCGTCGAGGCCGACTGGTTATAGGCGCGGATCAGGCGCTGTGGATCGGGCGTGCGCTCTTGCGGCGTGAAGCCCATGCCGTTGATGATGTCGCCGCGATAGGACGGCAGTTCGACCCCGCCGATCTCCTCGATCGGGGACGAGCGCGGCTTGGCGAACTGACCGGCGATACGGCCGACCTTCACCACCGGCTTGCGACCGGCGAAGGTCAGCACCACCGCCATCTGCAGGATCAGACGGAAGGTGTCGCGGATGTTGTCGGTCGAGAACTCCTTGAAGCTCTCGGCGCAGTCGCCCCCCTGCAGCAGGAAGGCGTCACCCGCCTCGACCTGGGCCAGGTGATCGGTAAGCTTGCGCGCCTCGCCCGCAAAGACGAGGGGCGGCATCGCGCGCAGCTCGTCTTCGACGCGCGCCAGCTCGGCGGCGTCCGGATAGTCCGTCGGCATATGCAGGACGGGCTTGTTTCTCCAGGATTCGGGGGTCCAGCGACTAGTCATGCCGCCAAGATAGGCTTTTCCCCCGCCCGGAACAATGAAGCTTGCGCGAAATCAGCTGATCAGCGGTTTCCATGCCTCACCCGCAGGCAGGGGCGCGAACAGGGCCTCGATCTGGGCCTCTGAAACCGAAGAAAGCTCGGCCGGCGACCACTGAGGCGCATTATCCTTGTCGATGATGACGGCGCGCACGCCTTCCTGGAAATCGTGGGTCTGCACGACACGGCCGCCCAGGGCGTATTCCATCGCCATGTTGTCGGCGAAGTCGGTCAGCGTCGCGCCCGTGCGGATCTGGCGCAGCGAGACCTTCAGCGACTGCGGCGACTTGGTCTTCAGGATGTCGAGCTGCTTCTGCGCCCACTCCGAACCCTCGGTCTGAAGGGCGGCGACGATCTCTTCCACCGTGTCGAAGGCGAACAGGCGGTCGATGGCCTCGCGGTGCGGCGCCAGCGGCGACGGCCCGGCGTCTCCGGCGGCGCGATCGGCGACCGCCTTCGGGTCCGCCGGCGCGGCCAGCAGCTCGGTCTTCAACGCCTCGACGGCCTCGGATGCGACGAAGTGCGTATGGATGCCCAGCGCCACCGTATCCGCCGCCTTCAGCCGCGCGCCGGTCAGCGCCAGCCAGACTCCCGTCTGACCCGGCAGGCGCGGCAGGAACCAGCCGCCGCCCACGTCGGGGAACAGGCCGATGCCGGTCTCGGGCATGGCGTAGGTGGTGCGCTCGGTGGCGATGCGGACGTCGGCGGGTTCGCTGATGCCCACGCCGCCGCCCATGACGATGCCGTCCACCACCGCCGTGATCGGCTTGGGATAGACGAACATCAGATGGTTCAGCTGATACTCGGCCTTGAAGAAGGCCTTGGCCTCCGAGGCGTCCCCTGCCCCGCTCTCGGCGATCATGCGGATGTCGCCGCCCGCGCAGAAGCCGCGCTCGCCCGCGTGGTCGATCAGCACCGATTGAACCGCGTCGTCCGCGCGCCAGGCCAGCAGCGCCTCGATCATCGTCTCGCACATGGGCCGGTTCAGGGCATGGATCGCCTTGGGCCGGTTCAGGGTGATGCGACCGACACCGTTCTCGATACGGGTGATGACTTCGAGTTCGCTCATTTCGCCAGCTCGCGCGCCACGATCACGCGCATGATCTCATTGGTGCCTTCCAGGATACGGTGAACGCGCAGGTCGCGCACGATCCGCTCCAGCGGATAGTCCTTCAGATAGCCGTAGCCGCCGTGCAGCTGCAGCGCCTGATCGGCGATCTGGAAGCAGGCGTCGGTGGTCAGGCGCTTGGCCATGGCGCACCACTTGGTCTTTTCCGGGTGGCTGGTGTCGATGGCCCAGGCGCCGCGCAGCACCATCAGGCGGGCGGCCTCAAGGTCCGTGGCCATGTCCGCCAGCTCGAACTGGGTGTTCTGGAACTGGCCGATAGCCTGGCCGAACTGCTTGCGGCTGGCGACGTAGTCCTGCGCCGTCTCCAGCGCCAGACGCGCCCCGCCCAGCGAGCAGGCGGCGATGTTCAGGCGCCCGCCGTCCAGACCGGCCATGGCGTATTTGAAACCCGCGCCTTCCTCACCCACCAGATTGGCGACCGGCACCCGGCAGTCGTCGAAGCTGACCACAGCGGTCGGCTGGGCGTTCCAGCCCATCTTCTTCTCATTGGCGCCGAAGGACAGACCGGGCGTGCCCGCCTCGACCACGATGGTCGAGATGCCTTTAGGCCCCTCGCCGCCCGTGCGGACCATGACGACATAGACATCCGACGTCCCGGCGCCCGAGATGAAGGCCTTGGCGCCGTTCAGCACATAGTGGTCACCGTCGCGCACCGCCGTCGTCCGCAGCGCCGCGGCGTCCGAGCCCGAGCCCGGCTCGGTCAGGCAGTAGCTGGCGATCTTCTCCATCCCGACCAGCGCCGGCACGAAGCGCGCCCGCAGATCGTCCGAGCCGAAGCTGTCGATCATCCACGTCGCCATGTTGTGGATCGAGATGAAGGCTGCCGTCGCCACGTCGCCGCGCGACAGCTCTTCAAAGATCACCGCCGCCTCGACCCGGCCCAGACCCATGCCGCCGTGTTCCTCGCCCGTATAGATGCCGGCGAAGCCCATCTCGGCGGCGGCCTTCAGCACGTCGGCCGGGAAATGCTTGTCCTCGTCCCAGCGGGCCGAGTGCGGGGCCAGTTCGGCCTCGGCGAAGGCGCGGGCCGCGTCCTGAATGGCGCGTTGATCGTCGGTGAGGGCGAAGTCCATGAAAGCTCCCGCATTACAGCCTGCCCTCTGACGGGGCGTTCGGGGCGCTTCTAACGGCTGGCGGCGCGCACGTCACCTTGCTGTCGGCGCCGCGGTCAGATTTCCGCTCATCCCGGCGGACGCCGGGACCCAGTAAGAGCAACGCGCACATCAGTTGATGTTCGGGGCACGGCAGCGCGAATCTCAAATGATCATTCTGAGGCCAAAGCACTGGGTCCCGGCGTCCGCCGGGATGAGCGGGAGATAGGTCGAGCATAGGGTGGACAGTTCGTCTTTTGCCTCTCTCTGCGCTTTGTTT
The DNA here is from genome assembly GCF_059579685.1 of Brevundimonas sp. SS2672. Classification (NCBI taxonomy): domain Bacteria; kingdom Pseudomonadati; phylum Pseudomonadota; class Alphaproteobacteria; order Caulobacterales; family Caulobacteraceae; genus Brevundimonas; species Brevundimonas sp. SS2672. The sequence continues at coordinate 1,096,906 of NZ_CM184201.1, read as the reverse complement.
TAAGCCGCGCGCATGACCATGCCCTTCCAGCCCGCCGCCTTCCCCTACGCCCGCCCGCGTCGCCTGCGTTCGCAGCCGTGGGTGCGCCGTCTGGTCGCCGAGACGACGCTGACGCCCGCCGATCTGATCTGGCCGCTGATCGTCCATGACGGCGACGAGGACCGCCAGCCGGTCGCCTCCATGCCCGGCGTCTTTCGCCTGTCGCCCAAGGAGGCCGCCAAGGCCGCCGTCGAGGCGCGCGATCTGGGCATTCCGATGGTGGCCCTGTTCCCGAACGTGAACGACGGGCTGAAGGACAATGTCGCCACCGCCGCCACCGACCCGGACGGCCTGATCCCCGACTGCATCCGCGCCATCAAGGACGCCGCGCCCGAGATCGGCGTCATGACCGACGTGGCGCTGGACTGCTACACCGACCACGGCCACGACGGGGTTCTGGAAAACGGCCGCATCGTCAATGATCCGACGCTGGAGCGGCTGGCCGAACAGGCCTTCATCCACGCCCACGCGGGCGCCGACGCCGTGGCGCCGTCCGACATGATGGACGGCCGCGTCCAGGCCATCCGCGAGGCGCTGGAAGCCAACGGACTGAGCGATGCGCTGATCATCAGCTATGCGGCCAAATACGCCTCGGCCTTCTACGGCCCGTATCGCGACGCGGTGGGTTCGTCCAAGTCGCTGACCGGCGACAAGAAGACCTATCAGATGGACTTCGCCAACGCCGAGGAGGCCCTGCGCGAAGTGGCGATGGACCTGTCGGAAGGCGCCGACGCCCTGATCGTCAAGCCGGGCCTGCCCTATCTGGATATCGTCCGACTGGTGTCGCAGGCGTTCAAGGTTCCGACCTTCGCCTATCAGGTGTCCGGCGAGTACGCGATGATGCAGGCCGCCTTCGCCAACGGCTGGCTGGACCCAGACCGCGCCATCCTGGAAAGCCTGCACGCCTTCAAGCGCGCGGGCGCATCCGGCGTCATCAGCTATTTCGCGCCGCAAGCCGCGCGGATGATGGGCTGATCTTTCCCTTCTCCCCTTGTGGGAGAAGGTGGCTCGCGTAGCGAGACGGATGAGGGGGTGCTGGACATCGGCCGACGCCAGCCCCCCTTTCATTTCAGATTTCGGAGAGACCCCTCATCCGTCCGGCTCCGCCGTCCACCTTCTCCCGCAAGGGGAGAAGGATCAGGCGGTGGGATCGACGGCCTTGCCGTACTTCCCTCGGAAATAGGTCAGGGCGTCGCCCGGCCGCGTGTCGAACGCCTCGACCCGGCCGACGATGACCAGGTGGTCGCCCATGACGATGCGGTCGTGCGTCCGGCAGGTCAGCCGCGTCACCGCGTTCAGCAGACGCGGCGGCTCGGGGTCATCGACGGCGAACTCATCGTCGGACAGGCGGCACACGCCCCAGGCGAAGCGGTCGGACATGGCCTGGTCCTCGACCGGCAGCATATGCACCGCGAACCGATCCGCCCCGGCGAAGGCGTCGTGGCGGTCGGACTTGATGTCCATGCACCACAGCACCAGCGGCGGCTCCAGCGAGACGGAGGTGAAGCTGTTCACCGTGATCCCCAGCGGCCCGTCGACCGTATGGGCCGTGACCACGCACACCCCCGTCGCGAACCCGCCCAGCGCCCGGCGATAGGCGCGAGGATCGAAATCGGCGGCAGGTGAAGCGGACGCGTCGGACATGGCCCTCAGCTAGGCCGTGAAGCCCGTATCGGCAAGGGCGCGGCGGGCCGTCGCATGGCGCCGCAACCGCTTCTTAAGCCCCTCATGGGATTTAGGGCGAACGAACACGGTTAAGACGGACCCGCCCTATGGCGCTGAATGATCGCCCGATCCTGATCAAGAAGGTGAAGAAGGTATCCGGACACGGCCACCACGGCGGCGCGTGGAAGGTGGCCTACGCCGACTTCGTCACCGCCATGATGGCTTTCTTCCTGTTGATGTGGCTGATCAACACGACCGATCCGGAGCAGAAGCGCGGCATCGCCGAATATTTCGCCCCGGCCAACGTCTCGGCCTCGACCTCGGGCTCCGGCGGCATCCTGGGCGGCACCTCGCTGGGCGATTCCGAAGGGGCCAAGGGCGCCGGCTCCAACGCCGTCATCGAACAGCTGGCCCCCGAAGCCCCCGACGCGCCGCAGGAAGCCGGCCAGAACTCCAACCTGGCCTCGGCCAGCGAGGCCGCCCTGCGCGCCGAGATCGCCCGTCGCGAGGCCGCCGACTTCGCCAGCGCCGCCGAATCCCTGCGCCAGGCCATGCAGTCCATGCCGGAACTGGCCGAACTGTCGAAACAGCTGATCATCGACCAGACGCCCGAGGGCCTGCGCATCCAGCTGGTGGATCAGGAAGGCCGCTCGATGTTCGAGAACGGCTCCTCGCGCCCCAATCCGCGCGCCCAGTTGCTGCTGCGCGCCGTGGCCAAGGTCATCAACCAACTGCCCAACCGCATCTCCATCACCGGCCACACCAACGCCGTCGCCGGCTCCAGCCGCGCCAGCAGCCCCGGCGACTGGCCCCTGTCCTCGGCCCGCGCCGACGCCTCGCGTCTGGTGCTGCAGGGTTCAGGCGTGAACACCGACCGGGTCTATTCCGTCGCAGGCAAGGCGGGGTCCGATCCCCTCTATCCCGACGACCCGTCGCTGGCGGGCAACCGCCGCATCGCCATCGTCCTGCTGCGCGAAGCGCCGGTCCTGCCCACGGACACCAGCCTGTGAGGCCGTGCGGCGACGCCCTCGCCGCACGAAGAAGGCTTGCGAAAACGGCTGGTTGCGCGCCAAATCAGAATATGAGCCGCGCGTACCCATCCAGCCCCTGTGCGGGCGCTGATTTCGTCACGGAGCGACAGCCGTGACCCAGCACTTCTTCTCGCGCCAGCTTCGCTTCTTCATGACCGCCAGCGCGCCCTGCCCCTATCTGCCGGGGCAGTTCGAACGCAAGGTCTTCGCCAACCTGCCGTTCAGCGACGGGGCCGACGTCAACGACGCCCTGACCCAGGCCGGGTTCCGTCGCAGCCAGAACATCGCCTATCGCCCGGCGTGCGAGGCCTGCATCGCCTGCGTCTCGGTGCGGATTCCGGTGGCGGATTTCGAACCCTCGCGCTCACGTCGCCGCATCCTGGCGCGCAACGCCGACCTATCGCGCGGTCTGGTCGAGGCCGAGGCGACGATGGAGCAGTTCGACCTGTTGCGCCGCTATCTGAACGCCCGCCACCCCGGCGGCGGCATGAGCGACATGGGCTGGCTGGACTATGTGTCGATGGTCGAGGACACGGCCGTCCGCACCCATCTGATCGAATACCGCCTGCCCAGCGAGGATGACGGCCCCGGCCGTCTGGTCGGCGTCTGCCTGACCGACCTGCTGCATGACGGCCTGTCGATGGTCTACAGCTTCTTCGATCCGGATCTGGAGCGCCGCAGCCTGGGCCGTTTCGCCATCCTCGACCACCTGCATCAGGCCGAGACCGTCGGGCTGCCCTATGTCTACCTCGGCTACTGGGTCCAGGGTTCGCCCAAGATGGACTACAAGGCCGAGTTCCGCCCGCTGGAGGCATTGCGCCCCTGGGGCTGGGAGCGGCTGTAAAGCCCTTTCTCCTTCTCCCCTTGCGGGAGAAGGTGGCAGGCGAAGCCTGACGGATGAGGGGTTGCTGGACATTGGCCAGACCGGCCTCTTTTTCAGATTTCGGATAGACCCCTCATCCGGCCCTGACGGGCCACCTTCTCCCGCAAGGGGAGAAGGGATCAGGTGGTCGGCACCGCCGTGCCCGCCGCTTGCGGCGCTCCGCCCCACGGGCCGTCGTCCCGGCCGCCGGCGAACTGCACCAACGCAGCGATCCGCTTCTCGATCGGCGGGTGCGTCGCGAACAGGCCTGAGAATCCCGCCTTGTCGGCCGTATTGTCCAGGAACATGCCGCGCAGTTCGTCCGGCGCCTCGACCTTCGACTGGCCCGACACCTTGCGCAAAGCCGAGATCATGGCGTCCGGATTCTTGGTCAGCTCCACTGCGCCGGCGTCGGCCACATACTCGCGCGTCCGCGACAGGGTCATGCGGATGACGGCGGCCAGGCCGAAACCGATCACCCCGATCGCCAGACCGATCAGGATCAGGGGCATGGCGTTCTTGTTGTTCCCGCCGCGGCCGCCGCGCACATAGAACAGGCTGCGGAACACCAGTTCGGCCACCACGCTGATGATCCCTGCGAAGATCGAGGCGATCACCATGGTCCGCACGTCCTTGTTGATGACGTGGGTCAACTCGTGCGCCAGGACGCATTCCATCTCGTCGCGGTTCAGGGTCTGCATCAGGCCGCGCGTGACGGTGACGCTGTAGTTGCCCTCGTGCAGGCCGGACGCATAGGCGTTCAGCGACGGACTTTCGATGATGCGCACGGTCGGCGTCTTCATCCCGCGCGAGATCGCCAGGTTCTCCAGCAGATTATAGAGTTCCGGTTCGACCCGACGCTCGACCTTGCGCGCGCCGGTCATGACGTCGATCATCATCTGGTTGCCGAAATAGGCGATGACGAACCAGATCGCCGCCGCGATGGCGGCGAAGGGCACGGTCCAGCCCAGCATGGAGGCCGCCAGCGCCAGGTCCTGGCCCAGATCGCCGCCCGAGTTGGGCAGCAGGCCGAACCCCATCATCAGCACCTGGACGCCGAACAGGATGCCGACCAGCAGCACCGGGAACCCGGCCAGCAGGATCGCTGACCGGGCGTTGTTGCGCCAGATGTGGGTCTTGAGGCCGACGGCCTGACCGAAAACCGCCATTGGGGCTTAGAACTTCACCGTCGGCGGCGCGGCGTTCAGGCCGGCGCGCTCGCTTTCGCCCACGTCGAAGAAGGGCTTGTCGGCGCCGAAGCCGAACATCCCGGCGAACAGAACGGTCGGAAACTGGCGGCGCACGGCGTTGAACTCGCTGACCGCATTGTTGAAGAAGCGGCGCGCGGCGGCCAGCTTGTTCTCGATGTCCGACAGGTCCGTCTGCAACTGCTGGAAGTTGGCGTTGGCCTTCAGGTCCGGATAGGCCTCGGACACGGCGAACAGCCGGCCGAGCGTCGCCGTCAGCATGTTCTCGGCCTGCACCTTCTCATCGACGGTGCGAGCCCCCGCAGCGGCGGCGCGCGCCTGGGTCACGGCGTCCAGGGTGCCGCGCTCGTGCGTGGCGTAGCCCTTCACCGTCTCGACCAGATTGGGGATCAGGTCCTGACGCTGCTTCAGCTGCACGTCGATGTCCGCGAACGACTGGTTCGCCGTCTGGTCCAGCTTCACCAGCCGGTTGTAGGCGCCGACCACGACGAACAGCAGAATGACGACGATGACGCCGATGATGATCCAGGTGATCATTGAGCCTCCTCCGAAAGATCAGGCGTGAATATGGGGGGCAACCTGCGTCGCGCCTAATGAAAATCCCGACATACGCGGTCTTCTGACGCACCCGGCTTGTGCGGTGAAAGAACGGCGTACTACCTGTGCTGCATGAAGATGAGAGATCAGACCCTCACCGTACTCCTGGGCATCGGAGCGGTGGCCGCGGGGATCGCCTTCATGGCTTTCCTGGCCGCCTTCCTGTTCAGCATCTACGTGTCGTTCTTCGCCGCCTGAGGCGTCGCGCTCCTCCCCACGCCGTGGAGAGGAACTGACGATCAGCGGAACTTCCTCAGGCCGCGCGGGCCCTGGCGGCCGGCCCCGGCGCGCTTGCCCAGCCAGTCCTTCCAGTCGGCCCAGTTGCGGCGGCGGCCGCCGCCGTCGACCCATTCCGGCCCCTGTTCGGCGTTGAACACCGCCACGTCGGCCAGGCCGCCCTGCTTGTAGTTCTGCAGCTTCACGCCCTTGCCACGGCCCATTTCGGGTAGTTCGGCCAGGGGGAAGATCAGGGTCTTGATGTTCTCGCCGATGGTCGCGACGTGATCGCCGACAGGCGTTTGGGGGACCCGCAGCATGGCCAGCATCTCGCCGTTCAGCACCTGCTTGCCGCCGCGCTTCTGAGCCAGAAGATCGTTTTCCGGCGCCACGAAGCCGTAACCGGCCTTGGACGCGATCAGCAGCTTCGCATCGGGTTCGTGCGCCACGACGTTGATGATGTCGGCCTTCTCGTCCAGGTCGATCATCAGGCGCAGCGGTTCGCCATGCCCGCGTCCCGACGCCAGCTTGTCGGCGCCGATGGTGAAGATGCGGCCGTCCGAGGCGCCGATCAGCAGCTTGTCCGTCGTATAGGCGGGGACCAGGAAGCCCAGCTTGTCGCCTTCCTTGAACTTCAGCTCGGAGGGGTCGTCGACCTTGCCCTTGGCGGCGCGGATCCAGCCGCGATCCGACAGGATGACGGTAATCGCCTCACGCGGGATGAAGGCCTCCGGCGCGACGAAGGCCGAGGCGTCGACCGCCTCGCCGATCACAGTGCGGCGCGGCGAGATCAGCGCCTTGCGGACGGCCTCCAGCTCCTTGCCGATGGCCTTCCATTGCTTGGCCTCGGAGGACGTCAGCGCCTGCAGCGCTGCAAGTTCTTCCGACAGCTCCTTGAATTCCTTCTCGATCGTCATCTCTTCGAGACGGGCCAGCTGGCGCAGGCGGGTGTCGAGAATGAAGTCGGCCTGAAGTTCGCTCAGTCCGAAGGTCGCGATCAGGGCCGCCTTGGGCTGCTCTTCCTCGCGGACGATGCGGATGACCTCGTCCAGGTTCAGGAAGACGATGCGCAGGCCTTCCAATAGGTGCAGGCGCTTTTCGACGCGGGCGATGCGCCACTGGCTGCGGCGGTTCAGCACCACGCGGCGGTGATCAAGGAAGGCCCGCAGACAGTCCTTCAGCCCCATGACGCGCGGCGTGCCGGTGGCGTCCAGCACGTTCATGTTGATGGGGAAGCGCGTCTCCAGATCGGAAAGCTTGAACAAGCTTTCCATAAGGACTTCAGGCTCTACCGTCCGGGACTTGGGCTCCAGGATCAGGCGGATGTCCTCGGCCGACTCATCGCGGACGTCGGCCAGCAGGGGCGCCTTCTTGTTCTCGATCAGGTCGGCCAACTGTTCGATCAGCTTGGACTTCTGCACCTGATAGGGGATTTCGGTGACGACGATGCGCCAGACGCCTCGGCCCAGATCCTCGGTGTCCCAGGCGGCGCGCAGGCGCACACCGCCCCGGCCCGTCTCATAGGCGTCCAGCATGGACGCATGGCCTTCAACCGACACGCCGCCGGTGGGGAAGTCCGGCCCCGGCACGATCTTGACCAGGTCCTCGGTCGTGGCGTCCGGCCGCTCCAGCAGCAGGTGGCAGGCGTCGATCAGTTCGCCGACGTTATGCGGCGGGATCGAGGTCGCCATGCCCACGGCGATGCCCGACGACCCGTTGGCCAGCAGATTGGGGAAACCCGCCGGCAGGACCACCGGCTCCTCGTCCTGATCGTCATAGGTGGGGCGGAAGTCGACCGCGTCCTGATCGATGCCGTCCAGCAGCAGGACGGCCGCGGGCGTCAGCTTGCACTCCGTATAGCGCATGGCCGCCGCGCTATCGCCGTCGATGTTGCCGAAGTTCCCCTGGCCGTCGACCAGCGGATAGCGCTGGGCGAAATCCTGCGCCAGACGGACCAGCGCCTCGTAAATCGAGGCGTCGCCATGCGGGTGATAGCCGCCCATGACCTCGCCGACGACCTTGGCGCATTTGCGCGCCGCCGCCTGCGGGTTCAGCCGCATCTGATGCATGGCGTACATGATGCGCCGGTGCACCGGCTTGAAGCCGTCGCGCACGTCGGGCAGCGCGCGGTTGGTGATGGTCGACAGGGCGTAGGCCAAATAGCGGCGCGACAGCGCCTCGCCCATCGGCTCTTCAACGATGCGGCCGCCGTCCGGCGTCGGGGTGTGGATGGTCATACGGCTTCAGAATCAATGATCGGACGAGGAAAGTCTAGCGCAGCCGGGGCCTGACGCCGGGATTGTCAGCGCCTATCTGTGCAGAAACGCGCGAAGGAGCCCCGATGAAGACCGCCTTGACCGACCGCCTCGGCCTGTCCTTCCCCTTGATCCAGGCGCCGATGGCCGGAACCTCGACCGCCGAACTGGCCGCCGCCGTGTCGAACGCGGGGGCGCTGGGCTCCATCGCCCTGGGCGCCATCGACGCCGAGGCGAGCCGGAAGGCCATCCGGGCGGCGAAGGCGCTGACCGACCGGCCGTTCAACGTCAATCTGTTCTGCCATACGCCGATCGCGGCCGAGCCGGTGCGCGACGCCGTCTGGATCGACAGCCTGCGCCCGATCTTCAGTGAATTCGGCGCGGCCCCGCCCGAACACCTCAACGACATCTACCAGAGCTTCCTGACCGACGACGCCAAGCTGGCTGTGCTGGTCGAGGAAAGGCCCGCCGTGGTCAGCGTCCATTTCGGCCTGCCGCGCGCCGATCAGATCGCGGCGCTGAAGGCGGCGGGCTGCGTCCTGATCGCCAGCGCCACCACGCCCGAGGAAGGCCGCGCCGCCGTCGCCGCCGGATTCGACATGGTGATCGCCCAGGGAGTCGAGGCGGGCGGCCATCGCGGCGTCTTCGACCCGGCCGACGATCCGCGCTTCGCCACCCTGCCGCTGACGCGCCTGCTGGCGCGCGACCTGCCGGTTCCGGTCATCGCGGCGGGCGGCGTCATGGACGGCGCAGGGATCGCGGCGGCGCTGGCGCTGGGCGCGGCCGGGGCGCAGATGGGCACAGCCTTCGCCGCCTGCCCGGAGTCGGCAGCCGATGCGGCCTATCGGATGGCGCTGGCAGGAGCGGAGGCCAGGCGTACGCGGGTCAGCGCCGCCATCTCGGGGCGTCCGGCGCGCGGGGTGGAGAACGCCTTCATGCGCCGCGCCGATGAGGCGAAGATCGCCGCCTATCCCTACGCCTACGATCTCGGCAAGGCGCTGAACGCGGCGGCCAGGGCGAAGGGCGACAACGGCTACGCGCCGCACTGGGCCGGGCAAGGCGCGCCGCTGGGCCGCGCCCTGCCCGCCGCCGAACTGGTCGTGACGCTGCAAAGGGAAATGCGTGAGGCGATTGCGGGGTTGTCGGCGCTGAGCCGGTAAGCTCACACGCTCAAATCCCGTCTCCCCGGAACTACAGCCGCCCCGCCTCGCCCAGTTTGTCGATCATCCAGATCCGCGCGGGCGGCAGCGGCCGGTTCAGGGCGTGGAAAACGAACTGCTCAAGAAAGTGCCCGGTCAGCTCCAGCCCCGCCTTCACGTCGCCCTCCCCCAGGCCTGCCTGCGCGCCCAGCATGAAGGGCGGCAGGGTCAGCAGCTTGTCGGCATAGGGGGCGCCGGCCTCCCGGCTGACGGCGCGGCCGGTGCGGGGGCTGACCCAGACCAGATCGTCCATCGACCCTGTTGAGGCGCAGCGCGACAGGTCGAGACCGAAACCCAGATCCTCCAACAACCCAGCCTCGAACCGCACGAAGATGGCGGGCCAGACCTCAGGCAGGGCGAAGGCGCCCATCAGGGCCTCGAAAGCATAGAAGGCGCCGGGATGCGGCTCCCGCTCCGGCAGGGCGCCCTGCGCCACCGCAGCGGCGGCGCTGAGGCCAGTCAGGGCCAGCGGGTCGTCGAACAGGGCGGCGGGGCCTTCGCCCACCGGCTCCAGCCGCGCCGAGCCCAGCTGATCCGAGGTCCGCGACCGCAGATCGGCCACGACCCGCGCGCCCGGCTGAAGAAAGGGCCGCATCCGACGCGACGCCCCGCCCGCGACATAGGCGGCGCGACGGCCGTGATGCTCGGTCAACAGATCGACCACCGCCCCCGTATCGCCATGCGCCCGCGCCGACAGCACGAAGGCGTCGTCCTGAACCTCCATCAGTCGGCCTTGATGGCGTCGACGACGGCGCGCGCCTTATCGTTCGGCACGGCGAAGCTGAGGACGTATTGCTCGATCTTCCAGCCGTCGTCGGTCAGGCGCAGGATGCCCGAGCCGCGCGTCGTTCCATAGGCGTCATTGTCCAGCACCTCGTCAAACCAGGCGATGCAGCGGCAGTCGATCGGGGCGACGGTCACGGTCCGCGCCGTCGGCCGATAGGTCCAGCCCTTGCCTTGCGAGAAATAGGGCATGGCGTAGGCCCGGAACTCCGGCAGGCTCCACCGCTCGCCCGCGTCGGTGCCGATGAAGCGGGCGTCCGGGGTGAAGGTCGCGAAATAGGCCTCGCCGTCCGCGACGGAGGCGGCGGCGTGCATGGCGTCCAGGGTGCGTTCGACCGAGGCGGTCTCGGCCGGTGCGGCAGATAGCTGGAGCATCATCAGAGCGGCGGCGATCATGGAGATGTTCTAGTCCTGTTCCAACGCTGGGGGAAGCGCATCCGTCTGGAGTCAGGCCAGCCCTTGCCCCTGCCCTCCGGCTGGGCGAAAGGTAACATCGCGTGTTGGGTTAAGGAATCTGACCAGTGACGAGTCTGGTGGAGCGGCTGACGGAGCGGGAACGGCAATGCCTGCAGCTCGTCCATGCCCACTTCAATTCCAAGCAGATCGCACGCCAGCTCGGCATCAAGCCCGGAACCGTCGACCGCCACTGCGAAAACGCCGTGAGAAAGCTGCAGGTCGACAGCCGCGTGGCCGCCGCCCTGGCGCTGGCTTCGGAAAGCCGGTCGCGCATTGGGAACGCTTCCCAAGACGGATCGGCGCCAATGTTCGAGACGGTCGATTTTGCGCTGGATCGGGTCGCTGAAAGGGCGCCCGATGACCGATCCCGAAGACATGATGCCGCCGCTGAAATGGCGCGAGTTGGAAGCCGTGTTTCACCAACTGGCTCCGACCGAAACGAAGAAGCGGATGGTCCGTCATCTGATCGAGGGGACCCGCAAACAAGCGGCGTTCCTTACGCCGACGGCCGTGATGACGGAGCTGGCCTACATCGCCGCAGCGATGCTGGACTCCAACTTCTCTCCCTCGGAGCAGGAAGCGGGCGCCTCGGAAGCCTTCTGGTCGTCTTCGGCGTCGCCGCCGCAGCGGCCTGGATCCTGACAGCTGCAGCCGGCGCTCAGAGGTTCGCCTTCGTGCTGCAGCACCTGCGGTATGGGGGTTGACCCGGCGCCCGTTCAATACGGAACGAGTGATATGAAAAGAAACGAAGAGGCGACGCTCATCGCCACGAGAATCCAACGCGCCCTGTGCCGCGCCGAACAGGGGCAGGACCAGTCCATCGACCGATTGGGCCAACTGGCCCAGGCCCTGACGCGCGGGCGTCGCGCCGCCGGCCTCTCGACCACCGTCGGCCAGCCGGCCTTCGACGCCCTGGCGCGCGCCATGGCGGCCCAGGTCGAGGCCCAGAAGGCCATGGTCGAACTTCACGGCGCGCTCGCCGAGGTGAAAGGCCAGACGCGTTTCCGCAGCATACGTCTGGGCGGTCTGGACAAGGCGGACGACCCGGTGCCGCGCGAAACCCGTCTGGCCCTGGTTGATCGGGCGGCCTGAATCGATGAGGGTGACATGGCGGCCATGTCACCCATCTACCTCTTCACCCTCGTCTTTCTGGTTCTGACCGCGCTCCTCGCCCTGTGGCGCGGCGGGCCATGGCAACGCGCCCTCTCCATCGCCCTGGGGGTCGCCTGGCTGATTTCCCAGATCGTTCCGTTTGACTACCGCACGCCCCCGTGGGCGGCCGTGTCGGCCGACGGCCTGGTCTTCCTGCTCCTGCTTTACGGCTCTGCGCGAAGCGGAACCTGGTGGATGCCGATTGCAGCGGCCTTCCAGTTCCTGGTGCTCGCCACCCACTACGTCTTCATCACTGACATCAGGCTGGAGCAATGGGCCTATGTCTCGGCCTACTACGTCTGGAACATCGGGCTGATCGCGACGCTATTCGTCTCCTGCCTGCTGTACCGGCGCAAAGCGCGGGCGCCGCATCCTGCGGGCCACGGAAAAACGCAAGCCGACTAGCGCGATCCCGCTTCCGGGCCGTAAACCAGACCCATGAGCAAGATGAATGCGAATTGGCGTTTCTGGATCGATCGCGGCGGCACCTTCACCGACATCGTCGCCCGCGCGCCCGACGGCGCGCTCAGGACCGGCAAGCTGCTGTCGGTCAATCCCGAGCAGTACGCCGACGCCGCCGTCGAGGGCGTCCGGCGGATGCTGGGCGCCGCGCCCGGCCCGCTGGCGGCGGGCCTGGTCGATGAGGTGCGCATGGGCACCACCGTCGCCACCAACGCCTTGCTAGAGCGCAAGGGTGAGCCGACCGTGCTGGCGATCACCGCCGGGTTCGGCGACGCCCTGCGGATCGGCTGGCAAGCCCGGCCCGACCTGTTCGCACGCCACATCCGCCTGAACGATCAGCTTTACGACCGCGTGGTCGAGATCGATGAGCGCCTGACCGCCGACGGCGCCGTCGATCGTCCTCTGGACGAGGCGAAGGCGCGGGCTGATCTGACGGCGGCCCATGCGGCGGGCTTCCGCGCCGTGGCCATCGTCCTGGTCCACGGCTGGCGCTTCATCGATCACGAGCGACGCCTGGCCGAGATCGCGCGCGAGGTCGGCTTCGAGCAGGTCTCAGTCAGCCATGAGGTCGGGGCGCTGATCAAGCTGATCGGGCGCGGCGACACCACGGTGGCGGACGCCTATCTGTCGCCGATCCTGCGTGCCTATGTGGAGCGGGTCGGCGCCGATCTGGGCGCGGCGACGCCGCTGCAGTTCATGCAGTCCTCAGGCGGGCTGACGGCGGCCGACGCCTTCCGGGGCAAGGACGCCATCCTGTCGGGACCCGCGGGCGGCGTGGTGGCGATGGCCGAGACGGCCAGGGCCGCCGGCTTCGACCGCGTCATCGGTTTCGACATGGGCGGCACCTCGACCGACGTGTCCCATTTCGCCGGGGACTATGAGCGGACCTCCGACGCCGTGGTCGCCGGGGTGCGCCTGCGGGCGCCGATGCTGAGCATCCACACCGTGGCGGCGGGCGGCGGCTCGATCTGCCGCTTCGACGGCGGGCGACTGCGAGTCGGTCCGGAATCGGCCAGCGCCTCGCCCGGCCCCGCAGCCTATCGGCGCGGCGGGCCTCTTACGGTGACCGACTGCAACGTCATGATGGGCAAGCTCAGCGCCGACTTCTTCCCCGCCGTCTTCGGCCCGAACGCCGACCAGCCGCTGGACGCCGAGGCGGTGCGCGCGAAGTTCGAGGCCATGGCGGCCGAGGTCGAGGCCGCGACCGGCCGCCCCGTCACGCCCGGCGAACTGGCCGAGGGCTTCGTCACCATCGCCGTGCAGAACATGGCCGAGGCGATCCGCTCCATCTCGATCCAGCGCGGCTATGACGTCACCAAATATGTGCTGAACTGCTTCGGCGGCGCGGGCGGCCAGCACGCCTGCCTGGTGGCCGACGCCCTGGGCATGACCCAGGTGCTGCTGCACCCGTTCGCGGGCGTCCTGTCGGCCTACGGCATGGGCCTGGCCGAGGTGCGGGCCATCCGTCAGACCACCGTGGCCCTGCCCCTCTCGCCAGACGCCGACGCCGCCCTGGCCGAACAGGTCGAAACGCTGACAAAAGCCGCGTGCGGCGATCTGACGGCCCAGGACTTCGACGAGGCGGCCGTCTCGACCATCGCCCGCGCCGAGATCAAGTTCGCCGGGTCCGACACGCCTCTGACCGTGCCCTTCGGCCCGGCCATCGACATGGCCGCCGCCTTTGAAGAGACGCACCGCCGCCGCTTCGGCTTCTTCGCCGAGGACAAGGCCCTGGTGGTCGAGACGCTGGAGGTCGAAGCCGTCGGACGCTCGGACCAGACGCCGGACGCGCCCCCGGCGCCTGATGGCGGGGCCTCGGCGCCCGAACCGGTCGCCGCCCTGGCCGTCCGCATGGCGGGCGAGGATCGCCAGACGCCCGTCTACCGTCGTGAGGCGGTGAAGCCCGGCGCCCATGTCGACGGCCCCGCCATCCTGTTGGAAGACACCGGCACCACCGTCGTCGAACCCGGTTGGCGCGCCTCGGTCGATTCGGCGTCCAATCTGCTGCTGAAGCGCGTCGTCGCCCTGCCCGCCCGCACCGCCATCGGCACAGACGTCGATCCGATCATGCTGGAGGTGTTCAACAGCCGCTTCATGGCCTGCGCCGAACAGATGGGCGAGGCCCTGCGCGCCACCGCCTATTCGGTGAACATCAAGGAGCGGCTGGACTTCTCCTGCGCCGTCTTCGATGCGGGCGGGTCGCTGATCGCCAACGCCCCGCACATCCCGGTGCATCTGGGCTCGATGGGCGAGAGCATCCGCACCGTCATCGCCTCACGCGAGATCAGCAAGACGGTCGAGGCATGAAGGCGGGCGACGTCTATATGCTGAACGCGCCCTACAACGGCGGCACCCATCTGCCCGACATCACCGTCATCATGCCGGTGTTTCTGGACAGTGATGGCGCTCCGGCCTTCTTCGTCGCCGCGCGCGGCCACCATGCCGACGTCGGCGGGATCACGCCCGGCTCCATGCCCGCCAACTCGCGCAGCGTGGACGACGAAGGGGTGCTGATCGACGACTTCCTGCTGGTCGACGCAGGCAAGCTCTGCGAGGCCGAAACCCGCGCCCTGTTCGCCTCAGGCCCCTGGCCGTCGCGCAATGTCGATCAGAACCTGTCGGACCTGAAGGCCCAGGTCGCCGCCTGCACGCGCGGCGCTCAGGAGCTGATCCGCATGACCGGCGAGTTCGGCCGCAAGGTCGTCACCGCCTATATGGGCCACGTCCAGGACAACGCCGAAGAGGCCGTTCGCCGCGCCGTCGCCGCACTGAAGCCCGGCGTCTTCGCCTATGAGATGGACGACGGCGCCGTCATCCGCGTCCGCATCGACGTGGACGCCGAGGCCCGCAGCGCGGTCGTCGACTTCACCGGAACCAGCGACCAGTTGCCGACCAACTTCAACGCCCCGCTGTCGATCGCAAGGGCGGCGACCCTCTATGTCTTCCGCACCCTGGTGGACGACGCCATTCCGCTGAACGAGGGCTGTCTGAAGCCGATCGAGCTGATCGTGCCGGAAGGCTCGATGCTGAACCCGCGCTATCCCGCCGCCGTGGTGGCGGGCAACGTCGAGACCAGCCAGGCCGTGGTCGATGCGCTTTACGGCGCGCTGGGCGTTCTGGCCTCCAGCCAGGGGACGATGAACAACTTCACCTTCGGCGACGACGCGCGTCAGTATTACGAAACCATCGCCGGCGGCTCGGGCGCCGGGCCTGACTTCGACGGAACCGCCGCCGTTCAGACCCATATGACCAACAGCCGCCTGACCGACCCCGAGGTGCTGGAGACGCGCTTCCCCGTGCTGCTGGAGGCATTCTCCATCCGGCGCGGCTCGGGCGGCGAGGGCCTGCATCGCGGCGGCGACGGGGCCGTGCGGCGGATGCGCGTACTTGAGCCGATGACGGCGGCCATCCTGTCCAACCACCGCCGCGTGCCGCCCTTCGGCGCGGACGGCGGCGAACCCGGCGCAGTCGGGATCAATCGGGTCGAGCGGGCCGACGGTCGGGTCGAGCCGTTGGGCGCCACGGCCGAGGTCGCCATGGCGCCCGGCGACGTCTTCGTCATCGAGACGCCCGGCGGCGGCGGCTTCGGCGCGAAAGACGCTTCCTGAGACGCCCGAACCGCGTAACCATTCGCTAGAAGTCCGTCTGGGGAGGGCGTGATCCGATGCTGGTGCTGCTGGGGATACTGATCGTGGTCGCGGGCTTTGTCGCCCGGATCAATCCGCTGATCGTCATTCTGGTCGCGGCCATCGCCACCGGGGTGCTGGCGGCGGTCGGGCCGGGCGTGGACGCACACGCGCTCTTGCAGGCCGGGATCGACACCATTGCGCGCTTTGGTCAGGCCTTTAACGACAACCGCTATTTCCACATCACCTGGCTGGTGCTGCCGGTGATCGGCCTGCTGGAACGCGCGGGCCTGCAGGAACGGGCGCGCGATCTGGTGACCAAGGTCAAGGCGGCCACGGCCGGACGGCTGATGCTGATCTATCTGCTGGTGCGTCAGGCGACCTCGGCGCTGGGCCTGACCTCACTCGGCGGCCATCCCCAGATGGTGCGCCCGCTGATCGCGCCGATGGCCGAAGGCGCGGCCGAGAGCACCCACGGTGCCCTGACCGACAAGGCCCGCTTCCGCATTCTCGGCATGGCGGCGGGCACGGACAACATCGGCCTGTTCTTCGGCGAGGACATCTTCATCGCCATCGGCTCCATCGTCCTGATCGTCGGCTTCCTTGAGCAGGCGGGCATCCGCGTCGAGGCGTTGCACGTCTCCCTGTGGGCCATCCCCACGGCCATCGTCGCCTTCCTGGTCCACGGCGCGCGCCTGCTGATGTTCGATCGTCAGGTGAAGAAGGACATGGCCGCGCCCGGCGCATCCGCAGACGCGGAGGGCGGCCGATGATCACGCTGGAGCACGCCTATGTCGCGACCGGGCTGATGTTCGCGGCCTTCTCCATCCTCAGCCTGCGCGATCCGCACAATCCGACGCGCTTCCGCAGCGCCCTGTTCTGGGGGCTGATCGCCCTGTCGATGCTGTTCGGCTCCTGGCTGGGCGGTCTGGGCAACGGAATCCTGGTCATCGCCCTGGTCGTCATCGGCGCCTCGGGCAAGCTGGGCGTCGGCAAGCCCGCCACCACGACGCCGGAGCAGCGCCAGGCCAGCGCCGCCCGCTGGAAGAACGCCCTGTTCGCGCCCGCCCTGATGGTGCCCCTGGTCGCCGTCGGCGGCACCCTGCTGGCCAAGCACACGGCGGCCGGCGCCTGGCTGATCTCGCCGGTGCAGACCACACTGATCTCGCTGGGGCTGGGCTGCGTCATCGCTCTGGTCGCCGCCATGGCCTGGTTCCGGCCGCCAGTCATGGCCCCGGTGCAGGAAGGCCGGCGCCTGATGGACTCCATCGGCTGGGCGGCGCTGCTGCCGCAGATGCTGGCGTCTCTGGGGGCGGTGTTCCTGGCCGCCGATGTGGGTCAGGTGGTCGGCGACCTGATCGCGCGGATCATCCCCATGACCTCCGCCTTCATGGCGGTGTTCGCCTATTGCGCGGGCATGGCCCTGTTCACGATCATCATGGGCAACGCCTTCGCCGCCTTTCCGGTCATGACCGCCGCCATCGGCCTGCCCATCGTGGTGCATCAGTTCGGCGGCGATCCCGCCATCGTCTGCGCCATCGGCATGTTGGCCGGATTCTGCGGAACGCTGATGACGCCCATGGCCGCCAACTTCAACGTGGTGCCCGCCAATCTTCTGGAGCTGCCGGACCGCAACTCGCCTTTGAACGGCGTGATCCGCGCCCAGCTTCCCACGGCGGTCGTCATGCTGTTCGCCAATATGCTGCTGATGTATTTCCTCGCTTTCCGGTTCGGATCATGACGCAAAGCCTCGACGCCGCTCTCGCCTCCCGCTTCGCCGCCACGGCCCTGGGCCATGTGACGCGCGAGTATCCCAACCACATCATGCATGTGCTGACGGGACCGCAGGACGCGCGCACGCCGCGCGACATGCACCCGATCTTCTTCGGCAGCTTCGACTGGCACTCGTGCGTCCATGGCTGGTGGACCCTGTTCACCCTCTATCGCCTGCACCCCGACATGGCCGAGGCGCCCGCCATCCGCGCCCTCGCCGCCGAGCTGTTCACGCCGCAGAACGTCGCCGGAGAAGCCGCCTATCTGGCCCGGCCCGAAGCGCGCGGCTTCGAACGCCCCTACGGCTGGGCCTGGCTGCTGATGCTGGCGGCGGAACTGGAGCGGCACGAGACGGACGAAGCCCGCCGCTGGGCCCAGACCCTGCGCCCGCTGGCCCAGGTCTTCGCCGAGCGCTTCAGGGCCTTCCTGCCGCTGGCCGACTACCCGGTGCGGACCGGAACCCACTACAACACCGCCTTCGCCCTGCGGCTGACGCTGGACTATGCGGACGCCCACGACGCCGACCTGGCCGCCCTGTGCCGCGCCGCCGCCCTGCGCTGGCACGGCGAGGACCGCGACTGTCAGGCGTGGGAGCCGTCGCAGGACGAGTTCCTGTCGCCCGCCCTGATGGAGGCCGCCCTGATGCGGCGCGCCCTGCCCCCTGAGGCCTTCCGCGCCTGGTTCGACGCCTTCCTGCCGCGCCTTGGCGACGGCCGGCCCGCGACCCTGCTAAGCCCTGCCCGCGTCAGCGACCGCACCGACGGCAAGATCGCCCATCTGGACGGGCTGAATTTGAGCCGGGGCTGGTGCTGGCGCGAGATCGTCGCCGGACTACCCGCCGAAGACCCGCGCCGCGCCATCGGAGCCGCAGCGACGGCGGTTCACCTGGACGCCGCCCTGCCCCATGTCACGGGCGACTACATGGGCGAGCACTGGCTGGCGAGCTTCGCCCTATTGGCCCTGCTGACGGACTGAAAGGCTTCCACGAAAAGGGGAATGGTAGGCGGCGACGGGTTCGAACCGCCGACCCCCTCGGTGTAAACGAGGTGCTCTGACCAGCTGAGCTAGCCGCCCACATCACCCGACTCAATATCGGGGACAGGCTTCATGCCCTGCGGCGGTCAGCCGTTCAAGGCGCTTTTCAAGCCCTCGCCGGGACGAAAGCGCGCGGTGCGCGAGGCGGGACGGGCGATTTCCTGGCCGGTCTGGGGGTTGCGAGCCACGCCCGCCTTGCGGTCCACGGCGACGAAACTGCCGAAGCCGACCAGCCGCACGTCGCGTCCCTGAACCAGCGAACCGGTCACCTGATCGGTGAAGGCTTCCAGGGCCAGCTTGGCCTGGTCGCGGCTGATGCCCGCCGCCTCGGCCATGCGGCCGATCAGTTCCGTCTTGGTCATGTCTGCGGCTCCCCTCTCGAACGAAGGGCGCACTTAAACGGCTGTCGGCGCGCAGGTCAAAAAAGAGGCGGTCCGGGTCGCCCCGAACCGCCTTCCTTCATCGGATCAGAGACCCGGCGTCAGTGGCTGACGCTGGCCCCCTCGCCCGCCGTCGGCGCCGGCGGCGTCGGGGTCATGGGCTCGGCCGCCTCGTCCCATTCGACGGGAGTCGGCGTGCCGGTCAGGGCCCACTTCAATGCCTCGTCGGCGGTAGAGATCGGGACGATCTCGAGGGCGGCCTTCACGTTTTCCGGCACCTCCTCAAGGTCCTTCTCGTTCTCCTGCGGGATCAGGACGGTCTTCACGCCCGAGCGCAGGGCCGCCAGAAGCTTCTCCTTCAGACCGCCGATGGCCGTCACCCGACCGCGCAGGGTGATCTCGCCGGTCATGGCGATGTCCTTGCGGATCGGGATGCCGGTCAGGACCGAGACCATGGCCACCGTCATGGCCACGCCGGCCGAGGGGCCGTCCTTGGGCGTGGCGCCGTCGGGGACGTGGACGTGGATGTCGGTCTTCTCGAACACCGGCGGCTTGACGCCGAAGCTGAGGGCGCGGCTGCGGACGTAGGACGCCGCCGCCGAGATCGACTCCTTCATGACCTCCTTCAGGTTGCCGGTCACGGTCATGCGGCCGCGGCCCGGCATCTTCAGGGCCTCGATGGTCAGGATGTCGCCGCCGAACTCGGTCCAGGCCAGGCCGGTGACGATGCCGACCTGATCTTCCGCATCCGTCTCGCCATAGCGGAATTTCCGCACGCCCGCGTATTCGGCCAGCTTGGCCGCATCCACGGTGATCGAGGCGGCCTTGGTCTTGGCCATCTCGCGCACCGCCTTGCGGGCCAGGCCGCCCAGGGCGCGCTCCAGCGAACGCACGCCGGCTTCGCGGGTGTAGTAGCGGATCAGGTCGCGGATCGTGTCGTCAGGGACGATCAGCTCGCCCTCCTTCAGGCCGTGGTCCTTGAGCTGCTTGGGCAGGACGTGGCGCTTGGCGATCTCGACCTTCTCATCCTCGGTGTAGCCCGAGACGCGGATGATCTCCATGCGGTCCAGCAGGGGCTGGGGCATGTTCAGGCTGTTGGCCGTGGTGACGAACATCACCGGCGACAGGTCGTAGTCGACCTCCAGATAGTGGTCGCCGAAGGTCGAGTTCTGGGCCGGGTCCAGCACTTCCAGCAGGGCCGAGGACGGGTCGCCGCGCCAGTCGGCGCCCAGCTTGTCGATCTCGTCCAGCAGGACGAAGGCGTTGGTGGTCTTGGCCTTCTTCATCGACTGGATGATCTTGCCGGGCATGGAGCCGATGTAGGTCCGGCGGTGGCCCCGGATCTCAGCCTCGTCGCGCACGCCGCCCAGCGACATGCGCACGTATTCACGCCCCGTCGCCTTGGCGATGGACTGGGCCAGCGAGGTCTTGCCGACGCCCGGAGGACCGACCAGGCACAGGATCGGCCCCTTCAGGCTCCCAGTGCGCGCCTGAACGGCCAGATACTCGATGATCCGTTCCTTGACCTTCTCCAGACCGTAGTGATCCTCTTCGAGGATGTCCTCGGCCTTCTGCAGGTCGATGGGCTTGGGCCGGGTCTTGGACCATGGGATCGACAGCAGCCAGTCGAGATAGTTACGCACCACGGTCGATTCCGCCGACATCGGCGACATGTTGCGCAGCTTCTTCAACTCCGCCTCGGCCTTGATCTCGGGCCTCCTTGGACAGGCGCGTCTTCTTGATGCGCTTTTCCAGCTCCAGCAGTTCGTCGCGAGCATCGTCGGTCTCGCCCAACTCGCGCTGGATCGCCTTCATCTGCTCGTTCAGATAATATTCGCGCTGGGTCTTCTCCATCTGCCGCTTCACGCGGCTGCGGATCTTCTTCTCGACCTGCAGGACGCTGATCTCGCCTTCCATCAGGCCATAGACCTTCTCCAGCCGCGCCGGGATGACGACGGTTTCGAGGAGGGCCTGCTTGTCGGCGATCTTGACCGACAGATGGGCGGCGACCGAATCCGCCAGCTTGGACGGATCGGTGATCTGGGGGATGGCGCTGAGGGCTTCGGGCGGGACCTTCTTGTTCAGCTTCACATAGTTTTCGAACTGCTCGATCACGGCGCGCAGCAGGGCTTCGCTCTGCGACGGGTCACCCGCCTCGTCCTCGATCTCGACGGCTTCGGCTTCGTAGTAGTCCTCACGGTCGGTGAAGCGGGTCAGGCGCGCGCGCGACTTGCCCTCGACCAGCACCTTCACGGTGCCGTCGGGCAGCTTCAGCAGTTGCAGCACCGTCGCCAGCACGCCGGTCGGATAGATGGCGTCCGTCGCCGGATCGTCGTCGACAGAGTTCTTCTGGGTGGCGAGCAGGATCTGCTTCTCGCCCTTCATGATCTCGTCGAGGGCGCGCACGGACTTCTCGCGCCCGACGAACAGGGGCACGACCATGTGCGGAAAGACGACGATGTCTCTCAGCGGCAGGACAGGGAGGATTTTGCTCTCGGTCATGATGCGTACTTTCCGGGGCCTTCGTGAATCTCCGGCCCGCCGATCCGATCCGACTTGGCGCGACTGCCGCCTCGTCTCGACTCGACCCGCTGTTTTCAGCGGCTTTCGTGTGAGTATGTGGTTCTGTCTGGACGCGGTTCAAGCGTGGCGGGCGCGCGGCCCACAGAAGCGTGAAAAAGCGTGTGATTTCAGCCGACCGCCCGAATAGTCCCTGAAACGATGAAGGGGCGGCCCGTGGCGAGCCGCCCCTTGTCTCTTGGATCGGACCGCAGCGTCAGGCGGCGCCGTCGGCCGTCTTCTTCTTGGTTTCCGAATAGATCAGCAACGGCTGGGCCTTGCCCTCGATCACCTCGGCGTTGACCACGACTTCCTCGACGCCCTCGTAGGTGGGCAGTTCGAACATGGTCTCCAGCAGCACGCCCTCCAGGATGGAGCGCAGGCCGCGCGCGCCCGTCTTGCGGGTGATCGCCTTCTTGGCCACCGCCGACAGGGCGTCGTCGGTGAAGGTCAGCGTCACGTTCTCCATCTCGAACAGGCGCTTGTACTGCTTGACCAGAGCGTTCTTCGGCTCGGTCAGGATCTTGATCAGCGCCGTCTCGTCCAGATCCTCCAGCGTCGCCAGAACCGGCAGACGGCCGATGAACTCGGGGATCAGGCCGAAGCGCATCAGGTCGTCAGGCTCGACCTGCTTGAGGATTTCGCCGGTGCGACGCTCGTCGATCTCCTTGACCTTGGCGCCGAAGCCGATCGAGGCCCCCTCGCCGCGCGCCGAGATCACCTTCTCCAGGCCGGCGAAGGCGCCGCCGACGATGAACAGGATGTTGGCGGTGTCGACCTGCAGGAACTCCTGCTGCGGATGCTTGCGCCCGCCTTGCGGCGGCACGGAGGCGACGGTGCCTTCCATGATCTTCAGCAGGGCCTGCTGCACGCCCTCGCCCGACACGTCGCGGGTGATCGACGGGTTGTCCGACTTGCGTGAAATCTTGTCGATTTCGTCGATGTAGACGATGCCGCGCTGGGCCCGCTCGACATTGTAGTCCGACGCCTGAAGCAGCTTCAGGATGATATTCTCGACGTCCTCGCCCACATAACCGGCCTCGGTCAGGGTGGTGGCGTCGGCCATGGTGAAGGGCACGTCGATGATGCGCGCCAGCGTCTGGGCCAGCAGCGTCTTGCCCGAGCCGGTCGGCCCGATCAGCATGATGTTCGACTTGGCCAGTTCGACGTCGTTGTTCTTCGTCGCATGGTTCAGGCGCTTGTAGTGGTTGTGGACGGCGACGCTCAGCACCTTCTTGGCGTGGGCCTGGCCGATCACATAATCGTCGAGGACGTCGCGGATCTCCTTGGGCGTGGGCACGCCGTCCTTGGAGGTCTTGAAGGCGATCTTGTGCTCTTCGCGGATGATGTCCATGCACAGTTCGACGCATTCATCGCAGATGAAGACGGTCGGTCCGGCGATCAGCTTGCGGACTTCGTGCTGGCTCTTGCCGCAGAACGAGCAGTAGAGCGTGCTTTTGGCGTCTGTGCCGGCGGCTTTGGTCATAGACCCTTCTCACTATCCGCAATCCGCCCCGACATTGGGACGAAAGGCGCTTCCTTCACGATCGATCCAGGGAATCTATCATCGAAGGTCTTCAAAAAATGACAATCACCCATCACACGTTCCGCCACAACCCCGTTGCGGCGCTGCAACGCGCTTCGGGGAACGGACAGGACAGATAATATGGGGATCACGGCTAATGTCTGACATGGGAAGCGAAAAAGCCTTTCACCAGTCCCCCGCCCCCGGACAGGCCATCGTCGCCTTCGATTTCGACGGCACCCTGACGATCTCGCGACAGCTTCACCACCTTCCTGAAGTGGCGGGCCGGCCCCCTGCGCTGGTTTCAGGGGCTGGCGCGTCTGATCCCGGCCGTCTTCGCCTATCTGAGCGACAAGGATCGCGGCCGGATCAAGGTCGCCTCAGTGCGCGAATTCCTGACCGGCGTCGACCGCACGGCGCTGGAGGCCGAGGCCGAACGCTTCGCCCAGATCATCTGGCCGCGCTTCATGCGTCCCGACGCCCTGGCGACGTGGGAGGACTGGGGCCGTCGCGGCGCCCATCGCGTCATCGTCACCGCCTCGCCGGAAACCACCGTCGCCCCCTTCGCCCGCAGGCTGGGCGCCGAAAACCTGATCGGCACCCGCCTGGCCTTCGACGACCAGGATCAGGTGCTGGGCGCCTTCGTCGGCGGCAACTGCCGGGGCGAGGAGAAGATGCACCGCCTGCGCGCCGTCTATGGCGACGACATGGTGCTGACGGCCGCCTATGGCGACACCTCCGGCGACGCCCAGATGATCGCGGCGGCCGAGGAGAAGGGCTACCGCGTGTTCACCGCTCGTCCGTAAGCACGCCTAGGCGACCTGGCGGTCACGCCCCGCGCCCAGCCCCAGCACGACCAACAGGATGCACAAGGCGCCACACGCCGCCAAGGCCGGCGCCCATGCGTCGACGGCGTCGTGCAGGGCTCCAATCGCAATCGGGCCGCAGGCGGACATCAGATAGCCTACCGATTGGGTCATCCCTGAAAGCTGCGCGGTCTGTTCGGCCGAACGGCTTCGCAGGCCGATGAAAGCCAGGGCCAGGATGAAGGCCCCCCCGATGGCGAACCCGAACAGGGCGACCCAGATCATCGCCAGTCCCGGCGCGGCGTACAGACCCGCCAACGACATGAGGCCCAGCAGGGCGAAGCCTGTCGCCAACGCCCGCTGATCCTTCATCCGGCGCACCAGAGGAACCAGAACCAGACCCGGCGCCGCTGTGGCCAGTTGCATCACGCCGTGCAGGCCGCCCGCAACCTCCGGCGACATGCCGGCGCCCGTCAGGATCGACGGCAACCAGGCCGCCACCGCGTAGTAGACGAAGGAGTTCACGCCGAAGAAGAGCGTCACCTGCCACGCCAGGCCCGACCGCCACACAGAGACGCCGCTCAGGCCCGTCGCCGCCTCGGACGCAGGCGCGGAACGGCGGCGCAACTGCGGCGCCCAGACCAGAGCCGCCGTCAGCGGCAATACGATCAGCGCCGCCAGCGCCCACCGCCAGTCGAACGCCTGCGCCAGTGGGACCATCACCGCCGACGCCCCGGCCGAGGCCACGCCCATGGTGACGGCGTAAAGGGTGGTCAGCTGGGTGATCTGATCGGGAAAATCCCGCTTCAACAGACTGGGCAGCAGGGTGTTGCCGATGGCGATGCCGGCGCCGAGCGCCGTCGACCCCAGATAAAGCGCCCACAGCGGCCCGGCGGACCGGATCGCTATGCCCCCGATCATGGCGATCAGCGCCAGGAAGATCGCCCGCTCCAGGCCCGCCGCCCTGGCCAGTCGCGCCGCGAACGGCGAGACGACGAAGAAGGCCAGCAGCGGCAGGGTGATCAGGAAGCCCGCTTGGCTGGCTCCCAAGCCGAACGCCTGGCCGATGTCGCCGAGCAGCGGCCCCGCCCCCGTGAACGTCCCGCGCAGGGTGCCGGCCACCAGCAGAACGCCGGCGATGATCCAGAATGGATGCAGGGAAGCACGCGAAGTCATGACAAGCCGCCGGGGAGAGACGCCTCAGGAGGAAGGCCCGCCCACACTAGCGATGGAGCAATCGGCGAACTTCGGCTATTCAGGCATGAAGTTTCGATAATCGGTCAGATCGCCATGACCTCCCTGCACGCCTGCTTCCAGAGCTTCGACCCCGACGCCTTTCCGCAGGCCGCCATCGCCGTCAGCCTGGGCGGATCGGCGCATGACGTCGAACTGCCCCTGCACACCCATCGCAAGGCCCAACTGGTCGTCGCGCTGCAGGGCGGGGTCATGTGCCGGACGCAGGACGGCCTGTGGATGGCGCCCCTCGGCGGCGGCGTCTGGGCGCCCGGCGGCACGCCGCACAGCAACCGCGTCACCGCCAACGGCCGCGTCTGCATGCTGTTCGTCGAGCCGGACGTGCCCGGCCTGCCCGACCGATGCTGCACCCTGTCGCTCAGCCCCATGCTGATCGAGATGATCCGCCATCTGGCCCGCCAGCCCACGCCCGACTATGCGTTCGGCGGCCATCTGGACCGGATCGCCCAGGTCATCCTGGAAGAACTGCGGCGGACCGAGATCGCGGCCCTGCACCTGCCGATCCCGGCCTCCCCCGCCCTGCGCCGCATCGCCGAGGCCTTGATCGACAACCCCGGCGACCGATCCACCGTGGGCGAGTGGGCGCGCCGCGTCGCCATGAGCGAACGCACTCTGACTCGGCTGGTCGTGCGTGAAACAGCCATGAATTTCAGCCGCTGGCGCCAGCAGTTGCAGATCGTCCTGGCCTTGCAACGCCTGTCGTCCGGCGCCTCGGTCCAGAGCGTCGCCTATGACCTGGGCTATGAGTCCGCCAGCGCCTTCATCACCATGTTCAAGGCCGCCCTGGGCAAGCCCCCCGCCAAGTACATCGCGGCGGCCGCCCCCCGCGCCCTCGAACAAGCCTGAGCGCCAAAGCAATCAACGTATATTGTATCTGATTTGAGCTCATGTTTTCCTTCGGCTCGAACCGCTCGGCAAGGGCGGCGAAACCTCGGGGGAGGGAAACATGATCGTAGCCGTTCTATTGACGGCGCTGGCGCTACTGGCCGCCTGCTACGCCGTCCAGCTGGTGCGCACGGCCAAGGCGCGCGGCGCCTTGAGACCCAGGGCCGAGGGCGTGGCCATCGGCGCTGTCGCCAACTTCTTCGACGCCCTGGGCATCGGGTCCTTCGCGCCGACGACGGCTTGGCTGCGGTTCCGCAAACTGGTCCCCGACAGCTTCCTGCCCGCCGTGCTGAACGCCGGCCACTGTCTGCCGACGGTGATGCAGGGGCTGGTCTTCATGAAGCTGATCCAGGTCGACCCGGTGCTGCTGATCGCCTGTATCGGCGCCTCCATCCTGGGCGCGGTCATCGGCGCGCCGATCGTGCTGCGTCTGCCGGTGCGGGCGGTGCAGATGGTGGTGGGCGCGGCCTTGCTGATCGCCGCCGCCCTGTACGCCATGACCAATCTGAACCTGATGCCGGCGGGCGGCGAAGCCGTATCGCTGGGCGGCGGCCTGTTCGTCGTCACCGTCGTCGCCCACCTGATCATGGGCGCGCTGATGAGCTTCGGCATCGGTCTTTATGCGCCGTCCCTGATCATGCTCAGCCTGATGGGGATGAACCCCACGGCCGCCTTTCCGATCATGATGGGCGCCTGCGCCTTCCTGATGCCGGTGTCGAGCCTGCGCTTCATCAGGAGCGAGCGCATCGACCTGCGGCTGGTGCTGGGCATGGCGATCGGGGGCATACCGGCGGTGCTGCTGGCCGCCTTCGTCATCACCTCCTTGCCGCTGACCGTGCTGCGCTGGGGCGTGGTGGCCGTGGTGCTCTATGCGGCTGTCAGCCTGTTGACGACCGCCCTGAAGGCTCGCCCGGAGGCTGCCGCCGCCGAACAGGGATGAGGCCTTCGATCAGTCCTGTCGATCTTCCTGTCCGAACTCCTGGCGAAGGTCGGACAGGGTATGTTGCAGATGCTCGGCAACCAGGCGGCGGACTGCTGCGGCGTCCCGGTTCAGCCAGGCCTGCAGAATCTCATGATGTTCCGCCTCGGCCGTCAGGTGACGCCCCTTGTGCTCCAGGTGCTTGCGAACATAGCGGTCGGCCATGACGTGAAGGCGGGCGGTGATTTCCGTGGTCAGGGCGCGTCGGCCCGGCTGCACCAGGGCCATGTGGAAGGCGCGATTCAGCGCTCCGACCGTCGGCAGACCGGCCGCCGCCGCCGCGTTGAGTTCGGCCAGCACCCGCCGGGCGGTCTCCTGCCGGGTCTCGTCGGCGCTGAGGCAGGCCTCTGCCGCCGCTTCGGGCTCCAGCTTCAGGCGCAGCTCATAGATTTCCTCAGCCTCGGCGGCGCTCATGCCGCGCACGAAGAAGCCGCGGTTGGGGTGCGACACCACCAGACCGTCCTGCTCCAGCCGCACCAGCGCTTCGCGCAGCGGAATCTTGGAGACGTTCAGGTCGGCGGCCAGACCATCCTGGCGAATGGGCACGTCGGGCGCGATCGCCCCGGACACGATCATGTCGCGCACCACCTCCATCAGGCGATCGGACAGGGTGCGGACTTCAAGCGGGGATGCGGCCATGCGGGAGTTCATCGAGTCGAAAAGGCTGGGCTGGTCGCCCGGCCCAGCCATACCGCGCGACGGCCGTAATTACGATGCGGAACTCCCTCAGACGACCTGGAAGCCCGCCCAGAAGGGATCGCGACGATCCACCCAAATGGTATTGAAACCCGTGGCGACGGCCGAGCCCTCGATCGAGGGCACGATCGCCTTGTGGCCGCCCACCGTCGTTTCGGCCTCGACGCGGCCGATGAAACGGCTGCCGATATAGCTTTCATGGACGAAGGCGTCGCCGACCTTCAGCCGCCCCCTGGCGTGCAGATGGGCCAGGCGCGCCGAGGTGCCGGTGCCGCACGGGCTGCGGTCGATGGCCTTGTCGCCATAGAAGACGGCGTTGCGGCCGTCCGCGCCCTGCCCCTTCGGCCTGTCGGCCCACAGGACATGGCTGACGCCGTTGATCGAGGGCTCGTCCGGATGCACCGGATGGAAGGCCGCCCGCACCCGCTCGCGCACCAGACCGCTCAGTTCGATGATGCGGCTGGCGCCCAGATCATCCAGCCCGGCGTAGGCGCCCTGCGGCTCGACAATGGCGTAGTAGTTGCCGCCGTAGGAGACATCGACCGTCAGCGGACCGAGGCCCGGGACCTCGATCTCGATCCCCTCGGCCGCCAGATAGGCGGGGACGTTGCGGATGCGCACCGAGGTCACGCGATCGCCCTCGGTCTCATAGGCGATGTCCAGCACGCCCGCCGGAACCTCGACCTTCAGCCGTCCCGGCGTGCGCGGCCGGATCAGGCCGTGCTCCAGGCCGAAGGTGATCATGCCGATGGTCCCATGGCCGCACATGGGCAGACAGCCGCTGGTCTCGATGAAGAGAATACCCGCGTCCGCGTCCGGCAGGGTCGGCGGATACAGGAAGCCGCCGCTCATCATGTCGTGGCCGCGCGGCTCGAAGCACAGCGAGGTGCGGATCCAGTCATAGCGGCTGAGGAAGTCGAGCCGCCGCTCGGCCATGCTGGCCCCTGACAGCAGGGGCGCACCGCCGGCGACCAGGCGGACCGGGTTGCCGGCGGTATGACCGTCAATGCAGAAGAAGACGTCGCGCATCGGGACTCCGGATCAGACGATCTTCACAGCCTTGCCCGAACCGATGGGGCGAGTCTCCGCCGCCTTCTCGACCATGGCGATGACCTCGGCCCGGCGCGCGCCCGCCAGCGGCATGCGCGGCATGCGGACCCGCTCGGTCCCCCGACCCATGATGGTCTCGGACAGCTTGATCGACTGCACCAGGTCCGACACGGAATCCAGGTGCAACAGCGGCATGAACCAGCGATAGATCTCCAGCGCGCGTGCGATGTCGCCGTCCTTGACCGCCTTGACCAGGGCCACCGACTCTTCGGGGAAGGCGTTGGTCAGACCCGAGACCCAGCCCTTGGCGCCCAGGATCAGACCTTCCAGCGCCACATCGTCCAGGCCGACCATCAGCGAATAGCGGTCGCCCAACTCGTTGACGATGTCGGTGATGCGCCGCGAGTCCGGAGCGCTTTCCTTCAGGGCTACGATGTTGGGCACGTCAGACAGACGACGCAGGTCGTCGTTGTTCAGCGTCTGCCGATACATCAGCGGGTTGTTGTAGAGCATGTTGGGCAGGCCGCTGGCCGCCGCCACGGCGCGGAAGTGCGCCTCCAACTCCGCCTGGGTCGGCACATAGACCATGGCCGGCAGCACCATCAGGGCGTCCACGCCGATGGCCTCGGCGTCCCTGGCGTAGCGTTCGGCCCGCGCCGTGGTCAGTTCGCTGACCCCAGTGATGATCGGCACGCGTCCTGCGGCGACCTCGACCGCCGCCTTCAGGACGGCGCGCTTCTCTTCCGGCTCCAGCGAGTTGTTCTCGCCGACCGTGCCCATGACGATGATGCCGTCGACGCCGTCCTTGATCAGACCGTCCAGCACCGTCTGGGTGGCGTCCAGATCGACCCCCAGTCCTTCGTCGAATTGCGTGGTCGCCGCCGGGATCACCCCGGTCCAGTCCAACTTCGCCCCAGCCATGAACAACTCCTCCTCAAACAACAATCGTATACGATATCTGATTACAGATTAAGTCAAGCGGTCTACAGCCTCTGCGGCGCGGTCGATCGCTTCCGACCGGGCTCAGAACCCGAGAGCCAGGATCTGGTCGTAGAGGACCTTGGGCGTGCGCACGCCGCGCGCCAGGCTGCGGGCGCGGGCCTCATAGCGGCGCTGCGACGGCAGGCGCGCGCCCTGATCGGCGAAGGCGGCGAACAGGGCCTCGGCGCGGGCGGCGTTCGCCTCGGCGTCTCCGCCGCCCATGACGGCGGGATCAAACGCCAGGATCAGTTCGCCGTGCATCGGCGCCGCCTTGGCGCCGTCGTCGAAAGCCATGGACTCTCGGCTGGTCAGATCCCCGATCAGCGGCCCCGCCATCAGCTCGATCATGGTCGACAGGGCCGAGCCCTTGTGTCCGCCGAAGGTCAGCATGGCGCCGTCCAGGGCCTCGCGGGCGTTCGTGGTCGAACGTCCTTCGGCGTCAACGCCCCAGCCCTCGGGGATCGGCTTCCCGGCGATGTCGTGCAGCGCCATATCCCCGCGTGCGATAGCGCTCGTGGCGAAGTCGAAGACATAGGGGTGCGGCCCCGGACGCGGCCAGCCGAAGGCGATCGGATTGGTGCCCAGAAGGCCGCGCCTTCCTCCGGCGGGCGCCACCCAGGAATGGCTGGGCGTCATGGCCAGGGCCGCCACGCCCATGTCCGTCAACTGCTCGATTTCGGGCCACAGGGCCGAAAAGTGGAAGCAGTTGTTGATGACCAGGGCCGCCACCCCGACCGCCCTGGCCTTTTCCGCCAGCAGAGGCGCGGCCCGCTCGAACGCCAGCAAGGAATAGCCATGGCCCGCATCGGCCCGCACCAGGGCCGGCGAGGCGTCCGTGATGACGGGCTCCGCATCCGGCGAAAGCTTGCCCGAACGGATCGTCATGACGCAGCCCGGCAGGCGATAAAGCCCGTGGGACGCACACTCGTCCCGCTCGCCGGCCGTGATGACGCGGGCCACCGCCTCGGCGTGCGGGGCCGACAGACCGGCCCCCGTCAGCACCCGCCGCGACAGGGCGAACACCTCTTCGATCGACAGGGCGACCGTCTCCTGGGCCTCAAACACGCTCACATCGCTCTCCCGCGCCTGAATCGTATACGATACTGCTGGGGCGAGCCGGAAACATCAAGCCCGACGGGCTCAGGTCGTGAAGCGTCGTCGGCCCTTCTCGACCGTCATCCGATGCGCGCCTGCGACGGCCGAGGTGCGCGCCTTGACGGTCTCCATGAAGATCCACTCGCCGCCGACGCGCTCTGGCGTGATGTCGATCATCATGTATCCGCGCCCGCTGGGCTGGGCCCAGGCCATTTCCGGATTGGCGGCGACGAAGGATCGAGCGGCGACCGACGGCGCGACGCCCAGTTGCTTCTCCATCCCGTTGGAGGTCACCGCCTGACCTGCGAACTCCACGCCCGCCGGACGACCGTCTTCCGACAGAGAAAAGGCCCAGGCGTTGTGGCTGTCGCCGGACAGCATGACCAGATCGGCGTCGGCCGCCTGAGCCGCCTTGAGGAAGCGCGAGCGCGCCGCCGGATAGCCGTCCCAGCGGTCCATCCACATCGGCAGGCCGACCCGCCCTGCCCGCGCGGCGTTGGCGAAGGACCGAACGGCCCCCTCGCTCAGATCCGGCCGCAGCAAGTCCAGCGCATCCCCAGGCATGACGGTGCGGCCCATGATGGTGCCCATGCCCACCACCTGCCAGGCCGTGGTGCGGGCGTTGGCGCGCAGTTCGCGCGCCAGCCAGGCTTCCTGGGTCGAGCCCAGCATGGTGGCCGAGACGTCCTGCCACGCGCCGTCGCGGAAGGCGGTCAGGGCGGCTTCGGTCCCCTCGCGATAGGCGGCGCCGATATCGGCCTGACGCGTGCGGCCGATCAGCCGTGATTCCGTGCGGTAGAGGGTCGCCAGATCGCCGATCGGATAGGATTTCCACGGCTCCTCGGAAATCGGCATCCATTCCAGATAGGCCTGGACGGCGGCGGCGCGGCGCGTGCTCCAGTCGCCTTCGGTCGCCGGTTGATGGTTCTGGGCGCCGCCTTCCCAGCTGTCGTTGGTCGATTCATGATCGTCCCAGACGCAGACCATCGGCGCCGCCGCATGCAGGGCCTGCAGGTCGGGATCAGCGCGGTAGCAGGCGAAGCGCAGGCGATAATCGGCCAGCGCCACCATCTCATGATCATGGGCCGGCAGGACCACGCGTTCGGCGATGCGATCGTCTGCGGCGTAGGAGCCGATGCCGTATTCATAGACATAGTCGCCGACGTGCAGCCACAGGTCGACATCGTCGCGCGCCGCCGCATGGGCATAGGCGTTGAACCACCCCATGGGCAGGTTGGAGCAGGAGAACAGGCCGATGCGGAACCGCTCGGCCCGGCCGACCGGCAGGGTCCGCGCCCTGCCCGTCTGCGAGCGCGATCCATCCGGGCCGATGAAGCGGTACCAATAGGTCTGGCCGGGCTCCAACCCGTCCAGGGTGATCTTGACGGTCCAGTCGCGATAGGCGCCCGTGCGCACCACTCCGCGCGCCGCCACCTGGCGGAAGTCGGGGTCCAGCGCGATCTCGGCGTCGAGCCGCGTTTCACCCGCTTCCCCGGCGGGGACGTAGCGGCTCCACAACAGCAGGGAGTCCGGCCCCGGTTCGCCGCTGGCCACGCCGTGGGTGAAGCCCGACGCGCTCAACAGGGTCTTCGCCAGCGCCGCGCCGCCCGGCAGCGCCAGGGCCGCCAGGCCCAGGCCGCCGCCCATCACCAGCCGCCGTCGATCAAGCCTCAAGGCCATGGGATGTCCTTTGAAGAGAAAGGTCCGGGGACGCCGTCCCTCGGGAAAAGGATCCGAGCGACCGCGCCGTCGCAGGACGACGCGGCCGCCGGGTCTTCATGCGTTCAGGCGGATCAGAAGACGCCCTTGATGCCGATGTTCCACATCGAGCCGTAGACGGTGTACTGCTGCACCCGCTCGCGCTCGTTGGAATAGATGATGTCCGGCGCGTTGAAGATGTTGCGGCCCGCCAGCATCAGATCGAAGCGGTCGTTGAGCTTGTAGTTGACGCTGACGTTCCACAGCTCGCGCGGCGAGTGATACAGGATGCCGTTGTTCGGCGTGGTCGGCGTATTGTTCAGTCCACTGACCCGATACTTCGACTGCCAGTTGCCGTTCAGCTGGAAGTCGAAACGGCCGATGTTGTAGCGGACGCCCCAGTTGGCCGCCTGTTTCGGCGTGCCCTGACGCTCGCCATCCGGGTCCAGATAGGTGACCGAGCCGTGCAGGCCCAGACCGCGCCAGGCGCCCGGCAGGAAGGTCAGTTGCTGGTTGTACTCCAGCACCACGCCGCGATTGGTGCTGGTTCCCTCCAGGTTCTGGGCGCTGCGGAAGGTGTAGCCTGCATACTCGGCCGGATCGAAGCCGACATTCTCAGGGTTCACCGTCATGCCGGTGACCTGCATGTCGTTCATGTCCAGCTGATAGGCGGACAGGCCGATGATGCCCGCCGGCGCCAGATAATACTGCAGGCTGGCGTAATACTTGGTCGAACGCTCCGGCTTCAGTTCGGGGTTCGGAACGGTCACGATCATGGTGTCGTCGTTGATCGACACCACCCCGCCCAGATTGCCGTAGTCGGGACGCAGGATCGCCTGGCTGAAGGACAGTTGGCCGACCAGCTTGTCGGTGAAGTCGTATTTGACCCCCGCTCCAGAACCAGTCGTCGTAGTCGCCCTTGCGGTCCTGATAGGTCCCGTCGTTGTACTGATAGAGCAGGCCTTCGATGGTGTTCACCGAATAACCGGCGTCAGTGACCTCCTTCAGCGGGCGGATCATCGCCACGCGCGAGGCCGTCTCGGTCTTCTCATAGCGCAGACCCAGGTCGAAACGGGCGCGACCGGCGTCGGCCTGCGCCTCGACATAGGCGGAGGTGATGTCTTCCTTGACGCGCTTGTTGTTGTCGAGACGACGCTTCAGGTTACCGATCTCGTCCGCCACGAAATACTCGGGGTGCTCGCGATAGATGTCGTACATCCCGTAGTGGCTGTCGGCGCGCCAGCCCTGTGCGTTCATGTTCCCCGCATCGAAGCCGATCATCTCGAAGCGGTACTTCTGGGTCCATGGGATGACCGCCTCAGCCGACGTCTGCGTCAGGTCGCCGGTCGAGCCGACATATTTGAACTGCTGATACGAGCCTTCGTCGGTGCGCCAGTCGTTGCTGCGCGCGCCCAGCCCGCCCATCAGGGTGAAGTGGACGTCGCCCAGGCTCAGCCGCTTCTTCACGTCCAGGTTCAACGCATACATGTCGTTGATGGCGTCCGACTCAGCCGTGCGGATGTTGTTGCCGATGGAGATGTCGCGGTTGAAGTTCATCGGGTCGCTCCACGAACGGCCCGCCGTCTGGCGCAGATACCAGGCGTTGGACTCCGTGGAGTCGCGCTCCATCTCGAAACCGATCCCCGTCAGGTGGTTATCGGTGCGCTGGAAGAAGCCCTTGCTGGTGTCGCGGAAGTTGAACTCCGCCGAGGAATAGCTGGCGCGCAGCGCCGCTTCCCAGGTCTCGCCCTTATATTCCAGCTTCGGCGCGATCAGATAGGTCGGCGTCCCGGCGTAGCGGTGCGAATAGCCGGTGTGCAGACGGGTGTTCCGGCCATCCGGATTGACCACGATGTGCGTGCCTGTCGACTCCGGCGTGGCGTAGGATGTCGTCGTCGTGCCGAAGGTCAGGTAGGTGTACTGGTTGAAATACTCCACGTCATAGAAGGAGTAGTTGCTGCGCAGCGAGAAGATCAGGTCTTCGGTGAACTTGTAGTCCAGCGCCAGGTTGGCGGCCGTGCGGCTGGTCAGCTTCGGACCCGGACGCCACATGACCTGATAGGGCAGCACCCGACCGTCGGCCAGATAGGACCAGTCGGTCTGGATGCGATCCTGCTGCACATAGTTGGCGTTGTGGCTGGCGCTGAAGGCCACGCCCAGACGACCGTCCATGAAGACGTCGGCGTAGGAGAACTGGGCCGAGGGGTAGAGGCTGGCGTGCTTCTTGTCGTCGGGCATGTAGTGACGCGACAGGGCCGAGTCCGAGGTCGCCACCCCGCCCAGCTGGAAGCGCAGCTGACGCTCAGGCAGCTGGAAGGCGTATTTGCTGCGCAGGTTGATGCTGCCGCCCGGCGAGGTCGGCGTCCATGCTCGCCAGCAGGGTGTGGTTCAGCTCGATCGTCTCGATGCCCGTGATCGACATCTGCTCGAACGAGTTCTGACGCCCCGAATTGTTGTTCGAGGTGGCCGTGGCCATGCGGGCCCCGTCCATGGTGAAGGTCGAATATTTGGGCGGCAGGCCGCCGATCCGTACGGCGGTGGCGTCGACCTCGGTGTAGTCGATCGACAGGCCCGGCATGGACTTCATGAACTCGCCGACGTCGCCCATGGTCAGGGCGCCGAAGTTGTCGGCCGGCACCACGTTCTTGGCGTTCATCGCCACGCGGCGCTCCATCAGCGCCTTGGCCTGCCCCCCGCGCGCGGCGGTGACCACGATGTCCGAGACCGAGGCCACGTCATCGGCCGCGCCATAGGACGGCGCCTGGAGTTCGACATCGACGACCGCCGTCTGGCCCGCGCCCACGCTGGCGACCACGCGCGCCTCCTGAAGACCGGCGTAGCGCACGATCACCACGACCTCGCCCGCCGGCACGCCGCTCAGGCGGAAGACGCCGCCGTCGCCTGAATAGGCGATCAGGCTGGTGCCTTCGACCCGAACCTCGGCGTTGCGGATGAACTCGCCGGTCGCGGTGTCGAACACCCGGCCGCGCAGGGCGCCGGCGGCCACGGGCGACTGGGCCGCAGCCTCGCCCGAGGTCTGCGCCGCGGCGGCCTGCGGCGCGACGGCGACGAAGGCCGCCGCCATCAGCGGATACAACAACAGGGCTCGCGGGCTGGCGCTGGCGAGATGGCGGGAACGAATCTTCATGGAAATCTACTCGAACAACTGGGGAGGAGAGGAAAAAGCGAGGGGTCGCAGGCCGCCGTGACAGCGGCCCGATGGGGCGAACGCAGCCGTCAGGCGCGGCTCAGGGGGCGGAGAGTCGTCGCAGGCGCTCTTCGGCGTCGACGGGCGCGAACGGCGCCTGCGGATCGCCGGTCCAGCGCATCAGGGCGATGTCAGCCGTCTGGGCGCCCTTGCCGCCGGAATTCGCCGCCACATAGAAGAGGCCGCGTCCCAGCGGTTGAAACCCGACGTCCGCCTTCCAGAGCCAGCCGCGCAGGCCGGTAACCGGGTCTTCCAGACCGTCCGGCGCCAGAGGCAGCAGCATCCCCTGCTCCCAGCCTTCGCCCGACGCCGCGGGCACGCCGATCAGATCGCCGCGCGCAGGCCTGGCCTCGGCGTCGACGGCGAACAGCAGATAGTTGGGAAACTCGGGCTTGCGCCCCTGATAGACGCCCATGAACCAGCGGCCCGCTTCGGCGTCGTAAGCGAGGTTCTGCACCCCATAGGTCGTATTGCCGGTGCGGACGAAATACTTGCCGTCGACGGCGGCGGGGCCTTCGCGGTGCGGCGCGGCCTCTGACAACGGCCGGGCGTAACGGTCCCAGGCGGCGATGTCGTATTGCAGCAGGACCTGATGATCGTTGTCGGCCCGCGTCACATCGCCATAGACGCCATAGGCCACGGTCAGCAGCACCGGTCCGTCCCTGCGTCCGAAGCGCGGACCGAACGCCACGCCGTCGATGCCCGAGGCGCCGTAGCGATGATCGCGCGTGTCCGCCGTATCGCCGTCAAACCGCCCGTCGCCGTCCATGTCGGCGGCGTAATCGCGTCCGACCTCGGCCAGATGGACCGTCCTGAACAGATCGCTGCGACTTGCCTCGACCCCGACCTCATTCAGGCCCGCGACATCGATCACCGCGATGTAGAATGCCTCGTCCGCCTTGTACTCCAGCGAGCCGTACAGCCTGCCGTCGACCGGGTTGAGCGCCAGGTCGCCCAGGTGGCCGGTCCAGCCGACCAGCGTCCCGACCAGCCGCCCCTCAAGGTCGTACTTGGCCAGCAGGTTGGTGAAGGAATAATAGATGAAGCCGCCTTCGACATCGACGGCGACCCCCTGCACATGGCCGGAATCCCAGGTCCCGCCGTTCTGGTTCAACGGCAGGCGCTCCACGGCGCGGCGGTCGGTCGGGGACGCATCGGCGGCCTGCGCCCAACCCGGCGCGATAGCGACCAGCATGGCCGTGGCCAAGGCCAACGCTGCAATGGTCACAGGCGCTATGGCGCGCGGCGAAACACTGAACTTCATGCCTTTGAATCCCCGCCTCCGACGGAGAGGGGCTCTAGGGCGAATTCATGATGTTCGGCTCACGCTTCGACTACAGCCACGCCAAGCTTAGGCGACGATCCGGCGTCCATCCCTCTCCATGCGGAGCATTCAGCGGCGGCGGCGTCGGCCGGCGCATATCAGGCGGCGCGCGAGTGAAGATCCTTGCGTCGAAGGCGGTCGACATCACCCCGATGACTCGTTTGACGGACTCAAAAACGGAAACAGTTTCGTTTTCTTCTTGCAGCAAGAGGAACCTTATGAAAACCTCCGGCTGGGCGAACACTCACGAGCGTTCTGGAGGGGACATCATGAAAATGCGCATCTGGCTGCCGGTCGCGGCGATACTGTTTCTGAGCGCCTGCGGGTCGAAACCGACCGAGAAGGGCACGGACCTCGCGAAGGCGAACACAACCTATCAGAACGAACTGATGGAGCTGTTGATGGACGCCAAGCCGGGCGCGGTGATCGAAATCCCCGCCGGCGTCTTCGCCATCGACACCGAGTTGAGCCTGGTGGTCGACGGGGTGACCATTCGCGGCCAGGGGATGGACAAGACCATCCTGAACTTCCGCAACCAGGCGGCCGGCGCTCAGGGCCTGCTGGTCACCGCCAGCAATTTCACCATTGAAAACCTGGCGATCGAGGACACCAAGGGCGACGCCATCAAGATCAACAAGGGCGAGAACATCATCGTCCGCAAGGTCCGCACGGAATGGACCCAGGGACCCAAGACGGAAAACGGCGCCTACGGCATCTACCCCGTCCAGACCAAGAACGTCCTGATCGAAGACAGCGTGGCGATCGGCGCCTCCGACGCCGGCATCTATGTCGGCCAGTCGCAGAATGTGGTGGTCCGCCGCAACCGGGCCGAGTTCAACGTCGCCGGCATCGAGATCGAGAACTGCATCGACGCCGACGTCTATGAAAACCTGGCCACCAACAACACCGGCGGCATCCTTGTCTTCAACATGCCCCAGCTTCAGCAGGCCGGCTATCGGACGCGCGTCTACAACAACCGCGCCGTCGCCAACAACACGCGCAACTTCGGCCACGCGGGCACCCCGGTCGCCAGCGTGCCCGCGGGCACGGGCGTGATCGTCAACTCCAACGATCAGGTCGAGATCTTCGACAACGACATCGCCGACAACAAGACGGCCAACATCATCATCTCGGCCCTGTTCTCCGCCGGCTATTCCGACAGCGCCATGAGCGGCGACTTCGACCCCTATCCCGAGGCCATCCTGATCAAGGACAACCGCTTCAGCGGCGGCGGCAACGCGCCCGACGGCATGGAATTCCAGGCCCTGCGCATCGCCAAATTCGGTCCGACCGGCCGTTTCCCCGACATCCTGTGGGACGGCTACGTCAATCCCAAGCGGCTGGTGAACGGCCAGTTGCCGGCGGAGCTGCGCATCTGCATCGACAACGGCGACGCCGGGATCCTGAACGTCGACGGGCCGAACAAATACGCCAATCCGAACACCGACATGACGCCGCACCGGTGCACCCTGCCCCGCCTCTCGCCCGTCGTCCTGCCCGCAGCCTGACACGGCCCATGACCCCGCTTCGTCTGCTCGCGTTCGGCCTGCTGCTCCTGATCGGAGCGGCAGGCTGCTCCAAGCCTTCCGCCCCGGCCCAGCCTCTGGCCGAACCGACCTACTTCGACAGCGAAAACCCCAAGTCGCTCCGGGAATGGGGCATGGTCCAGACGTCGGACGGCGCTCTGATCCTGGGCGCGCGCGTGACGCCCTATGACCTGACGACGCCGCTGTTCACCGACTATGCGCAGAAGCTGCGGACCATCTGGATGCCGCCCGGCGTCGCGGCCGACTATACGGCGGACAGCCCCCTGGCCTTCCCGGTCGGCACGGTCATCACCAAGACCTTCTTCTACCAGACCGGCGCCAAGGGCCGGGTGCTGCAACAGGCCGACCCGGCGCAATTCCATGCCGGCGACGGCCTGAAGCTCAATCAGGTCCGCATGATCGAGACCCGCCTGCTGATCCGCAGGGCCGAGGGCTGGACCGCCCTGACCTATCTGTGGAACGACGCCCAGACCGACGCCGTGCTGCATCGCATCGGCGCCGTCGTGCCCCTGACCATGGTCCGTCAGGACGGCAAGGACGAAGCCTTCTCCTACATCGTTCCCAACGCCACCCAGTGCTCCGCCTGCCACGCGACCAACGTCGCCACCCGCGAAATCCAGCCGATCGGCCCCAAGGCGCGTCTGCTCAACCGCGATTTCGCCTATTCGGACGGGTCGGAGAACCAGCTGAGCCGCCTCACCGCCATGGGCTATCTGAAGGGCGTCGCCGATCCGGGTCAGGCGCCGCTTCAGGTGTCCTGGACGGACGCCGCCACGCCGACCGAGGCGCGCGCCAGGGCCTATCTCGACGTCAACTGCGGCCATTGCCACAACCCCAAGGGGGCCGCCGCCACCTCAGGGCTCTACCTGGACGCGGCCTCGCCGCTGTCAGGGTCCGCCGGCCTGTGCAAACTG
This sequence comes from Brevundimonas sp. SS2672, assembly GCF_059579685.1. Taxonomy (NCBI): domain Bacteria; kingdom Pseudomonadati; phylum Pseudomonadota; class Alphaproteobacteria; order Caulobacterales; family Caulobacteraceae; genus Brevundimonas; species Brevundimonas sp. SS2672. Next base: position 1,057,646 of record NZ_CM184201.1, on the reverse strand, counting down.
CCCGTCGCAGCGGGCGCGGGCACGGGGAACCTGCGCTTCGACATCGTGCCGGGCAAGGCGGACGAATCCATCATCGCCTACCGCATGGGCTCGACCCATCCGGCCGTCATGATGCCCGAGATCGGCCGCTCGACCCGCCATGACGAAGGCGTGGCCCTGATCCGGTCCTGGATCGATTCATTGGAGGGATCATGTCGTTAGACGCGGCCCAGACCCCTGACCCTCAGATCGCCGCGATCATGGAGCGCCAGCGCGCCGCCTTCGACAGCGGCCTGACGCGCGACCTGGCCTGGCGTCGCGCCCAGCTCGCCGCCCTCGAACGGATGATGGTCGAGAACGAGGCGGAGATCGCCGCTGCGCTGAAGGCTGATCTGGGCAAGCCGTTCGCCGAGGCCTGCACCGCCGAGATCGACCTGGTCTCCAGCGAAGCGGCCCTCGCGCGCAAACAGGTCGCCCGCTGGAGCCGCCCCCAGCGGACCAGCACCCCCCTGGCGATCCAGCCCGGAAAGAGCTTCATCGAGTCGGCGCCCTACGGCGTGACCCTGATCATCGGGGCGTGGAACTATCCCTTCCAGCTGGTTCTGGCCCCCCTGGTCGGCGCCATCGCGGCGGGCAATTGCGCCGTCATCAAGCCTTCGGAGATGGCGGTCCAGTCCTCGGCCCTGCTGAAACGACTGGTCGAACGCTATCTGGACCCGCGCGCCTTCGCCGTGGTCGAAGGGGACGCCGCCGTCTCCAAGGCCCTGCTGGACCAGCAGTTCGACCTGATCTTCTACACCGGCGGCGAACGGGTCGGCCGGATCGTCATGGCGGCGGCGGCCCGTCACCTGACCCCGGTCGTGCTGGAGCTGGGCGGTCAGAACCCCTGCATCGTCGATGAGACCGCCGACCTGACGGTAGCCGCCCGGCGCATCGTCTGGGGCCGCTTCCTGAACGCAGGCCAGATCTGCGTGGCGCCGGATCACGTCTATGTCGCCGCCTCGGTCGAGGCCCGGCTGTTGAACGAACTGAAGCACGCGGTCACGACCATGTTCGGCCCCGATCCCCGGCAAAGCCCCGACTACGGCCGCATCATCAATCCGCGCCACGTCGCGCGCCTGCAGAGCCTGCTGGCCGACGGCCGCGCCGTCATAGGCGGCCAGGCCGATGTCGACGGCTGCTATGTCGCGCCCACCATCCTGACGGATGTCGCGGCCGATGCGCCGGTGATGGCCGAGGAGATCTTCGGCCCGATCCTGCCGGTCCTGCCCTATCAGGCGCTGGACGAACCCCTGGCGGCCATCAACGCCCGCGCGCCCGCGCTGGCGCTCTACGCCTTCACCCGGAACAAGACGACGGCTGACCGGATCATCGCCTCGACGCGATCCGGCTCGGCGACCATCAACGACGCCGTGATCTTCATGGCCAATCCGAACCTGCCGTTCGGCGGCGTGGGGGCCAGCGGCATGGGCGCATATCACGGACGCTACAGCTTCGAGGCCTTCAGCCACCGGCGCGCCGTGTTGAAGCGCGGCTTCGCCCTGGACGCCAGCATCCGCTATCCGCCCTTCACCAAGGGCAAGCTGGCGCTTTTCCGGCGCATGGCCTGAGTCGTCTGCGCCGGATCAGTCCTGCAGATAGGCCGAGAGATAACGCTCCAGCGCCACGGTCGCCTCCGCGAACAGACGGTCGGTCCATTCCGACTGGGCCTCGCCGCTAGTCAGGGTTTCGAATGAGGTGAAAATCTCGGTGGCCATGCGGGCGACGGCCAGGGGCGCGCCGTCATGGAAGCCGTCCAGCCCCTGCTCCCACCGCGCCGCCAGATAGGCCGCGATCTGGGCGTTGGCCTGTTCCTTGACGATGCGCAGTTCGCGCGTCGTCAGCATCAGATGGAACAGGGGGCGATAGGCAGGATCCTCGTCCAACGTCCTGCGCAGGGCCAGCATGACCTGCAGATGGCGCTCGCGCCACGACGTGAACCGAGGGTTCTCCATGATCTCGGCGATGCGAGCGTGCAGTTGCGCCACCAGAGTCTCGAACAACTCCTTGTAGATGGCGAAGACGTTCGGGAAATAGCGATAGATCGAACTGACCGGCACATTGGCTTCAGCCGCAATGGCGCTGGTGGTGATCGTATCGACGGAGGTCGAGGCCAGGAGCTTCTCGGTCGCCGCCAACACGCGAGTGATCCGATCGCGCGCACGTTGCTGCATCGGCGCGGTGCGCCGTTCCAGCGTGGTGATGATTTCTTGCGACGCGCGCGAGGTCACTGCCGCCCTCCATTCCAATCCGCAGGCCGTCTAACACGACTGGACGCCTTTCTGTAAGCCACATCGGCGCGCAGCCTCTTGTCAAACGGAATAATATTCTGTTTCGTAAAGTTTGAGAAAACGGGGCTTTGGGAGGGGCTGCGATGATCAGGATGGAGCACTGTCTGAAGGCGACGCTTGCGGGGAGCGTGGCGCTCGCCGCCCTGGCGACGTCGGGTCTGGCCAGAGCGCAGGAGGCCAGAGCGCAGGAGGTCGGGGCGCAGGAGGCCACGACGCTCGATGACGTCGTCGTCACCGCGCAACGGCGCGAACAAAGCCTGCAGGAAGTCCCGATCACCGTCAGCGTCGTCACGGCCAGGACCCTGGAGTCGCTGGCGGCGGACGATATGGGCGACATCTCGGCCTTCGTGCCCGGCCTGTCCGTATCGAACACCAGCCCGACGCAGGCGAACTACAGCATTCGCGGGGTCTCGACGTCGGACTTCGGCGTCGGCACCGACCCGGCGGTGGGCGTCTATGTCGACGGCGTCTATGCGGCGCGCTCGGGCGCCGGCCTGCTGGCGTTCAGCGACGTCGCCCGGATCGAGGTGCTGAAAGGGCCGCAGGGCACCCTGTTCGGCCGCAACAGCGCCGCGGGCGCCGTGTCCATCACCACCAACAAGCCCAGCGACGAATTCGAGGCGCGCCTCGGCGTCCGACTGGGCGATTACGACAAGCGCCGCTTCGAGGGCCTGGTCAACCTGCCGATCAACGACGTCCTGGCGCTGCGGGTCAATGCGCTGGTGAACCGTCGCGACGGCTGGCTCATCGATGACGTCACCGGCCAGGACTATGACCGCGAGGACAACTGGGCCGCCCGCGCGGCCCTGCGCTGGGACGTCGGCCCCCAGACGCAGATGATCCTCAGCTGGACCCATGACGAAATCGATCAGGACGCTCGCCCGGCGATCGGCGTCGCCCCCTGCCAGCAGCGCCCGGCCTGCCGGCCTTCCCGCCCGATCCGGCGGATTACCTCGATCCGTTCAAGGCCAAGATCCGCAACGACGTCATCGACAATCACGAGACGCGTCGCCTGGACGAAGGCACGCTGACCATCACCCACGCCTTCGGCGACATCGACTTCACCTCCCTGACCTCGGCCCGCCGCTTCAGCACCGAGAACCGCGAGGACGAGGACGGCACCAACCGGCCGGACCTGTATTTCGACACCAACAACCGCGAAAAGAACCGGTCCTGGTACCAGGAATTCCGTTTCGCCGGCGAACACGGCGCGTTCAACTGGATCGCCGGCGCCAGCTACTACAGCGAACACGCCGAACAGCGCAGCGACACCTACGCCACCACCGACAGCATCAACACCATCCTGACCAATGCGGCCGGGCAGCCGCTGTTCACGCTGGCCGACATGATTCTGGACATGGCCGGCATCCCCGCCAGCACGCTGGGCCACAGTTGGCAGGAGGACATGATCAACGAGGGTGATTTCGACGCGACCGCCCTCTTCGCCGACGTCATCTGGGCCGCCAACGACCGCCTGAACCTGACGTTCGGCCTGCGCTATACCCGCGACAAGAAGACGTTCCAGTGGCTGAACGGCCCGCGCGTCGCGCCCGAACTGGACGCCGTGCTCAACGACCCCACGGTCAACTTCGTGCTGGATACCTACATGGGACCGGCGCTGGGCTATCTGTATTCAGACTTCGTCTTCGACCTGTCCGGCCTGGCCGGGGTCGAGTGCGACAACGGCGTCACCGTGCAGGAAGGCGTGGCCTGCAAGTTGTCCGATTCCTGGTCCGACCTCAGCCCGCGCTTCGTCGCCGACTATCACCTGACCGACAACGCCATGGTCTTCTTCTCCTACGCCAAGGGCTACAAGGCCGGGGGCTTCAACAGCGTCGAGGTCGCCTCGCGTTTCGACAATGAGGATGTCCAGAATTTCGAGATCGGGCTGAAGAGCAGCCTGGGCCCCAACGCCCGCCTCAACGTCTCGGCCTTCCAGTATGACTACGACGGCAAGCAGTCGATCCGGCTGGTCACCCCGGCGGGGTCCAGCGTGCCGCAGTATCTGGTCGAGACCAGCGACGACACCGCCTGGGGCGTCGACATGCAGTTGGATGTCCAGCCCCTGGACGGTCTGAACCTGTTCGCCAACGCCCAGTACATCGACGCCACCTACAAGCGAAAGATGACCGACGACGGCGATCTGGCCGGGCAGCCGACCGGCGAGCCGCTGTGGTCGGCGGCGGCGGGCGCCTCCTATCGGCGGGACCTCGGCGCCGCCGGTTCGCTCGACATGCAGCTGATCCACGCCTATCGCGGCGAAGGCCGCTGCAACAAGACGTCCACGGGCCAGGGCTCTTGCCTTCAGACCCCTTGGTTCGATCCATCCGAGGCGCAGAACCGAACGGACGTTCGTCTCTACTGGCGCAACTCAAACGAGCGCTATCAGGTCGGTTTCTACGTCAACAACCTGTTCGACAACCAGTATGTGACCGGCGTGAACAACATCACCGCCACCACCTTGGGCACCCCGTTCGTGAACATCACCGAACCCAGAATGTGGGGCGTCGATTTGACCTACACCTACTGACGGGTCTCGCCTGGGGCGGCGCAAAGGCGGTCCCAGGCGGCGCTTCGGCAGGCGTGGTCCGCACCACCAAAACAGTCAATTAAACTGACAAAGAACGTTAGTAAATTTGACAACATAGAAAACTGCTGCGCCAATCCCTCTGTCTCGCATTCAGAACGAGAACAAGGAGAGGGATGGAATGAAATTCTCACGCTGGCTGTATTGCGGCGCGGCCTTGGCCGCCATCGGCGCGTCGCCCGTCATGGCTCAGGAGACGGCGGGTTCGGAAGGTCCCGCCGCCGCGGTGGAAGACATCGTCGTCACCGCCCAACGCCGCGAACAACGGCTGCAGGACGTGCCCCTGGCTGTCAGCGCCTTCAGCATGGAATCGCTTGAGGACGGCAAGGTCGAGAGCCTGCTGAACCTGGACGGCAAGGTGCCCAACGTGGTCCTGGCCCCGGTCGGCGCCTATCCCTTCGCCAGCGCCTTCTACATCCGCGGCCTCGGCTACGCCGACGTCGAATCCAGCTTCGAGCCGTCGGTCGGCGTGGAACTGGACGGCGTCTATCTGTCGCGCAACGTCGGCGCGGTGCAGGACTTCTTCGACATCGGCGGCGTGACCATCCTGCGCGGGCCGCAGGGAACCCTGTACGGCCGCAACACCATCGGCGGCGTGGTCAGCGTCCAGTCGCGACGCCCCTCCTTCGACTTCGGCGCCCGCGCCCAGGCGACGTTCGGCTCCAACGGCCGCCAGGAACTGCGCGCCGGCGTGGAAGGCGCCCTGATCGAGGACAAGCTGGCCGGGAAATTCTCGTTCCTGACCAAGACCTACGACGGCTACATCAAGAATTACGACGGCCGCGACATGGGCGCCCAGGACGTCACCTCGATGCGCGGCGCCCTGTTGTGGACCCCGACGGCGAGCTTCGACGCCACCCTGATCGTCGACTACACCAAGGACAAGGGCACCGGCACGGCGTTCGAGAACGCCAGCCTGCCGTCCATGGTCCTGCCGGGGTTCGGCGAGCCGGCCGATACGGACAGCGATCCCTTCCTCAGCCACGTCGGCGACGACATCTTCTCGGACCTGGAGGCCCTGGGCGTCACCCTGAACGCCAACTGGGATCTCGGCCCGGTCAAGCTGACCTCCATCACCGGCTACCGCAAGACCGACACCGAGGTGCTGAGCGACTTCGACGGCACGCCTACGCCTTTCATGACCGTCCACCGCGACGAGACGCACGACCAGTTCAGCCAGGAACTGCGCCTCGCGTCCAACACCGACGGTCCCCTGACCTATGTGGTCGGCGCTTATTACATGACCCAGGAATACGACATCGCCACGGGTCAGTTCGGCACGGTGTTCGGTTCGCCGACCGCCGGATCGACCATCTACACCCAGCAGAAGGCCGATTCCTGGGCGGTGTTCGGCCAGGCCGACTATGAGGTTCTGCCCGGCCTGACCGTGACGGCCGGCGGCCGCTACAGCAAAGAAGAGAAGACCTTCACCACCCAGCCGCTGTTCTATCCGAACGCGGAGACGTTCGAAGCCAGCTTCGACGATTTCTCGCCCAAGGTCGGCGTCAGCTACAAGTGGTCCGACACCCTGATGACCTACGCCCAGTATTCGCGCGGCTTCCGCGCAGGGGGCTTCAACGGTCGCGCCGGGTCCTTCCTGGCGGTCGGTCCCTATGACTCCGAAACGGTCGACTCCTACGAAGTCGGCGTGAAGAGCGACCTGTTCAACCGCCGTCTGCGCCTGAACGCCGCCGTCTTCACCAGCGACTACCAGGACATGCAGCAGAGCGTGCAGCAGTTGATCCCCGGCACGCTGATCAACCAGACGCTGGTCGCCAACGTCGGCGCGGCCACCATCTCGGGCTTCGAGGCCGAGGCCACGGCGCTGTTGACCGACGTCTTCACCATCTCGGCCAGCGTCGGCTATCTGGACGCCAGCTATGATGAGTTCATGGCCGATCTGGGCGACGGTCTGGGCGTCATCGACCGCACCTATCTGCCGATGCCCTACGCTCCCAAATGGAGCAACAGCGTCACCTTCAACTACAAGGACGACTTCGACTTCGGCCGGGTCACGGCCCAGGCCAGCGTGCGACACATGACCGACATGTACACCAGCTTCAGCACCCTGAACGCCACCACCGACCTGACCATGCGTCAGTCGAACACCGTGGTGGACGGCAGCCTGTCGCTGGAACTGCCGGACGGCCGCTGGCGCGTCAGCCTGTGGGGCAAGAACCTGACGGACGAACTGGTGATCAACAACACCTTCGGCGTCGGCAACCTGCTGGCCTCGCGAGTCTATCAGCCGCCGCGCGAGATCGGTGTCGATCTCAGCCTGACGTTCTGATCATCGGGGGTCGACGTCGCCAAGGCGTCGGCCCCTTCGACCTCAACTTCGTCCTTCGAGCCGCCATGACTTCCTCCTCCGAACTGATCGGACGGGCGCACGATCTGCTGCCCACGCTCAAGGCCCGCGCGGCCGAGACCGAGGCCCTGCGCCGTCCGCACGACGACACCATTCGCGACCTGATCGATGCAGGCATCGTGCAGATGCTGGTCCCCAAGCGCTGGGGCGGCGCCGAATCCGATCTGAAGACGGTTTATGAAGTCGTCGACGTCCTGGCGCAGGGCTGCATCTCGACCGCCTGGATCGCCTCCTTCTACATCGGCCACAACCTTTACGCCGCCAAGCTGACGCCCCAGGCGCAGGATGAGTTGTTCGGTCCGCGCGGCTTCGTCCTGCTGCCGGCCGCCACCGCTCCGACCATGAAGGCCGAACCCGTCGAGGGCGGCTGGATCATCTCCGGCCGCGCGCCCTGGGGCTCGGGCGTGATGCACGCCGACTGGGTCATGGTCTCGGGCATGACGCATGAGAAGACGCCGCGCAGCTTCGTCATGCCGGTCGCGGACGTCACCGTCGTGGACACCTGGCGCTTCACGGGCATGGCCGGGACGGGCTCCAACGACATCGTCGCCGAAAACGTCTTCGTGCCCGACCACCGCTCCATCGACGGCGTCGCCCTGCGCAAGGGGGCGACGGACGGCACGGCGCTTTACGACAATCCGCTGTACGCCATCCCCCTGGTGCCCATGTCCTACACGACGATCGTTCCAGTGCTGACCGGCGGGCTGAAAGGCGCTCTGAGCGCCTTTGAAGCCATCGTCGACCGGCGCGTGCGCAACTTCTCGGGCGACGTGGTCAAGGATCAGCAGCACGCCCACATCGTCATGGGCGAGATGCAGATCGCAACGCGCGCCGTCGATGTTCTGGGCCGCGCCCACATCGACCGCACCGAGGCCCTGGTGCAGACCGGATTCACGACCGAGGATCGGATCGCCCTCAAGGGATCGGCCGCCTATGTGGCGCGCACGGGTCGGGAGGTCATGCAGGCGATGATGGCCGGCGCCGGCTCGTCCAACTATCACCACGACCAGCCGATCCAGCGTTTCTGGAGAGATCTGGCGACGGTCGCCTCCCACGCCTTCTGGGACTGGGACATCGCCCGCGAACAGGTCGGGCGGCGCCATTTCGGCCTGCCGATCAGCCACCCGATCGTCTGACCTGGAGCCGCCCTCGATGACCGCACCCGACGATGACCGCATCCTCGCCCTGGCCGATCGTTTCATCGCGGCCATCCAGGCCGGCGATATCGAGGCGGTGAAGGCCTGCTATCATTCCGAAGCCGAAGTCTGGCTGAACACCGCAGGCGTCGCTGTGAACCGCGAGGCCAATCTGGCCGTCCTCACCGCCTTCGTCGCCAAGACTTCAGAGCGTCGTTATGAGAACCGCCGCGTCCGCATCCTGCCCGGCGGCCCGAACCGCCCAGGCGGTTATGTGCAGCAGCACGTGCTGCACGCCACGCACAAGGCGGGACCGGTTCTCATCCTGCCCGCCGTTCTGGTCTGCCAGATTCAAGACGACCGCATCATCCGGCTGGAGGAGTATTTCGACTCGGCCCCGCTTATCGCCTGGCGCGCCCAGGCCGACGCGGCCGCCGCCTGATGCGCCCGCCCCCCTTCCCGCCCCAGTATCCAGGAGTTCGCGGATGACCACCGCCCCGCCCCCTTCCGCCACGTCGCCCGCCGTCTCCGCGCGTCCGCGTTACGCCATCTATGTCGTCCTCGTGCTGATGGTCGCCTACATGCTGTCCTTCATGGACCGGGTGCTGATCAGCCTGATGATCGACCCGATCCGCAGCGAACTGGGCCTGGGCGACACTCAGGTCGGCCTGCTGGTCGGTTTCGGCTTCGTGCTGCTGTATTCGATCATGGGCGTGCCGTTCGGCTCGATCGCCGACAACGGCAACCGTCGGAACTTGATGGTCGGCGGCGTCCTGGGCTGGAGCGCTGCCACCGCCCTCAGCGGCTTCGCCGGCGGCTTTCTCAGCCTTCTGGCCGCACGCGCCATGGTCGGCATCGGCGAAGCCACCCTGTCTCCCGCCGCCTATTCCACCATCGCCGACCGCTTCGAGAAGCGAAAGCTGGGCTTCGCCGTCAGCCTCTACAACATGGGGGTCTCGCTGGGCGGAGGCGCGGCCATGCTGTTCGGGGGCGTGCTGGTCGCCTGGGCGATGGCCACGGTCATCCCAATGCCCTGGGGCGAACTGACAGGCTGGCGCCTGGCCTTCGTCGCCGTGGGCCTGCTGGGCGTTCCCCTGGCCGTCGTCATGCTGCTGACCGTGCGGGAGGCGCCGCGCCGTCAGGGCGCCGCCAAGGCTCCGCCGCTGAGCGCCCTGTGGGCCCTGGCGATGAGGCACAAGGCCGCTTTCGGCGCGGTGGTCATCGGCTACTCCATCATCGTCATCGCCGCCTACGGCGCCATGCTGTGGGCGCCCGTCCACTTCGCCCGCGCCCATGGCATGAGCCCGGCCCAACTCGGCCTGGCCTTCGGCGTCATCATCGGCCTGTTCGGCACCATCGGCCTGGCGGTCGGCGGCCTGCTCTCCGACCGATCGGCCAAGCGCGGCCATCCGGACGCCCCGGTGCGTGTGGTCGTGGCCTCGGCCATCATCCAGTTCCCCCTGATGATCGGCGCCTATCTGGTCAGCGATACGACCGTCGCCCTGATCCTGGCGGCCGCGGGCATGGCCACGGTGTCGACCATCGGCGGGCTGCAGGCCGGCACGCTGCAGATCCTGACGCCCGCCACCATGCGCGGGCGAATGACCGCCATCTATCTGCTGGTGGCCAACATGGCCGGCATGGGTCTGGGCCCGCTGCTCACCGGCTTCGTCAGCGAGCACCTGTTCGACGGCCCCACCAGCCTGGGCAAGGCCCTGGCCCTGGTGACGGCCCTGTCGCTGACAATCGGGATCTGCCTGCTGCTGCTCGCCCGCAAAGCCATCATCGCCGCCGTGCAGGACAACGACCGCGCCGAGGCGGAGGCGGTCTGACGTTCCGGCCTATCCGGTCGATGAAAAACCCCCGCCGGGTCGTCCCGGCGGGGGTTTCGTCTTCAAGCGCCGGGAACCGGTTCAGGACATGGCGGAGTCTTCACGCACCGCCGACAACATCCTGTCGCCGAACAACACGGACCACTGCTCGGCCGTCAGCGTCATGTGACGCGCCGCGGCGGGATGATCGGCGGCGACCGCGCCCGCGGTTTTCACGGCGTCACGGGCGCCGACCCGGTCGAACCAGGCCTTGAGACGGGGCCATTCGGCGATGTCCATGTCGATGGCGCGGCTGGCGCGCACCCAGGGCCAGCAGGCCATGTCGGCGATCGAATATTCCTCGGCCAGATAGTCCGCCTGCGTCAGCCGGGTCTCCAGCACGTCGAACAGGCGTCGCGCCTCGCGCGTGTAACGCTGGACCGGATAGGCGTCCGGCTCGGGGCAATAGCGCAGGAAGTGGTGCGCCTGGCCATGCTGCGGCCCCAGGCTGGCCATCTGCCACATCAACCAGGTGACCGCCGTATGCCGCAGACGCGGCGCGTCAGGCAGAAACCGCCCGGACTTCTCGGCGAGATACAGAAGAATGGCGCCCGACTCGAACAGGGCCAGCGGCTCGCCGCCTCCGATCGGCATGTGATCCACAAGGGCCGGCAGGCGACGGTTGGGGTTGATGGCGCCGAACTCGGAAGTCAGGTGCCGTCCTTCGAACAGGTTGTATGGGACAACGCGGTGCTCCAGCCCCGTCTCGGCGAGCATGATCGCCACCTTGTGCCCATTGGGCGTGTCGCAGCCGTGCAGATCGATCAAGACCAGCCTCCATGAGTTTAGGGAGAGGACGGCGCCGCCCGTCAGCCTGACGTCGCGCCCTTCCAGTATTCGTCCCGGATCAAGCGTTTGTAGAGCTTGCCCGTGTCATGACGGGGCAGTTCGCGCATGAAGTCGAACTGACGCGGCAGCTTGACGCCCGACAGCGACTGGCGCGCCCAGGCCGACAGCTCGGCGGCGAACTCAGGCGTGGCGTCCGCCCAGTCGGCGGGCTGGATCACCGCCACCACCCGTTCGCCCATCTCGGGACAAGGCGCGCCGATGACGGCGGCGTCGGCCACCCTGGGATGCTGGATCAGCAGGTTCTCGATCTCCTGCGGATAGATATTCACCCCGCCCGAGATGATCATGAAGCTCTTGCGGTCGGTCAGGAACAGATAGCCGTCCTCGTCCAGCCGCCCTACGTCGCCCAGGGTCGTCCAGCCGCGCGCGTCATAGGCGGTGGCCGTCTTGTCCGGGTCGTTGTGGTATTCGAACGGGTGGTCGCCCTCGAAATAGATGTTGCCGACCTCGCCGGGCGGCAGTTCCTTCCCCTCGTCGTCGCAGATATGAACGACGCAGAAGTTCGCCTTGCCTACCGACCCAGGCTTCTTCAGCCACTCCTGCGAGTTTATGATGGTCATGCCGTTGCCTTCGGTCCCGGCGTAGTATTCCACCAGGATCGGACCGAACCAGTCGATCATCGCCTGCTTGACCGGCACAGGGCACGGGGCCGAGGCGTGGATGGCCAGCTTCAGCGTCGAGACGTCGTATTTCGCGCGCACGTCGTCCGGCAGCTTCAACATGCGGATGAAGTGGGTCGGCACCCACTGACTATGCGTCACCCCATGCCGGTCGATGGCGGCTAGGGCCAGTTCGGCGTCGAACTTCTCCATCAGCACGACCGTGCCGCCCAGGTGCTGGACCGCCATCGACCAGCGCAGAGGCGCGGCGTGATACAGCGGCGCCGGGCACAGATAGACGCTGGCCTCATCGACGGCGAAACGGGTCTTGGCGACCACGGTCGTCATCGGCATGGCGGTGATGTCGCCGTCGGCGGGCAGTTCCGGCCGGATGCCCTTGGGCCGTCCCGTCGTGCCCGAGGAATAGAGCATCTCGCCGCCCGCAACCTCGTCGGCGATGCGGGTGACGGGTTGATCCGCCACCGCCTCCTCCCAGGCACGATAGCCGGGCACGGCCCCGCCCAGCGAGAACAGCACCAGATCGGACAGGCTGGTCGGCAACGCGGCGGTGTTCGGCAGGTCGGCGCCGGCGATCAGCACCTTGGCCCCGCAGTCGCGGGCGATGTAGTCGATCTCGGCCAGAGTCAGGCGGGACGACAGGGCGACGAAGTAGAGTCCCGACCGCTGGGCCGCCCAGGCCAGGGCGAAATAGTCCGGCGTATTGCCGAGACAGACGGCCACGGCGTCGCCGGGCCGGAGCCCCAGCGATCGCAGCAGATGCGCCGCCCGGTTTGAGGCGTCCTCCATCTGACGGAAGGTCGTGACGGCCCCTGTCTGCGCCATGATGACGGCGGGCTTGTCGGGCGTGGCGGCGGCGAAATGGCTGGGGTGCATGATGTGGCTCAGAAAGCGCGGGCGGCGTCGTCCGCCTGGATGTCGAAGCTGCGGACGTAGGCCTCGCGCGCCTCCGCCCCCGGCCGGGTCGTCGCGGGAACGACCAGGGCGCGGATGTCACGGATGCCGATGGTCTCGAAGATGTGCTTCAGATAGGGCAGCTGGAAGTCGACATAGTCGCCGGCCATCGTCGACGACCGCGTCAGGATCATCTGAATGGGCCGGTTTCGCAGCAGGCCGACATGACGCATCTCGTCGGCCTTGTAGCCGAAGGTCACGCGCGGCTGGACGATGATGTCGAGGTAGAGCTTCAGCGCCCAGGGAATGCTGTAATCCCACATGGGGCAGGACAGCAGGATGCGGTCGGCGCGATCCAGCCGCGCCACGGCGTCGGTGACGATCCGCCAGGCGTCTTCGGCCTCCGACGAGACCTCCTCGCCGAAGATGGGCGCGAACTTGCGAAAGGCGTGTTCGGCCTCGAAGCGCGGCAGGTCCTCTTCGAACAGGGCCAGGGTGTCGATCTCTTCATCCGGATTCTGTTCCCGCCAGGTCGCGATGAAGCGATCCGCCAGCGACCGCGACGCCGACCTTTCCCCCTTCGGGCTGGCCACGATATGAAGCAGCATGATGTCTCCCGATGCGTCGGCTGCAGCCGATCTTTCGCTGATCTGGCGAAGAGTTTTGTCAATTTATTTGGCAATCACAAGCCCTGGAGCCGCCGTTGACTTTCGATCGTCACCTCGCCAGTGATTGTAAGATTAATTGACGTTATGGAGAATGCCCTCGTGACCAGCCAACCGGTGAACGGCCCTCTGCACGGGCTGAAGGTCGTCGAGATGGGCCAACTGATAGCCGGTCCTTTCTGCGGCCAGTTGCTGGGCGACATGGGCGCCGAGGTGATCAAGCTGGAAGCGCCGGGCGTCGGCGACCCGATGCGGCACTGGGGCCAGGGGGAGACGCCGACCTGGTGGCGGGTCATCGCGCGCAACAAATACTCCGTCGCGGTCGACCTGCGTGCGGCCGAGGGCCAGCAGACGGCGCGCGACCTGATCGCCCAGGCCGATATCCTGATCGAGAACTTCCGCCCCGGCACGCTGGAGAAATGGGGCCTGGCCCCGGCCGATCTGACGGAGGCCAACCCGCGTCTGATCGTGGTGCGGGTTTCGGGCTACGGCCAGACCGGCCCCTATTCCTCGCGCGCCGGCTTCGGCGGCATCGGCGAGGCCATGGGCGGCTGGCGCGGCATCGTCGGCGAACCGGATCGCGCCCCGTCGCGCATGGGGGTGTCGATCGGCGACACCCTGGCCGCCACCTACGGCTGCATGGGCGCCCTGGCGGCGCTGCAGCACCGCGAGCGCACCGGCCAGGGCCAGGTGGTCGACAGCTCCCTGTACGAAAGCGTGCTGCAGGTCATGGAGAGCATGATCCCGGAATACGCCGTCAATGGGCACAAACGCACGCGCACCGGCTCGGTCCTGCCCAAGATCGCGCCGTCGAACGTCTATCCCTGCGCCGACGGCGAATATCTGATCGGCGCCAATCAGGACGCGGTCTTCGCCCGCCTGTGCGTCGCCATGGGCCGCCCTGAACTGGCGACCGACGCCCGCTACGCCACCCATCTGGCGCGCGGCGAGCATCAGAGCGAGCTGGACGCCCTCATCGGCGAGTGGACCGCGACCCTGACGGTGCAGGCCCTGGAAGACCTGATGATCGAACACGCCGTTCCGGCCGGCCGCGTCTTCGACGCCGAGGACATGATGGCCGATCCGCATTTCGCGGCGCGCGAAGCCATTATCGAGGTCGAGGACCCGGTCCTGGGCAAGGTGCCGATGCAGGGCGTCTTCCCCAAGCTGTCGGCCACGCCGGGGTCGGTGCGCCGTCCAGCGCCGCTGGAGGTGGGTCAGGATACGGCGGACGTCCTGTTGCGCTGGCTGGGGCGTTGATCCTGAAACGCTAGCAAGGTCGTCATGGCGGGGCTTGTCCCGGCCATCCATAGACGCAGGCGTCCAACGCTTTAGCATCGACGGCGAACGGCCGTGCCTATGGATCGCCGGGACAAGCCCGGCCATGACGGATGTTTAGAGACAGCGCCGCCCTGTCAGGGCGCCAATCTCTCAGGGCGTCAGTTGCGGCGCCGCATAGCCGATGCGCGCCTCGAAGCGCTCGATCTCAGCCATCCGCGCCAAGGCGACATCGATCTCGTCCTTGCCTTCCAGCAGCTTGACCTTGTCGGCCGCGCCGATGTCGAAGGACCAGACACGCCCGCCCGCCGTCACCGTCTGATCCGGCAGGGAGATGATGACCCGCGCCGTCGCCGGATCGCGCGCCAGGTCCATCAGCGCCAGGCAGTCGGCCTCCGGCAGGATCAGCGGCAGGATGCCGTTCTTCAGGCAGTTGTTACGGAAGATGTCGGCGAAGCTGGGGGCGATGACGCAGCGGATGCCGAAATCCGCCAAGGCCCAGGGCGCGTGTTCGCGGCTGGAGCCGCAGCCGAAATTATCCAGCGCGATCAGCACCCCCGCCCGGTCCCACGGCGACTGATTCAGAACGAAGTCCGAACGCGGCCGATCATCCGCATCGAACCGCAAGGGATGCAGCAGGATGCGCCCCAGCCCGGCCCGCGTCACGCCCTTCAGAAAGCGGCCGGGGACCAGCTTATCGGTGTCGATATTGGCGATGGGCAGGGCCGCAGCGACGGCGTCCAGGGTGACGAAAGGCTGCATCAGACAAGGCTCCGGACATCGACCAGCCGTCCCGCCACGGCCGCGGCGGCGGCCATCGACGGCGACACCAGATGGGTGCGGCCGCCCGGTCCCTGACGGCCCTCGAAATTGCGGTTGGAGGTCGAGGCGCAACGCTCTCCCGGCGACAGCCGGTCCGGGTTCATGCCCAGGCACATGGAGCAGCCCGGCTCGCGCCACTCGAAGCCCGCGTCGATGAACACCCGATCCAGCCCCTCGGCCTCGGCCGCCGCCTTGACGTGACCGGACCCCGGCACGACCAGCACCCGCACGCCCTCGGCGACATGACGGCCGCGCGCGACGACGGCGGCGGCGCGCAGATCCTCCAGCCGGCCGTTGGTGCAACTGCCGATGAAGACCGTGTCGATGGCCAGGCCGTCCAGCGGCTGTTCCGACGCCAGGCCCATATAGGTCAGCATCTGCTCGATCTGGGCGCGCCGCCCCGCATCCTTGATCGCCGCCACGTCAGGCGTGCGGCCGCCGATGGTCGTCACCGCCTCGGGACTGGAGCCCCACGTCACCATGGGCTCGACAGCGGCGGCGTCGATGCGCACCGTCTTGTCATAGGTCGCGCCCGGATCGCTGGCCAGGGTCCGCCAGTCGGCGACGGCGGCGTCAAAGGCGGCGCCTCGTGGCGCATGGGGGCGGCCGCGCAGCCAGGCGAAGGTCGTCTCGTCCGGCGCGATCAGGCCGGCGCGCGCGCCCGCCTCGATCGACATGTTGCAGACGGTCATCCGCCCGGCCATGTCCAGGTCGCGGATCGCCTGGCCGGCGTATTCGATGATGTAGCCGGTCGCCCCGTTGGCGCCGATCCGGCCGACGATGGCCAGGATCAGATCCTTGGGCGTGACCCCGAAGCCGAGCGCCCCCTCCACCTCGATCAGCATCGACCTGGCGCGCTTCTGCACCAGGGTCTGGGTCGCCAGCACATGCTCGACCTCGGAGGTGCCGATGCCGAAGGCCAGGGCGCCGAAGGCTCCGTGGGTGGCGGTGTGGCTGTCGCCGCAGACGATGGTCATGCCCGGCAGGGTCAGCCCCTGCTCTGGCCCGACGACGTGGACGATGCCCTGATCGACGCTGTCCAGCGGAATCCATGGCAGGCCGAACTCGGCGGCGTTCGTCTGCAACTGCTCGATCTGCGCCCGGCTTTCGCGATCGAGGATCCCGGCCGCCCGGTTCAGGGTCGGCACATTGTGGTCGGCCACGGTCAGGGTTCGCCCCGGCGCATGAACGCCGATGCCGCGCTGACGCAGGCCCTCGAAGGCCTGGGGGCTGGTGACTTCGTGGACCAGGTGGAAGTCGACATACATCAGCATGTCGCCGCCGCCGAGGTCGGCGACCTGGTGCCGGTCGTAGATCTTGTCCAGCAGGGTTCGGGGCGCGGTCATCGCCATCTCCTTCAGCGGCCCGAAAACCGGGCTGGGCGGCGGGCGATGAAGGCGGCGGCGCCTTCGTGGAAATCGGCGGTGCGGCCGGCCTGTTTCTGCGCCTCGCGTTCAGCCTCCAGAGCCCCAGTGAAATCGAGATCCAGCGCCGCACGGGCGGTGCGACGCACGGCGGCGTAGGCCAGGGTCGGGCCGCTCGCCAGTTGCTCCAGCAGGCTTTCAGCCTCTCCCGCCAGGGCCTCGGCCTCCACGGCCTTCCAGGCCAGGCCCCAGTCGACCGCCTGTTCGGCGCTGATGCGCGCGCCGGTCATCATCAGTCCCATGGCCCGATGCCAGCCCAGGGTGCGCGGCAGCAGCCAGCTCGCCCCTCCGTCCGGCGCCAGACCAACCTGGGCGAAGGCGTAGGCGAGAAAGGCCGAACGCGACATGAGGATCATGTCGGCGGCCAGGGCGATGGACGCCCCTGCCCCGATCGCCGGACCGTTCACCGCCGCGATCACGGGAATCGGCAGGTCCGCCAGCTGGAGCAGCAGGGGGTTGATGTGGCTTTCGAGAATGGCCCCGGCGTCATCGGGCAGCGGCTCGGACAACGTGCCGCCGGCGCAGAAGGCCCGGCCCGCTCCGGTGATCATCAGCGCCCGTGCTCCCGAAACGACGGCGGCGTCGACGGCGGTCCCCAGCGCCTCGACCATGGGTTCGGTCAGGGCGTTCATCCGCTGCGGCTGGTCCAGGCGGATAACGACCCCTGCGCCCTTTCGCTCAAAACCGATCATCACACACCTCGCCGCGCCGCCCGGCCGTGCAAGTCGCGGCGAGATCGGCGGAAAAACGCCTGAACATGAGTTGACAGACATGGTTCGGGGCGAGATTAGATGTCAATAGATTTGACAATATTTCCCGCCTGCAGAGGCGGCAGGAGCACCCCTTTCGATGCGAGTCACCCAGGGCCTCGTTCGCGCCGTCGTCACGGCTGCGACGCGCACCGCCACCATCGACGGCGAGCGTCGCCGCACCTGGCGCGAGGTCGGCGACCGCGTCGCCCGTCTGGCGGGAGGTCTGCGCGATCAAGCGAGTCTGAAGGTCGGCGACCGGGTCGCCATCCTGGCGCACAACTGCGATTCCTACTTCGAGACCTATTTCGCCGTGCTCTGGGCCGGGGGCGTGCTGACGCCGTTGAACACCCGGTTGGCCACGCCGGAATTGGCTTTCCAGCTGAGAGACGCGGGCGTCGAGATTCTGTGCTTCGGCGAGGAGTTCTCCGCCGTCGCCGAACAGCTTCTGGCCGAGGGCGCGGTCGGGCGCCTGATCGCCATGGACGGCGCGGCGGACGACGCACGCCTGACGCACGAGGGGCTGATCCGGGCGTCCGAACCCGCTGAGGAGCATCTGGCCGCCAACGAGGATCTGGCGGGCGTTTTCTACACCGGCGGCACCACCGGCCTGCCCAAGGGGGTGATGCTCAGCCACGGCAACCTGCACGCCATCGCCTCGAACCTGCTGATGACGATTCCCTTCGACGAGACGGGGGTGAATTTTCACGCCGCGCCGATGTTCCACCTGGCGGACATCGGCATCCTGTTCGCCACCATGACGGGCGCGACCCACGTCTTCCGCCGCAGCTACAACGCCGAGAGCATGCTGGAGGCGATCGCCGAGCATGGGGTGACCCATTGCTTCACCGTGCCCGCCGTCATCGACCGCATGGCCAAGTATGACCGGCTGGATCAACTGGATCTGTCGCAGCTGAAGATGCTGGGCTACGGCGGCTCTTCCCTGCCCGCCGCCACCCTGGCGCTGGCGCGCGAAAAGTTTCCGCACGTCAGCTTCATCCAGGGCTTCGGTCAGACGGAGATGGCCTCCGTCACGGTGCTGACGCCCCAGGACCACCAGTGCGCCGACGACCATCCCCGCCTGCGCTCATGCGGCAAGGTCGCGCCGGGCTTTGAAATCCGCATCGTCGACGAGGCCGGAAACGAGGTTCCGCGCGGACAGATCGGCGAGATCGTCGGCCGCGGCGACAATGTCATGATGGGATACTGGAACCGCCCCGAGGAAACCGCCGAAGTCATGCGCGACGGCTGGCTGCACACCCGCGACGCAGGGTGGATGGACGAGGACGGCTATATCTACATCACCGACCGGCTCAAGGACATGATCGTGTCCGGGGCCGAGAACATCTATTCGATCGAGGTCGAGAACGCCCTGTCCTGGCATCCGGCGGTCGAGGAAAGCGCCGTCATCGGCGTCCCCGACCCGGTCTGGGGCGAGCGGGTCCACGCCGTGGTGGTGTGCAAGGCCGGCGCCCCCCAGCCCAGCTTCGAGGAGTTGTCCGCCTTCTGCCGCCAGCGCATCGCCGGCTACAAGACGCCCAAGAGCGTCAGCTTCAGCGAAACCCGCCTTCCCCGCAGCGCGGCCGGCAAGATCCAGAAAAACCCGGTGCGCGAAGCGGTGCTGAAAGATCTGAACCTGGCCTGAGACCCCCCTCTCCCGATGGGAGAGGGCTTAAGCCTCCAAGAGCGTAGCGATTGGCTAAGGCGAAAGGGTGAGGGTTCCGCAGGTGAAGTCGGCCGAAGGCCGTAGCGCGACGGCTGACGCCGACTGACACGTCAGCCCCTCACCCTTTCGCGCAAGAACGATCGCCTTCGGCTCTCGTGCGCTCAAGCCCTCTCCCGCCGGGAGAGGGAAGAAAAAGGGGCGGGACGTTTCCGCCCCGCCCTTCCCCCGTCTCACGCGCGCTGCGTCCGATCAGGCCGCCAGCGGCTTTGGCGCCGGATAGAAGCGCTCGCCCTTCCCGGCCATGGTCTTCAGCAGGGCCGGCGGCGCGAACCGCTCGCCGTATTGCGCCGCCAGAGCCTCGCAGGCGGCGGTGAACTCGGCCACGCCCGTGCTGTCGATCAGGCTGATCGGGCCGCCGGTCCAGGGCGCGAAGCCCCAGCCCAGGATGGCGCCGACGTCGGCGTCGCGGGCGGCGGTGACGACGTTCTCGTCCATGCAGCGCGCAGCCTCGACCGCCTGACGATACAGCAGGCGCTGCTTCAGATGCTCGACCAGTTCCGGCGAGGATTCGCTGATCTTGACCGGATACATGTCCGCCAGACCGGCCCACAGCCGCTTGGGCTCGCCTTGCGGATAGTCATAGACGCCCTTGCCGTTCTTGCGGCCCCAACGCTCCTGGGCGACCATGTCGATCAGGAATTTGTCGGTGTCGCCCGCCACCGGCGCCGGCAGGTTCAGGTCGATGCGGCGCTGACCCGCCACCCGGTCCACCAGATCGATGGCCACGTCGTCCAGCAGCTCCAGCGGGCCGCGGGGCATGCCGGTCATGCGGCCGACGTTGTCGATGATGGCGGGGGCGATCCCCTCGATCAGCATCTCCAGCCCCTCGCGGATATAGGTGTCGAACACCCGGCTGGTGAAGAAGCCGCGGCTGTCGTTGACGACGATCGGCACCTTCTTCAGCTGCTTGCAGTAGTCCAGCGCCTTGGCCAGCGTCTCCTGCGAGGTGGTCTTGCCGACGATGATCTCCACCAGCTCCATCCGGTCGACGGGGGAGAAGAAGTGGATGCCGATGAAGTTGGCCGGGCGCTCGGCAGCTTCCGACAGGCCGGTGATCGGCAGGGTCGAGGTGTTCGAGGCGAACACGGCGTCCGCCCCGATCTGGGCCTCGGCGCGCTTGGTGACGTCAGCCTTCAGGGCGCGGTCCTCGAACACGGCCTCGACCACCAGGTCGGCGCCCTTGATGGCGTCATAGTCGGTGGTGGCGGTGATGCGGCCGACCAGTTCGTCGGCGGCGGCCTGCGACATGGCGCCCTTGGCCACGGCCTTGGCGACCAGGCTCTCGGAATAGGCCTTGCCCTTGTCGGCGCCGGCCTGAGCCACGTCGATCAGGACGGTGTCGATGCCGACCCGCGCCTGGGCGTAGGCGATGCCCGCCCCCATCATGCCGGCGCCCAGGACGGCGGCCTTCCTGACCGTATAGGTCGGCACGCCCTCGGGACGGGCGCCGCCCTTGGCCAGAGCCTGTTTCGACAGGAACAGCGAACGGATCATGGCCCGCGCCTGCGGCGTCTGCTGGGTGTCCAGGAACAGGCGCGCCTCGACGCGCAGGGCCGAATCCATCGGCAGGTTGAAGCCCTCATAGACGCAGCGGGCGATGTTCTTCTGGGCCGGATAGTTGCCGTAGCTCTTGGCCATGATCTTGGCCGGGGTCAGGATGAAGCCCGCCGAACCGGCGTCCGAATAGGGGCCGTCCAGCATGACATAGCCCTTGCGATCCCAGGGCTGGACGCCTTCGCCGCCATTCATGATCCAGGCCTTGGCGGCGGCCAGGGCCTGACCCGGCTCGACCACTTCGTCAACGATGCCGATGGCCTTGGCCTTCTCCGCGTCGACCGGCGCGCCGGTCAGCATCAGGTCCAGGGCGGCGGGCACGCCCGCCAGACGCGGCACGCGCTGGGTGCCCCCGGCGCCGGGCAGCAGGCCGATGGTCACTTCCGGCAGGCCGACCTTGGCCCTGGTCGAGGCGACGCGATAGTGGGCCGCCAGGGCGAACTCGAAGCCGCCGCCGAGCGCGACGCCCTCGATGGCCGCCGCGACTGGCTTGCCGACCGTCTCCAGGGCCCGCAGCGCCCGGCTCATCCGCGAGGTGCCCGGCAGGGCGGCTTCGCGCGCCGCGCCCTCGGCCCGCCCGCCGGCGGTCTCGCCCAGTTCGCCCAGGTCGGCCCCGGCGCAGAAGCCGTTCGCCTTGCCCGAGGCCAGGATGGCGCCCTTGATCGAAGCGTCGTCGCGGATGGTGGCGACGATGGCGTCGATGTCGGCCACGGCGCTGTCGGTGAAGGTGTTCATCGTGCGCCCCGGCACGTCGAACAGGAAGGTGGCGACGCCGTCGGCGTCCACCGAAACGGTGAAGTTGTTCATGTCGTTGTCCTGACTGTCAGATCGCGATCAGACGCGCTCGATGATGGTGGCGGTGCCCATGCCGGCGCCGACGCAGAGGGTGGCGAGGCCGGTCGCCTTGTCGGTACGCTCCAGCTCGTCCAGCAGGGTGCCCAGGATCATCCCGCCCGTGGCGCCCAGCGGATGGCCCATGGCGATGGCGCCGCCGTTCACATTCATCCTGTCGTGCGACACCTTCAGCTGCTGCATGAAGTACATGACCACCGAGGCGAAGGCCTCGTTCAGCTCGAACAAGTCGATGTCGCCGATGCTCATGCCCGCGCGGGCCAGGGCCTTCTGCGTCACGGCGACCGGGCCGGTCAGCATGATGGTCGGCTCCGAACCGATCGAGGCCGAGCCGACGATGCGGGCGCGGGGCTTCAGCCCCATCTTCTCGCCCATCTCCTTGGTGCCGATCAGGACGCCGGAGGCTCCGTCAACGATGCCGGAGGAGTTGCCCGCATGGTGCACATGGTCAATCGCCTCGATCTCGGGATAGCGCTGACGCATCACCGAATCGAAGCCCGCCGCGCCCAGACCCGCGAACGAGGGCTTCAGGGCGCTCAGCGTCTCGACCGTGGTGTCCGGACGGATGAATTCGTCGTGGTCCAGCACCGTCACGCCCGCGTGCTTGACCGGGACGATGGAGGTCTTGAAACGGCCGGCGGCCCACGCGGCGGCGGCGCGCTTCTGGCTCTCGGCGGCGAAGGCGTCGACGTCGGTGCGGCTGAATCCGGCCAGGGTGGCGATGGCGTCGGCGCCGATGCCCTGGGGCGCAAAGCCGGTAGTGAAGGCCACGTCCGGGTCCGCCGACCAGGCGCCGCCGTCCGAGCCCATCTTGACCCGGCTCATGCTCTCGACGCCGCCGCCGATGGCCGCGTCGGCCTCGCCGAAGACGACCTTGGCCGCCGCCGTGTTCACGGCCTCAAGGCCCGAGGCGCAGAAGCGGTTCATCTGCACGCCCGCCACCGTCTGGGCCAGACCGGCGTTGAGGGCGGCGACGCGGGCGATGTTGGCGCCCTGTTCGCCGATCGGGGCGACGCAGCCCAGGATGACGTCGTCGACCAGGCTGGTGTCGAGATTGTTGCGGTCGCGCAGGGCCTGCAGCACCTGGGTCGCCAGGGAGATGGCGGTCACTTCGTGCAGGCTGCCCTTGGCATTGCCCCGGCCGCGCGGCGTGCGCACGGCGTCGTAGATATAGGCTTGTCTCACAGGTCGGTTCCTCGTGCAGGGATCAGGCGTCGCCGGGCGCGCGCGGCTGCGGCGCAGGCGTCAGGGAGAAGCGGGGGCCGGGGCCGGCTGCACCACGCCGTTCAGGATGATGAAGGCCTCGCGCGCCTTGTTGTGCGGATGCTCGGGCGCCTCGACGAAGGACAGGACCGGGGCGAAGCAGGCGTCCGTTCCCTCCATCAGGGCGCGCCATTCCTCGCGGGTCTTGCGGCGGAAGATGTCGGTCAGACGGGCGCGGCGCGTCTCGATCCCGTCCGGCTCGTTCTGGTCCAGGAACAGGGGATCGTCCGACAGCCCTGTCGCCTGCAGCATCCGCGCGTAGAACGGCGGCTCGATCGAGCCGATGGCGATGAACTCGCCATCTGCGGTCTCATAGGTGTCGTAATAGGGCGCGCCGGTGTCGAGGTAGTTGGCGCCCCGCTCATCGCTCCAGATTCCCTGGCCGCGAAAGCCCCAGATCATCCCCATCAGCAGGGAGGCGCCGTCCGTCATGGCGCAGTCGATGACCTGGCCCTTGCCCCTGGTCCGGGCCGACAGGACGCCCGCCAGCATGCCGAAGGCCAGCATCATGCCGCCGCCGCCGAAGTCGCCGACCATGTTGATCGGCGGGGTCGGCTTCTCGCCCCTTCGGCCAAAGGCGTTCAGGGCGCCGGTGATGGCGATGTAGTTGATGTCGTGGCCGGCGGCGTGAGCCAGCGGCCCCTCCTGGCCCCAGCCGGTCATGCGGCCGTAAACCAGCTTGGGATTATCGGCCAGCAGCACCTCAGGCCCCAGACCCAGCCGCTCCATGACGCCGGGGCGATAGCCCTCGATCAAACCGTCGGCGTCGCGGATCAGAGCGCGGGCGGCGGCCCTGCCCGCTTCCGATTTCAGGTCCAACTCGACCCGCGAGCGCGACCGAGCCAGCACGTCCGAGGGATCGATGCGCACGCCCGGACGGGCGATGCGGATCACCTCCGCCCCATGGTCGGCCAGCATCATCCCCGCGAACGGTCCCGGGCCGATGCCTTCCATCTCGACGATCTTCAGGCCCGCCAAGGCGCCGCTGGAAACAGCCGCGACGCTCATCGACGCCGGCTTCCGTAGATGTGGTCCGTCATGACCGTTCCTCCCGCAGCCCCCTTGGCGGGGCTTCATGCGGTGATCGGACGGGAGACCAATCTTGTCAAGAAATTTGACTTAAGCGATGTCCGCCCGTCGCTCTGACGATCCTTCAGAGCCGCCCAGGAAGTTGCGCAGACCTTGGCGCAGCGCCTCCAGATTGCCTTGGCCGACCGCGTCTTCCAGCTCGCTCTCGAGTTCTCGCAGGACCTTCTGCGCGTCGTCGCGAATGGCCTGGGATTCCGGCGCGAAGCGGACGATGCGGGCGCGCTTGTCGTCAGGATCGGGCGCCAGCTCCAGCAGTTTGCGGTCGACCATCTCTGTCAGGAACTGGCTCATCGCCTGGCGTGAGACTCCCAGGTTCTCGGCCATGCGGGCGGCGCGGGTCTCGCCGTTGGCGACGTTGACCAGAATCAGCGACTGCGACCGGCCCAATCTCCCCCAGCCCCGCCTGTCGAGACGCGACTGAAGCTGTTCGTCGAACCAGTAGAGGGTCCGCACCAGATCGAGCATGAGCAGAGGGCGATTCATGGGGTCAGTGTCGCTGTCCGCCACGCCCCCGCAAAGCCCCAAAACGTCGTCATGTCGATTTTTAGTCAACTTACTTGACATTTATAGTCATCCAAAGCGAACCTGAGCGTCCCAACAGGGAGGATTGAACATGACGGGCGAAAAGCTCGCGGACCGGCGCATTCCCACCGGCAAAGATTTTCTGGCCCCCGAGGCCGTCGCCGCCCTGACCCCGGCCGAACTGGTCGCGCGGGTCGCGGCGCTGAAGCCCATGATCGCCGCCGCTTCGGCAGAGGCGGAACGCCTGCGTCGTCCGGTGGACGAGGTGTGGGACGCCCTGCGCGCCACCGGCTATTTCTACATGTATGTGCCGCGCAAATTCGGCGGGCTGGAGTTCGATCCCCAGGCCTATATCGACGCTACGCTCGAGATCTGCGAAGCCTGCCCCTCGACCGGCTGGACCGCCAGTTTCGCCGCCGAGCACAACTGGCTGATCGCCCAGTTCCCCGAGCAGACCCAGGCCGAGGTCTGGGGCCGCACCCCCTATGTCATCGCGCCCAGCGTCGCCGCCCCTCCGGGCAAGGCGGTGCGCGTCGATGGCGGTTTCCGCATCAGCGGCCGCTGGAAGTTCGGCACCGTGGTCATGCACGCCGACTGGGTCATGCTGAACGCCATGGAAAGCATGGGCGAAGGCAAGCCGCCCGTCGTGCGCATGGTGCTGGCCCGCGCCGAGGACGTGAAGGTGCTCGACACCTGGTTCATGAGCGGCATGGCCGCCACCGGGTCCAACGACATCGTGGCCGAGGACCTGTTCGTGCCTGAGGCCTACACCTTCGTGGTGTCCGAGGTCCGCACCGGCCGCGGCAACGGCTCCCGCATCCACGACAACCCGCTCTACAGCGCGCCCATGCTGCCGCAGCTGTGCGTGACGGCGGCCCTGCCCTCGGTCGGCGCGGCCCGCGCGGCGGTCGAACTGAGCCGGCGGCGGCTGACGGTCCACACCAAGATGGGCGGCCAGTCGACCCAGGTGGACAAGCCCGCCGCCCAGATGCGCCTGGCCCGCGCCGACCTTCTGGTCCGGTCGGCCGAACTGTCGATCCGCCAGGCGGCGAACGAGAACCTGACGCTTTCCGCCTTCAGCGACGAGGAGCAACTGCCGCACCGCCTGCGCCTGAGGGCCCAGATCGCCTACGCCGTCAGCCAGTGCCTGGAGGCGGTCCGCACCTGCTGCGACTCCTCGGGTTCGGGCCTCTATGCGCTCGACAATCCGATGCAGCGCATCCTTCGCGACATCGAGGTCATGGCCAGTCACATCGTCTACGACATGGACGTTTCGACTGAACTTCATGGCCGATCGATGGTCGGCCTGCCGCCCAACTCCATGCTCACCTGACGGCTTTTCCAGTCCCTCACTGGCCCCCTCGCGGGGGCCCTTTTTTGGCTGAATTCCCATTGGGTTGTTGGTGGGATTTCCCCAAGCCCGCTCATCCCCGCGGAAGCGGGGACCCAGCGCTTTGGCTTCAAGGCGCTTCGATCAATGAAGAGGCCTGTCGCTCTGCGCTCTCACTGGGTCCCCGCTTCCGCGGGGATGAGCGGAGATTAAACTGGCCGCCACACTCAACATGAACTCAGCCTGCATCAATCCACGTGCTGGGCGTCGTCGATCTTGATCACCGCGCCGGTGGTGTAGGCCGCCGCGTCCGACGTCAGGAAGCCGATCATCGGCGACAGGGCGTCGATCGGCATCAGCCGCTTGCGCGGCAGCTTGGAGATCATCTTCTGGCCCGCCTCGCTGGTGAACCATTCCTCGTTGATGTCGGTCAGCATATAGCCGGGGCAGACCACATTGACGCTGATCCGCGCGCGCGACCATTCATTGGCCAGGGAGCGCCCCAGCATGACCGCGGCCGCCTTGGACGCGCAGTAGGCCACCAGGCCGGTCAGGGCGTGCAGCCCCCCCATCGAGGCGAGGATCACCACGCGCCCCCGATCCGACCGGCCGCTGGCCAGCAGGCGCCGTCCGCCCTCGCGCGCGGTCAGGAAGACGCCGCGATTGTTGACCGCCTGAATCTGGTCGAACTCTTCGATGGACAGGTCCGTGGCCGGGCCGTCGGCGTTGACTCCGGCGTTGGCGATGACAGTGTCGACTAGGCCGAAGCGCGCCTCGGCCGCGTCATAGCCGGCGATGACCGAAGCCTCGTCGGACACGTCCATTGACACGGCCAGCGCCTCGCCGCCCGCCGCCTCGATCTCTGCGACCAGGGCGGCGAGACGGTCGGCCCGTCGCGCGGCCAGCACCACCCTGGCGCCCCCGCGCGACAGCAGCCGGGCGAACTCGGCGCCCAGGCCCGAGGAGGCCCCGGTGATCAGGGCCACGCGGCCTTCATGGGTCAGGGTGGTCATGCGGTCTTCTCCCTTGCGGACAGCCAGGCGCGCGTCATGGCGCTGGTCCGCGTGCGTTCCAATTTCTCGTTGAGCCAGACGGCCGCCGCGCACAGTGCGTCGACGTCGACCGCCATGCGTCCGTTCAGAGCGTAGGCCACGTCCTCGCTGGCGACATTGCCCGCCGCGCCCGGCGCGAAGGGACAGCCGCCCGTCCCGCCGATGGAGGCGTCCACGGTCACGGCGCCGGCGGCCACGGCGGCCACGGCGTTGGCCACGCCCGTCCCGCGCGTATCGTGGAAATGGACGCGCACCGGCAGCGGCCGCACCGCCTCGACCACGGCCGCGACCAGGCGCGAGACCTCGTCCGGGCGAGCGACGCCGATGGTGTCGGCCAGGGCGATCTCCAGCGGGCCGAAGGCGGCCAGGCGCCGCGCCATATCCACGACCCGCGCCGGATCGACCGCGCCCGACAGCGGACAGCCGAAGGCGACGGAGATCGTGACCTGGGCGTCGCGGCCGACCACCCTCGCCTGCTCGATCACCCGTCCGGCCATGGCGACGCTCGCGTCGACGTCCAGCCCCTGGTTGGCCAGGCCGAAGGCGTCCGAGGCGGCGACGACGATCCCGAGCTCGTCCACCGCCGTCGCCAGGGCGCGCCCGGCCCCACGCTCGTTGAGCACCAGGCCGATGGTCCGCACCTCGGCGCGCTTCGGCAGGGCGGCGATCACCGCCTCGGCGTCAGCCATCTGCGGCACCAGCCTCGGGTTGACGAAGCTGGCGACCTCCAGCCGCCGCGCCCCCGCCGCGACCGCCTTGTCGATCAGGGCGACCTTGTCGGCGGTGGACAGGATGGTCTTTTCGTTCTGCAGGCCGTCGCGGGCCGACACCTCGACCAGTTCGATCATGCCTCAGCCTCCAGCGACAGCTCATGACGATAGCGCGGCTGGTCGATCGCCAGCGTGTCCAGCGCCGTGCGGCGCAGATGGTCGAAGACCGCCGGGTTCTCGGCGCTGACCACCCCCTGACGCAGGGCCTCGGCCAGGGCGACATTCAACGTCGCATAGTCGCCCTCGCGCCCCAGGATGGCGCCCATCCGTGCGACGGCGGCGGCCTCGGCGGCGGGCCATTGCATCAGCTCTCGACGGACGATGCCCAGGGCGTTGGCCGCCACCTTGCGGTGAAAGCCCTCGACCGGAGCCGAGGCGTCCTCCAGCCAGGCGATCGCCGCCTCGACCAGTTCGTCCTTGCGCGGTCCCTCGATCATCGCGACGCCTCCATCAAAGCCAGAAGATCGACCTCGCATTCGCTGAGTCGGCGCCCGATCACGGCGCGCTCGACCGAGCGCGAGGCGCCCGTGGCGAAGGTGCGGTACATCATCATCGTCACCACCGCCCATTTGAACGTGCCGACCGCCTGCCAGAATCGCACCCGCTCGATCGACGGCCGTTCGCCTCCCGCCGCTTCATAGGCGTCCAGCAGGGTCTCAAGATCGGCGAAGCCGCCGACGACGCGATCGGTCACGCCGAACCTCCAGCTGTTGACGCACAGCCAGCCCAGGTCCTCGGCCGGGTCGCCCAGATGGGCCAACTCCCAGTCCAGAACGGCGGCCAGGCCCGTCGCGGGGTCCACCATCAGATTGCCGTTGCGGAAGTCGCCATGGACCAGGCGCGGCGTGATCGATGCGGGCAGGCGCGCCTCCATCCACTTCAGCGCCGCCTCCATGACCGGACGCGGGCCGCTGTTCCGTCGATAGATGTCGGCGTAGCGGTCCAGCACGGCGCGCGCGTCCTGCGACTCCAGCGGGGGCAGCACGGACGGATCGATGGCGTGAATCCGGGCCAGGGCCTGACCGCACTGACGGCCCAGGGTCTCGCGGGCCCGCGCAAAGGCCGGGTCGACGGCGATGCGGCGGCCCAGGGTCTCGCCCGCCACCCGCTCGACCACATAGGCCTCCCCCAGCCCATCCTCGGCCGCACAGCCCCGCACCAGGCGGGCGACCGGCGCCCCCGCGTTTTCGGCCGCCTGCAACAGCGCCGCCTCGATGGGCAGCGGCAGGGACGTCTCGAACACCTCGGCCTCGCCGCCTCCGCCGCGACGGCGCAGGATCAACGGGCGAACGCCCCCGCTTCCCTCGATGTCGAAAGCCCAGGTCTCCAGGCTGGCGCCGCCGGTCAGGCGACGCAGACCCGTCACCCGCGCCCCGCCCGGCGCCAGGACAGGCGCCAGGGCTTCAAGTCGGGCGAGGACGAAGCCGGCCGGGTCGGACGCAGGTTCAGATCGGGATGCGGACATGCGGAAGGGATGACCGATCTTGTCGATCTTTGTCAAATAGATTGACGTTTATCGCCAAGACGGGACAGGATGACGGCCATCCTCGCCCAGCCATCCTTACCTAGTCTGAGAGCCTCCGATGAGCGTCCAAGCCGGCCCCTCCGCCTACACCCAGGAAGATATCGACCTGTTCCGCGAAGGCCTGTCGAAATTTCTCGACGCCGAATGCCCGCCGGAAAAGATCGAGTCCTGGAACCGGAACAAGATCGTCGAGCGCGAGATGTGGACCAAGGGCGCCGAGTTCGGCCTTCTGGGGCTGTCCGTGCCCGAGGCATACGGCGGCATGGGCGCTGACTTCCGCCATGAGCGGGTCCTGATCGAGGAGTTCGGCGCACGCGGCATGGAGGGCTGGGGCGTGCCGCTGCACAACATGATCGTCGCCCCCTATCTGATCGCCTTCGGCAGCGAGGAACAGAAGCAGAAATGGCTGCCGGGCGTGGTCTCGGGCGAGATCGTTCTGGCCATCGCCATGACCGAGCCGGGCACGGGGTCAGACCTGCAGGGCATTCGCACCCGCGCGCGCCTGGAGGGCGACGAATGGGTGCTGAACGGCCAGAAGACCTTCATCTCCAACGGCCAGACCGCCGACCTGATCCTGGTGGTCTGCCGCACCTCGGACAACGGCTCGCGCGGCATTTCTCTGATCGCGGTCGAGGGCGACCGTCCCGGCTTCACGCGCGGCCGCAACCTGGACAAGATGGGACGCGCCGCACAGGACACCTCCGAGCTGTTCTTCGAGGATGTGCGCGTCCCGGCCGCCAACCTGATCGGCGAGGTCGAAGGCAAGGGCTTCGGCCAGTTGATGCAGATGCTGCCTCAGGAGCGGCTGGGCATCGCCGCCATGGGTCTGGCCATACTGGAGCGGGCCTTGAAGCTGACTGTCGACTACACGCGTGAACGCCACGCCTTCGGCAAGCCGCTGATGGAGTTCCAGAACACCCAGTTCACCCTGGCCGACATCAAGGCCAAGGCCGTGATCGCCCGCAGCTTCATCGACGCCTGCACCGAAAAGCTGATCCGGGGCCAACTGGACGCCGCCACCGCCTCCATCGCCAAGCTGTGGATCACCGAAACCGAACTGGAGGGCGTCAACAAATGCCTGCAGTTGTTCGGCGGCTACGGCTATATGAATGAATACCCCATCGCCCAGCTGTATAAGGACGCGCGGATCGACACCATCCACGGCGGCGCGTCCGAAGTCATGAAGATCCTGATCGCCCGCACGCTCTGAAACAGAGGCCCCGCCGACGGTTTGCACTTGGCGGGTCAAGCGGAGCAGCGGCATAAGACGGAATCAGGAGAAAGCGATGATCATGAATTCCGACTATCTGATCGTGCCCCTGCTGGCGGGATTTGAATGGTTCGATGAAAGCCTGCAGATGAGTCTGCGGGAAGCCGGGTGGCCCCATCTGACGCGGCCTGAATCCATGGTGATGATGCACGTTCAGATGAACGTCGTCCGTCCCGCCGACATCGCTCGCAGCCTGCGCCTCACCCGACAGGCGGTGCATTCGACGATCAACTCCCTGGTCGAGCGGGGCGTTTTCGAGATGGCGGACGATCCGACCGACGGCCGCATCCGCATCGTCCAGTTGACGCCCATGGGCAAGGCCATGCGCCAGGACGCGCAGAAGATCGTCGCCGAACTGACCGAAGAGCTCGGCCGCCGCGTCGGCGCCAAGCGGGTCAAGGCGCTGCGGGAGGCCTTCGGCTCGGACTGGGGCGCGCCGATCCTGTGCAGCCTGGGCGAGCCGGGCGAACGCGCGGCGGATTTTCGACAGGCCGCGAACAAAAATCAGTAAAGTAACTTGACGATTAACTCGTATCGAGTTTGTCTACTTTCTTGACAAGCAGCTCAGCAAGAAGCCGCAGTCAGGGAGGAAGGCGCACACGATCCGATGCGATCGCGACACCTCCTCACGGCCAACACAGCTCCGACTTCAGACCGGAGCCGCATGGGGAGGAATACGCATGCGCTATCGTTATGTGATGCTGCTCGCGTCGAGCAGCCTGGTTCTCAGCACCGCCGCCATGGCTCAGACCGGGGCTCAGACCGGGGCTCAGACCGGCGGTCCAGCGATGTCGGATACGCCCGCCGTCCAGGACGCCACCACCGTCGCCGACATCCTAGTCACCGCGCGCAAACGCACCGAACGCCTGCAGGACGTGCCGATCTCGGTCAACGTCACCAGCGGCGAGGAGCTGGCGAGCCAGGACGTGCGCAACCTGGAATCCCTGTCGGGCTCGGTGCCGAACCTGCATATCCAGGCCACGCCGGGCAACAACGCCATCTATATCCGCGGTATCGGCTCTTCGCCCGGCAACCTGGCCTTCGAGCAGTCGGTCGGCCTGTTCGTCGACGGCGCCTACGCCGGGCGCGGCCGCCAGTTCGCCGCCCCCTTCTTGGACGTCGCCAGCGTCGAGGTGCTGCGCGGCGCCCAGGGCGCCCTGTTCGGCAAGAACACCGCCGCCGGGGCCATCAACATCACCTCAAACGGTCCGCGCGCCGAGCGCGAACTGGCGACCACCATCACCGGCACGGTCGAGGGCGACAACGGCTTCGAGATCACCCAGATCATCTCCGGCCCCGTCACGGACAAGCTGCTGGTTCGCCTGGCCGGCAAATACAGCGACAACGAAGGGTGGCTGGAGAACACGACCACCGGCGACCACAATCCCGGCCGCGAGGATCTGATCGGCCGCGCCGTCATCGACTATCTGGCCAGCGACACCCTGTCCTTCCGGCTGAAGCTGGAAGGCGCGCGTCAGGAGCTGACCGGTCAGCCGATGAGCACCGTCGCCCCCGGCGGCTCCAAATCCTTCACCCGCGCGACCACGCCGGGCGCGCCGGACTATGACGACACCAACAGCTTCAACGCCGTGCTGACGGTCAACAAGGATTTCGCCAACGGCGTGACCCTGACCTCCATCACCGCCTATTCGGCCTTCGACTACGACAAGCAGATCGACAGCGACTTCACCACCACGCCGCTGTTGCGCACGGTCTTCCAGGAAGACTTCAACCAGATCTCCCAGGAACTGCGCCTGACCTCGTCCAACGAGGGGCCGCTGACCTGGATCGTGGGCGCCTACGCCCACCGGAACGAGATCGACATGCATCAGAACTCCCATGTTCTGATGGGGCCGTTCGACGGCGCCAGCGATCGTTTGTTCAACCAGACCAATGAGAGCTACTCGATCTACGGTCAGGCGACCTACGCCTTCAACGACCACTGGAAGCTGACCGCCGGCCTGCGCCAGACCTGGGAGGACAAGTCCGCCGACCAGACGCGTTCCACGACCGGCACCGTGCCGCCGACCTGGGTCAACACGCCCCTCCACGGCCAGCGCAGCGAAAGTCAGCTCGATCCGTCGGTGCAGGTCCAGTACGTGGTCGACCGGGACATGATGTTCTACGCCTCCTACGCCAAGGGCTCGAAGGCCGGCGGCTTCGTCGGCGCCCAGTCGACGGGCGGGCAGGATCTCGTTCCAGTTCGAGGGCGAAACCTCTCAGTCCATCGAGATCGGGACCAAGCTGACGCTGCTGGACGGCCGGGCGACGGTGAACCTGGCGGCCTACACCTCCGAGTTCGACGACCTGCAGGTGTCGGGCTTCAACGCCGCGACCAACGCCTTCATCACCTCCAACGCCGCCAGCGCCAAGAGCAAGGGGTTCGAGGTGGAGGGCACGCTGCGCCTCACCCCGTCGATCAGCCTGTCGGGTTCGGCCGCCTACAACGACGCCAAATACGACTCCTATCCGACGGCGCCCTGCATCTACCGGAACGGCGTGGCTCCGCCGGCCAACTGCGTCGAGGACATCGGCGGCACCCGCCTGCCGCGCGCGCCCAAATGGTCGGGCGCCCTGACACTGAACGTCGACCATCCGCTGGACAACGGGATGCGGATCCAGGCTGACGCCACGGTGCGCGGTCGCAGCGGAACCTATCTGGAAGAGAACCTCAGCCCGCTGTCCTATCAGGAGGGGTTCGCCAAGGCGGACCTGCGGCTGGGTCTGGTGTCGGCTGACGATCGCTGGACCCTGGCCCTGATCGGCCGGAACCTGACGAACGAATGGACCGCGTCCCACTCGTTCGGCACCCCCTTCCTGGCGGGCTCCCAGACCTATGTGGTCGATCCGGGCCGGGTCGTCTCGATCCAACTGGGCCTGCGCTACTGATCCTGTCCGGCGCCTGAGCAAGGCTTGCGGCACACTGACCGGAGCGTCGACCGACGCTCCGGTCTTTCTTTTGCGCTCCGCCGACAGCGGGCTTGAGCCAGACAGGAAAACGGCCGCTCCCGAAAGGAGCGGCCGCCGCCATGTCCGATTGTCGCCAGACGTCAGAACGTCGCCTTCATCCAGTCGACGAAGACCGCCGCCCCCTCCGCCGCCTTGTCCGGCTGACCGGAGTAGTAGTGGTTGGCGCCCTTGATGACCGCATGGGTCTGCGGCGCCTTGACGGCCGCTTCCATGAGGCGTGCGGCGTGGCTGGGGGTGCAGGCGTCGTCAGCGCTGTTCTCGATGACCAGCATGGGCACGCTGATGCGCGCGGCGCACTTCAGCCCGTCGGCGTTGGAGTCGTCATAGGACCATTGCGACAGCCACGACCGCAGCGTCGAGAACCGCGCCAGCCCCACCGGGCCATCGTTCACCACCACCGGATCGCCCAACATGCAGTAGTTGGGACGGCGGTCGCTGGGCTCCAGCGTTTCGTCGATGAAACGCGGGTCGGCCATGGTGCCCTGCACCACGAAGCCGCGCTCGTGGTTGTGCAACCCTTGCGCCTTCAGATCGGCCAGCTGGGCCTTCACCCAGGCGGTGATGCGGCGGTTGCGGGCCACCTGGGCCTCGCGATAGCGGACGATGAACTCAGGCGAATAGGGCGCCTGGTTCGGGTTGGCCGGGTCGTAGATGTTCAGTTCGGGATCGCGGTCGAACGGGCGGCTCTCGTCGCTGATCGAGGGGTCGATCCACTCGGTCAGGGTCAGGTTGCGCGACAGGTGCGCGGCCAGAAGGGCGATGCCGTCCGCCGGGATCAGATTCGCCTGGGTCAGGTCGATCGGATCCCCGGCCGGCGTCTCGGTCACCGTCGGGTTCTCGGCCTCGGCCTGATAGAACAGCGACAGCGCGCCGCCCCCCGACCAACCGCCCAGGATCACCTTGTCATAGCCCAGCCGTTCCTTGGCGTCGCGGACGCAGGCGCCCAGATCGAGCGCGCATTTCTCCATGATCAGGGCGTTGTCGATGCCCCGATAGCGGCTGTTGCAATAGATGACGTGGACGCCCTGCTTGGCCAGGGCCGCCGGAAGCGGCAGCCAGGCGCCGCCGCCGATCGGGTGCATCATGATCACCACCGTGTCGGACGGCGTGTCCGGCTTCAGCAGATGCGCCTCCAGCGCTACCGCGCCCTCGGCCCCGCCATAGGTATCCTTGAACGTCGCCTGTTCCTTAAAGACAATCAGATAGGGAATGCGCTGGTATTTCTTCTTCACGGACGCGTCGCTCATCCCTTGAGCTCCGACTGGGGCTTGCCGCGGCGGTCCAGG
Source organism: Brevundimonas sp. SS2672 (assembly GCF_059579685.1). Lineage (NCBI taxonomy): Bacteria > Pseudomonadati > Pseudomonadota > Alphaproteobacteria > Caulobacterales > Caulobacteraceae > Brevundimonas > Brevundimonas sp. SS2672. Next base: position 1,022,868 of record NZ_CM184201.1, on the reverse strand, counting down.
GCCTCGGCGCCGAACTTGGCCTCCTTTTCGGCGCGGGTCTGGGCGGTCCAGTCCTTCAGCACCTGCGGCAGGGCGGCGCCCTCCTCGCCCAGGATGCGGTCGTGGTCGGCCGTGCGGGTGGTGATCTCCACCTGGATGCCGTTGGGGTCGTACATGTAGACCGAGCGCACGAAATGATGCTCGACCGGGCCCAGGCAGCTGACGCCGTGGTCGCGGATGCGCTGCTGCATCTCCAGCATGTGCGCCTCGTCGCGCGCCTGGATGGCGATATGCATGTCGAAGCTGTCCTTGCGCTTGAACCAGGACGGATCGGCGGTCGAGGGCGCGTCGAAGAAGGCGACGAAATTGCCGTCCCCCATCTCAAAGAAGATGTGCATGTAGGGCGTCGGCTCATGCGTCCCCGGCACCTCGTCCAGCACGATCCCGGCCGAAGCCTTCAGTCCCAGAACGTCCTCATAGAACCAGCGTGTCTGTTCAGCGTCGCGGCAGCGGAACGCCGCGTGATGCAACGAGCGCAGTCCGCTCTCGGTGGTGGCTGGCATGGCCATGGGTCTCATCCTTCCTGACGTTCCTAGGTTGGTTCGAACTCCATACCCGCGGCGAATGTTTGTCAAATTGCTTTACGTTATTCCTGCTCCGACATAGGCTCCCTGCAGACATGAGGAGGAGCGCGCATGGACTTCGAACTGCCCGCCGAGATCACCCACTACCTGGCGGAACTGGACGCCTTCATCGCCGCCGAGATCGCACCCCTGCAGGCGCAGGACGACAATGAGCGCTTCTTCGACCACCGTCGCGAATGGGCGCGCACCGACTTCGACAACGGCGGCCTGCCGCGCCACGAGTGGGAGGCCCTGCTGGGCGAGGCCAAGCGTCGCGCCGACGCCGCCGGCCACCTGCGCTTCGCCCTGCCCGCCGAGTTCGGCGGCGAGGACGGCTCCAACCTGGCCATGGCCGTGATCCGCGAGCATTTCGCCGCCAAGGGCCTGGGCCTGCACAACGACCTGCAGAACGAGCATTCGATCGTCGCCAACTATCCGCAGGTGCTGATGTTCCGCGACTTCGGCACGCAGGCGCAGAAGGACGAGTTCATCGCCGGGATGCTCGACAGCACCCGCTCGGTCTGCTTCGGCCTGACCGAGCCCGAGCATGGCTCCGACGCCACCCACATGGACACCGTCGCCGAGCCCCAGACCCGCGACGGCAAGCCCGGCTGGCGCATCCACGGCGAGAAGATGTGGACCACGGGGATGCACGTGGCGACCCACGTCATGGTCTTCGCCCGCACCTCGGGCGAAGCGGGCGACGCCAAGGGCATCAGTTGCTTCCTGGTCCCGGCCGAAGCGCCGGGGGTCAAGGTCGAGGAGTATCTCTGGACCTTCAACATGCCGACCGACCACCCGCGCGTCAGCTTCACCGACGTCTGGGTTCCCGACGACGCCCTGTTCGGCCCCCTGGGCGGCGGGCTGGAGCTGGCCCAGCATTTCGTCCACGAGAACCGCATCCGCCAGGCCGCCTCGTCCCTGGGCGCCGCCGATTTCTGCATCCGCGAGGCGGTGAAGTATGCGCGCGAGCGCAAGCCCTTCGGCAAGCCGCTGGCGGTCAATCAGGCGATCCAGTTCCCGCTGGTCGAACTGGCCACCCAGGTCGAGATGCTGCGCCTGCTGATCCGCAAGACGGCGTGGGAGATGGACCGCATGTCCAAGCCCGAGGTGGCCTCCAGGCTCTCGGACCGGGTCTCCATGTGCAACTACTGGGCGAACCGCCTGGTCTGCGAAGCCGCCGACACGGCCATGCAGGTGCACGGCGGCATGGGCTATTCGCGCCACAAGCCGTTCGAGCACATCTATCGCCACCACCGCCGCTATCGCATCACCGAGGGCGCCGAAGAGATCCAGATGCGCAAGATCGCCGCCTGGATGTTCGGCTTCGCCGGGCCGAACAAGGTCGCGCGCGAGGCGCGGACTTGAGCGCGCCCGTCTCGGTCGCCTTCGCCGACCTGCCCGCTCTGGCGGGGCGCGATCTCGGCGTGTCCGACTGGTTGAGCCTGGACCAGGCCCGTATCGACCGCTTCGCCGACGCCACGGACGACCATCAGTGGATCCACGTCGACGTCGAGCGGGCCTCGCGCGAGATGGGCGGTCCCATCGCCCATGGCTTCCTGACGCTGTCATTGCTGCCACGCCTTCAGGACGACCTGCTGCGTATCGAGGGCGCCGACAAGGTGCTGAACGTCGGCGTCAACAAGGTGCGCTTTGTCAATCCCGCCCCGAGCGGCGTCCGCCTGCGTCTGCGCCAGACGGTGGCGGCGGTCGAACCCCGCGCAGGCGGCTGGCAGATCGTCAGCGACTGCGTGATCGAGGGCGAAGGCCTGGAGAAGCCCCTGTGCGTGGCTCAGAGCGTGATGCTGGCCCTTCCGGCGGCGGGATCGGAAGCGGCCGCGGCCTAGATAGTAAAGTAACTTGACATATTATTCTCCCGTCGCACTATCGACCTCGTCATGTTCGGCAACGGAACAGACGTAGGGAGGACATCGCCATGGACGACGACATGCTGGCTCCGGCGCTGAAGAGCGCCTTGCGTAATCTGGTCCGCTCGGTCGTGGTGGTCACGGCCCAGCACGAGGGCCGCCCCTACGCCATGGCGGCCACGGCCGTCAGCGAGGTCAGCATGGACCCGCCGTCCATGCTGGTCTGCATCAACCGCGACGCCGCTATCTTCCAGGCCATCGACGCCGGGTCCGACCTGGTGCTCAACGTGCTCGGCTCGGACCATGAGGCGGTCTCGCGCGCCTGTGGCGGCGGGGTGCGCGGCGGCGAACGCTTCGCCATCGGCGCCTGGGACGACGGCGAGGACGGCCGCCCGCCGGCCCTGCGCGACGCCTGCGCCGTCATTCACCTGAAGCAGGCCCATGTGGTCGACCACGGCAGCCACCGCATCGTCATCGGCGACGTTCTGCGGGTGGACCTGCCCTCGCCTACGCCTCCCTCGCCTATTTCGCCGGCCGCTATGTACAGGTGGCGGCCGCCTGATCATTTTCGTCCCAAGGCTGCGCAGACGGCCGGGAATTCAGTGGAGTGAGACATGCCCCGGATCGACCGTCGTTCCCTTCTGACCGGCATGGCCGGCGCCGCAGCAGCCGCCGGGGTCGCCCCGCCCGTGCGCGCCCGGCCGCGCGCGCCGCGCGACCCGAACCGGCCGCTGAACATCCTCTTCATCATGACGGATCAGGAGTTCGGCCTGCGCTCCTATCCTGAAGGGCTGCTGGACCACCTTCCGGGGCACAAGGCGTTGCTGGAGCGCAGCCTGCACCTGCCCAACTACCATGTGCACACCACGCCCTGCACGCCGTCTCGGGCGGTCATCTATACCGGCCAGCACACCCAGAACACCAAGGTCTATTCCAACGCCGAACAGGGCGCCGTCCTGACGCCCGAGATCGACACCCTGGGCGGCATGATGCGGGCCGCGGGCTACTATTCGACCTACAAGGGCAAGTGGCACCTGTCGAAGCTGCCGACGGCCGCGCCGGGCTTCCAGCGCGAGTTCCCCGACACGACCGACGCCATGGAGCCGTTCGGCTTCTCCGACTACAACTTCTATGGCGAAGAGATCGGCCTGACCTGGGCCGGCTATCGCACCGACCGGGCCGTCACGGGCGACGCCGCCATGCTGATCCAGGACCTGGCCAAGGACCCGAAGAAGCGTCAGGACAAACCCTGGTTCATGGCCGTGAACCTGGTCAATCCGCACGACATCATGTTCTACGACGCCACCGGCGAACAGGCCGAGACGCGCGCCGTGTGGAACCTGGCCGGGGTCATGCGCGCCGAGCCGGGCGACGAACTGTATCAGACCGACCTGGGCTTCCCCCTGCCGCGCAGCTTCCGCCTGGACGACCTGTCGACCAAGCCCGAGGCGCACAGGGGCATCGCGGCCCTGGACGTCAAGACCTACGGCGCAATGCCGCGCGAGGACGAGGCCGCCTGGCTGCGCTTCGTCAACTACTACTGCAACTGTCTGCGCGATGTGGACCAGAACATCCTGACCCTGCTGTGGGCGCTCGAGAAGTCGGGCCAGATGGACGACACCGTCATCGTCTACACCTCGGACCACGGCGAGCGGGCCGCCGCCCACGGCATGCGTCAGAAGGGCGGCACCATCTACAAGGAAGAGACCAACGTCCCCATGTTCATCGCCCACCCGGACGGCGCGCGCGGCGTGACCAGCCAGGCGGTGATGAGCTCGGTCGACATCGCCCCGACCCTGCTGGGCTTCGCCGGCAAGGACGAGACCTGGGCCAGGGCGACCTTCCCCCAACTGGTCGGCCACGACCTGTCGGGCCTGACGCGGACGCCCGACGCCCGCACTCGACGCGACGAGGAAGGGCATCTGTTCAACTACGGCGTCCTGCTGTCGTGGGAGCGGACGAACAAGAACTATCTGGACCGCCCGGTCTTCGATCTGTCGAAGCGCCGCGTGCACCGCGGCGTGTTCGACGGCCGCTACAAGTTCGCCCGCTATTTCGCGCCCAGCCAGCACCATACGCCGACGACCTGGGAGCAACTTCTGGCCTACAACGACCTGGAGCTCTACGACACCCAGGCCGACCCGGATGAGATCATCAACCTGGCCGCCGAACCCGAGCGTCACAAGGCGCTGATCCTGCGCCTCAACGCCATGACCAACGCCCTCGTGGCCCGCGAAGTCGGCGAGGATCGCGGCGGCGAGTACCCCGGACCGACCGAGCAGTACAACACCCTGCATCTCGCTTCGGATCGACCCGTCTAGGTTGGAACGCCTGCTGCGAAGAACTTGGCAGGCATTTCGGAACGACAGCATCGGATACCCGCTACAGCTACGGTTGAACGTGGCCTGCTTTCGTGTCGAGGGGATTTGACTTAGAGTAGAGGGGAGGAGTTCCCATGCCTCCACTCGCTCTCCAGGTCAGTCTTGTCGTCTGCGCCTTATGGAGCGCGGCTCCTGCAGTAGCGGCTCAGGATCCTCCGCCTGAAACACTATATGAGCGTGACGGTTTTTCGGTCGTCGGGCATCTGCAAGGCGGCGTAAACCTTGTCGTCGAACACCATCTGTTCTGGGATTTTGGGGAAACGGTGGCGGGCGTCACCGACTTCGATCCCAACGCCGAATGGTTTGAGGCCTATCTGAAGCCCGGCGTGACGTTCGAGCGCCGAGCCGGAGACCATGCCACCTTCTACGGCGGCCTGTCCGGCGTCGGCTCGATGACCATCGGAACCGACGCCTTCGACGCCGGCGACACCGGTCGGGTGACTCTCGAGGAAGGCTATCTGGGCTGGCGCTATGCAGAAGGCGAAACGACTTTTGACCTGTCCGTCGGCCCGCGCGTGTTCAAGGCCGGAACCGGCATGCTGATTGAAGCCGGCGGCTCCAGCGGATTCTCGCGCGGAGCGCTGAAGCTGGGGCCGCGCAAGGCCTGGGGCTTCGCCGCTCTGGGCGCGATCAGCCACGGCGCGTTCAAGGGGACGGCTTTCTATCTGGACCCCAATGAGTCGCCGGACAACGACAGCGGCAATCGACTGGCGGGCGTGGATATCCGCTACGACTCGAACCCCAACGCCCTGATCGGCCTGACAGCGGGCAAGGTGATCGAGTCGGGCTCCCCCTACCCCAAGGCGCCGCCCGGCGGGGTCGGCGTCCCCTCCATCATTCCAGGCGCCCGCGACGGGCTGGAATTCATCAACCTCTACGGCAGGGCCCCGCTGGCCGGCCTGCCCAACGCCTTCATGGCGGCCGATCTGGCGTTCGAGCGCAACGACCGGATCAACATGCGCGCCTGGGCCGGACGCGCCCAGGTCGGCTATACCTTCGCCGAGCACCGGTGGAAGCCGACCTTCACGATCGGCTACCAGACCTTTTCCGGCGACGATCCCGACACCGACCGGCTGGAGCGATTCGACCCGCTCTACTACGAGGGGAACCCCTCCGCCTGGTCGACGGGGACCAAGTCGTCGATGATCTTCATCAATTCCAATGTGAACGCGTGGCAAGTCGCGGCCAGCATCACGCCGACTCCGGTCGACACCTTCACGGTTCGCATCCACCGCATCGACGCCGACCAGTTGCGCAGCCCGATACAGTTCGGCCAGGCGACCCGTGTGGAGGGCGACGACGTGGACAACCCCATCACCGGTGTCACGCGCCATCACCTGTCTGATGACCTCTATCTCGAATATTTCCGCGTGGTGTCGCCGAACCTGTTCCTGACCACGGGTTTCTCGGTCTCCAATCCTCAGGCAGGCATGAAGTCCATTGTCGCCGACCCGCCCATCTGGACCGGCGCCTATATCAATCTGATCGCCAACTACTGAGCTGAACGAGGCGTCCATGACCCTGCTCATCCCCCCGACCAGCCGCCGCACCCTTCTGGCCGGAGCCGGCGCCCTGGCCGGCGCCTCCCTCATCGGAGACCGCAGCATGGCCCAGACCGCGCGTGACGCATCGGCCGCCGTCTTCACCGGCGGCCCCATCCTGACCATCGACGACGCCATGCCGACCGCCGAAGCGGTGGCCGTGCGCAACGGCGTCATCGTCGCCGTCGGCTCGCTGGACGCCGCCCGCGCAGCAGCGGGTCGAGGCGCGCGCACAGTGAACCTCGACGGCCGCACCCTGCTGCCGGGCTTCTTTGATCCGCACGGTCATGTCGCCATGGTCGGGCTACAGGCGCGCTACGCCAACCTGCTGCCCGCGCCGGACGGTCAGGGCGACGACATCCCCGCCCTGCAGCGCATCACCCGCGACTGGATGAACGCGCACGAAGCCCTGGTCCGCGACACCCAACTGGTCATCGGCTTCGGCTATGACGACTCCCAGCTGAAGGAACATCGTCACCCCACCGGCGAGGAGCTGGACGCCATATCCGACACCGTGCCGATCCTGTTCCTGCATCAGTCCGGACATCTGGGCGCCGCCAACGGCGCAGCCCTCGCCGCAGCGGGCGTGACCGCCTCGACGCCCGATCCCGACGGCGGCGCCTTCCGCCGCAAGAACGGTTCGCAGCAACCCAACGGGGTCATGGAGGAAACCGCCCTGTTCACCGTCATGGGCACCCTGTTCGCTCGCCTGGACCTTCAGGCCAACCTGGAGATGATCCGCGAGGGCGCGCGCTTCTATTCCAGCTTCGGCTATACGACCGCCCAGGACGGGCGCTCCTCGACCGACACCTGCCGCATGATCGCCATGCTGGCCGAGCGTGGCGAACTGCCCATCGACATCCTGTCCTTCCCCGATATCCTGACCTCCACCGACGTCATGGCCACGCCGCTGTATCGCAGGAACTATGTCGGCAAGTATCGCATCGGCGGGGTCAAGCTGACGCTGGACGGCTCCCCCCAGGGCAAGACCGCCTGGCTGTCACAACCCTACTATGTCCCGCCCGAAGGCAAGCCCGCCTCCTATCGCGGCTATCCCGCCGTGACCGAGCAACAGGCGCTGGACGCCGTCGAACTGGCCTTCAGAAACGACTGGCAGATCGAAGTCCACGCCAACGGCGACGCCGCCATCGACCTGCTGATCGGGGCGGTCCGCGAGGCGACGGTCAAGCACGGCGCCAAGGACCGCCGCCCGGTCCTGATCCACGGCCAGACCACGCGCATGGATCAACTGGACGACCTGAAGACGCTGGGCGTCGTGCCGTCGCTCTTCCCCATGCACACCTTCTACTGGGGCGACTATCATCGGGCTTCAGTTCTGGGGCCGCGCCGGGCCGAGATCATCTCGCCCTGCCATTCCGTGCTGCGTCGCGGCATGCGCTTCACCACTCACCACGACGCGCCCGTGGCCAACCCCGATTCCATGCGCGTCCTGTCCGCCACCGTCACGCGCCGCACCCGCTCGGGCGACATCCTGGGCGCGGACGAATGCGTGCCGGTCGACATCGCCCTGAAGGCCATGACCTTGTGGGCCGCCTGGCAGCACTATGAGGACGACAGAAAGGGATCGTTGGCCGTCGGCAAACTGGCCGACCTGGCTCTGCTGGACGCCAACCCCCTGACCATCGATCCCGACAGGCTGGCGGGGATCAAGGTCCAGGCTGCCTACAAGGAAGGAGAAGAGGTATGGCGTCGATAGCGGGGCGCCAGGACCGGATCAGGGCCGGCATCGGACCTGAAGCCCGGTGAACCCGCCGCCGCACCAGCCTCAGCAGATCAAGCTGAAGCTGATGCTTCTGCACTAATGGATCAGTCTTTCATACACTACGGCGTGATCCAGCACCTTGCCCGCCTCATCCATGACCCGCATGGCGTCGGCGGAGATTTCGTCGATAACCACGACCTCACCGTCGACCAGACCGATTTCGATCTTCATGTCGATCAGGGTAAGGCCCTTTTCACGTAGATCAGCTTCGACGATGCGGCACACATGGCGTGTCATCTGCTTGGCCTGCTCAAGATGGGCCGGGCTCAAGAGGTCGAGGGCGATAATGGCGTCATCGTTGATGAGCGGGTCGCCGCGTTCATCGTCCTTGATCGTGATCTCGACGAGATAGTCGAGCGGTCGCCCCGTGTCCCGAATGTATTGCTGGTAACGGCGGATGAAGCTGCCCCAGGGGCGGGTTCGACAGACAAACTCAAAGCCCCCCGCCCCGCTGACATCCTTGCCCAGCGGCTCGGCCCGGCGAACTTCCATGGCGCCCTTCTCGAGATCGACATGGACGAGGTGGGTGGCGACACCGGCGGCGTGAAGGCGCTTGAAGAAGTAATCCGTCATGGCGAGAGACTTCCGTCCCTTGCCCTCAACCTGACCGATAACGGTATTGGCGCCTGGGTCAATTACGCCATCCGAACCAGTGACGTCGTCCTTGAAGGCAAGAAGTATATTGCCGTTCGACAGGGCATACAGATCTTTTGTCTTGCCCGAATAGATCTTTTCACTGGTGGTCATCATTTTACTCGCCGGACATTTCCCAGAGGCAGAGACAGGGCGACGACTGGAGTTCGCCGCCCTTCCCACTCACTCCCACTCGATTAAATGTAAATGCATAATCATATGAAATAGTTACGAAATTATCAGCCGCCCTTAAAAACCACCTCCGCACAGACCGACACATTTCTTAGGAGCTGAAAATTAACAAGCAAAATCGACGACATCAATTATTCGCGATGCCGCGGACTTTTACTGTCTATCGACTTCTTAAAAACTCGCCTTCAGCACAACCAATTGGGAACACTTCTCTCTAAGCGCCTCTCTCGAGATCTTCGGCCATGCAATTTACGAGATCGAGGACCATACGCTGGCGTTTGCCATCAAGTTTTCCAAAATTATCAAGCAGCCTCAGCTCGTTACTACAAAGAATCGTCTCCGCAGGCGAGGTGCCTTGTGGCGCCACCAGGGCGCTGAAATCCGCATTTAGCGCCTTTCCCAGTTGCAACAGCATGCTCGCGGAAACGCGATTGCTACCTTGTTCGTACTTCTGAATTTGCTGGAAGGTCAGTCCAACTCCGCGCGCCAGGTCCGATTGAGTCAGGCCGGCGGCTATGCGAACGCCCCTTATCTGGGCCCCAAGTTCCTTATCGAACTCTGTCGCCGATCGCTTCAACACGCCCTCCGCATGCTCCACTCAGCAACGCTAGGCTAAGAGGCAGACCACCGCAACCAGCCGCCCGGTGTCCTCTCCCCTGCCAGCCAGCGCTCCCAGGCGCCCAGACCTGCCGCCAAGGGAATAGCCAGCCCCGGGAGCATCCGATAGGCAATATAGGCCCGCTGATGAATGCTCGGCTCCAGGAATACGGAAATATGGGCGATGACCACCAAAAGGGCGTTGGCGGCCGCGAACATGAGCCACCACCGACGCCATGTCATTGCAAGCCAGAGGAAACCGCTCGCCAGCAGGACATCAGCCGTCACGACAGCGACTTTCAGCCCTTCGATACGAACGCCGTCCAAGAGGACAGACAGGGCGTAGGCGGCCAGCATCATACCGGCCGCCCGACGCTCCGGAACGCCGCCCGAGGCGCCAGCATACAGCCGTCAATCCCAGGCACAGGCCCCATAAAGCCAGATAGATCATGCCGCCCCCGCTGCGGCCCTGGCTTTAGGCGACAACCTGCAGCCTTCCTGTTTTTATCACCGGCCCGTCCTCGTCCGGCTTACGTTCTGGCCCCGCCGCTTGCCAGCCGATGCCGATCTCTTCGGCATCGCGCTTGAGAGCCATATGGGCGCTCACGATCCGGTTGCGGACCGAGGTCAGGCCGGCGACCAGTGCGCCGACGTCTTCAAGAGCCTCCTGGCCGACGATCGCCGAAATGCGATGACGGATGCGGCCGCGCGTCATCAGCGAGGCCAGGTCGTTGGTTTCAGCGATCGCCATGTCGAGTGCGCGTTCTGCAACAAAAAGCTGGCGAGCCAGCTCAACGCCGAATGTGTCTTTGTTCATGTGTCTTCGCTCCTCCCGGCATACCGGGAAATGGGACCTCGACGGTGCGAGGCGCTTTAGGGGCGCGATCAGCCGCCTGTAGACGTGCCTGATCGCGGATGACGATGCTTGCGACCGCGCTGAAAAGCAGGGCGCTCGCCGCGATCAACAGGAAGACGAGGGCAAGGCGTGCCAGGGGATTTCCTGGGGGAGGCCGATATCCCGCCCGCGCAGAGCCAGCAGAACCACCGCCGACAGATACTCTTTCAGCAACGTCTCCGGCGAGGCCGCGAGATGTGGTTCGCGTAGACCGTCCAGCAGGTACTGATGCAGCGGATCGGACTTCGTGGTTCCGAAACTCTCGAGGGCCGCCTCCAGTTGCGCCCAGGTCCAGTAGGGGAGTTCGTTGATCCTGTCCGCCATGCCCCGCCTCCGTGTTGACGGCGGCAGCAGGCTCATTCCCCGGCCACGACGCCATGGGGTGTATCGTGCCCCCTGGTACGTTTCGTTCCAGGATGGCCAAGGCGGCCTTACGCGTATTCACTCCCAGGCGCTGGCAGGCCTCATGAATGTGTTTCTTGGCGGTCGACTCGGAAATGCCCATCTGATGGGCGATCTGCTTCGTGCTGTAATGCCGCGTAAGAAGCAGGCACTGTCTTTGTCGCGCGCTCAGCCGCTCAGGCATCTCTGCAAACTCCCTGCCCTTTTTTGGGCTAATGCAGAGAACATGCGCCGTCTATATCGCGTGTTTAGCGACTGCCATTCCATTGCGCCGAAGCATCGGGCGGTTTGGCCCGACCAGTCTCATCCTTCGGCGACGGCGACCGGGGTAAGGGTCGCACTTTGCGACACCGCGTCGGCCCCTCACGTATGTAGTCGAGGAAGCGCCTCGCAATAGCCAGCCCCTCACATTCCACATCGATATTATAGTCGTAGGCGCCGATTATCTCCAGAATCTCGAGCAGGTCGCAGCTGTCCGGGTTAAACTCCCATGGCCCGATCTGGTCGGTCGCCGGGTCGCCGTACCACGCTTTCACGCAGGCGATATTGCTCTGCCTCATCCTCTCGATCAGATTCTTCATCGTCTCCCCAGGCAGCAAAGGAAGGCACGCCGTCATCCCCCAAGTGCAGAGCTTATTGTAATCCTCGTCCGACAGCACCCTGATCGACATGGCCCTTCTCCTCGTCGTTTCCAGATTCAAGAATGCGCCTATCCCACGAGTTGGGGCGGGCTGAGCCCTTGACCAGGGCAGCGAACGCCATGGACCTGCACGTCCGCCTCCCCCAGGCCGACGCCCAGTAGTTTCAGCAACGGCTGAACCACGCCGTCCAGGACCGGTCCCAGCGGGGTCAGCAGGACGCCTAACGCCCGCACGATGTCGCCAAGGCCGATGCCAAGCCCGATAACGTCAAGATCGACCTCCAGACGCTGCAGCAAACTCACGATAAAGCCGTTTACGAAACCGCGGGACCGAATAGTCTTCACGGTCCGCGCTTCGACGTCCGCTGCGGTAAACGATACGTCTTGCCAATCCAGGTCCGCGATCTCGATATCCGCCTTGGCCTTAACCGTAACCAGACCGAGAACCGAAACCAGGGTGGCGGGGGCGGTCGTCAACTCAGCCTTGAAATCCTTGAGGCGGGTTTCATTGATCGCGCCGGGCCGCACCTGCAGAACAGCGGAAGGCGATCGGCTGCAGTCGATGCGTTTCAGACGGGCCTCCGAGGCTGCGACCTCGACCAGAACCGGCAGCTTCACCTGCGCCAGACCAGAAAGGGCCTGCGCAGTGGGGGCCTTGATATAGAGACGGGTCTGCACCGTCCTTACGATTGGTTCGCCCCTGGCCGTCACTGTCAACCAGGGCGACCGGTTCGGTCGTTCGCCGATAGCGAGCATGACGTTGAGGTCGGCCAATCCTGTCCGCGCGCCGAGGTCCAAGCCGAGCTGGCGATCCTGATTGGCGGTCTGAAGGGTCGCCATGAGGAGATCCAGCGCTGAAACCTCAGCATTCAATCGATCGCGCAGACCCGTGCGCGCATCCGCCTCCACCCCGATCAGTTCGCCCAACTTCAACCTGGCGTCGGCAGGCGCACGGGTCAGCTTTCCGAGGATGCTCCTGCTATCGGCTCCCACCACCGCCTCCAGCGCCTTGAGGACCCGACCGGCCTCCACCTCCTGCCTTAGCAAGGCGTCATAGTCGCCCGCAGTCACGCCCAGTTCGGTCGCAAGAGCGTCCGAAAACTGCAGAAGATTGATCTGCGTGTCCGCCAGAGCAGATAGTCCATGACGGTCAGAGACACGCGACTTCCCAGTAGGGCGGACAACAGGCTGTTGGCTAGGCCGCCATCCAGCGACGCCAGGCGCGATCCGATGGAGAACATGGCCGTCGGGGGGCCGCCGGGGCGCGCCGCGACCGCTCGCTTCGTCACCGTGACGCTGTTCCTGCCGAGGATCATGCGTCCGAAGAACAGCGACGCGGGCGCTGAAATCTCCACCCGGGCGGCGTTCGGGTCCTCGCCTCCGAGCGCAAAGCGTTCAGCCGGACGAAGGCGCGGATCAGGCGTGTAGACGCCCACTTCCACCCGAAGCGTCTGAGGTCCTGCAGATCTCGCCCGCGCCGTGGCTTCGCCCGCATCACCCGCCTTCGCGAGTTGGCCCGCCGCCGCCAGGGCCGAAAGATCGGCGGCGCTCTGGACCTCCCTTCCCTTCAGGAAGATGACGCCGGCGTCGACGGCCAAGGCGGCGCAAACGCAAATCAGACCGCCGAACAACGCCGCCATGACCGCCACTCCGCCGCGACGATCACGAGCCAGGCGCCGGCTGATCGCCGCATAAAAAGAGCGTGTCATTCGCCCACCTGGATCGCCGCCGTACGCCGGATGGTCGAGGGAGGCGGCACCGTCAGGGGCGACAGGGCCATGATCGGATGGCGCCGAGCGTCATACGCGGCCTCGACACGGAAGAATGTTCCGTCGCTTCTCACCGACACCACCGCATCGGCTGTCCTGAGACCCAGCGCCTTCAACTGCGCATCGACCGTCTCGCGGGCGAGACGCTCGCGTTCAGGTTGATCCAGACCCGCCACCGCCGCCCGCGCTCCCTCGGAGACCGCTGACTGGACCGAATGCGCCATCCACAGCCAGCCGCCGTAGACGATCATTCCCACCACCAGCAAAAAGAAGAGGGGACCTACGATGGCGAACTCGATCGCCGCCGCGCCCGCCCGGCGCTTCTTCGACTCGGCAAGCTTGCGCATATGCATCCTCCCGCCTCCTGACGAAAGAATGCTCCAAACAACCTAAAAGGGTGTTTACACGTCAAACAACCCGGCCGACCTCTAGATTGTTCGCAGAAGGAAATCTCTGACGATAACGACGGCCCCAACATCGAGGCCATCGCTCCGCCCTCCGATCAGCAGGTTCTCGACAGCGACCTTGAGCATCCCGGCGGCTTCCGACGGGGTGACCGGCGTGTGGGTGAGAATGAGCCGCTCGAGCCGTTCGACCGTCTCGTAGGCATCTGCGTTTTCGGAATACTCCAACACGCCCGCAACAGCATCGTCGAACGAGATCGCAACCGGCATAGTCCCCTCCACAAGGACGGCCGCCGCGCCGCTCACGGCGCCACGGCCATGGTTAACACGTGGAGCGTGTGTCCGAATCGTAAACCCTGTCCATATGTAACAATGTTACATTGTGATGATATCTAAAGGCGGCGGCAAGCCTTCATAGAACTGTCCAGGTTCCACGCCGAGCGCAGCAGACAGCAGCCACAGCACTGCGGCGCCTACCCGATAGGACCCTCGCTCCAGTCGCTCGATCTGATCGATGTCGAGACCCGTTCTCCGCGCAACCTCGTCGCGAGTCTGACCGCCTTCCTGGCGAAGTTGCTTGATCTCGAAGGCCCAAATGCCGATCCACCGATTGCAGATGCAAGATCAGTCCCCTCTTCCGCGCCCTCGCCCTGAAGCCGATTTTCTCGTGTAGCAGGAAGGGCTGGCGGCGACGACTTCAGCTCAGGGGCGGCTACCTCGTCAATGCGCGGCGTTGGACGCCTTACGGCCTGCGCCGCACCTCCCAGTCAAGCATCCACCGTCCTTCCCCGACAGACTTGAGTTCCGAGGCTGCAGCAGGGACGCTCCAATGCCCTGCAGGGCACGACCGCCGATCAACAACTCGACCGTCGGCGCCAGACCGCAGGCGACTGAGGCGAGAGCGAAGATGTTCACATCAATCAGAAAAATCCGGCGGCGTCCGAACCGGCCGCCCCCCGCGCCACCGATAAGCACCAGCGCACCGAGCATCAGCAGATAGGCGTTGGAGATCCACTGGACAGCAGCCTGACCGGCTCCGAGATCGCCTTGGATGGCCGGCAGGGCCACGCCCAGCGCTGAGCCGTCGATGAAGGTCGGCTGGACCCCAGGACCGTGGCGATCAATACCCAACGCTTGCGTGCGGCGGTGAGAGGTTGGACAGGCGCAAGGGCGCCCTGCACCTGACCGGCGTCGCAGGGGGCCGCGAATGGACATGACAGCGCTCCGCTAGGAGCCTGATGCTAGGCCAACCGATGTTCGACTTTGACGTCTTCCGCATTCCGTCCTTCTCAGGCGCTCTGCTCGGCGCAGTGGGAATGAACCTGAGCTTCTGGCCGCTGATCATTTATCTGCCGACCTGGTTCCATGCCGGGCTGGACCTTTCGTCGATGGGCGTGGGCCTGGCCCTTCTTGCCTATACTTTGCCCACGCTGGCGGCGCCGCCGCTGGCCGAAAAGCTCTCGCTACGTTTCGGCGCTGGCCGGGTCATTCCCGTAGGCCTCTTCGCCATCGGAGGCGGCCTGCTGATGATGCGGCTTTCGCTCGAACTGACCGGGGCGGGCTGGCCGCTTCCGGCGCCGGGTCTGGTGCTCGCGGGCGTCGGCCTGGGACTGACCAACACTCCTGTCACCAACACCGCCACGGGCGCGGTTTCCACTGACCGCGCCGGCATGGCGTCCGGACTCGACATGAGCGCGCGAATGATCACCCTCGCCGTCAACATCGCCGTCATGGGTGCGATCCTGTTCAACGGCGTATTGGCTCACCTGAACGCGACGGTCGCCGTGGGCGAGTTGCATCAGATCGCGGAACGCATCGCCGCTGGCAACCTCGATGTAGGGCTCGACGCAAGCCTGGCCCGGCAGGCGCTTAGCGCCGGATTCGGGTGGGTGACGCTCTATGGCGGATTCGGGTGCTGGCTGCTGGCGTTCGGGAGCCGAATCCTCTTTCGCGCTGGCGATCTTCGTTTCGAGACACGGCCGTAGGACACGGCCTCAGCAAAGTCGATCGGGGCTGGCTCCCACGATCTCGGATCCAAGCCTTGGAAGGGCAGCATCACCTTTGCAACTCGGCGCGACGGCCATCCCTGCCGTAATTCGCGTTGGTGGGCATAGGCGAGGAGAACACCGGCGAGACAGTCATGACGCCAGGTTCTGGAACGCCTCCTCGCCCCTCAACTTCTCTCCTGAGCAAAAGAGGAGAGAGCCATGACCGAGACACCACGTGATCCCCCTGAACACCTCAACAACGTGGACGGCGACCTGACGCCGGTCACAGCCGACACGGTATAGAGGGGCGATCCAGCGGAACACGGCGTCGGCCAGGAGAACATCTCCGCCCGTCCGGCCAGGCCGAGACCATCGGACCCGCCCCCTGCCCCGCCGGAGTTGGACGACGACGCCACACAGATGAAGAAGATCGAGGACGCCGCCGGTACGGAGCCATCACCGCCTGGCGTCGCCGAGCCGGAGGGTGCACGCGAACTGCCCAGGCCGCCGCTTGCGGATCCGACCTGATGGCTCCGCGGCTCAAGCTGTTCGAATGGTCGGTCGGCTTCCACATCTTCACCGTGGCGGCCAGCTCGCGACCGAAGGCGCTAGCCGCTTGGGGCAGCGGCCAGGATCTCTTCGCCACCGGCTTGGCCAAGGAAGTCGACGACAGCCCCGACGCTGACGCCGCCAAGTCTTCGCCCGGCACGGTGATTGAGCGCAGGCTCGACGTGAAGCTGCCAGCGAGCGCACCGAAGAAGGGCGCGGCGAAGGAGACAAAGCAGCCCAGCGCCGCCGATCGGAAACGCGTGGAGGAAGCCCAACTCGCCCTGGACGACCTCGACGCCATGCACGGTCAGGCCACACGGCGACTCGATGAAGAGCTGCAAGCCCTTAGAGCGCGCAGGGAAGAGGAACGGACGGCCTATGAAGCGCAGCGCGAGAAACTACAGGCTCGCCTGGAGAAGGCGCTCGCTAAGCTCTAGGCCTCATCGTCTTCTTCGTCGTCCTCGGCCTCGAAATCTGCGAACACGAGCTGCATCTCGACCCTCACCTCGTCCATGGGCGTGAAGGGCGCGGACGGTCTTCTCGGCCGATACGGCGTCCGGCGAGAACAGGCGCTCCATGACGTCCGTCAGAGCCTGGTTCCTGCCCATGAGCACGCCAGCCCGATAGATGGGGTCGTCTGAAGGGTCGATGTCGTCGTCTGCGTCCATGTGCGACCTTCTGGCGCGCTAACACTCTTGTGAGTTGCGCGCTCGCGTAAAGGTTGTGATCCTCTCGCCCGGAGATAGTCTCCATCGGGAGAGTTATATGTCCGTAAAAGCTTTAGGCGTCGCCATGGCTGCGCTCACGATGAATGTTATGGCCGCGGGTGCGGCGCCCGTGCCGCCAGCCATCGCTGCCGCGCAATCGGGTGAAGATCAGTATTGCCTCGGCTTCGATAACTGCTGGCCCATCGCCTACTCCTACGAAGTCTACTCAGACTCCAGCATGACCACCCTAATCCATGCCGCGTCGGATAGTTGCAATGGGGGGCCGTTCGTAACGTCTCCCTGGCTTCCGGCGGGATATGTCGTCAAGACGCGCATGTACGTTTGCGCCGGATTCGGCCCGTACCTGCCGCCTGATTGGTAACCTTGCACGGCGCTTCGCCGTCAACAAATCCCTTCAATGGGATCAGCGGCCCGGCTTGAGAACAGTCCCCCGGTTCTCGCTGGGCCGTTTCGATCTCGCGAAGTAGCGCGGCAGTAGGAACCAGTGAACCTCCCACCGCTTGGTTTCAGGCAACAAACAGGGAGATGACCATGACCGACGTCCAACCGAACGATCCGAACCGCAATCCCAGCGAAGCGCCCGACCTGGACGGCGATGAAGTCGAAGCCGGCCGCCAGGCTCGCAAGAGCGGAGCCAATCAAGACCCGCTGGCGAACAACAATCCGGCCGACCGGAGCCCATCGCCTTCGACCGGCGGCGACGGCACCGCGGGCGCCGGCGGTCCGAAGGGCTTTGGCACAGGCGCCTGATCAGCAAGAATGGGTGGCTGGCCGAATCTCCGGAGCGGTGCCCATTCGACTGATTGATCGTCGGTGGCGGGGCTCTTGCGCCGCCGCACAGCTTGAGCGCCGCCCTGTTCCGGCGACGCCCGATACACTTGGCGTCCGGGCGCACCGAGCCGCCCTGACCGCCTATCTCCCGATCGGCGCGGGTGCGATCTCGCATTTCACCAGGGAGGCGCGCAACCATCGGGCTCACGGTGTGCAAATCTCACGCCGTGAGGCTGGTCGGCTAAGGCCGCCGCGCGCGTGTCGCACCAGCGACCGTCGCAACGCCAAGGCCTGCAACGACAAGGTCCTCGACGATCCCGCTGCGGGTCTGGCCAATGCGCCGCAGCGCGGCCTTTTTGGCCGGCCAGCGTCAGATAGGACAGCGGTATGGCGACGCCCACGGCCAGGGCGGCGCCGCGCCGCTCGCGCCCCCTCGGCGCCAGGGCGCCGCCGGCGATCCCGGCGCTCGCGAGGATGCGGCGGACGCCGCCCGCGCCTGGCTCGCCCTTCAGCCCGCCTGCAAATAGGCTCCTGCCCTGGAGGCAAGACCCAGAGTTCCGTTCGCGTCCAACACCGCCGCTCACCGTCAGCCAGATAAACGTCCACTTTCTGCCCAGACCCCTGGGCTTGGTCCACCGGGGCGTTTTTCTGGATTTCACCCAGGAAGACATCAAAAAGGGGCACGCCCGGCGAGCGCCAAGCCGTTATTCAGCGGCCTTGAACCTCCGAATTTCATTATCGCACTCGCAACCTACAATTTGATCATATATTCTATTATATGGTGATTATTAGGTAAACAACGCCTATATGGCGTCGCATATCCGAGATCTGTAAAAAATCTTTTGCCAATTTCGCTGCCGCACCCTTTAATACGCAAATGCAAAAAACGCGATCATTCCACCCAGTTGTGTTCCGCAGCGAACCGCCGTGGCTGGAGGAGCAGCGCGCACGCGTCCTTGCGGAGATCACGCCAGAACCGACCACCGGCGAGGCCGCTCAAGCCTGCGTCAGGCCCGCCCTGCCCGCCTGACATCATTTTTCCCGCGTCTTCTCCCCGAGACCCTCATGACCTCACAGACGATTTCCAAGGCCGCAGCATTCTGTTGCGGCCTTTTCGCTGTTGCGCTTTCGGCGCCAGCCCTGGCGGCCGCGCCGCCCCTACTGGAACACCAGGTCCCCTTGGCGCTGGACGGCTCGGGCACAGCCTGGATTCTCACATCGACGGCCCTGGTGCTCATGATGACGCTGCCGGGCCTGGCCCTCTTCTACGGCGGCATGGTTCGGAAAAAGAACCTGATCGCCACCATCGCTCATTCTACGGCGGCCATGGCGATCGTCACCGTCCTATGGTTCGTCGCCGGCTACGCCCTGTCGTTCGGTACGATCAACGGCGCGGCCAACAACTTCGTGGGAGGGCTTCAAGCCTTGTTTCTCAACGGGGTCGGAACCCACACCGCCCACGCCCTGACCCCGGGCCTGCCCGAGTTTCTGTGGATCGGCTATCAACTGACCTTCGCCATCATTACTCCGGCCCTGATCGCGGGAGCCTTCGCCGAGCGCATCAAATTCTCGGCCAGCGTGCTGTTCTTCACCCTGTGGCACCTGATCGTCTATGCGCCGATCTGCCATCAGGTCTGGGGTGGCGGCTGGATGGGAGAACTGGGCGTGCTCGACTTCGCGGGCGGCGCCGTCGTTCACGTCAACGCCGGGGTGGCCGGCTTGGTCTGCGCCGTCGTACTCGGCCCGCGACACGGCTGGGGCCGGGACAACATGGCCCCTCATAACCTGGCCTTCACCGCCATCGGCACCGGACTGCTGTTTGTCGGTTGGATGGGCTTCAACGGCGGCTCGGCCGCGGGCGCCAATGAGATCGCCGCCGTCGCCGTCTTCAACACCCTGCTGGCTCCCGCAGCCGCCGCCGTCGGCTGGATTGCGGTGGAGTGGACATTGAAGAAGAAACCAACTCTTTTGGGTCTGCTGACCGGCGTCGTGGCCGGCTTGGTCGCCATCACCCCCGCCGCCGGCTTCGTCGACCCTAAGGGCGCCTTCCTGATCGGCCTGATCTCAGGTCCGATCGCCTATGCCGGCGCAGTCTGGCTCAAGCATAAGCTCAAATATGACGACAGCCTGGACGCCTTCGGGGTGCATGGCGTCGCGGGAATTGCAGGAGCGCTGCTGACCGGCGTCTTCGCCAATGCCGCCATCAATCCGGCCGCCGAAGGGGCCACCGTCCTGAAACAGGCCATCGGCCTTGGCGGCGCCATGGTCTGGAGCGCAGCGGGCACCTTCATGGTGCTCATGATCTGCAAATATACAGTCGGCCTCAGGGTCCAGACGGAGGCCGAGATCGAGGGCCTCGACTACAGCGAGCATGGCGAAGCCCTGCCCTAGCTCAGCCGCAAGCCGCAAGCCGCAAGCCGCAAGCCGCAAGCCGCCAATCCCGTCTTTTTTCAGCGTCGACAAGCATGGCAGGCAAAGTCAGAATAATGAGCGCCGGGAGCAAGGCCTGCCTCGTGGACATACTCGCGCCTGACGGGCGCTTATGATGCGCTTTATATCCCTGCCGAAATAGACGTCCGGATTAACACGAGCACGCGCACTCGTATCAGCCAGGTTGGCGCCAGCAGCGGACATTGCGTGATCGCCAGGAAGCGGACGGTTGGCTGAGGAAATTGTGTCTGCGGCGCCCCATTCAGCGTCGGCGCGGGCGGCGGGTGCGACTGGTTGCGGCATCTGCTGCTCGCACCCCCAGGCGGAGGTGACGGCGTCGCCGACCACCAGCTTCATCCGTCCACCGCACTGATTATCCTCTTCCGGGAGGGGCGCGCTGATCATCTTGATCATCTTCAGGAAGATGTCGGACACGATCGAGAAGTAGCCGGCGACCCGCTCCGCCTCGCCGGCGTCGCCCAAGGCCTGATGACAGAAGAAGCCGGCGGCGACACCGAGCAGCATCCCGATCAGGATGGCGAAGGTAAGATTGCGGGGCATGACGAGAAACTCTAGGCACGATGGGTCGGCGAGCGGCAAGGCTCAGCCGGCGCGCGGTTCGATGAGACGGACGATCTGGGAAAGGTGCGCGATCAGGCGACGCGTCGTGGAACCCTAGGGAGCTGACGACGCCGGTCTAGGTCGTCGCCGGTCACCGCGCTCCAGATCTTGCACCAGGGCCTGCAGTCCTTCGGCGTCGCCGATGTGCAACATGCCGTAGATGGGAATGTCGGCCATGGATGAATCCGGCAGGCGGATCTTGTGCGACGAATAGCGGTTCAGCTCGTCGATCACCTGCGACAGCGGTTCGCCCTTGAACTGCAACATGCCATTGACCCAGCTGGCGTAGCGTTCAGCATCGACCTTTCGCGCAGGTGAAAGGTAGGCGCCGCCCGCTTCGGCAGCGCCCGCGTTCCGACGCTTGCCGAGGTGCACCTGATGGCCGGCGCTGGCGACCTGGGACAGCTGCAGCTTGGCGTCGCCGTCCTGATCGCCGGCCGTCACGCGGACGACGCCCTCGACCACAGTGACCACCACGTCCTCACCCTTGCGGATGTTGAAGCGCGTGCCGATGGCACGCACCTGGCCGCTGCCCACATCGACGAGGAACGGCCGCCGGGTGTCATGGGCGACATCGAACAGGGCCTCGCCCTGCTCCAACTCCAGCAGGCGCTCATCGCGTCCCAAGGCAGCGCGCACCACGGTGTGGGGGCTCAGACTGACGGTCGAGCCGTCCGCCAGTGTCACGATGCGGCGCTCATCCGCCCCTGCGCTCAACACGGTCGCGCCGCCGTCGCCGAAGACGCCATGCGCCAGATACAAAACGGTAGCGGTCAGCAGCGGCAGCAGAACGGACGCGGCGATCAGCCGCCAATTCTGCGGTACGCGCATCGGCGGCCTGGACGACAGGCGGATGGCTCCAACTGGCCGAGGTCGCCCCAACGCGCCCTCTCCCGACCGTCTCTATCCGTAAGACGCTACAGATGAGCCAATGCGAATTTTGGGGACGCTATTCTGCGAAGACGGCCACAATCGTAAACCACTGGTAAATCAGTTTCGTGCATCGACGCCGCGTTTAAGGTGAAGCTTGCGGGTCCTGTTCCCGCTTGGGGGGATTATGGCATTCGGCGACGTCGCGCGCGGGTTTTTTGACGGTCTGCGGGCTGCTGTCCGGAATCGTGACGAGGCCGCTGCGACGGCGCGGTTCGGCGTGAGGGCGACCAGCTTGGCCTTATCCCTCATCATGCTGTTGGGTCTGGTTTCGCCTGCCTCCGCGCAGAGCGATATAGCGGCCCCCACGGTGAGCTCGGTCGAGCCGAAGGTCGGGCCGACTGCGGGCGGCGCGCCCGTGTCCATCAGCGGCTCAGGCTTCCTCCTTGCGCAGCCTACAGGAGCCGTGAAAATTGGGGCGACGAACGCGACCTATACTATTCAGAGCGACACCCGGATCTGGGCGACGACGCCCGCCAATGCAGCCGGAACTTATGACATCACTGTCACCACACCGAGCGGAACCAGCGCTACGTCATCGGCGGATCAGTACACCTATGTCGCGCCTCCCACGGTGAGTTCGATCTCGCCGGCGGCCGGGCCTACCACAGCCGGGACGAAGGTGACGATCATCGGAACCAACTTCACTCACGCATGGGGAGTGACGTTCGGCGAGAAATCGGCGCTCGGCTATGCCGTCAACAGCGACACCCAGATCACGGCGACGGCTCCAGCGGAACCGGAACGGTGAACGTTGGCGTGACCACAGCGGGCGGCGCCGTCTCGGCGGCGGATCAGTACACCTATGTCGCGGCGCCGACAGTGACCTCGATTTCGCCAGCGAAAGGCCCGGCCGCAGGAGGGACGACGGTGACGATCACCGGAACCAACTTCAGCGGCGCAACGGGAGTGACATTCGACGGGACGGCGGCGAGCTATACGGTCAACAGCGACACCCAGATCACGGCGACAGCTCCAGCCGGAACCGGAACGGCGAACATTCGTGTGACCACCGCGGGCGGGCCCAGCGCCTGGTCGATTGGGGGTTTTTACACCTATATCCCGGCGCCGACGGTGACCTGGGTTTCGCCCGCAGAGGGTCCGACCACAGGCGGTGAGACGGTGCAGATCACCGGAACCAACTTCACCGACGTGAAGGGGTGTCGTTTGGCGGAACAGCGGCGTCCCGCTATACGATCAGCGGATCGTCGATCTGGGCGACGGCTCCGGCCGGTACCGGGACGGTGGACATTCGCGTAACCACAGCGGGCGGAACCAGCGCCGTCTCGGCGGCGGATCAGTACACCTATGTCGCGGCGCCGACGGTGACCTCGATTTCGCCAGCGACAGGCCTGGCTGCAGGTGGGACGACGGTGACGATCACCGGAACCAACTTCAGCGGCGCAACGAGGGTGACGTTCGGCGGGACGGCGGCGAGCTATACGGTCAACAGCGACACACAGATCACGGCGACGGCTCCGGCCGGAACCGGGACCGTGAACGTTCAGGTGAGAACGGCAGGCGGAACCAGCGCCGCGTCATCGGCCGATCAGTACACCTATGCCGCGGCGCCGACGGTGGCCTCGCTCTCGCCGAGGGCGGGCCCGACGGCAGGCGGAACGATAGTGACAATCACTGGAACCAACTTCACCAATGTGAAAAGCGTGATGTTCGGCGGAACGGCGGTGCTTGCCTATGCAGTCACCAGCAGCAACCAGATCACGACGGCGGCTCCCGCCGGAACCGGGACCGTCGACGTTCAGGTGACCACGGCAGGTGGAACCAGCGCCACGTCATTGGCCGATCAGTACACCTATGCCCCGGCGCCCGTCGCAGCGGGGGCTTCGGCCAGCGTGGGCTATGAGACGCCCCAGGCCATCGACCTCAGCGGCGTGATCACCGGGATTCACACGAGCATTGGGCTCGGCAGCTGGCCGGCGCACGGCGTTGTCGCCGTGGCCGGCGACGTGATCATCTATACGCCCGCGTCTCTCTACTACGGTCCGGACAGCTTCACCTATACGGCCACAGGGCCTGGCGGAACTTCGGCTCCGGCCACAGTGACGGTGACCGTGGCCGCGCCGTCGGCGCCCGTCGCAGCGGCGACTTCGGCCGGCGTGGGCTATGAGACGTCCCAGGCCATCGACCTCAGCGGCGCGATCATCGGGGTTCACACCAGCATTGCGGTCGCAAGCGGGGGCGTTGTCGCCGTGGCCGGCGACGTGATCACCTATACGCCCGCGCCTCTCTACTACGGTCCGGACAGCTTCATCTATACGGCCACAGGGCCTGGCGGGACTTCGGCTCCGGCCACAGTGACGGTGACCGTGGCCGCGCCGTCGGCACCCGTCGCAGCGGCGGCTTCGGCGGCGTGGGCTATGAGACGCCCCAGGCCATCGACCTCAGCGGCGCGATCATCGGGTTTCACACCAGCATTGCGGTCGCAAGCGGGCCGGCGCACGGCGCTGTCGCCGTGGCCGGCGACGTGATCATCTATACGCCCCGCCCCTCTACTACGGTCCGGACAGCTTCACCTATACCGCCGCAGGGCCTGGCGGGACCTCGGCTCCGGCCACAGTGACGGTGACCGTGGCCGCGCCGTCGGCGCCCGTCGCAGCGGCGGCTTCGGCCAGCGTGGGCTATGAAACGCCCCAGGTCATCGACCTCAGCGGCGTGGTCACCGGGGTTCACACCAGCATTGCGGTCGCAAGCGGGCCGGCGCACGGCGCTGTCGCCGTGGCCGGCGACATCGTCACCTATACGCCCGCGCCTCTCTACTACGGTCCGGACAGCTTCACCTATACCGCCGCAGGACCCGGCGGGACTTCGGCTCCGGCCACAGTGACGGTGACGGTAGCGACGCCGTCTCCGCCGGTCGTGGAACAACCGACCGATCCGGTCATGGCGCCTCATGCCCCGGGCGGCGGTTCGGCTTCGGTCAATCTCAGCCTTATCAGTCAGGGCGCAATCGATGGTTACCGAATTACCGGCGCCAGCCGGTTTGGCTTAGCCGAGATTATCGATAGCGCCGCTGCTTCAACCCTGAAGGCTTCAGCGGCGCCGAAGGCGGCGCGCCCCTATCAACTGACCTATAAATCCGCTGCGAACTTCATGGGCACGGACACGGTAAACGTGGTGGCCTATGGTCCCGGCGGCGATTCTGCGCCGGCGACCTTCACCTTCCTGGTGGCGGGCAAGGCACCGGATTTGTCGGCGCAAGTGACTTCTGGCGCTTCTGTGACCTTCATGCCGACAGCCTCATTGGTGGGGGACCAATTCCAAGGTCTGCGCATCACCCGCGCGCCAGACTTCGGCACGGTCACTGTGAACGGTCTAAGCCTCGTCTTCACGCCCGGCGTCAACGGCGGCGCGACCTCGCTCGACTATGTCATCGAACTGCCGTTCGGCGCCTCGGCCCCGGGGCGGATCGACCTGACGGCCGACGCCTTGCCGGCTTCAGCGGCTCTGGTCGCTCAGACCCTTCAGGGGGCGCCAGTGACGGTTCGGATTAGCGATGTCGAAGGCGGACCCTTCACCGCCGCCGCCACGATCTCGATGGGGCCGACGGCTGCGGGCGAGGCGAGCATCGCCAAGGTCGGGAACGACTATGACCTGACCTTCGTCTCGATCGGCGACTTCACGGGCGAGGCGATTGTCAGCTACAGCCTCAGCAACGCCTTCGGCACGACCCGCAGCACCCTGACCGTCACGGTCGAGGCGCGACCAGATCCGTCGCTGGATCCCGAAGTCAGAGGAGTGGCGACCAGCCAGGTCAACTCTGCCCGTCGCTTCGCTGACGCTCAGATCAACAACTTCCAGCAACGTCTGCGCGATCTGCACGACGGGACCAACGCCTCGTCCAATGGTCTGAGCCTGAACCTGGGACTGGGCGGCGCTGATGCGGAACGCGATCCGCGACAAGCTCTTCGCCGTCAGCTGGGACTGGATCGCCGTCTCGATCCCGGCGCCTTGGGCGACGATCGCGAGCGTGACATGCTGGGCTTGGACCTCTGGGCTGGCCGAATGCAACTCGCAACCCCGACAGCCGCAAGCGACGATCGCTTGAACACGACGCCGCAGTCCGCGAATGACGCTGGCGCCCCGGTCGGCCTGTGGACCGCCGGTTCGGTGGACTGGGGACGTCAGGATGCGACCGGCCAGAGCGACAGCCGCTTCACCACGCAGGGCCTGACGGTGGGTCTGGACGTCAAGATCTCTAATCAGCTGATCGTCGGCGCCGGCGTCGGCTATGGTGAGGACAAGACCCGGATCGGCGACAACGGCTCGCTGAGCCTCGGCCAGGCCGTCACCGGCGCCTTCTACGCCAGTTGGCGTCCGGCCGAGGCCTTCTATGTCGATGGCCTGGTCGGCTACGCGGATCTCGACTTCACCTCCCGTCGCTGGGCTGCGGGACTGGCCGGTCAGGCGGACAGCTATGCCGAGGGCGATCGGTCCGGCGACGTGCGCTTCGCCTCGGTCGCCCTCGGTCGCGTTCAAAACGGCGAGCGGGTGGCCCGTGACCTCTATGCACGACTGGACGCTCGCGACATCTCCCTGGACGGTTTCATCGAAACCGGTAGCGGCCTGTCCGCACTCAGCTGGGATGAGATCCAGCAGAAGAGCCTATCGGTGAACCTAGGCGCGTCCTAGCGATGGACGCTGGACATCCGTCGCCACGGCCAATTCCGCCCCAGCGCCCGTATCGAGTGGTTTCATGAGCTCGAGGATATCGGCGAACAGGGCGTACGTTATGCTGATTGGACGACGAGCCCGACCTATCTGGTCCCGCTGAACGCCTGGTCGCGCAACGTGCTCAATCTGGCTCTGGAGAACGAATGTCGTTGAGCGAGCGCCTGATGCTCAACATCGGCTATCGCGGCGCCTTCGGTGACGCCAGCATCAGCCACGGCGCTCAGTTCGGGATGAAATACGGTTGGTGACGCCAAAGGGGCTGCAACCCAACTGCGGCCCCTAAAACCTTGACGACAACTGTCGTGGAAGATGCGCAGCGACTGGCAGCATTCGTTTAGAATCGGTGCGCATCTTAGCACGAGATCCGCATTGCCGTTGCTGACATCCAGCCGCGAATTCACGCCCACCCCATCCAGAACGAACAGGTTTTCATAGACGGAGCTGCCCGAGATCGAGATGCTCTTCGGCCGCAGGTCCTGTAGCTCCGCGCGCGACGCCCGGCCCTGGGTCGAAGAAAACTGCACCGTGGGGAGGGCTTTCAACACTTCATTGGCGTCGCCGGATCCCGGGGCCTGATCCTCGACGGCTTCCCGCCTGAAGGTGCTGGACCCGGAATCGACGGCTTCGCCGAAATGATAGCTCCGGGAGGCCGGACGCTGGTCCTGCAGCACGATGGTGGGCGCATCGACGGCGTCTACGGGAAAGGCCCCGCCGTCTGCGGAGCCGACGACCTGAGCGGCGGTCGGGAAAGCGGCCATGGCCAGAGCGGCGACCGCCGCCCCCTGCAGATACCTGTGCATCTATGTCGTCGGCCTGGCCCCCTACATCGTCGGACCGGCCGATACGGACGAGGCCCGGATGATGCGTGAGATCGGCAGGCTCCGCGACGCGGTCCTGCTCCTGGCGGACGAGACGCCCAATCGGGAGTATCCGCCGCGCAACACGAGCGCCTCGTGGTTGCCGATCAGCACGTGAAGACGGCCGCCTGCGGCGCTCGCCTCGGCCTCCAGCTTGTACAGCAGCCAGAGGATTTCGATCTGGTGCGCGCCGCGATCCAGCATATCCCCGGCGACCGCCAGGTGACCGTTCCCGAAAGCCCAGCGAAGGCGCTCGTCGATAACGCCCTGCGCTTTGAGGAAGTCCACAAGGATGGCGTATTCGCCATGGGTGTCCGCCAGAACCAGCAGCGGCGTTCCAGACGCCAGCGGTTCAATCGACGCCGCAGCCTGGGGCGGGGGCCGCAAGGCGACTGCGAAGGAGGGTGCAGAGCCTACGGCGGATACCGTGACCACGCCTGCCCCAACATCGATCCGACTGACGTCGCCGTCCTCGATCACCCTATCGGCCCGCCAGCCGTCCGACAGGATCGAAACATATGGACCGTCGCCCTCTACGCGTTGAACCTCCTGCGCCGCCGCTGATACGGCGTCGCCGGGCGGCAGCCCTATCGCGAGCCAGAGGACAGCCGAACAGGCTCCCACAAAATTCATGACGCCTGCCGAAGCCGGATTTCGCCGTCGGGCGTCGTTTCAGCCGAGACCGGGAAGACATCGGTCACCGCGCGCACGAAGCCGTCGATATCGGACGTTCTGAAATAGCCGCCCAGCTTCAACGACGCCGTCGCTTCATCCATCAGGACGATCTTCTGCACGTTGTAGCGGTTGAACTCGGCGCTGGCCTCGGCAAGCGACTGGCCATCAAGCGCAATGGCGCCCTGTCGCCAGGCCAGACGCCGGTCCACCTCGCCAGGATCAACCGCTCGCACCTGTGCTCGCCCATCGTTGAGAAGGGCTGTCTGGGCGCGGGTCAGGCTCGCCACCTCGCGCCCTGCGGCGTTCGTCGCCGAAACCTTGCCCTGACGCACGACGACAGACGCCTCATCTCCCGTCGTGAGACGCACCGCGAGTTCAGCGCCCTGCGCCGTTAAATGACCGTCAGGCGTCGCTATGATGAACGGCCGGCTATCGGCGGCGACCTCGAACACCGCCTCTCCCCGAACCAGTTCGACTTCGCGCTGTCCGCGACGATAGCGTACGACGACCTTCGAATTGGTGTTGAGCTCCATGCGTGTTCTGTCCGGCAAGACAACGACACGGCGCTCGCCCAGCGCCGTGGCGTAGGCGGGCGATGTGAACGTCGACACCGCCAGGGTCGTGACCAGGCCGACGACCAGGACAAATCCCGCAGCGACGGCCCAAGGCCTTCTCCAAGGCGCAGTGCGCGGGATTGAACGTCGGGAGGTTGAACGTATCGGCGCCAACAGGTCCGGATCCGGAAGTCCGTTTCCAGGACGCAGGGCCCGCAGACGATCCAACTCGACCCAGGCCGAGGCTTCACGCTCGTAGGCGGCCTCATGCGCGGGGTCGGCGTCTCGCCAGGCCGCGAAGGCGGCCTGATCCTCGGGCGCGGCGTCGCTGGCCGCGAGTCTGATCACCCACTCGGCGGCCGCCTGTCTTATGTCTTCCCGTCGAGGTGACGACGCGCGCGCCATGATGCTCCCGTCTTGATCGTTTCTGTTCGCGGATGGCGCGCCAGCTCGTCGGAGCAGATGCGCAGGCTTTTCGCGAGATGCTTCTCAACTGTACTGACGGATAATCCCAGACGATCCGCTATCTGCTTGTGCGAGAGTCCGTAGACTTTCCGCAAGGTGAAAACCTGGCGCAAGCGTTCGGGCAATTGGGCGACGATATCGGCGAGCAGCCGCAACTCGTCGCGCCACAGGACGTCCAGTTCAGGGCCAGGCTGGTCGACGCCGATCGAGAGCGCCTCGACATCGGCCACGCTCTCGATCGCCACGATTCCTTCCCGCCGTCGCTGATCGACCGCGATGTTCTTGAGCACCCGGCTGGCGAAGGCGGGCGCATTGGTCAGGCTCGCCCAGTTCTCATACGAGATGAGGCGCGCGAAGGTCTCATGAACGAGGTCTTCGACATCGACGGCGCCGCTGCGCGAAAAGCGCCGTGCGTACGCACGCAGGCCAGGCTCCAGCGGGAGAATCTCCCGGCGGAACCACGCCCTTCGCGCATCGTCGGCATTGCTCATTGCGATTCAAGAATAGCCGCGATTGTGACGGTCGCTATCGCCAAGCCGGTCAACACCATCCCGAACTGAATGGCGACAAGGAAGCCGCCGACCTCCACGGCATCAAGGCTCTTCATCCACGCCCCCCGCGCGCTCCGGCATGAGATAGCGGTCGATCCAGCCGATCGCGGCGTAGAGTTGATCCCTCTGGTCGGCCTCTCCGATGAGGACGTGATTGGGATCGTCGTAGATCCGATACTGGGCGTCCACCCCCTGCTCCCGCCAGGCGGCGTACATCCATCCGTAAAGATCGCCCGGAAGCGCGCCGCCGCGATGGCTGACGAACATGGTCGGCGTCGTTACCCCGCGCGTGAAGTTGATCGGCGACATGCGGCGATAGACATCGGGATTGTCGATGGGCGTGCCGTAGAGCGTCGTGGCGAGCTGGTTCGTGCGCGCTCCGGCTCCCCAGCCTGCCATGTGATCGGCGAAGCCGCCTTCCTTGGAGATGGCCGCCTTGAAGCGATGGGTATGGGTGATGATCCAGTTGACTTCATAGGCCCCGTAGCTGTGGCCGATCACAGCCATCCTGTCGGGGTCGGCGACGCCGTCGCGGATCACCGCATCGACGTTGCACATGATGTCGTCGAAGTCCTGAGCGTAGGCCTCGCCCGTTCGCGACACCGCGTCGAATCCATAGAGCCCGCTCGCGCGATAGTCGGCGACCAGGACGGCATAGCCCCTAGCGGCCCACATGTCGTGTTCGAGGCTGCTGGAGGACAGGATGGTGCCGGGCGTGTAGGCGCCGTGGCTTCCGCCGTCCAGCCCGCCGCGCGGTCCGCCATGGAGGTCGACGATGAGCGGATACCGACGACGCGGATCATGGTTTAGCGGCAGCACCAGGATCGCTTCGGGACACACGCCGTCGGTGCTTTCGCAGCGGACGAACCTGCGTTCCGCCCGCGCGTAGGACGCCAACGGCGGATCCGCCTTCCAGATCTGACGCCGCGGCGAGGCCGTCCAGCTCCCGCTCGTCCTGCGCATATCGGCGACCGAAAGGCTCGCGCCGCCGTAAAGATCGATATCGAGCCAGGCGAGGCGTCGACCGTCCGGCGACGGCATGGCGTTGGCCGGAATCCCGGAGAGTTCGGTCTCACGCCCCTCGATGTCCACAGTGGCGAGACGCCGCGTTAAGGGATGAGCGCCGGAAATATCCGCCAGCACCGTCCGTTCGTCGAGCCAGCGGGGACGCTCTCTGGGGTCCGTGGATACGACATGGATCCGGCCGTCGGCGATCGAGGCGATGGCGAACTGCTTGCGCAGCTGATAGCCCAGCCCTTCCTTGTCGTAGGTGAAGGCGACATACGGCCCGGCCGAAGGCGCTTGCAGGAACGCGGCGCCCTGGCCGCCGATATTCGACGCCAGGACGCTTCCCTGCCCCGTGGCCGGGTCGAAGAGATGCAGATCGCTGCGAGGAAAGCCTTTTCCCGGCACCGGCGTCGCCGTGGCGGCGACGATTTTGCGGTCCTGGTCGGCCCAGGTCAGCCGCCCGATGCGCGTCTCCGACAGATCGGCGATGCGGCGCGCGTCGCCGCAGCGTCCGTCAAGAACCCAGACAGCGACGTTGTGCCCCCACTCTTCAGGCGCCGCGGCCTCAAGCACGCGTACAGCCGTCCCGCTGGCGGGCGTGGCCTTCGGCGCTGCGAAACGCGGCGCTCCATAGCCGACCGCCACGGCTATATGACCGCCGTCGGTGGCAAGAGCGACGGCTTCGACGCCGGTCGTGTCCGGCATCAGTTCCGCAACGGAAATCTCGCAGGTCGCGGCCCCGCCTGACCGAGCGACGACGAGGCGGCCGCCGCCCGAGCCTTCGGGGTGATAGGCGATCACATCGGCCTGCGCCGCCACGACCGGATCATAGCCCACGCCGATATCCGTGATCGCCCCCGTGCGGACATCGACGGTCCGGTGCAGGTAGCTGAGCGGAACATACTCGGCGAACTGACCGCGTCCGGCGCCCGCCTGCGCCTGGCTCGTCACCGTGCTGATGAGAATGCGCCGACCGTTGTCCAGCCAATGCATTCGCGGATGAACCGGCGTCTCCTCGGCGTTCCTGCCTATATGCGACAGCAAGATATCCGGCGTGACCGGCACCCTCCTGTCAGCCGCCGTCGCCGGGGTGAACGACATCAGCGCCAGGGCGCACGTCATCGTGCGAAAGGCCGTCCTTACCATTGCTTTGTCACCGTCAGCGAGATGAACCGGCCGAGAGGATTGGCGTTTGCGGGGTCGAAACCGCTCCCGGACGGCGTAAGCACGAACGGCGGATCTTCGTTGAAGAGGTTTTGAACGCTGAGCGCGATGGATACGCCGCGCAGATAGGACGCAGCCTCCGGCGGCGCGCCATATCGGATGTCCAGATCGACAGTCTTCCAGGCTTCGACGGACGGGTCTGCGGCATTGCCCAGATCGCTATATCCGCCCACATAGTTGAAAAAGGCGGCCGCCGACCAATCGCCGCGAGCCAGGGTCGCGCCTGCGCGAGCTTTGAAATCCACGGGCAGGAACGCCTGATTGAGCGCGTCAGCTTCCGGCGACGTCTCGATTACCTTGCGGGTTCCCGAAAGGATATATTGACCCGCCGCCGTCAGACCGACGCGGTTGGGGCCGGCGTCAAACTCATAGCCGATGTTGAAATCGAGACCGTCCTGAAAGGTCGCCGCGTTATTGCGCAGTCGGTTATCGAGGATCACCTCGACATCGCTTTCGTCCTGATCCGCCGGCACCGCGAAAGGCCCTACTCGAGTCAACGCATATTGGGCGCCGGCCAGGCCCATGTCCCTGAACCGGGTGATCAGGTCCAGGCTCGGATCATAGGTCAGGATCGAGGCATAGGGCGCCGTGTCGCCCGCGAACAGGGTGGTGAAATTCCCGGGAAAGCCTCGATCGATGCGGTCGGTATAGGAGATGCGATAATAGTTCAGCCCCAGAGTCAGGCCTTCGATGAAGGTCGGCTTGAACTCGACGCCCCCCGTCCAGGTCGTCGCCTTCTCCGCATCCAGGTCCGGATTGCCGCCCTGCAGGAGCATCAGGTTCGTGCGCCCCGTCGGGGCCGCCGCGTTCGGCAGATTGACGACCACGACGACGGCGTTCTGCGACTGCAGGTCCTCGAAAATCGGCGCCCTGAAAGACGTGCCGTAGGTGCCGCGGAACAGAACGCCCGGCACGGCTTCCCACAACAGTCCCAGCTTAGGATTCAGGGTCGAGCCGAAGTCGCTGTAGCGATCGTATCGGGCGGCGATCGTCGCCTCGAGCCGTTCGGCGCCGGTGAAACGATTGTTCGGCCCCACGAGGGGCACGATGGCCTCGCCGAATACCGAAGCGACGTCACGCGCGCCGCTGACGGTCGGCTGCGGTCTCGCGCCTGCGGTGAAGCGATTCCGATATTCTTCGCTTCGATACGTCGCGCCCAGGGCCACTCTTATCTCGCCGCCGGGCAGGGCGTAGACGGGGCCGTCCGCCGCCAGATCCACATATCGGGAATCCGACACGATGCTGAAGCTCGAAGCCGGGCTGACGACGCCGGCCGGCGTCGTCGAAAAACCCGTGCGTTCGACATCGCTGTGACCGACAGCGCCGCTGAGCCGCGCCTGCCAGGATTCAGAGAAGTCGTAGGTGAGAGCGCCTGAAAAATCATACTGTTCTGTCGAGGGCGCGCCGATCTGATAGTCGCTGGCCGTCGCCCGCACGGACCTGACGTCGCGCTTGGCGTAGAGGCCGTTCAGCTCGAGCGAGAGGTTCGGCGAGATCGTCTGCGAGATCGCGCCATAGAGACTGTGTCGTTCCGTCTCCGGATAGAGATCATAAGGCTGGAACGGCGCATTGCGGGAGAAGCGTCTCTCGGAGACGTCGAGATTGTCCTGCGACAGGAATTCGTAGCTAAGAAGAGCCTGACCGCTCGACCAATTCCAGCCCCCGTCTGGACCGCCTGAAACTCTTCCAGACCGCCCGAAGTCGCGCCGCCGTAACGCAACCGCGTCTCGTAGCCCTCGAAATCCTTGCGCAGCACGATGTTCACGACGCCGCCGATCGCATCGGACCCGTACAGGGCCGAAGCGCCATCGGTCAGCACCTCGATCCTCTCGACCGCCGATACGGGGATCAACGAAATGTCGACATACTGAAACTGGTTCGAGGCGGTGAGGCGCCGCCCGTTGAGAAGGGTCAGGGTGGTGCCGGTGCCCAGTCCGCGCAGGTTCAGACTGGATCCGGCCCCCCAGTTCGACCCTACGTCGCGATCGACCCCGGAGTTGGCGTTATTCCCGGCGTTGGCGCCGCCGCCGAAGTTCTGCGGCAGCTTGTCGAAAAACTGCTGCAGCGTCGCCGCGCCGGACTGAGCGATCATCCGGTTATCGAACTGGATGACCGGAGATGCGCCATTGCCGACCCCACGAATGTGCGACCCCACGACGACGATCTCGTCCAACTGGGTGACGCTTTCTTCGCCGGCGGCTTCAGGCCTGGCGGAACGAATGTTTGTCGCCCGTCTGAGCGTCACAGTCCGTGCATCGCTGGTGACCACTTCAAGCCCTGCTGCCTGAGCGAGGCGGCCGAGAACATCGGCGTCGTCAAACCGGCCAATGATTGCAGGCGCGCGGCGTCCCCGCACAGCGTCGAACGGGAACAGCACCTGCTTGCCAGACTGCCGTGCGAAGGCCTGCAGGCTCGCAGCCGCGTCACCTGCGGGTATGTCATAAGCACGCGTCTGCGCGACTGCCGACGTCGCCGTCGCCAAGATGGCGACCGTGCCCAGCAGCAGGTACCTGAAATCCATTCACGTTAACTCCCCGACCCGCTCGACACTCGAACGGTCCTTATGGGTACTGACGTGCGAGGCGACGCTGTCCGCTATGCACAGCCTCAAAAAACTGACTCGTGCGGCCCTCGTCGCCGTCAACCGCGCTTCTGATCGCGCGAACGCCGCAGCGTGCGCGTTCGCTATGTCTGCTTTCTCTACAGTACGCCTAATAGGTCGGGTTAAACCGGAGCGCGCCCGTCTCGACAGGCGACACGACGGGCGAGAAGGGCCGCCCCGTCTCCCACGCCTCGACCGCGTCCGACCATTGCTGCGCCATGTGCCGTCGCTGCGCCTCGAATTCCGCCTTGTTGTAGACGCCCCGAGATGAGCGCTCCTCGTGCGCCAGGCACTTCTCGATCCAGTCCGAGTTGAAGCCCATCTCATGCAGCAGGGTCGAAGCGGTCCGCCGCAAATCGTGAACGGTGAAAGGCTCCAGCGGCAGGTCCTGTGCGCGAGCGCGCTCGGCGATGGCCGTGGTCACTCGGTTGAAGGTCGCCCGTGACATGGGCGCATCGGCGTCATAGCGGGAAGGCAGGATGTAGCGTGAGTTTCCGGAACAGGTCTTCAGGGCGACCAGGATGTCGAGCATCTGGGTCGACAGATAGACGTTGTGGGGCCGCGACCGCTTCATTCGTTCCTTGGGGATAGACCAGACCGCGTTGTCGAAATCCACCTCGTCCCAGGTCCCATCCTGCAACTCGCTCTTGCGGACCATGCTCAGCAGAATGAACTTCAGGCTCAGGCGGATCGTCGGCAGGGTTGCCACCTCCCCCAGCAGCCCAAACATGATCCGGATCTCGGACGGCGACAGCGACCGTTCGCGGGGGCGGAAGCGCGCGATCGCCGCAGGCGCCACGCCATCTGCCGGGTTGTCGATCTTCTCGCCGTGGAGGATGGCCCAGGCATAGATTTGCTTGACGATGTCCCGGACGTGGATGGCCGTGGCGGGCGCGCCCCGCTTCACGATGGACTTGCAATGAGCGCGCAGGTCGTCCGGCGTAATCTCGGTGAGCAGCCGGTTGCGCCATTGCGGCAGAACCTCCCTGTTGAAGATGGACCGCCGCATGTTGCGCGTGCTGTCCGCCATGGGCGCCTCGTCCATCCACTTCTGCGCCACATGGGCGAAGTCGCGAGCCTCCCGGAGCCGTCTTTTGGCGCGCTGCTTTTCCAGAGCTGGAGACACGCCGTCGGCGATCATTCTCTTGGCGTCTATGAGCTTCTCCCGGGCCCTGGCGAGCGACAGGCCGGTCAGCCCGTAGGACCCGAAAGTGACCGTCTCGCGCCGCCCGTTGAAACGGTAGTCGTACTTGAACGCGATCCCTCCTGACGGTGTTACGAGTACGTAAAGACCGTCCCTGTCGGTCTTTTTATATGCTTTTGATTTTCCTCGCGTATTCCTCAGTTCTGCGTCGGTGAGCATGCCACTTCCCCTCCAAAAGACCGTCAGGTGTTTTCGGGGCCCTCAACGGTCATTTTTGCAAATAATTCAGCAACTTGTTTCGAAAAAAAGACCGTCAGGACGCCCTGGATAGGGTGACGGTATGAATCAGGGGCGGCTGAGGCAACGGACGCGAGACCGTCAGGAAAGCCGTCATCACAAAAAAGAGACCCTCCGAAAGGCTTCGACGGGTCTCGTAAAAATTCACTTTTGTGTCAGTGACTTATAGGCATTTTCGGAAGCGATGCCGAAAGCTGCTGAAAGGCCCGAATTATTCCCACTCGATTGTGCCGGGCGGCTTCGACGTCACATCATAGACGACGCGGTTGACGCCGCGGACTTCATTGATGATGCGCGTGGCGGTCTTGGCCAGGACGTCCCATGGGAACTGGTAGAAGTCGGCCGTCATGCCGTCTGTCGAGGTGACGGCGCGCAGGGCCAGCACCTTTTCATAGGTGCGGGCGTCGCCCTGCACGCCGACCGTCTTGACCGGCAGCAGCACGGCGAAGGCCTGCCAGATGTCGTCGTAGAGGCCCGCCTTGCGGATCTCGTCCAGATAGATGGCGTCCGCACCCTGCAGGGTGGCGACGGCCTCAGGCGTGATCTCGCCGGGGATGCGGATGGCCAGGCCCGGTCCGGGGAAGGGGTGGCGACCGACGAAGGCGTCGGTCAGGCCCAGTTCTCGGCCCAGGGCGCGGACTTCGTCCTTGAACAGTTCACGCAGGGGCTCGACCAGCTTCAGCTTCATGAAGTCCGGCAGGCCGCCGACGTTGTGGTGGCTCTTGATGACGTGCGAGGGGCCGCCGGTCGGGGACACGCTCTCGATCACGTCGGGATAGAGGGTGCCCTGAGCCAGGAAGGCGGCGCCTTCGATCTTATTCGCCTCGCGGTCGAACACCTCGATGAAGACACGGCCGATGGTCTTGCGCTTGGTTTCCGGGTCGGAAATCCCGGCCAGTTCGCCGAGAAATTCCTTAGACGCATCAACGTGCACCAGCGGGATATTGTAGTGCTCGCGGAACAGGGTCGTGACCTGATCGGCCTCGCCCTTGCGCATCAGGCCGGTGTCGACGAAGACGCAGGTCAGCTGGTCGCCGATCGCTTCGTGGATCAGCACGGCGGCGACCGATGAGTCGACCCCGCCCGACAGGCCGCAGATGACCTTGGCGTCGCCGACCTGTTCGCGGATCTTGGCGATCTGCTCGTCGCGATAGGCGGCCATGGTCCAGTCGCCGGTCAGGCCCGCGACGCCGTGGGTGAAGTTCTTCAGCAGCTGGGCGCCGCGCGGCGTGTGCACCACCTCGGGGTGGAACTGCACGCCGTAGATCTTGCGCGTCTCATCGGCAATGGCGGCGAAGGGCGCGCCTTCCGAGGTGGCGATGACGTGGAAGCCTTCCGGCAGGGCAGTCACGCGGTCGCCGTGGCTCATCCACACCGGTTCGCGGTGGTCGAGGGCGCCGATGCCGGCGAACAGGGGGCTGTCCTTGGTGATGACGATCTCGGCGCGGCCGAACTCGGCGTGGTGGCCGCTCTCGACCTTGCCGCCCAGTTCGGCGCAGATCAGCTGCTCGCCGTAGCAGATGCCCAGGATCGGCGCGCCGTAGTCGAACACGGCGCGGTCGACGCGCGGGCTGTCCGCCTCGGTCGTCGAGTTGGGGCCGCCTGACAGGATGATGGCCTGCGGCTGCATCGCCTTCAGGGCTTCACCCGCCTTGTTGAACGGGTGGATTTCGCAATAGACGCCGGCTTCCCGCAGGCGGCGCGCGATCAGCTGCGTCACCTGGCTGCCGAAATCGACGATGAGCACCTTCTGGTGTTGGGTCGGCTGGGTCATGAGGTCGAATCCGGGGCGAGCGATTGGGCGAGGGTTTGGCCTTGGAGGGCTGGAATTTCAAGGGCGGAGAGGCCGTGATCCGTCAGCACCGCGATCAGACCGTCCACGGCCTGGGCCAGGTTCTCGTCCACCAGATGCAGGGTCGAGGTCCAGTCGTGCAGGCCCGTCAGCTCGGCCTTGCCGTCCGACACCCCGCGCAGCGCGACCAGAGGCAGGCCGAAGGTCTGGGCGGCCCGCACCAGCGCCCAGGTCTCCATGTCCACCATCTCGGCGTCGATGGCGTCATAGGCGGCGCCCGAGACGACGTTTCCGCCGGTCGACAGGCGCGCGGTCGGCACGTCAGGGATGGGGCACGGCAGCGGCAGAACGGCGGGCATGTCCAGCAGCGGCGTCACCCCCTTCTCGAACCCCAGGGCGCTGGCGTCCATGTCGCGATAGGCCACGGACGACGCCTGATAGACCGCCGCATGATCCAGCACGCGCGACCCGCACGAGCCCAGCGACAGGATCAGATCCGGCGCCTCTCCCCTCGCCTCCAGCCGCACCAGGGCCGCCGTCAGCGCCACCGCTCCCTCGACCGGCCCGATGCCGGTCATCAACGGGTCGATGCGCGCGCGCAGGTGTTCGCCATACTCGGCCGGCGCCGCCATCACCGGCAGGACCGTGACGGCGCCGTAGCGCTCAAGCCTCATGAGATGCGCTCATACAGGGCGATGAAGAAGCCGTCCGTGCCGGTGGCGGCGGGCGACAGACGCAGGCGATTCCCTTGCGCCAAGGCGGTTAGGCGCTCGCGCCCCGCCTCGGTCAGGTCCGCGCTGTGCGCCGCATCGGCCAAGGCGACAGGCGTGAAGTCAGAGTGCGCGGCCTCGAAGGCGGCGGCCGTCGCCTCGTTCTCGGCGCCCAGCACCGAGCAGGTGACATAGGCCAGACGGCCGCCCGGCCGCACCAGCTTGGTCGCCTGCCCCAGAATACGGACCTGCAACGCGTGCAGGCGCGCGACCTCTTCGGGCGTCAGGCGCCAGATGTCCTCCGGCCGACGCCGCCAGGCGCCCGAGCCCGAGCACGGCGCGTCGACCAACACCACGTCGGCCTGACCGTTCAGATCCTCGACCCCGCCGCCGTTCGTGCCCAGCAGGCGAAGGTCTGCCTCAACGCCCGCACGGGCCAGTCGCGGCTTCACATTGTCCAGACGCTTGGCCGAGACGTCGCAGGCGATCAGCGCCCCCTGCCCCTGCATGGCCTGCACCAGACCCAGCGTCTTGCCGCCGCCGCCCGCGCAGTAGTCCACCACCGTCGCGCCGGGGAAGGCGCCCGACAGCCAGCCGACGACCTGACTGGCCTCGTCCTGAATCTCGAAATGACCGTTCTGGAAGCCATCCAGCGGCTGCACGTTCGGCGCGGGCTCGGCGTCCAGACGCAGGCCCCAAGCGGACAGCGCGGTGCGCTGGGGCGACAGGCCGGCGTCGCGCAGTTCGGCCTCGACCTCTTCCATCGTGGTCCGCAAGCCATTGACCCGCAGGTCGACCGGCGCGCGACCGCTCAGGGCCTCGACCTCTTCGCGCCAACGGTCGCCGTGAACCGTCTTCAGGTCCGCCGTCACGAAGTCCGGCAGGGCGACCTCGGCCAGATCGGCTGCGTCCTCATGCGCCGCGATGCGGCCACGCTCATGCTTGGACAGGGGGCGCGGGCCATAGCCTTCGCCGTTATAGAGGCCTTCGATCTCCTCCAGCGTCTCGCGGTCCAGCAGCGACAGGGCGCCGATCACCAGGGCGCGCCCGTCCTGACGTCCGCCCATGAAGGCCGACAGACGGCCGCGCGCGCGCAGCACCTGATAGACGCGCTCGGCGATGGCGCGGCGGTCGCGCGAACCGGCGTAGCGGTTCTGCTGGCTCCAGGCCTTGAGCACGGCGTCGGCGGGCTGGCGGCCTTGGGCGATGCTGTCGAGGATGGCGGCGGCGGCGGCCAGGCGGGCGGCTGGGGTCAAATCAGACTCGGATGAAAAGGGCCAGAAGGCACAGCGCCAGTCCCGCGAGCGAGACCAGCCAAACCAGCGACCGGATATAGGGAACGCCCAGGGCGTAGAGCGGGATATAGGCGACGCGCGCCCAGAAGTAGAGGGCCGCGCCCCATGCCGTCAGCGCGCCGGTCCGATCGGCGACCTGGGCGATCAGCACGGCGCCGATGAACAGCGGCAGGGTCTCGAACAGATTGGCCTGCGCCCGTTCCAGGCGGCCGACGACGGGGCTGTGCGCCTCGGGCGTCGTGTCCCGCGCCCCGGCGTTCCACGACAGGCCGAACTCGCGCGTCCGGGCGAAGGCGGGCAGCAGAATCTGGATCAAAGCGAGCGCCAGCGTCGCCGCCAGATAGGTGAGTTCAGTCGTCACGCCCGTCTCCTGTTCCACTAGCCCAAAACAAAACCGCTCCCGACCGGGGCCGGGAGCGGATCAGGTCAGCCCTGACGATAGTTGGGCGCCTCGCGCGTGATCATCACGTCGTGGACGTGGCTTTCACGAAGGCCCGCATTGGTGATGCGGACGAAGCGCGCGCGCTCCTGGAAGTCCGGGATGGTGGCGCCGCCGACATAGCCCATCGAGGCGCGCAGCCCCCCGACCAGCTGATGCACCACCGGGGCGATCGGCCCCTTGTAGGCCGTCTGGCCCTCGATGCCTTCGGGGACCAGCTTCTCGGACGAGACTTCCTTCTGGAAGTAGCGGTCGGCCGAGCCGCGCGCCATGGCGCCCACCGAGCCCATGCCGCGATACGACTTGTAGGACCGGCCTTGATACAGGAAGACCTCGCCGGGACTTTCGTCGGTGCCCGCGAACATCGAGCCCATCATGGCGACATTGGCGCCCGCCGCGATGGCCTTGGCCAGATCGCCCGAGAACTTGATGCCGCCGTCGGCGATGACCGAGGCGCCCGTGCCTTCCGCCGCGCGGGCGGCGTCGACGATGGCCGTCAGTTGCGGCACGCCCACGCCCGCGACGATGCGGGTGGTGCAGATGGAGCCCGGACCGATGCCGACCTTCACCGCATCGGCGCCAGCGTCGATCAGGGCGCGCGTAGCGTCATAGGTGGCGACGTTGCCGGCGATGATCTGGACGCGGTTGTTCTCGCGCTTGATGCGCTCGACCACCTGGGCGACCGAGGCCGAGTGGCCGTGGGCGGTGTCGATCACCACCACGTCCGCGCCCGCATCGGCCAGCGCCATGGCGCGCTCGAACCCTGCGTCGCCGACGGTCGAGGCGGCGCCGACGCGCAGACGGCCCTGCTCGTCCTTGCAGGCGTTGGGGAAGGCCTGGGCCTTCTGGATGTCCTTCATGGTGATCAGGCCGACGGCGCGATAGGCGTCGTCCACCACGATGACCCGCTCGATCTTGCGCGTGCGCAGCAACTCGCGCGCCGCCTCGCGCCCGGCCGAACCTTCACGCAGGGTGATCAGCTCGCCGGTCGTCATCAGATCGGCGGCCTTGAGGTTCAGGTCCGTCTCGAAGCGCATGTCGCGGTTGGTCAGCATGCCGACCAGCTTGCCGCTCTTGGGATCGACCACGGGGAAGCCGGTGATCTTCTTGCGCTCTACGATCTGGAGGACTTCGCCCAGCGTCGTGTCGGGGGCGACCGTGACCGGGTTCACCACCATGCCGCTTTCATAGCGTTTGACGGCGCGGACCTCTTCGGCCTGCTCGTCGATGGTCATGTTCCGGTGCAGCACGCCCATGCCGCCCGCCTGCGCCATGGCGATGGCCAGGCGACTTTCCGTCACCGTATCCATGGCGGACGACAGCAGCGGGATGTTCAGTTTGATTTCGCGTGTCAGCTGGGTCGAGACATCAACATCAGCCGGCATGACCTCGGACGGACCGGGTTCGAGCAAAACGTCATCGAAGGTTAGGCCTTCGCGTATCTCCATTTGGAGCCTCCATTTTGCGGGCCGCGTATAGCCCCCGTTGGCGGGGAACCGCAACCCCAAGCCCGCGCTATCGTGCATATAAGAGAAATTGCCTTGAAACGGACGGCGAGAGGCCGCATTTCCCGATAATGGTTCGCATCTTGATCAACACGGCGAGACGGCTGGCGCTCAAGATCGCGAGCTACGGCGCCATGCACCTGATCGTGGCGATCCTGGTGGCCTTCGCCCTGACCCGCGACTGGCGGCTGGCCCTGGCGGTCGGGGTGGTCGAGCCGATCTTCCAGACCATCGCCTATTCCGTCCACGACCGTGTCTGGCACCGGGTCGAGCGCCGCAAGATGCTGTCCGGCGTCGAGGAGACGGCCGAGGCCTTCACCGCCCGTCTGGAGGTCATGGACGCGCATGAGCAGAACCGCGCCCACAACCACCATGGCCACAGCCACGCCCTGCCCCGCAACCTGAAGCAGATCGCGCTGAAGACCGTCACCTACGGCGTCATGCACTTCACCGTGGCGGTTCTGGTGGCCTTCGCCCTGACGCGCGACATCCGCATCGCCCTGGCCATCGGCACCATCGAACCCTTGGTGCAGACGATCTTCTTCACCCTGCACGACCGCATCTGGACGCGGATCGAGGTCAGGAAAGCTGCCCGCCGCGCGGCCGCCGAGGCGGCGTCCGCCTAACGCTTGTTCAGCGCCACCAGGAAGACCTCGGCGCTGCCCTTGCGGCTCGATTCGGGCTTCACATACTTCACCGTCTCGAACTCCTCGCGCAGGCGTTTCAGCACGCCGCCGGCGTCGCCGCCCTGGAAGTTCTTCGACACGAAATCCCCCCTGGCCTCAGCGTGCGGATGGCGAAGTCGGCCGCGATCTCGATCAGGGCGATGATCTTCAGATGGTCCGTCTGGCGGTGGCCGATGGTGTTGTGCGCCATGTCCGACAGCACCAGGTCCGGCGGTCCGCCGATGGCGTCCAGCATCTGCTGATCCACGCCCGGATCGGTGAAGTCCGCCTGAATCAGCGTCGCGCCCGGAATCGGCTCGATCATCAGCAGGTCCACGCCCGCCACCGCCGCCGCGCCGCGATCCAGCGCCACCTGCACCCAACCGCCCGGCGCCGCGCCCAGGTCGATGACCCGCGAGCCGCGCTTGATCAGGCGAAACTTATCGTCGATCTCCATCAGCTTGAAGGCCGCGCGGCTGCGCCAGCCCTCGGCTCGCGCACGGTCGGACCATTCGTCCGACAGCTGACGCTTGATCCAGGCCTGGCTGGACAGGGTCTTCTTGTCGGCCGTCTTGATCTTCTGGCCGACCTTGCGCCCGGCCGCCGTGCCGCCCGAGGGCAGACGCACCATGCGGCGGCGTTCCTGAGGCTTGTCGGCGGGCTTTTCGTCTTCACTCATGCTTCCCACATAGCCCTGACGGCGTTGAGCCGCTATGACCCGCGCACAATTCCGGCTCGCATAACCTCAAGGAGCGCCCGATGGCCGACCAAACCCTGACCTTCACCCTGGACACCGGCGACGGCGCCGAACGCAACGTCGTGATCAAGCTGCGCGACGACCTGGCGCCCAACCACGTCAAGCAGATCACCGACCTGGCCAAGGAAGGCTTCTACGACGGCGTGGTGTTCCACCGCGTGATTCCGGGCTTCATGGCCCAGGGCGGCGACCCGACGGGCACCGGCACCTCGGGCTCGTCCAAGCCGAACCTGAAGCAGGAATTCTCGAAGGAGCCGCACGTCCGCGGCGTCTGCTCCATGGCCCGCACCGCCAACCCGGACAGCGCCAACTCGCAGTTCTTCATCTGCTTCGACGACGCCCGCTTCCTGGACGGCCAGTACACCGTCTGGGGCGAAGTGATCGAAGGCATGGATCACGTCGACGCCCTGCCCAAGGGCGAGCCGCCCCGCGCGCCGGGCAAGATCGTCAAGGCGACCGTCGCCTAAGGATCGGCATCAGCGGCGGGGGATCAG
Organism: Brevundimonas sp. SS2672; assembly: GCF_059579685.1. NCBI lineage: Bacteria > Pseudomonadati > Pseudomonadota > Alphaproteobacteria > Caulobacterales > Caulobacteraceae > Brevundimonas > Brevundimonas sp. SS2672. Next base: position 979,418 of record NZ_CM184201.1, on the reverse strand, counting down.
TCCCCCGCCCACCACCGCATCGACACCCCGTCGAAGGTCCGGCCCCCGACCTTCAGCCTCCCTTTCAGGACCACGCCCTGATCTCCCAGATTGCGCCGCGCCTTCGCCAGCGCATCCTGGTCGAGCCTTCCCTCGAACGACACCGCCCCCAGATCCCGCGACGTCGCCTGGAAGCGCACACGCGTCTCGGTGACGTCATAGGCTGTCAGGAATCAGCCGCGTGCGCCGCGCCTTATCGCCCGCCTCGAACTCCATCATGATCGGCGCAAAGCCCGCCGCCCGCTGCCCGTCGCGCCAGGCCATGAAGTCGGGCACCTGGCCCATGAACAGGTGATGCAGCCGCCAATCGCCGACCTGCACCGCCGTCGTGGGGATGTAATAGCCGGACACGTCCTCCGGCAGGTCGTGCTTGAAGACGGCCGCCTGCGTGGCCTTGTCGGGCGCCGACCCTCGGTCGCAGGCCGCGACTGTCAGAGCCAGCGCCGCCGCCAGCAGGATCGGCGAGCCCCTCAAGGCAGGCGCACCAGGGCCGACAGCCAGCCCAGATCCTGCAACCGCTCGACCGACTCGAACAGCGGCACGGCCAGCAGGAAGACCAGGCCGTCGCGCAGCGTCGTCAGGAAGAACTGCGGCCGCACCTCCAGACTGTCGGCGTCGCGCCATTTGGAGAAGTCCGGCCCGAAACGCGGCGTCCGCGCGCAATAGTCCGCATAGGTCTGGCCGAAGGCGCCCGCCAGCCAGACCTCCTCGCGCTTCACCGTGGCGTAGAAGACCGCCACCGTCAGCAGGAGGAAGACGGTCGCCAGCGTCACGCTGCCCGTCTGCGCCCCCACGCCGAACGCCCCCATGAAGCTGAAGACATACAGCGGGTTGCGGCTGATCGAATAGGGTCCGCGATCCACGATCTCCGCCTTCTTGCGCCCGCCGATATAGAGGGAGCACCAGGCCCGCCCGACGATGCAGACGACGATCAGGCCCAGGCCGAACGCCTCCAGTCCTTCGTGCAGCACCGTTTCGCCGCCGATCGATCGGCTGACGAAGGCCAGCCCGACCACGCCGATCAATCCGACCAGCAGCGCCGCCTTGCGCAGCTTCTGCACCCGTTGGAGGTCAAACCCTTGCGTCGCCGACATCTAAATTTCCTCGACTGATGAGGGTGCGACAGAACGCCGCTCTGACGGCGCTTTCAAGGCCTATCTTTGCAAGCGTTTTGCGACAGCCGTCACTGGTCCAGCCACCGGTCCAGCGCCCGGAAGCCGCCGATGGCCAGTTCGGTCGAGTCCTGGAACACCGCCGGATTGACCTTCTCGAAGTCGTCGCTGGGGCGGTGATAGTCCGGGTGATAGTTCACCCCGAAATAGAGGAACGGCAGGCCTGCGCGGTGGAAGGCGGCGTGGTCCGACGCCTCGACCCAGTTGTCGGCGCCCTTGTCCTCGGGCGTGTCCTTGCCGAAGGCGAAGGCGACGTTCCGGCGCGCCGGAACCTGATCCAGCACCGGGCGGAAATAGGGATGCTGATACGTCCCCGTCACCCACAGCTTGCCGTCGCTGTCGGCGCGCGCCGTCATGTCGAAGTTCAGGTTCATCGAGATCGCGTGCAGCGGCACCGGCGGCGCCTCGACGAAATGCTTGGCGCCCAGCAGGCCGCGCTCCTCGCCGTCCAGCGCCACGATCAGCACGCTATGCTCAGGCGGGTTGGCCTTCAGCCGCCTGGCCAGCTCCAGCATGGTCGCCACGCCCGAGGCGTTGTCGTCTGCGCCGTTGAAGATCTGGCCGTCGTTGACGCCGACGTGGTCATAGTGGGCCGTCACCACAATGTATTTGTCGGCCACCCGCGTGCCGGGGATGACGCCGATGATGTTGGTCCCGTTATAGGTCTTGGTCCCCTCGCGCGTGCGGCCCAGCATCTCCCACGGCTGCAGGCGCCCCATGGGCGAAGGCTGCACGCCCAGCGCCTCCAGCCGCCCGACGATGTAGTCGCGCGCCTTGGCTCCGCCCTCCGAGCCGGTGTCGCGCCCCTGCATGTCGTCCGCCGACAGGATGCGCAGGTCGTCCATCAACTGGGCGTAGTCGCCCGACGGCGTCGCCTCGACAGCGGGCGTCTCGACCACAGGCGCGGTCGTCGTCTCACAGGCGGCCAGCGTCAGGGCGGCGGCGATCACGGACAGGCTGACGAGGACAGGACGCATGGAGGGCTCCGGCAGGAATCTTTGAGGCGCGACGCTAGCGGCCCCCGGCCGCCGCGTCAGATTACGTTTCTGTCATGGCGCGTCTGCCATCAAGGTCGGGGGATGATAAGGAACCGTTCCGCCTTTGCCGACTTCCTGCGATTCTCATGTCCGATCCCTTCACGCCCGTCGAAACCCTGACCGAAGCCCAGGCGCGCGAAGAGCTGGAGCGCCTGTCGGCCGAGCTGACGCGTCACGACGCCCTCTACTACGCCGACGCCGCGCCCGAGATTTCCGACGCCGACTACGACGCGCTGAAGCGCCGCGCCCTCGACATCGAGGCCGCCTTCCCGGCGCTCTCCAGCCCCGTCTCCCCGTCCCAGCGCGTCGGCGCCCCCGTCTCGACCCAGTTCGCCGAGGTCCGCCACGGCGTACCCATGCTGTCGCTGGACAACGCCTTCGACGACGGCGAGGTGCGCGACTTCGTGGCCCGCATCGCCCGCTTCCTGAAGCTGCCGGGCGATGAGCCGATCGCCTTCGTCGCCGAGCCCAAGATCGACGGCCTCTCGGCCAGCCTGCGCTATGAAAAGGGCGTCCTGGTTCAGGGCGCCACGCGCGGCGACGGCAAGACGGGCGAGGACGTGACCGCCAACCTGCGCACGCTGGACAGCATCCCCCAGACGTTGGCGGGTTCGGGCTGGCCAGACGTCATCGAGATCCGGGGCGAGGTCTACGCCCCCAATGCCGCCTTCGACGCCTTCAATGCGGCGGCCGAGGCCGAAGGCAAGCGCACCTACGCCAACCCGCGCAACTTCGCCGCCGGGTCGCTGCGCCAGAAAGACCCGAAGATCACGGCCCTGCGCCCCCTGACCTTCTTCGCCTACGCCTGGGGCGAGACCTCCGCCCCCTTCGCCGAGACGCAACACGGCGCGCTGGAGGCCTTCCGCAGCTGGGGCTTTCAGGTCAACGACCGCTCGGCCCGCGTCGAAGGCGCCGACGGCCTGATCGGCGTCTATCAGACGCTGGAGGCCGACCGCAGCCGCCTCGGCTACGACATCGACGGCGTAGTCTATAAGGTCGACCGGCTGGACTGGCAGCAGCGCCTCGGCTTCATCGCTCGCAGCCCCCGCTGGGCCATCGCCCACAAGTTCCCGGCGCAACAGGCGACGACCGTGCTGGAAGGCATCGACATTCAGGTCGGCCGCACCGGCTCCCTGACGCCCGTCGCCCGCCTGCATCCCGTCACCGTCGGCGGCGTCGTGGTGCGCAACGCCACCCTGCACAACGAGGACGAGATCGCCCGCAAGGACGTCCGCATCGGCGACACCGTCGTCCTGCAACGCGCCGGGGACGTCATCCCCCAGATCGTCGGCGTGGTCGAAACCCTGCGCCCCGACGACGCCATCCCTTACGTCTTCCCCACCGTCTGCCCCGTCTGCGGCTCCGAAGCCGTGCGCGAGGGGGACGAGGTCAAGCGCCGCTGCACCGGCGGCCTGATCTGCGACGCCCAGATCGTCGAACGCCTCAAGCACTTCGTCAGCCGCCGCGCCTTCGACATTGAAGGCCTTGGCGAAAAGCAGCTGATCGCCTTCCACGCGCGCGGCTGGATCAAGGAGCCCGCCGACATCTTCCGCCTGGCCCGCGACGAGGAGAAGCTGGCCCTGCTGCGCGCCGAGGACGGCTATGGCGAGACCAGCGTCCGCAACCTGATCGCCGGGATCGACGCCCGGCGCGTCATCAGCCTTGACCGCCTGATCTTTGGCCTGGGCGTGCGTGAGATCGGCGAGCAGACCTCTCTGGTGCTGTCGCGCGCCTTCGGCAGCTGGACCGCCTTCCGCAACGCCTGCATGGCCGCCGCGAACGGCCTCGCCAGCGAGGACTGGAAGACGCTGGCCGCGACCCACGCCATTTCGCCCCGCGTGCTGGGCCTGATGGCCGAGGCTCGCCCGCCCGCTGACGATCCCTGGCCGGAAGCGCCCATGGATCAGAAGATCGCCCTCGCCTTCCCCGGCATGGCCGCGCCCGCCCGCCGCTCGCTGGCGGAAATCTCGGACGGCTGGAGCGACCTGACCCGCTGGGCCGCCGTCGCGCGTAACGAGGGGCCGTCCGACATGCTGAACCAGATCGCGGGCGTCTCCGGCGTCGGCCCGGTCGCCGCCGAAGCGCTGGCCCACTTCTTCCACGAACCGCACAACCTTCAGGTCGTCGACGCCCTGCTGGCCGAACTTGAGCGCGTCGAGGACGTCGCCGCCCCCACGACCGACAGCCCGGTGGCGGGCAAGACCGTCGTCTTCACCGGCTCGCTGGAACGCTTCACCCGCGACGAAGCCAAGGCCCGCGCCGAAAGCCTGGGCGCCAAGGTCTCCGGCTCGGTGTCGAAGAAGACCGACTATGTCGTCGCCGGCCCCGGCGCCGGGTCCAAGCTGAAGGACGCCGAAAAACACGGCGTGACCGTCCTGACCGAGGACGAGTGGCTGGCCCTCATCGCCTGAAATATGATCGCCTGATGCACGCCGTCGCCATCGACTTCGAAACCGCCAATGAACAGCGGGCCAGCCCCTGCTCCATCGGCCTGGCCTGGATCAACGACGGCGTCATCGAATCCGTCGAGCACCACTACATCCGCCCGCCGGGGATGCGGTTCGCCGGGTTCAACATCGCCTTCCACGGCATCGGCCCCGAACAGGTCGAGGACGCTGAGGAATTCCCCGCCGTCCTGGCCGCCATCGCCCCGCGCCTCGAAGGCCGTACGGTGCTGGCCCACAACGCCGCCTTCGACGTCAGCGTCATCCGCAACACCTGCGACCACTATGGCCTGACCTATCCCGAGTTCGACTACCTCTGCACCGTCAAGCTGGCCCAGATCAGCTGGCCCGAATTCGCCTCGCACAAGCTGAACAACGTCTGCGCCGAACTGGGCGTCGCCTTCCGTCACCACGACGCGGCTGAAGACGCCTTCGCCTGCGCCTCCGTGGCCCTGGCGGCGGCTCAGATGCATCAGGCCGCCGACTGCCGCGCCCTGGCCGACGCCAGCCGCCTGACCATGGGCCGCGTCTGGCGCGACGGCTATTCGCCCTGCTCCAACGCCGGAACCCGCCCACGCCGCCCGCGCGGCGGCTGACCGGCCCTCGGCAAAAGCCGCCCGAATCCATCGCCTTAAGCGTTCGCAGCGCGTTCAACTTGACCTAAGGTCATGTAATCATTGAGTGAAGTTCACAATTTCGGCCTTGTTTCAGACCGAAACCCGGCCCACCCTTCGACCAAGGGATCGCCTCGACGATCCGTCAGAAGGAAAACGCCGATGAAGACCTCCGTCCTGACGGCGCTCGCCGTCGCAGCCGCCGCCCTCGCTTCTCCGGCCCTCGCCAGCGACCCCACCGGCCTGTGGCAGACCCCGACCAACGGCGGCCAGGTCCGCATCGAACGCTGCGGCCAGGCCCTGTGCGGCGTCCTCGTCACCTCCAGCCACATCCGCGCCAACCCCGAGGTGAAGGATCAGCGCAACAAGGACGAGTCCCTGCGCGACCGCCCCCTGCGCGGCCTGCGGATGCTGTCGGGCTTCACCGGCGGCCCGACCGAATGGCGCGGCGGCTCGGTCTACAACCCCGAGGACGGCGGCACCTATCGCGGCACCATCACCCTGACCAACGACAATACGCTGCGCCTGCGCGGCTGCATCGTCGCCCCCCTGTGCAAGACCCAGACCTGGACCCGCGTCCAGTAATCGAGGCGCACAGCCCGAACGAAAAACGCCTCCCCCGCGATCGCGAGGGAGGCGTTTTCACATCAGCGGTTCAGCGAGCTCATGCCGCCGGGCGCATAGCGCTCGCCCGCCGCCGCCCCGCGCGGGAAGACGGCCTCGATCCGCGCCAGATCATCCTGCGTCAGCACGATATCCGCCGCCGCTGCGTTCTGCTCCAGCGTCGAGATCCGGCGCGTGCCGGGGATGGGAACCAGATCATCCCCCTGCGCCAGCACCCAGGCCAGGGCCAGTTGCGCCGCCGTCACCCCCTTGTCCGCCGCGATGGCGCCGACCGCGTCGACCAGATCGAGGTTCTTCTGGAAGTTGTCGCCTGCAAAGCGCGGGTTCGTCCGGCGGAAATCGTCCGGCGCCAGGTCGTCGATCGACTTGATCTCGCCCGACAGGAAGCCCCGGCCCAGCGGGCTGTAGGGCACGAAGCCGATGCCCAGTTCGCGCACCACGCCCAGCAGTTCGTCCTCCGGGTCGCGGCTCCACAGCGAATATTCGGTCTGAAGCGCCGTGATCGGATGCTCGGCGTGGGCGCGGCGCAGGGTGGCCGGCGCCGCCTCGGACAGGCCGATGAAGCGGACCTTGCCCTCCTTCACCAGCTCGGCCATGGCCCCGACCGTCTCCTCGATCGGCGTATTGGGGTCGATACGGTGCTGGTAATAGAGGTCGATGTGATCGACGCCCAGACGGCTGAGGCTGCCCTCGACCGCGCGGCGCACGTTTGCGGGCGAGCCGTCGGTGACGGCCGAGCCATCCGGCTGGCGATTGATGCCGAACTTGGTGGCGATGAAGGCTTCGTCCCGGCGCCCCTTCAGCACCTTGCCCACCAGGACTTCATTGGTGTGGGGGCCGTACATCTCGGCCGTGTCGAACAGGGTGACGCCCAGGTCGAGCGCGCGGTGGATCACCGCGATGGATTGGGCCTCGTCGGCGCCGCCGTAAAAGGCGCTCATGCCCATGCAGCCCAAACCGACGGCCGAGACCTCAGGGCCGTTACGGCCCAGCTTGCGCATCTTCATCCGCGCATTCCTTCTGATGTGAGGGGGTCGGCGGCGCATCCGCCGACCCTCTTCAGATGGGCGCCGTATGGCCTTATTTCAAGGGGGCCGTCTGCGCCTTCAGCCAGTCCAGCGCCGCCTCATCCTTCTGCACGCCGTCGGCCAGCAGAGGGCCGACCTTGGCCAGAACCTCGGCGTGATAGGCGTCGACATAGGCCCGCTCGTCCGCCGTCAGCAGGGCTGTGTCGATCAGGCGGCGATCCAGCGGCGCCAGCGTCAGTTGCTCAAAGCCGTGCATCGGCCGCTCGCCGCCCGGAACCTGGACCGGGGCCGTGACGACCTGCAGCGTCTCGATGCGGATGCCCCACTCGCCCTCGCGGTAATAACCCGGCTCGTTCGACAGGATCATGCCGGTCAGCAGCGGCTGATCCGTGCCCCATCCGGCGATGCGCTGCGGTCCCTCGTGCACGCCCAAATACGACCCGACGCCGTGGCCCGTGCCGTGGTCGAAGTCGAAGCCCGCGTTCCACAGCGGCTGGCGCGCGATAGCGTCCAGCTGGCGCCCGCTGGTCCCGGCCGGGAAGCGGATCACGGCCATGGCGATGTGGCCCTTCAGGACCAGGGTGAACATCCGGCGCTGATCGGCGGTGCCCTCGCCGATGGCCATGGTGCGGGTCACGTCCGTGGTCCCGTCCAGATACTGACCGCCGCCGTCCACCAGCAGCAGCGAACCCGCCTCCATCGGCCGGATCTTGGCCCCGACCGGCTTGTAGTGCGGCAGGGCGCCGTTCGGCCCGACCCCGGCGATCGTGTCGAAGGACAGATCCTTCAGCATCCCGGTGGCTTCGCGGAAGCCCTCCAGCGCCTCGACCACCGCTCGCTCGTCCGGCAGCGTCTTCTGAGCGACCGTATCGACCCAGTGCAGGAAGCGCGTCAGGGCCGCGCCGTCGCGGATGTGCGCCTGACGGCTGCCCTCGATCTCGACGTCGTTCTTCTGGGCGCGCGGCAGGGCGCAGGGGTCCATGCCGCGCACGATGGTCGCGCCCGCCGCTTCCAGCCGGTCGAAATACCAGGCCGAGGACACGGCCGGATCGATCATCACCTTCTGGCCCGACAGGGCGTCCAGCGCGGCGGGCAGCGCCTCGGGCGCCTCCAACGTCACGGCGTCGCCCAGCCAGCCGGGCAGTTCATTCGTCATCTTGGCCGGATCGAGGAAGACGCTCGCCGTCCCGTCCGCCTTCACCACCGCCTGTCCCAGCGGCAGGGGCGTGCGGATCACGTCGCCGCCGCGAATGTTGAACAGCCAGGCCAGCGACGACGGCGCCGTCAGCACGGCGGCCTCGGCTCCGGCCTTAGCGATGGCCTTGCCGATGCGGGCGCGCTTGGATGCGGCGCCCTCGCCGGAATAGCGGTCTTCGTGCGGGACCACCGACGCCTGCGGCTGGGCCGGGCGAGCGTCGCCCCAGGCCAGATCGATCGGATTGGCCTCGACCGCCTTCAGCCTCGCACCGGCCTTCTCGACCGCCGCGCGCAGGGTCGCCAGCGCATCGGGGCTATGCAGGCGCGGATCATAGCCGAGCACCGAACCCGACGGCACGGCCGCCAGCCAGTCGGCCAGCTTGTTCAGCGGCTGGCGCTCGAACAGGGCCTCGTCCGTCTGGGCCTTGGCCTGCACCGTATAGCGGCCGTCGACAAAGACCGCCGCGCGATCCTTCAGCACCACGCCCGCCCCGGCCGAGCCGGTGAAGCCGCTGACCCAGGCCAGCCGTTCATTGGCGTCGGGCAGGTATTCGTTCTGGTGCTCGTCCTCATGCGGGACCAGCAGTCCGTCGAGGCCCTGCTTGGCCATTTCCGCGCGAAGCAGAGGCAGGTGCTTGGCCCCGAAGGACGGATCGGTGGTTTCGTCGAATGTCTGGCGCATGAGGGGTCCTTACACCCTTCTCCCCTTGTGGGAGAAGGTGCCCCGGAGGGGCGGATGAGGGGTTTCTCAACGCAAAAGAGGTTGCCAGACCTCGATGTCCAGCAACCCCTCATCCGTCAGCCTTCGGCTGCCACCTTCTCCCACAAGGGGAGAAGGAAGTTCGCGCCTACTTCTCCGCAGCTGCAGCGCGCTCCACGCATCATGATGGATCGTCTGCTCCACCACGAAGCCTAGCGGCAGATAGGCCTCCAGCACCCGCTCCTCCTGCGTCCGCAGCAGGCCCGACAGGATCGCGACCCCGCCCGTCTTCAGCGCCGCGCCGATCTCGGGCGCCAGGAACACCAGCGGCGCCGCCAGGATGTTGGCGAACACCAGATCATAGGGCGCGTGCTGGGCGATGCGCGCATCGCTCAGGCCGTCGGCGAAGTAGAATTCGCATTTGGCGTCGTTGATCGCCGCATTCTCATTGGCGATGCGGGCCGAGGGCTCGTCGATGTCGGTGCCGACGGCGATGGGCGACCCCGTCTTGGCCGCCGCAATGGCCAGCACGCCCGTGCCGCAGCCGACGTCCAGAACCTTCTCGAAGGTCTCGGTCTTCAGCAGATTGTCGAACGCCTCCAGACAGCCGACCGTCGTGCCGTGGTGGCCGGTGCCGAAGGCAGCGCCGGCGTCGATCTTCAGGTTGACCCGGCCCTCAGGCACCTTGCCCTGATCGTGCGCGCCGTAGACGAAGAAGCGCCCGGCCTCGACCGGCGGCAGGCCCGACAGGCTCATGGCCAGCCAGTCGGCGTCGGCCAGCTTCTCGACGATCACCTCCAGCCCCGGCGTGGCGCGCAGGATTTCGGCGATCCCCTCGGCCTCTTCATCCGTCGTGGGGAAGGCGTCGATGCGCCAGATATTGCGGTCCTCGTCCTCTTCCAGGATGGAATAGGTGGCGCCTTCCAGCAGGGGATTGGCGTCGATGGCGGCGGCGGCGGCCTCGGCGGAGGCGCGATCGCCGCGCGCGATCACCTGAACTGCGGATTCGGACATTTCTTAAACACCGTTATAATGACGAGATCGCCAGTGCGGGCTTGGTTCTCACGCCCGTGTCCAACGAGGGGTCGGGGAGTTTATGGCCAAAGCACCGTCTGAAACGAAACCTGCCGCGAAAGCGGCCTCCGCCGCTTCCAAGCCGAAACCGGCGGCAAAGTCGAGCGCGACAGCGACAAAAGCTGACGCCAAGCCCAAGACCGTAAAGGCCGCCGCTGCGGCGAAGGCCCCCGCCAAGGCGGCTGCGCCCAAGGCCGCCAAGCCCGCTACGGCCAAGGCGACGACCGCCAAGACCGCCGCGACGAAGGCTCCGGCGAAGGCGACCGCCGCCAAGAAGCCTGCAGCCGCAAAGGCTCCTGCCGCCGCAAAGGCCGCCCCGGCCAAGAAGCCGGCCGCCGCCAAGACGACGACAGCCAAGGCGGCCACGGCCAAGGCCGCTGCGCCCAAGAAGGCTGCGGCGCCCAAGAAACCCGCCGCTTCCAAGGCGGCCTCTCCGGTCCCGGTCGAGACGCCGGTCGCCGCCTCCCTGGCTCCGGCGCCCGTCGCGCCCGCCGAGACCAAGCCCGCGCCTAAGCCCGAGCCGGTCGAGCCGCCCGTTCAGGCCACGGCGCCCGCCGCCGCCGCTGCGGCGGTCGAGCCGGTGAAGCCCGTCGACACGCCCGCCCCCGAAAAGAAGAAGGGCTTCTTCGCCCGTCTGTTCGGCTGGTGATCGAAGACTGATCGCAAATGCAAGTAAGGCCGGAGAGGACGCCCTCTCCGGCCTTCTTCAATTCTCGATTGTCGAGACAGCCTATTCCGGCAGGTCTTCCGCCAGGATGGCCATTTCGAACATGAAGGAGCCGGCTTCGTCCTCATCTTCGAACACCACGCCGATGAACTCGTCATCGACATAGACTTCGGCGGAGTCCGCGACCTTGCGGGCCTTCACTTTGACGCCGCCGTGGTTGAAGGTGCGCTTCAGGTGCGTCTCGACGCGCTTCAGATCGGATTCTTTCACGGGGGTAGCCTCGCTTTGGCGCCGGGGCGCATGTCGTTGGCCGCGGACCCTAGAGAAGCCGCCCCGCCTTGGGAAGCCCGCGCGTCAGGCGTCCACAGACGCGCCCTCTCAGATCACGAAATCATAGACGATGTCGGACAGCGTATGGTCCATGGTCCGCGCGGGCGTGGCGTCGGTCGGACAGTTGACCAGCCTGGCCGGCACCCCCGCCACGGTGCAGCCCGCCGGCACCGGCTTCAGCACCACCGAGCCGGACGCCACCTTGGCGTAGTCGCCGATCGTGATGTTGCCCAGCACCTTGGCCCCGGCTCCCAGCAGGACGCCGCGCCCGATCTTCGGGTGACGGTCGCCGCGCTCGGCCCCGGTCCCGCCCAGGGTCACGGCGTGCAGCATGGACACCTCGTCGCCCACCACCGCCGTCTCGCCGATGACGATGCCCGTGCCGTGATCCAGAAAGACGCCGGAGCCGATCCGCGCCGCCGGGTGGATGTCCAGCTGGAACAGCTCCGAAATCCGGCTCTGGAAATGGAAGGCCAGGGTGTCGCGGTCCTGTTGCCACAGCCAGTGCGCCACGCGCCAGGCCTGCAGCGCCTGGAACCCCTTGAAATACATGAAGGGCTGCAACAGCGACCGGATCGCCGGATCACGCTCCTGCACCGCCTTCAAATCCGCCTCGGCGGCGGCGACGATGCCCGGATCGGCGGCGAAGGCCGACAACGCCACCTCGCGCACCGTCATGGCGCCCAGTTCCGCGTCGCCCAGCTTGCGCGCGATCTGGAAGCTCAGCGCCCCGGCGAAATCCTCGTGCGCCAGGACGACCGCGTTCAGTTGCGACGCCAGGCGCGGCTCCTCGCGCGCGGCGTCCTCGGCGGCGGCGCGCAACTGCGCCCACAGGTCCGGCTGCTTCGGCACGACTTCCAGCTTGGCCATCAGGCTTCCTTCGACTTCAGGCGGCGATCCTACGCGCCCAGCATGGCGCGCGCCAGCGCGGCCGGCAGTTCGCCCTCCCGCGCCATATGGTAGGCGCGATAGGCCGTCGCCACCGTCAGCCCGTCGCGCACCGCCCCACGCTCGATCTCGGCCATCAGTTCGCCAAAGGGGACGCGTGCGGACAGAAAGACCTCCGTCTCGTCCGGCGCCGTCCCGGTCGCCTCCAGCCCCCAGGCCACCCAGGTCATCGCCCGCTCGTCGGTGATGGAGTTGGACAGGTCCACGTCCAGCGCCGCGCGCCAGTGCTGCGCCGTCAGCCCCGCCTCCTCGGCCAGTTCGCGCTTCACGGCCTCGAATGGGTCTTCCCCCTCCGGCGCCCCGCCCTCGGGCATCTCCCACGAATAGCGCATCAGGGCGAAGCGGTGCTGGCCCACCAGGCTGACCGTTCCGTCGTCATGCAGCGGCAGCACGCCCGTCCCCACGTTCCGCGGCCGCACGACCACATAGTCGGCCTCGGCCCCCGTCGGCGCGACGGCCGGATGGCGCGTCACCCGCATCCAGGGCGTGTCGACCAGAACGCTGTCGCCCAGGCTGCGCCACGGCGGCGTGTCGGGCAGCCCCTCGGCCCAGCGAGGCTTGATGTCGCGGATCTGACTCATGCCCCTGCTATGGCGCAGCCCGTCCCGAAAGCCTAGCTATCCGCCATGAGCCCGTCAGAGCTGTCCGCCCCCCTGCCCCTGCCCGTCCGTTCGGAAGAGCTGCTGTCGCGCCTGGCCGTGCGCCGCTCGGCGCCGGCCCAGTCGCTGGCCCTGCCCGGCCCTTCGGACGCCGAGATCGAGCAGATGCTTCTGCTGGGCGCGCGCACGCCGGACCACGGCAAGCTCTTCCCTTGGCGCTTCGTCGTGCTGGGCCTGCAAAGCCGCGCCGACCTGTCCGAGGCCCTCGCCGCCCTGGGCGAAACCCAGAACCGCACCGGCAAGGAGATCGCCGCCCTGGCCAAGCTGGCCAACCCGCCGCTGACCATCCTGGTCGTCTCGACCCCCATTCAAGGCCACAAGGTTCCGGTGTGGGAGCAGCAGTTGTCCGCCGGCGCCGTCTGCATGAACCTTGAGCACGCGGCGAACGCCCTGGGCTATTCGGCCAGTTGGATCACCGACTGGTACGCCTACGACCCCGCCGCCGTCGCCCTGTTCGGCGTCGAGGACGGCGAGAGCATCGCCGGCTTCATCCACGTCGGCTCCCTGTCCGAGCCCCCGCTGGAACGCCCCCGCCCGAACCTGGAGCACAAGGTCGAGCGGCGAGCGTAACCCTCTTTTTCCGTCATCCTCCGGCAAGCCGCACAGCGGCGCAGACCGGGGGACCCAGCGGCGCCGAAGGCGATCGTTACAACAGCCGTCGAGCGTGCAGCTTTCGCCCTCACGGGCGCCGCTGGGTCCCCCGGTCTCGCTACGCTCGCCGGAGGATGACGAGAGCGAGGATCAGCGCCCTTCCTCCTCCGGCCGGTGCACGATCGACACCAGCACCACCGAGATGATCATCAGCAGGAACCACGCCCCCAGCTTGTTCAGGCTGACCATCTCCCATCCGCCCTCCTGCCCCGGATAGACCCAGGCCCGCGCGAACGTCCCCAGGTTCTCCGCGAACCAGATGAACAGCGCCACCAGCCCATAGCCCAGCAGCAGCGGCATCGACCGCCGCGTCCGGTCGGCGGTGAACCAGAACCATCCCCGCCCGAACAGCAGGGCGGTCGCCGCGAACAGCGCCAGCCGGATGTCCGGCAGCCAGTGATGGGCGAAGAAGTTGACGTAGATCGCCGCCGCCAGCACCCACGTCGTCCACAGCGGCGGATAGTTCCGCACCCGGATATGGAAGATGCGCTGCACCCGCGCGATATAGCTGCCCACCGCCGCATACATGAAGCCCGAGAACAGCGGCACGGCGCCGATCCTCAGCAGCGACTCCTCGGGATAGATCCACGACCCGTGCCAGGTCTTGAACAGCTCCATGATCGTCCCGGCGACATGGAACAGGAAGATGACCCGCGCCTCCTCCCAGCTCTCCAGCCGAAAGGCCAGCATCAGCGCCTGTATCCCCAGCGCCCCTAGCACCAGAAAGTCATAGCGCGCCAGCGGCGCTTCATCGGGCCAGAACAGAAACGTCCCCAGGATCAGCGCCAGCATCGCCCCGCCGAACAGGCATGCCCACCCCTGCTTCAGCCCGAACCACAGGAACTCATAGGCGTACCGGCGAGGCCGCGACCGGTCGGCCCACGCCTCGGCGCGGGTCATCAAGCGACGGCCCCAGGCTTCGAGCGGGAGGCGGCTGGACGGGGTCATGGGCAGAATCTAGCCACCGCATTTTAGAGATGCGTTAGAATAGAGCTTCACCTACGTAGAGCAAGTTTTGGTAAGCAAGGTAATCATCAATGTGGATTTGAACTCGGTGAAGTCCGTCATCAAGTTTGACCTTTGATATCCAATTACCACCGCTTGTCGGGCGCGCAGGAAGACCATTGTACGTCTCGTCAAAAACGAGCTGCATTCCCTCGCTGTAAACCTCGACCCGCACTTTCAAAGCCGCCCAGTCGTGGCGTGGGTTCAAAGTGAATGTGACTCCTTCCGGTGAGGCGTAAACCTTTTCCACAAAGGCAAATCGTTTCTCAAATACCTTACCATCATCAGAAGTTATGATTTTAGGGCGCAAAGCTCGGGCAGATTCTCCCGCAAGATAAATCAAGGTTTCGCGCTCAGCTTCAGAGCGACAAACAATCCACTTCAAATGATCAACTAACAACAAGGGAGACTGGCACAGAACCTCTGCAGCACGGTGATTGGCTATTGAGGCATCGCCGCCAAATCCACCCTCGTGATAGGTTTTTGAGAAATTTATATTTGAGAAGAACTCTTCTGTATCGCTGTCACGAGCATCATCCCGCTGCATATTAATGTCTGAAAATCGCGTACTCGGCATCGTGAGTATGGACCGCGCATCCAAAGCAAACATTACAAGAACTGGAGCATGCGCTGCCGCTCCGTACTGACACTCGTTCGCTCGCCGAATGCCCTCGATGTGATATTGCGTCGGAGTTCTCGGCCGAAAATAAAGCCTAGAAAAATCGTGCGCTCGTTGCCGATGATCAATCACTCCTGCGCCAGCAACATCGAGAGGGCGCTGCCCTTCCGTATGGCGTCGAGAGCGAATTTCGCCTGACTGTATAATGCTGGCCGCATTTTGTACGGGAGCATGATGAAACAACATCGACGGCCAAAAAACGCGATGCGGATAGAAAGGCTTTCGCAATTCTTCTGTCCACTTGGCGATGTGCGCTTCGGCAGCCGCAGCGCTCAACCCCATGACAACTCCTGTTGCCCGCCCGGCAAAGGTACTTCAGTATTCGGATGGCGCTTTAACTCCAAAGCTATTTCAGCTTCAGATCGATTGCTCTTTTGAATTTCCAGCACTCTGACTTGAGGAAGAGAGCTAAGCAAAGACAGGACCATTGGACCACTACCAGTGTCGGACCAACCTGCATCCTGCGTCGTAACAAGACCGGCTGCGAGACTGAGCCAGACACCGCGAAGCGCTTCGATCTCAAGCTCGGACACCGCTTCATCGCTATTCAAATGCAAGGCCGCATCATCCAGACTGGCTGTAAACGGTTGACCAGACGTGAGAATTGCAAACCGACCATCGGCAAAATCGATAACCTCGCTCATCTGGGCGAGGAAATCGTCAAACACGAGCAAGGGTCCGCTGAGAGCGCGCGCTGTTCTAGCGACCTCATCCCAATGCTCTGGAATTCCGATCGGCTTTTCATAATCATGGATGAAAATGTCGATGGGTAGGGGCGCGAGATAGCGCTCCATTAGCGGCCGCACATCATCCCAATCGAGCCCTCCATTTCCACATCCTAAACGAGGAAACGAAATTGAGGTGATCCCACGCGCCTCATATGAGGAGACAAATTTTTTTAAGCCTAGTTCAATCCATTCAATCTTGGAGGGATGTCGCCAGTGCACCTTTGTGGGGAAATTCAAGACGGAATGGTCTGCCCCCTGCCAGAGCCACAGCTTGCCAGGTTCTAGGAGATTATCGTCGCATATGCGCTTGTAGGCCAGGAACATCGCCGGATAGCGATCCTTAAACGCCTTCGCGATGCCTTTTCCCATCACCCCGACGCAATTGACGGTGTTGACCAACGTCTGAGCGGGTGAATCCATGACACTGGTGCGACGATAGGTCAGCATGGGGGAAGCGTAACTCGATTCTTCAACTTGGCTTCGCTGGTGGGTTGGAGAACTCCTCATCTCAACGAGCACCAATCATGTTAGCACACCCTCACCCCCGCCCGCGATACCCCGCCACGCCCTGATCCGGCAGCCACACGCCCTCCAGCGGCGCGCCGGTCTGCCAGAAGACGTCGATGGGGATGCCGCCGCGCGGATACCAATACCCCCCGATCCTCAGCCATTTCGGCTCCAGCAGTTCGGCC
This sequence comes from Brevundimonas sp. SS2672, assembly GCF_059579685.1. Taxonomy (NCBI): domain Bacteria; kingdom Pseudomonadati; phylum Pseudomonadota; class Alphaproteobacteria; order Caulobacterales; family Caulobacteraceae; genus Brevundimonas; species Brevundimonas sp. SS2672. The sequence goes on along the minus strand of NZ_CM184201.1, from coordinate 963,130 downwards.
AGGCGCTTGCCGATGGCGACGGTGCAGTCCTCGTGGAAGGCGCCGTGGTTGCGGAAGCTGGTCAGGTACAGCTTCAGGCTCTTGCTCTCGACCAGCCAGTCGCCGGGCACATAGTCGATGACGATGTGGGCGAAGTCGGGCTGGCCCGTCACCGGGCACAGGCTGGTGAACTCCGGCGCGGTGAAGCGCGCCACATAAAGCGTGTCGGCGTGCGGATTGGGCACGCGCTCCAGCACCGCCTCTTCCGGGTTCGTCGGGGCGGCGGTCTGGACGCCGAGCTGGCTGAGGCTGTCGGTATAGTGGGTCATGCCCGCCATTTAGGCCTTCGCCCCGCCAAAGAAAACGCCGCCCCCGTAGCAATCGGCCATCCCCCTGCTTCACCCGTGCTAGACTGCGCTCCGGCCGAGGGGAGAACGGCCGTGCGGCGTCGGGGATTTCAGACGATTCAGACGAATTGGACTCTCTTTTTTCTGAGGGGCCTCCACTCGGAGCGCGCCAGCCAAAATCCGCTCATCCCCGCGGAGGCGGGGACCCAGCAAGAGCCTCAGGCTCCGCGCGTGAACAGGCGCCCTCTGATTTGTGCGCGGAGCTTACAGCCAAAGCACTGGGTCCCCGCCTCCGCGGGGATGAGCGGGATTGGAGGGTCTGAGCGAAATCAGAGACACGATCATTGATTGCCTTCCCTGACGACAGCCGGTTAGCGTAGCCAAAAGCAACTCAGGAGAGACGACCCGTGGCCATTCCCGCTTCCCTGCAGTCCGGCCTCAAGCTGCCGGTGATCGCCTCGCCCATGTTCCTGGTGTCCGGGCCGGATCTGGTGGTCGAGGCCTGCAATGCGGGCGTGATCGGGACCTTCCCCTCGCTGAACCAGCGCACGACCGAAGGCTATCGGGAGTGGCTGCACGAGATCAAGGCGCGCCTGACGCCCGACGCCGCCCCCTTCGGCGTCAACCACATCGTCCACCCGACCAACCCGCGCCTGATGGCCGACATGATGGTCTCGGTCGAGGAGAAGGTGCCGCTGATCATCACCTCGCTCGGCGCCGTGCGCGACGTTGTGGACGCGGTGCACGGCTATGGCGGCGTGGTCTTCCACGACATCGCCAATGTGCGTCATGCGCGCAAGGCGGCCGAGGCGGGCGTCGACGGCCTGATCCTGGTCGCCAACGGCGCGGGCGGGCACGCCGGCGTGGTCAACCCCTTCGCCCTGATCAATGAGGTGCGCCGCTTCTATGACGGCACCATCATCCTGGCGGGCGCCCTGTCGACCGGTCAGGACGTAGCGGCGGCGCTGATGATGGGGGCCGACTTCGCCTATATGGGCACCCGCTTCATCGCCACGACCGAGAGCGCGGCCCAGCCGCACTACAAGGAGCTGATCGTCCAGTCGGGCTCGGCGGACATCACCTACACCCCGGCGGTGTCCGGCATTCCGGCCAACTTCCTGACGCCCTCGCTGATCGAGAACCGGATCGACCCGAAGTCCCTGCCCGAGCACAAGCTGGACATGGGCGAGGAGGCCAAGGCGTGGAAGACCGTCTGGTCGGCGGGCCAGGGTTCGGGCGCCATCCACGACGTGCCGACCACGGCTCAGCTTGTCGCTCGGCTGACGGACGAGTTTTCGCAAGCCTGTGATAAATTCGACAAGAAGCGTCTCTAGGAAGCGGCCTCGAAGCTCACCCCTTTCGAGGCCGATTCATGCGCATCCTGACGACCGCCCTTCTGGCGACCGCCCCGCTCCTGATCCTGGCCTCGACGGCCCAGGCGCAGGACATGCCCGGCCGCTGGAGCTTCAGCGCCGGCGCCGGCAGCGACAACCGTTCCAAGGACGCCTCCAAATCGGACGGCGATCCCTTCGTCTGGGGCGCGGCGGAATGGGAAAGCGAAAGCGGCCTCTTCTACGTCAGCCCCGCCGCCGAAACGATCAAGAGCGGCGGCTCGGACCTGGAGCTGGAGCTGACCGGCGGCGCGCGTCCGCAGTGGGGCGGCTTCGATTTCGACCTGAACGTCGCGCACAAGTGGCGGGTGGACGCCGACCCCGGCTATGACGCCAACGCCTGGGAGTTCACGGCCGACATGAAGCGCTCGATCGGCCCGGCCAGCGCCCGCCTGCGGCTGCAGCACTCGCCCGACGGCGCCGGTTCGGTGAAGGCCTGGACCTGGGTCGCCCTGCGCGGCGGCTGGGACTTCACCGACAAGCTGAACGTCTCAGCCGAGGTCGGCCGCCGCGAGCAGGACAATAGCGTCGACTACACCGGCTACAACATCGGGGCGACCTACGCCCTCACCGCCAACCTGGAGGCCGAACTGCGCTGGCACGGCACCAACGCCAAGGTGCCGGGCGAGCAGTACGCCGACGCCCTGGTCGCCGGGATCAGCGTCTACTTCTGACCGAGGCGGACAGAGGCTTTGGCCTTTTCCGACCAATGGGCCTAAGCTTGGCGCATGACATTCCGCCCGACGACCCTCGAACGTGCGTACCAGCTGGCTGAAAGCGGCGCCTGCCGCACGGTGGGAGAGGTCAAGCAGGCCCTGAAGAGCGAGGGCTACGACCGCATTCAGGACGCCCTGTACGGCTCCACCATCACCAACGCCCTGCGCAAACTGTGCCAGGAAAACTGGTCGGCGCCGACGCAGGCCGTTGAAAGCTGACGATCTTTTCGTACGCCTTGCTTTAGCCGCCGGGACCGTTCACCCTATGACGGTCGATCTCTCTGCGTAACGCTCTGCCTTCTGCCCCGCGCACCGAGGTCTAAGCCGATCCATACAGACCCGACAGGTCTTCAGGGACGTTCTCTGAGGCCAACTTCTAGCGGAGGTCCTGAAAATGGCTACCGGCACTGTGAAATGGTTCAACTCCACCAAGGGCTACGGCTTCATCCAGCCGGATGACGGCGGCAAGGACGTCTTCGTCCACATCTCGGCCGTGGAAGCGGCTGGCCTGCGCGGCCTGGATGAAAACCAAAAGGTTTCCTACGAAATCGAGCGCGACCGTCGCTCGGGCAAGGAATCGGCCGGTCAACTGAAGACCGAAGGCTGATCCAGCCCCCTCGCCGCCCCTGTCAGCGATGACGGGCGGCCAGGAAAAGGACAGAGCGCGCAGGGGCGACCCTGCGCGCTTTTTCTATGCCCGCTCCATGGCCGGCGGCGAGCGCAGCTGGCCGAAGTCCGCCCCGCTGGGCGACTGGAACAGGCGCAGGCCGAACTCGGGCAGGATCGCCAGCAGATGGTCGAAGATATCGCCCTGGATCGCCTCATACTCGGCCCAGGCCACCGTGGCGGTGAAGGCGTAGATCTCCAGCGGCAGTCCCGTCTCCGTCGGCTGCAACTGACGCACCAGCAGGGTCATGTCCTGACGGATGCGCGGATGGTTCTCGAGATAGTTCTGCACATAGGCGCGGAAGGCGCCGATGTTGGTCGAGCGCCGCATATTGACCGGATCGCGCCCGGCCTCGACCAGCTTGGCGTTCCAGTCGGCCATCTCGGCGGCCTTGTCGGCCAGATAGTCGTCGATCAGGAGGAAGCGCCGCATCCGGTCGCGTTCGGCCTCAGTCAGGAAGCGCGCGCTGGTCTGGTCGATCAGCAGGGCCCGCTTGATGCGGCGACCGCCGCTTTCCTGCATCCCGCGCCAGTTCTTGTAGGACTCGTTGATCATCCGCCAGGTGGGGATGGTGGTGATGGTCTTGTCCCAGTTCTGCACCTTCACCGTATGCAGGGCGATGTCGATGACGTCGCCGTCGGCGTTCAACTGGGGCATCTCGATCCAGTCGCCGACGCGCAGCATGTCGTTGGAGTTCAACTGAACCGACGCCACCAGCGACAGGATCGTGTCCTTGAACACCAGCATCAGCACCGCCGCCAGCGCGCCCAGTCCCGACAGCAGCAGCAGCGGCGAACGGTCGATCAGGGCTGCGATCACCAGGATGGTGGCGATGGCGTAGATGACGATCTTCAGGACCTGCAGATAGCCCTTGATGCTGCGGCGGTGGGCGCGCGGCGAGCGAACGTAGAGGGCGTTGGCCATGTCCAGACCCGCGCCGACGCCGATGGCCACGGCCACGATCATGAAGGCCCCGGCCACGTTCTGAATCAGGGTGACGGCGCCCGTCGACAGGTGCTGCACGCCGCCTATGCCCTGATGGATGATGATGGCCGGGACGACGCGAGTGAAGCTGCGCACTACCGGCTGCAACAGGGCGTCGAGATCATGCACCGCGCGCCCGACGATGCGCAGGATCAGCCGGGTCAGGATGCGGCGGACCACAAAGTCCGCGACGAAGGCAAGAAGAACGAGGAGACAGAGCCCGATCAGCATCTCCGCTGTCGGGAACTCCGCCAGGCGATCACGCATGGCGATGAAATCAAACATGGGCCCAGCCTAGGCAGGACGGCCGGAGTTTTGAACCCCGGCGCGTCAATCGGCGTCAGCCGATGGCCTGGTCCAGGTCGGCGATCAGGTCGTCGATGTCCTCGACCCCGACCGACAGGCGGATCAGATTGTCGGTGACGCCGCCCGCCTCGCGCACCTCTTTCGGCACGCTGGCGTGGGTCATGATGGCCGGGTGATTGACCAGGCTTTCCACGCCGCCCAGCGATTCCGCCAGGGTGAAGACCTGCACCCGCTCCAGCACCCGTTTCGTGCGCTCCAGATCGCCGTCGATCAGCAGGGTGACCATGCCGCCGAAGCGGCCGTTCATCTGCCGCGCGGCCAGTTCGTGCTGCGGGTGGCTGACCAGACCCGGATAGAGCACCTTGGCGACGCCCTTGCGATCTTCCAGCCAACGCGCGACGGCCAGGGCGTTCTCATTGTGCGCCTTCATGCGCAGGCCCAGCGTCTTCAGCCCCCGATTGGCCAGGAAGGCGTCGAACGGCCCCATGACGCCGCCGATGGAGTTCTGCAGAAACTTCAGCTGGGCCGCCATCTCGGCGTCCTTGGCGACCAGAACCCCGCCGACGATGTCGGAGTGGCCGTTCAGATATTTGGTCGCCGAATGCATGACCACGTCGGCGCCCAGGGCCAGCGGCTGCTGGCTCCACGGCGTGGCGAAGGTGTTGTCGACCACCAGGATCAGCTTGTGCGCCTTGGCGATCTTCGACAGGGCCTCGATGTCGGCCAGTTTCATCAGCGGATTGGTCGGGGTCTCGACCCACAGCATCCGCGTCTTTTCGGTGATCGCCGCCTCGACCGCCGTCAGATCGGTCAGGTCGATGTAGCTGAAGTCTAGCCCCATCGACCGACGGCGCACCCGCTCGAACAGCCGCCATGAACCGCCATAAAGGTCGTCGCCGGTGATGATGTGCGACCCGGCGTCCAGCAGTTCCAGCGCCGTCGAGGTCGCCGCCATGCCCGAGCCGAAGCCGAAGGCCTGAACCCCGCCCTCCAGATCAGCGATGCAGGCCTCGAACGCCTCGCGCGTCGGGTTCTTGCCGCGCGCGTATTCATAGCCCTTGTTCACGCCCGGACTTTCCTGAGCGTAGGTCGAGGTGGCGTAGATCGGCGTCATCACCGCGCCCGTCGTCGGGTCCGGCTGCTGGCCCGCATGGATGGCGCGGGTCGAGAAGCCCTGGCTGTTCTTCAGGTCTGCCATGCTCTTACCGGTTCAGGCTGAGGTGGTTGATCAGATCGGTGCGGGTGATCAGGCCGACGAAGGTCTCGCCGTCCAGCACGATGGCGACGCGGTCGCGGTCGAAGACCGGGATCAGGGCGTCCAGCGATTCCGTCACCTGAAGCGTGTCCAGATCGCGCGTCATGGCCGAGGCCACGGGCTTGGCGAAGCGCTCCTGACGGGTGATGTCGTCGGTGTTCATGATGTGGACGATGTCGCTCTCGTCCAGAATGCCGACCAGACGGCCGTCCTGAATGACCGGCAGTTGCGACAGGCCGTCGCCGCGCATCCGCTTGAAGGCGGTATCCAGGGTATCTTCCGGCCCGATCACCACCACATCGCCGGCGGCGTATTTGCGGTTGATCAGATCCGACAGGTCGCCGTGCAGCTCGCGCTCGGCCAGGCCCTGATCGGCCAGCCAGGCGTCGTTGTAGACCTTGGACAGGTATTTGGCGCCGGTGTCGCAGACGAAGGTCACGACCCGCTTCGGCTCGGTCTGCTCGCGGCACCAGCGCAGGGCCGTAGCGATCAGGGTGCCCGACGACGATCCCGCCAGAATGCCTTCCTTCAGCAGCAACTCGCGCACCGTGGCGATCGCCTCGGCGTCGGGGATGGAATAGGCGATGTCGATCAGGTCGGGATCGGTCGTCTCGGGCATGAAGTTCTGACCGATGCCTTCGACCGTATAGCTGCCGTCCGGCCCCGGCACGCCCTCGTTAATCAGGCCCGCCAGCGCCGAGCCAACTGGGTCGGCGAGGATGATCTTGGCCTTGGAGCCCTGCGATTTGAAATAGCGGGCGTTGCCCGTGATCGTGCCGCCCGAGCCGATACCGGCGACGAAGGCGTCGATGTCGCCGTCCATCTGCTGGAAGATCTCGGGACCGGTCGTCCTGAAGTGGGCCTCGGAGTTGGCGTCGTTGGCGAACTGGTTGACGAAATAGCCGCCCGGAATCTGCTGGGCCAGGCGCTCGGCCATGTCGGTGTAGTATTCGGGGTGGCCGTGCGGCACGTCCGAGCGGGTCAGGCGCACGTCGGCGCCCATGGCCCGCAGGTGCTGGATTTTCTCTTTCGACATCTTGTCAGGGATGACCAGCAGGACGTTGTAGCCCTTCTGCTTGCCGACCAGAGTCAGGGCCAGACCGGTGTTGCCTGCCGTCGCCTCGACGATGGTGCCGCCGGGCTTCAGCCAGCCCGCCTTCTCGGCCGCCTCGATCATCGACAGGGCGATGCGGTCCTTGATGGAGCCGCCCGGATTCTGGCTCTCCAGTTTCAGGAACAGGCGGCAGGGGCCGGTGTCGATCCGCGTCACCTCGACCATCGGCGTCTTGCCGATCAGGTCCAGCAGGCTCTTCGCCGGACGGCTGAGAACAGGGGCGTCGGTCATCGACATGAAGGCAGGCTCCGTTGCACGGTTTCGAATGAAGCTGGGCGTCCGCACCGTCGCGGTCAACTCATGCAAGTTTTCACCCTTTCGCCGCGAAGCGCGTTAGAAAGGGCGCAATGGTCAAGACACCGAAACGCCCCGCTGCGGGCCTGCCCGACAAAGAATCCCTGATGGCCTTCCTGCGCGAGGCCGGAGAAGCCGAAAAGGCCGACATCGCCCGCGCCTTCGGCCTGAAAGGCGCCGAGCGCCGACAATTGCGCGAGATGCTGAAGGAGCTGGAGGCCGAGGGCCGCCTGGGCAAGCGCGGCCGCAAAGGCTTTTCCGAAGCCGGCGCCCTGCCCCCGGTCGGGGTGGTCGACGTGGTGGACCGCGACGCCGACGGCGAGCTCTACGTCGAACTGGTCAAGAGCAGCGAGGATGCGCCGCGCGCGGTCCTGATGCCCGATCGCGAGGGGCGCGGCCCGGCGCCCGGCATGGGCGACCGCCTGCTGGTCAAGTTCAGCCGGGGCGTCAACGGCTGGGAGGCGCGCCTGGTCAAGCGGCTGGACGCCGGGACCAACCGCGTGCTGGGCGTCATCCGCAAGGGCGGGCGCGAGACGCGGGTTGAGCCGGTCGACAAGCGCTCCAAGGACGTGCTGCTGGTGCCCGCAGCCCACGCGACGGACCTGCGCGACGGCGATCTGGTGCTGGCCGCCGTCGAGAAGGGCGAGCATCGCTACGGCCCCAAGCGCGGCAAGATCCTGGAGAACATCGGCCGCGAGGACGACCCGCGCGCGGCCTCCATCATCGCCATCCACGCCCACGGGGTGCCGACCGGCTTCTCCGAGGCTGTGGAGCACGAGGCCGAGGATCAGGCCGTCCCGACGCTGAAGGGGCGCGAAGACCTGCGCCACGTCCCCTTCATCACCATCGACCCGGCCGACGCGCGCGACCATGACGACGCCGTCTATGCCGAGCGCGACGAAGACCCTGCCAATGCGGGCGGCTGGATCGTCTGGGTCGCCATCGCCGACGTCGCCGCCTATGTGCGCCCCAACACGGCGCTGGATCGCGAGGCGCGGGCCAAGGGCAACTCGACCTACTTCCCCGACCGGGTCGAGCCGATGCTGCCCGAGGTGCTGTCCAACGGCCTGTGCAGCCTGAAGCAGGGCGAGAACCGCGCCTGCATGGCCGTGCGCATGGTCTTCGACAAGGACGGCCGGAAGACCGGGCACAAGTTCACGCGCGGCCTGATGCGCAGCCACGCCAAGCTGTCCTATGAACAGGCGCAGTCCGCCATCGACGGCCTGCTGGACGACGCCACCGGGCCGATCATGGAGGCCATCCTCTATCCGCTGTGGAACGCCTATCGCACCATGCTGAAGGGCCGCGAGCGCCGCAGCCCGCTGGCCATCGAAAGCCCCGAGCGCCGCATCATCATGTCGCCCGACGGCGGCATCGCCGGCATCGAACCGCGCAAGTCGCTGGAGGCCCACCGCCTGATCGAAGAGATGATGATCCAGGCCAACGTCTGCGCCGCCGAGACGCTGGAGAAGACGCACACGCCGCTGATCTATCGCGTCCACGACGCGCCCAGTCAGGAAAAGATCTTTAACCTGGCCGACTTCCTGCACACCATCGGCAAGCCGTGGAACAAGGGCGAGGCGCCGAACACCAAGCGCTTCAACAAACTGCTGGAAGAGACCCGCGACACCCCGCACGCCGAGGTCGTCAATGAAGTCGTCCTGCGCACCCAGATGCAGGCGATCTACAGCCCCGAGAATGTCGGCCACTTCGGCCTGCACCTGGACCGCTACGCGCACTTCACCTCGCCCATCCGGCGCTATTCCGACCTGATCGTCCATCGCGGTCTGATCCGGGGGTTGAAGCTGGGCTCGGACGGCCTGACCGACCGCGAGATCGCCGAACTGGGCGGCATCGCCGATCATGTCACCGAGACCGAGCGCCGCTCCATGGCCGCCGAGCGCGATGCAATGGATCGCTACATCGCCGCCTTCCTTGAAGAGCACGTCGGTGCGACCTTCACCGGCCGCATCACCGGCGTGACCCGCTTCGGCCTGTTCATCCGGCTGGACGAGACGGGCGCCGACGGCCTGGTCCCCGTCTCGACGCTGGGCGACGAGTACTTCACCCACGACGACCGCGCCCACGCCCTGGTCGGCGAGCGCAGCGGCAAGCGGTTCCCGCTGGGCCGCCGCGTCGAGGTGCGGCTGATGGAGGCCACGCCCGTCACCGGCGGTCTGGTGCTGGAAATGCTGTCCGAACCGGACCCGCGCGATCCCAACGCCCCTGCCCCGCGCTACGGCATGCGCGGACGCGGTGGAGACGGCCCGCCCAAGCGCGGCAAGGGCCGTCCAGGCGGTCCCAAGCCCCGCAACGGTGCCAAGCCTTCCGGCGGCCTGAAGGGCGTCAGAAAGGGCAAGCGACGGTGAGGAATATCACGTCCCTTCTCCCCTCGAGGGAGAAGGTGGGCGCCGGAGGCGCTCGGATGAGGGGGCTGTATCCGCAGGCGGGACGACAGACGTTGAGGACGCAGCAAGCGTCCCCCTCATCCGTCTCGCTCCGCGAGCCACCTTCTCCCCCGATGGGGAGAAGGCAGGAGTTTTTGCGATGAACCCCCGCCCCTTCGACGCGGCCCAGGATCTGGCCGATGCGCCGCGTGTAGGCGGGGCCCAGCGCCCCAAGGACGCCGCCACCCTGATCCTGACCCGCGGCGAAAAACGTCCCGAGGTGTTGATGGGCCGCCGCGCGCCCGGCCATGTCTTCATGGCCTCGAAATGGGTGTTCCCCGGCGGCCGTATCGAACGCAGCGACTTCACCGCCGCCTCGAACGGCGCCCTGTCGCCTGACGTCGCGCGGCGGCTGGAGGCGGAGATGCCCGCCCGCCGCGCCCGCGCCCTGGCCCTGGCCGCCGTGCGCGAGACCTTTGAGGAGACCGGTCTGATCCTGGGCCGCGCCGCGCCGACCGCCTCGGTCGCCGGGCCGTGGCGGGAATATCGCCAGGCCGGCGCCCTGCCCGACCTGTCGGTCCTGTCCTATGTGGCGCGCGCCATCACGCCCCCGGGCCGCACGCGCCGTTTCGACGCCCGCTTCTTCATGGCCCCGGTCGAGGCCCTGCGCGATCCCGACCGAATCGAAGGCTCAGGCGAACTGGACGAGATCGCCTGGATTCCGCTGGAAGAGGCGCAAGGGCTGGATCTGCCCGCCATCACCCGCTTCGTGCTGGGCGAGGTCGCCGAGCGGCTGGAGACGCCGCAGCGCCCCCTGCCCTTCGTGCACATGGTGCGCGGCCGCCACGTCATCGACCATCAGGACTGACGCGGCGGCCTCGCCGTCTTATTCGGCGACCGGCTTGGTCAGATCGAAATCGACCTGGAAATGGCGGTTCGGCCGACGCAGCTCATAGCTGAAGGTCTTTTGGGGATGGATCTCCATCGCCCAGACGTTGGTCGTCGAGACCGAGGCGTCGTTGGCGTTGAACAGGTCGATGGATTCCTGATCGACCGGGAATTCCTGACGCTCGGCCGTGCCTTCGTTCGCCGTATCGCCGCCGTACCAGTGCAGCGGGTCCGTTTTGCCGTCCGGCTGGCGATGATCATGCTTCAGGCGCAGGCCCGACTCGGTGCGGGTCACGACCCAGGTGCGCGAACGGTCCTCGCCGACCCAGAAGGGAATGCGAATCTCGTCCGCCGAGCAGTCGCGGACATGCATCAGCAGGCGCTTGCCGGCGAAATCCGAGTCGGCGGCCTCGGTCGTGACGACCTTGCCCTCGAATCGCTGGCCGCACAGTTCGGTCAGATTGGCGAAGAAGGCGTCCTGGGCCGTGGCGGGAGCTTCGGCCGGCGCCGCAGCCGGCGCGGCGGGCTCGGAGGAGCAGGCGGAAAGCGCCAGTCCGGCGGCGATGACAGCGGCGGACAGGGCGTGGGCGGGCTTGAAGTGGGGCGTTTTCATGGCGAAATACTACCGCTCTCGCGGCCTCGCTCAACGTGACATCGAAACCGTTGACTTTGAGCCTGTCCTGAGTATGTTCCGCGCCTCTTATTTCAAGCGGCTTTCGCCGTCGCAGAGGTAATTCCGATGGCCAAACCGGCTTCCATCAAGATCCGCCTGAACTCCACCGCTGACACCGGCTTCTTCTACGTCACCAAGAAGAACGCCCGTACGATGACCGAAAAGATGGTCGTCAAGAAGTACGACCCGGTCGTCCGCAAGCACGTCGAGTTCAAGGAAGGCAAGATCAAGTAAGGGCTCAGCCCCCGCTTGAATCTGCAAGACTCGAAACGCCCGGTCGCAGGACCGGGCGTTTTTCGTTGTCCGCCATATAAGGCCGAGGCCGTCAGGCCGCGCGCGCCACCACCCGATTGCGGCCGGCCTTCTTTGCCTCATAGACGCCCTCGTCGGCGCGCTTCAGCAGGGAGGCCGGCGTGTCGTCCGCGCCCCTGGTCGCCGCCACGCCGACCGAAACGGTGATGCTCAACGGCTCGCCGCCCAGGATGCGGAAGGGCGAGGCGCCGACGTCGCGACGGATCTCGCTCGGCGATGCGATGGGCGTCCTCCAGCGTCGTGCCGGGCATGACCACGACGAACTCCTCGCCGCCGAACCGGCACGGCAGGTCCACGGCTCGCACATTGGTCGCCAGCCGCACCGAAAACTCGCGCAGCACCTCGTCGCCCGCGTCGTGGCCCAGGCTGTCGTTGACCGCCTTGAAGTGATCGATGTCCAGCACCAGCACCGCCACCGGATCGCCGCCGCGATTGGCGCGCGCCACCAGGGCGTCCAGCTGACCGTTCATGTAGCGTCGGTTGTGCAGGCCCGTCAGCGGGTCAGTGACCGCCATCTCCAGGCTGTGGTCCAGCTTCTGGCGCAGAAAGTCGCCATAGCGTTTGCGCCGCACCTGGGTGCGCACCCTCGCGGCCAGTTCCTCGGGATCGACGGGGCGGGTCAGAATGTCATGCGCGCCCAGCTCCAGCGCCTTGAGCAGACGCGCCCGGTCCTGAGTGTCCACCAGAGCCAGGATGGGCAGTCGGCGCGTCGGCTCCTTGGACCGAAGCTGGGCGATCAACCGCAGGCCGTCGAACCGTTCGGACGTCACATTGACGATCACCAGGTCGACCGGGCCCCGCGCCGTCTCCAGCGCCGCCTCGAGCGACGGCTCGATCATGGGGCGATGCTCCAGCGACAGCTCCTGCGCCATCACCTGAGCCTGAAGCGTATTGTCATCGACAATCAGAACACGCCCGCCCGACCCCTTGAGCCGCGCCACGCCGCCGGTGTCGACGCCGACCCGGCGACCGCTTTCCTCGCGCTCGCGCAGTTCGTCCATGACCATCTTCAGGCGGGTCAGGCTGCGGACCCGCGCCATGAGGATCACATCGTCCAGCGGTTTTGACAGGAAGTCGTCGGCGCCGGCGTCCAGCCCCTTGATGCGATCATGCCGGCCGTCCAGCGCCGTCACCAGCACCACCGGAATGTGGCGCGTCTCCGCTTCGGCCTTGATCCGACGACAGGCCTCGAAGCCGTCCATGCCGGGCATCATCACGTCCAGCAGGATCAGGTCCGGCTGTTCGGCGCCCGCCAGGGTGATGGCCGTCGCGCCGTCATGGCAGGTCAGGACGTCGTAGTATTCGAGAGTCAGCTTGGCTTCGAGCAGTCGGACGTTCGCCTCGACGTCATCGACCACCAGGATCCGCGCACTCATGCCGCCCCCTGACCAAGGTGCCTGCGCACCGTCTCCAGGAAGGAGATGACCGAGATCGGCTTGGAGATGTAGGCTTCGCAGCCCCCCTGGCGAATCCGCTCCTCATCACCCTTCATGGCGAAGGCTGTAACGGCGATGACGGGGATATGGTTCAGCTCTTCGTCGTCCTTGAGCCATTTGGTGACTTCAAGGCCCGAGATCTCCGGCAACTGGATATCCATCAGGATCAGGTCGGGGCGGTGTTCGCGCGCAATCGCCAGCGCCTGCAGCCCTTCGCGGGTCTGCAGCACTTCATACCCCTGGGAATCGAGCAGATCATGAAAAAGCTTCATGTTCAGCTCATTATCCTCGACGATGAGGACCTTCTTGGACATCCGCCACCCGGCCGTTGCGCCTCTTGTTCATCCGCTTTCGCGTCGGGCTGTTACGCCTTCTTGGGTGCACTGTGGCCGCGTCAGTCTTAAGTTGACGTGAAGCTGAGGAAACGGAGTTCCTGCGTGGCCCTTACGGCCCTCTGTCGCGACTGCCTGTGGACCGGCGACCGCAAGGTCGCGCGGTGCCCGTCGTGCGCCTCGCGCCGGGTGATCGCCCATGACGAACTGAGCGACCTGCACATCGCCCACCTGGACTGCGACGCCTTCTACGCCTCGGTCGAGAAACGCGACCGACCCGAACTGCGCGACAGGCCCGTGATCGTCGGCGGCGGCAAGCGCGGCGTCGTCTCCACCGCCTGCTATGTGGCGCGGCTGTACGGCGTCGGCTCGGCCATGCCGATGTTCAAGGCGCTGAAGGCCTGCCCCGACGCGGTCGTCATCAAGCCGGACTTCAGCAAATACAGAGCCGAGAGCCGTCGTATCTTCGGTGCGCTGGAACAGCTGACGCCGCTGGTTCAGACTCTGTCGCTGGACGAGGCCTGGATCGACCTGAAGGGCACCGAGAGGCTGAACGGCGGGCCGCCCGCCTTCCAACTGGCGCGTCTGCAGAAATGGATCGAGGACGAGACCGGGCTGACCGTCTCCATCGGCCTGGCGCCCAATCGCTTCCTGGCCAAGATCGCCTCCGAACTGGACAAGCCGCGCGGCTTTTCGGTCATCGGCGCGACAGAAGCGCAAGGGCTGCTGGCGCCGCGCCCCGTGACCGCCCTGCCCGGCGTCGGGCCGGTGTTCGGCCGCACCCTGCGCTCGGACGGCTTCGCCACCATCGGCGATCTGGCTGCGGCAGAGGTCAAGGACCTGATCCGGCGCTATGGCGAGACGGGCCTGCGCCTGCATGACCTCAGCCACGCCCGCGACAGCCGCCCGGTGAACCCGGACCACGACCGGCGCGGCATGAGCGCCGAGACCACCTTCAACGACGACCTGACCACGGCCGAAGCGCTGGAGGCCGAGCTGTGGCCCCTGTGCGAAAAGCTGGCGTCCAAGGCCCGGCGCGACGGCGTGGCCAGCCGCGTCGTGGTGCTGAAGCTGCGCAAGACCGACTTCAAGATCGTCACCCGCCGCACCACTCTGGCCGAGCCGGTGCAGACGGCGCGCGCCCTGTTCGCCGCCGGGCGCGACCTGCTGAATCCGGAACTGGGCGTGCCCTATCGGCTGATCGGCATCGGCATGGCCGACATCGCCGACGCCCAGGACGCCCCGGCCGGCCTGTTCGCCACGAGCGAAACCCGCGCCCTGAAGACCGAGACGGCCATCGACGCCCTGCGCGACAAGTTCGGGGCCGCCGCCGTCGTCGCCGGGCGCGCGCTGAAGCGCCCCGGTGAACGCCCCGGATGACGCGGCCGCCGCGCCGCGCTAAACCCCCTCAACCCTTTCATACGGAGTCGCCCCATGAGCATCCACGCCCGCATCGCTGAACTCGGCATCACCCTGCCCGAGCCCGCCAAGCCGGTCGCCAGCTATGTCTCCTACGTCCGCTCGGGCGAGCAGATCTTCATCTCGGGTCAGCTGTCGAACGACGCCAGCGGCGGCATCAAGGGCACCGTCGGCGTGGACGTGACGCCGGAGCAGGCCGCCGAGGCCGCCCGCCTGTGCGGCGTCAACCTGCTGGCCCAGATCAACGCCGCCGTCGACGGCGACCTGGATCGCGTGGTCCGCATCGTAAAGCTGGGCGGCTTCGTCCAGGCCGGGCCGGACTTCGAGGCCATTCCCGCTGTCATCAACGGCTGCTCGGACCTGATGGTCCAGGTCTTCGGCGACGCGGGCAAGCACTCGCGTTCGGCCGTCGGCGTCTACAAGCTGCCGCTCGGCTTCGCCGTCGAAGTGGACGCCATCATCGAGGTGAAGTGACAACCGCGAAGACCTGCCTTCTCCCCTCGGGGGAGAAGGTGGCTCGCGCAGCGAGACGGATGAGGGGGACGCCTGCCGTCTCCTCATCGCCAGCCGTTTCGCACGCGGACACAGCCCCCTCATCCGAGCGCTTTCAGCGCCCACCTTCTCCCCCGAGGGGAGAAGGATAGAGGTGTCGGGTTTCACGCTTCAGGTTCACGACAGCATCGCCGCTATCGGCCGGGCCGCATGGGACGCCTGTGCGGCCCCAAGCGGCGATCCTTTCGTCTCCTACGACTTCCTCGACGCCTGCGAGGCGTCCGGCAGCGCCGTCCCGTCCGAGGGCTGGGCGGCGCGCCACCTGTCCCTGCGCGATGAAGACGGCGTCGTGATCGGCGTCATGCCCCTCTATCTGAAGGGCCACAGCCAGGGCGAATACGTCTTCGACCACAGTTGGGCCGACGCTTATCAGCGCGCGGGCGGGCGCTATTACCCCAAGCTGCTGGGGGCTGTGCCCTTCACCCCCGCGACGGGCCCGCGCTTCCTCAACGCGCCGGGAACGGACGCCGCCACGGTGCGCGAGGCCCTGCTGCAAGGCGCGTTGACCCTGACCGAGCGGCTGGGCGTGTCGTCCCTTCACGTCAACTTCCCGCTTGAGGACGAGTGGCGCGCCATGGCCGAGGCGGGCCTGCTGCCGCGTCGGGACATCCAGTTCGTCTGGCGCAACGACAGCTATCAGAGCTTCGACGACTTCCTGGGCGCCCTGTCATCCAATCGGCGCAAGACCATCCGGCGCGAGCGACGCGAGGCGCAGGCGGGCCTCGACATTCGCGTCCTCACCGGCGCCGAGATCACGCAGGCGCATTGGGACGCCTTCTTCGCCTTCTACATGGACACCGGGGACCGCAAGTGGGGGCGGCCCTATCTGACGCGCGACTTCTTCGCCCGCGTCGGCGCGACCATGGCCGACCGCATCGCCCTGGTCATGGCGTTCGAGGGTGATACGCCGGTGGCCGGCGCCCTGAACTTCATCGGCCGCGAGGCGCTGTATGGCCGCCAGTGGGGGACGCTGGTCGACCGGCCCTTCCTGCATTTCGAGCTGTGCTACTACCAGGCCATCGAGTTCGCCATCGCGCGCGGCCTGTCGCGGGTCGAGGCGGGGGCGCAGGGGGATCACAAGATCGCGCGCGGCTACCTGCCCTCCCCCGTCTATTCAGCCCACTTCATCGCCGATCCCGCCCTGCGCGATCCGGTCGCGCGCTACCTGGATCAGGAGCGTCCGGCGGTGGAGTCCGAAATGCACGCCATGACGGCGGAGCTGTCGCCCTACCGCAAGGGCTGATCTTCAGGGCTGACAATTCGTCGCGAGGCGCATCGGGTCAGGAACCGTCGGCGGCCGGATGCGCTTGGGGTGGAAGTCTCCTCCTCAACACAGGGATCATCATGACTGACCAACGTATCGAAGGCGTCGCGACTGAGCTGAAGGGCAAGGCCCAGAACGGCCTGGGCCGGTTGACCGGCGACAGCAAGCTTCAGGTCGACGGCAAGCTGAACGAAGTGAAGGGCAAGGCGCTGGACGCCTATGGCCGCGTCATCGACGGCCTGGACGGCATGGTGGACAAAGCCCCCGCCGACCTGCGCGACCCGGCCCGAAAGGGGCTTGATTTCGCCCGCCGCAAGCCGCTTCTGACCACCGGCATCATCGCCGGCGCGGCGGTGCTGCTCGGCGCCCTGGGCCGCAAGCGCTGATAAAGCCCTTATCCCCTCGAGGGAGAAAAAAGGCCCGGACGGCGACGTCCGGGCCTTTCTCTTTGAGCCTTATGAATGATCAGGCCGTCTCTTCTTCCTCTTCCTTCACCGCCGCGCCCTTGGCCGGGGTGATGTCGAAGGCGATCTTGCCGTCCTTCAGCTCGACCTTGACGTGTCCGCCGCGGGTCAGGCGGCCGAACAGGATGTCGTCAGCCAGCGGCTTCTTGATGTGCTCCTGAATGACGCGGGCCAGCGGACGCGCGCCATACAGTTCATCAAAGCCGTTCTTGGCCAGCCAGTCGGTCGCTTCATCCGTCAGTTCGATGGTGATGTTGCGGTCCGCGAGCTGGGCTTCCAGCTGCAGCACGAACTTGGTCACCACCGAGCGGATCGTCTCGGCGCCCAGCGGCTTGAAGGCCACGATGGCGTCCAGACGGTTGCGGAACTCGGGCGCGAACAGGCGCTGGATGGCCTTTTCGTCCTCGCCCTCGACCTTGCCCCTGCCGAAGCCGATGGCCGCGCGCGCATTGTCGGCGGCCCCGGCGTTGGTGGTCATGATCAGGATGACGTTCCTGAAATCGACCTTCTTGCCCACGGCGTCGGTCAGCGTCCCGTTGTCCATCACCTGCAGCAGGATGTTGTAGACGTCGGGGTGCGCCTTCTCGATCTCGTCCAGCAGCACGACGGAGTGCGGATGCTGGTCGACGGCGTCGGTCAGCAGGCCGCCCTGGTCATGGCCGACATAGCCCGGAGGCGCGCCGATCAGTCGGCTGACCGTGTGGCGCTCCATGTATTCGGACATGTCGAAGCGCTGCATCTCGATGCCGAGGGTGGCGGCGAGTTGCTTGGCGACTTCGGTCTTGCCGACGCCGGTGGGGCCGCTGAACAGGAAGGCGCCGATCGGCTTGTTCGGGTCGCGCAGACCCGCCCGCGCCAGCTTCATCGCCGACGAGACCTGATCGATCGCCTGTTCCTGACCGAAGACGGCGCGCTTCAGATCGGTTTCCAGCTCGCGCAGGGATTCCGTGTCCGACTTCGACACCGACTTGGGCGGGATGCGCGCCATCTTGGCGATGACGGCCTCGACCTCCTTCTGGCCGATGACCTTCTTGCGCTTCGATTCCGGCAGCAGCATCTGCGACGCCCCCGCCTCGTCGATCACGTCGATGGCCTTGTCCGGCAGCTTGCGGTCGGTGATGTAGCGCGCCGACAGATCGACCGCCGTGCGGATGGCCGAGTCGGTGAAACGCAGCTTGTGGTGCGTCTCATAGGTCGTCTTCAGACCCTTGAGGATCTTCACCGTGTCCTCGATCGTCGGCTCATTGACGTCGATCTTCTGGAAGCGGCGCACCAGGGCGCGATCCTTCTCGAAGTGCTGGCGATATTCCTTATAGGTCGTTGAGCCCATGCAGCGCAGGCTGCCAGACGCCAGCGCAGGCTTCAGCAGGTTCGACGCATCCATCGCCCCGCCCGAGGTCGCGCCCGCGCCGATCACCGTGTGGATCTCGTCGATGAACAGGACCGCGTTGTCGTGGCTCTCCAGTTCCTTGACGACCTGCTTCAGCCGCTCCTCGAAGTCGCCGCGATAGCGGGTGCCCGCCAGCAGCGACCCCATGTCGAGGCTGTAGATCGTCGCGTCCTTCAGGACCTCCGGCACCTCGCCGTTGACGATCTTGCGCGCCAGACCTTCGGCGATGGCGGTCTTGCCGACGCCGGGGTCGCCGACCAGAAGCGGGTTGTTCTTGGTGCGGCGGCACAGGATCTGGATCGAGCGCTCGACCTCGGCCTGACGCCCGATCAGGGGGTCGATCTTGCCGTTGCGGGCCTTCTCGTTCAGGTCGATGCAATAGGCCTCCAGCGCCTCGCCGCCCTGTTTGACGACCGAGCCGTCCTCGGCCTCTTCGGGGCTGGCGCCGCGCACCGAGCGGGCTTCGTTGGCCCCGGCCTTCTTGGCGATGCCGTGGGCGATGAAGTTGACCGCGTCATAGCGCGTCATGTCCTGCTCCTGCAGGAAATAGGCGGCGTGGCTTTCGCGTTCGGAGAAGATGGCGACCAGCACATTGGCGCCGGTCACTTCCTCGCGGCCGGACGACTGGACATGGATGACCGCACGCTGGATCACGCGCTGGAAGCCCGCCGTAGGCTTGGCGTCGTCGCCGTCGGCCGTGGCCAGGGCGGCCAGATCGGTATCGACATAGGCGCCGAGCGCAGCCTTCAGCGCGCCCAGATCGACGTTGCAGGCCGTCATCACGGCCGAGGCGTCCGGATCGTCGATCAGGGCCAGCAGCAGATGTTCGAGCGTGGCGTATTCATGCCGGCGCTCGTTGGCGTAGTGGACCGCGCGGTGCAGGGTCTCTTCGAGAGGACGGGAAAACGAAGGCATGGCAGGTTCCTCTCAGTCCTTTTCCATCGTGCATTGCAGGGGGTGCTGGTGGCGTCGCGCCGTCTCAACCACCTGGGCGACCTTGGTTTCGGCCACTTCGTAGGTGAAGACGCCGCAGACCCCGACGCCATGCTGGTGCACGTGCAGCATGATGCGGGTCGCGTCCTCGCGGCTCTTCTGGAAGAACCGCTCCAGCACATAGATGACGAACTCCATGGGGGTGTAGTCGTCATTCAGGATCAGCACCCGATAGAGCGAGGGCCGCTGAAGTTTCGGCTTTGTCTCGGTGACGACGGCGGCGCCTGCGCCTCCGCCCTGTTCACCTGGCCGTCTGTTAGGCATTCGTGGTCCGTAGTCGGGGAGTGTCAAAAGATCAGATAGGGAATGATGGCCTGATTTGTAGATGCGTCCAGTCACAGCCTGCGTGACCCCCGTCGCCTGACCAAAGATTCACGGGACATCTCGGCTCAGGAACCGCACCAATGCGCTTCCGTTCCCTGCCCCGGATCGCCGCCATGCCCATGATCGCCGGACTGTTCGCCGCCCTGATGCTGGCCCAGACGCCCGCCGCCCCTCACGATGACGCTGCCCTCGCCGCCATAATCGCCGAACGGGACGCGGCCCTGTTCTCGGTCATGTTCGACCGGTGCGATCCCGAGGCCCTGGCCGATCTGGTGACGGACGACCTGGAATTCTATCACGACCGGGGCGGACTGACGGCGACGCGGACGCGCTTCATCGACGATTATCGCCAGGGCTGTACGGCGCGGGCCGCCCCCGACGCCTGGCGCTCACGGCGCGAACTGGTGCCCGGCACGATGCGGGTCTACGCCATCCCCGGCGTCGGCGCCGTCGAGGAAGGCAGCCACCTGTTCTACGAATGGCAGGGCGACGGGCCGGAAACCCTGGTCGGGCGCGCCCGCTTCTCCGTCCTGTGGCGGTTGGAGCCGGACGGGCGCTGGCGGCTGGCGCGCGCCTTCAGCATCGATCACGCACCCATGAGCGCCGAACCGACACCATGAAAAAGGCCCCGGCGTTTCCGCCAGGGCCCCATTTACATTGAGCGTGCAGTCGCGCCTTAGCGGGCGGCCTGGAACTGCTCGACAGCGGCCGAAACGCGCTCGTTGATCGGCTTGAAGCTGTCCTTGACCGAGGCGGTCATGGTCTCGGTCGCCTTGCCGAACTCGGCCAGATAGGCCTCGGCGGCCGACTTGGCCCAGTTGGTCTGCAGTTCGAACAGTTCCTGCACCGAGCGAGCCTGCGAGAAGGACTGGGCGGCGGCGACGCCGTCTTCCCAGGACTTCTTGCCGTAGGCCACGGCCTGTTGCGACAGGGC
Organism: Brevundimonas sp. SS2672; assembly: GCF_059579685.1. Taxonomy (NCBI): domain Bacteria; kingdom Pseudomonadati; phylum Pseudomonadota; class Alphaproteobacteria; order Caulobacterales; family Caulobacteraceae; genus Brevundimonas; species Brevundimonas sp. SS2672. The sequence continues at coordinate 942,709 of NZ_CM184201.1, read as the reverse complement.
CTCGGCGCCCTTCTGGGCGGCGGCGGCGGATTCGACCACGGCTTCCAGGTTCTTCTTGCCGTGGGCGTTCAGCTCGCTCAGCGAGGCGACGGACTTGTCGACGCCTTCGCGGAACGCCTTGGCGCCGGCGGCCTGGATGGATTCAGCCTGGGCCTTGGCCTTGGCGGTGGTCTGTTCGACGGTCTTCTTCACGGTCTCAGCGGCGTCAGCCATGGGGAGTCTCCTGAAGCGAAAGGGTTCTTGCGACGGGCGAACCCACCGCGACAACGGCGATATGGTGCACCTGCGAAGAGACTTCAAGTGAAATTTGTGCGACGCACAATATGATCGCTGATAACCAAGCGACCGTCTGGGGCGATCACAACTCCGTTGACGGCCCGTTAACCCTCTCGAAACCGGCAGGGCCGATGTTAGCCTTTGTAACGTGCGTGATCGCAGCCGTCTTCGCGCCACAGTGACGAGGCTAGTAGCTTGCCCATGAACGCCCTGTTTCGCCGTCGTTTCCTAGCCGCCCTGGTCCTGGGAGGCATCGTCCTGACGCCGACGATCGGCGTCGCGCCGCCGGAAGCCCAGTCGTCAGACAACGCTCGCTACGCCGCCATCGTGGTCGACGCCGCCTCAGGCGAGGTGCTGTTCTCGCGCTTCGCCGACGCCCGGCGCTATCCGGCCTCCATCACCAAGGTCATGACCCTGTACCTGACGTTCGAGGCGCTGGAGTCCGGCAAGGTCAAGCTGGACGACAACCTGACCGTCTCCCCGCGCGCCGCGTCGCAGCCGCCGTCCAAGCTGGGTCTGGCGGCCGGTCAGACGATCAGCCTGGACGACGCCATGCGCGCCACGGCCGTCCGCAGCGCTAACGACATGGCCGTGGTCATCGCCGAACACATCGGCGGCTCCGAAGGCCGCTTCACCCAGATGATGACGGAAAAGGCGCGCGAGCTGGGGATGGAGCATACCCGCTTCACCACCGCCAACGGCCTGCCCGACACGCGCCAGGCGACCACGGCGCGCGACCTGTCGATCCTCAGCCGCGCGGTCATGCGCGACTATCCGCAATACTACCGCTACCTCGGCCTGCACGACTGGTTCTACAAGGGCCGCGATTACCGCAACACCAACGGCCTGCTGGCCACCGGGCGCGGCTATGACGGCATCAAGACCGGCTTCACCAACGCCTCGGGCTACAATCTCGCGGCCTCCTCGGTGCGCGACGGCAAGCGGATCATCACCATCGTCATGGGCGGCCGCTCGACCGCCAGCCGCAACGCCCACGTCGCCGAGCTGATGGACACGGGCTTCGAGGTCCAGCGTCGTCGCGGCCAGGGCGAGCGGATCCAGGTGGCCCAGGCCTTCTTCGAGCAGCGCGGCTATGGGATCAGCGCCGATCCCTCGCCGCCCGTCGCCTACGCCTCCCTGTCCGACGAGGACGGCGAAGGCCACGGCTCCTCGACCGAGGTGGCCTATGTGGCCGGCCCGCCGCCGCGCAACCTGCCGACCGAGGTGACGCCGCCGCCGTCGGCCCGCCGCGCAGAGAACCGCCCGCCCGAAAACCTGACCGCCGCCCTGAACGGCGGTTCGGCCGCCGCGCCGGCCCGCGCGACCCGCAACCCGCCTGCGCGCGCCGCCGCCCCTGCCCCGGCCGGTCGCTGGACGGTCCAGGTCGGCGCCTTCCGCGAAGAGGCCGTGGCCCGCGACTGGCTGAACGACGTCAGCCGCCGCTTCCGCACCCAGTTCTCCAGCGCCCAGCGCGACGTGCAAACGGCGAACGGCTGGTATCGCTCGCGCTTCACCGGCATGACCCAGCAGTCCGCCGAGGCGGCATGCGAGGCCCTGTCCGAGCGTCGCGTCACCTGCATGGTGATCCGCCCCAGCTGATCTCAGCGTCCCTGATTTCTCAGCGTCCCTGGCCGTTACGCCATCCCGGCTCGGCCAGGCGACGGGCGTAATCACGCATGTCCGCCGGCCAGGCCTCCGTGCGGGCGTCAAACGCCGTCCAGTCGCCCGCGAACAGCATCCGCACGGCCTCTTCATAGTCCGGCAGGTCGCCCGCCACGGCCGTCATGAAGCGATAGGCCGCCTCGCGGCTGCGACGCATCCGGTCCGGCCCCTCCGCCTCGCGCAGGGCGGCTTCGACCAGCTTGCGCAGAGCCACCGACGCCCCGCCCGGCTGTGACGCCAGCCAGTCCCAATGGCGCGGCAGCAGGGTCACCTCCCGCGCGGTCACGCCCAGCTTCGGCCGCCCCGGTCCGCGCTTCTCCGGCTCAGGCTGCGGCTGCTCCTGCGGCAGACGCGCCAGCACCGCCTCCAGATCGCCGCGCAGATCCAGATCGATCGGTCGCGCATCCTCGTCGCGAAAGACCAGGACCGCTCGTCCGGCGTCGTGCGCGGCTTTCGTCGCTGCGGCGACCTGAGCCAGCGGTCCGGCTGCGATCATCGTGTGGCCGTCGAAGGCCGTGCATAGGGTCATCATCCGTCCTCGCTTGTTGAAGACGGAATTACCCGGATGATATTATCGCGTCAATATTACCCGGATAATTTATGAGCGCCGCTCGTCCACGCCCCCGAACAGGGCGCCGGCGATCCAGCTGACGACGCCGGTGACGATGGCCGCGCCGAGCCCGGCCCACAGGCCGTCGACGACGAAGCCGCCCAGGAACATGGCCGTCAGCCCGATCATGGCGGCGTTCACCACCAGCAGGAACAGGCCGAAGGTGACGATGGTCAGAGGCAGCGTCAGGATCACCATCAGCGGCCGCACGAAGGCGTTGACCACGCCCAGGATGACCGCCGCCGCGATCAGCGAGCCGGTCGAGGTGAACTCCACCCCCGGCACCAGTTTGGCCGAGGCCCAAAGGCCGATCGCCGTGACCACGGCCTGAACGATGAAACCCAGCATGACGCCTCCGTGTGTAGAACCTTGACCATATAAGCGCATGGGGCGGCGTTCCGCTCCGTGCGCCGGGCGAGATCGCCTGCTAGGCTGGTCGCCCTACCCCGAAGGAGACCCCCATGAGCCTTCACGGCGCCTACGATACGGACAACATCTTCGCCAAGATTCTGCGCGGCGACATGCCCAGCGTGAAGGTGTGGGAGGACGACGACGTCCTGGCCTTCATGGACGTGTTTCCCCAGTCGGAGGGTCACGTCCTGGTCGTGTCCAAGACCTCGACTGCTCGCAACATCCTGGAGATCGAGCCCGAGGCCCTGGCCAGGCTGACCGCCGCCGTCCAGCGCACCGCCCGCGCGGTCGAGAAGGCGCTGAAGCCCGAGGGCCTCAGCCTGATGCAGTTCAACGGCGATGCAGGCGGCCAGACGGTCTTCCACCTGCATTTCCACATCGTGCCGCGCTGGGCCGACCGCCCGATGAAGGGCCACGGCCACGCCCCCATGGCCGACGCCGAACAACTGAAAGTCCTGGCGCAGCGCATCGCAGCCGAGCTGGACTGACGGCCTACAGCGGCCCCCTGAAGATGAAGAAGGCGCCGCCGGCGATCAGGGCGAAACCGATCAGGTGGTTCACCGTCAGCTTCTCGCCCAGCCAGGCGACCGAGAACACGGCGAAGACCAGCAGCGTGATCACCTCCTGCATGGTCTTCAGTTCGGCCGCCGAATAGACCTGATGGCCGATGCGGTTGGCGGGCACGGCCAGCCAGTATTCGAAGAAGGCGACGCCCCAGCTGATCAGGACCACGATCCATAGCGGCTTGGCCCCGAATTTCAGGTGGCCGTACCAGGCGAAGGTCATGAAGACGTTGGACAGCGCCAGCATGACGATGGGCGCGAGATAGGGCAGCGACGGCATTCGATCAGGGTGCTTGCGTCAAACAGATTCCGCCAGCATAAGGCGGGCCACGCCGGTTTAGCTCAGCTGGTAGAGCAGCGGTTTTGTAAACCGAAGGTCGCGGGTTCGATTCCTGCAACCGGCACCACTCTCGCGGCCGCCTCCTTCATGTCCGAGACGACCAACAAGCTGGGTCACAGGATCCGAACGCGGGGCGCCCGCACCCGCCGCGCCCTGCTGGACGCCCTGCGCGCCCTGCTGAACACCAAGCATCTGGGCGAAATCCGCCCGGCGGACGTGGCGATGACGGCCGGGGTTTCGGCGCCGACCTTCTACACCTACTTCGCCTCGGTCGAGGAAGGCCTGCTGCTGCTGTGCGAGGAGGCCGGGGAGGACTTCCAGCGACTGGGCGCCCATATCCACGCCGACTGGTCGGGCGAACGCGCCTTCGAATCGGCGCGCGCCTATGTGCTGGAGGTGCTGGGCTTGTGGAGCGACCACGGGCCGGTGCTGCGGATCGAGCACATGCTGGCCGACATGGGCGAACCCGCCTTCGCAGAGAGCCGCATCCGCCGCCTGCGCCGCCTGCACCTGGCGCTGGAACGCCGCATCGCCCAGGCCCACGCCAGCGGCCTGCACCCCGAGGGCCTCAATCCCCGCCTGGCGTCCTATGAAACGGCGAACCTGGTGGAATCCGTGGCCGCCGGCTTCGAACTGATGCGACGCGCCGACACGCCCGAGGCCATCATCGACACCACCGCCCATATCGTGGTGAAGCTCACCACCGGCCGCTGACGCCGCCCGCCTGCGCTTGGACAAGCTGTCCATTGCGGCGACGCCCCCATGGGCTAAAGCATGCCCCTCGGCCAAGGAGTGCGTCATGTCCCGTCTTTCGTCCTTCCCCTCGATCCGCCGCGCCGCCGGCCCGGCTATCGTGATGGCCGGCGCCCTTGGCCTGGCCGCCTGCGGTCAGAGCGCCAGTCCCGCAGCCGACAGCGCGCCCGAAGCGCCCAAGGCCCCGGCGCCCACCGAGGCCGAGAAGCTCGCCATGCTGGCCGCCCTGCCCGCCCCCTATAATGATGGCGACCTTGAGAACGGCCGACGCGCCTTCGCTCGCTGCCGCTCATGCCACACGATCACGCCCGGCGGGCCGAACATGACGGGACCGAACCTCTATGGCGTCTTCGGCAGCAAGGCCGGAGCGCGGGAGAAATACAGCTATTCCCACGCCATGCGGACGGCGGACTTCACCTGGGACGCCGAAACCCTGGATCACTGGCTGCAGAACCCGCGTACCTTCCTGCCCGGCAACAAGATGAGCTTCGCCGGCCTGCCCGACGCCACGGACCGCCGGGATGTCATCGCCTTCCTGAAGGTCGAGACGGGGTTCAAGCCAGAGTAACCTCCCGCCCTTCTCCCCTTGCGGGAGAAGGCGGCCGAGCGGAGCGAGGTCGGATGAGGGGTTGCGGGACGTCTGACGCGCGCCCCTTCATCTGAGGTCGCAAGACCCCTCATCCGTCTGCCTTCGGCAGCCACCTTCTCCCACAAGGGGAGAAGGAAACTACTCCGCCGGGCTCATATCCGGCTCCAGGCCGTCGCGTTTCTCCTGGGCCTCCCACTCCTCGATCTTGCGGGCGGTGTATTCGGGCGACTTGGTGAAGCGCGCCAGCACGCCGTAGATCACCGGCACCACGAACAGGGTCAGAACCGTCGCGAACATGGCGCCGGTGAAGATCACCACGCCGATGGTCTGACGGCTGCCCGCGCCCGCGCCTTGCCACAGCACCAGCGGCAGGGCGCCGAAGGCGGTGGCGATCGAGGTCATGATGATCGGGCGCAGACGCAGCGACGAGGACTCGATGATGGCCTCGCGGATGGTCCGCCCCTGGTCGCGCAGCTGGTTGGCGAACTCCACGATCAGGATGCCGTTCTTGGCCGCGACCCCGATCAGGATGATCAGGCCGATCTGGCTGTAGATGTTCAGGCTGGAGCCCGCCATCAGCAGGCCGAACAGCCCCCCCGCCGCCGCCAGAGGCACGGTCAGCATGATGACCGCCGGCGTGATCCAGCTCTCGAACTGGGCCGCCAGCACCAGGAAGACCAGCAACAGGGCCAAGGCGAAGGCCCAGCCCACGGCGCTGCCCGCCTCCTGCTGGTCGCGGGCGGCGCCGCCCCAGCGGATGTTGGTCACGCCCTGGGGCTGTTTGGCGACCTCGGCCATCAGGAACTGAACGGCGTCGTCGATGGTGGTGCCGGGGTTCAGGTCGGCCTGAAGGGTGATGGCCCGCTGGCGATCCAGACGGCGACGGTCGGGCGTGTCGCCCGAGGTCTTGGTCGTGACCACCGCCGACAGCGGCACCAGTTGGGCCGTGCCGGTCGAGACGTAGAGCGCCTCCAGGTCGGTGACCTCGCGTCGGTTGTCGCGGTCGGTCTGCAGGATGACGTCATATTCCTGGCCGCCCTTGATGTAGGTCGTGGCGCGGCGCGAGCCGAACATGGTCTCCAGCGTACGACCGATCTGTTGGGTCGAGACGCCCAGGGCCGCCGCCTTCTGCGGATCGACGTCGACCAGCAGGCGCGGAGCGTTCGGTTCATAGTTCAGGCGCGGACGCGAGAAGCCTGGATTCTCCTGCGCCGCCGCCAGGATCGGCTGCAGCCAGTTGTAGATGGCGGCGTACTCCGACCCCGTGACGATCATGTCGATCGAGTTGGAGTTGCCGCCGCCGCGCTGGAAGGCGCCGGGCGTCGAGGCGTTGACCTGGGCGCCGGTCTGATTGCGCAGCTTGACGTTGATCTCCTGGGCGATCTGATCGGCCGAGCGTTCGCGCTTGGACCAGTCGACCAGGGTCAGGCTGGCGTTGCCCGAGTTGAAGCTGCCGCCGCCGAAACCCGGCGCCGAGATCAGGAAGGAATCGACCTCGCCGTTTTCGCGGTACTCCGCCAGGATCGGCTCCAGGCCCAACATGATCTGACGCGTGTAGTCGAAGCCCGTGCCCTCAGGCCCGCTGACCCGGATGCCGACACGGCCCCGGTCCTCGCTCGGCACCAGTTCATTGGGCAGGTGCAGGAAGATCCCCCCGGCCCCGGCCGCCACCAGCACGATCAGGGCGCCGACGCCGACAATGGCGATGCGCCGTCCCAGCAGGGCGTCCAGCGATGCGGCGTAGGACCGCTTCAGCATCTCCATGGCCGCATCGACGCGACGGGCCAGCCAGCCGCCGGTCTGGGCCGGCTTCAGGATCTTGGACGCCAGCATGGGCGACAGGCTCAGCGCCAGGAAGGCGGAGAAGGCCACGGCCGCCGCAATGGCCGCCGCCAGTTCGACGAACAGGCGGCCGACATAGCCCGGCAGGAACAGCAGGGGCGCGAACACCGACAGCAGGACGATGGTGGTGGCCACGACGGCGAAGAAGACCTGGCGCGCCCCACGCTCGGCCGCCACCAGCGGCGGCTCGCCGTGGTCCAGACGGCGCTGGATGTTCTCGACGACGACGATGGCGTCGTCGACGACCAGGCCGATGGCCAGAACCAGGGCCAACAGGGTCAGCAGGTTCAGCGAGAAACCCAGCGGAGCCAGAACGATGAAGGTCGCCAGCAGGCAGATGGGCGCCACCACCGAGGGGATGATCGCCGCCCTCAGGCTGCCCAGGAAGATGAAGTTGACCAGGGCCACCAGCGCCATCGAGATGCCGATGGTGATCCACACCTCATCGATGGCGTGAGAGGTGAAGACAGAGTTATCCGAGCCGACTTCCAGCGTCGTGCCGGGCGGCAGGCTGTGGCGGACCTCTTCGATCAGGGCGCGCGCGCCTTCGGATATCTGCAGGTCGTTCGACTGGGCCTGGCGGGTGATGGCCAAGCCGATCTGGTCGATGCCGTTGCCGCGGAACAGGCGACGCGCCTCGGCGGGCGCCTCCTCGATCCGGGCGATGTCGCCCAGCCGGGTGACATAGGCGGCGTTGCCGATCAGGGCGCCGGTGACCCCGTTGGTCATGGCCGCCGACGCCGCGCCCAGGGTGCCCGACGCCTGGGCTCCCGTGGCCGTCGAGGCCGAACCGCGCGTGCCGATCGGCAGTTGGGCGAAGTCCGCAGGATCGGCGTAGTTTCGGGCGACTCGGACCGTATAGTCCTTCTGAGCCGACTCCAGCGAGCCGGCGGGCAGTTCGACGTTCTGGTTGTTGAGGGCGCTCTCGACGTCCGTGACGGTCAGGCCACGCGCCGCCATGGCGCCGGCGTCCAGCCAGATCCGCATGGCGTAGCGTTGCTCGCCGAAGATGTTGACCTGGGCCACGCCCGGCACGGTGGCGAAGCGGTCGACCAGATACCGACGGGCGTAGTCGGTCAGCTCCAGCCGGTCCATGGTGGTGGAGCGCAGGAACATGATGAGGATGGGCTGGCTGTCGGAATCAGCCTTGGCCACTTCCGGCGGATCCGCCTGGTCCGGCAGGCGGCCCAGCACGCGCGAGATGCGGTCGCGCACGTCATTGGCCGCATCGTCGATGTTGCGGTCCAGCGAGAACTCGATGTTGACGTTGGACCGGCCGTCGCGGCTGGTCGAGTTGATGCGCTGGACGCCCTGGATGCCGGCGATCTGCTGCTCGATCGGCTCGGTGATCCGGCTCTCGATCACCTCGGCGGAGGCGCCGGCGTAGCTGGTGCTGACCGAGACGATCGGCGGGTCCACGTCCGGCAATTCGCGCACCGGCAGGAAGAAGAAAGCCGCCAGGCCGATGACGCACAGAACGATCGCCGCCACCGCCGCGAAGACGGGGCGCCGGACCGAAACATCAGACAGCATCATGGGCGGGCCGCCTGCGTCGCGCGGGCGCCGCCCTTCGTTTGAGCACGGCCTTGGGCGTTTTCACCCTCGACGCTGATGGGCGCGCCGGGCTGGATGCGGTTCAGACCCGAAGCGACGATCCGATCGTTGTTGGCCAGGCCCGAGACGATCTCGACATAGCCGCTTTCGACGGCGCCCGTCTGAACCTCGACCCGCTGGGCGGTCGCGCCCGTCTCGCCGCGCGCGATGCGATAGACGAAGGCGCCCTGGCCTTCATACTGAACGGCCGCTTCGGGCACGGCCAGGCTCTGGCGACGGCCCTGGTGCACGGCGACGCGCATCATCATGCCAGGGCGGATGCGATTGCCGGGGTTGGGGAACTCGGCACGGGCGATGACGGCGCGGGTCTGTTCATTGACCCGCGTATCCAACAGGGAGATGCGGCCGTTGACCTCTTCACCGGGGAAGGCGTCCGTGGTCGCCGTAAGCGGCGCGCCGACCGGCAGGACCCCGAGATAACGCTCCGGCAGCGGGAAATCGACGCGCACGCCGCTCATGTCGTCTAGGGTGGTGATGACCGAACCCGGCGAGATCAGCGTCCCCGGCGTGACCGAGGTCAGGCCCAGAACGCCGGCGAAGGGCGCGCGCAGGATGCGGTCGCCGCGACGGGCCTCCGACGCCGCCAGGGCGGCCTGGGCGGTCTTCAGCGCCGTTTCGGCCGTTTCGGCCATGACGCGCGGCGCCACGCCGCGCTCGGCCAGGATGCGATAACGGTCGTACTCGCGCTGAGCGTTCTCCAGCTGGGCGCGCGCCCGGATCAGGTCGGCGTCTTCCTCGCGCGCCTGCAGTTCGACCAGGGGCGCCCCCGCCGCCACCGACTGACCGTCGGTGAACATGACCTGGGTCACCAGTTCGGTCGTGTTGGAGGTGATGTTGACCGAACGACGGCTGCGGGCGACGCCCAGCACGCGAATCTGATCAGCGAACTCTCGCCGCTGCGCCACGACCTCGGCCACCAACTGGCCGCGCCCGGCGCCGGGTCCCCCGGACCGCGCTGATGGGCTGCGTCGCCGCCGCTGAAAGCGATCCTGACGACCGCCGCCACGACCATCAGCCCCAATAAGCAGGCCGCGCCGATAATGAAAAAATGGCGTTTGAACACGCGACGCAGTCTCCCCGACAACAAGCGCCCCCGCTTAACGGCTCACCGCCATTACGCAAATAACGTATCTGTAACGTGAGGAACCTCGGATTCCGTCGCGGAATTCCGGATTAAAATCGACGCCAGATTCCGATGACGGGCCCTCTGCCCGCAGGAATTTCACGCCCGGCCGCCGCGTGGCGCCACCCCGCCTGCAGCCGCCAGTCCCCGAATTGGCGCACCACCGAACCTTCCAGCGACAGCCAGCGCGCCCCGCCGTCGCCATCCGCCGCCCCGCCGAAGGCCTGGACCATCACCATCCAGTCGCGATTGATGTGCACCCCGGCCGTCGCGTCCGCGCGAACCTCGTCCGGCAAGCCGTCGCGCCAGCGGCGCGCCGCCTGGAGGTCGACGAAGGCGCGCTCGAAGGACCGCCCCGCCAGCAACCGGACCTCCCAGTCGCTGTCGCCCGCGCCGGGCGGGGCGTAGCCGGCGTTGCGTCCCGCTCCGCCCTCCGCATAGCCCACATAGACGGCGGCGACGTTGCGATCATCACGGTAGGCCTGCCAGCGCACGCCCAGTTCGATCGGACCCAGCCCCTGATAATCGAGGAACTCATCGCGGCCGTCCTGCCATTCGCCCTTGGCCTGCAGGGTGAGACGATCCGTCAGTCCATATTCGACAAACACGCTGGCCACGATATCCCGGCGGCCGCCGGGCAGGTCGACCCGGTCCCCGTCGGCGGCGTAGAACTCTTCCGCGCGGATGTTCTCGTATTTGACGATGACCTCGCCCTGCCCCTTCAGCGGGCTCCAGGCGCCGGCCTGCGCCACGTGAGTCGAGGCCAGCGCCGCCAGGCCGGCCAGAAGGCCGATGCTTCCTCTCCCCCGCACGGCCCGTCCTTCCTAGACGTCGTAGCCGGGCGATCTTCGCTGCAACTGGCGAAGGGCGCCGGGCCAGGCCAGGGACGAGACGAAGCCGATGCCCCGGCCCTGCTCCCTGGTCTCGGCCTGCGCCGGGTCGGGCGCGATCAGGACATTGTCGCGCCCCGCAGACAGGGCCGCGACCTGCTGGGCGCAGGCGCGCTCCAGGAAGAAGATGCCGATCCAGGCCTCGGCCGCCGTGCTTCCGACCGCCAGCGTTCCGTGATTGCGCAGCAGCATCAACGGCTTGTCGCCCAGGTCCGCCACCAGGCGCTCGCGCTCGTCATGATTCAGCGCCAGTCCCTCATAGCCGTGATAGGCGACCTGGTGCTGCAACAGGCAGGCGTTCTGGCTGATCGGCAGAAGGCCCTCCTTCTGGGCCGCGACGCCGACGCCGTTCACCGTGTGCAGATGGATGACGAAATGCGCCTCTTCGCGGGCCGCATGGACCGCCGAATGGATGGTGAAACCCGCCGGATTGATGAAGCTGGTCGTGTCCTGAACGACATTGCCGTCCAGATCGACCTTTACCAGGGAAGATGCTGTAATTTCATCGAAATACCAGCCGTAGGGATTAATCAGAAAGTGATGCTCCGGTCCCGGCACGCGGGCCGAGACATGGGTGAAGATCATGTCGTCCCACCCGTGGAGCGCCACCAGACGATAGAGAGCCGCCAGTTCGACCCGCGCCTTCCACTCCGCCTCGGACACCTGGGACTTCAGCGAGGTTGCGTCCGTCATCGGCCTTCTCCCCTTATCAACGTTCAGGTGAAACCTCTCTCCGCCTCCGCCCTGCGTCAAGTCGCCGAACGCCGTGAGGGGACCGAAAACGGAAGACTTGGTTAACCCTGTTTTCATCGACGCGAGCGAACACTGCCTGCTGCGCGGCGCGGCCGCATCATCGGGGGATGTTCCGTGGACTCAATCGTGGCGTTCGCATCGTCCCGATCCGGCGATCCCCTGCCGCTGGCCAGCCTTCATCAACTGATCGACCTGGCCGCCGGACGCCCGCCACAGGAGCGACAGCGCCTGCTGCTGGGCGTGGCTGATCTCTACCATTCGGTCGGCGGTCAGGCGGACGCGCCGGCAGCCCTGACCGAGGTGTTCATCGCCATGGTCCGCGCGGCCGAGCAGGACATCCGGCGCGTCCTGGCCGAGCGGTTGGCCGACGCCGCCTGGGCGCCGGCGGATCTGATGCGCCTGCTCGCCGCCGACGCAATCGAAATCGCCCGCCCGGTGATCGCCGCCAGCCCCCTGCTGCTGGACGCCGATCTTCTGGCTCTGCTGCAGGACGCCTCGCTGGAGCATCAGGTTCAGGTGGCTTTGCGGCCGGACCTGGGACCCGGACCGGCGCGCGTCATCCTGGATCGCGGCGAACCCGCCGTCATGACCGCTCTTGCCGTCAACCGGACCGCGCGGCTGGAGGCGCAGGACATGACCCGCCTGGTGGACAAGGCGCGCTCCATCGCCGCCCTGCGCGCGCCGCTGACGCGCCATCCTCAGTTGAGCGAGGATCAGGCCCTGCGGCTCTACGCCTGGGTCGGCGACGCCTTGAGACAGGCCATATCCCAGCGCTTCAGCCTGGACGCCTCGGCTCTCGCGACGGCGGTCGCCGCCGCCGCCCAGGAAGCGGCCGGGATCACCCCGGACGGGGCGGCCGCCCGTTTGGCCGCCAAGCTGCATGCGGCGGGACAGTTGCGCCCCTCCACCCTGATGCGGGCGCTGAGGGAGGAGAAGCTGGACCTGTTCATCCACGCCCTGGCCCGGCTGAGCCGACTGGAAACAGAGGCCCTGCGGCGCGCCCTGCGCGGCGACAGCGCCCGGCCCCTGTTCCTGGCCTGCGCCGCGGCGGGCCTGGACCGCGCCGCCTTCCCCGCCCTGCTGCGCGAGGTTCGCCAGCTGAATCATGGCCTGCCGCATGACCCCGACGGCGAAGCCTGGCGTCCGGCCGAACGCTCGGCGACCCAGGCCGCCTATGAATTTCGCCTGCTGACCGCGCCCGAAGACGGGCCGTCGGTTTGACAGCGGGCCTCCGCTCCGCTTGCGTAGCGCCGTGACTCAGTCCTTCCAGCCCACCGCCATCACCTTTGTCGCCAGCGACCGGCCCGAGGCCGAGGCCGCCCGCAAACGGTTGAGCGAACGCTATGGTTCTGTTCCAGCCGCCGAGGCGGAGGTGATCGTCGCCCTGGGCGGCGACGGCTTCATGCTGGAGACGCTGCACAACAACCTGCAGCTGCGCACCCCCGTCTATGGGATGAATCGCGGCTCGGTCGGTTTCCTGATGAACGACTATGAGGAAGACGACCTGCTGGATCGGCTGGCCCAGGCCGATCGCACCGTGCTTCACCCCCTGCAGATGGACGCCTGGGTCGAGAGCGGCCAGGTCCACAGCGGCCTGGCGATCAATGAGGTCTCCCTGCTGCGCCAGACGCGCCAGAGCGCAAAGCTGCGCATCAGCATCAATGACAAGGTGCGGCTGGAGGAACTGACCTGCGACGGCTGCCTGGTGGCGACGCCGGCGGGTTCGACCGCCTACAACCTGTCGGCGCACGGGCCGATCATTCCCCTGGACGCGCCCAGCCTGGCGCTGACGCCGATCAGCGCCTTCCGGCCCCGGCGCTGGCGCGGCGCCCTGCTGTCGCACACGGCGCGGGTGCGGTTCGACGTGCTGGAGCCGGACAAGCGGCCGGTCAGCGCCACCGCCGACAATTTCGAGGTGCGCCGCGTCTCGCGCGTGGAGGTGCGCGAGCGACGCGACATCACCCTGGCGATGCTGTTCGATGCGGGCCGCTCCTATGAAGAACGGGTCATGGCCGAACAGTTCGCGGCCTGAGCCGCGCCGATAGGCGTTGTCACCGGATTTTAAGCCTCTGTGCGACAGACTGGCGTTTGCTGTTGAGGAGTCATCTCGTGACCAACCAAGTCATCCGCCCGCCCAACCCCCTGCGCGCCAAGGTCGGCGGCGGATTCGGCGGCATTGACGCCAGCGCGATCGCCAGGGCCGAAGAGGCTCTGAAGGCCATGTCGGCCCAGTTCGGCCAGTGGCTGAACGATGAGGTGGCCAAGCTCGACAAGGCCCAGGCCGACATCCGCAACCAAGGCTACAGCCCCGAAACGGCCGAGGCCCTGTATTTCCGCGCTCATGATCTCAAGGGGCTGGGAACCACCTACGAATATCCGCTGGTCACGCGCATCGCCGCCTCCCTGTGCCGGATGCTCGACGACGCCGACAAGCGGATGCAGGCCCCGCTGGCCGTGGTCGACGCCCATATCGACGCCATCAAGGCCGTGGTGCGCGACAAGATCCAGACTGACGACCATCCGGTCGGCCGCGACCTGGCCGAGACCCTGGAAGCTCGCGCGGCGGAACACCTGGGCTAAGGGGGCGCGGCTCAGGCCGCGCTGACGGCCCCACGCCAATCGTCGCCGGCCGGGCGGTCCAGCCGTTCCAGCAGATAGGCCAGGTCTTCGCGCGCCGCGTCCGGACGCTGGCTGAGGAAGCGCTCCAGCATCCGCTGGCGGAAGGCGGCGCTGCCGGTGTCGCCGCCCTCGGCCTGCAGCGTCCGCCAGGTGTCGACCCCGGCGCGAAACGCCTGGAACAGGCGCGGCGGCATTCCCGCGCGGTCATAGATGGCCTTCAGCCCCAGAGGCCCTGCGTCATGCACCATCAGCCAGGCGCGATGGTGCGGCGTGCCCGCCAGTTCGGCCAAGGCGTGTTCGAACAGACCGATCTGGCCGCGCGCCAGCGCCCGCAGCAGCAGCGACGGCGTCAACACCCGACGACTGTTCAGCCCGGCCACGAAGGCGGGCAGATCGTCGGTCGTCCGCGCCTGATCCACCAGGTCGATCGTCGCCCGCTCCCGCGCGAAATCGGCGAACTGTATGGCGGTCTCGGGCGCCAGGGCGTGGCGGGTGATCAGATGCTCGCGTACCGCCTCGCTGGCCAGGACCACCAGCCGCTCGGTCACCGACAGCGGCAGGACCTGGCGATAGGCCAGGGCCGATATCACCTCGGGGGCGTCACTGAATCGATCCAGGGCGACGCCCAGAGCGGCCTCGGACAGGTCGGCGTTGTCATTGGCGGCCAAGGCGGCGACCGCCTCCTGCTTGCCTTCTGCAGCCAGGACCGTCGCCACGTCACGCGGCACGCGCGGGCGGGACGCCACCGCCACCTGGCGCAGCGCCGTTCCGGCGCGCACGATCTCGATCAGGTCGTCGTCCGTGAAGGCCGGGCAGCTGTTGATGATGGGCAGGGCCACGCTGTCCACGTCGCCCGCCAGCCGGCGCGCCGCCTCACGCGGCATGATGTCCGAAGCCTTGAGCGTCACCGCCACGGCCCGACGCACCAGTTCCGCCGCATCCGCCGTCAGCACGCCCAGGATCTTCTGCGCCGCCTCGCGCCCCGCATCGTCCAGCGGCATCCGGTCGATGCTGCGGCACAGCTTGTGAGCGGCGGCCGCGCGCTCGTCCTCCAGATCAGACTTGATCAGGCGCCGGATGTCGCTTTCCGTCAGTCTGGCGCGGTAGGCGGTCATGGCTCGGAGGCTCAGGGTCAGCGAGGAATCAATCGTCACCCCTAGCGTTACATAGTTAACGCTCTCTTAGGAATAAGGCGAAAGCGTGGTCACGCCACCTTGTCCGCAGGCGGAGCGAAGGCCCCGCCGAATCCGCCGCCCGATCCCTGCCCGTCCTGGCCCAGCAGAAGCGCCAGAAGACTCTGATCCTGCTTCAGCCGGTCCAGACGCGCGGCCAGCATCCGATCCTTCTCGCTGAGTTCCGGAACCGCCTTGCCCGCACCGACTCCGGACGCCGGGAAGGCCTCGCCCGCCGTGCGCTGCAGGTTGGCGTGAACCTCGGCCGCCGTCGCCGGTCGACCGTTGCGGTAGAAGATGGATCGGTTGGCCGAGGCCGCTTCGGGAAATAGAGCCGCCGCGCTGGACTGGGGTCGCGACTGCACCGCCTCCAGCAGCTTGGCCGCGCCCGCCGGGCCCAGGAAGTGGGCGGCGTAAAGGTCGCCCGCCCCCGGCTCGCGCCCAGTGCGGCCGCGCAGATAGGCGGCGTTGGAGGCCGTCAACTCGGCCGCCATGGTCGAGGCCGCATGGGGGTCGAAACGCAGGTCCAGCACCACATTGCGCGCCGAGCCCCGCACCTGCCAGCGTCCGTCCCCGCCCTGGTAGATCAGGTCCGCATACTGGCCGTAGCCGTGCTTGGCGCCATGCCGCTTCACCGTGCCCAGCCAGGTCTGTTCGATGAACTGGAACAGGCCCGAGGCCGAGGAGGTCGGCGCGCGCGCATTGGGGTTCATCGCGCTTTCGCGGCGCGCGGTCTTCATCAGAAAGTCGAAATCCACGCCGGTCGAGGTCGAGGCGCGCCGAATGGCCGCCTCCACGCCGCCGGATGATGGAATCGCTTTCACGGTCATGTGTGAACGGTCGCTAACCTAGGTAAACCAAACCTTAACATCCCAGCTTCGCCGTTAACAATTCAAAGCGCCACAATAAGGCCGCAAGCAAAGCGCGAACTCTGTTCCGTGGGTGCTGGGGAGGGCCTGCGACAGGAGGCGCGTAAGTCATGATGATGCGTATCGCCGGCGGCCACGGCGTGGTCAGCCCCCTCGACTTCCAACAACGCAAGAAGCCCCTGCCCCGATGGGTGTGGGCGATGATCACAGCTTCGGCCCTGGTCCACGTCGGCGCCGGCGTCTGGCTGTATCAGCAGCGGTTCGAACTGGCGGACGTTCCGCCCGCGCCGACGGAGCCGCAGCCCACGATCATCGATCTGATCCGGCCGCCCTCGCCGCCCAAGCCGGAGACGCCGCCCAAGGCCTCGCCCGCGCCGACGCCGCCGATCCACCGACCGACGCAGGTCACGCCCAGCGACGTCGCTCCGCTGGAGGTCCCGGTCGCTCCCGTCGTCAGCCACGACGCCGGACCGGTCATCAACCTGACTGAGCCTGCCGCCGAACCGGCCGCTGGAACCACGGTGACGCCTGAGCCGCCGAAGCCCGCCCCGGTCATCACCCAGCCCGACTGGGTGCGCAGGCCGACGGCGGATCAGCTGATGCGCGCCTACCCTTCTTCGGCCGAGGCGCGCGGCATCGGCGGGGTGGCGGAACTGTCCTGCCTGGTGCGGGTGGACGGCAGCCTGACGGGCTGTTCGGTCACATCAGAAACGCCTGGCAATCAGGGGTTCGGCCGGGCGGCGGTGAGCCTGAGCCGCTACTTCCGCCTCAGCCCGCGCACGGTGGACGGTCAGGCGGTCGACGGCGCCCGCGTCACCATGGCGATCCGCTTCACCCCGCCGGCGGACTAAAGGAACCGTGAAGGATGGAGGGCCGGCTCGGCGACGGGCCGACCCTCTGTCGCATCGGCGACGACGGCCCCGATCAGCGGCCCCAGCAACCAGCCGTTGCGGCGCGACCCCAGGGCGACATGGACGCCCGGCGCGACCCGCCCCGCCATCGGCAAGCCGTCAGGCGTCGTCCCCCGTACCCCTGCGCGCCAGTCGATACCCAGCGGGCGCGGCGCTTCATCCAGCACGGCCCAGGCGGCGGCGAGCATAGCCTCGCAACGCGCGGCATCGGGGATCAAGGAGCGTTCGCCTGGCTCCATCGTCGCCCCGATCACGGCGCCCTCGCCCATCGGCGCGACATAGGCGCCGGGCCCGCGCACGACATGATCGACCAGTTTCTCCTTCACCAAACCGATCTGACCGCGAATGGGAGTGATGCAGGCGACAGCCGCCTGCGCTTCGGGCGGCAGGCCGTCCACAGCCGGATCAGCGCCGGTGGCCAGAATCAGATGCTCCGCGCGCACGGCGCCCGCCGTCGTCTCGACCCGCCAGCCCGGCCCGTCCGGAGCCATGCGCAGCGCCCGCGCCTCGATCACCGTCAGTTCCTGCGCCAGAGCCGCCAGCGCCTGAGGCGGATCGACCTTGGCGTCCTCGGGCGTCGTCAGACGGGCCGAGGCGGCGTCGTACTGATGCTGAAAGCCCAGAGCCGCCATCCGCGCCGCCAGTTCGGCGACGTTTCCGCCGCGCCATTCAGCCACATCGCCATACAGGCGCACGCCCGTCGCTTCGGCGAAGGCCGGCCACAGATCGCGCGCACGACGCAGCACCCCAGCCGCCTCGGGCGACAGATCGTCGATGGCGCATTCCATGGCGGGCGCGATCATGCCCGCCGCCACGGCCGAGGCGTTGACGCCGCCCGGATCGATCACCGCCACGCGGCGTCCGCGTCGTCTCAGCTCCGCCGCCGCGCACAGGCCCAGCGCGCCCGCGCCGATGACAATGGCGTCGAAGAAAGGTTCGGAAGAATTAGAAAGGGGCACGGAAAGTCCTTCGACCTCCCGCGCCCCGATTTCAACCGTTGAGGACGGTCTTTTACTCAGCCGCCAGCTTGGCCGCGCGCGCCTCTTCCAGACGCTTGGTCAGGGCGGCGTGCTGGCCCCACAGAGCCTTGGGCAGGCGATCGCCGAACTTCTCGTAGAAGGCCGGGATCAGGGCGGCTTCCTCGGTCCAGACGTCGGCGTCGACGTCCAGCAGGATCTGCAGATCGGCGTCGGTCAGCGTCAGGCCCGACAGGTCCAGCGCGGCCTTGGACGGCACGCGGCCGACCGGTGTGTCCACCGCCTCGGCCTGGCCTTCCAGACGCTCCACGATCCACTTCAGCACGCGGGCGTTGTCGCCGAAGCCCGGCCAGACGAACTTGCCTTCGTCGTTCTTGCGGAACCAGTTGACGAAGAACAGGCGCGGCAGCTTGGACGCATCGGCCTTCTCGCCCATCTTCAGCCAGTGGCCGAAATAGTCGCCCATGTTGTAGCCGCAGAACGGCAGCATGGCGAAGGGATCGCGGCGCAGCTCTCCGACCTTGTTCTCGGCGGCGGCGGTGCCTTCGGAGGCCACGGTCGAGCCCATGAAGACGCCGTGCTCCCAGTCGAAGGCTTCCGTCACCAGCGGCACGGCCGAGGCGCGACGACCGCCGAACAAGATGGCGTCGATCGGCACGCCCGCCGGGTCTTCCCACTCAGGCGCGATGGACGGGCACTGACCGGCCCACACGGCGAAGCGCGAGTTCGGGTGCGCCGCAGGCTCGCCCGAAGCCGGATCGTGCGGCTGACCCTTCCAGTTGGTCAGGCCTTCCGGCGCGTCCTTGGTCAGGCCTTCCCACCAGACGTCGCCGTCGGCGGTCAGGGCGACGTTGGTGAAGATGGTGTCGCGCGTCAGGGTCTCGAGCGCGTTCTTGTTGGTGTTGCGGCTGGTGCCCGGAGCCACGCCGAAGAAGCCCGCTTCCGGGTTCACGGCGTACAGGCGGCCGTCTTCGCCGAAACGCATCCAGGCGATGTCGTCGCCGACCGTCTCGGCCTTCCAGCCATCCAGCGCCGGTTGCAGCATGGCCAGGTTGGTCTTGCCGCAGGCGCTAGGGAAGGCGGCGGCGACATACTTCACCACGCCTTCGGGGCTGGTCAGCTTCAGGATCAGCATGTGCTCGGCCAGCCATCCTTCGTCGCGCGCCATGACCGAGGCGATGCGCAGGGCGTAGCATTTCTTGCCCAGCAGGGCGTTGCCGCCGTAGCCCGAGCCATAGGACCAGATTTCGCGCGTTTCCGGGAACTGGACGATCCACTTGTCGTCATTGCAGGGCCACGGAACGTCAGCCTGGCCTTCCGCCAGCGGGGCGCCCACGGTGTGGACCGCCGGGACGAACTCGCCGTCAGCGCCCATCAGGTCCAGCGCCGCCTTGCCCATGCGGGTCATGACGCCCATCGACACGGCGACATAGCCGCTGTCGGTGATCTCGACGCCCAGGGCGGAGATCTTGGAGCCGAGCGGCCCCATGCAGAACGGCACCACATACATGGTGCGGCCCTTCATGCAGCCGTCGAACAGGCCGTTCAGGCGGGCGCGCATCTCGACCGGATCGGACCAGTTGTTGGTCGGGCCGGCGTCAGCCTGGTCCTGCGAGCAGATGAAGGTGCGGCTCTCGACGCGGGCCACGTCCTTGGGGTCCGAGGCGGCGTAGTAGCAGCCGGGGCGCTTGGCCTGATCCAGTTCCTTCAGCGTGCCCTTGGCGATCAGATCGGCGACGATGGCCGACTTCTCGGCGTCCGATCCGTCGCACCAGTGAACACGGTCCGGCTTGGTCAGGGCGGCGATCTGCTCCACCCAGGCGACAAGGCCCTTGTGTTCGGTCGGCGCCGGATGGAGTCCGGGAATCGATTGAGTCACGTCTTGCTCTCCTGAACCTGCGCGCGGCGATCTGTCGTCGCCGTCACGCAATAAGCTGATCACGCTGTGTTACGGGGGCAATGAACCCGACGGGACGTAAGGTCAACCGCTGCACGTTTCATTCTCCCGTTATCCGGGGAAGGCCGCCGACGAGCACATTTAAATCGCCAGAAGGGTCGCAGACAGTTATCTCCTTCGGCGTGAAGACCATGGATTCTGTAAAGTCGACGCCGGGCGGTTCTTCCCGCGCCCTGACCTCGCCCGCGGCCGAGCGCAACAGCGCGGCCATACTGGAGGTGCTGCGCGCCCATTTGCCCGATCAGGGGCGGGTGCTGGAGATCGCCGCCGGATCGGGACAGCACGCCGCCGCCTTCGCCGCCGCCCTGCCCGGCCTGCAGTGGACGCCCAGCGACCCCAGTCCGGAGGCCCGCGCCAGCATCGAAGCCTGGCGGTCGACGGCAGATGCAGGGAACCTGCGGCCCGCACAGACGATCGACATGCTGGATGAGGCGAGTTGGTCGGGCGAGGCGTTGAACGCCCCCTTGGACGCCATCGTCTGCATCAACATGATCCACATCAGCCCGTGGGCGGCGACCGAGGGCCTGATGCGGCTGGCGGAACGGTCGCTGACGCGCCCCGGCGGCGTTTTGTATCTGTACGGCCCCTATCGCGAGGCCGAGGTCCCGCTGGCCCCATCCAACGCCGCCTTCGACGACAGTCTGAAGGCGCGTGATCCGGCCTGGGGCCTGCGCGACCGGGGCGAGGTCGAGACGCTCGCCCGGTCGCATGGTCTGGCCCTGACGCTGCGGCGGGCCATGCCCGCCAACAACCTGAGCCTGATCTTCCGCCGCGTTTAGATGGCGGCGACCACCGCCGTCAGTTCGGCGCGGTCGTTCAGCAGGGCGACCTTGCCGTCGCGGAACACGGCGCCCGGCGCGTCGGCGGCCTGACCAAAGGCGTCGGCCGCCAGGGCCACCCCGTCGGCGAAAGCGAGAACCGGCAAGCCTTGCGTCTTGGCGAGGTTCACCAGCGCCTTGACCTGGACCAGACCGGCCTCGTCCGCCATGCCGCCGGGAATCACCACGCCCTGAACCCGACCGCCGCTGATGTCGTCAGCCGTCGCCGTGGCCAGAACCGTCAGTCCGCCCGAAACCAGACTGCCCTCGCCGGTCGAGATCGGAGCCAGAGACACGCCTTCAAAGCGAAGGGCGGTCTCGATGTCGCCGAGTTCGCCGAAATCCATGCCCTTGCGCATGATCAGGCCGAAGCGCAGGCGAGCGGGCGCGGGGCGGTTGCCGTATTGGCGGGAACGAGGGGCGGTCGCGGTCTTGCGTTGAGCGTACAAAATGTCTCCTTCGAAGGTTATCGATCAATATTCGCGGACGATCTTGAGAAAACGTCGCGCCCCGCGCGCCGCAACCGGATCAAACACGGCAAACGTCGCAATCCGAAACGAGCGGAAGCGAACGCGGCAAAGTCATCAGGGTGACTGCTGATATAGGCTTATGATGCTCAAGGTCAACTTGGAGACGAAAACGTGAACTCATCGCTGAGGCGGAAAATCTGAATCGCGTCGCCACGACCGCAACCTTGCCTCCGCCCGCAACGCCGCCCTACACAGCCCATCGCATCGGAGAGTCAGTCAGGCCATGGCCTTCACCCGCACCTATGAGGGCGCAGAGCCCGTCCGCATCAACAAGTGGCTGGGCCAGACCGGCGTCTGCTCGCGCCGCGAAGCCGAGGGGCTGATCGCCGAGGGCCTGGTCAGCATCGACGGGGAGGTCGTGCGCGACGCAGGCCGCAAGATCGAACCCGGCCAGACCCTGTCGCTGAACGACAAGGGGGAGGCGGCCCTGGCGGCGGGGGTCGCCATCCTGCTGCACAAGCCGGTCGGCTATGTCTCGGGCCAGCCCGAGCCGGGCAAGGTCCCGGCCGTGCGTCTGCTGACCGCCGCCAACAAGGTCGGCGAAGGCGAAGCCCCGGCGCGCGACGCCTCCCTGCCCCCGGTCGGGCGGCTGGACGAGGATTCACGGGGCCTGCTGCTGCTGTCGTCGGACGGCGTGGTGGCCAAGGCGGTGATTGGCCCGCAGTCAGACCTGGACAAGGAGTATCTGGTCCGCGTCGCCGGCGCCGTGACCGAGGCCAAGCTGACGAAACTTCGTCACGGGCTGGAGTTGGACGGCCGCCAGTTGAAGCCCGCCCGCGTCACCCAGATGGAGCCGCAACGCCTGCGCTTCATCCTGCGCGAGGGCCGCAACCGCCAGATCCGCCGCATGTGCGAACTGGTCGGACTGGAGGTGGTCGACCTCTACCGCATCCGCATCGGTCCGGTGAAACTGGGCGACCTGCCGGAAGGCAAATGGCGAATGCTGACGGCGGACGAACGCGCGGCTCTGATCAAGGGCTGACCAACGTCGTCATGGCCGCCAGACGATTCAGTTCGGCGACGTGGGATGCGAAGGCCGTCCTTCCTGCTGACGTGAGGCTGAGCCAGGTGCGCTGCCGCCCGCCTTGCGCCGCCTTGCGGACAGCGACGTAGCCCGCCTCCTCCAAGGTCTTGACGTGTTTCGACAGAACCGAGTCGGAGACTTGAATCGCGTCGCGCACCATTGCGAACTCGGCTTCTGCAGCCGACAGGATGGCGCATATCTGCAGCCTTCCCGGCGCATGGATCACGGTATCGAAGACCGGCGGCTTCACGAGACGCTCCGCACGTCGATACGATACAGACGCATCCAGACCCTCATACCGATGACGCCCAGAACCGCCGCCGCCAAACCGTTGGCGAAGGGAACCCAGACCACGCCCTGCACCCGCCCGAACCAGATGCTGACACCCATCAATCCTATCAGGAGCGCCGCGAGGCCGATGGCGGCCCAGCGAGCGCGACGCGGGCTGTAGCCGTTCACCCAGATCCCCGTACGATCCTGCCAGACCCGCATGATCGTCACCAGGATGGCGATGGCCACAGCCACGCAGGCCATCCCGATAGCGGTCGAGAAGCCCTGCCCCGCAACCAGAAGAGCGCACGCCAAGGCGTAACCGGCGTCGTACCACCAGGGCCAGTAGTTCATCTTCGAGAAGGCCTGCTCGCGGGTCTGGCGTATCTGCTCAAGAGCGGCCTTCGCGTCATGCGTATCTGACATGGGACATCCCTCACTTTCCAGAAAGGAAAATGAAGATGACTTTCCACTTCGTCAAGCCATAATTTTCCAACCTGGAAAGTTATTTGAGCGCCTCGAACCACCGCTGCAGCAGGGTCGCTTCGGCGCGGTGGGCGGCGGTGCGGGCGGCGGCTTCCTCGTCCACGCCCCAGCGCTCCTCGGTGAAGGCTTCGTCCAGACGCGACAGGTCCAGCGCCGCCTCGCCCGCCAGCGCCCCGCGTTGCACCGCCAGCCCCAGCACCGCCGAGCCGAATAGCGGCACGGCCGTCGCCAGCCCGGTCAGGGCGAAGTCGTCCATCTCCAGCGCCAGCGCCTCGACCCGCGCCAGAGCCTCGGGCGCCTGGGGCCGATGGATGATCCCCTCGACCGGATGCAGCTCAACGCCCAGTTCGCGCGCGGCCCAGTCGCGCCACGGCCCCCATTCCGCCTGCTGACGTTGCATCAGGCCCGACGGCGTCTCGGCCAGGTAGCAGAGCACGTCCGACCCGGCGTAGCGGGCGATTTCCTCGGCCACGGGACCACGCGTCTGGCTGACCCGGTCGATGGCGGTCGAGGCCAGGCGGGTGGCGGGCATGGTCGCGGGCGTCAGATGCTCGCCCTGAGCGTCCCACTCGTCGGCCACGAGACGAGCCGCCGTCTCGGTCGGCAGGACGATGGCGTTGCCGGCGGGCGTCTTGGGCGCGCGGCCGTCCAGCAGGACGATCCAGCCGCCGTCGCGGGCCTCGACCCCGGCTCTCTTCCAGAAGCGCTTGATGCGCTCCTCGGATTCACGAAAGCCCTTCTGGGCGGCGACGTTGGGGTCCAGCGGGGGAATATGGGTCATGACGGACTTCTAGGCGAACAGCTTGGTCGAGGCGAACCGATCAAGCGCCGCCTCCAGATCGGGAAAATCGGCGGCGATGTGAAGCGCGCCCGCAGCCGCCTGCTCCTCCACCGTATGAAAGCCCCAGCCGACGCCCAGCGGATGCACGCCCGCCGCCAGCGCCATGGCGATGTCGTGGCTGGTGTCGCCGATCATGGCGGTCGAGGCGGCGTCGGCTCCGCAGGTCCTCATGGCGGCGCGCAGCATGGCCGGATCCGGCTTGCCCGGCCCGTCCTCGGCGCAATGGCTGGACAGGAAGAGATCGCTCCACTCGGGCCGCGCCAGATTGCGGGCCACGCCGCGCCGGTTCTGGCCAGTCGCCAGCGACAGCCGCCAGCCGTCGCGCTTCAGGCGCCGCAGGGTGTCCATCACGCCGGGATAGAGCGGCTCCTCATGCCCCGCCTCATACATGGCGCGGAAACTGGCCTGGAAGGCGGCGACGAAATCGGCCAGTTCGGCGTCGGTCAAGGACGGCTCCAGCACGTGCAGGGCGTGATGCAGGCTCAACCCCACGATCTGGCGCACGCGATCGTATTCCGGTTCCGGCAGGCCCAGAACCTGCGCCGCCTCGCAGGCCGCGCGATGGATCGAGGCGCGGCTGTCGACCAGGGTGCCGTCGATATCGAAGACGGCGAGCGGAGCATCGGAAGCGGTCATATTCAGACGGGCACGATGTCGAAGGCCACGGTCAGGCGCGGCTGGTCGCCGCCGAAGGGCACGGTGCCGTGCCACAGGCAGGACGGGAACAGCACCAGCTTGCCCGGCTCAGGTTTTTCATAGCGTAGCGGCTCCAGCGGCGGCGAAGTCGGGAACGGCGGCTGGGCCAGGGCCAGCCAGCCCTCGCGCCCGCCCGCATCAACGACCGGCGGAGTCTCGATATAGCAGGCCGAGGAATACCACCCTTTGGGATGGATGTGATGCTCGTGGAACCCGCCCGGCGCCAGCCGCACGGACCAGCAGCCGTTCAGCCTGTAGTCTCCTGTATTACGGCTGCGGACAGGGTCCGCCCCCTGCCCCAACTGGGCCAGATGGCGACGGATCGGCCCGTCAATGGCGATGAAGAAGGCGCGGATGACCGGATCGTCGACCAGGGTCAGGTCCACGGGCGTCTGCGTCCCGTGCCGCAGGCTCTGACCGAGCGGGTGATTTTCATAGGCGTGCTGCGCCAAAAGAGCCGTCTTCAGGTCAGCCAGATAGGCGGACAGATCCTTCCATCCCGGCGGCGCATCAATGGTCAGAGCGCCCACCAGGCCGTTGATGTCATCGAGGCCCAGAGGGTCGCCCCCTCCCTTCACCCTGCTCGCCGTCGCGTGGAGGGCCAGAACCTTCTGATCCGCGCCCGGAGCCGCCAGCAACCGGCGTAGGATCTCCAGGGCTTCATCGACAGCGCCCGATGCGATCAGGGCTTCCGCCAGATTGGCCCAGGATTCGATCACGCCCGGCTCCAGCTGCGTTGCGGCGCGCGCGTGATCCAGGGCCACACCCATATCGAACTTCAACGCAAATTTGCTCGCCGCCACCTCGACCGTCGCCGCTCGCACGCCCCCTCCCTGGCTCGGCGGGTCAGTTCGTCCCAAGCCTCGCGCGGATCAGCCCCGCCGTATAACAGGACCACCGCCAGACAGGTCAGCAGTTCGGCATCGCCTGGAGCGCCTTCCAGCGCCTTCAGCACCGGAGCCGCCGCCGCTTCACGCGTCCCGCCGCGCATCCAGATCAGTTGCGCCAGTTCCCGCACCGCATCGCTGTAGGCCGGGCGCCGCTTGATGGCCTGACCATAGGCGTCGACCGCCTCGTCATGTCGGGAGCAGGCGGACAGGGCGCGGGCCAGGACCAGCCATGTTTCCGGCGCGTCTCCGCCGTTGGCCAGGGCCCGGCGCGCCGCCTCGACAGCCTCGGCGTTGCGGCCGGTGTCGCCGAGCAAGCTCGCCAGATTGTGCTGGGCGACGACGCTGCGGGGCGCGAGCGCGGCTTGCTCGCGACGAATCGCCAGGGCCTCTTCCTTGCGGTCCAGCGCCTTTAGAAGATCGACCTGCAACGTCTGAACGGCGATCCGTTCGTTTGGCGGCGCCTGTTCCAATACCGCCAGCGCGCCCGCCAAGTCGCCTTGCTGAGCCAGCGCCTGGGCGCGCTGAAGACGCATCTGGACGGCCGGCCCCGTATTCATCGCATCCGCCGCACACCCGCGAAGGGGTCTTCGTCGGCCTCGTCCTCGGAGAAGCCGAAGTGGTTGAAGCCGGCCTTCATCTCGGGACTGAGGGGAGCCTCGACGATCAGCTTGCCGCCGCCGGGGTGGTCCAGTTCGATGCGGCGGGCGTGAAGCTGCAGCTTCAGCGGGCCGGACAGTTCGTTCGACTGGTCGTTGCCGTACTTCGGGTCGCCCAGGATGGGGTGGCCGATGGCGCTCATGTGGGCGCGCAGTTGGTGCGTTCGTCCGGTGAAGGGGCGCAGGGCCATCCAGGCGGCGCGGTGTGCGGCGCGGCTGACGGTGGCGTAGGCCGTCTCGGCCGGTTCGGCGCCGTGCTCCTTGGGATCGGCGGGGCGCATAATCTCGAAGTCGTTGATGCCTGACTTCTTCAGCGCCAGGTCGATCTGGCCGGCCGAGGGCTTGGGATTGCCGATGACGATGGCCCAGTAGGTCTTCTTGGCCTGACGGCGGGCGAAGGCCCCGGCCAGGCGCTTGGCCGCCTCCGGCCCCTTGCCCAGCAGCAGCACGCCCGAGGTGTCGCGGTCCAGACGGTGGACCAGGCGCGGACGCTCCATCCCCTCGCCCCAGGCCGACAGCAGGCGGTCGACGTGCTTGGTCGTCTTGGTGCCGCCCTGCACCGCCAGGCCGTGCGGCTTGTTCAGGGCGATGACCATGTCGTCTTCATACAGGACCAGCGACTTGGCGTAGGCGGCGTCGCGGTCGCTGATCTTGGGCTTCTCGCCGGGGACGCGCTCGACCGGATCGGGAATCGGCGGCACGCGTACGGCGGCGCCGGCGGTCAGGCGGTCCTCGGGCTTCACCCGCGAGCCGTCGACGCGGATCTGGCCGCTGCGGGCCATCTTCTGCACCTGGATATGCGACAGGTGCGGCCAGCGGCGCTTGAACCAACGGTCCAGACGGATGCCGTCCTCGGCCTCGGCGACAAAGAGAGTCTTGACCTCGCGGGTCATGCAAAAGCCTTTCGGGCGATAAGAAGCCCCAGGAACAGGGCGGCGACGGCCAGGACGACCGAGGCGGCGACATAGAGGGCGGCCGTGGCCATCTCGCGGCGTTCGATCATCAGCGCCGTCTCCAGCGAGAAGGCCGAGAAGGTGGTGAAGCCGCCCAGAACGCCGACCGCAGCGAACAGGCGGATGCTCTCCTGGTGCGCGCCCGCCTTCAGCGCCAGCCACCCGGCCAGCAAGCCCATCAACAGGCCGCCGATCAGATTGGCGCCGAAGGTGCCCCATGGCCAAGATTGGGGCCAAGCCGCGCCCGGCGCCAGACGGCCGACCGTCAGGCCCAGGGCGTAGCGCGCCATCGCCCCCAGAGCGCCGCCGCTCGCAACCAGCAGAAAACGTGTCATGCTGGCGGCATATACTGTTCCGACATCATTTGCGAAGGCCGCCATGCACGACCTTGTCCTCGCCATCCTGCATCACCTGCTGTTCCTGGGCCTGATCGTCATGCTGGCGTCGGAGCTGGCGCTGCTGCGGACGCCGGAACCGCCGGTGAAACGTCTGGCCGGACTGGATGCGGGCTATGGCGTCACGGCCCTGCTGATCGTGCTGGTCGGGGTCGGACGGGTGATGGGCGGCAAGGGCTGGGCCTTCTATGAAGCCAATCCCTTCTTCTGGGCCAAGATCGCAACCTTCGCCCTGATCGGCCTGATCTCGATCCGGCCGACGCTGGCGATCCTGAGATGGCGCAAGGCGGCGCGGACGGCGCCCGACTACGTCCCGCCACAGGCCGAACTGACCGCCGCGAGACGCGCGATCGGGCTGGAGATTCTGTTGTTGATCCCGTTGCTGGCCTTCGCCGCCGCCATGGCGCGCTGGCCGTTGTAGGCCTTAAAGGCGGGGACGGATGGCGTCCTGCACGCCACGCGCGTCATAGGCTTCGGGGCGACCCGGGCGCTGGCCGCGGCCCATGACGATCTCCAGCGTGGTCGAGGTCGGCTGCGGCCCGCTGAGATCAAAGCCCAGGCCGACGCCGACGCCCGAAGTGGACCAACCGCCGTAACGGCCCGTGCCGGCGCCGACCGACACGCTGGGCCGTACGCCGCCCGCGCTGTCGGGACGGCCGTCGATCCAGCGCTGCGTCACCTCGAACCAGTCGTAGCCCTGTTCGGTCGTCAGCTGGGCCGCGCGGAACAGCGCCATATCCGCCACCGGACCGGGCGCGCCGACGCCCTTGTAGGTCACGCGGAAACGGTCGCGTTCGATCTGCTGTTCGGAATAGCCCTGCCCGTTCGGCCCCATCTGTTGGCCATAGGGCGCGAGGCTGGCGCAGGCCGTCAGAGCCAGGGCCGAGGCTGCGATCGTGACGATGGCGAGGCGTTTCATGCGCGTGTCTCCCACGCCCGAACAGCGTACGGGCGAGCCGGATTGTTCCGCTGTGAAGCTGAACAGGGGATGAAGCGCCTAAAGCCCCGCCGCCTCACGCAGCGCCTGGAAATCCGTTGGCTCCGGCGCCTCGACCGTCAGGCGGCCGCCGTCCGGGTGAGGAAAGCTCAACTTCGCCGCGTGCAGCATCAGGCGCGACGCCGGGCGCCCGGCGAAGGTCAGGGAGCCGCCGTAGCGCACATCGCCGACCAGGGACCGACCGATGTGGGCCATGTGGACGCGCAACTGGTGCATCCGCCCGGTCAACGGCTCCAGCTCGACCACCGCCCCCTCTTCGTTGGCGGCCAGGGTGCGATAGCGGCTCTGCGAGGCCTGAGCCCCCTCGGCTCCGACCTCGACCACGCGCATGTAGGATTCCCGGCCGATCTCCTGACGGCGCAGGGGGGCGTCGATCTGACCCGCCCGCGGCTCGGGCGCGGCGGCGATCAGGGCGCGATAGGTCTTGTGGAATTTGCGGGCCTGCAGCGCCTTGCCGAAGAAGCCGGCGGCAGGCTTGGTCTTGGCGGCCAGGATGACGCCGGAGGTGTCGCGATCCAGTCGATGCACCAGTTCCGGCCGCTTGCCGTTCGAGCGGGCGAAGGCCCACAACAGGTCGTCCAGCGTATGCGCCTGGATGCGGCCGCCCTGGCTGGACAGGCCCGACGGCTTGTTGAAGGCGATCAGATGCGCGTCTTCATGCACCACCCAGGAACGGACGGCGGCGATTTCATCTTCGGTCAGGGAAACGGGCTGGCGGGTCTTCACCCGCCGAGCCTTTAGCGGAGCACGCCCTTCTTCGCCATGCTTCTCAGCGGATCAGGCCCTTGCGGCGCGCCCAGTGGGCATAGGCGATCTGGATGATGAAAACGGCGGCGACCGCCACGACAGAGGCCAGCCCCGCAGCGCCCAACACCTCGCGGCCGTTGCTCAGCGCCAGCACATAGACGGCGTGCGCCAGCATGGCGATCAGGCCCGCGACGAAGGCGTTGAACGCCAGCTTCCGTCGCAGCAACAGCATCAACGCCCCCAGCAGTCCGCACCACACCGCCACGCCGTAGGCCACGTCGGTCCACAACGGCGCCGAGCGCAGGTAGAAGACCTGCTCCATCGTCAGCGCGCTCCAATAGGCCTGCGCGCCCGTCACCTTCTGATACCACTGCCAAACGCCGACGCCGTTCCAGAGCACTGACGCCGCACCGATGGCCCACAGATGCCACGGCGTCGCCGGGCGCTTCGAAATATCGACCATCATTCTTCCCCCAGAGCCTTGAGCGGCGAAAACTACGCCGAAATAGGCCGCCGCAACAAGGGCTTCGGCCTTGCTTCAGACGATCACGCCGCGTCGGTCCATCCAGGCGCAATAGGCGGTCTGGGCGACCAGGACGGCGATGATGACTAGGCCGAACGCCACGCCGACGGGCCCCATGATCTCGCGCCCATTGCTCATGAAGTGGATGTAGGTCGTGTCCGCCAGCATGGCGATCAGGGCGATGGCGAACAGCATCGTCGCCTGGCGTCGCCGGAACAGCAGCAGCACCGCCGCCAGCAGCCCGCCCCAGAAGGCGATCCCGACCGCAACATCGGTCCATAACGGCACGGCGCGAAGGTAGGCGGCTTCGGCCGGGGTCATCCCGGCCCAGTAGGCTGGATCTCCCGTCACCTGCAGCATCCACTGCCAGACGAAAAGCGCATTCCACAGGAAAGACAGCACGCCGACCAGCCACACATGCCAGGGCGTCGATATACGCCGCAGAACATCGACCATAGCCGCCTCCGCAGTTGGGAGGTTCAGCCTACGCCGGAAGGACGCGCACGACAATGAACACCGTTCACCGAGCGTCGCCGTGCTCGCCCTACGCCTTATCCGCCTGCATCCGCGCCCGCATCGCCGCCCACCGTTCCAGGCGCGCCTTGACCTTCTCCTCATGGCCCTCGCCCTTGGGCTTGTAGAAGGTGCGGCGCTCCATTTCGTCGGGGAAGAAGTCGGCGCCGGAGAAACCCTCGGGCGTGTCGGGGTCATATTGATAGCCCTTGCCGTAGCCCAACGACTTCATCAGTTTGGTGGGGGCGTTGCGGATATGAGCCGGCGGCATCAAGGAGCCGGTCTCGTGCGCCGCCTTCTTCGCCGCCTTGAACGCCTCGTAGACGCCGACCGACTTAGGCGCCGTGGCCAGATGGACCACGGCCTGCGCCAGCGCCAGCTCCCCCTCAGGCGAGCCGAGGAAGTCGTAGGTGTCCTTGGCCGCGTTGGCGACCAGGATGGACAGGGGGTCGGCCTGACCGATGTCCTCGACCGCCATGCGCACGATGCGGCGCGCCAGATAGAGGGGGTCTTCGCCCCCGTTCAGCATCCGCGCCAGCCAGTAGAGCGCCGCGTCCGGGTCCGACCCACGCACCGACTTATGCAGGGCGGAGATGAGGTTGTAGTGCTCCTCGCGCGACTTGTCGTAGGCGGGCGCTCGCTTCTGCAGCACGCCTGCCAGGGCCTGCACGTCCAGCGGTTCGACATCCTGCAGGTCAAACAGCACCTCGGACATGGTCAGCAGATAGCGACCGTCGCCGTCCGCCAGGGCCAGCATGGCCTGGCGCGCCTCAGGCGTCAGCGGCAGGCGCATGTCCATCAGCGCCTCGGCCCGGTCCAGCAGCAGATCCAGCGAGGCGTCGTCCAGCCGTTTCAGCACATAGACCTGCGAGCGCGACAGCAGGGCGCCGTTCAGCTCGAAGCTGGGGTTTTCGGTCGTGGCGCCGACCAGGGTGACGATCCCCTCCTCAACGAAGGGCAGGAAGCCATCCTGCTGGGCGCGGTTAAAGCGGTGGATCTCATCGACGAACAGCAGGGTCTGCTGACCCGCCGCCCGACGCATCCGCGCGGCCTCGAACGCCTTTTTCAGGTCGGCGACGCCTGAGAAGACGGCGCTGATCGACTGGTATTCATAGCCGGCCGCCTTCGCCAACAAGCGGGCGATCGTCGTCTTGCCCGTGCCCGGCGGCCCCCACAGGATCATGGAGCCGAGGCGTCCGGCCTCGATCATGCGGCGGATAGGCCCGCCCTCGCCCAGCAGGTGGTCCTGGCCTACCACCTGGTCCAGCGCCTGCGGGCGCAGACGGTCGGCCAGAGGCGCGTCGGGAGGATGGATGCCGGAGGCTTCGAACAAATCAGTCATGGAACGCTCTAGATAGGCGTTCGTTCGGGCGACTGCACCCGCTACAACGCCTCCAAGGAGGAATCGCATGACAGAACCCAAGCCCGATCAGGGACCGCGCGGCGGGGTGACGCCCCATCTGACCATCCCCTCACGTGGGGCCGCCGCAGCGATCGAATTCTACGCCCGCGCCTTCGGGGCCGAGGAAGTCATGCGGATGCCCGCCGAGGACGGCGAGCGCCTGATGCACGCCCATCTGCGCATCAACGGCGGCAGCCTGATGCTGGCCGACGAATTCCCCGAATGGACCGGCGAGGCCGACGTAAAGCCGGTCGGGGTCTGTCTGCATCTTCAGGTCGACGACGCCGACGAATGGTGGGGCCGCGCCCTGGTCAACGGCGCGATTCCGGTCATGCCGCTGGAGGACCAGTTCTGGGGCGACCGCTACGGCCAGGTGCGCGATCCGTTCGGCCACCTGTGGAGCATCGGCGGACCGCAGAAGGGGTAAGACCCCGCCGCCGTAAGCCATAGAAAAGCGCAACCCTCTCCCTCCCCTTCATGGGGAGGGTGGCTGAGGTCGAAGGCCGAAGACGGGTGGGGGCGGCAAGCCAAACAATCGCCGCGCTCGGATCACCTAGCCCTCCCCACCCGGTCGCTTCGCGACCACCCTCCCCATGAAGGGGAGGGAGAAACACAGCGCCTGCTTCCCTTTGACTTCCTACCGGGCCGGAAAGCTCTACGGCAAGCGGCCGGTCAGACGACGGCCGTTGCGGACGATGGTCAACTCCGAGCCGCGTTGCGCACGTCCCAGGGCGGCGACCGTCGTGACGGCGCGGCCGTCGATCTGCACCACCAGGTCGTTGGGACGCAGTCCGATGCGGGCCGGGACGCTGTTGCGCTGCAGTCCGGTGACCACCACGCCGCTGGTGAAGGGATCACCGCCCAGACGGTCCGCCAGCGCCGGGTTCAGCGCCACGCCCTGAAGCCCCGCCAGGGCGCCCTGCCCCACGACCGTGCCCGGCCCCGGATCGGCGTCGCCCGGCAGGGTCGAGACACGAGCGTTCAAGGTCTGGGTCCGGCCGTCGCGCAGGACGCTGACGGCGACGGTGTCGTTCGGCGAACGGGTGCCGACGCGGAAGTTCAGCCCTCCCTGGTCGTTGACCTCGGCGCCGTCGATGGCGGTGATGACGTCGCCCTGCTCGATGCCTGCGCGCGCGGCCGGGCCGCCGGCGTAGACGTCGGTCACCATCAGGCCTTGCGGCCGCTCAAGCCCCAGACTGCGGGCCATGTCGGAGCTGACCGAGTCGCCCTTGACGCCCAGCCAGGCGCGCTCGACCGACTTGGCGCCGCCGACAGCGGAATCCACCACCCGCTTGACCATGGTGGCCGGCACGGCGAAGCCCACGCCCGTCGAGGATCCTGTGCGCGAGAAGATGGCCGTGTTGATGCCGATCAAATCGCCGTCCATGTCGACCAGGGCGCCGCCGGAGTTGCCGGGATTGATCGGCGCGTCGGTCTGAATGAAGGAGCCGGAATCGCTGATGCCCGTCTCGGTCCGGTTCAGGGCCGAGATGATGCCGTTGGTCACGGTCTGGCCGACGCCGAACGGGTTGCCGATGGCCAGGACCAGATCACCGACCTGCTGCTGCTCCTGATCGTCGATGCGCAGGACCGGCAGGTCGCCGTCCAGGTTTTCGAGTTGCAGCACGGCGATGTCGGACCGTTCGTCCGCCAGCAGCACCTTGGCCGGATATTCGCGCCGGTCGTTCAGGGTGACGCGGATCTCCTGCATGTTCTGGATGACGTGGTTGTTGGTCACCACGATCCCGTCCGGCCGCACGATGACGCCCGAACCGATGGAGCCTGTCACACGCGATTGCGGCCCGCCGCCAAACAGTTCGAAGAAGGGGTCGCGCACGCGCTGGACGCCCCGCGCCGAAATGTTCACCACGGCGGGCGCGGCTTCGCGCACCACAGGGGCGAAGCTGGTCTTCAGCGAACCGGCGTCGCGCGGGGCGACGCGGGGCTGTTCGGCGAAGACGCCTTCCTGCGCCTTGGAGGGCTGCGGCTGGCCGCAGGCGGACAGGATCAGGGCGGCGGCGATGGCCAGTCTGGAAGTCTTCATCTCGTCCCGGTTCTACAAGCTTGGGCGTTGCATCCATTCCGCCTCGGCTTTTCGACAGGATCAAGGCCGTCTTTCAGTCCAAGGCGCGGCGGCGATCAAACGGATGTGACCTCGTCCCGTTCCGCCCGGCGCGCGGTCAGGAATCCGATCAGGGCGCCCAGTGCCAGCACGGCGGAGGCCAGATAGAAGGCCAGCCCCGGCTCGGACAGCATGGCGTCGGCCGCAGCAGACACCGCGGGCAACCCTCGCTCCGACAACCAGGCCGCCGCCCGCCCGCCGCCCTCACCCACCGAAACCGAGTAGATCCAGCCGAAGAACAGGGGCGAGGCCACCCCGGCGATGGAGGCGACGCTCATGTTCGCGCCCTGAAGCTGGCCCTGCTCGCTCTCGCCGACGCGGCGGGTCATCAGGGACTGAAGCGTCGGCATGGCGAGGCCCCACAGGGCGTTAGGGAACATGGCGACGATGAAGGCGACGCCGGTCGGCGCCCAGCCCATCAGTGCGATGCCCACAGCCCCGCCGCACAGGCCGAAGATCATGGTCGCTCGGTCCCCGAACCGCTTGGACGCCGGGCCGACCAGCACGCCCTGAACGATCATGTCCAGCACCCCGACCATGGCCAGCAAGGCTCCGACCTGCCACGGCCCCCAGCCGTAACGGAGCCCGGCGTAAAGGACGAAGACCGCCGAAAAGACGTGGTGGGCGAAATAGAGCAGGAAGTTGACCACCGCGAGGCCCGCCAGTTCGGCGTGACGCTTCAGCAGGATCATGGCCCCGACCGGGTTGGCGCGACGCCAGCTGAAGGGCATCCGCTTCTCCAGCGGCAGGCTCTCCGGCAGGATGAACAGGCCGTACAGGAAGGCCACGCCCGACAGGGCGCCCGCCACCCAGAAGGGCACGCGCGGCCCGAACTCGCCCAGGAAGCCGCCAAGAACCGGCCCCAGCACGAATCCGCCCGAGAAGGCCGCGCCGATCAGACCATAGGCGCGAGCGCGTTTCTCCGGCTCGGTGATGTCGGCCATATAGGCGTAGATGGTTGTGAAGCTGGACGAGGTGACGCCCGCCACCAGCCGCCCGACCGCCAGCCACCACAGGTTCGGCGCCAGCGCCATCAGCACATAGTCGGCCGCCAGCCCGGCGCAGCTCAGCAGGATGACGGGGCGGCGCCCGTACTGGTCCGACAGCGAACCGATCACCGGCGAGGCCAGGAACTGCATCCCCGCCCAAAGGGCCACGAACACCCCGTTCAGCAGGCCCGCGCGCGCGTTCGACCCGACGAACTCCTCGATCAGGTGCGGCAGGACTGGAATGACGATCCCCATAGCCACGATGTCCAACACCGCAGTCACGAGGATGAAGGCGATCGCCGCGCGGCGGACCTTGGGCTGGTGCAGGGACATGAGGGCTCGCGGAGGTGGAGCGACGTTCTACAGCCCCGCCCTCACCTCGCCCACCCTTGGATCCGTCGCTCAGCGCTGCGTCACCGGAAGCGTGTCGTTCGGGTCACCGTCGCCGTGCGGTGCGGAGACGCCCAGAAGGCGAGCCAGGAAAGGCTGGACGTCGACGCTGTCCAGGTTCTCCAGCCGCCGTCCGGCGATGACGCCGGGTCCGTGGGCGATGAAGATCGCCTGCATCTCGGGCGCGGCGTTGTCATAGCCGTGGGCCCCGCCGGGCTTGGTCACCGGGCGCGCCCTGGTCGCCAACAGCCAGCCGGGCTCCGAAGCGCAGACGATGGCCGGCACGCGCGGGTTGGAGCCCAGGATGAAGCGCGCCGGGATCTCGCTCTTGCGCCAGCAGTCCAGGTGCGGTCGCGAGCCCAACAGGGCCTGCTCCACCTCGGCCTCGCGCCCCGCAACGGGGTTCAGGAAGGTGACGGCGCCGCCATAGACGATCTGGACCGCCTCGGGGTCCACGATGTCGTCCAGCACCGTCACGCGGTCGGGCGAGGTCGCCGCCATGCCGTGATCGGACACCACGACCAGGATGGTGTTCTCATACAGGCCCCGCGCCTTCAGCCCCTCGACCAGGCGGCCGATGGAAGCGTCGACCGATCGCGTGGCCTCCAGCGTCTGGGGTGCGTCTGGCCCGTGGTGGTGGCCCATGGTGTCGACGATATCGAAATAGAGGGTGGTCAGGGCCGGGCGCTGGGCGGCGGGCAGGTCCAGCCAGGTCAGCACCTGATCCACGCGGGCATCGCCCGGCATCGACTGATCGAAGGGCGCCCAGTAGCTGGGCCGCACGCCGCGGATGTCGGCCTCGGACCCCGGCCAGAACATGGTGGCGGTCTTCACGCCCTGCCGCTCGGCCGAGACCCAGATCGGCTCGCCCTGGTCCCACCAGCGGCGATCGGTGACGGCCTGCTTGTTGCCGAGCGAGAAGCGGCCCAGTTCGGCGTCGACCATGTTGTTGCCGACGATGCCGTGGTGATCGGGATGCAGCCCCGTGACCAGGGTGTAGTGGTTGGGGAAGGTCACGCTGGGGAAGGACGGCTTCATCGGGCCCGACGCCCCCTCGGCCGCCAATTGCGCCAGCACCGGCGTCGCCCCGCGTTGCAGATAGTCCGCGCGGAAGCCGTCGATGGAGATCAGGATGACGTTCGGCGCCTGGGCCGACTCGACCGGCGGCGCGGGCGGCGTGGTGGCGCAGGCGGCGACAGCCAGGGTCAGGACGGCGGCGCGCGCCAGCCCGAACAGACGATCAAACATGAGGTGCTCCCGAAAGCGGCTTTCGGGGACGCTGCCTAAGCCCAATCCGCGACAGACAGAAGACGGCTTGCCGGTTTTCCACTGTCGGGTCACGCTGCGACTCATGACCAGCGTTATCGAGACGAGCGGCCTGACCAAGACCTATGGCGCGGTGCGCGCCCTGGACGGCCTCAGCCTCAGCATCCCGCGCGGCGGGGTCTATGGGGTGCTGGGGCCGAACGGCGCGGGCAAGTCGACGCTGTTCCGCATCCTTCTGGGCTTGATCCGACCCACGGCGGGCGAGGTGCGGGTCATGGGCCAGCCTGCCGGCGATCCAGCCGTCACCCGGCGCATGGGCTCGATGATCGAGACGCCGCGCTACCCGCCCTATCTGACCGCGCGTCAGGCGCTGCGCTGGCTGGCGCTGGCGCACGGCATGGGCGCAGAGGCCGAAACCGACCGCTGGCTGGCGCGGGTGGGCCTGACCGAGGCGGCGGATCGCAAGGTGCGCGGCTTCTCGGTCGGCATGATGCAGCGGCTGGGCGTCGCCGCCGCCCTGATGACCCGGCCCGACCTCGTCATCCTAGATGAACCGACCAGCGGCATGGACCCGCCCGGCATCCAGGAGATGCGCAGCCTGATCCGCAGCCTGGCCGACGACGACGGCGTGACCGTCGTGCTGGCCAGCCACCAGCTTCTGGAGGTCCAGCGCGTCTGCGACCGCGTCGCCATCCTGAACCGAGGCAAGCTGGCGGCCGAGGGCAAGGTCAGCGACCTGACCGCCTCGGGCGAACGTCTGCGCCTGTCGGCCACGCCTCTGGCCAGGGTCATGGCCGTGCTGGGCGAACGCGGCAACGTTCAGGACGACGCCGTCATGGCCGCCATACCGCGCGCCGAGGCCCCCGCCCTGCTGCGCGCCCTGATCGAACAGGGCGTGGACATCGACGAGGCCCGCTGGGTCGGCGCCGATCTGGAAAGCGTCTTCATGACCGAAACCTCTTCCGTCGAGGGAGACCGCCCATGATGCTGGCCGACGCCGTCCGCGCCGAAACCTGGCGCCTGCTGCAGAACCGCACGGCCCTGTTGTGGAGCATCGTCTTCGTGCCTGCGGTCGGGCTGGCGGCGAGCATCGCGGGCAATCTGTTCATCGACGACAAGATCTCCGCCGTCCGCGATCGCCTGCCGTCCCAGCTGCGCCTGGAGCGAGGAACCCTCGATCTGGGCCAGGCCCTGCTCGAGGCGGCCGGCAACCTGGCCAACCCGGCGCTCCTGGCCTTCCTGCTGATCGGCGCGGCGAGCGTCTTCGCAGGCGACTATCGCTGGGAGACCTGGCGATTGATCACGGCGCGCAACAGCCGCCCGAACCTCATCATGGGCAAGGCCGGCGCGGTGAAGCTGATGGTTCTGGCCGGGCTGCTGCTGATGCTGGCCGCCGCCGTGATCGGCGCCGTCGCCAAGGGCCTGATCTTCGGCAACAGCTTCGTCTTCCACTTCGGCGCCGAGACCGCGCAGAGCTTCGGCCTGATGTTCCTGCTGGCCTTTGTCCGCGTCGTACAGTTCCTGCTGCTGGCCCTGCTGGCGGCGACGGTCACGCGGTCCATGCTGGCCGCCCTCTTCGTTCCGCTGGTCATCGGCGTGGCGCAGGCCTTCCTCGCCAAGGGCGCCTCCCTCCTCGGCTGGCGGATGGGCGACTGGCCCACCATGCTGCTGTTCCCCGGCGACGCCTATGAGGTGCTCAAGGCCTTGATCCAGGGCGGGATGATGGCCGCTGTCCTGCCCGACGGCGCCGGCTGGCGCGCCGTTGCGGGACTGGCGCTGTGGAGCTTCGCGCCCTTCTTCATGGCCCTGTGGTGGTTTCGACGGCAGGATCTGTCGAAGGAATAGGCCGGATCAGACCAGCGCCTTCTCCATGAAGACATCGGCCCGGACATAGGGCGTCTCGCGCGGCGGCAGGCGCACGAAGCCGAAGCTGTCATAGAGCGCCAGCGCCGGCCCTAGCGTCGAACTGGTCTCCAGATAGAGACGCGGCGCGCCCGCCTCGCGCGCGGCGGCCTCACAGACCTCCAGCAGCCGCCGCGACAACCCTTGGCCGCGCGCAGTCGGCGCAATCGTCATCTTGGCGACCTCGAAGCCGCCGTCGTCCATGGCCATCAGGGCGCAACAGCCCACGACATCGTCGCCGCGCTGAATGAAGAAGATGCGGCCGCCCTGCGCCAGGATCTGCCCCTGCGGGTCGTCCAGCACCTTGCGGTCCTTGGCCTCGATAGCGAAGCCGCCCTCGGCCAGCCAGGCTTCGTTAAGCGACCGCCAGGCTCCGCTGTCCGCCGCCGCCGACGGATCGAAAGCCCGTATCCCGTGGGTGCTCATGCCTCGCTCCGTCCCGTTTCGAGCTTCAACTTCAAGGCCGTCAGATCGGGCAGAAACCATACGGATCGGCCTCGGTTGCACTCCCTCACATAGTCCGTCAGCGCCTCGGATCCGGCCGCCTCGGCGCTGATATCGCCGATAATCGCCAGGCCGACCCGGTAGTTGACAAACTTCTGCGTGGTCTCGCCCGCCAACCGGCTGCGAAGACGCAGGAAGTCCTCGCCCAGACGCGTTACCGGCATGGCCAGCCAATCGGCGTTCGCTTCGAAAGCCAGCGACAGGAAGTCATTGATGTCGGCCAGGCCCGCCAGCAGGGCGCCGTCCGGCTCACACACGGCCACGACGAGCCCGTTCCAGGTCTCCACGCGGGTCATCGAGCCCTCCCTTCAGCGGCTTGCGAAGAAAAAGGGCGGCGGGATTGCTCCAGCCGCCCTCTCAATACAGTCGGTGAAGCCGAAATCAGGCTTCGTCGTCGCCCTCGATGGCGAAGACCGGACCGGAGTCCTGGCCCTTGGCGGCCACGTCGCGATCGACGAACTCGATGACGGCCATCGCGGCGTTGTCGCCGTGACGGAAGCCCGCCTTCATGATGCGGATGTAGCCGCCGTTACGCTCGGCGTAACGCGGAGCCAGCGTGTCGAACAGCTTGCCGACTTGCGGCACGTCGCGAACGGCGCTGATGGCCTGACGACGAGCGTGCAGGTCGCCCTTCTTGGCGAGGGTGACCAGCTTCTCGACGAAGGGACGCAGTTCCTTCGCCTTCGGCAGGGTGGTCGTGATCTGCTCGTGCTTGATCAGCGAGGCGGCCATGTTGGCGAACATGGCCTGGCGGTGGCTGACCGTACGGCCGAGCTTACGATAGGCGGCGCCGTGGCGCATCGGGGTCTCTCCTACTCGACCCTGGTTTCTCGTCCCTACTTGGCGGACGAGACCTGGGGCCTCTCATTCTTACCGCCCCAACCGATCCACGCGGGACCTGGGCGGAGGGGTTGATGATCAGATCTGGTCGTCGAACTTCTTGGCCAGATCTTCGATGTTCTCCGGCGGCCAGTTCGGCACATCCATGCCGAGGCTCAGGCCCATGGACGCCAGAACTTCCTTGATTTCGTTCAGCGACTTGCGGCCGAAGTTCGGGGTGCGAAGCATTTCGCCCTCGGTCTTCTGGATCAGGTCGCCGATGTAGACGATGTTGTCGTTCTTCAGGCAGTTGGCCGAACGGACCGACAGCTCCAGCTCGTCCACCTTCTTCAGCAGGGCCGGGTTGAAGGGCAGTTCGGGCTTGCCGTCCGACTGCTCGACAGCCTTGGTCGGCTCATCGAAGGTGATGAAGATCTGCAGCTGGTCTTGCAGGATGCGCGCGGCGTAGGCCACGGCGTCAACCGGCGAGACGGCGCCGTTGGTTTCGACTTCCAGGATCAGCTTGTCGTAGTCCAGCGACTGGCCCTGACGGGTCGGCTCGACGCGATAGGCGACGCGCTTCACCGGCGAATACAGGGCGTCGACGGCGATCAGGCCGATCGGGGCGTCTTCCGGGCGGTTCAGTTCGGCGGCGACGTAGCCCTTGCCGTTCTGCACCGTCAGCTCCATGCGAACCGAAGCGCCGTCATCCAGGGTGCAGATCACGTGATCCGGATTCAGCACCTCGATGTCGGCCGGCAGGTCGATCTGGGCTGCGGTCACCGGGCCGGGGCCCGTGGCGCGCAGGGTCATCCGCTTCGGACCTTCCGCGTGCATGCGCAGGGCCAGTTGCTTGATGTTCAGAACGATGTCGACGACGTCCTCGCGAACGCCTTCCAGCGACGAGAACTCGTGCACCACGCCGTCGATCTGAATGGCCGTGACCGCCGCGCCTTGAAGCGAAGACAGCAGAACGCGACGAAGCGCGTTGCCGAGCGTCACACCGAAACCGCGCTCGAGAGGCTCGGCGATCAGACGCGCCTTGTGCTGCGGGTCAGACCCGCCCTCGACTTGCGGTTTCTCGGGACGGATCAGCTCTTGCCAGTTTCTTTCGATCATAAAGTCCCTCGAACGGGTTTCGACGACTCCGTGTTCTCACGTTCAGAACAACAGGAGCCGTCGGGAGAAGGGGTAGGCGGCGTGAACCTTAGACGCGACGGCGCTTCGGCGGACGGCAGCCGTTGTGCGGCATCGGCGTCACGTCGCGGATGGTCGTGATCGTCATGCCGACGGCCTGCAGGGCGCGCAGGGCCGACTCACGGCCCGAACCCGGAC
The DNA here is from genome assembly GCF_059579685.1 of Brevundimonas sp. SS2672. Taxonomy (NCBI): domain Bacteria; kingdom Pseudomonadati; phylum Pseudomonadota; class Alphaproteobacteria; order Caulobacterales; family Caulobacteraceae; genus Brevundimonas; species Brevundimonas sp. SS2672. The sequence goes on along the minus strand of NZ_CM184201.1, from coordinate 901,710 downwards.
CCGAGACGTTCACTTCCAGCGTCTTGACGCCGTGCTCGGCGGCCTTCTTGCCGGCGTCTTCCGCAGCCATCTGAGCGGCGTACGGCGTCGACTTGCGCGAGCCCTTGAAGCCCATGTGGCCGGCCGACGACCAGGAAATCGCGTTCCCTTGAGCGTCGGTGATGGTCACCATGGTGTTGTTGAACGAAGCATTCACGTGGGCCACGCCCGAGGTGATGTTCTTGCGTTCGCGGCGCTTAACGCGACCCGGTTCCTTAGCCATCGGTCAGGCCTCTCTCTTACTTCTTCTTGCCGGCGATCGGCTTGGCCGGACCCTTGCGGGTGCGAGCGTTGGTGTGCGTGCGCTGACCGCGGACCGGCAGGCCCTTACGGTGACGCAGGCCGCGGTAGCAGGCCAGGTCCATCAGACGCTTGATGTTCATCGACGTCTCGCGACGCAGGTCGCCTTCGACGGTGTAGTCGCGGTCGATGGTTTCGCGGATCTGCAGGATCTCCGCGTCGGTCAGCTGGTTCACGCGGCGAGCCGGCTCGATGCCGATCTTGGCCGTGATCTCCTTGGCGTTGTGCGCGCCAATGCCGTGGATGTACTGAAGCGCGATTTCAACGCGCTTGTTGGTCGGAATGTTGACGCCTGCGATACGGGCCACGAAATTCTCCAAGTACGCGTTAATCAGACGCAGAAATCGCTCCGGTCAACAGACCAGGAGCGTGTACGCCCTTCGCGGAAGGCCGCCCTTATACAGGGGATTCCCGATGCGTCAACGGGCAAGCGCCGTGAGCAGGCTGGCTCAGGGCCATTCGACCCCCACCCGGACCTCTCGACCATCAATCGGCGCTCCGTTCTGCGTCGGAGGACGAAAGCGGAAATATCGAGCGGCCGCAAGAGCCGCCTCGCCGAATCCCATCCCCGGCGGCGTTTCGTCTACCAGGCGGCAATCGGACAGAGTGGTGTCCAGCCGCACGCGGCAGGCCAGGGTCGCCCGCCCGCCCATGCGCCGACGGAAGGCCTCGCGCGGGTGCAGGGTCCGCAGTTCGCCGACCGTCGGACCGCGGATGATCCGCGGAGGGCCGTCGCCGACGCCAGGACCGACGCCGGAACCGCTGCCCCCGCCGCTGCCCGTCCCCTGCCCGCCCTGACCGGGGCCTGGCGTCGGACTGGGCTCTGGCGCGACGCCGATGATCAGGGGCTGTTCGGGCGCGGGGCGTACAGGCGCGACGATTTCCGGCCTCGGCGGCGCCGGACGCGGGGGTGGCGGCCGAACGACGGACGGCGCGGCGGGCGCGCCCCCGCCCTGCGACGTCGCCGGGGCGCTGGGCGGCGGGGGCGGCGGCGGTATTGGCGGCGGGGGAACCAGATCGACCAGTATCGGCGGCAGAGCCGTGACCAGGGGCGGCTCCGGACGACCCACGCCCAAAAGCACAAAGGCGCCGAGGTGCAGAAGGACCACCAGCCCCCCGCGCCCCAGCGCCATTGCTTCATACGTGTCGGCCGCAACCGTCTCTCCCGCACAGGCTCCCGAACGCTAACGCTTCAGAAGTCGAGGGGATCAGACCGCGCGCCGGATCAGGCGTCCAGCGCCGTGTCGATCGCGGCGGCCACGGCGGCGATGTCGCCCATGCCGTCGACCTCGGTCAGCTTGCCCTGCCCTTCATAATAGGGAAGCAGCGGCGCGGTCTGGCGATTGTAGACGGCCAGCCGGTCCTTGAAGGTCTCGGGATTGTCGTCAGGCCGCCCCTGCTCGGCGAAGCGCTTGCCGATCCGATCGGTCAGGGCGGCGTCGTCCACCTTCAGGCGGATGACGCTGTCGATCTTGGCGCCGCGCTTGGCCAGCATGGCGTCCAGGGCCTCGGCCTGGGCCACCGTGCGGGGGAAGCCGTCGAAGATGGCCCCGCCGGCGGCCTCGGCCTCCGGCAGACGGGCTTCGATCAGGGCGATGACGATCTCGTCGGTGACGAGGTCGCCGCGCGCCAGCACGTCCTTGACCTTCAGCCCCAGCTCGGAGCCCGAAGCGATCGCCGCGCGCAGCATGTCGCCGGTCGAGAGCTGGACCATGCCCCGCTCCTCGACCAGCCGCTTGGCCTGGGTGCCCTTGCCCGCCGCAGGCGGCCCGAACAGGATCAGGTTCATTATGTCTTCGGGCCCCCTACCCGATCAGCGACGGACAGGAGCGGAACCGCCCCGGCCACGACCGCGCAACTTGGCCTTCTTGATCAGCCCCTCGTACTGGTGCGCCAGCAGGTGCGACTGGATCTGGGCGACAGTGTCCATCGTCACCGAGACCACGATCAAGATAGACGTTCCGCCAAAGTACAGGCTGTTGCCCAGGCTGCTGACCAGGAACTCCGGCAGCAGGCAGACGGCGGTGATGTAGGCGGCGCCGATCACCGTCAGGCGCGTCAGGACATAGTCCAGATACTCGGCCGTCCGCTTGCCCGGGCGGATGCCCGGCAGGAAGCCGCCGTACTTGCGCAGGTTCTCGGCCGTGTCCTCGGGGTTGAAGGTGATCGAGGTGTAGAAGAAGCAGAAGAAGACGATCAGGACGGCGTACAAGATCATGAACACCGGCTGGCCGTGGGTCAGCTGAGCCGTCACCAGGGGCAACCAGCTCATCCAGTCCGGCAGGTTCGCATTGGCGGTGAACTGGGCCACCGTCGTCGGCAGCATCAGCAGCGACGAGGCGAAGATGGCCGGGATCACGCCCGCGGTGTTGACCTTCAGCGGCAGGAAGCTGCGCTCGCCGCCGGTCATGCGGTTGCCTTCCTGGCGCTTCGGATACTGGATCAGAAGGCGGCGCTGGGCGCGCTCCATGAAGACGATGAAGACGATGACCGCGACCGCCATGATGGCGATGCCGAACAGGGTGAAGGCCGACATCTGACCCTGCTGGGCCAGGCCCAGCATCCGCGCCACCGTCGACGGCAGGACCGCCACGATGCCCGCGAAGATGATCAGGGAGATGCCGTTGCCGACGCCGCGCGCCGTCACCTGCTCGCCCAGCCACATCAGGAACATGGTGCCGCCGGTCAGGACGGTGACCGTCGAAATGATGAAGAACAGGCCGGGCTGGTCGATCAGACCCGGCTGGGCGTTCAGGCCCACCGCGATGCCGAAGGACTGCGCCAGGGCCAGGAACACCGTCAGATAGCGGGTGTACTGGTTCAGCTGCTTGCGGCCCGACTCGCCGCCTTCCTTCTTCAGCTTCTCCCACGGCGGATACACCGCGCCCATCAGCTGGACGATGATCGAGGCCGAGATGTAGGGCATGACGTTCAGCGCGAACACGGCCATGCGCTCGACGGCGCCGCCCGAGAACATGTTGAACATGTCCAGGATGCCGCGTTGGCCGTCCGGATTCTGGAAGAAGGCCAGGAAGGCCTCGCCGTTGATCCCGGGGATCGGAACATAGGTGCCGATCCGGTAGACCAGCAGCGCGCCGAGCGTGAACAGCAGGCGTTTGTGCAGCTCGGTCGCCTTGGCGAACGAGCCTATGTTCATATTGGCAGCAAGTTGTTCAGCGGCCGAAGCCATCAGGCGGTCCCCCAGACGGTCACCATTTTCATGCCCGTCGTCAGATAGGCGGAAAGCGGCGCTCTTGCGAGGGCCGCTTTCGGAAAATCGTCATCCCGGTCCGGACGATCCCGGCGGAGACGTGAAACCACGCCCCCGACGGGATGACGATATCGGATTTTAGGCCTTGGCGGCGGTGCGCTTGGCGCGAGCCGAGATCTTGTTGGCGTCGCCCAGCGGAGCCTTCGGAGCCGGCGCCTTGCCGCGAGCGGCGTTGCGCTTCTCGAGGCGAGCCGCAGCCTTGGCTTCGGCTTCGATGCGCTGTTGCGTCACCGAACCGCCGGCGGCTTCGATCGCCTTGATGGCGCCCGACGAGGCCGACCACACGACCAGGTTCAGCTTGGCCTTCAGCTCGCCTTCGCCCAGGACGCGCACGCCGTCCTTGACGCGACGGATCACGCCGGCGGCGACCAGGGCCGCGCCGTTGATCTCGGCCTTGGCGTCCAGCTTGCCGGCGTCGATGGCCTCTTGCAGGCGCCACAGGTTGACTTCAGCCAGCTTCGGCGCGTTCGGCACGTTGAAGCCGCGCTTCGGCATACGCATGTACAGCGGCATCTGGCCGCCTTCGAAGCCGCCGATGGCGACGCCCGAACGCGACTTCTGACCCTTGACGCCGCGACCGGCGGTCTTGCCCTTGCCCGAGCCCGGGCCGCGGCCGACGCGCATACGCTTCTTGGAGGCGCCTTCGTTGTCACGGATTTCGTTCAGCTTCATTGCCTGATCCTTTCGGGTTCTAGCGCCAGGTTCGACGGGCGGACCTGACTCGGCGTTGGAAAAATTGAAGGGCCGCTGATTAAGCGACCCGCGTCAGCATCGCAAGATGCTTCTTCATAAAGCGAAACGCCCTCCCCCGCGAACGGGAGAGGGCGAACCGTCTTACTTCTCGACCACTTCCACCATGTGGGCGACCTTGGCGATCATCCCACGCACGGAGGGGGTGTCTTCCAGGGTCGACTCACGGCCGATCTGGTTGAGACCCAGGCCCACCAGGGTGGCGCGCTGATCCGACTTGCGGCGGATCGGGCTCGCCGTCTGACGGACGGTCACGGTCTTCTTTTCGGTCTTGGCCATCTATCAGCCCTCCACGGCTTCCGGCGCCGAAGCGCCGTCATTGCGGCGGCCCATCAGGTCGGACACCTTCTTGCCCCGCTTGGAGGCGATCTGGCGCGGCGACGACTGAACCTTCAGAGCTTCGAAGGTGGCGCGGATCATGTTGTAGGGGTTCGACGAGCCGGTCGACTTGCCCACGACGTCCTGGACGCCGAGGGTTTCGAGGACCGCACGCATCGGACCGCCCGCGATGACGCCGGTGCCCGGAGGCGCCGCACGCATCATGATCTTGCCGGCGCCCCAACGGCCATTGCCGTCGTGGTGCAGGGTGCGGTTCTCGCGCAGCGGAACCTTGATCATGGTCTTCTTGGCTTCTTCGGTCGCCTTGCGGATGGCTTCCGGCACTTCGCGCGCCTTGCCATGACCGAAGCCGACGCGGCCCTTGCCGTCGCCGACGACCATCAGGGCCGCGAACGAGAACCGGCGGCCGCCTTTGACGGTGGCGGCGACGCGGTTGATGTGCACCAGCTTCTCGATGATGTCCGAATCCGGACCTTCAACGGGAGCGTTGCGGTTGTCGCGACGGTTACGGTCGCCGCCGCCGCGTTGGGGTTCACGAGCCATGCTTGCCGTTCCCTTAGAAGTTCAGGCCGGCTTCGCGCGCGGCTTCCGCCAGCGCCTTGACCCGGCCGTGATAGATGTAGCCGCCACGGTCGAAGACGACGTCGGTGACGCCCTTCTCGATGGCGCGCTCGGCGATCAGCTTGCCGATCTTGGCGGCGGCTGCGACGTCCGAACCCTTGGAACCCTTGCCGCCTTCCAGCGACGAGGCGGCGGCCACCGTGATGCCCTGGGCGTCGTCGATGATCTGAGCCGAGATGTTCTTGTCCGAACGGAAGACCGACAGACGCAGACGACCGTTGGCGACAGCCTTCAGGCGACGGCGAGTGCGCTCGGCGCGGCGCTTGGCTTGTTGTTGAAGAGAGAGAGCCATGACTTACTTCTTCTTGCCTTCCTTGCGCCGGACGAATTCGCCCTGATAGCGCACGCCCTTGCCCTTATAGGGTTCCGGCGGACGCATCTTGCGGATGACGGCGGCGATTTCGCCCACAACCTGCTTGTCGTTGCCCGAGATCTTGATCTCGGTCTGCTTCGGCACGGCGAAGGTGATGCCTTCGGGCGGAACGATGTCCACGTCGTGCGAGAAGCCGAGCTGCAGCGAGAGATCCTTGCCCTTCAGGGCGGCGCGGTAGCCGACGCCGACCAGTTCCAGGGTCTTCTCGAAGCCTTCGGTCACGCCGGTCACCATGTTGGCGACCAGGGTGCGCGACAGGCCCCACATGGCCTTGGCGCGCTGCGAGTCCGAACGCGGGGTCAGCGACAGCTCGTCGCCTTCCTGCGTGACTTCGATCTCGTCGGCGACGGTCCAGGAGCGTTCGCCCTTCGGACCCTTCACGGTGATGGCCTGGCCGTTGAGCGTGACAGTCACGCCCTTCGGCACGGCGATGGTTTTCTTGCCGATACGAGACATATCAGTAGACCCTGCAGAGGACTTCGCCGCCGACGTTAGCGTCGCGGGCGGCGGCGTCGGACATGACGCCCTTCGAAGTCGAAAGGATCGAGATGCCGAGGCCGTTCTTGACCGGCTTCAGATCGCCGATGGCCGAATAGACGCGGCGGCCGGGCTTCGACACGCGGGCGATCTCGGCGATCACCGGCTGGCCGTCGAAGTACTTCAGCTCGATCTCGAACTGCGGGAACTCACCGGGGTTTTGAACCAGCGAGTAGCCGCGGATGTAGCCCTCGTCCTGCAGCACGTCCAGGACGCGCTGACGCAGGCGGGAAGCCGGGGTGAGCACCGAAGAACGCTTGCGGGTGGCCGCGTTCTTGATGCGAGCGATCATGTCGCTCAGGGGATCGTTGATCATCATGTCTGTTCGCTCCCCTTACCAGCTCGACTTCGTCAGGCCGGGGATCTGACCCATGTTGCCCAGCTCACGCAGGGCGACACGGCTCATCTTGAGCTTGCGGTAATAAGCCCGCGGACGACCCGTCACTTCGCAACGGTTGCGAATACGGCTCGGAGCCGAGTTGCGCGGCAGGGCCGCCAGCTTCAGGCGCGCATCGAAGCGCTCCTCAAGCGGCAGGCTCTCGTCGTTGGCGATAGCCTTCAGGGCGTCCCGCTTCGCGGCATACTTCGCAACCAGGGCCTTGACGGCTTCGTTGCGGTTTACGGCGCTTTTCTTAGCCATTGTTCTCTTCCCTTCCCGCTCAGTTCACGAACGGGAACTTGAACTCGGTGAGGAGAGCCTTGGCTTCCTCATCGGTCTTGGCCGTGGTGCAGACAACGATGTCCATGCCCCACATCTGGTCGATCTGGTCGTAGTTGATCTCCGGGAACACGATGTGCTCCTTCAGACCCGTGGCGTAGTTGCCGCGACCGTCGAACGAAGTGCCCTTCAGGCCCCGGAAGTCCTTCACGCGCGGCAGAGCGATCGTGATGAAACGGTCCAGGAACTCGTACATCTGGGCGCCGCGCAGCGTGACCTTGCCGCCGATGACCATGCCTTCGCGCAGCTTGAAGCCGGCGATGGAGTTACGAGCCTTGGTCGGCACGGCCTTCTGGCCGGCGATGGCCGTCAGGTCCTTGAGGGCCGCGTTGGCCTTCTTGGAGTCCGCCACAGCTTCGCCGATGCCCATGTTCAGGACGATCTTGTCCAGCTTGGGGATCTGCATCTCGTTCGTGTAGCCGAACTTTTCCTTCAGGACGCCGCGGATGCGGTCCTGATAGTCGGTCTTGAGACGCGGCGTATACTTGGTGTCGGCCATCAGATGACGTCTCCCGTCGACTTGGCGAAGCGGACCTTCTTGTCCCCCTCGACCTTGAAGCCCACGCGGGTCGCCTTGCCGTTGGCGTCGACGATGGCGACGTTCGACAGGTGAAGCGAGGCTTCCTTGTGCTTGATGCCGCCTTGCGGGTCAGCCTGGGTCGGGCGCGTGTGGCGCTGGACCATGTTGACGCCTTGCACGACGACGCGGTTCTCGGTCGGCAGGACCTGCAGCACCTGGCCGGTGCGGCCCTTGTCCTTGCCGGTCAGGACGACGACGTTGTCGCCCTTCTTGATCTTGGCGGCCATGGTTACAGAACCTCCGGAGCCAGCGAGATGATCTTCATGTGGTTCTTGGCGCGCAGCTCGCGCGGAACCGGGCCGAAGATACGGGTGCCGACAGGCTCGTTCTGCTTGTTGACGATGACGGCGGCCGACTTGTCGAAACGGATGACAGAGCCGTCCTTGCGCTGGATGTCCTTGGCGGTGCGCACGACGATGGCGCGAACGACGTCGCCCTTCTTCACGCGGCCGCGCGGAATCGCTTCCTTCACCGAGGCGACGATGGTGTCGCCGATCGAGGCGTAGCGGCGCTTGGAGCCGCCCAACACCTTGATGCACATGACCCGGCGAGCGCCCGAGTTATCGGCGACCTCCAGGTTAGTTTGCATCTGGATCATGGGATCCGATCCTTCTTCTTACGAAGCCGAAGACGGGGAAATGATTTCCCAGCGCTTCAGCTTGGACTTGGGGGCGCATTCGATGATGCGCGCGATGTCGCCGACTTTGAGGGCGTTGGCCTCATCGTGAGCGTGGTAGTTCTTGGACTTACGAACCGTCTTGCGGAGCAGCGGGTGCAGCAGGGTGCGCTCGACCTTCACGACGACGGTCTTGTCGCCCTTGTCGGAGACGACCACGCCTTCAAGAATGCGTTTGGGCATCGGTGTTTCCTTACGAGGCCGCACGCTTCTCGCGCAGAAGCGTCGAGATGCGAGCGATGTCCTTGCGCACTTCCGAGACCCGGTGGGTCTTTTCCATCTGGCCGGTGGCGGCCTGGAAGCGCAGGTTGAACTGTTCCTTCTTGAGCTTCAGCAGCTCGTCGGACAGTTGGTCGACGGTTTGCGACCGGAGATCGGCGATCTTGGTCATTAGGCGGCTTGCTCCGTAACGATGCCGGCGTCCAGGCGGGTGACCACCTTGGTGCGGATCGGCAGCTTGGCGGCGCCGAGGCGCAGCGCTTCACGAGCCACGTCGTCCGGCACGCCGTCGATTTCGAACATGATGCGGCCCGGGGCCACGCGAGCGGCCCAGTGGTCCACCGCGCCCTTGCCCTTACCCATCCGCACTTCGGCCGGCTTGCCGGAAACCGGCACGTCGGGGAAGATACGGATCCAGACGCGGCCCTGACGCTTCATCTGACGGGTGATCGCGCGGCGAGCCGCCTCGATCTGACGCGCCGTGATGCGCTCCGGCTCGACGGCCTTCAGACCGTAGGAGCCGAAGTTCAGCGAGAAACCACCCTTGGACGAGCCGTGGATGCGGCCCTTGAAGGCCTTACGGTACTTGGTCTTTTTCGGTTGCAACATGGCCTATCAGCCCTCACGACCACGGCGCGGACCGCGATCACCGCGGGGGCCGCGCTCACGGCCTTCGTTGGACGACGGACCCGAGGCTTCCTGGGCCCAGCGCTTGTCCTGGGCCATCGGGTCGTGCTCGAGCACTTCACCCTTAAACACCCAGACCTTCACGCCAATGATGCCGTAGGTCGTCTTGGCTTCGTAGAAGCCGTAGTCGATGTCGGCGCGCAGGGTGTGCAGCGGCACGCGACCTTCGCGGTACCACTCCATACGAGCGATTTCGGCACCGCCCAGACGGCCCGAGACGTTGATGCGGACGCCCTTGGCGCCCAGGCGCATGGCCGACTGCATCGAACGCTTCATGGCGCGACGGAACGCGATACGGCGCTCCAGTTGCTGAGCGATGTTCTCAGCGATCAGCTGAGCGTCGGTCTCCGGCTTGCGGACCTCGACGATGTTCAGGTGAACTTCGCCTTCGGTGCGGGCCGAGATGTCCTTGCGCAGCTTCTCGATGTCAGCGCCCTTCTTGCCGATCACGACGCCCGGACGGGCGGCGTAGATCGTCACGCGGCACTTCTTGTGCGGACGCTCGATGATGATGCGCGACACGCCGGCGGCCGACAGGCGCTCCTTCAGCCACGAACGCAGCTTCAGGTCCTGGTGGAGCAGCTTGGCGTAGTCGGCGCCGCCGGCGAACCAGCGGCTGTCCCACGTACGGTTCACGCCGAGGCGCAGACCGATCGGATTGATTTTCTGACCCATCAGGCGGCCTCACCTGCTTCGCGAACCACGATGGTGATTTCGCTGAACGGTTTCAGGATGCGCGACGAACGACCGCGAGCACGGCTCGCGAAACGCTTCATCACCAGGTTCTTGCCCACGAAGGCCTCGGCGACGACCAGGTTGTCGATGTCGAGGTTGTGGTTGTTCTCGGCGTTCGAGACGGCCGAGTACAGGACCTTGCGGACGTCGCCGGCGATGCGCTTGCGGCTGAATTCCAGCTCGTTGAGAGCCTTCTGGACCGGCAGGCCGCGGATCGAGGCGGCCACCAGGTTCAGCTTCTGCGGGCTGATGCGGACGTTGACCAGCTTGGCGCGGGCCTCGGTCGCCGCAACGCGACGGGGGTTCTTGGTCTGGGCCATGGATTACTTCCTCTTGGCCTTCTTGTCCGCCGCGTGGCCCGGGAAGTTCCGGGTCGGGGCGAACTCGCCGAACTTCATGCCGACCATTTCTTCGGAGACCGACACCGGCACATGCTTCTGGCCGTTGTGGACGCCGAACGTCAGACCGACGAACTGCGGCAGGATGGTGGAGCGGCGCGACCAGGTCTTGATCACGTCCTTGCGGCCCGACGATTGAGCGGCGTCGGCCTTCTTGAGCAGATACCCGTCGACAAACGGGCCTTTCCAGGAGGAGCGGGCCATTCTTAGCGAGCCTTCTTCACGTGACGGCTACGGATAATGAACTTGTCCGTGGCCTTGTTCTTGCGGGTACGAGAACCCTTGGTGTCCTTACCCCACGGCGTAACCGGGGTACGACCGCCCGAGGTCCGGCCTTCACCACCACCGTGCGGGTGGTCGATCGGGTTCATGGCGACGCCGCGGACGTGCGGACGCCAGCCCATGTGACGCTTGCGGCCGGCCTTGCCCAGGTTCTGGTTCATGTGCTCGGGGTTCGACACGGCGCCGACAACGGCCATGCAGCCGTCCAGGACCATGCGAAGCTCGCCCGAGCCCAGACGGATCTGGGCGTAGCCCTGGTCGCGACCGACCAGTTGAGCGTAAGCGCCGGCCGAACGGGCCAGCTGAGCGCCCTTGCCCGGCTTCATCTCCACGTTGTGGATGATGGTGCCGACCGGCATGGAGCGCAGCGGCATGGCGTTGCCCGGCTTCACGTCGACCTTTTCACCCGCGACGATGGTGTCGCCGGCGTGCAGGCGCTGAGGCGCGATGATGTAGGTCTTCTCGCCGTCGGCGTAGGTCACCAGGGCGATGAAGGCGGTGCGGTTCGGGTCGTACTCCAGACGCTCGACCGTGCCGACCACGTCGAACTTGCGACGCTTGAAGTCGATCTTGCGGTACAGGGTCTTGGCGCCGCCGCCGCGGAAGCGGACAGCGATGCGACCGCCCTGACCACGACCGCCCGACTTGGTCAGGCCTTGGGTCAGCGACTTCTCCGGGCGGCCCTTGTGCAGCTCGGAGCGGTCGACCAGCACCAGGGCGCGGCGGCCCGGCGACGTCGGATTGTAATGCTTCAGAGCCATGGTCTTAGAGCCCCGTCGTGACGTCGATCGACTGGCCGTCGGCCAGCGTCACGATCGCTTTCTTGATGTCCACGCGGCGACCGAGGATGCCCCGGAAGCGCTTGGTCTTGCCCTTTTGAACCAGGGTGTTGACCTTGAGGACGTTGACTTTGAACAGGCTTTCGACCGCCGCGGCGATCTCGTCCTTGGTCGCCGTGCCGGCGACGCGGAAGACGACCTTGTTCTGCTCCGACAGGATCGTGGCCTTCTCGGTGATCACCGGAGCCAGGATGGTGTCGTAGTGCTTGGCGGTGGGTTGAGCGGCGGCCATTATGCGGCTTCCTTCTCAGCGAAGCGCGCCTCGATCGCCTCGACGGCGGCCTTGGTCAGCACCAGTTTGTCCGCCCGCAGGATGTCATAGACGTTCAGGCCGGCGTTCGGCAGCACGTCGATGTGCGGGATGTTGCGCGCGGCCAGGCCGAAGTTGGCTTCGACTTCCGGACCCGCGATGATCAGAGCCTTGGTCCAGCCCAGCTTGCCGAAGGTCTCGCGCAGCGAGGCCGTCTTGGCTTCCTTGACCGAGACGCTGTCGACGACGACCAGATCGCCGGCCTTGGCCTTGGACGACAGGGCGTGCTTCAGCGCCAGGGCGCGGACCTTTTTCGGCAGCGAGAAGCCGTGGTCGCGAACGACCGGGCCGAACGCCGGCGAACCGCCGACGAACTGGGGCGCACGACGCGAGCCGTGACGGGCGCCGCCCGTGCCCTTCTGCTTGTACATCTTCTTGCCCGTACGAGAGTTCTCGTTGCGGGTTTGAACCTTGTGGGTGCCGGCGCGGCGCTTGGCCAGCTGCCAGTTGACGTAACGGGCCAGCAGGTCGCCGCGGATGTCGGAGATGCCGAAGACGGCGTCCGACAGCTCAACGTCGCCAGCAGCCTTGCCGTCGAGTTTGATGACCGAGAGTTTCATTACGCTTCACCGCCTTCGGTCGCTTCAACGGCCGGAGCTTCTTCAGCCGGCGCGGAAGCGGGTTGAGCAGCGGCCGACTTCACGGCGCCCGGGAACGGGGCGTCCGAAGGACGGGCCTTCTTGATGGCGTCGCTGATCTTGACGTAGGCGCCGTCATGACCCGGGACAGCGCCCTTGATCAGGATCAGGCCACGCTCGGCGTCGACGCGGACGACGGTCAGGTTCTGGGTCGTGACGACTTCCTGGCCCAGATGGCCGGCCATCTTCTTGCCCTTGAAGACCTTGCCCGGGTCCTGACGCTGGCCGGTCGAACCGTGCGAACGGTGCGAGATCGACACGCCGTGCGACGCGCGCAGACCGCCGAAGTTCCAGCGCTTCATGGCGCCCGCAAAGCCCTTACCGATGGTATGGCCCTGGATGTCGACCTTCTGACCCGCGAGGAAGTGGTCGGCCGACAGCTCGGCGCCCACGTCCAGCAGGGCGTCTTCGCCCACGCGGGATTCGGTCACATAGGCCTTCGGCTCGACCTCGGCCTTCGCGAAAGCTTCGCGTTGAGCCTTGGCCGTGTTCTTGGCCTTCTTAACGCCAGCGCCCAGCTGAAGAGCGACGTAGCCGTCGCGCTCCTTGGTACGTTGGCCGACGACTTGGCAGCCGTCGAGCTGGAGCACAGTGACCGGAACGTGTGCGCCGTCATCGGCGAACACGCGGGTCATCCCCAGCTTCTTGGCGATCACGCCCGTGCGCATGTCGGATCCCGCCTCTTTCTTTCTTAGATCTTGATCTCGACGTCCACGCCGGCGGACAGGTCGAGCTTCATGAGCGCGTCCACGGTCTGCGGAGTGGGGTCGACAATGTCGAGCACGCGCTTATGCGTGCGGATTTCAAACTGCTCGCGCGACTTCTTGTCGACGTGCGGCGAGCGGTTCACGGTGAACTTTTCGATCAGGGTCGGCAGCGGGATCGGACCGCGAACGGTCGCGCCCGTGCGCTTGGCGGTGTTGACGATTTCGCGCGTCGAAAAGTCGAGGACGCGATGATCGAAGGCCTTGAGCCTGATGCGGATGCTTTGATCCATATCGGTTGTTATTCCCATGCGGCCGGAGCCGCGTCCCTGTGAACCATTTCAAAGACCGAAGCCTCGGGACGAAAACTCATCCCCAGGAAACGCAAATCCGCAAAAACGAGCGGCCCACGCAGTCCCCCGCGAAGGCCGTAAGTTCCCAAGAAGCTGCAAAGAACAGTAACTTAGGTCGTTCCTGCGGACCGCGTCTGCACCCGAAAGTGCACAGCCGGTCCAACAAGAGGGGCGCTTATGCCCTCCGATTCCGTTTCCGTCAAGCGCGGAAATCCCCGCCCCGTCGGGGTTTGCGACTCACCGCCCTCTCACCGCCCCTCGGACGCTGCGCCGCAGCATAACACGGGCTGATCGTTAGGGACTGAGGCGGGAAAGCGGCCAGATGAACGCCACGGAAAGGCGCCGCCGCAATACCCACCCCATACTGACGCAGTTATGCCGCAATGCGTCTCTTTTGGGCAACATCGTCCCGGATGTGACCGCCACATGACATGTTTGTTACGGCAAAGCGCCAAACAGCGACCTATGTCTCGCCTATCGTCGGACCAGCTGAGCTTGTTCGGCGGCAGTACATAAGGACAAGAAAATGAAAACCGTCTTTCTCGCTTCGGTCGCCGCCGCGACCCTGATCGCCGCTCCCGCCTTCGCTCAAGACGCCATCGGCTCGGTCGGCGTCGCCTACAACTACGCTGACGTCGAAGGCATCGACGTGAACCGCGGCGTCATCGACGGCGCCGTCGCTTCGCCGGTGTTCGGCGACTGGACCGTCACCTTCAACGCTGAAGGCGCCTATACGGACGTCCAGCACGGTGGCGACGAAACCACCCTGGCCGGCGCCGTGCACCTGTCGAAGAAGATCGAAGACATGCGCTTCGGCGGCTTCGTCGGCGCTTCGGAAGCCCTGGGCGGCACCATGACCACCTTCGGCCTGGAAGGTCAGAAGTACCTGGACCGCGCCACCCTGACGGGCGTGGCCTCTTACGCCACCGTTCATGACGCGGACATCTGGAACGTGGCCGCCGACGCCGCCTTCTACGCCACGCCGCAACTGCGCCTGAACGCCGGCGCCGCCTACGCCAACGCTGACAACCTGTTCGTCGGCGGCTCGGTCGACGGCTGGTCGGTCGGCGTCGGCGCCGAGTACCAGTTCGCCGACACGCCGTACTCGGTCTTCGGCGGCTACGACTACGCCAAGTCCTCGGACCTGGACGTCGACGCCAACGTCTTCAAGATCGGCATGCGCTACAGCTTCGGCGGCGGTCTGCAAGCCCGCGACCAAGCCGGCGCCAACCTGGGCCGCACGGCCAACGGCGTCGCCGCCCTGTTCGGCAACTAAGCGATCTTCGCGGTCTTCGGGCCGCACGGATCATCGAAACCCCGGCGGAGCGATCCGCCGGGGTTTTTGTTTGAGCGCGGCCCGCCGGATTCCGGGCTCGAAAAAGGCCCGGAGGGTTCCACGCGCCCGGGCCTTCTTCTTCAGAGGCTTCGCGGCGTCAGCGGCCGATGCGAAGTTCCCCCGATCCCACGATCGAGCGCGACACCCGACCGGTCGCCTCGGCCACGCGGACGTCGCCCGAGCCGGCGATAGCCGCCGAGACGTCGCCCGCCGTCCCATCGAAACGCACATCGCCCGAGCCGCCGATGGAGACCTTCAGGCTCGAGGCGCTGCCGCCGCGCACCTTCACGCCGCCGGACCCGCCGATGGCGATTTCGGTCTCGCCGTTCACACGGGCCACATCGATACTGCCCGAACCGCCCACGCTGGCCTCCAGCTTGCTGGTCGCGCCCGCATAGATGGAGCCCGATCCGCCGACGGCCGCTTCCAGATCGCGCGACGTGCCGGCCCGGATCGAGCCCGATCCGCCGACCGACAGGCTCATGTCGCCATCGACGTTCGCTACCGTCCAGGAGCCGCAGCCGCCGTTGCCCAGCTCGACCGAGCGCGCGCCGCGTCCAATGGAGCCGAACACGGCGCCGCCGCCGTTCACGTCCACGTCGCGCGGCGTGCGCAGAACGATCAGCGGCGCATCTTCCAGACGAATACGTCCCTTGCCGCGCACCTCGACCGATGCGCCTTCGCCAGGCTGGCGGGCGTCCGCCGGACCGCTGTTGCAGGAACCGATCTGGCCGCCGCCGAAGCTCATGCCCCGACCGCGTCCCAGACCGCCGTCGATGCGGACCTGGCCGCCCCGACGCTCGAGGCGCAGCTCCGGCAGGCCGGCCGAGCCCGGCGTGATCTCGACGCCGACGTCTGCACGGTCTTCCGGAATGACGATGACGCGCGCCACGGCGTTGCGGATGGCCACTTCGTCGGCCAGGGCCGGCGCCGCCAGAACGGCGGACGCGGCCAATGCGGATCCCATGGCGGCGGCGATTGCAGCGGGTTTCATCAGCGAGCTCTCCCTGTCTCTGTGTCCAGGGAAGACTGAGGGCCGCCCGCCGCAAAGTCAGTTTAAATCGAGGTCATGAACCCCTTTTAACCTAAGGCGGTTCAGGCTGCAGGGGTGTCGACGCGGTCCGGCAGGGCCGCCGCCCCGTCCGTCGCCCCGACGGCGGGCTCGAAATCTCGCTCAAAGGCGGCGATGCGGCTCTTCATCAGCCCGGCCCGCTTCAGCGCCACCGAAGCCGCCCAGCGCGCGGCCAATTCCGGCTGGCTCATGCGGTCCGTCGTGCGCGGCTCCCCTCCCCGGCTGCGCAGGAAGGCGTTGGTGTAGAGCGCCCCGTTGCGGATGCGCGAGGGCCAGCTCTGGAACTCGATCGACAGGGAGACGCAGAAACGGTCCAGGTTCTCCACCCGGTGCGGGGCGTAGAAGGGCCAGGTCAGCGCCTGCCCCGGCTCCAGATCGACAATGCGGGCGTCGTCCTCGAAGGCGCGGCGATAGGGAATCTCCTCGGTCGTCTGGCGGGTGACGACCTGCTCCATGCTGCGCTCGGGCAGGTGGGCCTCGTCGCCCGGATAGACGAACAGGCGCTTGCGACCGCGCATGTGCAACAGCACCACGCCGCCCGCGTCGAAGTGATAGGGCACCCGCGCCTTGGGCGAGGACAGGATGAGCTGACCGCTGGCGCTGGCCGCCTTCAACCCATAGCCGCCTAGGATGCGCTCGAAGTCGACCATGGCCGCGCGCCACAGTTCGGGCCAGCCCTGCTCGACCTTGCGCATGTTGACCCACAGGCGGCCCTGCTGGATCGCCTCCAGCAGTTCGGCCCCGTTCAACCGGCCCCGCGCGCCGGTGCGCAGGCTGACCTGTCCCTCGTCGTCGTAGTCGTACAGGTTGATGTCGAACAGGTCGGCCGGATAGCGGTCCAGCACCTCGGCCAGAGCCTGATCCTCGGCGAAACCGTCGGCGACCAGGGCGTGAGGATGCACCTCCGCCTGGGTGATCGGGCCCGCATAGCGCGTCATGGAAGCCGTCATTCCGCTTTCCTCCTCAATCGGCCCCGCCGGCCGCCTTCTGTTTCCGCACCATGTCGGCGGCGGCGCGCAGCGCCCCGAGGTCCGACCGGCCAAGCTCGTCTCACAGGCTTCGACTACAGACCAGCGACGCCGCGTACTGGTGCGCAAGCGCTCCGCCCACGCGGAGCCCAGCACGCCCAGAGCGGCGCTCGCCGTCGCGCACAGCGCCTTGCCTGGCCCCGGCCGAGCCACAACGCCCTCGACGGTCGCCAGGCCGCCGTCATCATAGTATTTCTTGTAGTTGCCGCCCACGCCCACGCCGTAGTCGAAGACTCGGTAGCCGCGCTCGGCGCCCAGCCGGATCGTCTCCTGGGTCAGCACGATGCCCGGCGACCAGCGCGCGACCTCCTGGTTGTAGACCGGGAACCACAGGTGGAAATGACGCCCCGCGTGCATGGAATACTCCATCGCCACGACCCGTCCATCGACACGCAGCACCGCCATCGAGGCGCCGAAGCCGTCTTCGCCCTCGCTGTCCATCAGGGCGTGCAGCACCTGGCCCGTCCAGCCGCACGCGAAGATGTCGTGGTGCCCGGTGCGGCGATACTGTTCGCTCTTTTCGATGATCAGGCGTTCCAGCAGGGCGTGATCATGCAGGCCGATTTCGATCTCAACCGTCTTGAAGGCGCCGTCCAACCCTCGCCGCGACCGCTCCTTGTCCTTGAAGTATTTCGGAAAGGCCTTCCGTCGCCGAGCGTACCAGGCGTCGAAGCCGCCTTCGTCAGGCACGATGGAGATCACGCTATGGTTGCGCGGCATCGCTTGCGGAGCCTCTCCGATCCACGCGGCGGCGGCGAAACGCGGCGCGCCGATCAGGGCGGCCGCTTCCTGCATCGAAGGCTTGTCGTCGCGCGGGCCGATGACCCCGTGATAGTCGTTCATCGGCGCGGCCAGAGGCTGGACCGTCCCGCCCCGGCGCTGATGCGGATAATAGCCGACCACCCGACTGTCCCGTTTGAAGACAGCCAGCGCAGCGCCGGGACAGATCGCCCCGGCCGTGCGCGAGAACTCCCAACGGAAATAGGGGCTGCTCAGATCAGCATCCGCCCTCGCCCAATCGTTCCATTGCGCGCCCTCCTCAGCCGACAGGTCGGCCAGGCTGCGGATTTCAACTGATAATGGTCCCGACATGACGCTCCCTTCAGAACGATCACAGCAAGTCCCGTTCCAGTCGGGGACTGATAAAGCCAAGCCCTTGAGGCCGGGTTAGCGTCCGGCCTCTTTGCGAAAGATCGGAGCCTCACGGCGCCCGCCGCATTGTCTTCCTCAGGAGGTCCCCATGACGACGCCACGCCCCAAGACCCGCGAAACCGAGAACGAGAACCAGCGCCCCGACAAGCCCGGCAATCCGCCGCGCCCCGCCACCGAGCCCAAGGACGCCAAGGGCAGCAGCAACTCAGGCCGCACCGACACCGATCCCGCGACCGGCGCGCCGAACGACTGAATGCAAAACGGCCCCCGGATCGCTCCGGGGGCCGCTCTGTTACGCTTTACTTTGGCCTACAGCCCTTGCGGGCTGCTTGAGGCCGGTACGCTTACGCTACTCTTACTGTGCGACCTCAGGGGCCGCCCGTCGATTACTCGACGATCTTGGCCACGACGCCGGCGCCGACGGTGCGGCCGCCTTCGCGGATGGCGAAGCGCAGCTTCTCTTCCATCGCGATCGGCGTGATCAGCTCGACGTCCAGCTCGGCGTTGTCGCCCGGCATGATCATCTCCACGCCTTCCTTCAGGCGCACGATGCCGGTCACGTCCGTCGTGCGGAAGTAGAACTGCGGACGGTAGTTCGTGAAGAACGGCGTGTGACGGCCGCCTTCTTCCTTGTTCAGGATGTAGGCCTCGGCCACGAACTTCGTGTGCGGGGTGATCGAACCCGGCTTGCACAGCACCTGGCCGCGCTCGACGTCTTCACGCTTGGTGCCGCGCAGCAGCACGCCCACGTTGTCGCCCGCCTGGCCCTGGTCCAGCAGCTTGCGGAACATTTCCACGCCCGTGCAGGTCGTCTTCTGGACCGGACGGATGCCGACGATCTCGACTTCCTCGCCGACCTTGACGACGCCGCGCTCGACGCGACCCGTCACCACGGTGCCGCGGCCCGAGATCGAGAACACGTCTTCCACCGGCATCAGGAACGGCATGTCGATCGGACGTTCCGGCTGCGGGATGTAGCTGTCGACCGCCGCCATCAGCTCCAGAACGCGCTCGGCGCCGATCTGCGGGTCGCGGTCTTCCACCGCGGCCAGGGCCGAGCCCTTGATCACCGGAATGTCGTCGCCCGGGAACTGGTACGAGCTCAGCAGCTCGCGCACTTCCATCTCGACCAGCTCCAGCAGTTCCTCGTCGTCGACCATGTCGACCTTGTTCAGGAACACCACCAGCGCCGGAACGCCGACCTGACGCGACAGCAGGATGTGCTCGCGCGTCTGCGGCATCGGGCCGTCAGCGGCCGAGCACACCAGGATCGCGCCGTCCATCTGAGCCGCGCCCGTGATCATGTTCTTCACGTAGTCGGCGTGGCCCGGGCAGTCCACGTGCGCGTAGTGACGGTTCGCCGTCTCATATTCCACGTGCGACGTGTTGATCGTGATGCCGCGCGCCTTCTCTTCCGGCGCGTTGTCGATGTCGGCGTAGTTCATCGCCTTGCCGCCGCCAGCCTTCGACAGCGTCATCGAGATCGCCGCCGTCAGCGTCGTCTTGCCGTGGTCAACGTGACCGATCGTGCCGATGTTCACGTGCGGCTTCGTGCGTTCGAACTTTTCCTTGGCCATGGCCAAACTCCTGTGGCCCGGGTCCGGAACGGAGGGGCGCTGTGCTCAGTTCATAAAACCTGGAGCGGGTAGCGGGAATCGAACCCGCGTATTCAGCTTGGAAGGCTGCTGCACTACCATTGTGCTATACCCGCACGAAGAATGCGGTTGCACCGCCCTTCAAATGAAGAGCGACGGTTCCGCACCCGATTCCTATCTGGACTCCCGGCCCGTCGGGCATTGGAGGCGCGTGGTGGGGGAAGCAGGACTCGAACCTGCGAAGCTTACGCAGCGGATTTACAGTCCGCCCCCTTTGCCGCTCGGGACATTCCCCCAGCGCGCCTATGTCAATGCCGGTCTGGAAACGCCGTGAACAATCTTTCGATCATTCGCGACGAAAGCCTTCGCTGTCGGGCGACGCCTGCAGTAGAGGAAGCGCCTGAACCGAAAGCCCTGGGGCCCAAATCGGAGGCCGTCTTATAGTGTCGTCATTTCGAGAACGCAACGACCGGAAAACCGGTAAAAAACAATCTTTCCACAAGAGGGACGAAGCACGCCCAAATCGGGCTCAAACACCCGCCCCGCAAGGACGCGGCGCAGGCGATGCAGAGCGACGGCCGGCCCGTTCGCGCCCGGACGCCGATAATTTTCTTTGGGGACGTCATCCGGTTCTGGCCGCTTTGGCGAATCCCGCGCGCCGTGGAACCGGCCGTCTGATGGTCACGGAAGACCGTGCCGAGGAGATCCAGCGCGAGAATCTGGCCAACGGCCACCGAGATCGAGGTGGTCGATTCGCTCGCCCTGGGCCGGATGCTGCCGGCCGGCGCCGTGCACCAGGGCATGGCCTTCAAGGTTCAGCCGCTGGAAGGCGTCGCTCTGGAAGACCTGGCCGAACCGGCGCAAGGCGTCATCGTCATGCTGGATCAGCTGACCGACCCTCAGAACGTCGGCGCCATCTTCCGGTCGGCCCTGGCCTTCGGCGCGCGCGGCATCGTGGTGCAGGACCGGCACTCCCCCGCCCTGGCCGGCGCCCTGGCCAAGGCCTCCGCCGGCGCGACCGAGCGCCTGCCGTGCGCCCGCGTGACGAATCTCAGCCGCGCCCTTGAGAAGCTGGCCGACCACGGCTGGCGCGCCATCGGCATGGACGGCGGTTCGGACCTGACGCTGGAGCAGGCGCTCGACGCCCGACCGACCGTCATCGTCATGGGCTCCGAAGGCGACGGCGTGCGCCGCCTGGTGGCCGAGCACTGCGAAGCGATGGCCCGTATCCCCATGCCCGGCGGCTTCGAGAGCCTGAACGTCTCCAACGCCGCCGCCATCGCCCTGTATGAAGCGGCCCGCGCCCAGGGACGCGCAGCCTAGGAATCGAGCTCCCGCGTCAACTCGCCCTGCGGCGACTTGGCGCGGGTCCGGTCGGGCCTTATGAGTCCGGCATGGACTTCCTCTCCAATCCCGAACTGATCAGTCAGGCCTCCGCCCTCGGCAAGGTGCTGATGATCGACCTCGTCCTGGCGGGCGACAACGCCGTGGCCGTGGGCCTGGCCGCCGCCGCCCTGCCCCAGGAACAGCGCCGCAAGGCCATCCTGGTCGGCCTGGCCGTCGCCGTCGTCCTGCGCATCGGCCTGGCGCTGATCACCGTTCAGCTTCTGGCCATCGTCGGCCTGCTTCTGGCGGGCGGCTTCCTGCTTCTGTGGGTGTGCTGGAAGATGTGGCGCGAACTGCGTGAGCAGGCCACGCACGACCAGGCCGAGGCCGAAGCCGAAATCGAGCGCGCCATGGCCATGGAGAATGGCGGCGGCCCCTCTCCCGAAGAGCTGGGCCTGAAGCGCAAGACCTTCGGCGCCGCCCTGATACAGATCATGATCGCCGACCTGACCATGAGCCTGGACAATGTCCTGGCCGTGGCCGGCGCCAGTCACGAACACCCGTGGATCATGGTGTTTGGCCTGATCCTGTCCATCGCCCTGATGGGCCTGGCCGCCACCTTCATCGCCAAGCTGCTGAACCGCTACCGCTGGATCGCCTATGTGGGTCTGGCCATCGTCCTGTACGTCGCCCTGCACATGATCTGGGACGGCGGGCGCTCGGTCATCGTGCGCACCGGCCATGCCGACGCCTTCAACGCCTCGGCCCCCGCCTTCCTCGCCATCAGCGCCGAAGAACAGGCCAAGCATATGAAGCATACCGGCAAGGGCGCCGATTCCCACACGCCCCACGCCTTGCCCGGCGGTCGCGAGCGACGCGATCCGCCGCCGCAAACGGTCGCCCCCCCGAAACCCGCCTCCTAAAAACACGAAAGGCCCGGATCACTCCGGGCCTTCTCCACTTCTACGCCTGGCGCGACCCTAGCTTTCGGCGCCGCCGAAGCGCTCGGTCCATTCGGCGACCTGGGCGTCCTCGATCTTGGCGAACAGCACCTGGGCCGAAGCCACGGCCTGGCCGACCGGCAGCGTGTTCAGCAGATCGCCTTCCACGTCCGGCCAGGACAGATCCGTCGCGCCGACCGTAGCCGCGATACGTCCGGCCGCTTCAGGCATAAAGGGCGCCGTGACGCGGGCGAACAGAGCCACCAGGCCGAGGGCCGTGCGCACCACGACGGCGGCGCGCTCGCGGTCCGTCTTCAGCGCCGTCCAGGGAGCAGCTTCCTGCAGATACTCATTGCCCAGCACCCACAGGGCGCGGGCCGCCTGAGCCGCCTTGCGGAACTCCATGGCCTCGAACTCATAGGTCAGGGTCGCCAGCGCGGCCTTGACGTCGGCCGCCAGTTTTTCTTCCAGCGCGCCCGGTTCGCCGCCTTCGGGCACGACGCCGTCGAACTTGGATTCCGTGAACTTGACGATGCGGTTGACGAAGTTGCCCAGCACGTCGGCCAGATCCTTGTTCGTCGTCGACTGGAACTGCTCCCAGGTGAAGGCCGCGTCGGAATGTTCCGGCCCGTAGGCCGTCAGGTGCCAGCGCCAGTAGTCAGCGGGCAGCAACTCCAGCGCCTGGTCCATGAAGACGCCTCGGCCCATGCTGGTTGAGAACTTGCCGCCGTACCAGTTCAGCCAGTTGAAGGCTTTCAGCTGATCGACCGTCTTCCACGGTTCGCCCGAGCCCAGGAGGGTCGAAGGGAAGCTGACCGTGTGGAAGGCGACGTTATCCTTGCCCATGAACTGGACGTAGCGAACATCGTCCGCCCCCTCGTCCAGACGCCACCAGGAACGCCAGTTCCCGCCCGTCTTCTCGGCCCATTCCTCGGTCGCGCCGATGTATTCGATGGGGGCGTCGAACCAGACGTAGAAGACCTTGCCCTCCATGCCCGGACGCGGACCGCCGTCGGGACCGACGACCGGCACGCCCCATTTCAGGTCGCGGGTGATGCCGCGATCGATCAGGCCCTCGTCAAGATGCTTGTAGGCGATGGAGCGGGCCAGCGGCTGCCACTGGGGCGAGCGGGCGTCGACCCAACCCCGCACTTCATCGGCGATCTTGGTCTGCAGCAGATAGAGGTGGCGCGTGTCGCGGACCTCCAGGTTGCGGCTGCCCGACACCGCCGAATAGGGATTGATCAGATCGGTCGGATCCAGCAGGCGGCCGCAGTTGTCGCACTGGTCGCCCCGCGCCTTCTCATAGCCGCAGTGGGGGCAGGTGCCCTCGACGTAGCGGTCGGGCAAGAAGCGGGCGTCGTCGATCGAATAGATCATCCGGTCGACGCGCTCCTCGATCAGGCCGCGCTCCTCCAGAACCTTGGCGAAGTGCTGGGTCAGGCGGGTGTTCGGGGCGTTGGAGCTGCGGCCGAAGATGTCGAACGACAGGCTAAAGGCGTCAGCGGCCTTCTTCTGGACCTCGTGCTGCTCATCGCAATAGGTGCGGACGTCCTGACCGGCGGCGGCGGCGGCCAGTTCGGCCGGGGTGCCGTGCTCGTCGGTGGCGCAGACATAGAGGACGTCATGGCCTCTCGCCCGCATGAAACGCGCCCACACATCGGCGGGCAGCATCGACCCGGCCAGATTCCCAAGGTGCTTGATGCCGTTGATATAGGGCAGCGCCGAGGTGATGAGGATGCGGGCCATGGTCTTCCAACGTCTGACAGGGAGGCGTCGGATATAGAGGGCGCAGACCCGAACGTCACCTTTTATGGGCCAAGTGTCTTATAAGACAGGCGTCGCCTTTGCCGGGGGCAATCGCCGCGCGATCCGCACGAACCGCCCGGTCAGAAGGGCGCCCGAGATCAGGCTGGCGACGATCACGGCCCAGACCAGGCCGTCCACGCCGATCCTGTGCGCCAGGAACCAGCCCAGCGGGATCATGATCAGGCCATAGGACAGCAGGTGCATCAGCGTCGGCCACACCACGTCCCCCGCCGCGCGATTGGCCTGGGCCGCGACCACCTGCTGGGCGTCCGCGACGAAGAACAGGGTCGCCAGCACCAGGGCCGGCGCCGCGATGGCCAGAATCGCCGGGTCGGTCGTATAGGCGCTGACCACCATCGGCGCGGTCAGCCACAGACCGACGGCGATGATGAAAGCCAGCACCGTCACCACGCCGACGCCCGCCAGCCCGCCTCGCATGACCCCCGCCTTGTCGCCGCCGCCGTAGCTGCGGCCGACCAGCACCGCCGTCGCGGACGACAGGCCCATGGGCACCATGAAGACGATGGCGGAAACATTGATGACCACGGCCCAACTGGCCGTTTCCGCCGCGCCCAGCTGACCGGCGAACAGGGTCATGGCCGCGAAGGCGCCCACCTCGATGAAGTTGGACGCGCCCGCCCCCAGGCCGACGCGCATCTGCTGTCTCTCGACCGCCTTGTCGCGCCTGGGCTTGTTGAACACGCCCCAGGCTCGCGCCTCGGGCAGGCGCAGGATGAAGATCACCAGAAAGAGCGCCAGCGCCGTGCGCGCGCCGAACGTCGCCCAGGCCGAGGCCACGGCACCGTGCAGGCCGATGCCCAGCAGGTCCGGCACCAGCAGGAGGTTCAGCGCCAGATTGACCGCATTGGCCACCCACATAGCGACCATGCCCGCCTTGGGCCGGTGCAGGCCTTCAAGGAAGAACTGGGCGCACACCGAGATCAGATAGGCCGGCATCGACAGGGCGAAGACCATCAGGGCAGGCGTCGCGCCCTCGCCCAGGCCGTCCTCCAGCCCCATGTGCACCAGGCCGAAGGGCCCCAGCAACAACAGGCCGATCATGGCGATGAAGCCGATCTGCAGGGCGTAGGTCATGCCGCGCCGCAGCACCGCCCCCACCTCGTCGCCTCGTCCCTCGCCCAGCAGCCGGGCGGTCATGACCTGCACCCCCATCATCAGACCGACCGCAGTCGTCAGCATGACCGAAGACGGCGCCCAGGCCAGGGAGTGATAGGCCAGCTCGCGGCTGGCGTAGTGGCCGACCACGATGGCGTCGGTCAGCCCCATGGTCATGATGCCCAGACGCGCCAGTACGACCGGCCATGCCAGCTTCAGCAGCTCGGACAGGGTGGCGCGATTATGGAAGCTGAACAGGGACTGGACCATCGGAGGCCGCAACAGCCACGCGCGCGGGCGCGGGTCAAATGATTTTCCGGCCGTTTCAGGCGCCTACCAGGCGCCCAGCTCGCGCAGTTCGCGCGCCAGGTCCGGCGGCAGATCCGTCGGTTCGGCGATCGACAGGTCCGGCGGCACGTCCTTCTCGAAATAACGCCAGCCCTGGAAGGGGCGCCGGGCCAGAGGCGCCGTGCGGATGACCTGGCTGTCCAGCTTGATCTCGCAGCGACTGGCCTTGCCCTCGCCGATGGTGGTGATGTCGAGGATGCGCTGACGGCAAGTCACCACGCCCTTCATCACCCAGTACAGCGAACCGCCGTCCTCGATCTCGGCCGCGCGCTTGGGCGTCATGCGGGTGTGGACGATGCGCCAGTCGGACCGGGCGGCGTTCGCCTCCAGCGTCTCGACTTCCGACACGCCGACGCAGAGCTTGATCATGTGCAGGGACATGAGGGGCCTCTAGCATCAGATTACCGGCGACGTCATGGCGGACATTCCGCTCGAACGGCGCCATGCTGCGCGTCATGAGCCTCGACCGCCGTCAAATCATCGCCGCAGGCCTGGGCCTCGCCGCCATGACGGCGGCCCAGCCAACATTTGGAGAGCCCCCAATGTACGGACTCATCGGCCAGATAAAGGCCCAGCCTGGCCAGCGCGACGCCCTGGCCGCCATTCTTCTGGAAGGGACCGCCGAAATGCCGGGCTGCTTCAGCTATGTGGTCGCGCGCGATTCGACGGACGCCGACGCCCTGTGGATCACCGAAGTGTGGGACAGTCGGGACAGCCACAGCGCCTCGCTGCAACTGCCCGCCGTGCAGGCCGCCATCGCCAAGGGCCGTCCGCTGATCGCCGGTTTCGGCAGCCGGACCGAAACAGAGCCGCTGGGCGGAGCGGGCCTCCCTCGCTGACCCGTGCAGCCCGCTCAGCTCCACGGATGAGCGCGTTCAGGCAGCCTCCGCCGCCTTGACCACGGCCAGAACCGCGCCGTCGGTGACCTGATCGCCGACGGCGACGTTGAACTCGGCCACCACGCCGTCGAAGGGCGCGGTCAGGGCGTGCTCCATCTTCATGGCCTCCAGCACCACGACCGGCTGGCCCTTGGCTACCTTGTCCCCGGCCTTGGCGGGCGCGGCGACGATCTTGCCCGGCATCGGCGCGCGCAAGGCTCCGTCCGAGGCGGAGCCGCCTGTTGATGGAGTTGCAAGACTAGCCCTAGTGACCGGCCATGCATATCCGCGCTCGAAGACCACGCCCTCGTCTCCATCTGCCGGAACGGCATAACCAATCGGCACACCGCCGTTTACGACAATCTTGTCCCCATGGGCGCGGCTAACAGCAATCCGATCATCCGCTTCAATCTTCCAAGTGAAGTCACCGGTACGGTTCGACAGAACAGAACCTTGCACCGTGTCGCCGTTGATCTGCGCTACGAACAGCGCACGCGCTTGCCCGTTCAGACGAAAACCAACAGCCGCGCTGTCGGCGTCCGGCGCCCAAGGCGACAGATAATCACCTAGCTGCGGCGCCAGATGATGATTGTTCGCGACCAGGTTCAGCGCTGCGATCCGAGCGTCTGGCGACGGCTGAGCCGCCAAAAGGCTAGCCTCCTCCGCCGCGATGAAGCCGGTGTCCACATCGCCTTCGACAAAGCGCGGGTGATCCAGACAGCGCGCCATGAAACCGGCGTTGGTCTTCACCGGCCAGACCTCGACCTCGCGGCAGGCGTCGGCCAGGCGAGCGGCGGCGGCTTCGCGGGTGTCTTCGTGGACGATCAGCTTGGCGATCATCGGGTCGTAGAACTGGCTGACCTCGCCGCCCTGCATCACGCCGGTGTCGACGCGGATGTCGTCGGGCATGACGAAGTGATCCAGCCGCCCGATCGACGGCAGGAAGCCGTTGGCCGGGTCTTCGGCGTAAAGGCGGGCCTCCATCGCCCAGCCCTTCATCGGGATGTCGGCCTGCGCCAGAGGGATCGGCTGCCCCGCCGCGACGCGCAGTTGCCATTCGACCAGATCAACGCCGGTGATGGCCTCGGTCACCGGATGTTCGACCTGCAGTCGGGTGTTCATTTCCATGAACCAGATGCGGTCAGCCTTCAGACCGTCGGAGGCATCGGCGATGAACTCGATGGTGCCTGCGCCCTGATAGTCCACGGCCTTGGCGGCGCGCACGGCCGCGGCGGTGACGGCGTCGCGCGTGGCCTGATCCATGCCCGGCGCCGGGGCTTCCTCGATCACCTTCTGGTGGCGGCGCTGCAGCGAGCAGTCGCGCTCATGCAGGTGGACGACGTTGCCGTGGCTATCGCCGAAGACCTGCACCTCGATATGGCGTGGGCGGGTGATGTAGCTCTCGATCAGCACGCGCGGATCGCCAAAAGACGACTGCCCTTCGCGCTGGGCTGAGGCCAGATTTTCAGCGAAGTCTTCGGCGCGGTCGACCTTGCGCATCCCCTTGCCGCCGCCGCCCGCGACCGCCTTGATCAGCACCGGGAAGCCGATGCGGTTCGCCTCGGCGCTCAGGGTCTCCAGGGACTGGTCCTCGCCCTGATAGCCGGGGGTGACGGGCACGCCCGCCTCGATCATCAGCTTTTTCGCCGCGTCCTTCAGGCCCATTGCGCGGATCGAGGACGGCTTGGGGCCGATCCAGACGATGCCCGCCGCCGCCACCGCCTCGGCGAAGTCGGCGTTCTCGGACAGGAAGCCATAGCCGGGGTGGATAGCCTCCGCCCCCGTCGCCTTGGCAGCCGCCAGCACCTTGGCCGCATCCAGATAGGAGTCGCGCGCCGCCGCCGGACCGATCAGCACCGCCTCGTCCGCCTCGCGAACGTGCAGGGCGGCGGCGTCAGCCTCGGAATAGACGGCGATGGTGCGCAGGCCCATGCGGCGGGCGGTGCGAAAGACGCGGCAGGCGATCTCGCCGCGATTGGCGACCAGGACGGACTTAAACATCAGACTACCTTATTGCGCCCAGCTCGGCGCGCGCTTGTCCAGAAACGCCCGGACGCCTTCCTGGCCCTCGGCCGAGACGCGAGCACGGGCGATGCGCTTGGCGGTCTCCTCCAGCAGGCGATTGTCGATCTCCTCGCCCGCCACGTCGTTCACCAGACGCTTGGCGTCGCCCATGGCGCCCGGCGCATTGGCCGACAGGCTGTCCGTCAGCATGGAGATGAACTCGTCCACCGAGCCTTCGGGCAGGACCATGTCGATCAGGCCCGCATGGGCGGCGTAGTCGGCGTCGAAGATATTGGCCGTCAGGAACAGCTGACGCGCGCGGCGCGCGCCGACCGCCTCAATGACATACGGCGCAATCGTCGCCGGGATCAGGCCCAGCTTGACCTCGGAAAAGGCGAAGCGCGTCCCTTCGACCGCCACGGCCATGTCGCAGGCGGCGACGATGCCCGCACCGCCGCCCATCGCCGCGCCCTCGACCAGAGCCACCGTCAGCGCCGGCACGTCGTGCAGGGCCTTCAGCATCTTGGCCAGCCCCATGGCGTCGTCGCGGTTGTCGCTCTCTGACCAGTCGGCGGCGTCGCGCATCCAGTTCAGGTCGGCGCCCGCGCTGAACGTCCCGCCCGCGCCGCGGATGAAGACCACGCGCACCTTGTCGGCGCCGTGCAGAGTCTCGAACGCCTCATACAGGGCGGCGATGGTGGCCGCGTCGAAGGCGTTCTTCTTCTGCGGCCGATTGATGGTGACGAAGACCACACCGTCGGCCGTGGCGTCGATCTGCACCAGGTCATCGTTCGCATCCGGCGCCGGGTCGGCGACGAAGGGATGGGCGATGGCGTTCATCTCCGCCGCCTCTGCGTCAGTGATGTCCAGAGCGTTCAGCTCTTCTTCGGTCGGCTTCTGGTCAGTCATGAGGGGCTCCTTCAAGCTCTGAACGCCTGAAACGTCTTCCTTCTCCCCCTGTGGGAGAAGGAAAAACTACATCCTGAACACGCCGAAGGTGGTCTCGGGGATCGGGGCGTTCAGGCTGGCGCTGATGGCCAGGCCCAGCACGTCGCGGGTCTGGGCCGGGTCGATGACGCCGTCGTCCCACAGGCGGGCCGTGGCGTAGTAGGGGTTGCCCTCGTCCTCATACTTCTGACGGATCGGCGCCTTGAAGGCCTCGGCTTCGTCCGGCGTCCATGTGTCCGCGTCACGGTGGACGGTAGCCAGGACGCTGGCCGCCTGCTCGCCGCCCATGACGCTGATGCGGCTGTTCGGCCAGGTGAACAGGAAGCGCGGGCTGTAGGCCCGGCCGCACATGCCGTAGTTGCCGGCCCCGAACGACCCGCCGATCAGGACGGTGAACTTGGGAACCTCGGCCGAGGCGACTGCGGTGACGAGCTTGGCGCCGTGCTTGGCGATGCCCTCGGCCTCATACTTGCCGCCAACCATGAAGCCGCTGATATTCTGCAGGAACAGCAGCGGAATCTTGCGCTTGCAAGCCAGCTCGATGAAGTGCGCGCCCTTCTGGGCGCTCTCGGAGAACAGCACGCCGTTGTTAGCGAGGATGGCCACTGGCATCCCCCAGATGCGGGCGAAGCCGCAGACCAGCGACGTGCCGTACAGCGCCTTGAACTCGTCCATCTCCGAGCCGTCGACGATGCGGGCGATGACCTCGCGCACATCGTAGGGGGCGCGGACGTCCTCGGGGATGATGCCGTACAGCTCGGCCGGGTCATAGGCGGGCGGGCGCGGCTCGCGCACGTCCAGCGGCTGGGGCTTGGTGGTGTTCAGATGGGCGACGATGGAGCGGACGATCTCCAGCGCGTGTTCGTCGTTTTCGGCCACATGGTCGACGACGCCGGACTTGCGGCCGTGGGTCTCGGCCCCGCCCAGTTCCTCGGCCGAGATGACCTCGCCCGTCGCAGCCTTCACCAGCGGCGGGCCAGCCAGAAAGATGGTGCCCTGGTTACGCACGATCACCGTCTCGTCGGACATGGCCGGAACATAGGCGCCGCCCGCCGTGCAACTGCCCATGACGCAGGCGATCTGCGGGATGGCCTTGGCGCTCATCCGCGCCTGATTGAAGAAGATGCGGCCGAAATGGTCGCGATCCGGAAAGACCTCGGCCTGGTGCGGCAGGTTGGCCCCGCCGGAATCGACCAGATAGACGCACGGCAGATTGTTCTGCTCGGCGATCTCCTGCGCCCGCAGGTGCTTCTTCACCGTCATCGGAAAGTAGGCGCCGCCCTTCACCGTCGGGTCGTTGGCGACGATCATGACCTCGCGGCCCGACACTCGGCCGACGCCGCAGATCATGCCCGCGCCCGGCGCCTCGTCCCGGTACATGCCGTTAGCGGCCAGTTGGCCGACCTCCAGGAAGGGCGAGCCGGGGTCCAGCAGGCGCTCGACCCGCTCGCGCGGCAACAGCTTTCCGCGCGCCACATGGCGCTCGCGGCTGGCGTCCGAGCCGCCCCGCGCCGCCTTGGCGACCTTTTCATAAAGCTCGTCCCGCAGGGCGCGATTGTGCGCATCCAGCGTTTTGAAAGCAGGACTGTTGCGATCGACGGCGGAAATCAGCTTGGGCATGCCCAAGGTTTAGGAGGCTTCCGCGCCGGGGGGAAGCCGGTTCGGTTCCCCCGCGACGAAATCGGCTATATCTGCCTGTCATGGCCCCGCTTCGACCGGACACGCTCGCCGTCGCCCTGTCCCGCGCCTTCGAGGACGCGCGCGACAGCCGCGCCAGCTGGTTCGCCCTGACGCGGGGCGAGCGGCTGTTCTCGGCCGGCGACCGGGCCGACACCCTCTATCTGCTGCGCGCCGGGCGACTGGGCGTCTTCCGTCGAGACGACGACCGCGTCCCCCAGATGACCGCCGTCGTCAAGCCGGGCGAGCCGGTCGGCGAACTGGCCATGCTGGCGGGCACCTCGCACATGTCGGACGTCGTCGCCCTGCGCGACAGCGACGTGCTGGCCCTGCCGCGCGACGCCTTCTTCGACGCCGCACGCAACGATCCCCTGCTGATGTCTGAACTGGGCCAGATCATGCTGACCCGCGCCCGCGAGCGCGGCGGCGGGACCGAGCCGAACGTCTTCGGCTTCGTTTCCGCGCGCGACAAGCCCATCCGCGCCTTCGTCGAGCGCGTCGCGCGCGCGGTCGAGGCCCAGGGCGCCACCTGCCACGTCATCGACAGCTCGGCCCTGGCGTCCGCCGCCGAATGGTTCTCGCGCGTCGAGGACGCCCACGACTACGTCCTCTATGTCGCCGAGGCGGATGAACCGAACTGGGCCGCCCTGTGCGCGCGCCAGGTGGACCGGCTGTTCCTGGTCGGCGCCGCCGACCATTCGCCCCCCTGCCCCGCCCGTCGCCGACGACTGGGACGACGCCGGGCAACGCACCGACCTTATCCTGCTGCGCGATCCGCAGATGCCGCGGCCCAGCAACACCCGCGCCTGGCTGGACGTGCTGAAGCCCGGTCGCTGGTTCCACGCGGTCGAGGGGCTGTTCGATGATACGGCGCGGATCGCCCGCCTTATCACCGGCTCCTCCGTCGGGGTGGTGCTGTCGGGCGGCGGTGCGCGCGCCTACGCCCACATCGGGGCGCTGAAGGCCCTGCGCGAGGCGGGCACGCCCATAGACTTCATCGGCGGCGCCTCCATGGGGGCCGTCATCGGCGCGGGCCCGGCGCTAGGCTGGTCCGACGAGGAACTGGAGCACCACATCCGCCAGGCCTTCGTCCTGTCCGATCCCTTGGCCGACATCGCTCCACCCATCATCGCCATGACCCACGCCCGCAAGGTCAAGATGCTGATGAAGGAGGCCTTCGGCGACGTGCAGATGGAGGACATGCTGCTGCCTTTCTTCGCCGTCTCGACCAATCTGACCTCGGGCAAGCTGGAGGTGCATCGCGAGGGCACGCTGCGTCACGCCCTGCGCGCCTCCATCTCCATTCCCGGCGTCATGCCGCCCGTGGTGATGAACGGCCAGGTGCTGGTCGACGGCGCCGTGCTGCGCAACTTCCCCAGCGACGTCATGCGGCGGCTGAACAGCGGTCCGGTCGTCGGCGTCGACGTGTCCACGACGCGCGGGGTCGATCCCGAAACGCTGGAGAATCCCCCTCCTGGTGGCGCTGGATTCTGTCCGGAGCCTGGAAGCACGGCCCGCCGATCGTCTCCATCCTGATGCGCTCGGCCACCCTGTCCAGCGAGGCCGAGCGGATGCAGGCTCGCGCTGAGACGGACCTGCTGATCCTGCCCACGCCCGACGGCGTCGATATCCGCGACTGGAAGGCCTATGCGCCCGCCGTCGCCGCCGGCTACGAGGCCGCCCAGGCGGCTCTGGACAGCCTCAACGGCCCGGTCGAGACCCTGCACCGGCGGCGCCGCTCCGGCGCGCCAGGAGAAATAGTCGAGGAAATGGCAGAAGAGTCCTTCCCTCAGGACGTCGTGGAAACGCCTCTTCAAGACCCTGGCCCAGGCGCGCCAGGAAGGCGTCGCGGTTGGCTGGGTCTTCGGAAAGCGCGGTCAGATAAGGCCTGAGGGCTGTGCCCTTCATCCATTCCAGCACGGCGTTCTCGCCATCCAGAACATGCAGATAGGTCGTCGACCAGATGTCGACCTCCTCGCACCGATCCGCCACCGCGTCATAATAGGCCTCCGCCGCCAGCAGCGGTTGAATGGTGTCGACGCCCTTCAACCTCGCACTCCACGGCCCGTCCGCCGCCGTCTGCCGCATCAGGGTATGATGCCGCGTCTCCCAGGCCATGGGCATCTGCACCGCCAGCACGCCGCCCGGCGCCAGGGCCCCAACCAAACGCCGGAACAGCTTCTCATGGTCGGGCGCCCACTGCAGGGAGGCGTTGGCCAGGATCAGATCGACGGGCGCGTCCGGCGCCCAGGTCTTGAGATCGCCCAGCACCCAATCCACGTCATCCGGCAGGCCGCGCGCCAGCTCCAGCATGGCCGCGCTGGAATCCAGCCCATGGACCCGCGCCTCAGGCCAGCGCCGCTTCAGCAGGGCCGCGTGTTGACCCGCGCCGCAACCGATGTCCCAGACCTCTCGAGGCGTCAGGTCATCCGGCAGATGCGACAGCAGGTCGATGGCCGCGCGATCGCGCTGGCGCTCGAAGCGATTGTATTGCTGGGGGTCCCACGCCGGCGACGTCATCGTCGATATTCTCCCTGTCTGATCGCCGAAGCGATTCGAGGGAGAATGGTACAGCCTCTCAGGATCGAACTGAGGACCTCCGGCTCCACAAACCGGCGCTCTAACCAGCTGAGCTAAGGCTGCACATCTCTGCGCGAGGGCGGTTCTCTAGCGGGCCTCGCCGCCGGGGGCAAGCGGCCTTTTCGCCCTCGCGCAGGATTTTGCGTTTTATCCCCGTCAGTTCCAGCCGCGGCTGGCGATGTACTGCTGCAACTGAGCGATCCGGGTCTGATCCGAGGGGTGGGTCGAGGCGAACTCCGGCGTTCCCGACTGTCGACCCGCCGCCATGGCGCGCCACAGGGCCAGCGACTCGGACGGCTTGTAGCCGGCCGCCGCCATGTAATCGACGCCCAGCCGATCCGCCTCGAGCTCATGGCTGCGCGAGAAGGGCAACAGCACGCCCAGTTGCGCGCCGAGGCCGCCGAACGCCTGCACGGCCTGGCCGTAGTCGCCCGCCTGGCTCTGCACCGCGCCCAGCACGAGGCCCGCCGTCTGCGTCGTCGATGCGCGCTCGGCCGCGTGTCTTGCGACGACGTGACCGACCTCATGGCCGATCACGGCGGCCAGTTGGTCATCGTTACTGGCCATGCCAAGCAGGCCCGTCGTCACCCCGATGTGGCCCGACGGCAGAACGAAGGCGTTGGGCGTCGAATCCTCGAACACCGCATAATCCCAGGGGCGATTGGTCAGATTGGCCGCCTGAACGATGCGGTCGCCGACGCGGCGCACTCGCGCGTTCTGCGTCGCATTGTTCGACACCTTCTGCGTCCGCAGCGTCTCGGCCCAGGCGGCCTGCGATTGCTGGATCAGCGCGCTGTCGTCGACGAAGACGAACTGACTTCGGCCCAGGGCCTCATTATAGGCGCAGGCCCCGACGCCCGCGCCAAGAACGGTGGTGGTGATCGCGAGGGCGAGCAAGAGCGGTTTACGAGACATCGGACCTCCGGAAATGACTTCACCGCCATAATGCACGGCTGGCTCGACTGGCTCCATGCCTCAGTGAGCAAAGGGCTGCGCCTGGTCGCTGGTCGGATCCCGCACGAAGGGAACCCTCACCGTAAATCGTGCGCCCGGCTGCGCGTCCGCCATCGTGGCTCTGGAAAGCCGCCCCTTCTGCACAATGGCAAGCGCCTGATCTCCCCATCCCTCGTTGGCGGGTTGCTCATCCACAACGACGCAATTCTCGGGCTTGCCCGAAGATGCGATGTCGCACCGGACCGAGGCCCAGGCGTCCGGCGCACGCGGCGTGGTTGCGCAGGCGCCGAGCCCGCCAAGCATGACAAACAATAGGGGCGTCACCCTTCTCAACCCCAACCGCATTCCCTAGCCCCCCTTGCTTCCAATGAACCTTAGCCAGGCCCACGAAAAAAGCGCCCCGAGGTGAAACCTCGAGGCGCTTCTTTTCGTTCAGTGCGATCGCTCGCTTAGTCCAGGTTGAACGGCACCCGGACCACGAACTTGGCGTTCGTTGCAGCGCCGTCGACCGTACGGGGCGAAAGCTGCCCACGCTGGACGATACGGATGGCTGCGGCGCCGAAGCCCATGCCGGACGGCTCTTCCGAGACGACGCGGCAACCTTCAGGACGACCGTTGGGGGTCACCGTACACTCGATGGTGGCGGATCCGCCCACGCCGCGATCAAGAGCGCGTTGCGGGAAGTCCCGTTCGGTCGGGCGCGGCGGGCGAGCCCACTGCGGGTTGGTGATCACCGAAGGACGCGGCGGCGCGGGCGGCGCCGGCGGAGGCGGAGGACCCGGGACGATCACGGGCGGGCCCGTGTATTCGACGCGGTCTTCCTTCTTCGTCGGCTCGATCGGCAAGGTCACCGGAGGCGGAGGCGCCTGGGTGTTGACGACCGGCTCGCGCACCTGAAGCTTCGGCGGCGGAGGCGTGTCCGGCGGAGGCGGCGGAGGCGGCGGAGGAGGCGGAGGCGGAGGCGGAGCCATCAGCTCCACATCCACGGCCTCATCCACATAGTCGAACTCTTTGAGTTCAAACTTGCTCTTGTACAGGTAGACACCCGCCAGGACGTGGACGATCACCGAGATGGCGATCCCGACCATTGCACCCGTAGAAAGTTTCTTCTTCCTGGGCGCATCGAGCAGAGGGTCGCGGTGCTCGTGAGGTTCAGCAGTCATGCTTTTGAGTCACGCCCCCTTACGAATGATCTTCGCCAACCAGGGCGACACTGTAGAAACCATTATCCTGCAAGGCGTTCATGACCTGCATGAAGTCCCCGTAACGCGTCTGCTGGTCAGCACGGATGAAGATCCGCTCCTGCTCAGGGTCACGCGTTCCGATCTGGATCTTCAGATCATCGCCTAACGAGCCCACAGAGCTCCTGAAGTCGCCAATCCAAACTTCGCCGCCATTCTGGATGGAGATGAAGACAGGCTTGGGCGGATTAGGAGCCGGCGGAGCGACGGCGCGTGGAAGTGTCACCGGCACCGACACGGTGGCGAGCGGAGCCGCCACCATGAAGATGATGAGGAGAACAAGCATAATGTCCACGAAAGGCGTGACATTGATATCGCTGTTCGCCTCGACGGTGTACTTGCCGCCGCCGGAACCGGAAAGTTTGGCGGCCATCCGTCTTACGCTCCCTTGTCGAGTTGACGCGAGATCGAGTTCATCAGCTCGGCGTTGAAGCCGTCAGCGCGAGCGCCGTACGAAGCGATGCGGGTGTTGAAGTAGTTATAGAAGATAACCGCCGGGATAGCCGCGAACAGACCGATGCCGGTAGCCAGCAGGGCTTCAGCGATACCCGGAGCCACGACGGCCAGGTTGGTGGTGTTCGACTCGGCGATGCCGATGAACGAGTTCATGATGCCGTACACGGTGCCGAACAGACCGATGAACGGACCCGACGAACCGACCGAAGCCAGGAACTGCTGACCGCCCGAGAGGCGGATGCCCAGGCCGCCTTGGACGGCGCCGATGGCGTTGCCCGCGCGGGCGACGGTGGAGTCGCGGTGAACGCCGGTGACGTCCAGGCCGGCTTGACGCGACAGTTCGATTTCGCCGGTCGCCGCAGCAGCCATGTCGGCCAGCGGGTTGCCGTCGAACTCTTCCGAGGTGGCCAGGCGACGGATGTCAGCCAGGTTGCGAGCGCCGCGGTACTCTTCCAGGAAGCGGTTGGTCTTCTTGTTCAGCGAGCTGAACTCAACCAGTTTGATGAGCAGCAGCGTCCAGGAGAAGATCGAGGCGAGGACCAGACCGGCCATCACGACCTTAACCACCGGGTGCGCCATCATGAACATGGCGATCGGGGTGAGGCCCGCGCCGCCGTGGCCGGCAGCGGCCTCTTCAGCGGGAGCGGCTTCTTCAGCAGCGGCGTCAGCCGCCGGTGCAGCAGCGTCGGCGGCCGGAGCGGCGGCGTCAGCAGCGGGGGCCGAAGCGGCGGCCGGGGCGGCCGGTGCGGCCGCGTCCTGCGCCAGAACCGGCGAGCTCGCCATCAGGACGGCGGCGCCGGCCATTGCGAGGAGGATATTCGTCTTCTTGCTATCGAGCATGTTTCGCCAGTTCCTGCTTTGGTCTGACTCGTGGAACCCAAGTCCCAACCGCGTCAGTCGGCTGGGCCTTTACCGTGAAATTTTCCTCCCGCCGGAATTTCTCCCCCGCCGGTCGGCGCCTCATTCTTGCGAAACATCCGGGGATGCCTTGCAGACTGGAGCGATGGAACCATACCCCCCGTCCACAGCCTGCAAGCAAGAATGCGGTTAAGTCCCTTTGACGAACGGCTATCGGAGCGTCAAGGGCGGAAAATAGCTTTTCACCCCCGGACTCGCGCCCCGACGTCATGCGCGCACAAATATTGCATAAACACGCCATAAAACGGCAACATCAGTGCCGCGCGCCAGAATGTTAAGGAAAGTTTAGGCCCATGACGATTTTTCGGCTTTTTCAAGGCCGAGGCGAATAATCATCATTCAAGGGGAAAGTGGTGCCTGGAGGCGGATTCGAACCACCGACACGCGGATTTTCAATCCGCTGCTCTACCAACTGAGCTATCCAGGCGTCGCTTTGCGTCGCGAGAGGCGGCTCTATAGGCGAGCCCGGACGGGCTGTCCAGACGCCAATTCACTCAATTCCACGATCTTTTTCATCATCGTGCGCCTCTTCAGCCGGAATGGCGTAGCCGCCGCTGAACCAGCGCTGCAGATCGACGTCGGCGCAACGCTTGGAGCAGAAGGGCTTGTAGGCGGCGACCGCTTCGGCGCGACGGCAAATGGGGCACTGGGCCATGCGTCAGCCCTCCTCGATCTCGAACACGCCCGGCGCGGCGTCGGGGATGATGTGGGCGCGCGGACCCAGGTCCGCCACCCACGGCGACAGGATCGCCGCTGACGCCGGACTGCAACGCAAGGCCAGACGCGGCGTCGCCCGATCCGTCAGCAGGGCGAGACGCAGGCGACGCAGGGCGCCGAGCTCCCGCGCTCCCGGAGCAGCAAGTCGTTCATCCGCGGGCGTACGTTCCCACGGCAAGGACAGCTGCAGCAGGCCGAACCGGCTGAGAGGCCCGATCGCCGCGCCGTGACGGTGTGCGAACGCCTGACGCGCCATGGACAAGATGGTCTCCGGGTGCAGGTCGACGCCGACCAGATCGATCGCGATCAAGCCGCCCCACCCTTTCAGCGCCAGCAGCCGCGCCGCCTGACGCAGCCCCTCGCGATTGACCGCCTCTCGCCCCTTGCGGGAGTCACGGCCGGCGACCGGGGCGTAATCGATGTCGACCGCGATCAGGGCGCGGGTCCGCTCCACCGCCAGGTCCAGGCCGAGTTCGGGCACGGTCAGTCCGGCGGCCAGAGCCTCTTCTTCGGCCTGCAGCGCCGCCCGGATGGCCTCGGCGCCCGTCACGGGCGTCACGCCCGGCGCCAGCATGTTGAGGACGGCGGCGACGGCGTGACCAGCCTCCAGCAGGCGCGGCTCGCCGCTCGCCTCGCCCAGGCGGCGCAGAACCGGCCCCTTGCGCTCACGCGGCTCGGCCGTGACCTCAAGCTCGAGCTTGGCGCCTTCGGACAGGCGATCCGCCTTGCCCAGCGGCAGGAAGCCGAGCGGCTCGCCGCCGCCTAGGTCGATGAAGGCGCCGCGCAGCCCCGGCGCCAGACGCGCCGCCCGGCCGACGACGCGCGCGCCCAGGCGATGTTCGGGCCGGTCGTCGTCTCTATGTATAATGAGGGCGCAGGCGCGCCCATTGCGGAAGACCATGCCCCGGGTCTCGCCCGGAGCCGCGTCCAGGAAGACCTCGACATCGGCCATCAGGCCGCCTCGGCCCGCCAGCCGGAGCCGCGCAGAAGATCTCGCCGCCTCATAGAGCGGCAGGCCCATGACCGCGGGATGGCTGCCGACGATCTCGGCTGACAAAGGCGGCGGCCCGTCCCTGGATGCCATAGCCTCCGGCCTTGCCCCGCCATTCGCCCGAGGCGACATAGGCGGCGATCTCGTCCTGGGAGAGGGGCTTGAAGCTGACGCGGGTCTCGACCACGCGCCAGGAGACGCGTCCGCTGCGGATCACGGCCACGCCGGTGAAGACGCGATGATTGCGCCCGGACAGCAGTTCCAGAAATCGGATCGCCTCGGCCTCATCGGCCGGCTTCTCCAACAGGCGACGGCCCACGGCCACCACCGTATCGGCGGCCAGGACGACATCATCGGGATGGCGCTCGGCCACGACCGCAGCCTTGGAACAGGCCAGGCGCTGGGCCAGACGCGCGGGCGCCTCGGCCTTCAGCGGCGTTTCGTCGATATCGGCGGGATCCACCAGATCGGGCGCGATGCCGATCTGCGCCAGCAATTCGATGCGGCGCGGGCTCGACGAGGCCAGAATCAGCCTCGGAGCCGAAGCGTCAGGACGCGACACGCGCGTCCTTACTTGAAGCGGTAGGTGATGCGACCCTTGGTCAGGTCATAGGGCGTCATCTCGACCAGCACCTTGTCGCCGGCCAGCACCCGGATGCGGTTCTTGCGCATCTTGCCCGCAGTGTGGGCGATGATCTCGTGATCGTTTTCCAGCGTCACGCGAAACGTCGCGTTCGGCAGCAATTCGCTGACCACGCCGGGGAACTCCAGCAGTTCTTCCTTAGCCATGCGGCCTCTCTCGCCCGTGTGAATACGACTGCGGGCCCGCGCCGGGCGTGAGCGCGAGCCGTGAAAGTGAGGGCGCCTAATGCACCAAAACGCTTAGATAGTCGAGTTCAGCCCCGACGGTAGAGTGCGCATACCAGCGTAAAGAGGCGACGGGCCGTTTCCTGGTCCACCTCCACCTTGCCTTCCAGCCTGGCTTTCAGCAGGGCGGCGCCTTCATTGTGAAGGCCCCGGCGCCCCATATCGACCGACTCGATCTGACTGGGCGAGGAGCCGCGCAGAGCCTCATAATAGCTTTCGCAGATCAGGCCGTAGTCGCGGATCACCGTCTTCATCGGCGTCAGCGACAGGACGTGGGTGCGGCTGAAATCCGGTCCGGCGATATCGAAGGCCAGGCGATTGTCCTGCGACGACAGCGTCAGGGTGTAGGGTCCGCCTTCGGCCCCGTCCGGGATGAAGCTGTTCTGCTCGACCAGGTCGAAGACGGCCACCCGGCGCTGATGCTCGATCTCGGCCGTAGCCGCCGGCAGGGAGGCGTTGTCGATCTCGATCGACTTCAGTTGATGAGGGCCGCTCATGCGCTCGGCTCGTCCAGATGAGTCGGCGCGATGCGCGCAGGCCAACGTTCCGACAGATCGGTCAGCACCGCGTCCAGGCACTCCACGTCGATCCGCAGGTCTCCGCCGCCGGCGAACATCATCAGCACCTCGCCGCCCGGCGCCTCGGTCGGATGGAAGTCCATCGCCAGAAGCTCCAGCGCCTGATCCGGCAGGCGAGGCAGGCGACGGCTCTTGACCGCCTGAACGTCGCCGAACTGCATGGCGGCCATGACGCGCGTACCGCCGCATTCCCAGCAGAAGCGCGACAGGACGACGGTCAGGCGCCGCGCCTCCTTCTCCCAGCGGATGTCGACCGGACGCATGATGGCGTCCTGAAGCGCGGCCGAGATGATCTGCAGGTCGTCCGCGTCCTCGGCCAGCAGGCGCAGCGGCGTCATCGGCGCCAGGCTTTCGCCCTCGGCCTCGTTCAGGGCCGCCTGTTCAGGGGCCGAGATCGGTTCGCCGTCAATGCTCATCGCCCTCCCCCTTTATCCTGCGGACGTCGGCGCCGCAGGCGCCCAGCTTCTCTTCCATCCGCTCGAAGCCGCGATCCAGGTGATAGACGCGGCCGACCGTCGTCTCACCTTCGGCCACAAGTCCGGCGATGACCAGAGACATGGAGGCGCGAAGATCCGTCGCCATGACCGGCGCGCCCTTCAACCCGTCGACGCCGCGCACCACGGCCTCGCCCGCATGAACCGTGATGTCGGCGCCCAGACGCGCCAGTTCCGGCGCATGCATGAAGCGGTTCTCGAAAATGTTCTCGCGGATGACGCTTTCGCCCTCGGCCGTCGTCATCAGGGCCATGAACTGCGCCTGCAGGTCGGTGGCGAAGCCCGGATAGATTTCGGTCGTGACGTCCACCGCCTTCAACCGCTGGGTCGGGTCGCGGCGGACGATCAGCCCGTCCTCGGTCGGTTCGATCTCGACGCCGGCCTCGATCATCTTGTCGGTCAGGGCGGTGATCAGATCGGCGCGTCCCTTGGTCAGGCGCACCTCGCCCCCGGCCATCGCCGCAGCAAGAGCATAGGAGCCCATCTCGATCTGATCGGGAATCACCGACCAGGTCGCGCCCGACAGGGACGAGACGCCGGTGATGGTCAGCACATCCGTGTCCAGGCCTTCGATCTTCGCGCCCATGGCGATCAGGCAGCGGGCCAGGTCGCCGATCTCCGGCTCGCGCGCGGCGCGCTTCAGCACCGTCGTCCCGTTCGCCAGCACTGCGGCCAGAAGGGCGTGTTCGGTCGCGCCTACGGAGACGAAGGGAAACTCGATCTCGGCCCCCCGCAGCCCTCCGGGCGCCGTGGCGGTGACATAGCCCTCTTCCAGTTCGATCGCCGCGCCCATGGCCGTCAGGGCCTGAAGGTGCAGATCGACCGGCCGCGCGCCGATGGTGCAGCCGCCCGGCAAGGAGACCTTGGCGTTCCCCGTGCGCGCCAGCAACGGCCCCAGCACGTTGAACGAGGCCCGCATCTGACGCACCAGATCATAGGGGGCGAAGGTCGAGGTCAACTCGGGCGCGTGGAACAGCGTCTCCTGCCCGTCCGCCCCCTCGCGTTCGGTCACCTCCACGCCGAACTGGCGCAGCAGTTGGCCGAGGAAGCGCGTGTCCGCCAGACGCGGCATGTTGGTCAGCAGCAGGGGCTGATCGGTCAGGATCGACGCCGCCATCAGCTTGATCGCCGAGTTCTTGGCTCCGCTGACCGGAATGGAGCCGTTGAGGCGATGGCCGCCGTGGATGACGATGCTGTCCATGGGTGTCGGGATGATCCTGGGGCTCGGACCCCTACGGCCCGGCGAACCGGTTATCTAGCAAGGCTGACGGCGGCTGCGAAAGGCCGGAACGTGGCAGGACGGATGACTTTCAGTTGCTTTCCTTGGGCGACCTCGCCCCGCCCGCGCCCGGCGCTTTACGGCGGCGCAGATTGGCCCTCAAGGCGGCGGCCAGACGCGCGGCGCGTTCGGCCTTGGCCGAGGCGGCCGGAACGGCGTTTACGCTGGCGGAAGGAGACGAGTCGGCGTCGAGGCGCGTCTCGTCTGCGTCTTTGGTCGGCTTGTTCATGAACACAGCAGACCGCGCCCAAAGATTTTGATCAAGCATGCATTTTGGGCTTGGCCCGGCCGAAGCCTTTGGCTATACGGCCGCTTCCTCAGTGACCCGCCGCCGTAGCTCAGTGGTAGAGCGCATCCTTGGTAAGGCTGAGGTCGGCAGTTCAATCCTGCCCGGCGGCACCATCGAGGCCCAAACCTGAACGGTTTGGGCCTCGACCATTTCAGGCCCCTCCCGACAGAGCAATGCGTCTTCATCGCCTTGGGCGAAGGCGACAGCACGGCCGATCGGCCTATCCGCGTACAACCTCAGGAATGCCCGCCGGTTCGCCGAAGATTATTCGGGCCGCAGCGCCTTATCCCGACTAGCCAAGCCCCAGCCCTCACCGCTAGCTTCGACGTATCTGTATACGTTTGAGAGCCGAGGGGGCTTCCATGAAGCGCGTTCTATTGACTACGGCTGCGGTTCTGACCGTGGCCTTTCCGGCGTTCGCCCAGGACACGACCTCGGCCGCCACGCCGAAATGGGACGTGCAGAACCCGACGGGCGGCGCCCAGCGCGACGTGAACATCAACGTCGACGAAGGCACCTGGATGGCGGTGGACGTCAGCCCTGACGGCCGCGAGATCGTCTTCGACCTGCTGGGCGACATCTATGTGATGCCGATCACCGGCGGCGAGGCGCGCCCCATCGCCTCGGGCGTCGCCTGGGACATGCAGCCGCGCTATTCGCCGGACGGCCGCTTCATCGCCTTCACCTCAGACCGCGCGGGCGGCGACAACCTGTGGGTCATGGACCGCGACGGCTCCAACCCGCGTCAGGTGTCGAACGAGACCTTCCGCCTGCTGAACTCCCCGACCTGGACGCCCGACAGCCAGTTCGTCGTCGGCCGCAAGCACTTCACCTCCTCGCGCTCGCTGGGCGCAGGCGAAATGTGGATGTACCACCGCGCGGGCGGCGGCAGCGGCGTGCAGCTGACCGAGCGCCGCACTCAGCAGAAGGACACGGGCGAGCCCGCCTTCTCGCCAGACGGCCGCTATATGTACTTCAGCGACGACGCCACGCCGGGCGGCGTCTTCGACTACTCCAAGGACCCCAACACCCAGCTCTATGTGATCCGTCGCCTGGATCGCGAGACGGGCGAGATCAAGCCCTTCGTCACCGGTCCGGGCGGCTCGGTGCGCCCCACCCCCTCGCCGGACGGCAAGTCCCTGGCCTTCGTGCGCCGCGATCGCTACCAGTCGACGCTCTACGTCATGGACCTGGAGTCCGGGCGCGAGACGCCGATCTACGACGCCCTGGACCGCGACATGCAGGAGACCTGGGCCATTCACGGCGTCTATCCGGGCTTCAGCTGGACCCCGGACAACGGCTCCATCGTCATCTGGGCCGGCGGCAAGGTCCGCCGCATCGACGTAGCGTCCAAGGCCGTCAGCGACATCCCCTTCCGCGTTACCGACACCCGCCGAGTGCAGGAGACCGCCCGCTTCCCCGTCGAGGTGGCGCCGGACCAGTTCGAAGTGAAGATGGTCCGCTGGGCCCAGACCTCGCCCGACGGCTCCAAGGTGGTGTTCGAGGCCCTGGGCAATCTGTGGATCCGCGACCTGCGCGACGGCGCCGCCGGCGCGCCCCGCCGCCTGACGCGCCAGAGCGACCATTTCGAACTCTATCCGTCCTGGTCGCGCGACGGCCGCTCCATCGTCTACACGACCTGGAGCGACGACAAGCTGGGCTCCATCCGCGTCGTTCCGGTCGCGGGCGGCGAAGGCCGAACCATCACGACCAACCCCGGCCACTATCTGGAGCCGCGCTTCTCGCCGGACGGCCAGACCATCGTCTACCGCACCTCCAGCGACGGTTATCTGCGCTCGGCCCTGTGGAGTCGCGAGCCCGGCGTCTACCGCATCTCCGCGCGCGGCGGCGAGCCGGTGAAGATCACCGATTCCGGCGCCAACCCGCAGTTCGGCGCGCGCAACGACCGCATCTTCGTCAGCGCCCGTGACGGCGACAAGCGCGTTCTGCGCTCGATGAACCTGTCGGGCGAGGACGTCCGCGACCACATCAGCAGCGAATGGGCGGCCGAGTTCTCGGTCTCCCCTGATGAGCAGTGGATCGCCTGGACTGAGCGCTTCAACGCCTATATCGCGCCCTTCGCCTCGACGGGCCGCGCCATCACGGTCGGCGCCGACAGCAAGGCCCTGCCGCAGACGCGCGTGACCCGTGACGCGGGCGAATGGCTGCACTGGTCGGGCGATTCCAGCCGCCTGCAGTGGTCGATGGGTCCGGAGCTGTTCTCGCGTCCGCTGAGCGAAAGCTTCGCCTTCATGGACGGCGCCCCCGCCGACCTGCCCAGGCCGGCCGAGCACGGGATCAAGATCGGCTTCACCGCCGACTACGCCCGCCCCAGCGGCGTGACGGTCCTGTCCGGCGCCCGCCTGATCACCATGAAGGGCGAGGAAGTCATCGAGGACGGCGTGGTGGTCGTCAACGGCAACCGCATCGAGGCCATCGGCCCGCGCGGCTCGGTCACGATTCCGGCCGGCGCCCGCGTCATGGACATGGCCGGCAAGACCATCATCCCCGGCCTGGTGGACGCCCACTGGCACGGCCGCATGGGCTCGGACGAAATCATCCCGCAGCAGAGCTGGATGAACTACGCCGCCCTGGCCTTCGGGGTGACGACGCTGCACGATCCGTCCAACGACAACAGCGAGATCTTCGCCCACAGCGAACTGGCCAAGGCCGGACGCGTCGTCGCGCCGCGCATCTTCTCGACCGGCACGGTCCTGTATGGCGCGGCCACGCCGACCACAGCGGTCATCAACGACCTAGATGACGCCCGTTCCCACCTGCGCCGCATGCAGGCGATCGGCGCCTGGAGCGTCAAGAGCTACAACCAGCCCCGCCGCGAGCAGCGCCAGCAGATCATGCAGGCCGCCCGCGAACTGGGCATGATGGTC
This sequence comes from Brevundimonas sp. SS2672, assembly GCF_059579685.1. Classification (NCBI taxonomy): domain Bacteria; kingdom Pseudomonadati; phylum Pseudomonadota; class Alphaproteobacteria; order Caulobacterales; family Caulobacteraceae; genus Brevundimonas; species Brevundimonas sp. SS2672. Next base: position 856,859 of record NZ_CM184201.1, on the reverse strand, counting down.
GTGCCGGAAGGCGGCTCGCTCTACCACCAGAACATGAGCATGCTGGTCGACGGCCACACCACCATCGAACACTCGGTGCCGGTGGAGCGCATGTACGACGATGCGGTGCAGCTGTGGTCGCAGACGGGCACGGCCTATACGCCGACCCTGATCGTCGGCTTCGGCGGCGCCTGGGGCGAGAATCACTGGTACGAGGTCACGGACGTCTGGAAGGACCCGATCCTGAGCCAGTACGTCCCGCGCCGCATCCTCGATCTCGCGCTCGCGCCGTCCGGTGAAGACCCCGCCGGAGGAGCTGAACCACATCTCCATCGCCCGCGAATCCAAGCGGCTGATGGATCAGGGCGTCTCGGTCCAGATCGGCGCCCACGGCCAGCGTGAAGGCCTCGGCGCCCACTGGGAGCTGTGGATGTTCGAACAGGGCGGCATGAGCGCCCACGAATCCCTGCGCGTCGGCACGATCAACGGCGCCCGCGCCCTGGGCATGGACAAGGACATCGGCTCGCTGGAAGTCGGCAAGCTGGCCGATCTGGTCGTGCTGGACGCCAATCCGCTCGAGAACCTGCGGGACTCGACCAAGATCGGCTACACCATGATCAACGGCCGCCTGTTCGATAACCACATGAACGAGGTCGGCGGGCCTGAGCGCAAGCCGTTCTGGTTCGAGAGCGAAGACGGTCAGGCCTGGAGCGCCTCGGGCACGGTTACGACCGCCGAGTCGCACAGCCACACGCACAACTGATCCCGCCGCAAGGCAGGAACGCGAAAGGGCCCGGCATCCGCCGGGCCCTTTTTCGTGAGCAGTTCAGTTTGAGCGTTAGTCACTGCCTGCCTCCGCTCGTCCCGGCGGACGCCGGGATGAGTGGGGATGAAAAGGCACGATCAGCACTTGAGGGGAATTGCTCAGGACAAGCCCAAGAGTGACGGAGGTTGAGCATCTCCCGCTTGCGCCTTGAAACGCGAACGGGGGTGAGGAGGTTACTCTCCCAGCCCGCGCACCGAGGCTTCCAGCAGGGCGTTCCGCCGCGCCGCGCGACCCTTGAGCCAACGCATAGCGACGACCAGCGCCACCACCACCGCGCCGAAGGCCAGCAGCCACAGGGTCGGGTTGTGGGCCTCGCTCATCATCTCCAGCCTGGCCAGGCCCTTGGCCGCCAGATAGCCCGGCGCCAACATGGCCAGAACCCAGACGAAGGCCGAGCTGACGTTGGCAATCTGGAAGACGCGCTGTCGCATCTGCAGCACCCCGACCATCACCGGCACGAAGGCGCGCAAGGGGCCGAAGAAGCGGCCGATGAAGATGGAGGCCACGCCATAACGGCGACAGTAGAGCCGCGTCCACGCCAGCTTGCGGCGATGCGGGACCAGCATATGGTGGCGCAGCACCCGCGTGCCCAGACGGCGTCCGATCCAGTAGGAGATGGCGTCGCCCATGACGGCGCCGATGACGCATCCGCCGATGACGGTGAAGGGATCCAGCACGCCTGCCGCCACCAGACCGCCCGCCGCGACCAGAAGCCCCGTCGCCGGCACGAAGGCGCCGATGACGACCAGGGACTCGAAAAAGGTCACGACGCCGAGGATCACGCCGGCCCACATGGCGTTGCGGGCGATGAAGTCGGCGGCCGAGGTAAGCAAACTGTCCATACTGATCCTTTGCCCGAGGGCATATGGGATCAGACCATGGAAAGGGAATGCGGCGATGCGACGCCTGGAGGGAAAAAGCGCACGGCGTGACCCTCAGGCCGCACTTCGGCGGCTCTATATCCTACCGCGAGGCGTCGTCGGGCGTGTCGCGGCGCTCATCGTCGAGGTCAAACGGACGAATCCGGCTGGAACGCTCGCGCGGACTACGCACGCCCAAGGGGCCCGGCACAGCGCCGTAGGCGTCACGCCAGCCATAGCCGCCCAGTCCATAACGGCCGGCCCCGAAGCCATAGGGATCAAACCCATAGGGGCCGTAACCGTAGCCGTAGCTCCAGGGGGCGTTCTTGGTCTGACTGAAGCTGAGGTTCAGCGTGCCGTTCTCGCCCAGGGGCAGGGACACCGCCGCGCCGAAATCCTTGTAGCCACCCGTGCCGATTCCGGCGCTGACCACGCCGTGCATCTTGCGGGGAGCGGCTTCCTCCCAGGCGTCAGCCCAGGTTTCCACGGGCGGCGCATCCGCCTTGCGCTCGCCGATCCAGTGGGAAATCTGCTCTTCGGTCGTCAGGCCGTGAGGCGCCGCAGTCTGCAGGGTCACGGCAGGCGAGGCGTCGCTGACCGTCTCGGCCAGGGCGGCGGCGCTCGCCGTCGGCACGGCGCCCGAACCCGCGCGCGGCGCGGTCGAAACCACGCCCTCGGGGTCGCTGCTCGCCAGCAAGAGGGAGGCGGCCATGAGTTCGATCAGCATACGCATCTACTCCCGTTCACGATCACCCTACCCTCAAATGCGGCCAAGGTCAGGCCGTCCCTTCGTCGCGCCCTCCATCCCCGCGTCCCAGGGGGTCAGGCAAGGGGTCGCCGTCGGCCACGAAACTGAGCGCGACCGAGTTGATGCAGTAACGCAGGCCCGTCGGCGGCGGGCCGTCGGGGAAGACGTGGCCCTGATGGCTGTCGCAACGGGCGCAGCGCGTCTCGACCCGCACCATGCCATGGCTGTCGTCGCGGACGGCGCGGACGTGAGCCGGGTCGACGGGCTCGGTGAAGCTGGGCCAGCCCGTGCCGCTCTCGAACTTGGTCACCGACCGGAACAGCGGCAGGCCGCACTCGCGGCAGCAGAAGACCCCTGCCCGCTTTTCTCCCAGCAGGGTCCCGCAGAAGGGCGCCTCGGTGCCATGGGCCAGAAGCACGCGCTTCTCCTCCGGCGACAGGTCGGCCTCCAGCACCGCCCGCTGGCTGTCGGTCGGCGGCGTCAGGTCATAGCCGGAGGCGGAACGCATAGCGGCGGTAGATTCGGTCTGGGTCATGGTTCTCAAATAGGAAGAGCCGGACGGTCGTTCCACCATCCGGCCCTCAATAGCCCGAGATGATCGTTGGGATTAGGCGCCGAACAGCCCGTTCACCCACGTCCGCACGGCCGCTTCGTCCGTCGCGTCGCCGGTGTAGGCCAGCGCGCCCGAGGGGGCGTAGGGCGCATTATTGCCGCGCTGGCGCGTCGTCCAGGCCTTATGGCCATAGCTCAGGTCGGCGTAGTTGGACGGCAGGCGAATGACGGTCTGCTCGATGAAGATGGTGTCCTCGGCCGTGGTCGACCCGGCGATGCGCACGTTCGGCAGGCGGCTCAGCAGATCCAGGGTGTCCAGGCAGCCGCCCGAGCAGCCGGCGTCGACCAGCACGACCACCTGGCCCTGCACGGGGTTGGCAGCGCCGGTGTCCGGGGTCGCCGGACGGCCGGGCATGACGAAGGTCGGCTGACCGGCGGCGATGGCGCTGTCGAAGGCGGCGACGATGGCCTGGGTCTGTTCGATCACCGCGCCCGATTCCTGGACGAAGCGCGGGTCGGACACCATGCGGTTCAGGGTGTCGGCGAACCACTGGCGGTTGGCGGCGGTGGCGCGATAGGTGATCTGGCCGGCTTCAGGCTGGCGGCTGACGGTGAATTCCGGCGACCAGATGCGGTTGGCCAGGCCATAGCCGCGCGTGGTGGCGTTGATCGACGCCCCGTTGGCGCCGCGCAGGTCGAGCACGAAGCCCTGCGGTCCGCGGATGGCGGCGGACTGGGCTTCGATCTGGGCGAAGAAGGCGTCCCACCCCGCATCGTCAGCCAGAGAGTGGACGTTGACCCACGGACGACCGTTCACCGTCTCGACCGACAGGGGCGCGCCCGACGGGACATAGACCGAGGCGCGATAGGCGGCCTCCAGGTTCTGGGCCGTCGCCGGCTGGGGCGACAAGGTGTAATCGCGGGTGCGGCGACCGACCTGGAACTCACAGGTTCCCGGCACGCCCGTGGTCATGGGGTTATTGCGGTTCCACAGCAGATAGGGGGCGCTGCGGACACGGCCGGCCTCGGTCGTCAGATCCCCTTCGAACTGATCCAGCTTGGCCTTGGCCAAATCCTCGATCGGCTCGGCGTTGCAGCTCTTGAGGACAGCGCCCAGCGGCGGCGCGCCGCGCACGCCGTCCTGAACATAGGAGACGACATACTGGCCGTTGCGCCAGGCCGTGGCCACGCCCGGCCAGCTGGTGGCGAAATACGGACCCAGACCCTCGTAGGTCGGGCGGGCGGCGATGTTGGAGTCGCGGAAACCGTTGGCGTACCAGCGCAGCAGATAGGCGTGGCTGTCGCCGCTGTTGACCTGACCGGCCTTGGCCAGGGCCTGCTCCAGACCCGAGTCCAGCCAGGCGCGGAACGGCGCGCTGGCCTCGCCGGGCACCACGGCGGCCGGGTGATTGTCGCGCAGCGCCGCGTGCATGGCCTGAAGATCCTGACGGGCCAGATCGCTGAAGTTCTGGGCCGAGGCGGCCGAGGCGGCGAAAGTCAGGGCCAGTACGGCCGCCGAAGCGGAAAGCAGGCTTTTCATGGGGGTTCTCCCAGTCCGTCAGAGTGCGGGTTGGGCGTGTTTTAGACTCAATAACGGCGCCGTCGCCACCCCTGTGACGAAATTGCACCGCTTTCCCGGTCGCGACGTTTACGCGCGCCTGTTTCCCGACTAGGCCGTGGGTTCTGCAGGCGCAAAATGCGCCGAAACGCTGCGTGCTTGCGAAATGACCGCCCTGGTTGATCTTTTTCTGAACTCCACGGGGCGCGTCGGCCGGTTCCGCTTTGTACTGGGCGCAGCGTGCCTGATCGGCGCCTGGGCCGTGACTGATCTTCTTCTGCCGATCCCCGCCTGGATTCACGCCCTCGTCGCCGCCGCCCTAGTCTACTGCGGGTTCTGCGTCCTGTCGCAGCGTCTGCATGATCGGGGACGTTCAGGCTGGTGGAGCGGGCTGATCCTGGCGGCCTTCGCCCTGGCATGGCCCCCGTTGCTGACGCCCCTGTCGTTGACGCCGCTGCCGTTGACGCCGCTGGCGGGGGTCGCGACCGCCGCCCTTGCGGTCATCGCGTTCGACCTAGCCGTCCTGCCCGGCCAGAAAGCCTTCAATCGCTATGGGGCCGCGCCGGGCGTCCGGCGTCAGAGCGGCGCGACACCCGGCTGAACCGGGCCGAACACCCTCTGAAAGGACGACTTCAGCGCGTCGTCCGCCTCGTCCATCGTCGCCAGCACGCCCAGATCGACCAGGCTGGTCACGCCATGTTCGGTGATGCCGCAGGGCACGATGCCGCCAAAATGGTCCAGGTCCGGCTCTACGTTCAGGCTGATGCCGTGGAAGCTGACCCATTTGCGAACCTTGACGCCGATGGCGGCGATCTTGTCCTCGCGGCTCCAGCCGGCCCCCTTGCGCTCGACCCAGACGCCGACGCGGCCCTCGCGCATTCCGGCCTCGACGCCGAAACGGTCCAGGGCGCCGATGATCCAGTCCTCCAGGCCGTGGACGAAGCCGCGCACGTCCTTGCCGCGCCGGTTCAGGTCCAGCATCACATAGGCCACGCGCTGGCCCGGCCCGTGATAGGTGAACTGCCCGCCCCGCCCCGTCCGGTGAACCGGAAAGCGGTCGGGCGCCAGCAGGTCGTCGTCCTTGGCCGAGACGCCTGCGGTATAGAGCGGCGGATGCTCCAGCAGCCAGACCAACTCCTCGGCTTCTCCGGCGGCGATGGCGGCGACGCGCGCCTCCATGGCGGCCTCGGCGGCGGGGTAGTCGACATAGCCGGACGACAGGGCCCATTCGACCGGACGGCGGTCCTCGCGAAGCAGGCTGCGTTGGGAAGAGTTTAACGGGTCGGCAAGCATGATGCCCTCAATGTGGGGCCGAATGCGGCAGTGCAAGGGCCGCCCGTTGATTTGCGAGTATCCTCTTTGAGCCAGATCGAAGCCGTCGATGTCGAGATTTCGGTCGTGCTGGGCCGTTCGGTCCTGCCGATGCAGCAACTGCTGCGCATGGGCCGCGGCGCGGTGATCCCGCTGGACGCCTCGGAAAAGGACGAGGTCTGGATCCTGGCCAACAACCATCCGGTCGCGCGCGGCGAGATCGAGATTCGCGACGACCGCATCGCCATCACGGTGACTCGGCCGGCGGATGTGTATGATTTCATGGCGGGCGCGGCTTGATGCTGGGCCGCGGTCAGAAGGCCCCGCCTACTCGACCCGGCGCGGCCTGAAGATCGGTTTGAAGGAAAATCGCTCGGCGGCGACGGATTTCGCAAAACGCTCTTTTCTTTCCGGCGGCTCTCCGCTATTGCCCGCCCTCCGATGCGAGCGGTCGTGGCGGGATTGGTAGACGCGCAGCGTTGAGGTCGCTGTGGGGCAACCCGTGGAAGTTCGAGTCTTCTCGACCGCACCATCTGATCTGACAGGGCGAATCTCGGCTAGATACGGCTGACATCAATCTCCAGAGGAGGCAGATACGTGACCCACACGGACTTTGCCCCTCTGCGCCCCGAACTCCCCTCTCGAGAACGATGACCACGCCGCCCTCGGCGAAGACTACGCCCTGACGGCGGCCTTCGTCGAAAAGGTGGTGGACGCGGCCGATGACGGCGACGGCATGCGGCTGCGCGGCCTGCTGGAAGACCTGCACCCCGCCGACGTCGCCGACCTGATGGGCTTCCTGACCGCCGAGCACCGCTCGGTCGTGGTCCAGTGGCTGCCGCCGGACCTGCTGGCCGAAGCCCTGCCGGAAATGGACGACGGCATCCGTGAAAAGGTGCTGGAGCGCGTCCCCTCCGCCACCCTGGCCGAAGCGCTTCAGGAACTGGATTCGGACGACGCCGCCTCGGTCGTCGAGGACCTGGAGGAGGACCAGCGCGAACGCGTCCTGGCCGCCATGCCCGAGGTCGAGCGCGCCGCCATCGAATCCTCGCTCGGCTATGAAGAGGATTCGGCCGGCCGCCTGATGCAGCGCGAGTTCATGGCCGCGCCGCAGTTCTGGAACGTCGGCGACACCATCGACCATGTCCGCGCCCAGGGCGATCATCTGCCCGAGCTCTTCTTCGACATCTATGTGGTCGATCCCATGAACCGGCCGGTCGGCGGGGTGGCCATCAGCCGGATGCTGCGCAGTCCGCGCGGCACGCCCCTGACCGAACTGATGGAGCCGGTGAACCCCATCGAGGTGGATGTCGACCAGGAAGAGGTCGCCTACATCTTCGAGAAATACCACCTGATCTCGGCCCCGGTGGTCGATGTCGGCGGACGACTGGTCGGCCAGCTGACCGTCGATGACGTGGTCAACATCATCCAGGAAGAGAACCGCGAGGACATCCTGCGTCTGGCCGGGGTCGCCGACGAGGACCGCTCGTCCAGCGTGATGGAGATCGTGCGCGGCCGCGTGCCCTGGCTGGGCATCAACCTGTTCACCGCCGTCCTGGGCGCCAGCGTGATCGCCCTGTTCGAGGGCACCATCCAGCAGATCGTGGCGCTTGCCGTGCTGATGCCCATCGTCTCGGCCATCGGCGGCAATGCGGGGACGCAGGCCCTGACCGTCACCGTGCGGGCCCTGGCGACGCGCGAACTGAACGCCTCCAACGCCCTCAGAACCTTCTGGCGCGAGATGGCGGTCGGCCTGGCCAACGGCTTCGTCCTGGCGCCGCTGATCGGCCTGGCGGCGGGCTTCTGGTTCCACGACTGGCGCATCGGCGCGGTCATCGCCGCCGCGATGATCCTGAACCTGCTTGTGGCGGCAAGCGTGGGCGTGCTGACCCCGCTGACCCTGTCCAAGCTCAAGTTCGACCCCGCCGTGTCTTCAGCCGTGTTCGTCACGGCGACGACCGACTTCTTCGGTTTCCTGATCTTCCTCGGCCTGGCGACCATCGTCCTGCTCTAAACCTGACCTGAAACGGCCTCGCCTGTTTCGGAATGAGGCTTGCTCCGCCCCCGTCGGGGCGAGAACGCCCGTTTCGAATTGGGTCAATCCGTGTCCGCAGCCGCGCCACAACGCCGCAAGGTCTCTCGAGAAGGCCTTCTGCTGATCAAGAGCTTCGAGGGCTTCCGCCCGCGCACCGTGCTGCGCCGCGACGGGACGCCCGTCATCGGCTACGGCCACGCCCGCTCGGCCCGCCCCGGCGCCGCGGTCAGCGAGACCGAGGCCGAACTGCTGCTGCAGTACGACCTGATGCCCATCGTCGCCCTGTTGAACGACCGGGTGCGCCTGCCCCTGAACCAGCATCAGTTCGACGCCCTGGCCAGCTTCATCTTCTCCATCGGCCTGGAGCGGTTCCAGGGATCGGACGTCCAAGCCAGTCTGGACGCCAGCGCCCCGTCCGACGCCGCCGTCGCCCTGTCCGCCTGGCCCGAGCGCGCCTCGCCGCCGGTCGACGCCCTTTATCGTCGCCGCTCGGCCGAACGCGCCCTGTTCGACACGGCCCCCGACCAGCCTGCCTCTCTGGACGCCTTGCTGACCGCCCCGGTGCGCGGTCCGGGCGCCGCCGAGCCGCCCGCCGACGCCCCGCCGCCCACGGCGCCCGTCCTGCGCCACGAAGCGCGCACGGCCCCCGACGCGACGCCGGGCGACAAGGGCGCCGTCCTGTTCATCGGCGGCGTCGGCGTCCTCGCCTTCCTCGCCGGAATCGCCGCCTTCCAGCGCGCCTGGCGCGCCCCGGAGACGAGCGACGCGACCGTCCTGATCGGCGCCGGCCTGGCGATCGCCGGCCTCGTCTTCATCGGCATGGCGGCCTGGAGCGCCCTGCGCGCCAAGGCGCCGACGGCGACCGGCCCACAGCACAAACAGTCCCGCTAACAGGCGTCTTTGCGAAGCCCGCGCGCAATGCTACGCCTTTGGGCATGAGCATACCCTTCGCGCCCCAATCCATGGAATTCGGCCTCGGCGAGACCGCTGACGCCATCCGCGACACGACCGCCCGCTGGGCCGCCGAACGGCTGGCCCCCCGCGCCGCCGAAATCGACGAGAAGAATGAGTTCGCCCGCGACCTGTGGCCCGAAATGGGCGAGTTGGGCTTGCACGGCATTACGGTCGAGGAAGAGTTCGGCGGCCTCGGCCTCGGCTACCTCGAACACGTGGTGGCGATGGAGGAGGTGTCGCGCGCCTCGGCTTCGATCGGCCTGAGCTACGGCGCCCACTCCAACCTGTGCGTCAACCAGATCCGCCGCTGGGGCACGCCCGAACAGAAGACGAAATACCTGCCCAAGCTCATCTCGGGCGAGCATGTCGGCTCCCTGGCCATGTCCGAGGCCGGCTCGGGTTCGGACGTCATGTCCATGCGCACCCGCGCCGAGAAGAAGGGCGACCGCTACGTCCTGAACGGGACCAAGTTCTGGATCACCAACGCCCCGCACGCCGAGACCCTGGTCGTCTACGCCCGTACCGGCGACGGCAACGGCGGCGTCACCGCCTTCCTGATCGAAAAGGGCATGAAGGGTTTCAGCGTCTCCAAGAAGCTGGACAAGATGGGCATGCGCGGCTCGGACACGGCCGAACTGGTGTTCGAGGACTGCGAAGTCCCCGAAGAGAACATCATGGGCGGCGAAGGGCGCGGCGCGGCCGTGCTGATGAGCGGTCTGGACTATGAGCGCGCCGTCCTGTCGGCCGGTCCGCTGGGCATCATGCAGGCGGCGCTGGACGTGGTCCTGCCTTACGTCCGCGACCGCAAGCAGTTCGGCAAGGCCATCGGCAGCTTCCAGCTGATGCAGGGCAAGGTGGCCGACATGTACGTCGCCCTGAACAGCGCCCGCGCCTATGTCTATTCGGTGGCCCGCGCCTGCGATCAGGGCAAGACCACCCGCTACGATGCGGCGGGCGCCATCCTGCTGGCCTCCGAGAACGCGGTGAAGGTCACGCTGGAAGCCGTCCAGGCTCTGGGCGGAGCCGGCTACACCAAGGAATGGCCGGTCGAACGCCTGGTCCGCGACGCCAAGCTCTACGACATCGGCGCCGGCACCAACGAAATCCGCCGCTTCCTCATCGGCCGCGAGCTTCTGGGAAGCTGACGGAACCCTAAGGCGGGCGGACGGTTGCCTTTCACTCGAAAGGAGATCGTCATGCCCGCCAAGTCCGCCGCCCAGCAGAAAGCCGCCGGAGCCGCCCTGTCGGCCAAGCGCGGCGATACGCCCAAATCCAAGCTGAAGGGCGCGTCGAAATCCATGATGGAATCGATGAGCGAGAAGCAGCTTGAAGCGTTCGCCCACACCAAGCGCAAGGGCAAACCCGAACACGCCTCAAAGCACTAGACGCCTATTTCGTCGCAACCCTCGCGGCGGGGATGGCGCAAGTCGCGGCGCGCCCCTAACGTCGCGCATGATATCGCTCTGAGTCTCGCTTGATGACGCTCGTTTCCACGCCGCCGCCCGATGAGGGGCGGACCTTCTCCGACGTGCTGGAGCGCCTGGGCCAGGACCGGCTGGATCAGGGCGAGTCCGACAAACTGTCCCTTCGCGAAATGGTCGAGGCCTTCGGCGAGCGCGGCTTCGGCGCCGTCATCCTGATGCTGGCCCTGATGGCGCTCTTCCCCTGGCCGCCGGGCGGCAAGGCGGTCTTTTCCGTGCCGATCATCCTGATCGCCGCCGAGCTGGCGCTGCAGCGCGAGAAGGTGTGGTTGCCGCGCTGGCTGCTGGATCTGTCGGTAAGCCGCGCCTCCTATCGGACGGCGGCGGAGAAGATTCTGCCCCGCCTGCGCCGGGTCGAGCGGCTGACCAAGCCGCGCTGGCCCGTTCTGACCGGCGAAGCCGCGGATGTGGCGATCGGCGTGATCTGCATCCTGCTGGCCATGATGATGGCCCTGCCGGTGCCGTTCGGCGACGCCCTGCCCGGCCTGACCCTGGCCCTGTTCGGCCTGGGCATCATCCAGCGGGACGGCGCCTTCATCCTGGCCGGTTTCTTCGGCACGGCCGTGTGCGGCGTCTATCTGGCCCTGGTTTGGACCACAGTGGTCGCGGTCGTCGGCAACATCGCCAGTTGGGCCGCAAACCTCTTCTAGGAAATCCAGAGCCGCGTCAGCCCGCGTCGGTCTGGCCGCTGAGTCCCTGCATGATCATGCGGTTGATGTCGATCAGGGTCGAGAAGTCGTCCTCGCCCCTCATGACCTCGGACGTGTTGCGGTTGACGAACAGGCTCAGCGAGATGAACTGCGCCCGCATCGCCTGAGGCATGGCGTTGGTCGAATCCGAGCAGGCGGTCGCCAGCGTGGACCACAGGCGGCGGTTCCAGTCCAGGGCGTCCATCCGCCCGGCGACATCCGACTTGTCCAGGGTGGCGGCGTGCATCAGGGCGCGCGTCACCTGGCCGAACAGCCGGTACTCCATCTCACGCGGGGATTCAGCCCGCGTCGCCGCCGTCTTGTACGCCTGAAGCGACATTGCCGAGCCTTTGGTCTTCGTAATCGACGATTTTGCGAGCGCCCATCAGGGCCTTGTAATACTGACGCGCCAGCACGTGCTTGGAGCAGGCGACGCATTCCGTCAGGACGTCCGGATTGCGGACCGCCCCCATGAATTCGGTCAGGCGCAGGGCGAATTCATCATAGAATTTCGGCGCCTCCGCCTCGTCCAGATACATCATCATGACGGGGAAGTAGATGCGGCGCGCGGGCGTGGTCACGTCCTCGGGCTGCATGATGTCCTTCTCGCGCAGAACGCTGGCCTTGTTCTGCAGGACTAGGACGCCGCGACGGTCGCCGTTCTGCACGACGGCCCCGTTCAGCACGAATTTTTCGCCGGGCTTCAGCGACAGTTTCAGAGGCAAGGGAAGGTCTCCGTGGCGCCGCCCTCACCGTGACGGCCGGCCGCTGAAGAACTGTAAAGCGACGTGGTTAACCATCTCTTCATTTGGCGCGTCGCGTTCCGACTGATGGGAACGCCCTGACGAGCCGAGCCGTTGAGCTTTTCGAAGGGAGACGATGATGCCAGCCCCCGACTTTGACGCCGACGGCCAGGACCAGGCCGAGGTCTATGACGAGACCCATCTGGACGATGAAGGCGACGGCGACCTGTCGTTCGACGAAGCCGACGACGTTCTGGACGTCACCCAGTTGGACGGCGACGCCGACCCCGAACCCTTTGATGAAGACTACGCCGATCTGGAGGGCGACCTGGCCTTGGACGGGATGGAGGCCGAGGCTGACGCCCTGCTGGGCGTCGACAGCGTGCGCCTGAGCGAAACCGACGGCGACGGCGCCCCGGCGTCGGGCGCCGACGAGGTCGAGCTGGTCTATGCCGGCTTGATGCGCAATCAGCGCGGCGCCCAGGCCAGCGCCGCCCACTGGGAGGCCAAGCGTCTCTCCGACGACGACATAGAGGACCTGGGCTACGGCCCTGAACAGTGAGGGAATTCATGACCGACCATCATCCGACCAAGGCCCAGGAAGACGCCGACCCGAACACCCCTCCGGCCAAGCGCGCGCCGCACGAAAGCGGCAAGCCCGACCAGCTGAAGGACAAGGAGAAGGACGCCGAGAACCGCCAGGAAGCCCTGATCGACGAGGGCGTCGAGGAAACCTTCCCCGCCAGCGATCCAGTGTCGGCCAAGCGCATCACCTGAGCCTGCCGCCTGTTCACACGGATTTCTTTAAGCTACCTGCTCCCTTCCCCCGGAATGGAGCAGGTTTCGCATGAGCCGGTTCGAAGGCACGTCCAACTACATCGCCACCGACGACCTGAAGGTCGCCGTCAACGCCGCCGTGGCGCTGGAACGGCCGCTGCTGATCAAGGGCGAGCCGGGCACCGGCAAGACGGTCCTGGCCTATGAACTGGCGCGTGCGCTGAACGCGCCGCTCATCACCTGGCACGTCAAATCGACGACCAAGGCGCACAACGGCCTGTATGAATACGACGCCGTCAGCCGCCTGCGCGACAGCCAGCTGGGCGACGAACGCGTCCACGACGTCCGCAACTACCTCAAGAAGGGCAAGCTGTGGGAGGCCTTCACCGCCCCGGCCCGCCCCGTCCTTCTGATTGACGAGATCGACAAGGCCGACATCGAGTTCCCGAACGACCTGTTGCAGGAGCTCGACCGCATGGAGTTCTACGTTCAGGAGACCGACGAGACGATCCGCGCCGAGGTCCGCCCCGTGGTCATCATCACCTCGAACAATGAGAAGGAGCTGCCGGACGCCTTCCTGCGCCGCTGCTTCTTCCACTACATCCGCTTCCCCGACGCCGAGACGATGCAGGACATCGTCGAGGTCCACTTCCCCGGCATCAAGCCGCGCCTGGTCGCCGAGGCGCTGAAGACCTTCTATGAAATCCGCGACACGCCGGGCCTGAAGAAGAAGCCTTCGACCTCGGAGCTTCTGGACTGGCTGAAGCTGCTGCTGGTCGACGACGTCTCGCCTGAGACCTTGCGCGAAAAGACGCCGGGAAAGCTGATCCCGCCGCTGCACGGCGCCCTGCTGAAGAACGAGCAGGACGTGCATCTGTTCGAGCGCCTGGCCTTCATGAGCCGTCGCGAAGGCGCCCGCCCCGGCGGCTGATTTCAGCCGCTTTCCCGTCGTCTTTCGATTACCGCGATTTCACTGGCCCTGCCGCGCTTATGGCGCACAATCGGTGCCTGGAGTGGAGCCGACCATGCAACACATCACCTGGCCCGTTATCGCCTTGGCGCTGATGACCGCCGCCTGCGACAATGGCGGCTCGGTGCGCATCACCACCTCCACGACCTCGGATTCGTCCGGCGTGCTGAAGGTGGTCGACGCCTTGCAATGCCCCCAGACCCAGGGCGTGCTGACACGCAAGGGGTCGGCCCGGGCCGACGGGTCCTGCGTCTACGGCGGCCCGCGCGGTTCGGAAGTCATCCTGCAACTGGTCCAGTTGGACGGCCGCTCGGCCCAGACGGCGCTGAAACCCTTCGAGACCCGCCTGACCGCCGACCTGCCCGAAGCCATGGCCCAGGTGGAGGCCGAGAACGCTCGAGCGGAGGCCGCCGCCGCCAAGGCCGAAGCGGACGCCGCCCGCGCCGAGGCTGACGCCGACCGAGCCGCCGCCGAGGCGTCCAGGGTCGCCGATGAGGTCGCAGGCGATTCCGCCCAGGTCAGAATGCCGGGCCTGCGCGTCGACGCCCAGGGCGACAAGGCCACCGTCCGCCTGCCCGGCATGAAGATCGAGGCTGACGGCGACCGCGCCAACATCCGCATCGGCGGCCTGACCATCCGCGCCGACGACAAGAGCGGCCGCGTCAACGTCTCGTCCGGAGACGACGCCGTGAACATCGACGCGACCGACAGCGCCGCACGCATCCGCACCAGCGCCTCGGGCGAATCCGTGCGTTCCACCTTCCTGATGGCCGCGAACGAGCCGTCCGCCAGCGGCTGGCGCACCGTGGGCTATGAAGCGCGCGGTCCCGTCGGCGGCCCCATCGTCGTCGCCACCGTCCGCAGCAAGGACCGCGACCCGGACCGCCTGTTCGACGCCGCCAAGGCCCTGGTGACGCTCAACGTCGGCGATTAACCCCCATCTATCGCAACGGCCGCCCTTGATCGCGCGTTCGGTCTGAGTCACCAGCCTGAGCATGCGCAGCATCAAGACCTTGGCCGAAGAAATCGAAGACGCCGGCCCCGCGCCCCGAGTCCGCAAACCCAAGCCGCCGCGCGCCTGGCAACGCATGTTGTCCGGCCGCCGCCTGGACCTGCTGGATCCCTCGCCGTTCGACATCGAGATCGAGGACATCGCCCACGGCCTGGCCCGCGTCGCCCGCTGGAACGGCCAGACGATCGGCGAGCACGCCTTCTCGGTGGCCCAGCACTCGCTGGTGGTCGAGGAGATCGCCGCCCACATTCGTCCGGGGCTTGAGCCGAAATGGCGCCTGGCCGCCCTGCTTCACGACGCCTCGGAATACGTCATCGGCGACATGATCTCGCCGTTCAAATCGGCCCTGGGCGCCAGCTACAAGGACTTCGAGGCCCGGCTGGAGGCGGCGATCCACGTCCGCTTCCAATTGCCGCCCAAGACCCCGCAGACGATCAAGTCGCTGATCAAGAAGGCCGACAAGGCCTGCGCCTTCTATGAGGCGACGCAACTGGCCGGATTCACCCGCCGCGAATCCCTGCAGATCTTCGGCGCCCCACCCCCGGCTATGATCTGGTGATCGAACCCCTGCCCGCCGCCCTGGCCCAGGAGCGCTATCTGGACCGCTATCGCGTTCTGGCCGAAGCTGTCGGCATCCTGCCCGGCGCCGACGCCTGGCACACGGAATAGAAAGCGGGCGCAAGGGAGACGCATGGACCAGGGGCGGACGGAGGCGTCATCCTCCCACACCGGCATAAGGATCGGCCTGTCGGCGGTGATCATCGCCCTGCGGGACCGCGAGGCCGTCGTCCTGACCACCCACGCCCCCGACGGCGCCCCCGCCCTGCCCTTCGGCCCCTTCGATCCGGCGCGCGACCGGACCTTCGAGTTGGCGCTCCGCGACTTCGTGGCGGCTCAGACGGGCTTCCCCCTGGGCTTCGTCGAACAGCTCTACACCTTCGGCGACCTGGGCCGCGACGCCCCGCGCGCCACGCCCGGCCCGGATCGCGCGCGCGAGATCTCGGTCGGCTACCTCGCCCTGACCGCCGACGCCGCCGAAGGCGCCAGTTTCGGCGCTTCCGCCAGCTTCGACGCTTCGGGCCGCGACGCGGCATGGACGCCCATCTTCCACGTCTTCCCCTGGGAGGACTGGCGTCGGGGCCGCCCGCCCGTCATGGAACGCCTGATCCCCGCCCTGAGCGCCTGGGCCGTCGACGACGCCGCGCGCAAGGGCCGCATCGACGCCCTGTTCGCCCTCACGCCCGGCGCCCGCTGGAACGAGGAGCGCGTGCTGGATCGCTATGAACTCCTCTATGAGGCGGGTCTGGTCGAGGAATCCGCCCGCGACAACGGTCGCCCAGCCCCCGCTCCGCTCGGCGACCTGTCCATGACGTCCGACCACCGCCGCATCCTGGCGACCGGCGTCGCCCGCCTGCGCAGCAAGCTGAAATACCGGCCCGTCCTGTTCGACCTCACGCCCGCGACCTTCACCCTGTCCGCACTGCAGGCGGCGGCCGAGGCCGTGGCGGGCCTGTCGCTGCACAAGCAGAACTTCCGCCGCGGCGTCGAGCGCACCGGCCTGGTCCAGCCCACGGGCGTCTTCACCAGCGACACCGGCGGCCGTCCCGCCGAACTGTTCCGCCACGTCCGGCCCGAACCCGGCGACGGCGGCGCCTTCGGCCTGTCGCTTCCCGGACAGCGTTGAACCGCCGTTCAAATTTCTTCGCCGTCATGGCTTGCAGCCATCGCAGCCTTTGATTAGAGAAGCCGCTCGCTCAGCCCCATTAGGGACTATCGACCCGCGGAGAGGTGGCAGAGTGGTTGAATGTACCGCACTCGAAATGCGGCGTACGTGGAAGCGTACCGGGGGTTCGAATCCCCCCTCTCCGCCATCGAACTTCAATAAAATCAACGATTTAGCCCGATTTTCCGGGGTGTGGCAGGTGGCACACTGTGCCAGCGATCCTGTGGCACACCTTTGGCCCCCCTAGGCCGCACAAGCTTTCACCGCTGGGTGATAGTCAGGTTTGGGTGTGCCAGTCCCTCCGCGAATAAAGTTGCACCCTTGGGGCGAGATTATCTCAGGTCTCCCTCAGGTAACCCTCAGGTCCCTCAGGAACACCCGAGGCGCGTTGCGGGCTTCCGGCCGGGATGGCATATTTCAGCCATGTACGACGACAAGCTCCCGCCGCCGCCCCGCGAAATCTACTACGCGAACGGGATTGTACCTCCCCCGCCGACCGTGAAGGATCGGGTGGAGGCTGGCTTCGTATTGGCGGGGCGTGTCCTCACGGCTGCGTTCAAGCTTGCCGTGGGTATCGGCCTGTTCGTGATCTTCTGTGCTGGCCTAGGGTCCCTCGGGATCGTCTAGGCCGCCAGCTAAAGGCACCCGAGGGGTGCACCGTAGACGGCGAGGAACACGGATGGTGCCCGCCTATCCGGCCGCAGCGCCCCTTCGCCATCTGGCGCGAGCGATAGCTTCAGGCGGCGGCTGACTAAGCGTCCGACGGTTCGAACAAACGCGCCAAGTCGACCCGGCGAGCCAGCAGGTTTTCCAACGTATAGCCGTCCAGCACCTTCATGAAGGCGGCCAGGGCCTGATGCAGCGCGCCCGTCAGGCCGCAGGCGGGCGCGATGATACAGTTTCCGCAATCGACCAGATCGAAGCCGTCCTCGGTGTGGCGCACCACGGCCCCGACGTTGATCTCGGCCGGCGGGCGCGCCAGCCTCACTCCGCCGAATCGACCGCGCACGCTGACCAGATAGCCCGCGTTCACCAGGTCGCTGACCACCTTCATCAGGTGGTTCTGGGAGATGTCGTAGGCCTGGGCGATCTCGGCGATCGAGCACAGCCGATCCTCGCGTGCGCCCAGGTAGAGCAGCACCCGCATGGCGTAATCCGTATAGCGCGTCAGGCGCATTCAACCTCTCTGGAGCCGCTTACGGCGGGGCTCTCGATCAGCGCGTCATCGCGCCGCAGGAAATTATGCATCCTCATTGCATGTTTCAAACGCGGGCTATAGATGCATTAGCAATGCATCAATGGAGCAAGGGCGATGAACGGCCGCTCGCATAGTCTGGAACAACCGCCGGCCCCGGCCGCCCGAGCCGCTTCAGCGTCGATCCCCTATCGCTCGACGCCGGTGTTTGACGCCTCGTCCCTGCCCGCCGCCCTGCGGGCCGATCACAGCCTCAAGGCGGGAGCCTGGGGTCTGATCCAGGTGCTGGAGGGCGAGGTCAGCCTGACCTATCGCGACCCGCACATGACCACTGTGCTCCGTCCGGGAACGCCGGGCCGTATCAAACCGCAACAGGTCCATTTCGTCGAACCGCTGGGGCCGATGAAGATGCACGTCGATTTCTACAACGAGCCGCCCGGCGATTAGACGCCGGCAGCCCCCCTTTCCTTCCCCCACTTAGTATCGCCTAGGAGTTTCCTGATGGCTCAAGCCCTCAGCGAGCGCACGATTGCGCTTGTCAAAGCCACTGTTCCCGCGCTTGAGGCGCATGGTCTCGACATCGTCCACGAAATGTATTCGCGGATGTTCCAGAACCCCGAGATCCGCGACCTGTTCAACCATTCGCACCACGGCGACGCCGGTTCCCAACCGCGCGCCCTGACCGGGGCCATCCTGGCCTACGCCGCCAACATCGATAACCTGGGCGCCCTGGCCGCGGCGGTCGAGCGCATCGCCCAGAAGCACGTCGGCCTGCAGATCCTGCCTGATCACTACCCTCACGTCGGCGCGGCCCTGCTGGGCGCCATCGCCCATGTTCTGGGCGAAGCCGCGACAGAAGAGATCATGACCGCCTGGGGCGAGGCCTACTGGTTCCTGGCCAACATCCTGATCACCCGCGAAGCGGCCATCTACGAGGACCTGGCGGCGGCCAAGGGCGGCTGGAACGGCTGGCGCGCCTTCGAGGTGGTCGAGGTGCGCCCCGAAAGCTCGGTCATCACCTCCTTCGTGCTGAAGCCCAAGGACGGCGGCCCGATCCTGCGTCACCGACCGGGCCAATATCTGACCTTCTGGTTCGACATCCCCGGTCATGCGCCGATCAAGCGCAACTACTCCATCTCCTGCGCCCCGAACGACGAGACCTATCGCATCTCGGTCAAGCGCGAGGACAAGGGCCTGGCCTCGGGTTGGCTGCACGACAACGCCCGCGTCGGCATGGTGCTGAAGGTCGGGGCGCCGGCGGGCGACTTCTTCCTGCCCGAGACGCCGCAGCGCCCGGTCGTGCTGCTGTCCGGCGGGGTCGGCCTGACGCCCATGGTGTCGATGCTGGAGACCCTGGTCGCCGAGAAGCCGGATACGGAGGTCCACTATGTCCACGGCGCCTATGACGCCGGGGTTCACGCCATGGGGCCGCACATCCGCGCCCTGACGGCGGCCCATCCGCGCGCGCGCAGCACCGTCTTCTATGAAGCCCCCGCCAATGACGCCGACGGCCATGACCATGCAGGGCGCATCTCCGGCGCCTGGTTGAGCCAGCAAACGCCGATCCAGGAGGCCGACTACTATCTGTGCGGCCCCCGCCCCTTCTTGCGCGCCCTGGTGTCGGACCTTCGTGAGGCCGGAGTTCCGGCAGATCGCATCCACTATGAATTCTTCGGCCCTGCGGACGAAATCCTCGCAGCCTAACCGTCGCAGGACCTGAATGGAGCCGGCATGGCCCGCTACAGATCGTCGACAGACGCAACAGCACGTTACGCCAGCGTCGCCTTCGTTGCGACCTTGTGGCTGGGCCTGCTGATCGGCGTTTCATTCCTGGCCACGCCGGTGAAGTTCCAGGCGCCGTCGCTGACCCTGGCGACGGCGCTGGAGGTCGGCCAGGCGACCTTCGCCCTGTTCACGCGTGTGGAATGGGGCCTGGTCGTTCTGCTGGCCCTGGCTGTCGCATGGGTCGGGCGAACGAGCGTCCCGCTTGGCCTCTGGATCTGCGTGGGCGTGCTGGCGCTTGTCCTTGCAGCGCAGTCTCTATGGCTTCTGCCGATACTCGACGCGCGGATCGCCTTCATCGTCGCCGGCGAAACACCACCGCCCTCTGAGCACCACTGGCTCTACGTGGCGCTGGAGACAGGCAAGCTTCTGGTCCTTGTAGGGCTGGGCTCAATGCAATGGCGCACGTCGCCCGCGCGCGCCATGGCCTGATCGTCCAGGTCCCCGCTGAACAGCGAGTGCTCGGCCTGTAGGACGTCGCCGTTCGAGGCGCGACGGAACCGCCAAGGGCTGCTCGCTTGCAATTATATCGTATTACGACATATTTGATCCCATAGGAGAACCACGATGTCCGCACCGCCTGACGACGTAACCATCCGAGTGATCAATGAAGGCGCCGGCTGGCGCCTGGAATGTCGCCCCCGCTTCGAGGCCCAGATGTTCCGTTCCGGGCGGGCGGCCGAGGCTGCGGCGCGTTCGATCGCCGCACGCTTCGCCCTGTCGGGCCTCGGGGTTCAGATGGCCGTAGAGGATCAAGGTCACGCCATTCTGGGGACCACCACCTTCTTTCCCCTACCGGTCCCCGACACCCTGAACGCCGCACCGGCCGCTCGAGGCCTGTGATGAGATCCGTGCTCGTGTTCGCCGCGTCAGGCATGCTGGCGCTGCTGATCGGCATCTTTCTGATGGTAAGCGGCAGTCTGACGTCGAATATGGTCAAGGCCCTCATTGGCGTGGCCTTCATCCTGTCCGGCCTGTCGGCGATCGGCTGGTCCGTCATCAAGAGAAACAAGAACCTGTAGCCTGTATGGTCGTCGCCTGATGTCGCATCCCTCCACCGAACTGACCCAGGCGGATTTCGAATCCCTAGCCCGGTTCCGTTTCACCATCAGGCGGTACCTGGCCTTCGCCGAACAGGGAGCCAAGGCGGCAGGCCTGACATCCCAGCAACATCAGGCCTTGCTGGCGATCAAGGCGCAGAGTTTCACCAGTGAGATGACGGTCGGTGACCTGGCCAACCGCTTGCTGCTACGCCCCCACAGCACGGCCGAACTGGTCAACCGCCTGGTCGCGGCAGACCTGATCACACGCGACATCGCCGTCCATGACCGGCGCAAGGTTCATGTGCGCCTGACGGCCAGGGGCGAGGCCGTTCTGGCGACGCTTTCGGCGCGCAACCTGCGTGAACTCCAAACCGTGACACCGGCGTTCGAGGCGCTGCTCCTGCAGTTGTCCGACCTGGTGGAGGACTTTGTCGGCCCAAACGATTGCGACACCGGCGCCTAGACGGCTCGGCTCAGACGCCGGTGATCGCCCCATCGGCGCGGCTGACGCCGACGCGCTTCAACGTCGTCACCTCGAACGGCTTGGCGAAGATGGTCGAGACCTGCATCAGGGCCGCCTCGGCCCGGTCTTCGGTCAGGGTCAGCAGGATGAAGCCCTTGGCCGACTGGTCGCAGAAGCGCACCTCGTCATTGGCCTGCATCAGCGCCGCACCGAGAGGGAAGCCGCCGATGGCGTCGCCGATCGAGGGGCTGGAGACCGCGCTGGTCCCGAATTCGACCGCCCGGCGCGCGCCGTTCGCGTCCTTCAGCTCGTTGACCCAGAAGGCGTGGCTGTCGCCGGCCAGGACGATGGGCTGCACCCCCGCCTCGGCGAAGGCGGCGTAGAGCCGTTCGCGCCCGGCCGGATAGCCGTCCCAAGCGTCGAGGTTGAACGGCAGGCCCATCTTGAACAGGAACAGGGCCTGTTCGAACTGGTCGCGATAGGCCTCGGGGATCTGGGCCATCAGGCCCTGAACCTGAGCCTCGGTCAGGGTGCGAGACACGTCGGGACCGGCCACGCGCGCCATGACGACCTGATTGCCCAGCACCTGCCACGGACGGCCCTTGGCCTTGGAGGCGGTCAGTTCGCGCTTCAGCCAGTCGCGCTGCTGCGCCCCCATCAGGTCGCGAGCCGGGTCGTTCAACTTGGCGCGGAAGGCGTCCAGGTCCAGCACCGCCTCGCCGTCCGGTCCCTCCTTGGCGGTCAGATCCCTGTCATAGGCCAACGGTTCGGTGCGGCCGGTCAGGCGGGTCTCGACCATCATCAGACTGGCCAGGTCGCCGAAGTGGAAGCTGCGATGGATCGCCTCCTTCAACGCGCCGGGCGCGGCTTCGCGGATCGGCATCCACTCATAATAGGCCTTCAGCGCCGCCGCCTTGCGCTGGGCGAAGTCGCCTTCGGTCTCGGGCTGGTGGTTCTCGGCGCCGTGCAGCCAGGCGTCGTTGGCCGTCTCGTGATCGTCCCAGACGCAGATGAAGGGCGCGCGGGCGTGGGCGGCCTGGAGGTCGGCGTCGCGCTTGTACTGGGCGTGGCGCAGCCGATAGTCGGCCAGGGAGACGATCTCGTGCGCCGGCTCGGGCACGCGGCCCAGCTTCGGCCCGGTCGCCATGCCGTAGGCGTCGGAATCCGCCCCGTATTCGTAGATATAGTCGCCCAGATGGACCACGGCGTCGAGGGTCGGCAGGGCGGCGATCGCCTCATAGGCGTTGAACAGGCCGCCGGGGTGCAGCTGGCACGACACCACCGCCAGATTGACCGGCGCGACGCCCTCCGCCGCCAGGGTGCGGGTGCGGCCCACAGGCGAGCGCGTCTCGCCCACAGCGAAGTCGTAGCGATAGTCGCGACCGGGGCGAAGGCCCGCCGCGTCGATCTTGACCGTATAGTCGCGCTCAGGCCCCGTCTCGAACCGGCCCGAGGCGACGACGCGGTCCCCCTCCCCGTCCAGTACGCGCCAGGCGACCGAGACCGGCCCCGCATGGCCGCCCGCCGGGGTGACGCGCGTCCACAGGATCACCCGGTCGGTCGCCGGATCGCCCGAGGCCACGCCGTGGGCGAAGGCGACAGCGACGCCTTCGCCCGTCGGGACCGTGGCGCAGCCCGCCGCCGCGCCCGCGCCGAACAGGCCCAGAAGGCCGCGACGGTTCATGGTCATGGCTCTGGTCCTCAGTAGCGCAGGGTGAAGGCGACGCCGTAGCTGGCGCCTCGTCCGGCGATGAAGGTCGGCAGGCCCAGCGCATCACCGGTGTTGCCCGCGTCCTTGATGTATTCCTCGTCCAGGAGGTTGTCGCCGAAGGCCTCGACGCCCCAGTTCCCCGACGACGGGGCGTAGCGCACCCGCAGGTTCAGCAGGCCGTAGCCGTCCTGATATTCGTCCTGCACCGTGTCGGCGACGAAGTTGCCGGTCTGCAGGTCCGGGCGGTCGTTGTCGTCATCGAAGAAGACCTTGGACTGCCAGGTGTAGGTCGGCTGGATCTCGATGGTCCCGGTCTCGATCGGCAGGCGCCAGGTCGCGCCGATCGAGGCCATGTGATCCGGCGACAGGCGGAAGCGGTTGCCGTCGCGCGCGCCGCCGTCGAAGCGCGAGTGGTTGTAGCCGTAGGTGCCGAACAGATCAAAGGTCGGCGTCGCGGCGAAGGCGACCTGGCCTTCAAACCCATAGGCGTTGGCCTTGCCCGCATTGACGGTGACGAAGCGCGTGCCGTCCTGTTCGGTCGTCTGGAAGTTGTCGTAGGCGTAGTGGAACACCGCCCCGTCCAGACGCAGGCGGCGATCCATCAGCGCCGCCTTGTAGCCGACCTCGAAGCTGTCGACGGTCTCGGCGGGGATGACTTCAAAGGTCGGGGCGCCCAGCGGCACGGACGGGCCGCGCACCTCCAGCACCTCGGGGCGACGGCCGCGCGCATAGTTGGCGTAGAGGCTGGCGTCGTCCGACACGGCGTAGCGCGCCGTCAGACGCCAGGTGAAGCCGTCGTCCTCGTGATCCGCCTGGATCAGGTCGCCGTTATTGGCGGTCGGCTGAGCCGTCAGCGCGAACAGAGGCAAGCCCGAGGCCAGCGGCAGGTCGGCCGCTCCCGGCGTCGCCAGCCCCGTCAGGATGGCCGTGATCTGCTGTTGCAGCCGCTGAGCGCCGGCCAGGTCTCCGGCCTGCGCCAGTTGCTGGGCCTGAACGCCGAGGGTCTGCACCGCCACCAGGCCGCCGGCGATGGAACGGCCGTTCAGCACCGCCGCCGAATAACCCGTAGTCTTGTCGTCGCGCGTCCAGCGCACCCCGCCCGAGAACTCCAACCGATCGGTCGCCTTGAAGGTCAGATCGCCGAACAGATCATAGGAGGTCAGATCGGCCCGGTTCGTCGCCGTCTCGATGTGAGCGGGCTTCAGATTGCCGACGATGCCGGGGATCAGCGGATGCGCTGCGGCAGGCAGCATGGACTGAAGAATGCCGCCCATCAGCAACGGCGTCGGCGCGGCGTAAATCATCTTCAATCGCTGGTCGCCCAGCGGCGTCGCCAGTTGCAGCAGGGCCAGACGCTCGTCGAACTGAGTCGGCATCCGCTGGAAGCCTTCCTCGTTGAAATAGCCCGCGCCGACGAAGCCCGAGAAGCGGCCGCCGTTGTCGAAGTTCAGGCGGAACTCCTGGCTCCACTGTTCGCCATAGGCGTGCTCGGCCGCCGTCAGAAGGGGCAGCGGCGTGCCGTCCGGATCGAACACCTCGGTCGAGTCGAACTGGCGATAGGACGTGGTCGAGTTCAGCGTCAGCGACGGCGACAGGTCCCACTTCACCAGGCCCGTCACGCCCCAGACCTCGCGATCCAGGCCCAGGCCGACGCCGCCGTCGAAATCGGCGCCCGGCGTCAGGGCCGCGCCGTCCCACGGCGCCCGACCGCCCAGAGACGCGCCCGTTTTCGGATCGAACGGATCATAGGCGATCGACTTGAACGAGGTGCCGCTGGCCGAATCCGTTTGATAGTTGGCAATCAGATCGGCGCGCAGGTTGTCGGTCGGCGCCCAGGCGCCCGACAGGCGCAGCGCCTTGGTCTCGATCGAGTTATAGTCCTCCCCGCCCAGCAGGTTCTCGACCGTGCCGCCGCGCGTCTTCATCCGCGCCGCCAGGCGCAAGGCGCCGGTTTCGCCTACCGGCGCATTCACGAAGCCCTCGACCGCGCGATAGTCCAGGTCGCCCGCCTCGATGCGAGCGCCGGCGTCGAACCGGCCCGGACGGGCGCGGTTCTGCACCAGATTGACCGCGCCGATCAGGGCGCCGCGGCCATAGAGGGTCGACTGCGGCCCCTTGGCCACCTCGACCCGCTCCATGTCGAACAGCTCGACATAGGAGCCGCGCGACTTGGAGATCGACACCCCGTCCTGGAACACCGACACGCGCGGCTCGGCGGTGGCGGCGCCCGAGTCAGAGGTGATGCCGCGCATCACGAAGCCCGGATTGTTCGGCGACTGGTTCTGCACCAGGAAGCCCGGCACAAAGGCCGACAGCTGGTCGAACTCCTGCACGCCCAGGTTTTCCAGGAAGTCGCCGCTGTAGGCCGTCAGGGCGAAGGGCACCTCGATCGGGTCCTGAGCGCGCAGCTGGGCCGTCACCACGATGTCGTCCACGGCGGTCGTCGCCTCTCCCGGCGAAACGCTCTGGGCGTGGGCGGCGCCGGCCGCCATCAGACCCGCTACGGCGGTGCCCGCCAGGAATCCACGCTTGAGGCTGATCGGCTTCATGGTCTTACCCCCTGAGAAAGCGGATCAGACCTAGAGATGCTGAATGTCGCGTGCGCGACGAGCCGGTCACAGCCGAATGAAGCTGCGGCGGCGAATAGGCGAAACTTCCTCGCACCACACCCTATTTTCCGGCCGCAGCCTCATCCTTGAAGCACGGCAAGCGCGGCGGCCCCTAGCGCGCCGCCCGTCTCACCCGGCGGAGTAGCTGGTTTTGGTCAGAGTGTAGAAGTCTGCGGCGGCGAAGCCCTGTTCGCGGGGGCCGTAGCTGGACTTCTTCGTGCCGCCGAAGGGGACGTGGTAGTCGACGCCCGCCGTGGCCAGGTTGACCATGGTCATGCCCGCCTTGGCGCGGCGCTGGAAGTCGCGCGCGTGTTTCAACGACTGGGTGACGATGCCCGCCGACAGGCCGAACTCCACCCCGTTGGCGACCGCCAGGGCCTCTTCATAGGAGGCGACGCGGATGGTCGAGGCGACGGGGCCGAACACTTCCTCGGTGTTGATGCGGGCGTCGGCCTGGGTGTCGACGATCAGGGTCGGCTGGACGTACCAGCCCGGCTTGTCGAGGCTGAGACGTTCGCCGCCCGCCAGCACGCGGCCCCCGCCGTCGCGGGCGATGTCGATGTAGTCATAGGCGGTCTGGCGCTGGGCCTCGGTCACGGCGGGGCCCATCTGGGTCGCAGGGTCGAGGGCGTCGCCGACGCGCAAAGCCTTCACCTTCTCGGCCAGGGCGGCGACGAAGCGGTCGTGGATTCCGTCCTGCACGATCAGGCGGCTGGAGGCGGTGCAGCGCTGGCCGGTGGCGAAGAAGCTGCCGTCCAGGGCGATGGCCACGGCGCGCTCCAGATCGGCGTCGTCCAGAACGATCAGCGGGTTCTTGCCGCCCATCTCCAGCTGCACGCGGGCCTGGCGTTTCATCGCCCCCTCGGCCACGCCGGCGCCGACCTTCTGCGAGCCGGTGAAGCTGATTCCGTCCACGTCCGGATGGGCGACGATGGCGCGGCCGACGTCGCCGTCGCCGATGACCATGTTGACCACGCCGCCGGGCAGGCCCGCCTCATGCAGGATGGCGATCAGGGCCTCGGCCGTGGCCGGGGTCGGACCGGCGGGCTTGATGACCACGGTGTTGCCGAAGGCGATGGCCGGGGCGATCTTCCAGGCCGGAATGGCGATGGGGAAGTTCCACGGGGTGATCAGGCCGAACACCCCGACCGGCTGGCGATAGGTCTGGATCTCGACGCCCGGCCGGGTCGAGGCCAGGTTCTGGCCGTGCAGGCGCAGGGCTTCGCCGGCGAAGAACTTGAGGATGCGGGCGGCGCGGGCGGTCTCGCCTATGCCCTCGGCCAGGGTCTTGCCCTCTTCGCGCGACAGCAGGCGGCCGACCGCCTCGCGCCGCTCCATCAGCAGGGTCCCGGCCCGGTCCAGGATGTCCGAGCGGACCTCGGGCGCGGCGTCGGCCCAGGGGCCGAAGGCGGCGCGCGCCGCCTGGACCGCCTGATCCACCTCGGCCGCCCCGCCCTTGGGCGTGCGCGCCACGACCTGACGCGTATCGGACGGGTTCAGGCTCTCGCCCGGCCGCGACCCGGCGATCTTCTCGCCGCCGATCCAGTGCGATAGCTCAAGCGTCTCGGTCATGGGGAAATCTCTGATCTGGAAAGCGTGGGAACAACCGAAGCCTAAGCACCCGATCAACCTAAGCGAACCCCCGAAGTCGACATGGATCCAGAGCGTTTGCGCATTAATCAGCGCCCATCGATCAAGCCAAAAGAAGCATAGGTCGATAGCTTCTTTGGCTTAGACCGGAATGGTCCGCCTCGATACCGTCTCTTCCAGACACAGGTGAAGACGCCGTCGGGGATGTCTTCCAGATCAAGGAAAAACCATGTCCAGAATGACGCCGAAGGAGTTGGCGGAAACGATCGGCGGCGGCTTGCTGTCCTTTCCAGTCACTCATTTCGACGCCCAGGGGCGTTTTGTGGAAAGCGCCTACCGCGAGCATTGCGACTGGATGCTTCAGAACCAACTGGCCGGGCTTTTCGCAGCGGGCGGCACGGGCGAGTTCTTCTCACTGAAACCTGCCGAGATCGAGGCGGTGGTCAAGGCCGCCGTGGCCGAAACGGCGGGGCGCACTCCGGTCATCGCCGGGGCGGGCCACGGCACTGCGGCGGCGGTCGAGATGGCGCAGTCGGCCGAGGCCGCAGGCGCTGACGGCGTGCTGCTCCTGCCGCCCTATCTGATGTTCGCCGGGCAAGAAGGCCTGGCGGCCCATGTCGAGGCCGTCTGCAAGGCGACCAAACTCGGCGTCATCGTCTATAATCGCGACAACGGCATTCTGAACGCGGACACGCTCGAAAAGCTGTGCGAGCGCAACCCGAACCTGGTCGGGTTCAAGGACGGCGTCGGCGACATTGAGTTGATGATGCAGATCTATGGCCGAATGGGCGATCGTCTGACCTACATCGGCGGCCTGCCGACAGCAGAGACCTTCGCCCCCGCCTATCTGGAAATGGGCGTGACGACCTATTCCTCGGCCATCTTCAACTTCGTGCCGGAGTTCGCGCAGAGCTTCTACAAGGCGGTGCGCGCACGCGATCATGCGACGATCATGGCGGGTCTGCGTGATTTCGTGCTGCCCTACATCGCCATTCGCAACAAGGGCAAAGGCTACGCCGTCTCTATCGTCAAGGCGGGAATGACCGCGATCGGCCGCAGCGCCGGTCCCGTTCGCACCCCGCTGGTCGACCTCAAGCCGGAAGAGTTCGCCGAGCTGGAGGCCCTGATCGCCCGCATCCAGCCGCAGGCGGCCAAGTTGAGGGCCAACGGCTGACCCGGCCCTCGCAGGCCGCGCTGTTCCCCTTGAACCGAAGCTTCTAGGCTCCTCGGTTCAAGGGAGGGCCGATCATGTTTGAACTGAGCCAGTTGCGCTGTTTCGTGGCGGTGGCCGAAGAGCTTCACTTCGGTCGGGCGGCCCAGCGGCTGAACATGACCCAGCCGCCCCTCAGCCGCCAAGTGCAACTGCTGGAGCGCATTCTAGGCGTGGTTCTTCTGGACCGCACCAGCCGTTCGGTCCGGTTGACTCCGGCCGGCCGATCCTTCCTGATCGAGGCCAGACGCATCCTGCGTCTGGCCGAGACAGCCTCTCTGACCACTCGCCGCATCGCCAGCGGCGAAGAGGGCCGGGTCGCCATCGGCTTCACGGCGGCGTCCGGCTACAGCTTCCTGCCCCAACTGGTCGAACTGTCGCGTACGCGACTGCCCGGCGTCGACCTGGCCCTTCGCGAGATGGTGACGGGCGAGCAGATCGAAGCCCTGCTGACGGGACGCATCGACCTCGGCCTGATCCGCCCCCCGCTGAACCGGCCCGAGTTCGACAAGATCAGGGTGATGAACGAGAGCCTGGTCGCCGCCCTCCCGTCCGGCGATCCGCGGCTTGACAAGCCAGTCCTGTCGCTCGGCGACTTCGACGGCCGCCCGATGATCATGTATGCGCCCGAGGGGGCCGGCTATTTTCACAGCATGCTGGCCGGCCTGTTCGACAAGGCGGGCGTATCCCCGCACCAGGTTCAGCACATGAGTCAGATCCACTCGATCCTGGCTCTGGTGCATGCCCGCATCGGCGCGGCGATCGTTCCCGAGGCCGCGATGCGCCTGCATTTCGAAGGCGTCGAGTTCCGTCCGCTGGACATCGATCCCGCTCGACCGGTCGAGCTTTACGTCGCCTGGCGACGCGATAACGACAATCCCAGTCTGAAGCCCCTGCTTGATCTGTTCGAGACGGACCCCGCCTCCGACGCCGATCCAGCGGCCGAGGCGACCTGACCCCAAAGGAGACGACCATGAGCGATCCGATCAGCAGGCGGACCGTATGCGCGCTAGGCGGCGCGGCGGCGCTGTCAGCCATGGCCGGCGGCGTTCATGCCGACAGCGCCACCCCGGTGGCGACGACGCGTCATGGACGCGTGCGAGGCTCCGTGGATCGCGGGATCAAGGTCTTCAAGGGAGTACGCTACGGCGCCGACACCCAGCCGAGACGGTTCCAGCCCGCGCTGGCGCCTGAACCGTGGTCGGACATCGCGCCGGCCTTTGAATACGGGGCGGCCTCGCCCCAGAAAAGCAATGAGCCGAACCAGAGCGAGGACTGTCTGTTCCTGAACGTCTGGACTCCTGCCCTGGCCGACGGCGGCGCGCGTCCCGTCATGGTCTATGTGCATGGCGGCGCCCACGCCAACGGCTCCGGTTCAAGCCCCCTCTATGACGGCGTGGCCCTTTGCCGACGCGGCGATGTGGTGGTGGTGACGCTCAATCACCGGCTGAACGTCTTCGGCTATAACGGCCTGGGCCAGATTCTGGGCAGCGCCTATGCGGCTTCAGGCAGCGTGGGCAATCTGGATCTGATCCTGGCGCTGCAATGGGTGCGGGACAATATCTCGGCCTTCGGCGGAGATTCCGGCAATGTCACGGTCTTTGGTCAATCGGGCGGCGGCGGCAAACTGGTGACCCTGATGGCCATGCCGCTCGCGTCGGGTCTCTACCATCGCGTCATCACCATGAGCGGCCAGCACGTGACGGCCATGGGGCCGCAACACGCGGAGCGTCGCATGCGGCGCTACCTCGATC
This sequence comes from Brevundimonas sp. SS2672, assembly GCF_059579685.1. NCBI lineage: Bacteria > Pseudomonadati > Pseudomonadota > Alphaproteobacteria > Caulobacterales > Caulobacteraceae > Brevundimonas > Brevundimonas sp. SS2672. The sequence continues at coordinate 827,284 of NZ_CM184201.1, read as the reverse complement.
ATCTGAGCCTGTCCCCCGAGCGCGCAGCGGAACTGGCGAACCTGCCGACCGAGCGGCTGGTCGAGGGGTTGCGCATGAAGGACCCGATCGAGGAGGGCGACGACGTCTATTTCTGGTCGGTGATGGACCATGACGTCCTGCCCCGCCATCCGTTCGTACCGGACGCTCCGGCCGAAAGCGCCCACATCCCGATGATCATCGGCAACACCCATGACGAGGCGCGCAGCTTCACGGCGGGAGACGAGCGTAATTTCCGCCTGACCTGGGACACAGTGGCGGCCAAGCTGGCGCCCGAGTTCGTGCTCGACATGAACGCCAAGTACGTCGTCGACTGGTATCGTCGGCGTTTCCCGCAGATGACGCCGAGCGAAGTCTTCTTCGCCGCCGCGACCTGTGGTCGGTCACGCCCCGGTCATCTGATCCAGGCCGAGGAGCGCGCCAAGCAGAACGGTCCTACGTGGATGTATCAACTGGACTTCGGATCGCCGGTCGAGCCGCGGCTGGGCGCCTATCACGGCTTCGACATCGGTCTGGCGTTCGACAATTGCGACAAGCCCGGCTCGCGCGCCGGAAGCGGACCGGAGGCCCAGCAGGTCGCCGAGGCGATGAGCGAGACCTTCATCGCCTTTGCGCGAACCGGTGATCCGAACAACGCCGCTATCCCGACATGGGGCTGCTATACCCTGCCCGAACGCCAGACCATGATCTTCGACGTCGAAAGCCGCACGGAGAACGATCCGCGCGCCGAAGAACGCCGCCTGTTCCAGACCGCGCCCTTCCTGAAGAAGGGGACTTGAGGCGCCTAGCCGCAGACGTCGAGCGGAATGGCCTCGGCCATGGCTTGATAGCCGGCGTCGGACGGATGCAGCCAGTCGCCGCTGTGAAACGCCTGGCGCATGCGCGACGGCGCCTGGAGGGCGCGCAGGACGGCGTCGAAATCGATCAGACCGTCGGCCTCGCTCTGCTGGCGCAGCCACTGATTGACGGCGGCGCGCGTCGCCTCACCTTCGGCCGTGAAATAGGAAGCCCCTTCAAATGGCGGGATAGTCGCCAAGACCGCCTTCAACCCGGCGGCGCGGGTGCGCTGGATCACCTGACGATAGGCGGCGATCAACTGGGCGGCCTCGACCTTTTGGTGGGCGTAGGCCGCCCGCGACGGACGGCCGATGTCATTGACCCCTTCCAGCAGGATCAGGCATCGCGCGCCGGACTGCGCCAGGGCGTCGGCGTCCAACCTTTCGAGGCCTGACGGACCCGAGCCTCGATGCAACAGACGGTTGCCGCCGATGCCCAGATTGACGACGGCCCATGGACGTTTCGCTTCGACCATGCGCCTCGCCAGCCGTTCCGGCCAGCCCCCCGCACCGCCGGGCAGGGCGCCGGTCCCCTCGGTGATCGAGTCGCCGAACGCTACGATGACGCCGGGCGGAAAGGCGCTTTCGACCTCGACAGCCGACAGCAGGACGCCAAGTCGCATGGGCTGACCGGTTGAGCCGTCGGCGTTCGTCAGAGTCTGCCGCCAACGGTGCGTCGGCAGGCGCGTCCGCTCGGGCAGGTCGATGCTGACCGCGAGCGCGTCCAGGGCTTCGACCGTCAGGTCGAGCGGGTCGGAAAGCCATGACGCCCCCGCCGGAATGACAACCGAAGGCGTCCCGTCGAAGCGCGCCGGGTGGCGCGCGCCATTGTGCTCGATGCTCACCCCGCCGATCCGCACCGGCTCGGCGCCATGGGTGTTGGACAGTTTCAGCCGGACCCGCCGGCCGGACGCGGCGACGGTCACGATATGAGTCAGGCGAACGTCCTGCACCGCCTCCGGCCCAAGCGGACCGCGCGGGTCGTTCGGACTGGGCGCCGAGGCCGGCCCCACAGGCCCCATCTCCGCCGAGGGCGCGAAGGCATAGGCCGCAACCCAGTGCGGCTCGTCATTCGCCGATGCGGCGCCTGTCGTCAGGGCGAGCGTCAAGACGAACGTCGATGCGGCGAAGCCGCGCCGGATCAGCGTCGCCATGGGAAGGTCAGCGTCGGCTGATTGACGTAGCGCTCCATGCTCAGCACCAGCCGTGCGCCCGATCCCGGCGCCAGGCTCAGGGTAAAGGCGGAGTCATTCACCGCATGGCGCGCGTCGCCGATCCGCACATCCTTGATCCGGTGCTCGCCATAGCCGCCGCCCTGCACCGTCACCGTCCGCGTCCGGGTCTGGCTCAGATTGACCACCGTGACGCCCGTTTCGTCCGCCGTCATCCGATCGATCAGGGCTGCTGTATCCGGCGGCAGGCCGGCGCGACGGGCGTCCGGATCGAAATACCGCAAACGGGCGTAAAGGGGCGAGCCGCCCACATTGGCGCTGCCGGCGCCCGCCCATGACGGTCGGGCGATATGGATGGCGCCCATGGTCTGATGCATCAAGGCCATGACCTGGGCCGGGTTCTGATCCATCACCCCGTCCGCCAGGCGAGTATCGGGCGTGGTCGTATCCTCGCGCTGCTTGCGGGCCGCCTCGGCCACTCGCGCCAGGTCGGCCCGAAGCGCCGTCTCGACCCAGTCCGGATTGCGGCCTTCCAGATAGGCGACCCACGGATGATCCGGCGCACGACGACGGTCGCTCTCCTTCATCGAGAACCACCAGATGTCGAGCGAATTGGCTATGTGCAGACCGTCTCGCCAACCGTACCAGCCGCTCTCGCCATACATGGTCGGAGTCTGGATCTTGCCGTCGACGGTTCGACGCTGGGCGTTGATGCGGTCGGCCTGGGCGCGCCACGTCTGAAGATATTTGTCGTCGCCGGTCAGAAGATAGGCGTTGAAGAAACCCATGGCCGTACGCGGAACGCGGTTGCGGTCCTCGCGCTTGCCCGTGACCGGGTTGACCGGGCTGAAGCCCCAGCCATAGGCGCCGCCCCACCACTTGCCGTCGGCGGCCGATCCGATCACGCCGTCCAGCCCGATATTCGAAGGCAGGATGTCGTCGTTGGCCCTGGCCCGTTCGGCCCAGGCGTCGATGTAGGTCAACAGCCACTGCCGGTATTTGGGTTCCTGCTCCAGCATATAGGCGTTCAGCGCCAGGCTCGTGGAGAGCAGGTTCAGCGGATGGTCGCCGACGACGTCCGTGTACTCCTCATAGTGCTCGAGCGTCTCTTCATAGGTCTCCTCGCCATGCTCCATGAAGAAGCCGGTCGGATCGAAACGATCGCCCGCCCAGTCCAAGGCCGTCGCCTTGCGCAGCATCGGTCCGCGCGAACCGTTCATCAGACTGCGGATGACCCGATGCCGGGGGTCATAGTTCGGCGCGTCCGGATCTTCGCCCATATAAAGACCGGCGAAGCGGCGGGCGCGGTCGCGCAGGCGCGGATTGTCGGGATCGGACAGGCCCTGGACATTGAACAGCGTCATCTCTTCGGCGTGATGCTGCCAGTCGAGTTGAACGTTGAACTCCTTATAGAACATGCCTTGCCGGGCTATCTCGACCTCGACGGTTCTGGCCTCGGTGTATTGCCGCAGATGTCCTTCCCAGGCCTGGGTGTACATGGTCTTCAGTCGGTCGGGCGCGCCCATGGCGTGCAGCAGGGGCCAGCCGTTGACGTTCTCGATGGCGTCGTCGGGGCCGTCGTTGGCGCCCCACCGCTCGAAGCACAGGAAATAGCCGCGCTCGTCGAAATAGCGGGCGTAGAAGGCCTCGCACGCTTCCGTGTTGGCGCGCAGGAGCTCCCGTTGGAGCAAGGCCCAGGTCGGCGCCGCCATGGGCGAAGCGATACGCAGGGGCGCGGCCTGCGCCGCCTTCGGGTTCAGGGCCGCACCGAGAACGGCGACAGACGCTCCGGCCAGAATGTTTCTGCGGTTCATCCTCATGCCGTCGTGTCCTGAGCCGCCGTCAACGTCAGACGCTCGATCTTGCCGGTGATCAGGAAATAGGCCGCGATCACCAGAAGGCAGTGAGCCCCCACAAACCACAGGGCGCCGTCGAACGAACCGGTCGCGGCCACGATGTAGCCGATGACGATCGGCGTCACGATGCCGGCCGAGTTGCCGAAGGTGTTGAAGATGCCGCCGGTCACGCCGACGAACTCACGCGGCGAGGTGTCGGACACCACCGCCCAGCCCAGGGAGGCGATGCCCTTGCCGAAGAAGGCCAGCGCCATGACGAGGATGATCAGGCCGGAGTGATCGATATAGGCGCAGGCGATGATCAGGGCCGACAGCACCATGCCGATCAGCAAAGGCGTCTTGCGCGCGATGGTCAGGGAGCCGGTCTTCTTCAGCAGGGCGTCGGAGATGACCCCGCCCAGAACCCCGCCGACGAAACCGCACAGAGCCGGAGCGGCCGCGGCGAAACCGGCCTCCAGGATATTCAGCCCCCGCTCCTTCACCAGATAGATCGGGAACCAGGTGACGAAGAAATAGGTCAGCACATTGATGCCGTACTGGCCGATGAACACGCCCATCAGCATGCGGCTGCCCAGCACCTGCCTGACATTGTCCCAGGTGAAGGCCGCCGACTTGGAGATGGTCCTGTCCTCCATGCGGATCAGGCCGCCTCCAGCCTCGATGTAGTCCAGCTCGGCCTTGCCGATGCGCGGATGCTGGATGGGGCTGTGAACCATCTTCCAGAACACCAGGGCGGCGAGCAGGCCCAGCCCCCCCATAACGAAAAAGACCGAATGCCAGTCGAAGGTATGCACCAACCACCCCATGAAGGGGGCGAAGACCACCAGCGAGAAATACTGCGCAGAGTTGAAGATGGCCGAAGCGGTGCCACGCTCCGACCCAGGGAACCAGGCGGCCACGATACGGGCGTTGCCTGGGAACGACGGGCTTTCGGCCAAGCCCACCATGAAGCGCATGGCGAACAGGCCCGCGAAGATCAGCCCGCCGGTCAGAAAGCCCGAAAAGCCCTGCAACAGGGTGAACAGCGACCAGGCCGCGATGGCGAGGGTGTAGACGATCTTGGTGCCGAACCGGTCGAGCAGCACCCCGCCCGGTATCTGTCCGATCACATAGGCCCAGGCGAAGGCCGACATGATGTAGCCCATCTCGACCGGGCTCAGCCCCAGGTCGCGCGAGGCGGCGTCGCCCGCGATGGAGAAGGTCGCCCGGTCGGCGTAGTTGATCGTGGTCAGAAGAAAGATCAGCAGCAGGATGCCGTATCGGACCCGTGTGCGGCGCTGGGCTTGGGGGGCGGCGGACGCAGCTGTCCCGTCGGTCATCTTGATGCGCTTCCTTGATCTGCGAGACAGGACCGAGGACGCCGATCGTCGCTGGCCGTCTCTCCCTTGACGGCGCCTCTGCGTGCGCCTTGACCGTGACGATAGGCAGGAAGTCGGCAACTCGTCTAAGCCAAAACACCTATAGATCGATACAAAGACGGCATGGATAGGTAACCGGTATCAAAGCGCGATCAGTGCGCAGGACGCATCGGTTGATGCCCTCTTCGGATTGGCGTGCATTGATCCGGTCAACCTATCGTCCTGTTTGAGGGTTTTGCGACAAGCTGGCGGCCGTGCAGCGACGTCAGTCCATGCGCCATAGAGAGACCCGCGAAACGCGGGCGATAGGGAGGGAAGAGGCGATGCGTTTCACGCATGATTTCCAATTTGCGCTCAAGACGGGGGCGTCGGCCCTGGCCGTATTGATAGCCAGCGCCGGGGGCGTCTATGCGCAGTCCAGCGACACATCTGCTCAGGGCGGCCCCGCCACCCAGGTCGATGAGGTGGTGGTCACCGGCTTCCGGGCGTCGCTACAGAGCGCCGTGAACGCGAAACGACGTGAATCGGGCGTCGTCGACGTCATCAAGGCCGAGGACATCGCCGACTTCCCCGACCTGAATCTCGCCGAGTCTCTCCAGCGCGTGCCCGGCGTGGCCATCACTCGCGCCAATGGCGAAGGCCGCCAGATTTCGGTCCGCGGACTGGGATCCGAATACACCCGCGTCCGCGTCAACGGCATGGAGGCCATCGCCACCACGGGCGGCACGGTCAACGCCGGCGGCACGAACCGCACGCGCGGCTTCGACTTCAACATGTTCGCCTCGGAACTTTTCAACAGCCTGACGGTGCGCAAGTCGGCCTCGGCGGACGTCGAGGAAGGTTCGCTCGGCGCGACGGTCGATCTTCAGACCGCCCGCCCCTTTGACTATCGCGAACCGACGCTCGTGATGGGCATTCAGGGCAGCTACAATGATCTGGCGCGCGACGTGAAGCCGCGCTTCACCCTGCTCGCCTCCAACACCTGGGCGGACGGCCGTTTCGGCGCCCTGTTCTCGGCCGCCTATGAGAAGCGCCATATCCTGGAGGAAGGCGCCAACATCACGCGCTGGAGCGCCGGCGGAGCCAACGGGGGTTTCAACTCAGCGTCGACGATCGACGGCTTCACGATTGACCAGATCAACAACACCAGCGCCACCACCGGCCTCTTCCACCCCCGCCTGCCGTCGTATGTGCAATACGATCACAACACGGAACGTCTGGGCCTGACCGGATCGCTGCAGTTCCGTCCGGACGACCGCTCGACCATTACGTTCGACATCCTCTATTCAGACGTGAAGTCCACGCGCGACGAAGCCCAGTTGCAGGCCATCGGCCTCAGCCGTTCCGGCGCCGGCAAGCCGCAGACGATCATCCGGTCCGGCGTCGTCGACGGCCGCAACATCGTCGCCGCCGTGATGGATGCGGTGGACGTGCGCACGCAATCCGCCCATGACGAACTCCAGACCGAGTTCCAGCAGTACACCCTGACCGCGAACCGCAACTGGACCGATCGTTTCCGCACCGGTTTCGTCGGGGGCTACTCCAAGTCCGACTTCAACAACCCGGTTTCGACCATCATCACCTTCGATCGGGCCAACACCAACGGCTTCTCCTATGACTTCCGGTCAAAGACGCCCGCGATCGACTTCGGATCTCGACCTGACCGATCCGGCCAACTGGTCGATGATCAACGGGACATCCGAAGTTCGCATCCGACCCAATTCGGTGGAAAACACCTTCAAGACCGCCAAGGTGTTCGGCGAGTATGACCTGAACGACAATCTGACGATCAAGGCTGGCGTAGACTACCGCAAGTTCACCTTCGCCTCGCGCGGCCTCTATCGCACCAGGGAAACGATCGTCGACACGCTGACGCCCGCCCAACTGGCCGAAGTGTCTCGCGTCTTTTCCGGGTTCGGTCGCGGCCTGGGCCTGCCGGATGGCGTGTCCACCCAATGGCTGGCGCCCGACATCAACAAATTCATCGACGCCTACGACATCTACTCCAACACGGGCATCTACGCCCTGACCGGGGTTGAGAACTCCTCGGCGCGCGGCCAATACATCAATGTCGACGAGGCCGACACAGGAGCCTTCGTCCAGGCGGACTTCCGTTTCACCGCCTTCGGTCTGCCCTGGCGGGGCGACGCCGGGGTTCGTTACGTCAACACGGAACAGTGGTCCCAAGGATACGAAACCACGGCGGCTGGAAGCGCCCTCGTCGATGTCGATCGCACCTACGATATGTGGCTTCCCTCGGCGAACCTTGCGGTTGAGTTGACCGACACCCTGATCGCACGCGTCTCCGTCGCGCGGACCATCGCCCGTCCCTCCATCTCCAGCCTGACGCCCGGCGGCGACGTCGGCATCCAGGGGTCGAACTTCAGCTATTCGACCGGCAATCCCTACATCGACCCGACGCGTTCGGATAATCTGGACCTGTCCCTGGAGTGGTATCCGGACGCGGACAGCCTCTTTGCGGTGGGCGTCTTCGTGAAGGACATCAACACCTTCGTTCAGAGCCTGACGCAGAACATCCCCTTCAGCGAACTGGGCCTGCCGAATTCGCTGCTGGACGGCTCGCTGGCCACTCCCGACACCCTCTTCCGGACCACCCAGCCGATCAACACTGAAGGCGGTCTGCTGAAGGGCTTCGAGATCAACGTCCAGAAGCGGCTCGACTTCCTGCCCGGATGGATGGAGAATTTCGGCGTTCAGGCGAACTACACCTTCGTCGATTCAGACATCACCTACATCCAGAACCTTGATCCGTTGACCACCATCAACGAGACCCTGGTCGGCCTGTCCAAAAACGCCGCCAACTTCACCCTCTACTATGAAACCGACAAGTTTTCGGTGCGGGGGTCGGCGGCCTATCGTCAGGGCTATCTGACAGGGGTTCCCGCTGCGGACGGCAACTCGGTCGCCGGCGTCAACGAAACCCTGAACTTCGACGCCCAGGCCTCCTACAACATCAACGACAGGCTCAAGCTCAGCGTCGAAGGCATCAACCTGACTGATGAGTTCAACCACCAGTACGTCGACGCCTCCAACCGCCTGAATGTCTACAGCCACACCGGTCGGCAGTTCTTCGTGGGGCTTCGCTACACCTTCTGAGCGAAATCTTCTCCTGGCCCCATTTGGCGCCGCCCCTCCCAGAGGGGCGGCGTTCTTTTGTCAGGGTCAGGTCCATGCCGCGCCGGTGATGTTCGAGCGGCAGGTTATGAATTTGGGGACCCAACAGAACTTAGATTGATTCTGATAATCGTTCGCATTAAAGGCAGAGCCTGTTTCCAACGGGGTGCCGCCGATGCGTTCGCTATTGATGATTTCCGCCGGGCTCTCAGCCCTCGCCGCCGCCTTCCCGGCCATCGCCGAGGAGGCTGCCTCCGCGATCGATCTGAACCAGCCGGTGCGGGTGGCGCCCGTCACCGTCGTCGGCACCCGCACCGAACGCCGCGTCGATGAAGTTCCGGCCAGCGTCAGCGTCATCACCGCCGAGGCGATCGAGACCAATCTGGTCACCGACATCAAGGACCTGATCCGGTTCGAACCGGGCGTCAGCGTTCCGACCAGCCCCGCCCGCTTCTCGGCCGCCCTGTCGGGCGCCGGACGCGACGGCAATTCGGGCTTCACCATCCGCGGCATGGGCGGCAACCGGGTGCTGATCGTGCAGGACGGGGTGCGGGTGCCGGACGGCTTCGCCTTCGGGGCGCAAGCTGTGGGGCGCGGCGGCTACAACGATCTGGATCTGGTCAAGTCGGTCGAGATTTTGCGCGGTCCGGCCTCGGCCCTCTACGGCTCGGACGGCATCGCCGGGGCGGTCAGCTTCACCTCGAAGGACCCGACCGACTTCATCGAGGCGGGCCGCAGCTTCGGCGCCCGTGCGCGGGTCGGCTACAACTCCGCCGACGAGGGCTGGACCGAAGGCCTGGCTTTGGCCGGGCGCAGCGGGCCCCTGTCAGGCCTGCTGGCCTACACCCGTCGCGACTCCCAGGAGACCGAGAACATGGCCGAAACGGGCGGCGTCGGCGCGGCCCGCACCCAGCCCAACCCTCAGGACTTCGCCTCCAACGCCGTGCTGGCCAAGCTGGTCTGGGACGCAGCGCCCAATCACACTCTGCGCCTGACCTACGACCACTTCGACCAGGACATGGAGGGCGAGGCGCTCAGCAGCTATTCCGCCTCCGTCACCGGCCTGAGCGCCCAGGACGAGACGCAGCGGGACCGCGTCAGCCTGGACTGGCGTTTCGACGACTTCCTGGGGTTCGATTCCGGGTCCGCCGCCGTCTTCTGGCAGGATGCGACGACGCGCCAGTTCACCTATGAGCAGCGTCCGACGCTGGGCGATCGCACCCGCGACGTGACCTTCGACAACGCCGTCTGGGGCCTGGCGGCGCAGGGTTCCAAGAGCTTCGGCGGCGAGGCTGTTCGCCACCGTGTCACCTTCGGCGCCGACTGGTCGCACACCACCCAGGAAGGAATCCGCGACGGCACGGTCCCGCCGATGGGCGAGCCCTTCCCCGCCCGTCCGTTCCCCAAGACCGAGTTCGACCTGGCGGGCCTGTTCATCCAGGACGAGATCGATCTGCTGGGCGGCCGCCTCAGCATCATCCCGGCCCTGCGCTACGACTGGTATGAGCTGACGCCCAAGGCCGACGCCCTGTTCCCGGCCCCGGCCGAAGGCCAGAGCGACAGCCATCTGTCGCCCAAGATCGGCGCCATCTACTGGGCGGACGACCACTTCGGCGTCTTCGCCAACTACGCCCAGGGCTTCAAAGCGCCCTCGCCCATGCAGGTGAACAACTTCTTCGCCAACCCGGTGTTCGGCTACGAGTCCATCCCCAATCCAGACCTGAAGCCCGAGACCAGCGAGAGCATCGAGGGCGGCTTCCGCTTCCGCAATCTGGAGGCCTTCGGCGGCGCCCTTTCGCTGCAGGCCACGGCCTTCCGCACGGAATACGACGACTTCATCAATCAGGTGGTGGTGCGCGGAACCGGCGTGCCGGGCGTCGATCCGCTGATCTATCAGTACGTCAACCTGACCAAGGTCGAGATCTGGGGCCTGGAAGCGCGCGGCGACATCCACTGGGACAACGGCCTCTCGGCCATCGTCGCCGCCTCCTTCGCAGACGGCGAGCAGGAGACGGACGGCGAACGCGGCGCCCTGACCAGCGTCGATCCGATCAAGCTGGTCGGCGGGCTGAACTACGCCGCCCCCTCGGGCGTCTGGGGCGGAAGCGCCACCGTCACCTGGTCGGACCGCAAGTCGAACCATGAATGCGGCGGCGGCCTGTGCTGGCCGGGCGAGCGCTTCACCCTGCTGGACGTCACCGCCTTCTGGAACGTGACCGAGCGGGCCACCCTGCGCGCCGGCGTCTTCAATGTCTTCGACGAGAAATACGCCTGGTGGAGCGACGTGCGCGGCCTGAACCGCCCCGCCGTCGGCGCCAGCCCCGCCACGCTCGACGCCTTCACCCAGCCGGGCCGCAACGTCGGCGTCTCGCTGAACATCCGCCTGTGAACCGCCTCATGACCCACAAACGCGAAGCTCTCCTGCACAAGAACGGACAACCGATGCGCGCCATCCTGATCGCTGCGGCCCTGCTGACCGGTGCCTCCGCCGCCCAGGCCCTGCCCCTCGCCTCGACCTCGCCCCAGACCCAGGCGTCGTCACCGGCCCCGGCCAGCGCCTTTGAACGCGACCGCCAGGCCATCCTGGCCCAGGTCGGCGACTATCGCGTGCGTTTCAACATGCGTGAAACCGTCGGCCTGCAAGCCGACTATCAGCCGCTTGAACCCAAGACGTCCGGCGGGACGGAGATCGTGCGCGTCGTCCATGACACGGGCGACCGCATCAGCCTGCAGCACATCCTGGTCATGTATCACGAGGGTCAGACCATCCTCGTCAAGCACTGGCGCCAGGATTGGATCTATCAGCCCGAGACCGTCCTGACCTACGCCGGCCCCAACCAGTGGACCCTGACGACTGTGTCCGCTGAGGACCGTCGGGGCGCCTGGTCCCAGACCGTCTGGCAGACAGACGATTCGCCCCGTTACGGCGGCGTGGGGCGCTGGAGCTACGATAACGGCATGACGGTCTGGACCTCGGACCCGACCTGGCGTCCCCTGGCTCGCCGCGACGCCGTGCGGAACCCGGTCTACGATCGCTATCTCGGGACCAATCGCCACGTCATCCGTCCTGGCGGCTGGGTCCATATCCAGGACAACGTCAAGATGACCGGCCGCGACGGCGGCGAGCCTCGCGCCATGGTGCAGGAGGACGTGGTCAACACCTATGACGCGTCCGCCGCCTTCGAACCCAAGCCCGGCGACGACTATTGGGCCGCGACGAAGGCTTATTGGGCCGAGGTCCGCGCCGCCTGGGACGCCGTCATCACCCGCGACGGCGGCGTCCATGTGCAGGAAGTCGCCGACACCGGCGCCGTCACCAGCGCCGCTCTGATGGAGATGGCGGACAAGATCAACGCCGGCGAACTGACCACCGAGGCGGCGGCGGAACGGGCGCGCGCTCTGATCAACGAGGCGACCCGCCCCTGAGGGCGGTTCCCTCCGCCCTACCAGTTTATACGAAGACCCAAGACGGCTTCGGTGGCGGTCTGGCGGCTTTGGTCGCCGTCGATCGTCCACCGATGGCTGGCCTGGCCGTAGAGGCTCACGTTCGTGCTCACGCGAGCGGTGAGGCCGCCGCCGACTTCCAGCGCCGTGTGGCCGAACCGGTTCTCGATCGCGGGGGAGGATTGCCCCAGGATCACGCCGTCCTGGCCGGAGAAGGCGTGCCAGAGATTGATCCTTCCATAGGGCTGCCAAAGCGTCCCGCGCGCGCCGCGTCGGGTATATTGCAGACGCGCCCCGATCCGCCCGGTCCAGGCCGCCCCTTCATCCCAGCCTACGCTCGAATACTGGTCCTGCGTCCCGTCCACCCGCACATCCTGGTAGACGATCTGCGCCTGCGGCTCGACCAGCCAGCTCTCTCGCAGGGTGATGGGATAGCCGGTCTCGAGCGACGCCGTGTATCCGGTCGTCTCGGTCGAGGCCCTGGAGCCATAAAGGGACGTCGCCTCCATGTCGTACCAGCTCTGCTGCAGGACCGTATCGACATACCAGCCCGTCGGGCCGAAATGCGTCCAGTAAGCCCCGACAGACGAGCCGTCCGTTTGCAGGCGGCCCACCTCCAGATCGCGCATCCCGCGTGCAAGGCCGCTCATCGACGCGTCGTGGTCGGTATAGGCCACATACAGGCCGACGTGATCGCGACGGCCGCTGTCCGTCGTCCGCCGGAAGAGGTCGAGCCCGGTCTGGAACCCGACCAGATCGCCCTCGGCCCGCGCCTCGGCCGTTCCGCCCCATCGGTTGTTCAGCCGCGCCCCGAACAGTCGCCCCCAGGCGCCGTTCATATAGGTTCGCTGCTCCGCCGAGCCTCGCAGATTTTCCTGATCGCCGACGCGCTCGTGCAGCGTCCCCAGGGTTGAAAGGGCCATCTGTCGCGCGATCGCAGGAATAGGCGCATAGAGCGGCGTCTCAGGCCGATAGATCGGAATGTCGGGCCCGTTCGGATCCTCGCTCTTGAGATGAGACCTGAGGAACCAGTCGCCCGGATCGGAGTCGCCGCCCCGGAAGAGGTGATACTCATAGGCGCCCGCCACGACGCGCTGGCCCAGCGTGAAGGCCTCGGCCGTCGTCGCGCCGCCGCCGGTCACCTGGACCAGCCGAATGCCGTCGTCCGCGGTTAGCGCGCCGGGGCCGCCGGTATTGTTGACCAGGATGGTGGTCGTGCCGCCGGTCTGACCGCCATTGATCACCAGCAGGTTGGTGGGCGAGGCGTCGTCGCCGAGATAGGTGTTGAAGCCGATGCGGCTCCCTGCGCCGCCCGTATAGCCGCCGACCGTCAGCGTGCTGTAGCCGTCCTGTCTCGCCAGGAACTGGATCACGCCGGCGTTGACCACTGCGCCGGTCGCGTTGGAATCACCGGTCAGGTTCCAGGCGCTGTCGGCGTCGATCGTGATGTCGGCCGCATTTCGCGCCAGGCCGGTCCAGAGACTGCCCTGCGTCAGGGACACGTCGGCGGTGTTGCCGGGGTCGGCGAGCAGGTCGCCCGTCCATTGCGAAGCGATCAGGCCGGCGCTGGTCGCGCTTCCGGAGCCGATCAGGCGCTGATCGCCCGTCCAGCTGCTGTTGCTCAGATTATAGGCGAGGGTCGATGCGTCGACGACGATGTCGCCCGTCAGGGACGGCATGTCGGCGATGTTCAGCGTCAGGTCGCTGGCCACACCTGCGGCGTCGTCGCTCACCTGCGCCAGCAGGGGCCGGCCGTTGACGACGGCGGGGTTGAGCACGGCGCCGCCGCCGATCGAGACCACGCCCGTCCCGCCTTCGGAAAGGACGATCGCGCCGCCAGCGGCGCTCAGGCTGCCGCCGGTGATCGACACGGTGTTCGCCGCGCTGCCCGCGAGGTAGATCGCCGACGATCCGGCGCCGTTCGCCGCGACGGCCGCGCCCGAAACCGTGAGGTTCCCGCCGTCGACGGCGGCGACGCCGTGCGCAGCGGCGCCGGCGGTTTCGACCGAACCGCCCGCGATCTGCACCGTCCCTGCATCGCCGGCCCGGACTCCGAACGCGGCGTCGCCTGAGGTGGCGACGTTCGTGTTGGTCAGGGTGATGCCGCTGTCAGCGTCCCGCGCGGATACGCCGAAGGCGTTCGCTCCCTGCGTAGCGACCGTGGCGTCCGTGGCGGCGATCGCGCCGCCTGCCATCGCATGCAGGCCCGCGGCGTTGATGTTCGTCGTTTTGACCGAGGTTCCGGACAGGACGATGCTGCTGTCGTCGTCGGTCGCCCGGACGGCGTCGGCGCCGCCGATCGCGGCTGTGTCGGCGCCGTTGGTCGTGATAGTGCCGCCGACGATCGAGGCCGAGGCGCCCTGGCTGACCCTGACGCCGACGGCGCCGTCGCCATGTATGGTGATGCGGGCGTTCTGCGTCTGCAGCCGGCTGCCGGCCCCGAGCACATCCGCGCCATGGGCCTCCAGGCCTATGTCGGCGCTCGGAAACTGAAGGGCCGGAAGGTTGCTCCCGTCTCTTCCATAACCGGTCGTGATCTCCGTGTTGCTCGCGGTGACGGCGCCCCCGGCGATGACGAGCAGGCCGGCGCTGGAAGGGCCGGAAGTGCGGACTATGGTGTCGGTCAGGGTGACCGTGCTGCCCGACCCGCTCGCCGCTACGCCTGAGGAATTGGGCTGATAGGTGAAGACGCCGTAGCCGGCGAAGTCGATCCTGCCGCCGGCGTCCGCCCAGATGCCCTGACTGTCGGCGCCGTAGGTAGAGGACGTCGCGCCATTGACGACAAGAATCCGACTGCCGGCGCCACGGGCCAGCATGCCCGGAGAGCCGGTGGTGACGGCGCCGCCGTAGTAGTCGCCGGTCGCGATCGCGCCGCCGCTCATGGTGATCAGTCCGCCATCGGCCGCGAGCAGCCCGGCGCCGCCGTTTCCGGAAACGTTTACATAGGCGTTGTTCAGGCTCAGGCTGCTGTCAGCGCCCGCCGCGACCGCGCCGGCGGCGTCATCCCCATAGCTGTACGTACTCAGGTCGTTGAGGGCGATAGATCCGCCCGCGTCCGCAAGAACAGCAGAGGCCCCCGCGCCGCTAGTCGTGACGTTGGTGCGGGTCAGGGTGATCGTCCCGCCCCCCGACGCATAGGCCCCATACGCGTTGTCGAGCGCCGTGTTCACCCCGCTGTCGGTCAGCGTGACGCGGCTGCCTGTCCCGATCGCCTCGACCCCGTGAGCGCCGACGCCGTTCGTATAGACCGAGGTATAGCTGCCAGTGATCTGCCCCCCGCCATCGGCGTAGAGGCCGTGGCCGTCGTCGCCATAGGTGGTGACCATGGCCCCGTCCGACGGCGTGCCGGTCAACGAAATCGCACCGTCATCGCTGGCGCGCACGCCGTGGCCGCTGCCGAACGCGGAAAGATCGACAGAAACGCCGCTATAGCTTCCCGATCCAGAGACATCGACCACGGGCGCGGCGTCTGCGCTTTGCCTCGCGGTGAACGCCGGATCGGCGCAACTGCCGGAGGAGAGATTGAGCGCCGCCGGCGCAGCGGCGCATTGAGCGAACGCGTGCGTGGAGGGCAGCAACACCGCCGCCGCCGCCGCCCAGATGGCGCGATGGCGACAGACTGAGTTCAGAAGCGCCTTCTTCCGCGAATCGCCGAAACCAAGGCCGGCAATCGAAACCGGCGTCTCCACACGGGCTACAGGCAATCGCGAACTCCGCAGACGATATCTAAACTGAGGCCGATACGTGCGGCGGAAAGAGTTAAGATACGACAAGAGGAATTAGTTAAGCTTCAGCGTAACTTGGGTAGGCCTAGGTCCTGGCCCTGGCCTGGGTCCGGAGCAGGGCGTGGGAGCAGACCACGTCGAAACAAGGCGAATTCCCTGGTGATCATTCATGCCCCCGGACGCTCCCGCCTGCGTGAGCTGGGGTCAGTTGGCCGCGCTCAGCGGAAGTGAGCGGCAAGCGCTCGAACGCAGAGCCGAAATAGCCTGCCAACTCGCCAGAGAACGGCCAATCCGAACCAAGCGTAAAACGCTCCAGACCGATCCGCCGCATCACAGCCGCAAGGCGAGCCAAATCTTCATCGGGCGTCTCGGCGTCGAAAGTCTGGGCCAGGTCGAAATGAAGCGAGGCGCCCAGGCCCGGCTCACGCTCCAACGCCTCCGCGAAGGCGTCGATGGCCGACCAGGTGTTGGCGTCCAGGCCGCCCCACCCGCCCGAATGCGCGATGAAGACAGGACTTCCGCCAGCGTGCGGCAGCACCTCCTTCAAGAAGATCTCCACGTCCTGCGCGCCATAGTCCTCGGCGCGGGTGCGCATGTGGATCATGATCGTCTTGCGGTGACGCCCCGCCGCCTCGAACACCCGCGCAAGGCGGGCGACATGTACCTTGTCCCTGAGGTCGAGGCCTGAGTTGGTAAGGTGCAGCTTCACGCCCGCCGCCGCCGGCTCGTCGGCCCAGAACGCCAGCTCGGGCAAGGCCGTCGAGGTCAGCGGATTGATCCCGATGAATGCGACGAAGCGGTCCGGGCGTTCTCGCGCCAGGCCGACGGTGAAGGCGTTTGCCGACCGCACGAGCTCAGCCGCGTCCGGCGCAGGCGGAACCATCATGGGGCTTTCCGCCAGATAGGCGGTGGACATCAGCCAGGCCTGCCTCACCGCGGCCCGGTCCATTGTCGCCAGCAGATCATCAGCCGTCAGCGGCTGGACGAAGATATCCGGGCAGGCGCCGATCCGCCCAGGGCTGCGGCAATAGCCCGGCAGGAAGGAGAGGATCGCCGGCGAGTGGACATGGACATGATGATCCACAGCGATCGGGGACGCAGCCGCCGAACCGGCGAACAGGCATGACAAAGCCGTCGCCAGAGCGACCTTTTTCAGAAACATGAAGGACTCGGAAAGAGGGCGCGATGAGACGCCATTACCGGCGCCCCATCGCGGAATACTCAGCGCGAAGCCGCGCCGTTGAGCAGGGTTTCCTGCCAGAACTGCAGACTGGTCCAGAAGTAGTAGTCCACGTTCTCCTTCTTGTGGAATCCGTGGCCTTCGTTCTCGGCCAGCAGATGCCAGGCCGTGCCGCCGTTGCTGCGGACCGCCTTGACGATCTGATCGGCTTCGGAAGCCGGCACGCGCGGATCGTTGCCGCCCGTCGACACCAGCAGGGGAATGCTGATCCGATCCACGTTGGTCAGCGGCGAGATGGCCTGAAGCTGGGCGCGCTGTTCTGGGTCGCGCTCGTCGCCATACTCCACCCGCCGCAGGTCGCGGCGATAGGACTGGGTGTTCTCCAGGAAGGTGACGAAGTTGGAGATGGCGACATAGCAGTTCGCCCCCTTCAACTGATCGCTGTAGTGAACCGCCGTGGCGTAGCACATGTAGCCGCCATAGGAGATGCCGGTCACAGCAAAGCGCGAGGCGTCGAGCGACGGATTCTGCTTGAGGGCGCTCAGCAGGGCGCCGATGTCCTTGACCGAATCCTCACGACGCCAAGGCCCATTGTCCAGGTTGACGAAGCGCGAGCCATAGCCGCTCGACCCCCGCACATTGGGGAAGAATAGCGCCACCCCCAGTTCGTTGAGCAGATAGTTCTGCGGGCCCAGGAACTCGGGTCGCGTCTGACCCTCGGGGCCGCCGTGGATGTCGATGATCAGCGGCCGCTGGCCGGGAAATTTTGCCGCGTTCGGCTGATAAAGGAAGCCCGAGACCGTCTCGCCGTCGAAGCTCTGGATCTCCACCAACGTCGGTTCGACATTGGCTTTGGGGTCCAGCCCGCCCGTCTCGCTGAACGTCCACTGGCGCACGGCCAGCGTCTTGGGATCGATGGAGAAGGCGTCGCCCGGCACCTGGGCCGAAGACAGGCTGAGACCGATCTCGCCCCAGGGCGCGATCTGGATGGTGTCGCCGAAGCTCCAGTGCAGCACGCCGGCCGGCAGGCCGTCGACCGCCCTCGCCTCTCCGCTCTTCAGATCCAGCACCCGCAGACGGGTGACGCCGGCCTCATTGATCGCATAGGCTGCGAAGGAGCCGTCCGGCGCCAGGGCGTAGTCGGTCACATCCCATTTCGCCTCAAGGCTGATAGGAACGAAGGCGCCGCCCTGGATACGGCCCAGGCGCAGGAAGTCGGAGTCGCGGTTCGAGGTGGCGTAAACGCCGCCGTCAGCGCCGTAGCGCGGATCGACATAGGAGACCTGCGCCTCCGGATCAGTCAGAGCGGTCATCTGGCCTGACGCCAGGTCCAGTTCATAGACTGCCGCGTCATTGATGGACTTGCGGTTCAGGACCAGGGCCTTGCGACCGTCATGCGAGAAGTCGGCGATGTTCCACCCGCCGCCCGAGACCTGAGCCACCAGGCGATCCGATCCGGCGACGCCCGGTTCGACGACATAGAGATCCATGTCCGCGCCGTTGCGGCGGGACGAAGCGTAGCCGACCTTGTGGCCGTCCGGGCTCCAGGCGCCGAACCAGTTACGGCTGCGGCCGTCGGTCAGCAGGCTCAGCCGCCCGTCATGGAGAGTGTAAAGCTGATAGAATTCGTCGCCGCCGTTGTCCTTCTGGACCAACAGCGTCCCATCGGCGGGCGACGGCGCGCCGAACATCACCGGTTCGGCCTCAAAGCTGATCTGGGTGCGGGCCGCGCCGGGCGCGGCGACACGGTGCAGCTGGTCGCTGGCGCCGAAGCGCGTCTTGACCAGCATGGAGCGATCTACAGCGCTCCATCCTAGGAAGGCCGCACGGCGCGCCTCCAGATAGGGCTGAGTCGCCGCAACCAGGGCGTCCGGCACCGGCGGCAGCCCGTCCGCGACAATGGCGGCCGGCTTGGGCGCTTCGGCGAGCACAGGTGCGGCGAAGGCGCTGGCGGCCACGGCGGCGGCCAACACCAGGGGAAGTCGGGAAATCATGAAATCAGGCCCTCTCGGCAAGGGAAGGAGTCGCCGGCTCCCTGGTCAGGGTTGGGGAGCCGGCGACAAGGACACGAAGGCTCAGACCTAGAAGCGAGCCCGCGCGCCGATCGTGACGTAACGGCCAATGACGTCGTAGTAGGGAGAGAACAGCGACCCCACCGGCGGCTGGCGATCGAACAGGTTGGTGGCGTTGGCGTAGAGCTCCACCCCCTGCGCCCCGAAGCGGGTCAGGTCCGCCGTCGCGCCCAGGTCAAAGTAGGTATAGCTGCCGATGTGGTTGTTCACGATCTTGATCGTGCTGTTGTAGTCGCCGGCCGAGATGTAGCGGGCGCGCAGGTTCGCCCCGAACACATCCCCCTTCCAGCCCAGCGAGCCGTTCAGACGCCATTCCGGCACGCCCAGGCCGAAGGAGTAACCCTGAGACTTGACGTACTGGATCTCGCTGACGCCGTCGTTGGTGGTCAGGCTGTTCACCCAGGTTCCGACCAGACGCGCCGTCACCCGACCCGGCGCTTCAGGGAAGAAGCGGTCCAGCGGCGCCGCGTAGGAGATCTCGGCGTCCACGCCGTCGGTCTGGTACTCGGCCAGGTTCACATAGGTGGACATGGTGCGGACCAGGTCGCCCTGGGCGTTGCGTTCGATCTTGCTGCACAGGGCGGTGTTGCCGTTGAAGCAGCGGTTCACCAGGTCCTGCGGCGCGATGGTGGTGATCACATCGTCGATCTTGATGTTGTAGTAGTCGAGCGACATGTTCAGGCCGGGGATCGACGGCGGCGCATAGGTGACGCCGATCGTCAGGGTGTCGGCCGTCTCTGGCGTCAGATCCGGATTGCCGCCGCCGTTGTTCAGCACATAGACGGTCTGGTTCTTGGCCGGATCGTTGATGTTGTTATAGCCGGTCGTCGTCTGGGTGTAGAGCTCCGACAGATTGGCCGAACGGATGTCTCGGGACTGGGTGATGCGGCCTCGGAAACCGGGGAAGAACTCATTGGTCGCCCCCACCTTCCAGGACCAGATCGAGCCGGTCGTGTCGTAATCGGAAATGCGCGCCGCGGCGTTGAACTCCAGATTGTTCAGAACGGGCAGGTCACGAACGACCGGGACCAGAACTTCGGCGAAGGCTTCCTTGACCGAGAACTCGCCCGACATGGCCGAGAAGCTGAAGGTCCGGAAAGCCTTGGCCGCGTCCAGTTCGCCGACGGTCTGGTCGATCGACTCCTTGCGCGCCTCGACGCCAAAGGCGACCGAGACATCACCGGCCGGCAGGGTAAAGGGCTCGCCGCGCAGACTGATCCCCCCGACATCCAGCTTGGTGGTCGAACGCTGTTGCGGCGTGCCGGTCACATAGTCCATGGCCGCCTGGCTGGGCGCGCCCAGACCGAACAGGTTTATCGGCACGCAGCCCGAGTTGGCGTTGGTCAGGGAGACGCGGCAGATCGCCTGCCCCGTCGCCGGATCCAGCACCGAGTCCACCGCCTGGGCGTATTCCGTCCTCAGCAGGAAGCCGGGAGTGTCGATGTTGTTCTCGAACTCTCCATGGCTGTAGTAGGCGCCCCAGCGCCAGGCGCCGCCGCCCAATTCACCGTCCAGCGCCAGGGTGGCTTGCGTCGTGACGCGTTCGAAGTCGATCCGCGGATAGGTCTCGGCGTTGAAGCGGCCCATCGTGAAGCTGGTCTCACCCGCCGCCGTCATGGCGTCACGCACCGCCGTCGGCAGAAAGGCGTTGTCGATGCTGATCTGCAGATCGCCGCGGTTATGGTCGCCGAACCAGATGTAGTCGTTCCACATCTTGGCGTGACGAATATCGGCGGTGAAACGCAGGGTGTCCGTCACGTCATAGGTGGCGCTGGCCATGGCGACGAAGCGCTGCTGGGGCGTGACCAGAGGGCTGAGATCGTCGTTGGACGGCCCTTCGCCGCCCACGGTCGACGTCCCGACCTGCTGGCCGAAATCGAAGTCGCGCAACGAACCATCAGGATTGAAGGCCTTGCCCGACAGCACGCCCGACATGATCAGCCCCCCATAGGCGGCGTTGGCGAAGCCGACGTCCGGCACGGTGACGAAACGACCGGTGCCGTCATTGGTCGACACCTGCCCCCAGCGACCGATGCGCGGGCGTGAAGTCTTCGGCACCACGCCTTCATTGTCGAGGTATTCTGCGCCGATGATAAAATGGCCCCGGCCCTCCAGGAAATCCGTCCCCCAGGCCGCCTCAAAACGCTTCTGCTCCGCGTCGTCGAAGGAGGAGATGCCGTATTCCGCGCCGATCTTGGCGCCGGTGAACCGACGATCGATACCGATGTTGACCACGCCCGCGACGGCGCCCGAGCCCCAAGCCGCCGAAGCGCCGCCAGTGACCACATCCGCGCTGCGCACCAGAATCGACGGAATGCTATTCAGGTCATTCTCGCTCGACACACGGCGGCCGTCGATCAGCACCAGGGTGCGACTGATGCCCAGGCCGCGCAGATCGACCGGCGCGTTGCCTGCGCCCGTGTTGGTGCCGGTGGTCTGCGGCGACGAAGTCGCGCGAAACTGCGGCATGTCGTTAAGGGCCGCTGCAATGTTCGGACGTGCGCCGACCGACAGATCTTCGGCCGTCAGACGCACGGTCGGCGTCGGCGCCTCGAACCCGGCGCGATCGATCCGCGAAGCGATGACAACGATCTCGTCGACCGACGAGGGCCCTTCGTCCACAGGGACATCCTGGGCCATGGCTCCGCCGGCGCACGCGAGAAGCGCCAGGACGCTGCTGCATCCGGTCAAACGAGTATTGAATTTGGACAAGTCGAAGTTCCTCATGGCGACGGCGTCCCCTCCCAAGGACAAGAGACCAGCGGCGACTGACGCGCCTTTTGACCGCCCCCGCTGTCATCGGGCCTGAGAGTTTCGGGTCGCCCCTTGCTCCTTCGGCGAGGCGCACCCGAAGGCCGCCTTCTCTCCAGCGTTTCCCGCGCAGCACGGTCCTTTTGCCTGAGCGTTTCCGGGGCGGTTGCGCCTTCGGCGTCGGAGTTCGATCTCTCCCGCGCTGCAAAACCAGTAGGAAACCGCCTCACAAAGCCTGTCAAATCGACATTTTTGGCAAATTTATTGCTTACTTTATATATACTACGCAAATATACGCTATTATTATCCTTGCTCGACCTAATCGTGCGGCGAGGCGCGGGCCGCCTAGCGGCGCGGTGTCAGAAAGGTGACAGGAAGATGTCAGTAACCGCGCGCGAGAGTTATCCACAGGATTGCGCGATCGCCCATCATGGCGCGAAGGGATCGTCTGGCGCCTGTTCCGCTCCGACCATCGCTGTCCGCCACTGGGCGATCAAGCGCCGACGTCGTAACTGATCGAGGTTGGCCAGAAGACCAGGACCGACACGGATGGACCTCAGCCCGGGAGAAGCGGCGACATCCGCCATATCCACACGAATGGGGCCCGCGCCGGTCCGGCTGATGAGTTCCTGGCCTTCACGCGAGAGAAGGAAGTCCAGAAACAGCCGCGCCGCCGCCGGATGGCTGGCGTTGCGCGGAATAAAAGCGACGCGCGACACGGACAGTCGATAGTCCGACGGCACGATCACCGCCACTTCGTCATGATCCGCAGCAAAGCCGACCGCGAAGGAGCGGTTGACGTTATAAGCGAACACCTTCCGGCCGTCGGCGATCTGGCCCAGCATTCTATGCCCCGATGTATCAAGGCGAGGCGCCGTACGGCCCAAGGCCTCCATCAACCGCCAAGCGTCTGGATAGGCCTGGATATCCGCAGACAACAACATCATGCCGACAGCGCTGCGCTCGACGTCATATAAGGTGGTCCGCTCGGCGAACACCTCGGGCCTCGTACTCAGAAGACGCAGAAGCTCCGCGTGACTGCGTGGCGCCGCGTCCGCTGGCAACAGTCGACGGTTGTAGACGAAAACGATCGGGTCGGCGGTCAAGCCAAAGCCCTGACTCCGCCATATGGCGCCGTCGGGAAGACTGCGACGATGCGGTGAGCGATAGGTCTGGGCGTAGCCGTCATTGACCAGCTTGATCTGCTGATCCATCGCCGAGGACCAGACGAGATCGACCCCCGGTCGCCCCGCATCCGCCGTCGCCTTCACCTCCTCAGCGATCAGCGACGAGTTGCGATCCACGACCTGCACCTTGATCATCGGCCAGCGGTCCTGAAAAGCGTCGATGACCGGCTGCATCATGCTGGTGTTCGTATAGACGACCAGGCCCCCTTCGCGCTGCGCCCTCCAGCGGGTCAGCGGATTTGTGGCAGGCCCGTTCGGTTCGCGAACGCAGGTCGCGGTCGCCGCGACCGCCAGCACGACGAGAAGTCGTATCAAGCTCGCCGGCCAGTTCCACTTTGCGGCGCGCCGCTTTAGGTTCCGCAAAGTCACTCACTCCCACCCAGCCGGTCGCCATGAAAATACTGGTCGTCGAAGATGACAAGGCGCTCAGGCATTCTCTCAAGGCCAGTCTGGAAGCCGCCGGCTTCACCGCCTGCTGTACCGAGTATGGCGCTGAAGCCCTGACCCTGGAGGCGAACGGGGGTTTCGACGCGGCCGTTCTGGACATCGGCCTGCCCGATATCGACGGCTTCGAGGTCTTGAGCGCGCTCCGACGCCGGGGCTCGACCACGCCCGTGCTGATGTTGACGGCGCGCGACGGGCTGACCGAGAGGGTGGCGGGATTGGATTTGGGGGCTGACGATTATCTGGTGAAACCCTTCGCCCCCGTCGAATTGGCGGCGCGGCTGCGGGCCATCGCACGCCGTCGCCAGGGACGAACCGCAGAGACCGTCATGATCGGCGCCATGACCTGTGACTGGGAAGCCGGACGCGTCATGGTCGGCGACCGCGACCTGGCCTTGCGTCCCCGCGAATGGGCGGCGTTGCGGGTATTGGCTTCCCGCGTCGGCCAGGTCGTGGACAGGGACATGCTTGCGGCGGAGGTCTTTCCCCAGGATGAGGCGCCTTCGCCCAATGCCCTGGAAGTGCATATCGGACGTCTGCGCCGCAAATTGCAGCCCGACGGACCCGCCGTGGTCAATATCCGCGGTCGCGGGTATCGCCTCGATCTCTGATGGCCAGATCTCTCAAGCATCACAGCCTGATCAGTCGTCTGTTCCTGGCGCAGATCGCCCCCCTGACGGCCTTTGCGGTTCTATTTCTCGCCATTGGCATGTGGACGACCCATCGCGTGGTCGAACGAACTGCGGACCGCCTGCTCGCAGGCGCCATGCAGACCATCCTCGAAAGCGTCACGCTTGAGAACGGCGAGGTGATCGCGGAAGTCGAGCCGTGGTCGTTGGCCTTGCTGGACAACCCCGAACGGGACGCGGTCTTCTACAACGTGCGGGACAGCGGCAAGCTGATCACCGGCTATGAAGAGCTGCCCCTGTTGTCAGGGCTGTCGACTGACCATCCGCGCTTCGCCTATCTGACCGCGCACAATGTTCCGTTGCGTATGGCTCAGCAATCTGTCGCCATTCCGGGGCGCGAGGGCGTCGTCTCCGTCTCGGTCGCTCAAAGTCTGGATTCACGTCGGGCGGACATGGCGGAACTGCACCGCAACCTCTTGTTGTTTCTCGCCATGCTCGTCGGGCTTGCCGCCCTGCTCATCTGGCCAAGTCTCACTTGGGGGCTAAGCGCCTTGCGACCTCTGGCCGATCATCTCGCAGCGCGCCCCACGGCGACGCCTCATGATTTCGCTCCAACGCCGACCGACTTGGCGCCGCGTGAACTGCTGGCCGTGATCTCAGCCTACAACGATCTTCTGGCGCGACTGGAACGCTCCACATCCGGGATCCAGCGCTTTGCAGCCGACGCCTCGCATCAGATCTCGCACCCCGCTGACAGTGATCGCCGCCAATCTGGATTTGTTGGCGAGCACGGACCGTGGTTGGAGCACAACGGAGCTGCGTCTGTTGGAGGACTCGCGGCAGAGCGCGGGCTACATGACCCGCCTCGTTCATCAGTTGCTCGCCGTCGCTCGCGCCGACGGCGTGCGTTTCGCCGGCGAAGCCGATCTCGGCCGCGCCGTCCGCACCGCCTGCCGCAGCCATTCTGGCGACGACCTTCGACTTCGACTCCCCCTGGAAACGGTTTTGGTTCGTGGAAACGAGGATCTGATCGTCGAGCAATTGACCAATCTGCTCGATAACGCCCGCCGTTACGGCCTCCCGCCGATCATGCTTCAGGTCAATGTTCAGGGCGATATCGCCCAGTTGACTCTATGGGACCATGGCCCTGGAGTAGCCCCTCAGGATCTGCAGCGCCTGTCACAGCGCTTCTATCGGCCTAGCGCAACGCGAAAACCCAGTGGGGCGGGTCTGGGCTTGTCCATCGTCGAATCCCTTGCGCAAGCCCAAGGCGGCGGCTTCTCCATCCGAAACCGATCGACAAAGAAGGGCTTGATCGTCACGCTAAGCTTCCACATTTCGTGACCTAACAGCCTCGCTGAGAGCTGCCGCTGCGCCGGTGGTGTCGAGGATGCTGACGCTTCCTCGGTTAAGGCGCGTCGCCCTTGGCACGGTTGCATCCACGACATGTATGGCCCGGCCAGCCTGCTGTGTGGATGAACCGAAACCGTCGACCTCAGCCTCTGAATCCGGCTGCTTTGAAAGCCGCAAACCATGGCCTCAGAGCAACGCAGCTATAGCCGACTCGATCAGTACCTGCGGTTCTCAGCCCCGCCCTTGCCCCTAACAGTCGGCTGAAAGCCATGGCTCGACGCATACTTAGATTGGCGCGAGACTTCCGCTCCATCTCGTTATGGAGCAGAAGTCTCGGCGTCCCTCAGAAGCGCAAGCTCAGCCCCGCGACAATGCGGCGGTCCGTCAGACCGTTGTAGCACAGCAGAGCATCGTCGTTGATGCAGTATTCATTGGCGTCTTCACGCGTCAGATTGATCGCCTCCAGACCCACGGTGGCCCAGCTGTTGATCTCATAGTTGACGCTGGCGTTCAGTTGTCCGCGGTCGTCGCTGACACGCGGAACGTCAAAGGCTGAGGTGAAGGCTTCCGTGTTGATGAAGTCGGAACGCCACGTGTAGCGCATCCGGGCGCTCAGCCCGCCCCGCTCGTAGAACAGCGTCGCATTGTAGGAGTACTTCGAGAGGTTCTCCAGCTCGACGCGATCCTGCGGCAGAGGATCGAAGCCCAGGTCGCGGGTCGTGTTCCGCGTCAGGCCGATGGTCCGGTAGCTGTCAACGTTTCCGCCGGTCTTCTGATAGGTGAAGTTGCCGATAAAGCCGAAGCCGGACATCCAGCCGAGGCGATCCTCCCATTGCGACAGGTCGTACTGGAAGGCCGCTTCGACTCCCGTCTGGGTCGTCTCGCCATCCACGTTGAACATCGACGTCAGCGGAACGCAGATGCCGGTCTGCCCCTTGTCTGGGTGATTGACGTTGATGACGGCGATCGGGTTGTAGATGCCGCCGCCGGGGCAAGACGGATCACGGCTTCGGTTCACCACGCCGTTGACGGCGTTGTCCGGCGGGCTTTCGGTGACGCTGGCGAACAGATTGTCGCGCACCTTGTGGAAGACGCCGAGGCTGATCAGGCTGGAAGGAGCGAAATAGTATTCGGCCGACAGGTCGAACGACAGGACGGTTTCCGGCTCCAGGTTCGGATTGCCGCGGTTTACCGCCGTGTTCTCGCTGGTGGCGAAGGTCACCGAGGACGACAGCCGGTTGAAGTCCGGTCGGCGAATATCACGGGCGACGCCGGCGCGGATGATCACGTCCTCCCGCGGCTCGGCCACGAGGTTGAAGCGCGGCAGCCAGAATTCATAGGAGGTGTTGTGCACCGACCGGCTCGCGTCCGTGCCGCTGGCGACCGTATTGCCGACCGAGCTGAGGTCGGTGCTGACATAACGGACGCCGGCGTTGCCGCGCACAGGCATCCCGAACGCTTCGGTGTCGAAATTGGCCTGCAGATAGGCGGTGCTGGTCTTTTCGGTGATCTCGAAGAAGGCGCTCGCTTGCGATGTCGGCTGACCGATCAGCGGAATATTGGAGCCGTTGGCGGCGTTGCTGGCCGCGATGGCGGCGTTGATGTCGGCCAGGGTTCCGGCCGGATCGCCGAAGGCCTTGGCGCCGTCCAGGATCAGGAAGTCCGAGAAATACAGACGGCGATCATCGGCCGCGTTGAAGTTGTTCGGGCCGGCGATCAGCAGGTTGGAGAAGCGGTCGCCACTGGGACGGAAGAAGGACGAGTCGATGTTGGTGAAGTTGGTGCTGCCCGTGACGTTGTCATTGAGCGCGCTGGTCTCGTTCCAGCGCAGCCCCGCGTCGATCGAACTGATGAAGGGCACAATGCCGTCCATGGCGTAGGAGGCGTCGAGGCGGAACGCCTTCTCTTCATTCTCGCGAACGCTACGACCCTGCGACACCTGATGCAGGCGATAGTTGGCGGGGTCCAGCAACTGGGCCGTGCTGGGCGTCGAGAGCTGCCCCTGGGCGATGCCGAACTGCAGCGTGCCGCCGCTCAGGTCGAACTCGATCGGCACGCCGTTGGCCAGCGACACGCCCCGGACCGGCTGGGGACCGTTGGGATTGACGAATTCGAGCGTCGTATTGAAGCTGGGCAGGACCGAGTCCGAGGTCGACAAGGACGCCTGGGCGCTGAGCGACAAACGCTCCAGATCCCACTCGCCGCCCAAGGCGAACACGCGGCTTTCGGTTACGCGCGAGCCCGTATCGCTGGTCGTGCGCAGATAGGGCGCAAGATTGCCGTCCGTCCGAGGCAGGATGAGCCCCTTCAGCGCCGCCTGGACGGAGCCTAGATCCATCGTCCCGTTCGGACCCTGCACCTTGCCCAGGTTGACGGTTTCGAAGGCGGTGTTCGTCGTGTTGTCGACCACGCCGTTGTCCGAAATGGTCGAGATCTGGACGGTCGAGCTCTGTTCGGCGCGCTGCTGATCGTTCAGCGTCATGTCGAAGTAGAATTTCAGATTGTCTTTCGGCTTCCACTCCGCCGAACCCGAGAAATTCTTGGTCTCATACTCGAAATTATCCAGATCCTGATTGAAGAACTGGATGCGCATGAAGGGGAAGGCCTCGGCGCTCAGACGGCCCGAGTCCGGAGTGACGACCGCATCGCGGTCGACGCGCGGGCGGAAGGCGGCGACGTCCTGCTCGGCGTAGCTGAAGCTGCCGACCAGGCCGAACTGACCGAAGTCCGTGTCCCAGCGCTTGCCAATCGTGCCCGAATAGCGCGGCGTCAGGGTATCCGACAGGTCGCTGTATTCAGTCTGGGCGCGGAAGGCGAACAGGGGATCCTTCAAGTCCAGCGGGCGGATGGTCCGCAGATTGATGGTGCCGCCCACCGAACCTTCGATCGTCTTGGCTTCCGGCACCTTGATGACCTGCACGGAGCTGATCATCGAGGCCGCCAGATCGTCGAAGCTGATGCCCGACCGGCCCGAGCCCGACCCCACCGTCGAGACGCCGTTGATTTCGACCCGGTTGGCGTCCGTGCCGCGAGATCTGCACGCCGCGCCCGACGCCCGCCTCGCGGGTGATCTGGATGCCGGTGACGTTCTCAAGCACTTCGGCGAGATTCTGGTCCGGCAGCTTGCCGATGTCCTCCGCCTCGATGACCTCGACCAGGTTGGCGGCGTTGCGCTTCTGCGACAGGGCGTTCTGCAGCGACGCGCGAATGCCGGTGACGACGATCTCATCGACCTGAGTGACGTCGACGTTCCCCGCCTCGTCCTGATCCGGCTCAACGCTTTGGGCGAACGCCGGAGCGGCCGCCATCAGCGCCGTCGTCGTCAGCAGTATCGCCGTAAATCGTTTGCCGGAATTCGCTCGAACGCCAGCATCCCCCATTTGCCTCATCGCGTGCCTCCCAGTGCGTTTTTTATTATCCGAACGCTGGATTGGCCTTACCTGTCTGTCAACCTCTTTTCGGACCACAATGGATTAATTTAATAGACCAATTGGTCTATTTTTGGATCGAACACTCGTTTCCTCAGCGGCTTGCGCCGCGCTCGCCCCGAATAAGCGCCTCGATTTCAGTCAGATCCGTCTCGGCGTTGTCGCCGGGCGTTGTCATCGCCAAGGCTCCGTGGGCGGCCGCCAGTTCCACCGCCTGTTGGGGGCGCTCTCCCGCCATGAGCCCGTGGATAAGACCCGAGGCGAAGGCGTCGCCGCCGCCGACGCGGTCCAGAATCTCCATATCCGGTCGAGCCATGGAGACGTATCGCTCGTCCCGCTCATGGAACACGCCCTGCCAGCCGTTGACCGTGGCGCTCTTCGAGTCACGCAGGGTGTAGGCTACGCCCCGAAGCTGGGGGAAGGCGTCGAAAGCCATCCGCGCGGCCTTGGACGGCGGCCCCGGATCGGTCGGCCAGGCGCGCCGCCCGACATCTTCGCTGACCAGACCGAGGCAGGCTGCCAGTCCCCGATCATCCGCAAAGACCAGATCGCACTCAGCCACGATAGCCCGGTTGATCGCGCGCAGGGCCTCGGGGTCCGGATGACTGCGCCACAAGCTCTCGCGATAATTGAGATCGTAGGACACGGTGACGCCGAGGCGCCTCGCCGCACGCACAGCCGCCAGGGCGGTCTGCGCCGTTTCAGCCGACAATGCCGCGAAGACCCCGCCGGTATGCAGCCAATGCGCGCCGCGCGCCCCCAGAACATCGTCCCAGTCGAACGCCTGCGGGTCGAGCGCCGACGCTGCCGAGTACGCTCGGTCGGACACCCCCTGCGGCGGCCGGACGCCGAAGCCGCGCTCGGTGAAGTTGAGGCCCATTCGCGCCTCGCGCCCGACGCCGTCGTAGTCGCGCCAGACGATGGCGTCGACGTCCACCCGCGCCTGGGCGATCAAGCTTTCGGCCAGGGCGCCCAGGGGGTTGCGCGGCAGGGCCGTCAGCACCGCCGTCGGCCGCCGGAAGGTCCGGCTGAGCCCCCGCGCGACATTGTACTCGCCGCCGCCCTCCCAAACGTTGAAAGCGCGAGCGCTGCGAATCCGTCCTTCGCCCGGATCCAGGCGCAGCATCACCTCGCCGAGGGCGGCCAGATCCCACCGTCTGGGGCTGCCGGCGGACAGCGCCCACGAATGCTTCGCCTCGCTCATCGCGCGTCGCACCCGAACAGCGACAGATCGACCGCCTCAGCCATCAATCGATACCCCTCATCATTGGGGTGAAGCATGTCGGGACGAGCCGCGCCCGCGCGGAAGCTTTCTGGATCCGCCGGATCCCGCACGGCCGCATCGAAGTCCACGACGCCGTCAAACGCGCCTTCGTCGCGGATGAAGGCGTTAAGGACCCGACGCGCCTCTGACGACGGAGCGTCATAGCGCTCCGATCCCTTGAACGGCGTCAGGGTTCCGGCGACCGCCTTCACCCCGTGGTCGCGCAGGCGGGCGACCAACTGGCGATAGCCCTGAACCATGTCCGCTGCATTGCGGCCCGGCTTGGCGGGGTCGCCCCCGTGGCGGATGTCGTTGATGCCTTCCAGCAGAATGACGTAGTCGATCTGCGGCAGGGCCAGGATGTCCCGGTCCAGCCGCGCCAAGCCCGAATGGGACCGGCCGTGGTCCAGCAGCTTGTTCCCGCTGATGCCCTGATTCAGCACCACGAATCGGCCAGGACAGGTCGCCTCGAAGCGACGCGCCAGCATGCTGGGCCAGTCGCGCTCGGCTCCCAGAGTGGCCGTCGCGCCCTCGGTGATGGAGTCGCCCAAGGCCGCCACCACGATCGGCGCCGCCTCACGCTCGCCATAGACGACGGAGATCACGTTCTGGCGGTAGTCCAGGGCGACGTCATCGCCGGGCGTCGCCTCTCCCTGCCCTATCCGGACGACGGTGCGGCGCACGGCGGGACGGGTCGGGTCGGGAAAGCGCAGGCTGACCGAAACCTGTGCGAAGGCCGGCGCATCCAGGGCCACAGGATCGCTGATCAGGACGGAACCGACCGGGATCGTCACCTCGCTACGCCCGTCGAAGAGAACCGGCGCCGTACCGCCCTCGCCAACCAGGCCCAGGCGCATGTCGGCCACGCGCAGCGGCGCATCGCCCAGTTCGTTGCTGACGCGCAACCGAAGCGCACGCACCGACGCGCCCAGACGCATATCCTGGCGGACCGTCTGTCCCGCAAACTGCACGGGCGCCTCAAGCGTGCCGTCCTTGCGATCAGGCGCGGGCGAGGCGGTCCAGACCGGGCTCCACACCTGAGCCGAGGCCGCGCCCGCCGCGCCCCAGGCGACGCCGGCCAGGGTCAGGGCCAGGAGGGCCGTGCGACAGCGACCGCCTTTGCAAGGCGAGACAGAAAATGGACGGATCATGTCAGGGCCTCGGCGGTGAACAGGGACTGAGAGCGAAGACGTCGGGGTCAATCGCCTCGGCCATCAGAAGATGGCCTTCGTCATTGGGGTGGTAGCCGTCTTCACGATGCGCGCCGGGACGGATGCGACCGGGCCGGGCGACATCATCGAGTGCGGCCTCGAAATCGATGACGCCGTCGAAAATCGCGCCCTGGCGGATCAGGGTGTTGAGCGCACGGCGTTTGTCGTCGGTGGTCGGACCGGGAATGGCTGGCTCAGCCACAGGCGAGGCCAGGATAGGCGTCAGCACCCCGCCGATGACCTTGATGCGCTGGGCCTGAAGCGCCCCAACGGCCTGCCGGTATCCGGTTGCGACATCGTCCACCCCCGCGCCCGGACGATCGCGCGCAGGGCCTTTCTGGCGCACGTCGTTGAGGCCGGCCATCAGCACCACATGAGTAATACCGGGCATGGTCAGAACGTCACGCTCCAGCCGCGAAACGAGAGAGGGAGAGCGTCCGTCCGAGGCCACCATATTGCCGCCGATCCCAGCATTCACCACCACGAAGGCGCCCGGGCAGGCGCCCTCCAGACGGCGCCCCAACTGGTGCGGCCAGGCGCGGTGGGCGCCGAGGGTCGTCGATCCGCCTTCGGTGATGGAATCGCCGATGGCGACGATGACCGCGACGGGCGCCGTCGGCCGCTCGGCCAGCACGGCCGAGACGACGCCCTGGCCGCGCAGAAGCGGGGCCGCGTCACCGGGCGTTGCGTCGCCCGAGGCGATCCTCACCGGGCCGAGCCGAACAGCGGGTCGGGTCTCTCCGGGCAGGTAGGCGCTGACCGTCAGTTCCCCATAGGCAGGAACGGCCACAACCAGTGGATCGCTGAGCGCAAAGCCGCCCAGAGGAATGATCACATGGGTCGCGCCGTCGAACCGTAGGGGCTGCGCCGCCTCGCCCTTCACCCCCGCCTCGGCCCAGCCGATGACCAGCGGCCCTTCGCCCAGTTCATTGCTGAAACGGACGCGCACCGCCGTCGCCGCCGAAGCCATCAGCAAGTCCTGCCGCAGGGTGACGTTTTGCAGCAGCGGCGGCGCGCCGGTGGCGGCGGCCTCGTTCCGCCACGGCATGGGCGAGGCGAGCCACGCCGGAACCCAGACCTGGGCGCTTGCGATGGCGGGCGCCGCCAGCGTCACGCACAGTCCGGCAGCCAGGCCCGCCAGGGTCCGCCTCGCCGCTCTGCGTTGTGAAATGGGCCCGCCCGCCATCGCTCGCCTCATGCCTTAGGAGAAGTAGGTGCCGCCGTTCACGTCGACGTTGGCGCCGGTCATGAAGCCGGCGGCGTCCGACGCCAGGAAGACCGCGACATCAGCGGCCTCTTCGGGACGACCTTCCCGACGCAGCGGCGTGCCGTTGGCCACGGCCTGGCGCACCTCGGGTTTGGTGAAATCGTCGTGGAAACGGGTCGAGATCATGCCGCAGCACAGGGCGTTGACGCGGATCCCCTTGGGACCGAGCTCCTTGGCCATGGCGCGGGTGAAGGTCATCACCGCCGCCTTGGACACCGCATAGAGGGAGGCGCCGGGGCCGCCGCCGTCACGCCCCGCCTGGGAGGCGAAGTTCACGATGGCCGCGCCCGAAGACATGTGCGGCACGACCGCTCGCGTCGTCAGGAAGGTCGAACGGAAGTTCAAGTCCATGACGCTGTCGTAGAAGGCGTCGTCGATCTCCAGCAGCGGCTTGCGAGCCACCATGCCCCCGGCTGTGTTGACCAGGATATCGACGCCGGGGCCGAACGCCGCCTGAGCGGCCAACACCAGGCCATCGACGCCTTCGGGCGTGGTGACGTCGGCGCGATGCAGCACGGCGGTCCCGCCCGCCGCCTCGATCAGGCGCAGCGTCTCTTCGGCGCTGGCGGCGTCGTTGGCGTAGTTGACCACGACCTTAGCGCCTTCGGCGGCCAGCTTCAGCGACACTTGGCGTCCGATGTCGCGTCCGCCACCCGTGACGATGGCCACCTTGTTGTTGAGTTTCATTTCGCTCTTAGTCCTTGAAAGCAAAGTGATGATTGGGAAGGGATCAACCGCGCGCCGACGGAACATCGACCTTTTCGATGCGACCGGTCACGACCCAGATCGCGACCAGACAGAGCGGCACGAGCGCGGCCACGAGGATGAAAATCGGGGCGTAGGAGGCCTTGGTCATGACCGGCACAAGCCAAGTCGTGATCAAGGTTCCGGCTACGGCCGCCATGCCGCCGACGCCCGCCAAGGAGCCGACCGACTTGCCGTGGAAGACGTCGCCGGGCAGCGTCTGGATGTTGCCGATGGCGACCTGGAAGCCGAACAGCACGGCGGCGATGGTCAGCACGGCGATGGTGGGATCATTGGCCAGCACCGCGCCCAGCAGGGCCGGCGCCATGATCAGGCAGCCCAGGGTGATGACCCATTTGCGGGCGCGGTCGACTGAACGGCCCGAAGCAATCAGACGCCCCGACAGCCAGCCGCCGAACAGGCTGCCCAGCATGGCGCCGACGAAGGGCACCCAGGCGAAGATGCCGATCTGCTTGATGTCGAAGGAGAAGGTCTCGGCCAGATAGATCGGCAGCCAGGAGACGAACAGCCACCAGATCGGATCGAGGAAGAAGCGGGCCAGAACGATGCCCCAGCTCTGCCGGTGCGACATCATCTGCTTCAGGCTGGGCGCCTTGGCCGGTTCGGCCTCAGGCGTCGTAACCGTTTCGGCCGGAGCATCTAGAATCAGGGCGCGCTCGGCGGCGTTGACCCACGGGTGCTTGTCCGGTCCGGCGCGGTAGATCACCAGCCAGGGCAGCACCCAGATGAAGCCCAGGGCGCCGACCAGCAGGAAGGTGCCCTTCCAGCCCAGCGACAGGAAGAGCAAGGCGATCAGCGGCGCCGAGACGACGGCCCCGATCGAGGCCCCGGCGTTGAAGATGCCCTGGGCGAAGGCGCGCTCCTTGGGCGGGAACCACTCGGCGTTGGCCTTAACCGCACCAGGCCAGGCGCCGGCCTCGCTGACGCCCAGCATGGCGCGGAAGATGCCGAAGGAGGCGATGCTGCTGGCCGTGGCGTGCAGGGCGATCGAGATCGACCACAGGCCGATCGACCAGGCGAAACCCAGGCGCGTGCCGATGCGGTCGAACAGCCGTCCGAAGGCGAACTGGCCCGCCGCGTAGAAGAGCATGAAGATGGTGACCAGAAGGGCGTAATCCTCTTTGGTCGCGCCGATCTCGCCGGCGATCTCGGGCCACATCACCGCCAGGGCGTTGCGGTCGATGTAGTTGATCACCGTGGCCACGGCGATCATGGCGATGATGGCCCACCGGACGGCGGATCTCTTTTGCATGTCTGGTCCTCCCCTTGTCGGGCCGGTCGCGCGCGGCGCCGGCCTCTCTATTGATCCAGTCGCGCCCAGGGCCCGGTCCAACGCCAGATCCGACCGTTCGCCGTGACGACGTGGGCGGCGCGCGACGCCGGATCGTCGGCGACGCCCAAGACCACCGTCTTGCCGGAAGCGAGCGTCACGACGACCACCTCAGCGTCGGCGCCCCGCACGCTGCTCAGGTCGCGAATGGCGCTTTCGGCGCCGACCACGGTCTCGGCCCGGCCGTCGTAGCGGCCGTGCGGCTCCAGCACGCCGACGAAGGTCGCGTCCTTCTGGCCGTCGGCCCGCAGGATC
Organism: Brevundimonas sp. SS2672; assembly: GCF_059579685.1. Lineage (NCBI taxonomy): Bacteria > Pseudomonadati > Pseudomonadota > Alphaproteobacteria > Caulobacterales > Caulobacteraceae > Brevundimonas > Brevundimonas sp. SS2672. The sequence goes on along the minus strand of NZ_CM184201.1, from coordinate 792,604 downwards.
AGGGCCGGCTCACGACGCAGGTTGAAGTCCGGATCATTGGCGCCGCTCTCGGCCAGGATGGCCTGGGCGGGAACGCTCGAGGCGAAACGCCAGGTGTAAAAGCGGCCATCCAGCAGCCAGGTCAGGCTGCGGCTGTCCTGCGACGGCTGGGAGACGGCGTCGACCCACATATGCTGATAGCCGTCGGCTGCGCCGAGGACCGCGCGGTCCCTCACCATGCGCTCGGCCTCGAAGCCTAGCTTCATGATGTGGCCGTTGTAGTGCAGCGGCAGGTCGTAGCGCGCCGGGCGCTCACCGGAGACGCGCAGCAGGTCGATGACGACCGGCCGCTCCAGTTCGGGATGTTCGACCAGGGCTTGAGTGCGCGTGAACGTCACCCCGTCATAGGCCTCTGTCTGGCGCGCCGAGACGATCTGCGTCCCCTCGGTCGTGTCGAAGAAGAGGACTTGAGGCGGGTGATCCTCGCCCGTCTGCCAGTGGCCGCCGAACTGGTTGCGTTCGTTCACCACCAGAGTGTTGTGCGCGACCGTCGCCTTGGCCCAGCTGTTGTTCTCGGGCAGGTAGATGCCGCCGGCCTTGGCCTCGATGTTGAGGAAGCGCGCGGCGCCGTAGTCGGTCACCACCGTCTGGCCGTTATCGTAGAAGAGCCAGTTCAGCTTGTCGAAATGGCCATGCCCCATGCCCATGGCGGTCGCCTTCTGGACCAGGGCCTGACCGTCCTCGCCGCCCGCACGCAAAATCGCCAACGCGCCTTGCGTCCCGTCCGGACCGTCGCTCAGCAACACCGAACGGAAGGCGTAGGGTTGCGCCGCGCCCGAAGCCGCCGCCTCGGCCACCTTCAGACCCTCCGGCGACAGGAGGGTCCGCCCCTGCCGTTGCGCGATGGACAGCAGCCCCGCGTCCTGGGTGCGCGCGTAGACGGAGGCGACTCCCGTCACCAGTTCCTCGGTGTCCAGTCCCTTGTCGAGGATGGCGTCATTGATCGGGATGAAATAGCCGCCGTAGCTGGACTGGATCAGCGTATCCACGGCCTTGAGCAGCACCCCGTCGCGACGCTGGAAGATGCCGCGTCCCGGCTCGTTCCGATCGATGGCCCCCGCGAAGATGATGAAGGGTGCCAAGGCGTAGCGCTGATAATAGGGCCCCTCTTCGTAATAGCCGTCGGGCGAGAAGAGCTGATCGATCTGGGTCAGGAAGCCGGCCGAGCCGTCCTTTTTCAGCCCGGTCAGGGCCTTGTCGGACAGGTCGCGGTCGCGCAGCACATAGCCGGTCATGCCGACGCCGGCGACGGCCCAGGTGGCGTGGTTGTGGATGCGCTCGAAATTCTCAGGCGTCTCCGCCGACAGGAAGCTGGCCATGCGACGGAAGACGTCACCGTCGATGCGGCGACGCTCCTCGGCGGTCAGGGTCTCGCGGATCGCGTCATAACCCTGGATCGAATAGACGAGCCAGACCGAGTCGTTCAGCGTCTGCCAGAACAGGCGGCCCGGGATCTGCCCACGGCCTGCCGGATGCGCGCCCAGCGTCGGATAGAGCTTGGCGTATTCCAGAAGCAGATCGCGAGCGAAGTCGGCGTAGGCCTTGTCGCCGGTCAGGCGATACAGGGCCCCGGCGTTGTAGATGGCCTGATAATTCCGCTTGTGCTGCTCGTGGGTGTAACCGCCGCCAGGATCGCGCGGGGTCGGGACATTGACGCCATCCGCCATGGCCGCGCGGACCAGCGCCTCGACCCGCTCGCGCTCGACGGCGAACAGAGGATAGGCGGAGCCCGCCTCTGCCATCCGCCGCCACTCCTGGGGCGTGGTCAGAACGGACGCGGTCTCGGCCGTGGCCGGGGCGGAGGCTTGCGCGACGGGGGCGGTCGTCGCCTGGGCGCTCAGCGCGCTGCTCGCGAGAAGAAGAGCCGTCAGGGGCAGGGCGCGCAGCATCAGAATTCCTCCGGAGCCGCGACGGGCGCGATGTCGGCTTGCATCTCGGGCGTACGGACCAGGCGGTTCCCGGCCACCGCCAGCACGGGCTCGCCGACGCGGTGGGAGAAGCTGATCGCGCCGCTGTCGGTCAGGGTGTTGCCGACTAGTTCGGCGTGCTGGACGCCTCGCATCAGGATCGACGGCCGCTCGGCCGAGCCGACACGCTCGAAGGTCGCCCCCTTGATCACCAGGCGCGGTCCGAAGGTGCTCTCGTCCGTGCCGCCGCGATAGAGGTCGACGACCGCCCCGCCGATGCGGCTGAAGGCGCCGCCCTCGATCTGAACCAGTTCGGCGTTGTAGGTGCCCCGGTCGTCCGTCTCGGCGGCGGCCGAGATCACCGAGCCGGTGATGTTGTCCACCCGCACGTCGCGCAGCAGCACCCGGTCGGCCATGACGCCCTTGCCCAGGGCGATCACGCCGAAGCCGCGATTGACCGTCAGGTCGCGGACCTCGACGCTTTCCAGCACCAGGTCGAAGTTCGCCGCGCTGGAACCGGGCGCCACCCGGATCACGGCGTTTCCGGTCTCGTCAGGGGCGTCAACGCCCGTCACCAACAGGCTCGCCAGCTTCAGCGAGCCGCCCTTGGCCACCTCGAACAGAGAAGGCCGCGAGAAGACGATCTCGACCCCACCCTGGTCCGAGCCCCGCACCGTCAGCGGCGCGCCGACGGTCAGGGTCCGGTCGACTGAATACCGGCCTGGCGCCAGCACCAGTACGTCGCCCGGACGGGCGGCAGCGACAGCGGCCTCGAGCGCACCCTCGGACGGCCCGACGGCGATCTCGACGCCCTGATCCAGGCGAACGACCTGAACGTCCTTGGGATACCAGGCCACTCCCGTCGCCTCGCGCGGGATCATGGTCAGATCGGGCGAGACGCCAGCGCCTTGCGACGTTTCGAGAACCAGCAACCCGTTCGCGCCGCGCACCAAGGCGATATCCCGCTGCGCCGCCTGAACATTGTCCGCAAAAATGACGCCCGACAGGTCGCCCAGCCTCCGCATCGGATCGTGGCCGTCCGAACTGACGATCAGGTTGCGCGCGAACCGGCTGTCGATGGGCGGCGCCGAACGCTCGGCGTCCATGCCCGCCCCCAGGAAAAGACTACGCGCGTCGATGATGGTGTTGTTCTCGATCACCGCGCCGACGACCTGATGGTAGCGGTTGATAGGGGAATCGGGCACGCCGTGCATCACGCTCAGCGCAGCGGTGAACCCATCGCCGGTGATCCCCTCCATATAGTTGTTCCGCACAGTCTGGTGGCGGTTGATGACGCGGATGCCCCCGGTGTGAGGCTTGCCGCCGCCGAGAAACACGTTGTTCTCGACCAGGTTTCCGTCGCCGTGGCGCAGGACCATGGACCCGCGCGAATGGAAGAAGACGTTGCCGCGATAGGTGTTGCCGCCCGACTTGTTCGAGACGATCTCGACCTCGCCGTCGGCGCCCTCGAACCAGTTGTTCTCGACCACGGTGTTAGACGCCGATAGGGAGTCGGCGCTGGTTCCCACGCGCAAGGTCTCGCCGCCATTGGAACCGAGGTTGGGGCGCGAGCCGAAGTAGTTGTGGTCGATAAGGTGGCGGTTATCGAGCCCCTGCTGTTCGTCGCGAACGACGACCAGCGTGGTCCCGACGTTGTTCTTGCCGGTCAGATGGTTGTGATCGAACCGGTTGTCGTGGCCGTACAGCGCCACCCAATTGTCGGACGTGGCCCGGTCGGGCTTGTTGTAGCCATCAATCACCAGGCCCGTGACGCGGCTGTCCACGGCCCGATGCTCCTTGGAGCGGCGGAAGGACACAACCTCCCCCGTCGGCGACCAGCCGTCGCGGAAGATCAGGTTGGACACCACCAGTTGACGTCCCGCCAGCCTGAGGTTGGACTGGCCCGACAGCACCACTCCGCCCGGGGTCTGGGCCGTCAGGGTGATCGGTTGGCCAGCCCGGCCCTCAGCCTCGAACAGGATCTGGAAGTCGCGCCACACCCCGTCCTTCAGGACAATGACGTCGCCAGGCCTAACGTCGCGCAGAACCCGCTGATACTCCGCCGGCGTCGCCACCAGGGTCGTGGTCTGGGCGGTCGCCGCCCCGGCCCAAAGCAAGCCGGCCGCAAGCGCCAATCTCGACAACATGATCGCCTCCCCCTCCGGCCCGCTTTGGTAGGGACCTGTTCGCGGTTTCGCATCCGCTGGAGAAAGCTATCAGTCAGGCCACCAAAGGCAACCTCTTGGTCATAAGAAAATGAACTAAAAACTAGACCAATTGGTCTAAACCGAATGCGTGCTAATCAGGAAACGCTCTCGGCTGGCCGCCATCTGGCGCTCCAGCGCCTCGAGCGCCGAGGCGGCGCTGGCGTCCAGCATAGCCGCCAGCAGGCGGTTGAAGTGGGTCCGCATGGCGCGCCGCGCTCCCGCCGGATCACGCGCCTTCAAGGCGTTGAGGATGGCCGCATGCTCATCCACACGCGATGAATCGTCGATCTCGCACACCGCCTGATGCGCAGCGCTAACCTCCGGAACCTCCGTCCGCATCCGCCACAGCGTCTCAATGGTGTGCAGCACAGCAGCGTTATTGGCCGAAGCCGCAATCACGCGATGAAACTCACGATCGGCCGCGTCAGGGTCCAGATCGGGGTTAGTCCCGCCCATGGCCGTGACAAGTTCGTCCAGCCGCGTCAGCGCCTCATCCGTAATGACCGACGCGGCCAAGGCCGCGGCCTCCGACTCGAAAAGAGAGCGCGCCTCGGTGACTTCGAAAGGACTGACCGCCGGCAGGGCGCCGGCCGGTTGCGGCGCCGAACAGACAAAGACGCCCGACCCTGTCTTGATCGCCAGCTTGCCTTGAGCTTGCAGCGCCACCTCCGCCTCACGCACAGTGACGCGACTGACACCGAAGCGTTCGGCCAACTCCCGCTCACCGGGTAGTTTGGCGCCAGGTCCGTAGCCTCCATCGGCGATGAGCTGGAGAATCTGGTCGGCGACCGCGTGGAAGAGACGTTTTTGACTCATGATGGCCAGTCTAGAGGAACCGAAGCGTCAGGCCAATCGGTCTGGCGCCCGAGATCGCCAACCGCGAGAGCGGAAGAAGGCCGGGATACTGTTCGTCCATATGTTGTCCGTTGCTCATTTCTGGATATGCTTCCTTGCCTAACGCGTCGATTTTGCGAGGATTTCATGCACATCCTGTCCGCCGCCGCCGCCATCGGTCTCCTCGGTTTGACGGCCTGCAGCCCGCCCCCCGACAGCGCTCCCAACGAGAAGCCTGTAGTTGAAGCTTCGCAAGCCGCGCCTCGAGTCATGACGGATACAGCACCGGCCTCCGCCTCCGACGCCGACGCCGACGCCTTGTTCAAGCGCGGCGAACCGGCGGACGCGACCATGACCCTGAATCGCGAGAGCGCCGGCTGGCGCGTCGCCTTCCGGGCCGGAGGCGTGCCGAATGGCCCCGCGACCGCCGCCGACTGTGAACTTCAGGCGGTCGGGCTGCAGGACCGAGAGGACGTCATCGCTGCGCGCGTGGTTCCGTTCGAGGGCGAACTGAACGTGATCACCGCCGCCGACATCGGGGCGGACGCCCCGGTCATTCAAGTCCGCATGGGGCCGGAGGGCGCGTTCGTTCAGGATGGCGGAGCCGCAGCCCGTTTCTGCGGCATGGGATCCGATATCGACGGCTTCTACCGCAGAACCGGATCTCCCGAGTGAACGGCCGGGACCGCTCTCCGGGCGTCCCCGCCTCACCCTACCGTCGCCGAAGCAAGGCCGCGCCAATCACCGCAACGACGAGGGCTACGGTCGCCAATCCAGCCGCCCCATAGATCATAAGGCCCGGAGAGAGACGGCTCCGCATATTCTCAGACGAGGGTTTGGCCTCCGGGCGCCCGCCCTGCCCCTTTCAAGAAGCGGCTACGAACCCGTTTCCGGTCAGTCGCAATTGGCGCAGATCGACGTTCATCTCATTCTGGAACCGCGTCGTCGCCGCGTTCTGCAGGCGACGCTGCATCGTCGCGTCGTTGTCCCGCATGGCGTCTTCATAGGCGACGCTCTGAGCGATGAAGTTGAGGATGAGAACCTCCGCCATCTCCTGCTTCTGCGCGTCATTCAGGCCTGTAAAGGAACGATTGTCGCCCATCATGGCGCGAACTTGCGACTGAACGCTCTGGACCTGAGCCCTGCTGACGGATCTTACATCGTTGGCGATCTGCCAGTTCAGCATCCAGTAGGCCGTCATGGCGTCCGCCACATCACCACGACGCAAGCCGTATTGTGAAACGTGCTGTCCCCAGCGGGCGAAGAAGTCCTGCTGATCCATCGCCGCCGCGATTCCCGCCCCGTCGCCGCCTGTCGAGCGGACAAAGTCCGCGAATTGGCGTTTGACGCGCTGCGTGATGGCCGGCGACGACTGATATGTGGTGCGGGCGGATGCGACGGCGCGACGGCCCGACGCCGCCGCTCCAGCCGCCACTCCGCCTCGCGCGGGAGCACGCGCCTGAGAGGACGACTCCATCATGTTGTCGCGCATGGCGGCGTGCATCTGGTTCATCGCGTCCGCCGTCGCGAAGCCCTGGAAGGCGTAGTCCTGAGCCTGTATCTGGGACGCACAGAGCAGAACCGCTGCGACCGCTCCCGCCAGAAACACCTGCTTGCCGCTCATCTCCGCCTCTCCCTCACTCTGAAAAACGCTCATTCCTCAAAAGCACAACGGCGGGCGAAGGTTTCGCCCGCCGTTCCACAAATCAGCCTTCTCGGCCTTATCCCTGCTTGCGAGCCAGGGTCGAAGCGGATTCGCCGATCGACTTCAGGGCGTTGTTCAGGGCTTGGGACACGAAGTCCAACTCCTTGCCGACGGCCGTCATCTCGGCTGACAGGCTGCCCATCTTCGGCTTCTTCTTCTGGCTTTCGGCGTCGATCTTCTCGCCGATCTCGGCCATGCGCTCCATCTTGGCGTCCAGGACGCTGCCCAGCGCCAGCGCCAGGCGCAGCATGAAGCTCTTGCCGTTCAGGCCGCCGGGGACGGCGTTGCCTTCTTCATCGCGGCCGCCGGTGCGGGCCTTCTCCAGGGTCTTGTCGACCAAATCCTGAACGATGTCGTTCATCTGGCGCTCGATGCCGCCGGCTTCGAAGGCGCCGCCGCCCGTGGCCTGGGCCAGGCCCGCCGCGGATTCGCCGATGCTCTGGAAGGCGCCGCCCGTGTTGCCCGTCGCTGCTGCGAAAGCGCCGATCGACAGATCGATCACCGACTGCGGAAGGCCCAGAGCCTGACCGACCTGCTGCAGGACCTGCTGGCCGATGGACGACACGACCTGGGTCAGAGCCGCCTGAACCAGAGCCGAGGTGCCGCCCGTCGCGACCGCCAGGGCCGCCTGGCTGATGAGGCTGCCGATATTGAAGCCGCCGCCGCCGATGCCGAACATGATCTTTCTCCGAATGGTGTGCGTTTCCGGTTCGCCGGCCAGGCGCTTCGCCCGGAAACCCGACGACCTCACGAAACCACCCGTCCCTTATCCTCGGTAGTCAGGCCGTTCCCCAGCTAGGGACTTCCCTAGCCAACGACGCAGACGCGGCGGGAGGCGGGCGGCGACCGCCGCTGTCTGGACGCTCGCGGCCTCGGCGCGGGCGGCATCCTCGGCGATCTCTTCGGCCGTGCGGGCGCGACGGTCCAGAACGGTGATCCCGCCCGCCGTGACGCCCAGCAACAGCACCTCGTCGCGCCAGACCACCACGGTCGCCCGTTCGCGCGCGCCCAACGGCAGGGAACGGATGAAGCGGATCTCATCGCCGCTGGGGGCCCCGCTCTGGACCTTCTTCAACATGCGGATCGAGAAGAAGGCCAACCCCAGCACCAGGGCGAGCGCGACCAGGACGGTCAGAAAGTCCATCAACAAGGCGAACGGCGTCATTGCGTCTCCGGAGAGGAAGCCACGCCGTCCTCGGGCATGGCGGGAAAGAGAGGACCGTTGCGGACAGGAGCGGCTTCAACCGCAGCGCCCTCGCCCGGATCTGCGCCCTGACCTTCGACCTCGTCGGTCAGGTCGACGGGGTCGAGCGCCTCGCCGCGCGCCGCTTCATCGCGCAGGCGGCGCGCCGTCAGGATCACCTCGGCGACGGCGGCGAACATGTCCTCGGGCACCACAGCCTCGACCGGCACCTGTTCGTGCAGGGCGCGGGCCAGAGGAACGTTGCGGATGATCGGCACCCCTTCGCGCTCGGCCATGCCGCGCATGGCGCGGGCGATCAGGCCGTCGCCCTTGCCCGCCACCACGGGCACGACGTGCTCGCCGGGATCATAGGCCAGGGACACGGCGATATGGGTCGGATTGACCACCAGGGCGGCGGCCCCGCGCACGGACCCGACGGCGCTGGATTGAGCCCACTCCTGAGCCAGTTCGCGGCGGCGCGCCTTGACCGTAGGATCGCCTTCCATGTCCTTCGCCTCCTGACGGATATCGCGTCGGCTCATCCGCAGCCGTTTCATGAAGCTGAAGCGCTGGTAGGCCGAATCCAGGATGGCCACGAAGACGAACACCACCAGGGTCCAGCCCAGCAGGTGAAAGCCCGCCGCGCCGAACGCGCCCAGCACCTCGCCCGGCTGCGCCGCCGGCAGGCGCAGGATGCGATCGAACTGGCCGAACAGGATCAGTCCCGCCAGCCCCAGCAGCAAGGCCGTCTTCACCAGCGACTTCACCACCTCGAACAGGTTGTCGGTGTTGAACATCCGCTTCAGCCCCTCGCCGGGGTTCAGATGATCCAGCTTGGGCGTCATCTTCTCGAGGGTGAAGACCGGCCCGGTCTGCAGGAACTCCATCAGCGACGCGAACAGAGCCACCGGCAGCAGCAACAGCGCCGTCAGATAGACGAACCGCCGCGCCGCCGACCAGGCGACCTGTTCGAAGGCGTCGCCGAACGGCTGGTCCATCACACGGAATACATCGTCGAACAGGGCGGCGAAATTCGCGAACACCGCCCCCGCCAGCATCAGGCCGACCAGCAGCCAGGCCAGCAGCACGGCGGTGGAGCCGACGTCCTTGCTCTTGGCGACGTCGCCCTTCTTGCGCGCGTCCTGAAGCCGTTTCGGTGTCGGCCGCTCCGTCTTGTCGCCACCGTCGTTCTTCTCCGCCACGCGCGCTCCGCTTCATCGAACAGGGATGAAAAACATCAAAAACGAGCTTTGCTGAATACAGAAACGGCAAAGCTTATGGTCAAGCTTACACTTTATCCGAACCCTGACCGCTTCAGAAAAAAAGCAAGCTAGGGTTAACCCTACTGGCAAAAATTTTCATTACCGATCTCGTTGACAACATTCATGAGCAATAATATCGCTGTCACACAAGATCGAAATTCACATAGCTTCGGGCGAAATACGAAGTGAGACAATTTTGCTCGGTAACCGGCACAGTAATACTTGTTATTACTGCATGGAATCATTCCGCAATTGCGGAAGACTGTAGCGTCGCCTCGCCGCAGCTGGTCGCTTCAGCCGCTTCCGTCAGCCAGTTTTCCCTGGCGCTGGGAAGCGGAGCGGTCGGATCAACGCCTTGCTCTGCACACGCCCCGCGAGAGGCTCAGGCGGCGCAGCAACTGCTGATCTACGACAATGAGTCGCCGACCGAGGTGATCGGTTCCTCAGAAACCGTTGCTTTTTACAGGTCGGAAAGTGTCACGACCGGCGCGGAACCGCATCGCAGGAGGACGCCGCATGGCGATCTGATCACAGCGGCGGCGCGCGAACACGACATCGACCCGGCCCTCCTGCAGGCGATCATCAGCGTGGAATCCGCTGACGACACGAACGCCCGCTCGCCCGTCGGCGCTCGCGGCCTGATGCAGGTGATGCCCGCCACCGGCCGCCGCTTCGGCGTCGCCGACGAGATGCGGCTGCACGAGCCGGAAACCAACATTCGCGCCGCCTCGCGCTACCTGAAGACGTTGCAGGGCCTGTTCGGCAACGACCTGCGCCTGGTGCTGGCCGCCTACAACGCCGGCGAAGGCGCCGTGCAGCGTTACGGCCGCAACATCCCGCCCTACCGCGAGACCCAGGACTACGTCCGCAAGGTCATGGCTCGCTACGACCAGCTCCTCACCGCCCGCCGTTCCTCCTTCCGATAGTTCTCACCGATCTCCGTTCGGCCTGATCCGCCGGCAGCCACAAGGCGCGTCCATGTCCTTCGCCAGCCCGCTGAAACTGCTGGGCCTGCGCCATAACGGCGGAGGCGTCGGTCGCTACTCGGACCTGTTTCTGGTGGCGGGGGTGGCGGCGATCATCGCCATGATGATCATGCCCCTGCCGTCGCTGGCGATCGATGCCCTGGTAGCGATCAACATCAGCGCGGGCGTGGTGATGCTGCTGGTGTCGATCTACATCGCCTCGATCGTCGACATCTCGGTCTTCCCCAGCCTGCTGCTGATCACGACCCTGTTCCGGCTGGCGCTGTCGATCGCGACGACGCGGATGATCCTGCTGGAAGGCCACGCCGGGGCGATCATCAACACCTTCGGCAACATGGTGGCGGGCGGCAATCTGGTCGTCGGCCTGGTGGTCTTCCTGATCATCACCGTCGTGCAGTTCATCGTCATCGCCAAGGGAGCCGAACGGGTGGCCGAGGTCGCCGCCCGCTTCAGCCTGGACGCCATGCCGGGCAAGCAGCTGTCGATCGATTCCGATCTGCGCTCGGGTCTGATCGACAAGGACGAGGCCAAGCGCCGCCGCCGCCTGCTCGAGATGGAGAGCAAGCTGAACGGCAATCTCGACGGCGCGATGAAGTTCGTGAAGGGCGACGCCATCGCCGGGATCATCATCGTGGTGATCAACCTGCTGGGCGGCCTGGCCGTGGGCATGTTGCAGAACGGCATGGATTTCGGCGCGGCGGTCCAGAAATACTCCATCCTGACCATCGGCGACGGCATGGTGATGCAGATTCCGGCCCTGCTGGCGGCCATGTCGGCGGGCCTGCTGGTGACGCGCGGCGGCGATTCCGAGACCGACGCCCACCTGGGCGCCTCGATGCACCGCCAGTTATCGGCCCAGCCGAAGGTCTTCCTGGTCGCGGGCGGCATGTGCTGGCTGCTGGCCCTGGTGCCCGGTTTTCCGACCGTGGTCTTCCTGCTGCTGGGCGCGGTCGCCATGACCGCCTCGGTCATGATCGAGCCGCGTTGGCGCAAGTCGGCCGGGCGCAGGGTCAAGGCCCTGACCGGCCGCGCCGCCGCCGAAGCCGACGGTCCCATCGCCTCGACCCAGACACGGCCGACCGAAGGCGCCGCCATGACGCCTCTGCTGCTGGAGATCGACGGCCGCGCCCTGCGCGCGACCGATCCCGAGCGCCTGACCGCCGCCCTGGAGACCCTGCTGGACGAGTTCGAAGCCTCGCTGGGCGTGGCACTGCCGCGCGTGACGGTGCGCTACGGCCCGGCCGAGGCGGCGGACCGCTGGCGGCTGATGGCGTTCGAGGCGCCCTTGGGCGCGGGCGATCCCGGCCCGGCCGAAGACGCGCTGGAGGCGACGCTGGCCGGCGTGCGCGGGCTGCTGCGTCGCAACGCGGGGATGTTTATCGGCATCCAGGAGGCCTCGATCCTGCTGAACCGCGCCGGAGAGAGCTATCCCGAGGTGGTCAAGGAGGTCGCGCGCGCCCTGCCCCTGGCCCGCATCGCCGAGATCATGCGTCGCCTGGCCGAGGAAGAGGTGCCGCTGCGAAACCTGCGCGACATCCTGGAATCCCTGGCCGACGCCGGTCAGCGCGAGAAGGACCCGCTGGCCCTGACCGAGTTCGCCCGCGTGGCCCTGCGTCGCCAGATCAGCCACCGCTACGCTCCCGACGGCGTGCTGAAGGCCGCCGTGCTGGAGCCCGCGCTGGAGAAGCACCTGCGCGAATCCATCCGCGTCGGCGGCGCCGGTCAGCAGCTGGCGCTGGAGCCGGACATGGCCCGCCAGATCATCGAGGCCGTGCAGACGACGGTGCGCGACACGAACGCCGACGCCGTGCTGGCCGCCATCGACCTGCGCCGTCACATCCGCAAGCTGGTCGAGCCGGAGCTGTTCGACACCCCCGCCCTGTCGTTCCACGAGCTGCTGCCCAGCCTGAAGCTCGAGATCGTCGGCCGGGTCGCCCTGCCCGACCTCGACGCGGCGACGCCGGCGGCTGTTCCCGCCCCCTCCGCTCCCCCCGCCTCCACGGCCGCTGCGGCCTGAAACGACGGACCCTGCATGACGATCAAGACGCCGACCGCCCGCAAGAGCCTCAAGACCGCCCTCCTGGCCATGGCTTCCCTGGCCACGCTGCTCGGCCTGTCCGCGCCCGCTGCGGCGGGCGACCCGCCGATCGGCAACCAGACCCTGCAGATCGCCCCGCGCGAACAGCCGGTGGGTCAGTTCCTGCAAAGCTTCTTCGGCCAGCTGGGCGTGCCGGTGATCATCAGCCCCAACCTGCGAGGGACGGTGAACGGCGCCTTCAGCGGCCCGGCCTCGACCATCTTCAGCCAGGTGGCGGACGCCTTCGACCTGGTGGCCTATTACGACGGCGGGGCGGTCTACATCTATCAGACCTCCGAACTGACCAGTCAGTCGATCCCCGCCTCGCCGCAAATGCTGCGCCGCGTGCGCGCCACGGCGCAGGAAATGGGCCTGCTGGACAGCCGCAACACCCTGCAGCCCGCCGGGCAGATGCTGATCGCCAACGGCACCCGCCGCTTCATCCAGCAGATCGACGAGATCGCCCGGGCCGGCCCCGGCGCCCGCGCCGAAGCCGCCCAACCGACCTATGAGTATCGCGTCTTCACCCTGCGCTACGCCTGGGCCGAGGACGTGACCTTCGAGACGGCCCAGAGCGAAGTCACCATTCCAGGCGTCGCCTCCATCCTGCGCGCCATGGTCAGCAACGACCCGAACGGCGCCGTCGCCCGCCGCATCGAGACGCGACGCTCGCCGCGCGTCGGGGGCCTGCGCGGTCAGGGCCTGGCGTCGCAGGGCGCGGCGCAGAACGGCCTGATGGACGCCAGCTATGTCGATGGCGGCTTCACCCCCACGCCGGACACGCTCGGTCTGGCGCTGGCGGATGAGCAGATGGCGGGCGGCGCGCCGGTCCAGCATGCGCGCATCCAGGCCGACACGCGCCTGAACGCCGTCATCGTGCGCGACACGGCCGACCGCATGGCCGCCTATGAGGCGCTGATCGCCGCCCTGGACAAGGAGCCGCAGCTTCTCGAGATCCAGGCCACCATCATCGACATCGACACCACTCGCGCCCGTCAACTGGGCATCAGCTGGCGCTTCGACGACGGGCGCGGCGGAGTGCTGTTCGGCGACGGCACGCGCAACGACGACCGCCTGCGTCGCGGCCAGGACATCACCCCGCGCAACAACGGCCTGGCCATCTCGACCATCATCGGCAACGGCGATTACTTCGTCTCGCGCATCACGGCGATGGAGGATGAAGGCGTCGCCCGCATCGTCTCGCGGCCGCAGATCGTCACCCTGTCGAACGTCCAGGCCCTGTTCGAGAACACCCGCAGCTTCTACGTCGGCCTGGAAGGCGAACGGGACGTCGACCTCTACAACGTCACCGCCGGGACCACGCTGAAGGTCACGCCCCACGTCCTGCGCGACCAGAACCAGACCCGCATCCGGATGCAGATCCAGATCGAGGACGGCTCCCTGACCGACGCCGACGTCGACGACATCCCGGTCGTGCAACGCGCGGCCCTGAACACCCAGGCCATGATCCTGGAAGGCCAGAGCCTGCTGCTGGGCGGCATGGTGGTGCAGCAGGACGTCAACGCCGTGACCAAGGTGCCGGTGCTGGGAGACATCCCGGCTGTGGGCCTGCTGTTCCGTCGCTCGGAGCGTTCGACGGGCCGGATCGAGCGTCTGTTCCTGATCACGCCGCGCCTGGCGTCCATCGGCGAGGAAGCGCCTGCGCCGCGTCTGGACTTCGGCGCCATTCCCGGCTCGCCCGAAACCCAGCCCCTGCCCGTCGCCCCGGCCCTGCCCAAGGGCGGATCGCGCATGGGCTTCAACCAGGGTTCGGCGCCGAACGACCCCCTGCCCGCCCCGGCCGCTACGCCCGCCGTCGCCGTGCGCGAAGCGCCTCCCCCGGCTTCACCCCCTATGAACCGGCCAAGGACTGATCCGCCATGCCCGCCGACGCCGTCGCCGCACCCGAGATCGAAAGCCTGGTCCTTCGCGTCCTGGCCGGGCGCGTGCGCGGCGCCTCGGCGCCTCTGGAACGTGGCCGCGTCATCGCCGTGGGCCATGACCTGGACGCCGACATCGTGCTGCGCGACGCCAGCGCCGAGGGAGTGCGGCTGACGCTGAAGGCGCGGGCGGACGCCGCCGACCTGGACCTGACGTCCGGCTCCGTAACCTTGCTGGGGCATGAACTGACCGCCCCGGCTCAGGCTATCCTGCCCCTCTATCTTCCGCTGCTGATCGGCGACAACGCCGTCGCCATCGGCGAGGCAGAAAGCCCGCGCTGGAGCGAGGCCGAGCGCATCCTGGCCGCCGCCCGCCCCTTGCCGCACGATGACGGCGATGAGGACGACGCCCCGGCTGGCGACGGCCGCAACTGGCAATATCTGCTGAACAACACCAACGCCCTGGTGTCGCGCTCGGCCAAGTTCGTTCCGGTGCTGCTGATCGCCGTGGTCACCATCTCGGCCCTTTTCGCCATCAGCTCGGGCATCCCCGCCTGGCCCAAGTCGCAGCCCAAGCCCGCCAAGGTCCAGGCCGTCCTGTCGGAGGAAGGCTTCGACAAGCTGGTCGTCATCAAGACCGAGGCCGGCGACCTGCGCATCGAGGGAATGCTGACCTCGGACGCCGAGCGCGTGCGCCTGCAACGCGTCCTGGCGTCCCGCGAATGGCGCCCCCGCCTGGAGCTTCAGACCCACGACGGCATCGCCCGCCAGGTCGAGGAGCTCTACCTCGCCAACGGGGTGAAGGCGGCCGCGCGCTCGGTCGGCGCGGGCATGGTGCGCCTGGACGTCACCGGCAGCGACCCTGACGAAGCCGCCCGCCTGGAGCGACTGGCCATGGGCGAGGTCAAGGGCCTGCGTCGCATCGACGTCAGCCTGCTGCCGGGCGCCGACGAGGGCGGCCGCTTCGAGGACATTCAACAGGGCGGCGGAAAGCGCGTGGTGTCGGTGATCGGCGGCGAGCGCGGCCACGTCACCACCGCCGACGGCGCCCGCTACTTCCCCGGCGCCGTCCTGCCGACCGGCCACCGCATCGTCTCGATCGAGGACACCCGCGTCCTGGTCGAGCGCAACGGCTCCCGTTCCGAACTCAACTTCTGACCCCAGCCCAAAAGGAGAATTCCCATGTCATCCCAAAGTCTGAACGGCCTCGGAATGCTGGCCGTCTCGCCCGGCCTGAACAGCGAGCGCGACAAGGCCCGCCCCGGCTCCTGGTTCGAGGCCATGGCCCATTCCTGGGGCCAGACCCTGGACGCCCAGGCCGGCCGTATCGTCGAGCTGTCCGAACAGATCGGACCGGGCGGCGAGGACAAGCCCTCGACCATGGCCATGCTGACCGCCGAGTCGATGCGCATGAACTTCATGGCCAACTCCTCCTCCACCTCGACCGACTCCGTCGGCAAGGCGCTGGAGACCATGGCTCGCAAGAACTGAGCCCTTCATTTCAACAGGAGGGGCTCATGTCCTTCGAAGCTTCAGCCGCCGCAGCGGCCATGCCGCCCGAGATGCTGCAACTCCAGACGCAGCAGATCGACGTCGGCTACAACGCCACCCTCAGTCAGGCGGTGCAGTTCCAGAACCTGCTGCACGTCACGCCCCTGTCGGCTCCGGCCGCCCCGACCGAGCCCAATGGCGTCATGAAGACCATGATGGGCGCCCTGGAGCAGGTGAACGGTCAGGCCTCGGACCTGGCCGCCCTGGCCCAGGCCGCCGAGGGCAAGGCCGGCGGCATGACGCCGGGCGAGATGGTCATGATGACCGTCCGCGCGCACGAGTTCATGTTCAACTGCCAACTCTCCTCCAACATGGCCAACCGCACCTCGGACGGCCTGCAGCAGCTGTTCCGGCAACAGTCCTGAGGGAGGCGGTCATGCGAGATCCGATCGCTCGCCGCCCTCGCGGGCGCGGCCCTCCTGCTCGCCGCCTGCGGCCAGCAGGAGCTTTACGGCGGCCTGACGGAACGCGACGCCAATGAGATGGTCGCCGTGCTCAAGGCTCAGGGGCTGGACGCCTCCAAGACTCGCGACGGCGACAACTGGGTGCTGAAGGCGGATCGCGGCGACTTCTCCCGCGCCGTCGCCCTGCTGCACGACCGGGGCTATCCGCGCCAGAACTTCGCCAGCATGGGGGAGGTCTTCCAGAAGGAGGGCTTCGTCTCCTCGCCGATGGAGCAGCGGATGCGCATGATGTACGCGCTGCAGCAGGAGCTGGGTCAGACCATCTCCTCCATCGACGGGGTGGTGCAGGCGCGCGTCCACATCGCCGTGCCAGAAAGCGACCCGCTGGCGCAGGAGAAGCCGCCCTCCTCCGCCTCGGTCTTCATCAAGCACCGGCCCGACTACGACATCTCGGCCCAGACAGGTTCGATCAAGGCCCTGGTGGTCAACTCGATCGAGGGCCTGCCATACGACAAGGTCACGGTCGTCGCCTTCCCGGCGTCCGGAGTCCTGACCCAGCCGCAGGCCCCGGCCGTCACCCAGCTCAGCCTGCCGCTGGGCGTGCTGATCCTGGGCGCGGCGGGACTGGGCATCTACGGCCTCTATCGGCGACCCAAGCCGCGCGCCAAGTCAGACGCCAAGCGAGGCGAAGCTTGACGCCGGGCACCGCCAGGACCGAACGCGCCGCCCTGTGGCGCCGGGCCCGCACCCTGGACGGCGCGGATGACGCCGCGCGCTCGCCGCGCGCGCGCGCCCTGGCTCGCCGCCTGACGCCGCCGCGCGCGCCGATGGACTACGCCGCCATCCTGAAGGCGCCCGCATGGTCGGCCCTGCCCCTGAACGAGCGCCGCCGCCTGGCTGCGACCTGCGGCGCCGTGCTTCTGGCCGAGCGGCTGGCGACCAGCATCGACGGACGGATGCTCGGCGTCGTCGGACGCAGCATCGGCGAAGGCGCGCTGGACGCCGTTCTGGCCCTGCCCCCTGCCCAGCGGCCCGAGACGCCGCCGGTCGGCGCGCTGGACGCCGAGGCGCTGGAAGGTCTGGGCGCCGCCGCCCTTCTGGCCGGTCTGTCGGGCGAGACGGCCCGACGCCTGGCCGACGGCCTGGCTCCGCCCCTGCTGCGCCTCGACGCCCACCAAGCCGAGGCCGCGCGCCGTCTGGCCCTGACCCTCTGCGGGATCGCCGCATGAGCTTTCACCTGATCGCCGCCGCGCCCGACGCGGCCCTGCTGACCGACCGCGCCGTCATCCGCCGCGAGGAGCGCGCCGTCGTCGAGGCGGCGGTCGAACTTCTGGCCCAGGCCCAGGCGCGGCTGGCCGAGGTCGAAGCCCATCGCGCCGCCCAGGGCGAGGCGGGTCGCGCCGACGGCTACGCCGCCGGCTATGAGGTCGGGCTGACCGCCGCCGCCCGCGACGTCGCCGAACGCGCCGCCCGCCTGCACCGCGAGATGGAGGCCGAACGCGAGCGCCTGCGCGAGACCGCCGGGCGCCTGGCGCTGGACGTGGTGCGCCGCATCGCAGCCGAATTAGCGCCAGAGGCCGTGCTGGCGGCCCTGGCCGAGCGGGCGGTGAAGGACGTCCTGCCCGAGGCGCCGGTCGTGGTTCACGTCGCCCCCGACGGCGTCGGCGCCGTCTCGACCCGCCTGTGGCCCATCGGCGCGGCGATCGAGGTGCGGCCCGACGACGCCCTGGCCCCCGGCGACTGCGTCATCGAGACCGCCGCCGGGCGCAGCCACGCCGGGCTTGAAGTCCAGCTCGCCGCCCTTGAGCGCGCCTTTGAGCGGGGGCGCGCTGCATGAGCCACGACGCCGTCGAACTGCGCCTGCACGACGCCCTGCGCCGCGCCCGCACGCTGGACCGGCGTGGGCGGGTCGTTCAGGCCTTCGGCACCACCGTGCGCGCCACCGGGCTGAACGCCCGCATCGGTCAGCAGGTCGAGATCCGCGACCCCGCCGGCGGCCCCGTGGTCAAGGCCGAAGTCGTAGGCCTGAGCGACGGCGCGGCCATACTGACGCCCCTGACCAGCCTGAACGGCCTCGGCCCCGAAGCCGAGGTCATCGCCGCCGACGACCGGACCGAAGTCCCCAGCGGCCCCGGCCTGCTGGGCCGGGTCATCGACGCCTTCGGCCGCCCGCTGGACGGCCTCGGCCCCATCGCAGGGCCGGTCGCCCTGCGCGACGTCTACGCCGACGCGCCCAATCCGCTGGCTCGGCCGCCGATCAGCGCCCTGTTCCCGACCGGCGTGCGCGCGGTCGATACGCTGCTGAGCGTCGGCGTGGGCCAGCGGGTCGGCGTCTTCGCCATGGCGGGCGGCGGCAAGTCGACCCTGATGGGGATGTTCGCCCGCCACTGCGCCGCCGACGTCAACGTCATCGCCTTGATCGGCGAGCGCGGACGCGAGGTGCGCGAGTTCCTCGACGACAGCCTGGGGCCGGAAGGCCTGGCCCGCTCGGTCGTGGTGGTCGCCACCTCCGACCGCCCGGCGATGGAGCGCGTCCGCGCCGCCCACGCCGCCACCGCCATCGCCGAGGGCTTCCGCGCCCAGGGCCTGCGCGTCATGCTGCAGATGGACTCCGTCACCCGCTTCGCCCGCGCGCTGCGCGAGATCGGCCTGTCGGTCGGCGAACCGGCCGTGCGGCGCGGCTTTCCGCCGTCGGTCTTCGCCGAACTGCCCCGACTGTTCGAACGGGCGGGCGCGATCGAGGGCGGCTCGATCACCGCCTTCTACACCGTACTGATCGAGGACGAGGAAGGCGGCGACCCGATCGGCGAGGAGGTCCGCTCCATCTTGGACGGCCACGTCTATCTGTCGCGCAAGCTGGCGCAGGCGAACCACTATCCGGCCATCGACCCGCTGACGAGCCTGAGCCGCGTCTTCCCGCGCGTGACCTCGCCCGAGCATCAGGCGGCGGCGGGCAAGGTGCGCGCCTGGCTGGCCAAGTACGCCGAGATCGAGTTCCTGCTGCAGATCGGCGAGTACAAGCCCGGCGGCGATCCCCTGGCCGACGAGGCCGTGCAGCGGATGCCCGCCCTTCGCGCCCTGTTGCAGCAAGGCGCGCATGAAGGCGTCGCGGCCGAGGCGGCCCTGGCCCAGCTAGCCGAGGCCGCGTCATGAGCGGGCGCGACCGCATCGCCCTGCTGCGACGCCTGGCCCGGCTTCGGGCGCAGAGGGTCGAGGCCGCGCGCCGACTGGTCGCCGTCGCCCAGGACGCCCTGGCGCGGGCGCAGGCGGCGTTGCAGGCGCGCGAGGAATCCATCGCCGCCCTGGGCCGCCACATCGAGACCCTGGATGAATGGTTCGCCTCGGGCGCGGGCGGCGACGCGCGTCTGATCGAAGGCGCTCTGTCGCGACGTGGCCTGATCGCCGACCGCCGCGAGGCTGAGACGGAAGCCCGCGCCGGGGACCAAAGCGCGGTCGAAGCCGCCCAGACCGAACGGGATCAGGCTCTGCGGGCCCTGATGCGCGCCACGGCCCGCCACGACGCCGTCGACGGCCAACTTCGTCGCGCCGTGGCCCTGCGCGCCGGACGCCGCGAGGACCAGGAACAGCTCGATTTCGAGGAACGGGGCCGCCCGCGCCTGCAACTGCTTATGGGAGGCCGCGCCTGATGGCCGACGCCGTGAACAACTCCGCCCCCGCCCGGTCCGCGCCCGCCGCACGGTCCGCCAGTCCCGCCCCCTCGGCCTGGAGCGGCGGCGCCTTCGAGGCCGCCCTGGATCAGGCCGCCGCGCGCCGCCATGCGCTCGAAGCGGGCGAGCGCCAGCCCCGCTTCGCCCGCCGCGACGAAGACGCCGAACCCGTCCGCGACCGTCCCGACGACGCACGACGCGAAGAGACCAAGGCGGACGACAAGGCGGACAAGGCCGAGGGCCAGTTGAACATTGCAGGGGCGACCGGCCTGAACGCCGTCCAGGGCGGTCCCGCCGCAGCGGCGGGCTTCACCGGCGACGTCGAAGCCATGGCGTCGATGATGGAGAAGGCGTGGCTGGCGGCCCAGGCCGACGCCGCCAAGGGCATGCAGGTGCAGTTCACCGACCGGACCCTGGCCCTGGCCGGGTTCGGGGTCATGCGGCTGGCCGACGGCGGCCTGACGCTGCAACTGGCCACCCACCAGCGGCCGACGCCCGAGCTGGAGCGCGCGCTGGAGCTGATGCGCCGTCGGCTGGAGGCGCGCGGCGTGGCCGTGTCCGAGGTGCGCGTCGCCCCCGCCGATGCCGACAGCGAGCATCGCCCGCCGGACGGGGTGCGGTGAGCCATGATCTCAGCGCGGCGTGAAATCCCAGCGGCCCTGGTCGCGATCGGCGCGGGCGGCGTCCAGCACGACGCGCGCCGTCTCGGCCGGAGCGCGGCCCGCCGCCAACCCCTCGGCGGTCAACCGCACCAGACGGCGGCTCTGGCGATTGTGCAGTCCCTCGGTCGGGCTGTCGGCGTCCGCCGCCAGCTTTCCGGCATAGAGGCGCGCCGCCTCGGGCGAGGTCTGGATCAGGGTCAGCACCAGGGCGGCCGCGCGCTCGAACGCCTCGTCCTCCAGCGGCTGACCCACCACGTCGCGGGTCAGCCAGACGCACAGGAACTCGAGCGGCCCCACGCTGCGGGCGTTGGTCATCAGCCCCCCGCCGGGGCCGGACAGGCTCGAAAAGGCCGCTGCGCCCCAGGCGGGCAGGCGCGTGGCGGGCAGGCGATCGGTCGTCAGGGCGCGGGCCAGGGCGTCGGCGGCCAGACGCCGCGCCTCCTCGTCGCCGAAGCGCGCCACGGCGGCCAGCAGCTTGACGAAGCCGGGATAGAGCGCCTCGCCCAGACCGTCGCAGACGCGCTGCAGCACGGTGACGCGCGTATCGGGCGTCGACTGGCCATTCAGCCCGTCGATCAGGGCCTGGGCCGCGGCGGCCCAGTCGGGTTCAGCCTTGAGAACGAGATCGGTCACGATGACCGAGGCATAGCCTCAGCCGAAGCCGTTGTCGCGGGTTTCGGTCAGATGATCGGCGATGGCGCAGGCGGCCGCGTCCATGTCCAGCCGATCCGACACCCGCACGCGCACGTCGTCGCCGGCAAAGGCGGTGAAATCGCCGAAGGCCTGGCCGCCTCGACCGTGAGCCCGCGCCTCTGCGCCCAGCGGGGTCGAGGCCGACAGATCGCGCGACCAGACGCCGGACAGGGGCGCGTTGTCAGTGCGGATCGTGGTCATGGCGGTCTCCTCGACGTGGAACGCTCCACGCTAGGCCGCCAATCTAGGCGCATCGACGGGCCCTCGCCATGCGGGACTTCCCTAGCCGCCTGCGGAATGGAGGCGCGCCGATGACCGCCGCCCTTCGCCCGCTCGACGCGCCGCAATGGACCGACGCCGCCCTCTCGGCGCTGAACATCTGCGCCGCCGCCTTTGACGCGCGCGGCCTGACCTGGCGCTCCCCCGCCTTCACCGCCGCCTTCCCCGAGTGGCGCGAAGGCGAGGCACTGACCGCCGTCGAAACCCGCCTGCCCGGCCTGTCCGAAGCGATCGCGGCGGCGCGGCGCGAGGGCGCCTCGGACGCTCTGATCGTCCAGCCGGGCGGCCGCCGGGTGCATGACGCGCGTCTGGCCCTGTCCGACGGCCTGGTCTTCCTGGAGTTGTCCGACGCCGCCGAACGTCAGGAGGCCCAGCAACGCCATCTGGCCGACCGCGAGGAGCTGCTGACCACCTCGCGCGTGCTGTCGGTAGGCGAGATGGCCACCATGATCGCCCATGAGCTGAACCAGCCGATCGGCTCCATCGCCAACATCCTGCGCGGGCTGAAGGCGCGGCTGCAACGCGGAGCCCTGACGCTCGAGACCGGCGCCGAGGCCCTGGACCGCGCGACCGAGCAGGCCCTCTACGCCTCGGGCGTGATCCAGCGCGTCCGCACCTTCGTCGATCAGCGCCAGCCCCAGGTGCAGCGGCTGGACCTGGCCCGCCTGGCCCGCAACACCCTGGACCTGCTGGACTGGGAGATCACCCGCGACCGGGTGACGGCCCGCGCCGCCACACCGCCGGACCTGCCCGCCGTCCTGGGCGACCCGGTCATGATCCAGCAGGTGCTGGTCAATCTGGCGCGCAACGCCCTGGACGCCATGCGCGGCGTCGACCTGCCCCGGCGCGAACTGACCATAGAGGCGCGTCACAGCCTGGACGCGCGCCAAATCGAGATGACCCTGACCGACACCGGGCCGGGCGTGCCGGAAGAGACGTCCGCGCGCGTCTTCTCGCCCTTCTTCAGCACACGCAGCGGCGGCATGGGCGTCGGCCTGGGCATCTGCCGCTCGATCATCGAACTGCATCGCGGTCGCCTGTGGTTCACGCCCGGCGAGGCGGGCGGCAGCGTCTTTCACATCGCCCTGCCGCTGGCCGCGGCCGAAACCCCGACCGAGGAGGCCCGCTCATGAGCGCCGTCGCAACGCCGGCAGAAGGATCGTCCGGCCGCATCTGCCTGGTCGACGACCACGCCGAGTTCCGCCAGTCCGCCGCCTGGTGGCTGGAGAGCCTGGGCTATGAGGTCGAGTGCTGGGAAGAACCCGCCGCCTTCCTGGAGGCCATGACCGAGCGCCCGGCCGAACCCGCCTGCTTCCTGCTGGACGTGCGGATGCCGGGGATGTCGGGGCTGGAGCTGATGGAGGCGGCGCGCGAGCGTGGGCTGGATCAGCCGGTGATCTTCATGACCGGCCACGGCGACGTGCCCCTGGCGGTCGAGGCCATGCGGCGCGGCGCCGTCACCTTCCTGGAGAAGCCCTTTCAGGAGAAGGCGCTGGAAGAGGCCATCGCCCTGGCCTTCCGCACTACGCCATCCGAAACAAAAGACGAAACAAACGCTTCTCCGCTGTCCCTCGCCTATCAGGAAAGGTTGTCACGCCTGACCGCGCGCGAACGCGAGGTCATGGATCTGGTCGTGGCCGGTTCCTACAACAAGGTCATCGCCTATGACCTGGGCATCAGCCCCAAGACGGTCGAGCTGCACCGCGCCCGCATCATGACCAAGATGGAGGCGCCGACCCTGACCCATCTGGTCCGCATGGCCGTGTCCGGCCAGGTCGAGGAGGCGTGAGCGTGGCCCTGGACGCCCTGCCTCCCTCGCACGCACCCGCGCGCCCGCTTCGGCTGGACGAGCCGACCGTGCGCGCCCGCGCGGCCGTCGTCGCCGCCCTGGACGGCCTGACGCTGGATGAACTGCGCGTCAGCGTTCTGATCCCCGATCAGGACGAGACCTTCGTCGGCGAACAGGCCGTCTTCGCCACGCGGCACGGGCCCGTCCGCGTCGCGCCCCTGACGATCGACGGCGCGGCCTTCGAGAATGGCGACCACGCCGCCCTGCTGGCCGCCGTCTCGACGCTGGAGCCGCTGCTGGCGGCGCTGGAAGACGCAGGCGCCGAGGCGCTGACGCCTGTCGGCGTGCGTTCCGACACGTTCGATGCGGCGCACGTCGAGGTCCGTCTCAGCGACGGCGAGCGTACGTTGCACGAGGCGCGCCTGTCCCTACCGCCCGCGTTGGCCCTGCGCCTGCGCCGTGTCGGTGATCAGACGCCGGGGCTGAACCTGCCCCTGCCCGCCCGACTGCTCATCGAGGGGCCGCGCCTGTCGCCCGACGATCTGTCGAGCCTGCGCGCGGGCGACCTGCTGCTGATCCCCGCTCAGGCCGGAGCCTGGTCCGCGCGCCTGTCGGTTCCCGGCGGGACGACCGTCGGCCTGTTCGACCCCGCGACCCGAAGCTTCACCCATCAACGCAAGGAAAGCCGCATGACCGAGGCCGCCGCCCCGCCTGCCGAAAACGAGCATGGACTGACGCCGGGGGCCGACACGCCGATCGCCGTGAGCGTCGATCTGGGCGAGACCATCGTGCCGCTGAAGACCCTGACCGAACTGCGTCCCGGCGCGGTCCTGCCCCTGACCGGGCTGGACGCCGAGATGCGCGTCACCCTGCGCAGCGCCGGCCATGCCTTCGCGCGCGGCCGTCTGGTGTCGCTGGGCGAGGCCTACGCCGTGCTGATCGACGCCGTCGCCGACCCGAAGGAGGCCGTCTGACATGGACCTGTCCCAATTCTCGCCGGGTTCGGCGCTCGTCACCGTCATCCTGCTGGCGCTCGCGCCCTTCGTGGCGGTGATGGTGACGTCCTTCACCAAGATCGTGGTGGTGCTGTCCCTGTTGCGCAACGCCCTGGGCCTGCAGCAGGTGCCGCCGAACATCGTGCTGAACGGCATGGCGCTGATCCTGACGCTCTACGTCATGTTCCCGGTCGGCCAGCGCATGGCCGAGGCCACCAACCACATGCCGCCCACCGCCGCCCTCAGCGACACCCAGCAGTTGTTCGCCTATGCCGACAGCGCCAAGGAGCCGCTGCGCGACTTCCTGATCAAGCACTCCTCCGAGCGCGAGCGCGCCTTCTTCCTGCGCACCGCCCAGCGCATCTCCACCCCTGAAAAACGCGCCGAAATCACCGCGCGCGACTTCCTGGTCGTGGTGCCCGCCTTCACCGTGTCGGAGCTGGCGACGGCCTTCCAGATCGGCTTCCTGATCTTCCTGCCATTCCTGATCATAGACCTTGTGGTGTCCAACATATTGCTGGCGATGGGGATGATGATGCTGTCGCCGACCACCGTCTCCCTGCCGTTCAAACTGTTGCTGTTCGTGCTGATCGACGGGTGGGTGAAGCTGTCCCACGGCCTTGTGCTCAGTTACGTCTAGGAGAACGCCCCATGATGAACGCCCAGGCTATCGAGTTCGTCAATCAGGCGCTCTGGCTCGTCCTGTTCCTGTCGGCCCCGCCGATCATCGCCGCCTCCATCGTCGGCCTGATCGTGGCGGTGATCCAGTCGGCGACGCAGCTTCAGGAACAGACCCTGCAATATACGGCCAAATTCTTCGCCATCGTGCTGACCCTGTTCGCCACGGCGGCGCTGATCGGCGGCTCGCTGTATCAGTTCAGCGATCGCATCTTCACCGAGTTTCCGGCCCTGGTGCGCCGCTAGGTGTTCGAGGGTCTGGACAGTCTGTTCGACAACGCCATCCTGGTGGCGGTGTCGACCACGCGGGTGGCGACGACCTTCCTGCTGATGCCGCTGCTATCGCCCCAGACGGTGCCGGCGATGGTCCGCAACTCCATCTTCCTGGTGTTCGGCCTGGCGGTGCTGACCATGCAGCCGCAGGTGGCCCAGATGACCCTGCCGACGGTTCAATGGATCCTGCTGTTCGGCAAGGAGGCTCTGGTCGGGGTGGTCATCGGCTTCTTCTTCGCCACCATGCTCTGGGCGTTCGAGGCTGCCGGCCAGATCATCGACACCAAGGTCGGCGCCACCATGGCCCAGGTGGTGGACCCGCTCAGCGGGCATCAGACCTCGCTGAACGGCGAGTTCCTGGGGCGGCTGGCCAACTTCGTCTTCATGTTCTCGGGCGGCCTGCTGCTGCTGGTCGGCACCATACTGGACAGCTTCGTCATCTGGCCCATCGGCAGCCTGACGCCGGTGTTAACCATGAGCAGTCTCAGCCTGTTCGAGGGCGAGTTCACGCGGCTGATGACGCTGGCCGTGCTGTTCGCCTCGCCGGTTCTGGTGGTGCTGTTCGTCACCGACGGCGCCCTGGGCCTGGTCAACCGCTATGCGCCGCAGCTGAACGTCTTCTCCCTGTCGCTGTCGATCAAGGCGTGGCTTGCGACCCTGATCATCCTGATCATGATGACCGGCCTGGTGCAGACCCTGCTGAACGAGATCATGGGCCGCCATGACACGGTTCTGGAGGTGTTGAAGGCGATGGGGCGGCGCTCGAGTTAGGAAGCTAGGGTCGTCCCTGATGGGGACCGTCCCGACTGTGAAGCCCCGCCCCCGCGTGGTCCGATGCCGATCAGCAAGATCAACCTCGGGGCTGCACGCGATGACCAACATCAACACCGCCTTCTCCACCGCCGTCGGGACGCTCGCACTCGGCGCGGTCGCCGACCGTATGGCCACGGCGGCCAACTTCGCCCAGATGGGCTTCCAGCTGGGCGTGATGCTCAACGGCGCCTTCCAGCCCGCCGCCCCCGCCTTCTCGGCCTCCATGCCGCAGGACGGCAAGGCCACGGTGGACCTGGGCGACGGCTATACGCTGGAGATCAACGAGGCCAACTCCGAGTTCGTGGTGCGCGACGCCGACGGCAACGTCACCCAGATCTGGGGCGACCCGCACTTCAACTACAACGGCCAGCACGTCGGCGACTTCTGGGACACCATGACCCTGGAGCTCGAGAACGGGACCAAGATCACGGTCAACACCGAGCCTTTCGGCAACAATCCCAACGCCACCGTCACCAGCCAGCTGGTCATCACGCGCGGCGACCAGGCCATGATCATCGACGGCGTCAGCCAGAACCGGCTGGGCGACCTGAACATCAGCATGAGCAACGACGGCTACGCCATCGACGCCGCCTATCGCGACGGCCTGACCATCCGCGAGGACGACGCCGCCGGATCGGGCTGGACCAGCGGCATCACCGGCGACGCCGTCAGCCAGGAAGACTTCAACCTGACCAAGATCGGCAACGCCGGCCTGCCCGAGGCGCTTCAGGCCTTCAGCGACGCCCTGCGCGGCGTCCTGGGCGCCTGGCTGCTGACCGGCGTGTTGAGCGGATTGGCCGAAGCCCTGGGCGGCGCCTCTGAAACCAGCGAGCCCGGCAGCCCGCGCGTCGCCCTCGGCCCAACGCCGACGCGCTGAACTTCACCTGCGGTTCAGCGCGGAACCCCGCGGACTTCGGTCCGCGGGGTTTGCTTTGTGTCACAGCAAGGGATCGCGCTCAGCGTCTGTCCAATGAAGCGGTCGCGGCGTCCACCATGCGGGCGAACTGTTCGACGGCGCTGTCGCGGGCGGCGGCCGGGCCTTCTTCACGCGCCAGACCCGCCGCCAGGGCGCGCAGCATCGGCTCGACCACGGAGGGCGCGGTCAGGTGCGGCGTCGCGCGGGCGTGATCCTGAACCGCGCGCACGAAATCGGTCAGGGTGCGGTCGATGCGTCCCGTCTCGATCGGAGAGACGGCGCTCAGCCGCGCCGCGACCGCCTGGCCGGTCTGGGCGGCCAGCACGCGCATGTCGCCGCCGACCACCGCCCCGCCCTGCTGGCCCTGCTCGGCCCAGACCTGAGACAGGGCCACGCCGCGATCCAGACTGTCCGCCGGATCGGGCAGGACCGCGCCGGCCATTTCGGCCATGGCCTGAACGGCGGCGCCGACCGCCAATGAGCGGCTGTCGGCAGAAGACGCCCC
The DNA here is from genome assembly GCF_059579685.1 of Brevundimonas sp. SS2672. NCBI lineage: Bacteria > Pseudomonadati > Pseudomonadota > Alphaproteobacteria > Caulobacterales > Caulobacteraceae > Brevundimonas > Brevundimonas sp. SS2672. The sequence goes on along the minus strand of NZ_CM184201.1, from coordinate 765,298 downwards.
GGCGGAGGCCGCCGAGGCGCCGGACGCGCCAGAGATGGCGCTGGATTCAGTCATGCGATCAGCGGCCGTCCAGCATGTTCAGGGCGTCGCGGCGCTCGTCCTCAAACCGCTGAGCGACCCCCGCCTGAACATCGGCGCGCGAGCTGGAGAAGTAGGCCAGTTCGCCGTTGCCGTCGCGGCGGCCGCGCTCGTCATAGACGGCGTTGATCAGCGCGCGGTCATAGTCAGGGCTGGAGACGTCGATCCCCTGGCGCTCGACCGCCGCCATGGCGCGGGTGACGACCGCCGTGTTCGGGCCGTGATGGACCGAGGTCGACCACACCACGTCCTGAAGCGCGTGCGAGCGGCTGGAGACGTCCAGACCCGCATTCTCGATCCGGGCGGACTGCACGTCATAGTGGGTGCGCTCGATGAAGGCGTGCTGGGCGGCCTGGAAGGCTTCCGGCTCGCGCGCGGCGATGGCGCGCCAGGTGTCGGAGAATCCGCGCGTGCCCGCCGCCGCCCCGCCGAACTCATCGGCCCAACGCGCGCCGTCGGCGGCCAGGAACTCCTGCGGCCGGTTTCGGTTCACCGCCAGCTGATAGGAGCCGTAGGACACACCGCCCGGATCGCCCGAGCCGGAAGACACCGTGCCGGGCCCTCGCCCGCCGGTCTCATAGCGCGCCGACAGGGCGCCCAGGTTCGGATTGACGCCTTCCTGCCCCGCTGCGGGGGTCGCTTCAGCAGCAGGCTCCGAAACCGGCGTCGCCTGCTCAGGGCCCGCGCCGTTCAGACGGATCTGCTGGCCGACCTGAATCAGCGACGGATTGGCGATGCCGTTGTCCGCCGCCAGCTCGCGCCAGCTCATCCCGTATTGCTGGGCTATGCCCGACAGGGTGTCCCCGCCGCGCACCGTATGGAAGGCGGCCGCCTCGGCCTGCACGGCGCTCCGTCCCTCCGTCGCGCCGGCCGGCAGGGTGACGGTCTGGCCGGGATGGATCAGGTTCGGATTGGTGATCTGGCGGTTCACAGCCAAAAGGTCGCCCACGCTGACGCCATAGCGTTCAGCAATGCCGGACAGAGTCTCGCCCGAGCGGACGGTGTGGGCGGGCGCTGAGCCTTGGGCGCCGGCGGCGGCTGACTGACTGGCGGCGGAAGAAGCGGCGAGAGACATGAGTCGGCTCCAGAAGACGCGGTGATCCGTGCAGCCATTCTGCTGTCTGCTCGCGCGTCTGAAATCTGGGGGCTTTCCCTAGCGGCGCCGTTCGCAGGCGGCCCGGCATAGGGGATGTCCCTAGCTAAGGACGCCCCCAGCTTATGCCGCCGCCGTCCCGGCCATAGGCTCGCCCCAGTATTCGCTCGCCCCAGTATTTCGCCCGTATCGTGCAGGAGCCGGTCATGACCGTCACGCCTCTTTCGCAGTCCGTCGACACCCGCGTCCTGGCCTCGCCCGTCAGCGGCCCCGTCGCTGGATCGCCCTCGACCAGCCGGGTCGATCAGGCGCTGGACACGATCCGCGACCGCCTGGACGAAGGCTTCTTCAACGACGTCTCCCAGGGCGACCTTCGAGACATCAACGCCACGCTGAGCGGCCTGACGGCGGAAGAGCGCAACGCCGTCGTCTCCGAACTGTCCGACGACGAGCTGAACAAGTGGACAGACGAGCTCGACAACTCCGGCTTCCTCGGCATGGGCGGCGGGCTGAACGTGGACGAGCGCCGCGACCTGCACACGACGCTGGGCGGCTCGCTGGACGCCACCCAGCTGGAGCGCGTCTACAACGCCTATGACAACCGCGAGCAGAAGCTTGAGCTGGCGCAAGGCGTCGCCGCCCATGCGACATCCGATGTGAAGACCGGCTTCATCGCCGCCCTGGCGCCCCAGACGACCGAGGCCGACGCCATGGGCGGCTTGATGATCTCTGATCAAGGCGACACCGAAGGCCTGGCCGTGGCCCATGTGCTGGGCAGCCTGGGCGGCAACGCCTCGGCGCTGAGCACCGCTTATGGATCGTTGAGCGACACCCAGCTGTCGGCCGTCTTCGAGGCCGGGACCCAGCAGACCATGTACACGAACATGCAGGGAGGCGTGCCGACCTACAGCTATGACGCCGGACCGCTGGCCGCCGCCGTCGACGCCGCCGCCACCAGTCCCGACGCCGAACTGAAGGCGCGGGTGTTCGAACTGGCGGGGCGCCAGATGGCCAGCGTCTCGGGCGCCAACGGCGTGCTGACGCCGTCGATCGGAACCGGCGACGCCGCCGACGAAATTCGCGCCAGCATGGAGGGTCTGCTGAAATCCGACGTCAACGGCGTGGTCGAGGCGCTGGAGCAGGACTATCAGGCCGGCAAGGGCATGACCGCCTTCCTGCAGGAGACCCTGGGCCAGGACGGCGGCGCCGACACGATCCGCGGCTTGGTCGACCAGCTGGCGCGCGGCAATGATCTGAAGGGCGACATGCTGCAACGCTTCACCGCCCCGACACAGCAGGACGGCGGCGTCTTCTATCCGGCCGCCGAGCGCATGGGCTACTTCTCCGGCGCCCTGCATGAAGCCTTCGAGGGCGTGAACAAGGGCGCCGCCGAGAATGTCGAGACTCTGAAGACCATCTTCGGCTTCGCCACCGGCAAGCTGCCGGGGCCGGGCGTCAGCGATGCGACTGGCTGGCTGAGCGACCAGGTCTTCGACACGGCCCTAAGCCAGTATCAGAGCGGCCAGGCCGATCTGTTCGAGAGCATCGTGGCCCTGACCACCCCGACCGGCGCGGACGGCCGCCGCCCCTATGACGGCCCGGCTGAAGTCAGCTACAATGAGGGCTGGGAGTCCGTGACGCGGATCCCGCTGAACTGATCCTCAGAGTCTGGCCGCGCCCGGACGGAAAGGACGCGGCCTTGCCTGCCCCCCGTTGGCTTCCGATCCTGGCGACCCTGACCATGCTGACCGCCTGCGACTCCTCCCCCGAGACGCCTGAAACCACGCCCTCGGCCGCCGTCACAGCCGAAAGCTTCATCGCGGCCGCCGCACGGATCGACGCGACGTCCCTGCCCGCCCTGGCCGCCGCCGTGGACGCCGACCCTTCGGGCGTGGCGAACCAGCTTCAGAGCAGCCTGGGCGGTCGCCGCGCCTTGCAGGCCTACGCCGCCGCCATGCTGGAGAACGGCGAGGCGGCGCATCTGGGGCGGCAATGGGCGGCGCTGACGGCCGATGTCCCCGCCCTGTCCGCCTCAGAACAGAAGGACGGAGGCGTCTGGCATCCTCGCGCCGAGGACGCCGGCTTCTTCACAGGCGGTGTCGCCGCCGCGCTGTCGCAAAACCCCAAGGCCCTGCCCGACTTCGCTCAAGGCGCAGGCGTCGCCCCGCCCGCTCCCGGCCAGGACGTCTCCGAATGGCTGTCAGCACGCATCGACGCCTTGCCTCGCCCTGCCAGCGCCGCGTTCGACCAGGCCCTGCACGCAGGCGCGGTGCGTTAAGGCCCCAGTCTAGGGAAGACCCTAGCAGCGCGGTTCGGCGAGCAGCGATAGGGTGACTGCATAGGATCGGGAGGCGACCATGCAGATCGACCGGATCGGCGCGACATCGTTCCAACCTCAGATGACGCCCGCAACAGCGCGCTTCGACGATGATCCGCGCGTCGCCCTGGACTGGGCGCCACCGCCCGCCATGCCGGCGCAGACCCAGGCCGTCGCCGCCCCCGCCCGTTCGGACAATGTCGTCGACCTGGACGCCGCGCGGACGCATCTGGCGCTGTCGGCCGACGTCTACAACGACACCCCTTCGCCGCCCGACGGCTGGCGCGTGGCCGGACCGGACGACCTGGACCGGCTGCGCCTGACGCCCGACCTGCTGGAGCGCGCCGATTCCGAATTCCGCGCCCGCGTCTATGTCAGCGACGAGGGCGGCCAGGCCCGCTACGTCGTCGCCTTCCGCGGCTCCCAAGCGGGCGAAGACTGGGTCAACAACGGCCAGCAGGCGCTGGGCCTGTCCTCGGAGCACTACGACAAGGCTCTGCGCATCGGCCAGAGGCTGGCCGCCGTCGAGGCGGACGTCACCTTGACCGGTCACTCGCTCGGCGGAGGCATGGCCTCGGCGGCGTCCCTGGCGTCGGGCCACGACGCGGACACCTTCAACGCCTCCGGCCTGCACGCCTCCACCATCGAGAGCGCGCAGGCGGGCGGACGCCCCACGCCCGACATCGACGCCTTCTATCTCAAGGGCGATCCGCTCAGCCTGCTGCAGGACGGCGGCGATCGGATCATTCTGGGCGGTCTGGGGACGGCTCTGCTCGGCCCGCTCGGCGGCGTGGTCGGCGGATGGGCGGGCGACGCGCCCGGGGCCGTAGGCGACCGCATCGCCGTATCCCCGACCCCGCCCGAGGACAAGTCCTGGTGGAACTGGACGCCCGGCGCCCTGCACGGCGTCGAATGGTTCCAGTCCAGCCTGGACGCCATGCGATAAGGAGGCGGAACGGCCTCGACCCGCAGGCCGTTCAACGCCAAGATGCGCCTCTTCACGCCGATCCTTCTCGCTGGAGTTCTGATGAGCGGTTGCGACGCCCGCGCCGACGGTTTCGTCGTCGGCACCGTCCTGCCCTCCCCGGCCAGCGTGGCCGCGCTGGGCCGGGACGGCCATTCCACCCGCGACATGGTCGAGGCGGTCCGTGACGGCGACCTGGCGAAAGCCCGCCGTCTGTTGGACGCCGATCCTGCCCTGGCCCGCATCGGCAACGGCAAGAACCTGGATCTGCTGACCCTGGCCGTCGCACGCGACGACCGGGCCATGGTCAGCCTGCTGCTGGAAAAGGGCGCACCGCCTGACGGCCCGAACGGCGAGACCTCGCTCAGCCTGGCCCTGCGCGCCCGCGAGCCCTGGCACGCCCAGGCCCTGCTTCAGGCAGGCGCATCGCCCGACCCGGTCGCACCCGACGCCTTCTGGCCGCTGGACGAAGCCATCGCGCTGAACTCCCTGGGCGCGGTGCGGCTCCTGCTGGATCACGGCGCCGATGTGAACCGCGCCGACCGCACCGGGGGCACGCCGCTGGAAGCCGCCGTGGCCATGCGGGATTACCGGATCGCCGAACTGCTGCTGGAGCGCGGCGCCGACCCCTGGGCGGTCGGCGTCAACGGCGACACTATCGCCTCCGCCCTGAACGCTCCCGTCCGCCCCGCTGACCCCATCGAATCCCAAGCCGAATCGCGGATCAAAGCCCGCCTAACCACCGCCGGCTGGCGCTTTCCTCCGCCCTCAGCGCAGGCGGTCCGCGCCGCCGTTCTCGCCGGACGATGGCCCCCCCGGTGCCCAGGGCGGCCGCCCGCCCTCTCACGATCTGGTGCAGCGGATGCGAGAGCTGTGGCCGGAGTAATGTCGCGTTGTTTTTAGCATGGTCTCCGCCTTTGCTCCTCCGCCGTACGCCCGTACGCCCGTACGCCCGTACGATTTGATAGATCGGCTGAAGTCATGGAAAAGTTACAGATTTTTCACGCCCATACACGATCGCTCTCAGACCTGCCTCGTCCGCGCCCTCGCGCGTAGCGGTAGAGATGCAAACCTCTCCATCATCCTGCGCTCCAGAGCACGACCTTTAATGGTCAACGTTCGATCCACCGCATCCCTCCCGCTGTTGCGAGGCCGCTCTCTACGCCCGCTTCTCCAGCGGCCTTCAGAAGCAGACCTCGATTGAGGATCAGTTCGCGGCCTGCCGCACCCCCACAGTCCGTCAAGGCATCGAGACGCCGTCGCCTTCGAGGACGCCAGCGCATCTGGCAGCCCTACGCGACCAGCAGCGCTGGATCGCGACCAGGCCATTCGGGACGTCCCAATAGCTGACATTTAACAAACCATGACCGGTGCCTCACCACTGCTCTTCACGACGGCTACCCCGCGGATTTTTCGGGCCACAGCCCTGAACGGGAAACAAACGCCCCGAATTGGCCAACGAGCCTCGGCCCTAGGGCCGTAAAAAGCTCAAGGATGGTGAGTTTGAGGCTTCGCCGGCCTCATCGGCGCCAAGAGGTGGCGAACCTTCGGACCTCCGTCCCCAAGGTGGAAGGCGTTGATCACCTCCTGATCGAGTTGATCAGTCCGCGTCACGCGCGCGTGCTGCCTCTGATGCTCCAACCAGCTTTCGACGACGAAGGTTTCAACCACTCGGCCGGGCTCTTCCAGGTCCTCCCAAACGTCCCAACGGATCGCGCCGTCTCTCTGCCGGGTCGTCTTGAACTCACAAAGCTTGGCAACAAAGGCTGATAACTGGCTGACGTCGACGCGATACTCAATCTCTACCAAGACAGGCCCACGGTCGCCCGCAACCCGACCGGCTGTCGCGGGCTCGACCCAGTGCCCCGACGGGGTGAGATCACTGGCGTTTTCTCGCGGCAAGCGCCAGCGCAGCGCCAGCAGGACGGCGACGGCCTGCCCGACTGCAGCCACCGTTAGAGCTAAGCCTATGCTGGTGCGACCCGCGAGGGCGCCCCATAAGATGCTGCCCCCGGTCATCGCGCCTTGGAAAACCAACAGATAGACCGCCAGCGCCCGAGCCTTGACCCAACCCGGCGACGCCATCTGGGCAGCGACATTGAGGGCGGTGAGCATGGCGATCCAGGCTAACCCCGCCGCGACCATGACCCCGCCCGCGACCCAAACATTCGGTGCGCGCCCCAGGCTCAGCATGACAAGGGCGAACAAAAGCGTCCCGCCGATGGACAGAAGATTGCTGCCGACCTTGGCCCTGATCCGCTTGAGCAGGAGCGCGCCGAGAACCGCTCCGGCGCCCATGCAGCCAAGCAGCGCGCCGTATCCGGCCGCATCCAGCCCAAGTTCACGACGCGCGATCAAGGGCAGCATGGCCCACAAGGCGCTGCCGAAAATGAAGAAGCCAACGGCGCGGATGAGCACGATACGCAGGGCGGGCGCGCGGCGCGCATAGCGGTACCCCGCTTTCAACGCGCCCAGGAAATGTTCAGGAGGCAGACGAGAGGCCGACGGCTCGCGTCGCCACCGCCCCACGACGAAGAGAACAGCGAGCACAGAGAGGCTGTTGATAGCGAAAACGGCTGGCGGTCCCGCCATGGCCACCACCACGCCGCCCAATGCCGGCCCAATCGCCCGGGCGATATTTACGCCCAGGCTGTTCAGGGCGATCGCATCCGGCAACACCGCCTTGTCAACGAGTTCGGGAACAATGGCTTGGAACACCGGCGCGCTCAACGCGGCGGCGACTCCCAAGGCAAAGGTGGCGGCCAGGAGAATCGCCGGCGTCGTAAAGCCAAGCCAAGTCAGGGCTGCGAGCGTAGCCGCGGCAAGGATGCCAAAGCTTTGGGCGAATAACAGCATCCGTCGCCGATCGACGATGTCCGCCATCGCTCCCGCCGGCAGCGCCAGCAGGAACATGGGCAAGGTAGTCGCCGCCTGAACCAGGGCCACCATCAAAGGACTGGGCGACAGGCTCGTCATCAGCCAGCCAGCCCCGACGTCATGCATCCAAGTGCCGATATTGGACACCACGGTGGCGATCCACAGGGCGCGGAAAAGCGGTGTCGCCAGAGGCGAACGCTCGGACTTTGAGGAGGCGAGGCTCATGCGAAGGCGCTCTCTGCAAGGGCGGCGGCCAGGGCGAGGCCGCCGATCAGGCCGATATTGGCCAGAAAGGCGTTCAGGTGTTCCGTGCGTTCGGGGCCTTCGGGTCGCCGCCAGAAGGCGTGACCCATAAAGCTCGCGGCCAAGGTGAAGCCCGCCAGAGCCAGCGCTCCCAGGCCGACGCCACGACCAGCTATGATCAAGGCCGATCCGCCCAGTTGCACGATAATAACGGCGGCCGCCGCCAAAGCCGGCGGACACAGGCCGAAGGCACGGGTTTCCGCCGCCGCCGCCTTGAAGTCCGCCAGTTTGGAAAGGCCGCTCCACCAGAAGGGCGCTGTCAGCAGAATTTTGCCGACCGTCGGCGCCCACTCAAAAGAAGGCGACATTCTAGACCGCCCAGCAAGCGCAGCCCAGTGCGCCCCAGAAAGTCCTGGCGTCCGAGGCCGGGACCTGAAGCCGCGCTGTGGCCGCGTGATCGTGCCCATGCACGCCGCACGCCGTAGAACAGCCGCACGACGACGCGATCTGAGCGAAGAAGCCGGAACGTTCCTGCGCCTTCGTCGTATAGTAGCCCCCAAAAGAGCGTACAGGCGACCAGTCGGGCGTCGGCGGGGGGATAGGCGGCGCCTCGCGGCTGAAGTCACCCGCCCCCCAGACAATCTTGCCTCCAAGCAGGGTCAGGTCGCTTTCAATCAGAACGATCTCGTCTTCGGCCACGGAGAAATAATCGCGATCCAAGGCCACAAGGTCCGCCAGTTGGCCGACTGCGATCTGTCCCTTCTTACCCTGTTCATTTGAGAACCAGGTGTTGGCCTCAGTCCAAAGCCGCAGAGCAGTCTCACGATCCTGACGCTGCGACGGCCGATAGATACGCAGACCGCCTAGACTGCGCCCCGTGACCAACCAACTGAGGCTGACCCAGGGATTATAGGAGGCGACGCGGGTCGCGTCCGTACCCGCCCCCACAGGTACGCCAGCTTCCAGCATGCGGCTGATGGGGGGCGTCTGCTCGGCCGCATCGGCACCATAGCGTTCAACGAAATCCTCAGCCTGGTACATCATCCGGTGCTGCACGGCGATACCGCCGCCCAGGGCCGCGATGCGGTCGATGTTGCGCGGGCTGATGGTTTCAGCGTGGTCGAAAAACCAATGCAAACCGTCGAACGGCTGATCTTGGTTGACCTTCTCAAAAACATCCAGGGCGCGGCTAATCGTTTCGTCATAGGTAGCGTGCAGACGCCAGGGCCACCGCTGTTCCACCAATTGGCGGATAACCGGCTCCAGGTCCGCTTCCATGTTTTCCGGCATTTCCGGGCGCGGCTGACAGAAATCCTCGAAGTCTGCGGCCGAGTAGACCAGCATCTCCCCAGCTCCATTGTGCCGGTAATAATCGTCGCCCTGCCCAGGACGCACCTGGCTTCCCCAGGTCTTGAAGTCAGCCAGTTCTTCCTTTGGCTTCTGCGTAAAGAGGTTGTAGGCTAGCCGCACGGTCAGCTGGTCGTCTGCGTGCAACTTCTCGATGATCTCATAGTCGTCGGGATAATTTTGGAAGCCGCCACCGGCGTCGATTACGCTGGTCACACCCAGACGATTCAGCTCACGCATGAAGTGTCGCGTAGAATTCAGCTGGTATTCCTCGGGCAGCTTGGGCCCCTTGGCGAGGGTTGAATATAGAATTGTGGCGTTGGGCTGAGCGATCAGCAAGCCGGTGGGTTCGCCGTCTGCATCGCGCTGAATCTCTCCACCCGGAGGATTAGGGGTGTCCTTGGTGTAGCCCACCGCCCGCAAGGCCGCACGATTCAGAAGGGCGCGATCATAAAGATGTAGGATGAACACCGGCGTTTCGGGCGCCGCCGCATTGATCTCGTCGAGCGTCGGCAGCCGCTTCTCGGCGAACTGGTGGCGAGTGAAGCCGCCAACCACCCTCACCCATTGAGGCGGCGGCGTGTTTTGCGCCTGGCGCTCGAGCATGGCCATGGCGTCCGCCAAGCTGGGCACGCCGTCCCAGCGCAGCTCCATATTATAGTTGAGGCCGCCCCGTATCACGTGGGTGTGACTGTCGATCAGGCCGGGCACCACGCGCCGGCCGCCCAGGTCGATGATCTTGGTCTGAGGCCCGGCGGACGGCATGATCTCACCTGCGGAGCCGACGGCAGAGAAGACCCCGCCCTTGACCGCCACGGCGTCGGCGTTCGGATTGGCGCGATCCAATGTAGTGAAACGGCCGCCATGCAGGATCAGGTCGGGGGCATTATCGATCACGGTAGTTCTCCAGGACGAGACTGCAGAAGAAGAGGCGATTCCGAGCGCTCCGAGAGCGCCCACAGCGGTGCGGCGAGAAGGATTCATGGCCGTTGCCCCTTGTCTGAGCTTATGACCGCCTGACTGCGGACAAGCTCCATCCTGTGTTTGACAGCCTGAACGGACTGTTCGCCCAATAGAATGCCTAAAAGCCCCAACAGGGCGACATAGGGCGGGGCGGGAGAGCGAACGTTCAGAAGGCCATAAATCACACCGATCAGGACACCGGCCGCCAGGGAGATCAGATAGGTCTTCATCAGAATCTCTCAAAACAGATCAGGGGGGCGATCTGCCGACCGCCCCCTGCTGAAGGATCAGCCTTCGCGAGCGTCTTCGCCCAGCATGGCCGTGGCGTATTGAAGGCCAATGCCATAGGCGCCGGCGTTGATCGCGGCGATGCCTGTCGTCAGCTCATAGGTTTCACCGCGAGCCCAGTCGCGCTGCAGCTCCAGCAAATACTGGACCGAGGTCAACGGACGAGCACCGGCCTGGACCATGCGCTCAACAGCGCGTTCATGCGCTTCCGTCGACACGTCGCCGGAAGCGTCTGTGACGACATAGACTTCGAAACCCTGCTCCAGCGCCGACAGCACCGGACCGACGATGCAGACCGAGGTCCACAGGCCGGCGATCACGACCCGGCCCTTGCCTGCAGCGTTGACAGCGTCCGTGACATTCTTGTCTTCCCAAGCGTTCATCGTGGTCCGGTCGATCACCGACTGCCCCGGGAAAGCCGCTTGAATCTCAGGGAACAACGGCCCCGAAAAGCTCTTTTCGGCCACCGTCGTGAGAATGGTCGGAACGTTGAACCCCTTCGCCGCCTTGGAGATCAGAGCCGTATTGTTGCGCAGCGTCACGCCATCGATCGAATGGGTGGCGAAGGCCATCTGAGACTGGTGGTCGACCAGGATCAAAGTGTGATCGGCGGGCGTAAGAAGCGACTTGGCCGGCGTGGGGGAAGCGGTGACGGTCATAATGTTCTCCAGGAGGTGCGGTTCGGCAACCGCTGACGGTCTCAATCTGCACCATGCCCTAAACATCAAAAATAGAAACGATTGAAACTCATGATTTCCATTTTTGCCCTCAATTTCACGAGAATGCTGCAGGAGCGCAGCCCTCTCCCCATGGGCAGACGTCGCCGAAGTCTGCACGCAGAATAAAATCATCGGCGTCATTTAAAGACACCTGGAAGCTCAGAACCTGAAGGTCAGGAAGGTCCCCAAGTAGGACTGGTTCTCGGCGGTCCCGGTTTCCTTCAGGAAGTCGCCGGCCTTGGTGTAGTTGGCCACGCCCATCAGCGAGACATAGGGCGTCAGGGCGTAGCGGGCGAAGACGCCCGTGCGCCAGCCGACATAGGACGACTGTCCTTCATCCGCCCCGCGCAGCACCAGACCCGACAGGGCGTAGAGACCGTCGTCCTTGCTCTGGCGCCACAGGCCGGCCGTGTTGGCGCCGAGCGTCAGCTTGGGCGACGGACGCACCGTCACCTCGGGCTGCAGCAGGATCAGGTTGGCGAAACCCAGATCGGTGCGCAGGGCGGCCGGTTGCGGGAACAGAGGGTTGAAGCTGTTCAGCTTGCCGTCGTTCGGGTTCTTGTCGCCCGAGCCGACGTCCAGGCGCACGGCCACGCGCGGCGACCACTTCACATCGGCGAAGGTGCGACCGCCGACGGCCGAGATGAACCAGGCGTCGATGTCGAGGTCGCGGAACGAGCCCCACTGTTTCACCGCCTCGACCTCATAGTCCCAGGGCGCAACCTTGCCCGACAGGCGCACCGACAGGGTGTCGCGGTCGTCGCGGCCGGGAAGCTGACCATCGAACGGCGTCGTCAGGCGATCGGTGTTGGCGTAGAGCAGCTCCAGCGTCGGCGCCGTCGCCCCCTGCCCCAGCGTCTTCGCGGCTGTCGCGCCATACAGGCGATAGTCGAAATTGGTGGCGTCGTCCCACGAGGCCTTGCCCTCGCGCAGCGCATAGCCGGCGAAGGCGATGCCGCTCCAGCCGGTCGGGCCGTCGTAAATCAACCTGACGAGGTCAAAGGCGCGCCGCGCGTTGCCGCCTTCCCGCACATCGATCAGCCTAGACGATGCAAGACCTATTTCCTGACGGCCGGCGCGGACGCGCAGCGTCCCTTCGCCCAGACCCGTCTTCGCCTCGATGAAGACCTGATGCAGGTCGGTGCGGTTCTCCTCGATCACCGGCTCGCCGCTGGCCAGACCCGAGGTGCGGGCGTCCTGCACATCGACGAAGGCGCGCAGTGAAGAGCCCAGGTTCAGCTCGCCCCACAGGCGGGCGCGGGTCTGGAAATCGCCGCCGGTGTCCTGCGGACCGCGGCCGAAGCGTTCGTTGTCGCGATGCTCGGCGCGAAAGCGCAGTTCGCCGCCGAAGCTGGCCCATACGGGGCTGTCCTCGCCGCCGACCGGGACATATTTGAATCTCGACCAGGTCGAGGTGCGCTTCGCCGGGTCGGCCAAATAGGCGTAATTCTCGTCGTGGTTGATCGACTTGAACGTCGGGGATGTCGCGGCAGACCACATCCCGCTTTCAGCCGGAATCGCCGACGGCGGCTCACTCAGAAGAAGCAGCGCAGCGATTAATGCGCTCAATGACGCTGCTCTTCCTTTGAAACCGTTAAGCGGCATCCACCAAGACGATTTCCGCATCCGACAAGGCCTTGATCAGGATCTTGTCCTCGTGGGCGATCGTCACCCCATCTCGGGCGCTGACGACAACGCCATTCACTTCAATCTCTCCCTTCGCCGGCACCAGATAGGCGCGGCGCGCGACGCCCAAAGGATATTCAATCGACTGGCCGGAGCGGACCGTCGCTCCCACAACCCTCGCGTCCGTGCGGATCGGGAGCGCGTCCTGATCTTCTTTGAGGCCGGAAGCGAGAACAACGAACTGGCCTGCCCGCTCCCCCTTAGGAAAAGGCTTTGCCCCCCAACTGGCTTTTTCGCCGCGCCGCGTCGGCTCAATCCATATCTGGAAAATCCGGGTGGTTTCTTCCTCCAAGTTGTACTCGGAGTGGCGCACCCCGGTCCCAGCACTCATTACCTGAACGTCGCCGGCTTCTGTGCGGCCGCGGTTGCCCAGATTGTCTTCATGGGTGATGGCGCCATCGCGGACATAGGTGATGATCTCCATGTCCGAGTGGGGGTGCGGCGGAAAGCCTGTGCCAGGCGCGATCTCGTCGTCATTCCAAACGCGCAGCGACCCCCATCCCATCCGCTTGGGGTCATAGTAGTTTGCAAAGGAGAAGTGATGTGGCGTTCAGCCAACCGTGATTTTCTCCACCCAGTTCGCCGAATGGGCGCCGCTCAATCATTCCATCTTCCTTAAAATTGGGTCCCTTGCCGGCACGGCTAGAGCTTGCGTGTCGTCAAGATAGAGCCCAATCTCGTGTTGAAAATAGAAACTATATAAACCCATCGTTTCAGAATTAATGTCAAAACTACCGGATCTTGAGGGCCTCGCCATTTTCGCCAAGGTGGCGGAAACCCAGTCCTTTTCCGGTGCAGCGGACGCGCTCATGCTGTCCAAGGGCACAGTCTCCAAAGCTGTCTCACGCCTTGAAGAGAGGCTCGGAGCCACCTTGCTGCACCGGACGTCTCGACGTTTCTCCCTCACCGACGCTGGCCGTGCTCTCGCGGCGCGCGGCGCGCAGATGGTCACGGAAGCGGAGATTGCTGAAGGAGAAGCGATGGACCAAGCCATCGCTCCGCGCGGCCTAGTCCGCCTAGCTGCGCCGATGTCGTTCGGAATGAGCTATGTTGCTCCCGCTCTTCCCGAATTCCTCGCAAGGCATCCGGACATCTCGGTCGACCTCCATCTGTCCGACGCCGTGGTGGATCTTGTCGGCGACGGCTTCGACTGCGCCCTTCGGATCGCGGCCCTTCCTGATTCCTCCCTCACAGCCCGTCGTCTTCGGTCCGTCCGACGTGTTCTCGTCGCCTCCCCCGACTACCTGAACCAGCGAGGCCGGCCCTCTCATCCCTCCGACCTCATCCGCCATGCCTGCCTAGGATACACCTACCTTCCCACACCAGAAGTCTGGCGCATGACCCACTCCTCGGGCGAAGAAATCCCCTTCCGGCCCGTGGGGCCGTTGCGTGCGAATAACGCCGACGCTCTGACCGCCGCACTTTGCGCGGGGCTCGGCCTCGCCCCGCAACCGGACTTCATCTATTGGCGCGACGTGGCTGAAGGCCGCCTCGAAACTGTGATGACCGATTGGACCTTGCCCCCCATTTCGCTTCACCTCGTGGCGCCCGGCGGCGGTCCACGTCCCGCACGCGTCATGGCGCTGATGGACTATCTATCGAAGCGCTTCGCCGGCCCCTTGTGGCCGGGCGATGAGCGCAACTGATCGCCTTTCGAATGCATATGGAAACATCCTCATGATCGAACTCATCATCGACCAACGGCGCAAGGATCTCGGCGGCTTCGAAGTCGGCCGCGTTCTTCCGCATGCCCCCCTGCGTTCAGTGGGCCCCTTCGTCTTCTTCGACCATATGGGTCCAGCCGATATGCCTGCAGGCTTGCCCAGGACCGTCGATGTCCGCCCTCATCCTCATATCGGCATCTCGACGCTGACCTATCTGTTTTCCGGTGAGATCACCCACCGCGACAGCTTGGGCGTGCAGCAGGACATTCGGCCCGCCGAGGTCAACTGGATGACCGCGGGCAGCGGCGTCACCCACTCCGAACGCTTTGAACGCGCGCGCCGCGAAGGTCTTCATCTCGATGGCATCCAGGCCTGGCTTGCGCTGCCCAACGGTCAGGAGGAGGTGGACCCGTCCTTCCAGCACATAGGCCCCGCCGACCTGCCCACCTGGCTTGAAGCCGGAGTAAAAGGCCGTCTGGTCGCCGGCGAGACCATGGGCATGAAGGCTGGAGTCAACACCTTCTCCCCCTTGCACTATCTACACCTTGAATTGGAGCCGGGCGCCCGGTTCCAAACCCCGATCGACCACTCGGAAAGCGCCGTCTATGTAGCCCACGGCCTGATCGAGATCGACGACAGCAAGCCCTTGGGTCACGGCCAGATGGCGGTCCTATCGAAGGGCGCGCCGTCGATCATCCACGCCCTGCAGCCTACCACCGTCATGATTCTCGGCGGCGAGCCGGTGGGAGAACGTTTCCTTGAATGGAATTTCGTCTCGTCCTCGAAGGAGCGGCTCGAGCAGGCCAAGGCCGACTGGCGGGCAGGACGTATGAAACTGCCCGACATGGACAACCAGGAATTCATTCCTCTGCCGCCTGACCGCACGCCGCCTCCCCCGCCGATGTCCTGAACGGAGTTCTCTGCATGGCTATTGCACACGCCAAGATCGGCGCTGCCCGCTATCGGACCACAATCCGCACGGGCGGCGATCTTAAACACGAACTCATCGCCGATGAGCCGCAGCGGTTGAATGGCGGCGATGTGGGGCCTGCGCCCTTTGACCTGCTGATTTCAGCATTGGGGGCCTGCACGGCCAACACGCTAAAGATGTACGCGGAAAAGAAGAGCTGGCCGCTGGAAGAACTGGACGTCCGCCTGGAGTATCTGGGCGGCGAAAGTCCCCCGCGGATCGAACGTGTGCTGACGCCCGTTGGTCCGCTGGACGACAGCCAACGCGCGCGTCTTGCCGACGTGGCCGAGCGCACGCCCGTGACCCTGGCAATCAAGAACGGCGTAAAGGTTCACACAAGCCTCGCCTGACTCCCCTATCGATCCTTGACACTGGCGTTTCGACGTGTGGCAGCTATCGCCAACCGCTATCCCGCGCCTTCACCTCAATCGTCGCATCTGCGGTCTCTCCGACGATCACAGCGTCCACGGCCGCCAATACGGCCTCCGGGATGTCTGGAGCTGCCGTACGCACCTCGCCCACGACCTAGCCTAGCGGTGCCAGCACCTGAATCTGCTAGCCGTCCTGCTCGCGGCAAGCCAGCCGGCCATGCCCTCGTTTCGTGCCTGGAAGGTCCGGCACCACTGTCCTTCGCCGTCTTGGAAGGTTAGTCCGACGGCGCGTCCGGCGTCATCGGCCCCTTCGGCCGTACACTAGGGCCAATGTAGACACCCCCGTCAACGACAGACGACCCAACCCTTGCCCCCTCCGAACGTGATGCGGGCGCGGATAAAACCTCACCGCGAATGCGCCACTGGAGGCTGTGAGACATCTGTACCGCTTGTCGTGGCGACTTAGAAAAACGCGCGATGTTAATAGTCGACATTGTGCGGCTTGAGGGGCTGTTTCCCACGTCGCCCGAAGGACGGACGGTCACGATCTCGCGACCTCAAAGTAAAGATTGGTGAGCTCACTGTGCATTCGGCGGATGTCGTCTTGCGTGGACTCCACCTTCCGGAGCACAGCTAGATCCCGCGCCTCGCGGGCTTTTCCGCCTTGCATCCCGACATTGATGTCCAGATTCACGAATCGAACAGCCTGATCCGGCTTCCGGAGCCAGGGGTCGACGTCGCTGTTCGCATGGTCGACGACGACACCTACCCGGGTGCCAACGGCGAGACATTTCTGGAAAGCTGGCATGGACCCGTCATCGCCCCGTCAATCATGCCTGCCCACCAGTCCGCTGTGTGGGCACTGACGAGGCTCGCCACACACACTTATCCCCCTGCATGGCGTGATTGGCAGAGAGATGCGTCGATCGACTGGCCCGCACCTGAAGCCACAAAAGAGTTCGATCGGTTCATCTACACGCTGGAAGCTGCTTTGGGCGGCCTGGGCGTTGCCTTAGCCCCCATGACCATCGTGGGTGACGACATCGCCGCCGGACGGCTGACGGCGCCTTTCGATTTCGTAAAGTCGCGCGCCCGCTATGTGTTCTTCAGACGCTCGCCCGGCCCCACCGCGACCGACGTGTTCTGCGATTGGATAAAGACGGAAGCCGCCCGTTTTGACAAAAAGATGTCAGCGGGGCCACAGCATGTGATCTGAGCCGACGTCCGCTTCCCACCCCTAGCTGGCGTTCGGAAGGTCGGCTAGAATCGGCTCAACTGCTTCCCCGTTCCGAACCGAGCCGACCGCCATCGAAATTTTAGTCGAAGCCGCACCTCATAAGGGCGAATTTTTCCTAGTCGACGCCAGTTTCTTGGGTAACGGCAGGGTTGTCGGCATAGAAATCGCCAACGAAGAGAAGCTGATCCATCCGGGGATGAATGTCGTCTCGCGTCCTAACGGAATGCCGGATCAGTATCCGGAGCGCCCACATCTAGTTCATGTACCGGAGAAGGGTGGAATGCCGCGCGATCTGGAAGAGTTCTCTGGCATATGGATTGTGTCGGAGCCTTTGAAACAACTGTTTGAGCAGATGGATGCCGAGGCATTTGCATTTGTGGCATGCAACTTCAGCCTTGCTGACGGGAGCCACGGCCCTCAGTATTATCTAGGCAATGTGTTGCGCAGAATCGATGCCCTGGATGAAGCGGCCTCTCGCGTGAGGATCAAGCTCGATCACAATTATCAGACCGGCGAGGACGAGCAACTTTACAGCCTTGTCGGCGGAGCCAACCTGGTGTTCAAACAAGCCGTTGTGGGAGATGCCCATATCTTCCGCCAGGATCGCATGGGAGCGCCTCCCATCTGCGATCGCGCGATGTTTGATGCATTGAGTGCGGTGAACTTCTCTGGCGTGCGACTGCGCGATGTAGCCGATATCTAAGAATATCCCCTACAAACGGATTCCACCTATTCGCTGACAATCGGGACGGTGATTGCGGCGTCAGATCACAATCGACCCAAAGTATACCTATCGAAGCGGGGGCGTACCTTCCGGCAACGCTAGCCGAGGCTTCTGATCCGGGCCGAAGAAATGAATTTCAGGTTCCCCGCGATAGGTCGTCATCGCTATGGCCGCACCTGACTGGTGGGGCAGAAAAAGAGAGGCTCCGGCATCAGCGTTCGCAGTCACCTTGAAAACTTCACGCTCAAGTGCGTCGTCAAGGGTCAGCACCGCTTCGCCGCTCATATCGCTAGTCATGTATCCACCGCGCTCCTTACCATCCGGGCCGTAGATGATCAGCCCACCACCAGGCGCGACGCGCGGCCCGCTCGTTGGATCAGGGACGCGTCCTGCCAAGACGGCTCGGACCACGCCATCATCGTCGACTACCGTGATCTTGCGCACAGTCAGTTCCTGCGCGGGCTGTTCCGCCGCCCCCATCAGAAGCATGGCGATAAGCAAAGCGACGACTCCCGTCCGCCCCCACACCATCATACGCAGGTGCTTTACTTCGGTGGCGACGGACTGGCTCATGGCATGCTCCCGATATTCCGACCTCGATAGTGGAGCGAGGACCCCATGCCTTGTTACAAACGCGTAAGGTCGCCGGTGAGGTGAGCATATATCGTCCGCTTCCGCCCCATCGCAGACATTGGTCCCTTCCGCTAAACGGGGAGCGGCCGGATAAGCTGGGAGCCTATGAGACGCCACTATAGGACTGCCATCTACTGGTTCGGCGGTTTAGCAGCAGTGCTGGCGTCGCTTGCCGTCTGGAGCATTAGCTACATTGCAGGGATGGGCTTGGCTCTGGTAGCCGGTGCTCTCTTGGGAGCAGCGGGTTTCCCGACGCGTACGACCCCGCCCGCTCGAGTGATCGATTGTTCAATTCGCTTCATGATCCGGGTCCCGGCTTACGTCGCCGTCGCACCGGCCGACCCGTAGGGACGACAGCGGCGCTCGCCAGCCTGCGAGACGACTTTTCTCAGTCCGACGCCAAGGGTGCGCCCGCATGGGTCAGGCTTTCGCGAACCCGTTCCAGCGCCAGCTCCATCGGCTGCTCGATGCCCATCAGTGCGAAACTGCCGTTCAGGTCATAGACGCAGTGCCCATGAACCACTGCGATCAGCGATCGCGCCAGACGCGGTGCTTCAGCCTGCGCCCGAAGCGGCAGAACGGCGATCACCTCGTCCACGACGATCTGGGTCAGACCTCCGCGCCGCTCGTTCTGTTCATCCGACAGCACGACGTCCGGCGGCAGATGATGGTCGTAGATCGCCGTCCAGCTGTGAGGATGGGCGCGCGCAAAGCCGAAGTAGGCCTCGACCAGACACCGGATCCGATCCGGCCCGCTGCGCTTCAGGGTCTCCCGGACATCCTCGGCCCACAGCTGGAAGGTCCGCGTGTTGATGGCGATCAGCAACTGATCCAGGGTGCCGAACACGTTGTACAAGGTGCCGATCGAATAGCCGATCCGCTTGGCCACCTCTCGCGCAGAGAAACGTGCGAAACCAACCTCGGCCATGTGCTTGTGGCCCTCGACCACAAACAGGTGCTCCAGCTCTTGTCGCGTGTGATCCGATCGTCTGCCCATCCATCGTCCATAACAGAAACCCGCGTCGGGAAGGCCGAAGAAACATCCGTTTCCATTTTTATTGATCGCCGCTCATTTTTTGATATGGTTTTGGATACAGGCGTCGTTTCTTCGAGAATCTCATGCGCATCCTCCCTGTTGCCGCCATCGGTGTCCTGATCCTGGCGGGCTGCAGCCCGACGCCCGCCGAGAGCGCCCCTGGCGCGGCCGGTTCCGAAGGTTCCTCTGCCGCGCCACGCGTCACCTCTCAGGAAACGAGAGCGACCGCCACTGCTCCCGACGCCGTGTTCGAGCGGGATGACCCGGCCCCCGCGACCATGACCCTCGATCGCGAGGGGCGCGCCTGGCGCGTCGCTTTCCGGGCCGGGGGCCTCCCGAACGGCCCGGCGACCGCCGCCGACTGCGAACTTCAGGCGGTGGGGGCCCAGGACTCCGACGACGTCATCGCCGCGCGCGTGGCGCCGTTCGAAAGCGAACTGAACGCGATCACCGACGTCGACATCGGGGCCGCCCCCCCGTTCATCGAGGTTCGCGTCGGGCCGGAGGGCGTGTTCGTTCATGATCGCGGCGCCGCAGTTCGCTTTTGCGCCATGGGATCGGATATCGACGGCTTCTATCGAAGGACCGCCTCGCCAGACTGAAAGGCAGCCCGCCAGCCAGTCTTCACGCCCAGGCGTTACACGAACCAGCACCCCGACAAGCTCCCAGGATATCTGATGCACTTCTTCCGCTTCAACGCGGCCCAGGCCTCGCCCCTGCTCGTCGCCGCGGCGCTCATGTCGCCGGTGTGGGGTCCCGCAACCCCGGCCTCCGCCCAAGGCGCCGATTGCCGCCGCGCCTCCGGTCTGGTCGAGACCGCCATATGTTCGACGCCGGCCCTTACGGCGCTGGATGCGGAAATCGCCGAGCGCTACGGAACCGCGATCAGGAGCTATGACGCGGCAAGCGCCGAGGCGCTGCGTCGCGACCAGCGCGCCTTTGTCGTCGCCCGCAATGCAACCGGAACCCGGCTGGCTGGCGCCGACCTGATCGAAGAACTGACCGATCAACTGACACGGCGTGAAGCGTTCCTGACCGATCTAGGCAACGACCCGCTGGTCAGCGTGGTCGGCCGCTGGCGCAATCTCAACGGCGAGATCGTCGTCAACCAATGGGCGACCGGAGTCCTGACGTTCACGGCCACGGCCGCCGACCCGCGCGGGGATGGCTGGTCATGCGAGGCGGACGGCAGCGGCGACTGGATCGACGAAGACGAAGCCCGCTTTGACGACATCAGCGGCGCCGCCGCCTGGTCGCTGAACGTGAAGGCCCAAGGCGCGACTCTTATCGTCAAGGAGACGATCGAGAACGGCGCCGACGCCGTCCCCTATTGCAGCTCGGGCGGTACGCTCTCGGGGACCTACTTCCAGGCGGTGCGTCTGCCGGACCCGTCGCGATGATCCGCGCGGTCTTTAAGGGATGGTCCTCGGGCTGGCGAGAACGCCTGGGCTGATGAACTGTCGGCGCCCTGTCCAGGTCAGCAACTTGACGAGGGTTCCGCCAGGCTTGGCGAAGTCCTCGCACACTACGGGGCGGGGCGGCTCAGGCGCGGCGGCGACCAGCGCGCCCTGCCGCAATCCTTCATAGTAGAGGGCGAAATCCGCCTGCTGCTGTTCGGACAGAACGGACTGGCCGAACGCCATCTCCTCGCGGGCATTGTCGATGATCAGGCGGCCGTCGTCCTCCGACAGACGCTCGCACAGGAGGCCGATCATGACCAACCGCTCGATGCGGACGGCCAGACCGGCCTGGGCCTTGACCAGGTCGTACTGAAGCTTGGCGTACTCGGGGGTGGCCGCCATCCATTCCTTCAGGGCGGGCCTGGCGGCCTCTTCGTCGCCCCCGGCGGGTTGAGCTGCGGCGACGCCGGCCGCGCTCATGACCAGCGTCGCAACCAAGCCGTTCGCGAACCGACGAAACGCCATCAGATGTCTCTTTCAGTGCACACGCGCCTTCCCCGGCCTCAGCCGGGAATGGGGCCGATCGGCCAGTTGCTCAGCGATTCCATATCGCCTTCCTCGGAGGGACAGGGCGTGTAGAGGGTGAAGGCCACATCGCCCTCGAAATACCAGTCGGCGCCCTTCTCATAGCCGACGATGCCGGTGGAGTAGCAGACCGCCGCCTTGCTGCCGTCCGGAATCATCAGAATGGCCCAGTTGGTCGATCCGGCGCCCGCCGGATCATAGCCGTGAAGCAGCAGACGCCCGCGCGTCTCCGTCACCACGCCGACGACGTTGCCGTCGAAGACGATGGACTTCTGGATGTCGCGATCCACGCCCGAGGCGACGATGGCCGCGCGCACGTCCGGATGCTGGAAGAAGGTGACGCCCTGCACCGGCTCGGTCGGATGCTTGCCGACATAGGTCGACAGCGGCGGAGCCTCGCTGTTCCGGGCAGGCGCAGCGGCTGGCGCAGCCGACGCTTCGGGGGCGTCGGCTGCGGCCAGGGTCGGCTCTGCCCGCACGCCATCGTCGGCCTGCGAACAGGCGGCCAGGGTCGCGGCTAAGGCGAGCGCGAGCAATGTTCTGACAGTCATGTGATTTCCTTCGACGCTTAAGCGACGGCTTCCCCACAAGGGCGGGATTATTGATTCGCGGCGCGCAACTCGATCGTCAGCGGCTCATCTTCGGTTCCACGCCCGGAGAGGCTGGCGGTGATCGTCTGTCCTTGCGACGCCGCAAACGGAGCGCTCTTCATCGAGCGCCCTCCGTCGAGTTCATCATCGAACACGGTGAAGCGCGCGCACGTCGCCCGGCCCAGGCGATCGGCGAAGGCCTGATCGATCCCGCCGCGCCAGCCCGGCAGGTCCGCCGGGTCGGACAGTTCGATCTTCTTGCCGACAATCCGCCCGTCGCGGCGCCAGCTGTAGCTCACTCCGTCGGACGCCAGGGCGGTGCAGCCGGTCCGGCCGCAGTGCAGGGTCCCGACCGGCGCCTCCGCCATCAGCTGCTGCTGCTGCGCCTGCGAAATCATCTGACCGACAGACAAATCACCCTTGTCCAACGACGAGCAGGCGGCCTGGGCGAAAGCCCCCGAGGCCGCCAGCGAGACGGCGATGGCCAGACCAGACATTAATAACCGCATGGGAACCTCCTTGGTCCTTGCACCACGCTCGGCGGCGCTCCGTGGTTCAGCAGGTGGGGACCCGGCTCTCGCCGTCCATCCGATACTGGCCGTCAGCGCCGCGTTTGTAGATTTCATTGAAACTCGCGGACCCGGTGTAGGACACAGTGAAGCTACGCCCCTTGTCCGCCGTCGTGATCACGCCCTCGACGCCCGGGTCTCCGCCTTCGATGCTGGCGTCCGAGAAGAAGATCGGGAAACGTGCGATGTCCACAGGGCCCGACGGGGTCAGTTCGGTCAAGTGCACGTAGCCGCACGCCCTGCCCTGCCAGACGCCGCCGGACTCCGTGTAAAGCACGGGGCTATCGGCGATCTCCCGGGTCCATCCCCATCGCGTGGCGGGATTGCCTATCCCCCCTCCTACCGCGCCGACATCCAGCCATTCGCCCTCAAGTTTGAAGGGGTAGCGAGGCGCGCCGACGTCATGGGTGAGGTAGTGAACGACGTTCAGACCGGTGCAGGCCTGCGCCGTGCATTCATTGGCGCCGGTGCTGACCAGAGCGACCCGGGCATCGGACAGGGGGATGAATGCGAGCGGGACGAAGCTGTAGGTATAGTCGCCGATTTCCCGAACCGCCTCGCTGCGTTCCGCGTCCGGAAACGCGACCACGAAAGCGGCGGGGGCGCCAGCGGGAACCGCGTCACGATCGACGTCCTTGATCTCGATCAGCGACTGGGCCGACACCGGCAAGGCGACAACCGACCATGCAAGCGCAGCCAACAGAGTGAGCGCTTTAGAGGTTTGCATGCGAGCTTCACTCCGGAGAACACAAGGAGCGACCGCCGCTCACACGCCGGACGCTCAATAAATTAAACACTGTTCACAATCGAAGGCAAGCAAGATTGTGTCCATTAAAACCTCTCTCAGGTTAGCAAGACAGCCAAGCTGCCCGGGGCAGGGCTTCGCTTCCCCTCGAACCGCCAAGCCCGCGCATGAGGAAGAAGCTCGGCGCCGGTCATCGACCGGGTTGCGCCAGGATCGGACATTCCAATCATTTCCGAAAGCAGACCTTCGCTAGGCTGGCAGAAACTCCGCCAAGAACAGCTAGACCGGTTATCGCTGAACGTGATGCTTCAGCGCGGGGCGCATGCAGTCAACAAGAAGCGGAGCCAGAGAATCTATCGCGAGAAAAACGCGAGCGCGGCTCGGCCGCCTATGAAAACGGGCGCGGAGTGAAGGGCGCCGACATCGCCGCCCGAGTCCTGACGGCCCTCAGGGATCGCCTGCTGGCGCCGGACATCGTCGCCTCCGCCATGGAGGAGGCGCGCCCGGAAATGGAGAAACGCAATCGGGAGGTGCGGGGCCGGCGAGGCAAGCTGGAAGCTGAGCTGGCCGAGGCCAAACGACGGGCGGACCGGCTGATCGACCAAGTGGCCGACGGCGTCCTGAGCGGCGCGGCGATCAAGGAGAAGCTGGCGGCGCTTGAGGCCCAGCGCGCGGCTCTGGAAGCGGAACTGGCGGCTGAGGAAGCGCCCTCGCCGGTAGCCCTGCATCCGGGATCGCCGAGCACTATCGCCGCGTGGTGATCGACCTCGCTCAGGCGTTGCATCGCAGCGACAGCGAGGCGGCCGCTGAAGCACGGGACCTGGTGCGCCGTTTGATCGAGACTGTGGTGGTGACGCCGCTGCCGAAGCGCGGCCAGTATGCGCTGACCGTAAAAGGCAAAATCGCCGCCCTGGCGAACCAGGACGGCGATCATACTATTGTAGTGGGTGCGGGAGCAGGATTTGAACCTGCGACCTTCAGGTTATGAGCCCGACGAGCTACCGGGCTGCTCCATCCCGCGGCAAGGCGGTGCGTAAAGGAAGAAAGGTTCGAGAATATCATTCATGTGTGTCGGGTAGACCCGGCGGCGACCTACTCTCCCGCGCCTTAAGACGAAGTACCATCGGCTCTGGAGGTCTTAACGACCGAGTTCGGAATGGGATCGGGTGGGGAACCTCCGACAGAGCCACCAGGTCAACCCGACACACACGAATGAAATGAGAAGATATCGTCTTTTGATTTCGGCAAGTAAAAACCGAATGAGTTTTGCTGAGAAACGATCAAGCCGATCGGATTATTAGTACCAGTAAGCTTCACACGTCACCGCGCTTCCACACCTGGCCTATCAACGTGGTAGTCTTCCACGATCCTCAGCGAAGCCTTGTTTTGAGGTTAGTTTCCCGCTTAGATGCTTTCAGCGGTTATCTATTCCATACTTAGCTACCCTGCTGCGCGGCTGGCGCCACGACAGGTCCACCAGAGGTATGTCCATCCCGGTCCTCTCGTACTAGGGACAGATCCTCTCAAGCTTCGAACACCCACGGCAGATAGGGACCAAACTGTCTCACGACGTTCTGAACCCAGCTCGCGTACCACTTTAAACGGCGAACAGCCATACCCTTGGGACCTGCTCCAGCCCCAGGATGTGATGAGCCGACATCGAGGTGCCAAACCTCCGCCGTCGATATGGACTCTTGGGCAAAATCAGCCTGTTATCCCCGGAGTACCTTTTATCCGTTGAGCGATGGCCCTTCCATGCGGAACCACCGGATCACTATGGCCGACTTTCGTCCCTGCTCGACTTGTCAGGTCTCGCAGTCAAGCTAGCTTATGCCATTGCACTCTGACGACCGATTTCCGACCAGTCTGAGCTAACCTTCGCGCGCCTCCGTTACACTTTGGGAGGCGACCGCCCCAGTCAAACTACCCACCACGACACTGTCCCGCGACCGGATAACGGCCCTCGGTTAGAACGTCAACGACAGTAAGGGTGGTATTTCAAGGATGGCTCCACCAGAGCTGGCGCTCCGGCTTCATAGCCTCCCACCTATCCTACACATACGGTCGCCAACGTTCAATGTCAAGCTATAGTAAAGGTTCACGGGGTCTTTCCGTCCTGACCGCGGGTAACCCTGCATCTTCACAGGTAATCTAATTTCACTGAGTCTCGTGCGTGGAGACAGTGGGCAAGTCGTTACG
>NZ_CM184201.1:0-735000 GCF_059579685.1 Brevundimonas sp. SS2672 | reverse complement strand
GACGATCAGCGCCCCGACCTGGCGGCGCTCCAGTTCGGCGCAGGCGTCATTCAGCGAGGCGTCGGGCGCCAGGGTGAAGACCGCGTCTCCCTTGCCCTTGAGA
The DNA here is from genome assembly GCF_059579685.1 of Brevundimonas sp. SS2672. NCBI lineage: Bacteria > Pseudomonadati > Pseudomonadota > Alphaproteobacteria > Caulobacterales > Caulobacteraceae > Brevundimonas > Brevundimonas sp. SS2672. The sequence continues at coordinate 734,897 of NZ_CM184201.1, read as the reverse complement.
ATCTCGGCGACCAGCATGGCGACTTCCTCCTTATGGGCAGGCCGTCGTCCGCGTGTCGCGGACCGGCCGCAAGATGGAAGACAGGTTCGCTCAGACTCCGCCGATAGGCAAATCACGGCGTGCGGCGAACCACCCGCCGATGGGGCCGATGGCGACGATGCCGAACAGGAAGCCGACCGCGTGCGCCTCCCAGGCGATGCGGGCGCCGTCCGCGCCGGGCGCAAGGCCGATCAGGCCCACAATGAGATTCACCGCCATCCAGGCGGCCGAGGCCCGCAACACCATGGGATGGAACAGAGGCAGGACGCGTCCATGCCCGCCCATCAGCCGGGTCGCGGCGCCGATCAGACCGAAGACCGCGCCCGAAGCCCCGACCAGCGGCGCCATGCTGTTCGGATGCACCAGCCCATAGCCCAGCGCCGCCACGGCGCCCGCCGCTATATAGAAGAGAATGAAGACCAGCGGCCCCGGCCCGCGCTCCATCAGCCGGCCGACCGGCGCGCCGAAGGCCAGGGCGCCCACCGCATTCATGGTCACATGGGCCCAGCCGCCGTGCAGCAGCATGGAGGTGAACAGGCCCGCCCACTGTCCGCGCCACAGGTCCGCAGGGACGAAGGCCATGGAGAGTCCCTGATCGGGAAGTCGCTCCTGCAGATAGAAGAGCACCGGCATGGAAGCTGCGATCAGCAGGGGCAGGAAGGGCGCGTTGAAGATCTTTTCACGCGGCGGCCGCGGCGAACGGGCGTCAGATTGGGACATTCGCCCTTGATGGGGCCAGTCGCATCCGATCTCAAGACGCCGTTTTGCGCCAATACGACACTGAAATCGTATGGCACGGTCATTGCGTGAGCCGTTCCAGAAGATTTCGGGAGCGCCTTATGTCGTCTCATAGCCTGACACTCATGACCGTAGCGGCCGCCGCCGTGCTGGCGGCCCTGCCCGCCGGTTCGGCAGTCGCACAGTCGACCGGCTCGGCCGGCGCAGGCCAGTTCCAGGCCGGCTACGGCGCCTCGCGCTACACCACGGCGCAGGCCAGCCGCGGCACCACCCGCGACGCCAACGGCAACCGCCTGGTCGTCGACGGCATCATCCAGCAGAACGGCAGCGCCTATTCGCGCAGCGACAGCAGCTCCTCGTCCAGCCATTTCAGCGGCGGCGTCGGCTCCGGCACGAACATCGGCGGCTCCACCGCCATCGGCAACAACCTGAATGTGGTCGTCCAGGGCAACCGCAACACGGTCGTCGTCAACTCCACCCAGACCAACACCGGCGACATCAACGCCGGCACCACCCTGAACGGGCCGCGTCCATGAAGATCTCCGCCATCCGCCGTTCGCCCGTCCGAGCCCTGGGCTGCGTCGCCGCCGCCGCCGCCCTGCTGGGCGGTTGCGTCAGCACCACCGCCGGTCCGTCGGGCCAGTACGCCAAGCCGATCGGCAATGCGCCGGTGACGTCGAACCCGACGCCCTATTCGACGGCGCTGTACTGCCTGGCCGACTATGCGCGCCGCTACAACCTGCCCTCGCCGCGAATGGCCGTAGGGCGGATCAGCGACTACACGGGCTCCATCTCCTCGGACGGCGGTCGCCAGATCACCCAGGGCGCGTCCCTGATGGCCAACACCGCCCTGGCCAAGGCCGGCGCCCGCATCGTCGAGCGCTATGACACCTCGGTGTCCGAGCTTGAGCTGCGCTACGCCAACAACAAGCTGATCGGCGACGACGTGCCGAACGGCGCGCCCCAGGACGCCGCCTTCCGCCGCATCCTGGCCGGCCAGGTGCCGGGCTCCGACTTCTATGTGGTCGGCGGCATCACCGAGGTGAACTACAACATCCGCTCGGGCGGCTTCGACATCGCCGGCGGCGAGGTGGAGCAGAACGGCGGCTCGGGCCTGATCACCGGGAAGGTGTTCGTGATGAACGTCGCGATCGACCTGCGCCTGGTGCAGACCACCACCCTGGAGGTCGTGGACGTCGTCTCCTATCAGAAGCAGATCGTCGGCCGCGAAGTGTCGGCGGGCGTGTTCGACTTCCTGAACGGCAACGTCTTCGACATCTCGGCCGGGTCCAGCGGCCTGGAGCCGGTCCAGCTGGCGGTTCGCGCCCTGGTCGAACGCGCCACGGTCGAGTTCATGGCCAACCTCTACGGCGCCCCCGGCCCGGAAATCTGCCTCAACCCCGCCAACGACCCGCTGGCCGACAGCCCTGTGGGCCCGACCGGCGGCTACTATCCCGCTTACGCAAATACGGACACGAACAATGGCCAAACTCGCGCCGACCCGTCTCGCTGGCACGATCGCCGCGACAGCGCTGTGCGTCGCGGCGGCCGCTGAGGCCCCCTTCGCTCAAGCTCAAGCCCAGGATCGCGGTCTGGTCCTGAATGAACAGCTCAACCTGGGCGACGTCATCAGCGGTCAGCGCCTGAACGTCGTCAACGTCAGCGACAACGTCGCCGTGTCGAACGCCGCCATGGGCAACGCCCTGTCCGGCGGCGCCGAGGGCCGCGCCGCCGACATCCGCTCGACCCAGGACATGCAGGGCGCCGCCGTGGCGGACACTTCCCTGACGCTGCACGGCGACACGGGCTATGTGAACAGCGTGACCCAGGCGCGCGGCAACTATCTGGCCGGAACCGCGGTCAACACCGGCATCGACGTCGACGCCGGCCAGAATCTGAACGGCGACGTCACGGCGCGCAGCCAGATCGTGGAGACCGGCGCGCGGCTGAACTACGGCGGTCACGTCTCGGCCGACGCCATCGGCAACACCGTCGCCTTGGGCGCCGGCGGCACCGGCGAGCAGCGCGGCGCCGTCACCGGCCGCACGAACCAGAATCTGACCGGCGAGATCTACGCCGAGAACGAAGCCCGCTTCACCTACGCCCCCGCCCCCGCCGTCTTCAGCAGCCAGGCTTCGGCCAATGCGGTGCAGGCGACCTCGACGCCGAACTCGCACCAGGAGCTGGCGGTCAGCCAGAACGCCTCGGGCGCCGGCGTCACCGCCTGGACCGGCGTGTGGGCGGGCAACGCCTGGGACATCGCCGGACGCAGCCGCGCCGCCTCCAACCAGGCCGCCTTCTATAACCAGGGCGGTTCGCTGGTCGTGGACGTGGATCAGCAGAACTCGGCCGAGGTGCTGTCGCGAACCGAGCTCAGCTCCTATGACTTCGGCGCCGCCTATTCGACGGCCGAGGCCGTGGGCAACGAGGTCCATGCCGGCAACAACGACATCTACGTCAACATCAACAACACCCAGCTGAACACCGGCGGCGTCACCGCCAGCGCCGGCTTCACGGGTCAGAACGGTTATGACGCCTATGTCGGGGCCAATGCGGCGGGCAACGCCGTCACCGGCTTCGCCTGCTCGACCTGCGGCGGCGATCTGAACGCGCGCAACAGCCAGACCAACATGGGCGACGTGCGGGCCACGGCGACCACCACCATCAACGGCTGGGGCCGCAACGTCGTCGCCGGCGCCAACGCCGTCGGCAATACCGCGAGCTTCTACGTCACCCGCCCCTGAACGAAGGTCCCGGATTAACTTTCGGTAACTTGAGGCAGTCAAGTTCGTTTGTCACCGTAAACAGGCGCGAAGCTGAAGAAGCTTCGCGCCTGTCATCACGTGCAGGGCCGCAATCAGTCCCGGGGGCCGCCCGCTCGCACGTCGCGGAGACTACCGAATGCGATCCCCTCGTCGCCTGCTTCTGCTTGCCGCGTCCAGCCTCGCCCTGATGGGCGGCGCGGCGCTTCCCGCTATCGCCCTGACGCCGCCCTCGGCCGTCGCGGCGCAGGACGCGCAGCCCTCCAAACCCTGGCCCCAGGCGGCCAGCGACATTCCCGCCGACCCGGCCGTGCGCTTCGGCGTCCTGCCCAACGGGATGCGCTACGCCATCATGAGGAACGCCACCCCGCCGGGCCAGGCGTCGCTGCGCCTGCGGATCGCGGCCGGCTCGCTGATGGAGAATGAAGACCAGTTGGGTCTGGCCCACTTCATGGAGCACATGGCCTTCAACGGCACGACGAACGTGCCCGAGAACGAGTTGCTGCGGATTCTGGAGCGTCTGGGTCTGGCCTTCGGCGCCGACACCAACGCCTTCACCAGCTTCGACCAGACCGCCTATACGCTGGAGTTGCCGCGCACCAACGACGAGACGGTCGACACCTCGTTGCGGATCATGCGCGAACAGGTTTCCGAAGCCCTGATGAAGGCCGAGGACATCGACGCCGAGCGCGGCGTGATCGAGGGTGAAGAGCGGCTGCGCAACACCCCCGCCCTGCGCTCGCTGAAGGCGCAGATCGCCCTGCTGGCGCCCGGCCAGCGGCTGTCGAACCGCCTGCCCATCGGCGACCTCAGCATCATCCGCAGCGCCCCGCGCGAGCGCTTCGTCGAGTTCTACGAAGCCTATTACCGCCCCGAACGCGCCACCATGGTGGCGGTCGGCGACTTCGACGTCGATCAGATGGAAGCCAAGATCAAGGCGACCTTCTCGGACTGGACGCCCAAGGCCGCCGACGGTCCCGAGCCCGATCTGGGACAGGTGGCCCCGCGCCAGCCCGAGACCCGCATCCTGGTCGAGCCGGGCGTGCAGTCCTCGGTCCAGCTGAACTGGATCCGCAACCCGGACCTTGATCCCGACACGGCTTCGGAACGTCGCGACGCCCTGCTGCAGAACCTGGGCATGGCCGTGCTGAACCGCCGCCTGGGCGAACTGGCCCGCGCCGACAACCCGCCCTTCATCGGCGCCGGCGGCGGCCAGGCGACCCTATTCAAGACCCTGGATCTCGGCAGCGTCTCGGCCGCCTTCAATCCTGGCGGCATCCAGCGCGCGCTGGAAACCATCGAGCAGGAGCAGCGCCGTCTGGTTCAGTTCGGCGTCTCGCAGGTCGAACTGGATCGCGAGATCGCCAACACCCGCACGGCGCTGGAAAACGCCGTCCAGGCGGCCGCGACGCGCAGCACCCCGGCCTTGGCCAACGCCCTGCTGGGCGCCGTCAATGACGACCGCGTCTTCTCCTCGCCCGCCGCCAACCTCGCCCTGTTCGAAGCCGCAGTGAAGGATCTCAAGGCGGAACAGGTCAGCGCCGAGGTCAAGCGCGCCTTTGAAGGCCAAGGCCCCCTGGCCCTGGTCATCACGCCCGAGCCGATCGAGGGCGGCGAGGCCGGCGTCACCGCCCTGCTGGAGGCCAGCCGCGCCACGCCGGTGACCGCTCCGGCCGAACAGGCGGCGCTGGAATGGCCCTACGCCGACTTCGGCGCCGCCGCCACGCCCGCCTCGACCACCGAGGTCGCCGCCGTCGGCGCCACCGTCGTCACCTTCCCCAACGGCGTGCGCCTCACCGTCAAGCCGACGGCCTTCAAGGACCAGCAGATCCTGATCTCGGTCCGCACCGGCATCGGCGAGATGGGCCTGCCGACCGACCGCTTCACGTCGCAGTCCCTGGCCCCGATGGTCTTCACCGCAGGCGGTCTGGGCAAGCTGACGGCGGACGAGCTGAACCGCGTCCTGACCGGCAAGATCTATGGCGCCGGGTTCGCCATCGACGGCGACGCCTATCAGTTGTCGGGAGCCACCCGCCCGGCCGACCTGCAACTGCAGATGCAGGTGCTGGCCGCCTATCTGACCGACCCGGGCCTGCGCCCCGCGCCGTTCGAGCAGATCAAGGCCGTCCTGCCGCAGTTCATGGCCCAGCAGATGGCCACCCCCAGCGGCGCCTTCAGCCTTCAGGCCAGCGGCCTGCTGGCCAGCGGCGACAAGCGCGAATCCATGCCCTCGCCGGAGGAGATCGCCGCCTTCACTCTGGATGACCTGAAGCAGGGCGTGGTCCAGGGCCTGGCCTCCGGCCCGATCGACATCGTCATGGTCGGCGACGTCAAGGTGGAGGACGCGGTCGCCTCGGTCGCCTCGACCTTCGCCGCCCTGCCCGCGCGCGCGCCGGCGGCCCAGCCGATAGCCGGTTCGGACCAGCGTCGCTTCCCGGCGCCGACGGCCGAGCCGATCCGCCTGACCCACGCCGGTCCGGCGGAGCAGGGCCTGGCCTATATCGCCTGGCCGACCACCGACGCCGTCGCCGACCGCACCGAGTCCCGCAAGGCCGCCATTCTGGCCGAGGTGCTGAAGCTACGCGTCCTGGACGAAATCCGCGAGAAGCAGGCCCTGGCCTATTCGCCCAGCGTCCGCGCCTCGGCGTCCGACGTGTTCAAGGGGTACGGCTCCATCTCGATCACGGCCGATACGGCGCCCGACAAGTTCAGCGCCTTCTTCACGGCCGTCGACGCCATCATCGCCGATCTGCGCGACACGCCGGTCAGCGAGGACGAACTGAACCGCGCCCGTCTGCCGGTGATCGAGTCCCTGCGCCGCAGCCAGGCCGGGAACGAATACTGGCTCGGCCAACTGGAGGATCTGGCCGCCAGGCCCGCCTCCCTGGAGCAGATCCAGACGCACATCAGCGATCTGGAATCCTTCACCGCCGCCGACATCCAGGCGGCCGCGCGCCAGTATCTGAAGCCCGATACGGCGTGGAAGGCCGAGGTCGTCTCGGTCAACGCCGCGCAATAACGAAGAAAGGGCCCCGTTCCGCAAGAAACGGGGCCCAGTCGTTTAGGCCTATCGACGGAGAGTCGATGCCTGACCCTAGACGCCGGCGTCTGTCGCCAGGCTGAACAGCCGGTTCAGAAAACCCGGCCGCCGACCCCGCCGTCCATCATGATCATTCCGGTAGAGGCGGCGGCCTCGACCATTTCCTCGCGATACTCGGTGTAGGTCTCTTCGCGGATCATGGTCAGGACCTTCACGCCGGCCCCGTAGCGGCGCAGCAGCGAACGCTCGTTGCAGTCGCGCGCCGCCTTCTCGGGACGGCATTCCAGACGACCGCCCGCACCGTGCCACAGCGCCTCGCGCTTGTTGCACAGCAGGGTCTCGCCCGGCGCGCCTTCCGCCTCGCTGACCGTCCACTGCAGCTTGGTGCCCGCCAGGCAGCGGTACAGTTCGCCGTCATAGCTGTTGCTGACGTCCCGGCCCGGAATGACCTGGGACGCCGGGTGCGGCACATTACGGTCGTCGATGCAGACGGCCTGCAGCACGACCTGCTTCTCGATGCGGCGCGATGCGGTGAAGGGCACCTGCACCGCCTGCATCCCGCCCTGGACGTTCAGCCCCTGGATCGTAGTGGGATAGGGCTGATCCACGTTGAAATAGGCCCCGCCCCCGCCGGCGACGATGACGGTCGAAGCCGCGCGCGATCCCGCCCAGGCGCGCGCCGAGGCGTTGGCGCTGGCGTTCGCATTGACGTTCACGTTGACATTCACATTGCCGCCGCCCGAGCCACAGCACGTCGGAGGCGGAGGCGGCAGGCAGCCCCCGCCGCCACAAGGCGGCGTCACCGGCGGACGCGGCGGCAGGCAGCCGCTGGGACCGCATCCGCCGCCGCCCGGCGGCGTCACCGGCGGGGTGATCGGCGGCGAAGGCGGCAAGATCGGGGGGTTCGGCGGCGGAGGCGGCAGGCAGCTCGAAGGCCCGCACTGCGCCGCAGCCGTGTCCGCGAGCGCCATCAGCCCCATGAAGGCCACGGCGCCCGCCAGCATTTTCGTAATCCCTATCCGCATGGGATCGGACTCCTGCATTGATCGTCGGCAGGACCGATGCAAGCGCCGGGCCGTTTCAGGCGTCCGACATTGGGCGGTTTCATCCCCTCCGACGCGAGTTTGCGCCGTTCCGGCTCGCCCATCCCCAGGGCTGTCCCATTGTGAGCCGTGCCATTGTGGTGCGACGGCTCAGCCGATCGGCTTCAGGCCCGTCACATAGCGCCGCCAGTTCTGGACATAGTGCTGCGCCGACATCCGGAGCCCTTCGATCTGTCCTTCATCCAATTCCCGCACCACCTTGCCGGGCTGGCCCATGACCAGGCTGTTGTCGGGAATGACCTTGCCTTCAGTGATCAGGGCGTTGGCGCCGATCAGGCAGTTCTTCCCGATGCGCGCTCCGTTCAGAACGACCGCGCCGATGCCGATCAGGCTGTTGTCGCCGATCTCGCAGCCGTGCAGCATGACCTTGTGCCCCACCGTCACCCCCGCGCCGATAGTGAGCGGAGAACCGATGTCGGTGTGCAGGATGCTGCCGTCCTGAATATTGCTGTCGGCTCCGATGATGATGGGATCGTTGTCGCCCCGCACCACGGCGTTGAACCAGACGCTGGCGCCCGGATGCAGAATCACATTTCCTAGAACAGTCGCGCTGGGCGCGATCCAGTATTCGCCCTCGGGCGGAAGCTGGGGCTTGCTGTCTTCCAGACTGTAAACACTCATCCGTACACCGCCTATCCTTATCGAAATGAAGGCTTTAACCCTTCATAAACCACGTTAGCATCAGTCTGTTGATGCGATTCGGACGGCCCCATTCGCCCCCGGATCCGAAGCCGGATCAAGCCCGGTCCGGTCAGACGCTGGAGAATGCGCTTGGCGTGTTCACGACCCGTCCGGGGACGGCGACGCACCTGCTGCGGCGAAGACCCTGCGACCGTTCGGGACGGCTGCGCGACTTCGGCCCCCACCTCCCCCACCGACGACCAAGGCGAGACCCAGCCGGGCTCGCCTTTTTTCATGCCCTGGAGGCGTCCATGAGCAAACGATCGGCCATCAAGCGTCAGCTGCGCGAAGGCGTGCTGGATCTCGCCCGAATTCATTCAGGACGCCAAGGTGCGGCGATTGCCCGCCCGCGTCGGCGGCTGGTCGCCTCTGCCCTCGAACGACGAGCGGGACCAGGGCTATCTCAAGACGCTGAAGCCCAAGTCCGACGGCCAGGCCGAACTGATGGAGGCCGTCGACCACGCCAATCTGGTGCTGGCGCTCGGCCCGGCAGGCACCGGCAAGACCTATCTGGCCGTCGCCAAGGCGGTCGAGGCGCTGGAGGCGGGCAAGGTCGGCCGCATCGTCCTGAGCCGCCCCGCCGTCGAGGCCGGGGAATCGATCGGCTTCCTGCCCGGCGACATGGAGGACAAGCTGGCCCCCTACCTGCGGCCGCTCTACGACGCCCTGTCGGACCGTCTGTCGATGAAGCGGGTCAAGGCGCTGATGGCCGAGGGCCTGATCGAGATCGCCCCCATCGGCTATATGCGCGGCCGCACGCTGAACAACGCCTTCATCGTCGTGGATGAGGCGCAGAACTGCACCTACGTCCAACTGAAGATGCTGCTGACCCGTCTGGGCTGGCACTCGACCATGGTGGTCACGGGCGACCCGCACCAGTCGGACCTGCTGCCCGGCGTATCGGGCTTGTCGGATATCGCCGACAGACTTGAGGCCGTGCCCGAAATCGCCGTCGTCCGACTGGCCGAACGCGACATCGTGCGCCATCCGCTGGTGGCCAGCATGATCGGAGTGCTGTGACCCCTTTCCGCCTCTGGTGAGAGAAGGAAAAAATAGAGTCCAATTCGTCTGAATCGTCTGAAATCCCCTCTCGGCCCGGATGCAGTCTAGCACAGGGGCCGAGGGGGATGGTCGATTGTGATCCGGCGACACCGTGCATCATCCGCTGGTGGCGGGCATGATCGGGGTATTGCGCTCCTTGTCCTTCTCCCCTTGCGGGAGAAGGTGGCGGGCGAAGCCTGACGGATGAGGGGTTGCGCGACACTCGCCTCGCAACTCCTCATCGGATTTCGGAGAAACCCCTCATCCGGCCCTGACGGGCCGCCTTCTCCCACAAGGGAGAAGGAAGATCGGTTTACGCTCGCACAGCCCGGCTGGCGTCGACGCCCAGGGCGGTCACGGCGGCGGCGGCGATGTGTTCGGCGTTCAGGCCGGCCTGGGCGTACATGGCCTCGGGCTTGTCCTGATCCTGGAAGATGTCGGGCAGGTGAAGGGTGCGGATCTTCAGGCCCGCGTCCAGCGCCCCCTTTTCGGCCAGCAGTTGCAGCACGAAGGCGCCGAAGCCGCCCATGGCGCCCTCTTCCACCGTAATCAGCGCCTCATGCTCGCGGGCCAGCCGCAGAATCAGATCGGCGTCCAGCGGCTTGGCGAAGCGGGCGTCGGCGACGGTGGCCGAGACGCCGCGCGCGGCCAGCATGTCGGCGGCCTTCAGCGATTCCTGCAGGCGCGTGCCCAGCGACAGGATGGCGACGGACGTGCCTTCGCGGACGATGCGGCCCTTGCCGATCTCCAGCGGGGCGGCCAGTTCGGGGATGTCGACGCCGACGCCCTCGCCGCGCGGATAGCGGAAGGCGCTGGGGCGGTCGTCGATGGCCAGCGAGGTCGAAATCATCGCCGCCAGTTCGGCCTCGTCCGAGGCCGCCATCAGCACCATGCCCGGCAGGGCGCCCATATAGCCGATGTCGAACGACCCGGCGTGGGTCGCGCCGTCGGCCCCGACCAGACCGGCCCGGTCCATGGCGAAGCGCACCGGCAGGGACTGGATCGCCACGTCGTGGACGACCTGATCGTAGCCGCGCTGCAGGAAGGTCGAATAGAGGGCGCAGACCGGCTTCATCCCATCGGCGGCCAGGCCGGCGGCGAAGGTCACGGCGTGCTGCTCGGCGATGCCGACGTCGAAGGTGCGGTCCGGGAAAGCCTGGCCGAACAGGTCCAGCCCCGTGCCGGACGGCATGGCGGCGGTGATGGCCATGATGGTCGGGTCGGCTTCAGCGTGCTTGATCAGCTCGGTCCCGAACACCTTGGTGTAGCTGGGGGCGTTGGAGACGGACTTGGCCTGCTTGCCCGACACCACGTCGAACTTGACCACCGCGTGCAGCTTGTCGGCGCTGCTTTCGGCCGGGGCGTAACCCTTGCCCTTCTGGGTGACGACGTGGACCAGGACCGGGCGGTCGGTGATGGCCGCCGCATTCTTCAGAATGGGGACCAGATTCTCCATGTCGTGACCGTCGATCGGCCCGACGTAGTAGAAGCCCAGCTCCTCAAACAGGGTGCCGCCCACGATCATGCCGCGGGCGTATTCCTCGGCCTTGCGCGCGGCGTCGCGGAAGGGGCGCGGCATATGGTCGACGAACTTCTTCCCGACCTTGCGGATGTTCTGATAGGCGCCGCCCGAGACCTGCTTGGCCAGATAGGCGCTCATGCCGCCGACGGGCGGGGCGATCGACATGTCGTTGTCGTTCAGGATGACCATCAGCTGGCCGCTGGTGGCCTCGGCGGCGTTGTTCATCGCCTCATAGGCCATGCCCGCCGACATGGAGCCGTCGCCGATGACGGCCACGACGCGGTTGTTCCCGCCCTTGGCGTCGCGCGCGGCGGCGAAGCCCAGCGCCGCCGAGATGGAGGTCGAGGCGTGGGCTGCGCCGAACGGGTCGTATTCGCTCTCGGAGCGCTTGGTGAAGCCCGACAGGCCGCCGCCTTGACGCAGGGTGCGCATCCGATCGCGCCGCCCGGTCAGGATCTTGTGCGGGTAGCACTGGTGTCCGACGTCCCAGATCAGGATGTCGTCCGGCGTCTCGAAGACGTGATGCAGGGCGACCGTCAGCTCGACCACGCCCAGACCGGCGCCCAGGTGCCCGCCGGTGACGGACACGGCGTCGATGGTCTCGGCCCGCACCTCGTCCGCCAGCTGTTTCAGCTGGGGAATGTCGAAGCCCCGCGTGTCGGCGGGAAACTTGACGGTGTCGAGAAGCGGGGTGTTGGGCATGGGGATCGGGGGCCTTCAGACGACGGAGCGTCAAACAGTAACCCGCTGAGGGCGGGCGCGTTTCCTATCAGGACCGGCGTTTAAGCACAAAGTCCACGCTGGCCTTGAGGATTTCGGCCTCATGACCGAACAGGTCAAGGTGCGAGCGGGCCTGATCGGCCAGATGCGCGACCCTCTGCCGCGCCGCATCGACGCCCAGCAGGGTGACGAAATTGGTCTTGCCCAGCGCCGCGTCCTTGCCGCCCGCCGCCTTGCCCATCTCTTCGGCCGAACCTTCGGCGTCGAGGACATCGTCGACGATCTGATAGGCCAGACCGATGTCGTGGGCGAAGCTGGTCAGGGCGTGCCACGCCGCCTCATTGGCGTCGGCGACGATCAGCGGAATCTCGAAGGCGTAGGCGAACAGGGCGCCGGTCTTCAGGCGCTGCATCCGGGCCACCCCGCCCAGATCGTCGCGGACCCCCATCAGGTCGATCATCTGGCCGCCGGCCATGCCCCGCGCACCGGAGGCGAAGGACAGGCGCCGCGCCAGTTCGCACCGCACGGCCGGGTCGTCGTGCGTCTCCTCGTCCAGGATGATGTCGAAAGCCGCCGTCTGCAGGGCGTCGCCGGCCAGGATGGCGGTCGCCTCGTCATAGGCGATGTGCAGGGTCGGACGGCCGCGCCGCACATCGTCGTCGTCCATCGCCGGCAGGTCGTCATGCACCAGCGAATAGGCGTGGACGCATTCCAGGGCGCAGGCGGCGCGCAGGACGGCGCATTCCTCGACCTCCAGCATCCGGCCCGCCTCGATGGCGAAGAAGGGGCGCAGCCGCTTGCCCGGTCCCAGGGCGGCATAGCGCATGGCCTCGGTCAGCCGGGCCTCGGGCCCGTCGGCGCGCGGCAGAAGGCGGTCCAGGGCGACGGTGACCACATCGGCGATCTCGGCCACCCGGTCGATGACGGCCTGCTCGGGCGAATTGGCGGCGAGCATGGTCAAAACAGCCTCCCGCCCAGCGGCAGGTCGCGGTCGACGCCGACCAGGACGACATTCCCCTCGGCGTCGGGGAAGCCGAGCGTCAGCACCTCGGACATCACCGGCCCGATCTGGCGCGGCGGAAAATTGACCACGGCGGCGACCTTGCGGCCGTCCAGCTGGTCCAGCGTGTAGTGATGGGTGATCTGGGCCGAGGACTTCCTGACCCCGATCGCGTCGCCGAAGTCGATGGTCAGCTTATAGGCGGGTTTGCGGGCCTCGGGGAAAGGCTCGGCCTTGATGATCCGGCCCACGCGGACATCGACCTTCATGAAGTCGTCGAAGCCGATCTGCGGCGCGATGGCGCTTGCGTCCGACATCAGCCGAACTCGGCCGGTTCGACGCCCTTGGCCTGGCCGTCGGCGCCGACGACGATCTTCTCGACCCGCAGTTGGGCGGCCTTCAGCCGCGCCTCGCAATGGGCCTTCAGCCGTGCGCCCTCTTCATACAGGGCGATGGATTCCTCGAGCGGCGCCTGACCCGATTCCAGGCGCGAAACGATGCCCTCCAGACGCGACAGGGCGTCCTCGAAGCTGAGATCGGCGGGCACGGCGGGGGAGGCGGATGCGTCGGTCATGATGGGCGCAACCTAGAGAGGCGCGCGCGCCGCTTCAACGGCCTTCCTGAGGCCGCGACGTCAGCGCTTCACGAAACGGCGCTGGGACCAGTATTTGAAGCCCTGATTGTGCGCCAGACGCCAGCCGTGCGCCTTCAGCCGCTGGCCGACCATGTGGTTGAAATAGCCGTGCGCCAGCACTAGGACATCGTGGCCTTCCGAGGCGCGAGCGATCAGGACGCGCGCAGCCTGATCGGCGCGGACCTCGGCCTCTGCGCGGGTTTCCTGGCCCTCGTGGTGGTTGAAGGCGTGCCACCAGACGCGGGAGATCACGCCCCAGTAGCGCGGCGACAGCTTGATCCAGGACGGAAAGCGCGGCGGCGGCAGGGGGGCCTCAATGAACAGGGCGTCGACCAGCACGTCGCGGCCCGGCGCCACGGCCTTGGCGGTTTCCTGGGCGCGCGGGCGGGTGGAGGCGTAGATGGCTCCCGCCCCTTCGGCGGCGGTCAGCAGGGTCTGCGGCGGCGTCTGTCCCGCGCGAAGCCCGCCGATCTCATAGCGCCCCCACCAGTCGCGATACTGGTCCGAAGTAATCATGCATTTGCGCGACAGGGCCGGCTCGCCGTGACGGGCCAGGGTGATTGCGCCGAAACGGACGCCCGCCTCGACGGCCTGAACGGCCGCGACCGGCGTCTGAACTGCGGATTCGGAATGAGTCATGAGCGCAGGAGAAGTCATAGCACGGGATCAGCCTGTGAAACCAAGGCCTTGGCGTCCCTATACCTCCCCGATTCCAGCATTGGCGCACGCCGCGAACGACGCACATTGGACAAGGGTGGTAGCTCTCGTCGCGCGGCCCTGCAACCACGCAAAGATGACGAGGCCGTATTGAACGGGGGGCCAGGCGTCGAGGCGCGCCTTCTCCCGGCCCTCTCGCGGCGCTATGGGTCGGCCGATGAGCGCTCCCGTGATCCGCCCCGCCCGCCCCGAAGACGCCGCCGCCCTGGCCGTGCTGGGGCGCCAGACCTTCATCGACACCTTCGTCACCGGCTTCGGCATTCCCTATCCGGCCGCCGACCTGACCGCCTTTCTGGACGCCAGCTTCAACACCGAGACGCTCACCACCAAACTCGCTGAACCGGGCGCCGCCTGGTGGGTGGCCGAGCGCGAGGGCGAACTGCTGGCCTTCGCCAACGCCGGGCCGAACACCCTGCCCCACCCTGACGGCCGGGCCAGCCACGCCGAGCTGCGCCGCCTCTATGTCGGCAAGCCGGCGCAGGGCCTCGGCCTGGGCACGAAGCTGCTGAAGATCGCGCTGGAGTGGATGGAAGCCCACACCAACGGCCCCCTGTGGATCGGCGTCTGGAGCGGCAATGAGAAGGCCCAGAAGCTCTACGCCGCCTACGGCTTCGAGAAGGCGGGCGAGTATCAATATCCTGTCGGCGCCTGGATGGATGACGAGTTCATCTTGCGGCGCGGTTAATATCCGCCTCTATTTCGACGAGAACATAGAGGCCCAAGGACACCCGATGCTAAGCGGAATCTTGCTGGTAGGCGCCTTGGGGGTCGCCATGACAGCCCCAGCATCAAGGGAAATACCCCAGCATCAGCAGCTCGGCGCTGCCGTTGACCATTCCGCTCCAGGCTGGCGCACGCCACCCTCTCCCGACGCTGTAGCGCAGAACTTCCCGGGCTTCGCCATGGCTATCGGCATTTCGGGCGAGGTCGCCTTGGAATGCAGGGTTGTCGTATTGGGGCCTCCTCAGGACTGCAAAGTCACTGCGGTCGCTCCAGAAGGGCTTGGCTTCGAGAGGGCGGGCCTGAACGTGGCGGCGACCGGCGTCGCCAGACCCGCGATCGTGGACGGCGTTCAAGTGACGCGCCGGATCGCGTTCCGCATCCTGTTCTCGACGGACACCATCGAGGAAACGGCGGATGAGCCCTCCCCCTACTCCGGGCCGCCTCCATCGGCGGCAGCGCTAGCCTTGGCCAAGCAGATCGTCACCCAAGACCTCAGCGTTATAATGGCGAACGAAGAGGAATCTCTCCTGAACGGACTCGCGCCCAGCCGCATTGAGATCGTTCGCCAATGGCTGCGAGAAAAACGTCCCTTGGGCGACAATGAGTACATTGAGAGGCAAGCGCTAGCTATCGCGCGCCTATCGTCAGAAGATGAGATGATCGCCTATCTTTCGGACGGAACGCCCTCGCGTACCCCGACAGAGGACGAGTGGCTGCGCGTCACGTCGGATTTTCCTTCTAGAAGCGACGAAGCCAAATGGATCGGCCTGAGGAACAGATACTGCGCGCGCTGGTCCTGCCATCTTCCTGCGGAAGATAACTAATGCTCCTGCCCTTCTTCACCGCCCTGCGCGAGGCCAAGGTGCCCGTGTCGCTCAAGGAATGGCTCCATCTGATGGAGGCCATGGACAAGGGCGTGGCCGGGCGCGACGTGGAGGCTTTCTATCACCTGTCGCGCGCCGTTCTGGTCAAGGACGAGAAGCACTACGACCGCTTCGATCAGGTCTTCGGCAAGGTGTTCAAGGGGCTGGAGGGCGTCGGCCCCGGCGAGGAGATCACCGCCGACATCCCCGAGGACTGGCTGCGGCTGCTGACCGAAAAATACCTGACCGACGAAGAGAAGGCCCAGATCGAGGCGCTCGGCGGTTTCGAGCAGCTGATGGAGACGTTGAAACAGCGCCTCGAGGAGCAGAAGGAGCGCCACCAGGGCGGCAACCGCTGGATCGGCACGGGCGGCACCAGCCCCTTCGGCCACGTCGGCTACAACCCCGAGGGTGTCCGCATCGGCGGCCCCGGCCGTCACGGCCGCGCGGTCAAGGTCTGGGAAAAGCGCGAATACAGGAACCTGGACGACACGGTCGAACTGGGCACGCGCAACATCAAGGTCGCCTTACGCCGCCTGCGTCGCTTCGCCCGCGAAGGCGCGGCCGAGGAACTGGACATCGACGGCACCATCGACGGCACGGCGCGTCAGGGCTGGCTGGACATCCACATGCGGCCCGAGCGGCGCAATACGATCAAGGTGCTGCTGTTCCTCGACGTCGGCGGCTCGATGGACGGCCATGTCCAGCTGTGTGAAGAGCTGTTCTCGGCCGCGCGGACCGAGTTCAAGAACCTGGAGTTTTTCTACTTCCACAACTGCCTCTACGAAGGGGTGTGGAAGGACAACCGACGCCGCCACAGCGAGCGCATCCCGACCTGGGATCTGATCCACAAATACCCCGGCGACTGGCGCGCCATCTTCGTCGGCGACGCGACTATGTCGCCCTATGAGGTGACCATGCCCGGCGGCTCGGTCGAGCACTGGAACGAGGAGGCGGGCGCCGTCTGGCTGAAACGCGCCCGTGAACAGTGGGACAAGTCGGTCTGGCTGAACCCCGTCCCCGAACGCCACTGGAGCTACACCCCCTCGGTCAGCCTGATCGGCGAAGTGATGGAGCATCGCATGTTCCCCCTGACGCTGGAGGGACTGGAACGGGCGATGCGAACGCTGGCGCGCTAATCGATGCTAAGCGCGCCGAAGGCCGGCCGGATGCCCGCTGCGGTCTCCTGACGGAAGAAATAGCGGCCGGGGTGAAGAAAGAACGTCGCCTCCGACGCGCCGGGCGCCAGCAGATAGTGATCCGACGGCAGACCGGCGGCGGCTTCCGCCATCGGCAAGGCTTGGATCAGCGCCTGTTCGTTCAAGGTGGGGACCTTGATCATGACGCGCCGCCGCTCAGGATCGGCCGCCAGCCACCCTGGTCGCCCCGCCACGGGCGCCATGCGCGGGTGGAAGACCGACAGATCCATCTTCCCGGCATAGTTGGGCGAGGCGATGCTCTCGCCGTCCTTCGACGCCACGATCGGCGCTTCGGGCGCAAAACGGGTCAGGACAGCGGCGACGTGCGGCGCGTCATTCTCGGGCGCGATCGCGGGCCAGTTCATCGACTGCTCAATGGTCAACGGGTCGATGCCCGTCTTGGCCTTCAGGCGCGCGGCGAACCACAGCCCGCCCCGCCCTTCCTTCTCCATGGCGTGACTATAGCCGACGAAAACGAAGACACGCGCGTCAGGATTGGCCGACAGGATGTTGGCGATCAGGTTGTCGGCCTGCGCCTCTTCACGCGCGGCGATCTGCGCGGCGGCGTCCGCGCCCTCAGGCGCCCTTTGGTCAAAGCGTTGTTCATAATCCGAGAAGCGGTAGCCGAGTCGAGCCGCCTCGCGCACCATCTCGGCGAAGACCGGATCATGGGTGTAGTAGCCATAGCCGGCTAGGAAGGGGGCGCCTTTCGCATAGGCGCCGATCCGAACAAGGGTATCAGGCTGAGGCGGGGTGAAGGTCTCGGCGGCGAACCAGTCATAGCCCAGCGGGCGCAGCGCCCGCATGACCCGCGCTGCGAAGGCGCGGTGCCCTGAAACATTATGCGCTTCGTTCAGGATGACGATGCGGGTATTGCGAGCGGCCTCGGTAATGGCCTCCATTGCATCTCGGGCCACGGCGCCGTCGAGATCGGGCGGAACGACAGACGGCCGAGGCGGCCGTTCGTCCAGACCGACGGCGGTATCCTCATCGCCCAGAAAGGACGCGAACTGGCTCAGCATCTGGCGTGCGGCCTCGTCGCCCGCTTCGGACCGGGCCTTCAGGTCCAGATAGGTGGGCAAATAGCGGCCTTCGCTGAAGAAGAGCTCGTCATTCGACAGCGCCTCCTGCGGCCAAACAGGCGTCGCACGCGCTACGCCCGCCCCTGCAGCCCCTAACAAGATCGATCGTCGCGACCACATCCGCCTGCTTCCCCCAGCAGCAACTGACATGACGACGATACTTAAAACAGATTTCGGCAGGACTGTGGCCGCGACCGCCGCCCAGCAAGGGCGGCGGCCAGGACGAAATCAGCCCTTGTCGCCCTTCAGCGCGTCCTTGACGCCGCCGACGGCGTTCTGGACCTTGCCCGCCACCTGATCGGCGCGGCCTTCGGCATTCAGTTTTTCGTCGCCGGTCAGCTTGCCGGCGGCTTCCTTGAGCTTGCCGCCGATGTTCTTGGCGGCGCCTTCGATGCGATCGTGGTCGGGCATGGGGAGCTCCCTGTAGGGCGAGCCGCCGGGAGTGGCGGCCCTCAGGGAAAACAACCCTTTCTACTCAGCCGGGTTCCGAGGCGGCGGCGTGACGATCGCGCAGCCAGCGGGCGACGGCCCAGCTGTGGGCCTCATGACGCAGGCTGAACAGGGCGCGCATCGGCTCCAGCCAAACCAGTTCATGGTCGGCTTCCTGCTTGGTCGAGGGATCGGCGCCGGTCACGCTGACGATCCAGACGCCGCCGACGTTGTTGACCGGCGTGCCGTCCGACCTGAGGAAATACTGCGCCGCCTCTGTCAGGCGGTCGACCGGCTGGATGATCAGGCCCGTCTCCTCGGCGAACTCGCGCACCAGCGCCTGCTGCTCCGTCTCCTCGCCGTCCAGGGCGCCGCCGGGCAGGTCGAAATAGGCGTGTCCGTCGCCGCGATCCACGCGCACGCAGGCCAGGCGGCCGTCACGCTCGGCGATGCCGAAGACAGCGGGGCGGTGGATGTAGTCGAGACCGGGGCGGGCTGTGCCGAACTGAAGCTTCATCTCGCGGAGACTAAACCCGCCGCGACGCCGGACGAAACCCCCAAAGCGTCGTCTAGAGATCAAACGCCAGGCGAGCGCGCACGCCATGGTGGGAGGGATCGACCTCGATCGCCGAGCGCAGGCCGCCGGCCATGGCCGAGATGATCTTGGAGCCCAGACCCGTGCCCTTGGGCTGGCCGTCGCCCAGCCCCGGCCCGTCGTCCTCGACCGTCAGCAGGGCGCGGCGTCCATCCTCCATCCGCTCAAGGATCACACGAATCTCGCCCGCCGCGCCGGGCTCATAGGCGTATTTCACGGCGTTGGTGACCAGTTCGGTGACGATGACGCCCAGGGAGACGGCCTGGTCGGTCGTCACCTGCAGCGCCTCGGCGCGCAGGGCCAGTCGCGGTCCATCGTCGTCGGGGCCGATGGACTTGCCCAATTCCTCGACCAGGCCGGCGAGATACTCGTCCATCTGCACCCGCTCGACATCGGCCGAGGTGTAGAGGCGGCGATGGACATGGGCCACGGCCTCGATGCGGACCTGGGCCTCGCGCAGGGCGTCGCGCGCCCCCTCATCGACAAGCTGGCGCAGCTGCAGGGAGATGAAGCTGGACACCAGTTGGAGGGAGTTGCCGACGCGGTGGTTGACCTCGCGCAGCAGGGCCTCGGCGCGATCGCGCGCCTGGCGGACTTCCTCATGCGCCTCTTCGTTCTCACGCTCCAGGCGGCGGCGCAGCAAGGCGTCCTCGACAGCCGAACGCAGAAGGGCGGTGAAGTCCTCGGACACGTCCTTGATGACGTAGTCGGCGGCCCCGGCGCGCAGGGCGGCCACGGCGATGCGGCCGTCCTGGGCCCCGGTGACATAGACCACCGGCGGCGGCGTCGGCAGGGCCAGAATGTCCGGCAGGACGTCCAGCCCTTCGCGGCCGGGCATATAGTGATCCAGGGCGCAGACGTCGAACTGGCCGGCCTTCAGCGTCTCATAGCCGGTGTCGGCGTCGGGCGCGCAGGTGACCTCATAGCCGTGGCGGCCCAGCTCCTTCTGGACCAGCCGCGACAACCCCCGGTCGTCGTCGATGTACAAGAGACGGATTGAAGCCCCCGGTTCCGTCACGGCGTCAGATCTCGGGCGCCTGCATGACGGACAGGAACAGACCCAGCTGGCGGATGGCGCCCGCAAAGGCCTCATAGTCGACAGGCTTGGTGATGTAGACGTTGCAGCCCAGATCGTAGCAGCGCTGGATCTCGACCTTGTCGTCCGTGGTGGTCAGAACGACCACAGGCGCGCGTCGCAGATTGTCGTCGGACTTCACCTTTTCCAGGATATCCGTGCCCGACATGTCCGGCAGATTCAGGTCCAGGAGGATCAGCACCGGCCCGTTGTGGCGAACCTCTTCGCTGAACAGATAGTCCAGGGCCGCCTCCCCGTGATCGAAATGAACGATGTCGTTGGCGATGTTCGCCCGCCGGATGTTCTTTTCAATGAGCTTGGCGTGCCCATGGTCGTCCTCGACCATGACGATCTTCACCGAGTGGCTCACAGGCGATCTCCTTGGTAGTCACCCAGCATAGCCAGACGTTTCGGAAATTTCAGGTAAAAAGTCGACCCTTGGCCCAATTCTGATTCGATTTCGATCGAACCGCCCAGACGCCGCACGATGTTGCGCACGAAGGCCAGGCCCAGACCTTCGCCCGGCTTGTCCTGCTTGCCCGAGCGGCGGAAGAGCTCGAAGATGCGCTCGTGATCCTTGGGCGACACGCCCCGGCCGTTGTCGATGATGCGGTATTCCACCCAGCCGTCGGGCGTCTCCTGCCCCTGGACCTCGATACGGATGGGACGGTCGGGCTGCTGATACTTCACCGCATTGTCGATCAGGTTGCCGAAGATCTGCTCGACCGCCAGACGATCGCTCTCCAGCGGCGGCAGGGAGCCGACCACGATTTCGCCGCCCGTTTCAGCGACCTGATGGTGGACGGTGTCGGCGATGGTCTGGGCCACGCCGGTCATGTCCAGCCGTTCAGGCGCCAGGGCGCGCCGTCCCTCGCGCGACAGCCGCAGAATGGCGTTGATCAGCCGGTCCATCTTGGCCGTCGAGGTGCGGATGAAGCCCACGGCCTCGGGCGCGTCCTCGCGCACCGCGCGCAGGACGTCGGGGTCCGTCAGACCGGGGTGCGCCGCGTCGACCGCCGTCAGTTGCTCATCCACCATCCTTGAGACCTGCTCCAGTTCGGAGGTGTAGCCCATGACGTTGACCAGGGGCGCGCGCAGGTCGTGGCTGACGATATAGGCGAAGCGCTGGATTTCCTCGTTGGCGCGGGTCAGTTCGGCGGTGCGATCGCGGACCTCGTTCTCCAGACCCGCGTTGACGCGATCGAGCTCGAAATGCGCGGCCTCGATCTCCGCCACATAGCGCCGCACCAGCCAGACGCTGATCCCCGCCAGCACCAGGATCAGCACCCCGGCCAGGGCGTTGACCGCCACGGTCACGGCCTGGGCCCATTCCGACTGGTGGGTGCGCTCGGCCAGGCGGCGCGCCTCGATGGCGTCGATCGCCGCCAGTTCGACCCGCATGGCGTCCATCAGCGTCTTGCCCTGGCCGCCGCGAATGCGCGCGACGGCCTCGCCGATGCGGCCCGTCCGGGTCTGGTTGATGGTTTCGTCCATCAGCGCCAGACGCTCGCGAGCCATCTGCTTGACCTTGGCCACGCGTGCGGAGGACTCGGGATCGTTCTGCACCAGGGTCTCAAGGCGCTCGAGCACTGCCGGCAGCTTGGCGACGGCGTTGTCGTGCACGCCCAGATACTCGGCCCGCGCCGTCAGCATGAAACCGCGCTGCCCGGTCTCGGCGTCGGTCAGCAGCATCACCGTGTCCTTGGCCGCCAGGCGCAC
Organism: Brevundimonas sp. SS2672; assembly: GCF_059579685.1. Lineage (NCBI taxonomy): Bacteria > Pseudomonadati > Pseudomonadota > Alphaproteobacteria > Caulobacterales > Caulobacteraceae > Brevundimonas > Brevundimonas sp. SS2672. Next base: position 713,215 of record NZ_CM184201.1, on the reverse strand, counting down.
CTGCTGGCTGTGGTCGACGGTGTCGTTGTAGTTGGAGGTGCGCTGGATCATCACCAGCGTCGCCGTATTGACGGCCAGCAGCAGCAGCAGCGCCAGGGCCAGAAGGGCGATGATCGAGCGACTGAGGGTCGGGGTGCGCAGGAAGATTCCGAAGGTGCGCAGAGCCGGCCGGAAACGTTTCATATCCCGAACCTTATTCGCCGCCGAAGCCGTGTCCAGCCCCTACCGCAGGGTCTAGACCGAACCGACCGTCCGGAGCCGGGCCTTGGGATGAATTTCGTTCTGGCTCATCACCACCGTCTGGCCGCGGAAGCGTTCGATGATGGAGCGGACGTAGGGGCGCACCTGCGGCCCGGTCAGCAGGACCGGGTTCTCGCCCGTCATGGCGGCGCGCTCGAACACCTCGCGCACGGCGCGGATGAAGTCCTGCAGGCGGCTGGGCGCCATGGCCAGCTGCTTGTCCTCGCCCGGACCGACCAGGCTCTCGGCGAAGGCCTGCTCCCACTCGGGCGACAGGGTGACGATGGGCAGGGCGCCGTCGTCAGCCTTGTGCTGCCAGCACAGCTGGCGCGCCAGGCGACTGCGGACGTGTTCGACCAGGGTGGCGACGCTGGTGGTGTGCGGCGCGGCCTCGGCCAAGCCTTCGAGGATGGCTGGCAGGTCGCGGATCGACACCTTCTCGCGCAACAGGGCCTGAAGCACGCGCTGCAGCGTAGTGACGGTGACGACCGAGGGGATCAGTTCGTCGACCAGCTTCTGCTCCTCGCCCTTCAGCTCCTTCAGCAGCTTCTGCACCTCGGCGTAGGAGAGCAGCTCGGCCATGTTCTCCTTGAGGATTTCGGTCAGGTGGGTGGTCAGCACCGTCGAGGGATCGACGATGGTGTAGCCGCGGAAGGTCGCCTCTTCCCGCAGCGACTCGTCGATCCAGGTGGCGGGCAGACCGAAAGCGGGCTCGCGCGTGTGCTCGCCCGGCAGCTCGACCTGACGGCCCGCCGGGTCCATGGCCATCAGGGAGGCCAGGCGCACCTCGCCCGATCCGGCGTCCATCTCCTTGATGCGGATGGCGTAGCCCTGATTGGGCAGGCGCATGTTGTCGAGGATCCGGACCGACGGCATGACGAAGCCGTATTCCTGGGCCAGCGAGCGGCGCAGGGCGCGGATCTGGTCCGTCAGCCGCCGTCCCTCCAGATCGTTGATCAGGGCCAGCAGGGCGTAACCCAGCTCGATCTTCACCTCATCGATGGTCAGGGCGGTGGAGATCGGCTCCTCCACATCCTCCTTCGGCTTCAGATCGACCGGCTCGGCGGGCGGAGGCTTCAACCGGTCGCGGCCCAGCTTCCACGCCATGAAGCCCGTCCCCAGCGCCAGCGCTGCGAACGGCAGCAGCGGCATTCCCGGGATCAGGCCGATCAAGCCCGCCGTGCCCGACACCACGCCCAAGGACACCGGATTGGTCGCCAGCTGGGCGGCGAAGGCCTTGTCGGCCGAGCCTTCCACGCCCGCCTTGGTGACGAGAAAGCCCGCCGCGACCGAGACGATGATGGCCGGGATCTGCGTCACCAGACCGTCGCCGACAGTCAGCTGCACGTAGGTGTTGGCGGCGTCCATGGCCGGCATGCCGTGCTGCAGCACGCCGATCAGCAGGCCGCCGATGACGTTGATGAAGGTGATGATCAGACCCGCCACGGCGTCGCCGCGCACGAATTCCGAGGCGCCGTCCATGGCCCCGAAGAAGGTCGATTCCTGCTCCAGCTCCTTGCGGCGCAGCTTGGCCTGATCCTCGTTGATCAGCCCGGCCGAGAGGTCGGCGTCGATGGCCATCTGCTTGCCCGGCATGGAGTCCAGGGTGAAGCGGGCCGAGACCTCGGCGATACGGGTGGCGCCCTTGGTGATGACGACGAAGTTCACCACCAGCAGGATGGCGAAGATGATGACGCCGATGATGAAGTTGCCCCCCATCATCAGCTCGCCGAAGGCCTGGATGATCTTGCCCGCGCTGTCGTGGCCTTCCTGACCGTTGCTGAGGATCAGCCGCGTCGAGGCCAGGTTCAGCCCCAGCCGATACAGGGTCGAGACCAGCAGCACCGTGGGGAAGATGGCGAAGTCCAACGGCCGCTTCATCATCACGGCCGTCATCAGGATCAGCACGCTGGACACCAGCGAGATCGCCAGCAGCAGATCCAGAAGCATCTTCGGGATCGGCACGATCAGCAGCATGATGACGGCGATGACGCCGACCGCCATGCCGACCTCGCCGCGCATCAGCCAGCCGAGGGCCTCGCGCCCCGTGGGGCGCGCCAGCCCGTCCTTCATCAGGATCGGCGCATCAGCCATGACGACGTGCGAAGGTCATGCCGCCTGATGACAGGATTCGGCGGCCGTCAGCCATGCCCCAGCGCCTTGAGCGCCTGCCGGGTCGCGTCGGCGACTGCCGCCTCGCGCTGGGCGTCGGTCGAGATCCTTCGTGGCGTGGAAATAGACCGCGATAGCGATGGCGGGCCCATTCGGCGGCAGGATCAGGCCGATGTCGTTGACCGGGCCATAGCCGCCGGTGCCCGTCTTGTGCGCCACGGTCCAACCGGCGGGAACGCCCGCCTTGATCCGCCTCTGCCCCGTCGGCGTATCGACCAGCCAACGCATCAGCAGGGTCTTGGACGCCGTATCCAAGGGCGTGTCGGCCGCGACCAGCAGCCGCTGGATGTTCTTCACGGACTGGTCGGGGGTGATGGTGTCCTTGTCGTCGTCTGCGACGTTCAGTTCCGGCTCGAGCCGGTCGACGCGCGTGCTGTCGTCGCCGATGCTGCGATAGAAGGCGCGCAAGGGCTCCAGCCCGCCCATTTCGCGGATCAGGATGTTGGCGGCGGGGTTGTCGCTGACCTCGACCGCGCCCTTCATCAACTGTTCGATGGTGAGGCTCGAGCCGACCGCCGGCTCCGTGACCGGGGCGTGGCTGATCATGTCGGCCTGCGTCACCGGGATCGCCCGGTCCAACCGCTCCTGTCCCGCCTGAACCCGCAGCAGGGTCGCCGCCGCCAGGTACATCTTGAAGGTCGAGCAGTAGACGAACCGCTCATCGCCGCGCCAGGCGGCCTGCTTGCCGTCGGTCGCGACCGAGACGCCCAGACGGCCGCCGTGGCGGGCTTCCAGCGCCGACAGGTCGAGATCGAGCACGACCGGTTCGACGGCCGCTGGCTCCGTCGCTCGCGTACAGGCGCCCAGAGCGAGGGCGCCCGCGCCGATCAGCAGGGTGCGACGGTCGGCGCGCATCGGCTCAGCCCGCCGCGCCGTAGGCGGCCGCGACGCCCGACTGGGGCGCCGGGATCGGCGTGCCCTGGTCGGCGTATTCGTTCAGCTTGTTGCGCAGGGTGCGGATGGAGATGCCCAGGATCGTCGCCGCATGGGTGCGATTGCCCAGGCAGTGGCTGAGCGTGTCCAGGATCAGGGTCTTCTCCATCTCGGCCACGGTCTGGCCGACGAAGCTGCGGGTCACGGCGTCGGCGACCTGGGCCGCCTGACCGGCCACGCCGGCGTCATAGGTCGCGGCGGCGGGCGTCCCGCCTCCCTCGCTCCCGCCCAGCAGCGGGCGGCCGTCCGGCAGGCGGATGGCGTCGACGTCGATCTCGGCGCCCGTCGCCAGCAGGACGGCGCGGTGCATGGCGTTTTCCAGCTCGCGCACGTTGCCGGGCCAGCGGTGGGCGACCAGGGCGCGCCGGGCCTCGCCGCCGATGGCGCGGGGCGGCACGCCGTTGGCGGCGGCGTATTTCTTGACGAAGTGGTCGGCCAGCACGGCGATGTCGCCGGGGCGTTCGCGCAAGGAAGGCAGGCGCAGGTTCACGACGTTGAGGCGATACAGCAGGTCTTCGCGGAACGTCCCCTCGGCCACAGCCTTGGCCAGATCGCGGTTGGAGGTGGCGATGATGCGGATGTTGACGGGCACGGGCTTGGCCCCGCCGACGCGGTCGATCACCCGCTCCTGGATGGCGCGCAGCAGCTTGGCCTGAAGCCGGGCGTCCATCTCGCTGATCTCGTCCAGCAGAAGCGTGCCGCCGTCGGCCTCCTCGAACTTGCCGATCCGGCGGGCCACGGCGCCGGTGAAGGCGCCCTTCTCGTGGCCGAACAGCTCGGATTCCAGCAGGTTATCCGGGATGGCGGCGCAGTTGACGCTGATGAAGGCCTTGTCCGCCCGGCGCGAGTGGGTGTGCAGATAGCGGGCCATCACCTCCTTGCCGACACCGCTTTCGCCGGTGATCAGGATGGAGGCTTCCGAACGCGCCACCTGATCGGCGAGTTGGATGACCGACTTCATCGCCGGATCAGCCGAGATCATCGGCCGCTCGTCATCCGCCACCGCCGACAGGACGGCGGCGATCAGGTCCGCCTCGGGCGGCAGGGGGATGAACTCCTTGGCTCCGGCGCGGATGGCGTCGGCCGCCTCGCGCGCGTCGGCGTCGACGCCGCAGGCCACGACCGGCACATGAATGCGCTCGGCGTCGTTGGCGGCGATCAGGGCGGCGATGTCGATGCGGTAATCGACCATCAGCAGGTCGGCGCCCTGCCCCCGGCGCAGCTGCTCGGTCGCCTGATCGGCTCGCTCAACGTGCTGGACCTTGGCGCCGTGCGCCATGGCCATCTTCACCGCCGTCGCCAGCTGGCCGCTGAGCCGGCCCACCACCAGAAGACGCATCGCCCTACTCCTTCAAAATCCTGTCCGTGACGGGGCGGCCGATCAGGCGCCCTTGTCCTCGGTCTTGATGATTTCCGTCATGGTCACGCCCAGGCGGTCCTCGACGACGACGACCTCGCCGCGCGCCACCAGCCGATTGTTGACGAAGATGTCGATCGCCTCGCCGACCTTGCGGTCCAGCTCCAGCACCGAGCCCTTGTTCAGTTTCAGCAGCTGGGCCACCGACATGTGCGCCTTGCCCAGCACCGCCGAGATGTTGACCGGCACGTCAAAGACGGGCGCCAGGTCGACGGCGGATTTCTCACCACCCTCGTCAGCCAGATTGAGGGCGGTGGATTCGCCGAATTCCTCGAGCGAGAGATCGTCGGTGGCCATCAGAAGCCCCTCCTGTCATGGGCGCCGCCTTCAAGAGGCGGCTCGGCGTGGCCGGCTTCGGCGGCCAGGGCGGCGTCGAGGGCGGCGGCCACACGGCCCTCCGCCTCGGCCGGATCGAACTCGGCGCGGCCGTCGGCCCATTCCAGGGCGAAGGCGGCGGCGGGCCGGTGCGGCTCATCGCGGAACACCACCAGCCCCGAGAAGCCCGCCTGGGCGCACAGGGCCTCGATCTGGGCGCGGCCTTCGTCATCCAGACCCGAGGCGCGGACCAGCAGACGCGGCGTGGCGTCCATCTCCTGACCCAGGGCCTCGATGGCGGCCTCCAGCGGACGGCGCGGGAAGCGGTCAAAGGCGGCCGAACCGATCACACGCGCAGCCGCCAGGGCCAGTTCGGCGGATTCGCGCCGGTGCGCCTCGGCCACGCCGCGCAGGGCGGTCGCGGCCTGGGACACCGTCTGCGCCACGATCGACAGGGCGTCGGCGCGCAGGGCTTCGACCTCGTTCAACGCCTGCTGTCGGGCCTCAAGCCGCGCCTGGGCGATCAGGGCGTCGACCTCGGCCGGTGCGAAGGACCGCTTGGTCGGCTGCCAGGTCGAGGCGCGCAGCACGGCGCCGTCGGCCCCGAACTCGGTGTCGAAGGCGAAGGGGACGGCGTTGGAAGGGAGGGCGCTCATGTCAGTAGATCAACTCGTCGTCGCCGCCCTGGCCGGCCAGCATGATGTCGCCGCGCGCCGCCAGATCCTTGGCCACCTGGACCATGGCCATCTGGGCGTTGTCGACGTCCTTGAGGCGGACAGGCCCCATGGATTCCATGTCCTCGCGCATGATCTTCGAGGCGCGCTCGGACATGTTGGAGAAGAACATTTCGCGCAAGGAGTCCGACGCGCCCTTCAGCGCCAGCCCCAGTTGGTCCTTCTCGACCGCGCGCAGCAGGGTCTGCACCCCGCCGGGATCGAGACGCGACAGGTCCTCGAACACGAACATCAGGGCGCGGATGCGCTCGGCCGCGTCGCGGTTGCGTTCCTCCAGCGCGCCGATGAAACGGGCCTCGGTCTGGCGGTCGAAGCTGTTGAAGATGTCCGCCATCAGCTCATGGCTGTCGCGCTTGGACGTGCGCGCCAGGTTGGACATGAACTCGCTGCGCAGGGTCTGTTCGATCTTGTCGAGGATGTCGCGCTGCACCGGCTCCATGCGCAGCATCCGCTGGACGCACTCCAGGGCGAAGTCCTCGGGCAGGGCCGTCAGCACGCGCGAGGCGTGGTCCGGCTTGATCTTGGACAGGACCACCGCGACCGTCTGCGGGTATTCGTTCTTCAGATAGTTGGCGAGCACGGCCTCGTTCACATTGCCGAGCTTGTCCCACATGGTGCGGCCGGCGGGACCGCGGATCTCCTCCATCAGGGCCTCGACCCGGTCGGACGGCATGAAGGAAGCCAAGAGGCGCTGCGTCTGCTCGTAGGAGCCCATCAGCGAGCCCGAGCCGCCGATGCCGGAGACGAACTCGACCAGCACCTCTTCGACCACGGCGGCGGTGACGCTGCCCAGCCCCGCCATGGCCTGGGAGACCTCCTTGATCTCCTCGTCGTCGAGCTGCTGCCACAGGGCCGTGTGCTCTTCGCCCAGAGACAGAAGAACGACGGCGGCCTTTTCGGGCCCCGTCAGCTTCTTGGCGTCGTCGACCGCCGCGCCCTTTGAAACCAGCCGCGCCGCCATCAGGTTTCATGCATCCAGGCGCGCAGGATCGCCGTGGATTCCTCTGGGTGGCTGTCGACGAAATCGGCGACCTTCTTGATGGACGAGGCCTTCACCTGCCCCTCGATGCGGGCGATGTCGATGCGCTGCTCCATGTCGCTGGGTCCGGCCAACATGGGCGCGCCGCCCGGCAGGGTTCCGCCGACAAGCTGGGTGTCCAGCGCCGTGACGGGAATGCCGCCGGCGCCGACGACGGCGGGCGCGCCGCCCGGCCCGGTCGCCGCCTTCAGCAGCGGGCGCAGGACGAAGAAGACCAGCACGAAGCCCGTGATCACCAGGATCAGCAGCTCGACCCCGCGCATGATGTCGTTCTTGTCGAAGGCGAACAGCGACGAACCCTGCGCCTCGCCCGGCGCGGCCGAGGGCTCGCGGTTGAAGCGGACGTTGACGACCTCCAGCTTGTCGCCGCGCGCCTCGTCGATGCCGACGGCGGCGGCGACCAGGGCCTTGATCTGCTGCACCTCCTCTTCGGTGCGGGCCGCGTAGGTCGGTTCGCCCCCGCCCTCGGCGGCGGGGGTGTATTTGCCGTCGACCGCCACCGAGACAGACAGCTTCCGGACCTCGCCCGGCTCCTTCACCGTCGTCGTGGTGGTGTTGGAGATTTCATAGTTGGTCGTCTCAGTGTTCTCGGCGCGGGTCGAACCGAGCGGCGTCGCGTTGGGCGCCTCTCCGCCGGGGATGTTGTTGGTGGCGGTGACGCCGCCGTCCTGCTGGCCGGTCGTATCCTGCGACTGGCTGCCGTTGGTCGAGGTCGAGCGGACGACCTGGCCATCCGGATCGAAACGCTGCTCCTGGGTGGTCGAGCGGCTATGGTCGATGTCGGCCGTCACCTGCACGCGCGCGGCGCCGACGCCGACGACGCCCTCGACGATGTCCTTGATGCGGGCCTGCATCTGGGCCTCGGTCGAGGCCTTGGCCGCTTCGGCGGTGGCCGAGGTGAAGCCGGTGTCCTCGGACCCGGCCGCCAGGGTGCGGTTGGCCTGGTCCGTCACCGTGACCTTGTCCGGCTTCAGGTTCGGCACGGACGAGGCGACGACGTTGCGGATGGCCCGCACCTGATCGGCCGTCAGATCGCGGCCCGACAGCCCCACCACCACGGCGGCGGTGGGATCGATGGCGGCGGCCTGGAACATCTCGCGCCGAGGCATGGTGATGTGGACGCGGGCCGAGGAAATGCCGCGCATCGACATGATGGTGCGCGCCAGTTCGCCCTGCAGGGCGCGCTGTTCGTTCAGGTTCTGCTGGAACTCGGTCTGACCCAGCACCGACTGGTTGTCGAAGATCTCGTAGCCGACGCTGCCCGAGGTCACGAGCCCCTTGCCCGCCAGCATCAGGCGCGCCGCGCCGACTTCGTCGCGACTGACGAAGATGGTCGAGCCGTCGCCCTTGGAGGAGTATTTGATACTGGCCTGATCCAGGGCCGCGCCGATCTCGGCCGCCTCGCGCAGGTCGAGGTTGGAATAGAGCAAGGCGTCCGGCGCCTGGCCCACGCGCAGCATGACGGCGACCAGGACGGCGGCCACGCCTGCGGCCACGCCCAGGATGGCGGCCAGGCGTCCGACGCCGAACTTCTTCAAAGCTTCCGTGAAGCCGCCCACGCGCAACCGCCCCTGCACACGCGGGACGAACCGAACCCGCTAGGCAGAAACTGCCGCCTGGATGGTAAATGCGGCGTTAAGAGGCGTTAAAGACTTGGCAAACTCATGTCCCTCTCCCGATGGGAGAGGGGCCACGGCGCAAAAGAAAAAGGGGCTGCAGGACCATCACGCCCCGCACCCCCTTCGGCGCCCCCGGCGCCCGCCCGCCTCCTCAAGGAAGGCAGGCTGTCTTGTCGAAGACCCTTAGACCTTCTGGGCTTCGGCCTTCTTGTCGGCCGCGGCCTTGATGCGGGCCTCGGCGATGGCGTCGGCGATCAGGTGGGTCGGCTTGTTCTCGGAGACCGAACGCTCGAGGATTTCCTCGAAGGTCTCCATCAGGCGCGACAGCTTGCCTTCGACCCACGAGGCGTCATAGGCGCCGCCGGTCTGACGGGCGTTCATTTCCGAGGCGACGTTGATGATGCCGCCGCCGTTGATGACGTAGTCCGGCGAATACAGGATGCCGCGCTTGAACAGTTCGTCGCCGATGTCGGCGGTGGCCAGCTGGTTGTTGGCGGCGCCGCACACGGCCTTGACCTTCAGGCGGTCCAGCGTCTGCGGGTTCAACGTCGCACCCAGGGCGCACGGGGCGTAGATGTCGGCGGCGACGTCATAGATGGCGTCCGGGGCGACGATCTCGGCGCCCGTCCTGGCGGCGACGGCCTCCAGGTTGGCCTGGTTGACGTCGGTGATGATCAGCTTGGCGCCGGCCTTGTGCAGCTTCTCGGCCAGATAGGCGCCGACGTGGCCCACGCCCTGGATGGCGACGGTCAGGCCGGTCATGTCGTCCTGTTTGAACAGGCGGCGCGCGACGACCAGGTTCGAGCGGAACACGCCCTCGGCCGTGACCGGGCTCGGGTCGCCCGAGGCTTCCGGGCCGTCCTTCAGGCCCAGGACGTATTCGGTGACCTTGCGCGCTTCGGCGATGTCCTCGACCGAGGTGCCGACGTCTTCGGCGGCGTAGTAGTGGCCGCCCAGGCCGTTCAGATAGCGGCCGAAGGCATGGAACAGCTCAGGCGACTTCTGGGTGCGGCTGTCGCCGATGATAACCGACTTGCCGCCGCCCATCTCCAGGTCCGCGACGGCGTTCTTGTAGCTCATGCCCTTGGACAGGCGCAGCACGTCTTCCAGCGCCTCGGCGGCGGTGGCGTAGTTCCACATGCGAGTGCCGCCCACGGCCGGACCGCGCGCGGTCGAGTGCACCGCAACAATCGCCTTCAGGCCGGTTTTCTCATCATAGAAGGCGTGGACGCCTTCGTGGTTCGAGAAAGAAGGAGAATCAAACAGCGTCATGCCCATGACAGGCCTTTCCTGGGGTATTTTTTGTGCGCATGGACATACGCGCCCCTCCGACAAACGGCAAGCATCACCGTGCCGGCGCCGCCAGTTCCGGGTCGACTGCGGCTTCAGGCCCCGATTTCCGTGTTTCCTGCGTTCAGCCTTCGGCCAGGGCGGGTCGTTTCGGACGTTCAAACCGAGCCATCACCCACCGCCGCGCCGGAGTCTCGAACAGCTTCCAGCATAGCCAGCTGGCGACCAGAACCCCCGCCAGCCAGATCAGGCCGATCAGGGGCGACGGCGCCAGGAAGGGGATCTCGCTTCAGCACCACGCTGGTCGCCTCCAGCAGGGAGCCGTGCAGCAGGTAGATGGAGTAGGAGGCCCCGCCCAACACCACGCCGGGACCGACGCTCAGAATGCGCGGAGCTGAGACCGCCGTCATCCACACGACCGCCGGGAAGACGCAGGCCAGGAGCAGCAACTCGACGCCGAGGACTGTGAAGGATCGCCCCAGCACCACATAGACCGCTGCGGCCGCGACCAGGGCCAAGGCGCCCCAGGCCAGCAGGGGGCGCGCGGTCGTCTTCGCCGCATTGTCTCGCGCCAGGAAGACGCGCGCCGTCATCATGCCCAGGCAGAAGCCGGTCAGGGCGCGCAGGCCTCCGACATGGAAATTCGCCAATTGCCACCCCCCGTCCACCGATCCCATCGACCAGGTCGCCGCCGCCAGCGCCAGGAAGGCGACAGCTCCGACCACGAGCAGGAACCGCAACCCCGCCTTCGCCCAGAAAACGAAGACCACGGACATGACCATTTCCCAGAAGATCGACCAGCCGAGGTCGACATAGGGGAACAGCACCTGGGCGTCGTGCAGACCCGAGGTGTCGAGCACCGCCGGGATCATCAGCAGACCGCTGATCAGCGCATAGACCGACGCGCCCGCCTCGGCGCCCAGATTTCCGTTCGCCGCCAGCCACAGGGTCGTCAGGGCGAACCCCATCAGCGTCGCCAGCACATAGAGGGGATAGAGCCGAGCGATCCGCCGCAGCATGAAGGCTCCTGCGCCCATCGGCCGCTGCGCGCCGGGCAGCAGGACATGGGCGTAGCGGTAATAGAGAACAAACCCGCTCAGCACGAAGAAGAAGTCCACCGCCACATAGGCGTGCGGCGCCAGGGCGCTGAGCCCGAACAGCGGCGTCGCATGCATCAGGCAAACGGCCAGGGCGGCCAGTCCGCGCAGACTATCGAGGGCGGGCAGATGGGGGCGAGAAACGGTCATCCCGCTCGGTTACGACGACCGCGGTTATCATATGCTCAATATTCGGGCGGCTCAGACCTCAGCGCGCCTTCGGATCGGCCGCCAGGGCCGGCAGCACGGGCGGCGCGCCGGACGGCAGCGGACGGGCCGGATCGCGCAGCCAGGCTTCGACGTCGGCGAAGACGGTCTCGGCCTGAAGGTCGCGGTTCAGGATGTGCCAGCCGTCGGCGTAGTAGCCCGTCGTCAGGTTCGGCCGCTCGCCCGCCTGTTCCAGGGCGCGGCGCATGGGGCGTTTGGTGATGATCTGATCGTGGGCGCCGTAGAACAGCAGGGTCGGCGTCTCGATCTTCCCCAACCGACGCGTCGCCGTCTCCATCAGATCGACCAGGCCGTACAGGGAATCGAACCGCGTCGACAGGATCGACAGGGGATCGCGGCCGTTGCGGATCAGCTCCAGCGTATTGTCCGAGGCGCGGATGTCGCGCACGGCGAAGGACGGCGGCTCGACCCGCTTGGCTCCCATCAGGCGAGCGGCGGTCCACAGCCCTGCGCGGTTGAAGGCGCTCTGGCTGGACCAGCCCCACACGCCGGGGGCCAGCAGCACCACTCGATCGGCGTCCGGCGGCGCGTCGGAGCCGAAGGCGGCGATGGTCGAGGAGCCGCCCATGCTTTCGCCCGCCACCACGATCAGGGCGTTGGGCCGCTGGGCCCGGACCAGGGCGACGATGGTGCGCAGGTCCTGGCTGGTCAGGCTTTCGGCCGCGAACTCGCCCCGGTTGGGGGCCAGGCCGAAGCCGCGCTGGTCATAGGCCCAGGTCTCAATGCCCCGCGTCGCCCACCACGGCCCGGCGAAGCGGAAGGAGGCGTAGTGGTCGTTGAAGCCGTGCAGGGCGACGATGACGGCCCACGGCGCCTGGCCTTCCGGGCTCCAGCGCAGATAGGGCAGCCGCGCCCCGTCCTGCACCACGAAGGCGCCTCGGCCCAGGGTTCCCGCCTCGATGCGCGGCCCGTTGAACCCGTTGGGCGGCGTCAGCGGCGGCTGAACGTGCGGCGTGGCGCAGGCGGCGAGGGCGAGAGAAAGAAGGGCGGCGACCCATCCGCCCTTTCTTCCTTCTCCCCTCGAGGGAGAAGGTGGGCGCCGGAGGCGCTCGGATGAGGGGGCTGCGCCGACGGGCAGAACGGCCATGGATGAGGGTGAAGCAAACGCCCCCCTCATCCGTCTCGCTCCGCGAGCCACCTTCTCCCACAAGGGGAGAAGGGAAAAGCGATAGGTCACGCCAATATCTCCGCTGTCCGCCGACGAAGGTAGGGCAGAACCTCGGCCTCGAACCAGGGGTTCTTCTTCAGCCAGGCCGTGTTGCGCCAGGACGGATGCGGCAGTGGCAGGACAGAGGGCGCATAGTCGCGCCAGGCGCGGACCGTCTCGGTCATGTTCGCCTTGGTTCGATCGCCCAGGGCCCAGGTCTGGGCGTAGCCGCCGACCAGCAGGGTCAACTCGACCTTCGGCAGTTCCGCCAGCAGGCGCGCCCGCCACAGCTCGGCGCAGCGGCGCGGCGGGGGATAGTCGCCGCCTTTCGGATCGGTGCCGGGAAAGCAGAAGGCCTGGGCCGCGACGCCGATGCGCGGGTCGCCGTAGAAGGTCGCCTCGTCCACGCCCATCCAGTCGCGCAGACGAACCCCGGACGGATCGGTGAACGGCAGGCCGCTTTCATGCACGCGCCGGCCCGGCGCCTGGCCGCAGATCAACAGCCGGGTTTCGGGCGTGACCATGACCACCGGACGCGGCGTATGCGGCAGCAGTCCCAGGCACGCCCGGCAGGCGCGGATTTCGGCCAGGACGTCGTCGAGCGCCGTCTGCGGGCCGGCGTCCGGATCAGTCGAAGTCGTCATCCGACGCTTCGACCGGCGGCAGGGCCGCGAGGGCCGCGGCCGTCTCGGCCTCGGTCGGGAGGCGCAGACGGATCACGCCGCGGAAGTTGTTGGGATCGACCGCCTTGCCCTTCTTGGTGATGGTCAGCCTGCCCTGACGCATCAGGCCCAGCGCCGTCGCCTTCACCTTGGGCAGCATCCGCTGCCACTGCTCGGGCTGCAGCTCCTTGGCCACATCGGCCGGTTCGATGCTCTTGCCGCCGACGTTCTTGGGATCGGCCTTGGCCAGTTTTTCGAAAATGGCCGCTTCGATTGGATCGCTCATGCGCGCTATATGCGGCAGCGCGAGATCAGAAAGAAGGCGTAATCGCATGGTCGGCAAGATCACCATCACCGAAGGCGAGTTCGCGGGGTGGGAGACCTATGAGGTCTCCGGCGCCACCTTCGACTCCACCGTCGGCCCCTTCTATCGCAAGCCGGACCCCGACGGCTCCATGCGTTGCGCCTTCCGCGCCGAGCAGAAGCACATGAATTTCGGCGGACGGATGCACGGCGGCTGCCTGATGACCTTCGCCGACATCGCCATGTTCCAGATCGCCTATCAGGAAATGGAGGGCGCCTCGGGCGTGACGGTGCAGCTGGATTCGACCTTCATCGACGGCGCCTACGTCGGCGAACTGATCGAGGCGACGGGCGAGGTGTCCAAGGCGGGCAAGAGCCTGATCTTCGTGCGCGGCCAGATCGTCACCGGCGAGCGCCTGCTGATGACCTTCTCCGGCGTGATCCGGAAGTTCACGCCACGCGGTTGAACCTCATCTTCAGCGCCAGAACCATGGCGAGCGCGGCCGCCGGCCACAGGGCGATCAGCCCCAGGCGGCCATAGACCGCGGCCCCCATCAGCGCGCCCCCGGCCAGGCCCGCCCAGAGCGCCATATAAGGTCGGAACGCCCAGGGATCGCCGCCGCGCAGGGCGGCGGCCAGGGCGTGCCCCGTCTTGACCAGGGTTCCGGTCATATAGGTCAGGCTGACCCCGACCTCGCCGTCGCGCAGGAAGACCGAGTTCTCGACCGCCATGGCCAGGACCATCAGGCTGATCGCCAGGGGCGCGAGCCCGGCTCCGGCCGCCAGGGCGGCGCCGGCCAGCAGCGCCGCCTCCAGCGCCAGCACCCGACTGCGCGAGCGCGCGCCCTCCCCGCCCGCGACCAGGGCGCCGAGCATGGCGCCCAGAATGAACAGCAGGAGCACGCCCCCCACCGCGCCCGCCGCCAGCCACCGTCCTTCGGCCAGGCTGACGGCCAGGCGCGTGGTGTTGCCGCTCATGAAGGAGACGAACACCCCGCCCAGATGCAGGAATCCCAGGCTGTCGACATAGCCCGCCAGGGCGGCCAGCAGCAGGGCCAGCCAGCGGTCCGGCGCAGTCAGAGTGCGCAAGGTCGGATCACATCCCCGCCGCCGCCGCCGGACGAGCGCGACAGGCCTCCAGCCAGCGGGCCAGATGCGTCAACTCCTCGGGCGGCCGGTATTTGACCAGGCGGGCGAAATCCAGTCCCACGGCCCCGACGATGTCGGCGATGGTGAAGCGGTCGGCGGCGATGAACTCATGATCCGCCAGATGCCGATCCAGCGTCTTCATGAAGCGTTCGGCGCCCAGGCGGTTGTATTCGGCGACCTGGGGCTGAGGCGCCTCCAGCGCGGCCAAGGCCGGATGGGTGAAGCGCACGTTCAGCATCATTGGATTGGCCAGATACATCTCGCACCGCCGCATCCACATCTCAATGATGGCCTGCTCCTTCGGATCGCGGCCGAACAGGTTCGGCTCGGGGTGCAGCGCCTCCAGATAGCGGCAGATAGCGATGGATTCGGTCAGGCAGGTCCCGTCGTCCAGCTCCAGCGCCGGGACGTGCGGCACGCCGAACTTGGCGCGATAGGCCGGTGTGCGGTGCTCGCCCGCCAGAAGCTCGATCTCGACCCGCTCGACGTCGGTCACGCCCTTTTCCGCCATGACCCAGCGGACGCGCGGCGGATTGGGCGCGCGGCGGCTTTCATAGAGCTTCATCAAAGGGTCCCTTCGGCTGCCCTGCGCGACGCTACTAGGCGAAGACGGCGGCGGGCAAGGCCCCGACGATGCAGGCGGTCATCAGGGTGGCCAGGAAGCCGGCGAACAGCGCCTTCCACACCAGCCCCAGCACCTCTTCGCGACGCTCGGGCATCAGCACCGACAGGCCGGTGACGGTGATTCCGACCGAGCCGATATTGGCGAAACCGCACAGGGCGTAGGTCATCAGCATCCGGGTGCGCTCGCTCATCTCGGCGGCCGGAACCTTGCCCAGTTCGATGAAGGCGACGAACTCGGTCAGGGTCAGCTTGACCCCCAGCAGCCAGCCCGCCTTGTGGGCGTCGGCCCATTCCACGCCGGTCAGCCAGGCCACGGGCGCGAACAGCACGCCCAGGATGCGCTCGACCGTCAGCGGTTCGCCGGCGATGACGAAGCCGCCCAGGATGATGTTGGCCAGGGCCACCAGGGCCACGAAAACGATCAGCACGGCCGAGATGTTCAGCACCACCATCAGGCCGTCGGACGTGCCCTTGACGATGGCGTCGACGGCGCTGTCGTACTTCAGCGCCGAGTTGTAGTCGGCCACCGCCCCGCCCTCGCCGGGCTTTTCGGGGATAATGACGCGGGCCAGCATGACGCCAGCCGGCGCCGAGACGATCGAGGCCACCAGCACGTGCCCCGCAGCATTGGACAGGACCGGCGACAGAATGGTCGCATAGGCCACCATGGTCGAACCGGCGACGGTGGCCAGGCCCACCACCATCATCAGGAAGACTTCCGAACGGGTCAGCTTGTCCAGATAGGCGCGGATGACGATGGGGCTTTCGATCATGCCCAAGAAGACGTTGGCCGCCACCGCCAGCGCCGAGGCGCCGCCCAGCCCCATGGTCCGCTGAAACAGGAAGCCGAAGCCGAGGGTGATCCACTTCAGGATCTTCCAGTGCCACAACAGGGCCGACAGGGCCGAGATCACCAGGATCAACGGCAGCACGTTGAAGGCGAAGGTGAACAGCGCGCCCTCATTGGCCACGGCGTAGGGCTGGTCCCCGCCCGCCAGGAAGCCGAAGACGAACCTGGTGCCCTCTTCGGTCGCCAGCTCCAGCCCCTTCACCGCATTGTTGATGCCGTCCAGCACCACCTGCGAGCCGGGTATGGCGAAGGTCGCCAGCACCAGAGCCGCCTGCACCAGCACTGCGCCGATCGCCAGCCGCCACGGAAAGGCGCGGCGGTTCTCTGAGATCGCCCAGCAGAGGGCGACGATGACGACCAGCCCGAACAGGCTCTGGAGGTTCAGGAGGCTGAACATGAAATAAGCGGCTCCGGCCCCGGCGCGCGGCCGACGTTTGTGGTTTTGCTTGAACGCACCCTGCGGCCCGCTGGTCAAGAGCTCGCGCGACGTTCGGACGCGGCAAAGCCTTCCGTCAGCCCAAACTTCGCCGTTATGCTCCTCCCCTATCAGCGTTACGCATCAATGGGGAGGCAGGGCATGCGCAAGGAACTGATGGCGGCGCTGATGGTCGGCGGAGCAGCCCTGGCCGGGTGCGGCCCAGCTCTAGACAACTATGTCGACGAAGCCGTCGATGTCGAGTTGATGGCTCCCCCGGCGGCGCGGCAGCCGCAGGGCCTGACGCCGCAGCAGACGCTCCACGCTCTGCTCGAACAAGCGACGACACGAGCGCGCCCAGCATCGCTTACGCCTATCGATTCGGGCTCGAACTCCCTACCGAGGCGGCGCCTCGCCTCATGTTCCGCCACGAGCAGGCCTGCATCAGCGCCGGGCCGACGCAATGTCAGGTTCTCGGCGCACAATCGAACCGCGTGGGGCGAGACTCGCTGTCGGCGCGACTCGAAATGCGCGCCTCCCCTGCCTACGTCGCCCGCTTCCGCGCAGGACTGGAAAAGGAGGCCAAGGGCGCGGGCGGAAGCGTGATCGATCAAGCGGTCGAGAGCGAAGACCTGACACGGCAGTTGATCGACACAGAGGCAAGGCTGAAGGCGCTGACCACCCTGCGTGATCGGCTGCAGCAGTTGCTGTCGACCCGCAGCGGCACGCTGGAACAGTTGCTGCAGGTCGAACGTGAATTGGCGCGGGTTCAGGGAGAACTGGACGCCGCCCGATCAACGCTGGAGGTCATGCGCACACGGGTTCAGACGTCACGCTTGGACGTCTATTATCGCGCCGCAGGGCGTCTGGCGCCCGACAGCGCCCTGCGGCCTGTGTCCGACGCCATGAACTCGGCGACCTATGCCTTCATGTCTTCCCTGGGCGGTGTGATCCTGTTCGTGGCTGGCGCGCTGCCTGTCCTGCTGCTGGGCGCGCCGCTGCTCTGGCTGATTTGGCGTTGGCGCAGGCAGGTGCGCGCCCGCAAGGCCGCGGCTCAGGCAGCGCTCACGAAAGAGGCGGAGGCAAGCCCCTCCGCCTGATCGGGGTCAGAGCTGGCCGCGCACCAGCTTGCCGTAGTCGTCCATCAGACCCAACGACAGTTCGCCCGGCGTGAAGCGATAGTCGCCGACCTGCCCCACCGGGGTGACTTCGGCGGCCGAGCCGGTCAGGAAGCACTCGGAGAAGCCGGCCAGCTCTTCCGGCAGGATGTCGCGCACCACGACCTCGGTCCCGCGCGCCTGGGCCATTTCGATCACCGTCTGGCGGGTGATGCCGTCCAGGATGTGGTCGACGCGCGGCGTGTGCAGGGCGCCGTCCTTGACGAAGAAGACGTTGGCGCCGGTCGCCTCGGCGACATAGCCGCGCCAGTCCAGCATCAGGGCGTCGTTGAAGCCGCGCTTCTCGGCCGCCGTCTTGGACATGGTGCAGATCATGTACAGCCCCGCCGCCTTGGCCGTGGACGGGGCCGTCGCGGGGTCGGGGCGGCGCCATTTGGCCCACTCCAGCGCAATGCCCTTCTTCTTGACCTCGGGGTCGAAATAGCTGGGCCATTCCCAGGCGGCGATGGCCAGGTGGACCTTGCTGTTCAGCGACGAGACGCTCAGCTGTTCGGCCCCCAGATAGGCGATAGGCCGGATATAGCAGTCGATCAGGCCGTTGCGGGCGCAGGTTTCCTTGCAGGCGGCGTCGATCTCGGCCACGCTATAGGGAATCTCGAAGTCGAGCAGTTCGGCGGAGCGCTTCAGGCGCTGGCTGTGGGCTGTGAGCTTGAAGATTTCACCGCCATACATACGCTCACCCTCGAACACCGACGAGCCGTAGTGGAGGCCATGGGTCAGGACGTGCGTTTTCGCCTCCCGCCAGGGGACGAAGTCGCCGTCAAACCAGATCCAGCCGTCACGATCGTCGAAAGGAACGAAGGCCATTGAAGTACGTCTCCTGCGCAACGATCTCGGTTAGACGCCTGCCGCAACCCAGCGTCAACGGCGCCTCGCAAGGAGAATGGCGATGAGCATGGTCGAGCCGCGCGCCAATGGCCGTTCCGGCCCCGTCGCCCCGGCCGGCAGCGGACGGCACATCCTGGTCGTCGACGACGACGACCGCATCCGCGAACTGCTCAAGGAATTCCTGAGTCGCGAGGGCTATCGCGTCACCGGCGCCGCGCACGCGGGCGCGGCGCGGCGCATGGTGGAACTGATCGAGTTCGACCTGATCGTGCTGGACGTGATGATGCCGGGCGAAAGCGGCTTCGACCTGACGACCTGGATCCGCAGCCAGGCGGCCCTGTCCAAGACGCCAGTGCTGCTGCTGACCGCCAAGGGCGACCCGGACGACCGGATCGAAGGCCTGTCGCGCGGGGCCGACGACTATATGTCCAAGCCCTTCGATCCGCGCGAACTGGCGTTGCGGATCGAGGCCATCCTGCGCCGCACCGGCGGCAAGCTGATGACGCCGCGGGAAATCCACATGGGTCCCGCCGTCTTCGACATGGAGCGGCTGGAGCTGACGCGCGACGGCGCCCTTCAGCGCCTGACCGAGGCCGAGGCGCAACTGCTCAAGACTCTGGCCATCCACGCCCATTCGCCGGTCGAGCGCATGACCCTGTCGCCCGACACCGCCGATGTGACCGGTCGGGCCGTCGACGTGCAGGTCACGCGCCTGCGCCGCAAGCTGGAGGCGGACCCCAAGAACCCGCGCTACCTCCAGACCGTGCGCGGCATCGGCTATATGCTGGCCCCGGACTGAGGCGACGCCGATGCGGCTGATGCCGTTCAACGTCTGGACGCGCTGGATCAAGCGCCGGGTGCCGACCTCCCTGTGGGGCCGCTCGCTGTTGATCATCGTCCTGCCTGTCCTGATCATGCAGGCGGCGGTGACCTGGGCCTTCTTCGACGCCCACTGGCAGGCGGTGACGGCGCGCCTGTCCGAAGGCCTGGCGGGCGACGTGGCCTGGGCGGCCGAGAGCTATCGCGACGACCCCTCGGCCCGGAATCTGGCGCTGATCTCGGAACGCGCCGAGCGGTCGATGCAGTTGTCCATCGCCTTCCAGCCCGAAGCCTCCCTGCCCGCCGAAGAACGGCGCGGCGCCCTGGGACTGGTCGACCGCACGCTGGAGAAGGCGCTGGCCTCGCGGCTGGACCAGCCCTTCTGGTTCGACACCACCCGCTACCCCGCCTATGTCGACATCCGCGTGCAGGAGGCGGACGGCGTCCTGCGCGTCATCGCCCCGCGCGAGCGGGCCGTGGCGACGCAGGCCCACATCTTCGTCCTGTGGCTGATGATCGCCACCGTGCTGCTGCTGGCCGTGGCGGTGCTGTTCATCCGCAATCAGGTGCGCGCCATCGAGCGCCTGGCCCATGCGGCCGAGGCCTTCGGCCGGGGCGAAAGCGTGCCGCGTTTCAAGCCGCACGGCGCGCGCGAGGTGCGGGCCGCCGCCAGCGCCTTTCTGGACATGCGCTCGCGCATCCAGCGCCACATCGACCAGCGCACGGCTCTGCTGGCCTCGGTCAGCCATGACCTGCGCACGCCCCTGACCCGTCTTCGCCTTGAACTGGCCCTGGCGCCGCCCTTCAAGCGCGCTGAGGCAATGAAGGGCGATCTGGACGAGATGGAGCATATGATCGACGAATACCTGGCCTTTGCGCGCGGCGAGGCCGGGGAAGCCGCCCAGACGATCTCCGTGCCCGAAATGCTGCGCCGCGCCGCCGACGACGCCCGCCGCGCCGGGGCCGCCGCCGAGGTCGAGACGCCCGACGACCTGAACATGCTGGCCCGGCCGCTGGCCTTCCGCCGGGCGATCAACAACCTGGTCGGCAACGCCGCCTCCCATGGCGAGCATGTGCGGCTGTCGGCGCGTCCCCTGCCCTCCGGCGGGCTGGAGATCACGGTCGAGGACGACGGCCCCGGCATCCCCGAAGACATGCACGAAGAGGCCTTCCGCCCCTTCTCCCGGCTGGACGCCTCGCGCAACCAGAACCGCAAGGGCGTGGGTCTGGGCCTGGCGGTGGCGCGCGACGTGGCGCGCAGCCACGGCGGCGACATCGCCCTGGGCCGCAGCGAACTGGGCGGGCTCAAGGCCGCGATCCGGCTGCCGGCGGATCGTCGCGCCCCCTAGATCTTTGAGCGGCGCCCCTAGCGGAACCGTAAAATCATCGCCATCTTGTCCGGTGTTCCAGGGGGGCCTGGAATTCTGGAGCCTGACTATGCGTCCTATTGCTTTTCTTGCACCGATCGCCGCCGTTTTCGCCCTCTCCGGCGCCGCTGCGGCTCAACCCTCGGCCGTCGTCGTGACGGTCAGCCCCGACTTCGCCAAGACCGCGGCGGAACTGGGCGAGCGCGACGTTCAACAGCAGGTCAGCGACCTGACCCGCACGCTTGAGCGCGTGCTGACGGATCGTCGTGCGCTGGACGGCGCCCGGCTTGAACTGGTCATCACGGACCTGAAGCCCAACCGTCCGACCATGCAGCAACTGTCCGACAAGCCGGGCCTCGACGCCATGCGCAGCCTGTCGATCGGCGGCGCCGCGGTCGAAGGCACGGTGACGACGGCCTCCGGCGAGGTTCAACCGGTCAAG
This sequence comes from Brevundimonas sp. SS2672, assembly GCF_059579685.1. Taxonomy (NCBI): domain Bacteria; kingdom Pseudomonadati; phylum Pseudomonadota; class Alphaproteobacteria; order Caulobacterales; family Caulobacteraceae; genus Brevundimonas; species Brevundimonas sp. SS2672. Next base: position 692,347 of record NZ_CM184201.1, on the reverse strand, counting down.
TTCGACTACTACACCCCGACCCTGGCCGACGCGCGCGGCGCCACCACCTGGACCGACGCCCAACGCGCCTATGACCGCCTGGCCCGCAACCTGGCCGACGGCCGCTTCGTCAAGCGGTGAGGCGCCTGACGATCAGCCGCTGAGTTCAGTGGACTTGGCGACCGCCGCCTTCACGGCGCTTTCGACAGAATGGTCGAGGGCGCCGTTTTCATTGAGAGCGACCAAACCCGCCTGCGTCACCCCGCCCGGCGAGGCCACACGGTCGATCAGGGCATTCAGCGCCTCGTCGCCCTCTACGCCCGCCGCAGCAGAACGCAGGGTGGCGCGCGCCAGACGGGCGGCGGCCTCACGCGACAGGCCCTCGGATTCGCCCGCTTCAGCCAGAGCTCGCGTGAAGGCGAAGAAATAGGCCGGTCCGCAACCGGACACCGCCGTCGCCGCGTGCATCAGGGCCTCGTCGTCCAGCAGCACCGTCTCGGCGATCGGCTCGAACAGATCGCGCCCTACCTTCAGGGCGTCGGCCTCAGAGGACCACAGCGTCGCCACGCCCCGCGCCTGCGCCACGCCGGTCGTCGGCATCACGCGCACGACCGGGCGGCCGTTGTAACCGTCAGAGATGGTCTCGCCGCGCACCCCGGCCATGACCGAGACGATCACCGCGTCAGCGGCCAGATGCGGCAGCACCGCCTGCGCGGCCTCCAGCCATTTGGCGGGTTTGACGCCGATGACGAAGGCGCGGGCGTTCGCCAGCTCTTCCAGCGGCGGATTGATCCGCGCGCCCTTCGCCCGCGCCGCCTCGGCGACCGGCTTTTCGGACGGCGTCAGAATAATCAGATCGGCCGGATCGACGGCGCCCGTCGCCAGCCAGCCTTCCAGAATGGCCGAGCCCAGGCGTCCCACGCCCTGAAGCACGACCGGACGTCCAGAACCGCTCATCAGGCGTTGCCCACCGTCTCGAACAGGCAGGCGTCGATCGCCTCCTTCGGCTTCTTGGAGCCGCGCACCATGAAATCGAAGGCGGGATAGTAACGGTCCGCCGCCTCGACCGCCGCGTCGATCATGGACGCGGCCTGGGCCAGGGTCGGCCGTTCGGTGTGCGGCAGGGCCAGGGCGTGGCGGAAAACGATCTCGCCTTCATCCGGCCAGATCTCGAAATGGCCCAGCCAGGTGCGCTGATTGATCATCGACACCAACTCATAGGCGGCCGCGCGGCGCGTCTTGGCCACCCGCAGGTCCAGCGCCAGACACAGTTGAAGGCAGTCGCCCTCGGGCCGCCAGGCGAACCAGAGTTCGTAGTCCTTCCAGTCGCCGGCCAGGGCGAAGGCCAGATCGCCCTCGTCCGTACGGTCGAACGGCAGGTTCTCCGCCGTCAGGACGTGTTCGACCACATCCAGCGGATCAAAGGGCAGGTCGACCTCTTCGGGTCTCACAGCATCCATCAGGCGTTCAACTTCTTCAGCAGCGACAGCGACTCGATTGAGCGCTTTCGAGGACGGTAGGCGTGTTCGCAGATTCGGCTCAACCGGCTGAATCCGGGGTCGAGGCTGCGTCTGTGGACGATCCCTTGGCGGCCTTCTTCGGGGCGACGGCGGCGGCCTTCAGCGCTGCGATCTCGGCGCGCAGGGCGGCGATCTCGTCCTTCAGCACGTCGAACTCGTCGCGACGCACCAGATCCATTTCGGCGACGAAGCGGTCGGCCTGGGCGCGCCACGCGGCCTTGGCCTCTTCGCCCGCGGCCTGGGCCAGGCCCATGGCGCCGGTGGTCAGCTTGGCGAACTCATCAAGGAGGGGATTGCGCGTCTGCATGGCGGCCTCTTGAGAACTCCCGGACCATCGGGCCCGGACATGGTTAACGGTGCATTGATTTGGGTAAACCAAACCTTACCTGCCAGCGGCCTATAGACTGCTTCGCGGGAAAAGCGCGCGACGAATGCAGTCCCGCTTGCTAGACCATGGGCCAACTTCTGAAGGCGCAGACGGAGGCCCCGTGCCCTTTCCCGAATTCGACCCCGTCCTGATCCATCTCGGCCCCTTGCCCATCCGATGGTACGCCCTGGCCTATGTGGCCGGCATCGTCCTGGGCTGGTGGTACGCCTCGCGTCTCGCCAAGACCGAGCGGCTGTGGGCGCCCGGCAAGCCGCCGGTGACGGGACCGCAACTGGACGACCTGGTGCTGTGGATCACCCTGGGCGTCATCCTGGGCGGCCGTTTCGGCTACGCCCTCTTCTACAAGCCGGCGATGTTCGCCCAACTGTTCACCGGCGACAGCTGGGGCGAGCGGCTGGAGCTGTTGCAGCTGTGGACCGGGGGCATGAGCTTCCACGGCGGCTTCCTCGGCGTGGTGATCGCGCTCGCCCTCTACGCCCGTCGCCAGAAGGTGAACCCGCTCAGCCTGGGCGATCTGATCGCCCCGGTCGCGCCGCTGGGTCTGTTTTTCGGCCGCATCGCCAACTTCATCAACGGCGAGCTGTGGGGCCGCGAGACGACCGTCCCCTGGGCCATCCGCTTCTGCAACGAGCGCATTCAGCAGATGTACGGCTTCTGCCCCGCCGGCAACGAACCGCGTCACCCCAGCCAGCTATATGAGGCCGGGCTTGAGGGCCTGCTGCTGTTCGTCGTCCTGTCGCTGGCGATCTGGAAGTGGCGGATGCTGAAGCGTCCGGGCTTCGTCACCGGCCTGTTCCTGCTGGGCTACGGCGTCTGCCGCGCCGCGCTGGAGAATGTGCGCCAGCCCGACGCCGGGCTGGAGAACCTGCCGCTGGGCCTGACCATGGGCATGATCCTGTCGATCCCGATGATGCTGGTCGGCGCCTGGCTGATCTGGCGGGCGCTGAAGAAGCCGGAAGTCGCGGAGGCGTAAGACCATCATGGCGGAGACGCTCAAGGACCGACTGGTCCGCGAGATCGTGCTGACCGGGCCGATGACGGTGGCGGACTACGTCACTCGCTGCCTGCACGACCCCAGGGGCGGCTATTACGCCACGCGCCCGGCGCTGGGGGAACGCGGCGACTTCATCACCGCGCCCATGGTCAGCCAGATGTTCGGCGAACTGATCGGCCTGTGGGCGGTCGAGACCTGGACCCGTCTCGGCGCGCCCGAGCGGGTGCGGCTGGTCGAGGTGGGCCCCGGCGACGGGACGCTGATGTCCGACGTGTTGCGCGCGGCGCGGCTGGTCCCCGGCTTCCTGCAGGCGGTGGACCTGATCCTGATCGAGCCCAGCGCCCCCTTGCGCGCCGAACAGGCCCGGCGGCTGGCTGACGCTGACGTGCACCCGCGCTGGCTCGGCGCCCTGCACAAGGTCGAGACCGACGCCCCGGTCATCCTGATCGCCAATGAGGTGCTGGACTGCCTGCCCGCGCGCCAGTTCATCAAGACGGAAGGCGGCTGGGCCGAGCGCCGCATCGGCGTCACCGACGACAATGAGCTGACCTTCGGCCTGACCGCCATCGCCGACGGCTTCGAGACGCCGGGCTTCGAGGTCGAACCGGGCCAGATCATCGAGATTTCAGAACAACAGGCCGCCTTCGGCCGCGATCTGGCCAGCCTGATCCGCGCCGCATCCGGCGCCGCCCTGCTGATCGACTACGGCCGCAGCAAACCCGAGGCCGGCGACACGCTTCAGGCCCTGCGGCGGCACCAGAAGGTCGATCCCCTGTCCACGCCGGGCGAGGCCGACCTGACGCAATGGGCCGACTTCCCCCTGGTGCTGGAGGCCGCCGTGCGCGGCGGCGTCGACGTCACCGGCTGCGTCGGTCAGGGCGCCTTCCTCAAGACGCTGGGGATCGAAGCCCGCGCCCAGCGGTTGATGCAGGGACGCCCCGAGGCCGCCCCGGTCATCCAGCGCCAGCTGGACCGCCTGACCGCGCCGGATCAGATGGGCGAACTATTCAAGGCGGCGGCGATCTTCTCGCCGCGTTCGCTGGCCCTGCCGGGCTTCTGACGCAGCCCGCCGGATGATGGAGGCTGATGCGCCCATGACCTTCACCGACCACGAACGCCAGATCCTGCTGGCGACCAAAGGCGTCGGCCCCAAGGTGATCGAACGGCTGGAGGAACTGGGCGTCGGCGGCTTCGCCCGTCTGGCCCAGGCGGATGCGGCCGTCGTCTGCGCCGGGGCCGCCGCCAGCGTCGGCTCGACCTGCTGGAAGAACAGCCCCCAGGCCCGCAAGGCCGTTCAGGCCGCCATCGACGCCGCCCGTTTCGAACTGGAAGCCGCCGCATGAGCCTGAACCCGATCACCCATCCGCTGCTGACCAAGGCCGGGGTTCGCCACGGCTTCTTCACGCGCGCGGGCGGCGTATCGGACGGCATCTATGCCGGACTGAACGCAGGCGTCGGCTCCAAGGACGACCCGGCCCGCGTCTCCGAGAACCGCCGCCGCGTCGCCGAATGGATGGGCAGCGGCGCCGACGACCTGTGCGGCTGCTATCAGGTCCACTCCGCCGTCGCCCGCGTGGCCGAAAGCGGCTGGGCCGGAGAACGCCCCGAGGGCGACGCCGTGGTCGCGGGCGTGAAGGGGCCGGTGCTAACCGTCCTAACCGCCGACTGCGCCCCCGTCCTGTTCGCCGACGCCGAGGCGGGCGTCATCGGCGCCGCCCACGCGGGCTGGAAGGGCGCCCTTGGCGGCGTCATCCACTCGACCGTCACAGCCATGCAGGCCCTAGGGGCCGAGCCGTCGCGCATCGTCGCCGTCGTCGGCCCATGCATCGCCCAAGGCTCCTATGAGGTCGGCGCCGACTACCAGGACCGCTTCGCCCACCACGACCCCGGCAGCGAACGCTTCTTCGCCCCCGGCGCAGCCGACGACAAGCGTCAGTTCGACCTGCCCGGCTTTGTCCTGTGGCGACTGGAGCAGGCGGGCGTCGGCGAGGCCGCCTGGACCGGCGACGACACGCGCGCGGACGAAAAGCGCTTCTACTCCAACCGCCGCGCCTATCTGGCGGGTGAACCGGACTTCGGCCGGTTGATCAGCGCGATTACGCTAGCCTGAGCCTTCTCCCCTTGTGGGAGAAGGTGGGCGCCGGAGGCGCTCGGATGAGGGGTGTCAGCGCGGCATCTAAAAATTAGAGAGGACGGCGACGCGACAATCTGGATGCCAGGGCGTCGCCACCCCTCATCCGTCAGGCTCCGCCTGCTACCTTCTCCCTCAAGGGGAGAAGGAAGAATTCAGCCCGCCATCGCCATGTCGGGCACGCGAACCGTCTCGCGCCAGGCATCCGGCTGGGCCAGCAGGGCGCGGACCAGCTTGTTGTTCAGGGCGTGGCCCGCCTTGACGCCTTCGTATCGGCCCAGCAGCGGTGCGCCGAGCACATACAGGTCGCCGATGGCGTCCAGCGCCTTGTGGCGCACGAACTCGCGCTCCATGCGCAGGCCGCCGGGGTTCAGGATCTGGTCGCCGTCGATCACCACGGCGTTCTCCAGCGAACCGCCGCGAGCCAGCCCGGCCTGACGCAGGGCCTCGACCTCATGGGCGAAGCCAAAGGTGCGGGCGGCCATGATGTCCGAGCGGAAGGTCGCCTCGTCGACGACGAAGTCCACCACCTGATTGCCGATGACCGGCGTGGGGAAATCGATCTCGAAGCGCATCTCATAGCGGTCGCAAGGCAGAAGGACGGCGGACTTGTCGCCCTCCTCCACCCGGATCGGCTTCAGGATCTCGATAAAGGTCTGGGGCGCTTCCTGACGACGGAAGCCCGCGCGGTCCAGCAGTTGCACGAACTGCAGCGCCGAGCCGTCCAGGATCGGCAGTTCCGGCCCGTCCACCTCGATCACGGCGTTGGAGACGCCCAGCGCCGACAGGGCGGCCATCAGGTGCTCGATCGTCGACAGGCGCACGCCCGCCACGTTCTCGATCATGGTGTTCAGGCGCGCGTCCACGACCGCCTCGCCCGAGACGGGGATGCGGTTGTCGCGGTCGGTCACGTCCGTGCGCACGAAGACAATGCCGTGGCCGGGCGCAGCCGGGCGCACGACCAGACGCACGCGGCGGCCGGTGTGCACGCCGACGCCGGCGCAGATGGCCGGGGCGACGATGGTCTGTTCGTACTGGTCGTTGCGGACCGTCACTCGGATACTCTCTGTTGCGCGACCCGCCCCAAACGGGACGGTCTTCGCCTCGCCTGTCGTTTACGCCTCAGGGCTCAAGCCCGAAATGAAAGTCGAGTTTCGGATTGTTTCGGTTCGGCGACAGCTCGACGCCTTGCGCCCACACGCAAAAACGCCCCGGAGGTCGGCTCCGGGGCGTTTCAGTATCAGGGCTTCCTGGGCCGATCAGTTCGCGAGGCGGCGGAGAAAGGAAGGGATCTCCAGGTCGTCATCCTCGGACTGGCCCACCTGCGGATCCTGCTGCTGAGGCTGCATCGACTGCGTCTGACGCAGTTGCTGGGTCGTGCGGTTCGACGACGGCGGGGGCGCATAGGATTGTTGCTGCTGCGGCTGCTGACGCTTGCGGCCGAACAGGCTCCAGCCGCTGCGACGATGATCGCGCTCGTCGTAGAAGGGCTCCTCGGCGGGCTCTTCATGACGGGCGGCCGGGCGCTGGGCCGGTTGTTGCGGCGCAGGCTGCTGACGCTGCGGGGCGCGGTCGAAATAGAGATCGCCCTGCTCCGAAGACGCCGCAGGCTGGGCGCGGCCGGCGCCCTGCTCATATTCCTCGACCCACGGATCGACGATCGGCTCCAGGTTGCGCGGCGCGTCGTGGATGACCGGTTCGGGCTTGGCCTCGATCTTCGGCTCGGGCGCGCGGGCGGCCGGGGCTTCATAGGTCGGGGTCGGCGCCGGTTGCGACGCGGCTTCACGCACCGGATCGATGCGGACTTCCGGCTGACGCGGCGCAGCGGCCGACAGACCGCCTGGGCGACCGCCGAAGGTCTGGCCCTGCGGCTCGATCTGCTGGATGACGGCCTCATCCATGCCGGTGGCGACGACCGAGACGCGGATCTTGCCGTCCAGCGCCGGGTCGAACGCGGCGCCGAAGATGATGTTGGCGTCGCCGTCCACTTCGCCGGCGATGGCGTTGGCGGCCTCGTCGACCTCCAGCAGGGTCATGTCCATGCCGCCGGTGATGTTCACCAGCACGGCCTTGGCGCCCTTCAGGCTGGTCTCGTCCAGCAGCGGGTTGGCGATGGCGTTCTGGGCCGCCAGCAGGGCGCGGTCGTCGCCCGTGGCCTCGCCCGTGCCCATCATGGCCTTGCCCATCTCGCTCATCACGGCGCGGACGTCGGCGAAGTCCAGGTTGATCAGGCCCGGCAGGATCATCAGGTCGGTGATCGAGCGCACGCCCGAGTGCAGCACCTGGTCGGCCATGCCGAAGGCGTCGGAGAAGGTGGTGCGTTCGTTGGCGACCCGGAACAGGTTCTGGTTCGGAATGACGATCAGGGTGTCGACGTAGCGCTGCAACTCGGCCACGCCGGCGTCGGCCAGGCGCATCCGGTGGCGGCCTTCGAAGGTGAAGGGCTTGGTCACCACGCCGACAGTCAGGATGCCGCGATCACGCGCGCATTTGGCGATGACCGGCGCCGCGCCGGTGCCGGTGCCGCCGCCCATGCCGCAGGTGATGAAGACCATGTGCGCGCCTTCCAGGTGCGCGTGGATCTCGTCCGCGCTCTCCTCGGCGGCGTTCATGCCGACTTCGGGGTGGGCGCCCGCGCCCAGCCCTTGCGTGATCGTCTCGCCCAGCTGGATGCGACGGTCGGTCTTGGCGAAGCTCAGATGCTGGGCGTCGGTGTTGGCGACGACGAACTCCACGCCCTCAAGGCCGGAGTCGATCATGTTGTTGACGGCGTTGCCGCCCGCTCCGCCTACGCCGAAGACGACGATGCGGGGCTTCAATTCCGTGGCTTCCGGCCTGACCAGCGAGAGAGACATTATAAAATTCCGACCTAAGGACCCTGCCCTTCGTCCCCGATGCGAACTCCCCGCCGAATCGCATTGGTTATGAGCGCGTTAAGGAAAACCCCGTCTGCGTTAACGAAGAGTTACCCTCGGTAATGCGAGTCGACGGATTTGGAAGCCCGTACCGTAGCTTGGCCGCAGATTATCCCTGCATACGACGCTGAAAACGACAAAAGGGCGGCTCCAAGAGCCGCCCTCCGCCTTTCTTGAGGATATGGTGGTAGTTACCACATCTTCCAGTTCACGCCGATGTGGTAGCGCGTGCCCCACGGATCGAAGTTGGGGTAGAGAGTGAAGCCCAACCACTTAGCTTGCTCGGCATCGAAGGCATTGGTGACGCCTGCGCGGACCGAGACATCATCCGTGACGTTGTAGCGAACCGTGAAGTCATGACGGGCGAAGTTGCCGGTGTTCGTATATTGCAACAATCGCGCGTCCGCGTTCGCCACGAAGTTGCGCATCTGCGAGATGTCCTGAGCCGTCTGCCAGTCCATCGTCCAGTTCACGCTCCACTTCGAGGTCGGACGATACGTCAGCGATGACGTCATGCGAACGCGAGGATACAACAGCGTCGAATCCAACCCCGTATAATCGTTGGGATTCTGAGCGTTGTTGAACTGCTTCTGTTCGATCAGCCACGTGCCGCCCAGGCGGTAGTCCAATCGGCCCAGGTTCAAGCCAAACATCTCTTCGATGTCGACCGAATAGTTAGCCGTGAAGTCCAGACCGCGCGTAGAGCGCTTGGCGTAGTTGATCGAGCTTTCGATGTAACCGCCGACCGGATCGCTGCTGGGAGCGCCAACCCCGAACGGAACGTCAGGGTTGTTGCGGAAGATAAAGGAGCAGGCTCCCTCATTGAGGGTGGGACCGTTGACGCAGTTCTCCGCCAACGTCTGTGCCGAAACAGAGGCGATGACGTTCGTCAGTTCGATCTCATAGTAGTCGAGAACTAAGCTGAAGTTCGGAATGAAACGGGGCTGAAGAACGACCGAGAAGGTGAACGATTCGGACTCTTCAGGCTCCAGATTCGGATTACCCCCGGACACGCCCGAGATGCTGGACGTGGAGTAAAGCCGACCAAAATCGTCCGTCGTTCCCGGCGTGTCGCCGGCAAAATCGAACGTCAAGCCTTGCTGAGCGGCCAGAGCGGTACAGTTTTTGATCCTGTTCGCACGATACTCGGCGTTAGCGGCGGCATTGATGTTGGTCGTGTTACAGGGATCGTTCGACCCAAAGAACGAGAACGTCTGCGAATAAGGACCATACACTTCTGACAGCGTCGGAGCCCGCAAAGATGTATTGAAGCTCGTCTTGAAGGCGATGTCCCGGATCGGCCGATAGACGAGGTTGACGCCGTAGACGTCGCCCGTACCGATATGGCTGTAATCGAAGTAGCGGTACGAACCGCTCAGCTCGGCATACTGGCCGAGGAAGCTGTCACGGAACAGGGGGATGGAGATTTCGCCGAAGATCTCGTCGCTCTCGTATTGCACCGGCTCCTGATCAGGACCGCTGTTCAGGAACAAGAGGCGATCACCGAATTCACGATCGCGGCCCGTGCCTTCAGTGAACTCACGCCGATGCTCGGCACCGATCGCCATGCCGATGCGGCCAGCGCCCCAGAAGTCCCACAACTGCCCGGAGAACGAGCCCAGCAGTTGCTCTTGCTCATTACGATCCGTCGTGCCGACTTCAGCGTAGATATAATCCAGTGCTTCCTGGCTCTGCTGTCCAGCGCCGAAGATGTTCAACGGCTTGCACTGATCGATTGCAGCGCGTCCAGCTTCAGAGCTGCGAACGTCACCGCCCCGCACCGGATCGCCGAGTTGCCCCATCGGGACACCCTGCTTGGCGAGCAAGGTGGAACGGCAGACAATACCGCCCGGGGCGCCAAGCAGACCCGCCGTGTCACGCACGGCGTCCGACGCGAACGCCATGCGCTCGACATCGACGCCGCGTTCACGGTTGGCGACCTCGACCTCGCCGTAGGTGTAGCCGATGTCCCAGCTACCATCCTTGACGAACAGGAAGTTGTCGAAGCGCCCTTCCAAAGAGGCCACATAGCGTGTCAGATCGCGCGTGTTGAGCTGGCTACGATCCGGGCCGCGCAGCGCCGAGCGAGCGTAGGGCGCAGCGGCAGTGCCGAGCAGTTGACCAGGTTCGGTCGCGGTCGGCTGCGAATAGATGTCGATCCTGTTGTTGAGGATCGCCTGCCGCAGATTCTCCGGAATGAAGGCGTTGTCACTTAAACGAATGTCGAATGCGCTCGTCGCACGGATGGTCGATAGCCGGTTCGCAGCCGTGCGGTCCGAGATGAAGATATCGAAGAAGGTAGGTTGTCCTTCGTCGAAGGTCTCTTCCTCGACCCGCTTCGCTTCCACACGCGCCAGGATATTGTCCGTGACACGGAAGTTGGCGCCGACCTGGAAGCGCTTGGCTTCGGACCGCGGGAAGAAGGTGTACTGGCCGTACTCCGAAGCGGGCTCCCCGTCGCCGCCGACGTTGTAAACCGGCGACAGACCCGTCCCGACGCGCGTGCCGAAGTCCGCAAGCCTCGCCGAGCCATCGCCGTTGAACACCCAGGACTTGCCAGGGGCGAGTTGAGTGCAGTTGGTGTTGTTGTAGTTCGCGGTCGGCACCGCGGAGCCAACAACGCCGCAGCTGAAATAGCTCGTATCCGGGTCATTTGTGGGGCTGGCGGCGCGGTTGTTCGCCAGATTCACGACGCCCCAGCGCAGCCGCTGCATGGTGCGAAGGTTGGAGAACAGGGTCGAGTCGATAATGCCGTCGAAAGGTCGCGCCACCGGGTCAGCATCGGTTGAGACGAGAGCCGTCGAGCCACGCAGCCAATCGACATCCGCTGCGCGGACTTCATCCGCCTTCTCGTACTCGCCAAACGCATAGACGTTCAGGCGGTCGTCGAAGAAGTTCTTGCCGACAAGCGCGGAGATGCGCTGGTTCGCCTCGCCGCCCTGGTTGATCATGCCGTAGTTGGCGTCGATCTCAGCCCCTTCGTAGTCCTTACGGAGATTGAAGTTTAGCACGCCCGACACGGCGTCGGCACCGTAAACGGACGCAGCCCCGCCGGTGATGATCTCGATGTTCTCAATCAGCAGGCGCGGGATGGTGTCCACATCGACCGCCAGAGAACCGCCGTTGGAGCCGACATGACGGCGGCCGTCAACGAGGGTCAGAGTGCGGCCGGAGCCGAGCGAGCGGAGGTTCGGCAGCGACAACCCGCCATCGCCCAAGCCGGAGCCCGTCGTATCCGACGGAACCACCGAGTTCGACAGGGCCGGAATGGTGGCCAAGTAGTCGATCATCGTCGACTGACCGCTTTCCAGCAACTGCTCGCGCTGAACCTGAATCAGAGGTGTAGGAGCGGTCGTCGGATCACGACGAATACGCGAACCGGTGACGACGATTTCGCCGACGGTCGTCGCCTGCTCATCCGCCTGAGCCGAAGGGACGTTTTCGACACTAGTCGCTTGCTGCGACTGTGCGAATGAGGGAGCTGAAACTGCGAGCATGCTCGCGAGGATCGTAGTCCCAAATAGATAATTTCGTTTCAGGTGCATGGATGCTCGCCCCCCAATCTCGGCAATTAAACTTCGACCGCTCAAAGCGAATATCGCTCAAGCCACTTCATCCGCTTTAGCCAAATTGTGTCAATGAGCAAGATTATAGCCACATTTTAGACGATATAAAACTAGCCCTGTAACAATGACGCCACACTTATGTCCCCTTTCCGCAAAGAAGCAGACGCGAGCACACACGCTCACGCGGCGCCTTCCGCGCGCTCGAGGCCGCTATTGTTCAAGATGATAAAGGCTACGGGTGTTATAAATTATCCCGCAGCCACCCCGCCGCCCGCGCCACCATGCCGCCGCGATGCACCTTGGGCGCATCCGCAGCCGTGATCTGGCGGGACATCAGCTTGCGGGCCGAGACCGCCTCGCGCGGGCCGTAGGCGGCGCGCAGCAGGACGCCTGCGGCCGAGCAGAAGGCCGGGCCAGCGGCGGCGTCGGCCAGGTGGGGCGCGCGTTGCGGGCGGCCCAGACGGACCGGGCGGTCGAAGACGCGCACGGCCAGTTCGCGCACGCCGTTCAACTGGCTGGCGCCGCCGGTAAGCACCAGGCCTGCACCGGGTTCGAGGCCCATACCGGCGTGTTTCAGGCGGTCGCGCAGCAGCTCCAGCGTCTCTTCGACGCGCGGGGCGATGACGGTCTTGAGCATGGCGCGCGGGACGATGACCGGACCGGCGGAGGCGTCCTCGCCGCGCGGCGGGGCTTCGAGCATTTCGCGGTCTTCGTTGGCGCTGGCCATGGCCGAACCGTGCAGGGTCTTCAGCCGTTCGGCGCCGACGCGCGAGGTCGACAGGCCGCGGGCGATGTCGGCGGTCACATGGTCGCCGCCGACGTTCAGGCTTTCGATATGCAGCAGGGAGCGACCGCCCCAGACCGCCGCCGAGGTCGAACCGCCGCCCATGTCGATGCACAGGGCGCCCAGCTCCATCTCATCCTCTTCCAGCGCGGCGAGGGAGGAGACGACGGGCGCAGCGGCCACGCCCTGCAGGTCCAGATGGGCCAGTTCAAGGCAGTGGCTGAGGGCGTTGAACGAGCCCTCGGACATGGAGACGACCAGCAGGTCCAGCCCCAGCGAGCCGCCGCGCATCGAGCGCGGGTCGTGGACGCCGCGCGCCCCGTCCACCGACCAGGCGATGGGCAGGACGTGGATCGGGCGGCGGTTCGGCAGACGGATCTGCGCCAGGGCCATGCCGATGGCGCGCGCCAGATCGGCGTCGCTGATCGGGTGGGAGCCGAGCGAGACGCGCGCCTGCACCCGGTGGCTGGCCATCTGGCCGATGGCCGTGGTGACGACGACGCCGGAGACGGGGGCGCCCGCCGCGCGCTCGGCGCGTTCGACGGCGTGGCCGATGGCCTGAGCCGTCTCGTCCATGTTGACGATGGCCCCGCCCTTGACGCCGCGCGACTGGACATGGCCGGCGCCGGCGACGCGGATGGTGCGGTCGGCGTGGCGCACGCCGTCGGGCTTCATGATGAAGCAGGCGACCTTGGCCTGACCGAGATCGAGCGCGGCCACGACCGGCGCGCGCGGCGCGCCCCTGCCCTGTTCCGGCTTCATGTCTCGGCTGCGTCCAACCATGGGGGCGTGTCCTAAGGGGTCAGAGGGTCAAGCGGCGCCTTCGGAAGGGCGAACAGCCACTTCTTCCGGCGTGCGAAGGTCGATGCGGGCGAAGCCCAGGTCCAGCAGGCGTTCGCGCTGGTCCAGGGCGTCGAGGCGGATGAGGGCGGATTCCTGATCCACGGCGGGCAGCTGGATCAGGGCGCCGTCCTTGAGGCGCAGGTCCCAGCGGCGCTCGTCCACGCGGACAAGGGCGTCGATCTTGGCCATCAGGCGCGGACGCTGGGCCAGCAGGGGCAGGACGTCGGAGGCCGCCTGATCGGCGCCCTTGCCCACCACCAGCGGCAGTCGGGGATAGCGGCCCGCGTCGGCGCCGGAAATGACCAGCCCCTGCGCGTCGATGACGTGGGCCTTGCCGCCCACCTGCCAGACGGCGAGGCGGTCGTGTTCCTTGACGTCGACGATCAGGGTGTCGGGCAGCAGGCGCACCACGCGCGCCTCCTTGACCCAGCCGACGGTCTGCACCCGCTCGCGCACGGCGGCCAGATCGAGGCTGACGATGGGCTGATCGGCATGGACGCCGACGGCGGCGCGCACGGCGGCGGCGGCCTCGGGCGAGGCGCCGGTGACGTGAACCTGACGCACCTTCAGACCCATGCCGGTCGTGACCGAGTCAAAGCGTTCGGAGACGGCCGTCGAGATGCGCTCGGCCCTCGCGCCCGTGGCCAGCACGGCCGCCAATATGCCGACGCCCACCACCAGGGTCGCCGCCACAACGCGCGGAGACATGTCCAGACGGCCGATCTCGGCCGCGCGGCCGGACGGAGCGCCGCGCGCGCCGCCCTTGGCCGAAGACTGTCGCCGACCGCCGCGCACTACCGCGGGCATGAGGCGTCCTCCACCATCCAACGAACCAGTTCGCGATAATCCATACCGACGAAGGCCGCCTGCTCGGGAACGAGCGAGGTCGGGGTCATGCCGGGCTGGGTGTTCACCTCCAACAGAACGAGAACGTCGTTAACATCGTCATAACGGAAGTCGGCCCTGGACACGCCTCGGCACCCCATGGCCGCGTGGGCCAACTCGGCCTGACGTAAAGCCTTGTCAAAGACGTGCGGCGGCAGCTCGGCGGGCAGGACGTGGCGCGAGCCGCCGGGCGCGTATTTGGCCTCGTAGTCGTAGAAGCCCTTGGTCGGGGTGATGTCGGTGATGGTCAGGGCGCGCGGGCCGGACGCCTCGCCCACGACGGCGACCGCCAGCTCCTTGCCGGGGATGAAGGGTTCGACCATGACCTGGTCGCCATAGGCCCAGTCCTCGGCGCCGACCTCGGCGACGGGACGATTGGCGCCCTCGCGCACCAGGAAGACGCCGACGGAGGACCCCTCGGCGTTCGGCTTGACCACATAGGGAGGGTCGATGACGTGGCGGCTGGCCACCTCATGCCGGTCGAACAGGCCGCCGCCCGGCACGATGACGCCCGCCGCGTGCAGAACGGCCTTGGACTTGTCCTTGTCCATCGCCAGGGCCGAGGCCAGGACGCCGGAATGGGTATAGGGCAGCTTCAGCGTCTCGAGGATGCCCTGGACGCAGCCGTCCTCGCCCCATTTGCCGTGCAGGGCGTTGAAGACGACGTCCGGCTTCAACGCCGTCAGCACCTGGGCGAGATCGCGCCCGGCGTCGACGCGCGTGACCTTGGCCGCCTGCCCTTCCAGGGCGTCCGCGCAACCGCGACCCGAGGACAGCGAGACCTCGCGTTCCGACGACAGGCCGCCCATCAGGACAGCGACATGGAGGGTGTTCAGGGGCGCACGCATGACCACATCCGAAGACTAGCCCGCCCCTATGCCCTGAATACGGTTAACCGGTTGGAAACGATACGGGGTCGTGGAAGGAAATTCGTCACCTTTCGCCCCTCTCCCCTTGAGGGAGAAGGTGGCTTGCGGAGCAAGACGGATGAGGGGTGCGAGGATACGGACGAGCGGCCGGGATTGGGGCCTGGATTAGGGAAACGTCGCGTCGACACCCCTCATCCGGCCCTGACGGGCCACCTTCTCCCGCAAGGGGAGAAGGATTACGGGCGCCCGATCCGTTTGATTTCCCAGTTCAATTGCACGCCCGTCTTCGCCAGCACATCCGCGCGCACGGCTTCGCCCAGCCCCTCGATATCGGCCGCCGTAGCCTCGCCGGGGTTAATCATGAAGTTGGAGTGCAGTTCGCTGAACTTGGCGCCGCCCCCGGTAACGGCGTGCAGCTTGCCGCGCCAGCCCGCCTCATCGACCAGCTTCCAAGAGGAATGGCCGTCCGGGTTCTTGAAGGTCGAGCCGCCGGTCTTCTCGCGGATCGGCTGGGTCTTCTCGCGGCGCTCGGTAATTTCCTGAATACGGGCGGCGACGGCCTCGGGCGCGTCGGGCGTCCCGCGCCAGGTCGCCTCGATCCAGATGATGTCAGCCGGGGCGTTGGAATGACGATACGTGTAGCCGAAATCGGCCAGGGCCAGCTCGACCCGCTCGCCCTTGCGGTTCAGGCCCCAGGCGGAAACCAGCACGTCTTTCGTCTCAGCGCCGTAGCAGCCCGCGTTCATCGTCAGGGCGCCGCCGATCGAGCCGGGGATGCCCGCATAGAACTCCAACCCGGCGATGCCCGCCTTGGCCGAGGCGCGCGCCACCATGCTGTCCAGCGCGCCTGCGCCCGCCGTGACCGTGACGCCGTCGGTCGTCACCTGCCCCCAGGCGCGGCCCGCCAGACGGATCACCACGCCCTCAACCCCGCCGTCGCGCACGATCAGGTTGGAGCCGACGCCGATCGTCGTCACCGGCACGTCCTCGGGCAGGGCCTTCAGGAAGTCGGCCAGATCGTCGGCGTCCGCCGGAATGAACAGGGCGTCCGCCGCCCCACCCACGCGGAACCAGGTGTAGGGGCCCAGCGGCTCGTTCAGCAGCAGCTTGCCGCGCACGGCGGGGAGATTATCGCGCCAAGGCATCATTATTTCCGCTCATCCCCGCGGAGGCGGGGACCCAGTAAGAGCTACTGCGATGCCCGCTCATGACAACCCGCGCAAGACCCCGAGCGTCGCAGCCTGAAGCCAAAGCACTGGGTCCCCGCCTCCGCGGGGAGCGGACGGTGGGGAGATTCAGCCCAGCGCCTCCAGCTGCGCCGGCAGGGCGTAGGCCCAGCTGGTGATGTCGCCGGCGCCCAGCAGGACGACCAGATCGCCAGGTTTCGCCTCTTCGCGGATGACGCGCGGCAGGGCGGCGGCGTTCTCCAGCGCCGCGACGTGGCGGTGGCCGTAGCGGCGAACGCCCTCGACCAGGGCGTGCTTGTCGACCCCCTGGATCGGCTGCTCGCCCGCCGGATAGACGTCGGCGACCAGAACGCTGTCCGCGTCCGAGAAACAGGTCGAGAAGTCCTGCATCAGATCGCGCAGGCGGGTGTAGCGGTGCGGCTGGACCACGGCGATGACGCGGCCGGGATTGTCGGCGTTGTGGACCACCTGACGCGCGGCCTTCAGCACGGCGGCGATCTCGACCGGGTGGTGGCCATAGTCGTCGATGACCCGCACGCCGTGGGCCACGCCGGTGGTGGTGAAGCGGCGCTTGACCCCGCCGAACCCGGCCAGACCGGCGCGGATGGCGTCCTCGTCCACCCCGATCTCGCGCGCCACGGCGATGGCGGCCAGGGCGTTGGAGACATTGTGCCAGCCCGCCATCGGCAGATGCAGGTTCTCGATGCGCGCGGGCTCTTCCAGAGCATCCATGCCCTGACGCTGGATCACCACGTCGAAGCGCGAGCCGTCCGGGTCCATCCGCACATTGTCGGCGCGGACCATGGCCTGCGGATTGAGGCCGTAGGTGACCAAACGACGGTTATCGATCTGGGCCGCCAGTTTCTGCACCTCGGGGTGATCCAGACAGACCACGCCGAAGCCGTAGAAGGGAATGTCCTTGATGAAGTCGCAGAAGGCCTTCTTCACCGCGTCGAAGTCGCCGTAGTGGTCCAGATGCTCCGGGTCGATGTTGGTGATGATCGCCACGGTGCATTTGAGGCGCAGGAAGGAGCCGTCGCTCTCATCCGCCTCGACCACCATCCAGTCGCCGTCGCCGACCTTGGCGTTGGTGCCATAGGCGTTGATGATGCCGCCGTTGACCACCGTCGGGTCCAGCGACCCGGCGTCCAGCAGGGCCGCCACCATCGAAGTCGTCGTCGTCTTGCCGTGGGTGCCGCCGACGCCGATCGAGAACTGCAGCCGCATCAGCTCGGCCAGCATTTCAGCCCGACGCACCAGAGGGATGCGGCGTTCGCGCGCCACCATCAGTTCGGGGTTCGTCGGCTTGACCGCCGTGGAATAGACCACCGCCGAAACGCCCTCGGTCACATGGGCGGCGTCGTGGCCGATATAGATGCGGGCGCCCAGCTTCTCCAGCCGCTCGGTGTTGGCGCTGGCCTTGGCGTCCGAGCCCTGCACCTGATAGCCGATCTTCAGCATGATCTCGGCGATGCCGCTCATGCCGATGCCGCCGATGCCGACGAAGTGGACAGGCCCGAGGGCGAACGGAACGGGGCGAAGACGACGGATCATCTTCGCCCCATAGCTCAAACAGGATGCGATTTGCACCATGCCTTCGCCGGGCTGAGCGGGTTTATGCCGCCGGGACCTCAGCCCATTCGCGCCAGAAGGCGTGCAGGGCCGCGATGTCGCCGCTGCACAGCAGGGGCATGGCCGCGCCCAGCCGGGCGTCGTCCCAGTCCCACCACTTCATTTGCATCAGCATGGCGACGCTGTCGTCGTCGAACCGCTTGCGGATGACCCTGGCCGGATTGCCGCCGACGATGGCGTAGGGCTCGACATCGCGCGTCACCAGCGCCCGCGTGCCGATCACGGCGCCGTCGCCGACCTTCACGCCCGGCATGATGATGGCTTCGCTGCCGATCCAGACGTCGTTGCCGATGACTGTGTCGCCCGCCTTCTCGAAGGCGTCGACCGCCCCAGCGAAATGCGGGACCTCGGGCATGTAGAAGAAGGGGAAGGCGCTGGCCCAGTCGTTCCGGTGCCCCTGATTGCCGGCCATGATGAAGGCCGCCCCGCTGCCGATCGAGCAGAAATCGCCGATGATCAGCCGGTCCACGCCCGGCTCAGCCATCAGATAGCGGGCGCAATCGTCAAAGCCGTGACCGTGATACCAGCCGGAATAATAGCTGTAGCGCCCGACGATGATGTTGGGATTGGTCACCAGATCGGACAGCAGTCGGCCCTTGAACGGGCTTTCGAAAACCTGAGTCATGGAAATCTCTATGTGCGCGGCCGCACCCGGTCAGCGCCGGGCAGCCATTGAATTTTACTGAAGCTATGAAGCGCGCAGCCGTCATGCGCCGGGCGAAACCGGGTCGCACAGGATGCGCCGCTCGGGGGCGTCAGGCCCGCACGGACGCTATCAGAAGGGTCTGACCGCCATTTCCATGCTGTGATCATGGCGCCCGCACCGCCCGGGCGCAATCAGCACAATCGCCGCCGCGTGAATCTTGGTTACTCCGCCTTAACCGTAAGGATTCACCATAAGCGCCTCATCTGTCCGGGGCCGCTTTTCCATGTCCGAGTTGAAGACCGACGTCATCCTGCGTGGCGACTGCATCGAGGTGCTGAAGGGCCTGCCGGACAAGTCGGTGGACATGGTCTTCGCCGACCCGCCCTATAATCTGCAGTTGGGCGGCGACCTGCTGCGTCCGGACAACTCCAAGGTCGACGCGGTCGACGACGACTGGGACAAGTTCGACAGCTTCGCCGCCTATGACGCCTTCACCCGCGCCTGGCTGGGCGAGTGCCGTCGGGTGCTGAAGGACGAGGGCAGCCTGTGGGTCATCGGCAGCTATCACAACATCTTCCGCCTGGGCGCGGCGATGCAGGATCTGGGCTTCTGGGTGCTGAACGACATCATCTGGCGCAAGTCGAACCCGATGCCGAACTTCAAGGGCACGCGCTTCACCAACGCCCATGAGACCCTGATCTGGGCCGCCAAGTCGCGCGAGCAGAAGCGCTACACCTTCAACTACGACGCGCTGAAGGCCTTCAACGAAGACACCCAGATGCGCTCGGACTGGACCCTGGCGCTGTGCACCGGCAATGAGCGGCTGAAGGACGAGAACGGCGACAAGGCCCATCCGACCCAGAAGCCCGAGGCCCTGCTGCACCGCGTCCTGCTGTCGGCCAGCCGCGTCGGCGACGTGGTGCTGGACCCCTTCTTCGGCACCGGCACGACGGGGGCGGCGGCCAGGCGTCTGGGCCGTCACTTCATCGGCATCGAGCGCGACGAGACCTACGCCAAGCTGGCTGAAAAGCGCATCAAGGCCGTCATCCCCGCCGCGCCGGAAGACCTGGTCGTCACCGGCTCCAAGAAGGCCGAGCCCAAGGTGCCGTTCGGCGCCCTGGTCGAGGCCGGGCTGCTGGCGCCGGGCGACAAGTTGTATTGCCCCAAGGGCGAGCGCGAGGCGCGGGTGCGGGCGGACGGTTCGCTGGTGTCCGGCGCCCTGACCGGCTCGATCCACAAGCTGGGCGCCCTGCTGGAAAACGCCCCGGCGTGCAACGGCTGGACCTACTGGCGCTTCAAGACGGATACGGGCCTGCGCCCCATCGACGCCCTGCGCGCCGAGATCCGGGCCGGGATGCAGTAAAGGGCGAATTCCGTTCGCTCCTAACTCACAGGCGGGATTGAAGAATATCGTTCCAGCAACGCTGGAACCCAGGCGAACCTGGGCGGATTGAGGTTGCAGCGCCGCGTATCGACGCGACGCAGGAGCCCGCCATGAAAATCGCCCAAGTCACGCCTTTGTATGAGGCCGTGCCGCCCCGTCTTTACGGCGGCACGGAGCGCGTGGTCGCCCATCTGACCGACGCCCTTGTCGATCTCGGCCACGACGTCACCCTGTTCGCCAGCGCCGATGCGCGCACCCGCGCCCGCCTGGTTCCGGTTCGCGACCAGGCCATGCGCCTGGACCCCGCCCCGCTGAAGTCGGATCTGGCGGCGCATATGAGCCAGCTGGCCGAGGTGCTGGACCGCGCCGACCGTTTCGACGTCATCCATTTCCACACCGACATGGTCCATTTCCCCTTCTTCGAGGGCTGGGCGGACAAGACGGTGACGACCCTGCACGGGCGGCTCGACCTGAAGGATCTGGCGCCCGTCTATGACCGCTGGTCGGAGTTCGGCCTGGTGTCGATCTCGGACGATCAACGCCGCCCCCTGCCCCACGCCAACTGGCGCGCGACCGTGCACCACGGCATGCCGGGCGACCTCTATCGCTTCTCGCCCCGGTCGCAGGGCTATCTGGCCTTCCTGGGCCGCATCTCGCCGGAGAAGCGCCCGGACCGCGCCATCGAGATCGCCGCCCGGCTGAACAAGCCGCTGAAGATCGCAGCCAAGGTCGACGCCGCCGACCGCGTCTATTGGGAGACGGTGATCGAGCCGCTGGTGCGGGGCAATCCCCTGGTCGAGTTCGTCGGCGAGATCGGCGATGCGGAAAAGTCCGCCTTCCTGGGCGGCGCCGAGGCCTTGCTGTTCCCCATCGACTGGCCCGAGCCGTTCGGCCTGGTGATGATCGAGGCCATGGCCTGCGGCACGCCCGTCGTGGCCTTCGCCTGCGGCTCGACTCCCGAGATCATCGAGGACGGCGCCACCGGCTTCCTGGTCTCGAGCATGGAGGAGGCGGTCGCCGCGGCCGCCCGGGCGCATCGGCTGGACCGGGAGGCGATCCGCGCGCGGTTCGACCTGCGCTTCTCGGCCACGGCCATGGCGCGGCGGTATCTGGACGTCTACGCCGATCTTCTGGCGCAGCGGCCGTTCGCGGCGCCGATGCGGAGCATCGAGGAAGAACGCAGCTTCGCCGCCCTGGCCTGACCTCTCCGCCTGATCAGCCGAGCCTGACGACGAACGCCGTTTTCATCTGAACTGAACCGCCTCCCCGGCCGTTCGCTTGTGACTTCATCAGGGGGACGAACCGCAAGCGGAGACGCTTATGGACGACGCCTATTCTGTCCAGGCCACGGCCGCCGACACCAATGATCAGGACGGTCTCGAGACCCTGATGGCGCTGAAGGACGGCGACGCCTTCCTCGTCGCCGATCACTGGGGGGACGTGAAGGCGGGCGCAGACGGCCTGTTCGAGCGGGACACGCGGCTGCTGTCCCGCTTCGTCCTGACGGTCGGGCGCGCGCGGCCGTCACGGCTCAGTTCGGGCGTGACCAAGGACAACGTCTTCTTCACCTGCCATTCCACCAACCGGCCCCTGCCGCCGATGGGCGGGCGCTCGGCCCCGGCGGGAGTGCTGCACCTGGAGCGACGACGCTTCCTTTGGAACCGGCGCCTGTTCGAGCGGGTGCGGATGGTCAACCACGGCGTCGAAGACATCCTGCTGCCGCTGACGTTCGAGTTCGACGCCGACTTCGCCGACATCTTCCAGGTGCGCGGCACGGTGCGGCCCCAGCACGGTGAAATCCATCCGCCAGTGATCGACGGACGGCGCGTGACCTTCAGCTACACCGGCCTTGACGGCGTGGGACGGACCAGTTGCCTCGCCTTCTCGGAACCGCCGGCCCGTCTCAGCGCCAACCGGGCCGAGTTCATGTTCAGTCTGCCGCGCGGGCGCAGTCTGGACCTGTTCATCGAATGCGGCCTGGACGCCTGCGAACAACCGGACGAGACGCGCTGGCGCTGGCACGCCATCCTGGCGCGGCTGGCCATGCGGCGACGGCTGCGCCGGGGCGCCATCGTCGAGGGCGGGCGCAACCAGGGCTTCAACGACTGGCTGCGACAGTCGCGGGCCGACATCGCCCTTCTGGTCACCGACCTGCCGACGGGCCCCTATCCCTATGCGGGGACGCCGTGGTTCTCGACCCCGTTCGGGCGCGACGGCATCATCACCGCCTGGCAGATGCTGTGGATCGACCCCGGCCTTGCCAAGGGGGTGCTGACCTATCTGGCCTCGCGTCAGGCGACCGAGACCAACGCCTTCATGGACTCGGCCCCCGGCAAGATCATGCACGAGACGCGCGGCGGCGAGATGAGCGTGCTGGGCGAGGTGCCGTTCGGCCTCTACTACGGGGGCGTCGACACCACCTGCCTGTTCATCGCCCTGGCCGGCGCCTACGCCAAGCGCACCAACGACTATGAGACGGTGCGCGCCCTGTGGCCCCATTTGATCGCGGCGGCGGGCTGGATGAGCGACTACGGCGACAGCAACGGCGACGGCCTGATCGACTACGCCCGCGCGGCGGACACAGGCCTTTCGAACCAGGGCTGGAAGGACTCCGAGGACTCCATCTTCCACGCCGACGGCCGCTTTCCCAAGGGGCCGATCGCCCTGCTGGAGGTCCAGGGCTACGCCTTCGCCGCCTGGAAGGCGCTGGCCGAGATGGGCGTCGTACTTGGCGACGGTCGCGCCCTCGAGTGGGCTGCGCGGGCCGAGGCGCTGCGCGCCCTGGTCGAGGACCGCTATTGGATGGAGGACGAGGGCTTCTACGCCATCGCCCTGGACGGAGACGGGGAGCAATGCCGCGCCATCGCCTCCAACGCCGGGCATCTGCTGTTCACCGGCCTGCCTTCGCACGAACGGGCGCGACAAGTGACCCGGCGAATGCTGACGGCCGAGTTCCGTTCCGGCTGGGGCTTGCGAACCTTGGCCAAGGGACAGGCTCGTTTCAACCCGATGAGCTATCACAACGGCTCGGTCTGGCCGCACGACACGGCCCTGGCGGCGGCGGGCATGGCCCGCTACGGCGAGCGGCGGGCGGTGGCCATGCTGCTGGGCGAGATCTATGGCTCGGCCGCCCATTTCCAGATGCGCCTGCCCGAACTGTTCTGCGGCTTCGTGCGCGAGACGGGCGAGCCGCCCATCGCCTATCCGGTCGCCTGCCTGCCCCAGGCCTGGGCGGCGAGTTCGGTCTTTCTGATGATGCAGTCGGTGCTGGGCCTGAACATCGACGCCGCCGAAGGCCTGGTCGAGGTCAACAATCCCGCCCTGCCCGCCGGGCTGGACCGGCTGTCGATCACGCGCCTGAAGGTCGGCGAGGGGGTGATCGACCTGCACTTCCAGCGCCTGAGCGGCCATGTGGTGGTGATGCCGCGCGAACGCAGCGGGACGGTGAACCTGAGGGCGACAGGTTAGGCGGCGCCCAGAGCCCGCTCCAGCGCCTTTCTGAACACGGTCGGCAAGGCTTTGGCCGCCTCGTCCGCCGGGGTCCATGAGAAATCGCCCTCGCCCGTCGCCACATGCACCTCCAGCGTCAGGCTGAAGTGGGTGAAGACGTGCTCCACCGCCCCGGCCGCGCGCCAGTCGCCCCCGATCGGCGGGGCGAAATCCGGCGTCGCCCCCCAGTCCGACGTCGGCAGGCCCGCCATGCCCCCCAGCAGTCCCTTGTCCGGCCGCCGCACCAGGGCGACGCGCCCCGCGCCATCCGTCAGCACATAGGCGTGGCCGCGCCGATGCGGCCGTTCGGCCTTCTTCGTCTTCAGGGGATAGCGTTCAGGCGCCCCCGTCTTCAGCGCCTCGCAGCCGAAGGTCAGCGGACATCGCTCGCATAGCGGCGACTTGGGCCGACAGACCCCCGAGCCCAGGTCCATCAAGGCCTGCGCCCAATCGCCCGGCCTGTGCGCGTCGACGAACAGGCCCGCCAGCCGCCGCAGTTCGGGCCGGGCGGCGGGCAGCGGCGTCTCGACCGCGAACAGGCGGCTCATCACCCGCTCGACATTGCCGTCGACGACGTTGGCGGGCTGGTCGAAGGCGATGGCGGCCACGGCCGCGGCGGTATAGGCGCCCACCCCCGGCAAGGCCAGCAGTTCGACCTCGGTCTGCGGGAAGGCCCCGCCGTGCTCGGCCGCCACCGCGCGGGCGCAGGCCAGCAGGTTGCGCGCCCTGGCGTAGTAGCCCAGCCCCGCCCAGGCGGCCATCAGCTCGACGTCCTCCGCCGCCGCCAGATCCTTCACCGTCGGCCAGCGCGTGGTGAACCGTTCGAAATAGGGCGTCGCGTGCGGCACCGTGGTCTGCTGCAGCATCACCTCGGACAGCCAGACGCGATAGGGGTCGGTCTTCGCCCTGGCCCCCGGCGGCGCGCGCCACGGCAGGCGGCGCGCATGGGCGTCATACCAATCGAGCAGGGCGGTGCGGAGGGAGGGGACGTCGACCATGAGTTCAGGCTATATAGAACGAATGCGCCGCACCCTGCCTACCGAAGCTGAAGCGCGCCAGATTCTGGCGCAGAGGCGTACGCGCCCGGCCCTGCGCCCGCCGCCGCCTGCGGGTCGGTCGCTGGCGCCGTTGATCAAGAAGTTGGACGCCCAGTTCGGACGCGGCGCCTCGGCGCTGGAGCCGCGCTGGGTCGAGATCGTGGGCGAACGGCTGGCGCGCGTCACCCGCCCGCAGAAGCTGACCAAGGGACGCGGCAACGCCGGCGGGACTCTGGAGCTGCGCGTCGCGGGCCCCGCCGCCCTGCTGGTCCAGCATCAGTCGGCGGACATCATTCAGCGCGTGAACCTGTTTCTCGGCGCGGGCTCGGTCGAGAAGCTGCGCATCGCCCAGGGGCCGGTGAAACCCCCGCCCGCCTCGGGCGCCAAGCCCCGCCCGCGCGGCCGCGCAGTCCTGCCGCCCCTGCCCGCCGCCACGGAAGCGGCGCTGAACGCCTCGGTCGAGGCGGCGCCTGAGGGGCTGAAGGCGGCCCTTGGCAAGCTGGGCCGCGCCGTGCTGTCGCAGCCGCCGCGCGACGAGAGGCGTTGACAAACCTTCGCCATCGGCGTTCTCGACATTCAGACGATTTCGCCTGGGCGCGCGAATCGCGCGACGTTCCTGAATCTCATTTCTGACAAGGACCATCCGATGGCCCCGACCTTCAAATACGCCGCCATGAGCCGCCGTGCGGCGCTGTCCGCCGCGGCCCTGGCCTCCATGGCCGTGCTGGCGGGTTGTTCGGGCGGAGCTTCCGGCGGCGCCGCCGAGGGCGACATGGCGCTGGGCGCCGATGAAGGCGCCAAGGTCACCGTCGTCGAATACGCCTCGGTCACCTGCGGCCACTGCGCCGTGTGGAACGAGGAAGTCTGGCCTGAATTCAAGACGAAGTACGTCGACAACAAGAAGGTCCGCTACGTCTTCCGCGAGTTCCCGACGCCGCCGCAGGACATCGCCGTCGCCGGCTTCCTGATCGCCCGCTGCGCCGGACCGGACAAGTATTTCGACGTCGTCGAGGACATCATGGCCAGCCAGAAGGAATGGATGGCGGGCGTCCAGCCGC
Source organism: Brevundimonas sp. SS2672 (assembly GCF_059579685.1). Taxonomy (NCBI): domain Bacteria; kingdom Pseudomonadati; phylum Pseudomonadota; class Alphaproteobacteria; order Caulobacterales; family Caulobacteraceae; genus Brevundimonas; species Brevundimonas sp. SS2672. The sequence goes on along the minus strand of NZ_CM184201.1, from coordinate 667,040 downwards.
GCACCACCCTGTTCCGCGCCGGTCAGGCGGCGGGCCTCAGCGAGCAGCAGATCAACGACTGCATCCGCGACAAGGGCGCCATCGAGGCGATGGAGAAGCGCATCCAGGCCGGCATCAGCGCCGGCGTGACCGGCACCCCCTACTTCCTCGTCAACGGCGTCAAGGTGGCGGACAGCTCGCTGTCGGGCCTGTCCGAGGTCATCGACGCAGAACTGGCGAAGTAAGCCGATGCTGCGGCCGCGCCTGACTCTCAACGCCCTGTTGGGCGCAGCCGCCCTGGCGACAGCCGCCGTCGCCAGCCCTTCGGTCGCGCTCGATCCGGCCGTGACGCGCGCCTCCACGACGGCGGCTGTCCCCGCGGTCACGGCCGCCGACCGCGTGCTGGGTCGGGCCGACGCCCCGGTGACGGTGATCGAATACGCCTCCTTCACCTGCAACCACTGCGCCGCCTGGACCAATGAGACCCTGCCGCAGTTCAAGGCGCGCTACATCGACACCGGCAAGGTGCGGCTGGTGTTCCGCGACATGCCCACGGCGCCGGCCCAGATCGCGGCGACGGCGGCGGGCATAGCGCGCTGCGCCGCGCCGAACCGCTTCTTCGATGTCGCCCACAGCCTGATGAGCGGTCAGGCCGCCGCCTTCGAAAAGGGCGACGCCCGCGACTGGTTCGCCGCAGCCGTCGCCGCCAGCGGCCGCAGCCAGGAACAGATCGAAGCCTGTATGAAGGACCCCGCGACCAGCCAGGCCCTTCAGGCCGAGGTCGAGGGCGCCGTGGCGGCCGGGGTGACCGGCACGCCCTCCTTCTTCGTCAACGGCAAGCGGGTCAGCGACCATTCGCTGGAGGCCCTGTCGGCGGCCATCGACCCGCTGATCCGGACGCGCTGATCGGGACGCGATGCAGTTCCAGCGCCTCCGGCTCGTCGGCTTCAAATCCTTCGTCGACCCGGCCGAGGTGCAGATCGAGGCCGGGCTGACCGGCATCGTCGGGCCCAACGGCTGCGGCAAGTCGAACGTGCTGGAAAGCCTGCGCTGGGTCATGGGCGCCAACTCGGCCAAGGCCATGCGCGGCCAGGGCATGGAGGACGTGATCTTCGCCGGCGCCGCGGGCCGTCCGCCGCGCAACCACGCCGAAGTCCAGCTGACCATCGACAACGCCCAGAAGCGCGCGCCCCAGCCCTTTACCGACAGTCCCATGCTGGAGGTGTCGCGCCGGATCGAACGCGGGCGCGGCTCGACCTATCGCATCAACGGCAAGGAGGTGCGGGCGCGCGACGTGCAACTGCTGTTCGCCGACGCCTCCACCGGCGCCAACAGCCCGGCGCTGGTGCGTCAGGGCCAGATCTCGGAACTGATCGCCGCCAAGCCCCAGAACCGCCGCCGCATCCTTGAAGAAGCCGGGGGCGTGGCGGGCCTGCACACCCGTCGTCATGAGGCGGAGTTGCGGCTCAAGGCGGCCGAGACCAACCTCGACCGACTGGACGACATCGGCAAGGAGCTGGAGTCGACGCTGAACCGGCTGAAACGCGAGGCGCGTCAGGCGGAGAAATACAAGAAGATATCGGCCGAGATCCGCGCGCTTCAGGCCGCGTTGCTCTACGTCCGCTGGACGGATGCGAAAACGGCGGCCGAGACGGCGGCGGCCGAACTGCGCGAGGCTGACCGGCTCGTCGCCGAGACGACCACGGCGGCGGCGGCGGCCCAGACGGCGGCCCTGAACGCTCAGGAAGGGCTGAAGCCTGCGCGTGAAGAAGACGCGGTCGCCACCGCCCTGCTGAACCGGGCCGTCATCGAACGCGACCGGCTGGACATGGCCGAACAGGCCGCCCGCGCCGAGGTCGACCGCCTGAAGGCCGAGGTCGCCCGCATCGAGGCCGACCGCGTGCGCGAGGACGGCATGGCCGCCGACGCCGGGCGCGAACTGGAACGGCTGGACCGCGAGCTCGAGAAGCTGAAGGCCGAGATCGCCGCCGCCCCCGAGCGCGGCCCCGAACTGGAACGCGCCCTGCTGGAAGCTGAGGACGCGCGCAAGGCCGCCGACGCCGAGGTCGAACGACTGGCCGGGACGCTGGCCGCCGTCGAGGCCCGCGCCAACGCCGAAAGCGCCCGCAAGCGCGACGCCGAGGCCCGGCTCGCGCGGGTGAAAGGCCAGCACGAACAGGCCCGCCGCGAACGCGAGGCGCTCGGCCCGCTGGAGACGCCTGAGATCGACACAGCGCGCACGGCGCTGGAGACGGCGCAGGCCGACCTGACCGCCGCGCGCGAGGCCGTCGAAGCCGCCGAAGCCAAACGCAGCGACATCGCCCGCGCCGAGCAGGAGGCGCGCACCGCCGCCCGCGCCGCCGAGGACCGGCTGGGCCGCCTGCAGACCGAGGCGCGCGGGCTGGCGCAACTGCTGGTCACGGGCAAGCGCGAACATCCCCCGGCGCTGGATCAGGTGTCGGCGGCCAAGGGGTATGAGGCCGCGCTGGCGGCGGCGCTGGGCGATGATCTGGACGCCGCGCTGGACGCCCGCGCGCCCGCGCACTGGGCGGGCGCCGACGCGGCGCCACCGGACTGGCCTCAAGGCGTCGAGCCCCTGTCCGCCCATGTGACGGCGCCGGACCAGCTGGCGGCGCGTCTGGCCTTCTGCGGCGTGGCCGCGCGCGAGCGGATCGCCGAACTGGCCCGCGCCCTGCCGCGCGGCGCGCGCCTGACGACGGTCGAGGGCGACCTCTATCGCTGGGACGGCTTCGTCAGCCGCGCCGACGCGCCCCGCCCCGCCGCCGTGCGTCTGGCCCAGCGCACCCGCCTGTCTGAACTGGAAGCCGAGATCGACCTCGGCAAGCCCGCGCTGGAGACGGCGCAAGCCGCGCTGAAAGCCGCAGGCGAAGCCTTCCGCGCCGCCGAGGAAGCGGTGAAGGCCGCGCGCCTGCGCCCCTTCACGCTGGACAAGCAGGTCGTCTCGGCGCGCGACCGGCTGGAATCCCTGATGCGCGATCAGGCCCGCAAGGAGGCCCGCGCCCAATCGCTGGACGAGAGCGTAGCCCGGCTGGAGGGCGAGGTTGAGGAGGCCGAGACCGCCTTCGCCGAAGCCAGTTCGGTGGAGTCGTCCTCCGACGTGGTGGTCGGCCTGCGGCAGGAACTGACCGAGGCGCGCGGCGGGGCCGAACGCGCCCGACTGGCGGCGCAGGCGGCCCGCTCGACCCGCGACGAGGAGGCCCGCGACCGCGCCATGCGCGAACAACGGCTGGGCAGCCTGACCCGCGCCCGCGAGGGCTGGGTCACGCGATCCGGCGACAGCGCCGCCCGCCTCAAGACGCTGGAGCGCGATGCGGAGAAGGCGCAAGTCGCCCTGACCAAGGCCGAAGCCGCGCCCGCCGGTTTCGCCGAGCAGCGCAACGCCCTGATGGACTCACTGGCCGAGGCCGAGAAGCGCAAGCAGGCGGCGACCGACGCCGTCGCCGTCGCCGAGGCGGGCGCGCAGGAGGCCGACCGCGCCGCACGCGCCGCCGAAACGGCTGCGTCTCATGCCCGCGAGAGCCGGGCAGGCCTGTCCGCCCGCGCCGAGGCCGCCGCCGAGAAGCTGGTCGAGAGCGCCGCCAACATCCGCGAGACGGCGCAGATGTCGCCCGAGGAGCTGGGCCGGAAGCTGACCGACGACGCCATCGCCCGCCCGCCGGACGCGGCGGGGGCCGAAAGCCTGCTCTACGGTCTTGAGCGCGAGCGCGAGGCGCTGGGCGCGGTCAACCTGCGCGCCGAGGAAGAGGCGGCCGAATACGGCGACCGGCTCAGCGCCATGAAGACCGAGCGCATCGACCTGACGCAGGCGATCGCCAAACTGCGCGACGGCATCGACGAACTGAACGCCGAGGGGCGCGAGCGGCTGATCGCCGCCTTCGAGGTCATCAACACCAACTTCAAGACCCTGTTCGAGGCCCTGTTCGGCGGCGGCCAGGCCGAGCTGAAACTGGTCGAGAGCGACGACCCGCTGGAGGCGGGGCTGGAGATCTACGCTTGTCCGCCCGGCAAGCGGCTGTCGGTGATGAGCCTGATGAGCGGCGGCGAGCAGGCCCTGACGGCGGCAGCGCTGATCTTCGGCGTCTTCCTGGCCAATCCGGCGCCGGTCTGCGTGCTGGACGAGGTCGACGCCCCGCTGGACGACGCCAACGTCGACCGCTTCTGCCGGATGCTGCACGAGATGCGCAGCCGCACCGACACCCGCTTCATCGTCATCACCCACAACCCGGTGACCATGAGCCGGATGGACCGCCTGTATGGCGTCACCATGCCCGAGCGCGGCATGAGCCAACTGGTCAGCGTCGACCTGCAACAGGCCGAAGAGATCGTCACGGCCTGACCTGAGGCGCATGGTCGAGGCGGACGCAAAAAACAGAGTCCAATTCGTCTGAATCGTCTGAAATCGGCCCGGTCGTCTCCTTGTCAGCCCGCGCCGTCGTCGGCGCGCTGAGGAGTATGCGGGATGGCTAGAAGACGGCCGATCGATCCCGTCCAGTCGAGATAAAATCCTTGGAATTCAAAGCCTAGACCAGCGGCATTGCGATGGCTGACAAGGGCGCGGTTCAGCGTTTCCTGCGCCGCATGGCCTCTCGCACATCCGCCAACGCCGGTCCGATCAGGAACCAGGGCTCGATGCAGTAGCGCGCAAACAGCCGCTTCGGATCGGCGATCAGGCGGAACAGCCATTCGACGCCCAGCCGTCCCATCCAGCGCGGCGCGGCCTTCTGAACCCCGGCCTCATAGTCGAAGGCGGCGCCCACCGGCAGGATCGGAACCGCCGGCAGAGACGCCAGATTGTCCGCGATCCACAGCTCCTGACGCGGCATCCCCATGCCGACGAACAGCACGTGCGGGGCGAAATCCCTGACCGCCGCCAGAACCGCCGTATTGCCCAAGGACCCGGGCGTCGCGTCGAAATAGCCGCTGAGCCCCTTCACCATCGCGCCCGGATAGCGGGCCGCCAGCCGCCGCGCCGCCTCTTCGGCCACGCCGTCAGCGCCGCCGACATAGAGGACGCGCCAGCCCTTGCGGTCGGCCAGGCTCCAGAAATGATCGCGCCAGTCCAGATAGGTGCAGCGGTGCTGCGGCCGCGCGGGATGGCCCAGCAGACGCGCGAAATGAATCAGCGGCGTCGAGTCCAGCTCGATCAGATCGGCCGCCTCGTACAGGCGCCGCATCCCCGGCGTGCGCCGGATCAGGTAGAGGCTGTGCAGATTGTGGTTGGCGACGATGCTCTGCACGCCCGCGTCCACGCTGCGCTCCAGATGCAGCAGCACCTCTTCGGGCCGAACCAGATCGATCGGCTCGCCCAGCAGGGTGATCCGCTCGTCGGGACGACGCGTCTGGCGAAACGGCGCGCGGATGCGTCGCCGCCGATCGGGCGGAGGGCCGGAAGGATCGAAACCGAAAGGCGCGTGGTACATGCCGTCTGTCTAGCGCGGCCGTTTCAACGGCAGGTGTGCGGACAGGGTTAACCGCCGTCGCTCCTCAGGTCACCCCTGCCCCAGGCTGTGCGTCTGACAGCAAAACGCCCGCCCTTCGATCGAAGAGCGGGCGTTGCATCTCTCGGATGCGTAAGCGGATTACTTACGCGTGGCGCGGGCCGGCTTACGGCCGCCCTGGCCCAGACCCATCTGCTTGGCCAGTTCCGAACGCGCCTTGGCGTAGTTCGGGGCGACCATGGGATAGTCTTTCGGCAGACCCCACTTGGCGCGGTATTCTTCGGGGCTCATGTTGTATTTGGTGCGCAGGTGACGCTTCAGCGACTTGAACTTGCGACCGTCCTCCAGGCAGATCAGGAAGTCCGGCGTGATCGACTTGCGAACCGGGACCGCCGGTTCCTGGGGCTCGGGCTCGGGCTCGACCGGAGCGACCGAAACGCCCGAAAGAGCCGCGTGGACCTGTGCGATCAGACCCGGCACGGCGTCAGCCGAAACGGAATTGTTGCTGACATAGGCCGACACGATGTCAGCGGTCATCTCGAGCAGTTCGGGTTTTTCTTCCATCTGCATCAGCCTCTTGCATGCCCCATTTTCAATCGACTGATCTGAATCGACCTGCCGTCGAGCGGTTTCATACTTATGTTTTGTATTGAAAGCAATGCGGAGGCGATTTCTCGCTCAAGAAGCGAAGTGTGAGCTCGAATTCAGCATAGATCAGGAACGGCCATTTCAACGACCAAAGTTATCCGCCAAGGCGAGCGCCGCCGCGCGCTCGGGCGCCGAGTATTCGTCGATCATCTGGTCTTCACCATCGCGAATGGCGCGCAGCAGGGTCGGCGTCAGAGCGGATGACAGGGACCAGTTCCAGTAACGCAGCACTGTCTGGGCGCGATCGACGGCCAGCATTTCATAGGTCAGCTGCACCCGGCTCCAATCCGGATGCACGGCGCCGTCCCCGGTCGTCTCGGGTCGACGCATGGATCGCCACAGGGTCTGAAGACTAGAACGCGTCAGCCCCGCCGCCTTGCAGAGTATAGCCACAGGCTCTCCGCCGGGATCGCCCATGATCTTGGCCGCCGTCAGCGGCTTCACCCCGGAAAGATGGCCGATCTCGCCAACCAGGTCGCGCGACAGGCCGTGGGCGGCCGCCGCAGCGACGGCGGCCTCAAGGTCAGCATAGGGGCTCTTCTCTATCGCCGCGCGATTTCGCTGACGTCTTTCAATGAACTGAAGCGCCTTGCGCGCCACCGGGTCGGCCCAGCTCTCCTCGGCCGCCAGGGCGAAGACGTCCTCGACGCTGGTCTGCATGACGTCGCGCGAGACGGCGAAACGCTGCAGGATGACGCGTCGGTCGTCCGGCCCGCACCACCAGAACATCACATAGGCCCCCGAGGGGCGCAGTTCCGGCCGCTTCAGCAGAGCCGTGCAGAGCGCGCGCGACGAACGGCTGAGAGCGATCACGCCCTCGAGGCTGGTCTGGGTCAGGCGAGCGGAGGGGTTGGCCAGGACGGCGGCGATGACCGGCTCCTCGCCCCAGCTCAACAGGGTGTCGGTCACAGCCTCCGACAGGTCGCGCCGGGCGGCCATCATCAGCCGATGCCGGATCGTGGCGTCCCGCGCGCAGCCGATCAGATCGGCGTCCGACAGGGCGGCGCAGTCTTCCAGCAACGGCGCCGCCACCGGCGGTTCGTCGCGCAACAGCAGGCGTTTCAGGGCGTCCGGCAGTTCGCCGAGAGGGGCCAGCCGCAAGGCCACGCGCCGCCGCTCCTCCAGCGTCGCCGGACGCAGCACGTCGACCAGAAGATCGCCGACCACCGCCCGCTCGAAGGCGTTGATCCGGCTGGCGGGCAGGCTGACGACATCGGCCAGCCGACGCAGCAGCACCTGCCGCGCCGTGCGCCCGCGCGGCGTGCTCGTCTCGTTCAAACTGGCCTGGGTGTCGCCCATGACGACACCTTAGGCGTCAGCGGTTAACCAGCAGTGCAGCCGCGCTCCAAGCGGCGTCACAGTCCCTCGAACAGGGCCGTCGACAGATAGCGCTCGGCGAAGCTGGGGATGATGGTCACGATGGTCTGGCCCGCATATTCATCCTGCGCCGCCAGGCGGAAGGCCGCCGCCAGGGCCGCGCCCGAGCTGATGCCGACAGGTACGCCGTCCTCGCGCGCGACGCGGCGGGCCATGTCGAAGGCCTCCTCATTGGTGACCTGCTCCACGCCGTCGATGACCGCGCGGTCGACCACGGCGGGGATGAAGCCCGCGCCGATGCCCTGAATCTTGTGCGGGCCAGGCGCGCCGCCCGACAGGACGGGCGAGGCGGTCGGCTCGACCGCGATCATCTTCACCGAGGGCTTCTTCGCCTTCAACGCATGGCCGACGCCGGTGATGGTGCCGCCGGTGCCGACGCCGGACACGACCACGTCGACGGCCCCGGCCGTATCGTTCCAGATCTCCTCGGCCGTCGTGGCCTCGTGGATCGCGGGGTTGGCCAGGTTCTCGAACTGGGCCGGGCTGACCGAGCCGGGTATTTCCGTCAGCAGTTCCTCGGCGCGGGCGATGGCGCCCTTCATGCCCTTTTCGGCCGGCGTCAGCTCCAGGCGCGCGCCCAGCAGGGCCAGCATCTTGCGCCGCTCGATCGACATGCTCTCGGGCATGACCAGGATCAGCTTGTAACCCTTGGACGCGGCGACGAAGGCCAGGGCGATGCCGGTGTTGCCGCTGGTCGGCTCGATCAGGGTCGCGCCCGGCTTGATCTTGCCCAGTTGCTCCAGCGCCTCGACCATGGCCACGCCGATGCGGTCCTTGACCGAGGCGATCGGGTTGAAGAACTCCAGCTTGGCCAGCACCGTGGCCTTGGGCTGAAGCGCCGCCGTCAGATTGGGCAGCCGCACCAGGGGGGTGTCGCCGATGGTGTCGACGATGCTGTCATAGACCCGGCCCCGCCCCGCCTTCTTGTGGCGGCTGGCGTCATAGGCGGCGTTGGAAGCGTCGGACATGGGAGGTCTCCGTGCGGGTGTCGGCTCAACAGATAAGTCTTATACGCCGCGAACAAAGCAGACCCGCGCAGGGATTCTGACGCAGGCTTTAGCAGAGCTCATCGCGCCAGGGCGCGGCGGGCGGGATCGAAGGGCAGGACCTCGCGGATCGAGATCAGGGTCTTGAAGGCGCGGACGCGGGCGTCGTCGTTCAGCATCTCGCGGGTGAAGACCTCATAGGCCTCCATCGTCGGCACCACGACATAGAGGATCAGGTCGGTGTCGCCCGTCACATACCAGGCGGCCTGAACCTCGGGCCGGGCGGTCAGCTTGTCGATCAGGGCGTCCAGAACGGCGGTGCCCTCGCGCTCCATCTCGACCAGGACGTGCATGGTCAGGGCCCGCGCCAGGCGCGCCGGGTCGACCACGGCGACGTCGGCGATGATGACGCCCTCGTCGCGCAGCCGCCGCAACCGCCGCGACACCGCCGATTCCGACAGGCCGACCTTTTCCGCCAACAGACGCGCGGGTTGGAGATTGTCGCGCCGGACCAGGGCCAGCAGGCGACGGTCGAAGGAATCGAGGTCGGTGTTTTCTTGCATTATCAGGCATCATACGCCTGTTTCTTGCGTCATGGCAGGTGAAATCAGCGAGAAACGCAGGCGGGTTTTGGCTAGGTTCCGCGCCATGTCCTCCCTGACGCTCGCCCTTCGCACGCCGCGCCTCGCGGCTATCCTGCCCTATCTCGCCCTGGTCGGCGGGATGGTGTCCCTTTCGGCCGGCACCTCCTTCGCCAAGACGCTGTATCCGATGGTCGGGCCGGCGGGGACAGCAGCGCTGCGCGTCGGCCTGTCGGCCCTGGTGCTGCTGGCGATCTTCCGGCCGTGGCGCACCGCCTTCACCCGCAACGACCTGCGGGCCCTGGCGGTCTACGGCGGAGTCATGGGGTTGATGAACCTCAGCTTCTACATGGCGCTGAACACCATTCCGCTGGGCGTGGCCCTGGCCATCGAGTTCATGGGGCCGCTGTCGGTCGCCCTGTTCAACTCGCGCCGCCTGATCCATTTCGTCTGGGTGGGCTTTGCGGTGCTGGGCCTGAGCCTGCTGCTGCCGCTCGACGGCGCCGTGGCGACGCTGGACCCCGTCGGGTGCGCCTATGCGGCGGCGGCGGGCCTCTTCTGGGCGGGTTACATCGTCTTCGGCAAGCGGGTCAGCCACCTGCCCAGCGGCGCGACCGTCGCCGTGGGCATGTCGATGGCGGCCGTGACGGTCGTGCCGTTCGGCCTCGCCGGCGCAGGACTGGCCCTGTTCGATCCGAAGATCCTGGCGCTCGGCCTGGTCGTGGCCCTGGTGTCCAGCGCCCTGCCCTATACGCTGGACATGATCGCCCTGCGCCACATTCCCAAGCGCACCTTCGGCGTGGCCGTCAGCGGCGATCCGGCCATCGGCGCCCTGGCCGGGCTGTTCGTGCTGGGCGAGCATCTCAGCACCCTGCAATGGCTGGCCATCGCCGCCATCATCACCGCCTCGGTCGGCGCGGTGCTGACCTCGCCCTCGGACGAGGCTCAGCCGCTGCAGGACCCCGCCGCCCCCGCCTGACCACAGACGCGTTTCGATGAAGTTCCTGCTGTCCCGGCTGCAACGGCCGATTCCCAACCTGATCGCCTGCCTGGTCTTCGGCGCAGTGCTGGCCCTGCTGATGCGAGCGGCGGTGAAGCTGCTGTTCTAGGGCCTAGAACTCGGTCCATTCCTCCACCGCCGGACCGTTGGCCACGGCGCGCAGGCGCGCGCGCTGGGCCTCCAGCGCCGGAGGCGGGCCGCCGCGGCCGGGCATCTCCCGACCTTTCAGCTCGCGCGCCCCGCCCTCGTCCGCGCCCGTGCGGAAACGCCCCACGAGTTCAGCCAGGTGTTCGGCCTCGGTCTTGAGATTGGCGGCCGCCGCCGTGGTCTGCTCGACCATGGCCGCGTTCTGCTGCGTCACCTGGTCCATCTGGTTCACCGCCTGATTGACCTGCCCCAGGCCCGAAGCCTGCTCCTGGGCCGAGGCGGCGATCTCGGCGACCAGGCCGTCCATCTCATTGACCTGTTCCGCGATCGTCGTCAGGGCGCGGCCCGTCTCGGCGACCAGCTCCACGCCTTGCGCCACCTCGGCGCCCGAGGCGGCGATCAGGGTCTTGATCTCCTTGGCGGCCTCGGCCGAGCGCTGGGCCAGGGCCCGCACCTCCGAGGCGACCACGGCGAAGCCGCGTCCGCTGTCGCCCGCCCGCGCCGCCTCGACCCCCGCGTTCAGCGCCAGCAGGTTGGTCTGGAAGGCGATCTCGTCGATCACGCCGACGATGTCGCTGATCTCGGCCGAGCGGCGGCTGATGCCGTCCATGGCGGCGACGGCCCGGCGCATGACGTCGCTCGACCGATCCGCCTCTGCGTGAGCCTTGGACGCGACCGTCGCCGCCTGGCGCGCGCCTTCGGCCGCCCGCTGCACGGTGACGGTGATCTGATCCAGGGCCGCCGCCGTCTCCTCCAGCGAAGCGGCCTGCTGTTCGGTGCGGCGCGACAGGTCATCCGAGGCCTGGCTGATTTCGTCGGAACCGCCGCGCAGCGTGGCCACGGCCGCCAGCACCTGCCCCAGTGCCGTGCGCAGGCTGGCGACGGCGCCGTTGAAGTCCGACTTCACCGCCTGGTGGGCGCCTTCCATCTCCTGCTCGATGGCCGCCAGGAGATCGCCGTCCGAGAGGCGGGAGAGCTGTTCAGCCAGGGCGCCGACAAGGCGAGCCTGCGCCGCCTCGGCCGCCAGGCGGGCCTGCTCCGCCCGCTGCGAGGCCTGTTCGGCCTCGGTGATGTCGACCGCCAGCTTGACCACCTTCAGCGGCCGACCGGCTTCGTCCAGCACGGGATTGTAGGAGGCTTCGAGCCAGACTTCGCGCCCGCCCTTGGCGATGCGGCGGAACTTGCGGGCGACGAAGCGGCCCTCGTTCAGTTCCCGCCAGAAGGCGCTGTAGTCGGGCGTCGACGCCTCATCGGGGTCCATGAACATCCGGTGATGCCGTCCCTGAATCTCGTCCAGGGCGTAGCCCATGGTCTGAAGCAGATTGTCGTTGGCGCCGAGAATCGTCCCGTCCAGATTGAATTCGATCACGGCCTGGGACCGCCCGATCGCCGCCATCAGGCGGTCCAGTTCCTCAAGCCGCTCCAGATCCGCAGCCTGTTTTCGCCGACGATTTCTGCTGAACATCCGACCCGCTCCCCTTCTGATTGCGGTGATGACCCTAGGCACGTCTGAGGGAAGTCTACGGCCGGAAGCTTTCTTTTTCCTTTCTCGCGCGCATAGGTTGTAACGTCAGGCCGGCTTCATCGCTCATTAACCATGATGCAGCAGTGTCCGCCCATCGGCCGCGCGCCTGGGATCGCCCCATCGCGCCTGCGGTCCAGGGGCTTTCTTTGCGCAATCTCGTCGCCGCCGTCGAAGCGATCGACCCTTTGGTCGTCACCGGCAAGGTGGCGGGCGTCAGCGGCCTGCTGATCGAGTCGCGCGGCGGCCTGTCGCGTCTGGCCGTCGGGGCGCGGGCCGAGATCGAGCGGCGCGGCCAGCCGCCCCTGCCCGCCGAGGTCGTCGGCTTTCGCGAGGCCAAGGCCCTGCTGATGCCCTTCGGCCCGGTCGAGGGCGTGGCGCCCGGCGCCGACATCAGGATCATCGACACAGCCGCCAGCGTGCGCCCCACCACCGCCTGGCTGGGCCGCATCATCGATTCCTTCGGCGAACCGATCGACGGCCTGGGGCCGTTGACGCCGGGCCTCGTCCCCTATCCCTTGCGCGCCCCGCCGCCGCCCGCCCATTCGCGCGGCCGGGTGGGCGAGCGGCTGGATCTGGGCGTTCGGGCGATGGACGTTTTCACCACCACCAGCCGAGGGCAGCGCCTGGGCATCTTCGCCGGTTCGGGCGTGGGCAAGTCGGTGCTGCTGTCCATGCTGGCGCGACAGGCGACCTGCGACGTCGTGGTGGTCGGCCTGATCGGCGAGCGGGGCCGCGAGGTTCGCGAGTTCATCGAGGAGACCCTGGGCGAAGAGGGGCTGAAGCGCGCCGTCGTCGTAGTCGCCACCAGCGACGAGCCGGCGCTGAAACGGCGTCAGGCCGCCTATATGACCATGGCCGTGGCCGAGTTCTTCCGCGATCAGGGGCTGGAGGTGCTGTGCCTGATGGACAGCGTCACCCGCTTCGCCATGGCCCAGCGCGAGATCGGCCTGGCGGCGGGCGAACCGCCGACGACCAAGGGCTATACCCCCACCGTCTTCACCGAACTGCCCAAGCTGCTGGAGCGCGCCGGGCCGGGGCCGATCCGGCCGGACGGGACCGAGGCGGGGCCGATCACCGCCCTGTTCACCGTACTGGTGGACGGGGGCGACCATGACGAGCCGATCGCCGACGCGGTGCGCGGCATCCTGGACGGCCACATCGTCATGGACCGCAAGATCGCCGAGCGCGGCCGCTTCCCCGCCATCGACGTGCTGAAGTCCGTCAGCCGCACCATGCCCGGCAACCAGTCCCCGCCCGAGCGCGAGCTGAACCGCCGCGCGCGCCAGTGCCTGAGCGCCTATTCCAACATGGAAGAGCTGATCCGCATCGGCGCCTATCGCACCGGGGCCGACCCCATCGTCGACCGCGCCATCGCCCTGAACCCGGCCCTGGAAGGCTTCTTGACCCAGGACAAGGACGACGTGACGCGCCTGGCCGACAGTTTCGACAGACTTGAAACCATCCTGAACCAAGGCATGGTGGACAAATGATCGCGGGAGACGACGCATGACGGCCTGGGCCCAATCCCTGATCCGCATCTCCAACTATGAGGTCGAGACGCTGCAGAAGCGTCTGGCCGAAATCAGCGCCCGCAAGGCCGAGGCCGAGATGCGGGTCGCCGTCCTGGACGCCGAGGCCGAGGTCGAGCGTGAGAATGCGCGGCACGACCCGTCGTCAGGCATGATGCTGCAGGCCTATCTCACCGGCTGGAAGCAGCGCCGCGCCGACGCCGAGGCCGAGGTCGCCGCCGTCGCCGCCGAGGAAGAAGGCGCCCGCGACGCCCTGACCGGCGCCTTCGAGGAACTGAAGAAGTTCGAGCACGTCGCCGAGACCACCCGGCTGAACAAGCTGATGGCCGCCGCCAAGCGCGAGGCCGCCGCCTATGACGAAATGGGCCTGCGTCGCCGTGGCTGAAAGCAGCAGCGGCGCCTCTCCCTCCCCTTCATGGGGAGGGTGGCTGAGGCCGTCAGGCCGAGGCCGGGTGGGGGCGACGTGGCTATTCAAGCGCCGAGGCCAGGATCGCCTGGCCCTCCCCACCCGGTCGCTTCGCGACCACCCTCCCCATGAAGGGGAGGGAGAAGCGCTGTGATCGACCGCCGCGCCCTGCTGGCTTCGACCCTCGCGCTCGCGTCCTGCGGCGCGGGCGAGGCGCCTGCTCCGTCGCCGACCGGTCCCATCCGCCCGCTGAAGTCCATCGCGTCCTTCCCTGTCGGGACCGTCGCCATGTCGGGCCAATTGTCCGATCAGGACTGGTTCCGTCTGGTCTCCACCCACTTCTCCCAGCTCACGCCCGAGTGGGAGATGAAGATGGAATACATCCTCCAGAAGGACGGCTCCCTGCGCTTCGACGCGCCGGACCGCATCGCCTATTTCGCGCGCGATCTGGGCATCCGCCTCTTCGGTCACGCCCTGATCTGGTATGCGCAGGATCATCCGTGGTTCACCGCCATCGTCGATGACCGCCCGCGCTTCATCGCCGAACACGACCGCTATATCGCCGAGGTCGCCGGGCGCTGGCGCAGCCAGATCGTCGGCTGGGACGTGGTCAACGAACCGGTCGAGGATGACGGGAGCGGCTATCGCGACTGCGTGTGGAGCCAGGGCCTGGGCGGCGTCGACGCCTATATCATCCGCGCCTTCGAACAGGCCCGCATCGCTGCGCCCGAGGCGACCCTGTTCCTGAACGACTACAATCTGGAGAACACGCCCAAGAAGGGCGCCGCCTTCCTGCGTCTGGTCGAGCGGCTGCTGAAGGCGGGCGCCCCGGTTCAGGGCATCGGCGTCCAGTCTCACCTCGACATCGAAATCCCCGACGGCCGGATCGCCGGCTTCATGAACGAGGCCCGCCAGTTCGGCCTGCCCATCCATGTCTCCGAACTGGACGCCTCTCTGAAACGCGGCGGCCGGATGCCCGACCTGCGTCCCGGCGCCCAGCGACGCGAACAGCAGACGGCGCGCGTGGCCGAACTGGCGGAAGCCTTCATGGACCTGCCGCCCGCGCAGCGGTTCGCCTTCACCGTCTGGGGCGTGCGCGACAGCGACTCCTGGCTGCGCCGCGCCGAGAACGACGACGGCAAGGACAGTCCGCTGCTGTTCAACGACGAGGGGCGGCCGAACCCGCTGTTCGGCGTGCTGTCAGGCGCATTCGGCGCCTGACGCCTCTTCAGGGCCGGGCCTACAGGCTGATCGGATTCAGCACGCGCACGGGCTGGCCGCGCTCCAGACCCAACTCTTCATAGGTCCAGCTGACCGTCTTGCCCTCAGGGACCAGGGCCTTGCACAGGTCAGGCGAACGGCGGGCCAGGGTCAATTCGGCGGGATCGCCGTCCTTGATCTGCACCTCGAAACTGGACGCCTCGGTGCAGCCGTTAGAGCCGACGACGACGTTCAGGCGCTGGCCGTCGAAATCGACCTTGCGGACGGCTTCCAGCGGCTCGTCCCGAGCCGCGCTCTGGTCCGTGACGATCGAGACCTTCTCTCCGCCCTCGTTGGAATAGATGACGCAACCGCCCAGCAGCGGCAGCAGGGCGACGGCGGCGACGACGGCCAGGCGCATCAGTTCGCCTCGGCAGGGGCCGAGTGGATGACGCGGGTGGTCGGCTTCTCGGTGGCGATGATGATGCAGCCCGACAGCATGGGCGCGGCGACCGCGGCGACGGCGAGGGCGATGATGAGACGACGCATAGGTGTTCCCCTTGTTGGTTGGCGGCAAACTGCCAGCCTCGCGGTTGGGGATCACGTGAATAATCGGAAAGGGAGGCCTTGAACCCAACCGCCACAGTCATAGCTACTGTGCCCCGCCTCCCCGGGGTTCATCGAGAGATTCACGCATGAGCCTGCTGTTCACCCCGCGCGCCGTCGGGCCGCTGACGCTGAAGAACCGCATCGTCATCGCCCCCATGTGCCAGTATTCGGCCGTGGACGGCGTTCCTCAGCCCTGGCACGCCCAGCATGTGGCCAGACTGGCTCTGTCGGGCGCCGGACTGGCGGTGATCGAAGCCACGGGCGTCGAGGCGGCGGGCCGCATCTCCTGGGCCGACACCGGCCTATGGAACGACGAGCAGGAAGCCGCCTTCGCCCGGATCATCCGCGACATCCGCACCTATTCGGACACGCCGATCGGGATTCAGCTGGCCCACGCCGGACGCAAGGCCTCGACCAATCCGCCGTGGATCGACCGGGGCGGGCCGGCGCCGGCGGACAAGGCGTGGGAGACCTTCTCCGCCTCGGCCCAGCCCTATCGCGACGACTGGCACACGCCGACCGCCCTGGACCAGGCGGGCATGGATCGCGTGGTCGCCGCCTTCGTCGATGCGGCCGAGCGCGCCGACCGCGCCGGGTTCGACCTTGTCGAGCTGCACGCCGCCCACGGCTACCTGCTGACCCAGTTCCTCTCGCCGTTGTCGAACGAACGGACAGACGAATACGGCGGCTCGCTGGAGAACCGGATGCGCTTCCCCTTGGGCGTCGCCCAGGCCCTGCGCGACGCCTGGCCCCGGACCAAGGCCCTGGGCGTCCGCTTCAACGGTTCGGACTGGACCGAGGGCGGCATCACCCCGGACGAGGCCGCCGTCTTCGGCCAGGCCCTGCACGAGATGGGCTATGACTACTTGCACCTTACCAGCGGCGGCAACGTCGCGACCGCGCGCATCCCCGGCGACCAGCCGGGCTATCAGTTTCCCTTCGCTGAGGCGGTCAAGGCGGCGGTCCCCGAGGCCAACGTCATGGCCGTGGGCATGATCGTCACGCCGCAACAGGCCGAAGCGGTGCTGACCGAGGGCAAGGCCGACCTGATCGCCGTCGCCCGCGCGGTTCTGGACGACCCGAACTGGGGCCATCACGCCGCCGTCGCCCTGGGCGCGGAAGAGGCCCTGCCCGTCCAGTACGAACGGGCGGACGCGACGCACTGGCCGGGCTACGCCGCCGCGCGCTCGGCCTGAGGCTCGGCGGTTTCCGTCGCAGCGATCCTGACCGCGCCGTTCAACAAGGCGTCGGCCTCGGGCTGAGGCCGACCCAGCAGGTAGCCCTGCACCTCATTGCAGCCCTGGGCGCGCAGGAAGGCCAACTGCTCCGCGGTTTCGACGCCTTCGGCCAGGACCGGGATCGACAGACTTTCGCCGATGGTCAGGACGGCGCGGATGATGGCCCGCGACTGCGGCGCCTCGCCGTCCAGTTCGGTCATGAAGGAGCGGTCTAGCTTGATCTTGTCGAAGGGGAAGGCCTTCAGCGTCGACAGGGAGGAATAGCCCGTGCCGAAGTCGTCCATGGCGATGCTCACGCCCAGAGCCTTCAGCTGGCGCAACACATGGGTGGTGCGCTCCATGTCGGTGATCATGGCCGTCTCGGTGATCTCCAGCTCCAGGCGCGACGGCGCCAGGCCGGTCTCCAGCAGGATTTGGTGCACCAGACGAGGCAGGTCGACGTGGCTCAACTGGACCGGCGACAGGTTCACGGCGATGCGATGAGGCTCGGCCCAGGCGGCGGCCTGACGGCAGGCCTGGCGCAGCACCCATTCGCCGATCGGCAGGATCAGACCGTTCTCCTCGGCCACAGGGATGAAGTCGGCCGGCGAGATGTAGCGGCCGTCGTGATCCTTCCAGCGCAGCAGAACTTCATAGCCGGTGGCCTTGCCGGTCTCGACCGAGGCCTGGACCTGGTAATGCAGCTCGAACCGCTCATTCTCGAGCGCCTCACGCAGGGCCTGGGTCACACGACGGCGCGCACGGACCGCCTGGTCCATGTCCGCCTCATAGAAGCAGACGTCCTGGGTCAGGGAGGCCTTGGCGCGATACATGGCCAGGTCGGCGTTGTTGATCAGGGTAGAGACGTCGTGGGCGTCCTCAGGCCACAGCGCCACCCCGATGCTGGCGCCGCAGGACAGGTCGGCGTGGTCGAGGGTCACGGTCTGAACAACGGCCTGACGCAGGCGCTCGGCGACAGCGCGAGCCTCGTCCCGGTCGGCGACCGAGGCCAGGGCCAGGAATTCGTCGCCGCCCTGGCGCGCGATGAACTCGCCCTCGCGCAGCGCCCCCTTCATGCGCTCGGCGATGACGCACAGCAACTGGTCTCCAACCGCGTGACCGTACAGATCATTGACTTCCTTGAACCGGTCCAGGTCCAGGGCGAACAGGGCCAGGGCCTCCCCCTCGGCGGCGGTCTGCTTCTGGCGGGTCAGACGCTCCAAGAAGGAGGCGCGGTTCGGCAGACCGGTCAGGCTGTCGTTGCGCGCCAGATGGGCGATGCGGCGCTCCTGGGCCATGCGGGCGCGCAGGTCGCGTACGGCGTAGATCATGGTGCGGCTGCGCGCGGTGAGGTCACGACGGGCCGATAGTTCGACGGGAATCTCCTGTCCCTTCGCCATCAACACGGTCTGGGTCACAGCCCCGTCATCGAGACGGCGGGCGTCCTGCACCCAGGCCTCCAGATCCGAGCCGATCAGGGCCTGGCGATCCGCGCCCGTCAGTTCCGCCAGCACTTCGTTGACGGCGACGATGACGCCGTCCCGCTCGATCGCCATGCCGTCCACGCCGGTCTCGAGCAAGTACTGCAGGCGTTCACGGTTCTGCGCCAGAGCCTCGCGGTCCAGAGCGTGGCTGGCGGCCCCGGCGCCCAGAACCAGCAGGCCCACCCCGGCCACGCCCAGCGCCAGCACGCCACGCGCGTTCTCGCCCGTCAGCATGCCGTCCAGCGGCGCCAGGGGGATGACCGTCATCGCCGCCATGGCGGTGAAGTGCAGGCAGACGATGCCCAGCACCATGGCCGCTCCGCCCTTCAACCGGGCGTAACGGTCGTCGGCCGACGCCAGATGGAAGCTCAGAGCGCCGAACAGCACCGAACCGGCGACGGATACGGCCAGATAGACGGCCGACCAATGAACCACGCCCTCGACCGACAGGGCCGCCATTCCCACAAAGTGCATTGCCGCCACGGCCGCGCCGAACAAGATCCCGCCAGCCTCGACGGAGAACCGGCGGCGCATGGAGGCGGCCGCCAGCGCCAGGCCGACGCCCAGAATCGCCACCGCCAGGGAGACGCCCGTCAGCAGCGGCTCATAGGCCGTCTCGACGCCTGGCCGGTAGGCGATCATGGCCACGAAGTGGGTGCACCAGATCGTCGCCCCGCCCGCGACGGCGCCCAGGAAGAGCCAGGACAGACGAGCCATCCCTGCGTTCTCCCTGACCCTTTTCAACAGTCCTGTGGTGATGAAGCTGCCCAGCAGGCAGATCAGGGCAGCGAGGGCGACGAGCCCCAGATGATGCTCGTCGGTAAGGCAGGTCAGGACACGCATGGAAGACGCCGGGGAGGAAAAGAGCCGGCCGTTCTAGCTCCCAGGCGTTAACCCTGGCTGTTTCGATATGGATAAAGGAAAGTTGAAAAAGGCCGCCCTAACGGCCTTCGCCCTCACTGGCTGATGGCTACGGCCGCGCCGTCCATCATGTAGGGGTTGTTGACCACGACATTGGCGCCGGGCGGCAGGCCCAGTTCCTGGAAGGTCCATTCGACCTGGACCCCGCCCTTGATCGGACGGGTGCAGCGATCCTCGTCCAGGCGACGCAGGGTGATGACCGCCGAATCCTTGAGCCGGGTGATGAAGGGCTTCACGTCGCTCTTGTCGGTGCAGCCGTTGGAGCTGACGCGGAACACGGCCAGGTCGCGGGTGAAGGCGGCGGCGTGGATCGGCTCCAGCTGGCCCGGCATCCCTTCGGTCCGCACCAGCGAGCCCGGCTTCTGGGCGCAGCCGGTCAGGACGACGGATAGCGCCACAGCGGCGCAGAAAGCGATCCGATATCTCATTTCAGCCTCCCGCGGCTCGATCCTGACAGCCGGCGCAACATGCCTTGGTTTGGCCCAAAAGGGAACCGCCGCTGCGTCGGATAAAAAAAGAGGCCCCGGCGAGCCGGAGCCTCTTCTTGATCCTGAAACCGCGCCCGACGGATCGGGCAGGTCCGTCGAACTTACGAGGAGTAGTATTCGACGACCAGGTTCGGCTCCATCTTCACCGGGTACGGAACGTCGGACAGTTCCGGCACGCGGCCGTAACGGACCGAGAAACCACGATCGCCCAGCTCCAGATAGTCAGGCAGATCGCGCTCGCTCGACTGCTGGGCTTCGAGCACCAGAGCCATGTTGCGCGACTTTTCCTTGACCTCGATGACCTGGCCCGGCTTGACGCGGTACGAACCGATGTCGACCTTCTTGCCGTCCACGGTCACGTGGCCGTGCGAGACGAACTGACGGGCGGCCCAGACGGTCGGCACGAACTTGGCGCGGTAGACGATGGCGTCCAGACGCGATTCCAGCAGACCGATCAGGTTTTCCGAGGTGTTGCCCTTGCGGCGGGCGGCTTCGGCGTAGGTCGCCGCGAATTGCTTCTCGGTGATGTTGCCGTAGTAGCCCTTCAGCTTCTGCTTGGCCTTCAGCTGCAGGCCGAAGTCAGAGACCTTGGACTTGCGGCGCTGGCCGTGCTGGCCGGGGCCGTAGGAACGCTTGTTGACGGGAGACTTGGCGCGACCCCACAGGTTTTCACCCATGGCCCGGTCGAGTTTGTACTTGGCGCTATGGCGCTTGGACATGTGTCACTCTTCATCATGATGCGGCCCGGCCCCTCCCCTATTGGAGCGGCGATCTCAACGGCGGTCCACGCATCGTCCGTAATAGACATCGCGCCTCGGGCGAAACCCGGTGCGAGAAGGCCGGGCTTATGAAGGCGGCGAGGCCGGGAGTCAATGTCGGCGGCCGTTCTCGCCTCCAGCATGACAGAAAGGAAACTTGAGCCTGCAGCCTCCGCCCGTGCAGTTGTCCGAACCAGAAGAAACAGCTCGGGAGGAGACGACATGATGGGCAAGCTCTGGCGCACGGCGGCGACGGCCCTGGCCGTTCTGACCGCGACGGCGGCGCAGGCCGGCGAGGCCGACCGACCCGACGCCCTTGTGCTCTCCGGTCGGATCATCGACGGCTCGGGCGCGGCGCCGATCCCTCAGGGCCGGGTCGTGGCGATCGACGGCGTCATCACCTGCGTCGGCAAGGCGGCCGATTGCCCCGCGCCTCCAGGCGCCGTTTTCATCGACGCGGGCGAAGGCAGCATCATGCCGGGCCTGATCGATCTGCACGCCCACCCGCGCCCCCACTACTATGGCTGGTTCCTGGCTTCGGGCGTGACCACGGTGCGGTCCGCCAACACCGATCTGGCGATGGTCCGGGCCCTGAAGGCCCTGCCCGCGCCGCAGACCCGTCTGGTCTGGGCCGGGCCGATGCTGGACGGCGAGAACAGCATCATCAAGCGCTTCTACCCTGCGGCGGAGCCGGACGGGCCGTCGCCCGCGCGCCCGGCCGACGGCCCGTCCCTGGAAGGCGTCGAACTGTTGATCGCGGGGACGCCCGAGCAGGCGATCGCCGCCGTGGACGCCCTGGCGGCGGAAGGCGCCGACTGGGTCAAGCTGTACGAACAGCTGCCGCCCGACGCCTTCACCGCCGCTGTTCAGCGCGCCAGGGCGTTGGGCCTGCCGACCATGGCCGATCTGGGCATGGCCTCGACGCGCGGTCTCGGAGGCGCGGAGGTCGATCTCCTTCAAGCCGCCGCCTTGGGCCTGGACAGTCTGGAGCACGCCAGCGGCGCGGCCCTGGCCTACCGTCGTCTGGGCGGCGATCTGGACGCAGACGTTCTCGATCCAGCCCTGATCGATCAGCTGGCCCGCGCATTGCTGACGGCGCAGACGGCGCTGGTCCCCACCCTGTCCGTCTCCCACTTCACCGCCGAGACGCAATCGCCCGATCCGGTGTTGGCCGATCTGCCGTTGGGCGATGCGCAGGGGTCGGTCCGCGGCGGGCTGGATCAGCAATGGCGCGGCGTCCATCAGCATTTCCACGCCAATGCCGAGAGCAACGGCAAGGCGAGGCTGGACGCCCGCGTCGGCGCAGCCGTGATGGTGCGTCTGGCCCAACTGGGCGGCCGCATAGGCGCAGGCTCCGACACCCCCGCCGGCGCCTACAACCTGCCGGGCGGCGGTCTTCATCTGGAAATGGAGCTGATGACCCGCGCGGGCCTGAGTCCCCTCCAGGCGCTGTCGTCGGCGACCGGAACCGCAGCGGACATCCTGCAACGCGAGGACATCGGCCGCATCGCCGTGGGACGCCGCGCCGACCTGCTGGTCGTGGAGGGCGACCCGTCGCAGGACATCCGCGACACCCGACGCCTGCGTCAAATCATACTGGACGGTCAGGTCCTTGACCCCGCCGCCCTGAAGAACAGGGCCCTACAGGACGGCGAGGCGCTGCTGGCCGCCGTCATGGCCGAGCAGGCGGACTAAATGAAAACGGCCGCCGCTTCCCTTCGGAAACGGCGGCCGCAGATCAGGCGCTCAGACGCGCGACGATCAGCCCTTGGCGGCTTCGTACAGTTCGTTGACCTTGTTCCAGTTCACCACCGACCAGAAGGCCTTGAGGTAGTCGACGCGGCGGTTCTGGTATTTGAGGTAGTAGGCGTGCTCCCACACGTCGGCGGCCAGAAGGACGGCGCCCTTCTCGTCGGCCACGTCCATCAGCGGGTTGTCCTGGTTCGGGGTCGAGGTGACCTTCAGCTTGCCGTCCTGCAGGATCAGCCAGGCCCAGCCCGAGCCGAACTGGCCGGCGCCGGCGGCGTCGAAGTCAGCCTTGAACTTGTCCATGCCGCCCAGTTCGGCGTCGATCTTGGCTGCCAGTTCGGCCGAGGGCGCGCCCGCCTTGTCGGCCGGGGCCAGCAGTTCCCAGAACAGGCTGTGGTTCCAGTGGCCGCCGCCGTTGTTGCGGACCGCCTTGGGCAGCTTCGACATCTGGGCGAACAGGTCTTCGAGCGACTTGCCCTGCAGCGAGGCGTCGGCGTCGATCGCCTTGTTCAGATTGTCGACGTAGGTCTGGTGATGCTTGTCGTGGTGGAAGGTCATCGTCTCCTTGTCGATGGCCGGCTCCAGCGCGTCATAGGCGTAGGGCAGCGGGGGCAGGGTGAAGGCCATGGGAGACTCCTCTTTACGGCGTTTGATTCCTCTGGACCCTATCTAGGGCCGCGCGCGACATACCCAAGCCTTGAACGTCGCCTTTGTTCACAATTCTCGAGCCAAAGCCGATTTTCGGAACCTAAAGCGCGAAATAGCTGTTTTCCGAACGCCCCTGACCGTCTTTCCGGTCGCTTTTCAGGGCGGTGCGCCATGTCTGGTCGTTCTCGCGACGCCTTCCTCTCCGACGCCGAAGCCGAAAGCCTGCGCCTGCAGTTGCTGGAAGTGATTCCGCGTCTCCGCCGTCATCAGCTGATCGATCTCGCCGACACCCTGCACGAAGCCGCGCGGGAGCGGCGCTGGTCGTCGGACGATCGGCTCGACCTGAGGGCCTGACGCCCTCGCCCTGCATCAGCCCGCGTGAAGCTCCTGCTTCACCCGTTCGGCCAGGGTTTTGATGTCCAGCGGCTTGGGCAGGAAGGAGACCCCCACCTCGTCCTGCAGCAGGTCCGAGAAGTCGCTCTCGGCATAGCCCGAGATGAACATCACCGGCGCGTCGCCCAGGAAGGGCCGCGCCTTCCTCAGCAGCGACGGCCCGTCCAGCCCCGGCATGATGACGTCCGAGATCAGCATGTCGATCTGGCCCGCCCATTCCTCGGCCAGGACCAGGGCCTCCTCGCCGTCGGCGGCCTCGATCACCTCATAGCCGCGCTGGCGAAGCAGGCGGGCGGCGATGCCGCGCACGGCGGCCTCGTCTTCGACGAACAGGATGCGGCCGGCGCCCGACAGGTCGCGCGGCGCCTTGACGACCTTCTCGACCACCGGGGCCTCGACCAGCTCCTCGGCCGTGGCGGCAGGCAGGAAGATGCGGAAGGCGGCGCCCGCATTCTCCAGATTGGCGACGGTGATGTGCCCCCCCGCCTGCTGGGCGATGCCGTAGACGGTGGCCAGACCCATGCCCGTCCCCTCGTTCACCGCCTTGGTGGTGAAGAAGGGCTCGAAGATCTTGTCCAGCAGGGCCGTCGGCACGCCGGGGCCGGTGTCCGACACCTCGATCAGGGCGACGTCCTCGGACGCCTCGCGCCAGCCCAGGTCGCGCGCCTGCGCGCCGGTCAGACGACGGGTCTTGATCGTGACCACGCCCGCGCCCGGCTCGACCACGCCGCGCATGGCGTCGCGGGCGTTGACGGCCAGGTTCATCACCGCCGTCTCCAGCTGGCTCTTGTCGGCCAGCACCAGCGGCAGGTCGCGACCGTAGTCCGTTTCCAGCCGCACGTCCTCGCGCAGCAGGCGACGCAACAGCACGGCGAATTCCCCGACCAGTTCGCCCAGGTCCAGCCGCTCGCGCCGCACCGTCGACTTGCGCGAAAAGGCCAGCAGCTTGCGCACCAGATCGGCGGCGCGGATGGCCGTCTGACGGATCTCGTTCAGCCCCTCATAGGAGGGATCGCCGACCGGGTGCCGCTCCAGCAGGCCGGACAGCTGCAGCTGGATGGCCGTCAGCAGGTTGTTGAAGTCGTGCGCCACCCCGCCCGCCAGCTGGCCCACGGCCTGCATCTTCTGGGCCTGCGACAGCTGCAGCTCCATCGACTTCTGCGCCGCCACGTCGAACAGCCAGACGCGGCGCCGATCGCCTTCGGGCGCGACATAGAGGTGCAGCTGGCGATCCGGGTGGGCGCGGGCGATCAGCTCGATCGGGCCGGACGATCCGGCCTCCAGCTTGGTCCTGGCCTCGGCCACGCCCGCCGGGTCGAACAGATGGCCGAAGGCGGCGTCGCCCGAGGCGGCAGGGCCGGTCAGCAGGGCCAGGGCCGCATTCGGTTCCTCGACCCGGCCGGCGAACAGGTCCTCGCCGCCGATCACGGCCGAGCCGAAGGGGGCGCCGGCCGCCATGGCGCGGGCTTCGCCCGTCGGGGCGGCGGGCTGGGGCGCGGCGGGCGCGGACGGAGCCAGCGGCAGGACGGCGTCGGGCGCGGCGCGGACCAGGAAACGCCCCTGCCCCGCCTGGCCGATCAGCACCTCGATCTCACGCGCGCCGATCTGGACGATGGCGCGGCCCTGATGTCCCTCGCGCGCCTGGGCGAAGGCCATGTAGAGAGCCTGGGCGGACTTGCCCCCTCCCTTGCCGGATCTGGGCAGGGTGGTGACGGCCCCGTTCTCCTCGGCCCAGGCGGCGTTGTAGGCCAGCACCTGGCCCGACGGCCAGACGAGGGCGGCGGGCTCGGCCATGGCGTCCAGCATCTCGACCGCCGTGTCGCCCGCTGCGGGACGCCGCTCGGACCGGCCGAACGCCGACAGCCAGATCAGCGCCGTCGCCCCCGCTGCGAAGATCAGGATCAGCCCCGGCGCGGTGAAGGCGCTGGCCCGAAACGCCGGATAGGCGATGGCCGCGATCGCCAGGGCGAAGCCGACCGCCATCACGACCAGCCACGGATCGAAGCGCGGGCGACGCACGGCGCGAGCCTTCTGGCGGTCCTGCGGTCGGGAAATGGTCATGGCGTCTCGCCCGGGCGAATCAGGGTTCGTCAGCATACCGAAGCTCTTTCACGCGCCCTAACGCGCAGCCGAGACGCCTCTCCCTCCCCTTCATGGGGAGGGTGGTCGCGCAGCGACCGGGTGGGGAGGACGAGGTGACGCTGGATGCAGCGCTTGACCAGCCAAGACGCCCCCACCCGGCTTCGGCCTGACGGCCTCAGCCACCCTCCCCATGAAGGGGAGGGAGAGACGGCGCCTTCGCCCCTCATCGCCGCTTCCTCTGCTGCATGACGAAGCCGATGACCTTGGCCGCCGCCTCGAAATGTTCGCGCGGAATGATGTCGTCCACCTCGACCGCCGCATAGAGGGCGCGGGCCAGGGGCACGTTCTCGACGATGGGCACGTCGTGCTCCCTGGCCACCTCGCGGATGCGCAGGGCCAGGGCGTCGACGCCCTTGGCGACGCAGACGGGCGCGCCGTCGCCCTGGTCCGGCTCATAGCGGAGGGCGACCGAATAGTGGGTCGGGTTGGTGATGATGACGGTGGCGTCGGGCACGGCCTGCATCATCCGCTGACGACCGCGCTGCATACGGATCTGACGCAGCTTGGCCTTTACGTGCGGGTCGCCTTCGGACTGTTTGAAGTCTTCCTTCAGCTCTTCCTTGGTCATCCGCATCCGCTTGGCGAAGCGCATCCGCTGCCACAGATAGTCGGCCCCCGCGGTCAGTCCCAGAAACACCAGGGCCGACAGCATCAGCGCCAGGGCCAGGTCGCGCGCGAAGGGCAGGATGGAGGCCGGGCTCATGGCGGCCAGGTTCTCAAGCTCGCGCGTGTGAGGCTTCAGCACCCACCAGCAGACAAGGCCGATGGCGACCAGCTTGATGAAGGTCTTGAGGAACTGCACCAGACCGTCCGGGCCGAAGATGCGCTTGAAGCCCTCCAACGGATTCACCTTGGACCATTTGGGCTTGATCTTCTCGGTGGTGAAGATGAGGCCGGACTGCGCCAGATTGCCGCCCGCCCCGCCCAGGATGACCGCGAACATCAGGGCCGCCAGAAAGGGCGCCGCCGCCCAGACGGCGCGCATGCCGATCTCGACGCCCGCCCCCGCCTCCAACCCGCCGATCATGGCGTGCGGCTGGGCCAGGAAGGGAGTCAGCGCCTCGGCGATCCGGGTCGAGAACCAGCCGCCGCCGGCCAGCAGCACGCCCGCCGCCCCGGCCAGCGACAGGGCGGCCGCCACGTCCGGCGACTTGGCGACGTCGCCCTTTTTCCGCGCATCCTCGAGTTTTCGCGGGGTGGCGTCTTCTGTTTTCGACTCGGGATCGGGGCCGTCAGCCAACGGCGCCTCCCGTGAAGAAGGCCGCCACCGAGCGGTAGCGGTCGATGAAGACCGTCCCCAGCACGCCCAGGCTCAGGGTGAACACCGACAGGCCCAGGATGACGCTGAGCGGCGCGGCGGCGAAATAGACCTGGAAGCTGGGCATGACCCGCGCCACCAGCCCGGAGGCCAGGTTGAAGATCAGGGCGAAGACCAGAACCGGCGCCGCCAGCTGCACCCCCAGCATGAAGCTCTGACTCAGGGTCCGCACCGCCATGGCGGTGAAGTCCGACACGATCAGCGGCCTGGCCGGGGCGATGGCCTCATAGGAGCCGACCATGCCGCCGATGAACAGGTGATGGGTGTTGGTGGCGAACACCAGGGTCACGCCCAGCAGCATCAGGAAGGCCGACAGGGTCGTGCCGGGCTGGGCCTGCAGGGGGTTGGCGGTCTGGGAGAAGCCGAGCGTCGTCTGCAGGGAGACGATCTCGCCCGCCGTGGTCATGGCGGTCATGAAGCTGCGCAGGACGGCGCCGATGGCCAGGCCGGTCAGCACCTCG
Organism: Brevundimonas sp. SS2672; assembly: GCF_059579685.1. NCBI lineage: Bacteria > Pseudomonadati > Pseudomonadota > Alphaproteobacteria > Caulobacterales > Caulobacteraceae > Brevundimonas > Brevundimonas sp. SS2672. The sequence goes on along the minus strand of NZ_CM184201.1, from coordinate 640,015 downwards.
CGGATCACCCAGCCGACGGTGGCCCCCAAGGTCGCCGGAAGAGCGGGCAGGCTGCTTCCCACGATGGGCCACAGCGCCAGCGACAGCACCAGAGCGAGCGACAGGCGCACCCTTGGCGGCACATAGGATTCGCCGAAGCCGGGCAGCAGCATCAGGATCGCCCCGACGCGCGCGAAGATCAGCCCCCCGGCCCAGACCTGTTCCGCCGTGGCGTAAGGCTCCATGCCCTCTCGCCCTCGCCTACATGCCCGCGATGCGGGCGGCGATCTCGCGCATGAAGCCGCCCAGAAGCGCGCCCATCAGCGGCAGGAACAGCAGCAGCGACACGAAGACGGCGACGATCTTGGGCGCATAGACCAGGGTCTGCTCCTGGATCTGGGTCAGGGCCTGGAACAGACCGATGGCCACGCCGACGACCAGGGCCACGATCAGGGCCGGCAGGCACAGCTGGATCGTCAGCCACAGGGCGTCGCGACCCACATCCAGAACTTCCGCGCCGTTCATCGCCGATCCCCGAAGCGCCCCGAACACACGCGCGGGACAGTGGGCAGAAAATGCCGACAGGATGGTTAACGCGACGTTAGGACGAGAGAAGGAGGTCAGGGTTCCGGTCGAGGCCGTTTCACGCGATTGACAACACCGGCGACTAGACGAACGGTTTCGCCCTCCTCGATTCCACGCCTGAAGGATGCCCCATGAAACCGTTCCTGCGTCTCGCCTCCGTCCTGATGATCGCGGCCTCGGCGTCGCTGGTCGCCGCGTGCGACAACAAGGCGCCGGAACAGACCGAGACGACCGCGGCTCCGGCCGAGGGCGCGTCGGCCGCCGCAACGGGCGCCTTCGACGTGAACGGCGTGGCGCTGTCGACCGCCAGCCTGGGCGACTTCCCCTATCTGCGCCTGCCTGAGGGCTACAAGCCGCAGAACAGCGAGACGCAGGAATTCGCCGACTTCCCCTTCTGGACCGGATCACGCTTCGAGATGGTCGAAGGCCGCATCCATCAGGTTCGGATCACCAACGACAGCGACAAGACCTTCTCGAGGCTGGAACTGCTGCGGAACATGGAGCACGCGCTGAAGGACGCCGGCGCCGTGCGCATCTTCGACGGTCAGATCCCGAGTGAAGCCGCCCATGCCCTGCCCGAAGCCGTGCAGCTGGCCGCGCTGGACGGCCTCGGCGACATCTACAACGACCCGTCGCAGACCTGGGTCATCCGCCAGGCGGACCGCACCGTCTGGGTCCACCTGCATGTCGGCAGCGCGTCCGGCTCCCTGGCCGTCGCCGAGATCAAGGCCCTGGTCCCGACCGCCGGCCTGCTGCCCGCCAGCGAACTGGCGAAAAAGATCGCCGCCGACGGCCGCGTCGCCGTGCCGGTCGAGTTCGCTCTGGACAAGGCCGACATCCTGGACGCGTCGCGGCCGCAGGTCGACGCCGTCGCCCAACTGCTGAAGGAGGATGCGGGCCTGCGCCTGTCTGTCGAGGGCCACACCGACAACACCGGCGCGCCCGCGCGCAACCGCCCCCTGTCCGAGGAACGCGCCCGCGCCGTGGTCGCCGCCCTGACGCAGCAGGGGATCGACGCCCAGCGACTGGAGGCCAAGGGCTTCGGCGCCGACAAGCCCGTCGCCGACAACGCCAGCGACGAAGGCCGCGCCCGCAATCGCCGCGTCGAGCTGGTTCGTTTGTCCTGAGCCGGAAAGAGACTGTTTTAAACAGCGGCGCCGTTTCCAAAACCGGCGCAGGGGGGTATGCAGCCTGTCATGAGCGACCAGACCCCCTTTTCCCCCGCCGTTTCCCAGGAAGAAGCCGAAGCCGCCGTCCGCACCCTGATCCGCTGGGCCGGCGACAACCCTGACCGCGAAGGCCTGATTGAAACGCCCAAGCGCGTGACCAAATCCTATCGCGAGCTGTTCCAGGGCTATGAGGTCGAGCCGCGCGACTATCTGGAAAAGACCTTCGAGGAGGTCGGCGGCTACGACGAGCTGGTCGTGCTGAAGGACATCCGCTTCGTCAGCTTCTGCGAACACCACATGCTGCCGGTGGTGGGCAAGGCGCACGTCGCCTATCTGCCGACCGACCGGGTCGTCGGCATCTCCAAACTGGCCCGCGTGGTGCGCGGCTACGCCCGCCGCCTGCAGATCCAGGAGAAGATGACCTCCGAGATCGCCAACGCCATCCAGGACGTGCTGCGTCCGCTCGGCGTCGGGGTGGTCATCGAGGCCGAGCACAGCTGCATGACCATGCGCGGCGTCGACGTTCCGGGCGCCAGTCTGTCGACCAGCTGCCTGCTGGGCGCCGTCCGCGAAGACCCGCGCACCCGCGAGGAGTTCCTGCGGCTCGTGAGAGGGTAAGGCCAGGCTTGCCGTCCGGCGGGTCCTAAGGGTTCGCCGGTTTTCCCGCTGCGGCCGACGGCGTCATGACGACCGGCGCAGTGGGCGCCTGCCCCGCCTCCAGACCGTCGATATAGGCAAGCTGAGCCTTGGCGGATCGATCTTCAGGGTCCAACTTCAACGCCTCGTCATAGGCGGCGCGAGCTTCCGGCAACCGCTGCAGTTCGATCAGGCTGAAGCCCCGGCTGCGATGCAGAGCGCCGGCGTTCAGCAGGATGCGGATCGAATCGGACGCCAGCGCCTCGCTCGCCAGTTTGAGAGCTTCTTCATTGCGCCCGGCTGCCTGCAGAGCCGACGCTTTTTCCTTAATCAGCACCCAGTCGTCGGGCTGACGCGCCAGCCCCTGATCCAACACGGCGATCGCCTCGTCCAGGCGCCTGCGTTCGACAGCCTCGCTGCCCAGCATCAGCGCGACAAGCTGGTAGACGTTGGGTTGCTGCCGCACCGTCACAGACGACGCGCCGTCTTCCTGCGCCGCAGCCTGAAGCATCGTCGCCGTCAGCACAGTCTCGCCGATTTCCAGCGTGCGCACGATCCACTCGTCGGCGTTCCGCTTTTCGACGTAAGGGTAGATGGCCGGCGCGCGCGCCAGGGCGCGCCTGAGCGCGGGGAGATGACGGTCCAGGCCTGCGTAACCTCGCGTCTGTATGTCGCGCATCGCCCGTTCCACGAGGTCGAAGTCCCGCTTCTCCTGCCCCGAAAGGTCGCCGCTCACGATATTCAACGTTACGGTCGGCCGCTCCTCCATCTTGGAAGAACTCTGGGGCGTCGAAACCTGCTGTGCGCGGACATCGCTCGGCGCCGAAAGAACTAGGGCCATGGCCAGGGCAGCCGCGCCGCCTATCCTTGCTGTAGCCGTCTTCATGATCGCCGCCTTGCTGACATACGAGTCTCGTCAATACATTACAGCGTTACATCAAGGGCGATTAATCTTGCAATGGTCCGGCCTCGTTCCTGCATGGCTCGCCCTGAACAAGGGGGTCGCCATGCTGCAGGCCGTGTTTTCGTCCCGGAATGAACCGCCGCCGATCTCGCGCGGCGGATGGCTGGATGCGCTGCGCTTCATCGTGGCCGCCCTGATCATCCTGCATCACTTCCAGATGTCGGCGCCCGTTCCCCTGGCCGAGAGCCTTCATCCCGTGTTCGAGCGAGGCGGCTTCCTGCTGACCAACTTCTTCCTGATCGACAGCGGCTATGTGCTGATGCGGGTCTACGGCCGCGCGGTCGGCTCGGGTCGCATGTCGAAGACCGACTTCTTCCTCAAGCGGGCCTTGAGGGTCTATCCGGCGCACCTGATCGTGCTGGGCCTGCTGGTCGCCCTGGTGCTGGCGGCGACGCTCGCCGGAAAGCCGCCCAGCCATCCCGAGTGGTTCGCCTGGGATCAACTGCCCGCCCAGGTCGCCCTGGTGCAGTCGTTCGGCGTGTACGGCGGCATCGGCTGGAACGCCCCGACCTGGTCGATCTCGGCCCTTCTGGGCTGCTATGTCGCCTTCCCCTTCGTGCTGCGCGGTCTCAGCCGGATCGGGCCGTGGACCGCGCTGGCCCTGGTCGTGGTCGGCTATCTGGCGGCCAATGAGCTGAGCTGGGCGATCCTGAAGTATCCCGTCTATCAGATGCCGCTGAACCTGGGCATTTGGCGCGCCCTGCCCTTGTTCATCCTCGGCATGGGGCTGGCCTGGTTCGCGCAAGGGGTGTGGATCAACCCACGCGTCGCCGGCTGGACGGGTGCGCTGGCCGCCGTCGCCCTGGCGGGGGTGCAGCATTTCGACAAGCACGCCCTGATCTCGCTGGTCTTCATCAGCCTCATCATCGTGGCGGCGGGCGCGGCGCCGGGCCGCAAGCCGTCGAAGCTGGTCGAGCAGGCGGCCATGGTGTCCTTCTCCATGTTCATCTCCAACGAGGTGGTGCGCATCGCCTGGTTCGGCCTGGCCGAGGTCTTCGCGGACAAGCTGGCCCTGGGCGACGCCTGGCGCTGGGGCCTGTGGGGCCTGGGCGTGCTGGCCGCCTTCGTCTTCGCCTTCGGCCTGCACTATCTGATCGATCAGCCGATCCAGAACCGCATCCGCGCCTGGCTGAAGGCGCGGGGCCGCGAGAAGCCTGTCAGCCAGCCGGTCGTCTCGCTGGAGGGCTAGGCTGCGCCCGCTCCGCCGAACAGGTGCAGGATGTTGCCGTCCGGATCCTTGAACCAGGCCAGACGCAGTCCCCCGGCGACATGGATGTCTCCGTCATGCTCCATGCCGTCGTAGCGCTCGAAGGCGACGCCCTTGGCCTTCAGATCGGCGACGATGTCGTCCACCTCCACGCCCACGTCCCAGACCACGGCGTTGGCCCGGTTGGTCCCGGCGAAGTCCGAGCGATAGACCGTCAGCCAGGTGGCGCCGGTGCGATAGCCCAGAACCCCGTCCATCCCGGTGTCCGCCAGATTCAGCCCCAGCACGTCCGAGTAGAAGGTCCGGGCGCGCTCCAGATCCTTCACCGCCACAATGGCCGAGGAATTCTTGTTCTTGAGCATGGGTCTCTCCTCTTCTGCTGAAGAGAAACCCCAGGCGCGCGGTTCGATCCCGCGTTCCACGCGGCTGAGCGGCCGCGTGCTGACAATCCGCCAACAAAAAAGACGCGAAGGTCGCCCTCCGCGTCTTCCTGTTTGATGAACCCGAAGGTCCGTCAGGCCTTAGAGGAGCTTGAGCTCCACAGCCGAGGTCTTGCCGCGCTGGGTTTCCAGCTCGTATTCGACCTTGGCGTTGTCATCCAGGCCCGCCAGACCCGCCTTCTGGACGGCGGTGATGTGGACGAAAACGTCCGAGCCGCCCGTGTCGGGTTGAATGAAGCCGTAGCCCTTGGTGGGGTTGAACCACTTGACCGTGCCGGTCGCCATATTGCGTCTCCGTAAACGCGCTTTGCCAGGCGGGCTTCCATGCAGGAGAGCCCGTCAGCCCATCTGGACAAGCTCGTTCAGGCGAAGGAGCGAGACGCGGGTTTGGACCCCACGTGAAATCCGGACTGCGGCGATGTTGTCACCCGACTATCCACAGCGGTCAACTGTAAAGCGAAACCGAACTGACAGTCGTTACAGTTAATTTCGCCGCCGCGCGCATACTCCCCGGCCCGCTGCGTCCAGGTGAAAGTGGTCGCGATGCGCAGCGTTGTAGTCCGGCGTCAGCACATTGCCGAACAGACGACATCCACCATCCCGCAAACGCCGAAGAAACGCCGCCCCGGCGGCCCCTGAAGGGCCCTGACCGTCCCAATCGGCGGCCAGCGTCGTCCGGCGGCCGTCCGATAGGCCCACGCCCGCCACGTCGAGCGCATTGGCGCGTGCGTGCTGGCTGGGTCGCGCCGCCGTGTCGGCCGATCCGTAGACGCGACGGCAGGCGTAGGTTCCCAGATTGTCGATCCGGACGGCCTCGGCGCCCATGATCTCGCGGGCGGCGGGACGGACGACCTCGCGATCCCACAACAGGAACCGCGCCGCCATGGGGCAGCGCATGGCCACGCCCGACGGGTCGAGGGGCGTCAAATCGCCGCCGGTCAGACGCACCGCCCCCTGCACGACGCAGAACCCGCCGTCGTCGCGATCCGGCGCCCGCTCGACCGCGACGCCCGCCTGACGCAGCAGGGTGATGCAGCGCGTCGTGCCGGTCTCGACCTCGGCGGCGGTCGCCGTCGGCGGCAGGTCCAGCGCCCGTATCTTTGCGGCCGTGGCGACGCCCATGGGCAGGCGCAGGTCGAGCGGCTTCCACGGCAGATCCTGCGGCGGGGCCCAGACGTCGATCAGGGCGAAGGCGCCGCAGGCGGCCAGGGCCAGCATCCACGCCTCGCTCCAGAGATCGGCCAGAGGGGTGGACGGCGGCGTGGACGGCGGGGGCTTGGACCTTGGCGGCGCGGAAGGGGAGGTCATCGCTGAGCCAATGCTCAGAGCGCGCGCAGGATCCCCATGGCCAAAGCCTGGCAGGCCGGGCCGCCGCGGCCCCCGTCGTTCGACAGGCCGAGCACGGCCCGACCGCCCGCCGGATCGACCAGAGCGATGGCGTGCCACAGGGTGTTGGAGCCTTCGTGAGCGATCACGGGGCCCCTGGCCCAGGGCTGGGGCGGCAGGACGATCCAGCCGCAGGCGTAGGTCCGCCCCTCGCCCGGCGTGACCAGCCGCCGCACCGTCTCGGGCTTCAGCCAGCCGTCGCCTTCGGTCAGGAAGACCTTGAGGAAACGGGCGTAGTCGGCCGCCGTCATATGCACCGTGCCCGCGGGGCCCAGGGCGAGCGGATTGTCCGATCCCGGATCGGCCGGGTCCGTCGCCAGGGCCGTTTCGCCCGTGCGGCGATGGCCCCAGGCGTTCGCTCCCCCGGAGATATTGGTCCCAGGAGCGCCGAAACCCGCCGAAGTCAGGCCCAGAGGTCCGAACACCTCGGCCTGCATGGACTCTTCCCACGACCCGCCGGTGATCGCCTCGATCGCCGCCCCGACCAGCACATAGTTGGCGTTGCCGTAGGCGAACGTCCCGCGCACGCCCGACGGCGGCGCAGACAGCGCCCGTTCGACGATGGCGCGGCGTTGCATGGTCAGGGACTGGGGATCGGCGCGGGCGGTCATCAGCCAGGCCATCCCCATGACCGCCTCGTCCTTCAGCCCCGCCGTATGGGTCATGAAGTCGTCCAGCGTCACCCCGTCCCAGCCCGCGTCGATGGTCAGGTCGGGAAAGGCCTCGGCCAGCGGCATCGCCCAGCGCGCCCGCCCCTGCTCGACCAGACGGGCGAACAGGGCCGCCGTCATCGCCTTGGTGTTGGAGCCCAGGTGCCAGCGGTCGGCCAGCGTCGCCGGATCGTCTCGCCCCGCCCGCCGCACGCCCCGCACGCCGGACCAGACCAGGCCCTCGTCCGTCACGACGCCGCCCGCCAGGGCGACCGGCTTGACCGCGTCGAAGGCCGCCACCAGGGCGGCCTCGAACGCCCCCTCCCCTTCCGCGCGCGCGGCCGAAGGCGCGACGGCAGCCGCAGCGCCGACGGCCAGGACATGACGTCGATTGATCATTTCACGCTCCTTTGCGTTGCACCCTGAACGGCGAGGCTGGCGACGCCAGTGAATTCGCCGCAAGGTTCGCCGATCGCGACACAAGGACACGCCCATGGCCAAGGACGACTACGACGACATGCTGGAAGCCCTGCAGATCCAGATGGTCGAGACCCAGGCCTGGGCCATCGAACAGGGGCTGAAGGTCGTCATCGTCTTCGAGGGGCGCGACGCCGCAGGCAAGGACGGGGCGATTAAGCGCATGACCGAATACATGGCGCCGCGCCAGACGCGGGTCGTCGCCCTGCCCAAGCCGACCGATCGCGAGACGACGCAGTGGTATTTCCAGCGCTACGCCGCCCATCTGCCGGCGGCCGGCGAAATCGTCATCTTCAACCGCTCCTGGTACAACCGGGCCGGGGTCGAGCCGGTGATGGGCTTCTGCACGCCTGCGCAATACGAGCGCTTCCTGCACGACGCCCCGCATTTCGAGCGGATGCTGACCCAGTCCGGGACCTTGCTGATCAAGCTGTGGCTGGACATCAGCCGCGACGAACAGGGCCGCCGTCTGGAGGAGCGCGTCGATCATCCGCTGAAGCGCTTCAAGGTCTCGTCCCTGGACGCCGAGGCCCAGGCGCGCTGGAGCGACTATTCCAAGGCGCGCGACGAAATGCTGAAGCGCACCCATGTCGACTATGCGCCCTGGACCGTGGTGGCGACCGACAAGAAGAAGACGGCGCGGCTGAACATCCTGCGCCACGTCCTGCGCCGCCTGAACCGGCCCGGCCTGGAGTGCCGCGAACCGGACCCGGACGTGGTCTTCCCCGGCGATGAAGCCCAGGGACGGCTGGCGGAATAGGCGTCGTCAGCCGCCGAACAGGCGCCGGTTCCTGTCGATGAAGGCGCGCATGGCCCGCACCAGCGGCCCGCCTTCGCGTCCCTTCAGATAGGCCCAGCCGGCGCCCGCCCCGATCAGGGCGCCGATGGAGTCGACGATCAGGTCCCACATGGTGTCGACCAGGCCGGACTTCTGGGTGTTGAGGCCGAACACCTGGTCCAGCATGAACTCCCAGATCTCCCACAGGGCGCCGATGGTCACGGCGAAGCAGAAGGCGAAGAAGGCTACCGTCAGGGGCGCGGCCTTCAGCTGGCTGCCCTGCACCAGCATCAGCATCAACAGGGCGCCGACCAGGCCGAAGGCCACGGCCGAACCGCCGTGCAGCACCACGTCCCACCACCAGTAACGCTCGTAGAAATCGCCCAGTTCGCCGAGGAACAGGGTGGCGCACAGGAAGACGGCGATGGCGGTGACGAAGCCGATCGGCAGGTTCAGCCCGACGCGCGGCGCCAGCCAGAACGGGACGAGCGTCAGCAGGAAGGTCCCGGCGCCGACGAAGGTGACGCTGAACTCCCCCGTCAACAGGCCGCCGACGGCCGCGCCCAGCAGCACCAGCCAGGTCAGGACGAGCAGCCAGGGGAACGGGGCCTTCCTGCGTATCGTCATCCGTCCTGTCCGACCGGCTGCTGTTCTCGGGTCTCGAGCCTAACCGGACGGCTCCGAGGCGCAAGCCCGGCGTTGCGCTTCACCCCCAGCACCAGGCCCAGCGGTCCCAGGCGACGCGCGACCTCATAGGCGGCCCAGCAGCCGCCGAAGGTGACGGCGATCAGCAGCCCCGCCTCCAGCCCCTGCGGCAGGCCCAGCTTCGACAGGTGGTAGGCCGCGACCACGGTGATCGTCTGGTGCACGATGTAGAAGCAGAAGACGCCGCCCGTTAGATAGCGCAGCCACGGCCCGCCCCGGTTCAGATAGCGTGCGCCATAGCCCAGCACCGCGGCGATGAAGGCCCACTGATCCAGCGCATAGACGAGGCGCATGGCGGCTCTCAGCGCTTCGGGCGGCGTTCCGCTGTCGCGATAGGTCCAGGCATAGGCGGCCCATCCCGCCCAGGCGCACAGGGCCAGGATCAGCGCCGGTCGCCGCAGCCGCTCATAGGTCGCCTTCAGCACCGCCGAGCGGACACTGAGAAAGCCGAACAGGAAGGCGCTGAACGACACCGCGTGGTTGTACCAGTCGTCGGTCAGGGCGTGGGTCGTCGGGAAGATGCGCGCCAGGGTCCAGCGCAGCAGAAACAGCCACAGCACCGGCCAGATCAGCAGGCCCCAGCCCTTCAAGGCGCGCTCCAGCCCGGACTGGATCACGGGCAGCAACCCCCGCCCGAACGCCAGCAGGCCCGCCAGCACCAGACTGTAGACGAACAGATAGGCCACGAACCACATGTGGTTCCACGTCGGCGTGATCAGGCAGCCGTCGGCGTCGCACCAGCCGCCGGACGCCGTGGCGTATTTCACCCAGAAGTCGGCCAGCCAGGGCGAACGCGCCGGGTCGACAACGCCCAACCCCGAAGCCGCCTCGACCACCTCATAGTAGGACTGCGGCGGCACGATCACGAACATGGCGAACAGCAGCGGCGGCAGCAGCCGCCAAGTACGCGATCCGGCGAAACGGCGCGCGGCGCCCTTTCCCTCGCGTTCAAAACTGTCGAACAGAAATCGCGTCGCCGCGCCCGAGACCAGGAACAACAGGGTCAGCCGCCAGGGGTTGGTCAGTTGCATCACCGGCTCCAGCCATTCGACCGGCCGGGGGCTGTTCACATGCCAGTCCCAGGGCACGTAGAACATGCCGACGTGGTAGAGGATCAGCAGCATGAAGGCGCAGACCCGGATCCAGTCCAGGTCATGGCGGCGCAGGACTGCGGGGTTTTCGGATGCGAGGGATTCTGAGGACATGGACGACCTGAAATGACGGAAACGACGCCATCCGTCGTGCCTCGGGCGCCTCACGTCCGGCAAGGCGCAGGGGCCGTCCGGTCAGACTCGGGGGCCGGACCGCTGGCGCCAGGGACGAGCGGCGCGGCCGCCGGGACGAACGGGGCGGACCGGCGCGACCTGCTGACCGGCGCGCCGATCATCATCGCCGTCACCCTGGGCTTTCTCGTCGTCAACGCCCTGACGGTTCAGGCCGACTGGCCGAGCCTGCGGTCATGGGCGCCCTGGGTGTGGGAAGGATCGAGCGCCCTGGCCCTGGCGTTGCTGATCTGGCTGCCGTGGATGGCGGCCGCCGCCGCGCCGACGGACCTGTTGCATGACGGCTGGCGCGCGCGAGGGCGGTTCCTGGCCCTGCACCTGGGCGCCGTCTGCCTCTACAGCCTGCTGCACGTCCTGATGATGGTGGCGATGCGGCACGGCGTCTACGCCCTGATGGGCGAGGTCTATGACTATGGCCCGCCCGTCGAGCGCTTCGTCTATGAACTGCGCAAGGATCTGCTGAGCTACACCCTGTTCGTCGGGACCTTCTGGGGCGTGCGCGGCCTGCGCGAGGCGCGCGAGACGCCGCTGCGGCCCGTCAGCTTCGACATCCGCGACGGAGCGCGGCTGATCCGGGCGCCGCTGAACGACATCCTGGCCGCAACCTCGGCGGGCAACTACGTCGAGTTCGTCCTGGCCGACGGGCGCAGGCCGCTGATGCGCGTCACCCTGGCGGCGGTCGAGGGCGAACTGGCGCGCTTCGGCTTCGTGCGAACGCACCGGGGCTGGCTGGTCAACGCCGCGCGGATGACCGGACTGCGGCCTGAAGGCTCGGGCGACTGGACGGTGGAGCTGGGCGCCCTGGACGTCCCGCTGTCACGTCGTTACTCCGAGGCGCTGGAGCGGCTGCGCGCCGCCTGAAGCCGCATCCACCCCGCGATGCCCAGGGCGCAGACAAGGCTCAGCACCGCGCCGACCGCAAAGGTCGCCTGCGGCCCGAAACCGTCCCACAGCAGGCCCGCCGCCACATTGCCCGCCAGGGCGATCAGGCCCGAGATCAGGGCGAACAGGCCGAACGCCGAGCCGCGCAGATGGGCGGGAGCCGCATCGGCGATCAGGGTCATCAGCAGGCCCTGGGAAAAGCCCATGTGCAGGCCCCACAGGGCCACGCCCAGATAGAAGACGACCTGATCGCTCGCCAGCGCCAGCGCCACATCGGCGGCGGCCAGGAAGACCAGGCTGAGCAGCAGCAGGGAGGTGCGGCCGATGCGGTCCGACAGCGCCCCCACCGGGAAGGCGGCCAGGCCGAACACCAGGTGCAGCAGGACGATGGCCGCCGGCGCGAAGGCGGCGGGGACGCCGACGTCCAGCCCCTTCATCAGCAGGAAGGACTCGCTGAACCGCGCCAGGCCGATCACCGCCGTCAGGGCGATCATGGTCCAGGTGGCGGCGTCCAGACGCAGCGCCCCCTTCAGGTTGGGCGGCTTCCTGGCGCCCTCGTCGGGACGCGGCGGGTCGGACACGCCGCCGACCAGCAGGACCACGGCCAGGAAGGCGGGGATGGAGGCCAGCCAGAACACCGCCTTGATATCGTTCGCCAGCACCACCATCAGCCCGATCGCCAGCAGCGGGCCGACGAAGCCGCCGACCGTATCCAGCGATTTTCTCAGGCCGAAGGCGCGTCCACGAATGTCCGGCGGCGTCACGGCGGCCACCAGGGCGTCGCGCGGGGCGGTGCGGACGCCCTTGCCGATCCGGTCCACGCCCTTGGCCAGCAACACCCCCTCGACCGAGGCCGCCAGAGGGAAGATCGGCTTGGACAGGGCCGCCAGTCCATAGCCCGCGACCGCCAGCCACTTGGGCCGCGAAATACGATCCGACCAGAAGCCCGACAGGAACTTCACCGCCGTCGCCACGACGACGGAAAAGCCTTCGACCAGACCGATCATCACCGCCGAGGCGCCGAGCCCCACCACCAGATAGATGGGCAGAAGCGTCTGGATCATCTCCGACGAGACATCCATCAACAGGCTGACGAGGCCCAGAATCCAGACGCTGCGGGGGATGGAGCTGCGAGCCATTCGCGCCCAGTGGCGGATACGGCGCTCACTGTCCAGCCTGGGCCGCAAACTTCATAAATCTGAGACTTCGCCTTTCCGCCAGATGGCGGTCAGAGCGCTATTTCAGTCCGTCTTCCGCCAGGGTGTGCGCCACAAGGGCGTTGGCGTGGCCGTGTCCCATGTCGTGCTCGTTCTTCAACATGGCGACCAGTTCCATGTGCTTGGCCGGGTAGCCGGCGCGGATCTCCGCCTTCCACTCGGCGACGGGGCGGCCGTACTTCTTCTCGATGGAGGGGAAATAGGACGCTGGGCCCTTGATCGGCGCTTCGGTCATCGGCGGCTCGCTTCTGTCTGATCGCAAGTAAAGGCGGTGCGGCGAGCCGATGCAACCGTCTGGAGAGACGCCGGTTCGAAGCCCCCTCTTCACCCGCAGCGTCATCAAGGTCTAAGACGGTCGGCATGAACACAGCCCCGCTTCCCGACGCCGCCGGCCAGAACTGGGTCGACCGTCATGCGCCCGAGCGTCTGAAGCCCTGGCTGAAGCTGGGCCGCTTCGACCGGCCGATCGGGACGTGGCTGCTGCTGCTGCCCGGCTGGCAGGGGATCATGCTGGCGCTGAACCAGTATGATCGGCCGTTCGGCGGCTATGAACTGTGGCTGGTCGTCGGCTTCGCCGTCGGCGCCGCCCTGATGCGCGGGGCGGGCTGTGCGGTGAACGACATCGTCGACCGCGACTTCGACGCCCAGGTGGCGCGCACCGCCCTGCGCCCCATTCCGGCGGGCCAGATCAGCGTCAAGCAGGCCTGGGCCTTCGTCGGCGCCCTCAGCCTCATCAGCCTGTGCATCCTGCTGACGATGAACCTGACGTCGGTGCTGCTGGGCGCCCTGTCGCTGGGGCTGGTGGCGGCCTATCCCTTCATGAAGCGCATCACCTGGTGGCCGCAGGCCTGGCTGGGCCTGACCTTCAACTGGGGCGCCCTGCTGGGCTTCGCCGCCGCGACGGGCGGGCTGTTCGCGCTCGGCTGGCTCTATGTCCTGAGCGTGAAGGCCAGCGGGGACAGCTACTGGATGGCTGAAGGCCTGAACCGCATGGGGAACGTCGCCCTGTCCGCGGGGCTGCTCTACGCGGGCGGCGTCTTCTGGACCCTGGGCTACGACACGATCTACGCGCTGCAGGACATCGAGGACGACGTCATGGCCGGGGTGAAGTCCTCGGCGCGGGCGCTGGGCGGCAAGGTGAAGGAAGGCGTGGCCGTCTTTTACATCCTGGCCGTGGCCCTGGCGGGCGCGGCGGGCTACGTCGCCGGTCTGGGGCCGGTCTTCTATCTCGGTCTGGCGCTCTACGCCCTGCATTTCGTCTGGCAGGTGCGGCGGCTGCAGCCGGACGATCCGAAACTTTCCCTGCGTCTTTTCAAGTCGAATCGCGATGCGGGGTTGATCCTTCTGGCCGCCATCGCGTTCAACGGCCTAGCTTTCTGATCGAACCGTTCCAAAGGAGCCCGGCATGATCCCTTCGCGCCCCCTTCGCGTCCTTCTCGTCACCGCCGCCGTCGCGGCCTCGCTCGCCGCCTGCCAGCGCAATGAGAAAAAGGACACGCCCGCCGCGCCGGCCGCCTCCGCCCACGCCGTCGAGGGGCCGCTGAAGTACGACAGCGCCACGCCCTACGCCAAGGTCAGCCTGAGCCTGCCCGAGGCCGTGCTGTCCTATCCGGCGCTCTACACCCCGCTGTACCGCGACGAGGTGGCCAAGCTGAAGGAATACGCCGAGGGCGCCCAGGCCGACCGCACCGAGGCCGGATCGCCCGAAGGCATGCCCCCCTACGAGAAGACCATCGTCTACGGCGCCCCGATCGAGACCGGCCGCCTGTTCAGCCTGATGCGGACCGACTTCGACTACTCGGGCGGCGCCCACCCGAACACGGTGGCCACCGGCCTGCTGTGGGACAAGGCCGAGACCCGCCGCATCGCCGCGGCCGACCTGTTTGCGGATCGCGCCGACACGACCAATCTGGAGCGCGCCCTCTGCCAGGCGGTGAACACCGCCAAGACCAAGCGCCCCGGCTCCACGCCGGTCTCGACCACGGGCGACATGTGGGCCTGCCCCAAGCTGAAGGACGTGGCCGTGACGCTGGCTCCGGGCACGGTTCCGGGCAAGGCGGGCGGCCTGACCTTCCTGCTCGACGCCTATGCGGTCGGCCCCTATGTCGAGGGCGCCTATTATCTGACCCTGCCGCTGTCGGCCTTCCAGAGCGCCCTGTCCCCGGAATACGCGGGCGAATTCCAGGGCGAGCCGACCAAGGCGGGCGACGTCACCGACGACCTGCGGCTGAAGGCGCCCGCCGCCTGATCCGCGATCCGTCCTGTCTCTTGAGGAAGGCGTCGATCAGGGGATCGGGATGACGCCCCCCTGTCCGGCCCTTCCTGCGACTGGCTTCGCCGACCGCCCTTCCCCTCACGGGGGAAGAAGGATTGGAGCGCCCCGTCTTGACTCACCGGCCCTCTCGCCCGACACGACCGGTCCATGATCACGCGCTATTCCCGCCCCGACGCCGTCGCCATCTGGTCGCAAGAGACCAAGTACAAGATCTGGTTCGAGATCGAGGCCCACGCCGCCACCAAGATGGCCGAGCTGGGCGTGATCCTGAAGGAATCGGCCGAGGCCATCTGGGCCAAGGGCAAGGACGCAAACTTCGACGCCGACCGCATCGACGAGATCGAGCGCACCACCAAGCACGACGTCATCGCCTTCCTGACCCATGTGTCGGAAATCGTCGGCGAGGAAGCCCGCTTCCTGCACCAGGGCATGACGTCGTCGGACGTACTGGACACATGTTTCGCGGTGCAGCTGGCGCGCTCGACCGACCTGCTGCTGGGCGGCGTCGACCGCGTCCTGGCCGCGCTGGAGACCCGCGCCAAGGAGCACAAATACACCCCGACCGTCGGCCGCTCGCACGGCATCCACGCCGAGCCTGTCACCTTCGGCCTCAAGCTGGCCGGCTATCACGCCGAGTTCCAGCGCGCCAAGCGCCGCCTGATCACCGCCCGTGAAGAGATCGCCACCTGCGCCATCTCGGGCGCCGTCGGCACCTTCGCCAACGTCGATCCGGCGGTTGAGCAATATGTCGCCGACCAGATGGGTCTGGCCGTCGAGCCCGTCTCGACCCAGATCATCCCGCGTGACCGCCACGCCGCCTATTTCGCGGCGCTCGGCGTCGTCGCCTCCTCCATCGAACGGCTGGCCACGGAAATCCGCCACCTGCAGCGCACGGAAGTCCTCGAAGCCGAGGAGTTCTTCGACAAGGGCCAGAAGGGCTCGTCGGCCATGCCGCACAAGCGCAACCCGATCCTGACCGAGAACCTGACGGGCCTGGCCCGTCTGGTCCGCTCGGCCGTGACCCCGGCGATGGAGAACGTCGCCCTGTGGCACGAGCGGGACATCAGCCACTCCTCGGTCGAGCGCGGCATCGGCCCGGACGCCACCATCCACCTGGACTTCGCCCTGCACCGTCTGGCGGGCGTGATCGAACGCCTGAACGTCTATCCCGAGAACATGCAGAAGAACCTCGACCGCCTGGGCGGCCTGGTCTTCTCGCAGCGGGTCATGCTGGCCCTGACCCAGGCGGGCGTCTCGCGTGAGGACGCCTATGCGGCGGTTCAGGAGAACGCCATGAAGGTCTGGCGCGGCGAAGGCGTCTTCATCGACTTCCTCAAGGCCGACCCGCGCGTCACCCTGCCCCACGACCAGTTGGAGGCCCTGTTCGACCTCGGCTACCACACCAAGAACGTCGACGTGGTCTTCGACCGGGTGTTCGGGGCGTGATTCCGGCAGGCGGCCTGGCGCTCAACCCCGCTCTGGTCGCCGCCGACCACGCGGAAATCTACGCCCGCGACGGCATGGTGCAGATCGGCGACTTCCTGACCAAGGAAAGCGCCGAATGGCTGGCCTCGACGCTTGAGCAGGCGACGCCCTGGCGGCTTGCTCTGTCACACCAGGGCAAGGGCCAGATGCTGAGGCCTGAAGATGCGCGCACCCTGGGCGCCGCAGAACTGCAGCGGCGGGTCGCCGCCGCCGGCGCGGACGCCGCCAACGGCTTCGCCTTCATCTACCAAGCCTACCCGATCATAAGCGCCTTGCTGGACGGCGAAGACCCTGGTCACCCGACCCATGTCCTTGCCGAATTTTTCAACAGTCCAGCCTTCCTGGCCTTCGCCCGCGCCGTGACAGGCGAAGCCAGCCTGACCAAGATCGACGCTCAGGCGACCTGTTTCCAACCGGGCAACTTCCTGACCCTGCATGACGATACGGGCGATGGGGAACGACGCGCGGCCTACACCCTGGGCCTGACCCGCGAGTGGCGCGCCGACTGGGGCGGCCAACTTCTGTTTCACGACGAAGACGGGGACGTCCTGCGGGGTTTTAAGCCGCGCTTCAACGCGTGGACCGTGTTCCGCACCCCCCAGATTCACTCCGTATCGCAGGTCGCCAACTACGCCGCCAAACCCCGCCTGACCGTGACCGGCTGGCTAAGGGACGACCCGCCTCACAAATCGAGCTGAAAGGATGGACTGGGGCAACGCGCGACGCCACGCCTTCCCGCCCGTCTTCGGCGTACACGCTCGCGTCCTGATTCTGGGCAGCCTGCCAGGCGAGGCCTCTTTAAAAGCGGCGCAGTATTATGCCCACCCGCAGAACAGCTTCTGGCGACTGATGGGAAGCCTGCTGGGTCAACCGGACCTCGCCTCCTTGCCTTACGAGGCGCGGCTGGAAAGCCTGAAGGCCGCGCGGGTCGGTCTTTGGGACGTGATCGCCTCGGCCGAGCGCAAGGGCAGTCTGGACGCCGCCATCCGCACGCCCGAGGCGGCCGATCTGATCGCCCTGACGCACCGCCTGCCCGACCTGCGAGCGATCGCCTTCAACGGCGGAACCGCCGCGCGACACGGGCGGCGCATCCTGGAAGGCGCGACGACCGCCGCCCTGATCGACCTGCCGTCGTCCAGTCCGGCCCACGCCCGCGCCTTCGAGGAAAAGCTCGCCCATTGGCGGATGCTCGAACCCTATCTGGGCTGAAGGTTCACGCGCGACGCCTGAAAATTTGGACCCGCTCGCATCCTTTTGCGTATCTGGGCCGTATCCCTTCCACCGGGGCCATGTCGTCCCGTGCGCCGCTATCGAAGGAGAGACGCCATGAATATCCGCATTGCAGTACTCGCCGTGTCCAGCGTCGCCGTCTTGACCCTGGCCGCCTGCGGTCAGAACGACGGCAAGAAACAACCGTCCATGATCGAGGGCCCCACGCCTTCGGCCGTTCCCGCCACGACCGAACCCATGGTCGGCGGCGCCGCGATGAATCCTTCCGACAACCTGGTCGCCAACGCGTCCAAGGCTCCCAACCTGACCACCCTGGTCAGCGCGCTTCAGGCCGCCGGCCTGACCGAGCGCCTGCAGGGCCCCGGCCCCTTCACGGTCTTCGCCCCTGACAACGCCGCCTTCGACAAGATTCCCGCCGCCACGCGCGAGAGTCTGATGCAGCCGGCCCAGAAGGCTGAACTGACCAAGATCCTGACCTATCACGTGGTGCCGGGCCGTTTGACCGCCGCCGATATCGCCGCCCAGGCCCAGGCCAACGGCGGAACCGCGACCCTGACCACGGTTCAGGGCGAGAAGCTGACGGTCAAGGACGCCGGCGGCGGCCAGTGGCGGATCACCGACGCCAAGGGCGGAACCTCGACCATCACCCAGGCCGACATCGCCCAGTCGAACGGCGTGGTCCACGTCGTGGACACGGTGCTGATGCCGAAATAGGCGCCGGATCGAACCGAACCGATCGAACTGATAGGCCTCAGGCGCGTTGATCAGATGCGCCCCGGCGCCTCCGGTCACCCCCGTTTCCCCGGCGGGAGGCAGATCGAAGAAGGGCCGCAACCGTCGCCGGTTGCGGCCCTTCTGTCATCGGGTGGCGATACGCCCTATTCGCCGGCGCGGATTTGTTCGCGCGCGATCGACGCCAGTTCGTCCATCTTGGAGCGAAGCTCGCCCTCGGACACCGTCATGCCCGAGGCCTTGAAATCGCCGGCCACCTTGCGGAAGACGTCTTCCTCGCCCGGCTGCTCGAAGTCGGCGCGGACCACGGCGGCCGCGTATTGCTCGGCGCTTTCGGTCGACAGGCCCATCTTCTCGGCCGCCCACAGGCCCAGCATCTTGTTGCGACGCGCGATGGCCTTGAATTCCTGTTCCTGATCGAGGGCGTACTTGGCCTCGAAGGCCTGTTCCCGATCGTCGAAGGTCGTCATGCGCGTCGTAACTCCAGTCACGGGCCAGTCTCGCCCGCAAACGGCTCTATGGCCCCCGGCGCGAGCGAACGCAACCAGACTTCGGTCGCGGATGCTGACGCAGGGTCGCTTCAGGATATTTGTGTCACAGACGCCCTTCGGTTAAAGGGCGCGTGGTTCTATTAGAGCCGCCGTCGATTCAAGGACCGCGCCGCCCCGACCTTCGGGCCGCGCGTTTTTCGTTTTGAGGCCGTCCGTTTCCTTCCCGTCCGGGACCCGAAGATGAACACCAAGCGCAAGAAGCTCTACGAGGGCAAGGCCAAGATCCTGTACGAAGGGCCTGAGCCGGGCACGCTGATCCAGTATTTCAAGGACGACGCGACCGCCTTCAACGCGCAGAAGAAGGCAACCCTGGAAGGCAAGGGCGTCATCAACAATCGCATCAGCGAATTCATCATGTCGCGCCTGAACACGATCGGCGTGACCAACCACTTCATCAAGCGTCTGAACCTGCGCGAGCAGCTGATCCGCGAAGTCGAGATCATTCCGCTGGAAGTCGTCTGCCGCAACGTCGTCGCCGGTTCGCTGGCCCAGCGCCTGGGCCAGGAAGAGGGCACGCCCCTGCCCCGTTCGATCATCGAATTCTATTACAAGAAGGATGAGCTGAACGACCCAATGGTGACCGAAGAGCACATCACGGCGTTCAACTGGGCCACCACCCAGGAACTGGACGACATCCTGGCCATGACGGTGCGGGTGAACGACTATCTGTGCGGCATGTTCGGCGCCGTCGGCATCACCCTGGTCGACTTCAAGATCGAGTTCGGCCGCGTGTGGGAGAACGACTTCAGCCGCGTCATCCTGGCCGACGAGATCAGCCCCGACTCGTGCCGCCTATGGGATTCGACCACGGGCGAGAAGCTGGACAAGGACCGCTTCCGCCGCGACATGGGCGACGTCATCGAAAGCTACACCGAGGTGGCCCGCCGCCTCGGCATCATGAAGGACATGCCGACCGTGATTCAGGGAGGGCTGCATTAATGGCCAAGGTTAAAGTTCACGTCTTCCTCAAGCCCGGCGTCCTGGACGTCCAGGGCAAGGCCGTCGAAGGCGCCCTGCAGGGTCTGGGCTGGAACGGCGTGTCGAACGCCCGCGTCGGCAAGCTGATCGAGTTCGACCTCGACGACGCCGTCGCCGACAAGGAGGCCGAGGTGAAGCGCATGTGCGACACCCTGCTGGCCAACACCGTCATCGAAAGCTACCGGATCGAAGTCGCCTGAGGCGCCTTATCCTTCTCCCCTCGGGGGAGAAGGTGGCTTGCGGAGCAAGACGGATGAGGGGGCCGCCGGCCTGGCCCTCGACATCAACCGTTCTGCACGCTGACACAGCCCCCTCATCCGAGCGCCTGCGGCGCCCACCTTCTCCCCCGAGGGGAGAAGGATCAGGCGATCACCCGCACAGATAATCCCGGCTCAGCGGCACGGCGGTCTGTTTTTTCGTCAGTTGCAGCTGGAAGACCATGTGGCCCAGTTCGCGGAAGGCGACCTCGCTGCAGGCCAGATAGAATTCCCACATCCGGCAGAAGCGCTCGTCATACATGGCCCGCGCCTCGCCGCGCCGGGCCAGAAACCGCTCGCGCCAATGCCGCAAGGTCTCGGCGTAATGCAGACGCAGCACCTCCATGTCCGTGACCCACAGGCCCGCCCGCTCGATGGCGGGCAGCACTTCCGACAGCGCCGGAATATAGCCGCCGGGGAAGATGTATTTGCGGATCCAGGGCTGGGTGCGATTGGGCGGCGAGTTACGGCCGATCGCGTGGATCACCGCCACCCCGTCGTCATCCAGCAGGCGGGCGACGGTGTCGAAATACTCCTGATAGTTCGGCGCGCCGACATGTTCGAACATGCCGACCGAGATGATGCGATCAAAGGTCTGGTCCAGGTCGCGATAGTCCTGAAGCCGGAAGTCCGCCCGGTCCGTGACGCCCAGAGCCGCCGCACGCTCATTGGCCGTCCGGTGCTGCTCTGTCGACAGGGTGACGCCCGTCACCCGCGCCCCGCGCTCGACCATGGAAAGCCCCAGCCCGCCCCAACCGGCGCCGATGTCCAGGGCGCGATGCCCCGGCTCCAGCAACAGCTTGTCGATAAGGCGGCGCTTCTTGGCGACCTGGGCCTGCTCCAGGCTAGCGTCCGGCGTCTCGAAGAAGGCGCAGGAATATTGCAGGTCGTCGTCCAGAAACAGGCGGTAGAAGTCGACCGTCAGATCATAGTGGTGATGCACATTGCTGCGCGCGTTCAGTCGATCATTGGCCTGCTCGGCGCCACGCTTGATCCGCTGCATCCAGGTCATCTTCGGCGCGCGCGGACGCAAGGCCATCTGCGAGGCGGCCAGTTCCAGAAACTCATAGATGCCGCCGCCCTCGACCTGGAATGTTCCATCCATGAAGGCTTCGCCCAACGCCAGGTCAGGATTGGCGGCGATGGCGACGGCCGCCTTCATATCGGTCAGCACGGCCGTCAGTTCCGGCTCGCCCGGCCCTGCCGTCAGCTCGCGGCCGTCGGGAAATCGCACCCGGATCGACCGCGTCTGAAAGGTTCGGTCCAACAGGGCTTGCAGCATCCCGTTCCTCCGCTCATCAAGACAGCTTGACCTTAGCTAGGGACAGAATGTCGCGACGCAACGTCCGTGACCAGTCTTTCGTTAGTCCTGTTTCAGTTTCGGCGACCTGATCCGCCGCCAAAGGGAGAACGCCGCCATGAGCTTCACTGTCAACTCGACCGCCTTTTCTGACGGAGGGGTCCTGCCTGACGCCCAGGTCAAGGCGCTGGGCGACACGTCGCCGCAGCTCTCATGGTCGGGCGCCCCGGAGGGGACCAGGAGCTTCGCCGTCACCTGTTATGACCCTGACGCGCCGACCGGATCGGGTTTCTGGCACTGGACCGTCGCCAACATTCCAGCCGATGTCGCCGAACTGGCGGCCGGCGCGGGCGCGGTCGGCGGGGCGAACCTGCCCAGGGGCGCCGTCCAGGGCCGCACCGACTACGGCGAGGCCGGTTTCGGCGGCGCCGCCCCGCCCCCAGGCCACGGCCCGCACCGCTACATCTTCACCGTCTTCGCCGTGGATGTGGACCGGCTGGACGTGACGGAAGACAACTCGGGCGCGGTCTTCGGCTTCAACCTGCACTTCCACACCCTGGCCAAGGCGTCGATCACAGCGACCTACGAAAACCGGAGCTGACGCCCGGCCTCCCGAGGCATGGACACAAAGCGTGATAAGCGCTTCGACGCCGCTCCGGTTGATGCCGTGGGCCGCGTTCCTATTTTGCAGCGCAACCTCCCCTTTTGCTGCATTGCGATACCTCATGGCCCCTGCCGACGCCGCCCCCTGCCTCGACGAAACCGGCTGCATCACGGCCGGTCGCGACATCGAGCGTGTGGCCGAGCCGGGCAAGACGGCGCTGGTGCTGCTGGCCCTGGCCATGGGCGGCTTCGCCATCGGCGTGACCGAGTTCGCGGCCATGAGCGTCCTGCCCGACTTCGCCGCAGGCCTGGGCGTCAGCGAACCCAAGGCGGGCCACGTCATCAGCGCCTATGCCGCCGGGGTGGTGGTCGGGGCGCCGATCCTGGCCGTGCTGGGCGCGCGCCTGCCGCGCTGGCTGCTGCTGATCGGCTTCATGGCCCTGTTCGCGGTCGGCAACGCGCTCAGCGCCATCGCCCCGACCTATGAGTGGATGCTGGCCTTCCGCTTTCTCAGCGGCGTGCCGCACGGGGCCTATTTCGGGGTGGCGGCGCTGGTGGCGGCGTCGCTGGTTCCTCTGCGCCTGAGAACCCGCGCGGTCTCGACCATCCTGCTGGGCCTGACGGTCGCCACGGTGATCGGGGTGCCGGTCGCCAACGCCGTCAGTCATGAGTTCGGCTGGCGCTGGACCTTCGCCATCGTCAGCGTGCTGGCGGTGCTGACCATGGCGCTGGTCGCCCTGTTCGCGCCGCGCGATCCGGCCCATCCCGACGCCAGTCCCTGGCGCGAACTGGGGGCCCTGAAGCGCGGCCAGGTCTGGCTGACGCTGGGCGTCGGCGCCGTCGGCTTCGGCGGCATGTTCGCGGTCTACGCCTACCTGGCCTCGACGCTGAAGGCGGTGACGGGCGTGGGGCCTGAGGTCCTGCCCTGGGTCTTCGCCCTGTTCGGTCTGGGGATGATGGCGGGCAATCTGCTGGGCGCCTGGGCCGCCGATCGCTTCGGCATGCTGGCGGCGGGCGGCCTGTTGCTGTGGAGCGCGGCGGCGTTGGCCCTCTACCCCTTCGCCGCGCCGCATCTGTGGGCGGTGATGATCGTGGTGCTGCTGATCGGCGGCGGCGGCGGGCTGGGCTCGGTGCTGCAGACCCGGCTGATGGACGTGGCCGGCGACGCCCAGACCCTGGCCGCCGCCCTGAATCACTCGGCCTTCAACACGGCCAACGCCATCGGCCCCCTGCTGGCGGGCATGGCGGTGGCGGCGGGCTGGGGCTGGACCTCGACCGGCTGGGTCGGCGTCGCCCTGTCGCTGGGCGGTTTCGCGGTCTGGGCGGTCGCCTGGACCACCGGTCGCAAGACGCCGCAAAGCGACGCCTGACATTCTCCACGAAGGGTGCTAGGAGGCCCGGTCATGAGCGCAGCCGTCATCGTCTTCCCCGGTTCCAACTGCGATCGCGACTGCAAGGTCGCCGTCGAACGTTCCACTGGCGAACAGGTCCAGATGGTCTGGCACGCCGAGACCGAACTGCCCAAGGGCCTCGATCTGATCGTGCTGCCGGGCGGGTTCTCCTACGGCGACTATCTGCGCTGCGGCGCGATGGCGGCCCAGGCCCCGATCATGCAGGCGGTCAAGAAGGCCGCCGACGACGGCGTCACCGTGGTCGGCATCTGCAACGGCTTCCAGGTCCTTTGCGAAGCCGGGATGCTGCCGGGCGCCCTGATGCGCAACAGCAGCCTGAAATACATCTGCAAGCCCATCAGCATCACCGTCGCCAACGGCCAGACGCGCTTCACCTCGGGCTATCAGGGCCAGCGCGAAATCGTCATGACCCAGGGCAACGCCGACGGGAACTATTACGCCGACGCCGAGACGCTGAAGCGCATCGAGGGCGAGGGCCAGGTGGTCTTCCGCTACGTCGACAACCCCAACGGCTCGGTCGCCGACATCGCCGGCCTGCAGAACGAGCGCGGCAACGTCCTGGGCATGATGCCCCACCCGGACCGCGCGTTCGAAGCCGAACTGGGCAGCGCCGACGGCGCGACCCTGTTCCAGAGCATCTACGCGGCGGCCTGACCGGCGCCATCGCCGGCCGTCGCCCCGATTGCCGTCATCCTCGGGCTTGACCCGAGGATCCAGCTGCATGACATCTGACGTCGCGCCTCAAACGGCCTTCATCCAGCAGCACCACGGCTGACGTTGCGACTCGACGAGCCTTGACCCACGGCGAAGGGGCTGGATCCTCGGGTCAAGCCCGAGGATGACGGCGGAGGGCGGCCTCATGCCCCCAACTTCGGCGCAGCCGCGCCGCTGGCGTCGATGGTGGCGAACAGGGCGCGGATCAGGTCCTGCTCCTCGGCCGTGATCTCGGGCTTCCAGACATCGAAGATCAGGATGGTGCGGTCCTGGTCGCTGTCGTTGGCGGCCTCGTGCTCGATCGTGTCGTCGAAGGCCCAGGCCTCGCCCGCCCTCCACTGGCGCTCCTCGCCGCCGACACGGAACCAGCAAGCCGGCGGCACGACCAGCGGCAGGTGACAGATCAGCCGCGTGTTGATCAGGCCGTGATGCGGCGGGATGGTCGCGCCCGCCTGCAGTTTCGAGAACAGGATCGACGGCGAACGGCTGGGGATACGGCACAGGGGCGCCGCCGCCAGCGCCTTCATCGTCTGCGGGCAGCGCGCCGCGATCTCAGGAACCTCGACCCCGTCCTTCCACAGGAAGACCGCGCTCCAGGCGTCATTGCCCAGCAGCCCCGCCTGATCGTTCCGGGGCCGGTTGGAGCGGTCCTCGATATAGGGTGCGAACAGCGCCGGTTCGGCCAGGATGGCGTCGAGTTCGGCGCGGATGGCGGGCGCCGCCGCCTCGATCTCGGCCAGCCAGGCGACGGTCTCGCGCGGCTGGAACTCGATCTGCGGCAGGCCGGGAAACATGTAGAATTTCGGCTGCTGGTAGTAGAGCCGCCGCTTGCCCGTCATCAGATCCAGAGAGGCGGCGAAGCGTGAGCTGGAGGTTGCGGGGTCGAAGCCGCGCCTGGCCAGCCCGTCGCGCAGACCCTGCTCGAAGCGACGAGCGCCCTCGGCCTGGGCTGCGGCGGCGTGTTGCAGTTCCGCCCGCAGGTCCGGCGGCGGGGCGGCGATCGCCCGACCCTGAGCCAGGGCGGCGCCGTAGAAGCTCATGGCCGAGCGATGATCCCCCTGGGCGCTGAGGGCGTCGCCCTTGAACACCAGGGCGCGCGGCTCGCGCGGGTTGATCCGCAACAGCGCCTCGGCCGCCGCCGCCAGGGCCGCAGCGTCCGACCGCTCGCGCGCCCGCCGCGCCTCGCGCAAGAGGGCGTCGACCTGAAGTCGTGGATCAGGGGAGCGAACGTCGGTCATGGGAGGATGGAACCGCCCTCCATCGCGACGGTCAAGCGTCTCAGTCGCCCTTGCGATCCAGGACGCTGGCGCTGCGGCCGGCGTCGCCGACCTCGACCTCTTCCTCGATCGGTTCGCCGTCCTCGTCGGTCGCGCGCTCCAGCGTGCCTTCGGCGCCGGATTCGTGAATGGCGGCCAGTTCGCGAGCGCCGACGCCCAGGCCCTGCTCCAGGGCGCGATTGGTCTCGACCTCTTCCTCGAGCGTCTGTTCAATGGGGTCCGGTTTGTCGGGGTCGGTCATGACGGCCTCCTTCTCAATGGCCTGAAAGCAAGGCGGGAGGACCGGTCGCGGTTCCATGCCCCGCCGATGAACCTTCTTCGGCGCCGCGCGTAGATACGGCGAAGCTGAGCCGGAGAGACGCATGACCGCCATCGAACGCCCCACCCCCGCCCAGCAGACGCGCCGCCTGGCCGTGCTGGCCGCCGCCGTCTTCGCCGTCATCGTTCCCATCGTTCAGGCCCTGGGCGGTTTCGGCCTGAGCCAGGCGGAGTTCGCCGCCGACGGAAACCAGACGTTGCGGGTGGCCGGTTACGCCTTTTCGATCTGGAGCCTGCTCTATCTGGGCCTGCTGATCTACGCCGGGCGTCAGGCCCTGCCCCAGACGGGCGAAAGCGTCCTGATCAACCGCATGGGCTGGCCGTCGGTCGTCGCCTTCTTCGGCATCGGCTTCTGGATCATCATGGCGGCGCTGAACCTCAAGGCGGCCAGCGTCATCGTCATCTTCGCCTCGCTCCTGGCCCTGCTGCTGCCGATGCTGGCCAGCGCACGCACGATCCGCGCGACCGGGGCGATGGAGCGGGACCGCTGGTTCCTGATCTGGCCGCTGGCGGCGCTGGCCGGGTGGCTGACCGTGGCGGCGCCGCTGAACCTGATCACCGTGGCGACGGCGTTTGAGGCCCTGCCCGCCGCCCTGTCGCCGACCGGCTGGGCCGTGCTGGCCGTGGCTATCACCACCCTTGTCGGGATCGGCGTGACCTGGGCCTTGCGGACCCTGGCCTATCCCCTGCCCATCGCCTGGGGCCTGGTCGGCGCCTTCGTGGCCGAGCAGGAGGTCAAGCCGGTGCTGGCCTTTACGACCCTGGCGGCGGCCTTCGTCGTGGTGGTGGCCGGCGTCATCGTCACCTTCGGCCTGAGGCGCGGAATCGAACGCCGTCGTTGAGTCTCGCCAAGGCCGCTTCGGATGGGCTGACAGACGCCCCAGAGACGGCTAGAAGGCCCGCCCATGAGCGCGCCCCAAAAGACCATCGCCCAGCTGGCCGAAGAGTACGGCCTCGCCCCCAATGAATATCAGGTCCTGCTGGACCGGCTGGGCCGCGAGCCCAACCAGGTCGAGCTGGGCGTCTTCTCGGTCATGTGGTCCGAGCACTGCTCCTACAAGTCGTCGAAGAAGCAGCTGATGAAGTTCCCGGTGACGGGCGAGCGCGTCATCTGCGGCCCCGGCGAGAACGCCGGCGTGATCGACATCGACGACGGCGACGCCTGCATCTTCAAGATGGAGAGCCACAACCACCCCTCCTACATTGAGCCCTATCAGGGCGCGGCGACGGGGGTGGGCGGCATCATGCGCGACGTCTTCACCATGGGCGCGCGCCCGGTGGCCCTGCTGAACGCCCTGCGCTTCGGCGATCCGTCGCATGAGAAGTCCAAGCGTCTGGTCAAGGGCGTGGTCAGCGGCATCGGCGGCTACGGCAACTGCGTCGGCGTGCCGACCGTCGCGGGCGAGACGAATTTCCACGCCGGGTACAACGGCAACATCCTGGTCAACGCCATGTGCGTCGGCCTGGCCCGCGCCGATGAGATCTATTATTCGGCCGCGCCGGAAGCGGGCCACGACGTGGTTTACTTCGGCTCAAAGACCGGCCGCGACGGCATCCACGGCGCCACCATGTCCTCGGCCGAGTTCGACGACGAGTCGGACGCCAAGCGCCCGACGGTGCAGGTCGGCGACCCCTTCGCCGAGAAGCTGCTGATCGAAGCCACGCTGGAGCTGATGGCCTCGGGCGCCGTGGCCGCCATTCAGGACATGGGCGCGGCGGGCCTGACCTCGTCGTCCGTCGAGATGGCGGGCAAGGGCGGCGTCGGCGTCGAGCTGGATCTGGACAAGGTGCCCCAGCGCGAAACCGGCATGACCGCCTATGAGATGATGCTATCGGAATCGCAGGAGCGCATGCTGGCCGTGCTGAAGCCCGGCTATGAAGACGTCGGCTATCGCATCTTCCAGAAGTGGGATCTGGACTTCGCCATTATCGGCAAGACGACCAACACCGGCCATCTGGTGCTGAAGCATCACGGCGAGGTGGTCTGCGACGTGCCGCTGGCCCCGCTGTTCGACGACGCGCCCCTGTATGACCGTCCGTGGGTCCAGCCCGAGCTGCAACCGCGCCTCGACCCGGCGGAAGTCCCCGCGCCGGAAAGCTGGAACGACGCCGTGCTGAAGGTCGTCGCCTGCCCCGACATGGCGTCCAAGCGCTGGATCTGGGAGCAATACGACCGCCACGTCATGGCCGACACGCTTCAGGATTCCTCGACCGGCGCCGACGCGGGCGTGATCCGCGTCCACGGCACGGAAAAGGGCCTGGCCGTCACCAGCGACTGCACCCCGCGCTATGTCCAGGCCGACCCCTATGAAGGCGGCAAGCAGGCGGTGGCCGAGGCGTGGCGCAACCTGACCGCCGTCGGATCGCGTCCCATCGCCATCACCGACAACCTGAACTTCGGCAACCCGCAGCGGCCCGAGATCATGGGCCAGATCGTGCGCGCCACCGACGGCATGGCCGAGGCCTGCCGCGAGCTGGACTTCCCGGTCGTGAGCGGCAACGTCAGCCTCTATAACGAGACCAACGGCGTCGCCATTCCGCCGACACCGACCGTCGGCGCCGTGGGCCTGCTGACCAACTACGACGTGACCACCGGCTTCGGCGGCGCAGCCGAGGGCGACCAGCTGGTGCTGATCGGCCAGACGCACGGCGAACTGGGCGCCTCCATCTATCTGCGCGAAGTTCTGGGCCGCGAGGACGGAGCCCCGCCGCCGGTCGACCTGAAGCTGGAACGCAAGACCGGCGACTTCGTGCGCGGCCTGATCGAGGCGGGCGAACTGACGGTCGTTCACGACCTGTCGGACGGCGGCCTGGTCGGGGCGGCGGCGGACATCGCCCTGGCCTCGGACGTCGGCATCGAACTGAACGCCTCCAGCCAGGCTCACGCCCACGCCTTCCTGTTCGGCGAGGACCAGGCTCGCTATCTGGTCGCCGTGGCGGACGCCGACGCCCTGATCGCCAAGGCCCAGGATGCGGGGCTGCACGCCTCGGTCGTGGGTCTGGTCAAGGGAACGGACTTCGCCTCCTCGGGTCCGAAGGGCGAGCTGTTCCGCCTGCCGGTCGCTCACCTGCGCGAGTTCCACGAAGGCTGGATGCCGAATTGGATCGAAGGCTGATGCGAGCCGCCGTCCTCACCCTCGTCGTCGCCGGCGCAGCCCTGCTGTCGGCCTGCGAGTTCGAGGGCGGCGATCCCGTCCAGCACGCCCTGCGCGATGCGGCCGCCGCCCGGCAGGCCGCCGCGCTGAAGACCACCGAGGAAGAAGAGGTCCAGGCGATCCGTCGCCCGACCGCCTCCGGCCCGGCCCTGCATGAGCCGGATGAACTGTCGCGACTGATCGCCGCACGACGCCAGGCGGTGGAGGAGACCCGCGCCGCCCTGGCCGCCGTCGCCGATCCGGCGCTGAAAGCCCAGTTGGCCGAAGATCTGAAGGCCGAGGAAGCCAGTCTGCGCGCGCTTGAAGCGCGTCGCGCCGCACAACCTTAAGGCGGATTGTCAGCAGCCGTTCATGTTGATGGTGTAGGGCGCTCGGCATAGCCAAGCCCCGACGGAGCCCTCCGCTGAAAGTCGCTGTCGTCCTGCCTTCCGGTTGCCGCTTCTCCGCATCCCAGCCGAATTCCATGGAGACGGTCGTGCGGACTCTGGCTCGCGGCGCGCAGAAGGCGGAACTCCGCATCTTCTGCTGCGAGGGCGCTGACGACCACGGCGACCTGCCGGCCCACCGCCTGCCCAGCGACAGGAAGCGGATGGCGGCGCTTGAAAAGGCGCTGAGCGACTATCAGCCGGATGTGATCGAATTCCATCAGCAGCTCCGACAGGCCCTTCATATCGCCCGCCGGTTTCCGCGCGCCACGCGGGTTCTCTATCGGCACAATGCGCTGAAGTCCCCACGCACCCCGCTTGATCGCTGGCGTTACGAGCGGCGCTTTCGCCAGTTGGACGGCCTGGTCTTCGTCAGCGAGGCCGGGCGGCGGGAATTCCTGCACGACTTTCCGCGCCAGGAGCCGAAGGCCTTCGCCGTTCCCAATCCGATCAGCGTCGATCTGTGGCGGGCGCCGGTCGAGAACCGCGAGCCTGTGATCGCCTTCGCCGGTCGCGCCATGCCGGAAAAGGGGGTGCACCTGATCTGCGCCGCCCTGCCCGCCGTGCTGGAGCGCCATCCGGACTGGCGCGCCGTGCTGATGCTCAACGACTGGGACAAGCACGCCGCCTGGGCCGCGCCGCACGTCGCGCCGTTGGAGCAGTTCGGCGATCGCGTATCGGTGCTGAAGTCCGCGCCGCTGGGCGAGGTCCAGGCGGTGATGCAACGGGCGGCCATCGCCCTGACGCCTTCGGTCTGGGCCGAGCCCCTGGGTCTGACCGCGCTGGAGGCCCATGCGGCGGGGGCGGCCCTGATCTCGTCGGGACGCGGCGGCCTGCGCGAAGCCAGCGGCCCGCACGCCGTCTATGTCGACGACCTGACCGCCGAAGGACTGGCTGCGGCGATGGACGGTCTCATCGGCGATCCCGAACGACGCCTGGCGCTGGCCCGGGCCGCACAGACCTATGTCCTGCAGACCCACGCTCCCCAGCGTCGCGCGACGCAACTCCACGACCTGCGTGAACGGTTGCTCAGCGCCAGGCGTTTGGCGGGATAGCCTCGAAGCCCCTTCATTTTGACATTATAGTCAATAAATATGGAGTCGACCTGAGAAGGAGCGCTCCATGACAGACGCCGCCGCCTCGACCTTCCGTCCCTGGACGCCGCCGCGCCGGACCGCGCGGATGAGCCTGCTGCCCTTCCTGTGGCAGAGCTGGCGCGATCCGCTGCAGATCTGGGGCGAGGCGCATTTCAGGGAGCTCTACATCAGCGGCCAGTCGCCGCTGGGACGGTCGCTGGTGGTCAGCGACCCGGCCGGCGTGCGTCATGTCCTGACCGACAACGCCGCCAACTATGTGAAGGGCGACCTGCAAAGACGGGTGCTGGGGCCCATGCTGGCCGACGGCCTGCTGCTGACCGAGGGCGAGCAGTGGCGGCGGCAACGCCGCATCATGGCGCCGCTCTTCACGCCCGCCTACACCGCCCGAACGGCGGAAATCATGGATGGGGTCTGCCGCCGCCGGGTCGAGGGCTGGCGCCTGCCGCACCACGGCGCGCGCGTGCTGAACATCGACAGCGAGATGAGCGGCCTGACCTTCGACATCCTGTCGGCGACCATGTTCTCCGACGACCTGGACGGCGACGCCGCCGGGTTTGAAAGGGCCTTGAACCAGTATCTGTCGGTCGGGGCGCGGATCAGTCCGCTCGATGCGCTGAAGGCGCCCGACTGGATCCCGCGTCTGGGCCGCGTGGCCTCGGGCGGGGCGGCGCGCTTCTTCGAGGAGCGGGTGGCGGCCCTGGTGGCGCGACGGCGCGCCCGCCTGACCCACGGCGACGCGCCCGACGACCTGCTGACCGCCCTGCTGAACGCCCGGGATGAAGAAGGCGACGGTTCGGGCCTGTCGGATCATGAGGTCGCCTCCAACATCCTGACCTTCATCCTAGCGGGACATGAGACGACGGCCAGGACCCTGGGCTGGACCCTGCACCTGATCAGCCGCGACCGCCGCGTGGCCGACATTCTGAAGGCCGAGGCGGACGGCTGGGACCGCAGTCCGGCGGGCGTGCGCGACCTGATCTGGCACCGTGCGGTGATCGAGGAGGCCATGCGTCTGTTTCCGCCCGCCCCCGCCATGATCCGGCAGGCGCTGGAGGACGACGAGATCGGCGGCCATGAGGTGGAGGCGGGTCAGAGCGTGCTGATCGCGCCCTGGGTCATCCATAGGCATGAGAAGTTGTGGGTCGAGCCCGACGCCTTCCGCCCCGAACGCTTCCTGCCCGAGAACCGCAAGTCGATCGATCGCTACGCCTGGTTGCCCTTCAGCGGCGGCCCGCGCATCTGCATCGGCGCCGCCTTCGCCATGCAGGAGGCGGTGATCGCCCTGGCCGAAATCCTGAAGGCCGCCGAGGTCGAGGCCATCACCCCGATCGAGCCCCGCCCCATCCATCAGGTCACCCTGCGCAGCC
Organism: Brevundimonas sp. SS2672; assembly: GCF_059579685.1. Lineage (NCBI taxonomy): Bacteria > Pseudomonadati > Pseudomonadota > Alphaproteobacteria > Caulobacterales > Caulobacteraceae > Brevundimonas > Brevundimonas sp. SS2672. Next base: position 608,481 of record NZ_CM184201.1, on the reverse strand, counting down.
AGCGGACCCTGCGCCTGCGGCTCAGGGCGCGGAAGCGGGCCGCTGCGGCCTAGACCTGCGGGATCGCCTGGCTGAGACGGCCGCCGACGCGGATCGGCTCGACGCGCTTGGCCAGGCCGGTGCGGTCATCGGTCTCGACGAAGACGCCGCATATGGTGGCCGGACCGCTGGCCGGGGTGTAGCGCCCGCCCGACAGGCGGGTGGTGAAGCGGCGCAGGGGCTCTTCCTTGTCGTTGCCGATGACCGAGTCGTAGTCGCAGCAGCCGCCCGCGTCGGTCTGATAGGCCGTGCCGTGAGGCAGGATCTGGGCGTCCGCCGTCGGGACGTGGGTGTGGGTGCCGACCACCAGGCTGGCCCGGCCGTCGCAGAAGTGGCCCATGCCCATCTTCTCGCTGGTCGCCTCGGCGTGCATGTCGACGATGACGGCGTCGGCGACGACGCCCAGAGGCGCGGCCTCCAGCTCGCGCTCCACGGCGCTGAAGGGGTCGTCCATCGGGTCCATGTGGACGCGGCCCAGAACGTTGATGACCAGCACTCGGCGCCCGTCCGGCGTGACGAAGACGTCGGCGCCGCGTCCCGGCGCATCCATCAGGCGCGGATAGTTGGCCGGCCGGATCAGGCGCGGCTCGCGCACGATATAGGTCAGGGCTTCGCGCTGGTCCCAGCTGTGGTTGCCCAGCGTCAGGACGTCGGCCCCGGCGTTGAAGATGTCGTTGGCGGTGTTCTCGGTGATGCCGAAGCCGCCCGCGGCGTTCTCTGCATTGACCACCACGAAATCGAGCCTGAGGTCGCGCCTCAGCCCCGGAAGGTGGTCCGAAAGTCCGTCGCGCCCGGACTTGCCAACCACGTCGCCGAAAAAAGCCAGTCTCATTGGGGGAGCCTCATGGGAAGGCTCTATAGCCGGTCTCGTTCAGAACGCCATGCAAACGGATGTCATGCTGCTCCAGATCCAGGCGTTCGACCGCCTGTCCGGCATAGGCGAAGCCGATACGCCGGGCATCGGGCAGCGCCGCGAAGGTCCGGTCGTAGTAACCGCCGCCCTGCCCCAGCCGCCCGCCGTGAGCGTCGAAGGCCAGCAGGGGCGTCAGGATCAGGTCGGGCGTCACCACCTCGCCGAGAGGCAGGGGCGCGGGGCACCCGGCCGCGTCCAGCTCCAGCGGCTCGCCCGGCGCCCAGGCGCGGAAGATCATGGCCGCGTCGCGCTCCAGCACCACCGGCAGGCACAGACGACGCCCCGCCTGATGCAAGACATTGGCGAGAACGTCCGTATCCAGCTCCGATCCCATGGCGCGGTAGAGGGCGACGATCTCGCCGGAAGGAAGGGCGTCGGCATGGCCTGCGGCGCGCTCGGCCGCCTCGGGGTCGGCCTCGGCCAGACGCTTGCGAAGCGCGCGCATGGCGGCGCGAAGTTCGTGCTTGGGGGTCATCGCCGCTCGGCCCTTCGCCAATCCCACCGTCATCCTCGGGCTTGACCCGAGGATCCAGCCCAACGGCGCGCTGAACGCCGACAAGCAGAGCGCGTCGCCCAACCCGATCCTCGGGTCAAGCCCGAGGATGACGGCGGAGGGAGGAACGGGAGAAGAACTGGGCTAACACGCTCAAACAGCGAGACGCGACGCGGCGAGCGATGGCGCACAGAACGCGCTCAAGCAGCGAGCGACCGCGTCGCGAGCGTAGCGCACAAAAAAGAAGGTTGGCGGCGCCGCGTGAGCCGTAAAGCGCGTTTAAATCCTCTCGACCTGGGTAGCCAGGTGGGCTCCGTATGCCCAGGCCCTCGAGCCCGGACAGGGACAGATCCCTATGAGTGAATTAAGGTCAGAAGGATATGTTGTCTTCGACGTGAGCCGCAGCAGGACCCGCCGCCGCACAAGATAGGCGTTCGGGCGGGTTTCAACAATGGCGAACATCCCTCTCCCTCCCCTTTATGGGGAGGAAGAAACCGCGCTCAGATCGTTTGAGTGATCTTCTCGATCCTTGCGGCCACGGCGTTCAGGGCTTCGGCCACGCCGTCGCTGGCGGAGGCCGGCGCAACGGCGGCCGCAGCCGTCGCCTTGGCCCGGCCCGAGTTCTGGACCGCCGCCTGACGTTTCGCCTCTCCAAGCTCGTCGGCCAGCATCAGAGCCGCCATCAGGAACAGGCGCACGTCCCCGACCTGGCCGACCTGATCGGCCACGCCCTGCACCCGCTCGTTGAACTGGGACGCCAGGTCGCGCACCCGCGCCTCCTGACCATCGGCGCAGCCCACCGCATAGGGGCGGCCGTGAACCTCTACCGTCACCGTCGCCATCAGTTCGTCTCCTCTCGCCCAGCGGCCTGCTGTGAGGCCGCCTGCTGTTGCGCCAGCACCTCGCGCACGGCGTCGGCCGCAAGGGCCAGGGCCTGGGCGGTTTCCTGGCCGACCTCTTCAAGCTCGGCGATGCGCGCCAGATCGGCCGCGTTCGAGGGACGTGGCGCGAACAGATCGTCATCGGCGATCGGCGGCGCCGAGGCGGGCCTCGCCTTCAGCTCCAGCACCTTGCGCTCCAGATCGGCCAACGCTCGATCAATCCGCGCCTTTGCAGCCGTAACGGCGTCCATGGGGGTCCTTTCTTCCAGATTCCGTGTAGAACCTGCCGGCGCGCCGGGGTAAAGCGGCGCCGCCCCCGCTTTATCCTGTTCCTGAGGAAAGGTCTCGCCGTGACCGACGCCCAAGCCGCATTCGCCAAGCCTTCGCCCAAACAGATGGCCGACGCCATCCGGGTGCTGTCCATGGATGCGGTCGAAAAGGCCAAGAGCGGCCACCCCGGCATGCCGATGGGCATGGCCGACGTCGCCACCGTCCTCTATTCGAAATTCCTGAAGTTCGACGCCAGCCGTCCCGACTGGGCCGACCGCGACCGCTTCATCCTGTCGGCCGGTCACGGCTCGATGCTGATTTACAGCCTGCTGCACCTGACGGGCTACAAGGACGCGACCAAGGAGCAACTGGAAAACTTCCGCCAGTGGGGCTTCAAGACCGCCGGGCACCCAGAATACGGCCACATGGCCGGGATCGAGACGACCACCGGCCCGCTGGGTCAAGGTCTGGCCACCTCGGTCGGCTTCGCCCTGGCGGAGCGGCATCTGGCGGCGCGTTTCGGCAAGGATCTGGTCGATCACCGCACCTGGGTCGTCGCCGGGGACGGCTGCCTGATGGAAGGCGTGTCGCAGGAAGCGATCGCGCTGGCCGGGCGCCTGAAGCTGAACAAGCTGTGCGTCCTGTGGGACGACAATGAGATCACCATCGACGGCAAGCTGTCGCTCTCGGACGCCACCGACCAGCTGGCGCGCTTCAAGGCCTCCGGCTGGGCGGTCAAGGCCATCGACGGCCACGACTACAAGCAGATCCAGAAGGCGCTGAACTGGGCGACCAAGCAGGACAAGCCGACGCTGATCGCCTGCAAGACCAAGATCGGCAAGGGCGCCGCCACCATGGAAGGCAGCCACAAGACCCACGGCGCCGCCCTGGGCGCCACCGAGATCGCGGCGACCCGTCAGGCGCTGAACTGGCCGTTCGAGCCGTTTGAACTGCCGGAAGGGATCAAGACCGCCTGGGCCAAGGTCGGCAAGCAGGGCGCCAAGGCCCGAAAGGCCTGGGAAGCCCGCCTGCTGAACCACGACCACCGCGACGACTTCACCCGCGCCATGGCCGGCGACCTGCCCACCGGCGCCTTCGAGGCGCTGGACGCCAAGCTGAAGTCGCTGGTCGTCGACAAGCCTGCCCTGGCTACGCGCCAGTCCTCGGGCGAGGCGCTGGAGACGGTGTTCAACGCCATCCCCGAAATGGTCGGCGGCTCGGCCGACCTGACCGGCTCGAACAACACCTTCGTCAAGAACACCCAGATCATGGACGCGCCGGACTATGCCGGTCGTTACCTGAACTACGGCATCCGCGAGTTCGGCATGGCCGCGGCGATGAACGGCCTGGCGCTGCACGGCGGGATCATCCCCTACGGCGGCACCTTCATGGCGTTCGCGGACTACAGCCGCCCGGCGATCCGTCTGGGCGCCCTGATGGGCGTGCGCGCGATCCACGTCCTGACGCACGACAGCATCGGCCTGGGCGAAGACGGCCCAACGCACCAGCCGGTCGAGCATCTGGCGGCCCTGCGCGCCATCCCGAACCTGCTGACCATGCGCCCCGCCGATACGGTCGAGGCGCTGGAGTGCTGGCAGGTCGCCCTGCAGCACAAGACCACGCCGACCGCCCTGTGCCTGTCGCGCCAGAAGACCCCGGCCGTGCGCGTGACCGACGCGGGCGAGAACCTGTCCCGCAAGGGCGCCTATGAGCTGAAGGCCGCCAACGGCGCAGCGAAAGTCACCCTGTTCGGCACCGGCACCGAGGTCGCCGTCGCCCTGAAGGCCGCCGAGACGCTGGAGGCCGAAGGCGTGCCCACCCGCGTCGTCTCGGTCCCCTGCTTCGCCCTGTTCGAGCAGCAGCCCAAGGCTTATCAGGACGCCGTCATCGGCCGCGGCACGGTGCGTGTCGCCGTCGAGGCTGCGATCAAACAGGGCTGGGAACGCTTCATCGGCGAGGACGGCGGCTTTGTCGGCATGTCGTCCTTCGGCGCCTCGGCCCCGGCCGAAGTCCTCTACCGCGAGTTCGGCATCACCGCCGAGGCCGTGGTCGAAGCCGCCAAGGCCCGACTGTAACCCTCATGCGCCGCCTCGCCCTCGTCCTGAGCCTCGGCTTGTCGATGGCGGGCGGCGCGACCGCTCTCGCCACACCGGCCGAGGACGCGCCCGCCGTCGCCGAGACGCCCATCGTCATCGGCCGGTCCTACGCCCTGCCCTCGGCCGTCATGGGTCAGACGCGCGAGATCAACGTCTGGCTGCCGCCCGGATATGCTGAAAGCGTCCAGACCTATCCGGTCCTCTATGTGCTGGACGGCGGCCAGGATCAGGACTTCCACCACATCTCGGGCATCGCCCAGTTGGGGACCATCGTCGGCGCGACCCGCGATGTGATCGTCGTCGGCGTCGCCTCGGTCGACCGTCGCAACGAACTGGCCCTGCCGACGGAAGACGCCGAACTGATCGCCCGCTATCCGACGCAGGGGCATTCCGACCGCTTCCGTCGCTTCATCGGCGAAGAGGTTCAGCCCTTCATCGAGAGCCGCCTGCGCACCAGCGGCGAGACGGCGCTGATGGGCGAGTCTCTCGCGGGCCTGTTCGTGGTCGAGACCTTCCTGAAAGAGCCGCAGATGTTCGACGCCTATGTCGCCGTCAGCCCCAGCCTGTGGTGGGACGGCGGCAGGCTGGCCCGGCAGTCCGGCGCCCATCTGCGCGACCACTCCAACGATCCGCGCACCCTGATCCTGACGCTAGGCGACGAGGGCGAGATGATGCAGGCGCCGATGGACGTGCTGACCGCCAATCTGCGCGACCACGCCCTGCCCGGCGTCACATGGGACTTCACCCCGCGCCCGGCTGAAAGCCACGCCACCATCTATCACGGGGCGGCGCTGGACGCGTTTCGTCGCCTCTATGCGGTTCCGGCCGAGCCGGGAACCTGAACGACTTTTCGGAGCCTGACGCCATGAAGATCGGCACGCCGCTTACCGACCACGCCACGCGCGTCATGCTGCTGGGCTCGGGCGAGCTGGGCAAGGAGGTCGCGATCGAGCTGCAACGCCTCGGCGCCGAGGTGATCGCGGTCGACCGCTACGCCAACGCCCCGGCCATGCAGGTGGCGCACCGCAGCCACGTCATCCCGATGACCGACGCCCAGGTGCTGAACGGCGTCATCCTGGCCGAGGCGCCGCACATCATCGTGCCCGAGATCGAGGCCATCGCTACCGACGTGCTGGCCGGCATCGAAGCGGCGGGTCTGGCCCGCGTCATCCCCACCGCGCGGGCGACGCAGCTGACCATGAACCGCGAGGGCATCCGTCGTCTGGCCGCCGAGGAACTGGGCCTGCCGACCAGCCCCTATGCCTTCGCCGCCTCGGCCGAGGAGCTGGCGGCAGGCGCGCAGGCCGTGGGCTTCCCTTGCTTCGTCAAGCCGGTGATGTCGTCCTCGGGCAAGGGCCAGTCCTATGTCGAGGGGCCGGAGGGCGTGGCCGACGCCTGGGCCTATGCCGAAGCCTCGGGCCGGGTCGCGGGCGGCGTCGTCATCGTCGAGGGGCGCATCGACTTCGACTATGAGATCACCCTGCTGACGGTGCGGTCGTTGCGCGATGGCGCGGTCCGCACGGACTTCTGCGCCCCTATCGGCCACCGCCAGCAGAAGGGCGACTATGTCGAAAGCTGGCAACCGCAGGCCATGAGCGAGGCGGCGTTGAAGGCGTCGCAGGCCATCGCGGCCAAGGTGACGGAGGCTCTGGGCGGTCTCGGCGTGTTCGGCGTCGAACTGTTCGTGAAGGGCGACGAGGTCTGGTTCTCGGAGGTGTCGCCGCGCCCGCACGACACGGGGCTGGTGACTCTAGCGACGCAGGTGATGAGCGAGTTCGCGCTTCACGCCCGCGCCATCTTGGGCCTGCCGGTGGACCTCACCTTGCGCGAGCCGGGCGCCAGCGCCGTCATCTACGGCGGGATGGAGGCCGAGGGCGTGGCGTTCGAGGGCGTGGCCGAAGCTCTGTCGGTCCCGACCGCCGACCTGCGCCTGTTCGGCAAGCCCGAGGCCTATGAGCGCCGCCGCATGGGCGTGGCGCTGGCGCGGGGGGCGGACACGGACGAGGCGCGTGCCCGCGCGACCGAGGCAGCGAGCAAAGTGCGAGTGGTCGCTCCGTAATCCTTCTCCCTCTCCCGATGGGAGAGGGCTTGAGACTCCAAGAGCCGCAGGCGATTGGTTAAGGCGAAAGGGTGAGGGTTCACGGCTGAAGTCGGTCGAAGACCGTAGCGCGACGGCTTACGCCGACGGACAGGACAAGCCCCTCACCCTTTCGCGCAAGAACGACGGCTGCGCCGCCGTGCGCTCAAGCCCTCTCCCGCCGGGAGAGGGTTGAGACATCGGTCAAGCTTCTTCGACTTTTGTCGATTGGCGCCGGGCGTGATTAGGGTCCAAAAAAGGCGAAAGGTCGCACCCAGTCGACCCGGAGGACCGTTCGCATGGGCAAGCTCAAGACGGCGCTGATATTCGGCGCCATCGCCATATTGGGGGCCGCAGCCCTCGCCGTCATCGCCCTGCACCAAGGCGAAAGCATCAGCGCCGTCTGGATCGTGGTCGCGGCGCTGTGCGTCTACGCCATCGCCTACCGCTTCTACGCCCGCTACCTGGCCGGAAAGGTGCTGGGGCTGAACGCCCGCAGGCCCACGCCGGCCGTGCGGCGCAACGACGGGCTGGATTACGTCCCGACGCCGCGCAACGTCCTGTTCGGCCACCATTTCGCGGCCATTGCGGGCGCGGGGCCTCTGGTCGGGCCGGTGCTGGCGGCGCAGATGGGCTATCTGCCGGGCGTGCTGTGGATTCTGGTCGGCGCCGTGCTGGCGGGGGCGGTGCAGGACATGATCGTCCTGTTCATGTCGACCCGACGCGACGGTCGCTCGCTGGGCGACATGGTGCGCACCGAGATGGGCCCCATCCCCGGCGTCATCGCCCAGGTCGGGGTGCTGATGATCATGGTCATCATCCTGGCGGTTCTGGCGCTGGTGGTGGTCAAGGCCCTGGCCGAGAGCCCGTGGGGCACCTTCACCGTCGCCGCCACCATTCCCATCGCCGTCTTCATGGGTCTGTACACCCGCTATCTGCGGCCCGGCCGCGTAGGCGAGGTGTCGGTGATCGGCGTGGTGCTGCTGGTCCTGGCCATCATCGGCGGCGGCCATATTGCGGCTGATCCGTTCTGGGGGCCGGCCTTCACCCTGTCGGGCACGACGCTGGCCATCGCCATGATGGCCTACGGCTTCATCGCCTCGGTCATTCCGGTGTGGCTGCTGTTGGCCCCGCGCGACTACCTGTCCACCTTCCTGAAGATCGGCGCCATCGTCGCCCTGGCCGTCGGCATATTGATCGTGCGCCCGCACATCCAGATGCCCGCCATCACCCCCTTCATCGACGGAACCGGGCCGGTCTTCTCGGGCGCCCTGTTCCCCTTCCTGTTCATCACCATCGCCTGCGGGGCCGTGTCCGGCTTCCACGCCCTGATCTCGTCCGGCACCACGCCCAAGCTGCTGGAGAACGAGAACCAGATCCCGCTGATCGGCTACGGCGCCATGCTGTGCGAAAGCTTCGTGGCGATCATGGCCCTGATCGCCGCCACCGTGCTGGACCCGGCCGTCTATTTCGCCATGAACAGCCCGGTCGCCGTCATCGGCGACAACGCCGCATCCGCCGCCGCCGCCGTGGCCCAGTGGGGCTTCCACATCACCCCGGCCGAGCTGGAGAACCTGGCCCGACAGGTGGGCGAGCACTCCATCCTGTCGCGCGCAGGCGGCGCCCCGACCCTGGCCGTCGGCATGGCCCACATCCTGTCGGGCGTCATCGGCGGCGAGGCCATGATGGCCTTCTGGTACCACTTCGCCATCCTGTTCGAGGCCCTGTTCATCCTGACCACGGTCGATGCGGGCACCCGCGTCTGCCGCTTCATGATCCAGGATCTGCTGGGCATGGCCGTGCCGAAGATGCGCCAGACCCATTCCTGGACCGGCAACGTCGTGGCCACGGCCCTGACGGTCGGGCTGTGGGGCTATTTCCTCTATACCGGCGTGGTCGATCCCCTGGGCGGGATCAACAGCCTGTGGCCCCTGTTCGGCATCGCCAACCAGATGCTGGCGGCGGTCGCCCTGATCCTGGGCACGGTCGTCCTGTTCAAGATGAAGCGGCAGAGGTTCGCCTGGGCCACGGCGGTCCCAGCGGTCTGGCTGCTGATCTGCACGGTCACGGCGGGGCTGCAGAAGCTGTTCCACCCCGACGTGAAGATCGGCTTCCTGGCCCATGCCCGGAAGTATCAGGACGCCATGGCCGCCGGAGAGATCCTGGCCCCGGCCAAGACCATCGGCGACATGCACCGCGTCATCGTCAACGACTACGTCAACTCGGCGCTGACGGCGGGCTTCCTGTTCGTGGTGCTGACGGTCGTGGTCTATGGCGTCGGGGCCTGCCTCAAGGCGCTGAAGTCCGACCAACCGACCGTGGTCGAGACCCCGGCCGAGCATGAGCTGACCCTGGCCGACGAAGCCATGGACATCGCCCGTGCCTAGGCCCTCTTCATCCTCGGCGACAACCGGGGCGCGGACCTGCTCTGCGCCTGTCGCGACACGCTGGTGCGGTGGGGCAAGGACGCCCGCCGCACCGCCGGGCTGATGATCGGCCAGCCCGACTACGACGCCTATGTCGCCCATGCGAAGGCGACCCACCCGGATCAGGAACCGCTGGACCGCACCGCCTTCTTCCGCCTGCATGAGGCGCGGCGGTTCGGCGAAGGGGGCGGCTTCCGCTGCTGCTGAAGGGCTGGGCCGCGCTCGGACAGTTACAGGCGATCATACCTTGTTACGGGCCTTGTTACGGCGACGGGGTTGCAACCGCGCGCGCTCCGTCCCACTAAGGCGCCAATCATAAATAACCCTTGGTTCAGGAGACCTCCCCCCATGACCGTTCGCGTCGCCATCAACGGCTTCGGCCGCATCGGCCGCCTCGTCCTTCGCTCCATCGTCGAGCACGGCCGCAAGGACATCGAGGTCGTGGCGATCAACGACCTGGGCCCGGTCGAGACCAACGCCCACCTGTTCCGCTATGACTCGGTGCACGGCCGCTTCCCCGGCACGGTCACGACGGGCGAGGACTGGATCGACGTCGGCACGGGCAAGATCAAGGTCACGGCCGAGCGCGACCCGGCCAATCTGCCGCACGCCGAGCTGAAGGTGGACATCGCCCTGGAATGCACGGGCATCTTCACCTCTAAGGACAAGGCCTCGGCTCACCTGAAGGCCGGCGCCAAGCGCGTGCTGGTCTCGGCCCCGGCCGACGGCGCCGACAAGACCATCGTCTTCAAGGTCAACCATGAGACCCTGACCGCCGACGACATCGTCGTGTCCAACGGCTCGTGCACGACCAACGCCCTGGCCCCGGTGGCCAAGGTGCTGCACGACCTGTTCGGCATCGAGCGCGGCTATATGACCACCATCCACGCCTACACCGGCGACCAGCCGACGCTGGATACGATGCACAAGGACCTGTACCGCGGTCGCGCCGCCGCCCTGAGCATGATCCCGACCTCGACCGGCGCCGCCAAGGCCCTGGGCCTGGTCCTGCCGGAACTGAAGGGCAAGCTGGACGGCTCGTCGATCCGCGTCCCGACCCCGAACGTCTCGGTCGTCGACCTGAAGGTCGTCGCCGGTCGCGAAGTCACCGTCGAGGAAATCAACGCCGCCCTGCTGGCCGCCGCGAACGGCCCGATGAGCGGCGTCCTGGCCACGACCACCGATCCGCTGGTGTCGATCGACCTGAACCACGTGGCCGCCTCTTCGACCGCCGCCCTGCCCCAGACGCAGGTCGTCGACGGCAAGCTGGCCCGCGTCCTGACCTGGTACGACAACGAGTGGGGCTTCGCGACCCGCATGTCGGACACCGCCCTCGAGATGGCGAAGTTCCTCTAAGATCGCATAGAGAACCCCGGCATGCTCTTGTTCACAGGACTGCCGGGGTTTTTTCTATTCGCCTTGTACTCTCTGCCGTGGTCGCTTCTGGCCATCGTTGCATGGAGCCTCATCGTCTGGCTCGGGCTAAAGAAGATCGACCTTGGTCCATTGGCTGACGGCTCCTTCGTTCTTAGGAGCGGCGGCGTCGCAGCCTTGCTACTGGTCGGGATCGCCGTCCCCCTTGTGACCCGTTCATGGCCAGACCCGGCCGCGACTTTCGCCTGGTTCGGGATTCCGGTTCTCTTGGCAGGCTTTGCGGTCGCAGCTTGCCGAGAGCATGCGAAACGTGGTCGGCGTTTCATCGCCATGGCGGTCCCGGCAATCGCCCTACAAATTCAACTTATGATCCACGGCGCTCTGCTCTGGATTGGACAAATCTTCTCTGGAGGCAGCCCAATATGACCTTCCGCACCCTCGACGACGTTTCCGACCTTTCGGGCAAGGCCGCCCTGGTCCGCGTGGACTTCAACGTGCCGATGGAGGACGGGAACGTCACCGACGACACCCGTCTGAAGGCCGCCCTGCCGACCATCCACCGCCTGCGTGAGGCGGGCGCCAAGGTGGTGCTGCTGGCCCACTTCGACCGCCCCAAGGGCGAGCGCGTGCCGTCGATGAGCCTGAAGCCGGTCGTTCAGCCGCTGGAGATGCTGCTGCACGGCCCCGTGCGCTTCGCTGACGACTGCGTGGGCGACGAGGCCAAGACCGCCGTGGCCGATCTGGACGCGGGCGGCGTGCTGCTGCTGGAGAACGTCCGCTTCCACAAGGGCGAGGAAAAGAACGACCCGGCCTTCGCCCAGCAGCTGGCTGAGCTGGGCGACCTCTACGTCAACGACGCCTTCTCGGCCGCACACCGCGCCCACGCCTCGACGGAAGGGCTGGCCCGCCTGCTGCCCGCCTATGCCGGTTGCGCCATGGCGCGCGAGCTTGAGGCGCTGGATGCGGCGCTCGGCAAGCCGCAGAAGCCGGTCATCGGCATCGTCGGCGGCGCCAAGGTCTCGACCAAGCTGGACCTGCTGAAAAATCTGGTCGCCAAGCTGGACTATCTGGCCATCGGCGGCGGCATGGCCAACACCTTCCTGTTCGCCCAGGGCGTCGATGTCGGCGGTTCGCTGTGCGAAAAGGACCTGGCCGACACCGCCCGCGAGATCATCGAGGAAGCCCGCCGTCAGGGCTGCGAACTGCTGCTGCCGGTCGATGTGGTGGTGGCCAAGGGCGTCAAGCCGGGAATCGAGTCGGGCGTGCGCGCCCTGGATCGCATCGCCGCCGACGACCTGATCCTGGACGCCGGGCCGGAGACGGTCGCCCGCCTGAACCGCGCCATGGACCTGTCGAAGACCCTGATCTGGAACGGCCCGCTGGGCGTGTTCGAAGTTCCGCCCTTCGACAAGGCCACGGTCGAGGCCGCCAAACACGCCGCTGAACTGGCCAAGGCCGGCAAGCTGGTCGCCGTGGCCGGCGGCGGCGACACCGTCGCGGCCCTGAACCACGCGGGCACGGCCGACGACATGACCTTCGTCTCCACCGCGGGCGGCGCCTTCCTGGAATGGATGGAGGGCAAGGTTCTGCCGGGCGTCGAGGCCCTGCGCGCCGCTTAAGCGCAACCATCAAGGCGAGGGCTGTTCGCGGCCCTCGCCCCTGACGTCCCAAGCTTTAGTCTTCGCCGTCCATGTCGACGGCGCGCGCGACCAGATCGCGCCACGTCGGGTCGGTGTCGTCCACCAGATCGACGTCATCCAGCAGGGCCACCGCCCCGCCGCCGTCCGGCAGGATCAAGCCCAGCACTTCCATCAGATCGCCGTCGGGCCCGACATGGGCTTCGGCCTGGACGATCACGGCCGCCTGCTCGCCGTCCTCCTCCCACCAGATGACCGGCTGAGGCAGTTCCATGTCGATGACGCGCGCCTCTTCCGTATCGCCCAGGGCGAAGACGGCCTTGCCCGCCTGGACGTCATCCAGCGTCGCCACCGTGGCGGCGAAGGGCGTCAGCCGCGACCAGTCGTCGACGTCGAAACCGCCGCCGTCCTCGTCCAGCGCATCATCATTCTGGCCCATGGCCGCTCCCTGGTCTGACGCTGTTCACGCGTCGGAACCCCATAAGGCTTCAGCGTACAAAGTCCACTACGCCGCGGCGCTGTAACCCGGCGTGACTTCCCCCGCCCGAACGGCTAAGAGGTCGGGCAAAATCATAACCGGTTCAGGAGACTATCCATGGCGCGCATTACGCTGCGACAACTGCTCGACCACGCGGCGGAGCACGACTACGGCCTGCCCGCCTACAACATCAACAACATGGAGCAGGGCCTGGCCATCATGGAGGCCGCCGACGCCGTCAACGCGCCGGTCATCATCCAGGCCTCGCGCGGCGCCCGCTCCTACGCCAACGACATCGTCCTGGCCCGGCTGATCGACGCCCTGGTCGAACTGTATCCGCACATCCCGGTCTGCATGCACCAGGACCACGGCAACGGCCCCGCCACCTGCGCCACCGCCATCCAGTACGGCTTCACCTCGGTGATGATGGACGGCTCGCTGGAAGAAGACGCCAAGACGCCCGCCTCCTACGACTACAACGTCGACGTCACCCGCCGCGTCACCGAAATGGCCCACTCGTGCGGCGTCTCGGTCGAGGGCGAACTGGGCGTTCTGGGCAGCCTCGAGACCGGCATGGGCGAGGCCGAGGACGGCCACGGCTTCGAAGGCAAGCTCGACCACTCGGCCCTGCTGACCGACCCGGATCAGGCCGTCGACTTCGTCAAGGCCACCAAGGTCGACGCCCTGGCCATCGCCATGGGCACCTCGCACGGCGCCTACAAGTTCACGCGTCAGCCGGACGGCGAAGTCCTGGCCATGAACGTGATCGAGGAAATCCACCGCCGCCTGCCCAACACACACCTGGTGATGCACGGATCAAGCTCGGTGCCGCAGGACCTGCAGGACATCATCAACCAGTATGGCGGCCAGATGCCCCAGACCTGGGGCGTGCCGGTCGAGGAAATCCAGCGCGGCATCAAGAACGGCGTGCGCAAGGTCAACATCGATACCGACAACCGCATGGCCATGACCGGCGCCATCCGCAAGGTGCTGGCCGAGAAGCCGGGCGAGTTCGACCCGCGCGCCTATCTGAAGCCCGCCAAGGAAGCCATGCGCAAGCTGTGCATCGAGCGCTATCAGGCCTTCGGTTGCGAAGGCCAGGCCTCGAAGATCAAGCCCCTGTCCACCGCCCAGATGGCCAAGCGTTACGCTTCGGGCGAACTGGACCCGCGCATCGGCTGATCGCCGGTCGCGTCCTGATCGGACGGAAACGCCCGCCTCCAGTCGATGGAGGCGGGCGTTTTCATCTTCACCAGACGCCGTAGCGGCCGCCGATCGCGCCGCGCACCGCCCGCGCCTCGATCTCGGCGTAATGAAGCGCCTCCTCGGCCTGACGCGCATCCCGGCGAGCGACGCGGATTTCCTCGCGCACCTCGCGGATACGGTCGCGGATGCGACGACGTTCCTCATCGGTCAGCCCTTCCTGACGCAGTTCGCGCTGTTTGGCTTCCAGCTTGTCCTCCCGATTGCCGATGCGGCTGATCGCCGAGTTCAATGCGCTCTCCGCCGAGCTCACCGCCTGCTCGACCGCATGGATGCGTCGTCCGTCCTCATAGGCGGGCAGGAAGTCGCGCTCCTCGGCCGGGGCGCAGACTCCCCCATAGCTGTTCCCTTCACGACCCTGCCGGAAGCCGTTCTCCCACGTGCAATAGGTCCGCAACCCGTCCTCTCGCGAGGCCAGATAGGCGCTCATGTTCGGCGCCACCCCGTATTTGGCGCAGGCCTTGGCGTGATCGTCCAGACGGCTGACCTGGCGTCCGGCCGCGCCGTCGCGCCAGCCCTGACCGCCCCAATCGCCGACAAGACACTGGTCCTCGTTCATGGTGGCGCAGCCCGACAGCAGGACCACGCCCGATACAGCGACAACAGCGGCGATCAGCGACTTCATCTTCGGCCCCTCCAGGGCGTATTGCGTGCGTTCAAGGACCGATGACGCCTCTCTGCGCAAGCCATGCTATTTCGCCCTATGGCCGATGAACCCTTGCTGACGGAAGACGACGAAACGCTTGAGGAGGCGCCCCGCGACGCCGTCGAGGTGATGCAGGCGCGCATCGACGCCTCCGGCGTGCGCCTGGACAAGGCGCTGGCCGAGGCCTTCCCCGCCTTGTCGCGCGCCCGGCTTCAGGCCCTGCTGACCGACGGCGCCGTGACCCGCGACGGGCAGGTCGTCTCCAGCGGCTCGGCCAAGGCCCGACCCGGCCTCTACGTCGTCGCCCTGCCGCCTGTCGCGCCGGCGACGCCGCAACCCGAATCCCTTCCCCTGACGGTTCTGTTCGAGGACGCCGACCTGATCGTCATCGACAAGGCGCCCGGCATGGCCGCCCACCCGGCGCCCGGCTGCGAGACCGGCACCCTGGTCAACGCGCTTCTGGCGCATTGCGGCGACAGCCTGTCCGGCATCGGCGGCGTCGCCCGCCCCGGCATCGTCCACCGCCTCGACAAGGACACCTCGGGCGTCATGGTCGCCGCCAAGTCCGACCGCGCCCACGTCGGCCTGTCCGCCCTGTTCGCCGCCCATGACATCGAACGCACCTATGTGGCTCTCACGCGCGGAGCCCCCACGCCCGAGAAAGGCCGCATCCAGACCCAGATCGGCCGCTCCAGCGGCGACCGCAAGAAGATGGCCGTGCTGCGTTCCGGCGGACGCGAGGCGATCACCGACTATGTAGTCCAACAGACCTTCGGCCGCCCGGCCAAGGCCTCGAACGCCCCCCTGGCCGCCCGCGTCGCCTGCACTCTCCACACCGGCCGCACCCACCAGATCCGCGTCCACCTGGCGTCCAGAGGCGCGCCCCTGCTCGGCGATCCCATCTACGGTTCGGGCAGCCCCTCCGCCCCGGTCCGCGCGGCCGTCGAGGCGGCCGGGCTGAAACGCCAGGCCCTGCACGCCGCCGTCCTCGGCTTCGTCCATCCTGTGACCGGTCAGGCGCTGCGCTTCGAAACCGCTCCGCCCGAGGACATGCAACGCCTGGAAGCCCTTCTGGCCGACCTCTGAGGCGGCCCCAGAGCGCGCCGCTTTATTCGCAACAACATCTGTGCTAGATAGCTGGTCGACGACGACGGACCGTCGCCGCCGAATTGGGACAATCCGCCCCTTCCGCTTCGGGCAACGGATTCCCATCTTGTCAGTTGAGGGGCGAGGTGAAGATGCACGTCATGTGGTCGGAACCGTAGCGCCAGCTCATGCAGCCGGAGGGACCATATGGCCAACAATACGCTGACGGTGATGTCGCCCGAACAGGGACTGTCCCGTTATCTTACGGAAATCCGTAAGTTTCCCATGCTGACCAAGGACGAGGAGTTCATGCTCGCCAAGCGGTGGAGCGAACACCAGGACACCGAGGCCGCCCACCGTCTCGTGACCTCTCACCTGCGCCTCGTGGCCAAGATCGCCATGGGTTATCGCGGCTACGGCCTGCCGATCGGCGAGGTGATCTCGGAAGGCAACGTCGGCCTGATGCAGGCCGTCAAGAAATTCGACCCTGACAAGGGCTTCCGCCTGGCGACCTACGCCATGTGGTGGATTCGCGCGTCCATTCAGGAATACATCCTGCGCTCCTGGTCGCTCGTGAA
This sequence comes from Brevundimonas sp. SS2672, assembly GCF_059579685.1. Classification (NCBI taxonomy): domain Bacteria; kingdom Pseudomonadati; phylum Pseudomonadota; class Alphaproteobacteria; order Caulobacterales; family Caulobacteraceae; genus Brevundimonas; species Brevundimonas sp. SS2672. Next base: position 592,224 of record NZ_CM184201.1, on the reverse strand, counting down.
GATGGGCACCACGGCGGCGCAGAAGAAGCTGTTCTTCAACCTGCGCAAGGCCAAGAGCCAGATCTCGGCCTTCGAGGAAGGCGATCTGCACCCCGACCACGTCTCGCACATCGCCACCAAGCTGGGCGTGACCGAGCAGGACGTCATCGACATGAACCGCCGTCTCGGCGGCGACGCCTCGCTGAACGCTCCGTTGCGCGCCGACGGCGAAAGCGAGTGGCAGGACTGGCTGGCCGACGACAACGCCGTCAGCCAGGAGACCGAACTGGCCGAGAGCGAGGAAAAGTCGATCCGCATGGGCCTGCTGCAAGAGGCCATGGAAGAGCTGACCGACCGTGAGAAGCACATCCTGACCGAACGCCGGCTCAAGGACGACCCGGTCACGCTCGAAGAACTGGCCGGTCAGTACGGCGTCAGCCGCGAGCGCGTCCGCCAGATCGAGGTCCGCGCCTTCGAAAAGCTGCAGAAGGCCATGCGCGCGGCCGCCGAAGAACGCAATCTGGTCGACGCCTGAGGGCCTGGTGGATCGCCTCAACGGTCGCTCTCTACCGTCATCCTCGGGCTTGACCCGAGGATCGAGGGCGGCGGCCCGCTCGTCCTCGCCAGCGCCGCGCTGGGGGACAGTCCGATACTCGGGTCAAGCCCGAGGATGACGGCGCAGAGGCGGCCGCAGCAGGAGCAGCGATGTCGGCGCGCCCCCTACCCCGCCCGCGCCAAGCTCTCCGGTGCGGCCAGCTTCAGCACCGCCTGAACCGGCGCCGTCAGCGAAGCCTTGGTCGGCGCTCCGGCGGCCAGCACCGTGTCCAGTCCGGCCGCGGCGATGGCCAGCGGCGCATCGCCCGTCTTGATCGCCAGCGCCTTCAGGGTCTCGGCCTGCTGCTTGATGGCGCGCACGGCCTGCAACGGGTCGCTGTCGAACTGCGTCAGGGCCGAGAACAGGATCCGCATCGCCTGATCCTTGACCGCCACCGCAGCCTCGGCGCCCGAGCGCGGCTTGTCCGCCCGTCGCTTCTGCGGCCCCGCGTAGTCGTCCGAGTTGAAGCGCCGCCGGTCCGGTCCGACATAGCCCACCGCCTCGACCCAGTCGCGCGGCTTGGTCGCCAGGTTCTCGATCCGCCGCTGCAGGTCGCCGCTGGTGAAGGGCTTTCTCAGGAACTCATGCACGCCGGAGTCCCGCGCGCCCTTGATGGCGCTGGCGGTCGCCTCGGCTGTGACCATGATGATCGGCGCGCGTCGGCACAACAGGCTGGAGCGACGGATACGCCGCACCAGAGCCTCGCCGTCCAGCTTCGGCCCCGCCCGCTCGGTGCAGATCAGCCCCGGCTCCATCTCCCGCGCCAGGTCCAGCACGCGCGACTCGTCGCCTTCGACCACCACCTCGCGCGACCCAAACCCCTTGAGCAGGTCCATCAGCAGGCGCGCGGCGGCGGGATTGGGATCGACGATCAGCACGCGCCGCACCACCGGCGCGATCCTCTGCATCGTCTTGGCGTCTAGGGCGAACACGGGGCGAGCTCCATTCCAGAGCCCGACCCTATGCTCGACGGGTTAAGGCGTCGTTGCCTTATCCCAGAATGTAAACTCAGCCTTGGAAGGGATCGCGCATCAGAATGGTGTCGTCACGCTCGGGGCTGGTCGACAGCAGAGCCACCGGCGCGCCGATCAGCTCCTCGATCCGCCGCACATACTTCAGCGCATGGGCGTTCAGATCCTTGAAGCTGCGGACGCCGCCCGTGCTCTCGGTCCAGCCTTCCAGTTCCTCGAACACCGGCTCGGCCGAGGCCTGATCCTTCAGGCTGGACGGCAGATAGTCCAGCACCTCGCCGTTGATGCGATAGCCGACGCAGATCTTCAGCGTCTTCAGCCCGTCCAGCACGTCCAGCTTGGTCAGGGCGATGCCGTCGATGCCGTTGATCGCCACCGACTGGCGCACCAGCACGGCGTCGAACCAGCCGCAGCGGCGCGACCGGCCCGTGTTCACGCCGATCTCACGCCCCACCACCGCCAGGTGCTGGCCGACCTCGTCGTTCAGTTCGCAGGCGAAGGGCCCTTCGCCCACACGGGTCGTATAGGCCTTCACGATGCCCAGCACGTAACCGACGCCGCGCGGACCGATGCCCGAGCCCGCCGCCGCCTGTCCGGCGACCGTGTTGGACGACGTCACATAGGGATAGGTGCCGTGGTCCACGTCCAGGAAGGCGCCCTGCGCCCCCTCGAACAGCACCCGCTTGCCCGCCTTCTGGGCCTGATCCAGCACGCGCCACGCCGGCTTCACATAGGGCAGGATCTTCGGCGCGATCTCCAGCAGTTGCGCCAGCAGGGCCGCCGGGTCGATCGGCTCCAGCCCCAGACCGGCGCGAAGCGGATCGTGGTGCGAGCGCAGGCGGTCGATCTTGATCTTCAGGTCGTCTTCATTGGCCAGGTCGCAGACGCGGATGGCGCGACGCCCCACCTTGTCCTCATAGGCCGGGCCGATGCCGCGCCCCGTGGTGCCGATGCGCGCGCCCGGCGCGCTGGCCGCCGCCTCGCGCGCCACGTCCAGCGCCGGATGGATCGGCAGGATCAGGCAGGCGTTGTCGGCGATGGTCAGGATGTCGGGCGTGATGGCCACGCCCTGGCCCTGGATCTTCTCGATCTCGCCGACCAGGTGCCAGGGGTCCACGACCACGCCATTGCCGATGATCGACGGCTTGCCCTGCACCACGCCCGAGGGCAGCAATGCAAGTTTATAGACCTTGCCGTCGACGACCAGCGTATGGCCGGCGTTATGGCCGCCCTGGAAGCGCACCACCATGTCGGCGCGATTGGACAGCCAGTCCACGATCTTGCCCTTGCCCTCGTCGCCCCATTGGGCGCCGACCACCGCGACGTTCGCCAAGACCGTTTCTCCGCAATCCAGAATGCGGTGGGAGCCTATAACCCCTGAATCGTCCGGAGTCGCCCCACTCGCACGGAATGAGGTGCAGAATTATCCCGCCAACTCGCCGACCGCCGTCTGGAACGCCCATTCCAGCCACGGCGTCGCGGCTACGACGTCCGCCGTCTCGATCGTGCAGCCGCACCACAGACGCAGGCCCGGCGGGGCGTAACGATGCGGCTCCATGTCATAGACCGCCCCCTCGCCTTCCAGCAGCGCCTTGAACCGCTTCACGAAAGCCTTCTGGCCCGCCTCGTCCATCGCCGCGATGCGCGGATCGACGAACTTCAGGCAGACAGAGGTGGTCGAACGGATTTCCTCCCGCTCCGGCAGGAAGCCGATCCAGTCGGTCCGCTGCACCCATTCGGCCAGGGCCGCATAGTTGGCGTTGGTGCGCGCGATCAGCGCGGGCAGGCCGCCCACGGCCTTCGCCCAGTCCAGGGCGTCGATCCAGTCCTCGATGGTCAGGATCGAAAAGGTGTTCATCGCCACCCCGTCCGCCAAGGTCCGATCGAAGCCCTTCTTGTCGACGATCCGCAGCACCTTGGGCACGGCCCGATCCGGGCGATAGGCGTCCAGCCGCGCCACGGCGCGCGGCGACAGCACCATCAGGCCGATGCCCGCCTCGCCGCCCAGCGCCTTCTGGAAGCTGAAGGTGGTCACGTCCAGCTTGTCCCACGGCAGGTCCATCGCGAACGCCGCCGAGGTCGCATCGCAGATCGTCAGCCCCTCGCGGTCATCGGCGATCCAGTCGGCGTCCGGCACGCGCACGCCCGAGGTCGTGCCGTTCCACGGAAAGACCACATCCTTCTTCGGGTCGACCCTCGCCAGGTCCGGCAGTTCGCCCCACGGCGCCGTCAGGGCCTCAGGATCCAGCCCCAGATGCTCCTTGACGTCCGCCAGCCACGTCAGGCCGAAATTCTCATAGGCGACCACCTGCACCGGCCGCTCGCCCAACATGCACCACAGCGCCGCTTCGACCGCCCCCGTGTCCGATCCCGGCGTATAGAGCATGACATAGTCGTCCGGCGGGCTCAGCACCTCGCGCGTCAGCCGCAGTCCATGCGCGAACCGCTCGACCACTTCCGGCGCGCGGATGCCCCGTCCCATCAGGTTCGTCGGCAGGTTCGCCAACTCCCAGCCCGGACGCTTGGCCGTCGGCCCGGCAGAGAACCAAGGGCGAGCGGGCTTGGCGGCAGGCTTGGGCGTCATGACGGTCTCTGAAGTCTCGCAAGAGAGGAGGAAGGCCAAGCCTTTAGGCCATCAACGGCCGGGCTTGTAGGGCCGGCGCTCACGCCATCCGGTCGCAAACCGGACCAGTTCGTCGTCCGGCGTCTCGGGCAGCGTCACCACCAGCTTCGCCATCAGGTCGCCGCGCCTGCCGTTCGCATAGGCGCCGCGTCCCTTCAGACGCAGCACCTTGCCCGAGTTCGAGCCCTTGGGAATGGTCATCATCACCGCGCCCTCGGGCGTCGGCACCTGGATCTTGCCGCCCAGCACCGCGTCCGGAACCGACACCGGCAGATCCATCGTCAGATCGGCCCCGTCGCGCTTGAACACCGGATGCGGCTGGATGCGCAGTTCGATCAGCGCGTCGCCTGACTGACCGCCCCGCCCCGGCGCGCCCTGCCCCTTCAACCGGATGGTCTGGCCTTCAGACGCCCCCTTGGGGATGGTCACGTCCAGCATCCGCCCGTCCGAGAACTGGATACGCCGCGTCGTCCCGGCGATGGCGTCCTCAAGACTGATATCCAGCGTGGCGCGCACATCCTGCCCGCGCCCGCCGCCGAAACCGCGCCCCGCGTTACGCGCCCCGCCGCCGAAGGCGCCGAAAATCTCTTCCAGATCAATGTCGTCGAAGCTGGCCCGCCCGCCGGGACCGCCTTCGCCGCGCCCGCCGAAGCCAAAGCCGCCGAAACCGCCGCCCCCCGGCCGTCCGCCCTGAGCGCCCCCGCCGCCGAAGCCACGGAACTGCTCGCGCCCATCGGCGTCGATCTCGCCGCGATCATATTTCGCGCGCTTCTCGGCGTCGCCCAACAGGTCGAAGGCGGCGGTGATGCGCTTGAACCGCTCCTCGGCGGCCTTGTCGCCGGGGTTCTTGTCGGGGTGCAGTTCCTTGGCCAGCTTGCGGAAAGCCTTCTTGATCTCATCCGCGCTCGCGCCCTTGGAAACGCCCAGTTCCTGATAGGGATCGCCAGCCAATTTTCGCTCCACTCCGGATCAACACAGACCAGAGCGTCAGTTAAGCCATGCGCCCGCCCGCCGAAAGGGGCGGACATGGTTTAGATCGGCGACATCAACGGCGCCACCGCCTCCGCCCCCCAGCCGAAAGCCTCGCCCCACTGGGCCACGGCGACGCGGGCGCTGCTTACGCCATCCGGAAAATCCACCCCCGCCTCCGCCCCGCCATAGACAGCCGCCAGCCCCTCGACCTCCCAGACCCGACGCACGACGGCGCCGTCCAGCACCCGCACCCGGAACCGTCTCGGATCGACCTCGACCGGCTCGCCCTCCCAGCCGTCGCCGCCCAGGCGCACGCGCGGCAGCCAATCCAGTCGCCATCCGCCGCCTTCCGATTGGCCCAGGAGAAGCCGACCTCAGTCGTCCCGGCTCCGCCCGGCGGCGCGCCTGCCGGCCCCGCCCGCCAGATCCGAGGCAATCCGCGCTCGACCGCATCGACCTCCGCGCGCGCCATGCCGCGCTCCAGCACGACGACCAGCGCCCCCGCTTCCGCCCCGCGCGCGGCCGCCTCCTCCGTCCCCTGCTGTCCGCGCAACAGGCCGCTCAACCGCCACACGTCGCCGCCGATCAGTTCGGCCCGGCGAAACTGCACCAACTCCCATCCGTCCACACCGCTCACCGCCAGCAGATTGGCGCCCGACAGCACCGCTTCGACCGCCCGGCTCTGCGGCGCCTGCCCCTCGATCCGCACGCTGAGCACGCCCGTCTCGCCCCAGCGCCCGACCACGCCCGGCCGCAAGGGCGCCGTCAGCGTTCCCACCGTCGCGGGCGTCTCCACCCAACCGCACCGCCCCACTCGGCTTCGCCTTCGGCTCAGCCACCCTCCCCATGAAGGGGAGGGAGAATTCCTGCGCCCCGCCCCTCATCGCCTGCGGCTCCGGCCGTCATTGCGTCCCGCGACCGGCCGCACCGTCAGGAAGTCCTCGCCCGGAATGTCCGGAAAGCCCTGGAAGTTGACCCCGTTCCCGAAGACCCCCACGCAGGTCGCCCACCGCTTGTCGCAACTGCGGCCCGCGACCGCCGCCGCGCCCAATCGGCACCGCCCATCCCCCAGCACCGCATCGCAGCCCCGGCCGTAGGTCCGCCCCACCACCCGCTCCAACGCCGCCATCGGCCCGTCCAGATCGGCGACGAAGCGCCCGTTCTCGCGCCGTATCCGCGCCAGCCTTCCCCTCCACAACCGCACCCTCAGGTCCGGCCGCATCCAGTCCACGCGCCACAGCTCGACCTCGGCGGCGTCATATCGCCCCGCCGCTATGTCCTCTTCGGTGATCGCCGCATCATCCAACCCGCCCGACGCCGACAGCGCACCCGCCGACAGCCCGACCTCGCCGTCGCCCGCCCCGCCGGTCCAGCCGCTGGCCGCCCGGCACGCCACGCCCTCGACCTCCAGATCGCGGTCATGGTCGGTGAAGCCCATCGCCCGCCCGTCAGCCCGCCTCAGAAGCCAGACATGACACAGCGTCGCCGCCCCGCTCTCGATGCGGGCGGCCAGTTCATCTGGAACAGTCCGCATGGCTCAGACCCGCACCTCGATCAGAGGCATGGCGACCATCCGCCCGGCGCCGAAGCTCTCTAGCGTCACCTCCATCCGATCCGCGTCGAACCGCACGGGTACGTCGAAGGCGAAGCCCGCCGTCACCGCCGCGCCATCCGGCGGCGCCGTCGCCAGCGTCACCCGCCCCGTCGTCGCCTCCAGCGAGAAGGCCGCCGTCTCCACGCCCGCCACCGCGACCCGCACCGATCCCTCGACCGGCTTGGCGATCAGGCGTCGGTGATCGCCGTAAGCCTTGCTCAACTGAAAGACGCGCGCCTGCCCGTCTCCCGTCCCGATCCCCTGATCCAGCGGCGCCACGGCCGCCCCCGGCGCCCCGCTCCTGAAGTCCGCAAAGTCGCGAAACCGGAACCCGTGCAGTCGCCCGCGCCGCGCCTCGAAAAACGCGGTCAGCGCCGCCATGTCGTCCAGCGACCGCAACCCCGCCCCGATCAGATAGCGCCTGCGCCCGTCCGCCCAGGGCGTCGAGCGCCGCTCGAACCCTGACGCCAGCGTCGTGATTTCCGTCCTCCGCTCGACCCCGCCGGTCGAGCCGAACGCCAGCCGCGCAGGCAGGCGCACCTCATGAAAGGCCATGCGTCCTCGCTACTTGATGTGGATTGCGTCCCGTCGCGGGACAGATTGCGAACGTTTCGCGAAAAACTTCACCCGACGGCAGTCTTCGGGTTGTCCGAACGGCCAGGCTCAGCCATGCTTTCGTCACAACACGGCCAAGCCGGAAACAAGACAGGAGATCCGCGTGCGCGGCGAAATTCTCAGCTATGACGACGTCTCGGGCACGGGCCTGATCAGCGGCGACGACAGCATCCGCTACGGCTTCACGCGCGCTGACATCCAGGCTGGCGGAACCGTCGCCGTCGGCGCCCGCGTCGACTTCGTGCCGGAAGGCATGGAGGCGACCCAGATCATGATCCTGGCCTCCACCGCCCCCGCCGCGGCCTTCGGCCAGGCCGCCGCCTCGTCGACGGGCGGCGCCCCGCTCGGCGCCTATGATTTCGCCACGGCCATGCTGTCCTTCAACGGCCGCCTGCGCCGCCAGCATTTCTGGATCAGTTGGCTGATCCTGCTCGGCGCCGGCGTGGTGCTGGGCTGGATTCCCATCCTCGGCGGCCTAATCTCGCTCGCGCTGATCTGGCCGAACCTGGCCATCACGGTGAAGCGCCTGCACGACATGGGCAAGTCGGGCTGGTTCGCCGTCATCCCCTGGGTCGCCAACATCATCGGCTTCTTCATGATCATCGGCGCCGTCGGCACCGCCATCATCACCAATCCGCAAGCCTTCGAGAGCGAAGACCCCTCCGTGGCCCTGTCCATGCTGGGCTCGATGATGGGCGGCCTCAGCATCATGCTGCTGGTCGGCCTCGGCTTCCTCCTCTGGATCGGCATCGTCGACAGCCAGAAGGGCGACAACAAGTTCGGCCCCAACCCCAAGGGCGAGTAATCGACCCACCGGTCTGTAAAGGGACGCCTCCGGGCGTCCCTTTCTTTTTGTGCTATCGCTCGACGCGCGGCGCCTCGCTGCTTGAGCTTGTCCGGCGCTATCGCCGGGCGCGCGGCGCCTCACGACTTCAGCGCGCGCCCAACGCCGTCGCCCGCGCCAGTTCTGCCAGCGTCACCTCCCCATCCGCAGCCGCCCGCGTCAGGCTGGCCCCCGCGCGCCCGAAGGCGTCCTCGATCGAGGCCGCCGCCCGTTCCGCCGGTTCCTTCAGCGCCTCCAGCGCCGCCGCGGCCTCCGCCGCCTTCACCGGCACGGCGTCGATCCCGTCCGGCCTGAAACTATCAGTCATCCGGCCACATCTCCTGCATCCGTTCCAGTTCGCCGCGCCCCAGCGGCGCCGCCTGAACCGACCCCGCCGTCAGCATCCGCCACTCCTTCAGCGACAGCCGCCAGAAGCCCTCCGGCCCCACGCTGACTTCGCCCCCGCCAAACTAGCAAACCGGCTGATAAGCTATGCTTGGGATCAGCGCGGCCAACAATTCTGCGGCAAGGACAAGCCGTATTCGCAGAAGCGGTCCATCACCATCATTGCGCTGGCAAACGGACTGGGCAGCCTGCGGGCTGAGGCTGATGCATGGAACGCCACGTTCTTCGCCCTGGGCTTTGCGCTAACGGACATCGAGCGGAACGGCCATCGCTATGCTTTCAATGGCACGGCTCGCTACCTGCTGGGCGTTGCCCAACAAGTCTATCTGGACGAGGCGGCGCGCGTGGAGCAACCGCAGGACGGAGTGCTCGGCCAACTGGGTCTCTGATCCCGCGTCGAAAATATCTCGCCGGTCGTGAGGTCCGGCTATCGCGCGACGGTCCGGCCAGAGCTAAAATGGCGCGGCCTGCCGCCTGCCTTAGAATTGACCGGGGAGCGCTGGAACGGCGTCCGCGCCGCCTACGGGCCCGAAACCGCGCCTAGCGTGGCCACTGCGATCCCGGCCTATGCCGCCGCTGCCGAGTAGCGTTTCACCGTGGCGGGTGAGAGGTCGAAGTGCCGGGCGGTCTGAGTGATGCTGGCCCCGTTCTCCCTGCGCCATGCGACCACGGCGGCGGCGTCTTGAGCCATCGGGCGGCCGAGGCTTTCCTTCCCTCTATGCGTCCTGCCCGTGGCTTCCAGAGCGGCCCTAGCGGCGGCCCGGCCTGCCTGCGTCCGCTCCTTGATACGCTGACGTTCCATGTCCGCGACTTGGGCCAGAACGGCGAGGATCAACTCCCCGACGCCGCGCCCAATGGGGCCGAGGCCGTGAACGTCCACGGTGACGCCCTTGTCGATAAGCAGGCGGACGGTGGCCTGAACGTCCAAGGCGTCCCGGCCGAGGCGGTCAACCGCATAGACATGAACCCTGTCGCCAGACCGGACCTTGCTTAGCAGATCAGCGAAGCCCGGCCGCTTAGCCGCCAGCGTCCCGCCGCTTACGCCTTCGTCGCTGAACTCTTGATCGAAGTCCCCGCCGAGGGCGAGGCGCTGGCTCTCTATGCTCTGGTCCCCGGTGCTGACCCGGTAGTAGGCAATGCGGTGCATGGCTGGCTCATAAGTTATGTGTCGCTCTAAGCTGGCTCATAAGCCCGGCTCAATTTCGCGTCAACATATCTTGTGAGCCATAGCGCATAACCTACGCGCCACGGGCATTCTCGTCCGCTGGTGTCCGTCAGCGTCCACGGGCAGTTGCGCTCCTCGGGTAGGGAGAGAGTTAGGGAGGCCACCGCTCCCGTCGTGATGCTACGTTCTGAATCTGACCTCGGAGAGGGTATGGCTTCCTACAACCTTCTCACAAACGTCACGCTCATGGCGATCCGCGAGCCTGACGTAACTCATCCGGGCATAGTGAAGGTCAGTGCGTATCGTGAGCTTTTGCGCTGACGCTCCTGCTCGCCCCCAACGAGAGCCGAGGCCAACACGTTCCTGTTAGTCAGCAGTTCAATGCTTATTCCTTCAGACGCTGGGACAGACGGAAGTGCAAGGACAGCCATTGATTTTCCAAAAAAAAAGGCTCGCTCCGGCGAGCCTTTGAGATTTTTCAACCCAAAGGACGGCGGAAGACTGATGCTTCCGCCGTCAAATACGCCTTGATTAGAACTTTAGGCGCAGACCAAACGTATAATAACGACCTATAGCGTCGTAAGTTTGCGGGAAGGTGTTACCATTGTTAGACGCCGTAGTGCCAATGTTTGAGCCAACTTCTGGCGGGGCCTCATCCAGCAGGTTGTTGACCGTAGCAGTGAAGCGCACGTTATCAGTGATGTCCCAGCGCGCCGTCAGATCGAAGTAGTTATAAGCTCCGATCGAAGCGTAAGGGGCGTACCAAGTACCGCTGCCCGGTTCTACATCAACGCCCGCTAGGTGACGCCACTGCAGCGAAGCAGCGTAGTCGCCCAACGACCAAGTGGCACGGCTGGTCCAACGTTGCTTCAGACGTGGCTCTCCGCACGAGGTCGAATAGTAGCCAACACAATCACGCAGAACGGAGGCTGGCGTGGCCTGGCTTTCGTTCTTGGTGACGATATTGCCGTTAACGCTCAAATCGACACGCCCGACATCGCCGAATCCGTAGTCGGAAAGTTCGACGCGATAATTGGCCGACAGGTCGAAACCTGACACGCGCTCATTGCCCAGGTTCGAGAGCAGCAGGGCGACGCCGCGCGCCTCCACACCGTTGATCGAACCGTTGGCCGTGTTGCGGCCAATAAGCTGACAGAACTCGTTGAACGCCAAGCTGGGGTTCAACGCAGTGCTGTAGCAACCTTGGATAACGTCGTTAACGCTATTGCTGCTAACCGTCTTGTCGATCTTGATATCGTAGTAGTCGACGCTCAGACGCAGGCTCGGCACGAAGGCAGGCTGCCAGACGGCGCCGATGGTCCAAGTGTCAGCCTCTTCCGGGCCTAGGTCGGGATTACCACCAGTCAGAACGTTGACCTGCCCCGAATTTGGCGCGGCGACAAAGCCGACAGCGGCCGTCGGCACGCCGGTGAGGCGGCAGAGGTTGCTGAGCGTCCCTGCCGTATTAGCTTGCCCGGCATTGATGCTAGACCCTTGGCAAGGGTCAACTGCAAGGTTGTTCAAACCGGTGACCTGCGGATTGAACAGTTCGCCGATGTTTGGAGCGCGGGTGGCGCGTTGAAACATGGCTCGGATACGCAGATCCTCGATAGGAGACCAATCCCCGCCGAGCTTGTAGCTGCCGTAGTCAGTCTTTTTGCCTGAGGCTTCGAACTCAGTATACCGATAACCCGCTTCCAGGTTCAGGCTGTGAACGAACGGCATATTCTCGACCAACGGGATCGACAGCTCGGCGAAGGCTTCGCGCATCTCGAATTCGCCCTCGCGGTCCGGCACCGGAGCGCCGGTGCCCAGAACTTCACCGTTGATCTGTGAGGGTGCGTCAGCGCGCGTAGCAGCGCTGGAACGGCGCCACTCCAGACCGAAGGCGGTCGCGATAGGACGGACCGCCCACGGGCTGCTCAATTGATCCGGGAGAACACCCGAAATCGAGCCCGAGACCACATCCTGTTCAATCGTCGTCTTATTGATCGAGGCCAGATTGATGTAATCGATCATCGCTTGGGTGATCGAGCCTTCAGCGCCAAAGACGTTGATCGGAACGCATCCGGCGACCGGCGTGGAGGAGCCTGGCGAGATACATTCAGAGGAGGAAACGGTGTTCAGAGCGTTGCGCAGCTTGGACAGAGAACCCCAATCGCGACGGGTTACGAGTTGCTCAGTCTCACCGTGCGATGCGTAGATATCGTAGTTCCAGCTGGCGCCAATGTCGCCACGGATACCTGCCAAAAGCTGCAGCGTCTTGTTCTCGTAATCCACCGGCCGGCTGCCCATCTCGGTGAAGCGGCGATTAATCGTCAGTGGAATGATGGTGGAGCCGCCTGCGCCGGCGACACAACTCGCAGCAGGAATGCCACGAGCCGCACAGAGTTGCTGACGCATCGGCTCTGGAATGAACGGGTTGCCGATCGGCACGCTGTAGGTGTTTCCGAAAGTGCCAGTCGGCGCGTTATCCAGCGACACGTCGCTCTTAACGTAGGTCAGGTGACTGTAGACTTCCGCCGACGGGCTGATCTTGTAAGACCCTAGGGCGTTGATCTGATAGCGGCTGAGGGGCGTTTGATAGAGGTTGAACGGGTTGTAATTGTAGCCGGCCGCATTGTAGGCGGGATCGCTCGAACCGATCAGGGCCCCTGTCGCCGGATTGATCTCGGCGCCAGCCGGAAGCGGCGTGCCGCCCGCAACCGGCGTCACGCCGAAGCGGCCAGGAACCGAAGTGCCCGAACCCAGCGGAGCGCCGGTATTGGACGAACGAGCCACCAACCCCCACGGGCGCTGGTCCTGATATAGTGGATCTGTCTTAGTGTAGCCGAAGCTGACGACAGCGTTGCCCCGATCGTCGGCGAAATTGCCGCCAACGGTCAGGTCGATCTTACGGCGAACGGCGTCGTTCTCTTCCGAAAGACCATAGGAGGAAGCGAACTCAACGCCCTCGAAATTGTCCTTCAGGATGAAGTTAACGACACCTGCGACGGCATCTGCGCCGTACACAGCCGAGGCGCCGCCGGAGACAACATCGATGCGCTCGACCAGCGCCACCGGAATAGTGTTGGTGTCGACCACGCCTTGCAGGTTGAACGGCACAACGCGGCGACCGTTGATAAGGACCAAGGTGCGGTTGGTGCCCAGGCCGCGCAGGTTGATCGTAGCGCCGCCGCCCGAGCCGTTGTTGGTGGCTGAACCGACGGCTGGCACGGCTGCGGGCAGGTCTTTGACTAGCTCTTCAACAGCCACCGGCTGCTCAAGAGCAATTTCTTCGGCACCGACCGACGAGATCGGGCTTGCCGCCTCATAGCCAGGCTGACGGATACGCGAGCCGGTGACGACGATGGCGCTGACCTCGGACACTTCCTCGCCCGTCGACTGCGCCATGGCAGGCGCGGCCATGAAGCCTAGCGCCGCTCCCCCAATAATTGTCGTTGCGAGCAAGTGCTCGCGGATGAATCTCTTCTTCAAGAGAGCCCCCTTCTGAAAAACGCGCCCCGCACTGCCGAAAGTAGGCCACATGATCGGACCGCAAACCGAACGACGACAGTTGTCGACGCAAGCTCAACCATAGCGACACACTTGGACCCTTAAGAAGCCACATTTCTCTCAAAAATGGACTAATTGAATCTATTTGACCTTTTTTTCGCCGTGCTGGCGGAAATGTCACAGGGACATTCCGCCGCCATCGGCTCTCCATGTCCGGTGGGCCGTAGCGGCTGATGAGGCGGTCTGCTCTTCGGCAAGCTGATGAACCTCTCGACGGATATCCGCGCCGACCTGAATCAACTGGTGACGAGCGAGCAGCACATCTTGCTAGCTTCATGGCTAGCTCCCTCCTGCAACTGCCCGCCAGCCCTGAGCGCGACCTTCGGTGCCGACTATCACAAGGACAGCCGCTTGCGCCTTCAGCAGTACGACTGTGTTGCTGCAGACTATGCTTGACGCCGAGCGTCCGCTGTTCCTGTGCATGCCCGAAGTCTGGGAGCACGATCTCTATGCGGGCTATGACCTGGACATGGTGGGACGGGATGTCCGCCTGCACGCCAGTATCAACAACCTGCTCGACGAGGTCAGGCCCTCCCTGCCGACCGGGGATGCCTTCAGCGGGCGCTTGGCCAAATGTAATGGCGCCTATGACACGGTTGGCCGCCGTTGCTGCTTAGGCGTCACGATCAAGTTCCAGGCCGAGCGAAGGGAGCCAATGCCGGTAGCCAAACCTTACCACCCGGATTATTATGGATCTTTTGCTCTTACACTAGTTTAAACATCGAAGTTGTACATCATACGCTCAGTAAACAATCGGCATAAAACTTCAAGGGACCCCCTCCGATCCAGAGCACGCTTGCGTCTAACCTTCGGCTGAAGGTCAGACAGTATGTAGGTCCCACGTATCAAGCGATGCGGTTCATAGGTGCGTCGACCACGCGGGGCGGCGCTCCACCCTTAAAATTTTGATGGTCCCGTGAGTGGAGCAGTGCGGCAGAACGCCAACACCCGCTCAAAGCCGGGCCACGAAGCGTTAGCTTGAATACCTCACGCCAGACACATTGGTTCAGCGCCCCACGCTCCCGCCCCAACCTGCAGGGCAGAATCGCCGAATGATTGACAGAGAGCTCGGGTTGTGGCGACATTGCTCGTATTCATAAAGATACATGCTCAGCAATAAGAGCATGAAAGGGGAGTGACCGTGAGACATCATACCCGCGCCTTGGCCGTGACCGCCGTCGCGGCCGGCCTTTCCGTCCTAGCGAGCGCCGCCTCCGCACAGGACGCCGTCCAGGTCGATGAGATCATCGTCACGGCGCGTAAGACCAGCGAACGCCTGCAAGAAGTGCCCCTGGCCATCACCGCGTTGAACGCCGAAGAGATGCAGCGCCGCGGGATTCGCGAAGTCACCGACCTGTCTTCGATCGCGCCCGGCTTGAACATCGAAAAGGATCAGGGTCGCCGCTTCGAGCGCCCGGTCATTCGCGGCCAGGCCAACGTCTTCGGCTCGCCCAACGCCGCTTCCTTCATCGATGGCGTCTATATCCCCGACAGCCTGTTCGCGACCGAAATGGCTTTCGTCGACCAGGTCGAAGTGATCAAGGGACCGCAGTCGGCCCTGTATGGCCGCCAGACGTTCTCGGGCGCCATCAGCTACACGACACGCAAGCCGTCGCAGGAGGTCGAGGGCCTGATCCGCGCGACCGCAGCCGAGCATGACGAATACAACTTCCTGATGGGTCTGAGCGGGCCTCTGGTGAAGGACGTGCTGTCCGCCCAGGCCTCGGTCAACTATTACACCTATGGCGGCGAGTATCGGAACAATGCGCCCGGCACGCCCAGCGACGGCAAGACCATCGGTCAGGAAAAGACCGTCGGCGGCACCCTTGCGCTGATGTACACGCCGACATCGGAGTTGAGCTTCATCCTGCGCGGGTCGTACGCCCACAACAACGATGGCCATGAGCCGATGGCGATCCAGCGCTCGACCGCCAACAACTGCTACCTGGATACCCGTACCCAGTACTACTGCGGCGCCATCAACGTCACTCCCGACATGATCGGCCTGAATCTGGACGAAGTCGGCGGCGGCGGCGTCGAACGCAAGACCGGCCGACTGAGCCTGACCGCTGAATACGATCATGGCGGCTACACCCTGACCTCGATCAGCGCCTACAACGACTCCGAAGAGCACCGTAAGGCCGACCTCGATTACCTGCCCCAGCGCCTGCTGGGCGGTTCGTTGCATGTCGATGATCGGGTGAACATCAAGGGCTTCAGCCAAGAGTTCCGCATCGCCTCCCCGCGCGCCGAACGCCTGCACTGGATGGCGGGCGCCTACTACTTCAACAGTGATCGCTGGGACGGACGCTATCGCTATGTGTCACGCGGCCTGCAGAACAACGGCACGATCGAAACCGAAAACCTGGCGGCTTTCGGCCTGGTCGGCTTCGACTTCACCGACAAGCTGTCTGGCACGGCCGAGGTGCGCATCGCCGAGGAGAAACTGCACCTGACCGGCGGCGACTCCAACTTCGACTATGAGGCGACCTACCGCTCGACCAATCCTCGCTTCACCCTGTCGTACAAGGCCACCGACGACCTGATGTTCTACGGCCTGGCAGCGCGCGGCAACAAGCCGGGCGGATTCAACACCGACGTGCGCCTGAGTCCGGCCGATCGTTCCTACGGCGAGGAAACCGCCTGGAACTATGAACTGGGCTTCAAGAGCGACCTGTTTGACCGCCGCGTCCGCCTGAACGTGGCCGGCTACTACATCGACTGGTCGAACCAGCAGATGACGCAGGTGGCCAACCTGTCGGCGACCGAGACCGTGTCCTTCATCCGCAACGTCGGCGAAGTCGAGGTCAAGGGCGTCGAGGTCGAGGCCCAGACCAAGATCACCTCCGATTGGTCTGTGCGCGGCACCTTCGCCTATGCAGACTCCGAATACACCAACGCCACGGACCCGGATTTCGCCACCCTGACCGGCGGCGATGGCGACGTGCGCGGCAAGGCGATCCCCAACGCGCCCAAGATCCAGTATTCTTTGGGCAGCAACTACGCTTGGTACGTCGGCGAGAACCGCTTCTTCGTCGACGGCACCTATTCCTTCCGCTCCAAGAAGTATGATCAGGTCGCCAACCTGGCCTGGGTCGACGGCCGCGACACCGCCAACGTGCAGCTTGGCTGGGAGCGCGGGCCGCACCGGGTGATCCTGTTCGGCCGCAACATCTTCGACAACATCGATCCGGTCGGCATCGTCCGCTACTCGGACTTCACCACCAACCGTCGCGGTTTCGTAGGCTCCCTGCCTCGCGGTCGCCAGATCGGACTGACCTACGAAGCCAACTTCTGACCTTCCTTCCAGAAGCCGGCCCAAGGCCCGCGGTTCACGCCGCGGGCCTTTTCTTTGCAGACTGAAGGCGGGCCAAGCCGGCGCGGATGCAAAAAGACCCCGGACGCCTATGCATCCGGGGCCTGTTCGGACCAGACCGCAGTTGGTCAGCCGATAAGGGCCGAACCCCGACGCCCTTCGGCATCGGGCTTTTCGCCGAGCACAACGTACCAGGCGCGCGGCCCATCCCGCATCCGCACCGTCGTCTCCAGCACCTCGTCGGGAGCGAACCCCGCCTCGAGCATGACTTCGGGCGCCTGGGTCGCCAGGAACTCGTCCCAGAAGGGCTCGTCATTGTTCTTGGTCTGCCAGGCGAAGATGAACTTCTCGAAGGCGCTGAAATCGGCGCCCTTCATCGGCACATCCTGATGCACCACCACGCCGCCGGGGCGCAGCACGCGGCGCGCCTCGCTGAAAATGCGACCGAGCGAGGCGCGGGAGACCTCGTGCATCATGTTGTGCGACACGACCAGGTCGAAACTTTCGTCCTCGAAGGACATGTCGCCCGCATCCATCTGACGGAAATGCGCCTTCAATCCCATCGCCTCAGCGCGGAGGTGAGCGTAGCGCAGCAGGCCCGGCGCCACGTCGACGCCGTAGACCTCCGCCTCGGGGAAAGCCGCCGCATAGCCGACCGTGGCGCCGCCGGAAGAACAGGCCAGATCCAGGATGCGACGCGGCTTGAAGCCGGGATAACGCTCAGCCAGGAATTCGATGACGGCCGCCGACTTGGAGTCGCGCGTACCGATGCCGACGCCCAGAGAATAGGCGTTGCCCCCGCTCTCATAGAAGGCGCCTGCGACGAAATCTTCCGTCGAGCCTTCTCCCAGCATGTAGCCGCCCGGCTGGCCGTGGATATGGCCCGCATAGGCGTCCGAAGGAGCGACAAAGGTCGGGCTGGTCTCGCAACTGCCGCCGGCCGGCGCATTGGCCAAGCCGGCAGCGACCGCCTTCATGCGCGGCAGTTCGCGCTGGATGGTCTCGCCGACCGAGTTCCACATGACATCCTGGGCGCTGCGGCTGAAGGCGCTCCAAATCTGGTAGAAGGGATCGCCGACCATGGCGGCCGTGATCTCCTCGACCGTTTCAGGCGCCTTGCCGGACGCCGCGGCGTAGGCAGGGCCGGCGCGGGCGTCGAGCGCAGTCCTGTTGGCGGCCTCGTAGCGGCGCAGGCGGTTCTTCAGTTGGACGATGTACTGAGTGCGCGCCGCCTCGTCGTGAAGCGGCCGAGCCAGAAGGTCATGTGTGGCCGTACGGTCGATGATCATGCGCTCTCCTCCATGTTCGACTGGCGTTCAGTCCTTCATGATGTATTATCTCAAATACCTCTTGTGCGGAAGTCTCTTTGTCGGACCGGATCATGCCCTCAACGTCGCTTCCTGCTCGCGCCGTCCGCTCGACGGATCGCCATCGACCGGATTTAGGCGCGCGCGGCGTCGTCGCCTTGCTGACCCCGGCCGAGAACCCGACAGCCGAGCCTGAACTGTCGGCCCTGCTGCCCCCCGACATCAACCTGCTGACGGCGCGCATGTACGCGCCGAACGCCGAGATGAACGTCAGGCTCAAGGCTTATGAAACACGACTGGAGGAATGGCTCACGCCATTCAACGAGGCGCCGCTGGACGCCGTCGCCTTCGCCTGCACCGGCTCGACCTATCTGCTGGGCCCGTCGCGGCGGCGGCCGCAGGCGCTGGAGCGTCTCGACGGCCCCTGCCCCGTCGTCTGCGCCGCTGACGCCCTGAAAGACGCGCTGCAGTCCTTGGGCGCGCGCCGCATCATACTGGTCAGCCCCTACCCGTCGGCGCTGACGACCGCCGCCGAGATTCATTGGCGCGCCGCCGGCTATGATGTCGTCGCCGTCGTCCAGTCGCCCCTAGCGCCCGGCGCAGCCCACCCGATCTACGGCCAGACGGCCGCCACCCTGCTGACAGGGCTGCGCCAGGGCGTGAAGGCCAGCGTCGCCGACGCCGTCGTCGCCATGGGCACCGGCGCCCCCAGCCTGGCCGCCCTGGCCGTCGTCAGCGACGAGACCGACGTCCCGATCCTGTCATCCAACCTGGCCACAGCCTGGTCCGTCGCGCGCAACCTGGGAATTGAAGACCGCCCGTCGATCACGGCGTGGCTGACGCCCGATGCGCCCTGGCGCGAACGGCTATGGAGCCGCTTTCCCGCCGTTCGCGACCGCTTGATGAGCGCCTGACATCCTATTCTGATTTCGTTTCGAGGAGTTTTCTGATGTCCACGCCCAAACCGCCCCGCCCCACCTTCTTCGAGGACACGGCCAACGACCGCCTGACCGCCATCATCACCGCCCTCGTCACCGAGGTCGCGGGCCTGAGCGACCGAGTCGCCACGCTTGAGGACCTGTTGACCGCCCAGGGCGTCCTGACAGCCGACGCGGTCGATCATCATATTCTGACCGAGGCGCAGCAGACGGCCCGTCGCGTGCGCCACGCGGCGCTGACCGACCGCGTCTTCTATGTGCTTCAGGAAGAGGTCGACGCCCTCAAGGGGCAGTTGGGCGCCTGATATGAAAACGGGCCGGGACGCCCTGCATCCCGGCCCGCGGCCCCTCGCCCCGCTCCGCTTTCGCCGACGCTCCCTCAAGCAGCGACGCGCGGAGGAGCTCGCCTCAGGTCAGCGTCGCCGCCTTGCGCAGGCCATCGATCATCGACGAACGCATCACATAGTCCTTGTGCCGCACGGGATCGGCCAACATGGCCTGCATCTCGGCCATCATGACCTTGCGGCGTTCCGGATCGCGCTCCTGCATCCGCCCACGGTTGCGATCCGCCTGCGCCAGAATCTCCTGCTCCGCGATGGGACGGCGCTGCCGGGTGTAAAGGTCCAGCAGACCTTCATCGGCACCCTCCAGAACCGCCTTGAGTTTCTCGGTCAGATTGAAGGCGTCGTGGACGCCGCCGTTCATGCCCATGCCGCCCGAAGGACTGTTGATGTGGGCGGCGTCGCCCGCCAGGATGACCCGGCCGCTGCGGTAATCAGGCGCGATCCGCATATGCACGCGATAGGGGCGGATCTCCAGCACCTTATAGGGTTCATTCCGAGCGACGATCGCCTGCAGCTTGCGCTCGATGCTGGCGCGGTCCAGCGCGTCCTCGATGGTTTCTTCGCCGCGCGGATAGAGGCTGCAGCGCCAGAAATCCTTGAGCTTGAGCAGGGAGAAGGTCCCGCCCTCGGTCCAGCAGTAGTTGACGTTCGACAGGCCGTCGAGGTGGTCCTCGAAGGGGAAATCCGTAATCGCCAGAATGGTCGTCTCGGGATAGGTCTTGCCGTCCAGATCCCAGCCCAGCAGGGTCCGCACCGCGCTGCGGGCGCCATCGGCGCCGATCAGATAGCGGCAGCGTAACGCCTGCGTCTGGCCATCCTGCTCATAGAGCACGCTGACGCCGTCCTCGTCCTGCGTCACGCCGGACACCGTCGCGCCCATACGGATATCGACGTGACGAGCGTCCGCCAGATGGTCGGCCAGGATGCGGCACAGACGGAATTGTTCGCACTGAAGCCGGAAGGGATGCTGGGTCTCGCCCTTCAGGTAGGACAGGTCGAATACGGCGCGCTCGCCTGTCTCATGCTGACGGATCTGCCACTGCTCGCACTTCAGACCCTGTGCGATCAACGGATCGGCCAGGCCGTACTGGGCCAGCATGTCCAGCGTTGGCGGGTGAAAGGTCGAGGCCCGCAGGTCTTCCGGCAACTCCGCTTCCGCCTCAAGGACGACGGCCGAAATCCCGAAAGCTTCCAGCCGCAAGGCCGCGCTCAGCCCGACCGGGCCGGCGCCGACGATGACCACTTGGGCGTCCCATTGCTGCATACTGGCGACCTCATGCCTACTTGTATCTGACTTAATACATTTGTTCGCCGATCCGGCAAGAGGGCAGTCGCAACCTCATGTGCGGACGGGGTTCGACTTCAGAACCGTAGGCAGTCCGATCAGACGCAGTGCGGCTTTGAATCCGCGGCATCGTCTCGCCTTGCGACCCGCCCCAATCACGTATTAGCTTAAACACAACACAAGTCACCACAGTATCAGGACGCCCGCTCATGGCCCTCCCCGCTTCTCCTTTCGACTGGGCTCCCCAACTCGTCACCAGCCTGATTGACGGCGCCTATGTCGGTGAGCGCGGCGGCCAACGCCTGCCCGCCTATTACCCCGGCAACGGCGAGATCATCTCGGAACTGCAGGAGGCTGACGCCAAGGAAGTCGATCGCGCAGTCCGCTCTGCCCGACGGGCCTTCAACGACCCGGCGTGGCGCGACATGTCGGTAGAGGCCCGCCAGGCGGTGCTTTACCGGATCGCCGACGCCATCGACGCAAACGCCCTGGAACTCGCAACGCTGGAGACGCTGAATGCAGGGATCGTCCGCCGCGACGTGCTCAGCCGTCAGGTTGTGCGCGCCGCCTACAACTTCCGCTTCTTCGCCGAGGCGATCAGCCAACAACCGGGTCAGGTCTGGCAGCAGATCAAGGATCACCTGACCTTCGTCACCCGCCACCCCGTCGGGGTGGCCGCCCTGATCGCGCCGTGGAACTCGCCGCTGGCGCTGGCCTCGATGAAGGTCGCCTCGGCCATCGCCTTCGGCAACACCTGCGTGCTGAAGCCGTCGGAGCAGACGCCGCTGTCGCTGGCCCGGATGGTCGAGATCATCAACACCGTCACGCCGCCGGGTGTGGTCAACCTGGTAAACGGGCGCGGCGCGGCGACAGGCGCCGCCCTGGTGGATCACCCCGAGGTCGACCTAATCGCCTTCACTGGCGGTACCGAGACAGGCCGCCACATCATGCAGGCGGCCGGGCGTCGGCTGAAGCCGGCCGCGATGGAACTGGGTGGAAAATCGGCCAACATCATCTTCGCTGACGCCGATCAGGAACGGGCCTTGGACGGCGCCCTGATCTCCATCTTCTCGAACAACGGGCAACAGTGCCTGGCCGGGTCGCGCATCCTGGTCCAGGATTCCATCTTCGACGAGTTCGTCGGCCGCTTCGTCGAACGAGCGCAGAAAATCCGTGTCGGCGACCCTCTGGACGACGCCACCGAGATCGGCCCGATCGCCTCAGCCCGTCACCGCCAGCATATCCTGTCCTATGTCGACATCGCACAGAGCCAGGGCGCGACCCTGCTGACCGGAGGCAAGGCGCTGGACCGGCCGGGCTATTTCATCGAGCCGACCGCCGTCCTGGCCCCCAGCAACAGCGACCGCGTCTGCCAGGAGGAAATCTTCGGCCCCTTCGCCGCCTTCGTGAAATTCAGCGACATGGAGGACGCCGTCCGCATGGCCAATGAAAGCCAGTTCGGCCTGGTCGGCTATTGCTGGACGCAGAACATCGACAAGGCCCTGCGCGTCAGCCAGGCGGTGCGGACCGGTCTGATGTGGGTCAACACCCCGATGGTGCGTGAACTGCGCGCGCCTTTCGGGGGCGTGAAGGATTCGGGCCTCGGCCGCGACGGGGCCGCCGCCTCCATGGCCTTCTTCACCGAAGAGAAGACGACGACCCTTCCGCTGGCCGACGTACCGCTGCGCAAGTTCGGCGTCTGATCCCGACGGGGTTGTGGCGGGCCTGTCCCGCCGCGCTTCGCGTCAACCGATGTGGCGCCACTGCGGACGGGCCGAGCTGTTATCGCGCGTCAGCAGCATGTGGTATTCATACTGATCGGGATTATAGAGGCCGACCTGATGCTCGAACGGGCGGCCGTCGCCGTCGAACACCGTCCGGCGCAGGCGCAGCAGCGGCGCCCCGATAGCCACATTCAGCTTATTGGCCGCCGCATCGTCGGCTGGAATGGCGCTGATGGTCTGTTCGGCGCGCTGCGCGCGAATCCCGCCGCCTTCAAGAATACGCATGATCGGGCGGTCATCGATAACGCTCCTGGGCGTCAGGTGGGCGACGGAGCGAGGCAGCCACACCGTCGTCACCGACAACGGCTTGTCCTTGAAGAAACGCAGCCGCTCGATGCGCAGCGCGCGATCGTCGGCCGAAAGATCCAGCGCCTGAAGTACGGCGGCAGGAGTCGGCGCCTCCGGTTCATAGGCCAGCAACCGCGCCGTCGTCTCAAGCCCCAGGGTGATGAGGTTCTCGACCAGACCCGACACCCGGCTCTCCTCTCGCTGCGCCTCGTCGGCGCGAGGGGCGACAAAGGTGCCGACGCCATGCTTGCGCCGGATCCAGCCTTCGCGCTCCAACAGATCAAGCGCGCGCCGCACGGTTACCCGCGACACGTCATAGGCCGCCGCCAGCTGCATTTCAGACGGCAGCGGCTGTTCCGGCGCAAAGGCGCTGTCCTTGATCTGCTGGCGCAGGATAGTGGTCAGTTGGTGGTAGATCGGCAGACTGCTGGATCCGCCGTCCGCCTTGAGGCTGCGCCGACCGATGTCGGCTCCTGCCCCAGCGCCCTGTCTGGCCAAGCTTATCCTCCACACGCTGGCGTCTGCGCCTGCGTCGTCAATTAGCGAACTTGTTCTTATTATCAGACCTTAGCGGCTTGGCTACTGCGGGTTGTCTCCGTCGCCGCGGCAAGCCACACAAGACGGCATGACATCCGCTTCGCCGACAGACGCCGCCCTGGATCTTCGTCCCGACCTTCTGGACGATCAGCTGCCCGTCCCCCTTTACCACCAGATCCGTCTGCTGCTGGCCGAGCGCATCCGGCGCGGCGCGTTTCCGGCCGGCTCCCTTCTGCCCGGCGAACACCAGATATCGGAAATGCTGGGCGCCTCGCGCATCACGGTCAAGCGGGCGCTCAATGAGTTGGCCGAGGCTGGTCTGGTGACACGTCATCGCGGGCGCGGCACGGTGGTGACGCCGCAGGTCGAACTGCCTGTGGTGACGGGTTCGTTTTCCACCCTGATGGATTCGCTCAAGACCATGGGACACGAGACCCAGGTCGAACTGCTGGAGAGCCGGGTCGAGGCGGCCGACGCCGATGTCGCGCGCGCCTTGGCGGTCGACCCCGGCGCGCCGGTCCAACGCATCATCCGCCTTCGCCGACTGGGCGAGACGCCCTTTTCCTATCTGGTGTCGTGGCTGCCGGATTTCGTCGCCAGCAGCTGCGATGACGCCGCCTTTGCCGAACAGTCCATGCTGGATCTTCTGGAGCGAGCCGGCGCGACCCCGCATGAAGCCGAGCTGTGGATTTCAGCCGTGGGGGCGGACACCTCCGCAGCCTCGGCGCTTGAGGTAGCGATCGGATCGCCCCTGCTCAGGATCGAACGGATCATGCGCCGGTCCGACGGGACGCCGGTCCAGTACATTCACGCCCATTATCACGCTGACCGATTCCGCTATCACCTGCTCAGCCGCCGCGAGGAAGGAAACTGGCAGGACGGCGCCTGATTTCCGCTGCGCCGCTTCAGGATCAGCTGGCGCCCGCCGCAGGACGGGCTATAGTTGGCCTATCTTTATACCATTAAGGACGGAC
Organism: Brevundimonas sp. SS2672; assembly: GCF_059579685.1. NCBI lineage: Bacteria > Pseudomonadati > Pseudomonadota > Alphaproteobacteria > Caulobacterales > Caulobacteraceae > Brevundimonas > Brevundimonas sp. SS2672. The sequence goes on along the minus strand of NZ_CM184201.1, from coordinate 568,154 downwards.
CGACTGTGAGCGACCTTGTCTTCGAACCGACCATGATCCGCGAGAACAAGACGGCGCGCGAGTTGTTCGAAGCGGTCAAGGCCAATCCCGCCCGCGCTCGTTTCGGCTTCGGCGAGAAACTGGCCGTTGTGAACGTCGACTTCCAGCAATCCTACACCCGCCCTGATCTGTTTCCGAAAACGGCCTACGTGACCCACCCTGACCAGATCGGCTTCACCAATCGAATCTCGGCCGCCGCGCGCGCCAAGGGGATGCCGGTGATCTGGAGCCATGTGGCCTATAAGGCCGACGCGGGCGACGCCGGGGTCTGGGGCACGCGCACCGACACGCCCGACAGCCTGCAGAACATCAAATACGGGTCCGAGCGCCACGCCCTCGATCCGCGCTGCCGGATCGATGAGGCTGTGGACCTGATCTACACCAAGCGGATGCCCTCGGCCTTCTTCGAGACGCCGCTGAACTCCTACCTGCGCTGGCACAAGGTGGATACGGTGCTGGTGACGGGCGGCTCGACCTCGGGCTGCGTGCGCGCCACGGCGGTGGACAGCCTGTCCTATGGTTTCCGCACCATCGTCGCCGAGGAGTGCGTGGCGGACAAGCACGAGAGCTACCACTACGCCAATCTGACCGACCTTCAGCTGAAGTACGCCGACGTGGTGTCGGCGCAGGAAGTGCTGGACTGGCTGGCCGCGCGCTGAGCTGACGGCAGCCTGAAAAATCGAAGGGCGGCGGACCGAAATCCGCCGCCCTTCTTTTTACGCTTTTACGCTTCCCGGCCGAAGGTTGGGGGCGACGGCCGAGCCTGGAGCCGGGACGACGGCGGCCTCAGCCGCGCGCCGCCTCGACAATCTCTGAGACGCCGGCGGTCCATACGGCGTCGTCCTGGGCCAGACCGGCCAGCACGCGACGGACAGACTTCATCCGGAACGGCAGGCCGCTGACGTAGGGGGTCAGGGTGAAGCCGACGACCTGGCCGCCGAAACGCTCGGCCTCGGCCTTGTGCAGGCGGACCGCCTCCAGCACCTGATCGGCCCATTCGTCCTCGGTCTGAAGGCGCACGGTCAGCAGGGTGCGGTCATCCAGTTCATTCGACAGCGCCGCCGCCCAGACCACGCCCTTGTCGGTCTGCATCGGCACGGGAACCGTGTCCTGCTCCCAGTCCAGACAGATGTCGAAACCCGCCTCGGCGATCAGCTCCAGCGTCTGGAACGACTGCTGCCGCGCCGGGCTCATCCAGGCGCGCGGCTTCAGCCCCACCCTGTCGAAGGCGTCGCGCGTGCGGCCGATCCATTCCGCTTCGACGCCCGGCTCAAGCCCGCTCCAGTGGATGCAGTCCGCCTCCCAGCCATAGGCGGCGATCTCGTGCCCGTCGGCGAGGATGGCCTCAACCAAGGGCTGGACGCGTGCCAGCAGGACCCCATTGGTCGGAAACACCGCCTTCAGCCCCCTCGCCTTCAGCGCATCCAGAATGCGGAAAACGCCCACACGATTGCCGTAGTCGCGCGTCGTGAAGTGGCGCAGATCCGGATAGGTCGTCTGCATGGCGCCGGGGTGCTTGAACGGCTTGCCCTGCGGGTTCAGGCGATGGAACTCCAGCGGGACCACGATCATGGCGGCGGCCGTCTTGCCGTCCGGCCAGGCGATCTTCGGGCGCTCGGTCGCCGGACGCCACGGATACAGCGTCTGATCCATACCGTAGGAGCGGTGCGGATAGGTCAGATAGTCCTCAGGCAGCGCCATGGCCGAACCCCTTTCCTCCGGTCGCGCAGCCTCTTGCCGCGATATCGGCCTGCGTCTGGTCCCAGCAGTGGTCGCGATAGTAGCCCGCGATCTCGGCGCCGGTGGCGAACCACACGTCGTCGGCGTGGCCCATGATGTGTTTCAGCGCCTCTTCGAACGGGCCGATGCGGTGCGGTTGGCTGACCAGATAGGCATGCAAGGGAATGCACATGACCGTACCGCTCTGCTCGCCCTCTTCCAGCAACTGGTCGAAGTGCCGCTTCAGGATGTCGGTGTAGCGCGCCGGGCTCATCCCCAGGGCGCCGTAGGTGATGACGTCGTTCACCTCCAGCGAATAGGGCAGCGAAATCAGCTTGCCTGACGCCGTCTTCACCGGCTGCGGCTGGTCATCCTGGAACAGGTCGCAGGTGTACCAGAAGTCGTTCTCGGCGATCAGGTCCAGCGTCCGCTCGGTGTGCGTCAACGCTGGCGCCAGATAGCCGCGGATACGCTGGCCGCTGGCCTTCTCGACCGTGCGGATGGCGTCGTCGATGATGGCGCGCTCCTGCGCCTCGTCCATGCCGTAGGAATAGCGGGTGTTGTAGATGCCGTGCGAAAAGAACTCCCAGTTCCGTTCGACGCAGGCCTCGATGATCTCAGGATGGTGGTCGCAAAGGGCGACGTTCAGTGACACCGAGCCGCGCAGGCCGTATTTGTCCAGCAGTTCCATCAGCCGCCAGTGGCCGACGCGGTTGCCCCAGTCACGCTGGGAATAGGCGACGACATCGGGCGCAGGCTTGGGCCAGCCGGCGCGGCCGGGGTTCTTCGCGGGATCGAACTCATAGAACTCGATGTTCGGCGCGACCCAGAAGGCCAGTTTCTTGCCGCCGGGCCAGACGATCTTCGGCCGGTCCCGATAGGGCCAGTAGTCGTAGAGGTTGGGGTCCGCGACGGTCATGCCTTCTCCTCTTCCTGCGCTTCGTATCGCTGTCCCAGCGCCATCATCTCATCCAGGCCGATGCGGGCGTTGACCCCCATCAGGTCGGTCATGTGCGCCCGGTGCGCCGCCGTGCCGCCATCGCGCTTCAGCACCGACAGGAAGGCTTCGACAGCCGGAATGACGGCGCGCACCATGGCCCCCGGCGCGATCACCAGACGATAACCCAGCTCGGACAGGCTGTCGGCCGAACTCAGCGGCGTGTCTCCGCCCTCGACCATATTGGCCAGCAGGGGAACGCGGGCGGCAAAGCGTTCGGCCACCGCCCGCATCTGGTCCAGATCGCGCGGCGCCTCGACGAACAGGACGTCGGCCCCCGCCTCCAAGAACAGCTCGGCCCGATCGATCGCCGCCTCAAAGCCTTCGACCGCGATGGCGTCGGTGCGGGCGATGATCAGGGTGTCGTCATCATGGCGCGCATCGACGGCGGCGCGGACCTTGCCCGCCATCTCCTGCGCCGAAATCACGCCCTTGCCGCGCAGATGGCCGCACCGCTTGGGAAAGGTCTGGTCCTCGATCTGGATCGCACGGGCGCCCGCGCGCTCGAACAGCCGCACCGTCCGGCCCATGTTCAGGGCGTTGCCGAAGCCGGTGTCGGCGTCGACGATCAAGGGGATATCGATCCGCTCGGTGATGCGCGCCGCCACGTCCACGACCTGATCCAGGCTGACCAAGCCGATATCAGGCCGCCCCAACTGGGTATAGGCGACCGAGGCGCCCGACAAATAGGCCGCCTCGAACCCCGCCTGCTGGATCAGCAGGCCGGACAGGGCGTCATAACATCCCGGCGCCAGAAGGGCGTGCGACTGTTTGAGCCGACGACGCAGGTTCAACCGCTCGCTCATGCGGCGCCCGCCAACTTCTTCTTCAGGTGCGGCATCAGCCCCCCGTCATCCATCATGGCCATAAGGTGCGGCGGCAGGGGCGTGAAATCATAGCCCCGCCCCGTCGTCAGATTCGTCAGACGCCCGACCGCCAGATCGACCTCCAGCTGGTCGCCTGCGGAAATCTCGCCCGCCTGTTCAAGGGTGATGCACGGCACCCCCAGATTGATCGCATTGCGCCAGAAGATGCGGGCGAAAGAGCGCGCGATCACGGCGCGCACGCCCAGCAGGCTCAAGGACACCGCCGCCTGCTCGCGCGATGAGCCGATGCCAAAGCTGCGACCGCCGACGACGAAGTCGCCCTTGGCCACCGTACGGGCGAAGTCAGGATCGACAGCGGCCAGACAATGCTGCGCCAGTTCCTCAGGCGGCAGCTTCATCAGCGTGCCCGGCGCCATGACGTCGGTGTCGATATTGTCGCCGAAGACGAAGGCCCGACCGCTCATGCCGCCTCTCCCAGGAACTGACGCGGGTCGGCGATGCGGCCCTCGACGGCGGCGGCGGCCACCGAATAGGGCGAGCCGAGATAGACCTGAGCCGCTTTCGATCCCATCCGCCCCTTGAAGTTGCGGTTGGTCGAGGAGATGCAGACCTCGCCGTCGGCCAGCACCCCGGCGCCATAGCCGGCGCAGGCGCCGCAGCCGGACGGCAGCAGCACCGCTCCCGCCTCCATCAGCGTCTGCAAGGTGCCGTCCTGCGTCGCTGTCGTCGTGGTCTTCTGGGACGCCGGGGCGATCAACAGTCGGGTGTTCGGCGACACCTTGCGGCCCTTCAGCACGGCGGCTGCCATGCGAAGGTCTTCGATCTTGGCCCCGACGCAGGCGCCGATATAGCACTGATCCACCTTGATCCCGGCGTGTTCGGTCACGTCCTGAGTGCGCGACGGATCATGCGGCGCGGCGATCTGAGGCTGCAGCGTCGCCGCATCGAAGCGGTGAACGGCGGCGTAGACAGCATCCCGGTCCGACGCCAGCGCCAGAGCCGCCGCCTCGTCCTCCACCGGACGCCCGGCCGCGCGCAGATAGGCAAAGGTCGTCCGGTCCGGCGCCACGACCCCGGCCTCGCAGCCCAGTTCGGCGGCCATGTTGCACAGGACCATGCGCTCGGCCATCGACAGGCCCTCGACCGTGTCGCCGCCGTATTCGATGGCCTTGAAGGCGTTGTCCATGCCCAGTTCGCGGCACAGGAACAGCATGACGTCCTTGGCCGCCACGCCTGCCCCGAACCGGCCCGACCACTCGACGCGGATCGTCTCGGGCACGGCCAGCCAGGTCTCGCCGGTGGCGACGATGGCGGCCATGTCGGTCGCGCCATAGCCAGCCGCATAGGCGCCGAAGGCCCCCGCCGTCGGCGAGTGACTGTCGCCGCCCGCCACGAAGGCGCCCGGCCGGATCAGGCCATGCTCGGGCAGGACCAGATGACAGATGCCCACCATGTCGAAGAAGGCGCCGACCTGAAGTTCGGCCGCAAACTCGCGCGCAAGTTTCAGAATACTCGCGGATTCGGCGTCCACCGCCGGGACATAGTGGTCCGAAACGATGGCCACCTTTTGCGGATCCCATAGCCCCACGCCCAGCTCGCGCAGCATCGGCGCCCAGCGACGCGGCCCCGAACTGTCGTGCGCAAAGGCCAGATCGACCTGAGCCGTCACCAGTTGACCTGGCGCGACCCGGTCCAGACCGGCGGCGCGGGCGATGATCTTTTCAACGAGGGTGGAGCCCCGGCCCATGCCTTCTCCCGATGATACGCCGCACAAGGGCATTGCTGGATCAAATGATATAGTTTTATATCATCTAAACGCGCAACCTTGGCAAGCGCCTTCCCGCACCTTCCAGTCCATCAGGAACGCCCACCATGTCGAACTCCGCTGCTCCTTCCGCCCAAACCTTCCGCTGGGACGACCCGTTCGACCTGACGGGGCGTCTGACGGACGAGGAGCGGATGGTTCAGGATGCGGCGCGGTCCTATGCGCGTGAGGCCCTGCTGCCGCGCGTGGTCGCCGCCTTCCGCGACGAGGTGTTCGACCGCGCCATCATGACGGAGATGGGCGAGATGGGCTTCCTCGGCGCTATGCTGCCCGAGCAGTACGGCGGCTCCGAAGCGTCGCACGTCGCCTACGGCCTGATCGCCCGCGAGGTCGAGGCGGTCGACAGCGGCTATCGTTCGGCCATGTCGGTGCAGTCGTCGCTGGCCATGTATCCGATCTACGCCTTCGGCTCGGACGAGCAGAAGGCGAAGTTCCTGCCCAAGATGGCGGCGGGCGAACTGGTCGGTTGCTTCGGCCTGACCGAGGCCGACGGCGGGTCGGACCCGGCCTCGATGAAGACCACGGCGGTCGCGGTCGACGGCGGCTATCGCCTGAACGGCGGCAAATACTGGATCACCAACTCGCCCATCGCCGACCTGGCCATCGTCTGGGCCAAGCTGGACGGCAAGATCCGCGGCTTCATCGTCGAGCGCGACTTCGACGGCTTCACCACGGGCAAGATCGGCGACAAGCTGTCGCTTCGCGCCTCGATCACTGGCGACATCGGCCTGAACGACGTCTTCGTGCCGGAAGCCAACATCCTGCCGGGCGTGCAGGGACTGCGCGGGCCGTTCTCCTGCCTGAACAAGGCGCGCTTCGGTATCGCCTGGGGCGCCATGGGCGCGGCCGAGTTTTGCTTGCACGCCAGCCGCGACTATGTGGCCGAGCGCACCCTGTTCGGTCGCCCGCTGTCGGCGCGCCAACTGGTGCAGAAGAAGCTGGCCGACATGCAGACCGAGATCTTCCTCGGTTTTGAGGGCGCCTACGCCCTGGGCCGTCTGCTGGATGCGGGCGCCTGGGTTCCCGAGGCCATCAGCCTGATGAAGCGCAACAACTGCGGCAAGGCCCTGGCCGTGGCGCGCGAGGCCCGCGACATGCACGGCGGGGCCGGGATCACCGGCGAACTGCACGTCATGCGCCACGCCATGAACCTCGAAACCGTCAACACCTATGAGGGCGCGCACGACGTTCACGCCCTCATCCTCGGCCGCGCCATCACCGGCGAGGCCGCCTTCTGATTAAGGGTCCGTCATGACGCTCAGCCCCACGATTTCCGATTCCCCCCAAGGCCCGCTGACGGGCTTACGCGTGCTGGACCTGTCGCGGGTTCTGGCCGGGCCGTGGGCGACGCAGACTCTGGCGGACCTGGGGGCCGAAGTCATCAAGATCGAACGGCCGGGCGCGGGAGACGACACCCGCCACTGGGGTCCGCCCTTCACCACCACGGCCGACGGCGCGCCCGGCGACGCCGCCTATTTCCTGTGCGCCAACCGAGGCAAGAAGTCGGTCGAGCTGGACATCGCCAGCCCAGACGGCGCCGAGGCCGTGCGTCGCCTGGCTGCGACCTGCGACGTGGTGGTCGAGAACTTCAAGACCGGCGGGCTGAAGAAGTACGGCCTCGACTACGCCGCGCTGGCGGCGGTCAATCCGAAGCTGGTCTATTGCTCCATCACCGGCTTCGGCCAGGATGGGCCGGACGCGCACCGGGCCGGCTACGACTACATGATCCAGGCCATGGGCGGGCTGATGTCGATCACAGGCCAGCCCGACGGCGCGCCGGGCGCCGAGCCGATGAAGGTCGGGGTGGCGGTCGTGGACCTGTTCACCGGCCTTTACGCCTCCAACGCCATCCTGGCGGCGCTGTGGCACGCGCGGGCGACCGGCGAGGGGCAGCACGTCGACATCGCCCTGTTCGACGTCCAGGCGGCCATGCTGGCCAATCAGGCGACCAACTGGTTCGTCTCAGGGACCGCGCCGACGCGGATGGGCAACGCCCACCCCAATCTGGCCCCCTATCAGCCCTTCTCGTGCTCGGACGGCATGGTGATCATCGCCGTCGGCAATGACGGCCAGTTCCGCGCCCTGTGCGGCGCCCTGGGGTTGGAGATCGAGGACCGCTTCGCCAGCAACGCCCTGCGGGTCGCCGAGCGCGAGGCGCTGGGGACTCTGATCGCCGCGAAGACGGAAGGCTTCACCATGCAGGGTCTGATGCAGGCGCTGGAGGCGGCGGGCGTGCCCTGCGGCCCGGTCAACACCATCGACCAGGTGTTCGCCGAGCCTCAGGCGATCCATCGCGGCCTGACGGTCGAGCAGGCCCGGCCCGACCTGGCCGACCCCGTCTGCACCGTCGCCTCGCCTATCCGCCTGTCCAAGACGCCGGTGCGCTATGACGCCCCGCCGCCGAGGCTCGGGCAGGATACCAAAGCGGTGTTGCGCGAGCTCATGTCCAATCCCGAGCAACGTTGACAGGCGCTTCGCTTGCCCTAAGGATGATGTCTTAACTTAGATACGACTCTTCGGCGGAGACCGTTCAGGACATGTCCAAGCCTCATCCGACCGTTTCGAACAGGGTCGAAGCGAGCCGACGCCTCTGATGCCCTCCTCTCGTATCCTCGGCGGCTTACGGGACTTCGCCTTTGTCCTGATCGCCGCAATGACAGTGCTGTTCTTCCTGCTGCGGCTGACCGGCGACCCGGCCCTGGTCATCGCGGGCGAAGGCGCCTCTCCGGCTCAAATCGAGGCGATCCGCGTCGAATACGGCTTCGACAGGAGCCTGATCGTCCAGTACGGCCAGACCATGCTGCGGCTGCTTCAGGGCGACTTCGGCAAGTCGCTGACCGATGGAAGCCCGGCTCTGGGCAAGGTGCTGGCCTCCCTGCCCGCCACCCTGTTCCTGGCCGCCATGGCGCTGAGTCTGAACCTGCTGATCTCCCTGCCGCTGGGCGCCTGGCTGGGCCAGAAGCGCACTGGGGCGGCGCGACGTACGGTGCGCGGCCTGCTGACGGTGATGCAAGGCTTTCCCGGTTTCGTCATCGCCCTGCTGTTGATCAACCTGTTCGCCGCCGGGCTCGAATGGCTGCCGTCGATTGGCTACGGCGGACCGGCGACCTGGGTGCTGCCGGTGATCTCGGTCGTCTCCTTCCTGGCCCCCAAGCTGATCCGCGTGGTCGAGGCCAACACCCACGCCGCCCTAGCCGCCGACTTCGTGCGCACCGCCCGCTCGACCGGGGCGTCCGAGAACGAAATCCTGTGGCGCCATGTCCTGCCCAACGCCCTGTTGGGCGCCGTCGCCCTGATCGGCGCTGAACTGGCCTTCATGCTGACGGGTTTGGTGGTCATCGAGACCATCTTCGCCTGGCCCGGCATCGGTTGGCTGCTGGTGCAGTCCACGCTGAACCTGGACTTCCCCGTGGTGCAGGCCGTTGTCTTCGTCATGGTGGTCAGCGTCTTCCTCAGCAACGCCGTCACCGAGGCGGTGCAGGCCCTGCTGGACCCGCGCATCCGCAGCCGCGCGAGGGCTGCATCATGAGCCGCAGCCTGTCCCCCGCCATTGTCGGCGCCGGCGTGGTGGGCCTGTTCTGCCTCGCCGTCATGATCTTCGGCGACGCCCTGTCCGGCCATGACCACCGCGCCATCGACCTGTCGATGCGCCTGGCCGCCCCGCTGGCGCCGGGCCATCTATTGGGAACGGACGAACTGGGACGCGACGTGCTGGCGCGCCTGCTGAACGGAATGCGCTGGTCGGTAGGGTCGGCCCTGTGCGCTACCCTGATCGCCTTCAGCATCGGTACGACCTTCGGCCTGGCGGCGGCGCACAAGGGCGCCTGGCTGGGCGGCGCCCTGAAACTGCTGACCACCTTCACCCAGTCCTTTCCGTCCTTCGTCATGGCGGTGACGGTGATCGCCCTGCTGGGCGACAGCGGCTTCTGGGCGGTCACACTGACGCTCGGCCTGGTGACCTGGCCGGTCTTCTCCCGCGTCGTCTACGCCGAGGCCAGCAGCCTGTTTCAGCGCGAATGCGTCCAGGCCGCCGAAATGACCGGCATGAGCGTCGCGCGTCTTTACGCCCACCACGTTCTGCCGGCCCTGGTCCCGACGCTGTCGGTGCTGGTGGTCTTCCACTTCGCCGAGATGATCGTGGCCGAAAGCGCCCTGTCCTTCCTGGGCATCGGCGCGCCGCTGGGGGCCGCGACCTGGGGCGCCATGTTGAGCGAAGGACGCGCCTTCATGCTGCAGGCTCCGTGGCTGACGCTGGGCCCGGCCTTCGCCATGGTCATCATCATCGTGGCCGCCCACAGCGTGGGCCAGCACCTGCGGAACCTGACCCGATGAGCGTTGCTGACCTGAACACGGCGCACGAAATCGTGCTGGATATCCGCAAGCTGAGGCTGGAGACCGTCGCCGACCGCCGCGTCCTGATCCCCAACCTCGACCTGACGATCCGCCGCGGCGAGATCGTCGGCCTGGTCGGCCAGTCGGGGTCGGGCAAGACCCTGACCTGCTTCGCAGTCGGCGGCCTGGTTCCGCCGGGCGTGCGCGTCGCGGGCGGCGAGATTCATCTGGAAGGCCGCCGCATCGACAATCTGGCCGAGGCGGAATGGCGCGCCGTGCGCGGCGGCCGCATCGGCATGGTGTTCCAGGACCCCCTGTCCTCGTTCAACCCGGTGAAGACGGTGGGCTCCATTCTGATCGAGTCGGCGCGACGCCATCGCGGCCTCGACAAGGCCGCCGCCCGCGCCCTGGCCGTCGAAACCCTGCGCGCGATGCGCCTGCCGGGCGCCGACGCCTGCGTCGACGCCTTCCCGCACCAGTTGTCGGGCGGACAACGCCAGCGCGCCATGATCGGCCTGGCCCTGATCAACCAGCCGGCTCTGATCCTGGCCGACGAGCCGACCACCGCGCTGGACCCGACGGTCCAGTTGCAGATTCTGGCCCTGCTGCGGCGTCAGGCCCAGCAGGCCGCCGCCCTGATGATCACCCACGACATCGCCGCCGCCGGCGCCGTCTGCGACCGCATCGCCGTCATGCTGGAAGGCGAGATCGTCGAGGAAGGCCCCACGACGCAGGTGCTGTACGAGCCCCGGCATCCCTTCACCCGCAGCCTGCGGGACGCCGCCCACCTGGGGAGACGGCCATGACCACGCCGCTTCTGTCGATTCAGAACCTGGGCGTCGCATACGGCAGCGGGCGTGACCGCCGCTTCGTCCTGCGCGGCGCCGGTTTCGACCTGGCGCCCGGTCAGGTCATGGCCATCGTCGGCGAGTCGGGATCGGGCAAGTCGACCCTGGTCCGCGCCGTCGCCGGCCTGGCAACGCCTGCTGAAGGGACGATCATGTTCGAGGGCGTCGCGCTGCCGCCGCTGGGCAAACGCTCGAAGGCCATGCTGCACGGCATCCAGATGGTCTTTCAGGACCCCGGCGCCAGCCTGAACCCGCGTCAGTCCATCCGCGCCGTACTGGAAGAGCCGCTGATCGTAGTGGGCAGGTTGGACAGCGCGGCGCGACGGCGGCGGGTCGAAGAACTGATGGACCTCGTTCACTTAGAACACCGCCTGCTGGACCTACGGCCCGCCGCCCTATCCGGCGGACAGAAACAGCGCGTCGCCATCGCCCGCGCCCTATCGATGGAGCCGCGCCTGCTGATCGCCGACGAGGCGCTTTCGGCTCTGGATTTCGCCAATCAGGACAAGGTCTCCGCACTGCTGCTGGAACTGAAGGAGCGGCTGAACCTGGCTATGCTGTTCGTCTCGCACGATATGCGCAGCGTGCGCCGCATGGCCGACCACGTCTGCGTCATCGAAAGCGGCCAAGTGGTCGAACAGGGACCGGTCGCAGAGGTCCTCTATCACCCCAAGAGCGCCTATACGCAGTTGTTGCTGGCCGCCGCCCTCAACCCGGCCGCCGCCCTGGCCGATCCGCGCCTGAGCGCCGCCCTGGAAGCCGGCGGGCCGATCTCGGACGAGGCGCTGGCCGGCGTGATGGACATCATCGGCGCGAACGCCCGCATGCAGGAGCAGTCCGCCTCATGACGCCGAAACGCCTTCGCCTCTTCATCGCCGCGTGTCTGGGAGCGGCCCTGGTCGCCGCCTGCGGCCAGGGCGGCGCGAACCAGCCGACGCCTGCGACCGGCAGCCAGGTGCTGCGCGTCGCCGCCGGCAGCCTGCCCTCCAGCCTCGGCAATCCATTCCGGGGCAACAGCCGTCCCGGCTCCCTGCTGTGGCTGGCCATCTACGACGGCCTGACCGCCATCGACGACGACGACCAGTTGGGGCCGGGTCTGGCGACCGAATGGACACTGGTCGAGCCGACCGTCTGGCGCTTCAGGCTGCGTGAAGGCGTGCGTTATTCCAACGATCGCCCATTCGACGCCGAGGCCGCGGCCGAGGTCTTTGCCTTCCTGCGCTCTGATCAGGGCAAGCGCACCCTGATCGGGTCCGAAGCGCGCGGCATCGTCGAAGCGCGCGCCATCGGACCGCTGGAACTGGAGATCCGCACCGAGCGCCCCGACCCGGTCCTGCCGCGCCGTCTGGCCGCCATCATGATGATCGAACCACAGGCCGTGGCCGATATGGGCATGGACGCCTATGCTCAGAAACCGGTCGGCACCGGCGCCTTCGTCATGACCGGCTGGGACCAGCGCACCCGCCGCCTGACTCTGGCCAGAAACCCGAAATCCTGGCGGTCGTCGACGATCGACGGCGTGGTCTTCTACGAGCTGCCTAGCGCGGCCGGCCGCACCCAGGCCCTGCTGTCGGGCGATGTGGATCTGTCCCTGGTCGACCTGGAGGAGACGGAGCGGCTGGAGCGCAACGGCTTCCACGTCCTCTACACCCCCGCCATGCAGGTGAAGGCCTACTCCTTCCGAAATGTGGGCGGCGATCCGGCCTCGCCTCTGCGCGACGTGCGCGTGCGTCAGGCGCTCAACTACGCCGTCGACAAGGAGGCGATCGCCTCCCTGCTGCCGGAAAACGCCAAGCCGTCGGGTCAGCCTGCGGCCAAGGGGGTGTTCGGCTATGATCCGACCATCCCGCCTTACCTCTATGATCCCGCCAAGGCGCGTCGCCTGCTGGCCGAGGCCGGTTACCCGAACGGTTTCAACCTGACGATGGAGGTCCTGACCGACGCGGCTCCGGGCGACGACATGATGTCCCAGGCCGTGGCCGAATACTGGCGCGCCGTCGGTGTCGACACCCGCCTCAAGGTCATGACCATGCCGGACTTCCTGGTGAAGTATCAGACCAACAGCTGGGCGGGCGAGGCTCTGGCCCTGTCGTGGAACAGCTTCCAGTACTACGATGTCACCCGCGCCATGGAGGACTTTTCCTGCATGCGGCCGACGCCCTTCTTCTGCGACACGGCGATCACCGACAAGCTGAAGGTCGCGCGCGAGATCATGGACGACGACGAGCGGCTGAAGGCCTATCAGGCGCTGGGGCGGCTGTACCGAGAGGCGGCGCCTTCGCTGTTCCTGATCGAGCACCAAGACCTGTTCGCCTATGCGCCCAGGGTCGGCCACGTGAAGATCCGCCACCGCGTGCCAGTCTATGAAGAAATGACCCTGCGTTGAGCATGACCGCCGATACCGCGCACTGGAATCTCATCGTCGTCGGCGGAGGCGCCGCCGGCATGGCCGCCGCCATCTTCGCGGCGGAACGTACGTCCCGCGTCCTGTTGATCGATCACGCCGATGTGCTGGGCGGGACCCTGTGGGTCGCCAACGGCCAGTTGAGCGCGGCGGGCACGCGCCTGCAGCACGACAAGGGAATCGAAGACGACGCCCAGGCGCATTTCGACGATGTCATGCGCCTGAGTCGAGGCACGGCGAACGAGGCATTGGTGCGGCTGGCGGTATGGAACGCCGCCGAGACCTTCGACTGGCTGATGGATCAGGGCTTCGACGTCGATCCCGCCTGCCCGGTCGAGGGCGTCGGCCATGAACCCTATTCCAGAGCGCGCTACTACTGGGGCCGAAACGGCGGCGCCTCGCTGCGCGATGTCCTGATCACGCGTATCGAGCAGGCCGTCTCGGACGGCCGGATCAGCCTGCGGCTGGGCCATGAAGCGTTGACTTTGACGACCGATCCCGGCGGCGCCGTGACCGGGGTTACGACCCGCGACGCCCGCGGCGTCGAACATCATTTCAAAGCCGCCCAGGCCGTGCTGGCGACGGGCGGATATTCCGCCTCGCCCGAAGTCTATCAGGCCATGAACGACGTCCCGCTCTACACCAACCTGCCCTATGCCTATTCGCAGGGCGTCGGGCACCGGTTGGGCTGCAGCGTCGGCGGATGGCTGCGCGGCCACGAGAATTTCTTCATCAACTTCGGCTTCCTGCTGGACAGCGAACGGCCGCGCCCCGGCATGGTCGGCCGGTTGAACACCTATCCCCAGCGCCGCCTGCCGTGGGAGATCTACGTCAACGCCCATGGCGACCGCTTTGTGCGCGAAGACATGGAGTCAGTCGATGCACGCGAAAACGCCCTGCTGGAGCAACCGGACCAACGCTATTGGGTCGTGTTCGACGAACGAATCCTAACGGAAGCGCCGCCGTTCATCGCCGGCTTCAACGCCGACGAAATCCGCGCCCTGTTCTTGGAAAAGCGTCCCTTCTTCTACAAGGCGGACGATCTGAGGAAATTGGCCTCGGCGGCGGGCATCGACGCCGACGGCCTCATGCGCGCCGTGCGCGGCTATAACTACGGCGTCCATTCCGGCAACGACTTCCTGGGCCGCCGCCATCTGCCTCTCCCGATCGCGCAAGGCCCCTTCTACGCCATACGGGTGCAGGGCGCGGCGGTCAGCAGCGCGGTCGGCCTGGCTGTAAACGACCAGCTTCAAGTGATCCGCCCGGACGGCTCGGCCATACCGGGACTATGGGCCGCCGGCGAACTGCTGGGCGCCAGCCAGACCATGGGACGCGCCGTCTGCGGAGGCATGATGGCGACGCCCGCCCTGACGTTCGGACGCCTGTTGGGCCAGAGCCTCATCCCGTTGACCTCCCGAACATGATCTCCGCCTGGACCAGCGGGCGCCGCCGCTACGTCGACGGTCTCTGGGGGCAGGTCCACCTGCGCGAGTGGGGCTTCGGTCGCTCCCTGTTTCTGCTGCACCAGACGCCGTGGAGCGGAGTTCAGTTCCACCGTCTGGCGCCCTTGCTGGCGCAGACGGGCTGGCGCGTCATCGCGCCCGATACACCGGGCTATGGCCTCTCCGATCGCCCGTCCGCTCCACCGGCCATTGGCGACTATGCCGAGAACATGGCCGTCGTGTTCGACAGCCTCGACGTTCAGGACGCCGTGATCGCGGGACATCACACCGGGGCGCTGATCGCCGCCGCCTTCGCCGCCGCCCGACCTGACAGGACAAGCGGCCTGATCCTCAACAACCCGCCCTTCTACACCGCCGCAGAACGCGCTCAACGCCTGGCCCTGCCCCATCACGCCCATGCGCCCGAAGAGGGCGGCGGCCATTTCACGTCGCGTTGGCGCTTCATGCGGGGGATGGCGGACCCCGACCTGTCCGTCGCCGGACTGCACCTCGCCATCATCGCCCATCACGTGAACGACGCGAGCGCCGATCACGGTCATGCCGCCGCCTATGCCTGGGACATGGTCAACGCCGTCGACGCCATCGCCGCCCCGACGCTGGTGCTGTCCAGTCGCGGCGACGCCATTCACTCTCATGGTTCCCGGCTGCTGAAATGCAGGCCCGACTGGCGCGGCGCCGTCCTGGCTGCAGGCCCGGCGACGGCGCTGGAGTCGCCCGAAGTCTGGCGCGACGCCGTCCTGTCCTTCCTGAGCGCGCTGGACGCTACCAGTCCACCACTTGGCCGTTGAACCGTTTGAAACGGCCCGAGTCCTCGGGCGTCAGGCCGATGATCGCGTCCGCCAGGCCCTGGCCGCTATCGCGCGCCGAAATCTTGGGCGGACCGCCGACGACAGGGCGGGTGAAGTCGGTATCGACATAGCCGGGACTGAGCAGGGCGACCGTCACGCCGCGCGGCGCCAGATCCTTGGCCAGACTGCGCATGGCCATGTTCAGCGCCGCCTTGCTGGTCCGGTAGAAGTAGTTGCCGCCCGTCGTCGCCGCGATGGAGCCCAGACTGCTGGAGATTGAGACGATCTTCCTGTGCTCGCTGGCGGCGACCTGTTCGATGAAGGCTTCGGCCACGCGCATGGGCGCCATCAGATTGACCTCCATCACCCGCCGCCAGGCCTCGTAGTCCAGGGCGCCGAAGCGGGTGTCCCGCCAGGCGATCCCCGCATTGTTCACCAGGGCGTCGATCGGCGCCTCGATACGAGCGGCCAGTCTCTCCGCCGCCTTAAGGTCCGCGACGTCCAAAGGCGCGATCTGGATCAACTCGGAATGGGCGGCGCCAAGAGCCTGCAATGCTGCGGCCTCGTCCGGCGCGCGGCAGGTCGCCGTCACCGCCCAACCTCGCTCTGCCAGGGCTTCGGTCAACGCCAGCCCGATCCCTCGAGCAGCGCCTGTGACAAGAGCATGCGGCAAGTCTTCCTCCCTGATGGCGGGAAAGCACCTTGCATCACAAACAATACATCTCAAGACGCGGCTGCTGGCCTCGCTTGAAAATCATTGGCCGCCGAACAGGCGTCGCTCTCCCACACTCCCGCCCGCGTCGCCGCAGCCTATTTTCGTCTCTCTTGTTTCTATCTAGCGATGGGCAGGCGCCCTTCACCAAGCAGTCCTGATGATATGAGGCAGCGTGGCCATATGGCCCAATCAGCTAATCCCCTGCAGCGGTCCGAACTTGATCACCTAGCGCCGGATCATCTCCCCGGCTGACGACAATGCCGCGCTCCGCCATCAACTCCTCGAAGTCAGTCGTGGTGGCGCCGGTTCTAACGCTAGAGAGTGTTTCTTATTGCTCTGTGCATCGGGATTTTAACCTTGCTCGGTGTAATAGCGCAGCGTATCGCTTCGATGAACCATTATTGCCGATGGAGCGTTCTAGTAACGATGTCGTCCAGCCTCCCGCGGGGGGACGCGCGGTCCGGACGGCTGACTGCCTCACATCCGCCTCCGGGCCGCCCCCTCCAGTCTGGAACGGTGGACGTGATGAATGGCCTCAACGGATATCTGCTTTCAGCGCTAGACCAACTCTTCAAGCTGATCGTCCATCGTCAACGCCTGCTCTAACCGTGATCGCGCTGGTACTCACGCGTCTCCAGCTTGATGACTAGCTTGCGCACCTCATCGACCCTGGAGCTCATATGCTCGACCTGACGCCAGCGACGAGACCGCATCAGCTCCCGTGTGGCATGGATCTCCGCCATGCTGACGGCTTCGGCTTGATGACCGAAGTCACGACTCGTCGCCTGCGGGACGTGCAGGCTCCTACGCGATGAGTTGTGAGAAGAGATGAACCGGGTTGGTCATGAACGCTTAAGCCTGCCGCGCATTACGCAGGTGCATGGAGAAAGCGCTTGGACAAGCTCATTTACATTGTGATCGGTGTGGCGTTGATCGGTTTCGCCCTGTTCTTTCAAGCGACTGCTGGTGATCCAAGGAAGTTCACGGATGCAGATGCCGACGGTGAACCCGACGAGTCGCCGGGCGAGAAAGCCCGTGCGTTCCACCAGGACGCCGAAGATGTCTGAGGGAAGCCCCCTCCACAGGTGCGGTTACAAAGACTTCTCAGGCCTATGCCGGTATCAGCGTGATCGTCGTCATCGACTGCACTTTGCCCGCAAGCATGCACGCACCGACACGGCCATTTCGGGTGACATCCTTCCCGATCAGCCTACTGGAGACCTCAGCGCCGCCATCCTTCTTGATCAGAACTCCACCCCGGCTTGCGCCTTTACCCCGCTGCGGAAGGGGTGCTTGACCATCTGCATGTCGGTGACGAGGTCCGCCGCCTCGATCAGGGCGTCCGGGGCGTTGCGGCCGGTGATGACGACGTGGGTGTCGGCCGGGCGGCCAGCCAGGACCTCCAGCACCTCCTCGACCGGCAGGTAGTCGTAGCGCAAGGCGATGTTCAGCTCGTCGCAGACGACCATCTTCCATTCCGGGTCCATGATGCGGGCCTGGGCGGCCTCCCACGCGCGGCGGACGTTGGCGATGTCGGCGGCGCGGTCCTGGGTGTCCCAGGTGAAGCCCTCGCCCATCGGCCGCATCTCGACCAGATCGGGGAAGCTGTCGAACAGGGTCTGTTCGCCCGTCTCCATCGCCCCCTTGATGAACTGGATGATGGAGGTCTTCATCCCGTGACCGATCATGCGGCAGACCATGCCCATGGCCGCCGTCGACTTGCCCTTGCCCGTGCCGGTGTGGACGATGACCAGGCCGCGCTCGACCGTCTTGAACTGCATCATCCGGGCGCGGGCGGCCTGGATGCGCTTCATCTTCTCGGCGTGGCGGGCGTTCAGTTCGGCGTCGTGCGGATCGTTCATCGGCGTCTGGCTCCTTCAGAGGTCACGTTCAGTTCGAAGGGGGCGCCCCAGTCGGTCTCGGCGCCCCGGCCGATGGCCTCGACGGCGCGGACCATGGCGCCGCCGCGATCCAGCAGGCGGTCGGCCAGCGCGATGATCAGGGGGTTGGGCGTGGCCGTCGGCGCGGCGTCTCGCAGACGCGCGGCCCACGCGGCCTCGCACCCCGGCGCGGTGCGGGCGCAGGCGATGACATAGGCCGCCGCCGTCGAGCGGCTGACCCCCGCCCAGCAATGGATCAGCAGGGGCCGCGCGCCGGTCCAGCCTTCCGCAAAGGCCAGCAGGGCCTCGACGTGTTCCATCGAAGGCGCGACCAGACCCTCGTGCGGGACGGCGATGTCGTTGAAGCGCAGGTCCAGCCGATGCTCGGCGTCAAAGGCCGCTTCAGCCCCCGGCGAGGCCAGCGTCACCAGATGCGACGGCTGATGATCGGCCAGCAGTTGCTCGACCTGCGGCAGGGGCGAGACGATCAGCCTCATGCCGCCAGCAACCCGGCGACGGCCAGCAGGAAACCGACCTCGAACATCTGTTCGACCGCGCCCAGCACGTCGCCGGTGCGCCCGCCGATCAGCCGCTGCGCCTGCCATGCCGGGACAGCGCCGACGACCAGCCCTGCCGCCACGCCGACCAAGCCCGCCATGACCGACAGCAGGACCAGCGGCCACAGGGCGATCAGAATGGCGACCGCCAGTCCTGCCACCGAGGCGCGGTCCGGCCTGCCCTCCTTGGCCATGCCGGGGTCGCCGCCATAGGGCATCAGCGCCATCGCCCCGACCGCCGCAGCCCGGCCCAGGCCATGTGACGCGACCAGCGCCGCAGCCGCCATCCACGGCGACACAGCGACCAGCATCGCCAGCGCCGCGACCCGCAGCGCCAGCGTGAGCCCCAGCGTCAGCGCGCCGTATGAGCCGAGGCGGCTGTCCTTCATGATCTCCAGCCGCCGCGCCCGCGTCTGGCCGCCGCCCAGACCGTCGGCCGTGTCGGCCAGTCCGTCCTCGTGGAAGCCGCCGGTCATCGCCACGCCCGCCGCCACGGCCAGCAGGGCCGCGATCCACGGGCTCCACACCTGCGCCGCGCCATACAGGATCGCCGCCGCGATCAGCCCCACCACCTGCCCGACCAGCGGGAACCAGCGCGCGCTCTGCTGGATCCACTCGGGCTGGAAATCGCGCAGCGGCGGCGTCGGCAGGCGCGTCAGGAACTGCAGGGCGCAGACGAACAGCCGCGCCTCGCGCCCGATCATCGCGCGGCCTCCAATATGTCCTTCAGCTCGGCCACGTCGGACAGCAGGGCGCAGGCCGCCTTCAGCAACGGCACGGCCAGCAGCGCGCCCGTCCCCTCGCCCAACCGCATATCGAGGCCCAGCAGGGGTTCCGCCTCCACCGCCTCCAGCATCCGGCGATGCCCCGCCTCGGCCGAGGCGTGGGCGAAGATGCAGTAGTCGCGCGCATTCGGCGCCAGCCGGATCGCCAGCAGGGCCGCCGCCGAGCCGATAAAGCCGTCGACGATGACCGGCACGCCCGCCTTCGCCGCGCCCAGCAGGGCCCCGGCCATCATGGCGATTTCGAAGCCGCCGAACTGGGTCAGCGCGTCCAGCGGCGCCGTCGCGTCCGAGCGGGCGGCGGCCTGGGCCAACACAGCCTGTTTGCGCGCCATGCCCTCGGGCGAATGCCCCGCCCCCTGCCCCACGCAGTCAGCCAGAGGCGCAGGCGCCAGCCGGTGCATCAGCAGGGCGGCCGAGGCGCTGTTGCCTATGCCCATTTCGCCCAGCGCGATCACGTCAGCCCCGTCGTCGATGGCGGCCCGCGCCATGGCGGCGCCTTCCAGCAGGGCGGGCTCAGCCTGATCGCGCGTCATGGCCGGTTCGACCGAGGCGTCCTTCGTGCCCGGCGCGACCTTGGCGTGGATCAGGCCCGCGCGGTCCGACAGGTCGGCGGCGACGCCCGCGTCGATCACCTGCACCTGCGCGCCGACGACCTTGGCGAAGGCGTTGGCGCTGGCGCGGCCCATCAGCAGGGTGTCGACCATGGCCACGGTCACGCCCGCCGGATAGGCCGCCACGCCTGAGCGCGTCAGCCCATGATCTCCGGCGAAGACCAGCAGCACCGGCTTGGTCACGGTCGGACGCAGAGTCTGCTGGATCAGGCCCAGCGTTAGGGCCAGATCCTCGATCCGGCCGAGGGCGCCGACCGGCTTGGCCTTGCCGTCCAGCGCCTGCCGCAGAGACTCGCGCAGTCCCTGATCCACGGGCTGCACGGAAAGAAGGTCGGTCAATTCGGTCATGCCAGTCCTGCGATCCGGGCCAGCGCCGGAATGTCGAAATGGGTTTCCAGAACGGCGGCGATGCGGTCCAGCGCCTGATCCACCCGCGCGCCCTGATCCACGCCGTCGGATGCGGCCCCGACCTCCGCCAGCAAAGCCGCCCGCGCCTCGGCCCGATCGAACAGGCCGTGGACGTAAAGGCCCGTAATCCGCCCGTCGCCAGAGCGCGCGCCGTGCGCCGTCCCGTCGATCATGGCGACCGGACGCGCCGTATCCGGGCCGTCGGTGCGGCCGATGTGAATCTCATAGCCCTCGACCGCCGCGCCCGAGGGCGTCAGCCGTCCCTCGACGTGGCGCAGGGTCTTGGCCCCCGCCAGCACCGTCTCGACATCCAGCAGGCCCAGCCCCGGCGCCGATCCCGCCACGCCCTCGACGCCGTCAGGATCGCTGATCGTGCGGCCCAGCACCTGATAGCCGCCGCACACGCCCAGCACGCGCCCGTCGCGCCGCACATGGGCGGCGATGTCCACGTCCCAGCCCTGCGCGCGCAGGAAGGCCAGATCGGCCAGCGTCGCCTTGGTCCCCGGCAGGATGATCAGGTCCGCATCCCCCGGCAGGGCTTGCCCCGGCGGCACGAAGCCGAAGTCCACGCCCGGCTCATGCCGCAACGGATCGAAGTCGTCGAAGTTGGCGATGCGTGACAGCATGGGGACGGCGATCCGCACCTTTCCGCCACGCTGCCCGCCCGACCGCTCCAGCACCACGGCGTCCTCGGCCGGAAGCGCGCGTGCGTCCGCCAGCCACGGCGCCATGCCCAGATCCGCCCAGCCCGTGCGCCGCGTGATCTCGGCCCGGCCCTGATCGAACAGGGCCGGATCGCCGCGAAACTTGTTGATGATGAAGCCCCGGATCATCGCCCGGTCCTCGTCGTCCAGCACCGCATGGGCGCCGACCAGAGAGGCGATCACATGGCCCCGGTCGATGTCGCCGACCAGCACCACCGGCACGTTCGCCGCGCGGGCGAAACCCATGTTGGCGATGTCCCCGGCGCGCAGGTTGGTCTCGGCCGGACTGCCCGCGCCCTCGACGATCACCAAATCCGCCTCGGCCTGAAGACGGCGGAAGCTGTCCAGCACCACGTCCAGCAGGGCGGCCTTTCGGTCCTGATAGCCGGCCGCCTGCCACACGCCCTCGACCTGACCGCGCACTACCAGTTGAGCGCCGGTGTCGCTCTGCGGCTTCAGCAGGACGGGGTTCATGTCGACGGTCGCCGGGGTGCGGCAGGCCAGCGCCTGAAGCGCCTGGGCGCGGCCGATCTCGCCGGTGCGGCCAGCTTGATCGGGCGCGGTGACGGCGGCGTTGTTGGACATGTTCTGCGGCTTGAACGGCCGCACCGTGAGGCCGCGATTGGCGAAGACGCGGCAGAGGCCCGCGACCAGCACCGACTTGCCCACATCCGAGCCGCAGCCCTGGATCATCAGCGCGGCCATGCGAAGCCCCCTGCAATCAGCAGCATCAGCAACAGGGCGCAAGCGACGCCATAGACCTTCAGCCCTCGCTTCAGGTCGTGGGCGGACGGCTGCGCCCAGTCGCCGAAGACAGGTCGGTCGGTCATGACGCCGTCATAGCGGACCGGCCCGCCCAGTCGAACCCGCAGCGCGCCCGCCATGGCCGCCTCAGGCCACCCGGCGTTGGGCGAAGCGTGCTTACCCGCGTCACGCCACATGATGCGCCAGCCCTGGCCGCCCGCCAGCGCGATCAAGACGCCCGCGATGCGCGCCGGTATCCAGTTCATCACATCGTCGGTGCGCGCCGCCGCCCAGCCGAAGGCCCGCCAGCGCGGCTCCATATGGCCGATCATGCTGTCGGCGGTGTTGATCGCCTTATAGACGAACAGGCCCGGCAGGCCGCCGATCACGAACCAGAAGACCGGCGCGACCACGCCGTCGCAGAAGCTCTCGGCCAGGCTTTCCAGGGCAGCCGTCGCGACCTCGTTCTCGTCCATCGTCTCGACGTCGCGGCCGACGATCATGCCCACCGCCAGACGTGCGGCGGCCAGGTCGCCCGCCTTCAGCGGCCGGGCCACGGCGCGGACGTGGTCGAACAGGCTGCGCGCCGCCAGCCCCGTCGCGCCGCAGACCAGCAGCAGCGCCACCCCCGGCCAGAAGGGCGCGGCGGCGGCCAGCGCCTGTACGCCCCAGCCTACGCCGCCCGCGACCATCATCAGGATCATCACGACGGCGACGCCGAGGATGCGGCGCGTCCGTTCCGACCGCTCAGCCCCGTTCCACTGTCTTTCCAGCACCGCGATCAGGCCGCCGATCCACGCGACCGGGTGCGATAGGCGACGCGGCCAGCCGACGACGCCCTCGACCAGCAGGGCCCCCGCGACGATCCAGGGCGTGGGCAGGCTGCTAACGGGCACGGCCGACCATCTCCAGCACCGGGCCGCGCGCGCCGTCCAGGGTGCGCGCCTCGACGCCGTACGCCGCCTTCAGCACCTCGGGCGACAGGGCCTCGGCCGGGGCGGCGTCGGCCAGCACCCGCCCCTCGGCCAGCACGATCACCCGATCCGCCACGCGCAGGGCGGCGTCGAGGTCGTGCAGGGTCAGGACCACGCCCCGCCCCTCTTCATCCGCCAGACGCCTGAACAGGTCGCAGGCGTCCAGCACATGGCCCGGATCGAGGCCCGCCAGCGGCTCGTCCGCCAGCAGCCATTGCGGTTCTCCGGCCAGGGCGCGGGCGATCATGACGCGCGCCCGCTCGCCGCCCGACAGGGTCGAGACGATGCGGTCAGCGAAGCCTTCCACCCCCGCCACGGCCATGGCGCGGGCCACAGCGGCGCGGTCGTCCGCCCCCAAGCCCCAGGCGCCGACGTAGGGGGTGCGGCCCAGGCCGACGAAGGTCCGCCCCTCGACCGCCCAGGCGATCTCGGCGTTCTGGGGCAGGTAGGCGATGCGCCGTGATCGAGTGCGCGCAGGCAGGTCGCGCAACGCTCGGCCGTCCAGCGTCACTCGGCCCGCGTCGGGTGTCCGCAGGGCCGCCAGACAGTCCAGCAGCGTCGACTTGCCCGCCCCGTTCGGTCCGACGACCGCCGTCACCAGCCCCGGCGCGAAGGCCGCGTCGACGCCGTTCAGCACCGCCTTGTCGCCCAGTCGGACGGACAGGTTCTCCACGCTCAGGATGCTCATGCCAGCTTCCTTCTCATGCTGATCAGCAGGGCCAGGAAGAAGGGGCCGCCCAGGGCCGCCATGGCCACGCCCAGCTTGATCTCGGTCGAGGCGGGCGTCAGCCGCACCAGAATGTCCGCCGCCAGCGTCAACGCCGCGCCGCCCAGGGCCGAGGGCAGCAGCAGGCCGCTGGGCCGGGCGCCGATCAGGGGCCGCAGCAGATGCGGCACGATCAGGCCGACGAAGCCGATCGACCCCGTCACCGCCACCGCCGAGCCGACCGCCAGCGCCGCGCCCAGCGCCAGCATCATGCGCCCGGCATCCAGCCGCACGCCCAGCGATCGCGCCCCGGCCTCGCCCAGGGTCAGGGCGTCCAGCGTCTTTCCTTGCGTCAACAGCAGCAGGCACCCCAGGATCATGCCCGGCGCCGCCAGCCTCAGCTCGACCACGCTGCGGTCGGCCAGCGACCCCATCAGCCAGTTGACGATCTCGTTCACCGCCCAGGGGTTGGGCGCCAGGTTCAGCGCTAGGGCCACGCCCGCCCCCGCCATGGTCTGGATCACCACCCCGGCCAGGATGAAGGTGACGACGCTGCTGGTCGCCCCCGCCAAGGCCAGCAGCAGCAACACGCCGATCCCCGCCCCGATCATGGCCGCGACCGGCAGCACCCACGGCGCGCTGGCCGCCGCGCCCAGATAGAAGGTCAGCACCGCCCCCAGCGCCGCCATGGTCGAGACGCCCAGGATCGCCGGATCGGCCAGGGGGTTGCGGGTGTAGCCCTGCAACGCCGCCCCGGTCAGGCCCAGCACCGCCCCGACCATCAGGGCCAGCACCGTGCGCGGCAGGCGCAGCTCGAACAATATGGCCCAGGCGGGATCGCCGCGCTGGCTCGCCCAGTCGCTCAAGGGGATCCAGACGCGGCCCGCGCTCATGCTGGCGACGGACAGGGCGACGATCAGGAGCAGAAGCCCGATCATCACCACGGGACGCGGCAGGGTCATGTCAGGGCCTCCAGCGCCGTGCGGCGCGCACGAGCCAGGGCGGCGGCGGTCTGGATCAGCACCGGGCCGCCGCAATAGAGCAGCTTCTCTTCCAGTTGCGCCTGCACCATCCGACCGGACAGGGACTTCAGCGCCGGATGACGCATCACCCGGTCGGCCCAGGTGCGCGAGCCGCGGACCGGCACGCCGCTGAGCAGCACCTGCGGCGGGTCGGCCAGCAGGCGCTCGACCGGCACGTTTCCCCATTTGCCCAGACCGTATCGCCCGGCGACATTCTCGAACCCGGCGCGGGTCATCATCTCGTCCATCAGGGTGCCGCGCCCGGCGGCGAAACCGTTGGGCTGATAGATCAGGGCCGTCAGCCGCGCCGATCCGGGCGGCGGGGCGGCGGCGGCGATGGCGGCCTCGATGCGGGCGATCAGGGCCTGGCCCCGCGCCGGACGACCGACCAGGCGAGCGACCTCGCGCACCTGGTCCAGGCTGGCGGCCACGCTGTCGGGCACAGAGAACAGTTCAGTCTGAATGTTCATGCGGCCCAGCGCATTGCGCGTCGCCAGGGCGCTGTGGCGACTGGTCAGCACCAGATCGGGGCGCAAGGCGATGACCTCCTCCGCCGTCTCCCAGGTGAAGGGCAGGGTCTTGGCCACTTCGGAAATGGTCGAGCCGACCGGCTCACGCGCATAGTGGCTGAGGGCAACGATCTGCCTCCGGTCGGCGACGTGGACCAGAATGGCGTCGAGGCAGGCGTTCAGCGACACCACGCGACGCGGGGCGGCGTCGGCCGCAACCGGCCCGGCGACCAGCATCGCACCCGCACTCGCCAACGCCTGTCGCCGGGTCGCCCTCATCCGAAGGCCTCCAGCGCGCGTTGCAGTCGAGGGAAGTCGCGCTCGGCCGGAACGCCGAAGCGCAGGGCGTCGGGCGTGTGGTCGAACGGCCGGGTCAGGATGCCCGCCCGGCACAGGTGCTGGAACCAGCGCGCGGCGTGGGGCGTGCGCGTCATGCGGAACAGGCTGGTCCCGCCGATGATCTGAAACCCCGCCCGCGCCAGCAGGTCGTCCAGCCGGTCGGCCCGCTCGGCCAAGGCCGCCTCGGTCCGGCGCCGCCAGGCCTCGTCGGCGTAGGCGCCCAGCCCCAGCGCCAGGGCGTCGGCGCTGACCGGCCAGTCGCCCTGAAGCGCGCGCAATCGCCGGATCAGCTCGGGCGCCGCCAGCATGAAGCCCAGCCGCACCCCGGCCAGGCCATAGAATTTGCCGAAGGAGCGCAGGACGATCAGCCCCGGCTCGGCCCGGTCCGACACGCTGTCTCCGGGCGCGCATTCGATGAAGGACTCGTCCGCCACCAGCCAGCGCCCCGCCTTGGAGCGCGCCCGCGCCATGGCGATCAGATCGGCCCGCCGGATCAGGCGGCCGTCGGGATTGTTCGGATTGACGACGACCAGCACGCCCGCCTGCGAGGCCGCCGCCTGATCAGGCGCGATCAGGCGCGTCGCCACGCCCGCCGCCCGCCAGGCCTCGGCATGGGCGCCGTAAGTCGGGCCGACGACCTCGACCGCCCGCACGCCCAGCAGCAGGGGCAGCAGACGGATCGCCGCCTCGGCCCCCGCGACCGCCGCCGTCCGCTCGGGCGCAGCGCCGAAGGCGGCTGCGGCGACGGCCTCCAGCGCCGCCAGGGCGGCGGGATCAGGCAGGCGGTTCAGCGCCTCCTCCGACGCGCGCGGTCCCCGCCACGGCTGGGGATTGATCCCCGTGGACAGGTCCAGCCAGGGCTGCGGCGCGTCGGGATAGGCGGCGGCGGCCTTCATCAGGCCGCCGCCGTGCCGGGTCGCCGTCGTCAGGAACGCGGCGTCCTTCATCACATCAGAACCGGACGCGAACGCCGCCGAACACGCCCTGGCCCGGCGCGCCGTAGTTCAGGACCGTCTGATAGTCCTCGTCGAAGGCGTTCTCGATCCGACCGTAGACTTCGAGGTTGTCGTTGATCGGGTAGGAGGCGCGCAGATCGACCAGGGTGTAGGCGCCGACCTTCACCGTGTTCGTGTCGTTGTTGAACGTCTCGCCGACGTAACGCACGGCCACGCCGGTCTTCAGACCGAAGGCGAAGGCGTAGTCGGCGGCGAAGTTCGCCATATGCTCGGGACGGCGCGTCAGACGCTTGCCGTCCGTGGCGCCCGAGGCGCTCTTGGCGTCGGTCCAGGTATAGTTGGCGCTGACGTTCAGGCGCTCCGTCACATCCACGCGGCCGACCAGTTCGACGCCTTGCGCCTCGGTCTTCTGGACGTTGCGGTAATAGCCCCAGCGGCCCGCGCCGTTGACGGTGCACAGCGGGTCCGTCGAGGGCGTCGAGCAGCCGTTGTAGCGGATCTCATTGTCCGCCTGGCGATTGAAGTAGGTCGCCGAGACGACAGCACGGTCGAACAGGCGCTGCTCGACGCCGATCTCCCAGCTGTCGAACTCTTCGGGCTGAAGCGTCAGGTTGCCGTACTCGCTGTACAGCTCATACAGGCCCGGCGCGCGGAAGCCCTGGCCCCAGCTGGCGCGCACCACCGTATCGCCCTCGTTCAGGGCCCAGGCCGCCGCGACCTGGCCCAGCAGGTTGTCGCCATACTGGGCGTGGTCGTCATAGCGCAGGCCGCCGGTCAGGGTCAGGCCGTCCAGCACCGTCCACTGCAACTGGCCATAGGCGCTGTTCAGCTCGGCCTCGCCCCGACCGAAGGCCGGGTTCGGATCCCAGTCGCCGGGCGAGCGGGTCTTCATCTCCGACTTTTCGTGCTCCAGGCCGAAGGTCGCGTTCAGCGCCTCGGTGAAGGCGAAGGCGCCCTGATATTCCCAGCGGCGGTTCTGGCCCTCGGCGTCGAAGGTCAGGGTCTGGACCGTGTTGTCCGGGTTGAAGTTGCGGCGATCCGTATCGGTGTGCGCGTAGCCGATGCGGTTGCGGAACCGGCCGTCCAGCAGGTCGAAGTTCAGGCCGGCGTAGGCGACCAGTTCCTGGGTCTTGCCGTATTCGCGACTGTCGCCGTTGAAGGCGTCGAAGTCGTTGCGGCCGCTGGACCAGACCGAGCGCAGGTCCAGGGACACCGCGTCCGTCACCTTGACGTTCAGGCGGCCCGACAGGCCAGTGTTGGTGTAGCCGTCGTCTTCCTTGCCGGCGGCGAAGGCCGAGAAGCCGTCGGTGTCATAACGGCTGGCCGCCAGACGCCAGCTCAGGCGCTCATTAGCGCCGCCGACGCCGCCGCGGAAATAGGTCGTGCCGCGCGCGCCGGCCTCGGCGTCAAGGCTGCCTTGCAGGGCTTCGGTGGGCTCGGCCGTGACGATATTGACCACGCCGCCGATGGCCTGGCTGCCCCACAGGGTCGACTGGGCGCCGCGCAGCACCTCGATGCGCGCCGTGTCGCCGATCAGCAGGTTGCCGAAGTTGAAACCGCCCTGCGTCGAGGACGGGTCATTCAACTTGACCCCGTCGATCAGGACGACGGTGTGCTGGCTCTCGGCGCCGCGGATGTTGACGCCCGTGGACGTGCCGACGCCGCCGTTGCGGGTAAAGCTGACGCCCGGCGTCTGGGCCAGCAACTCGACCACGGCCGGGGTCTGGCGCGCCTCGATGGCGGCCTGGGTCAGGACGGTGACCGAGGCGCCGACGCGCTCGATCGGCTGGGCCGAGCGGTTGGCGGTGACGACCACGTCCTCGACGGCGGTGGCGCCGGCGCGGCCCGCCACGTCAGGAGCGGCGGCCTGTTGATCGACGGTTTCGACGGCGAAGGCGGGCGCGGCGGCCAGAAGGCTGGCGGCGGCCAGGGTAGCGAATGCGGTCCGGTTCATTCCGGGTCTCCATATGACGACGCCGCGCCGGACCGCCCGTCGCCCGGATGAGCGAAAGCGGCCGCTGACGCGGCTGGTTTACGACTGTCGTCACACGAGTTGCCTCGACCGCCCGGCACATCCCGACCGCGCGGAGAACGACGGCGACAGGCAGGTCTCCTGGCTCGCGGATCAAGGCCGGTGCGCGTCGCCTTCCCAGTAGTCGTTCAGGCCGTGGCCTTCCGGACCGCCAGTGGCGTATGACGCGCGGGCTAGCCGCTTACAGTTGCGGGAACAGCCGGAGTTTCACACTCCGTTCCCTTTCAATCCCCTTTCGGGGAACCTGACGCGACCGTGGCAGTAGGACCGCGCGCGGTTCAGGTCAACCGGAGAGACGACGCATGACCCTGACGCTGGTTCTCGGCGGCGCCCGTTCCGGCAAGAGCGGCTACGCCCAACGACAGGCCGAGAGGGCCGCCGAGGCGGCGGGCCGCCCGCCCGTCTTCATCGCCACCGCCGAGGCCTTCGACGACGAGATGCGCGACCGCATCGTCCGCCATCAGGCCGAACGCGGCCAGGGCTGGCGTCAGGTCGAGGCGCCGCTGGATCTGGCCGAGGCCGTGCGCGCCCTATCGGCCGAGGATGTGGCGGTGGTCGACTGCCTGACCCTGTGGCTCAGCAATCAGATGCTGGCCGAGCGCGACCTAGCCGCCGCCTTCGACGACCTGGCCCAGGCCCTGGCCGCCTGCCCCGCCACGCTGTGGGTCGTCAGCAATGAGGTCGGCTGGTCCCTGGTCCCCGACAATCCGCTGGGCCGACGCTTTCGCGACGAGGCCGGCCGCCTGAACCAGCGCATCGCCGCCGTCGCCGACGCCGCCTGTCTGATCGTGGCCGGGATGCGTCTGCCGCTGGAGCGGATCTAGCCTCTAAAGAGCGAAGTCCAGCCGGCCGGCCCAGCGCCGCGTCAGCTCGGGCCAGGCGTCCGCCGGTCGGCCGGCGATCAGGCGCGTTCCGAAACCATGACCGCCTTCCTGGAACAGGTGGGCTTCGGTCCTGACATCGGCCGCCTTCAGGCTTGAAAGAAGCATGAGGCTGTTCTCGACCGGCACCGAGGCGTCGTCCATCGCATGGATCAGGCAGACCGGCGCGGCGCCCGACCAGTCCATCTGCTCGAGCGAATAGGCCGCGATCGCCTCGGCGCTGGGCGCGGCGCCGAGCAGGTGGGCGCGGGACCCCGCGTGGACGTAGGGGTCCGTCATGGTCGCGACGGGGTAGAGCAACACCGTCAGATCCGGCCGCAGGGACGCCGTATCGGCGCCGTCGGTCGAGGCGTAGGCGGCGTCCGTCCGGGCGCTGGCCAGTCCCGCCAGATGGCCGCCGGCTGAGGCGCCCAGCACCGCCACGCGATCCGGCCGCACGTCGAACTCCGCCGCGCGGCTGCGGATCAGCCGGATCGCCCGCTGCACGTCCTGCAGGGGGGCGTCCGGTCCCGCCGCCCAACCGTCAGCCGGCAGCCGATAGCGCAGCACGAAACAGGTCGTCCCGCTGGCGGCGAAGACGCGGGCCACGTCGAAGCCCTCCTTGTCCAACACCGACCAGCGATAGCCGCCGCCCGGAATCAGGAGCATGGCCGAACCGTTCGGCCGGGCGGGCCGCACCACCGTCATCAGGGGATCGGTCGTGTACTGGGCGTAGCGGTCGCGATAGCTCGGGTCCGTCGACCGCTCCGGCACGATGGGAACCACGCGCACGCCTTCACCGCCCGGCGCGCCGGCGGGCCACAGGCGGACCGTCTCGGTCGGGTCGGGGGGCGCAACAGCCTGATTGCGCGCCAGGACGACGCCCGGCGCGGCGAACGCGCCGCCGGCGGCGGCTCCAACCCTCAACAGGGCGCGGCGATGGATGTTCATGAAACCCTCCCGGTGGAATTGAAGAGGGGCGCCCGCCCCCTCAGACGAGCGCCCCTCTCGGCGTCGGGTCCTTAGACCTTGGCCGGTTCGTATCTGGGCGAGATGATGTGGACCACCAGCAAGGCCACCAGATAGGCCGAGGCCGCCACCACGAAGATCGGGGTGTAGGTGCCCAGCTTGTCCAGCACGAAGCCGGCGTACTTGGCCATGATCATGCCGCCGATGCCGCCCAGCATCCCGCCGATTCCGACGACCGAGCCCACCGCTCCACGCGGGAAGACGTCGCCGGGGAAGGCGTAGAGGTTGGCCGAGAAGCCCTGGTGAGCCGCCGTGGCCAGACCGATGATCAGCACCGCGATCCACAGGTTGGAGGCGAACGCCGCAAAGGCGACCGGGACGGCGCACAGGGCGCAGATCAGCATGGTCAGCTTGCGGGCCTTGTTCAGGTTCATGCCGCGATTCATGAAGCGTCCCGACAGCCAGCCGCCGCCGACCGAGCCGACGTCGGACAGCAGGTAGATGGCGACGATCGGCGGGCCGAAGGTCTTCAGATCCAGCCCGTAGGTCTTGCCCAGGAAGTCGGGCAGCCAGAACAGGAACATCCACCAGATGGGATCGATCAGGAACTTGCCCGCGGCGTAGGCCCAGGTTTCCTTGACCGTCAGCAGCTTCTTCCAGCCGATCTTCTCGACATGGTCGGCGGGGTCCTGCTCGATCCACTCCAGTTCGGCCGTCGACAGCTTTTTCACTTCACGCGGACGGCGATAGACGATCAGCCAGATCGGCAGCCAGATCAGGCCCAGCAGGCCGGTGATGACGAAGGCCATCTGCCAGCCGAAGCTGAGCACCAGAACCGGGACGAGCAACGGCGTGACGATGGCGCCGATATTGGTGCCTGCGTTGAACAGGCCGGTGGCGAAGGCGCGTTCCTTCTTGGGGAACCACTCGGCCACGGCCTTGATGCCGCCGGGAAAGCCGCCGGCCTCGCCGACGCCCAGGATCATGCGGGCCATGATGAAGTGCGACAGGTCGCGGGCCGCGCCGTGCATCATGTGGCCGATCTGCCAGATGAAGAAGGCGACCCCCAGGCCCCAGCGCGCGCCGATCTTGTCCATGACCCGACCGAAGATCAGGTAGAAGACGGCGTAGGACGCCTGGAACCAGAAAACGATGTCGGCGTAATCCGTCTCGGACCAGCCCAACTCGGTCGACAGGGTCGGCTTCAGGAAGCCGATCATCTGACGGTCGACGTAGTTGATCACCATGGCGGCGAACAACAGCCACATGACGATCCAGCGGTATTTGCCGGCCGGAGGGGCCGTCACGCGGATCGGCCCTCCCTTTTCGGCGGTCTGCGAAGCCTCGGTCATCGAAGGCGTCCTCTTCCGTTTGTTTCCTCAGCGCGTCCCGTCTTCTGCAACCCTCTGCGGACGGGTGGGCGCCTGATTTCCTGTGTCAGCCGATCGGTCAGCCTCTCGGATCGTGTTGCGGGCGGGCCTTCACCATGCGGCAGCGAACCTCGCCGGCGCCGGCGAAACGGCAGACCGATTCATCGCCGATGTCCACGCGGTGGACGCCCGTGACCGCGCCTGTCGAGATCAGAGTCCCCGCCGTCAACGGCCGTCCGCGGCGCGCGCCGTGCTCCAGCAGGAAGCGGACCGATTCCAGCGCGCCCCCGGCCAGCGAAGCCGAGCCGCCCCGGCCCACGCTCTGGCCGTTGATCAGGGTCTCGACCTCAATGGTCTCCATCCGCGCGCGCCAGTCGGTCAGTTCGGGACCAATCACCAGTCCGCCGTTGTTGCCGAAGTCCGACGCCACCACGGCCGAGCCCAGGTCGTTGATGCTGGACAGCGGGCTGCCGGCCAGCTCCACCCCGATGAAGACGGCGTCGATCTGATCGGCCGCGTCCGCCAGCGTCCAGTCCGTGCGGTTCGGATCGACGTCGGCGCCGATGCGGGCGATGAACTCGGCCTCTACGGCGGCGAAACCGCCTTCGATGGCCGGCAGGTCCGTCGGCTGCCCGCCTGCGGTCCAGACGTTGGCCGCAAAGATGGCGCCCGCCACCCGGTGCGCGCCCAGCACGGCCTGTTGCGCCGGCGGGACGCCGCCGACCTTCCAGCCGACGACCTGGTCCGGGAACAGGGCGATCGCCTGATCCTGAATGGCGTAGGACCGGCTCAGGGCGTCAGGCGTCGCCCCCGGATAATCCGGCAGGGCTCGCGCCGCCAGCCGATGGTCCACGAAAGCCTGCGCTACGGCCAGGTCGGCGGCCGGGTCCGTCGCCGCCGTCACAGGCCGCGCTCCGAAGATAGAATCTGATGGATCAATGTGACGCCCCGATTGAAAGCTCCGGATAATGGCGGCTCATGGAAACCGGTGTCAATCATTCATCGCCAATGAACCGTGGCGTCTGACGCCCGGCGCGGCTATGGCTGGTCCAGGAACCAGGAAAGGGGGACGCCTTTGTCAGAACGGGATTCGCAACCGGCGAAATCCGGCAAGCGCGCCACCATCAATGACGTCGCCCGCGTGGCGCAGGTCTCCAAGAAGACCGTGTCGCGCGTCATCAACCAGTCTCCGTTCGTGCGCGAGGAAACCCGCGCCCGCGTTCAAGAGGCGATCGACGAACTGGGCTTCGTGCCCGATCCGCAGGCGCGCGGCCTGGCCTTCCGCCGGTCCTTCCTGGTCGGGATGATCTATGATCAGCCCAGCCCTACCTATGTGGTCAACATGCAGCAGGGCATCCTGGACGCCCTGAAGGGATCGGGCCTGGAACTGGTGGTGCATCCGTGCAGCCGCACCTCCCCCACCCTGCTGAAGGACATTCGCGGCTTCGTCGAACGCCAGCGGCTGTTCGGCGTCATCATGCCGCCCTCGGTGTCCGAGGACGAGACGGTGATTGAACTGCTGCGCGAGCTGGACACCCCCTATGTCCGCATCGCCTCGATCGCCCTGGACCAGCCCCAGAACATGGTGGTGACCAACGACTGGATCGGCGCCGCCGAGGCCGCCCGGCACCTGGTGGATCTGGGCCATCGGCGCATCGCCCTGGTGCGCGGTCTGGCCTCCTTCCGCTCATCGGTCGTGCGCGGCCAGGGCTTCATCGACGCCTTGAAGGAACGCGGCGTGGAACTGCCGCCCGCCTATGACATCCAGGGCGCCTACACCTTCGATTCGGGACGCGAGGCCGCCCACGCCCTGCTGTCCCTGCCGGAACCGCCCACCGCCATCTTCACCCTGAACGACGACATGGCCCTGGGCGTCATGCAGGCCGCGCGCGAACGGGGGCTAGAGTTGCCGCGCGACCTGTCGGTGGTAGGGTATGACGACCTGCCGATGGCGGCGCATATCTGGCCCAATCTGACCTCGGTGCGCCTGCCGATCCGCGACATGGGTCGGATGGCGGCGGAAAAACTGCTGGCGCCCATGCGCGGCGTCGATCCCGCCAGGCTGCAGCAACCGGAAATCCGCCCTTCCCTCGTGGTGCGTCGCTCCGCCATCCAGGTCTAGGCCGTCCGCCTGCGCGCAGCCGACGCGCCCGCGACAAAAGGCCTCCTCTTGCCCAAAGCACTGACACCGGTTACCAAACTGGACACGACATAGGCGGATCATCCCGCCGATGAATGATTCCGGCCTGCGGAATCCTGGAGGAACAAGGTGTACGACAAGGTTTATCACGCGACCCATCCGGACATGATGGAGGGCGCCTCCAACGAACAGCTGCGCGACCGCTATCTGGTCGGCGGCCTGTTCCAGGCGGGCCGGATCAGCCTGAACTATTCGCACAACGAGCGCATGATCATCGGCGGCGCCATGCCGACCGACGCGGTGCTGAGCCTGCCGACCCATTCCGAGCCGCCGTCGCTGGCCGGCCAGCCCTTCCTGGTCGCGCGCGAACTGGGCGTGGTCAACATCGGCGGCGCAGGCACGGTGACCGTCGACGGCGAGACCCTGGACCTGGATTTCCGTGACGGCCTCTACATTCCGATGGGCGCCGCCGACGTCTCCTTCACCTCGAAGGACGCCGCCAATCCGGCCAAATACTACCTGATCTCGACCCCGGCCCACACGCGCTACGACCTGGCCAAGATCTCGATCGCCGAGGCTGTGCCGCTGGAGATGGGTTCGCTCGAGACCTCGAACGAACGCACCATCTATCAGTACATCGTCCCCGCCAAGGTGAAGTCCTGCCAGCTGCTGCTGGGCGTGACCGTGCTGAAGCCCGGCTCGGTGTGGAACACCATGCCGCCGCACCTGCACGATCGTCGTTCGGAGGCCTATCTCTACTTCGGCCTGGGCGAAGACGACCGCGTCTTCCACTTCATGGGCGAGCCGGACAAGGCGCGTCACATCATCATGGCCGACGGCGAGGCCGTCATCAGCCCGCCGTGGTCGATCCACATGGGCGCCGGCACGTCGAACTACACCTTCATCTGGGGCATGGGCGGTGAGAACCTCGACTACACCGACATGAACAAGCTCGACATCTGTCAGCTGAAGTAAGGGGAACCAGGGCATGGCTGATCCTTTCGATCTGACGGGCAAGGTCGCCCTGGTGACCGGCGGCAACACCGGCCTGGGTCAGGGCATCGCCCTGGCCCTGGCTGCGGCCGGGGCGGACGTCGCCTCGGTCGCCCGCCGGGCGTCAGACGACACCATGGGCAAGGTCCTGGCCAAGGGCCGCAAGGCCGTCTCCATCCAGGCCGATCTGACCTCCATGGAGCCGATCGAGCGGATTCTGGACGAGACCGAGGCCGCGCTCGGCCCGGTGGACATCCTGGTGAACAACGCCGGCATCATCCGCCGCGCCGACGCCGTGGATTTCACCGAGCAGGACTGGGACGACGTGATGAACGTCAACCTCAAGGTCCTCTTCTTCCTCAGCCAGGCGGCGGTGAAGCGGATGATCGCGGGCGACCGTCCGGGCAAGATCATCAACACCGCCTCCATGCTGTCCTATCAGGGCGGCATACGGGTCCCGTCCTACACCGCGTCGAAATCCGGCGTGGCGGGGCTGACCAAGCTGATGGCCAATGAGTGGGCCAAGCATGGGATCAACGCCAACGCCATCGCACCGGGCTATTTCGCCACGGACAACACCCAGGCGCTGCAGGACGACCCGGTGCGCTCCAAGGAGATCCTCGGGCGCATTCCGGCCGGCCGCTGGGGCGATCCGGCCGACCTGGGCGGCGCGGCCGTCTTCCTGGCCAGCCGCGCCAGCGACTATGTGCAGGGGATCACCCTGCCGGTCGACGGCGGCTGGCTGGCGCGCTGATCCCGCGCTAGCGTCCAGACCATGAGCGACGACCACCCAGCAGCCCCCGGGCCTCAAACCGCGAACGGCGGCAAGATTCTCTGCTTCGGCGAGATGTTGCTGCGGTTCAGCCCGAACCAGAACGAGCTGCTGCTTCAATCCCCCGCCCTGACCGTGCGTCCGGGCGGGGCCGAGGCCAATGTCGCCGTCGCCCTGGCTCGCTTCGGCGCGCCGGCGGCGATGGCGACCGTCCTGCCCGACAACGCCTTGGGACAGGCGGCGCGCGATGAAGTGCGTCGCTATGGCGTGGACGCCTCCCCCATCGTTTTCTCGCCTGGCCGCATGGGGCTTTACTTCCTGACGCCCGGCGCCGTGCGGCGACCGTCGGAAGTCCTCTATGACCGCGCCGGCTCCGCCTTCGTCGAACGCGTCGCCGACGCCTTCGACTGGGACGCCCTGCTGGACGGCTATGAATGGCTGCACGTCTCGGGCGTGACGCCGGCCACCGGCCCCAACGGCTCGCGCGCGGCCGTCGAACTGGTCGAAGCCGCCGTCCGCAAGGGCGTCCGCATCAGCTACGACGGCAATTTCCGCGGCAAGCTGTGGGAACAGTGGGACGGCGATCCCCCCGGAACCCTGGGCCGGATGCTGGCGGGGGCCGAGGTCGCCTTCGCCGATGATCGCGACTTCGCCCTGGTGCTCGGCCGCCGCTTCGATCACGCCGACCCCGGCGCGCGCCGTCGCATGGCCGCCGCCGCCGCATTTGAGGCCTTCCCGCGCCTGCAGCGAATCTCCTGCACCCTGCGCGTTCAGGAGAGCGTCGCGGATCAGGCCCTGTCCGCCGTCATGCTGACGCGCGGCGCGAACGGCGAGGTGATCGAAACCGCCGCCGAGGCCATCCACATGACCGGCGTGGTCGACCGGGTGGGCGGCGGCGACGCCTTCGCCTCCGGCGTGCTGTTCGGCCTGTGGAGCGGCTGGTCGGACCAGGAGGCGCTCGACTTCGGTCTGGCCGCCGCCGGTCTGAAACACTCGGTGCCCGGCGACTTCAACCTGTTCACCGCCGCCGAGGTTCGCGCGGCGATGGGCGACGGGGGCTTCGACATCCGCCGCTGACGGTTTCGTGAAACCGCGCGCCGTCACAGTCGCGCTCAAACACTAGGAAACCGGTGTCATTCGTGTTTAGCTTCGCCTGCAAGCAGCCGTCAGAGCTGCGAGGCGACGCATCCGAGGGAGACACCATGTCCGCAACGTCCATGAATCGCCGCGCCCTGCTGGCCGCCGGCGCCGCCGCGACCTTCACGGCCGCTTCCGCCCCCGCCCTGGCCAGGAGCATAACGCAGACGACGCCCGACCGCGCCGCCATCGTGGCGACGATGAAGCGGGCGACCCGGTTCATGACCGATGAGGCCGCCGTCGGAGGCGGCTATGTGTGGAATGTCCTGCCGGACTTCTCGCGCCGCTGGGGCGAACTGGAAGCCTCGCCGACGATGATCTGGGTCCAGCCGCCCGGCACCGCCACGGTCGGCCACGTATTCCTGGACGCCTATCACGCCACCGGCGACGAACAGTTCTATGAAGCCGCCAAGTCCGCCGCCGACGCCCTGATCCGCGGCCAGCATCCCGCGGGCGGCTGGAACTACGTCATCGACATGGCGGGCGAGGAGTCGCTCAAGCGCTGGTACGCCACTTACGGCAAGAACGCCTGGCGGATGGAGGAATTCCACCGCTACTACGGCAACGCCACCTTCGACGACGCGGGAACGGCCGAGGCTTCGCAACTGCTGTTGCGGATCTATCTGGAGAAGCGCGAGCGCAAGTACCGCGCGCCCCTGGACAAGGCGATCCAGTTCGTTCTCGACGCCCAGTATCCGAACGGCGGCTGGCCCCAGCGCTATCCCTTCGTCGAAAACGGCGGCCTGCACGGCCATGAGGACTACACCCCCTACATCACCTTCAACGACGATGTGGCGGGCGAGAACCTGGAGTTCCTGCTCTACGCCTATCACGGGCTGGCGACGAACGGCCGTGGCGACCCGCGGGTGCTGGACGCCATCCATCGCGGCATGGACATCTTCGTGAAGACCCAGCAGCCCCTGCCCCAGCCGGCCTGGGGTCTGCAGCACTTCCCCGACACGCTGAAGCCCGCGGGCGCCCGAACCATCGAGCCCCAGGCCTTCGCCACCCACGCCACGGGAACCAACATCAAGTCGATGATGGGCTTCTATCGTCTGACCGGCGAGCGCAAATACATCGCCCGCCTGCCCGAGGCCCTGGACTGGCTGGATCAGGTGAAGACGCCCCAGAACCTGATCGCGCCGGGGCGCACCCACCCGACCTTCATCCTCGAGGGATCGAACACGCCCGTCTACATCCACCGGCGCGGGTCGAACATCACCAACGGCCAGTATTACTACGACGACAACCCCAACAACCTGATCGTCCACTACGGCTCGTTCCGCAACGTCGACACCGCCGCCCTGCGCCGCGAGTACGAGACGCTGGCGTCCCAGACCCCGGACGAGGTCAGCCGCAACTCCCCGCTCAAGGCCCGTCCGGGCGCGCTGCAACTGCCGAAATACTTCACGCTTCAGGACGTGGACGTCTGGGACATGTCCACCGACGCCCGACGCCTGACCCGGCCTGCAGCGGACCGGGCGGGTCAGTTGGTGACGACGCTGAACGCGCGCGGCTACTGGCCCTCGCTCATGACCACGACCTCCAACCCCTACATCGGGGAGGCGCCGGCGGCGGTAACGGGCGGAGAGTATCAGACCACTCGCGTCGGCGACCTGTGGGATACCTCGCCCTACACCACCGACTACCCGGTCGAGTGCGTCTCGACCCAAGTCTTCATCCGCAACATGGGCGAACTGATCGAGGCGCTGGAGGGCTGAACTCAGCCTTGAGGCGGGCGCCTAGAGCGAAATCGGTTTAGTTGGACGCATGTCCAACTAAACTCAGATATTCGCTCCAGATAATTCTGGACCATTGTTCTGGGTTCCGTCGATTCCGACTGAACCGAAAATGGTCTAGAGATAGGCGCCCACCTGCCAGGGCACGAACTCATTATCGCCGATGCCCAGGGCCTCGGACTTCGACGGCTCGCCCGAGGCCACGGCCAGCATCCGCTCGAAGATGGCCTGCCCGACCGCCTCCATCGACGCGCCCGTCAGCACCGGCGAGGCGTCGATGTCCATGTCCTCATCCATCCAACTGGCCAGCCTGGCGTTGGAGGCGACCTTGATCGACGGCGCGGGCTTGGCCCCGAACACCGAGCCCCGTCCGGTCGTGAACACGATCAGATTGGCGCCCGAGGCGATCTGGCCCGTCGCCGAGCAAGGGTCGTAACCGGGGCTGTCCATGAAGCTCAGCCCCTTGGCGGCCAGCGGTTCGGCATAGCCGATCACGTCGTTCAGCGGCGTGGAGCCCGACTTGGCCACCGCCCCCAGCGACTTCTCCAGGATGGTGGTCAGACCGCCCTTCAGATTGCCGGGCGACGGATTGTTGTTCAGCTCCATCCCGTGCCTGTCGGCATAGGCGCGCCACCAGGCAAGGCGAGCGTTCAGCTTGTCCGCCACCCCTTGCGACGCCGCACGCCGCAGAAGCAGGTGTTCGGCGCCCCAGATCTCGGGCGTCTCCGACAGCATGGCCGAACCGCCGTGGGCGACGAGCAGATCCACCGCTGCGCCCAGCGCCGGATTGGCGGTCACGCCGGACCAGCCGTCCGAGCCTCCGCATTGCAGACCGACCGTCAGGTGCGAGGCCGACACCGGCTGACGCTCGACCTTGGCGGCCTCGGCCGCCAGTTCGCGAACGATCTCGATCCCCGCCTCGATGGCGCGGGCCGTGCCGCCGGCCTCCTGAATGGTCAGGGCGCGCAAGGTCGGCCCCGCCTCCAGCCCCTCATTGGCCAGCCAGGCCGGGATCTGGTTCGCCTCGCAGCCCAGGCCGACGATGAGGATTGAATGGAAGTTCGGATGCCGGGCGTAACCCGCCAGCGTCCGCTGCAGCAGGGTCACATCGCTCGACAGCGACGAGCCTCCGCAACCGCCTTGATGGGTGAAGGCGACGACGCCGTCCACGCCGTCGGGCAGGCTGGCGTCAGGGAAGGCGTCGGCGATGCGGCGCGCCACCGTGGCCGAGCAGTTCACGCTGGTCAGGACGCCGATGTAGTTGCGCGTGCCGACCCTGCCGTCCGGCCGCACGATGCCGTTGAAGGTCGCGCCGGACAGCGGCGCCGGGCGGCGGACGTCGGCGCCCACCTCGGCCTCGCGTCCGTCCTCGGCCATGGCGAGGTTGTGGACGTGGACATGGTCCCCGGCGGCGATGGCTTCGCGCGCTCGGCCGATGACCTGGCCATAACGGCGGACCAGGCCGCCCTCCTCCACCGCCCTCCGGGCGATCTTGTGGCCGGTGGCGACGGCGGCGCGCGCCGGCGTCTCCAGGCCCTCGGGCCTCTCGCCCGCAGCAATGTCGTCCAGGGCGATGGCGACGTCATCGGCGGGGTTCAGGATCAGGACCCGGCTCATCTTCTACTCCGTCACGCGGCGGGCGGCCTCGACCGCGCCATGCTCTCTCAACGCCAGGAAGGCGGCCGTCACCGCCTCGACGAAGCGCGGCTCCTCGGCCAGCGACGTCGGGAAGACCGCCGACAGGCCCAACAGGGCGCGGACCTGGGCTTCGTCGGTCTCGGACGCCTCGATCAGTTCGGCGGTTCGGGACGCCAGCGGGTCATCGACCACGACGGTCTCTCCCTGCTCCGTCACGCCTTCCTGCCAGCGCATCCAGGCGGCGACGCCCAGGGCCATGGCTTCGATCCCCTGATCCGCCGCCAGGCGCTCGGCGGCGCCGGCCAGCAGGCGCTGCGGCAGCTTCTGCGAACCGTCCATGGCGATCTGACGCGTGCGATGCATCAGGGCGGAGTTGGAGAACCGCGCCATCAGCTCGGCGCGATAGGCGGCCACGTCCAGGCCCGGCGGCGGGTTCAGCGTCGTCTGCGCCTCGTCCCACAGAGCTTCGACATAGGCGCGGAAGGCCGGAACGGCCACCGCCTCGTGAACGTGCTCATGACCCGACAGCGCGCCCAGATAGGCGACCGCCGAGTGGGCGCCGTTCAGCAGCCTTAGCTTGGCGTCCTCCCAGGGTTCGACCGCATCGGTCAGTTGCACGCCCAGGGCGGCGAAATCGGGCCGTT
Organism: Brevundimonas sp. SS2672; assembly: GCF_059579685.1. Lineage (NCBI taxonomy): Bacteria > Pseudomonadati > Pseudomonadota > Alphaproteobacteria > Caulobacterales > Caulobacteraceae > Brevundimonas > Brevundimonas sp. SS2672. The sequence continues at coordinate 527,708 of NZ_CM184201.1, read as the reverse complement.
CGCCGGCGAAGCGGTCCTCGATCACCCATTGGGTGAAGGGCTCGGCCTTGACCATCCCCTGGTCCTCGACGCCGAGGCGGGCCGTCAGGCGAACCACGTCCTCGGCCGTCGTCGCCGGCACGATCCGGTCGATCATGGTCTGGGGGAAAGCGCCCTCGGCCGCGATCCACTCGGCGAGCGACGGATCCACCGCCCTGGCCATGGCCAGCACCCCGGCGCGGATCCGCCGTCCATTGTGCGGAAGGTTGTCGCAGGAAATCACCGTAAAGGGACCCAACCCCGCAGCGCGCCGGGCGCGCAGGGCGGCGACGATGAAACCGGGGGCCGTGCGCGGACGCTCGATGTCCGCGATGTCGGCCGCGACGTCCGGATCCTCGACCAGCAGTTCGCCGCTGGCCGGGTCCAGGCGATAGCCCTTCTCGGTCACCGTCAGGGTGACGATGTGGACATCGGCGTCGGCCATGGCCGCGACGAGCGCCGCAGGGTCTTCGGGCCCCACCATCACGCCGCGACAGGCGCCGATGACCCGCAGGTCCTCGCGTTCGCCGTCGCGCACGACCAGGGTGTAGAGACCGTCCTGCGGGTTCAGTTGATCGCCCACGCCGGGCGACCGCAGCGACGCGCCCAGCACGCCCCAGCGCAGGTCGCCGCTCTTGAGCGCATCGTCGAACACCACCGCCTGATGCGCCCGGTGGAAGGCGCCGACGCCCAGGTGCACGACGCCCGTCCTGGCCGCCGTGCGATCATAGCCGGGCCGTACGACGTCGTCCGGCAGGTCCGTCAGGGCCGCTTCATCGAGGCGGGTCACAGCTTGTAGGCCGCCTTGACCAGATCATAGGTCAGGGCGCGCGCCACCTCCTGGGCCTCGTCCTCCTCCATCCGATGCTCGACCACTAGGCGGGCCAGGAAGCCGCAGTCCATGCGACGGGCCACATCGTGCCGCGCCGGAATGGACAGGAAGGCGCGGGTGTCGTCGTTGAAGCCGACCGTGTTGTAGAAACCCGCCGTCTCGGTGACGTTCTCGCGGAAGCGGCGCATCCCCTCCGGGCTGTCGTGGAACCACCAGCTGGGGCCCAGCTTCAGCGCCGGATAATGGCCCGCCAGCGGCGCCAGTTCGCGCGCATAGACGCTCTCGTCCAGGGTGAACAGGATCAGGGTCAGCCGGTTGTCCGAGCCGAACCGGTCCAGCAGGGGCTTCAGCGCGCGCACATAGTCGGTCCGCGTGGGAATGTCCGCGCCCTTGTCGCGGCCGAAGCGCTCGAAGACGAAGCCGTTGTGATTGCGGAAGGAGCCGGGGTGCAGCTGCATCACCAGACCATCCTCGACCGACATGGCCGCCATCTCCGTCAGCATCTGGCCGCGGAACAGTTCAGCGTCCTCGGCGCTGGCCGGCGCGGTCGACACGCGCTTGAACAGGGCCTCGGCCTCGGCGCGAGACAGGTCGGCGGTGAAGGCGGTCGGGTGGCCGTGATCCGTCGAGGTGGCGCCCATCTCGATGAAGAAGGCGCGACGATCGCGCAGCGCCTGCAGGTAGCCGTCCCACGACAGGGTGTCCCGGCCCGTCTGTTCGGCCAGGACCTTCAGATTGTCGCGGAACCCTTCATAGTCCGGGTCCAGCACGGGGTCGGGACGATAGGCGGTCAGCACCCGCCCCTTCCAGCCCGAAGCATTGATCGCCTTGTGATGCTCGAGGGTGTCGAGCGGCGACTCGGTCGTGGTCAGCACCTCGATATTGTAGCGGTCGAACAGGGCGCGCGGCCGGAAGGCTTCGGTCTGCAGGGCCGCGTCGATGACGTCGTAATAGTGGTCCGCCGTCTCGGCCGACAGGCGCACGTCCAGGCCGAAGACTTCGGCATAGACCCAGTCGTGCCACATCCGCGAAGGCGTGCCGCGGAACAGGTGATAGTTCTCGGCGAACCGTCGCCAGATCTTGCGCGGGTCCGTCTCGACCGCCCCGCCGTCGGCGCGCGGAACGCCCAGATCCTCCATCGCCATGCCCTGGCTGTAGAGCATGCGGAAGACGTAGTGATCCGGCGTGATCAGCAGCTCGGCCGGATTGGCGAAGGTGGCGTTCCCCGCGAACCAGGACGGGTCGGTGTGGCCGTGCGGGCTGATGATCGGCAGCGCCTTGATCTCGGCGTACAGCCGCCTCGCGACGGCGCGGGTGTCGGGATCGGCCGGCAGAAGACGATCAGGATTCAAGCGAAGCGGTTGGGTCATCTGAAACTCGAAATCGGAACGGAAGCGAAGCGAATCGGGCGGAGAAGAAGGGAGTCGGCGACAGGCATGAAAACGCCCGCCTGGGCGGCGCTGACGATGTCTCCCTCAGGGGCCGGGGGACGTCAGGCGCCGGCTCCGGTTGTTGTTTCGCAGGGTTCAAACCTTAGCCGGAGGAGCGTTTCGCCATCATCTTGCCACAGGATAAAAAACGTGCGTAGCTCTGTATGACACCGGTGGAACTCGCTGACAAACAGCAATTGACACCGGTTCCCGCGAAAGCGGCGACCTGAACTGGGACGGGCGTTCCCTGGCGGGTCCAACTGGGAGGAGAACCATATGCCCTATCACGCCGCCCCTGCGCGCGCCTCGCTGCTGCTCGGCGCCTCGCTCGCCGTCTTGACCTTCGCCGGCGCGGCGCAGGCTCAGTCGACGCCAGCCGACGACCAGCCGACCGCCGTCGACGAAATCGTCGTCACCGGCTTCCGCGCCAGCCTGCAGAACGCGCTCAACATCAAGCGCAAGGAAGCCGGGGTGGTGGACGCCATCTCGGCCGAAGACATCGCCGATTTCCCCGACACCAACCTGGCGGAATCGATCCAGCGCATCCCCGGCGTCTCCATCGACCGCGACGCGGGCGAAGGCCGCTCCATCACGGTGCGCGGCCTCAGCTCGGAGTTCACCCGCACCCGCATCAACGGCATCGAGGCTCAGGCGACCACCGGCGCCACGGATTCCTCGGGCGGCGTGAACCGCGGCCGCGGGTTCGACTTCAACGTCTTCGCCTCCGAACTTTTCAACAACATCACCGTACGCAAGACCGCCTCGGCCGAGGTTGAGGAAGGCTCCCTGGGCGCCACCGTCGATCTGCGCACGGCCCGGCCGTTCGACTATTCAGGCTTCAACGCCGTGGCCTCGGTCCAGGGCGGCTACAACGACCTGTCGGAGAACTGGAGCCCGCGCTTCGCCGGCCTGATCTCCAATACCTGGATGGACGGCAAGTTCGGCGCCCTGCTGTCGCTGGCCTACAGCGACAAGAGCTCCATCGAGGAAGGCTTCAGCTCGGTGCGCTGGGGTCCGGCCAATGGCGACAACGGCTTCCTGAACCCCGAGGCCCTGCCCGGCGGCAAGGATGCGGCCGGCGGCCTGTTCCACCCGCGCATTCCGCGCTACGGCCGCCTGAGCCATGAGCAGGAGCGTCTGGGCGCGACCCTGTCGCTGCAATGGCGCCCCTCGGACGCCACGACGATCAGCCTGGACGGCCTCTATTCCAAGCTGGATTCGACCCGTCAGGAGAACTTCCTCGAGGCCTGGTCGTTGAGCCGCAACGCCAGCCAGGGCGGCAAGCCTGGAGTTACGATCGTCGACGCCGTCGCCGACGCCGAAACGGGCGAACTGGTCTACCTGCTCCTCGACGGCATGGACATGCGCACGGAAGAGCGCTTCGACGAGCTGAAGAGCGAATTCTCGCAGTATACGCTGGAGATCGAACACGACTTCTCGGACAGCGTGCGCTTCAGGGGCGTGGCGGGTCGTTCCGAGTCGGAATTCGGCAACCCCCTGCAGGTCAACGCCATCATCGACCATCAGGACGGCGCCGGCTGGTCGATCGATTTCCGCGACAATCGCGACCTGCCCAAGATCGACTACGGCTTCGACGTCACCGATCCGAACCAGTGGACGATCACGGGCCCGGGGGGCGTGGCGCCGCTGTCGGAACTGCGCATCCTGTCGAGCAAGCAGTCCAATACCTACACCACCTTCGAGGGCGGCTTCGAGTTCGACATCGACGACCGCATGACCCTCAAGGTCGGCGCCAGCTACAAGGAATATCAATCCGAAGGTTCGGGCTACGCCCGCAAGACCAATGCCGCGCCCGCCATGCCGGCCGGAACCTCCATCGGCGACCTCACCTATCTGCTCGACGGCTTCGGCAGGAACCTGGACCTGCCTGCGGGCTCGGCCACGGCCTGGATCTCGCCCAACCTCGACGCGATCATGAAGGCCTACGGGGCCGACTGCCTGTGCGATACCGGCGTGGCTGAGGGCGACTTCCGTCTGCTGGGACTAGAGAACGGGTCCACGGCGCTGGGCAACTGGCGCGACGTGACGGAAAAGGACACCGGCCTATGGGCCCAGTTGGACTGGAACACCGAATGGGCGGGCATGCCGGTCCGCGGCAACTTCGGCGCACGCTGGGTGAACACCGAGATCGAGGCCGCCGGCTACTCCTCCCTCAGCGGGGTGACGACGCGCATCACCGGCTCCAACAACTATGACGACATCCTGCCGTCGCTGAACCTGTCGATCGAGCCGATCGAAAACGTCATGGTCCGCTTCGGCGCCGCCCGCGTCATGGCGCGTCCGCCCGTAACCAATCTGGTGCCGGTCTTCTCGCTCAGCGCGCCGAACGCCGCCAACCGCACGGCGTCGCTGGGCAATGTGAACCTGGACCCTTACCGCGCCGACACCTTCGACCTGTCGCTGGAATGGTATTTCGCGCCGGAGTCCCTGCTGTCGCTGGCGTTCTTCTACAAGGACATCTCGACCTACGTTCAGACGACCCAGCAACGGCTGACCTATGCCGAGCTGACGGCGATGAACCCGGAAGCCTTCCCCGCCGCCGCAGACCGTCCCCCGGCGGAAGATTACGTCTTCAGCCGTCCGACCAACACGCCGGGCGGCCCGTTGAAGGGCTTCGAGATCAGCTATCAGCAGCCCTTCACCTTCCTGCCGGGCGCCTTCTCGAACCTGGGCGTCCAGGCCAACTTCACCCATGTGGAGTCGGAAATCGACTACTGCACCACCGCCGCCTGCACCGCCTATGTGACGGCCAATCTGGTGAACCTGTCGCCCGACGCCTGGAACGCCACGCTCTACTATGACGACGGTCGGTTCAACGCCCGGGTGTCGGCGGCCTATCGCGACACCTATTACCAGCAGGTGCCGGCCTCCAACGGCGGCTCGCGCGGCATCGTCGCCACCGGCAAGACCGAGACGCTCAGCATCGACGCCTCGGCTTCGTTCGACGTCACCGACCACCTGACGCTGACGCTCGAGGGCATCAACCTCACGGACGAGGCCAACCGCCAGAACCACGGCGAGCTCGATGGGGTGCGGGACAGCACCTACGTCTACCACCACACCGGCCGTCAGGTGTTCGTGGGCGCCCGCTACAAGTTCTGACGCTTTCCACCGCCCTCCTGAGCGGTGAAACCTGGGCGCCGGCGATCCATTCGCCGGCGCCTTTTTCTTGAAGAAGCCGCGCCCCGCCCGGATCAGGCCAGGGCGTTGCGGTCCAGTTGATCCACGCGCGTGACGCCGGTCAGCGCCATGGCCACCTTCATCTCGGCCGCCATCAGGTTCAGGACGTGGCTGACCCCCGCCTCTCCCCGCGCCGCCAGGGCATAGGCCCAGGCCCGTCCGATCAGCACGCCGTCGGCGCCCAGAGCCAGCATTCGCGCGACGTCCAGGCCGCTGCGGATTCCGCCGTCGGCCAGGACCGTCAGCCGCCCCCCGACCGCCTCGGCGATCGGCGGCAGGGCGCGGGTCGAGGACAGGACGCCGTCCAGCTGACGCCCGCCGTGGTTCGACACCACCAGGCCGTCAGCCCCGAGATCGGCCACGCGCCGAGCGTCGTCAGCGTCCAGCACGCCCTTGATGATCAGCGGCCCCTTCCAGCGCTCACGCACCCAGGCCAGATCGTCCCAGGTCACGGTGGGATCGAAGTTGTCGCGCATCCAGGCGAAGAAGTCGTCGATGCCCGTCTTGCCCTTCAGCACCGGCGCGACATTGCCCAGCGAGTGGGGCCCGCCGTTGACGCCCACATCCCAGGCCCAGGCGGGTCGGCCGACCGCCTGCAGCGCGCGCCGCATGTCGCCGAAGAAGCCCGACGCCCCCGCCAGCCCTGAGTGGTAGTCGCGATAGCGCGAACCCGGCACCGGCATGTCGACCGTGAAGACCAGAGCGGGACATTTCGCCTGTTCAGCCAGATCCAGCAGGTCGGCCATGAAGGCGCGATCGCGGATCATGTAGAGCTGGAACCAGAAGGGCGTCGGACTGCCCGCCGCCACCTCTCCGATCGAACAGGCGCCGACCGTGGACAGGGTGAAGGGCACGCCGAAGGCGGCGGCGGCGCGGGCGGCCTGAACCTCGCCGCGCCTCGCATTCATTCCCGCCAGACCGACCGGCGCGAGCGCGACCGGCAAACTGACCTCTTGTCCGAACAGGGTCGTGGACAGGTCGATGTCCGACACGTCGCGCAGCACCCGCTGACGCAGGGCCACGTCGCGCAGGTCGCTGACGTTCCGCCCCAGCGTCGTCTCGGCATAGGAGCCGCCGTCGATGTATTCGAACAGGAATCGCGGCAGGCGCCGACGCGCCAGCTCGCGATAGTCGGAGATGGAGGCCGCCTTCACGCTGGACGGCCTATTGCAGGTTCACGAAGGCGCCGCCGTCGACCAGCAGGGCCGCGCCGGTGACATAGGCCGCCATGTCCGAGGCCAGGAAGGCCACGGCGCCGCCGATGTCCTCGGGCTGGCCCAGACGGCCCAGCGGGATGCGGCCTTCCATGTATTCCCGCTTCTTCGGGTCGGCTAGGTCGTCCTTGTTGATGTCGGTCAGAATAGTGCCCGGCAGAACCGAATTGCAGCGGATGCCGTGCTTGCCCAGGGCGATGGCGCAGGACTGCATCAGACTGTGCACGCCCGCCTTGGTCGGGGTGTAGTGGGTCTGGAACTCGCCGCCGACCAGGGCCGAGATCGAGCTGATGGCGACGATGGCGCCGCCGTTTCCCTGCTTGACCATCTGGTTCGCGGCGGCCTGGGTCATGAAATAGGCGCCGTGGAGGTTGACCTCCATGGTGCGCTTCAGCGTCTCCGCCGGCATGTCGAGGAAGGCGTGGAACGGGCAGATGCCGGCGTTGGAGACGAAGACGTCCACCTTGCCGAAGGCCTCGACGGCGGCCTCGACGAAGGCGGCGGCCGTTTCCGGCAGGGCCACGTCGCCCTCGACCGAGATGCAACGGCGCCCCTGCGCCTCGACCGCGGCGACCACCTCGGCCGCAGCAGCGCCGCCCGAGTGGCTGTTGATGGCGACGTCCGCGCCCTGCCTGGCCATTTCCACGGCCACGGCGGCCCCGATGCCTCGCGATCCCCCGGTGATGAGGACGACCTTGTCTTTAAGCAGCATGGAGGCTCCGTACAGTAAGCGTTTTCAGGTTTTAGGGGTCCAGCCCAGGTCGCCGCTGATGGCGTTGGCGGCGTCGGTGACCGTCTTGGTCAGTTCGGCCATTCGAGCGTCGGACATGTATTGAGCGGCGGACGAGACGCTGATCGCGGCCACGATATGCCCGTCGACGGACCGAATCGGCGCGGCGACGCAGCGGACCTGATCCTCGTTCTCCTCAAGGTCGAAGGCGTGGCCCTTCTCGGCGTAGCTGCGCATCCGCTCCAGCCAGACCGCGCGCGAGGCGGCGTCGAATTCGGCCCCTTCTGGCGCGTAGAAGTCGCACCATTCCGGCTCGCTCTTGTCCAGAATCAGCGCCTTGCCCAGTCCAGTGGAGGCGATGGGGTGACGCTCGCCGAGGCGCGAACCGATATTCACGCGGCGACGACCGGGGACCTTGTCCAGGTAAAGCGCATGACGACCGTCCAGCACGCCCAGGTGCACCGTGTCGTCGGTCACCGTGGACAGATGCTCCAGATAGGGCCGGGCGACGCGCGGCAGATGCATCTGCTGGCTGGCGGCGTGGCCCAGCTCCAGCAGCTTGGGTCCCAGGGAATAGCCCTCGCGCGGGCGGAACGACAGGATCTGCCGGTCGACCAGGGCCGAGGCCAGGCGATGGGTGGTGCTGCGCGTCAGTTCGAGCTTTTCCGACAACTCCGCCAACGGAAGGGAGCCGTCGATCAGGGCGTCGATCACGTCCAGGCCGCGCAGAAGGGTCTGGCTGCCGGAGGCCTTCGCCCCGACCTCCGCTTCGCCGTCCGCCTGTTCGCTCTTGATTGACGCCATTCGTCCCATCTCGTAATCCTCATTCCCAGAATGTAGCAAAAGACGCAAGCTGATCCCCGCAACAGGGATCGAGTTTGACGCCACGCTCGGAGGAATGCCAGTGAAATCCCGCATTATGGGAGTTATGTGCCGAAATATGGTGCATACCCGATGAGCCGCCTGCCCAGGATCAAGCACGTCCGCGCCTTCGTCGTGAAAAACGACGGCACGGGCGCCAATCATGGGGGAGGCGCCGACTATCACGACCAGGGCGACGGCCACTGGATCGACGACCACATCGCCACCCCCATGGCGAAGTATCCGGAATACCGTCAGAGCCGCCGCAGCTTCGGCATCAATGTGCTCGGCACCCTGGTGGTGGAGATCGAGGCCGACAACGGCGTCGTCGGCTTTGCGGTGACGACCGGCGGCGAACCCGCCGCCTATATCGTCGAGAAGCACCTGGCCCGCTTCCTGGAGGGCCGCGATCCGTCCGAGGTCGAGAAGATCTGGGACCAGATGTATTTCTCGACCCAGTATTACGGCCGCAAGGGGCTGGTCGTGAACGCCATCTCCGGCGTGGACCTGGCGCTGTGGGATCTGCTTGGCCGCCTGCGTCAGGAGCCGGTCTTCGCCATGCTGGGCGGGGCCGTGCGCGACGAACTGACCTTCTACGCCACCGGCGCGCGGCCGGATAAGGCCAAGGAACTGGGCTTCATCGGCGGCAAGATGCCTCTCCACCACGGCCCGGCCGAGGGTGAAGAGGGGCTGCGCAAGAACCTGGCCGAGCTTGAGGCCATGCGGAACGCCTGCGGCGACGACTTCTGGCTGATGTTCGACTGCTGGATGGCGCTCGATCTCAACTACGCCACTCGCCTGGCCCATGAAGCCCACAAACTGGGCCTGAAGTGGATCGAGGAGGCCCTCAGCCCCGACGACTACTGGGGCTATCAGGCGCTGAAGAAGAACGCGCCCAAGGGCATGCTGGTCACTACCGGCGAGCATGAAGCCACCCGCTGGGGCTTCCGCATGCTGCTGGAGATGGAATGCTGCGACATCATCCAGCCCGACGTGGGTTGGTGCGGCGGCGTGACCGAACTGCAGAAAATTTCCGCCCTGGCCGACTCCAAGGGCGTGCTGATGATCCCGCACGGATCGTCCGTCTATTCCTACCATTTCGTCGTGACGCGCCATAACAGCCCGTTCGCGGAGTTCCTGATGATGGCTCCGGGCGCCGACGAAGTCGTGCCCATGTTCCATCCGCAGTTGATCGGCGAGCCCGTTCCGGTGAACGGCAAGCTGAAAGTTCCAGACACCCCCGGTTTCGGCGTCGAGCTGAACCGCGACATCGCCCTGCACCGCCCCTACGCCCGATAAGAAGGCCTCCCCATGAAACTCCTGCGTTACGGCCCTGTGGGCCAGGAAAAGCCCGGCACTCTCGATTCAGAGGGCCGCATCCGCGATCTGTCCGGCATTGTCGCCGACATCACGCCCGACCAGCTGTGGGGCGAAGGCCTCGCCGCGCTGAAGGCCGTCGATCCCGAGAGCCTGCCTCTGGTCGAGGGCTCGCCCCGCTATGGCGTGCCGGTGAACGGCGTGCGCAAATTCATCGCCATCGGCCTGAACTTCGCCGACCACGCCGCCGAATCCAACCTGCCGATCCCGGAAGAGCCGGTGGTCTTCACCAAGGCCGTCTCCTGTTTGACGGGCCCGAATGATACCGTTGTCATTCCTCGTGGTTCGGAAAAGACCGACTGGGAAGTCGAGCTGGGCATCGTCATCGGCAAGCGCGCCTCCTACGTCGAACAGGCGGACGCCCTGGACCACGTCGCCGGCTATGTCCTGATCAATGACGTGTCCGAGCGCGCCTTCCAGACCGAGCGCGGCGGCACCTGGGACAAGGGCAAGGGCTGCGACACCTTCGGCCCGGTCGGCCCCTGGATCGTCACCACCGACGAGATCGGGGACGTGCAGCAACTCGACATGTGGCTGGACCTGAACGGCAAGCGCATGCAGACCGGCAACACCAAGACCATGATCTTCGGCGTCGCCGAGATCGTCTCCTACGTCAGCCAGTTCATGACGCTGGAGCCGGGCGACCTGATCACCACGGGCACCCCGCCCGGCGTCGGCCTGGGCCAGAAGCCCGAGCCCTTCTATCTGAAGGCGGGCGACGTCATGGAGCTGGGGATCGAGAAGCTGGGCGTGCAGCGCCAGCAGGTCGTCGCCTGGTCGAAGGACGCCGCCGCATGAGCGCCTATGAAGGACGTTTCGCTGGCCGCACCGCCGTCGTCACCGGCGGGGCCTCGGGTCTGGGCAAGGCTTCGGCCGCCCGCATCATCGCCGAAGGCGGCAAGGTCGTCCTGTGGGACCTGAACGCCGAGACGCTCAAGACCGCCGCCGAAGAGATCGGCGCGACCGGGGTCGTCGCCCTGGACGTCGCCGACCCTGACGCCGTCGCCGCCGCCGCCGCCGAATCGCACACGACCCTGGGCGGACGCATCGACATCCTGGTCGCCTCGGCCGGCATCACCGGCGCCACCGTTCCGGTGCAGGAGTTCCCGGTCGACAGCTGGAAGCGCGTGGTCGACATCAATCTGAACGGCGTCTTCTACTGCTGCCGCGCCGTCACGCCCTATATGCTCGACAGCGGCTACGGCCGGATCGTCAACGTGGCCTCGGTCGCGGGCAAGGAAGGCAATCCCAACGCCAGCGCCTATTCGGCGTCCAAGGCCGGGGTGATCGGCTTCACCAAGTCCCTGGGCAAGGAACTGGCCGGCAAGGGCGTCATCGCCAACAGCCTGACCCCCGCCACCTTCGAAAGCCCGATCCTGGAGCAACTGCCCCAGAGCCAGGTCGACTACATGCGTTCCAAGATCCCGATGGGTCGTCTGGGCGAAGTCGAGGAGAGCGCCGCCATGGTCTGTTTCATGGCGTCGGAAGAATGCAGCTTCACCACCGCCTCGACGTTCGACACGTCGGGCGGCCGCACCACCTATTAAAGGAGCGCCGCAAGTGGGCCGCGACCTTCGCATCGTCGATTGCCACGTCCACTTGTGGGACCTGTCGCGCGCTCGCTACGGCTGGCTGCAGGACGATCCCCTGCCGAACAATCCGGCGGGGGACATGTCCCCGATCGCCCACCGAGACTATCTGCTGAAGGACTATCTGGCCGACACGGCGAACTGGCGCGTCGACAAGATCGTCCACGTCGAGGCCGGCCAGCCGCGCGGCGCGCAGCTGGCCGAGACGGACTGGCTTCAGGCCATGGCCGACGACTACGGCTATCCGCACGGCGTGGTGGCCGGGGCGGACCTGACCGATCCCGATCTGGACTCCCTGCTGGAGGCCCACGCCGCCCGGTCCAGCGTCCGGGGCGTGCGCCAGATCGTCTGCTGGCACGCCGATCCGAAGAAGACCTACAATCCAACCGACCCCCTGCTCGATCCCGCGTGGCGCGCGGGCTTCGGCAAGCTGGCCCGCCACGGCCTGTCGTTCGATCTACAGCTCTATCCGTCGCAGATGGCCGAGGCGGTCGAACTGGCCGACGCCCATCCCAACATCCCCCTGATCATCAACCACGCCGGTCTGCCGACCGATCGCGACGAGGCCGGCATCGCCGTCTGGCGCGCCGGGCTGAAGGCCCTGGCCGAACGCCCCCAGGTCTCGATCAAGATTTCCGGCCTCGGCATCACCGACCGCGCCTGGACGCCCGACAGCATCCGACCGGTCGTGCTGGAGTGCATCGACATCTTCGGCGCCCGCCGGGCGATGTTCGCCAGCGATTTCCCGGTCGAGCGAGTCCACGGCGCGTTCGACGCCTTCTATTCCGCCTTCGACGCGATCACGGCCGACTTCACGGCCGAGGAACGCGACCGCCTGTTCGCCGCCAACGCCGAGGCGATCTACCGCATCTGATCCATCGTTCGCCGAGCCCGCAGCAAGACGGAGCCGGACCGAGGAAGCCCGAGAGGACGACATGAGTATCGAAACCGACGCCGCCCACACGCCCGGGGGCCTCGCCCTGCCCGCCGGAAACCTGCGCGGACCGCTGGCTTTCGCCATCGGCTGCTTCCTGATCTGGGGGCTGGCCTATGGCCTGCTGGACGTGCTGAACAAGCACTTCCAGGAAACGCTCAGCATCAGCCAGGCGGACAGCTCCTGGCTGCAGATCGCCTATTTCGGCGCCTATCTGCTGCTCAGCCTGCCGGCGGGCATGTTGCTGAACGCGCGCGGCTACAAGTTCGGCATCGTCTCTGGCCTCTGCGTCACCGCCATCGGCGCCCTGCTCTTCATCCCGGCGGCCAATGCGGGCGCCTTCCTTCCCTTCGTCGGATCCATGTTCGTGCTGGCCGCCGGCCTGTGCGTGCTCGAGACGGCCGCCGACACCTACGTCAACGTTCTGGGCGACCCGGCCAAGGCCTCGCAGCGCCTGAACCTGGCCCAGTCGTTCAACGCCCTGGGCGTCTTCATCGGCCCGATGATCGGCGGCGCGGTCTTCTTCAGCCCGACGACGACCGAAGCCCTGGGCGGCGCCACCCGCTCGATCCAGATCGTCTACGGTCTGATCGCTGTGGCCGTCCTGCTGTTCGCCGCCGTCGTCTGGCGCGCCCGCCTGCCCGAAACCGGCCTGGCCGACCACGGCGAGTCCGTCGCGGGCGACACCCCGGCCAAGCCCCATGCTCCTAAAGGATTGTCCCAGCAGCCTCACTTCATCGCCGGCGTGGTGACCCAGGCCCTCTACATCGGCGCCCAGGTCGGCATCGGCGCCTACTTCATCAATCTGGTGACCCACAACTGGCAGGACCTGACGTCGCAACAGGGCGCCTACATGCTGTCGCTGGCCGCCATCGGCTATCTGGTCGGGCGCTTCGCCGCCACGGGCCTGTTGCTCAAGGTCAAGCCGCGCGCCCTGCTGACCACCTACGGCGTCATCAACGTCATCCTGACGCTGATCGTCTCGGCGGGCATCGACAAGGTGTCGCCCATCGCCCTGATCGCCGTCTTCTTCTTCATGTCGACCATGTTCGCCACCATCTTCGCCCTGGGCACCACGGGCCTGGGGGCCAGCACCAAGAAGGCGTCGTCCCTCATGGTCATGGCCATCGGCGGCGGCGTCCTGCTGCCCTGGCCCATGGGCAAGCTGGCGGACCTGTACGGCGCCAACATCGCCTTCCTGCTGCCCGCCGCCTGCTTCGCCGTCGTCGCCTGGTACGGCTGGAAGGGCGCGGGCCTGGGCCTGAAGGCGGAGGCCTCGTGATGCGCCTGCGCTCCGCCCTCCTCGCCTGCACCCTCCTGGTCGGCGCTCCGCTGGCCGCCTGCGCCCAGACAGTCCAGCCCGTCGCAGCGGTCGCGCCTGCGACGCCGATCGACCGGCAGGCCCTGGTCACGCGCCACAACGTCGTCCTGACCGCCGTGGATCGCCACGCCCCGATCATGCTGGGCAACGGCGATCTGGGCTTCACCGCCGACATCACGGGCCTGCAGACCTTCCCGGAGCAGTATTCCGAACTGGCTCCCCTGCTGACCATGGCCCAGTGGGGCTGGCACAGCTTCCCCAATCCCGAGGGCTATACCGAGCAGGACGGCCTCGTGAACGTCACCGTCCCCGGACGCGGCGAACAGCCCTACGCCTGGATGAAGTCCTGGGCGGATGCAGAGACCAACCCCGCCTATACCTGGTTGCGGGCCAATCCGCATCGCATCTCGCTCAGCCGCATCGGCCTGACGTTCAATGACGGCCGCACGCTGGACTTCGCCAAGGTGGCCGACTCCCGCCAGACGCTGGATCTGTGGACCGGCGCCCTGACCAGCCGCTTCACCTATGACGGCCAGCCCGTCGAGGTCGTGACCCGCGTCCATCCGACCCTGGACATGGTGATGGTCGAGATCTCCTCGTCTCTGGTCGCGTCTCAGGGCCTGGGCGTTCAGGTCCGCTATCCGAGCGTGAACCCGGCCATCAACCCCGATCCCACCAGCTTCGAAGCAACGGGCGCCCAGGGCCTTGAGGTCGTCGCCTTCGATACGGGCGACGTCCGCATTCGTCGGACGCTGGACGACACCGTCTACTATTCAGGCATCATCGGCTCGGGAAAGATCGAACAAAGCGGGGCCGACAGCTTCAGCGTCGTCGCCAACGGCCGCGACCGGCTGACCGTCATGGTCCGTTTCGATCAACAGGCCGACAAGACCATCGCCCCCGCCTATTCCGCCAGCGTTGAGGCCGTCACCCGTCACTGGAACGCCTTCTGGAGCGAGGGCGGCGCCGTCGACTTCTCGGGTTCGACCGATCCGCGCGCTCATGAGCTGGAGCGTCGCGTGGTGCTGTCGCAGTATCTGTCCGCCGTGAACGGCGCGGGCGAGCTGCCGCCACAGGAAGAGGGTCTCTTCTCCAACTCCTGGTACGGCAAGTTCCACCTGGAGATGCATCCCTGGCACGCCGGCTGGCAGGCCATGTGGGGCCGCCCCGAACTGCTGGAGCGCAGCCTGCCCTGGTATCTGGGCAACCTCGACAACGCCCGCGCCGAGGCCGCGCGTCACGGGGTCAAGGGCGCCTGGTGGCCCAAGATGGTCGGGCCCGAGGGCCGCAACAGCCCCAGCCTGGTTTCGCCCTTCATCATGTGGCAGCAGCCGCACCCGATCCTGCTGGCCGAACTGATCTGGCGATCGGAAAAGGACCCTGCCGTCCTGGGCCGCTACGCCGAACTGGTCGAGGCCACCGCCGACCTGCTGGCCTCCTGGCCGATCGAGGCGAACGGCCGCCTGAATCTGGGCGCGCCGATGATCCCGGCCCAGGAAAACTATGATCCCCTGACCACGATCAACCCGACCTTCGAGGTCGAGTATTTCCGCTGGGCGCTGGAGACCGCCCAGCAATGGCGCGTCCGTCAGGGCCAGCCCCGCCGCGCCGACTGGGATCAGGCCCTGGCGAAGATCGCCCCGCCCGCGATGAAGGACGGCCTCTACCTGCCGGTCGAGAGCGTGCCGGACTTCTGGGAGACGGCCATGTCCGACGCCTGCCGCAAGCACGCGGCGGCGGCCCAGTGCAAGAACCGCGACCACCCCTCCTTCCTGATGGCCTACGGCTTCATTCCCGGCGCCCGCATCGACCCGGACGCCATGCGCCGCACCTTCGAGGCGGTGGAGCGGAACTGGGACGTGCGTCAGACCTGGGGCTGGGACTTCCCCATGATGGCCATGACCGCCGCCCGCCTGGGCGAACCGGAAAAGGCCGTCGACTGGCTGTTCGCCGATCTGAAGAACAACCAGTGGGGCGTCACCGGCATGACCCCGCGCGTCCACCTGGACGAGCACGCCGACGAACTGGTGCCGGTCTCGGCCGGAGCCGGCGGCGTCGAGATGGCGGTCAACCCCGACGGCGCCGGCTATCGGCGGGCGGCCGAGACCTACTTCCCCTCCAACGGCTCCCTGCTGATGGCGGTGGGCCTGATGGCCGGCGGCTGGGACGGTTCGACCGGCCACGCGCCCGGCTTCCCCAAGGAAGGCTGGACCGTGCGGGTCGAAGGCCTGACGCCCGCTCCCTGACCCTGCTTTGCGATTACACAAGGAACGCCCGATGACGACGTCCCGACGCCTTGCCCTGAAGGCCCTGCTAGCCGCCCCCGCTCTGGCCACCCCCGCCCTGGCGGCCCCCGCCGGCGCAGCCGCAGCGCGATCCGCTGCGCCGCAAGCCGCCGCTCCCCTGATCGAACCGCCCCTGCCGCCGGAGGGCCAGGTTCCCGCCTGGCCTGCCCCGAACACCGCGCCGCCCTCGACCCAGGAGACGCCGCACCAGGCGCCGCAATGGTCCGGCCCGGTCCCGCGCGAATGGGTCGATCCGCGCACAGGCCATCGCATCCGCCGGGTCTCGCCCGACGGCGGCGGCGGCAAGCCCTACTTCTACAAGAACATGTTCCTGCCGGCGAAGGCGGGCGCGCCCGACCTCATGGTCATCTCCACGCCCCAGGGCGTCTCGACCGTGGACCTGAAGACCTGGGCGCTCAGCGTGCTGGTTCCCGACCAGAACGCCGATCTGATGTTCACGGGGCGCAAGGGCCGTAACGTCTATTATTCGGTCACCGAGCCGGGCGAGGCCCAGCTGATGGACCGCGCCAAGACCCTCTATGTCATCGATGCGGACACCCGGCGCGTGCGCCGGATCGGCCGCATTCCGAACGGCCAGGTCAATTCGGTCAATGCCGACGAGACCCTGCTGCTCGGCTTCGTCGCCTATGATTCCCAGCCGCTCCAGCCCGGCGTCGGCGATCCGCGCAACCGCCGCTTCGACCAGGCCGAATACGAAGCAGCCGGGCCGGACGGAAAGCCGCTGAACTTCGCTCGCGCCAAGGGCGTGCGGATGCTGCAGCGCTGGGCCGCCCGCTATCCGATGGAGATCTTCGTCATCGACATGGCGACCGGCGAACGCCGCGTGATCCACAAGACCAATGAATGGATCGGCCACACCCAATTCTCGCCGACCGATCCCGATCGCATCATCTTCTGCCACGAAGGCCCCTGGCACCGGGTCGACCGCATGTGGACGATGAAGGTCGACGGCTCGGACCTGCGCAAGACGCACCAGCGGACCATGAATTTCGAGATCTTCGGCCACGAGTGGTTCAGCCCCGACGGCAGGCAGGTGCTCTATGATCTGCAGACGCCGCGCGGCCAGGTCTTCTGGGTCGCCTCCGTGGACCTGGAGACAGGCAAGCGCGTCTATCGCCGGGTCGAACAGAACGACTGGTCGGTGCACTACAACGTCTCGCCGGACGGACGGATGTTCGCGGGCGACGGCGGCGACGGCGACATGGTCGCCCATGCGCCGGACGGAAAATGGCTCGTCCTGCTGCGTCCCGAGCCGATCGTCGACGAGGATCCGTCCAGCGACAAGGACGATCAGATCAGCGTCGAGTATCTGCGATCACAGCGCCTGGTCGACCTGTCGAACCATGACTACCGGCTGGAGCCCAACCTGACCTTCACGCCGGACGGCCGATGGATCGTCTTCGTCTCCAACATGCATGGCGCCAATCACGTCTATGCGGTGGAGGTGGCGCGGGCGGCCTGACGCCCGCCGTCTCCCCTCTACGAAAAAGGGCTCCGGAGCGATCCGGGGCCCTTCCTGTTTCGGCGACACCTTGAGGCAGGTTCCGTAACCTCATGAAATCGTCGCTGTTTTCGCGGCTCACTGCAGTCTCGCACGGAGGCTGACACGAGCCTGTTGCAAAAAGCGGGAAGCTGTTGCAAGAAGTGACACGCGTATCGTCCAACTATACGCAACAGCATACCAACAAATGACACCGGTGCCACGGGCTTCGGTGCGGGGAGAGAAATATGGCACGACCCTTCCGCAACGTCCGCGCCCTCTGTGTCGCCGGCGCTTCCGCCACCGCCCTGATGTGGGGCGTTGCGCCCGCCATGGCCCAGGACGCCGCCGATCAGACCACGGGCGAGGACGCCACCGTCGTCGACGAGATCGTCGTCACCGGCTTCCGCTCCAGCCTGCAGCAGGCGCTGAACGTCAAGCGCCGCGAGGCCGGCGCCGTCGACGCCATCCTGGCTGAAGACATCGCCGACTTCCCCGACCAGAACCTGGCCGAGGCCATCCAGCGCCTGCCCGGCGTGACCATCGAACGGGTCAACGGTCAGGGCACGACCATCTCGGTGCGCGGCCTGGGCGCCGACTTCACCCGCACCCGCATCAACGGCCTGGAGGCCCAGGCGGCGTCGGGCGGCAACCGCAACCGCAGCTTCGACTTCTCGATGTTCGCGTCCGAGCTGTTCAACAGCATCAAGGTCCGCAAGACCCAGTCGGCCGAGATCGAGGAAGGCTCGCTGGGATCGACCGTCGACCTGCAGACCGGCCGCCCGCTGGACTTCGCGAACAGCGGCTTCAACTCCGCCCTGTCGGTCCAGGCCTCCTACAACGACCTGTCGGAGAAGACCGTCCCGCGCACGGCCGGCCTGCTGAGCTGGTCGAACGACAGCAAGACCTTCGGCATCCTGGGCTCCATCGCCTATTCCGAACGTTCGCCTATCCTCGAGAGCTTCAACACGACCCGTTGGCAGAAGGGCGACCCGACGAAAGCCTACGGCGTTGGTCAGAACTTCGGCGGCTGCGTTCCCTGCACCACGGAGGCCCAGCGCACTGAACTGCTGAACGCCTTCTATCCACGCATCCCACGCTACACCTTCGGCAACACCCAGGAAGACCGCCTGGGCATGACCGGCGCCCTGCAATGGCGGCCCAGCGACCGCACAGAGGTCGTTCTGGACCTGCTGTGGTCCCGCCTGAATCCCGAACTGGAAAGCCCCAACGTCGAGGCCTGGGCTTTCAGCCGCGCGGCCGTCAACAACGTCATCGTGCGCGACTACGCCATCGACGCCGGCAAGAACACCCTGTCCTACGGCGTGTTCGACAATATGCTGGTGCGCTCGGAAAACGGCTTCACCCGCAATGAAAGCACCTTCGCCCAGGCCTCGCTGAACGTCCGCCACGACTTCACGGATCGCCTGCGCGGCAACATGAAGCTGGGCCTCAACAAATCCGAAGCTCGCACGCCGACAAACGTCACCTACGCCTTCGAACAGGCGGGGGTGAACGGCTACACCATCGACTTCCGCGGCAACGATCGCCTGCCGATGATCGACTACGGCTTCGACATCACCTCGGGCAAGGACTTCACCCTGATCCAGGGCACGCGCTCCACCAGCGGCGGCGATTTCGACAACAACGTCTTCGCCGGCGCCCTGGAGTACGACTGGACGCCTTCCATCACCTTCAAGGCCGGCGGCGAATACCGCACCTACGGATTCAGCACCTGGGGCGTGGCGCGGGCTCAGACGGCTACGGCGGGCGCTGACCGGATCACCGGCGTGGACGCCCTGGGCAAGATCGTCAGCATCGACGGCAAGATCGGCGTGCCGGCGGGGTCGGACCTGAGCTTCATCGTTCCCGACATCTCGAAGATCAACGACTTCCTCAGCGTCTACGACGACCCGCTGGTGCCGAACCGCAGCGAGCGCGAAGTCGACGAAACGGACAAGGGCGTCTTCGTCCAGGCCGACTTCAACACCGAGGTCGCCAACATGACGGTGCGCGGCAACGTCGGCGTCCGCTACGCCAAGACGGAAGTCGAGATCCAAGGGCTGGCAGACGATCACCGTCAAGGATGACGCCGGCAACACGACCACCAGCTACGACTACGTCACCGCCTATAACGACTACGACGACGTCCTGCCGTCGTTCAACCTGGCCATCGAACCGCGCGACGACCTGGTGATCCGCCTGGGCGCCGCCAAGGTGATGTCGCGTCCGACCCTGGGCGACCTGACCCCGGGCGGCGGCGTCTCGCCGACCACGCGCACCGTGTCCTACGGCAACCCGCTGCTGGATCCGTTCCGCGCCACCAACTACGACCTGTCGGTCGAGTGGTATTTCCAGAACGAAGGCCTGCTGGCCGCCGCCGTCTTCTACAAGGACATCGACAGCTTCATCACCTCGGTGACGGAATCGATCGTCTGGAGCGATCTGGGTCTGCCCGACGAACTGCTGCAAGGCGCCGCGCGTCCGACCGACGTCTTCCAGGTCACGCGCAAGCTCAACGGCGAGGGCGGTTCGCTGCATGGCCTGGAGATCCAGTACCAGCAGCCCTTCACCTTCCTGCCTGGCCTGTGGTCGAACTTCGGCTTTATCGGCAACTTCACCTATGTCGACTCTGAGGTCGACTATGGCGCCGCCGGCAAGAACCGCCTGACGGGTCAGTCGAAGAACACCTTCAACACGACGCTGTATTACGAGGACGGCCCCTTCCAGGCTCGTGTCTCAGCGGCCTACCGCAGCGGCTATCTGATGTCGTTCCCGGGCGGCAACGGCAACTCGGAAGAGGGCATGAACGCGACGACCTACGTCGACGCCTCGATGTCCTACGACATCTCGGACAGCATGACGATCTCGCTGGAAGGCATCAACCTGACCGACGAGTACAACGATCGCTACGTCGACGAGACGAACCGCATCTCTGACTACCGTCACACGGGTCGCGAGATCGCTATCGGATTGCGCTGGAAATACTGATTCACCTCCCTGAACCTTTCAGCGTACCACTCGGCCCGGAGCATTTGCTCCGGGCCTTTTTTCTGTTCGGCTCCCTGCATTCGGGCGAAGAAAAACCCCGACGCCGAAACGTCGGGGTTTGAACAGTCCGTTCCGGACAAAACGCCTCAGAGGCCGACCACGCCGCGCGACGCCGTGACCTTGGGTCCCGTTCCGTCCAGGGTGTCGATGTCGCAGTCGATGAAGCGCCAGTTGTCGGCGTTGGCGATGGTCCCCGCCTCGCGCACGTCCCAACGCAGCCGCTCGAAGGTGAAGTCGCGCAGGGGCGCTTCCTCATAGGCGGCGGCCTCGAAGCCGATCTTGCCGCCCACCGCCCTGATGTCCGACAGGCGCACGTCGCGGATGCGGGGCACGCCCTGCTCGCGCGGGACCGGCGTCGCCAGCGCCCGCCAATAGTCCGGAACATCCGTCATGCCCGCGGGGATCTGGGCGTAGGAGTAGTTCGGATACCAGTTGAGATTCACCCGGAACAGGGTCGCCACGTCCTGCAAGTGGATGTCCCGCAGGGCGATGTTGTTGATGACCCCGCCGCGCGTGTGGCCCGACTTGAAGAAGATTCCCAGCGGCACGGGGTATTCGATCCGCAGGCCCGACACCTCGATGTCCTGGAACCCGCCCGAGGTCTCGCTGCCGAAGGTCATGCCGGCCAGGGCGTCGCGCACGATGCAGTCGCGCACCTTCACCTCGCGGCACGGCCGGGCGACCCTCAGGCCGTCCCAGTCGCGCCCCGCCTTGATGCAGATGGCGTCGTCGTTGACCGACAGGTCGCAGCGCTCGACCAGCACCCGCTCCGAGGAATCGATGTCGATCCCGTCGGTCGAGGGGCCCCGGCCGCCCAGGTTGTTGCGGATGATCAGGTCCGACACCTTCACGTCGCGCGAATAGCAGACGTGCACGGTCCAGAAGCCCGAACGCGCCAGGTTCAGGCCCGACACCTCGACCTGGTCCGCATCATAGACATGGATCAGGCGCGGGCGGCGACAGTCGTAGTCCGCCGCCCAGCGCAGGTCGCGCGGGTCATAATCGCGCCGCATCGCCCAATAGGCGTCCCAGAAGACCTTGCCGTCGCCGTCGACCAGCCCTTCGCCGGTGATGCGGGCGTTCCGCTCCCGATAGACGTTCAGCAGGCCCGCGGGCCACTCCATCTCGATCCCGGCGACGCGCGTGCGCACCATGGGATAGGCGGCGATGTCGCGCAGCCCCTTCAGCGTCGCGCCGCGCCCGATCAGCAGGGTGACGTTCGACTTCACGAACAGGGAGCCGGACAGATAGACGCCGGGCTTCAGCACCACCGTGCCGCCGCCCGCCCCCGCCGCCGCGTCGATGGCGGCCTGGATCGGACGGGTGTTGATGGTCTCGCCGTCCCCGACCGCGCCGAAGTCGGCGGCGTCGAAGGTCCGGCCGGTTCCCTGCGCCCAGGCGGGCGCGGCCGCCACGCCGGTCGCCAGGGTGCCGGTAATCCCGAGTTGCAACAAAGAGCGGCGATGCATAGGCGTTCCTCACATGGTCGCGCCGCAGGATGGACGGCGTCTTGTCGCGGTTTACCGGTGTCATTCCGGCTTGCGCTGGTTGAAGACCATTTTATGGTACGCATCAGCAAATAGTGAAACCCCAAACGCCACGGGGTCCGTACCGGAGAGAACGCCTGTGACGCTACGCCGCGCCGCCCCGACGATCGCATTCCTGCTCGCCAGCACCGTCTTGACCGCACCTGCGCTCGCCCAATCGGCCGCAGGCGAGCCCTGGGCGCCGCAGTCCAACCCCGGCGTCGAGGCCGAATGGCTGACCGCGCGCCCGCGCCCCAACCTGGATTTCCGCGCGGACGCCCGCCCTTCGCGCGAACAGACCCTGGCGGCGGTCGAATACGTCGCCTCCTCCCAGATCACCGACATGGCCTCGCGTCCCCTGGCCCTGTCGACCGGCAGCAATCTGACGCAGATGTCGTCCAACTGGGTGGCCGCGACCTTCTACATCGGCGCGGCGCGGCTGGCGCGCGTCTCGGACGACCCCGAGACGCTGCGCTTCCTGACGGCCGTGGCCGAGCACTACAACTACAGCCTGCGCGGCGCGCGCTCGGGTCCGACCATGCTGAACGCCGACGACCAGACCATCGGCGACCTGTATCTGGAGCTCTATTCGCGCCGGGGTCAGGACGGAGTGCTGATGCCGCTGCGCCAGCGGCTGGACTATATGATCCCGCACCTGAACCGCGCGACCGAGACTGACGCCCTGATCTGGTGGTGGGCCGACGCCCTCTACATGGCGCCGCCGGTTCTGGCGCGCATGTCGGCGGTGACCGGCGACCCGAAGTACGTCCGCGCCATGGACAAGGAGTTCCGGCGCACCATCGACCGCCTGTGGGTCCCCGAGCAGCGCCTCTTCCTGCGCGACCAGCGCTTCGAGGGCCGCACCGAGGCCAATGGCCAGCCCGTCTACTGGAGCCGCGCCAACGGCTGGGTCATGGGCGGCCTGGCCCGCACCCTGGAGGCCATGCCCGCCGATTTCGAGGGCCGTCAGGACTACGTCGACATCTTCCAGGCCATGGCCGGACGCATCCGCGAACTGCAGCAGGACGACGGCCTGTGGCGCGCCAGCCTGCTGGCCCCCGAACTCTATCCGCAGGCCGAGACCTCGGGTTCAGTCTTCTACGTCTACGCCCTGGCCTGGGGGATCAACCACGGCCTGCTGGACCGCGCGACCTATGAGCCCGCCGTGCTCAAGGGCTGGGCCGCGCTCAACCGCCACGTCCTGCCCAGCGGCCTGATCGGCGCCACGCAGAAGACCGGCGACATGCCCGTCCCGACCGATCCGAACGAGGTCGGCCTCTACACCACCGGGACCTACATCCTGGCGGGGCTGGAGGTCGCCGACCTGAACGGCCCGCAAAAGAGCCTCCCCCTGGCCGAGCCTGCGCGCGATGCGCCCGAGGTGATCGCCGCCACCACGCCCGCGCCGCCCGCGCCGGTCACCGTCGTCGGCGAGGCCGAGATCAAGCGTCGCGCCGAGGAGATGCAGGCGACCCGCGCCCTGGCCTATGATCCGTCCTCGCTGAGCCGCCCCGCCGAGGTCGAACGCCTGACCCCGCCGCCCGCCGACCAGCAGCAGCCTCGCGCCGTCGTCCGCTTCGCGCCCGACCGCCTCGACGATCTTCTGTGGGAGAACGACCGCGTCGCGCACCGCATCTACGGTCCCGCCCTGGAGGCGCGAGAAGCGCCCTCCGGCTCGGGCGTCGACGTCTGGGTCAAGCGCGTTCGCTATCCCTACATGGACCGCCAGCTGCGCTTCCCCAATTACCACGTCGATCGCGGCGAGGGGCTTGACTACTACGACGTCGGTCGTGGTCGCGGCGCGGGCGGCCTGGGCGTCTGGTACGACAACAAGCTGTGGACCAGCCGCAACTTCTCGACCTATCGCATCGAGGCGACCGGCGGCGACGAGGCCCGCTTCAGCGTCGACTATCGCCCCTGGCCCGTCGATGTGGCCCGCAAGGTCTGGGAGACGCGCGAGTTCAGCCTGCCGCTGGGCTCCAGCTTCACCCGCATGACCTCGACCCTGAACTCGGACACGAGCGAGCCCCTGATCGTCGGCGTCGGCATATCCAAGCGCCGCAACGCGGCGGGCGCCGGCTTCGTTACCCGCGACGCCGCCAACGGCCGCCTGATGTTCTGGGAGCCGGCCAATCCCGAGCACGGCTCTATCGGCATCGCCATCGCCGTCGACCCGGCCCAGGTCGAAGGCTTCGCCGAGGACGCCGACAACTATCTGATCCTGGTCCGCGTCACGCCGGGCCGGCCCTTCACCTACTACATGGGCTCCGCCTGGGACGGCGGCCTGGACTTCAAGACCCGCGAAGCCTGGGAAGCGCACGTGGCCTCCACGGCCCTGGCTTTCTGACGGCATGGGATCATCCGGGGCCTTGTCCGAACAGCCGTCGTCGGGCAATCCAGCCCTGCAACAAGGATGATCCCCATGACCGAGACGCTTGAGCTATCGCACTGGATCGGCGGCGAGAAGATCGCCGGGTCGCGGCCGGGCGAGAGCCTGAACCCGTCCGATACGCGTCAGGTCGTGGCGCGCACGCCCAAGGGCGGGGCGGCCGAGGTGGATCAGGCGGTCCAGGCGGCGCGCGCCGCCTTCGGCCCCTGGGCCGACGCCGCGCCCGAGGTCCGCTCGGACATCCTGGACCGGGCCGGGACCCTGCTGATGGAGCGGCGCGAGGCGGTCGGCCGCCTGCTGTCGCGCGAAGAGGGCAAGACCCTGGCCGAGGGCATAGGCGAGACCGCCCGCGCCGCCCGCATCCTCAAGTTCTTCGCCGGCGAAGCCCTGCGCCTGCACGGCCAGAACCTGGCCTCGACCCGGCCGGGCGTCGAGATCCAGACCTATCGCCAGCCGGTCGGGGTGTTCGGCCTGATCACCCCGTGGAACTTCCCCATCGCCATTCCGGCCTGGAAGATCGCCCCGGCCATCGCCTTCGGCAACACCGTGGTCATCAAGCCCGCCGGTCCGACCCCGGCCACGGCCGAGGCCCTGATCGCCATCCTGCATGAGGCGGGCCTGCCCGGCGGCGTGGTCAACATGGTCATCGGCGACGGCGACGTCGGCCGCGCCATCGTCGCCCATCCGGACGTGGACGGAATCAGCTTCACCGGCTCGCAGAAGGTCGGCGCCGGCGTGGCCGAGGGGGCGATGAAACGCCAGGCCCGCGTGCAGCTGGAGATGGGCGGCAAGAACCCGCTGATCGTTCTGGACGACGCCGATCTGGAGCGCGCCGTGGCCATCGCCCTGGACGGCAGCTTCTTCGCCACCGGCCAGCGCTGCACCGCCTCCAGCCGCCTGATCGTGCAGGACGGAATCCACGACCGCTTCGTCGCCGCCCTGGCCGAGAAGGTGAAGGCTTTGCGCGTCGGCGACGCCCTCGACCCTGCGACCCAGATGGGCCCCGCCGTGACCGAGGCCCAGCGCCAGACCGCCTATGACTACATCGACATCGCCCGCGACGGCGGGGGCCGCGTGCTGGCGGGCGGCGAACGTCTCAGCCTCGACAAGCCGGGCTGGTACGTCCAGCCGACCCTGATCGTCGACACCCAGGCCGACGCCCGCATCAACACCGAGGAAGTGTTCGGCCCCGTCGCCTCGACCATCCGCGTCGCCTCCTATGAAGAGGCCCTGGCGGTCGCCAACGGGGTGGAGTTCGGCCTGTCGGCGGGCATCGTCACCCAGTCGTTGAAACACGCGCGCGACTTCCAGCGCCGCGCCAAGGCGGGCATGACCATGGTCAACCTGGCCACGGCGGGCGTCGACTACCACGTCCCCTTCGGCGGCACGAAGAAGTCCAGCTACGGCCCCCGCGAACAGGGCTTCGCCGCCGCAGACTTCTACACCCAGACCAAAACCAGCTACTCCGCCGGGTGAGACGGGCGACGCGCTAGGGCTCCAGCTCGATGTCCCAGTAGAGGTAGTCGAGCCAGCTCTGGTGCAGGAAGTGGGGCGGAAAGCGCCGCCCCGCCTGCTGAAGCTGCCAGGCGCTGGGCTGGTGGGCGGTGCGGCGCAGGGGCATGTGCGCCTGACCGGGCGTGCGGCCGCCCTTGCGCAGGTTGCAGGGACCGCAGGCGGCGACGATGTTCTGCCACGTCGTGCGTCCGCCGCGCGAGCGCGGGATGACGTGGTCGAAGGTCAGATCCTGGGACGTGCCCGGCTCGCCGCAATACTGGCAGGCGAAACCGTCGCGCAGGAAGACGTTGAAGCGGGTGAAGGCCGGCTTGCGGCCCTGATCCACATAGGACTTCAGGCAGACCACGCTGGGCAGCTGCATCTCCAGCGAAGGACTGCGGACGACCTTGTCATAGGTGGCGACCACGTCGACGCGGTCCTGCCACACGGCCTTGACCACCTCTTCCCAGGGCCAGAGCGACAGGGGGAAGTAGGACAAGGGCCTGAAATCGGCGTTCAGCACCAGGGCTGGAAAGCCGGACGGCGGGCGGGTCAGGACCTGCATCAGGCCCTCCCGCTCATACGGGGGGTTATCGACGCGACAGGACTGAAGACACGTCTCCTTCCTTGGTCTGCTGACGAAAATCCTACGCCTGATTCCCGCGCATCGCCATGACCGGCGTGAGGAGTTTTCGTGACGGCGCGATCAGAAGACCTCGACCAGTTCAAAGCGTTCGCAGACCACCTTCATGCCCGGCGCCCAGGTGCCTTCGCGGCGGTAATAGGCCTCGTGCGCGTCGCGCCACCACGCATAGGTCAGGTCGCCTTCCCCCTCGGCGCGGGCGACGTCCTCGCTGACCTGCTCGAAAGGCATGACCTCGACTTCGGTCGTGCGGATCGCGCAGCGAGGGACTCCGGCGCCGTCCAGAATGACGCTGACCTCGCCCACGGTCGGCATGATGTCGGCCTCGCATGACGCCAGCGACGAACAGGTGGCGCGTTTGCCGCCGGCCAGCACCAGGGCCAGCAGTTCGTCCGCCAGTTCGGGGCTGTCGCCGAAAGCCCAGCGCGGCGCGGCGGCATAGGCGGCGGGAATCTCGCTCATGGACAGCCTCAATAGCGCGACGCGGCGGTCGGGAAGGCGGGCAGGCTCCAGCCCCACTTCAGGGCGCCTGCGCGCACGCCGAACCCGGCCACGACGGCCACCGCCACGGCGGGCCATGTCGGCAGACTCAGGGCCTTCAGCCCGACGAACAGGGCCGCCGACACCAGAGCCGCGGTGATGTTCAGTTCGCGCCGCAGCAGGATGGAGGGCTGGTGCGCCAGCACGTCGCGCACGATGCCGCCGAAACAGGCCGTCAGCACGCCCATGACGATGCAGATTAGAGGCGTCACGCCATAGGTCGCCGCCTTGGCCGCGCCCATGACGCCATAGGCCGCCAACCCCACCGCATCCAGCCACAGCAGGGCGCGGAAACGCCACGACCGCGAACCCAGCATCCAGAAGCCGACCGCCGCCACCATGCAGACGGCGACATAGCGCCAGTCCTGCACCCAGAAGACGGGCGCCCCGATCAGCAGATCGCGCAGGGTGCCGCCGCCCATGCCGGTGACGGCGGCGAAGAAGGCGAAGGTCAGGACGTCATGCTTCTCGCGCGCGGCGGCCAGGGCGCCGGTGGCGGCGAACACGGCCACGCCCGCGAAATCCAGCAGCGGCAGCACCGCAGCCGGACGAACCAGGTCTGCGCCCGCGATCGGCTCCAACATCGTCATCATCCCCAGGGCGCCGCACGGCGCCGTCTTCGGGGTCGCCCCCAGCCTTCATGAATCCCGAGGGCTAGACGCCCTCGTCCAGCGCGATCTCGCCGCGCCGAACGCCACCATACCACCCCCAGAGCAAATGCGCCGCCACTCCGCGATGCGGCCGCCAGATCTCGGCGCGGGCATAGGCCTGTTTCTCGTTCGGACGGGCCTCGGCGCGGTCGGCCCAGCGCATCGCCTCTTGGAGGGCTACATCCCCGCCGGGAAAGACGTCGATCCGCCCCTCGCAGAACATCAGGAAGGTCTCGGCCGTCCATTTGCCCACCCCCTTGATGGCGACCAGGGCGGCGATGGCCTCCACGTCGTCCAACCGCTCCAGATGGTCGAAGTCGATGTGACCCTCGGTCTGGGCGCGGGCGATCTCATGGCCGTACTTCGCCTTCTGTCCCGACAGGCCGAAGGTGCGCAGCGTCTCGACGTCGCGCGCCAGCACGGCCTCAGGCGTCACCTGCCCGTCCAGCCCGTCGACCACCCGTTTCCAGATCGAGGCCGCCGCCGCCACCGACACCTGCTGCTCGACGATCATGCGGAACAAGCCCTCATAGCCGCCCGGCCGCAACCGCCATTCGAACACGGGCGTCGAGGCGTGCGCCTTGGCCAGCGCCGGATCGGCGGCGGCCAGAGCCTCGCGAGAGGCGGCGACGGAGGCGGGAGAAGGAGCAAGAGCCATGAGGTTGTATCGACAGGAAAACAGCGCGGCCTTAGCATTGCGCCAATGCGCACCTTGGACGATCTTCTTCACCCGATCACCCCAGAACGTTTTTTCGCCGAGTTCCACGGCCGAAAACCGCTGCATATCCCCGCCGTCGAAGGGGCGCCGAAGCGATCCATTCTGGACTGGGCGACCTTCAACGATCTGCTGAACCAGCCTTCGATCTGGACCGCACAGACCTTGAAGCTGGTGCGCAACACCGACCCCGTGGCGCCCGAACTCTATTGCCGTTCCGTCCAGACCCAGTCGGGCTCGTCCTTCCGCCCCGACCCGGCCAAGGTGGCGCTTTTCATAGCAGAAGGTGCCAGCCTGATCGCCGGCGACGTGCAGGACCTGACCGCGCCGCTCGCCGCTCTGTCGTCGGTGCTGGGCCACGCCTTCGCCGCCAGCGTGGGAGCGAACATCTACTGCTCCTTCAAGGGCGTCCAGGCTTTCGGCGCCCACTTCGATCTCAGCGACGTGCTGGCGGTTCAGGTCGAGGGCGAGAAGACATGGCGGCTGTATGAAAATCGCGCCGACTCTCCGGTCGAAATGCCCGCAGACGTCGGCGATGTCCGACGCTGGTTCGAACAGACGCGCGGTCGCCTCCAGGCCGAGATCACCATGCGGCCGGGCGACGTCCTCTACCTGCCGCGTGGTTGGTACCATGACGCCCTGGCCCAGGACGGCGCTTCCTTGCACGTCACCTTCGCGCTGGCCTCGCTTCACGGCCGGATAATCTTCGACCTGCTGGAGCAGGCGGCCATGCAGGACCCCGCCTTCCGCGCCTATCTGCCGCCGGCGGCGAAGGATGGCGGCCGAGCCTTGCAACAGCACCTGACCCAACTCGGCCAACGTTTGGCGCAACTGGCGGCCTCCCCAGCCTTCCGCGACGAAGTCGCCATGACGCAGGAACGGCTGACGCCGCGCATGCATCGCTTCGCCCTGCCCCAACAAACCTCACTGACGCGCTACAAGCCTGGCGTCGCCCGCGCCCCGGCCTATGTCGGCCCGGTCGCCCACGCCATGCATTGGGCCCTGTCCCAGCACGTCTTCGTACTGGAAAACCTCATCGCCCAGTTCGATTTCGTGGCCGAAGCCGATATCCGCGCCGCTGTCGAACAGGCGGAAGCCTTGGGCGCCGTCCAGCGTCTCTGATCCCTCCTCGTCGCGCCATGTTCGCCACCCGCTTCGCCCCTTCGCCGACCGGACGCCTGCACAAGGGGCACGCCTTTTCGGCCCTGACGGCCTGGCGCGCAGCGAATAATGTCGGCGGGCGCTTCGTGCTTCGGATCGAGAACATCGACCCGACGCGCTGCCGACCGGAATTCGAGGCGGGCATCTATGAAGACCTGACCTGGCTGGGGCTGGACTGGGAGACGCCGGTGCGGCGCCAGTCCGATCATCTGGCCGACTACGCCGCCGTGGTCGAGGCGCTGAACCGGCGCCGCCTGCTCTATCGCTGCTTCCGCACCCGCAAGGAGATATTGGACGCCATCGGCGACGCGCCCCACGGCCCGGCCGAAGCCGCCCGCCCCGGCCCGCATCCTGCCGAGGAAGAGGCGCGCCTGCTGTCCGAAGAACGCCCTTTCGCCTGGCGACTGTCGCTGGATCGGGCGAAGGAGGCGCTGGGCGGCGCGGCCTGGGACGCACTCAGCTTCATCGAGGAAGGCTCAGGCCCCGATGGCGAGACCGGCATGGTCAAGGCGCGCCCCGAGACGGCGGGGGACGTGGTGCTGGCGCGCAAGGACGCCGGGACCGCCTATCATCTGGCCGTGACGCACGATGACGCCCTGCAGGGGATCAGCCATGTCATCCGGGGCCAGGATCTGTTCGAGGCGACGCATATCCAGCGGCTGATCCAGGCGCTGATGGACTGGCCCGCGCCCGTCTATCGCCACCACCGCCTGCTGGCCGGGCCGGACGGCCGCCGCTACGCCAAGCGCGACCGCTCGGTCACTCTGGCTGAACTGAGAGCGGGCGGGTTGACGGCTGAGACGCTGAGGGCGGAACTGGGGTTACGATAACGCGAGAGGGTTTGCAGTTGGCGGCCATCCTTATGGCATGTCACGCTGCAGTTGTTCGCCTCCATGAAAGCCAAGACATGCTCACGCTGTTCGCTCTGATGATGCTGACGCCCGCTCAAGATCGGTTCCAGCCGGAGGTTGAACAGGCGATCATGGCCGTGGATCTGGATGGTTTCAGCACAGGTCAGTGCTGGGCCTTTCTTTCGGAAGAAACGCAAGGCGCCGTATCAGTCGGTCACGAGAACTTCGAAGCTCGGCCGCCCCGTCCTCGTCCCGTACTGGATCAAGTCTTTTACGGCGCCTTGGACCGAGGCAAGGCAAGCGCGCTGCGAGAAGCGCCCGATCAGGAGCTTTGCGACATCCTGCGTCAGGAAGCAGCGGACGACATGGCAAGACAGGCAGACGCGCTCCGAGCGTTCGAGGAGTCGCTCCACCCCAGCCTGCGGCGTACGCCCTCCCCATAAAGCTCCATCCGACCGGACTTCTGTCAGATCGGCATCCGCATGATTTCCTGATAGGCCGAAATCACCTGATCGCGGACGGCCATGACCGTCTCCAGCGAGGCTTCGGCCGAGGAGATGGCCGTGACGACATCGATCAGATTGCCCTGCCCCTGAACCGACTGCGCCATCTGGGTTTCGGCCGTGCGGGTCGCCTGCGTCGTCTGGGTCATGACGTTCTGCAGCAGGTCCGCAAAGCCTCCCGCTGCATTAGGTCCCGTCGAGGCGGCCGCATTGGCCGAGGTGGCGACATTGACGCCGCCCCCGCCCTGAACGGCGGCGTAGGCGCGGGCGGCCATGATGGGGTTCATGCCCTAGACCCTCTTATTTCTTG
The DNA here is from genome assembly GCF_059579685.1 of Brevundimonas sp. SS2672. NCBI lineage: Bacteria > Pseudomonadati > Pseudomonadota > Alphaproteobacteria > Caulobacterales > Caulobacteraceae > Brevundimonas > Brevundimonas sp. SS2672. The sequence continues at coordinate 496,582 of NZ_CM184201.1, read as the reverse complement.
ATGATGTCGAGGGTGCGGGACTCCATGTTCCGCGCCGTCTCGATGACGTTCAGATTGGCCTCATAGGCGCGCTGCGCCTCGCGCATGTCCATGGCCTCGACCAGGGTGTCGACGTTGGGCCGCTGGACATAGCCTTCCGCATTGGCCGCCGGGTGCGAAGGGTCGTAATCCATGCGGAAGTCGCTCTGGTCCGGCCGCACCTCGGCCAGGACCACGCCGGTCGCGCCGTCGACGTTGCGGGCTTGGAACACCGGGGTCTGGCGGCGATAAGGCTGGCCGCCCGCGACGTTGGCGGTGGATTCCGCGTTGGCGATGTTCTCGGCGATGATGCGCATCCGCGACTGCTGCGCCTTCAGCGCGGTCGAGGCGACGGCCATGGCGGTGTTGCGCGGAGTGACGGGGCGACCATTGATCGGATCAGGCATGGTTCAGTCCTCCTCAGGCCGCGGGCTTCTTGGCCGCCAGGCGGATCATCTGCATCGACTTCTGGTAGAAGCCGATGGCGGCGTCATAGGCCATGCGGCTCTCGGCCATCTTGAGCATCTGCTCCTCGACCACGACCGAATTGCCGTCCAGCGTGGTCTCGGAATCCGGCGCGTTGCTTGCTTCAAACCGCGCGGCCTGGCCGGGCGGCGAGATGTGACGGGCGTTGGTGGCCGTCATGCGAAGGCCGCCGCCCGTCCGCATCGCCTCGGCGAAATCGGTCGGCGTCTTCAGGTCGCGAGCGACATAGCCGGGGGTATCCGAGTTGGCGACGTTCTGGGCGATCACCCGCTGGCGGTCGTCCAGCCAGCCCAGGCGGCCCTTGATCTGATTCAGCAGCGGCAGGTCGGTGACGGACACGCGAATCCCTCGGACGAACGGATCGGCAGAATTTGCCGCCTGCATGGTTAATATCCCGTATCCCTAAACGCGCCGTTAACCACGTCCGTTGAAACATGCGGGCGAAGCGTCGCGGCGGTCCGCGTCGTCTCCGTCGCGTCTGGGGCCTGCGAACGCATGAACTTCCTCGATCTGTTCCGGGCGATCTTCGGCCTGGCCATCACCCTGGGCATCATCGGCCTGGCCGCCTGGGCGGCGCGCCGCTATGCGCCCGAAATCCTGGCCCGCTTCCAGGGACCGCAGGGCCAGGTGCGGCGGATGAAGGTGGTCGAGACCCTGGTGCTGGACCCCTCGCGCCGCCTGGTGCTGATCCGTGTCGACGACGAAGAGCGGCTGATCCTGCTGGGCGAAGGCCGCGAACTGATCGAGCCGCGCCAGCCGGGAGGCGTGAAATGATCGGCCGCCGCAACGCCTCTCCCTCCCCTTCATGGGGAGGGTGGCTGAGCCCGACAGGGCGAGGCCGGGTGGGGGCGACCTCAAAGGCGAGCGCCGCGCGTTGCATAAAGCCCTCCCCACCCGGTCGCTGCGCGACCACCCTCCCCATGAAGGGGAGGGAGAAACAGAGACTGTTCGGCGCGCCGACCCGCGCAGAACTGAAACGCGCGGCCCTGCTGTCGCTGATCACGACCGCCCTGTGCCTGATCTGGCCGCTGGGCGCGCTGGCGCAGGAAGCGGCGCAGACCGGCTCGGCCATCAATATCGACCTGGGGACCGGCGCGGGCCTGACGCAGCGCGTGGTGCAACTGGTCGGGCTGATGACGGTCCTGTCGCTGGCGCCGTCCATCGTCATCATGACCACCAGTTTCGTGCGAGATCGTCGTGGTGCTGTCCCTGCTGCGCACGGCGCTGGGGATGCAGCAGTCGCCGCCGAACGCCGTCCTGGTGTCCCTGGCCCTGTTTCTGAGCGCCATCGTCATGGCTCCGACCTGGCAGGACGCCTATGATTCGGGGGTCCGCCCCCTGATGGATCAGCAGATGGAGCTGCCTCAGGCCTTCGATGCGGCGTCTGAACCGGTAAAAACCTTCATGCTGGCCCAGGTGAAGCCGGACGACCTGGCGTTGTTCACTCGCCTGTCGCGTGTGGAGCCCCCTGCGGACGTGCAGGACCTGCCCCTGCGCGTGGTCACGCCGGCCTTCATGATCAGCGAGTTGAAGACCGCCTTCACGATCGGATTTCTTCTTTTTGTTCCGTTCCTTGTAATCGATCTGGTGGTCGCCAGCGTGCTCATGTCCATGGGTATGATGATGCTGCCGCCGGTGGTCGTCAGCCTGCCCTTCAAGCTGATCTTCTTCGTGCTGGTGGACGGGTGGAGACTGGTCGCCGGAAGCCTTGTCGAGAGCTTCCAGAGAGCCTCTGGAGCGGGATAAATCCCCAGCCTGCAAGGCCTTCGCGCCGATGCGGGCTTGCCAAGCCTGCAAAAACCGTCGTTGATCCCCCGGTCCTCGCTCGGCGCTTCTTTCCGGGCGACCACCATTGGGAAACGACCCTCATGACCACTCAAGCTGAACTGATCGCCGCCGTCGCCAAGGACGCGGGCGTTTCGCAAGCTGACGCCGGCAAGGTGCTGACCGCCATTGTCGAGAACATCCACAAGTCCCTGAAGTCGGGCGGCGACGTCCGCATCTCGAACCTGGGCGTGTTCGACACGGCTGAGCGCGCCGAGCGCGAAGGCCGCAACCCGGCCACGGGCGCGACGATCAAGATCCCGGCCTCGAAGGCCGTGCGCTTCCGCGTGTCGAAGCCGCTGAAGGACGCCGTCAACGGCTAAGCCTTTCAGGCGCGTTCGATCCTCCTCGCGGGGATAGACGCAAAAGACCCCTCTCCCGCCGGGAGAGGGGTTTTTTTATTGGCCCGCGCCGGTCCTGGCCCGGAACTCGGCCTTGGTCTGGGCGATCCAGCCGGCGTAGGCGTCGGCTCCGGCGCTGAGGGCGGCGAAGTCCTGCGGGCGGCCCGAACCGTCGGCCCCGTCCAGCCCCGCCAGAGCCACCCGGATCGCGCCGGGCGAGCGCGCCCCTTCGGCGAAACGGGCGTAGTTCTTCGACAGGCGGCTCAGGGCGCCGGCGTCCTGCGCCAGGGAATAGCCCGCGCCCGCACGAGATCAGGCGTGTCTCCTCGACCTCGCTGAGCGGCACGGCCGTCTCCTTCCAGCGATCGCCGAGGCGCTGTTCGTAGAGGGCGGCGGCGGCGCCCCACTGCTGCTGCTTCCACAGGATGTCGGCGCGCACGTCGCGCGCGGCGGGCGAGGCGTCCTTGCCCAACACTTCCAGCGCGTGGTCGTAGCGTCCCAGCTCCATCAGGGCGCGAGCCTCCAGCGCGCGGCGCTCCAGGTTCATCGCCGTGGGCAGCAGGGTCGTGCGCGACGACCACAGGGCCTTCAGCGCCTCTTCCGGCTGGCGGTTCATCAGATAGACGGCGGCCAGATTGGTCGACACCTGCGCCTTGGCCACCCCGTCCAGCCGGTTCTCGGCCTGGTATTTGAGCAGCTCCGCCGCCTGATCCAGCAGGTCGACGTCGATCAGGCGCCGCGCCAGCCGCCGCACCATCTCGTCGCCGTCGGCGCCGACGGGCGTCAGTTCGCGGAAGTCGAAGAACAGGGCCAGCGCCTGCACCGGCTGCAACCCGTCGGCCGCGCCTTCGAGGAACAGGGCGCGGAAGGCGTTGTCGAGATCGGCCTGAAGCCGATCCCCGCCCGGCAGGGTGACGATCTTCGGCCCCGCCGTCTTCAGCGTGGTCAGCGCCTCGCGATAGCGGCCCTGCGACAGATAGAGTTCGCCCAGGGTGCGGATCACCGCCAGTTCGGTCGCGTCGCCGCGCCAGCGCCATTTCAGCGCCTCCAGCTGGGCGGCGGCCGCGTCGGCCTTCAGCGTCCCCTTGGCCATCTCCAGCTTGATGACGCCCAGCCGCGCGGGCGTGGCGACGCCGTCCAGCGGGGCGCGCGCCACGGCCTTGTAGATCGCCAGAGCGCGGTCGGGGTTCTGATCCAGTTCGAACAGCCGGGCCTGCACCAGGCGGGCGGTCAGCTGGTCGGGCGCCGAGACGTTCGGCTGGCTGAAGACATAGGCCAGAAGTTCGCGCGCGGCGTCGGCGTCGCCGGTCTCGACCGCCGCCATGGCGTGGGCGGCGCCGAAGCGGGCGCGCCATTCGGGGGCGAAGCCGTCGACCACGCCTGCGCCGGCCGCGAACAGCCGACGGGCGTTGGCCCAGTCGCCCTGCTGTGCGGCGATATAGCCCTGCCAGACCTTGGTCGAAGGATCGCCCGCCAGGGCGCCGGACGAGAAGTCGGCCTCGGCCTCGGCGAAACGGCCGATGGAGGCGCGGGCGGCGCCGCGCAGGCCGCGCACCTCGGCTACGCCCTGCATGGCGGGCGTCTGCTTGATCAGGGCGTTCAGCACCCCGACCGCCTCGAACCCCAGACCGTGCCCGACCAGGAAGCGGGCGTAGGCCAGCCGCGCCTCGATGGGCGCGCGCGGATCTTCGACGGCGCGGCCGCTCTCGCGTTCGGCGGCGTCCTGAAGGGCGCGGTGGCGGGCGGTGAAGCCGCCGTCGCCCGCATCGGCGGACCAGTCGGCCAGGATCAGGGCCGGGCGCGACGCGGCGCGCGGCGCGTCGGCGCCTTCGACCGCCGTCTCCAATCCGGCCGTGGGCGAAGACAGGGTCAGGCCGCGCGGGCGCGTGACGGTCACCAGGTCGCCGTCGGCCGTGACGCTCAGATCGTCGGTCGGCGTCTCGATCGCCAGGCCGTGGGCGGTGGGCAGGAAGCCCGCGTCCACCGTGCGGCGTGCGGTCTTCAGTCCCTTGCCGGGGGCCAGGGCGGTGACGGCGGCGAAGCGGTCGCCGATCATCGGGTCGGTCAGCCAGACGGTGCGGGTCGCCCCCGCCATGCGCGCGGTCAGCGACGCCTTGACCGCGTCGTCACGCTCGATGTCCACGCCGCTGGGCGCGGGCGCGGTTCCGCCGATGGTCACGACCCAAGCCGCCCCCTCGGCGCGGGCGGCCACGGCCTGGCCCGGCTCGACCGGAATGCGCACGGCGGTGAAGTCGGGCCCGGCGGCCCAGCGGGCGCCGTTCAGCCCCTCGCCCTTCATCTCCATGCGTGCGGCGTGGTCGAAGACGGCCCAGACCGCCTCGCCGCGCCGGAAGACGGCGGCGCCGACCGGCCCGTTCCAGGCGAAACGCATCACCGTCTGCTGGCCCTTGACCTCGGCCGCCACCGGCACCGCCCCGCCGATCGGCACGGGCGAGGGTCGCGAACCGTCGGCGCGCGCGCCCGGCGCATAGAGGTTCAGCCAGACGGCGCCGTCGGCGGTCCCGCTGGTCGCGCCCGCCCCCTCGGCCAGGGTCAGGACCAGTTCGGTCGCCCCCTGGGCGGCGCGGGTCTCGATCTTCTCCAGCCCCTTGGGCGGATCGACGCGCAGGCGGCTGACGTCGGGGGCGGCGGTCGTGCCGATGCGGACCACGACGGTGCGGCCGTCCTGGCGCACCCGCGCGCGCGATCCCACGACCCCGGCGAACTCGATCTTGGTGAAGCCCGCATTGGCGCCGATGCGGATCTCGACCGGCGCGCCCGCCTGGGCCAGAGACGGCGTCGAGGCCAGGGGCGCGAAAACGACCACGCCCGCCGCGGCGGCCGCCACGGTCGTCTGCAGAACGCGCTTCTTGGCGGGGGCCCCGGACATATCGCGCGCATGCTCGCGCGAAGGGCTTTAATCGCGGTTAACGGGGCCTAACTCGCCCGACCTACGGAGCCTATCCGCGCGGATAGGACAAAACACCCGCTTGCTTCCCCAGGGCGAACGGCCGACATCATGGACATCGTTCTTCTAGGAACCGTTTCGTGTCCGATCCCGCCTATCCTCCGATCAGCCCGCTGAAGACCGGCCTTCGCGCCCGCTGCCCGCGCTGTGGCGAGGGCCCTGTCTTCAAGGGTTACCTGAGCCTGCGTGAATCCTGCCCTGAATGCGGGCTGGACTACAGCTTCGCCGATCCGGCCGACGGCCCGGCCTTCTTCGTCATGTGCGCGGTCGGCGTCGTCGGCATGATCGCCTTCATGATCTTCGAGTTCAGCCTGCATCCGCCGGTCTGGGTCCACTTCCTTGTGACCTTCCCGATCCTGGCGGCCATGTGCCTGTGGGTGCTGCGGCCCTTCAAGGGCTGGATGGTGTCCGAGCAGTATTTCCACAAGGCCGAGGAAGCCACCTTCGTCAGCGTCGGCAAGCACGGCGAAGGCTATGGCTGGCGCGGCCAGGCCGAGCGCGCCGCCAAGGCCGCCGCCCGCGACAAGGACTGAGCGGCGGCCTCTTTCTAGGCAGTCGGATCAGTCGGCCCGGAAGACCTGTCCGCCCTTCATCACGAAGCGCACGCGCTCCAGTTCGGTGACGTCCGTCAGCGGATCGCCGCTGACCGCAACCAGGTCGGCCGGCATCCCCGGCGCCAGGCGCCCGGCTTCGTTCTGGATGCGCAGGTGCTCGGCGGCGCCGACAGTGGCCGCCTGGATCGCCTCAAGCGGCGTCAGTCCTGCGCGGACCAGCAGGGCGAACTCCTGAGCGTTGTCGCCGTGTGCCGAGACGCCGGTGTCGGTGCCGAACGCGATCCTGACCCCGCCGCGATGGGCGCGCGCGGCCATGTCCAGCATCTTGGGTCCGGCTTCCAGCGCCTTGGCCGTCTGGGCCGGAGTGAAGAAGTTGTCGGGGCTGGATGCGATGCGCGCGACGAAATCCCCCGCCATCAGCGTCGGCACCAGCCAGGCGTTATGCTGCTTGAACAGCTGAATGGAGGCATCGTCCAGATAGGTGCCGTGTTCGATGGAGTCGCCGCCCGCCTTCAGGAAGGCGTTGATGCCGTCGACGCCGTGAGCGTGCGCCGTGACCTGGCGGCCCATGCGGTGGGCCACCTCGACGATCGACGCCAGCTCATCCTCCGTGAACTGCTGCGCCAGTCCGGCCGCCGTGTTGGACAGCACGCCGCCGGTAGCGGTGATCTTGATGATGTCGGCGCCGGAGCGGACCTGCATGCGTACGGCGCGGCGGCAGTCTTCCGGTCCCGAGCAGATGCTCTCGGGCGACAGGAGGTGCAGAATATCGTCCCGATAGCCGTTGACGTCGCCATGCCCGCCATGAACGGACACGGCCGAGCCGGACGCGATGATGCGGGGGCCCGGCACGTCGCCGAGCCGAATGGCGTCGCGCAAGGCGAAGATGGCTTCGTTGCTGGCGCCCAGATCGGCCACGGTGGTGAAGCCCGCGTTCAGGGTGCGGCGGGCATAGCGGGCGCCGACCATGGCCTGGGTCGCGTCGGACTGCGTCACCCCGTCCAGGCGGGACGTCGGGCTGGATTCGCCCGTCAGATGGACATGGCTGTCGATCAGGCCGGGCAGGACGAAGGCCGAGCGCAGATCGACGACGTCCCCTTCGCCGACGAAGCCGTCGCGGATCTCGACGACTTGGTTCCCTCTGATCACGAGAGTTTTATCACGCAGGACCCGACCGCTGGCCGGATCGGCCAAAAGCCGCCCCACTTGAACGAACTTCGTCGGCTGTTCAGCGGAAACCGACGCAGGCGCCGGGGTTTGGCGCGCTTCGGCGCCGGTCGCGGCCAGAACGGCCGCGGTCACAATCAGGGCAAGCTTTTTCATTCATCCCTCCCGTTACTGAGGCGCGCAACATAACCGTTCCAATCTTCCCGCCAAGGCCAAGGTTGCTTTGCAAGGACGGTTCATGAAACAAGCCGATACAGTTGTTTAACCGTGCGAGGGGCGTCGCATGCGGCTTTCCAGACGTGGCTTGATTCTGGGCGGATCGGCCCTGTTGGCGGGGTGCTCCTCCGCCGCTTCCACCTCCAGCCTTCAGCTCGCCGGGGCCGTGGCTCCAAACCTTCCCACCCTGCCGGATCGCGCAGCGCCGGCGGCTGTCCAGATCGCGGACGTCGGGACGACGATCGATCCCCACGGCGTCGTCCGCAAGGATCTGATCGAACGCGCGCGCGCCGCCATGGACGTGCACGGCCACAAGATTTCGAAGCGCGACCGGATGTATCTGGTCGATTTCCAGAAATTCTCGGGCGAGGACCGGCTCTACGAAGTCGATCTGGAAGGCGGCTGGGTCACGGCCTACCGCACCAGCCACGGGCGCGGCTCGGACCCGGCGCATTCAGGCTATGCGCAGCAGTTCTCCAACCGCCCGGACAGCCATATGTCCTCCATCGGCGCCTACGCCACGGCGGGCGCCAGCTGGGGCAGCCAGCAGGGGCCGAACGTCCTGCTGGACGGGCTGGAGTATTCCAACAACCTGGCGCGCGAACGGGCCATCATCATCCACGGCGCCGACTACGCCGACCCGGCCTTCCTGGCGCGTCAGGGCAAGCTGGGCCGCTCCTACGGCTGCTTCTCCGTGTCCCACGCCGATCTGATCCCCCTGCGCGAACGCATGGGCGAAGGCCGGCTGTTGTTCGCCATGACCTAAGGCACGGCGGAGCCGCTTAGCGCGGCTCCAGCGCCCGCCAGCCGATGTCGGTGCGGTGGAAACCGCCCGGCCAGTCGATCTTGGCGATGGCCTCATAGGCGCGCTCGCGCGCCTGGGCCACGTCGTCGCCATAGGCGCAGACGTTCAGCACCCGACCGCCCGCCGCCGCCAGGGCGCCGTCGTCGCGCAGCTTGGTCCCCGCATGGAAGACCTGGACGTGCGGGCCGAAGTCCTGATCCGCGCCGCGAATGACCGAGCCTTCCAGCGGACTGTCGGGATAGCCCTTGGCCGCCAGCACCACGCAGATCACCACGCCCGGCTTGAACGCCGGGGCCGGCGCCTGGGTCAGGTCGCCGCGCGCGCAGGCCAGCAGCAGCGGCACGACGTCGCCGTCCAGCCGCATCATCAGCACCTGGCATTCCGGGTCGCCGAAGCGGGCGTTGAACTCGACCACCTTGGGGCCTTCGGCCGTCGCCATCAGGCCGACATAGAGGACGCCGCGATAGGGGGCGCCTTCCTCGGCCATCTTCTGGATGGTCGGGACGACGACGCGGTCGTTGGCCGCCTGGGTGAAGTCGGCCGTGAAGACAGGCGCGGGCGAATAGGCGCCCATGCCGCCGGTGTTGGGACCCAGATCGCCATCGAAGGCGCGCTTGTGGTCCTGGGCGCCGCCGAACAGCACGGCCCGCGTCCCGTCCGACAGGGCGAAGAGGGAGCCTTCCTCCCCGTCCATGAATTCCTCGATCACCACGCGCGATCCGGCCGCGCCGAACCGACCGCCCAGCATCCGCTCGATCTCGGCCTCGGCGTCGGCGCGATCGGGGCTGATGGCCACGCCCTTGCCCGCCGCCAGGCCGTCGGCCTTGATGACATAGGGGGCCGAATACTGGTCCAGCGCCGCCTTGGCCGAGGGGACGTCCTCATAGACGCCATAGCCCGCGGTCGGAATGCCGTGTCGTTGCAGGAAGGCCTTGGAGAAGGCCTTGGAGGTTTCCAGTTGCGCCGCCGCCTGGGTCGGGCCGAAGCAGGGGATGCCCGCCGCCTGCAGCTGGTCGGCCAGCCCCTCGGCCAGGGCCGATTCCGGACCGACGACGACTAAGTCCGCCTTCATCTCGCGCGCCAGGGCCGCCAGGCCGTCGGCGTCGGTCGCCTTCAGGTCGGGCCGCATCTCGCCCAGCCTGGCCATGCCCGGATTACCAGGCGCGACGACGAGCCGCTCCACCAGCGGCGACTGGGCGATCTTCCAGGCCAGGGCGTGTTCGCGCCCTCCCGATCCGACGAGCAGAATGTTCATGGGGGCGGAATGGCCGCGCGCGCCGTCCCGGTCAAGCGCCGGAAACGGTCAGCGGACGCAGGATCATGGAAATCAGGGCATCCAGGCGGGCATGGCCTTCAACTGCTCCAGCGTCATGGTCGACACCAGGTCGTAGTCGTCGCCTTCCTTTCGAGGCGTCAGACCATCCAGCGGAATGCGCACCCAACGCGGCCCGCCCTCGCCGGCCGGCTCGATGATCAGGCCCGTGACCGCGCCCGATGCGTCCAGGTCGACCCGCTGGACATCGCCCAGATCGACGCCGGCCGACGTGATGAGATCAGCCTCCTCCAGTTGCGCGACGGTCAGGCCCAGGGCCATGGCCCCAGCCGGTGCGGCCGCAGGCGTGGTCGCCGTTTTCGGCGCCGAAGCGGCGTCGGGCGAGGCCTCGGGCGTCCTGTCCGGCCTGGACGGCGCCTGTGAACAGGCGGCCAGCAAGGCGGCGGTCGAGGCGGCGGCGAGCAAAATCCTCATCATCAAACCCTCCTGTCTCTAGATCACGGCCGACACCACATAGACGCCGACACCGGCCAGAAGAATCAGCCCCAGAACCAGCCACGGGCTGAGCGCCGGATTGTGACTGCGCCGCGCCAGATCGCGCTCGCGCGCGTGATCGGGCGGTACGTCGTCGGCCATGGCCTCCTCCGAGGGCGGGTCTGGGGACTGCACCATGTTTCGCGAACGCGCGCGGGGACGCGCCCGTTCCGCCACGCTTGTCGCGGCGCCCCGGCGGATCGGCGGACGTCTTTGCGGGGGCGTCGGCTGCGGCTAGGGTGCGCGCCATGACCTCCGACGACGACTACGCCTTCGAGGGCGCGGCCCCGCAGCCCGCGCGCGACAACAATCCGCCGCTGTCGATCTCGGAGCTGAGCTTCGCGCTGAAGCGCACGCTGGAGGAACGCTTCGGCCATGTGCGGCTGCGCGGCGAAATCTCCAAGGTGAACCGCCACGCCTCGGGCCACGTCTATCTGACGCTGAAGGACGACAAGTCGGCCATCGACGGCGTGATCTGGAAGGGCGTGGTGCGCGGCCTGGGCGTCCAGCCCGAGACGGGGTTGGAGGTCATCGTCACCGGCAAGATCACCTCCTATCCGGCGCGCTCCTCCTATCAGATCGTGATCGAGAGCATGGAGGCGGCGGGCGCGGGCGCCCTGCTGGCCCAGCTGGAGCGGTTGAAGGTCCGCTTGCGCGACGAGGGCCTGTTCGACCCGGCGAAGAAGCAAGTTCTGCCGACCTTCCCTGCGACCATCGGCGTCATCACCAGCCCGACCGGCGCCGTCATCCGCGACATCCTGCACCGGATCGCCGAACGCTGGCCCTGCCGCGTCATCGTCTGGCCGGTGGTGGTTCAAGGCGACGCCGCCTGCGGCCAGGTGTCGAACGCCATCCGCGGCTTCGACCGGATGACGCCCCACGGGTCGATCCCCCGCCCCGACCTGCTGATCGTCGCGCGCGGCGGCGGCTCGGTCGAGGATTTGTGGTGCTTCAACGACGAAGGGCTGGCGCGCACGGTGGCGGCCGCCCGCATCCCCATCATCTCGGCCGTGGGGCACGAGACCGACACCACCCTGATCGACTTCGTCTCCGACCGCCGTGCGCCGACTCCGACCGGCGCGGCCGAAATCGCCACCCCGGTGCTGGCCGACCTGCGCTGGGCGCTCAGCGATCTGGAAGGCCGCCTGTCGCGCGCCGGGGCGCGGATGCTTGAGGATCGCCGCACTCGTCTGCGCGCCGCCGCGCGCGGACTCCCCGCCCGGCCCGAAGACCTGCTGGCCCTGCCGCAGCAACGCCTCGACCACGCCGCCAGCCGCCTGGGCTCAGGGCTTCACCGCAACGTCGCCGTGCATGAACGTCAGCTGGCGGCCGTCGCCGGGCGACTGTCCAGGGGACTGCTGGACCGCGCCATCGAGCGACGCGGCGACCGGTTGGCCGCCTATGCCGACCGCTTCGGCCCGGCGATGAAGCGGCGTCTGGACCGCGACGAAACCCGGCTGGCCGCCCTGTCGCGGGCGCTGTCGACGCTGGACCCCAAGCGGCCCAAGCCCGGCTTCGCCCGTATCGAGGACGCCGAGGGCGCCATGATCGCCTCGGCCGCCGCCCTGTCGCCGGGGCAGACGGTGCGGATCGTCTTCGGCGACGGCGCCAAGGGCGCGACCATCGACGGCGAGGGGGCGGCGCCGCGTCCTGTCCCTGCGCCCAAGCCCGCCCCGCGCCCGAAGGCCGCGCCGGCGGGTCAGGGCGACCTGTTCTAACCCCCTGAAAACTCCGCTCATCCCGGCGGACGCCGGGACCCAGTGTTTTGGCTTCAACCTCAGCGCTTAGAAACTAGGCGTCGGTCTTCAGAGAATCGAGCGCGTCGCTCTTACTGGATCCCGGCGTCCGCCGGGATGAGCGGGCTTAGAGGGGCGGAGCCCTAACGGCCGGCCGTCTCGCTCAACACCGCATTCACCGCGTCGATGTCCAGCGCCTCGACCGTGACCGCCCTGCCGTCGATCATCGAAGTCGTCGTCTGCGCCTTCAGCAGAGAGTTGAGGATGGCCTCCTCCGTGGCCTCGGCGACCGCGACGAACAGCGGCGACATCCGATCGTTGGGCCAGTCCGCGACCATCGCCTGCCCCACCCGGCGCTCAGGCGTGCGCCGCACGCCCTCCGCCGTCGAAAACGCGATCGCATAGTCTCCCGACCCGTTCGAGAACGCCGCCCCCGTCCGCGCCAGACCGGCGAAGGCGCGGTTCGCCAGTCGCTCCAGATTGCGGTCCGACAGCGGCGCATCGGTCGCGACCACGATCATGATGGAGCCGTCGGCGCGCTCATTCTCCACCTCTTCGCGCAGGTAGTAGCGGCCCAGCCGCACCCCGACCGGCGCTCCATCGATGCTCAATGCGCCGCCGAAGTTCGACTGGACCAATACCCCGACGGTGAAGCCGCCCAGACTGTCGGGCAGCTTGCGCGAACTGGTGCCGATCCCGCCCTTGAACCCGAAGGCGATAGTGCCCGTCCCGGCGCCGACCGCGCCCTGCTCCACCGGCCCCGACGCCGCCGTCTCGATGGCCCGCACCACGTCGGCGGCGGTGACGACGCGGGCGCGGATGTCGTTCAGCCCGCCGTCGTTGGTCTCGCCCACCACGGCGTTGACCGAACGGATGTCCTCATGCCCTGGCTGCTTCAGCGTCCAGTCCAGAACGCCGTCGATGCCCCGCGCCACCGACAGGGTGTTGGTCAGGACGATGGGCGTCTCGATTTCGCCCAGTTCCCTGATCTGAGTCGCGCCCGCCAGCTTGCCGAAGCCGTTGGCCACCGACAGCCCGGCCGGAACCTTGTCGCGGAACAGATCGCCGCCGTGCGGCACGATGGCGGTGACGCCGGTGCGGATATTGTCGCCCCAGCGCAGCGTCACCTGCCCCACCTTCACCCCGGCCACGTCGGTGATGGCGTTCAGCGGCCCCGGCGACAGGACGCCCGGCGCCCGGCCCAGTTCGCGGATGGTCGGGCGCTGGCCTTGCGTCTCCTGAGCGACCGCGCCGGGCGCGGCGGCCAGAACGGCGGCGAAGACGCCGGCGGCGAGGATGTCGGCGGGCGATCGAGACATGAAACATCCGAACTTATGAACGAGAAGCGGTCAGATGACGGCGATTCGCCTCTCGTCCCGCACAGGCTTCACGCTATGATGGCCTCATGAGCACGCAATCCTCTCCCCAGGACCCAGGCCAGGCGGCGGGTCAGACCGCCAGCCTGCACTACGGCGACGGCGAATTCGCCGTCCTGTCGGCCGGCGCCTTCGTGCGCTGCGCCGTCAGCGGCGCCGCCATTCCCCTGACGGCCCTGCGCTATTGGTCGGTGGAGCGGCAGGAGGCCTACGCCGGGCCGGGCGAGTATCTGGCGGCCGCCGGGCGCTGAGCCCATCCTCGTGTCGCGCCGGACGGCCTCCGGCGTTCCTGTTTTCCGGTGTCCTGAGATGTCCGCCCTGAGTTCGATCCACGTCCTGCTGGTCGACGACAATCCCAATATGCGCGCCATCGTCGCCGCCATGCTCAAATCCGTCGGCGTCGGCCGCCTGACCGAGGCCGAGGACGGCGCCGACGGGTTGGAGCTGTTGCGTCGAGAGGCCGTCGACATCGCCATCGTCGACTTTCGCATGAAGCCGATGGACGGGGTGGCCTTCACCCGCGCCGTCCGCAACCAGGCCGACAGCCCCAATCCCTATCTGCCCGTCATCATGATGACCGGCCATTCCGAGAAGAGCCGCGTGACCGAGGCGCGCGATGCGGGCGTCACCGAATTCGTGGCCAAGCCGGTGAAGGCCCAGACCCTGCTGACGCGTCTCGAAGCGGTGATCCTGCGCCCCCGCCCGTTCGTGCGCTCGCCCAGCTATTTCGGCCCGGATCGTCGCCGCACCCGAACCGAAGGCTACGCCGGTCCCTTCCGCCGCGCCGACGACGGCGTGGCGGATTAGGTCTCCGACGCCCGCAGCGCCTCATAGACCTGAGGCGGCCAGCGCTTGTGGACCCAGAACCAGTCGACCGGATGCTCGCGCACCCGATCCTCGACGAAGCGGTTGGCCGCCTGGACGCCCGCCAGCACGTCCGCCGCCTTGTCGCCCGTGTCGGGCACGGCGATCGGCTCGTGCGCCGTCACGCGGAAGCGCACGCCGGGCAGGCGCACCACCGACAGGGGCTGCATCACCGTGCCGAACTTCAGCGCCATGCGCGCCGCGCCGGGCGAGGCGTTGACCGGCTGGCCGAAGAACTCGACCTCCGGTCCCTGGCTGTATTTCTGATCGACCAGCAGGGCGATGGACTCGCCGCGCTTCATCCCCGCCATCAGCTCGCGGGTGCCGTCGCCCTTGGGCGCGAACAGCTTGATGCCGTAACGCTCGCGGCTCTGGCGGATCAGGGCGTCGACATAGGGGTTGTTGGCCGCGCGATAGGTCACCTGGCACGGCACGCCCGCCGCCATGATGACCGCCGCCATGACCTCGAAATTGGCCAGATGGCCCGAGATCAGCACGACCGGACGGCCGCTGTCGCGCACGGCGTGCAGCCGCTCCAGCCCTACGATGTCGATGCGCCCGCTCTCCGGCGTCAGCCGATCCATGACCGCCAGTTCGGCGAAGGTGCGCCCCGTCTGCTCCCACTGATCGACGGCCAGGCGGTCGCGCTCGCCTTCGTCCATGTCAGGAAAAGCGATGCGCAGATTGCGCGTCACCGTCTTGTGCGTGCCGGTCAGCGGACCCAGCGTCCGCAGCAGCTTGCCGCCGAAGCCCGAGGCCCGCTCAACGCCGAGCAGGCGCAGCAAGCCGAACAGCCCCTGAAAGGCCGCCGCCTCCAGCCGCCAGTTCAGGTCCTGCAGAAACGGGACCTCTCTATGTGCGCTACCGCCCTTCGGGCTGCTTGAGCGCGTTTGATCACCAGGCAATCGTCAGTCCGCCGTCCACCACCAGGGTCTGGCCGGTCACATAGGCCGACGCAGGGCTGCACAGATAGACCGCCGTGCCCGCGATTTCATCCGGCTGGCCGATCCTTTTCAGCGGCGCGGGGTCGGTGACGGTCTTCAGCAGCTCGGGGTTCTCCCACAGGTAGCGGGCGAAATCGGTCTGGACCAGGCCCGGCGCGATGCAGTTCACCCGCACGTTCGACGGCCCGAACTCCACCGCCAGATTGCGCGCCAGCTGCATGTCCGCCGCCTTGGAGATATTGTAGGCGCCGATCAAAGCGTTCCCGCGAAGGCCGCCGATGGAGGAGATCAGCAGGATCGCCCCGTCCTTGCGCTCGACCATCTCCGGCGCGACCATCTGGATCAGCCAGTGGTTGGAGATGACGTTGTTCTGAAGGATCTTTTCGAACTGCTCGTCGCTGATGCCCGCCATCGGCCCGGCGTAGGGATTAGTCGCGGCGTTGCAGACCAGGATGTCGATCTGGCCGAAAGCCGTGTGCGTATCGTCCACCAGCCGCTGCAGGTCTTCCTTTGAGGCGATGTTGGCGGGAATGGCGATGGCGCGGCCCTCGCCGTGCTTCTCGTTGATGGCGACGGCGACCTCTTCGCACGGCCCGGCCTTGCGCGAGGAGATGACGACGCGGGCGCCGTGCTCGGCCAGACGCTCGGCGATCGCCTTGCCGATGCCCTTGGAAGAGCCGGTGATGATGGCGACCTTGCCGCTCAGATCGAACAATTCCATGCGTTAACCTCCTTTTACCGCCCGTTTATCCGCGCGGACCCTAGCCGTTAGCCTTCGTTAACGTGATACTTGATCGATTCTATAGGGAAAGGCGGTTCTGACCGGCCCCATGCGAAAGATCACCGGCGGCTTCCTCTTCTTCGGCTACCTGTTCCTCGCCCTGACCATCGGGGCGGCGATCTGGCGCGCCGGTCTGGGCGGCGGCGCGGGCGCGGCCGGGGTGCTGGGCGCGCTGGGGATCATGGCCGGCGTCCACGCCATCGTCACCGGCCTGGCCGATCGCCGCGCCCTGCGTCTGGAGATCGGCAAGGTGCGCGAGGCCCACCGTCTGCTGGCCGATGCGATGGAGTCGACGCAAGGCGCCCTGACCGAACTGGCCCAGGCCATCGAGACCGGCGCCCTGTCGCGCACCGACGCCCTGACCGGCGAGGTGCGGATGCTGGAAGGCCTGGTCCAGCAGATGAGCGCCTCGATCGAGGAACGGCTGGCCGCCTCGACCCTGACCGCCGACACCTTCGAGGGCCGTCGTCAGGTCCAGTCGAACACCCTGCTGAAGACCGTTCACGACGCCCTCAGCGAGAACCGCGTCGACCTGTATCTTCAGCCCGTCGTGACCCTGCCCCAGCGGCGGACGGTCTATTATGAGAGCTTCACCCGCCTGCGCGACCCGTCGAACCGGGTGATGATGCCCGCCGAGTACCTGTCGGTGGCCGAAGGCGAAGGCCTGCTGCCCGCCATCGACAATCTGCTGCTGTTCCGCTGCGCCCAGATCGTGCGCCGTCTGGCCGGGCAGGACCGCAAGGTCGGGGTCTTCTGCAACATCTCCCTCGCCTCGCTGGGCGACGAGACCTTCTTCCCGCAGTTCCTCGACTTCCTGAGCCAGAACCGCGACCTGAAGGACGCCTTGATCTTCGAACTGGGCCAGGCGACGTTCGACGCCCGCGGCGCCGTCGAGGCTCGCAACATGGCCAAGCTGGCCGACCTGGGCTTCCGCTTCTCCATCGACAAGGTGCAGACGCTGGACCTGGACTTCGCCGACCTGCAACGCTCGGACGTGCGCTTCATCAAGGTGGCCGCCGATCTGCTGATCGAGCAACTGCTGGATCTGGACGGCGCCGCCCCCTTCCCAGCCAGCCGGACATCCGCGCCGGCGACTTCGCCCCCCTGACCCGCCGTCACGGCCTCGAGCTGATCGCTGAAAAGGTCGAGAGCGAGAAACAGGTCGTCGACATCCTCGAACTGGATATCGCCATGGGCCAGGGCCACCTGTTCGGCGAGCCGCGCGCCATCAAGGAAGCCGTCCTGGCCGAAACCGACCCGCCCGCCGACTTCGTCCGCTCGACGCTGAAATCGGCCGAGCAGAGGGTGCGGCTCTAAGCCCACGGCCGAAAGCCGCCAGACAACCGGGTCGCCGCGCGCTCTGATGGCGGCATGACCGACGCCGCCCTCGACTGGCCCCGCATCGCCGCCGACCTGAACGCCCAGGGCTGGGCCATGACCGGCCCCCTGCTGACTCCCGCGACCTGTAAGGCCCTGCAGACCCTCTATGAACAGCCCGAGCGGTTCCGCAGCCGCATCGTCATGCAGCGCCACGGATTTGGGAAGGGCGAGTATCAGTATTTCGCAGATGCCCTGCCCGATCCCCTGCCCCGGCTGCGCGCGCGGCTTTACGAGAGGTTGGCGCCGATCGCCAACGACTGGGCGGCGCGGCTGGGACGGCCGGAGTTCCCCGCACAACTGGACGCGCTAACCGCCCGCTGCCGCGCGGCGGGCCAGACGCGGCCGACGTCGCTGATGCTGCGCTACGGTCCCGGCGACTACAATCGGCTGCACCAGGATCTGTACGGCGATCTGGTCTTCCCGCTGCAGGCCGCCATCCTGCTGAGCGATCCGGCGGAATTCGAAGGTGGAGAATTCGTTCTGGTCGAGCAGAAGCCCCGCTCGCAGTCACAGGCCCATGTCGTGCCGCTGAAACAGGGGCAGGCGGTCATCTTCGCCGTGAGAGAACGTCCCGTCGCCGGAACGCGAGGCGACTACCGGGTCCAGATGCGCCACGGCGTCAGCACGGTGCGCGCAGGCCGTCGCATGACGTTAGGCCTGATCTTTCATGATGCGTCATAGGATTCCGCTCATCCCCGCGGAGGCGGGGACCCAGTGCTTTGGCTGCAGACGCTGCGGTGGAATTGGGCGAGATTTCAATCGGATTCGCGTGAAGTTCTCACTGGGTCCCCGCCTCCGCGGGGATGAGCGGGTGTTGGAAGTTACGCTCTAAAAAAGCCCCTCCGCCGAAACGGAGGGGCCTGATCCTTTACGCCTTCTGCGCGTCCAGCCAGCGCACCACATCAGCGTCGCGGGCCGACAGGTCGGGGTAGTCAGCGTCCGACCCCACATCCGGCACCCGGCGCCACGAACGGGCGCACTTGGGATAGTCCGCCGTCTTCACCTCGACGGTCACTGCATCTCCGCCCGCGACCAGTTCGGCGCCCGAGGTGCGGAACACCTCGGCGGCGTCCAGTCCCTCGAACGGGGCCAGCAGCTCTGCCGGGGCCGTCACCACCGGCCAGGCGTCCAGCGCCCCGCCGATGACCTTGTCACGTCGCGCGGCTTCCAGGGCCTCGTTGACCTCTTCCAGCACCGTCTCGACCTTGGCCCAGCGCGCCGCCTCAGCCGCATTTTCCCACTCGGTGGGGGTGTCTGGAATCACCCGCGCGCAGTTGGTGCCCGCATCCGCGAAGCGCGTCGTCCACGCCTCGTCCATCGTGAAGGGCGTCAGCGGGGCCAGCCAGGCGGCCAGGCGGCTGAACACCTCGTCCATCACCGTGCGGACGGCGCGGCGCTTGATGCTGTCGGGACGGTCGCAATAGAGGCTGTCCTTGCGCACGTCGAAATACAGGGCCGACAGGTCGCCCGAGCAGAACTCCAGCACCGGCCGCACCACGTCCTGGAAGCGGTATTCGGCGTAGGCCTGACGCACCTGAGCGTCCAACTCCCACAGGCGGTGCAGGATGAACTTCTCCAGCGGCGGGAACTGCGAATAGTCGGTCAGGCGCTCGGCCTCGTCGAAGCCGTTCAGCGCGCCCAGCAGATAGCGGACGGTGTTGCGCAGCTTGCGATAGGCGTCGACCGTGGTCTGCAGGATCTGCTTGCCGATACGCTGGTCGTCCGAATAGTCGACCAGGGCCACCCACAGGCGCAGGATGTCGGCGCCCGACTCCTTGATGATGGTCAGGGGATCGGTGGTGTTGCCCCGCGACTTCGACATCTTCTCCCCGTTTTCATCCAGGGTGAAGCCATGGGTCAGGACCGCCTTGAACGGCGCCCGCCCGCGCGTGCCGCAGCCTTCCAGCAGCGACGACTGGAACCAGCCGCGATGCTGGTCCGAACCTTCCAGATAAAGGTCGGCGGGCCAGTGCGACGGGCGGTCGCCCGCATAGCCGCTCTCGGCCGTTCGCGGGTCCAGGGTGAAGGCGTGGGTCGAGCCGCTGTCGAACCAGACGTCAAGGATGTCCGTGACCTTCTCGAACCGCTCGGGATCATGTGCGCCCAGGAAGTCGGCGTCGGGCGCCGAGAACCAGACGTCGGCGCCGCCCTCGGCCACGGCCTTGACGATGCGGGCGTCGACCTCGGGGTCGTGCAGGGGCTGGCCGGTCTGTTTGTCCACGAACATGGCCAGCGGCGTGCCCCAGGCGCGCTGACGGCTGATCAGCCAGTCGGGGCGGCCCTCGACCATCGATCGGATGCGGTTCTTGCCCGCCGCCGGGTGGAAGGCGGTCGCGTCGATGGCGTTCAGCGCCCGGTCGCGCAGGGTCGCGCCGTCTTCCAGCTCTTCATCCATGCGGATGAACCACTGCGGCGTATTGCGGAAGATGATCGGGGCCTTGGAGCGCCAGGAGTGCGGATAGGAATGCTCCATCCGGCCGCGCGCCAGCAGATTGCCGGCCTCGATCAGCTTGTCCATCACCGCGCCGTTGGCGGGCCCGAACTTGCCGGTCTTCTTGCCCTCGGTCTCCAGCACCTTGAGGCCGGCGAACAGGGGGACGTGGTCGTAGTAGGCGCCGTCGGGATCGACCGTGTCCGGCACCTCGCGATGACCGTGGGCCAGCCAGACGTTGTAGTCGTCCGCGCCGTGGCCCGGCGCCGTGTGGACGAAGCCAGTCCCTGCGTCGTCCGTGACGTGATCGCCCGCCAGCAGCGGCACGGAGAAGCCGTAGCCGCTATCCAGCGCCGCCAGCGGGTGGGCGCACTCCAGACCCGACGGATCGATGTCGTAGACGCGCGTCCAGGCGGCGATCTTGGCGGCCTTGAACACCTCTTCGGCCAGCTTGTCGGCGAGGATGAAGCGGTCGCCCGGCTTGGCCCAGGGCTCATAATCCAGCCCTTCCTCAAGGGCCGTGACCTCATACAGGCCGTAGTTGATTTCGGGGCCGTAGCTGATCGCGCGGTTGGCCGGGATGGTCCACGGCGTCGTCGTCCAGATCACGATCGCAGGCGTCGCCGTGCGGAAGGCCAGCAGGTCGTCCGGGTGGCTGTCGGTCGCGCCGACCACCGGGAACTTGACCCAGATCGTGGGGGAGACGTGGTCGTGATACTCGACCTCCGCGTCAGCCAGGGCCGTGCGCTCGACCGGCGACCACATCACCGGCTTGGAGCCGCGATACAGCTGGCCCGAGTTCTTGAACTTGTGGAATTCCGCGACGATGGCCGCCTCGGACGTGAAGTCCATGGTGGCGTAACGGTTGGCGAAGTCGCCGGTGACGCCCAGACGCAGGAACTGGTCGCGCTGCAGGTCGATGTATTTGCCGGCGTATTCGCGACAAGCGGTGCGGAACTCTTCCTTCGACACCTCGTCCTTGCGGCGGCCCTTGGCGCGGAACTGCTCCTCGATCTTCCACTCGATCGGCAGGCCGTGACAGTCCCAGCCCGGCACATAGTCGACGTCGTAGCCCAGCAGGAAGCGCGATCGGACCACGAAGTCCTTCAGCGTCTTGTTCAGGGCGTGGCCGATGTGGATGTCGCCGTTGGCGTAGGGCGGGCCGTCGTGCAGGACGTAGAGCGGCGCCTTCTGCTCCTGACGGATGGCGCGCAGACGGCCATAGAGGTCGCCCCACTGCTCCAGGATTTCCGGCTCCTTCTTGGGCAGGCCGCCGCGCATCGGGAACGGCGTCTCGGGCAGGAAGACGGTGTCGCGATAGTCGCGGCCGGAAGGGGTCTGGGTGTCGGCGTCGGCCATGGAATGTCTTTTCGTCTTGTCGCGCGCGGCCGCTTGGAAGCGGCATCGGGCGTCAGTCTAGCGTGAAGGCGCCGGGCGGCCCATGCCCTGATGGCTCAAGGCGGCGTCGTCTCGGCGAAATGTTTCGAGAAATCCCGACGTGCGCGGGGCTTGCAGCCCTGCAGCGCTACGCCGGGCGGCTAATCGAAATCGGACGGATCACGCGAACGGTCATGATGGGAAGGCTCTAGCAGACCCGGCGTCCCCTGCGCCATAGTCCAGACGAACAGATGGGGAGACGATCAGATGCGTGTTCAAGCCCTGGCGACGGCGGCGGCGTTGGCCCTGACGGCGGCCGCCTGCTCGGAACAGAAGAGCGCCCCTGCCCCTGCGGAGACCGCCGCGCCCGCCCTGACCGGCCGCGCCGCCGTCTACGCCGCGGGCGAAAAGGACGCCGAGGCCTTCGTGCGCGCCCTCTACGCCCGCGTCAGCGAGCCGCGCGATACGCCCGACCCGGCCGAGGCGACCATCACCCCCGGCCGTGACCCGCTCTATTCGCGCACCATGAACGCCCTGATCGGCGTCGACGACCGCGAAGCCAATCGCACGAACAGCGCCCCCTACCTCGACCACGATCCGATCTGCGCCTGTCAGGACATCGACGGCTTTGCGCTGAAAACGGTGACAATGACGCCGGACGGTCCGCGCGCGGCCACGGCCGACGTCGTCTTCACCAACCACGGCGAGGACCGGCGCCGGACGCTGAAACTGCTGAAGGAAGGCCCGATGTGGCGCATCGCCGACATCATCGACGACAAGGGCAAGTCGCTGCACGACGACCTGATGGCCATCGCCGAAAAGGCGGAGAGCTAGGCACGAAGCGTCAGGCGAAGGCCCACACGACCGCGGGTCCGTCAGCGTCGCCAGAAGGCGGCGGGGTCCTTGGCCAGATGCGGCGCTTCCGTATTCTAAGGTTCAACCGACGCAAGGGCTGCACGAGCGCCGTCACGCGCCTCACCATCATCACCCTGACCGGCGCCAACCGTGCCTGGGCGGCCATCACGCTGACGGCCGTGAGGACTTCGAGATAGGCCAGCACGTCTCCGGCGGCGAACAGGGCCAGTTCCAGCCCGACGGTCTGCCACAGCATTATCACACCGGTCATCACCAGCACGAGCCGTATCGACGAGCCGGAAAGGGCCCACGACAGCTTGTCCATGGCCCAGCGCCGGGCATCGGCGTTGACGCCGAAAATCAAGGCCGAGGTCCCGATCAGCAATGGCGCCGATACGCCCGTTCCGCTGAGCGCAGCAGCAATGCTCCAAAGGACACAGACACCTGCGACTGCGATCCAAACACCCGAATCTTCTTTCATTCCCACTCCCGCCAACCTCATTCGGTAAAACTGGGAACGGGCCGGGTCGCCTGCAAGTCGCAGCGCCCTCAGCCCAGCACGGCCCTCGCCGCCTCTGCGTCGGCGTCGATCTGGACCTTGAGCGCGTCCAGGCCGTCGAACTTCATCTCGCCGCGCAGGAAGGCGATCAGTTCGGTCTCCAGCACCTGGCCGTAGAGGCTTTCGTCGAAGTCCAGCAGCCAGACTTCCAGCAGCGGCTCTTCGATCTCGAACATCGGGCGAACGCCCAGGTTGGCGACGCCCTTGACCACCCGGCCGTCGGGCAGGCGGGTGCGGGTCGCATAGACCCCGTAGGCCGGGCGCATATAGTCGCCCATGGCGATGTTGGCGGTGGGCGTGCCGATGGTGCGGCCGCGCTTGTCGCCGTGGATCACCTCGCCCTGAATGGTGAAGGGGCGGCCCAGGATAGCGGCGGCGCGATCCATGTCCCCGGCCTTCAACGCCTCGCGCACGGCGCTGGACGACAGCTTCAGGCCCGAGGCGTCGTCGATGCGGTCGGTGACCGAGACGCCGAAGCCCAGCGTCTCGCCATAAGCCTGCAGCAAGGCGGGCGAGCCGGAGCGGCCCTTGCCGAAGGTGAAGTCGAAGCCGACGGCGGCATGGACGATCCCGAGGCCTTCGGACAGGACGCGGCGGGCGAATTCCTCGTCCGTCATGCCCGCCATCTCGCGATCGAACGGCAGCAGATACAGGCGATCGACGCCCAGCGGCGCCAGGGCGCGGGCCATCTGGTCCGGCGTCATCAGACGAAAGGGCGCGGCCTCGGGTTGGAACAGGCGGCGCGGATGAGGGTCGAAGCTGACGACGGCCAGGGGAACGCCCAGGCGCTCGGCCGCCCCACGCGCCGAAGCGATGACCGCTTGATGGCCGCGATGCACGCCGTCGAAAGCGCCGACGGCGACAGCCGCCCCCTTCTGCGCGTCCGTCAGGCCGCGCCAGTCGCGAATGACCTCGACCACTTCAGGCGGCCTTCAGCGGGCGGAAGGCTTGCGGCGGCGCGGCACGCGCACGACGGCCACGCCGTCCATGATCAGCTTGTCCTCGACAAAGCCTTCGCAGCGCAGTTCGCCGCGCGCGCTGTCATGGTCCAGGCCGATGACGGTGATGACGATCCGCACCGTGTCGCCGATCCGCACCGGGAAGTGGAAGGCCAGCGTCTGGGAGATGTAGATCGAGCCCGCCCCCGGCAGGATCGTCCCCACCACCGCCGAGCCGAAGGCCGCCGACAGCAGGCCGTGGGCGATGCGGCCGCGATAGGCCGTCTTGGCGGCGAAGGCCTCATCCAGATGCACCGGATTGAAGTCGTCGGAGGCCTCGGCGAACAGACGAATCCGCTCCTCCGTGACGTGAACCGTCTTCTCGGCGGCCATGCCGACGTGGAGTTCGTCGAGGATGTAACCGCCCGACGGGTGCGCTTGGACCATATCAACCATGAGCGGCCCTTTAAGGCAGGTGCGACGAAATGGCGAGACTCACCACGTCAGTTCCAGAGCGGCGTAGCGGGCGAAGGTCGTCTCGGCACGGAGCAGTTCGGCCGCGCGGGCCGGATCGAGGGCCCCGTCCGCGCCCTTGGCCGCGTCGCCGTGAATGCCCTGGGCGATGAACAGACAGTCCAGCGCCTGCTCGGCGGCGCCCAGCACATCCGTAACCACGCCGTCGCCGATGCACAGGACGCGCGAACGATCGACCGCGCGACCCATCAGACCCTCGGCCTCCTTCAGCGCCAGGGCGTAGATGGGCGCGAAAGGCTTGCCCGCCATGACCACGCGGCCGCCCATCGACTCATACAGATCAGCGATGGCGCCGCCGCAGTAGATGATGGAATCGCCGCGCTGGACGATGCGGTCGGGGTTGGCGCAGATCAGCTCCAGCCCGCGCGCGACGGCGGGCGTCAACCGCTCGCGATAGTCCTCGGGCGTCTCGGTCGTGTCGTCATAAGGGCCGGTGACGGAGATGAAGGCCGCGTCGCCCGCATCGTGGGCGCTGGTCAGGTCCAGGCCTTCATAGAGGACGAAGTCGCGATCCGGCCCGATGATCCAGGCCGGTCCGGGCGCGCGGCGCGCCAACTCCATGCGGGTGGCGTCGCCCGAGGTGACGAAGGCCTTCCAGGCGCTGCGCGGCACGCCCAGAGCGTCCAGCTGCGCCACCACGTCCGGCGACGGGCGCGGCGAGTTGGAGATCAGGACGACGTGGCCGCCCTTCTCATTGAACTTCGTCAGGGCCTCGCAGGCCGCCGGCCAGCTTTCGCGCCCGTTGTGGATCACGCCCCAGACGTCGCAGAGCAGGATGTCGTAGTCGTCGGCGACGGCGGACAGGCGGGGCAGCGGATGAGGCAGGGTCATGCCCTGCTTATAGCGAGGGAAAACCGGGGGGAAAGGCCGTGCGGACGATCCGCGCCTCTTCGCTTTCCCTCTTCGCCGCCGAACGTCTTCCTGCTAACTCGCTCGGCATGAAGATTTCCCGTCTCGCGCTCGGCGCCTACGGCATAGCCTTGGCCGTCATCATCCTGGACCAACTGACCAAGGCCTGGGTGCTGGGGGCCATCGACGCCGCCCATATCTCCAATATCCCCGACGGCTATCGCATCGCCGAGGTGGCGCCCCCCGTATTCAACCTGACCTATGTGCTGAATACCGGGGTCAGCTTCGGCCTGTTCGGCGGCGGCGCGGGGCGTTGGATCCTGAGCGTCTTCTCCGTCGTCGTGGCCGGCCTGCTGGCCTGGTGGGCGACGCGGGCCGATCGCCGCCTGCTGATCGCCGCCATCGGTCTGGTCATGGGCGGCGCCGTCGGCAACGTCGTCGACCGCATCCGTTTCGGCGGCGTGGTCGACTTTCTCGACTTTTCCGGCACGGGCCTGTTTCCCTGGATCTTCAACATCGCCGACAGCGGCATCACCGTCGGCGTCGTGCTGCTGATCCTGGACAGCTTCCTGTCCGAGCGCCGTTCGACAGTTGGCGCGGCCCACGAAAAGTCGTAATCACACCCCCTTAACTATCGACCCGAGCCTGCGCCCGTGCGGCGCGCCTCCCGGAGCCGAACGACCCATGCGTAACCGTCCCGTCCTGATCGTGACCCTGGCCGCCGGCGCGGCCCTCAGCCTGAGCGCCTGCGGATCGATGAAGCAGAGCATCGGCCTGACCAAGGTCGTGCCGGACGAATTCGTCACCGTGGCCAGCGCCCCCCTGGTGGTGCCGCCGGAATACGGCCTGACCCCGCCTTCGCCCGGCGCCCCGCGCCCGCAGGAGCTGGCGCCTGAAAGCGCCGCCCGTCAGATTCTGCTGGGCCAGCGCCAGGCGGTGACCCGCACCCCCGGCGAACAGGTCCTGGCCGCCGAGGCCGGCGCCGACCGCGCCGACCCCCTGGCCCGCTATGTCGTCGACGACGAGTTCGGCGGCCTGGCGCACAAGGAAGAAAGCTGGGCCAACCGCATCATGTTCTGGCGCAAGGACGATCCGGCCAGCCAGGCCGCGACGGTCAGCCAGACCTCGGAAGGCGCCAAGACGATTGACGCCTCCAGCGAGCACGCGCGCCTGGAAGCCCTGACCGGCGGCCGCGAAGGCATCACCATCGCGCCGCGTCGCGACAGCCGGTTCAAGCTGCCGGGTCTCTAGGCGCAGCCGGAAACCTTCGTCTTCAATCGAAAGGCGCGTTCGTCACGGCGAGCGCGCCTTTTGCAATTGGCGCGGCTTGCTTGACGCAACGGCCGTGCTTCAGGATCGTTGTTCACGGCTGATTGCGGGGTTGAAGCGATGGCTAGGGCTTGGATCGGATGGCGTGGAGCCCTGGCTGCGGGCGCCCTGACCCTGGGCGCGACGCCCGTCATGGCGCAGGTTCAGCCTACCGCCGCCCAGGAGACGTCGCGCACGCCCCTGACCTACGCCGAAGCCGAGGCGCGGCTGCGCACCACCTCCAGCCTCGGGCGCGCCGCCGGCTACGGGGTCGAGGCCGCCGAGGCCCAGGCCCAGGTCGCCGCCGGACTGAACCGGCCCACGGTGTCGCTGGACGCCCAGCTGATCCGCTATCGCAAGACCTTCGACCTGTCGCTGTCGGACGCGCTGGACCGCGCCCAGTCCGACCTCGGCGCCGCCATCCCCGGCCTGATCTCGGACCTGCCGGGCGTGCCGGGCGACGTGCTGAACGCGGTGGGCCAGCGGCTTGAGGCCGCCCTGCCGGAGATCTTCGCCGCCCTGCCCCACGACATCCGCCTGCAGGTGGACGACACCACCTTCCGCCCGACGGTCACGGCGCTGCAACCGATCTACACCGGCGGGGCCATCCCCGCGCTGCGGCGGGCGGCGGCGGCCAATGTCGACCTGGCCGAGGCCCGGCGGCAGGAGGCCCTGAACCTGGAGAGCGTCAACCTGGCCCGCGCCTATTTCGGCCAGGTGCTGGCGGCCGAGGCGCTGAAGATCGCGCTGGAAACCCGCGACGGGTTCGACCTGCACCTGCACAACGCTCGGCGCATGGAGGAGGAAGGGATGCTCAGCCGCGCCCAGACCCTTCAGGTCGAGGTCGCCCGCGACGCCGCCCAGCGCCAGGTCAACCGCGCCGAGCTGGAGCATGAGAACGCCGTCGCCTCCCTGGCCCGCGTCGCCGACGTCGAGGCGGGCGTGACCCCGACCACGCCCCTCTTCGTCAATCGCGATCCGGTCGGCCCCGCCTCCGTCTTCCTGGACAGCGCGGGCCAGTCGAATTCGCGCATCGTTCAGGCCCAGGCCGGGCGCGATCTGGCCGAGGCCGGGGCGGATCTCGCGGCCTCGCGGATGAAGCCGTCGGTCTACGCCTTCGGAACCTACAATATGAACCCGGACGACGCCCTGCCGACCGAGCCGGACTGGGCCTTTGGGCTGGGCGCCCGCTACACCCTGATGTCGTCGCTGGACCGGCGGAGGATGCTCGGCGCCGCCCGCGCCCAGGCCTCGGCCGCCGGCGAGGTCGAGCGCCAGGCCCGCGACGACGCCCGCCTGCTGGTCACGCGCGCCTACAACCAGGTCGAGCTGGCGCGGCGGCAGTTCCTGACCATGGACAGCAGCCTGGCGGCCGCGCGCGAGAACCTGCGCGTTCAGGAGGTCGGCTTCCGCGAGGGCGAGGCGACCGCCGCCTCGGTCATCGACGCCCGCAACCTGCTGGGGACGGCGCGGCTGCAACGGGCGGCGGCGGCCTATGAATACGACCTCAGCCTGTCGGCCCTGCTGGCGGCGGCGGGAAGCGACCAGACCCTGAACGACTATCTGCAACGCGACGACCGGATCAGCGCCCCATGAATCAGCGCCCCATGAGCGAGACGCCTTCCTCGGCCTATACGCCGCCCCAGCCGGCCGAAGCGCCCCCGCCGAAGCCGCGCCGGTCGCCCTGCCCCTGATCGTCGCGGCGGGCGTGGTCCTGCTGATCGCCTTCATCGTCGTGGGCCTGTTCCTGGCCGCCCGCCCGGCGCCGGATCAGGTCCAGGGCATGGTCGAGGCCGAGACCTTCACCGTCGCCACCAAGGTGCCCAGCCGCGTCGAACGCTTCCTGGCCGCCGAGGGCGATCAGGTGAAGGCCGGGCAGGAACTGGCCCTGATGAGCAGCCCCGAGGTCGAGGCCAAGGACGCCCAGGCCCGCGCCCTGCTGCAGTCGACCGAGGCCATCCAGTCCATGAGCCGCGAGGGCGCCCGCGCCGAGGACGTGCAAACGGTCGAGTCGATCTGGCGCGCCTCCCAGGCCACCGCCCGCCTGGCCGACCAGACTGCGCGCCGGGCCGAAAACCTGTTCGCCGAGGGCGTCATTTCGGCCCAGCGCCGCGACGAGGCCGTCGCCGCCCGCGCCGCCACCGCCTCCCAGACCGAGGCCGCCCGCCAGCAGTATCTGAAGGCCCTGGCCGGAACCCGGCCGCAGGAGAAGTC
Source organism: Brevundimonas sp. SS2672 (assembly GCF_059579685.1). Taxonomy (NCBI): domain Bacteria; kingdom Pseudomonadati; phylum Pseudomonadota; class Alphaproteobacteria; order Caulobacterales; family Caulobacteraceae; genus Brevundimonas; species Brevundimonas sp. SS2672. Next base: position 468,250 of record NZ_CM184201.1, on the reverse strand, counting down.
GGTCGCCGACGCCAACGTCAGCGGCGCCCGCGCCGCCGTCGCCGAGGTCGAGAGCCTGCAGGGCGAGACCCGCCTGACCGCCCCCCACGGCGGCGAGGTGTCCGAACGCTTCGCCAATGTCGGCGAACTGGTGCTGACTGGGGTGCCGGTGTTCACCATCGTCGATACGGCCGATCCCTGGGTCGCCTTCAGCGTGCGCGAGGATCAGTTCCGCGACCTGAAGATCGGCGCGACCGTGCGCGGCGACGTGCCCGCGCTGGGGATCAAGGGCGCCGCCTTCCGCGTCACCGCCATCAGCCCCCAGGGCGAGTTCGCCACCTGGCGCTCGACCCGCCAGTCCAGCGGCTATGACGTGCGCAGCTTTCAGGTGAAGGCCAAACCCGCCCGGCCGATCGGAGGTCTGCGGCCGGGCATGAGCGTCCTGTTCGACTGGTCGTCGCGATGAAGGGCGGGGCGGCCGTCTTCCTCGCGGCCGTTCAGGACGAGACGCGGCGGCTGGCGACCCGCCCGTGGGACGCCTTCGTCGCCTTCGGCCTGCCGCTGATCCTGCTGGCGGTGATCGCGGCCATGCTGGCCCCCGGCGTGATCCGCCAGGCCCCGGTCGCCGTGGTGGATCAGGACAATTCCGCCTTCAGCCGCGCGGCCATCCGCAACATGGAGGCCGGCCCCGGCGTGCGGGTGGCCCACGCCCCGGCGACGGTGGATGAGGCCGTAGCCCTGATGCGGCGCGGCGAGGTCTACAGCATCGCCCACTTCCCTTCAGGCTTCACCGAAGGCGCCTTTCGCCGCCCGGAGCAGGTGACGGTATCGTTCAACGGCGCCTTCCAGACCGTCGGCGCCCTGTCGGCCCTGGGCCAGACCTCGGCCATCGCCTCGGCCGCCGCGCCCCGGCTGGAAGAGCGGGCGCGCCAGATGGGCCTGCCCGCCACGGCGCTGGAGCCGCCCGCCGTCCAGGTGTCGATCATCGGCAATCCGCAGTTGAGCTTCGAGCTGTTCCTCGGCGGCCTGCTGGCGCCCGGCGTGCTGCACCTGCTGGCGGCCTGTTCAGCGGTGCTGGCGGTCGGGCGGTTGATGCAGGGCGGCTCGTTCCAGGCGCTCAAGACGCAGACCGACGGGCGGACGACGGCGGCCCTGATCGGGCGGCTGACGCCGCATTTCGTCATCTTCACCCTGTGGGGCCTGGCCTGGATCGGCTGGCTGTGCGGGATCAGAGGCTGGGGCGTGGCCGGGTCGCTGCCCCTGCTGATGCTGGGCATGGCGGCCCTGATGGCGGTCAGCGTCGCCCTGTCGGCCCTGCTGGTCGCCCTGCTGGGGGACGTCGACATGGCGTTTTCGGCCACCGCCATCTATTCGGGCGCGGCCATCGCCTTCTCGAACGGCACCCTGCCGCTGGATCACGGGCCGCGCTTCGCCCGAGATCTGGAGCGACATCCTGCCCTACACCCACTATCTGCGGCTGCAGACCGGCCAGATGGTGACCGGCGCGGCGCCCGGCGGGGCCTGGCGCGACCTGGCGATCCTCAGCGCCGTCACCCTGATCGCCCTGATCGTCTCGGCCGTGCTGATCCGCCTGCGTGCCCGCCGCGCGCCCAAGGCCGAGGCGCTGGCCTTTCCCCTGCCCGAACAGGGCGTCGGCGCCGCCTTCATCGCCACATTCCGCAACCTGCCGCGCGCCCGGCCGGTCAGCAGCCTGCTGATCCTGGCCGTCGTTCTCTACGCCTTCTACTATCCGGCGGCCTACGCCGGACAGGCGGCGACGGGCCTGCCGGTCGCCGTGGTGACGCCGACGCAGAGCGCCCTGACCCGCGCCCTGGTCGAAGACCTGAACGCCTCCCACGCGATCGAGGTCGCCGCTGTCCTCCCCTCGACCGCCCAGGCCTCCGACCTGATGCGGCGCGGCGTGGTCGACGGCGTCGTCATCCTGCCCGAACGGTTTGAAGCAGACCTGGCGCGCGGCGCGCCCAACGGCGTGGCCGTCTGGCTGAACGGCGGCTATCTGGTTCGCGTCACCTCGGTCGGCAAGGCGGTCGCGGCGGCCGCCGCCCATGTCGCCGAGACGCGGCTGGAGGGCCTGCCCGAGGCCGCCCGCGCGGCCCGACTGGCGCCGAGCCTGAAACAGGAATCCCTGTTCAACCCGACCGAGGGCTATGGCGACTACGCCGTGCCCGCCGTCAGCCTGATCATCCTGCAGCAGACCCTGCTGCTGGGCGCGGGCGTCATCGCCGCCCTGCGTCGCGAGACCGGCGCATCCCCCATGCGGCGCAGCGCCCGGCTGGGTCTGTGGCTGGCGCTGACGGCGATCGGCACGGCGTCCTGCCTGTTCTATTTCGGCTTCGTCTTCTGGTTTCAGGACTATCCGCGCGCGGGCGACATGGCCGGGGTGATCCTGCTGGCGCCGGTCTTCTCGGCCGGGGTTGCGGCGCTGGGCCTGCTGCTGGGCGGACTGTTCGACCGGCACGAGCGGGTGTTGCAGGTGCTGGTCGGAACCTCCGCGCCCCTGTTCTTCCTGGCGGGTGCGGCCTGGCCGCACTTCATGATGCCCAAACTGCTGGTCTGGCTGGCGCATCTGTCGCCCTCGACCGCGGCGGTTCAGGCCTTCGTGCGAATGAACGCCATGGGCGCCGGCCTGGCCGAAGTCGCGCCCCAGGCTTTGACGCTGATCGCCCTGGCCCTGATCTTCGGCGGCCTGTGGCTGTGGCGCGGCGACGAACGCCGCCGCGCCTGAAGGCTCATCCCGCAGCGACCGGCGCCGTCACGCCCGCCGAGGCCATCTCCTGCGCCGCCTGCTGGAAGCCGAACTCCGGCACGGTCTCGCCTTCGCGGTTCGAGACCTCGTCCCAGCGCGCGATCAGTTGTTCGCCCGCGTCCGCAGCCCCGCCGATGCGCACGCCCGGCGTCAGGGTGATATTGGCCGTGGCGAAATGCCCGCCGCCCGCGCACAGGATGGCCCGCGTCGGCGCCGCCTCGCCCACCAGCGCCAGCAGGCCGGGACTGACCAGGGCCGGGTCCAGCGCCTTCAGCACCTCTTCGGACAGGATGCCCGCCGTCATCTGGGTGGCGGCGGTCGGCGCCAGGGCGTTGACCTTGATGTTATATTTGGCGCCCTCGATGGCCAGGGTCTGCATCAGGCCCACCTGCGCCAGCTTGGCCGCGCCATAGTTGGCCTGGCCGAAATTGCCGTAGAGGCCCGAGGACGAGGTCGTCATGACGATGCGGCCGTAGCTCTGCGCGCGCATGATCTCCCACACCGCCTTGGAGCAGATGGCCGCCCCCATCAGATGCACGTCCACCACCAGGCGGAAGTCGTCCAGCGTCATCTTCGAGAAGCTCTTGTCGCGCAGGATGCCGGCGTTGTTGATCAGGATGTCGATGCGGCCCCAGGCCTTCATCGCCGCCTCGACCATGGCCTGAACCGCGTCGACGTCGGTGACGGAGCCCGCCGCCGCCATCGCCTGACCGCCCGCCGCGACGATCTCGTCCGCCACGCCCTGCGCCGCCGCCTCGGTCAGGTCGTTGACCACGACCTTGGCGCCCTGACCGGCCAGATAGAGGGCGTGACAGCGGCCCAGGCCCCCGCCCGCGCCGGTCACGATGGCAACCCGATCCTTCAACTGCATGAACATCTCCGATGATGGGTGACTGGAAATCCGGCGGGGCGTCCTAGCCCTTGAAACCGTCCTTGAGGGCGCGGCGCGCGGCGAAGTCGGCGGCGTCGCGGGCGCGCAGGAAGGGATTGAAGCGGCGCTCGATCCCTACCGTGGTCGGCACGGTCGCCTCGCCGCGCTCACGGGCGGCGAAGACGGCCTCGGCGTGGGCCTTCAACGCCTCATCGGCGTCCGGCAGAGACAGGGCGAAGCGGGCGTTCGACGCTGTGTATTCATGGGCGCAATAGAGGGTCGTCGCCTCGGGCCAGGCGGCGATGCGGTTCAGGCTGTCCCACATCTGCTGCGGCGTGCCCTCGAACAGCCGTCCGCAGCCCAGGGCGAAGATGACGTCGCCGACGAAGGCCAGGCCGTCGTCCGCCGCATGATAGACCACATGGCCCAGGGTATGACCCGGCGACAGCACCACGTCGAAGGCCGTCTCGCCCAGGCGCACCGCCTCGCCGTCGACCAGGACGTGATCCAGCGGCGCCGTGCGGCGCACCTCCTCCGGTCCGGCGATCTCGCAACCGGTCTCGGCCTTCAGCCGTTCGTTGCCGCCGGTGTGGTCCGCGTGCCAGTGGGTGTTCAGGATCAGATCCAGCCGCCCCCAGCCCGACGCCTCCAGATCGTCCAGAATGGCCTCGGCGTCCGGCGTGTCCACGGCGGCGACCAGCCCCGTCGCCTCGTCGCGGATCAGGAAGCCGTAGTTGTCGGACAGGCAGGGGAACTGGCGAACGGTCAGGGTCATGGGGAGGTCTCCTATCGAAACCCTATCCTACCGGGGCCGCACGACAAACTCCGCTCATCCCGACGGACGCCGGGACGAACGGTTTTAGGCGGGAAAGCCGACATCCGCCGCGAAATCCGCCATACTGGCCCCATGCGCCGCAGCATCGACGATCTCCGCACCTTCTATGGCGAGCCGACCGGCGCGCTGGCCCGGCGTATGCTGGCGCGACGGCTGGAGGACGCCTGGGGCGAGGCCAACAATTGCGACGTCCTGGGTCTGGGCTACGCCACGCCCTGGCTGGACGGTTTCATCGGCGCGCGCCGGGTGATCGCCGCCATGCCGGGCGGACAGGGCGCCGAGCAATGGGCGGCGGCGGGACGCAACCGCACAGTCCTGGTCGACGACCGTCGCCTGCCCTTCGCGGCCGGGACGTTCGACCGCATCCTGCTGGTCCATGCGCTGGAAGAGGCCGACGATCCGCAGGGCCTGCTGGCCGAGGCGGTGCGCGTCCTGGCCCCGGCCGGGCGCATCATCCTGGCGGCGGCGGCGCGCGGCGGCATGTGGGCGCGGGCCGAGACCACCCCCTTCGGCCACGGCCGCCCCTTCACGCGCGGCCAGCTGGAGCGGCTGGTGCGCGAGGTCGGGCTGGAGCCGACCGCCTGGTCCCAGGCCCTCTACGTCCCGCCGTGGCGGCCGATGCTGCCGCTGGCCGACGGTCTGGAGCAGGTGGGGCCGAAGCTGTTTCCCGGCGCGGCGGGCCTGATCATGCTGGAAGCCTCGCGTCGCGCCTACGCCCGCGTGCGGCCCGGCGGCCTGGCCCAGGCCGTGCTGGCCGGACGCCCGTCCCTGACCCCCTCGCCCGCCGCGCGCGACCATCACGCGCGCGCCCGTCCCGCGCACCCTATGGGCGCCGCGCGCAAACAGCCGTAAAGCCCTCGCCATGCAGAGACTGATCCTGATGCGTCACGCCAAGGCCGAAGCCTCGGCGCCGGGCGGCGACACAGCCCGGCCCTTGAGCGAACGCGGCCGCCGCGACGCCGGCGCCATGGGCCGCGCCCTGGCCGAACGCGGCATGAGGCCGGACATGGCTCTGGTCTCGGGCGCCCAGCGCACGCGAGACACCTGGGACGGGGTCAGCGAGCATTTCGGCGATGTCGAGCTGCACGTCTCCGACGCCCTCTACAACGCCCCCGCCGACGTCCTGCGCCGCGCGGTCGAGGCGGCCGAGGACCAGGCGGGCTGCCTGCTGCTGATCGCCCATAACCCCGGCGTGCATCAGCTGGCGGTCGAATACCTGATCGAGAGCGCCGCCTCGCCCGCGGTGCTGGACAAGATGAGCGGCGGCTTCCCCACCGGGGCGGCGGCGGTCTTCAGCGTCGATGTCGCCGGGCGCCCGTCCTATGAAGGCTGGCTGACCCCGGAGACCGTAGCGTGACCGACCGGCCCGACGTCGCGTTCAAGATCCTGAGTCGCGCCGACTGGCGCGCCGCCCTGGCCGAGGGCCGCTATGACGGCTCGGCCGTGGACCGGGCCGACGGCTACATCCACCTGTCGGCAGCCGATCAGCTGGAAGCCACGGCGGCCAAACATTACGCCGATCAGGCCGAGCTGATGCTGGTCGAGGTGGATCTGACCGCCCTGGGCGACGCCCTGATCTGGGAGCCGTCGCGCGGCGGCGCCCTGTTTCCCCACATCTACGGCCCCCTGCCCGTCGCGGCGACGCGCGCCGCCCGCGCCCTGTCGGTCACGCCCGACGGGCGCATGATCCTCGACGAGACCGCCTGAACATGAGCCTGACCGACCTCGGCGCCTGGGCGCTGCGCCAGATGGACCCTGAGACCGCCCACCGTCTGGCCATCCGCGCCCTGCAGATGGCGCCCCTGCCCGCGCCGGGCGCCGACGATCCGATCCTGAAGACCACGATCGCAGGGCTGGAAATGTCCAACCCCGTCGGTCTGGCCGCCGGTCTGGACAAGAACGGCGAGGCGCTGGAAGGCCTGTCGCGCCTCGGTTTCGGCGCGGTCGAGTGCGGGTCGGTCACGCCGCGCGCGCAAGCAGGCAACCCGAAACCGCGCCTGTTCCGCCTGTCGGAAGACTGGGCGATCATCAACCGCATGGGTTTCAACAACGAGGGGCTGGAGCCTTTCGCCGCCCGTCTGGCCCGGCGCCCGACCCGCACCGCCATCGGCGCCAATCTGGGCGCCAACAAGGATACCGAGGACAAGGCCGCCGACTATGTCGCGGGGCTGAAGCGGCTGGCGGGGCTGGCCGACTATTTCACCGTCAACATCTCGTCGCCCAACACGCCGGGCCTGCGCGCGCTTCAGGGACGCGGGGCGCTGGACGACCTGCTGGGCCGTATCCATGAGGCCCGCCCCGCCGACGGCGCGCCGGTCTTCCTGAAGATCGCGCCCGACCTGATCGGCGAGGAGATCGGCATGATCGTCGAGGCCTCCATCGCCCACCGCATCGACGCCCTGATCGTGTCCAATACGACGCTGGAGCGGCCCGCCTCGCTGCGGTCCGCCTATAAGGGCGAGGCGGGCGGCCTGTCGGGCGCCCCATTGAAACCCTTCGCCCAGAAGGCGCTGGAGGCGGCGGCCGAGGCGGCGGGCGGGCGCCTGCCGCTGATCGCGGTGGGGGGAATCGCCGACGGCGCTGACGCCTGGGCCCGCATCCGCGCGGGCGCCTCGGCGGTCCAGATCTACTCGGCCATGATCTATGAAGGCCCCGGCATGGTCGGCCGGATCAAGCGCGATCTGGCGGCCCGTCTGCGGGCCGAGGGCGTTTCCAGCGTGGCCGAAGCGGTCGGCTCCGGCCGTTGACGGAGCATTAGGTCTCCGTCGCCATGATGCAACGGAAGGGCGCCGTCGCCCGTTCGGATCGCCGCATGACGCAGACCGATGCATCCCGGAGCGGGTGGGCTTCCGCCATCCGACAGCGGCACAAGATGCTGCCCCAACGACTCGTCGTGGGTCTGGCCTGCGCCCTGTTGTTCAGCCCCATCCTCGGCCTGTCGCTCTGCCTCGTCTGGCTGGCTGTCTATCTGCTGCTGCAACTGGCCGAGGCCGCCGCATTCGCATCGGTGACGCGCGGTCAGGCGATGGCGCTCAAGGGCTGGCGCGGCGCCCTGGGCGACCTGGCCCTGACGGCCAACGCCGGCGTCTACGCCAGCATCGCCATCCCCCTGTGGACCATGGGCGGGCTGCCCGGCGGCGTGGTCGCCACCACCCTGCTGGCGGCGGGCGCGATCAATTCGGTCATCGCCTCGGCCGGCAATCTGCGGGTCTTTATCTGGACCGTCACGCCCCAGGTGGCGGTGCTGGCGCTGACGCCGTTCTTCATGGCCCAGTCAAACGTCGAGGGACGCTTCATCCTGCCGGTGGCCGTCGGGGTTCTGGCCTTCGTCTTCTTCTGCCTGACCACGCGCAGCCGCCTCTACGCGGCGGGCGCGGCCGAAGCCCGCGCCCTCAAGGAGGCGGACGACAAGCGCCGCGAGGCCGAAAGCATCATGGCGGGACGCAGCGCCCTTCTGGCCGCCGTGGCCCACGATCTGCGCACCCCGATCGGCGCCATCCTGACCGGCGCGCATGAGTTGAGCCGCGTCGCTGCGTCCTCCTCCTCGACCCGCCAGCAGACGGCCATGATCGAGGACGCCGGTCTGATGATGAAGGAGCTGCTGGACGACCTGCTCGATCACGCCCGCCTCGACGCCGGCCGCCTCAAGGTCGAGACGCGCGGGTTCGATCTGCGCGACCTGCTCAACCACACCTTCCGTCTGTGGCAGGGTCCCGTCCGCGCCAAGGGCCTGCGCCTGCGTCTCGACGGTTCGCGCTACATGCCTCGCATCGTCCAGGGCGACGCCATGCGCCTGCGCCAGGTGCTCAACAACCTGATCTCCAACGCGGTGAAGTTCACCGACTCCGGCGCCGTCACCGTCCGACTGTGCGCCTGGCGGGACGAGGCCGGGCGCCATGTCCTGCTGATCGACGTGGCCGATACGGGGCCAGGCATGACGACCAGCCAGTTGGAGCGCCTCTTCACCCCCTTCGACCAGACCGCCGACGGCGTGGCCGCCCGCTACGGCGGCTCAGGCCTGGGCCTGGCGATCAGCCGCGACCTGATCGAACTGATGGGAGGTCGGCTGACGGTCCGCAGCGAGGCGGGCCAGGGGTCGACCTTCACCGTCGCCCTCACCCTGTCGGAAGGCGAAGAAGACGGTGAAGTCGCCGCCTTCCTCGCCGCCCCTCCTCTGACCGGCGCCCCGTCCGCCGCGACGCCGACCCGGCGGCCGCTCCCAATGGACGCTCCGTCTGCGCCGCGCGAAGAGACGGAAACGCCCCTCGCCGCCGCCCCAGCCGAGCCGGACCCCGACGCCGAACGCCCGCTGCGGGTTCTGGTGGTGGACGACCACGCCATCAACCGCCGCGCCGTTCAGGTGATCCTGCAGGCCCTCGACTGCGAACTGACCATGGCCGAGGACGGCATGGCCGCCCTCAAGGCCTGTGACGCCGACGTCTTCGACGTCATCTTCATGGATGTGCGGATGCCCGAACTGGACGGTCGCGAGACGACGCGCCGCCTGCGCGCGGGCGGCGGACCGAACGCCGACGCCCCGGTCATCGCCGTGACCGCCGACACCTCTCCCGAGGACATCGCCGCCTGTCTGGAGGCCGGCATGAACCATTTCGTGGCCAAGCCGCTGACGCCGGCGGTGCTGCTCACCGCCCTGAGCGAAGTCCTGGACCCCGCCGGCGACGCTGAAGTCGGCGCCCAGGCCGTGGCCTAACCGGCGTCGGCTTCGCCCCGCACCTCAGCCAGCAGCCGCTCGCCCCACTCCGGCCTCTTCTGCTCGCACTCCCACAGGGTCAGCACCCGCCAACCCGCCGCCGCCAGCTCGGCGGCGACGCGGCCGTCGCGCGCCCGGTTGCGATCGATCTTTGCCAGCCAGTAGTCGGCGTTGGAACGGGGCTGGCGCGCGCCGCGCGGGCAGTCATGGCCGTGCCAGAAACAGCCGTGGACGAACAGCGCGACGCGTCGCCCCTTCATCACCACATCGGGTCGGCCGGGCAGGCCGCAGCCGCCCAGCCGATAGCCGATCCCAGCACCCCGCAGCAGGCGCCGGACCTTCAGTTCGGGCGCGGTGTCGCGCCCCTTCACCCGCCGCATGACGGCGCTGCGTTTCTCCGGGGTGAAGACGTCGCCCATGGCTCAACCCGCCGCTCGGGCCGCCGTCCGGGCGACGCCCCTCATCACAGCTGGGCCAGCAGGTGCTCGGCCGAGGAGACCTTGAACTCGCCGCCCTGCTCGATGTTGAGCTGGTCGACCACGCCGTCCTTGACCAGCATGGAATAGCGCTGCGAGCGCTCGCCCATGCCGAAGCCCTTGGCGTCCAGCGACAGGCCCACGGCGCGGGTGAAGTCGCCGTTGCCGTCGGCCAGCATGACGATGTCGTCGGCGCCGTTCAGTTCATTGTCCTTGGCCCAGGCGCCCATGACGAAGGCGTCGTTGACCGAGACGCAGGCGACGGTGTCCACGCCCTTGCCCGCCAGATCGGCGCGATGGTCGACATAGCCCGGCAGGTGGCGCGCCGAACAGGTCGGGGTGAAGGCGCCCGGCACGGCGAACAGGGCGACCGTCTTGCCGCCGAACAGCTCGGCCGTCGTGACTGGCTTGGGGCCGTCGGGCGTCATGGTCGTCAGGGTGGCGTCGGGAATGCGGTCGCCGATCTGGATGGTCATGTCGGGGTCTCCGGGAGTTCGGCCCGGACGATCCAGGACGATGGGAGTCAGATAGAGACCCGTAAGGAGATCGCCAAGCGCGCCGGGCCCTGAGAATGGCTTGCGCCCGCCATCGTCCGCCCCGATGATAGAGGCATGACCGCCTTCTCCTCCCTGACCGGGCGTCTTCTGGTGGCGATGCCGGGTATCGACGACGATCGCTTCCGCCACGCCGTCATCCTGATCTGCGCCCACGACGATGAACACGCCCTGGGCCTGCGCCTGGACCAGCCCGCGCCGGGCGTGTCCCTGGCCGAGGTCCTTGAAAAGCTGGACACGCCGATCGACGACGCCGCGGGCGACCGTTCAGTGCTGATCGGCGGCCCGGTCGAGCGCGAGCGCGGCTTCGTCCTGCACACGGACGACTGGACCAGCGAGGACGCCAGCCTGACCTTCGGCGACGGCCTGGCCCTGACCGGCACACGCGACGCCCTGACCGCCATGGCCGACGCCGAGGACGGACCTAGCCGCTCCATCCTGCTGCTGGGCTACGCCGGCTGGGGCGAGGGGCAGCTCGAGGAAGAGCTGAACGAGAACATCTGGCTGACGACGGACGCCGACCCGGCCCTGATCTTTGACGCCGACTACGACACCAAATGGAGCCGCGCCCTGGCCGCCCTCGGCGTCGACGCCGCCCGCCTGTCCAGCCAGAGCGGCCGGGCCTGACGGCGGCCTAGACCGAGCGCGCCTTGATCGGCGCGGCGCCGTCGGCGAGGGACTCGTTCAGATAGACCTCCGCCTCCTGGGCGGGCAGGGCCGGCGCATAGCCGAAGCCCTGGCCGTAGTGGCAACCGTCGTCGAGCAGCAGCTTGGCCAGGACCGCGTTCTCCACCCCTTCGGCCACCACCTCCAGCGCCAGGTCGCGCCCCAGGTTGACGACCGATTTGACGATCTTGGCCGAGCCCTCGTCCTTGTCCATCGTCAGCACGAAATAGCGGTCGATCTTCAGCGTGTCGAACGGCAGCTTGGCCAGGTAGGACAGGGACGAGAAGCCCGTGCCGAAGTCGTCCAGCGCCAGGCTGGCCCCCGCCTCGCGCAGGGCCTTCAGCACCTCGGCGGCGCGCGCGGTGTCGCGCATGATGTCGCCCTCGGTGACTTCCAGCTTCAGGGCGCCGCGCGGCAGGCCGGCTTCCTTGATGATGCGGGCCACGTCCTCGACCAGATGGGCGCGCTCGATCTCGCCCACCGACAGGTTGACGCTGCAGAACAGCCGCCCGGCGCCGGGATGGCGCTGCAGCCACTCGGTCAGCTGACGCGCCGCCTGGGTCATCATCAGCAGGCCGAGCTCGTTCATCAGGCCCATTTCATCGGCCAGGGTCAGGAACTCGTCCGGCGGCACCAGGCCGCGCCGGGGATGACGCCACCGGGCCAGGGCCTCGAAGCCCGCCACCGCGCCCGTGCCCAGGTTGACGATCGGCTGGTAGAAGGGCTCGATCTCGCCCCGCACGAAGGCGTTTCGCAGGTCCGCCTCCAGCGCCAGACGAGACAGGCTGTCGCTCTCCAGCGCCCGACCATAGGCCGCCGCCCCGCCGCGTCCGGCCTGTTTGGCCTGTTCGACCGCCAGTTCGACCCGGCGCAGCAGTTCGGCGGCGTCCGGCGCGTCCGGTCCGCCCTCGGCCGTCACGGCGCCGATCGACAGGGTGGGATAGATGTCGAAACCCGCCAGCCGCAGGGGCTGTTCGAGCGCCTCGCGCAGCCGTTCGCTGCCGCTGGCGCCGCTGCCGCCGCGCCGTACCAGGACGGCGAACTCGTCCTCGCCGATGCGGGCCGGGATGCAGTCCTCGGAAAAGGCCGCCGACAGGCGCGACCCCAGGGCCGACAGCACCAGATCGGCGCGCTCATGGCCCAGGGCTTCGTTGAGACGACGCAGCCGATCCAGATCGGCCACCACCATTTCATAGTCGCCCGCCGTCCCCAGCGTCTCGGCCACGCGCACCAGGAAGGTGCGTCGATCCAGCAACCCCGTCAGCGTGTCCCGGTCGGCGCCCGCGAACTTGGTCTCCAGGGCGACGATGCCCGCCGCGCGCAAGCCGTCCTCCAGCCAGACGCCGCGCCACAGGCAGGTCTCGCAGCCGCGCATCCGCAAGCGCACGGCGATCTCCGTCCCTTCGGCCTGCGGCTTGAGCAGACGATCCGCCAGAGCCCGGTCCTGCGGCAGGGCCAGGGCGGTGAAGGCCGCGCCCGAGCATTGCGGCGCCAACGGTCCCAGGCCGAGCGGCCGGGTGGCCCCGGTGAAGCGGATCTGATCCTCGGCGGGCGTCCATATCCACAGGGCGGCGTCCGCCGCCGCAAGGGCTTCGATCGCCGTGGTGGGGTCCCACGTCAGGGCTCTGGATCGTGTGCTCAAGACGGGTCCGATACTCTGACGGAATGGGCGACTCTGGCGTCGAACTCCTCCTGGAGGACGCCGAACAGCAAATGGTCTGCCCAACGGCCGTTAATTTTCAAATAAGCCCGGGCGACGCCTTCCTGACGAAAGCCCGCCTTTTCCAGCACACGGTGCGAAGCATGGTTGGTCGGCACGCAGGCCGCCTCGACCCGATGCAGTCCCAGGCTTCCAAAGGCGTGAGCCAGCATGGCCCGGACCGCCGCCGTGCCGACGCCCCGCCCCGCATAGGGGCGGCCGATCCAGTAACCCAGGGTCCCGGTCTCGGCCACGCCGCGCCGGATGTTGGACAGGGTGATGGCGCCCAGCAGGGCCTCGTCCGCCGGATCGAAGACGAACAACGGCCAGGCCGTCCCCTGCTCCATCTCTCGCGCATAGACGCCCAGGCGGCGACGAAAGGCGGCGCGGGTCAGGTCGTCCTCGGCCCAGGCCGGCTCCCACGGCTGCAGATAGTCGCGCGATTCCTCGCGCAGGGAGGCCCAGGCCACGTAGTCGGAGGGACGCGGCGGGCGCAGCACCACCCCCTGCCCGTTCAGGACCGGTCCGGTCGCCTCGGCCATCCAGTCGAACAGGGCCATGGGTCAAACGATAGCGCGAAGCGATCTCGGCGTCAGCAGGCCGCGATCAGCCCGCCGCCATCCGCTGACGGAAGGCGCGCCCCGCCCCGCCCGCCGCCCGGGGCCCCAGCACCGCCGTCGCCGACAGCCCCGGCGCCGCCATGAGCCGGCCCACGACGCGCAGGTCGTCGGCCGTCTGGGCTTCGATACGGGCGGCGCTGTCCTCGGACGACATGGGTGCGCCGAACGCCAGGGTCTGCCCCGCCAGACGTCCCGAGCGGCTGGCCGGGCTTTCGTCGGCCATCCACAGGCTGGCGTTCAGCACCGCCTTGGCCCGCGCCAGCTCGGCGTCCGTCGGCCCCCTTTCGGCCAGGTCGAGGATCTCGGCGGCGCACAGCTCGGCCAGCTCCAGCGAGCGCTCGGCCGCCGCTCCGGCGTAGACGCCCAACAGGCCCAGATCGTCATAGGTCTCGTGATAGGCGTCGATGGCGTAGGCCAGACCCCGATCCTCGCGCGCGCTCTGGAACAGGCGCGAGGCCATGCCCCCGCCCAGGATTTCGGTGAACAGGCGCACGGCGGGCTGGCGCGGATCGCTCACCCCCAGGCTGGGAAGCTGGAACACCAGATTGGCCTGTTCGATCTTGCGCGCCAGCCGCGCCTCGCCGCCCGTGAAGACGGCCGGCGCCGTCGTTTCGCCCGGCGCCGACGCCGCCTGGCCGAACCAGGCTTCGGCCAGGGTCAGCAACTCGGCCTCATCGACCGCGCCGGAAACCGCCACCACCATGCGGTCGGGCGAGTAGAGACGGGCGCGCCAGTCGGCGACGGCCGCCCGGTCGGCGGGGGCCAGGCTGGGGACCGAACCCAGGATCGGCCGCCCCAGGGCCTGGCCGGCGAAGGCCTGGGTCTGGGCCATCTCGAACACATGATCGTCGGGAGTGTCGAAGGCCTCGGCGATCTCCTGAGCCACCACGTCCTTCTCGCGCTCGATCTCCTCGGGCGACAGGGTCGGGCGAAACACCAGGTCGGACAACACCTGCATGGCCAGCGGCAGGCTGCCCTTCAGCGCGCGCACGTCGAAGCTGGTGCGCTCATAGCCGGTCGCGGCGTTGATCGAGCCGCCCTCGGCCTCGATGCGCTCGACGATCTCGCGCGCGCCCATGTCGCCCGCGCCCTTGAAGACCAGGTGCTCCAGCAGGTGCGACCAGCCGGAATGGACTTCGTCCTCCATGCGGGCGCCGCCGTTGACGGCCACGGTCACGGCGATGGTGCGCAGGCCGGGCATGGGGTCGCACACGACGCGCACGCCGTTGGACAGGGTGTGAAGGCGAGCAGTCAGGTCAGCGGTCCTTGGCAGGCATGGGACGATAGCGGCGCAGCAGCAGGGCCGCGTAGAAGACGACCAGCACGATCGCCAGGCCGAACCAGGTCAGGGCGTAGCCCAGGTGGTTGTTGCTGAAGGCGGCGGGCGGCGCCACCGGCCGCAACCCCGTCAGCTCCGGGTTGGCCGAGGTGGTCGCATAGACGGTGTAGGGCGAGACGGCCTCCGTCACGCCCAGAGCCTCAGCCATGGCCGCCCGGTCGCGGCCGTAGAAGATCTTGCCCGACGGGGGCGGCGTCAGGGCGTTGGGGCCGGGCGCCTGGCGCACCACGCCTGCGATCACGACCGGCATGGCCGCGGCGTCTGCGCGCACGGCGGGACGCTCGGCGATATCCGCCGGCAGGAAGCCGCGATCGACCAGCACGGTCCCCCGGCCCTCGACCGGACAGGCCGAGATCAGCCGCACCCCGGCGTCGCCGTCCTCGATGGTCTGAAGCTCGACGAAGGGCGCCGCGTTCAGGCCCCGGCAGGTCACGACCACCTGGCGGAACTCGGGATCCTCCAGCGCCAGGGCGTCGGTCAGGGCGATGGGCGCCTGCTCCGCAGCGGCCTCAGCCTTGTCGATCAGGTCCAGCTTCCACTGCAGCCGCTGCACCTGCCACACGCCCAGAGCCAGCAGGACGCCGAGCAGCAGGACGGCGACCGCCGTCAGGATGATGGGAAAGCGAGGCCGGGCGGCGACGGTCATCAGGTCTCTCGGTGTGAATCGGCGCCGCGCTGACGCAGCATCTGAAGGGCGGTCATCAGCCCTTTGCCGGGCCGCATCAAGGCCACGGCCAGAACCGCGACCAGAGGCAGCCAGATGATCAGGTGCAGCCAGATCGGCGGGCTCCAGGCGATCTCGACGGCCAGGGCCGAGAAGCCCACCAGGAAGCCGGCGATCTGCATGATGAAGGTCGCCGCCCCATCGCCGGTCTCGACCGCCCCCAGATCATAGCCGCAGACTTCGCAAGTCGAGCGGCGTTTCAGGAAGCCCTCGAACAGCGGCCCCCGCCCGCAGGCCGGGCAGCGTCCCATGAGCCCTGCGCGCACGGCGGGCCAGACAAGCAAATCGGCGCGGGGCTTGGGGCCCCGCGCCGACGAAAGCTCGACTTGTCCGTCGGGTTCGATCAACCGAAGACGACGTACATGAAGACGAAGAGGAACAGCCACACCACGTCGACGAAGTGCCAGTACCAGGCGGCGGCTTCGAGACCGAAGTGCTTCTGCGGCGTCATCTGGCCGGCGTAGAGGCGCAGCAGGCAGACCGCCAGGAAGATGGTGCCGATCAGGACGTGGAAGCCGTGGAAGCCCGTCGTCATGAAGAAGATGGAGCCGTACAGCTTGGCCTGGGCCGCTTCCTCGCTAAAGAACAGGTGGCCGTGCAGGATGTGGTAATACTCGTAGGCCTGAACCGCGGTGAACAGGACGCCCAGCAGGACGGTGATCAGCAGGCCCAGCTTGGCGCCCTTGCGGTCGCCCGAGATCAGGGCGTGGTGCGCCCAGGTCAGGGTCGTGCCCGACAGCAGCAGGATGACCGTGTTCATGAGCGGCAGGCTCCACGGGTCCAGCAGTTCGACGCCCTTGGGCGGCCAGGTCTGCCAGGCGGCGGCGGTGTCCGCCCAGTTGCCGACTTCCGGGATGATCGTGCGCGCTTCGTTGAAGATCGCCATGTCGAAGAACATCCAGAAGAAGGAGACGAAGAACATCACCTCCGACGCGATGAACAGCACCATGCCGTAGCGCAGGCCGATGCCCACGACCGGGGTGTGGTCGCCCTTGCGGCTTTCCTTCACCACGTCCGACCACCACGAGAACATGGTGAACAGGACGCCGGCCAGGCCGGCGAAGAACAGCCACTTGGTGCCGGCTTCCAGGCCGAACAGGCCCTTCATCCACACCACAGCCCCGATGAACATGATGCAGGCCGACATGGAGCCGACCAGCGGCCACGGGCTGGGGTCTACCAGATGGTAGTCGTGTTGCGGTTTCGCGTGAGCGTCAGCCATTCCCAAGGTCTCTGAATTAAGGCGAGAGTCGTTTGAAGAGGGCTATAGCCCCCGCTCTCCGGCTTTGCCAACAGCAGAGTCGTTCGCAACGGCCTGCTGAAAGCCTTTGGTTGGAAAGAAGGTGTAGCTGAGGGTGATCTGGCGCACCCCCTTGACCTCGGCGTCGGTCGCCATTTCGGGCGCCACGAAATACTGCACCGGGAAGGAAACCGTCGCGCCCGGCGCGATCTCCTGCCCCTCGAAGCAGAAGCATTGCAGCTTCTGGAAATAGGGTCCGGCCCGCTCGGGCACCACATTATAGGCGGCCGTGGCGTGGATCGGCTGGTCCGAGGTGTTGGTCACCTCGAAATAGGCCATGCCCGTTTCGCCGATGCGAACCTTCTGGCTGGTCTGCTCCGCGCGGAACTTCATCGGCAGGTCGCGGACGTTGGTGTCGAACCGGATCAGGACTTCCTGGTCCAGAACCGCCGTCGGCGCGGCCTCGGCCTTCTTCACCGTGCCGTCAAAGCCGGTGACCTGGCAGAACAGCCGGTACAGCGGCACGGCGGCGAAGGCCGCGCCCGTCATCAGAATCACCAGAGCCGCGCACAGAAGCGCGACCGAATTCTTGTTCTTCACAGCCCTCAAGGCTCCTGGGTTACAGGCGCGGGGGCGTCCGGCTGGACCGGCGCCGGCAGAGCCGGGTCGGCCCTCTCCAGCGTGGCCAGGGCCGCCGCCTCGGCTTCATGCCGCGCCTGGTTGTTGGCGTGCATGCGCGACACCGTCACGGTGTAGACCAGGGCGATGAAGGCCAGCAGGCCCAGAGCGATGGCCACGTTGCGACGCTTGCGCGCACGGACCTGTTCATCGTTCAGCTTCAGGAACTCTGGTTTGGACATGGGATTCAGACTCCGACGCCCGACAGATGCTCGACCAACAGGGCCGAGAACAACGCCATCAGGTACAAGATCGAAAAGGCGAACAGGTTGCGAGCCGGTTTGGCCTCGACCCGAACGTCATACAATGCGGCCTCTCGCCCCACGGCCTCGGCCTTGTCTGGCTGGTCGCCCGCGCGCGAGCGCCACAGGCGGAAAGCCAGGGCCAGGAAGCCCAGCCCCCCGACCGCCGACACCACCAGATAGATCGGCCCGCCCAGGCCGGTGAAGGCCGGCGCGATCGCCACAGGCACGAAGACCAGGCTGTAGAGCAGGATCTGCAGACGCGTGGACTTGGCCCCGCGCGCCACCGGCATCATCGGAATGCCCGCCTTGGCGTAGTCGCCGGCCGAATAGAGCGTCAGGGCCCAGGTGTGGGGCGGCGTCCACATGAAGATGATCAGAAACAGCAGCCAGGCCTGCCAGGGCGCGTCGCCCGTCACCGCAGCCCAGCCGATCACCGGCGGGAGGGCGCCCGCCGCGCCGCCGATGACGATATTCTGAGGCGTGCGGCGCTTGAGCACCAGGGTGTAGAGCCACGCGTAATAGACGATGGTCAGGGCCAGAAGCCCGCCCGCCAGCCAGTTGGTCGTCATGCCCAGCAGCATGACCGAGAAGACCGACAGCACCATGCCGAAGGCCAGGGCGTCGTTCTTGCGCACGCGGCCGGCGGCGACCGGTCGACCGCGCGTACGGCGCATCAGGGCGTCGGTCTCGCCCTCGACGGCCATGTTGAGAGCGCCGGCCGCTCCGGCCCCGATGGCGATGCACAGGACGGCGACGATGGCGTTGACCCAGCTCAGCTGCCCCGGCGCCACGACCAGGCCCGTCACCGCCGTGAACACCACCAGCGACATGACGCGCGGCTTCAGCAGTTGGAAGAAGTCTTCCGGCTGGGACGTGGTGACGAGGGGGGTCTCGCGGGCGGGGCGTTCGGTCATGGTCATATAAAGCGCGAAGGCCGCCCTTCCGGTTTCGAAAGGGCGGCCTCTCCGGGTCTATCCGATACGGATCAGTGGTTGTCCGCCTTGACCACCGGCAGTTCGTTGAACTGGTGGTGCGGCGGCGGCGAGGAAAGGGTCCACTCCAGGGTGGTGGCGCCTTCGCCCCAAGGATTGGCCTCGGCCTTGCGGCGACGGATGGCCGACTCCAGCAGCATCACCAGGAAGACGGCGACGCCGATGATGGTGATGAGGTAGCCAACCGACGAGACGTGGTTCCAGTAGGTGAAGGCTTCCGGGTAGTCGATGTAGCGACGCGGCATGCCCTGCAGGCCCAGGAAGTGCTGCGGGAAGAACACCAGGTTCACGCCGATGAACATGATCCAGAAGTGCGCCTGGGCCAGGAACTCGTTGTACTTCACCCCGAACATCTTCTCGTACCAGTAGTAGAAGGCCGCGAAGATCGAGAAGATGGCGCCCAGCGACAGCACGTAGTGGAAGTGCGCCACGACGTAGTAGGTGTCGTGCAGGCTGTAGTCGATGCCGGCGTTGGACAGGACCACGCCGGTCACGCCGCCGACGGTGAACAGGAAGATGAAGCCCATCGCCCACAGCATGGGCGCCTTGAAGGTGATGGAGCCGCCCCACATGGTGGCGATCCAGCTGAAGATCTTCACGCCCGTGGGCACGGCGATGATCATGGTCGCGGCCACGAAGTAGGCGCGCAGGTTCACGCTCATGCCGACCGTGTACATGTGGTGCGCCCACACGATGAAGCCGATGAAGCCGATGGCGACCATGGCGTAGGCCATGGCGAGGTAGCCGAAGATCGGCTTCTTCGAGAAGGTCGAGACAATGTGCGAGATCATGCCGAAGCCCGGCAGGATCATGATGTACACTTCGGGGTGGCCGAAGAACCAGAACAGGTGCTGGTACATCACCGGGTCTCCGCCGCCGGCCGGGTCGAAGAACGACGTGCCGAAGTTACGGTCGGTCAGCAGCATGGTGATGGCGCCCGCCAGGACCGGCAGCGACAGCAGCAGCAGGAAGGCCGTGATCAGCACGCCCCAGGCGAACAGCGGCATGCGGTGCAGGGTCATGCCCGGCGCGCGCATGTTGAAGATGGTGGTGATGAAGTTGATCGCGCCCAGGATCGACGAAGCGCCCGCGACGTGCAGCGAGAAGATCGCCAGGTCGAACGACGGCCCCGTATGGCCCATGGTCGACAGCGGCGGATAGGAGGTCCACCCCCCGCCGAAGCCGCGGCCCGGCCCGCCGTCGACGAACATCGACAGCACCAGCAGCACGAAGGCGAAGAAGATCAGCCAGAACGAGATGTTGTTCAGGCGCGGGAAGGCCATGTCCGGCGCCCCGATCATGATCGGGATGAAGTAGTTGCCGAAGCCGCCCATCGTCGCCGGCATGACGACGAAGAACACCATGATCAGGGCGTGCGCCGTGACCGTGGCGTTGTAGCCGTGCTTGGAGGCCTCAACGAGACCCAGGTACTGGATGATCGTACCTTCCTTGAACAGCTGAATGCCCGGCTCGGCCAGCTCCCAGCGGATCAGGCCCGACAGGGCGCCGCCGACGAGGCCGGTGAAGATGGCGAACACCAGGTACAGAATCCCGATGTCCTTGTGGTTGGTCGACAGGAACCAGCGGGTGAAGAAGCCCGGCTTATGGTCGTGTGAATCGTGAAGTGCAGCGGTGGCCATGGATCTGGGCTCTCGCGTCTCTCTTACTGAGCAGCCGGCGCGGCGGGCGCGGCGGCGGTTGCGGGGGCCGCAGGCGCGGCGTCGGTCGGGGCGGCGGCGTCAGCAGCCGGAGCGGCGGGCGCTTCGGCGACGGCAGGCGCGGCGGCGGCGGCGGCTTCGTCGGCGGCCTTGGTCATGGAGCCGCCCTTGGAGGCGACCCAAGCGGCGAAGGCGTCCTTGCTCACCACCTTGACGTGGATCGGCATGAAGGCGTGGTCGACGCCGCACAGCTCGGAGCACTGACCGTAGTATTCGCCTTCCTTCTCGGCGCGGAACCAGGTCTCGTTCACGCGGCCCGGAACGGCGTCCACCTTGATGGCGAAGGCCGGCACGGCCACGGCGTGAATCACGTCCGAAGCGGTGATCAGCAGGCGGACGTTCTCGCCGACCGGCACCACCATCGGCTCGTCGGCGGCCAGGCGGTACAGGTGCGCCGGAGCCTTGTCTTCCGGCAGCATGTTCGAGATGTACTCAGCCACGCCCTGGTCCGGATACTCATAACCCCAGTTCCACTGGTTGCCGGTGATCTTCACCGTGACGTCCGCATCCGGATAGTCATGGTAGGCGAACAGCAGGCGGAAGGAGAACAGAGAGATGCCGACCAGGATCAGCACCGGCACCACGGTCCAGATCACTTCGATGACCGTGTTGTGGCTCCACTTGGCCGGGGTCGGGTTGGCGCGCTTGTTGTAGCGGATCGCGATCCACACCAGCAGCGCCAGCACCAGGACGCAGATCGCGGTGATGACCGGCATCAGCACGATGTTGTGGAAGAAGTGGGCCTCATGCGCCAGCGGCGCGCCGGCCGTCTGCAGGCCCAGGCCTGCCGGCGTCGGCTGACCCAACACATCCTGCGCCATCGCCGGCGCGGCGAAAATGGCGGCAAGGGCGGTCGCGGCGATACCGCCTCCCAACCGCGCCATGGCTCGCATGCCCATCCCCATTCGAGAAGTCCTCATAAACCGTTCAGCAGCAGACGTTTGCGAGCAATTCGCAAGCGTCGCCGGGCCCAGAGGACCTCGGCGTGTCATGGGCCGGTCCTTATCGGCTCGGATCGCCCTTGCCAAGCGATCAAGCGCACCTATGGCGCCGTCTCGACAAAATGCGGTCGATTAAATCGCTGTCATGTTTCGATAGCTACCTTGCACGGCAAGATACCTTGCGATACCCCTTGGATACCCGAACGAGGGACGACCGAGAGGGATTTCATGCCCGACACCATCGACATCCAACTGAAGAAAGGCGTGCTGGGATTATGCGTCCTGGCCCTGCTCGCCCGGCGAGACAGCTACGCCTATGAGATCGCCAGCCGCCTGTCCGACGCCATCGGCATGGGGGAAGGCACCATCTATCCGCTGATGCGGCGGATGCAGACCGACGGCCTGGTCGAGACCTATCTGGTCGAATCATCCAGCGGCCCGTCGCGCAAATACTATCGCCTGACCGCCGCGGGCCGCCGCGCCCTGGACGGCCAGACCGGCGAGTGGCGGGCGTTCGCCCGCGCCGTCGAGGCCCTGATAGCAGGCGATGACGACGAAAGCGTCATTGTCGCCGAAGCCCCGGCCGAAACGCCCGCCCTGCTCGATCAGAGCGCCAAGACCGAATCGACCGCCCACGCTGACAGGGGAGAGGACCAATGAACCGCGCGGAATTCCTGGCGCGCCTGCGCCGCGGCCTGGTGGGCCTGCCCGCAACGACCGCCAATGAGATCGTGGCCGACTATGAAGCCCACTTCGCCGACGGCGCCGCCGCCGGGCGCAGCGAGGCCGAGGTGGCCGAGGCCCTGGGCGATCCCGATCGCCTCGCCCGCGAACTGAAGGCCGAGGCCGGCGCCCAGCGCTGGCGTCAGGAGCCGTCAGCCTCATCCGCCGCCGGGGCCGTGTTCGGCATCCTGGGCCTGGGCGCGATCGACATCCTGATCCTCCTGCCCATCGCCCTGCCCGTCTTCGGCACGGTTCTGTCTCTGCTGCTGGGCGGGGTCGGCGTCTTCATCGCCGGCGGCTTCGTCATGGTGGCGGGCGCCTTCATGGGCCTGCCGGGCGGGGCGCTGGCCGCCGCGCTTCTGGGCGTCGGCCTGATGGGCATGGGCATCTTCATGATCGGGACCATGGCCCTGCTGACCAAGTGGCTGATCGACGCCACCGTCTGGTACGCCCGCCTGCATTACCGCGTCATCAAGCCCGCCCTGGAACCCCAGGCCTAAAGCCAGAGAGAGGAGAACACAGTCATGATCCGCAATCTGCTCATCATCTCCGGCGCAGGGCTCATCCTGGCCATCGTCGGCATCGGCGGCGCCTTCGCCGTGGGGGGCCGCGACCTGGCCCGCCACGACTGGACCTGGGTCATCACCGACGACGAGGCCGGCGACAACGGCTTCACCGTCGAGCGCGGTCAGGTTTCACCCGACGCCACGCGCACCATCGAATGGACGGGCGACGAGCGCCTGGCGATCAACATCCCCGCCGACGTCGTCTACGACCAGCATGCTGAGACGCCAGGCATCACCGTCTCGGGCGCCCAGAGCGTGGTTGATCGGGTGCGCTTCTCCAACGGCCGCCTGACGCTGGACGAGGCCCCGCGGGGCGACCGCAGCTATGTCCGCTGGACGCGCACCGGCATTCGCGGCTGGAGCGAGACGGACGCCCTGAAGATCATCATCAAGGCCCCCTCGGTGAAGGCCTTCGATCTGTCGGGTCCGACCGAGCTGAAGATCCGCGGCTACGACCAGCCGTCGCTGGACCTGACGCTGACCGGCTCGTCCGACGTGCGGGTCCAGGGCCGCGCCGAGACCGTGACGGTCGACGTCTCCGGCGCCGGAGACGCCCGCATGGACGAACTGATCGTCGATGACGCCAAGGTGCGCGTCAGCGGCTCGGGCGACGTCCGCGTCGGCCCCAGCGGCAAGGCCGAGGTCGACGTCTCGGGCAGCGGCGAGGTCCGCCTGACCCGCCGCCCCGCCGAACTGCGCCAGTCGGTCAGCGGCTCGGGCGAGGTGTCACAGGACTGATCCACGCCGACCAACTGAACGCCGGATCGGCCCCTTTCGCACGACGAGAGGGGCCGATTGCTTTTGCGGGCCGTGACGGCGGCCCCCGCAACCCCTATCTAGCGTCCATGAGCACCGTCGCCTCCCCCTCCCCCATCCTCGACGCCGCGGGCGTAGCCCCGGACGAGGCCCTGTCGATCCTGCATACCGCGCTGTCGGGCGCCGACGACGGGGAGCTGTTCCTCGAAAAGACAGAGAGCGAATCCCTGGTCTTCGACGACGGGCGGCTGAAGGGCGCCTCCTACGATGCTGTTGAAGGTTTTGGCCTGCGCGTCGTGGCGGGCGAGACGGCCGGTTACGCCCACGCCAATGAAATCTCCGCCGCCGCCATCCGCCGCGCCGCCGACAGCGCCGCCCTGGCCAAGCGCGGCTATGACGGAACCGCCGCCGAGGCGCCGCGCGACACCAACCAGCGCCTCTATGATCCAGTCGATCCGCTTCTGGCCCCGGCCTTCTCGGACAAGATCGCCCTGCTGGCCGAGATCGACGCCTGGGCCCGCGCCCGCGATCCGCGTGTGGTGCAGGTCTCGGCCTCACTGGTCGGCGAGCGCCGCGCCATCGACATCCTGCGCGGGGACGGGCGGCTGCTCAGCGACCTGCGCCCTCTGGTCCGGCTGAACGTCTCCGTCACCGTCGAGAAAGACGGCAAGCGCGAAAGCGCCTCGTCCGGCGCCGGCGGCCGCGCGGGCTTTGAACAATGGGTCGCCCCCGAACGCTGGCAGGCCCAGGTGGACGAGGCCCTGCGCCAGGCCCTGGTCAATCTGGAGGCCGTCGACTGCCCGGCGGGCGAGATGGACGTGGTGTTGGGCGCGGGCTGGCCCGGCGTCCTCCTTCACGAAGCGGTCGGCCACGGCTTCGAAGGCGACTTCCACCGCAAGGGCTCGTCGGTCTTCACCGGCATGATGGGCAAGCGCGTGGCCGCGCCGGGCGTGACGGTCGTGGACGACGGCTCCATCGCTGGGCGTCGCGGCTCGCTGTCGTTCGACGACGAAGGCACCCCGACCTCGCGCACCGTGCTGATCGAGGACGGCATCATGGTCGGTCTGATGCACGACCGGCTGTCGGCGCGTCAGCTGGGGGCCAGGGCCACCGGCAACGGCCGCCGCCAGTCCTTCGCCCACACGCCCATGCCGCGCATGACCAACACCTTCATGGAAGGCGGCAAGGATTCGCAGGCCGAGATGATCGCCTCGACCAGGCGCGGCCTCTACGCCGCCAACTTCGGCGGCGGTCAGGTGGACATCACCAACGGCAAGTTCGTCTTCCAGTGCACCGAGGCCTATCTGATCGAGGACGGCAAGATCACCGCCCCCGTGCGCGGCGCCACCCTGATCGGCGACGGGGCCACGGCCCTGACCCAGATCCAGATGATCGGCGACGACTTCGCCTTCGACCCCGGCGTCGGCACCTGCGGCAAGGCCGGTCAGGGCGTCCCCGTCGGCATCGGCCAACCCAGCCTCAAGATCGGCGGTCTGACGGTCGGCGGCACGGCGGTCTAGTCCACCCTCTCCCGGCGGGAGAGGGCTTGAGCGCACGAGAGCGTCAGCGATCGTTCTTGCGCGAAAGGGTGAGGGGCTTGTCCCGTCAGTCGGCGAAGCCGTGGCGCGACGGCGTGCGCCGACTTATGCCGAGAACCCTCACCCTTTCGCCTTGCCAATCGCTTCGCTCTTGGAGGCTCAAGCCCTCTCCCATTGGGAGAGGGAAGCCGCAATTGCTTCCGCAGCACGGTCCAGATCAGCCTCCGCGCCGCCGTCCATCGTGATCTCGCCCAGATCGCGCGACCCTGCCGAGGCTCGACGATAGGCCGGGTCGTAGTGGTCGCGCATCAGGGCCGTCGCCAGGGCGCGCAGGTCGCCCGCCTGGGACAGGGCGCGCCACTGCGCGATCCGCTCGCGGCTGTGGTGGCTGGGCATCCGCGCCAGCAGAGCGTCGCGCACGGCCGCATCCTCAGTCGTCGCCTGATAGTCGCGCAGCACCCGCTCGACCCGAGCCTCGAACGGGGCCGACAGGCGCAAGGCGGGCGCCGCCTTCATCGCCGCCCACAGCGCGGGCGGCACCGTCAGGCGGCCGATGCGGCTGGCCTCGGCCTCGACCACCACGGGGCGGCTGAGGTCCAGAGCGGACAGGGCGGCGTAGATACGGCTCTCGAACAGCTTCTGCGACGGCTGCTCCGCCTCGGTGCGTCCGAACAGGGAGCCGCGATGCGCCGCCAGCCCCTCCAGGTCCAGGCTCTGGGCGCCGTGGTCGGCCAGCCGGGCCAGCACCTCGGTCTTGCCGCTGCCGGTCAGACCATCCAGCAGGACCAGCTTCAGCGCTGGCGCCGTCTCCAGATCATGCAGGGCGGCGGCCACCGTCCGCCGCCAGGTCTGATAGCCGCCCTCCAGCCGCGTGACGGGCCAGCCGACCTGATCCATCACCGTGGTCATGGCCGTCGAGCGCTGCCCCCCGCGCCAGCAATAGACCAGGGGCTGGAAGCTTCCGTCGCGGTCGCCCAGCGCCCCTTCCAGATGCGCGGCGATATTGCGCGCCACCAGGGCCGCGCCCAGACGGCGGGCCAGGAATTTCGAGTTCTGGACGTAGAGGGTTCCCACCTCGGCCCGCTGGGCGTCGTCCAGCACCGGCAGATTGATCGCGCCGGGCAGATGATCCTCGGCGAACTCGCCGGGGCTGCGCACGTCGATGACGGCGTCGTAGCGGGCCAGGGCCGCAAGCGACACATCCGCCGTCAGCCGCGCCATCAGGCCCCCGCCTTCACGACCACAGCCGGCTCGCCCTCGCGCACCCGGCCGACGCGGCGCGCCGAGGCGAAGCCCATGTCCTGAACCAGCGCCATCACCGCTTCGGCCGCCTTGGGCGCGACGGCGATCAGCAGGCCGCCCGAGGTCTGGGGATCGGTCAGCAGGTCGCGCCGCCATTCCGGCAGGTCGGCGCCCAGCGTCACCGCCCCGCCATAGGCCGCCCAGTTGCGCACCGAAGCGCCGGTCCGCACCCCCGCCTGGGCCAGGGCGGGCGCCCCGTCGAGGAAGACGGGCGCGTCGGCGTCGATCTCGACCGTCATCCCCGCGCCGCGCGCCATCTCCAGCGCGTGGCCCAGCAGGCCGAAGCCGGTCACGTCCGTCACGGCGTGGACGCCGTCCGTCGCCGCCAGCTTCGGTCCCGGCGTGTTCAGCCTGGTGGTCGAGCCGATCAGGGCTTCATAGCCGCCCGTCTCCAGCCGCCCCTGCTTATAAGCGGCGCTCAGCACGCCGACGCCCAGCGCCTTGGTCAGGATCAGCACGTCGCCCGCCCGCGCCCCGCGATTGGTCAACACCCGGTCGGGATGCGTCAGGCCCAGGGCGACCAGACCGTAGATCGGCTCCAGGCTGTCGATGGAGTGACCGCCCGCCACGAGCACGCCCGCCTCGGCGCAGACCGCCGCCCCGCCTTCCAGCACCCGGCCGATGGTCTGGGGCGACAGCTTGCCGACCGGCATGCCGACGATGGCCAGGGCGAAGATCGGCGTCGCCCCCATGGCGTAGACGTCGGACAGGGCGTTGGCCGCCGCGATCCGGCCGAAGTCGAACGGATCGTCCACCATCGGCATGAAGAAGTCGGTCGTCGCCACCAGGGCCTGCCGGTCGTTCAGCCGCCAGACCGCCGCGTCGTCCGAGGTCTCGGTCC
The DNA here is from genome assembly GCF_059579685.1 of Brevundimonas sp. SS2672. NCBI lineage: Bacteria > Pseudomonadati > Pseudomonadota > Alphaproteobacteria > Caulobacterales > Caulobacteraceae > Brevundimonas > Brevundimonas sp. SS2672. Next base: position 441,469 of record NZ_CM184201.1, on the reverse strand, counting down.
CCACCATCAGATCGGCGAAGGCCGCCGTGCGCGGCGTCGAGGCCAGGATGGATTGCAGGACGTCAGGCGCGATCTTGCAGCCGCAGCCGCCGCCATGGGCCAGGGACGTGAGTCTGGGTTCGGTCTCGCTCATGCCCCCGGCGTCGGCCTTCGCACGCCGGACGTCAACCGCCTTCGTGCGTGGCGGAGGCGGCCGCGCGCCATTCCGGGCCGTCCACCTCGAAGCCCTGGGCCTCCAGCGCATCCAGCACGCCGTCCGGCTCGGCCAGGCGGCGCAGCGGCGCGACCGCCATGGTCAGGCCGGGCTGGGTCAGCGCCTCGGCGACCGCCTCGGTCCATTCCGTGCGCAACTGCCGCCCGATCTGCGGATCGCCCCACGGCCAGCAGCGGTCCACCGCCTGATCCACCGGCGAGGCCAGCACCTCGGCCACCCGCAGCCCGCGCCACGCCTCGGCCCGCAGACGCACGGCGTCCGGTCCCAGCTCAGCCGCGGACAGGGCCGCGCGCAGGCATTCCCGGTGCGTCTCGGGCGGGGCCGTGATCAGGCTTTCCACCAGGTCGGCGCCGCGCACCACCCCGATGGAGCGGACCGGCACGCGCGCCTTGCGGGCGGCGCGACGCACGGCGTCGTCGGCGCCGACCGGCCGCGATCCCTTTTCGCCCGCCCTGTCCTGAATCAGGCCGATGGCGAGCAGCAGCAGGCTTTCGCGCCTCCACTGATCGTTCTTCTCGGTCGCCATCACGGCTTCCAGCCGCGCTTGGTCCTCAGGCGAGAGATAGTCGGCGGTCGTCGCGCCTTCCGGCAGCCAGCCGATCGTGCGGATGCGCCACATCAGGCGCAGGACGTCTGCGGGCGAGGCGCGGCCGCGCTGCGGGAACAGGATGCGGTCGGAACGCGCGGCGGCCTCCTCCAGCGCCTGCGCCCGCCATTCGAAGCCGCGCGGCGCCTCCTCGATGGCGCCGACCAGGATCATCACCCCCTCGCCGTCGCGCCGCACCGTCCACATGGGCGCGCCCGCCCGTCGCGCGCTGACGACCACCTCGTCCACCCGCGTCGCCGCATCCGTCTGGGCCTGGCCGGCGCGGGCCGCGATCGGAACCGCGGACACGGCCAGAAGAGCGGCCAGCAGAGCGGGAAGGGCGATCGGCGCGAGGCGAGCTTTCATGCCCCTATACTAAGGTCTCGCCAATCCGCCGCACGTGACTATTCCGTAATGCTGTCAGCGATTTAATCCACCTGTCCCGCTTGTAACTGGAGATCGGGCGTCGCCGCCGTCACACCTCTGCCGACACCGAGGGAGAGGAAAGATGAACACCAAGAGCGCCCTGCTGGCGACCACCGCCCTGCTGCTGGCTGCAGCTCCCGCCGCGGCCCTGGCCGCCGAGAAGACGGACGCGCCCGCCCGCCAGACGGCCGTGCCCAGCGATCAGGCCGTCCTGATCTTCACCCCCGACTTCTTCGCCGACGCCCGTCCCAACACCGCGCTGGACATGGTCAACCGGGTGCCCGGCTTCTCGGTCAACGACGGCGACGGCGCGCGCGGCTTCGAAGGCGCGGTCGGCAACGTCCTGATCAACGGCTCGCGCCCGGCGTCGAAGAACGACACCGGTTCCAACGTCCTGGGCCGCACCGTCGCCGCCCAGGTCGAACGCATCGAACTGATCCGCGGCGGCGCGCCGGGCATCGAGATGCAGGGCTATTCCGTCGTCGCCAACGTCATCCTGAAGAACACCGTCAGCCGCGAGCACATCCTGACCGGCAACGCCTTCCTGTTCGAGGGTGGCCAGGACCTGTTCGGCGGCTCCTATCAGTTCACCGAGCGCAAGGGCGACCGCACCTGGGGGGTGACCTTGAGCGACGGCATCTCCAACAGCGACTCCAACGGCGCCGGTCCCCTGCGCCGCGTCGGCCCGAACGGCGAACTGCTGCGCGCCGAGGACTACTACAACGACGGCTACGGCGGCGGGAACTCGATCCGGGGCACCTACGCCGGCCCGCTGATGGGCGGCAGGATCGACCTGACGGCGCGTTACGGCATCAACGACTGGCACGGCGTCTATCGCCAGACCGCGCCGGACGTGCTGCGCGAAAGCCTGTCCGACGAAGACTCCAAGAGCGGCGAGGTCGGCGTCGTCTACACCCGCCCCCTGTCGGAGCGGCTGAAGCTGGAGACGCGCTTCATCCACGAGTTCGAGGAATTCGACAACGTCGCCACCGCCCTGAACCGCGAAGCCGGGGTCGAAGAGCCGATCGAACGGTTCGCCGCCAACGGCGACTCCTCCGAGACCATCCTGCGCGGCCTGCTGCGCTTCGAGCGGTCCGCCGCCCTGGAGTTCGAAGGCGGCGGCGAGATCGCCTACAACATGCTGGAGATCGATCAGACCTATTCGGTCGGCGGGGTGAACAAGCCCCTGCCCTCGGCCTCGGTCAAGGTCGAGGAGACGCGCGGCGAACTGTTCGGCAAGGCCACTTGGCGCATCAATCCCAAATGGACGCTCGAGGGCGGCCTGCGGCTGGAATCCTCGACCATCAGCCAGTCGGGCGACGCCGAGCAGGAGAAGAGCTTCTTCTACGCCAAGCCCCGCCTGCTGACGACCTGGACGCCGACGGCCTCCACCCAGGTGCGCCTGCGCATCGAGCGCACGGTCGGCCAGCTCGACTTCGGCGACTTCGCCGCCTCGGCCGATCTGGAGGACGAGAATGTCTTCGGCGGCAACGTCAATCTGGAGCCCGAATCCCGCTGGGTCGGCGAGCTGACCTTCGAGAAGCGCTTCTGGGGCGAAGGGATCGTCAGCGTCGGTCTGCGCCACGACGAAATCTCGAACGCCATCGACGTCATCCCCCTGGAGGGCGGCTACGCCGCCGTGGGCAACATCGGCGACGGCACGCTGGATCAGTTGGTGCTGAACGTCACCGTCCCGACCGACAAGCTCGGCCTCTCGGGCGGCAAGTTCGGCTTCAGAAACACCTGGAACCACACCGAGGTCACCGACCCGACGACCGGCGAGATCCGCCCCATCTCGGGCATCCGTCCCAGCCAGGCGACCATCACCTTCCAGCAGGACATCACCAGCTGGAAGCTGCAATGGGGCGGCGCCTGGATCCCGCTGCTGGGCCAGAAGACCTTCCGTCCCGACGAAATCAACGGCTGGCGCGGCCACGACTATTACGAGCTGTGGGCCGAATACAAGCCGACCCCGACCCTGTCGATCCGCGGCCAGGTCAACCTCTGGGACGACTTCAACGTCGAGCGGACCGTCTTCGGCGACCGCGAGACCCGGCCGATCGCCTTCGTCGAGAACCGCTTCATCGATCCGCGGACCTTCTATCAGATCCGCCTGCGCAAGACGTTCTGAGCCACAAGAAGAGGACCCGTCGGCGTCGCTTCGTCTCCCCAACGCGAAGCGGCCCAGGCGGGCGACCCGCACCAACTGAAAAGGGCGGCGCCTCCTGCGAGACGCCGCCCCTTCCTTGTCGCAAACCGATCAGGCGATCAGTGAACGCCCGCCATGCCCTTCTTGAGAAGAGGCGACAGGGCCAGCAGCACGACGCCGACGCCCACGCCGGTCCAGCCGATGGTCCCGAAGATGGAGCCATAGGTCTGCAACGCCAGCTGCGGGTTGGTGACGACGCCGGCCACGGTGTCCGTGGCGGTGGCGGCCGCGATCCAGCCGGCGACGATGTGGGCCACCGACGACGACAGGAACCACACGCCCATCATCAGGCCGACCACGCGCGCCACCGACAGCTTGGTGATCATCGACAGGCCGACCGGCGACAGGCACAGCTCGCCGATGGTGTGGAAGGCGTAGGTCAGGAACAGGATCATCAACGGCACGCGGAAGGATTCGTTGAAGTTGTTCGCCGCCGCCCACGACAGCAGCAGGAAGCCCGCGCCGACCAGGACCAGGGCGACCGAGAACTTGACCGGGGTCGAAGGTTCGCGGTTGCGCTTGCCCAGCCAGACCCACAGGGCCGCCATGATCGGCCCGCCGATGACGATGATGCCGGGGTTGAACATCTGGGTGTAGCCGGCGTTGAACCAGCTCGGCATCTGGGTCGACTGGTCGGCGAACAGGGTCAGGGACGAACCCGCCTGTTCGAACAGGGCCCAGAACAGCACCGAGAAGAAGATCAACACCTGGGCGACCAGCATCCGTGACCGCTCGGCGCCCTTCAGGCGGAAGACGGTGTAGCCGACCACCGAGACGAAGGTGATCAGGGCGATGGGGATCAGGATCGTCTGCACGATCTCGTGACGCTGCATCAGCATCCAGACCGGGAAGACGGCGACGATGCCCGCGATCCAGAAGAAGGCCTCGACCGGCACCCCGAAGATGGAGCGCCCCTTCAGCGGGACCGGCGGTCCGCCGCGGCCTTCCAGCCAGGGCGCGCCGATCAGGAAGGTCAGCAGCCCCAACAGCATGCCGAAGCCCGCCAGACCGAAGCCGTAGGCCCAGCCGTAGGTGAAGCCCAGGTAGGAGCAGGCGGCCGTGGCCAGCAGGGACCCCAGGTTGATGCCGACGTAGAAGATGGTGAAGCCGCCGTCGCGACGCGGATCGTTCTCTTCATAGAGGGCGCCCACCACGGTCGAGATGTTGGCCTTCAGGAAGCCCACCCCCATGATGATCAGCGACAGGGCCAGGAACAGGACCGGCTCGCCGAAGGCGGTGTCGCGCTTGGTCTCGACCTTGTAGCCGCCTGCGGGCGTGAAGGCGGGGAAGCCCTCGCTGACCGCCACGACCGCCGCAGCGTCGGCGGCCTGGGCCGCCGCCGGCTCGGCGCCGACCTTGGACACGCCTTCCGGGGTGATGGAGATCTGGACCCGCTCGTCGCCGCTGACGGCGAACATGGTGCGGTTCTGATCGCGGCCGACGACCTCGATCTGATAGGCGCGCTCGCCGATGGTCAGGCTTTCCTTACCGCCCGAGCCTTCGAACGCCATGGTGAAGTGGCCCGCCACCAGTAGCACGGCGCCGATGACCACGGCCTTGCGCGCGCCCAGGTATCTGTCGGCGATCATGCCGCCCAGAACCGGCATCAGGTAAACCAGCGCGGCGTAGGCGGCGTAGATGCCCTGCGCCTCGGCCGGTCCGAACAGGAAGTGCTGGGTCAGATACATGACCAGCAGCGCCCGCATGCCGTAATAGGAGAAGCGTTCCCACATCTCCGTGAAGAACAGGATCACCAGCCCCCGCGGGTGACCCAGAAAGGTCTTGCGTGGCGCTTCGAGCGCGCCCCCTGCGTCCGTCGTGCTCAACGGCAAGCTCCATCTCTTGCGCCCCCGACGGGCGCGGAAGCGTGCAGAAACAGCACGGTCACGGATTGCAAACAAGCGTTAACGGCGAAATCCGGCCTACATGACGTCGCAGCGGCGGCGTTTCTTCGCCCTATGCGTGTCATTAGCCGAATGGACACTCTTTTACGGCCAAGTAGCCTCAATATGTTCGCCCATGGAGACGCGCTGGATGTCGATCCGCCCGGTTCGCCAATCGGATCTCGAGGCCGTGAACGCCCTGTACCGCAGCGTATGGTGGCCGCAACGCTCGTCCGAAGGATGGGCGTGGCTATGGTCGAACCCTGCGGCGGCGGGACGAAACACGCCCCATGGCTGGGTCATTGACGCTGGCGACGGCCCTTGCGCCTGCGCCGGAAACTTCATCCAGCGCTTCTGGAGAGGCGATCAGGCGCTGTATGGCGCGACCGGCTACTCCATCGTGGTGCCCCGCGAACACAGAGGCCGCAGCCGGGATCTGGTCCGCGCCTTCGTGGAGCAACCCGACTGCTTCGCGCGATACACGCTGAACGCGAATGCACGCTCCAGCCCCCTTTATAGGCGTCACGGCATGATTCCGTGGCCGCCGCTCACCCACGACGTCAAACTATCCTGGCTGGTGGACCCGCTGGCCTGTCTTTATGGCCGTGGTCTGCGCCGCATCGTCGATCAAGCGCCGCAGGTGGCGCGCCTGCTGGGCGAGCAATTGTCGCCCCTGCCCCGGCTGCTTGGAGGTCGGATGCAGCGCGCACAGGATCGCCTGCCCTCAGCCGTGAGTCTGTTGGACGATCTGACGGACGATTCGGACTACAGCCGCTTCTGGGACGCTCTGCGGGGAGAAGGTCGGCTGATCGCCGACCGCAGCCCCGCCATCATGCGTTGGCGCCTGTCCGACCCCGACCTGACGGTGCCGCCGCTGACCCTGGCGTATCGCGCGAACGGGCGCATCACGGGGTTCGCCGTCGCCATGCTGAACAAGCAGACGCCGCTGGAGCCGCCGATCCTGGAGATCATCGATCTGATCGCCCTCGAGACCGAGGCTGACGCTCTCCAGTCCCTTTTGGAAGGGCTGCGCACCCTCGCGCCGGCCTTGGGCGCGGCCAAGGTGCGATTGCAGACGACCTCGCCCGAATTGCTGCAGGCGCTCGGCCCGCTCGTCGACAAGGCCCACCGCGAAGGCGGCTGGGGCCACTGTCACGTCGCCTTCGACGCGGGGATGCAGGACGCCGGCTGGCGGCCCACCCCCTATGACGGCGACTATTCCTTCTGTCTGCGGCCGCTGCCCGCGCGGGCCAGCGCCGCCCTGCGGCTGGCGCCGTCGGCCGCACCTCGTCGCGCGATGGAGGCGCGGGCCTGAAGCGGCGCTCGCAGACGGCCCCTTAGACCATTATCGGTTCGGATTGAATCAATCCGAACTCAGATCAATGGTCCAGCATCAATCCCTTGAGCGAATATCTGGGTTCACATGCGATCGCATGTGAACCGATTTCGCTCTAGGGGCGCGCCTTCAGTTCGTCGCGGATTTCAGCCAGCAGGGCTTCAGTCGGCGTCGGGCCGGCCGCTTCCGGCTCGGCCGGCTGTTCGCGGCGCATCTTGTTGATCGCCTTGACCGCCAGGAAGACCACGAAGGCCACGATCAGGAACTGGATCAGGGTGTTGATGAAGGCGCCGTACTGGATGGCCACCTTCTCGACCGCCTCAGTCGCCGGGTTCTCGGGCACCAGGACCCATTCCAGCTTGGAGAAGTCGACCTTGCCCAGCAGCAGGCCGATCGGCGGCATCACCACCTGATCCACCAGGCTGGTGACGATCTTGCCGAACGAAGCGCCGATGATGACGCCGACCGCGAGGTCGACGACGTTGCCGCGCGCGGCGAATTCCCGAAACTCGGTCAGCAGGCTCATGGGATCTTCAGTCTTTCGATTAGGGATCAGGCGTCGCCGGAAGCGTTCAGGCGCTCGCGCAGTTCCTTGCCGCTCTTGAAAAAGGGCACGGCCTTGGCCGGCACCTCGACCGTCTCGCCGGTGCGGGGATTGCGTCCCGTCCGCGCCGGGCGGCTGCGCACCGAGAAGGCGCCGAAGCCGCGAAGCTCGACCCGGCCGCCGTCCGAGAGGGTCTCGGTCATGCGGCCCAGGATCACGTTCACGACCCGCTCAACCTCCGCATGGGTGAGATGCAGGTTCTCAGCCGCCAGTTTCTCGATCAGTTCAGACTTGATCATTCAGGCCCCCGCCTTGGCTTCACCGTCCGGGACGACACCCTAACCGTCTGTCGCCACAGGAAGAAAGAGACAAAACGTATCGTCGCGAAGGTTTCTTGCTTTCGAGGCCGACAGCTTTCGTCCCGCCAGCGGCTCCGAAAGGGAGAAAAAGCCGATCTGCGCTGAGAGCGATTCCCAGAACGGCTCAGCCCGGCCGCCGCCCGCCGGCGCCCACGCTCCAAGAAAAAGGGCGGCCGGATCGCTCCGGCCGCCCCGTTTTCCCGTCGGGAAGGAAGCTTATTCCTTGCCCGCGTTCTTGAGCGCGGCGCCCAGGATGTCGCCCAGCGAGGCGCCCGAGTCCGACGACCCGAACTGTTCGATGGCTTCCTGTTCGTCCTTCATCTCGAGGGCCTTGATCGAGACCGAGACGCGGCGCGTGGCCTTGTCGACGGCGGTGATCATGGCGTCGACGCGGTCGCCCACGGCGAAGCGCTCGGTGCGCTGCTCGTTGCGGTCGCGCGACAGGTCCGACTTGCGGACGAAGGCCGTGACCGGCGCGTCGTCTTCACCGAACTTCACCTCGATGCCGCCGGTCTCGATCGCCGTCACGGTGACGGTGATCTGCTGGCCGCGCTTGTAGGTGTCGCCTTCCATCGGGTCGCCGCCGAGCTGCTTGACGCCCAGGGAGACGCGCTCCTTCTCGATGTCGACGTCCAGCACCTTGGCCTTGATGACCTCGCCCTTGCGGTAGCGCTGGATGGCTTCTTCGCCCGACACGTTCCAGTCCAGGTCCGACAGGTGGACCATGCCGTCGATGTCGTTGTCCAGGCCGACGAACAGGCCGAACTCGGTGGCGTTCTTGACTTCGCCCTCGACGGTCGAACCGACCGGGTGAGCCTCCAGGAAGGCCTCCCACGGGTTGTTCTGAGCCTGCTTCAGGCCCAGCGAGATACGACGCTTGGCGCTGTCGACGTCCAGGACGATGACGTCCACTTCCTGCGAGGTGGAGACGATCTTGCCCGGGTGGACGTTCTTCTTGGTCCAGGACATTTCCGACACGTGGACCAGGCCCTCAACGCCCGGCTCCAGCTCCACGAAGGCGCCGTAGTCGGTGATGTTGGTGACGCGGCCGGTGTACTTGGCGTTGACCGGGTACTTGGCTTCGACGCCGTCCCACGGATCCGACTGCAGCTGCTTCATGCCGAGCGAGATGCGCTGGGTGTCCGGGTTGATCTTGACGATCTGGACCTTGACGGTGTCGCCGACGGCCAGGACCTGCGACGGGTGCGACACGCGCTTCCACGACATGTCGGTGACGTGCAGCAGGCCGTCGATGCCGCCCAGGTCGACGAACGCGCCGTAGTCGGTGATGTTCTTGACGACGCCTTCGCGGACTTCGCCCTCTTGCAGCTGGCCGACCAGCTCCGTGCGCTGTTCAGCGCGGGCTTCTTCCAGGATGGCGCGACGCGAGACGACGATGTTGCCGCGCGGACGGTCCATCTTCAGGATGGCGAAGGGCTGTTCCTTGCCCATCAGCGGGCCGACGTCGCGGACCGGACGGATGTCGACCTGCGAGCCCGGCAGGAAGGCCGAGGCGCCGCCCAGATCGACGGTGAAGCCGCCCTTGACGCGGCCGACGATGGCGCCGTTGACCGGGTGGCCTTCGGCGAACACGGCTTCCAGGCGGGTCCAGGCTTCTTCGCGGCGAGCCTTGTCGCGGCTGATGACGGCCTCGCCCATCGCGTTCTCGACGCGCTCCAGGTAGACCTCGACGTTGTCGCCGACCTTGGGCAGGACGGCGCCTTCGCCCTGGCCGAACTCGCGCATGGCGATGCGGCCTTCGGTCTTCAGACCGACGTCGATGATGACGATGTCTTTTTCAATGCCGACGACGCGGCCGTGAACGACCTGGCCTTCGCCGAGATCGCGGCCTTGCAGCTGTTCGTCGAGGAGCGCGGCGAAATCGTCGCGGGTGGGGTTGAGGGTTTCAGTCATGGAAACTCTTGAGGTTGATGAAAGGCGAAACGCGCACGACCGAACGGACATGCGCGAATGGGGTGTAAAAGGGGAAGTCAGGTCGTCACGAGGCGAGGCGACACACGCTCGAAAAGCGCGAAACAAAAGCCAGAACGCCCGCGGCCGTCGAGGAGATCGGAGCGTTGGATTCGCCCGGCGGGATCAGATCCCGGCCCTGGCTCGCGCCGCCTCGACGATACGGCGGGCCGCATCGAAGGCGGCCTCTATACCCAGATCGGTCGTATCCAGCAAGACGGCGTCGTCGGCCTGGACCATCGGGGCGTCGTCGCGGCCGGCGTCGCGGGCGTCGCGGCGACGGATATCCTCCAGCATGTCCTCGAAGGCGATGACCTCGCCGCGCGCGGTCAACTGCTTCCAGCGGCGCTCGGCGCGCACCTCGGGGCTGGCGGCGATATAGAGTTTGGCCGGGGCGTCCGGCGCGATCACCGTGCCGATGTCGCGCCCGTCCAGCACCGCCCCGCCCGCCTGGGCCGCGAAGTCCTGCTGCAGCTTCAGAAGGGCCGCGCGCACGCCCGGATGGCTGGCCACGCGGCTGGCCGCCTCGCCCGCGCCGCGATCGGTCAGGCGGGGATTGTCGCTCAGGCTCGCCAGATCCAGCGCCCGCGCGGCCTGCGCCGCCGCCTCGGCGTCGCCCAGGTCACCGCCCGCATCCAGCACGGCCAGCCCCACGGCGCGATACAGCAGGCCGGTGTCCAGATACGGCAGGCCGTAATGAGCGGCCAGGCGCGCGGCGATGGTGCCCTTGCCCGAGGCGGCGGGGCCGTCGACGGCGATGACGAGGTTCACGCTGCATCCCCTTGGACAATCTTCCCGCCCAGCCCCTTCATCATCTCCACGAAGCCGGGGAAGCTGGTGGCGATCATCTCGGGGTCGCGGACCGAGACGGGCTGTTCGGCGGCCAGGCCCAGCACCAGATGGCTCATGGCGATGCGGTGGTCATGGGCGGTGTCGACGGTCGCGCCGCCCTTCACCGGGCCGACCCCGACGGCGCCAGTGACGATGAAGCCCTCCGGCTCCTCCTGCACCTGAACGCCGCAGGCCGACAGGCCCGCGACCATCAGGGCGATACGGTCGCTTTCCTTGACGCGCATCTCGCCGATGCCGCGCATGACGGTGCGGCCCTCTGCGAAGGCGGCCGTGGCGGCCAGGATCGGATATTCGTCGATCATCGAGGCGGCGCGGTCTTCGGGAACCACGACGCCCTTCAGCGCCGAATGACGCGCGGTGACGTCGCCGACCTCTTCGCCCCCGGCCATGCGGCGGTTGGCGATGGTCAGGTCCGCGCCCATGTCGAGCCAGGTCTGGAACAGGCCGGTGCGCAGGGGGTTGAGCATCACCCCCTCGACCGTCACCTCGGAGCCCGGAACCACCAGCGCCGCCGCCAGAGGGAAGGCCGCCGAGGACGGATCGCCCGGCACGGCGACGTGGGTTCCCTTGAGCGTCTGTCCGCCCGACAGGCGGATGCGCCAGCCGGCGCCCTCTTCGGTCACCTCGACCTCGGCGCCGAAGGCGCGCAGCATCCGCTCGGTGTGGTCGCGGCTCTTTTCCGGCTCGACCACGACGGTCTCGCCGTCCGCGTTCAGCCCGGCCAGCAGGATGGCCGACTTGATCTGGGCCGAGGCGACGCTCTGGACGAAGGTCACGCCCTTCAGCCCGCCCCCATGCAGGGTCAGCGGCACCCGGTCCTCGGCCGCGTTCCAGTCGAACCGCGCGCCCATGTCGGCCAGCGGCCCGGTGACCCGCTTCATCGGCCGCTTGCGCAGGGAGGCGTCGCCGTCGAACGTCGCCGTCAGCGCATAGCCCGCGGCCGCCCCCATCAGCAGGCGCACCCCCGTTCCGGCGTTGCCGCAGTCGATGACCGCCTCGGGCGAACGCAGGGCGCCGCGCCCCTCGACCCGCCAGCGCCCCTCGCCGATCCGCTCCACCCCAGCCCCGAACGCCTGCATGGCCCGGCCTGTGGCCAGGATGTCGTCGCCCTCCAGCAGACCCTCGATTTCGGTCACGCCCTCGGCCATGCCGCCGAAGATCAGGGCGCGGTGCGACATCGACTTGTCGCCCGGTGCGCGAACCACGCCCCGAAGGCCGGAATCGAGACTGGAAACGCGGGACGCGATGAAGGTCTGGGGAGTGCTCACCCTGATGCAGGCTCCGAATGTCAGGAAGGCCGCGCAGGCGCGGAAAAGAAGGCTTTTGACAGCGGCCCCCGCCGGTGGCAAGGGAGCCGCCCTATTTCCGATTTCTCCCTTAAACCCGCCGAAGGTCTAATCACGTGGCCAATCCCGAACTGGGCCAAAAGCAGGTCTGCCCGAACTGCCAGGCCAAATTCTACGATCTGAACCGTCGCCCGGCCCACTGCCCCAAGTGCGACACCGAGTTCGATCCGATGGAAGAAGCCGTCCGCAGCCGCCGTGCGCGGCGCGGCGCCGGCTTCGCCGCTGACGACGCGGAGGCCGAAGATCAGGTCGCCGACAAGTCGGTCGAGAGCGACGAGGATGAAGAGGACGCCGAAGGCTCCACCCCGGAAATCGACCAGGAAGGCCATGAGCCGATCCTGACGCCGGACGACGACGACGGCGAGCCGGGCGGCGACGACGCCGGCATGGGCTCGACCGACGGCGACGATGACGACGACGTCCTGGACGATGACGACGACGATTCCGTGCCCTTCATCGAGGACGAGGACGACGACGACCTCGACGAAGAGCTGGCCAAGCCGTCTCGTGACGACGACTAAGGCCCAAGAGTCGGAAAAATAAGCGGAAAAAAATGTGTCAGACCCGCTTGATCTTCAAAACGGCCTGACCTAGTTTCCGCGCCTCGCCGGGGGGCGACAGCTTCCCCGGCGGGACCGACCGAAAGGTTCGGGGCTATAGCTCAGTTGGTAGAGCGCTTGAATGGCATTCAAGAGGTCAGCGGTTCGACTCCGCTTAGCTCCACCATCGAAGGCCTCGCGGAACGCCCGCGGGGCCTTCGTCCTTTCCGGGCGCTTCAGCCTGACACGGTCGACGACATGACCAAGCCGATACGGCCTGGGGCTATAGCTCAGTTGGTAGAGCGCTTGAATGGCATTCAAGAGGTCAGCGGTTCGACTCCGCTTAGCTCCACCATCGAAGGCCTCGCGGAGCCCCCGCGAGGCCTTCGTCCTATCTGAGCGCCCTTTTCCCGAGTTTCAGGCGGGCATGGCCCGTTCCAGCACCGCCCGCTGATCCACCTCGACCTCATAGGCGCCATAGGCCATGCCGCGCGGGCGCAGACGAAGGGCGATGAAGGCTTCAGCCGAGGGGCTGTCCATCTCCAGCAGGGCCGCCGCCTGGGCCGCCAGCGCCAGCCGCTCGACCGCCAGCCGCGCCCCCGCCTCGTTCGCCGTCACGCCCAGCCCGGCGATGAAACGGTCGTAGTCGGCGGACTTCCCGGCCTGCGACCCCAGCCAGTCGCGCAGGGCCTCGACGGCCTCCGGCTCGCGCCCCGCCGCGCGCAGCACGTCCAGGGCGATGACGTTGCCCGAACCTTCCCAGATGGCGTTCAGCGGCGACTGGCGGAACAGGCGCGGCATCGGTCCCGTCTCGACGTAGCCGGCGCCGCCCAGCGCCTCCATCGCCTCATAAATCAGGTTCGGCGCGCGCTTGCAGACCCAGTATTTGGCGACCGGCGTCAGCAGACGCCCCACGGCGTCGTCCGTATCGAAGGTGGCCGCCAGCCGCATCGACAGGGCCGTCGCCGCCTCGCTCTCGACCGCCAGATCGGTCAGGACGGCGGCCATCATCGGCTGGTCGATCAGCCGCTTCTGGAAGGCGGTGCGGTGGGCGGCGTGCCACACCGCCTGCGCCAGCGCCCCGCGCATCTGCAGCGCCGATCCGACCACGCAGTCCAGCCGCGTATGCTGGACCATGCGGATGATGGTGGCGACGCCGCGCCCCTCGTCCCCCAACCGCTGGGCCAGGGCGCCGTGATACTCGACCTCGGACGAGGCGTTGGAGCGGTCGCCCATCTTGTCCTTCAGCCGCATGACGCGGAAGCCCGCATTGCGCGTCCCGTCCGGCAGCCAGCGCGGCAGGATGAAGCAGGTCAGCCCGCCCGGCGCATAGGCCAGCGTCAGGAAGGCGTCGCACATCGGCGCCGAACAGAACCACTTGTGCCCGGTCAGACTATACCAGCCGTCCTCGCCGACCGGCTCCGCGCGGGTGGTGTTGGCGCGCACGTCCGAGCCGCCCTGCTTCTCGGTCATGGCCATGCCGAGCGTCACGCCCGCCTTGTCCCCCGCCGGGCGCACGGCCGGATCATAGCGGCCCGACAGCGCGCCCCTGATCCACGGCTGGCCCGTCGCCGGATCGGCCTGAAGCGCCGCGACCGAGGCGTAGGTCATGGTCATGGGGCAACTGGTCCCCGAATCCGCCTGTCCGGTCAGGAACAGGATGGCCGCGTGCAGCAGATGCCCGTTCGGCGTCCCGTCCCAGGCGCCGGCGGCGATCCCTGCGCCCAGCCCCAGCTCCATCAGCTGATGATAGGCCGGATGAAAGGTCACCTCGTCGATCCGGCGGCCATAGCGGTCGTGGGTGTCCAGCACGGGCGTCACCCGATTGGCCTGCACGCCCCAGTCGATCACCTCGGCCGAGCCGCAGCGGCGGCCCAGATCGGTCAGCCGCTCGACATGCCCGGCCCCGCCCCAATGGCGCACGGCGTCGTGCAGCGCCCTGTCGCCCGCGAACAGGTCGACGTCCTCCAGCGGCGGAACCTGATTGGACACCTCATGAGTGTCGAGGCGCTCGACGGGACGAAAGGCGGACATGGGCGGGCCTCCGTATTCAGCGAAGGAAGGAGGATGGCATGGGCGGGCGCCGACCGCGACCCTCTCCGGGCTTGACCCGAGGATGACGGCAGAGAAGGAGGGGAGAGGGAGCGCCTATTAACCTTTCTGCGCCGCCCCCACATGCGCCACGCCTCGGGCGCGGGCGATCTCCATCTGCTTCTGGCGTTCGGCGTAACCCTCGCGCTGGGTCGCGTCGCGGTCGTCCCAGCAGCGGTCGCAGGACACGCCCTCGACATAACGCGGCGAACGGCGCCCCTCGGGGCTGACCGGCATCCGGCAGCCCCGGCACAAGGCGTGCTCGCCCTCGACCAGCCCATGCCCCACGGACACCCGCTCATCGAAGACGAAGCACTCGCCGCGCCACAGGCTTTCCGGCTCCGGCACGGTCTCCAGATATTTCAGGATGCCGCCTTCCAGGTGATGCACGTCGCGCACGCCCTCGGCCTTCAGGAAGGCGGTGGCCTTTTCGCAGCGGATGCCGCCGGTGCAGTACATCGCCACCTTCGGCGGGGTCGGACGGTCCAGCAGGGCGCGCCCCTCGGTGTGGAACCAGTCGGCGAACTCGCGGAAGGTGCGGGTGTTGGGCTGGACCGCGCCCGCAAAGGCGCCGATCTCGCCCTCATAGTCGTTGCGGGTGTCGATGACGACGGTGTCGGGGTCGGCGATCAGGGCGTTCCAGTCCTGGGGCGAGACGTAGGTCCCAACGCCCTCGACCGGGTCGATGTCGGGCTGGCCCATGGTGACGATCTCGGCCTTCACCCGCACCTTCATGCGGTGGAAGGGCATGGCCTGCGCCGTCGAATATTTCAGCTCCAGCCGCTCGAAGCCCGGCAGGGCGCGCACGCCGTCGATGACGCGGGCGATGTCGGCTTCGGGGCCGGCGATGGTGCCGTTGATCCCCTCATGCGCCACCAGAAGCGTGCCGCGCACCTGCGTCCCGCACAGGTCCAGCAGATGCATCCGCAACGCCGCCGGATCGGCCACGGGCGCGAAACGATACAGGGCGGCCACGGTGAAGGGGGCCGAAGGCGACTGGGAGGGAACGGCTGGGACGGTCACGGCCTTCCTATAGCGTCCCGCCGCCGCCCTCGCGACGCCAATAATCCGGAACCCAGAGTGACCGCTTCCTGCCTTGCTTCCCCCGCCGAAGCCGTGTGGATTGCCCGCATGATCGTCGTCGGTTCACGTCTGCTGCGTATCGTCCACCCCCGTGTCGTCCATGCGAGGAGCCGCCCCGCATGAGTTCGACCGCCGACGCCGCTGCTTCTGGGCCGCCGTCCGTCCCGCCGGAGCGTCCCTCGGCCCTGGCGCCGCTGCGACACCCGATCTTCCGGGCGGTGTGGATCACCAGCCTGGTCACCAATTTCGGCGGCCTGATCCAGTCGGTGGGCGCGGCGTGGATGATGACCTCCATCGCCTCGGCGCAGATGGTCGCCCTGGTGCAGGCGTCGATCACCCTGCCGATCATGTTGCTGTCGCTGGCGGCCGGAGCCCTGGCCGACACGGTGGACCGACGCAGGATCATGCTGGCGGCCCAGACCTTCATGCTGCTGGTCTCGGCGGGGCTGGCGGCCATGACCTGGATGGGCTGGATCACGCCGTGGGTGCTGCTGACCTTCACCTTCCTGATCGGCTGCGGCACGGCCTTCAACGGCCCGGCGTGGCAGGCGTCGGTCGGCGACATGGTCCCGCGTGAGGATCTGGCCGGAGCCGTGACCCTGAACTCCATGGGCTTCAACATGGCGCGCAGCGTCGGCCCCGCGCTGGGCGGCCTGATCGTGGCGGCGGCGGGCGCCGCGGCGGCCTTCGCCGTCAACGCCTTCAGCTATCTGGGCCTGCTGATCGTCCTGTTCCGCTGGAAGCCCGAGCGGCCCAAGCAGACCCTGCCGCGCGAGCGGCTGCTGGCGGCCATGGCCGGCGGGGTGCGCTACGCCTTCCTGTCGCCGCGTGTGACGGCGGTGCTGCTGCGCGCCCTGGTGTTCGGCGTCGGCGCCAGCGCGATCCAGGCCCTGATGCCCGTGGTCGCGCGCGAGAGCGGCGGCGGCCCGCTGGTCTTCGGCCTGCTGCTCGGGTCATTCGGCGTCGGCGCCGTGGGCGGCGCCCTGTTCGTGGGCCGACTTCGCGCGAAACATGAGACGGAGACCATCGTCCGCGTCGCCGCCCTGGCCTTTGCGGCGGCGGCCCTGGGCCTGGCCTATGCGCCCTGGCTGGTCGTGACGCTTCCGGCCCTGATGATCGCCGGAGCGGGCTGGGTGCTGGTGCTGTCCAGCTTCAACGTCACCGTGCAGATGTCGGTGCCCCGCTGGGTCGTGGCGCGAGCCTTGGCGCTGTATCAGATGGCGGCCTTCGGCGGCATGGCGGGCGGCAGCTGGCTGTGGGGCAGTCTGGCCCAGACCTATGGCGTCGAGACGGCGCTGGCCGTCTCGGCGGGCGTGCTGACGCTGTGCGTGCTGATCGGCCTCAGGGTCCCCCTGCCCTCGACCGCCAATCTGAACATGGACCTGCTGCGGCGCTGGACCGAGCCGCAGACCGCCCTGGCCATCGAGCCGCGCAGCGGGCCGGTGATCGTCTCCATCGCCTATCGCATCCGCGAGGAGGACATCGACGCCTTCCTGGCCCTGATGGACGAGCGGCGTCGCATCCGCCGCCGCGACGGCGCGCGTCAGTGGCGCCTGATGCGCGACCTGGCCGAACCCGAGATCTGGGTCGAGAAGTATCAGACGCCGACCTGGCTGGACTACATCCGCCACAACCAGCGCATCACCCACGCCGACGCCTCGATCAACGAGGGCATCCGCGCCCTGCACCAGGGGCCGGACAAGCCGGTCGTCCATCGCATGATCGAGCGCACCACCGCGCCCCTGGCCGCCAATCTGCATGGCGATCGCCACTACGGCGAGCCTCTGACCGACCCGACCCGATCCTCCTAGGCCAAGCTTGTCGCGCCTGACCGATATAGCGAGCAAATAATCAACCGTGATAGGCCGAACACAGGCAGTCCTTATCAACGTCGTCGATATTGCGGCGCACACAAACTCCGACTTGCGCGACCGGCGCAAAATCTGGTCTAGGAGGCCACGCGTCTGGTTCGCGTAAGGTCAAGTCCTATGAAGATCGCAATCCTCGGCGCCGGCGTCATCGGCGTGACCACCGCCCACTACCTGGCCCGTCAGGGGCACGAGGTCACCGTCATCGACCGCCAGAGCGGCCCGGCGCTGGAGACCAGCTTCGCCAATGCGGGCGAGATCTCGCCCGGCTACTCCTCGCCCTGGGCGGCGCCCGGCATCCCGGCCAAGGCGGTCAAGTGGCTGTTCATGCGCCACGCCCCGCTGATCCTGCATCCGCATCTGAACGTGGTGACCGTGCGCTGGCTGCTGGCCCTGCTGCGCAACTGCACCTCCAGCCGCTATGCGCTGAACAAGGCGCGGATGGTGCGTCTGGCCGAATACAGCCAGGTGGTGCAGACGGCGCTGAACGAGGAACTCGGCCTTCGGTACGACCACCGCACCCAGGGCACGCTGCAGCTGTTCCGCACCCAGAAACAGCTCGACGGCATCTACAAGGACACCGAGGTCCTGCGCGAAGGCGGCGTCCCGTTCGAGGTTCTGGACCAGGACGGCTGCATCCGCGCCGAGCCGGGCCTGAAGGCCACCCGCGACCTGTTCGTCGGCGGCCTGCGCCTGCCGCGCGACGAGACCGGCGACTGCTTCAAATTCACCAACGCCCTGGCCGACCACGCGGCGGCGACGCAGGGCGTGACCTTCCAGTACGGCACGACGATTCAGGCTCTGATCGCCGAGGGCGGCCGCATCACCGGGGTCAAGACCGACAAGGGCGTGGTGACGGCCGACGCCTATGTGCTGGCGCTGGGCTCCTACTCGCCGCAGATGGTCAAGCCGCTGGGCATGACCCTGCCGGTCTATCCGGTGAAGGGCTATTCGATCACCGCCCCGATCATCGACGAGCCCGCCGCCCCCGTCTCGACCATCATGGATGAGAGCTACAAGGTGGCGATCACCCGCCTGGGCGACCGCATCCGCGTCGGCGGCATGGCCGAGATCTCGGGCTACAACAACGTCCTGCCGGAACAGCGCCGCAACACGCTGGAGCATTCGGTCGGCTCGCTGTTCCCCGGCGCGGGCGATCTGAAGGCGGCCAGCTACTGGTCCGGCCTGCGTCCGATGACGCCGGACGGCACCCCGGTCATCGGCAAGACCAGGCTGGACAACCTGTTCCTGAACACCGGCCACGGCACGCTGGGCTGGACCATGGCCTGCGGCTCGGCCCGCGTCATCGCCGACCTGATCAGCGGCCGGACGCCGGACATCGAAACCGCCGACCTGGGCATCGCCAGATACGGCTAACGGCTTCCTTCTCCCACAAGGGGAGAAGGGCCTAGGCGCCCGTCTTCCCCGCGACGGCCTTGAGGCCCGCCAGCAGATGATCCGTCGCCGCGTTGCGCTCGCAGCCCGCGTTGAGGATCAGCCGCAGCGCCTGGACGTGCACCTGAACCGGCGGCCACTCCCAGGCGTCGGCCGCCGCCATGCGGTCCGCCATGTCGGCCAGGCTGTAGCCCGCGTCGAACAAGGACCCGGTCTCGAAGAACCCCGCCAGGTCCAGCACCCGCGTCGCCAAGCGATAGATCTCCCCCGCCGGCGCCTCCGGCTGCGCGACGCACAGCCCTTCCAGCCCCGCGACGGCGGCCTCGACCTCGACCATGACCTCGGCCTTGTGCCGGCCCAGGCGTTCGTTGGCGCGGCGCTCGACGTCGGCCAGGGTCCGGCCACCCGGCTGGGCCATCTGTTGCGCCAGGGAGGTCTGGATCCTGGTGGTCACGGCCTCGGTCACAGGGACACCCTTTGCGGCTTCAGCAGCATGTCGATATCGGCCTGGTCCATATTGGCCTCTACGGCGTGGCCGACATGGGCCGACAGATCGCCCTTGCGGCGCCCCGCCATGCCCACGGGCGGGCCGAAGTTGCGGACGCGACGATCGGGCCCGACGTAGGTTTCGCATTCCACGAACTCGCGCTCGTCGGCCCCCAACCACAGGATGCGCTTGAGCAGCACGGCGGGCGTCAGGGGCTTGGCGATGACGAAGCTGACGCCGCAGTCGCGGCCTTCCTGCACCTTGGACTGGGCGGCGTGGCCGGTCACCAGGATGACGGGGGTGTAGCGCAGGGGCGCGGGCGTCTCGCGTCGCAGCCAGCGGGTGAAGGCGTAGCCGTCCATCTCCGGGTCGCCGCAGTCGATGACGATCAGATCGACCGAGCGCTGCTGCACGACCTTCACCGCCTCGACGGCCGAGGGGCATTTGATCTGCTCCTTGACGCCGAAGCCCTGGAAGATCGAGCTCAGCATGTCGAGCGCCTGCGGCGTGTCGTCCACCAGCAGGACCGTCGACTGCTCCAGATTGATGCGGTCCTCGCTCATGGGCTCAGAAGAGTTGCAGCACGCCCGAGGCCGGGACGCGTTCGTCTTCGGCGCTCTCCTCGGCGGGGGCCGCTCCCGGCCGGGCGCGGTGGGTGGTCTCCTGCATCCGCTCGGCCATCTCGGCCAGGGGCAGCGCCGCCAGGGCGGTGTCCATCGGCTGGTCTTCGGCCACGGCCTGGGCCAGGCCGGCCAGGGCCTCGATCCGCTGAGAGAGCACGTCGAAGGTCTGGCTGCGCGTCAGATACCCCAGCCGGGCCTCGGCCGGCAGCTGGCGCAGGACCTCGGACACCAGACCGCCCGCCGCCTCGATCTCGACGCGGATGTCCGCCAGCTCCGCCGCCATGGCGGCCAACAGGTCGCGATTGTCTGTCTCCGCCATCAGAACAGCTCCAGATCTCCGGTTGCGACGGGCGGCGACGGGATCGCGGGCGGCAGGATCGCGCCGTCCGTCACCACGCGCTGACGCGCCCGACCGCTGACCGGCCAATAGTGTATGCGGCGCCCGCCCGCGCCTCTCAGACTGCGGCTGACGACGGGAATCCCTTCGTCGGCCAGGAATTTCTCGGCGAAGTCGGCGTTGGCGGCGCCCACGTCGCTGAGACTGTCGAACATGCGTCCGCCGCCGAACAGCTTGGCCTCCAGCCGCTCGCGGCGTCCGCCCGCCTTCAGCACGTCGTTGATCAGCACTTCCATCAGATAGGCGCCGTAGCGACGGCCGGCGTCCGTTCCGGAGCCCGAGCCTTCGGGCAGAAGGAAGTGGTTCATGCCCCCGACCCCCGCCGCCGGATCACGCAGGCACAAGGCCACGCAGCTGCCCAGGACGGTGGTCAGCACCACGTCGGGATCGGACGACACGAAGTGATCGCCCTGCCCTACGTGCACGCGCCGCTCGACCGGCTCCTGAGCGGCCGCGCCGATCACGTCAGCGGGCCGAACACCGCTTCCAGCTTCTCTTTCAGCTGGGCGGTGGTGAAGGGTTTGACCAGGTAGTTGTTCACGCCGAACTGCACGGCGCGCTGAACCAGCTCGCGATCGGCCCGACCGGTCAGCATGATGAAGGCCGTCTTGGACAGGGGCGGGTGCGCCCGGATGGCGCGCAGCAGGCTGAGGCCGTCCAGATTCGGCATGTTGAAGTCCGAGATCACCAGATGGACCGGTTGCGCCAGCAGGGACCGCAGGGCCGCCTCGCCGTCCGGCGCCTCCTCGATGTCGCGCATCCCGATCTGCTGCAGACTGGCGCGGACAAGAGAGCGCATCGTCAGCTGGTCGTCGACGACAAGGGTGCGAATGGCGGAAGCGGCGGGCATGAACGTCCTTACGCGACAGTCTGGGGCGCGGCCGAACGGGCGGCGCAGGATTCGAGAATGGCCGGGGCCATGCGGGACAGGGGCAGCTGGCGCTCGACGGCGCCCAGTTCGAAGGCCGCGCGCGGCATCCCATAGACGACGCAGGACGCCTCGTCCTGGCCCAGGGTGCGGGCGCCGGCCTGGCGCATGGCCAGCAGGCCCCGGGCCCCGTCCTTGCCCATGCCGGTCAGGATGACGCCCGTCATCGGGCGGCCCAGTTGGGCGACCGAGCCGAACAGCACGTCGACCGAGGGGCGATGGCCGTTGACCGGATCGGCGGCGACCAGGCGGCAACGCCCGCCCGACACGGCCAGATGGGCCTCGCCGCCCGGCGCGATGTAGACGTGGCCCGGCTTCAGCGGCGCGCCGTCCTCGGCCTCGCTGACCGTGGCGGCCGAGACCTTGTTCAGGCGAGCGGCGAAGCTCCTGGTGAAGCTGGCGGGCATGTGCTGGGTGACGACCGTCGCCGGACAGTCCGCCGGAAAGGCCGACAGGATGGTCAGCAGAGCCTCGACCCCGCCGGTGGACGAGCCGATCGCCAGCACATGGTCGGGGTCCGCGTGATAGGCGCCCTCGTGGCCCTTGACCGCGCGATCCTCCAGCGGACGAACGCGAGACCGCGCGGCGATCTTCACCTTCTCGGCCAGGTCACCGAAGGCCTCGGCGGCGGGCACGCCCGGCGCGGGCTTGGCCACGGCGTCGACGGCCCCGACCTCCAGCGCGGCCAGGGTCACGTCGGTCCCCGCCTGGGTCAGGGTCGAAACCATGACCACCGGCATGGGCCGCAGCCGCATGATCTTCTCCAGGAACTCCAGCCCGTTCATATTGGGCATCTCGACGTCCAGGGTGATGACGTCGGGGTTCAGCGCCTTGATCTTCGTGCGCGCCTCCAGCGGATCAGCGGCCGTGCCGACCACGTTGATCTCCGGATCGCGGCGCAGGACGGCGCTGATCAGGCTGCGCATGGTGGCGCTGTCGTCCACCACCAGGACCGTGACCGCGCTCATGCCCCCGCTCCCTTGACGTAGGTGGTCAGGCCGGCGGGCTGCAGCACATGGGCCGCCGGGCCCGTCACCCGCTCGGAATGGCCGATGTAGAGGACGCCGCCGGGGTTCAGGATCGGCGTGAACCGGCCCCAGACCCGCTCCTGGGTCGCGTCGTCGAAATAGATGACCACGTTGCGGCAGAAGATGACGTCGAAGCGGCCGCGCATCGGCCAGTCGCCGATCAGGTTCAGTTCCTTGAACGTCACCAGACGCCGCAGGGCTGCATCGGCGCTGAACCGGCCCGGCGCGCCCGCGACCGGCTCGAAACGCCTGCGCGACGCCGCCGGGACCGGGGCCAGCAGGTCGTCGGAATAGACGCCCGCTGCACCCTCGGCGACCATGTTGGGGTCGATGTCGGTGGCCAGGATGCGCACGTCCAGTTCGGCCGCTTCCGGCAGAACGTCCAGCACCGTCATCGCCATCGAATAGGGCTCCTGCCCGTTCGAACAGGCGGCGGACCACAGGCGCACCCGCCCGCCCGCGCGCGCCTTGGCGGCCAGTTCCGGCATCACCTTGTCGCGCAGGTGATCGAAGTGGTGCGGCTCGCGGTAGAAGCGGGTGACGTTGGTGGTCAGGGCCGCCATCATCGCCTGGCGCTCGTCCACGCCCTCCGCGCCGTCGATCAGGGCGCAGTAGTCACGGAAGCTGCGCAGCCCCAGCACGCGCAGCCGCTTGGCCAGACGCGAATAGACCAGCGCCGCCTTGCCCTCGCTGAGGGCGATCCCCGCGTGAGCGTGCAGGGTGTGGGCGATGTGGCGGAAATCCTCGGCCGTGAAGACGAACTCGCCTTCGACCAGGGCTTCCCGCCCGGCGACGGTCGTCATGCCGCTTCGGCCTCGCTTTCCGGCAGAACGTGGTCCAGGTCGATCAGGCTGATCATGCGGCCGCCCTCGACGGCGAAGATGCCCTTCACGAAGGACTTCACCTGGTCGCTGGCCACGTCGGGCGTCGGCTGGATGGCCGCGTCCGACAGTTGCACGATGTCCGACACCGCATCGACCAGCAGGCCGACCAGGCGCGAGCCGACATGGGCCACCATGATGACGTGACGCTCGGTCGGCTCGGTCGTGGCCAGGCCGAAACGCGCGCCCAGGTCGATGATCGGCAGCACCACGCCGCGCAGATTTATGACGCCCTTCATATAGGCGGGCGAGCGCGGCAGCGGCGTGGCCGGGGTCCAGCCGCGGATCTCGCGCACGCTCATGATGTCGACGCAGAATTCCTGTTCGCCGATGCGGAAGGCGATCAGTTCGCGGTCGGTCCCGGCGACATTGGGGGTCAGGGTCTGGTGTTCAGTCGGGGTCATGGTCTCAGCTCGCCATTTGCAGGTCGGAACGCGACGGGGTTCGGGAACGCTTGGCGGTCACTAGGGCGTCGATGTCGAGGATCAGGGCCACGCGGCCGTCGCCCAGGATGGTGGCGGCGGCCACGCCCTCGACGTGGCGATAGTGGGTTTCCAGGCTCTTGATGACGACCTGGCGCTGGCCGTGAATGGCGTCGACCAGCAGGGCCGCGCGCTGGCGGCTTTCGGTCTCGACGATCATCACCACCCCGCCCTTCAGCTCGGTCGGGGCGTCGCGGAAACCCATCACCAGACCGACGTCCACCAGCGGTACGAAGGCCTCACGGAAGCGCAGCACGGGATCGACGCCGCCGACGTAATGGATGTCGGCCGCGTTCGGGGTCAGGCTCTCGACGATGGCGGCCAGGGGCGCGACCAGGGTCTGCTCGGCGGCCCCGACCACCATGCCGTCCAGCACCGCCAGCGTCAGCGGCAGGCTGAGGGTGAAGGTCGAGCCCTTGCCGGGCACGGAGCTGATCGAGATGCGCCCGCCCAGCGACTGGATCGAGCGGCGCACCACGTCCATGCCGACGCCTCGGCCCGACAGGTCGGACACCTCGGCCGCGGTCGAGAAGCCCGGCAGGAAGATCAGGTTGTCGATCTCGTCGTCCGACAGCACCGCGTCCTCGGCGATCAGGCCGCGCTCGACGGCGATGCCCTTCACGCGCGGTCGGTTGATGCCCTTGCCGTCGTCGGCGATCTCGATGACGATCCGGCCCGAGCGGTGCAGGGCCGCCAGGCGCACCGTGCCCTCGGCCGGCTTGCCCGCCGCCAGACGGTCCTCGGGGCTTTCCAGCCCGTGGTCGATGGCGTTGCGCAGCATGTGGGTGATCGGCTCGGCCAGGCGCTCGACCACGGTCTTGTCGACCTCGGTGTCCTCGCCGGAGGCGACCAGCTTGACCTTCTTGCCCGTAGCCTCGGCGGCCTCGCGCACCAGGCGCGGCATCCGCTGGAACACCGACTTCACCGGCTGGGCGCGGATGGCCATGACGCTGTCCTGGATCTCGCGCGTCAGCAGTTCGAGGTCTTCCAGACCCAGGCCGATGTCGGACGAACGGGCCAGGCCGCTTTCGGTCACGCGCTGGGCCAGCATGGCCTGCTGGATGACCAGTTCGCCGACCGCATTGATCAGGCGGTCCACCCGCTCCAGATCGACGCGGATGGTCACCGGCGCCGCAGCGGCGGGGGCGGCCGCCTGCGCGGGACCCGGTGCGGCCGGCGGGGGCGCTGGCTTGACCGGCGGCGGCGCGACCGGCGCGGCAGGCGGAGGGGTCACGGGCGCGACGGCGACAGGCGCGGGCGCCTCCGTCGGCGCGGCGCCGACCGAGGCCAGCAGGGCGGCGATGTCCAGTTCCGACGATGCCGCGCGGGCCAGGGCCGAGGCGTCGTCGCCGAGGTCAGGGGCGGCCTCGACCGAAGCCGCATCGCCCAGCGGCGTGATGCTCAGATCGCAGTCCATCTCCACGAAGTCGAAGACCTCGCGCACCTCGTCCTCGCTGGCGTCGCCCTCCAGTTCGATGGTCCAGATCAGGTGGCTGTCGGTCGGCTCCAGCGCGTCCAGCAACGGCACGCCGCTGTCGTCCATCTGCACCCGCATCGGGCCCAGTCGGCCCAGTTCGCGCAGCAGAAGCCCGGTCTCATTGGCGCTGGCGTAGAGGCGCGGATGGGGACGGAAGACGATCTTCCAGCCGCCTGCAGCGGCAAGGGCCGACAGGTCAGGCAAGGGCGCCAAAGCCGCCAGATCCGGCAACGGCGGCAGGTCGGGCAGACCCGCCGGGGCGTCGAACGCCCCAAGGTCCATGGCGACGGGCGTGAAGCCGAAGTCGTCCTCTGCCGGCTCGGCCGTCGCGATCGGCGCGGCCCCGCCATAGGTCAGGGTCTCCAGCTCGGCGACCAGACCGGCCGAACGCGCCGGATCGACGGCGGCGCCCGCGCCGCGCGCGGCGGCGACGTGATCGGCCAGCACGTCCGAGGCGCGCAGCAGCGTCTTCACCGTCAGCTCGTCGCACGGCTTCCGGCCCGAGCGCAGCTCGTCCATCAGCGTCTCGAAGACGTGGGCGAAGCGCACCAGGTCCTCCAGCCCGAAAGCCCCCGCCCCGCCCTTCACCGAATGGACGGCGCGGAACACGGCGTTGATGACCTCGATGTCCGTCGAGCCGGACTCCAGCGTCAGCAGATTGCCTTCCAGATCGGCGAGCAGCTCCTCGCATTCCTGGAAGAAGGTCGCCTTGATCGCCTCGAACGGATCGTCGCTCATCGCCCCGTCTCTCTCTCGCCTAGGCCGCCACGCGGCGCACGGCGTCGACCAGGCGCACGGGGTCGAACGGCTTGACGATCCAGCCGGTGGCCCCGGCCTCACGCGCGCGCTGCTTCTTGGCGGCGTCGCTCTCGGTCGTCAGGACCAGCACGGGAACGGCGCTGAACGCCGGGTCCGCCCTCATCCCCTCGATGAAGCCGAAGCCGTCCATGCGCGGCATGTTGATGTCGGTGATGACGATGTCCGGGCTTTCGGCCTGAAGCACCTCCAGGCCGTGGACGCCGTCCTCGGCCTGAACCACGCGATAGCCCGCGTCCTTGAGCGCCAGCATCAGCATGTCGCGCATGGTGCGCGAGTCGTCGACGGTCAGAACGGTCTTGGTCATTGAATTTCGTCCTGTGCGGAAAGATCGGAAGGCGAAGCGCCGAAGGCGCTCCATTGGGTCGTCAGCGCCTCGGACGCATTGATGAAGGTCAAGGCCTGGCCGTCGGCGCGCCAGGTGCGGATCGCCGACAACAGCAGTTGAAGGCACAGCCCGCCCAGCCGCTCGACGGCCGAACCGTCCAGCGTCAGGGCCTGACCGCGCGCCGCCATCAGCTCGCCCTTCAGCGGCTCGGCCGCGCGCAGGTCCAGAACCGGGGCCAGAACGACCACAGCCGTCATCAGAACTCCTCCCAGCCGTCTTCCATGACTTCAGACTTCAGGGCGGCGCCGCCGCGTCCCATCGTCTTCAAGGCGGCTACCGTTTCGGCCACCGGCTGCGGCGTGCGGGCCGGCGCAGCGTCCGCAGCGACCGGCGCCGGCTGGGCCCTGAACGCCGGCTGGGCTTGAGACGCGGGCGCTGAAACACGCGCCGGAGTCGCGCCCACACTCGCATCCTGGGCCACCTTGAAGCGGGCCACCGAGGCGGCCAGGACGTCGGCTTCCTGGGCCAGCGAATGGCTGGCGGCGGTCGATTCCTCGACCATCGCAGCATTCTGTTGCGTGACCTGATCCATCTGGTTCACGGCCATGTTGACCTGTTGCAGGCCGGTCGCCTGCTCCTGGGCCGAGGCCGAGATTTCCGACATCAGCCCGTCGATCTCGGCCACCCCGGCGACGATGCGGCCCAGGGCCTCGCCCGTCTGGCCGACCAGGCTGACGCCCTGCTCCACCTGACGCCCCGAGGCGGTGATCAGGGTCTTGATCTCCTTGGCGGCCTCGGCCGAGCGCTGGGCCAGGGCTCGCACTTCGGAGGCGACCACGGCGAAGCCGCGACCGGCGTCGCCCGCCCGCGCCGCCTCGACGCCCGCATTCAGCGCCAGCAGATTGGTCTGGAAGGCGATCTCGTCGATCACGCCGATGATGGCGCCGATCTGGTTGGACGACTGTTCGATGGCGGTCATGGCGGCGACGGCGTCGCTGACCACGGCGCCCGAGGCCTCGGCCTCGTTGCGAGCGGTCTGCACGACGTGCGACGCCTGACGCGCGCCGTCGGCCGTCTTGTTCACCGTGGCGGTGATCTCATCCAGGGCGGCGGCGGTCTCTTCGAGGCTGGCGGCCTGTTGCTCGGTGCGGCGGGACAGATCGTCGGAGGCCTGGCTGATCTCGCCAGAGCCCGACCGGATCGCGGCGACATTGGAAATCACGGCCGCCACCGCCTGCTCCAGCTGCGAGATGGCGGCGTTGAAGTCGGCCTTCAGCTGCTCGGCCTTGGGCGCGACGGCCGCCGTCATCCGATGGGTCAGGTCGCCGTTCGCCATGGCGCCCAGCCCCTGGGCCAGGGCCGTGATGGCGACGCGGTCTTCCTCGGCCGCCTGAGCCTTCTCGGCCTCGACCCGGACGCGCTCGTCCTCGGCCGCCTGGCGCTGGGCGGCGGCCTCGGCCTCCAGACGATCCTTGGCGATCGCGGCGTCCTTGAAGGTCTGGACGGCGGCGGCCATCTGGCCGACCTCGTCCTTGCGGCCGGCGGCCGGCACGGCCACCGAGGTGTCGCCCGACGCCAGACGACGCATGGCCGACGTCATCGCCGTCAACGGCCTGGCCAGGACATTGGTCAGCATCACGGCCATGCCGCCGGCCAGGGCCAGGGCCAGGACCAGGCCGCCGATCAGGATCATCCGCGCCGTCTTGGCCGTCGAAACCTGGACTTCGCCGTAAACGCGGCTTTCCTGCGCCTTCTTGTCCACCAGGGCGTTCAGGGTGGTCTCGACCGGGTCGATGAACTTGTCCGCTTCGCCGTTGCGGCCGACCATGGCGATGGCCTGCATCCAGCCGGCCTGATCCGTGACCAGGGCCTGGCCCCGCTGAACCACCTGCTTGTGCCATTCGTCGGCGGCGGCTCGCGCGGTCCGCACCTGGGGCGCGCTGGTCCTGTCGAGCTGGGTCACGCGATCCAGGCTCTTGTTGAAGCTCTGGCGATGCTCTTCCAGTCGCTGGAGATAATAGGCGTCACGCGACACGAGGAAGCCGCGATAGCTCGCCTCCTGGCGCGCCAGATAGAATTGCGCGGTCTCGGCCTCGCGCTGCACGGCGGAGGCGCGAACCCGGTCCAGGCGGGCGCCTTCCAGAGCATTGATCTGGAGGAAGACCATCGCGCCCATGGCGACGATGGCCAGAATGACGACCGCAAAGGCCGCCATCAGTTTCTTTTCGATCTTCAGGTCGCTCAACATGGCGTCCATCTAACTCTTCCCCCGTGAAGATTCTCTTGAGAGCCGAACCGGCTTTCGATCAGAAGTTGAAGCTCAGCGCGCCGACCAGGCGCCCGTCGTAGTTGTCGCCGAGATCGTGGCTGTCCGTGTCGTACCAGCGGACGTCCGCGGCCCACCGCTCGGTCAGGTTGTATTTCACGCCCAGATTCCAGGCGTTGTAGTCGGCCCCGCCGTCCGCCGAGCGCACCCCGAAGGCCGCCGAGGCCCTGGCCCGCGCCCCCAGCGCCGTCGCAGCCTGGGCCTCGATCCACCAGGCTTCCCTGGTCGCGGCGAAACCGTCCGGCGTATAGTTGACCCGCAACCGTCCCGAGACGCGCCCGAACTTGCGCGACGCGTCAGCCTGATATTCCCAATAGTTGGCGTCGACGCCCGATCGCGTGCCGGGCAGGTCGCGGTTCATCACCGAGAGATCAAAGGCCACCCCCGCCGCCCTGGGCCGCCAGCCCAGGGCCGTGATGATCTCGGCGTCCGATCCCTGGGACAGCTTGGCCGTCGAGGCGAAGACGCTGCCGTAGAAGGCGCCGTAGGACGCCTCCAGATTGGCGTTCAGGCTCGGGTCGCCGGCGCTCTTGCCCAGTCCCTTGCCGACATATTCGCTGGCGACGCCGACTTGGGCGTCGAGGGATTGAGCCTGCGCAGGCGTCGCCAGGACGATCGGCAGCGCCGCCGACAGGGCGATGAGAAGCCCGCCGGACAGCGGGGGATGAAACGCGCGGCCGCCATTCTGGCGCCGGGCGAGGAATTCGAAGGGCATTCAGACCTCTTTGAGACTGAGGCCTTTCTGAGCGGGACAACGGTAGCAATCGTAAACTCGACCGTACGTAGAAACCCGCAATTGCGCGCCTTTCTCATGCACAGCTTTTGCCGCACACAACCTTCAGCATAACTATTAACGATTAAGTAACCACGAACTCAGATTGCGTATATATCGACGTTATCGCAGAAATATTCATTTCTGACGCCCTCGAACAAATACAGTCGGCAATTGCGCGTCGAGCGAGACCTATCTAATAAGTCATCCTCGCCCGCCTCATGACGATGACGACACAGAAGGGCCCGGCTCCTGAATTATTGGAGACGAGGACTAGCTCGATTTACTCAGTATTGGACCGCCGCCTGCCTGACGTCATGCCCGCCCGGCCCCCTTTGGCGACGGCGATCGCCTTGTCGTGCGTCCTGGCCGCCGCCGCAGCCCTGACAGGGGCGCTCGCCGCGCCGTCGTCGGCGCGCGGCCTCGTCCCCCTCGCCCTGCTCCTGTCGCTGGCGGCTTCGGCGGCCCTGGTCCTGGTCTGGCGTCAGGCCTCCAGCCTCAGCGGCGCCCTGGCGGCGCGCGACGCCCTGCTGAACGTGGCCTTCCTGTCGACGGCGGCCCTGATGCTGACGCGTGACGGCAGGATCTCGCGCCTCAACGAGGCCGCCTGCGCCATGTTCAGAGTCAGAAAGGATGACGCCCTCGGGCGCCCTTTCGCCGATCTGGCGCCGGGGTTCGACATGGCCCTTCTGGCCGCTTCCGGATCATCGAACGGCCTGCTGGAGAACGACTCCGGCTCCTGGACCGGTCGACGATCGGACGGATCGGCCTTTCCGGTCGGCGTCCAGTTCGCCCTGACGCCCGGCGGTTCGGACCAGGACTATGTCGCCCTGAGTCTGGCCGACCTGACGCTGCGCCACGCCGCCGAAGCCCAGGCCCGCGAACTGCACGCCCAGTTGAACACCGTCTGGCGTCTGAACTCCCTCGGCGAGATGGCCGCCACCCTGGCCCATGAGCTGAACCAGCCGCTGAGCGCGGCCGGCGGCTATCTGCACGCCAGCCGGGCGGACATGGAGAAGGCCGGCTCCCTGGGCGACAGCGCCTGCCGCACCCTGGACCTGGCCCAGGCCCAGCTCCTGCGCGCGGGTCAGATCATCCGCCGCATCCGCGCCTTCCTGACCCAGGAGACCGGCGCCCTGGCGCAGGAACGCGCCTCGGTCATGGTCGAGAACATGAAGCAGATCCTGACCCGCATCGGCCAGGACAGGGGCGTCTCCATCCACATCGACATGGCCGGGTTCTCCGATCGGGTGCAAGCCGACCGCATCCAGTTCCAGCAGGCCGTGGTCAATCTGGTCCGCAACGGCGTCGAGGCGGCGGCGGGCCGCGACGGCGCCGAGGTGCGTATCCTGGGCCGCGCCGAGGTCGACGGCTACCGCATCAGCATCGAGGACAACGGCCCCGGCGTCGCCGACGATCAGCGCGACCGCCTGTTCCAGCCCATGACCAGCACCAAGCCCGGCGGCATGGGACTGGGCCTGTCCGTCACCCGCACCATCGTCGAACGGCACGGCGGCGCCCTGGATCTGCACCGCAGCTCGGCCCTGGGCGGGGCGGCCTTCTTCTTCACCCTGCCCTTGGATCAGGAGGCCGAGGCCGCATGAGCGATCACTCCGTCTTCATCATCGACGACGATCCGGCCGTCCGGGACGCCCTCCTGCGGGTGTTGCGAGGTCGCGGGGTGCGCGCGCGCGGCTTCGCCAGCGGGACCGAATTCTTCGCCGCCCTGCCTGAAGACGCTTCGGCCTGCGTCATCACCGACGTGCGGATGCCGGGCATGGGCGGCGCGGAGATCGTGCGCCGCCTGGCCGACCTGCGCGAGACCTGGCCCGTGATCGTCATCACCGGCCACGCCGACGTCTCCATGGCGGTTGAGATGATGAAGGCCGGCATCGTCGACTTCATCGAAAAGCCGTTCGACCCCGCCCGACTGGTCGAGGTGGTGAAGGGCTGCCTGGCCCAGCTCGGCGATCTGGACGCCCGTCAGCAGGCCCGCCAGCAGACCCGCCAACGCCTGGCCCGCCTGACCCCGCGCGAGCGCCAGGTGTTCGACGCCCTGGTGGCCGGCGCCTCCAACAAGGAGATGGCCCTGAACCTGAAGATCAGCCCGCGCACGGTCGAGGTCTTCCGCGCCAAGGTCATGACCAAGATGGAGGCCGACAGCCTGTCGGCCCTGGTGCGCATGGGCCTGATGCTGACCTAAAGGTTTCCACCGCCTTGCAGCCGCGCCCGCTCCGGCGCGTTATGTCGGCTCCCCCTGTTCCGGTCTTGCGTCCAAGGAGCCGCCCCATGTCCGATCCCGCCCGCCTGCTGCGCCGTCAGGCCTATGTCGAGGGCCGCTGGATCGACGCCGACGGCGGCGGAACCATCGAGGTGACCAATCCCGCCACGGGCGAGGTGCTGGCCACGGTCCCCGACATGGGCGCTGTCGAAACCCGCCGCGCCGTCGCCGCCGCCGAGGCCGCGATGAAGCCCTGGGCCGCGAAGACGGCGGGCGAGCGCGCCCGTATCCTGCGCCGCTGGTTCGATCTGATGATGAGCGAGCAGGACGCCCTGGGCCGCCTGCTGACCCGCGAACAGGGCAAGAGCCTGACCGAGGCCAAGGGCGAGATCGCCTACGCCGCCAGCTTCATCGAATGGTTCGCCGAGGAGGGCAAACGCACCTATGGCGAGGTCATCCCCAGCCATGACGCCTCCAAACGGCTGGCGACGCTGCGCCAGCCGGTCGGGGTGGTGGGGGCCATCACGCCGTGGAACTTCCCCGCCGCCATGATCACCCGCAAGGTCGGCCCGGCCCTGGCCGCCGGCTGCGCCGTCGTGCTGAAGCCCGCCAGCCAGACGCCCCTCTCGGCGCTGGCGTTGGCCGTTCTGGCGGAAGAGGCGGGCCTGCCGCCCGGCCTGTTCAACGTGGTCACCGGCTCGGCCTCGGCCATCGGCGGCGAGCTGACGTCCAATGAGACGGTGCGCAAGATCAGCTTCACCGGCTCGACCGAGATCGGCCGCCTGCTGATGCAGCAGTCGTCGCAGACCATCAAGAAGATGAGTCTGGAGCTGGGCGGCAACGCCCCCTTCCTCGTCTTCGACGACGCCGACGTCGACGCCGCCGTGGCGGGCGCCGTCGCCTCCAAATACCGCAATGCGGGCCAGACCTGCGTCTGCACCAACCGCTTCTATGTGCAGGCCGCCGTCCACGATGAATTCGTCGCCAAGCTGACCAAGGCCACGCAGGCGTTGAAGGTCGGAAACGGCCTGGACGAAGGCGTTCAGATCGGTCCCCTGATCGACGACAAGGCGGCGAAGAAGGTCGAGGAGCACGTCGCTGACGCCCTCGCCAAGGGCGCGACCCTGCTGACCGGCGGCGAACGTCATAAACTGGGCCGCACCTTCTTCCAGCCGACAGTGCTGTCAGGCGTGACCCAGGACATGCAGATGTGCCGCGAGGAGACCTTCGGCCCCGTCTCCGGCGTCGTCCGCTTCGAGACGGAAGAGGAAGGCATCGCCCTGGCCAACGACACCATTTTCGGGCTGGCGGGCTATTTCTACGCCCGCGACCTGAGCCGCGTCTGGCGCGTGGCCGAGGCGCTGGAGACCGGCATGATCGGCATCAACACCGGCCTGATCTCCACCGAAGTCGCGCCCTTCGGCGGGATCAAGCAGTCGGGCCTCGGCCGCGAAGGCTCCAGCCACGGCATCGAGGAGTATCTGGAGATCAAATACCTCTGCATGGGCCTGTAGCACCCTCTCCCGATGGGAGAGGGCTTGAGCCTCCAAGAGCGAAGCGATTGGCGAAGGCGAAAGGGTGAGGGTTCGCGGTGGAAGTCGGCCGAAGGCCGTGGCGCATCCTTTCAACCTCTCTGGCTTGGTGAACTAAGAGGCAATCTGCTGTTGCGCGACGGCTCGCGCCGGCTGACGTCTTAGCCCCTCACCCTTTCGCACCAGAACGATCGCTGCGCTCTCGTGCGCTCAAGCCCTCTCCCGCCGGGAGAGGGAAACATGATTATTCGACCAAGGTCGCTCTCCGCAAATCCTCGTTCCTGCTGTCACTCTCCCTTCCGACGCTCGGCGCAAAGCACGCCGGGCGCGAGGGAAACGCGCCGCGCATTGCGGCCGCACAGGAAGGGACTGCCCATGACCGACCGCACCATGGGTGCGGCGGACGACGGCGAGCACACGGTCGACAAGAACGACCGGCTGGTGATTCTCGCCTCCTCCGTCGGCACCGTCATCGAATGGTACGACTTCTATCTTTACGGCTCGCTGGCCGCGATCATCTCCGCTCAGTTCTTCTCGGGCGTGAACGAGACCACCGGCTTCATCTTCGCCCTGATGGCCTTCGCCGCCGGTTTCGCGGTGCGCCCGTTCGGGGCCATCGTCTTCGGCCGCATGGGCGACCTGTGGGGACGCAAGAACACCTTCCTGGTGACCATGCTGCTGATGGGCATCTCGACCTTCGTGGTCGGCCTGCTGCCGCCCTACGCCGCCATCGGCATCGCCGCCCCGATCATCCTGGTGCTGATGCGCCTGATCCAGGGCCTGGCGCTGGGCGGTGAATACGGCGGCGCCGCCACCTACGTCGCCGAGCACGCCCCCGACGGCAAGCGCGGCTTCTACACCTCCTTCATCCAGATCACCGCCACCGTGGGCCTGCTGCTCAGCCTGGCGGTGATCCTGGGCGTCCGCTTCAGCATCGGCGAAGAGGCCTTCGTCGCCTGGGGCTGGCGCATCCCCTTCCTGGTCTCGATCCTGCTGCTGGGCGTGTCCCTGTGGATCCGCCTGAAGCTGTCGGAAAGCCCGGCGTTCAAGCGCATGAAGGCCGAGGGCAAGGGTTCGACCACCCCGCTGAAGGACAGCTTCATGAAGTGGCCGAACCTGAAGCTGGTGCTGATCGCCCTGTTCGGCCTGGCGGCCGGTCAGGCCGTGGTCTGGTACACGGGTCAGTTCTACGCCTTGTTCTTCCTGGAGAAGACGCTGAGGGTCGATCCGACCCTGGCCAACATCCTGATAGCGGCGGCCCTGGCGCTGGCGACGCCCTTCTTCGTCTTCTTCGGCTGGCTGTCGGACAAGGTGGGACGCAAGCCGATCATCCTGCTGGGCTGTCTGCTGGCCGCCCTGACCTACTTCCCGCTGTTCGGGGCCCTGACGGAGGCGGCCAATCCGCGCCTGGCCGCTGCGGCGGAGTCGTCCCCGGTGACCGTCATCGCCGACCCGGCCGACTGCCACTTCCAGTTCGACCCCGTCGGCAAGACCGTCTTCAACAGCTCGTGCGACGTCGCCAAGACCCATCTGGCCAAGGCGGGCGTCACCTACGTCAATGAGGCCGCTCCCGCCGGAGCCGTGGCCCAGGTGCGCATCGGCGACCAAGTGGTCGACAGCTTCAACGGCAAGACCATGCCCAAGGCCGAGTTCGACGCGCAGAAGAAGACCTGGGACGCCGGTCTGACCGCCGCCCTGACCCAGGCCGGCTATCCGGCCAAGGCCGACAGCGAACTGGTCAACAAGCCGCTGGTGATCGGCATCCTGTTCCTGCTGGTGCTGTATGTGACCATGGTCTACGGCCCGATCGCCGCCGCCCTGGTGGAGATGTTCCCGACCAAGGTGCGCTACACCTCCATGTCGCTGCCCTATCACATCGGCAACGGCTGGTTCGGCGGCTTCCTGCCGACCACGGCCTTCGCCATGGTCGCGGCCACGGGCAATATCTACTACGGCCTGTGGTACCCCATCGCCATCGCCGTGCTGACCCTGATCGTCGGCGTCCTCTTCGTGAAGGAAGGCAAGGACGTGAACATCCACGACTAGGCGCGACGGCTTCCTTCTCCCCTTTTGGGAGAAGGTGGCTCGCGGAGCGAGACGGATGAGGGGTGTCTACGCTTCGGCGTCCGGTTCGGCGCAGTTCTGTCTTCGATGCGTTTCAGAGGCCGCGCCGCCACCCCTCATCCGAGCGCCTCCGGCGCCCACCTTCTCCCACAAGGGGAGAAGGATCACGGGGGCGCTAGCATTTCGCCAACCTGCGGGCGGTCCGGCTTCGGCCTGGCCGCCCTCTTTTCACTTGCCCGCGCGA
This sequence comes from Brevundimonas sp. SS2672, assembly GCF_059579685.1. NCBI lineage: Bacteria > Pseudomonadati > Pseudomonadota > Alphaproteobacteria > Caulobacterales > Caulobacteraceae > Brevundimonas > Brevundimonas sp. SS2672. The sequence continues at coordinate 406,161 of NZ_CM184201.1, read as the reverse complement.
TCGCGCCCGGCCCAGATGACCTCCATGTTCAGCCTCGCCACCCTGGCCCTGACCGCCTTCTACATGGCCGCCCTGTTCGGCGTCGCCTGGTGGTACGAGCGGCCGCAGATCAAGGCGCGGCGCGGAATGCTGGGGCCGTCGCTCTATGCGCTGTCGCTGGCCATCTACTGCACGTCGTGGACCTATTACGGCGCCGTCGGCACGGCGGCGCGCGACGGGTGGGAATATCTGCCCATCTACGCCGGGCCGATCCTGGGGCTGACCCTGCTGCTGCCGCTGTGGCGGCGCATCGCCTCGGCCGCCCGGCGCGAGAACGTCGGCTCGATGGCCGACTTCATCTCGTCCCGCTACGGCAAGAGCCCGGCGCTGGGCGCGGCGGTGGCCGGCGTCGCCATCCTGGGCTCGGTCCCCTACATCGCGCTGCAGCTCAAGTCGCTGTCGATGGCGGGCGAGATGATCACGGTCGGCACCCCCGTCGCCGGGTCCGAGAGCCTGACCGTCCTGGTCATGGCGGCGGTGCTGGCGGGGTTCGCCATCCTGTTCGGCGCACGGAGGCCAGACCTGACCGAGCACAACCGCGGCCTGATCCAGGCCATCGGCATCGAGTCCATCGTCAAGCTGGCCGCCCTGCTGGCCGTCGCCGTTTTCGCCGTCTTCCTGCTGGCCGCCTCGCCGTCGCGACAGGCCGTGGCCGACAGTCTGGGGCAGTTGGGAAGATGGCCGCACATCGACGCCCGCTTCATGGCCATCACCCTGGTGGCGACCCTGGCCATCTTCTGCCTGCCGCGTCAGTTCCACGTCGCCTTCGTCGAGGGCGGCGACCCGGCCCAGGTGCGCCGCGCGCGCTGGATCTTCCCGCTTTATCTGATCCTGACCACGCTGGCCGTCCTGCCGCTGGTGGCGGCGGGCGGGCTGTTCACGCCCCAGACCAATCCCGACCTGCTGGTGCTGGCCCTGCCCCTGGGCGAGCGACAGAGCCTGCTGACCGCCGTGGTCTTCGTCGGCGGCTTCTCGGCCGCCACCGCCATGGTCATCGTCGAGGCCGTGGCCCTGTCGGCCATGGTGTCCAACAACCTGGTCCTGCCGTTGATGGGCGCCGGACGGCGGCGCGGCGCGGCCCCGCCGGACATGGCGCGGACCCTGCTGAACATCCGCCGTCTGGCCATCGTCGCCCTGCTGCTGCTGGCCTGGCTCTATTATCTGGCGATGGACCGCTCCAGCGGCCTGGCGGCGATCGGCCTGGTGTCCTTCGCCGCCCTAGCCCAGTTGGCGCCGTCGCTGTTCGGAGCGGTGCTGTGGCGCGGCGGGCGGGCCAGCGGCGCCCTGGCCGGGCTGGCGGCGGGGATGGCGGTCTGGGCCGTCATGCTGGCCGCGCCGCAGCTGGCGCCCGGCTTCGGCCTGAACGTCCCCGCCATGCTGGGGCTGGAAGACCCGTTCGCGGCGGGCGTCTTCCTGAGCCTGGCGCTGAACCTGGGCGTCTTCGTCCTGGTGTCGCGGGCGCGGCCGCCCCGCCTGATCGACCGGGTCCAGGCCCGCGCCTTCGTCGACCGGCTCGGCCCAGACTGGATGGAGGGGCGCGGCGGCTCGGCCGGGGCCTCGGTCGGCGACCTGCGCGCCCTGGTCGCCCGCTTCATCGGCGACGAGCGGGCCGAGCGCGCCTTCGCCGCCTGGGCGCGCGAAACGGATATCAGGCTGAAGGACGCCGACCCCGCCGACGCGACGCTGGCCCGCGCCGCCGAGCGGATGCTGGCGGGGGCCGTCGGCGCCGCCGCCGCCCGCCGGGTTCTGGCCGCCGCCCTCGCCGCCGGAGGCCGCGCGCCCGAGGACGTGGTGCGGATGCTCGACGAGGCGTCGCAGGCGGTCCAGTTCAACCGCGACCTGCTGCAGACCACGCTGGACAACATCGACCAGGGCGTCAGCGTGGTGGACGAGGACCTGCGCCTGACCGCCTGGAATCGTCGCTATGTCGAGATGTTCGACCTGCCCGCCGGCTTCGTCCACGTCGGCCTGCCCGTCGCCGCCGTCTATCGCCTGAACGCCGAACGCGGCGAGGCAGGCGTGCCGGATCACGAGATCGACGCCTGGGTCGAGCGGCGGCTGGAGGCCCTGGCCCGCCGCATCCCCCACGACCATGAGCGCGAACAGCCCGACGGCCGCATCCTGCGCTCGTCCGGGGCGCCCATCCCCGGCGGCGGCTACGCCACCAGCTACACCGACATCACCGCCCTGCGCCGTGCCGCGCGCGAGTTGGAGGAGGCCAACGAACGGCTGGAGGCCCGCGTCGCCGACCGCACCGAACGGCTAGAGGAGGCCCGCCGCACGGCCGAGGACGCCACCGCCTCCAAGACCCGCTTCCTGGCCGCCGCCAGTCATGATCTGCTGCAACCGCTGCACGCCGCCCGCCTGTTCATCGCCGCCCTGAGGGAGGACGCCGATCTGGCCGGATCGCCCGCGCGCGGCCTGGCGACCAACGCCGACCGCGCCATCGACAGCGCCCACCGTTTGCTGACCGCCCTGCTGAACCTGTCCAAGCTGGAGGCGGGCGGGGTCCAGCCCGCCGTGGCGCCGCTGTCCCTGGGCGGTCTGTTCGACGAACTGGCGCGCGAGTTCACGCCCCTGGCCCGCGCCAAGGGCCTGACCCTGACGGCGGCGCCGTCCAGCCTGTGGATCGCCTCGGACCGCGACCTGCTGCGCTCCATGCTGCAGAACCTGATCGCCAACGCCATCCGCTACACCGACCGAGGCCGTGTGCTGATCGGCGCCCGGCGCGACGGCGAGCGGGTGCAGATCCTGGTCAGCGACACGGGGCGCGGCATCGCAGAGGCCGACCGCCAGGCCGTCTTCGGCGAGTTCGTCCGCCTGCCCGGCGCCCCGGTGGACGAGCCGGGCGCGGGCCTGGGTCTGGCCATCGTCCAGAAGCTGTCGGACCTGCTGGGCCACCCGCTGTCGCTGGCCTCGCACGTCGGGCGCGGCACGACCTTCCGCGTCGCCGTTCCCCGCGCCGCCGCCCGGCCTGAGCCCGAGATCGTCGTCGATGATCGTCGCCTGCCGCTGGCGGGCCTGCGGGTGCTGTGCGTGGACAACGAACCCGCCATCCTCGACGCCCTGACGGCCCTGCTCGACCGCTGGGGCGCGCAGGCCGTGACCGCCCGTTCAGTCGCCGAAGCGCGCACGGCCGTCGGCCCGTTCGACGCGGCCCTGGTCGACCTTCACCTGGGCGACGACGAGCCGGACGGACTGACCGCCGTGGATGAGCTGCGCGCGCAGGGGGTCAGGCGCATCGCCCTGGTCACCGCCGACACCCGCGACGGGTTGAAGGAGAAGGCGGCGACGGCCGGCGCCGTGCTGCTGCCGAAGCCGGTCAAACCGGCGGCGCTGAAGGCGTTTCTGAGAAGCTGATCAACGGATAACCGGGTTCCCCTCTCCCGGCGGGAGAGGGCTTGAGCGCACGAGAGCGCAGCGATCGTTCTTGCGCGAAAGGGTGAGGGGCTTGTCCTGTCCGTCGGCGTAAGCCGTCACGCGACGGCCTTCGGCCGACTTAAGCCGCGAACCCTCACCCTTTCGCCTGTCCCAATCGCTTCGCTCTTGGAGGCTCAAGCCCTCTCCCATCGGGAGAGGGTTTTCATTTGGACCGCGCCCTAAATATCCAGCGACTGCGCCAGGATCACCGCCTGGGTCCGGTTCTGCACGCCCAGCTTGCGAAAGACGCTCGTCAGGTGCGCCTTGATCGTCGCCTCGGTGACGCCCAGGTCGAAGGCGATCTGCTTGTTCAGCCGCCCGACCTTCAGCCCCTCCAGAATCCGCAGCTGCGACGGCGTCAGACTGGCGATGCGGGCTTGCAGGTCGGCCTCTTCCTCGCTCGCCGCCTCAACCTCGGGCGCCCAGGTCTCGCCTTCGAGAATGGCCCGGATCGCCTCGACCATTTCGGGCAGGGCGGCCGATTTGGGGATGAAGCCCGCCGCCCCCAGCGCCAGGGCCCGGCGGATGGTCGGCGCCTCCTCGCTGGCCGAGACCACGGCGACCGGCACGGCCGGATGATCGGCGCGGATCAGGGTCAGGCCCGTCATGCCGTCCACGTCCGACAGCTTCAGGTCCAGCAGCAGCAGGTCCGTCGGCGCCGCGCCCAGCGCGGCCTGCGCCTCGGCCAGGCTGGCGCATTCGACGATCTGCGCGCCTTCGGACGCCTTTTCGACGGCCGAGGTCAGGGCCGCACGAAACAGGGGGTGGTCGTCGGCGACGACGATGCGGTCCATGGACGTCCTTCCCGCGCGCGGTTCTTGTTCATCGGCCGCGTCGCGACGACACCATGCCGCGCCTCGACTTTGGTCGAAACTAGACGAATGGCTAATGGCCGCAAACCCTGACCGAGCGGAATGCTGCCGTCCTGAGGCCTGCGACAGACAGGCCCGGAACAACGGTCTGGGAGGACCTCGCATGGGAAGCTGCCGTCTGTTCGGCGGCGCGGCTGCGGCCGCGTTGCTGCTTGTCCCCGGCGCCGCACTGGCTCAAGAGGCCAGCGCCGCCCTGGAAGCCCGCATCGCCCAGCTCGAAGCCGAGCTGAACAGCCTGAAGTCCGAAGTCGCCGCCTCTCGCACCCAGCAGGCGTCGCAGGCCCAGGACATCATCCGTCTGGAGACGCGTCCAGCGCCGCCTTCGGACGGCTTCCGCATCGGCGACCACACGGTGAAGTTCGGCGGCTTCATCAAGACCGACTTCACGGCGTCGAAATATTCCGGCGGCGACCCCGCCAACGGCGATCCCTTGCGCGACTATCACCTGCCCGGCGCCATCCCCGTCGGCGGCGACAGCGAGGACGTCGCGACCGACTTCAACGCCCGCCAGACCCGGTTCTGGCTGACCACCGACGGCATGGTCGGCGGCCACAAGATCGGCACGCGGCTGGAGATGGACTTCCAGACCCTGCCCGGCTCAGGCGATCAGCGCACGACCAGCGGCTCGAACCCCGCCCTGCGCCGCGCCTTCGTCACCATCGACAACTGGCTGATCGGCCAGGAGTGGACCAACTTCCAGAACACCGCCGTGCTGCCGGAATCGGCGGACTTCGTCGGCGCGGCCGAGGGCACGGTCTTCGCCCGTCAGGCCCAGGTCCGCTACACGCGCGGCCCCTTCTCCATCGCGCTGGAGAACCCCGAGACCACCGTCACCCCCTTCGGCGGCGGCGCGCGGATCATCGCCGACGACAACAGCCTGCCCGACCTGACCGCCCGCTACGTGCTGAGCCGTCCGTGGGGCGCGGTCCAGTTGTCCGGCCTGGTGCGTCAGCTGAAGTATCAGAACCCGGCGACCGACATCGATTCGACCGCCACAGGCTGGGGCCTGTCGGCCTCGGCGCTATTCAAGGTCGGGGCGCAGGACGACATCCGCCTGATGCTGACCGGCGGCGAAGGCATCGGCCGCTATGTCGGGCTGAACTTCTCCAACGACGCCGTGCTGGACGCCTCGGGCGAGTTGGAGGCCATCGGCGTGATCGCAGGCTTCGCCGCCTATCGCCACGTCTGGGTGCCGGGCTGGCGCTCCAGCCTGATCTGGTCCACGCAGAAGGTCGACAACGACGTCGCCCTGACCGGCGCGGCCGCCAACCGCTCGGCCCAGAGCCTTCACGCCAATCTGATCTGGTCGCCGGTTGCGGCGTTTGATGTCGGCGCCGAGGTGATGTTCGCTGATCGCAAGCTGGAGTCAGGGCTGGACGGCGACATGACCCGTCTGATCCTGTTCGCCAAATACGGCTTCTAAGGCCGAAGAAGAAAAAGACCCTGGAGGAAAATCGCGTGTCTGATCCGGAAATCTATCCCGTCCCCGCCGAACTGGCCGCCCGCGCCCACATGGACCGCGCCGGCTATGAAGCGGCCCGGATTCAGGCGCGAGAGACCCCTGACGCCTTCTGGGCTACGCAGGCCGAGCGGCTGGACTGGATGACCTTTCCGACCAAGATCAAGGACGTCTCCTTCAACAAGGCCGACTTCCGCATCCGCTGGTTCGAGGACGGGGTGCTGAACGCCTCGGTCAACTGCATCGACCGCCACCTGCCCGCCCGCCGGGACGAGGTCGCCATCATCTGGGAAGGCGACGAACCGACCGACAGCGAAACCGTCACCTTCGGCCAACTTCATGAGCGTGTGTGCCGCCTGGCCAATGTGCTGAAGGCCAACGGCGTCAAGAAGGGCGACCGCGTCACCATCTATCTGCCGATGATCCCCGAAGCGGCCTACGCCATGCTGGCCTGCGCCCGCATCGGCGCCGTGCATTCGGTCATCTTCGGCGGCTTCTCGCCCGACAGCATCGCCGGGCGGATCGAGGACTGCGAATCTGCGTTCGTCATCACCGCCGACGAAGGCTGCCGCGCCGGCAAGCGCGTGCCGCTGAAGGCCAATGTCGACAAGGCGCTGGAAAAGGTCGCGGGCGTGAAGACCGTGGTGGTCCTGCGCCACACCGGCGCCGACGTGCCCTTCATCGAGGGCCGCGACTTGGACTGGGGCGTCGAGACGGACAAAGCCTCGCCCGACTGCGCGCCCGAGCCGATGAACGCCGAGGATCCGCTGTTCATCCTCTACACCTCGGGCTCGACGGGTAAGCCCAAGGGCGTGCTGCACACCACCGGCGGCTATCTGTTCTGGGCCAGCTATACCCATGAGCTGGTGTTCGATTACCGTCCCGGCGAGGTCTTCTGGTGCACGGCCGATGTGGGCTGGGTCACGGGCCACACCTATGTCGTCTACGGCGCCCTGACCAATGCGGCGACCAGCCTGATGTTCGAGGGCGTGCCCAACTATCCCACCGTCAGCCGCTTCTGGGAAGTCATAGACAAGCATCAGGTTGAGATCTTCTACACCGCCCCCACGGCCCTGCGCGCCCTGATGCGCGAGGGCGACGCCCCGGTGAAGGCGTCCAGCCGCAAGTCCCTGCGCCTGCTGGGCACGGTCGGCGAGCCGATCAACCCCGAGGCCTGGCGCTGGTATCATGAGGTGGTCGGCGAAGGCCGCCTGCCCATCGTCGACACCTGGTGGCAGACCGAGACGGGCGGAGCCCTGATCTCGCCCCTGCCCGGCGCCACGGACCTGAAGCCCGGCTCGGCGACCAGGCCCTGCCCGGCGTCGAGTTGCAGATCGTCGACGCCGACGGCGCGGTTCTGGAGGGCGCGACCGAGGGCAATCTGTGCATCACCGACTCCTGGCCGGGCCAGATGCGCGGCGTGTATGGCGACGACCAGCGCTTCTTCGACACCTATTTCTCGACCTATCCGGGCAAGTATTTCACCGGCGACGGCTGCCGCCGCGACGAAGACGGCTATTACTGGATCACCGGCCGGGTCGACGACGTCATCAACGTCTCGGGCCACCGCATGGGCACGGCCGAGGTTGAGAGCGCGCTGGTCCTGCACGACGACGTGGCCGAGGCCGCCGTCGTCGGCTTCCCCCACGACATCAAGGGTCAGGGCATCTACGCCTATGTCACCCTGAACAAGGGGGTCGAGGCCACCGAAGACCTGCGCAAGGCCTTGATCGCCCAGGTCCGCGAGGAGATCGGCCCCATCGCCGCTCCCGACGTGATCCAGTGGGCGCCGGGCCTGCCCAAGACCCGCTCGGGCAAGATCATGCGGCGCATCCTGCGCAAGATCGCCGAGAACGAACTGGGCGCCCTGGGCGACACCTCGACGCTGGCCGATCCGTCGGTGGTGGACGATCTGGTGAAGAACCGGGCGGCGTAGACATCCAAATCCGCTCATCCCGGCGGACGCCGGGGTGAGCGGTACATCATTCAGCTCCCCCCGAAGAGGCGGTCCCGGACGGCGCAAGCTGGACGGGGCCGCCCGCCTCGGCTTCAGTGCCGGACATGAGCGGAACCCTCGACGGCCTGACCATCATCGAAATCGCCAGCATCGGCCCCGCCCCCTTCTGCGGCATGATGCTGGCCGATCACGGCGCCGAGGTAGTGCTGGTCCACCGCCCCGGCGCCGCGCCCGACCTGCGCGATCCCCTGAACCGCAGCCGCGCCCGCCTGGTCGAGGCCGACCTGAAGACGCCCGAGGGCGCCGCCCTGATCCGCGACCTCATCCGCACCGCCGACGGCCTGATCGAGGGCTTTCGGCCCGGCGTGATGGAGCGCCTCGGCCTCGGCCCCGACACGCTGCTGGCCGACAATCCGCGCCTCGTCTACGGCCGCATGACCGGCTGGGGCCAGGACGGACCGCTGGCCCCGACGCCGGGCCACGACATCGACTACATCGCCGTCTCGGGCGCGCTGCACGCCTTCGGGCGGGCGGGCGAAAAGCCGACCCCGCCGATCAACATGGTCGGCGACTTCGGCGGCGGCGGCATGCTGCTGGCCTTCGGCATGGTCGCCGGTCTGCTCAAGGCCCAGCGCACCGGGCGCGGCGACGTCATCGACTGCGCCATGACCGACGGCTCCGCCCTGCTGATGAGCATGATCTGGGGCTTCCGCCAGAACCTGCCCGCGCCCCTGCCGCCCAGCCTCGCCTGGCGCGACGAGCGCGGCGTCAACCTGCTCGACACCGGCGCGCCGTTTTATGAGGTCTATGAGACGTCAGACGGAAAATTCGTCGCCGTCGGCGCCATCGAACCGGCCTTCTACATCGCCCTGATGCGGCTGACCGGACTGGCGAACGACCCCGACTTCGCCATGCCCTTCGACCCAGAACAATGGCCGAGGCTGAAGGACAAACTGGCCGCCGTCTTCCGCACCCGCACCCGCGACGACTGGTGCAATGACCCCGACGCCCAAGCCGCCTGCGTCGCCCCGGTCCTGTCCATGACCGAAGCCCCCGACCACCCGCACAACCGCGCCCGCGAGGCCTTCGTCACCGCGCAGGGCGTGGTGCAGCCCGCGCCCGCGCCCCGCTTCCGAGACAGTCCGGCGAAGCGGCCGGAATAGAAGGCAGGTCACGAAATCCCCGCTCACCCCGGCGGACGCCCGGGCCCAGTGCTTTGGCCCCACCCGCGCGGCATGAACAACCAGGCCTCGCGCGCGCCGCTCTTGCTGGATCCCGGCGTCCGCCGGGATGAGCGGTAAGAGAGGATTTCACCCTCCGTCCGTCCACACCGTCTTGTAGAGGTCGAACCGCCGGTCGCGCAGGTTCCGCACCGTCCCCTGCGCCTTGGCCCAGGCCAGATCGGACAGGTCCAGATCCGCCACCGTGACCGTCTCCACGTTCTCGCTGGCCTCGGCCGCCACCCCGTCGCGCGCGAAGGGGAAGTCGCACGGCGTCAGGATGCACGACTGCGCATACTGGATGTCCATGTTCTCGACGTTCGGCAGGTTGCCGACATTGCCCGACAGCACGACGTAGCACTGGTTCTCGATGGCCCGCGCCTGCGAGCAGTAGCGCACCCGCAGATACCCCTGCCGGTTGTCGGTGCAGAAGGGGGTGAACAGGATGCGCGCCCCCTCGTCCGCCAGACGCCGCGCCAGTTCCGGGAACTCGGAATCATAGCAGATCATCACCCCGATCGGCCCGCAGTCGGTAGGGATGGCGTGAACGCGGTCGCCGCCCTTGATGTTCCACCAGTGGCGTTCGTTCGGGGTCGGGTGGATCTTCTCCTGCTCATGCACCGAGCCGTCGCGCAGGAAGACGTAGGCGACATTCTGGATCTCGCCGTCCTCAGTCCGCGTCGGGTGCGAGCCGCCGATGATGTTGACGTTGTAGCCGACCGCCAGTTCACGCATCGCCTCGACGAAGCGCGGCGTGTAGCGGGTCAGGGCCTCGATCGATTCCGCAGGCGTCAGCTTCTTCGTCTCCAGCGACAGCAGCTGAAGCGTGAACAGCTCGGGGAAGACCACGAAGTCGGCGCGATAGTCCGACCCCACGTCGACGAAATATTCGACGTTGTCCATGAACTCGCCGAAGCTCTCGACCTTGCGCATCTGCAGCTGGACGGTGGCGACGCGCACCGTCTCCTTGACCGCAAAGGCCGCCCCCTTGCCGGTCGCCTCGACATAGTAGGGGTTGCGCCAGACCCAGCGCGCCGCATGGCCCAGCGACGCCTTGTCCGACGGCAGATAGTTCAGCAGCACCCCCGCCGGCTCGAACCCCGAGCGCTGATGAAAGGCCATGATCGGGTCCTTCACCTTGCGGTCGCGCACCGCCTCGACATAGGCGTTCGGGTCGGGATAGGCGGCGCGGCGGCGCGCCAGCCCCGGCATCCGCCCGCCGAAGACCACGCCCTTCAGGTTCTGCGCCTCGCACAGGTCGCGGCGCGCGTCGTACAGGCGCTGGCCGATGCGCAGGCGGCGCCGGGCGGGGTCGACGCAGACCTCCATGCCGTACAGCCATTCGCCCTCGGGATCGTGCCGCGCGCCATAGCCGCCGCCGGTGATCTGGTCCCAGGTGTGCGGCCCCATGGCCGAAGCCTCGTCGATGCGGAAGCTGGCGGCGTAGCCGACGATCTCGCCCTCGAACTCGACCACGAACTGGCCGTCGGGATAGGTGGCGATCTGGCCGCGCAGCATCCCCGCCGTATAGGGCGGCATATCCTTGTAGACCCGCGCCACCAGGGCGTTGATCCCGGCGACGTCGCCCATGCGGGCGTTGCGGATGGTCAGGACGGCGGGCTTGGCCGGTTCGGCGGTCTGGGTGGTTTGGGCGGTCTGAAGATCAGTCATGCACTCCCTAACGCTCGAGCTTGGCCGTTGGATCATTTCATCGTCTTGGACCGGCATGAGGATAGGCGCACAATGGCGTCATGTCCGGCATGACGCAGGAAATCGAACTGAAATTTCGGCTGGGACCGGGCGCCGCCGCCCGCCTGGCCGCCCACCCGGCCCTGGCGGGCGAGGACAGCGTGCAGTCCCTGCGCTCCGTCTATTTCGACACGCCCGACCAGGTGTTGCGGCGCGCCGGCTGGGGGTTGCGAGTACGCGCCACGGGACGCGGCTTCGTCCAGACCCTGAAGGGCCAGACCGGCGGCGACGTCCTCAACCGCGCCGAATGGGAGACGCCGGTCGCCGGCGAAGCCCTCGACTGGAAAGCGCTGAAGGCGACGCCCGCCGCCGCCCTGCTGAAAGGCCGCCGCCGCGACCTGGCTCCCCGTTTCGCCAGCACGGTGCGCCGCCGCACCCGTCTGGTCGCCTTCGACGGCGCGGTGATCGAGGCCGCCTATGACGAGGGCGAACTGTCGGCGGGCGACCGCGTCGAACCCCTGCGCGAACTCGAACTGGAGCTGAAGGACGGCCCGCCCCAGGCCCTGTTCGCCCTGGCCCGGCGCCTGTCGGCCGACATAGCCCTGATCCCCCTGTTCGAGAGCAAGGCCGAGCGCGGCTGGCGCCTGGCCGAAGGGCTTGAGCGCGCGCCCCGCACCGCCCTCGTCGATCCCCTGCCCCGCGCCCTGAGCGCCGAAGCGGCCCTGCGCCGCACGGCCCTGGCCGCCCTGGGCCAGGTCTCGGCCAACGCCGAACTGCTGCGCCGGGTGCGCCGTCCCGAGGCCCTGCATCAGCTGCGGGTCGGCCTGCGCCGCCTGCGCGCCGCCTTGTCCGTATTCAAACCCCTGCTGGGTCAGGACGCCGCCCCCGTCGTCGCCGAGCTGAAATGGCTGGCGCATGAGACCGACGCCGCCCGCGACCTCGACGTCTTCATCCGCGATGTCTTCCACCCCGCCGCGCTGGAGACGCCCGACCCCGACCTCGCTCCCCTGGGCCTGCGACTGCTGGCGGCCCGCAGCGGCACCTACCGCCGGGCGATGGCGGCGATCGATTCGCCGCGCTACGCCGCCCTGATGTTCGAGGCTCTGGCCTGGATCGAGACCGGCGCCTGGCGCAGCGACCCCGATCCGGTGCGCGCCTGGCGCCGACAGCGGCCTGTCGCCGACTTCGCCGCCGAGGCCCTGCAAAGGCTGAACCGACGCGTACGACGCGGCGGCCGCCGTCTCGACCGACTGGACGCCGCGGGCCGCCACCGTCTGCGCATCCGCGTCAAACGCCTGCGCTATGCCGCCGAGTTCTTCGCCGGCCTGTTCGACCATCCCCGCCGCGAGCGGCGTTTCCTCAAAAGCCTGGAGCAGGTGCAGGACCGCTTCGGCGCCCTCAACGACCTGGCCGTGGCGCGCGACCGCATCCCCGCCGAGGCCCGACTGACCTCGCCCGAGATCGCCTTCGCCGCCGGGCGGCTGATCGGCCGCCGCGAACGGAGCGCCGCCGTCCTGCGCGCCGCCTCAGGCCGCGCCTTCGCCCGCCTGTCCCGCGTCCAACCCTACTGGCGCGGCTGAGAGGTCACGACAAGATCGGTCGCATGGCGATAAATGTTCCCGTTCAGTTCACGAGAACATCTTGCGAACAAGAACAAACCGTGTCCATAGTCCGGCTCACCAAGGGAGCGGGTCCGTGGCGGGTCTCTCCCGAAGTCAGATGGGAATCATGGCAAGGGAGAGAAAACCAATGTCACAGGCGGCACTGAAGCTCGTGGGTAAAGAAGACGGCGACAAACAACGCGCTCTAGAGGCGGCGATCGCGCAGATCGATCGCGCCTTCGGCAAGGGCTCGGTCATGAAACTGGGCAAGGCCGGACAGGTGGCCGAGATCGAGAGCGTCTCGACCGGCTCGCTGGGCCTCGACATGGCGCTCGGCATCGGCGGTCTGCCGGTCGGCCGGGTGATCGAGGTGTTCGGCCCCGAATCCTCGGGCAAGACGACCCTGGCCCTGCACACCGTGGCCGAGGTCCAGAAGAAGGGCGGCGTGGCCGCCTTCGTCGACGCCGAGCACGCGCTGGACCCGGTCTACGCCCAGAAGCTGGGCGTCAACCTGGACGACCTGCTGGTGTCGCAGCCCGACGCCGGCGAGCAGGCGCTGGAGATCGTCGACACCCTGGTGCGCTCGGGCGCCGTGGACATCGTGGTGGTCGACTCCGTCGCCGCCCTGACGCCCCGCGCTGAGATCGAGGGCGAGATGGGCGACAGCCTGCCCGGCCTTCAGGCCCGCCTGATGTCGCAGGCCCTGCGTAAGCTGACGGCCTCGATCTCCAAGTCGAAGTGCATCGTCCTGTTCATCAACCAGATCCGTCACAAGATCGGCGTCATGTACGGCTCGCCGGAAACGACGACGGGCGGCAATGCGCTGAAGTTCTACGCCTCGGTGCGCCTGGACATCCGCCGCACCGGCGCGATCAAGAACCGCGACGAGGTGGTCGGCAACACCACCCGCGTCAAGGTGGTCAAGAACAAGGTCGCCCCGCCGTTCCGCGAGGTCATCTTCGACATCATGTACGGCGAAGGCATCTCCAAGATCGGCGAGATCATCGACCTGGGGGTCAAGGCCAACATCATCGAGAAGTCCGGCTCCTGGTTCTCCTACGACTCCACCCGCATCGGTCAGGGCCGCGAGAACGCCAAGGAGTTCCTGAAGAACAACCCCGACATGGCCCTCGCCATCGAGAAGGCGGTGCGCCAGTCCACGGCCAAGATCGCCGACGACATGCTGGGCGCCCCCGAACCCGACGAGGGCCAGGACCTGGAGGGCTGATCCGTCCCATCATCTGAACGCCATCATCCTCGGGCTTGACCCGAGGATACAGTCGGGAAACGCCCTCTTCCTTCTCCGCCCGGATCGCGCAGGTGGTCCGATCCTCGGGTCAAGCCCGAGGATGATGGCGGAAAGGGCGGGCCTTTCCTGATCGGCCAGAGCTTCTCCGTTCGCCGCTGCGCGACCCGCCTACCGACCCCGCGTGGCCGGTCGGACGGAGATCGGCCCGCCCGACCTGCTTCGGGCGGGCCTCTTTTTTGCCCGCTCAAGACGCCGCCCCCTCTCCCCGCTCATCCCGGCGGACGCCGGGATCCAGTGCTTTGGCTTCCAAGGCGCAGCGGTCAACAGATGGCGAGGCGCGGGGCGTTCTTACTGGATCCCGGCGTCCGCCGGGATGAGCGGAGATTGAGACACGCCGCCAACGCGTTTCTCCGCGCAACGGCCTTGTTCCCCATGGCTCCCAACGGGCAAGCTCTCCACAAAGAACCGGAGCCTCCCCATGACCTTCGCCACCGCCGACCTCTGCGACGCCCACACCGACGTGGTGAAGGTCTGCCAGACGCCTTTCCGCAGCTTCGGCCAGGTCACCGCCTTTTACGGTCCGATCCGCACCCTCAGCGTGCTGGACGACAACGCCCTGGTCCGCCAGACGCTGGAGCGGCCCGGTCAGGGGGCCGTCCTGGTGGTCAACGGCGGCGGTTCGCTGAAGCGCGCCCTGGTCGGCGACAATCTGGCGAAGCTGGCCATCGACAACGGCTGGGCCGGGATCGTCGTCCACGGCGCCGTGCGCGACAGCGCTGTCATCAACACCATGCACGTCGGCGTCAAAGCCCTGGGGACCATCCCTCTGCGCGCCGACCGCGACGCCATCGGCGAGATCGACATCCCCACCGCCTTCGGCGGCGTCATCTTCACCCCCGGCGACTGGCTCTACGCCGACGAGGACGGGGTCATCGTGTCGGCCGAGCGGTTGCACGACTAAGGCTCGCCTCCCCTCCTTCCGTCATCCTCGGGCTTGACCCGAGGATCGCGCGAGGCGGCGCGCGCCTCGGTCGCTATCGTCCCGCAGGCGGAGAGTCCGATCCTCGGGTCAAGCCCGAGGATGACGGTGAGCGCGACGGCCGACATGGTCCTGAACAACGAAAACGCCCGCCCGCGCCGCCCGCATCACGCCTCAGTGATGCGTTCGGCGCAAAATCCCTATATGACGCCGGTTCCGATATTTCCTCCCGCGCGCCCGAGTTCCAGAGCGATACGCCCATGACCAGCCTGAAGCAGATCCGTTCCACCTTCCTCGACTACTTCGCCGCCGACGGCCACGAGAAGGTGCAGTCGGCTCCGCTCGTGCCGCAGAACGACCCGACCCTGCTGTTCGTCAACGCGGGCATGGTGCCGTTCAAGGACTATTTCACCGGCGCGGCGACCGCGCCCTACAACCGCGCCACCAGCTCGCAGAAATGCGTGCGCGCCGGGGGCAAGCACAACGATCTGGACAACGTCGGCTACACCGCGCGTCACCACACCTTCTTTGAAATGCTGGGCAATTTCTCGTTCGGCGACTACTTCAAGGACCACGCGATCGAGCGCGCCTGGACCCTGCTGACCAAGGAGTTCGGTCTCGATCCCGCCCGCCTGCTGGTCACCGTCTATCATACCGACGACGAAGCCTTCGACATCTGGAAGAAGGTCACGGGCTTTGCGGACGAGAAGATCATCCGCATCCCCACCAACGACAACTTCTGGGCCATGGGCGACAGCGGCCCGTGCGGCCCCTGCACCGAAATCTTCTACGACCACGGCGACCACATCTTCGGCGGCCCCCCCGGTTCGCCGGACGAGGACGGCGACCGCTTCGTCGAGATCTGGAACAACGTCTTCATGCAGTTCGAGAAGGAGAACGACGAGATCGTTCGCGAACTGCCCAAGAAGTCGGTCGACACCGGCATGGGTCTGGAGCGCATCGCCGCCGTGCTCCAGGGCGTCCACTCCAACTATGAAGTGGACCTGTTCCGCAATCTGATCGCGGCCTCGGAAGAGCTGACCCACACCAAGGCCGAGGGCGAGCGCGCCCCGTCGCACCGGGTCATCGCCGACCACCTGCGTTCGACCGCCTTCCTGATCGCCGACGGCGTGACCCCCTCGAACGAGGGTCGGGGCTATGTCCTGCGCCGCATCATGCGCCGCGCCATGCGCCACGCCCACCTGCTGGGCGCGCAGGACCCGCTGATGCACCGTCTGGTGCCGACCCTGGTCGAGGAGATGGGCGAGGCCTATCCCGAACTGGGCCGCGCCCAGGCCTTCATCGAGGACACGCTGAAGCAGGAAGAGATCCGCTTCCGCACCACGCTCGGCCGCGGCATGAACCTGTTCGATCAGGCGACGGCCGACTTCAAGGCGGGCGACATGCTGGACGGCCAGACGGCCTTCACCCTGTACGACACCTACGGCTTCCCGCTGGACCTGACGCAGGACGAGGCCCGCCGTCGCGGCTTCAGCGTCAACGTCGACGGCTTCGAATCCGCCATGGCCGAGCAGCGCGACCGCTCGCGCGAGCACTGGAAGGGCTCGGGCCAGACGGCCTCGGCCGGCGCCTGGCTGGCCCTGCGCGACCAGCACGGCGGCACCGAATTCACCGGCTATGAGTCCGAGACCGGCGAAGGCAAGGTCATCGCCATCGTCAAGGACGGCGCCGAGGCTGCGTCCGCCGCGACCGGCGAGACCGTCGAGGTGTTGCTGGACAAGACCCCCTTCTACGGCGAAGGCGGCGGCCAGGCGGGCGACAAGGGTGCCTTCGTCTGGAGCGGCGGCGAGGGCCGCGTCCTGGACACCAAGAAGCACGGCGGCGACCTGCACGTTCACACCCTCGAAGTGACCCAGGGCTCGCTGGCCACCGGCGCGGTCGTAACCGCCACGGTCGAGGAAGGCTCGCGCCCGACCACCCGCGCCAACCACTCGGCCGCTCACCTGTTCCACGCCGCCGTCAAGAACGTGCTGGGCGCCCACGTCGCCCAGAAGGGCCAGATGGTCGACGCCGAGCGTATGCGCTTCGACTTCAGCCACAACGCCCCGATGACGGACGAGGAGATCGCCCGCGTCGAGGACGAGGTGAACGCCGTCATCCGCCAGAACGTCCCGGTCACCACCGAACTGATGACGCCCGACGCCGCCATCGCGGCGGGCGCCGTGGCCCTGTTCGGCGAAAAGTACGGCGACGAGGTCCGCGTCCTGACCATCGGCCGCGCGCTGTCGGGTCCCGGCGCCTATTCGGTCGAACTGTGCGGCGGCACCCACGTCTTCCGCACCGGCGACATCGCCCTGTTCAAGATCGTGTCCGAAGGTGGCGTGGCTGCGGGCGTGCGCCGCGTCGAGGCCCTGACCGGTGACGCCGCCCGCCGCTTCTTGCTGGATCAGGCCAATGTCGCGCGCCATCTGGCCCAGGGCTTCAAGATCCAGCCCGCTGAGGTTCCGGCCCGCGTTGAGGGTCTGCAGGCCTCGGTCAAGACGCTGGAGAAGCAGGTCGCCGACCTGAAGAAGCAGTTGGCGCTGGGCGGCGGCGCGGGCGCCAATGCGGCCCCTGAAGAGATCGGCGGGATCAAGCTGATCGCCCGCGTTCTGGACGGCGTAGACGGCAAGGGCCTGCGCGGCGTGGCCGAGGACTTCAAGAAGCAACTCGGCTCGGGCGTCGTCGCCCTGGTCGGCGTCACCGACGGCAAGGCGGCCATCACCGTCGCCGCCACGCCGGACATGGCCGGCAAGGTCAATGCGGCCGACCTGGCCCGCGACGCCGTCATCGCCATGGGCGGCAAGGGCGCCGGCGGCAAGCCCGACTTCGCCCAGGGCGGCGCGCCCGACGGCTCCAAGGCCGAGGACGGCCTGAACGCCATCCGCGCCGCGCTGAAGGGCTGATCTTACCCTCTCCCAATGGGAGAGGGCTTGAGCCTCCAAGAGCGCAGCGATTGGTGAAGGCGAAAGGGTGAGGGTTCGCGGGTGAAGTCGGCCGAAGGCCGTCGCTGATCAGCAACGCGACGGCTTACGCCGACTGACGGGACAGCCCCTCACCCTTTCGCGCAAGAGCGATCGCCTTCGGCTCTCGCGCGCTCAAGCCCTCTCCCGCCGGGAGAGGGACATCACTACTCCGGCGTCCCCAGATCAATCCCGGCCAGCTTCCAGCCGAACAGATTGCGACGCTTCATCAGCAGGGCGACCTGCTCATCCGGCCGGTCGTCGCGGGTCAGGGTGACGGCGAAGGTGTCCAGGTCGCGATAGCCCCAGGACTGGCGCACGCGCTTGTTCTCGGACTTCGCCTCCGGAGGCTCCTGGCGCGTGATCTCCGGCTTGGGCGCGCGACCCTCCTGCACCATCATCGAGATGGCCTGCGGCGTGACGAAGGCGTCGACCGCCCCGCCGACGAGAGCCGGCGCCAACAACATCCCCAGCCCAGACAGGCCGCTGTCGGCCAGACGCCGGTCCTTGCGCATCTCGACCATCATGCGGGCGTTCAGCTCGTCCTTGAGGCTGGCGCGGAAGGCGGGAAAGTCGACCTGGCGCTCCAGCGCCTTCTCGTCCCCCGTCCGGGCCGCCTGGATCAACGACCGCGCCGCCAGCAGGGGCGAGGCGGCGTAGGCGAGCACGAAGACGGCCCCCGCCGTCAGCCCCAGACGAATGATCAGCTTGCGGTTCATCGGCCCTCCCCTGCCTTACGAACGCGACGGGACGACGACGAAACGGCGCCAAAATCCCTAAACGGATTAGGGACATGGATCGCAGGCCGGTTCAATGCGTGTTTTCACCGGCTCCGTCCCGCCGTCCCCGACACCCCCGCGCCGTCATCCTCGGGCTTGACCCGAGGATGACGGCGCGCTCGACCTCGCCCACGTTCAGCACGCGGATGGCTGGATCCTCGGGTCAAGCCCGAGGATGACGGCAGAAGGTTGAATGACGCCACCAACAAAAAGGCCCGCCGGATCGCTCCGGCGGGCCTTGATGTCATTCTGAGCTAAACTCAGCCGATGCCCGGCAGAGCCTTCTTCAGGTTCTCGGACACCTTGTCCAGGAAGCCTTCGGTCGTCAGCCAGGACTGCTGATCGCCGACCAGCAGGGCCAGGTCCTTGGTCATGAAGCCCGACTCGACGGTCTCGACCACCACGCGCTCCAGCGTATCGGCGAACTCGGCCAGCTGGGCGTTGTCGTCCAGCTTGGCGCGGTGCTTGAAGCCGCGCGTCCAGGCGAAGATCGAGGCGATCGAGTTGGTCGAGGTGGCCTCGCCCTTCTGATGCTGGCGATAGTGACGGGTCACGGTGCCGTGGGCGGCTTCCGTTTCCATGACCTTGCCGTCCGGCGTCATCAGCACCGAGGTCATCAGGCCCAGCGAGCCGAAGCCCTGGGCCACGATGTCCGACTGCACGTCGCCGTCGTAGTTCTTGCACGCCCAGACGAAGCCGCCCGACCACTTGATCGCGGCCGCGACCATGTCGTCGATCAGGCGGTGCTCATAGGTCAGGCCGCGCTTCTTGAATTCCTCGGCGTAGTCGGCGTCGAAGACTTCCTGGAAGATGTCCTTGAAGCGGCCGTCGTAGGCTTTGAGGATGGTGTTCTTGGTCGACAGATAGACCGGATAGTTGCGCTGCAGGCCATAGGCGAAGGAGGCGTGCGCGAAGTCGCGGATCGAGGAGTCGAGGTTGTACATGCCCATGGCGACGCCGGCGCCCGGCGACTTGTAGACCTCGTGCTCGATCACTTCGCCGTCGTCGCCGACGAACTTGATCGACAGGGTGCCGGCGCCCGGCATCAGGAAGTCGGTGGCCTTGTACTGGTCGCCGAAGGCGTGACGGCCGACGACGATCGGCTGGGTCCAGCCCGGCACCAGGCGCGGCACGTTCTTGCAGATGATCGGCTCGCGGAAGACCACGCCGCCCAGGATGTTGCGGATGGTGCCGTTCGGCGACTTCCACATCTTCTTCAGGCCGAATTCGGCGACGCGCGCCTCGTCCGGGGTGATGGTGGCGCACTTCACGCCGACGCCGTGCTTCTGGATGGCGTGGGCCGCATCGATCGTGATCTGATCGTCGGTGGCGTCCCGGCTTTCCATGCCGAGGTCGTAGTAGTCGAGTTCGAGGTCCAGATAGGGGAAGACCAGCTTGTCCTTGATCATCTGCCAGATGATCCGGGTCATTTCGTCGCCGTCGATGTCCACGATGGGATTGGCGACCTTGATCTTGGCCATGCTTACGCCTCTGTCTCTCAGGGAAGGAATTCGGTGCAGGCGGTATAGCGACCCCTGCGCGCGGGCGCAAAGGGGACGAAAGCCGCACGGCTCGAACCGAACCGCCGGAACGAAACCGCAGCTTGGCCGCTTGGCTTCTTCACGGCTACGCTTGGCGTCGCCGATCGATTAACGCATGGAACGCCTGATGTCGCTTCGCCGCCTGCGGTTCGCCGCCTCCGTCGCCCTTCTTCCTCTCGTCCTTGGCGCCTGCAAGGGCGGCGAGGCCGCCGCGACGCAGGACTCCCCGCCCGCGCCTCCTCCTGCTGAAGCCGCCGCCGCGCCTGCCCCCGCCGTTCAGATCGCCGCCAATCCGCCCAGCATGACGCGCGAGTTCCGCGACTGGACCGCGACCTGCGACAACACCAACCACTGCGTCGCCTTCGGACCGGGCGCGAACCAGATGGGCTTCGTCCTGGTCGCCCTGGCGCCGGGGCCGGACGCCCGCCCGGTCGTCCACATGGGCGGCTGGGGCCTGGAGGACGGCGAGGGCTCCGTCTACGCCGAGATCGACGGGCGTCGCTATGCGGGTCAGAATGCGAAGATGGACGAGGAGGGCGAGATCGTCGCCTTCAACACCCCCTCGCCCCAGCTTCTGCACGATCTGGGCGGCGGCGCGGCCATGGCGCTGAGGCGCGGCGACCGGCAGATGAAGGTCAGCCTGGGCGGGGCCGCCGCCGCCTTCCTGTGGATCGACGAACGCCAGGGACGGCTGGACACCGCCACCGCCCTGATCCGGCGCGGCGAGCGCCCCGCCTCCGAGGTGCCGGCCGCTCCCGCCGCGCCGCGCGTGACCATCGCCTCCGCCGCGCCTCAGGACGGTCTGGTGCAGGACGACCTGTCGCCCGCCCTGCTGGCCCATCCCAAGATCCAGGAATGCCTGGCCACGTCCCGCAAGGGCGAGCGGTTCGAGCCGGACGTCGTGGTGTCCCGCCTGGCCTCCGACAAGCTGTTGTGGAGCGTGCCCTGCGGCGAGGGCGCCTACAACTTCACCCAGGTCTACTTCATCACCCCGGCGGACGGGACTTCGCCTCAGCCGGTCGACTTCCCCACGGCCACGGGCAGCAACGATGAGCTGGTCAACAGCCGCTATGACCCCAAGAGCCGCACCCTGTCCGCCTTCGGCCGCGGACGCGGCATCGGCGACTGCGGCCGCATGGGAAGCTGGGCTTGGACCGGCGAACGCTTCGCCCTGCTGAACGAAAAGGCGATGCCGATCTGCACGGCCGTGCCGCAGGACCTGTGGCCGACCACCTGGCGCGCGGCGACCTGACAGACCGACGACGCCCGACAGGAAATCGGCCCGGATGCGCAAACGTCCGGGCCGTCTTTCGTTTCAGGCCTCAGCCGCGCGTCAGACGCGCATCCGCCCTTCCAGCACCGCCAGCGGCAGGGAGCCGCTGCCCAGCACCTTGTCGTGGAAGGCGCGCAGGTCGAAGCCGTCCCTCGCCTGCGCTTCCTCACGCAGGCGGGCGATGACGGTATGGCCGACCTTGTAGGCGCAGGCCTGACCCGGCCAGACCGAATAGCGGTTGATCTCGCTGTTCGAGGCGTCCAGCGGCTTGGCGCCCGAGGCCGCCATATATTCGACCGCCCGCTCACGGCTCCAGCGTTCGGAGTGAATGCCGGTGTCGACCACCAGACGCACCGCCCGGAACAGATAGGACATCAGGAAGCCGACCCGGCCCAGCGGATCGGCCGCATAGGCGTCCAGGTCGTTGGCCGCCACGGCCTCCGCGTACAGGGCCCAGCCCTCGTTGAAGGCCGAGAAGCCGCCGGCGCGGCGCCATTGCGGCAGTTCGCCCGACTCGCGCTGCAGGGCGACCTGCAGGTGGTGGCCCGGCGAGGCCTCGTGATAGGTCAGGGTCGGCAGGGCGAACTTCGGCCAGTTCCCGCTGTCGCGCAGGTTGATGTAGTAGGCGCCCGGACGCGAGCCATCCAGCGGCGGTCCCTGATAGTAGCCGCCCGGCGCGCCCGACTGGATCGACACCGGCACGCGGCGGATTTCGACGTGGGTCTTGGGCAGACGGCCGAACACCGTCGGCAGCTTCGGCTCAAGCGCGGCGACCTGTTCGTTCAGCCACTTCAGCAGCTCTTCCTTGCCCGCGTCGGTGTTGGGGAACAGCTGGGCGGGGTCCTTGTTCAGGGCCTGAACCCGCTCGCCGACCGTGCCCTGAGTATAGTCCTGCGACTTCAGGATGGCGTCGATCTCGGCCGAGATCTCGGCCACCTGCTCGACGCCCATGGCGTGGATTTCCTTGGCCGAGAGCGTGGTCGTGGTGTTCGACTTCAACCCGGCGGCGTAGAAGGCTTCGCCGTCCGGCAGGCGCCACACGCCCGCGTCGTGCACCGCTTTTGGACGGATCGCTTCCAGCGCCTCGATCTGACGGGCCAGGGCCGGCTTGACCTTCTCGTCCACCAGGGCGGCGGCGCGCGCGTCATAACCCGACAGATTCAGCGCTCCGGCCTTGCGGACCAGCGACTTGATCATGGCCATGTCGGCGGCCGGAGTGTCGCGCAGGGTGCGGATCTGCGGCAGCATCCGGTCGATGATGAAGTCCGGCGGGATCACGCCTAGACCGGCGTCTTCCTGAACCTTGGCCGTCTCGCCGTCCAGCACGCCCGCAAAGGCCTCCAGGCGCGACAGGAAGGCGTCGGCGCCGGCCGCATCCTCGATGCGGTGCTGGTTGTCCATGAAGTCGGGCGTGGAGAAATAGGCGCCCGACAGCTGGGTCACGATATAGGGCGAGGGACGCCCCGGCCCCGAACCATAGTCGAAGCGCGCCGTCTCGGCCGACGTCTCGCGCCCGAAGGCGGCGATGGCGTAGTTCAACGCCCCGGCCTCGGACAGCCCCTTCTGATCGAACGCCTTCAGCTCGTCCCAGCGCCGGACCGCCTTTTCGCGATCCTTGCGGATGGCGTCGGGCCCCGCTTCGCTGAGCTTGGACGACAGGCCGGCGCGGGCGTCCTTGTCCAGGCCCAGGTTGGTGGCGCGTTCAGGCCTCTCGTCGATGTCGGCCTCGAACCAGCCGTCCAGCAAGGCGTTCAGGCGCGCATCGGCGTCGTTTGCGGCGGCGGCGCATTGGGCCAGCATGGGCGCTGCGGCCGCAGTCGCGGCGGCGCTCAGCAGAAGATTGCGGCGATTGATCATTCGGATACTCCCCCCAACAGAGCCGCGCCGCGCCGGGCGTTGCTCTCATCACACTCAATGACGGACCGGCGCGTCCGGGAAAGATCAGGCCGTCAGACCGGGGTCCAGGCGTTCATGGTCCGCTCCAGCACCGTCAGCGGCACGCCGCCGAGGTTCAGACCCGTGTCATGGAAGCCCTTGATGTCGAAGCGGCCGCCCAGACGCTTCTTGGCGTCCTCGCGCAGACGCACCCAGGTGGTGTGGCCGACCTTGTAGCTGGACGCCTGACCAGGCCAGACGCAGTAGCGCTCGACTTCGGTGGCGATGCTCGATTCCTGGTCGCCCAGGGTGTCGACCATGTAGCGGATGCCCTGCTCGCGGCTCCAGCGCTTGTGGTGAAGGCCGGAATCCACGACCAGGCGCGCGGCCCGGAACATCAGCGACTGCAGATAGCCGATCTGGCCGAAGGGATCGTTCTCATAGGCGCCGATCTCGTCCGCCAGCTGTTCGGCGTAAAGGCCCCAGCCCTCGGAATAGGCCGAGAAGCCCATGACCTTCATCAGCAGCGGCGTGTCCGGCTTCTCCTGCTGCAGGGCGATCTGGAAGTGGTGGCCCGGCACCGCCTCGTGATAGGTCAGGGTCGGCAGGGTCCATTTGGGCCATTCGGCCGTGTCGCGCAGATTGATGTAGTAGGCGCCCGGACGCGACCCATCCAGGGCCGGCGGCATGTAGTAGCCGCCCGGCGCCCCGGCCTCGATGGCGACCGGCACGCGCTTGATGTCGCACGGCGACTTGGGCAGACGGCCGAAGTATTCCGGCATGCGCGCCTGGATGGCGACCATCTGCGCATTCAGTTCCTGGATCAGCTCATCCTTGGCTTCGTCCGTGTTCGGATAGACGAAGCGAGCATCCTCGCCGAGCGCGGCGACGCGGGCGCCCACCGAGCCCTGCGTCAGGCCTTGCGCTTTCAGCAGGGCGTCGGTGCGGGCCGAGATTTCAGCCACCTGCTCCAGCCCCATCTGGTGCACCTCGTCCGGCGTCATGGAGGAGGTGGTGTAGTATTTCAGCCCAAACCGGTAATAGGCCTCGCCGTCCGGCAGGCGCCAGACGCCGCCGTCGTGGGTCGCGTTCGGGCGCACGGTCTTGAAGGCGTCGGCCTGACGCTGGATGGCGGGATAGACCTCATTGGTCAGGATGGCCTCGGCCCGCGCGGCCCAGTCGCCGGAAATATCCTTCTCGGCCGTGCGGCGCGCCAGGGACTTGGTCATGACCGAGTCGGCGACAGCGGTGCCGGTGATGGCGTCCATCTGGGTCAGGGTGCGGTCGATGACGAAGTCCGGCGGCACGGCCCCGGCGGCGAACTCGGCCTGCATCCGCGCCCGCTCGGCGTCCATGCCCGCCGCGAATGCGGACAGGCGCGACAGATAGGCCTCGGCGTCGTCGGCCGTCTCGATCCGGTGCTGGCTGTCCAGGAAGTCCGGGATCTGCTGGTAGGCGCCGCCCAACTGGCTGACGGTGTAGGGCGAGGGCGAGAAGCCGCCGCCGTAGGGGAAGTCGTAGCCGGTCATCACCGTGTCGCCGAAGAACTCCAGCGTGTCGTAATAGACCTGATCCGCCGCGTTCAGCTGTCCCTGATCGATGGCCTTCACCGCCTTCATGGCGTCGACGAACTTGGCCTTGTCGGCGTCGATCTTGGCCTGAGAGCGATCGCTCAGCTTGAAGCGGGCGTCGGCTTTCGGTCCCCGGTCCATGCCCAGCATGGTCAGCAGTTCCGGGTCCGACAACAGCATCTCGTCGGCGATGCGGTCCAACAGGGCGTGGAACGCGGTCGTGGCCGCGTTCGGCGCGGCTTGCGTCAAGGCTGTCGAGGCCAGGGCGCGAACCGGGCCGACGGCGGCCAGCGCGCCCCCGGCGGCGACCGACATCAACAGGCGGCGGCGATCCATCATGAGCTTCCTCCCAAAAGCGATGGTCGGGGATGCTAACGATGCAAGGGCCGCCCGCAAGGCTTGATCGTCGCCTTGCGGATTAAGTCTGAGTCATGCGCCCGGTCGGGGCGCGCCCACATGGGCCTTGATGCAGTCGCGCACGGCGCGCTTCAGGTCGCCCGGCGCGTTCGGCTCGTCCACGCCCTCGGCGGCGAAGACGGCGCGGACGGCCGCATCCAGCCCCTTGGGCAGGGCGGCGATGACCTTCTTCTGTCCCTTCTCATGCAGGCAGAAGCCGACCTGGGTGCACAGGTCGGCGAACATGGAGTCGAAATCGGGGGCGGCGTCGGTCATCACACTCAGGCTTTCAGCCGCTTGGCGTGGAAGGCCACATGGTCGTCCACGAAGCTGGCCATGAAGAAGTAGGAGTGGTCATAGCCCGGCTGCATCCGCAGGGTCAGCCCCTGCCCGGCCTTTTCCGCCGCCGCCTTCAGCAGTTCCGGCTTCAGCTGATCGGTCAGGAAGGAATCCGCGTCGCCCTGGTCCACCAGGATGTCGTCGAAAACGCCTTTCGCCGCCCCGCCTTCGATCAGCAGGGCCGCGTCATGTTTAGCCCATTCCGCCCGGTCCTCGCCCAGATAGGCGGAGAAAGCCTTCTCGCCCCACGGACAGCGCGTCGGCGACGAGATGGGCGCAAAGGCCGACACCGACCGGAACAGTTCGGGATGGCGCAGCGCCAACGTCAACGCCCCATGCCCGCCCATCGAATGGCCGAAGACGGAGCGCGTCTTCGTCGTCGGGAACTCGGCGTCGATCAGCTCGATCAGCTCGCCCGTGACATAGCTTTCCATGCGGAAATGCGGCGCCCACGGCGCCTCGGTCGCATCGACATAGAAGCCCGCGCCCTGCCCCAGATCATAGGCCGGATCGTCCGCCACGCCTTCCCCGCGCGGCGAGGTGTCCGGCGCGACGATGATGACGCCGTGTTCGGCGGCGGCCTTGTAGGCCCCAGCCTTGGTGGTGAAGTTGTCCTCGGTGCAGGTCAGGCCCGACAGCCAGATCAGGACCGGGAACGGCCCCTCTCCCGCTGGAACAAAGACCGTCAGCGTCATGGGCGTGCCCGTCGTCGCGCTGTCGTGCTTCAGATAGCGCAGCGTCCCGCCGTGAACGACGTGGCTCTTGACCGTTTCCATAGGACTCAAACTCCAGATCAGTCCGGCCAGACCGTGGCCATGAAGGCGTCGTCCAGTCGGCCGCCGTCCTTCGAGAAATGCGCATACCAGTCGCGCGGGATCGGCGGCTGGGCCCCGGCCGGCGCCGCGCCCCCGCCCCAGGCGTCGAAGCCGATGCCGACCAGCACCGGCCCCTCGCGCACGGCAGGGGCCGGCACGGCCTCGACCGCGGCGACTGCCGCCGCCAGCGTCTCCGGACTGGGCGCCGGTTCGCCCGTGACGACCCAGGCCTTCGACCGACCGCCCGGCTTGACCATCACCAGCACCATGCCCGAGGCGCCGGGCTGGACCGGGGCGGCGCGCACCGCCGTTTCCGCCGCCGCGCCCGCCGCCTGCAGATAGGGCGACAGGGTCGCCTCGTCCGCACGCTTCTTCATCACGCGATCGGGCAGGTAGAGGACCACGTCCTTGCGGACCCAGGCCTCGGCGGACGCTCCGGCCTCCGGCGGCGCAGCGGGCCGATCTCCGCCTCGATCGCAGGCCGACAGGCTGAACGCCGCCAGCCCGACCAGAATCGCCGCCTTCGCCTTCATCGCCTTATCCTCAGCCCGGCCGGTGAACGGCGCAGATCTTATTGCCTGACGGATCGCGCAGATAGGCCAGATGCAGAACGCCGAAGGGGGTGGTGCGCGGCCCGGCCGGGTCCTCGATCGCCACGCCGCCCGCCGCGACCCCGGCCTCGGCGAAGGCGACGACCGCCTCGGGGCTGGACGCCGCAAAGCCGATGGTCCCGCCGTTGGCGTGACAGGCCGCCTGGCCGTCGCGCGGCTTGACCACGCCCAGCATCCCGCGCGGCGTCATGTACCAGACGCCCGGCAGCGGCACGTCGCTGAACGCGCCCGGCTGATGGCCCAGGGCGCCGAGAACGGCGTCATAGAATTTGTGCGAGGCCTCGACGTCGTTGGCGCCGACGGTGACGTGCGTGAACATGGTGATCCTCCCAGATCCGCCCGATCCTTTCGCCGGGCGCGTCCAGCTAAGCCGAGCAGGTTTCATTTGGCAACGAACTTTGCTGCACCTGCTCAGTCCGCCCTCATTTCGGGCGCGCGCCCTCTCGGGCATAGGCGCCCATCAGTTCGCCATAGTCCTCGGGCGGCGGGAATTCCGGATAGCCGACCTTGGCCCCCGACTGCACGCCCGGCAGGCGCTCCGTCGTCCAGGTGTCGGCATGGGGAACGAACCACGCCCCGTCGTCCAGCAGGCTGGGCCTCAGGTTGACGAACTGCCCCCCGGCGATGCCGCGCGTGAACAGCCAGGTCTTGCACGACGGACAGAAGTGATGCTCCGGCACGGGATTGTGCAGGCCGCCGATCTCCGTCTCGCCCTCGACCGTCAGCCCCTCGCTGGGCAGCATCAGGCTCAGGGAATAGGCGCCGCCCGTCAGCTTCTGACAGGCGCGGCAGTGACAGGCGGCGGCAAAGACCGGGGCTTCGACAACCCTGACCCGCACCTGTCCGCACAGGCAGGCCCCCGTCCACGGCAGCTTCCAGTCGCCCATGGCTGAACCCTTTTCCTAGAAAACGATCACCGAACGAATGCTCTTGCCTTCATGCATCAGATCGAAGGCCTCGTTAATACGCTCCAGCGGCAGGGTGTGGGTGATCATCGGATCGATCTCGATCTTGCCGTCCATGTACCAGTCGACGATCTTCGGCGTATCGGTGCGGCCGCGCGCGCCGCCGAAGGCCGAGCCCTTCCAGACGCGGCCGGTGACCAGTTGGAACGGACGGGTGGCGATCTCCTTGCCCGCCTCGGCCACGCCGATGATGACGCTCTCGCCCCAGCCGCGGTGGCAGGCTTCCAGCGCCTGACGCATGACCACGGTATTGCCGGTGCAGTCGAAGGTGTAGTCGGCGCCGCCCCCGGTCAGCTCGACCAGATGGGCCACCACGTCCGACACCTCCTTCGGATTGACGAAGTGGGTCATGCCAAAGCGACGGCCCCACTCCTCCTTGTCGCCGTTGATGTCGACGCCGATGATCATGTCGGCCCCCACCATCTTCAGCCCCTGAATGACGTTCAGGCCGATGCCGCCCAGGCCGAAGACCACGGCGTTGGCGCCCGGCTCGACCTTGGCCGTGTTGACCACTGCGCCCACGCCCGTCGTCACCCCGCAGCCGACGTAGCAGGCCTTGTCGAAAGGCGCGTCTTTGCGGATCTTGGCCACCGCGATCTCGGGCAGGACCGTGTAGTTCGAGAAGGTCGAACAGCCCATGTAGTGGTGAAGGGTCTGGCCCTTGTAGGAAAAGCGCGAGGTGCCGTCGGGCATCAGCCCCTTGCCCTGCGTGCCCCGGATCGAGGTGCACAGATTGGTCTTGCGGCTCAGGCACGACTTACACTGGCGGCATTCCGGCGTGTACAGCGGGATGACATGGTCCCCGACGGCAAGGCTGGTCACGCCTGGCCCCACCTCGACCACCACGCCCGCGCCCTCATGGCCCAGGATCGAGGGGAAGAGGCCCTCAGAATCCAGACCGTCCAGCGTATAGGCGTCGGTGTGGCACACGCCCGTCGCCTTGATCTCGATCAGCACCTCGCCAAAGCGCGGACCTTCCAGATCGACCTCGACGATCTCGAGCGGGCGTTTGGCTTCGAACGCGACGGCGGCGCGGGTTTTCATGATGCTGGTCCTTCGGACGTCCCTATCGCTCGCGACGCGGTCGCTCACTGCTTCAGGGACCAAGGCGGGAGAGGTGACGATTGGCGACCTTACTACGCCCGTTGCGGCCGGGTCGAAACGGCGACAACCGCAAAACATTATTGCTGTTGAGCAATAATCCTGATCCAACGTCCCCATGAGCCGCTGGGACGGGATCGACGAATTCACCGCTGTCGCCGAACAGGCCAGCTTCTCGGCGGCCGCACGGCGTCTGAGCCTGTCGACCTCGGCCGTCAGCCGCGAGATCGCCCGGCTGGAGGATCGCCTGCAGACCCGCCTCCTCCATCGCACCACCCGCCGGGTCGAGCTGACCGACGCAGGCCGCGATTTCCTGGCCCGCTGCCGCCGCCTGATCGACGAACGCGACGAGGCCCTGGCCGCCGTCCAGCCCGACGATCAGGCCCCGCGCGGCCTGCTGCGCATGACCTGTTCCGTCTCCTATGGCGAACGCTTCATCGCCCCCGCCGTCAACGCCTTCGCGAAGCTGAACCCCGAACTGCGGATCGAACTCGACCTCGACAACCGCCTGCGCGATCTGGTCGGCGACGGCTATGATCTGGCGGTGCGGTTCGGCCATCTGACCGACTCCCGGCTGATGGCGCGGCGGCTGGCGTCACGGCGACTGATCCTGTGCGCCAGCCCCGACTATCTGGCCCGCCGCGGCGCCCCGCGCGACCTGTCCGAGATCGCCAGCCACAACGGCCTGATCGGCTCGGCCGAACACTGGCGCTTCACCGAGGCGGGGCGTGAAGTGTCCTTGCGCCCCTCCGGCCGCTGGCGCTGCAACTCCGGCGCGGCCGTGCTGGACGCGGCCCTTCAGGGGCTGGGCGTGTGCCAACTGCCCGACTTCTACGTCGCCGAAGCCCTGTCAGCGGGTGCCCTCGTCTCCCTGCTGGACGAAGCCCGCCCGCCCGACGAAGGCGTCTGGGCCGTCCACCCTCACCCTCGCCACGTCCCGCCCAAGGTCCGCGCCATGATCGACTGGCTGCACGACCGCTTGTCCGCGCCAAGGAGCCCCGCATGAACCTCGTCATCCTGACCGGCGCCGGCGTCTCGGCCGAGAGCGGGGTGCCGACCTTCCGCGCCTCCGACGGCCTGTGGGAAGGGCATCGCGTCGAGGCCGTCGCCACGCCCGAGGGCTTCGCCGCCAACCCGGCCCTGGTGCAGGACTTCTACAACCAGCGGCGACGGCAACTGGCGAGCGTCCACCCCAACGCCGCGCACCGGGCCCTGGCCGATCTGGCGGCGCGGTGGGCGGGCGACGTCCTGCTGGTGACGCAGAACGTCGACGATCTGCACGACCGGGCGCACATGGACACGCCGCCCGCGTCGGGCTTCGAACTGATCCATATGCACGGCGAGCTGAAGAAGGCGCGCTGCACCGCCTCGGGCGTCGTCTGCGACTGGCATGAAGACCTGGAGGCCCTGCACGTCTCGCCCCATCACCCGCACGGACGTTTGCGCCCGCACATCGTCTGGTTCGGCGAAATCCCGCTGGAGATGGAGCGGATCGAGCGGGCGCTGGCGCGATGCGACCTGTTCGTCTCCATCGGCACCTCGGGCGCGGTCTATCCGGCGGCGGGCTTCGTCCAACTGGCGCGCATGGCCGGGGCGCGGACGGTCGAGATCAATCTGGAGCCGACGCAGGGAGCGGGCCTGTTCGACGAGGGCGTCTACGGCCCCGCCAGCGAGACCGTGCCCGCCTTCTTCGAGGCGCTCTAACCCTCTCCAACTGCCGTCACCCTCGGGCTTGTCCCGAGGGTCCATAACCGCCGCCATGGCAGGCGCAGACGCCGACGCTCGAACCGGCAAACCTCGAGGATATGGATCCTCGGGACAAGCCCGAGGATGACGAAAGGAGGGAAACGCCCTACCCCCTCGGCCCGAACAGGATGATCGCCGCGCCGATCAGGCAGACCGCGCCGCCGATGACGTCCCAGCGGTCCGGCGTCGTCTTCTCGACCAGCGCCATCCACGCCAGCGACGCCACAATATAGACCCCGCCATAGGCCGCGAACGCCCGCCCCGCCGTCTCGGCCGGAACCATGGTCAGCAGCCACGCGAAGGCGATCAGACTGAGCACGCCCGGCGCCAGCCACCACGGCGAGCGATCCAGCTTCAACCAGGCCCAGAAGGCGAAACAGCCGCCGATCTCGGCGAGGGCGGCCAGGGGGTAGACGAGGGCGAGTTTCATGCGGTTCCTTCAGAAACGGGCTGCGCGCTCTATCCCCGCTCATCCCGGCGGACGCCGGGACCCAGTGCTTTGGCTTCAAAGCGCAGCGGCTAAGGGTAATGCTTGAGACTGGCGCTCTCACTGGGTCCCGGCGTCCGCCGGGATGAGCGGGTGGAAAAGACCGCCCTACCCCCCTTCTTCGCCGCCTCAGCCCGCTCGGCCGCCAGCTTGGCCAGCACCCGGCCTCGCCCCTTGGCCAGGGCATGGATGGCGCCGCGCATGGTGGCGACCTCCTGCTCGGTGAAGGCGGCGCGGCCCAGCATGACGCGCAGGTTCTGGCTCATCGAGCGCTTCTTCTCGGGCGGATAGAAGAAGCCGCCGTTGTCCAGCTCCGCCTCCAGATGCTCGTACATGCCCAGCAGCAGGTCGTTCGACGCGGGCGGCTCGCCCTCGCGGAAGCGCGGCGGCGGGGCGTCCAGGATCAGGGTGCGCCATTCATAGGCGTTGATCGCCACCGCCTGGGCCAGGTTCAGCGAATGGTGCCTGGGGTCGATCGGGATGGTGGTGATCCCGGCGCACAGGGCGATGTCGGTCGTCTCCAGCCCGGCCCGCTCGCCGCCGAACAGCAGGCCGGTCTTCAGCCCCGAGGCCGTGTCGTCATACAGGATGCGCACGCTCTCGCGCGGGGTGCGCACCGGCTGGCGCGTCTCGCGCGGACGGGCGGTGGTGGCGAAGACGGTGTGCAGATCGGCGACGGCCTCGGCCACGCTGTCGAACACCCTCACCCCGTCCAGCACCCAGTCGGCGCCGGACGCCGTGGCCCAGGCGCGGTCCTGGGGCCAGCCGTCGCGCGGGCTGACCAGCCGCAGTTCCGACAGGCCGAAATTGGCCATGACGCGGGCGACCGCGCCGATGTTGTCGGCCATCTGCGACTTGTCGAGGACGACGACGGGAGGGGTGAGTTCAGTCATGGGCGCTCTTTAATCCTTCTCCCCTTGCGGGAGAAGGTGGCAGTCCTCGGGCTTGTCCCGAGGGCTGACGGATGAGGGGTCTCGCGACCTTTCTAATCACGCGGCTTTGGCCCCGGTCAGAGAAACCCCTCATCCGAGCCCTTCGGGCCCACCTTCTCCCGCAAGGGGAGAAGGAAGAATCAGTCCTCGCCGACCATGGAGGTCCACGGGTCGACGCGGCCCGCCTCGACCTCGGCGACCTTCACCGCCGGCCAGCCGATGCTGCTGTTCGCCGACACGCGCCACGCGGCCGACACGAAGTCGCGCAGCTCCGAGGCCCCGGCCGCCAGCCGCTCGTTGACGAAGACGGCGCCGCGCGGGTCCGCGTCCTTGAACGCTCCCGCCTTCTCCATCCGATAGAAGGGGATCACCGTCGTCAGGGTGGCGTTCAGGTGCGAGGCGGTGCGGGCGCGCAGGTCGAAGCCCTCGACGTTCGGCGGCGCCATGGCCGCCTCGACCGCATCCAGACGCAGGGTCCGGCTGGTGAAGGCGCCTTCGAAATCGCCGTGGGTGCGGCGCGACTTGGTGAAGCCCTCGGGGTTGGTCTCGCCCGCCCAGCCGTTGAAGTGGATGGTCGTGTGGTGCGGCTGGGACGCGTCGCCGACGAAGTGGCTCAGCACGCCGATGTCGCGCAGGATCAACTGCTCGCGGCGTTCGCGGTCGGCGCGATACCAGGCCTGCTTGCCCAGGTCCGGCTCGCGCGCCTCGGCCGCCGTCAGCACGCGCCAATAGGCGAAGTCGCGCTCCAGATTCTGCCAGGCGTCCATGATGGCGTAGGGCAGGTATCCCGCCTTATCCACGTCCAGACCCGCGCGGATCAGGGCGGCGTCGTATTCCGACTTCAGGCGCGGCAGGTCGGCCATGGTCATGCCGCGCGCATCCATCACCCGGCCCTCATCGTCCATGTCGACGAAGTGGGCGGTGTCGCGCTCGCGGTCATGCGGCTGGCCCGCGCCCTTCCAGCGATCGGGCTCGCGCGAATATTCGCCGACGTCGGCGGCGGCCCCGGCCGTGCGCAGGAAGGCGGGCAGATCGCCCGGCAGGTGGCGCATCGCCGCCACGCCGATCACCCGGTGGCCCGAACTGCCCCAGGCCTCGACCTGGACGGCGGGCGCCGCGACCAGCATCAGGGCGGCGGCGGAAATCATCAGTCGTTTGACTTGTCGGTTCATGAGACGGCGCCGTCGGAAATTTCAGAAGGAGAAACGACCGCTTATCGCATTCCCGCGCGCGCCTCCACCCGCCGCCTTCGCCGGGAAGAACGCCGATCACGCACCCGTTATCTTGGCTAGTTCGCCAGCTTTTCTTGCCAATAAAGTGTTAGCGCCGATGATCAAGTCATTAACGATCAAGGCCAGCGCAGAAGTATAGAAATGAAATAGGTCGAATATTTTACATATATAGTCTACCCGAGCCGACACAGACCGGCGATAGACTGGCCCCATTCGCGCCTCATCCATTACCGATACAGCGACTGATCTCATTTGCCGCAATTGCGCCGCAATTGGCCGTCAGAAACTCGCCGCCGGCGCGTGTTGGGACCGGTGCTTCCACGAGTTTGATCGATGTTGAGCACGGCCGCCGCGCTTGCCATGCTGTGGACCATGGCCTTCTCCGGGTCCGGAGAGCCTGTCCCTTACGAAACGGCCGTCGCCCGCGACGCCGCCATCGTAGAAGCCGCCGCGACGGCCCCCGGTTCCATCGATTCCGCCGAAACGGCGGACCTGTCGGCCGAACAGCTTGAGCTGATGGCCGGCGATCCCGACTGGCGCGCCTCGGCCCGCCTCTATCACGCCGGCGGCGGCGGGGCGACCGGCAACGATTCCCTGGGCTGCCGCCCGATTCCGATGCGCACGGTCGCGGTCGACCCGCGCGTCATCCCACGCCGCACCAAGCTGTTCATCCGCGAGACGGTCGGCCTGCGCATGGCCGACGGCACGGTCCACGACGGCTACTGGTACGCCTCGGACACCGGCGGCGCGATCAAGGGCGCCAAGATCGACCTCTACACCGGCCATGGCCGCGCCTCGATGCGCCCCGCCATGAGCCTGAACATGAAGACCCTGACCATCGCCGACGCGGGCGATTTCGACGGCTGCCCCCCGGCGTGGGAGACGGCCTCGAACTGAGGCCTTTCAGCCTGACGACAAAAAAGGGCGGCCGGATCGAACCGGCCGCCCTTTTTCGTTGCGCGCCGCCCGTCGCGCAGCTCCACCCTGCGCCGACGCACTCACCCCATTCCTTATGCCGTCATCCTCGGGCTTGACCCGAGGATCCAGCCACGCCGACGCTTCTTCCCTCGCCCCGCGCCTTAAACGCGCAGGTTGCTGGATCCTCGGGTCAAGCCCGAGGATGACGGCGAATAATGGAGGAATGTCCGCGTATAGTCCGAAGCTGCTGACGGCCTCAGAACTTCCGCTTGCCGCTGACCGTCTCGAAAAACAGGCGGAAGTCGCCCATCAGACTCCACAGCGGATATTTGAACGTCGCGGGCCGGTTCTTCTCGAAGAAGAAATGCCCCACCCAGGCGAAGCCGTAGCCGACCACAGGCATGGCCAGCAGCCACCAGGCGTTCAGGGTGAAGCAAAACGCCAGAAAGGCCGCGATCACCAGCCCCGTCCCGACCACATGGATGCGGCGGCACGTCCGGTTGGAATGCTCATGGATGTAATAGGGGTAGAAGGCCTCGAACGAGGCGTACCGCCCTTGGGGTTGCTCGATGCTCATGACCCCAGCCTGCCCCCGGATCGCGCCGGGAGCAAGTCGCTCGCCCCGGCCGCACCGCTCATCCCCGCGGAGGCGGGGACCCAGTGCTTTGGCCGAAAGCGCGCGGATAGCCGTTCTGAACGATGAGCGTGTCGCTCTTGCTGGGTCCCCGCCTCCGCGGGGATGAGCGGGTGTTTAAGCCCGCTTGCTCTTCGGCCCCTTGGCGAACGGCTTGCCGCCCGCCTTGAAGTCGGGCTTGCCCTTGAAGCCCGCCTTGGGCGTGAAGGGCTTCTTGTCGCCCTTGTCCTTGAAGCCCGGCTTCTTGTTGAAGCCGCCCTCGCCCGGCGCCGCATCGGTGCGGGGCGCATAGGGCTTCTTCTTGAAGGGACGCTCGCCATCGGCGCTGCGGCCTGCGTCGCCCTCAGGGCTCCACGGCTTCTTCTTGAACGGCGGGCGGGCCTGACCGTCCTCGTCGCGACGGAAAGGCTTCTTGGCGTAGGGGCGAGCCTCGCCGTCCTTCTCGAACTTGCGGTTGCGGGCGCCCTTCATCGAACCGGGCGTCGGCGCCTCGGACGGGGTGATCCTCGCCTCTTCCTTGCTCTGGGCCGCCGCCGCGCGGAAGGCGTCGGCGTGGGTCAGGGCGACCTCGAAGCGCGTCTCTTCGGGGAAGGTGCGGATCGAGCCGATCTGCTGCTTGGTGATGCCGCCGATGCGGCAGATCAGCGGGATCAGCCATTTGGGATCGGCGTTGCGGTTGCGGCCGATGTCCAGACGGAACCAGGTCACTTCGTCCGGCTGCAGGCGGTCGCCCGGCCACGGCGCGGGGGCGTAGTCGTCGCCGCCCGCCGCGTCCCGATCCTTGCGCTGACGGCGCTGCGGGCCTTCGCCCGGATCGGTCAGGTCTTCCGGCGCCGGCAGGTCCTTGCGCAGCAGCACCAGCAGGGCGCGGGCCAGATCGTCCGGCGTGCGCTCCTTGACCAGCGTCGCGATCAGGCCCGCATCCTCGTCCGCGCCTTCCTCGGCGAAGACGGGGGCGGCCAGCAGGCGCTGCTCGTCCTGAGCGCGGATCTCCTCGGCGGTCGGAGCGCCGGACCAGACGGCCTCGACCCCGGCCGAGCCCAGCAGCATCTCGGCCTTGCGGCGACGGCTGTGCGGGACCAGCAGGACCGAAATCCCCTTCTTGCCCGCCCGCCCGGTGCGGCCCGAGCGGTGCAGCATGGTCGCCTTGTTGATCGGCAGTTCGGCGTGGATCACCAGCCCCAGATCGGGCAGGTCCAGACCGCGCGCGGCCACGTCGGTGGCGACGCAGACGCGGGCGCGGCGATCGCGCAGGGCCTGAAGCGCCTCATTGCGCTCGCGCTGGCCCATCTCGCCCGACAGAGCCACCGAGGCGAAGCCTCGCTCGACCAGCGAGGCCTGCAGATGACGCACGGAATCCCGCGTCGAGCAGAACACCAGCACCCCCGGCGCCTCGAAATAGCGCAGGACGTTGACCACGGCGCGCTCGATCTCGTTCGGCGCGATCCGCAGGGCGCGGTATTCGATGTCGTTGTGCGGCTGGCTGCGGTCGACGGTGTCGATGCGCACCGCGTCCTTCTGATAGCGCTTGGCCATGATCGCGATGTCGCGGGCGATGGTGGCCGAGAACAGCAGGGTGCGGCGCTCTTCCGGCGCCTGGTCGAGGATGTATTCCAGATCCTCGCGGAAGCCCATGTCCAGCATTTCGTCGGCTTCATCCAGCACGACGACGCGGGCGGCCGACAGGTCCAGCGCCCCGCGATCGATGTGGTCCTTCAGACGGCCCGGCGTGCCGACCACGACGTGGGCGCCGAAGTTCAGCGCGCGCGCCTCCTTGCGGGCGTCCATGCCGCCGACGCAGGTGACGATCTTGGCCCCCGCCTCGGCGTAGAGCCATTGCAGCTCGGCCGCGACCTGCAGCGCCAGCTCGCGCGTCGGGGCGATGGCCAGCATCAGCGGCGTGTCCGGCTGGCCGAACTGCTCGGCCTCGCCCAGCAGGGTCGGCGCCGCCGCCAGGCCGAAGGCCACCGTCTTGCCCGATCCGGTCTGGGCCGAGACCAGCAGATCCGCCTCGCCATGGCCTTCCAGCACGGCCGCCTGGACCGGCGTGGGCTCAAGATAGCCCTTGTTCAGCAAGGCGCGGTCAAGCGCGGGATGGATCGCGGGAAAGGGCATGAAGGGCCTGGAAATTCAGATGAGGCGACCGTTAAACGGCCGCGCCCGGCGAGGCGTCGCAGCCTGCCGGGCGTCGGGAAAGGCGCTCCCTATACACGAATAAGGGCCGCGGTGGGGCGAAATCGCCCGGCGTTCGCCGACACCCCCTTCGCGCGCGCCGCTTCACCCCGTCCCGCCCTCCCTTCCGTCATCCTCGGGCTTGACCCGAGGATCCAGCAACCTGGGCGTTTGAGACGCGGGGCGACGGTGGAGAGGTCGGCGCGGCTGGATCCTCGGGTCAAGCCCGAGGATGACGGCCAATGGGGAAAGCCTCACCCCGCCTTGTCCGGCAGATGGAAGAAGTCGACGAACCGCTCGAACACCGCCCGATCGCCCTCGATCGTCATGGCCCCCTCCCCTTCCAGCGCCACCAGCGGGACCTTGCCGTAAACGGCGCCCGCGATCGCCTGGGCCGGGGCGCGCACCACGACGTCGCAGGCCTCGACCTCGCCGCGCACGGCGTCGATGACGCCGTCGGCCACGCTGACGACCATCCGGTCCTCGCCCACGGCGAAGCCCAGCCGCATGGCGGCGCCCCCGGTCCGCGCGGGATCGAACATGGTCTTGAACGACAGCATGATGGAGACGGCGCTGATCGGCAGCGTCGGGTCGTGCTGGGGCGAGCGCGCGGCCCAGCGGCCCAGCACCATGAACACCGGCTCG
Organism: Brevundimonas sp. SS2672; assembly: GCF_059579685.1. Lineage (NCBI taxonomy): Bacteria > Pseudomonadati > Pseudomonadota > Alphaproteobacteria > Caulobacterales > Caulobacteraceae > Brevundimonas > Brevundimonas sp. SS2672. The sequence continues at coordinate 368,681 of NZ_CM184201.1, read as the reverse complement.
ATCTCATAGCCCCAGTCGGTCAACTCATAGACCTGGACCGAGGCGGGCGGCGGCAGCTTGCGGCGGCGGACGACGCCCGAAGCCTCCAGCCCCTCCAGGCGTTGAGTCAGCACATTGGCCGACAGGCCGCACAGGTCTTTTCGCAGGTCGCTGAAACGGCGCGGCCCCATCATGAGTTCTCTGATGACCAGCAAGGCCCAACGCTCGCCCACCAGGTCCAGCCCGTGCGCCGCGCCGCAGGCGTCGTGATAGCGCCGGGATCGGGATTCGGACTTAGTGGTTACTTTTTCTAACTTCATGGTTGACTAACATAACATCAAGGCGCAGAACGACCAACATCATAGAGCAGGCCGTCCAGGGAGGGAGGGCCGCGCAAGGGAGGACCACCGCCGATGCCCAAGCTGATCTTCATCAACCTGCCGGTCGCCGACCTGGCGCGCTCCGTCGCCTTCTATGAGGCGGTGGGGGCGAAGAAGAACCCGATGTTCTCGGACGAGACGGCGGCCTGCATGGTCTTTTCCGACACCATCCACGCCATGCTGCTGACGCATGAGAAGTGGGCCACCTTCACCGACCGCGCCATCCCCGACGCCCACAAGACGGCCCAGGTGCTGATCTGCGTGTCGGAGGACAGCAAGGAAGGCGTCGACGCCGTCGTCGATCGCGCGGCCAAGGGCGGCGGCCAGGCCGACCCCAGCGCCAAACAGGACTACGGCTTCATGTACGGCCGCAGCTACGCCGACCCCGACGGCCACATCTGGGAGATCATGTGGATGGACCCGGAAGCCGCCGCCCAGGGGCCGGAAGCCTTCGCCTCCCAGGTCGGCGGGGGCTGAGTCATGAGCGACCTCTACGAACTCAGCGTCAGCCGCTTCATCAAGGCCCCGCCCGAGACGGTGTGGCGGGCCTGGACCCGACACGGGACCGAATGGTTCACCCCCCGGCCGTGGACGACGGTCTCGGTCGACTACGACCTGCGCCCCGGCGGCCGCGCCGACATAGTCATGCAGTCGCCCGAGGGCGAGAGGCATGAATATCGCGGCGCGGTGCTGGAGGTGGAGCCGGAGCGCCGCCTGGTCACCACCAGCGCCCTCGTCGAGGGCTGGGTCCCGCAGGCGGGCGACATGAACTTCGTCCGCATCGACACCTTCGAGCCCGAGGGCGACGGCACGCGCTACACCGCCCGCGCCCGCCACTGGGACGAGAAGGCCATGCTGGCCCACCGCGACATGGGCTTCGAGCTCGGCTGGGGCGCCGCCGCCGACCAGCTGGCCCAGGTCGCCGAGAACCTCACCCCGCAGGAGAGCGCGTCATGAGCGACAAGATCATTCCCTGTATCTGGTACGACCTCGGCCAGGCGAAGAAGGCGGCCGAGTTCTACGTCTCGCTCGGCCTGCCCGACAGCCGCATCGACCGCGTCGTCGCCAGCCCCGCCGACAATCCGTCCAGCCCGGCCGGGTCCGAACTGGTGGTCGAGTTCACCCTCGCCGGACAGCGCTACGTCGGGCTGAACGGCGGCCCGATCTTCCCCCAGACCGAGGCCGTGTCGTTCATGATCATGACCGACGATCAGGCCGAGACCGACCGCCTGTGGGACGCCATCGTCGGTAACGGCGGGGCCGAAAGCGCCTGCGGCTGGTGCAAGGACCGCTGGGGCGTGAACTGGCAGATCACCCCGCGCCGCCTGATGGCCTTCTACGACGACCCCAACCCCGCCCGCACCAAGGCCGCCTTCGAGGCCATGATGACGATGCACAAGATCGACATCGCCGCCATCGAGGCCGCTGCTGACAGGATCGGGTAGGCCGCAAGGCTAAGCCGTCCGACCTGTCGCTTTCGACCAAGACGCCGACCCCGCCCGCCCCGACCATCCGCCCATGCCCCTCAAACAGCGAGCCGCCCCGCGGCGAGCGAAAGGGGTCCATCAAAGGAGAACCACGATGAGCTACGTCACAGGCTTCCTGACTCCCGTGAAGGCCGAGAACAAGGACCGCTACGTCGAGTCCGCCCGCGTCGCCTGGCCGCTGTTCAAGGGCTACGGCGCCCTGGCCCATGTCGAGACCTGGGGCGTCGACGTGCCCGACGGCAAGGTCACCAGCTTTCCCATGGCGGTGAAGCTGGAGGACGGCGAGGTCGTCGTCTTCTCCTGGCTGATCTGGCCCGACAAGAAGACCGCCGACGACGCCTGGGCCAAGATGCAGGACGACCCCGCCATGGCGAACATGGACATGCCCTTCGACGGCAAGCGCATGATGTGGGGCGGCTTCGAGACCATCTTCGACGAGCGCAGCTGACAAACCGCGCCGGGGTCGGTCGCGCACCGGCCCCGACGTCTGCGCCTATGCGCCGCCATGCGCGACGCCCGGTTTCGCCTTGTGGGCGCGCAGGCAGGCAGCGACGCTGAGCGCCACCAGAACGAAGGCCAGCGCCTCCATCGCCGTCGGCAGGCGTCGCTCCCAGCCGAAGCCGTAGATCAGGGCGAACAGGGTCTCGAACAGGATCATCTGGCCGACCAGGGTCAGCGGCAGCAGCCGGCTCATCCGGTTCCACAGGTTGTTGCCGACGATCGAGGCCAGCACGGCCACGCCGACCGAGACTCCCGCCAGCCTCATCCAGTCCGCCGCCTCATGCTGCGCGCCCGAAGCGGTCAACAGGGCGACCGGCAGAAGCAGCAGGCTTTGCGCCCCGGTGACGACGCCGGTCAGCAGATTCCAGTCGTGGGCGGAGACCGTCTCCAGTTGGCGAAGCCGCCGTGCGTTCTGAACCGCGAAAAAGGTCCATGAGGCCAGGGCGCCGACCGCGCAGGCGAAGCCGATAAATCGTGTCATGGGCGAGGTCTCGGCCGGCGCCGCCAGGGCCTGCCAGCCGATGCAGACCGCCCCGGCGATGCAGAGCAGCAAGGGCAGATGCAGCTGCTTCAGCGGCGCCGCGCCGTGATCGCGGCTGCCGATGATGGTCACCGCCACCGGCAGGAAGCCGATGACCAGGGAGGTCATGGCGATGCCGCCCGTCTGCACGGCCCCCGACAGCAGGATGTAGTAGAGGGTGTTGCCGGTAAGGGCGAGCCAGAACAGGTTCAGCCAGTCGCGCCGTCCGATCCGCGCCGTCACCGCCTTCCACCGCGGCGCCAGCAACGCCCAGGCGATCAGGCCATAGGCGAGGTAGCGTCCCACCGTCAGTTGCAGGGGATTGAAGTCCCGCGCCAGCTCGGGCGCCAGGAAGACCAGCCCCCACAGCGCGCCCGCGCCGATGCCGCAGGCGACGCCGAGCGCCGTCCGGTTGTTTCGACCCTGCCCGATGATTTGCGCCGTCATTTCCAGTTCCCGCTTGGCTTGGCGGCGAGCTATACCAAGGGGCGGACGGGGCGTTTCCTCTCGATCACAGGCCCAAACGCAACAAAAACTCGCGCAAAAAAGACCGCTGATGGCCGCACGACCCGCTTCTCCACAACGCTCGCTGGACAGCTTTGATCGCGCGATCCTGCGCATCGTCCAGCGCGACGCGCGGACGCCGCAACGCGCCATCGCCGAAGCCGTCAATCTGTCCGCCGCCGCCGTTCAGCGACGGATCGCGGCCATGGAGGCCAGCGGCGTCATCCGCCGCAACGTCGCCCTGGTGGACCCGAAGTCGATCCCCCTGACCATCACCTCCATCGTCGAGGTCTATCTGCAGGACGAGCGGGCCGAGACGGTCCAGAACGCCAAGGCCCGCTTCCTGGCCGAACCCGAGGTGCAGCAGTGCTACTACGTCACCGGCGGCACCAGCTTCATCCTGATCGTCGTCACCACCGACATGGCGGCCTATGAGGCGCTGACGAAGCGGCTGTTCGAAGAGAACGACAGCATCAACCGCTTCCGCTCCCTGATCGCCCTGGACCGAGTGAAGACGGACGCCTCGCTGATCATCCCCTGAAGTCCCGTCGCAGCGCGCAGCGCCCCAGAACGAAAAACGCCGGCGAGATCGAAACCCCGCCGGCGCACATCTTCGGACGATCAGATCGATCAGCTGTCCAGGAAGCTCCGCAGCTTCCGCGACCGCGACGGGTGCTTCAGCTTGCGCAGGGCCTTGGCCTCGATCTGACGGATGCGTTCGCGCGTGACCGAGAACTGCTGGCCGACCTCTTCCAGGGTGTGGTCGGTGTTCATGCCGATGCCGAAACGCATCCGCAGCACGCGTTCCTCGCGCGGGGTCAACGACGCTAGCACTCGCGTCGTTGTTTCACGAAGATTGCTCTGGATGGCGGCGTCGATCGGCAGGACGGCGTTCTTGTCCTCGATGAAGTCGCCCAGGTGGCTGTCTTCCTCGTCGCCGATGGGGGTCTCCAGGCTGATCGGCTCCTTGGCGATCTTCAGCACCTTGCGGACCTTCTCCAGCGGCATGGCCAGGCGTTCGGCCAGCTCTTCCGGGGTCGCCTCGCGGCCGATCTCGTGAAGCATCTGGCGCTGGGTGCGGACGATCTTGTTGATCGTCTCGATCATGTGCACCGGAATGCGGATGGTGCGCGCTTGGTCGGCGATCGAGCGGGTGATCGCCTGACGAGATCCACCAGGTGGCGTAGGTCGAGAACTTGTAGCCGCGACGGTACTCGAACTTGTCGACCGCCTTCATCAGGCCGATGTTGCCTTCCTGGATCAGGTCCAGGAACTGCAGGCCGCGGTTGGTGTATTTCTTGGCGATGGAGATGACCAGGCGCAGGTTGGCCTCGACCATTTCCTTCTTGGCCTGACGGGCCTCGCGCTCGCCCTTCTGCACCATCTGGACGATGCGGCGATAGTCGTCGATCGGCACGCCCGCCTCGGTGGCGACGGCGGCGATGTGGGCGCGGATGTCGGCGATCTGGGTCGCCTCGTTCTCGCTGAACTTGGTCCAGCGGACGCCCATCTCCTTGACGCGTTCGGCCCAGGTCGGGTCCATCTCCGAGCCGAAATAGGCCTTGAGGAATTCGGGCCGCGAGATGCCGTAGCCGTCGGCCAGGCGCAGCAGCCGGCCTTCCTGACCGATCAGACGCTTGTTGATGGCGTACAACTGGTCGACCAGCGCCTCGATCCGGGCGTTGTTCAGCTTCATCGTCTTCAGGCGATCCGAGATCGCCGTCGACAGGGCCTCATAGGTCTTCTGGTCCTTGGCGGTCAGGACCTCGCCCTTCAGGCGCGCCTCGACCAGCTTGTCCTGCAGCTTGCGGAACTCGCCGAAGTCCGAGGCGATCGCGTCGAGAACCTCCATGACGCCGTCGCGCAGCTCGGCTTCCAGCGCCGAGATCGACATAGCGCCGCCGTCGTCGAAGTCCTCGTCGTCGTCCTCTTCGCCGTCGCCGTCCGGCTCGCCGGTCGGCTGGGCCGGGGCGGGCTGGTTATGCGGCAGGGACGAAGGGTTGAGGATGCCGTAGGTGGCGTCCAGATCGATCACTTCGCGCAGCAGGATGCGGTTGTTGGCCAGTTCGTCGCGCCACACCATGATGGCCTCGAACGTCAGGGCGCTTTCGCACAGCCCCGAGATCATGGCGTCGCGGCCGGCCTCAATGCGCTTGGCGATGGCGATCTCGCCCTCGCGGCTCAGCAGTTCGACCGTGCCCATTTCGCGCAGATACATCCGCACGGGGTCGTCGGTGCGGTCATAGGCGGACTTGGCGGGCGTCTCGGCGACCGAGGTCTCGGCGGCGGCGGCCACGTCGGTGCCGGTCGCCTCGGCGGCGTCCTCTTCGGCTTCGACGACGTTGACGCCCATCTCCGACAGCATGGCCAGGATGTCTTCGATCTGGTCGGGCGTGACTTCCTCGGACGGCAGGACCTTGTTCAGCTCCTCCATCGTCACATAGCCGCGCGTCTTCGCCTGGCGGATGAATTTCTTCACCCCGGCGTCGGTGAGATCGAGCAGGGGCCCGTCGGTGTTGGTTTCGGCGTCCTGCGTCTCGGTCTGCGCGCTCATTCAGTCTGTCTCCACGGCCGGCGGGGGGTGATCAGGCCCCTGCGGCGAAAATACAACGCCCGACGACTTCGTTGGTTACGAAGAAGTCGAGTCTTCCCAAATCGTTCCGGTCTTGATGGCCCGCCGCAAAGCATCGCGCTCGGCCTTCACCAGAGCGAAAGCCGAGTTATCGAAAGCCTTGTGAGCCTCCGACTTCGCCGACGCGAGCGCCTCGTCCAACGCCGCTGCGCGGGTCAGAGCGTCGAACGCCTGCGACCACCGGGTCCTCGCCTCGCCGAGGGGCTTGTCTGTAGCCAGGAATGGCGCGCCGGACTTCGCCGCCGCCTTCTCGACCTCGCGCAACATGGCGTCATGACCCGATTGGGCCAGATGGCGGCGCAGGGCGGCGGAGTCAAGGGTTCGGCCCGAGAAACGCAGCCGCACCATCTCCTGCGCCAGCCCGTCCAGGGCCGGGTCGCCGAAACCGTAGCGCGCCACCGCCTCCATGTGGTCGTCCAGCCGCTCCGGGTCGTCCAGCGCCCCGTGCGCCAGGGCGGCGGCGATAGGCTCGACCGATCGGAACAGGGCCTGCATGGCCTGGGCGCCCTCGACCGTCTGCCCCTGCAGCGGCGGCGGCCCGCGCCAGCGCCCGCCCGGCCCCGGCCGACCGCCCGGCTGTTGCGGCCTCTGCGGCTGGCGCGGGAACAGGGCGTCGAACCGGTCGAACAGGTCGCGGCGGTACTGTTCGGCCAGATCCTTGTCCTGCACCGCATTGGCCGCCTGGCGCAGCCGCCCCTTCAGCCCCGCCTTGCGCTCGGGCGTGTCCAGCGGTTCGGCCTCGACCTCGCGGCGGAACAGCACCTCGGCGAAGGGCCGCGTCGCCGCCATGACCTGACGCAGGGCGGGCGCCCCCTTGTCCCGCAGGATGTCGTCGGGGTCCTGCCCCCCTCCAGCAGGGCGAAGCGGAACGACTTGCCCGGCTTCAGCAGCGGCAGCGCCCGCTCGATCGAGCGATAGGCGGCGCGCAGGCCCGCCGCGTCCCCGTCGAAACTCAGCACCGGCTCGGACGAGACGCGCCACAGCACCGCCATCTGCTCCTCGGTCAGGGCCGTGCCCATCGGCGCGACCGCAGGCAGCCCGGCCCGGTGGCAGGCGATGACGTCCATATAGCCTTCGACGACGATGATCCCCTGCTCGCCCCGGCTCTCGGCCCCCAGGATGCGGCGCGCCTCGGGCAGGCCGTAGAGGGTCGCCCCCTTGTGAAACAGCGAGGTCTCCGGCCCGTTCAGATACTTCGCCCGGTCGTCCGGATTCATCGCCCGCCCGCCGAAACTGACGATGCGCCCGCGCGCGTCCAGGATCGGGAACATCAGCCGGTCGCGGAAGCGGTCGTAGGGCTGCCCCCCGCTCTCGGGCGCGATCAGCAGCCCGGCCTCGACCAGATCGCCCGGCCGCGCCCCGCGCTGGACCAGCGCCTGCTTCAGCCCTTCGCGGTCGTTGGGCGCATAGCCGAGACCGAAGCGCTCCCACTGGTCCTCGGGCAGACCGCGCTTCTCCAGATAATCGCGCGCCGCCTTGCCGACATTGCGGCGCAGATTGGCGGCGAACCACTTCTGGGCCAGGTCCATCCAGTCGGCCAGCCCCTGACGCTTCTGCTCGCGTTCGGCGGCCTGAGGGTCCTCGGCGGGAAGCTGCATCCCCGCCTCGCCGGCCAGTCGGCTGACCGCCTCGACGAAGCTGAGCCGCTCCGTCTCCTGCAGGAAGGTGATGACGTCGCCGTGCTTGCCTGAGCTGAAGTCGTGAAAGAAGCCCTTGTCGTCGTTGACGAAGAAGCTGGGCGACTTCTCCTTCGAGAAGGGGCTCAGGCCGACGAACTCGCGGCCCTGACGCTTGAGCTTCACCGTCCGTCCGATGATGTCGGACGGCCGAAGGCGGGCCTTCAGCTCCTCGATGAACCGTTCGTCAAATCGCACGCCTGACCTATGCCGTCCGATGGCGGGCGAAAGCCAGCCCCGCCCCTCTCCCGGCCGGGACGGCGCCCGTCCAAATACGCCGCTGGGGATAAGTCCGGGGACAACGCCGACTTCCTTCCGTCCTCCGAGTGGGCTTTAACACCCTCAGCCTCGCCGGAGCCCAGCGACCATGCGCCGCCTTCGTCTTCTCGTCCTGATGCTGCTGCCCGTCGCCCTTCTGGCGCTCGGCGCCTGCCAGACGATTCCGCGCCCCGTCTTCGACGCCGCCGACCTGGCGGCCGCCAGCCCGCCCTGGCGTTATGACTTCCTGACCCCCGAGGCCCGCGACCGCTTCGTGCGCGAGACGGTCAACGCCCAGAACGCCACGGCGGACGGCACGTTCGACATCCTGGCCCTGTCCGGCGGCGGGGCCAACGGCGCCTATGGCGCGGGCGTCATGGTCGGCTGGAGCCAGGCCGGCGACCGACCCCAGTTCGAGGTGGTGACCGGCGTCTCCACCGGCGCCCTGATCGCCCCCTTCGTCTTCGCCGGCCCGCGGTTCGACCCGGCGCTGGAGCATGCCTATACCAGCGGCCAGACCGACGACTTGCTGAAGTCGCGCGGCCTGCTGGCCCTGATGCTGCCCGGCGTGTTCAAGCCCGAACCCCTGACCAATCTGGTGCTGAACAACATCTCGCCCGAGCTGCTGGCGGCCATCGCCGAGGAGCACCGCAAGGGCCGCCGCCTCTACGTCTCGACCACCAGTCTGGACACCCAGACTCAGGTCGTCTGGGACATGGGCGCCATCGCCCAGCGCGACGACGCGGCCTCGCGCCTGTTGTTCGTCAATGTGCTGATCGCCTCGGCCAGCATCCCCGGCGCCTTCCCGCCCGTCCTTCTGGACGTCGAATACGAGGGCCGCCGCATCCAGGAGTTGCACGTCGACGGCGGCACGGTCTCCAGCTTCCTGGTCGTGCCCCAGGCCCTGCTGCTGGAGGCCCCGAACGCCCGCCCCCTGGGCGACGCCCGCATCTGGATCGTGGTCAACGGCAAGTGGGACCCGCGCTTCGAGGTCTCGCGCATCTCGGCCATCAGCATCGCCGCCCGCAGCTTCGACACCATGATGAAGGCCCTGCAACGCTCGGACCTGACCGCCATCACCCAGTTCGCCCGGCGCTATGATCTGACGCTTTCGGTGGCCGCCATCCCCGACCACGCCGAGGCCAACACCCTGGACTTCACCCAGGCCCATATGACCGCCCTCTTCCAGACCGGCGAGGCCGAAGCCTTGGCCGGCCGCGCCTTCGAGCGGCGCGTCGATCCGTCCGAGCCGCGCCAGAGCCGCCGCAGACACGGAGCGCAGACGCCGCCCACGGTGGTCATCGCCCCGCCGGTCGATTAGGAATTCATTAACCATATTGACCGCATTGCGGCCACAACCATCTGATTACGAACAATATTTTTCGTATAACAGCGGAACTGTCCACAGCGCCTGTGGATTCTTCTCGCGTCTCTGAGAAACAGAGGCCGTTCCCGACAGCGCCGCCGCAGACCGTGACCGACGCCGTCCGCAGATGGGTTTTCTCATGTTCATCGCCATCGCCCGCCCGGCGGTGGAGCCCCAAGGCCCCGACGCCGTCGCCGTCCCCGGCTCTCCTGCTGTCCCCCTGCTCAAGCCGCGCGCGCTTCACGCCCGCCTGCTGGCCAACGCCGCTCTGAGGCGGCGACGCGGCTGGCGGCGGCGTCAGGAGAACCGCCGCGAAGACGCCGACTACTGGCTGCACGCGGCCGCCGTCGCCGTCGGCAAGGCGGCCCAACTCCGTCGCGCCCAGGCCGCGCCCCTGCCCTGAGCAGGTCAGCGCAGTGAAGGCTCAGCGCAATTCGGGCAGGCGCCGCGCCAGGGATTCCTTCAGCTTGCGCCCGCGCTCGGACAGGCTCTTGCCTCGCCGTCGTTCGCGCGCCTCGAACCCCTGGCCCCAGCGTTCGTGCATGGCGGCCATCAGGGCCGGGTGGCGGTCGTACTGGTGCACGATCGGACTGATCCCGCCGTCCGGGTTCACGATCCGCCCGTCCGCCAACGACAGGGCCTCGCCCGGCGTCAGGCCGACGGTGGCGATCCGGCCGTAGTTGGCCGCCGCCTCGCCTTCGACCAGGCCCAGATGAAGGGCGATGTTGCAGGCCGCCTGATCCGCCCCGAAGGCCCCGCCGATCTCTGAGCGTGGAATGGCCGCCAGCATCAGCAGGGTGCGGCAGAAGCGGATCATGCACGCGCGCGGTCCCATCACGGTGCCGACGCAGACGCACGGCTTGTCCGCCAGGGCGCGCGCCACGTCCTCGCCGCCGACGCCGCGCAGATATTTCATGTTGAAGGCATGGCCCTTCAGCCCGCCGTCATACTCGACGAAGAACTCGGGCTTCTGGGGCGGCGGGTCGAACGGCGGCGCCTGGAAGACCACGTCGCGCACGTCCGTCAGCAGGACGCTGCGCGCCCAGGGCCGCTCGCTCATCAGGGCGTCGAAGGCGGCGAACCGCTGCATCACCGGATGCGGCCGCCATACCCCGTTGCACAAAGACCGCGGCGGCGCCGACTCCACCCCATGCGCCGCCAGGAAGGCCAGCAATTCCGGCTCCTGGTCCGTCACCAGCACGACGGGCCCTGCGTAGACGGCGCGCAGGGAGCGCACGAAGACCGCCACATCCGCGGCTTCATAGCCGGTGGCGTAGCCCAGGATCAGATCGTGCTCGCCCGCCGCAAAGGTCGGAGAGGCCCCCTCTCGCCCGCGATCGCGGCGGCGACCCAGCCCAGGTAGGCCGACTTCGCCGCCGGTGAAGCCATTTACGCCCTCATGGAATCCACGAAACGCTTGAACAGATAGAGGCTGTCGGTCGGGCCCGACGAGGCCTCCGGGTGATGCTGAACGCTGAACACCGGACGGTCCTTCAGCGCAATGCCGCAATTCGTACCATCGAAAAGCGACACATGCGTTTCAACCACCGCCTCGGGCAGGCTGGCGCCGTCGACCGAGAACTCGTGGTTCATCGACACGATCTCGACCTTGCCCGTGGTCAGGTCCTTGACCGGATGGTTGGCGCCGTGGTGGCCCTGCTCCATCTTCAGCGTCTTGGCGCCCAGGGCGATGGCCAGCATCTGGTGGCCCAGGCAGATGCCCATCAGCGGCTTGCCGCTGTCCAGCAGCTTCCTGATCTCGGGCACGGCGTATTCGCCGGTCGCGGCCGGATCGCCCGGACCGTTCGACAGCACCACGCCGTCGGGATCGCGCGCCAGGATGTCCTCCGCCGTGGTCGAGGCGGGCACCACGGTGATCTTCACCCCGGTCGAGGCCAGGGCGCGCAGGATGTTGCGCTTGACGCCATAGTCGACGACCACCACCGACTTGTCGCCGGCCTCGGGCTGGGCGTAGCCCGTCGGCCATTCCCAGGCGCCCTCGGTCCATTCGAAGGCCTGGGTGGTCGAGGCGTCCTTGGCCAGATCCAGGCCGACCAGGCCCTTCCAGTCGCGCGCCTGGGCCGTCAGGGCCTCCAGGTCGAACTTGCCGTCGGGGTCATGGGCGATGACGGCGTGCGGGGCGCCCTTTTCGCGGATCAGCTGGGTCAAGGCGCGGGTGTCCACGCCGGCCAGGCCGATGACGCCGCGCGACGTCATCCAGGCGTCCAGCCCGCCCGTGGCGCGCCAGTTGGCCGGATCGGTCGGCACGTCGCGCAGGATGACGCCGCGCGCCGCGCGCTCGGGCGCCTCGCCGATCTGTTCGACGTCCTCCAGGTTCACGCCGACGTTGCCGATGTGCGGGAAGGTGAAGGCCAGGATCTGGCTCATGTACGAAGGGTCGGTCAGGATTTCCTGATAGCCCGTCATGGCGGTGTTGAAGACCACCTCGCCGACGGCCGAGCCGGTCGCGCCGACGCCGATCCCCGACAGGACCGTTCCATCTGCGAGCACGAGGACGCCGGTGGCGCCGGACAGGATGTGAGTCGTCATGGCGCAGGGCTCCTAGCAGTGAATACGGGCGGACAAACGGCGGCGTCGCTAAAGAGATGAAGGGGGCGTGTCAACACAGGCCTTCGACTATGCCCCCTGCGCGCGTCCCTGTCGCTTGCGAACCCACAGCCAGGCCAGGCTGGTCACGGCGAAGAAGCCGACGCTGGGCCAGATGTAGCCGCCCGCCGCCGCCGCGACCGCAAAGGCCGAGAACACGGCCCCGCCGACGGCCAGCAGGCGCCAGCCCGGCCTGGTCGTCAGCTTCCACAGCGTCACCGAGCACAGGGCGTACAGGCATAACGTCAGCACCGAGGTCACGCCGATCAGCTTGCTGAATTGTTCTCCCAACCTCGGCTGGGTGCTGGCGATCACCAGAACGCTCATGATGACGCCGTTGATCAGGGGATTGGACAGGGGCGTCCTGCCCTTCTGCGCCCCGCCGAACCAGCGCGGCAGCCACCCGGCCTCGGCCGAGGCGCGGGCCGTCTCGCCGCCCATCATGGTCCAGCCCGCGATGGTGCCGGTCGCCTTGATGACGGCGCAGGCCGCCACCAGACCGGCCACCGAGGCCCCCATCACCCGCGCCACCAGATCGGCGTAGGGGCTGGTCGAATGGGCCAGGACGTCGGCCGGAATGACGCCGAACACCGCCACGCTGGCCGCCACATAGACGACGAAGGCTAGCAGAACCCCGCCCAGCGAGGCGCGGCCCACGTCGGTCGCCGGGTTCTTGACCTGGCTGGACAGGGCGGCGGCGCTCTCAACACCAAGGAAGGCCCAGAAGATGACGGCCAGCGACGCCGGAACCGTCTTCATCAGCGGCTCGCCCGCCGGGCTCCACGAGGCGGCGAAGGTCTCGCCGCTGAAGGCGATGACGCCGGCGATGATGGCCAGACCGATCGGGATCAGCCCCAGCACCAGGGTGATCGCCCCGAACCGCGCCGCCGTCTTCGACCCGGCCGCATAGGCCGCCGTCGTCAGCCAGATCAGCGCCAAATTGCTGAGCGCCCCCCACATCGGCTCCTTCAGCGCCGGAAAGAAGAAGGCCAGATAGCCGGTCCCCGCCACCGCCACGGCGACGTTGCCGGTCAGGCAGGCGGCCCAATAGGCCAGCCCCGTCTGATAGCCCAGAAACCGCCCCAGACCGCGCCGGGCGAAGTCCGACAGGCCGTCGGCCTCCGGCTGCATCCGCCCCAGACCGCCGAACACCAGCGCCAGGGTCACCGCCCCGACGCCGCAGACGATCCAGCCGATGACGCTCGAGCTGCCGGTCGGCGCCAGGGTGGCGGGCAGCAGATAGACGCCCGATCCGATCATGTTCCCCGCCACCACAAGGGCGGCCAGACCCCAGCCGATGCGGTGCGAGGGTTCAGGCAGGATGTCGACTTGGCTCATGCCCGCCGCATAGACCGAAATGTCGCAGCCGTCGCCATGAAGATTCTTTCCACATCGCCTCCTTCCTCCCGCTCATCCCGGCGGACGCCGGGCTCCAGTCCTTTGGCTTCAGGCGTACCCTGAGGGCGTCACCCTGCTTTCGATCGGCCGCAGCGAAAAAGGCTCTTACTGGATCCCGGCGTCCGCCGGGATGAGCGGTCGGCGCAGGCGTGCTAATCCCCCGCCGAAATTCTGGAGTTCGCCATGCCCGTCACCACGGTCGGCCTCGATGCCGACGACACCCTCTGGCACAATGAGACCATCTTCCGCCTGAGCCACAAGCGGTTCGCCGAACTGCTGGCCGACCATGCCGAAGAGCCGGTGATGATGGACCGCCTGGCCCAGGTCGAGCGGCGCAACCTGCGGCTCTACGGCTACGGCGTGAAGGGCTTCACCCTGTCCATGCTCGAGACGGCGATGGAGCTGTGCGACGGCTCGGCCCCGCCTCACATCGTGCGCGAGATCCTGGCCGCCGGGCGCGAGATGCTGGTCCATCCCGTCGAGACCCTGCCCGGCGTGGCCGAGACGGTCGCCGAGCTGTCGACGCGATACCGCCTTATTCTGATCACGAAGGGCGACCTGATGGACCAAGAGCGCAAGCTGGCCGCCTCACGCCTCGGCGAACACTTTTCAGCCGTCGAGATCGTGTCGGAAAAGGATCGTTCGACCTATGAACGGGTTTTCGCGCGCCAGGGCGTGACGCCGGACCACGCGGCCATGATCGGCAATCCCATGCGGTCGGATGTCCTCCCCGCCATCGCCGCCGGCGCCTGGGGCGTGCACATTCCCTACCACCTCACCTGGGCTCACGAACTGGCCGACGCCCCCGAAGGCCACCCCCGCTACGTCACCCTCAGCCGCTTTGACGAGGTGCCGAATTGGCTCGCCGATCACACGGAATAAATCGAACATAGTTCTTCAAAATTACCGCAATAACTCGACGTTATTCCGCCTTAATTGGGCACAATTTGTCCCAAATTTGCAACAACGACACATTACCGTCTCGTCATATTCACCTTGCCGTCGATCCAACTTGACCCGCGTCCGATGAGGCAATCCTGTGGCGCTCCATGGTCTATACCGTGACGTTTTGTAAGGCTCATTCGCATGCGTTTTAATCGCTCCTCCCTCCTCGCCAGCACCGTGCTGGCCGGCGTCGTCGCCGCCGCCGCCAGCGCCGCCAGCGCCCAGGTCGATCAGCCGGCCTCTGACGCGCAGGCCACCGAAGTCGGCGAGATCGTCGTCACCGGCTCGCGTATCCGCCGCAGCGCCGCCAACGCCCCGACCCCGATCATCCAGGTCTCGCAGGAAGAGATCCTGTCGACCGGCCAGACCAGCGTCATCGACTATCTGGCCACCATCCCGGCCCTGCAGAACTCGACCGTTCCGTCCGACACCACCGGCTCCAGCCTGAACACGGGCGGCCTGTCGCTGGCCAACCTGCGCTCGCTGGGCGCCAACCGCACCCTGACCCTGGTCGACGGCCGTCGCCACATCGGTTCGTCGGGCGGGGAACTGTCGGTCGACGTCGACGCCATTCCGCGTCTGCTGATCCAGAACATCGAAATCATCACCGGCGGCGCCTCGTCGGTCTACGGCGCCGACGCCGTCTCGGGCGTGCTGAACTTCATCCTCAAGAAGGATTTCGAAGGCCTGGAGATCGACGCCAACTACGGCCAGATCAACGACAACGGTGAAGCTACCCGCCGCATCTCGGGCCTGATCGGCAAGAACTTCTTCGACGACCGTCTGAACGTCTATGCTCACGCCGAGTACGAGAAGATCGACAACGTCGATTCGATGGACATCGACTGGATCCGTCGCGGTCCGGCCCGTCTGGCCATCGACGCCGATCCGACGAACAACCCTTATGACGGCCGCCTCGACGCTCAGGTCTTCTACGGCCTGAACCGCCTGGACATCCTGCCCTGGGGTCAGACCACCCTGGCCAACCTGCAGCGTCCCAGCGACCTGACCAACCCCAACGTCCCGTACCAGAACTGCTTCTCCGACGGCGACTTCACCTATGCGGCCAACTGCTACGGCATCATGCCGGGCAAGACCTTCGTCTACGACGGCGGCGTGGCCCGTGAAGCCAACTTCGGCCAGCGCGTCGGCAACGTCGGCATCAACCGCCCCTACAACATCGGCGGCGACGGCATGCCGATCGGCGAAGTTTCGGGCTTCAGCCGCGTTCCGGCCTCGGAATCGCAGCGCTATCAGGTCGGAACGAACTTCAAGGTCACCGACTCGATCAACTTCCACGCCTCGGCCAAGTACATCACCGAGGAAACCTTCATGCGCGGCCAGCCGACGTTCTTCGACATCGACCTGGACAACAGCTCCTACGGCGCCGGCCAAACCAACTCGATCTGGGCGACGTCGGCCTTTGATCTGCGCTGGGCGGACAACGCCTTCCTGCCGCAGTCGATGAAGGACGCCATCGCCAACAACCGCATCGACGTCTACGCGCCGCCGACCGCCGAGAACGCGGGCGAGCTGATTGACTCCGTGGCCCTGCCGATCGCGCGTCACAGCTTCTTCGGCCCGCAACGCTCGCAGCGGAACACCCGCGACCTGCAGCGTTACGTCGTCGGCTTCAACGGCGACCACGGCCCGGTCGGTTTCGCCAAGTCCCTGTCCTGGGACCTGGGTTACACCTACGGCAAGATCGAGATCGAGAACATCGAGCGCGGCGTGGACGTGCAGCGCATGGCCCTGGCGGCTGACGCTGTGGTCGACGCAACGGGCATCCTGGGAACGCCCGGCGCGATCGTTTGTCGTTCGACGCTCATGAACGCCCGCGGCGACGCCACGATCGCCGACCGCGTCCGTGGCGGCGATCTGCGTGACACCGAGTACGGCCGCAACGCCATCGCCCAGTGCACGCCGCTGAACATCTTCGGCGAAGGCAACCAGTCCGCCGAGGCCCTGGAGTACGTCGACGCCTTCGTCCGCGTCGAGGAAATGAACGAGCAGCACCAGCTCCTCGGCTCGTTCTCGACCGAGCTGTGGGACTTCTGGGGCGCCGGCAACCTGGGCTTCGCCTTCGGCGGCGAATGGCGCAAGGAAACCACCTCGGCCGTCGGCCGCAGCACCACGGCGGGCGACCGCCTGCTGTTCCTGAACACGGGCGCCGACTTCCCGGAAGTCAGCTATGAGTCCAAGGAACTGTTCACCGAACTGTCGGTGCCGCTGTTCCGCGACTCCATCCTGGGCGAATACGCCGAGCTGAGCGGCTCCTACCGCTGGGCCGACTATTCGACCGTCGGCAACGTCGACGTCTACGGCGTGAACCTGGTCTACCGTCCGATCCGCGATCTGACCTTCAAGACCAGCTTCAACACCTCGGTTCGCGTTCCGAACCTGGGCGAGAACTTCTCGCCGTATGGCCAGACGTTCGCTAACGCCTTCACCGACCCGTGCGCTACGACCAGCATCGCCGGTCTCGACGACCAGCAGATCAAGGCCAACCGCGTCAAGAACTGTACGGCGCTCGCCGCGCAGCAGGGCCTGACCTTCGACTTCGCCGGCGACACCGCCACCAACACCGACGACTTCAACCCGAACTACACCTCGGGCATCGCCGGCGTTTCGGGCGGCAACCCCAACCTGGAGCCGGAAGAGTCGGAATCCTTCACCTTCTCGACCGTCTATCAGCCGAGCTACGTTCCGGGCCTGACCCTGTCGCTGGACTACTACGAGATCCGCATCGACAAGGTCATCGCTGCGGTTTCGGCCGCCAGAATCGCTGAAAACTGCGTCAACGGCGCCGAACTGAACATGGACGCCTGTAACTCCATCTTCCGGAACAACCCGGACATCGAGTTCGGCATCGGCGCTCCCTCGGGCGACCCGATCGGCGGCTTCATCGAGCGCTCGTTCAACTATGCGGCCCTGGAAACCCGCGGCCTCGACTTCGGCGCCAACTATTCGTGGGACACTGCGGATTGGGGCAAGAACTGGGGCGCCTTCGACTGGCGTCTGCAGGGCTCGTGGCTGATCGAGCAGAAGCAGTTCCTGAACGAGTCGGATCCGTCCGACTACACCGAACTGGCGGCCAGCATCGGCCTGAGCGGCACCAACGCCTATCCGCGCGTCCGCATGGCCTCGTCGCTGTCGTGGCGTCCGAACGACATCTGGAACGTGAACTGGACCGCCGACTGGCAGTCCGCCACGAACATCGTCCGCGCCCGCGACTTCGTGAACAACGCGGACTCGCGCCTGGTCGACCAGATGAACACCGGCAACTTCGTGCGTCACGACCTCACGGTGCGTTACAACGTCCGTGACGACCTGACGCTGCGCGCCGGCGTGGTGAACCTGTTTGACGCGGAACAACGCGACATCCTGGGCACCACCATCTACTCCAACTTCGACCCCTACGGCCGCCGCTTCTTCGTCGGCCTGAACTTCCGTCCCTTCTAAGAACGGACAAGGTTCGAAACTCTGCGGGGGCGGTCCTTACGGGCCGCCCCTTTTTCTTGAGCGGTAAGGCCGGATAAGCCCTTGCCCCCCGGCCCCTCCCTCTCTAAACGGGCCGCTTAACCGACAACCCGAACGGATCGGCCGCGAGCGCGCTCGCGCCCGTCCGTCTGCGCGCGTGGAGACCGCCGCCCTGACCAGTCATGAAGAAAAGGACGCCATGGTGCGCGCCGCGCTCGCAGAGCAGGGCGACAGCGGGATCACCCCGCGCCATACGCTGTTCTACTTCTACGGCGAGGAAGAGGCGCACGGCGACCTGTGCGAGGTGGCCCGCCGTGCGGGCTTCCTGACGCGGGGCCAGGGCGACATGACCGTCCTGGAGACCACCATGCCGGTCGACGAGGCGTCGTTTTCGCCTGTGTCGGCCATGATGCAAACCTGGGCCGCGGCCTTCCAGCTCGACTACGACGGCTGGGAGTGCGCGGTCGTGACGAACTGAGTAGACGCCGATGCCCAAGCGCACAGACATCCAGTCCATCCTGATCATCGGCGCCGGTCCGATCGTCATCGGCCAGGCGTGCGAGTTCGACTATTCGGGCGTTCAGGCCTGCAAGGCGCTGAAGGCCGAGGGCTACCGGGTCATCCTGGTCAACTCGAACCCCGCCACCATCATGACCGACCCGGAGGTGGCCGACGCCACCTATATCGAGCCGATCACGCCCGAGATGGTCGAGAAGATCATCGCCAAGGAGAAGCCGGACGCCCTGCTGCCCACCATGGGCGGCCAGACGGCCCTGAACACCGCCCTGGCCCTGAACGCCTCGGGCGCCCTGGCCCGTCACGGCGTCGAGATGATCGGCGCCAAGGCCGAGGTCATCGACAAGGCCGAGGACCGTCAGAAGTTCCGCGACGCCATGGACAAGCTGGGCCTGGAATCGCCCCGCTCGCGCGCCATCCACCACATCGAGGAAGCCGACGAGGCCCTGGCCTTCGTGGGCCTGCCCGCCATCATCCGCCCGTCGTTCACGCTCGCCGGCACCGGCGGCGGCATCGCCTACAACGTCGAGGAATTCCACGAGATCGTGGAGCGCGGCCTGGACCTGTCGCCGACCACCGAAGTGCTGATCGAAGAGTCGGTGCTGGGCTGGAAGGAATATGAGATGGAGGTCGTCCGCGATCATGCGGACAACTGCATCATCATCTGCTCGATCGAGAACATCGACCCGATGGGCGTCCACACCGGCGACAGCATCACCGTCGCCCCGGCCATGACGCTGACGGACAAGGAATATCAGATGATGCGCGCGGCCTCGATCGCCGTGCTGCGCGAGATCGGGGTCGAGACGGGCGGCTCGAACGTCCAGTTCGCGGTCAACCCCAAGGACGGCCGTCTGGTCGTCATCGAGATGAACCCGCGCGTGTCGCGCTCCTCGGCGCTGGCGTCCAAGGCCACCGGCTTCCCGATCGCCAAGATCGCCGCCAAGCTGGCCGTCGGCTATACGCTGGACGAGCTGAAGAACGACATCACCATGGTGACCCCGGCCAGCTTCGAGCCGGCCATCGACTATGTCGTCACCAAGATCCCGCGCTTCGCCTTCGAGAAATACCCCGGCTCCGAGCCGTCGCTGACCACGGCGATGAAGTCGGTCGGCGAGGTCATGGCCATCGGCCGCACCTTCCAGGAATCCATGCAGAAGGCCCTGCGCGGGCTGGAAACGGGCCTGAACGGCTTTGACGACATCGAGATCGACGGCGTAACCGGCGCCGAGGACGACGCCGCGATCAAGGCCGCCGTCATCCGCGCCCTGGGCCTGCCGACGCCGGACCGCATCCGCGTCATCGCCCAGGCCTTCCGCCACGGCCTGACCGTGGAAGAAGTTCAGGCCGCCTGCGCCTATGAGCCGTGGTTCCTGCGCCAGATCGCCGACCTGATCCGCACCGAAGGCCACGTCCGCGTTCAGGGCCTGCCTACGGACGCCACCGACTTCCGCAAGCTGAAGGCCAAGGGCTTCTCGGACGCCCGCCTGGGCGCCCTGACCGGCAAGACCGAGGGCGAGGTCCGCAAGGCCCGCCGCGCGCTTGACGTGCGCCCGGTGTTCAAGCGCATCGACACCTGCGCCGCCGAGTTCGCCAGCGCCACCGCCTATATGTATTCGACCTATGAGACCGGCGCCCTGGGCCAGGTTCCGGCCTGCGAGGCCGAGGTGTCGGACCGCAGGAAGGCCGTCATCCTGGGCGGCGGTCCGAACCGCATCGGTCAGGGCATCGAGTTCGACTACTGCTGCTGCCACGCGGCCTTCGCCTTCGACCACATCGACGTCGAGAGCATCATGGTCAACTGCAACCCCGAGACGGTCTCGACCGACTACGACACCTCCGACCGCCTGTATTTCGAGCCGCTGACGGCCGAAGACGTGCTGGAGCTGATCGACGTCGAACGCTCCAAGGGCGAACTGCTGGGCGTGGTCGTCCAGTTCGGCGGCCAGACCCCGCTGAAGCTGGCCCATGCGCTGCAGGAAGACGGCGTGCCGATCCTGGGCACCAGCGTCGACAGCATCGACCTGGCCGAGGACCGCGAGCGCTTCCAGCAGATGCTTCAGGCCATCGGCCTGCAACAGCCGCCCAACGCCCTGGCCCGCTCGGCCGAGGAAGCCGCGATCAAGGCCGAGGAGGTCGGCTATCCGGTCGTCCTGCGCCCGTCCTACGTCCTGGGCGGCCGCGGCATGATGATCGTCCACGACCGCGAGGGTCTGGACCGCTACGTCGGCGAGGCCATGCGCGTCTCGGGCGATGATCCCGTCCTGATCGACCACTATCTGAACCGCGCCACCGAGGTGGACGTCGACGCCCTGTGCGACGACGAGACCGTCTTCGTCGCCGGCGTGCTGGAGCATATCGAGGAAGCCGGGGTCCACTCGGGCGACAGCGCCTGCTCCATGCCCCCTTCTCCCTGCGTCCCGAGACCGTGGCCGAGCTGAAGCGCCAGACCACCGCCATGGCCAAGGCCCTGAAGGTGCGCGGCCTGATGAACGTGCAGTTCGCCATCGAAGAGCCGCACAGCGAGAACCCGCGCATCTTCGTGCTGGAAGTGAACCCGCGCGCCAGCCGCACGGCGCCCTTCGTGGCCAAGACCATCGGCCAGCCGGTCGCCGCCATCGCCGCCAAGGTCATGGCCGGGGTTCCGCTGTCGTCCTTCGGTCTGGTGGACAAGGAACTGGACCACATCGCGGTCAAGGAAGCCGTCTTCCCCTTCGCCCGCTTCGCCGGGGTCGACACCATCCTGGGCCCGGAAATGCGCTCGACCGGCGAGGTCATGGGTCTGGACTGGAAGCGTGAAGGCGAGACCGATCTGGCCCCCGCCTTCGCCCGCGCCTTCGCCAAGTCCCAGACCGGCGGCGGCACCATCCTGCCGACCGAGGGCACGGCCTTCGTCTCGGTGCGCGACGCCGACAAGCCCTTCATCGTCGAGGCGGTGAAGACCCTGCTGGCGCAGGGCTTCTCGGTCATCGCCACCGGCGGCACCCACAGCTACCTGACCGAACAGGGCCTGGACGTCGGCCTGGTCAAGAAGGTGCTGGAAGGCCGTCCGAACATCGTCGACGCCATGAAGAACGGCGAGGTCCAGTTGGTCTTCAACACCACGGACGGCAAGCAGGCCCTGGCCGACAGCTTCTCGATCCGTCGCACGGCGCTGATGATGAAGATCCCCTACTACACCACGGCGTCCGGCTCGCTGGCCGCCGCTCAGGGCATCGCCGCCGTCCGCCACGGCGAGATGGATGTCCGCCCGATCCAGAGCTACAACTGAGATCAGGCCCTGTCCTGAACCAGAAGGCCCCCGCCGAGCGATCGTCGGGGGCTTTTTCGTGCCCCGCCTCGGCGCCGCCACCACCCTATAGTCACCGTCATCCCATATAGTCGCCGTCATCGGGCTTGCCCCGAGGATGACGCAGAGAGGGCGCGCACACGACCTCTTCCCCGGTTGCCCCCTCCCCTCCAGCGGCTAAGGTCGCTCCCGACACCGGAGGGGACACCATCATGAAGAAGACCACGCTCACCGCTATCCTGGCCGCCGTTCTGGCGGCCGGTTCCGCGCCCGCCATCGCCCAGGACGCGGGGCTGAAGGCCGCCGTCAAGGCGGACTACGACGCCAACCTCGGCGCCCTGTTCGACCACTTCCACCGCAACCCGGAACTGTCGGGCCTCGAAGTCGAGACCTCGGCGCGCATGGCGCAGGAACTGCGCGCCCTGGGCTATGACGTCACCACCGGCGTCGGCGGCACCGGCGTGGTCGCCGTCCTGCGCAACGGCCCCGGCCCCACGGTCATGATCCGCGCCGACATGGACGGCCTGCCGGTCGAGGAGACGTCGGGCCTGGCCAACGCCTCCACCGCCCGTCAGGTCGACAGCGACGGCGTCGAAAAGCCCGTCATGCACGCCTGCGGCCACGACGTGCACATCACCGCCCTGGTCGGCACGGCGCGTCAGATGCAGGCGCGCAAGGCCAACTGGTCCGGCACCCTGGTTCTAGTCGCCCAACCGGCCGAGGAGCGTATCTTCGGCGCCCGCGCCATGGTGCAGGACGGCCTTTACTCCCGCTTCCCCAAGCCGGACTACGCCCTGGCCTTCCACGTCTCGGCCGACACCCCGACGGGACGGATCGGCGTGCCGCTGGGCATCACCTCGTCCAGCTCGGACAGCGTGGACATCGCCGTGCACGGTGTCGCCACCCACGGCGCCTCGCCGCATCTGGGGGTCGATCCCATCCTGGTCGCCTCGCACATCGTGGTGGGCCTGCAGTCCCTGCGCAGCCGCGAGACCAGCCCGCTGGAGGGCGCCGTGGTCACGGTCGGCGCCATCAAGGGCGGCATCAAGCACAACATCATCTCCGACCGCGTGGACATGCAGCTGACCGTCCGCGCCGACAGCCCCAAGGTCCGCGCCAAGCTGCTGGACGGCATCGACCGCATCTCGGCCAACACCGCCCGCGCCCTGGGCGTGCCCGAGGATAGGCTGCCGACCGTCGTGCGCTCGCCGCTGGAGAACACCCCGCCCACCATCAACGACGCCGAGACCGCCGCACGCGTCCGCGAGGCCCTGACCGCCGCCCTGGGCGAAGGGGTGCTGATCGACAATCCGCGCACCGGCATGGGGGCCGAGGACTTCGCCGAGTTCGTTACCCCCGAGCTGGGCGTGAAGGGCGTCTATTTCCGCGTCGGCGGCACGCCGCCCGATCAGGTGGACGACGCCCCCGGCCACCACTCGGGCCTGTTCCGCATCACGCCCGAGCCCGCCGTCACCCTGGGCGTGGAAGGCTCGGTTCTGGCCGCCGAGGCCCTGATGCCCAAACGCGCGGAATGAGACGATAAGGCGAGGCCGGGGCGCTGAACCCGGCGGCGTCCCGGCCGTTGCTCCCGCAGGTTCCGCATCCGTAGGAGACGCCGTCCATGCCTCTGCCTCGCCTTTCCGCCCTGCTGGGCGGCCTGCTGCTGTCGCGTCGGGGCCGCAGCCTGGCCGCGCGCCATGCCGGCAAGATCGCCCTGGCGACCCTGGCCTGGCGGTTGTGGAAGAGCCGCCGCGCCCCGGTCCATGACGTCCCGCGCGGCGCCCGCACGACGTCCCCGCCGCCCCATCGGCGCCGTCGCTGGAGCGGGCGGCGGCGCTGAGGTCCGCAAGCCGACCGAGGAAACCCGGCCTGCCCGGCGGCGTTAACACTTTCATGCGTCTGTCTGTTCTCCAGGTCATCGCGGCCCTGTTCGCGGCCGTCTGTCTCGTCATCGCCTTCATCGCCGCGGGCGTCGCGGTCGTGTCCGGCGTCTTCATGCTCCTGGCCGTGGCGGCCCTGGGGTTCATCGCCTGGACGGCGCTGCGCCGCGCCTTCAGCCGGGATCGCCGGCCCTCCGTCCCGCCCGCTCCGACCACAAGGCCGTGAACAGGGACTGAATCGGGGCTGCGCGCTTCCGCCACGCCGAATGGCGCCGGTCGGCCATCTTGAGTTTGGGCGTCGGGCGCCCTACCTTCTTGGGCCGGTCACGCAACGCCCCCGTGGCCGCAGCGGTACCGGAACGTCTCTCACCTGTCTTCGGGCGTAGCAAGAAACTCACGACACAATGGAAAAAGTGCCGATGACGGCCGAGGGGTATCGCGCCCTCGACGATCAACTCAAGCAATTGAAGTCGGTGGAACGACCCAGCGTGATCGCCGCCATCGCGGAAGCCCGCGAGCATGGCGATCTGTCTGAAAACGCCGAATATCACGCCGCCAAGGAGCGCCAGGGCTGGATCGAAGGCTCGATCGCCGAGATCGAGGACAAGCTGTCCCGCGCCCAGGTGATCGACGTGTCCAAACTGTCCGGCGATCAGGTCAAGTTCGGCGCCACCGTCACCTTCGTGGACGAGGACACCGAGGAAGAAGGCGTCTATCAGATCGTCGGCGAACACGAGGCCGACGTGAAGCTGGGCAAGATCTCCATCGCCTCGCCGATCGCCCGCGCCCTGATCTCCAAGGAGGTCGGCGACGTGGTCGAGGTCAACACGCCCGGCGGCGTGAAGGCCTATGAGATCCTCAAGGTCGAGTGGAAGTAACCTCCGCCGACATCGAGGCTGAAGGCAGGGCGCGCGGCATGGCCGCGCGCCCTCTTTCCATCTGGGTCGTGTCCGACGGCCGCACCGGCATCCAGAACCAGGCCCTGGGCCTGGCCGAGGCCGTCGCCCGCCTGACCCCGGCCGAGATCACGGTCCAGACCGTCCGCTGGCGCCCCGCCTTCGACCGCTGGCCCTCGGGCCTGAAGACCCCCGCCATGCTGGCGCCGGGGTCGTTCGATCCGCGCGGCGTCGCCGAATGGCCTGACCTGTGGATCGCCACGGGCCGCGCCAGCCTGCCCCTGTCGGCGCGCGTGCGCGACTGGAGCGGCGGCAGGACCTTCGTCGTCCAGACCCAGGACCCGCGCTGGCGCAACGACCGCTACGGCCTGATCGTCGCCCCCGCCCATGACGCCCTCAGCGGCCCCAACGTCCTGTCGATCACCGGCAGCCCTCACCGCATCACGCGCGAAAGGCTGGCCGAGGCGGCGCCCGCCTTCGCCGCGCGCATCGCCCCCCTGCCCCATCCGCGCGTGGCGGTGATGGTGGGCGGAGCGTCCGCCGCCTTCGACCTGCCGCCCGCCCACGCCGCCGATCTGGCCGGCCGCATCGCCGAGGCCGTGACCGCCGCGAACGGCGCCCTGCTGCTGACCTATTCGCGGCGCACGCCGCAGGCGGCCAAGGCGGCGATGACCGAACGCCTGTCGGCCCTGCCCGGCTGGATCTGGGACGGTACGGGCGACAACCCCCTGTTCGCCATGCTGGACGGCGCTGACCACATCCTCGTCACCGAGGACAGCGCCAACATGGCCGCCGAGGCCGCCTCGACCGGCAAGCCCGTCCATATCCTGCCCATGATCGCCAGGAAGGCGCCAGGCAAGTTCGCCCGCCTGCACGCCGATCTTCAGGCCCGCGGCGCCGCCCGCCCCTTCGACGGGACGCTGACGCCCTGGGCCTATGAACCGCTGAACGAAACCGAGCGCGCCGCCTGCGCCGTGCTGGCGGCCATGCCGAAGCGCTGAGGCCCCAGGCCGCTCCCCAGCGGCCCCTCCCAGCGGCCAAGGTGGCGAAAGGCCCTCGCCGTCCCCATATGTCGGGATCAAGGCAAAACCCGGCCCATGAATCGACGGCGGCAACGCCGGCGGTCGGCTGCGCCTTGGCCGAAGCTCAGTCACGGAAAGGACGTTCTAATTGATCGTGGAAAATTTCATCCGCCTCTACGCCCATGACTTCAGCCAGATGGCTGGCCGCGCCGAGATGGGACAGGATGTCGATGAAGCCCTGGCCCGGCGTGTTCGCGACGCCGACAATCACGCCCAGGTCATGGACCAGCGCAAGGGCAAGGGCCATCTGACCGCCCTGGTGGCCCGCATCCGCGAAGAGGCCGCCCTGTTCAACGGCCGCGTCATGCGTCATGGCGCGGACCCCGCCGAGGCGGCGGAGCGCCGTCAGGTCTTCCTGTCCGACGTCGCGGACACCCTGGAGCAGCTGAGGGCGGCCCGCGCCGCCGACGCCAAACAGCCGGCTCACGCCTGAATCCGGCCTGTGAATGTCGCATCGGCATCGCGCTTGAGGGAATCAGCGCCTAAATAGGCGCCATGACCCAAGCTCGTACCGTCCGTGTCGCCATCATCGGTTCCGGCCCCGCCGGCTGGACCGCCGCCATCTACGCCGCCCGCGCCTCGCTGAACCCGGTGATCATCGCCGGGCTTCAGCCCGGCGGCCAGCTGACCATCACCACGGACGTCGAGAACTATCCCGGCTTCGCCGAGACCATTCAGGGCCCCTGGCTGATGCAGCAGATGCAGGCCCAGGCCGAGCATGTCGGGACCGAGGTCATCCACGACATCGTGGTCAAGGCCGACCTGTCCCAGCGCCCCTTCCGCCTGACGCTGGACTCGGGCTCTGAAATCCTGGCCGAAACCGTCATCATCTCCACCGGCGCCCAGGCCAAATGGCTGGGGCTGGACTCCGAGTCCGAATATCAGGGCTTCGGCGTCTCGGCCTGCGCCACCTGCGACGGCTTCTTCTATCGCGGCAAGCAGGTGGTGGTCGTCGGCGGCGGCAACACCGCCGTCGAGGAAGCCCTGTTCCTGACCAACTTCGCCGAGACCGTCACCGTCGTTCACCGCCGCGACGAGTTCCGCGCCGAGAAGATCCTGCAGGATCGCCTGTTCGCCCATCCCAAAATCAAGGTCGTCTGGGACGTGGCCGTCGAGGAGGTGGTCGGCGTGGTCGACGGCGTGGCCCGCAACGTCACCGGCGTGCGCCTGAAGAACGTCAAGACCGGCGAGATCAGCGAAATCCCCGCCGACGGCGTCTTCATCGCCATCGGCCACGCCCCCTCGTCGGAGCTGTTCAAGGGCCAGCTGGAGACAAACTCCGGCGGCTATCTGCGGGTCCGGCCGGGCACGGCGGCGACCGCCATCGAGGGCGTCTGGGCCGCCGGCGACGTCACCGACGACGTCTATCGTCAGGCCGTGACCGCGGCGGGCATGGGCTGCATGGCCGCCCTGGAAGCCGCCCGCTTCCTGGCCGAGGAAGACCACAAGGCCGCCCAACACCCCATCAGCCACAAGGAAGCCGAGAAGATCGGCGCCTGGTGAACCTCGGCCGCTCCGGCGGCCGATCCTTCCCGCCTCGAAGGGCGGCGGTTCGCGATCAGGGCCGCCGCCTGATCGTCCAATCTCCCTCGCGCGGTCCCGTCGTCGCCATCCACTCCGGCTTCAGCGTCAGGGTCCAGCCGTCCCCCGTCATTCCATCCTGCGTGGCGCTCGCTTCGGCAAGGGCCACGGACAGGCGTGACCAATCGCTCGACAGAAGGGCGCCGCCCTTCTCGACCTCCAGCACGCCCCAGTCCGTCGCGGCGCGAATGACGCCATAGACCGATCCTTCCGGCGGCAGAGGGGTCACCTGATTGGGATCAAAGCTGAAGCCGGCGCCGGATACGGGCGCGACCAGAACGGGACCGTCCACCAGTCCGGCCCTCAGGGCGGCGACGCGCGCCGCCTGTTCGCGCGCCCTTGCCGATTCCTCGGCCTCGATCTGCGCCGCGCCGTATCTCGCCCCGCGTTCCGCGAAGGCCGCGTCATCGGCGGCGACCTCCAACCCCAGCGCGCGCGCCAGCATCCGCCCCAGTCCCTCGCGGCGATCCCAGTCCGCCTTCCAGCCCGGCGCCGCCTCATCCAGAAGGACGCCATAGGCGGGGCCGGTGTAATAGGCGAAGGATCGGGCGTATGCGCGCACCCGGTCGCCCCTGGGCAGGTGCGCGGCGAGGCGGGACGTCATCTGATCATCGCGCGACAACAGGCGGCCGGTGTATTCGGCGACGCCCTCGTTCCGCTCCATGGCGTCCTCGGCGGCCTGCGCCTCCGGGAACCGGGCGTGCCGCCAGGCCCGAAAGGCCAGAGTGTCCTCGACCGCCCGACGGCGCTCCACCGGCTCGACCGCCGCGAGCGCCGCCGACAGGGCCCGCAACTCCAGACGCAGGGACAGCCGCCCCGCCTCGGTCTCCAGTTGAGGCTGGTCCGCGTGGATCGCCTTCAGACCGATCTGGTCCTGGATGCGATGCCAGGCCTCGTGCATCAGCAGGATGGACCGCGCCGTCTCATCCTCCGGCAGCGGCGCCATCAGCATGGTCCAGACCCGACCGTTCCAGCGCACCGCCGTATTGGCGATGGGCACGGCGTCCGGCAGCCGCCCTGTGAAGAGCGCGCCTTCCCGCTCCAGGGGCGCATCGACGCCGTCCGCATTGGCGATGAAGTCGCGCGTCGCCGGATCGGCGATCAGGATCGGCCCGCACAGCGACACGCCCCACGCCCGACCGCCGTCCGCGTCGCACAAGGCCTGGGCCTGTCCGAAGACCGTCGCGGCCGAGGCGGCGTCCAGTCGCGCCTGCGCCAGGGCGGCCTCCGCCGAGAACAGGACCAGTCCCATGGCCAGGCCGAGCCGCCCTCCCCCGATACGCAACGTCATGACTTCCCCTTCCGAACAACAGCCCCCGCACGCCCTCCAGCGCGGGCTCCCCACATATGGTGAAGCTCGAAGCGACGATAGTATGGCCGGAAGCGGGCTGAATAGGGCGATCGCCCCGCCCTCACCCCTGCGGCTTGCCGACCTCTTCGACGGCCATGGGCGTGACGCCGGCGGGCGGCGGGGCGGTCACGGTCACGCTGGGGACGGCGCCGGCCTCGAAGGCCTTGAGGCGCTCGTTGATGGCGGCGATCTCCTCCTTGCCGGCCTGGCGGCGACCGCCCAGGCTGGCGATGCCGACGACGCGGGTCTGGCCGTCGATCTCGACCGTGCGCAGTTCGCCCGACTTGGCCCCGTCGAGCGCCTCTTCCACGCTGTCGGCAGCCGTGGCCAGCAGGACGCGAGACTGGGCGAAGCGGGCCTCGTCGATCGACGGCTCGCGGCCCGCGTATGCGTTGACGAAGGCCGCCGTCTCTCCGGCCGCGCCCTTCCAGCGATAGAAGATGTGCGCCCCGACCTGGGTGATCTTGGCCAGGGTCGGCGACCACCAGGGGTGGACGTAGTCGGCGTGGTAGTGGGTGGCCGTGCCCACGCGCTCGGACACATGGCCGTTCAGGGCGCGCGCCGCGACCCGCTCGGCCCGATCCCAGGCCCAGCGCACCGGCCCGCGCGCCAGGGAGCCGTCGCAGGTGAAGCTGAACTGGCAGCCCGTGGTCCGCTCGGCGCCCTGATAGACGACGCCGCAGACGCTGGAGGGATAGTTGGGATCGCGCACCCGGTTCAGCACGACCTGGGCCACGCCCTCCTGCCCCTCGGTCGGCTCCAGCGCCGCCTCGTAATAGACGGCCTGGGTCAGGCAGCGCAGGGCGCGCCGACGCGACGCCTCGTCCGCCGGACGGAAGACGAAGGGCCGTGCGGGCTGAAGCGCGCCGAAGGCGTTGGGCATGGCGGCGTTCAACTGTTGCGCCGCAACGCCCGCCACGCCCTGATCCAGGCTGGGTTTGCCGCCCAGGGTCAGGCTCTCCCAGCCCGGCGTCAGCCCATACAGTTCGGGCAGGCCCAGGGCCGGATCATGCCGCCGCGCGACGGCCAGCTGCCCCGCATCCATCCGCGCCGTCACCGCCGCCAGGCCGTTCGGGCCCAGGTCGCCGCCGGTGGCGCGGGCCACGGCTTCGGCGGTGCGGTCGATGTCGGGGCGCGGGGTCGAACTGGCCGACATGGCCACGCCCATCGCCGCCAGGGTCACGGCCATGGCGGCAGGCGCCGCTGCCACAGCCCGGCGTCCGGTCGTCTTCAGCGGCGTGAGGCGGCCGAGGTTCATGCGACGTCCGTATAACGACGCCTGACGGCGCCGGAAATCGACGATCTGCATGACCGCCCAATCCGGCGCTTTTCAGACGCGAAGATTACCGTTCCGTGAGGCGAAACGGCGCTCCTCTTCCCGCTTAACGCTCGCCCAGGCTGGAACGCAGCATCCAGGCGGCCTTTTCGTGCGCCGCCAGACGCACGGTCATCAGGTCGACCGACGCCTCGTCCCCGACCTCGTCGGCGGCGTCCAGGGCCGCGCGGGCGGTGGCGATGACCACGCCGTGGTCCTTGATCAGCTCCTTGAGCATCTCGGAGGAATCCTTCTCGGGATCGCCGTCCTTGATCGAGGTCAGGTTGGCGAAGGCCGAGGCGCTCTGCGGCGCCAGTTCGCCCAGGGCGCGGATGCGCTCGGCGATTTCGTCCAGGGCGGCCCAGATCTCGCGATACTGCTCTTCCAGCAGGTTGTGCAGGCTGAAGAACTCCGGCCCGCGCACGTTCCAGTGGTAGCCGTGCGTCTTCAGATAGAGGGCGTAGCTGTCGGCCAGGGCCTTGGACAGTTCGCGCGCGACGTCGGCGCGCTCCTTGGGCTTAAGACCGGTGTCGATGGCGTTCATGACGGCTCCCGTTTGCAGTGCGGTGTGAAGATCAGCCTTGCAGTTAGGTCGTCCGCCCCGCGATCCAAGGGGTCGGCTGCGACCCGCCGCAGGAATCTTCGCCCCTGTAACGTCGAAGCCGCAGGGATGTTGCAACGCAAACCCCTCTCCCCCTGCGGGAGAAGGTGGCCGATCCCGGATTTCAGTCCGGGTGAGGTCGGATGAGGGGTTGCTCGACGCTGGCTTCGCCCCTCGTCAGACTTCGGAGAGCCCCCTCATCCGTCGGCCTGCGGCCGCCACCTTCTCCCGCAGCGGGAGAAGGGCGCAGCCCTTTAGCGCTGGCGCGCCTTGCGGGCGGCGTAGCGGGCGTCGCGCGCGGCCTTCTGCTCTTCCTTGGTCAGCTGCTTGCGCTCCTTGCGGGCCGCGCGCTTGGCGGCGTCCACCTCTTCCTGGGCGGCCATTTCGGCGGCCAGGCGGGCGGCTTCCTTCTCGGCCTTCTCGCGGCGCACTTCGGCCTTGGCCAGTTCGTGCTGCTGGCGGACGGCCTCCTTCTCGGCGGCGCGCTTTTCGGCCAGTTTCTCGAACTCGGGATCCTGAACCGTCGGCTTCGGCTTGAACCGGGCCAGGAGGGCTTGTTTGGCGTCTTTCTGGGCGGACAGGCGGTCGTTGAAGCCGGTGTTCTTGAGGTCGCGCATGCTGAGAGGCGGGTGTCCTTGATAGGGAATGGAGACGGCGAAAGGGGCCGATCGCCGAGGCGACGGCCTTGGATCGGGCCGGGAGGCGCATCTCGACGCGCTCGGCCCGGCGGGAGGCCAAAGCCGAATTTCGCGCCGAAATCAAGCTCCACGGCCCAATTTCATTGGATTTAGGGGGCGGAGAGGCCGCCCGGACGCACAATGCAGCCGCGCGAGGCGGCCGCGTCAGCCTTCAGCGCGGCTGGAATCAGTGCGGCTGGAATCAGTGAGGCTTTTGGGCGTGGCCGACCGCCGCGCCTGCGGCGCCCCCGACGGCCGCCCCGACCGGACCGGCCACCACGGCCCCGGCGACGGCGCCGGTGGCCGCCTTCTGTTCAATGCTGTGGCCGCAGGCCGACAGGGCCAGGGCTCCGGCGCCGGCCAGCGCCAGTACGGCCAGGCGGGAAGCGGTGCGGGTCATGGGGCAACTCCTTGAAATAGCTCAGCTTGGAACGCGAGAATCGACCGCAGGTTCCCATCTATGGCGTGACTCTGACAACCAAGATGTCGACCCCCGGCCAATAGCTTATTCATCCCCCGATCGCTCCAAGCTCAATCTTCGATCAACATACCAATACAGTCTTCGCAAGAATGTCTAAGGCGCAATTTCGTCACGATTAAAACGACGCGGAATAATGACTGATAGGCGTTTTTCTTATGCTGAAGAAATTACAATTCTAGCGAATCAGTCACATTGAGGCCATGATCGGATGGATAAAGGCCCGCCTTCGAGGGTCGGCGTTCAGTCGGCGTTCGCCCGACCCGCTTAAGCGCGACGCGTCCTTGTCGCCGGGGTTCGGGATCTACGGGGGCGGCATCCTCGCCCTGTTGTACAGGACTACGCCTTTGTCTCTCTCCTCGCAGACGCGTGCGCTGATGCACGCCGCCCGCTCATTCCGCCTGCGCCCCACGACGGCAGCGGCGGCGTTCGGCGGCGTCGTCGGCCTCGCTGTCGGAGGGGCCTATCTGGGCGGCCTGGCCGCCCAGGCCTCGACCGTGCGCGCCCAGGCCGAGCGCCTGCAGGGCGCCGGCGCCGGCGGCTATACCCAGGAAGCCCTGGCCGAAGCGGCCGGCGGCCTGGACGCCAGCGCCCTGACCATCGCCCATCGCCATGACCCCTATTCCGTCGCCGGCTCGGCCCAGCGCGACCGTCAGGCCGAACTGCTGACCGCCCGCCTGGAGCAGCTTCAGGGCCAGGACGGCCTGCGCCGCGCCAGCCTGCAAGGCCCCGGCGCGACCAGGGTTTCCGCCGCTCGTCCCTTCCGCCTCGACGGCGCCCTGGACCAGTCGCGCGACCTCGATTGCCTGACCCAGGCCGTCTATTATGAAGCCCGCGGCGAAGGCCGCGACGGCATGAAGGCCGTGGCCCAGGTGGTGCTGAACCGCGCCCGCCACCCCGCCTTCCCCAAGACCGTCTGCAGCGTCGTCTATCAGGGCGCCAACCGCGGTTCGGGCTGCCAGTTCAGCTTCACCTGCAACGGCGCCATGCGCGGCGCCGTCAACCGCGCGGCCTGGAACCGCGCCCGCGACGTGGCGGCCAAGGCCCTGTCCGGCCAGGTGTTCGCCGCCGTCGGCAACGCCACCCACTTCCACACCACCGCCGTTTCGCCGTCGTGGCGCAACAATCTGGTGCGGGTGAACCAGGTCGGCGATCACCTGTTCTACCGCTTCGGCGGCCGCTCGGGCGCCAGCCAGGCCTTCGCCTACAACCCGCGCCCGTCGGGTCCGGCCGAGAACGCCCCGCGTCTGGTCCAGGCCAGCCTCGATCCCGTAGAGGCCGCCCGCAACGCCTCGGGCGCCGTGGCCTACACCGCCGTCCTGGCGCGCGAAGCCCTGGCGTCGGGCAAGACGGAAGAGCGTCCCGCCGCTGCGCCGCGCGCCGCCGCTGCGCCCGCCCCGGTAGCGACGCCCCCGGCCTCGCCCAAGCCCGCCGCCGCGACCGTCATGATCAACGCCGAAGCCTGATCGATCCTGGTCTAGGGATGCGTCTTGCGGTGGGTCGTCAGATTCTGCTGCAGATTGCCGTAACGCCCCTGCTGGCTCAGGTTGACGTCCGCATCGCCCGGCTGGCCGGATTGCACGCCGTCCGCCCGGTCGCGCCGATCCACGGCGGCCGCCTCATCCATCAGCTGGGCGCCGCGGTCGGCGAAGCTGCGTTGCTCCCTGGGCGGCTGTGGGGCCCTGGTCATGGCGTCTCTCCTTCGAGGTCGCGCCCTCCTGCCTTCTGAAAACGGCCCCCCGCCGGGCCCGTTCCCCGAAAAACCCCGGTCCGCGTCCGCTCAGCCGGCGTCCAGCCCGATGTCCAGTTGCATGACCGAGTGGGTCAGGGCGCCCACGGAGATGACGTCCACGCCCGTCGCGGCGATGCCTGCGACCGTGGTCAGGTTCACCCCGCCCGACGCCTCCAGCACCACCGATCCGAAGGCGCTGTCCCGCACCCGCCGCACCGCCTCGGCCATGTCGTCCAGGCTGAAGTTGTCCAGCATGACGACGTCCGGCCGCTCGGGCAGCACCTCGTCCAGCTGATCCAGGCCGTCGACTTCGACCTCGACCTTCATCAGGTGGGGGGCGAAGGCCTTGGCCCGGCGTACCGCCTCGCCCGCCCCGCCGCAGACGGCGACGTGGTTGTCCTTGATCAGGATGGCGTCATCCAGCCCGAAGCGATGGTTCAGCCCGCCGCCGCAGGCGACCGCGTGCTTCTCCAGCGCCCGTAGCCCCGGCGTGGTCTTGCGGGTGTCGGCGATGCGCGCCTTCGTCCCCTCGACCGCCTGCACATAGGTCCGCGTCAGGGTCGCGATCCCGCACATCCGGCCCAGCAGGTTCAGCGCCGTCCGCTCGGCCGACAGCAGGGCGCAGGCGTTCGCCTCGACCGCGATCAGCACGGCTCCGGCCTCGAACGCCTCGCCGTCGGCGACCTTCACCGTCACCGTCGCCTGGGGGTCCAGCGCGTGGACCGCGATCCGCACCACCGCACCGCCCGCCATCACCCCGGCCTGACGCGCGCAGAAGACGGCGCTGAAGCGGGCGTCCTCGGGGATGCAGGCCTGCGCCGTCACATCGCCCGTGCGCCCCAGATCCTCGGCCAGCGCCATGCGCACCACGGGCTCGATCAGCAGGTCCGGCAGGGTTCGGGTCACGGAAACGTCCTTCATCATTCAGATCACGGCCGCCAGGGCGGCGAGCGTCGCCGCCTCGGCCTCTTGGTCGCGCGCAGGCGACGGCGCTGCGCGCATCCGCGTGTGCTCCGCCCTCGGCAGGCTGTCGGGGAAGTCGCGGCGATAGTGGCCGCCCCGGCTCTCGCGCCGGTTCAGCGCCCCCTCGGCGACCAGCCGCGCCGCCGTCAGGCACGCCGCCGTCGAATGCGCCTTCGCCAGGTCGTCGATCAGGGCCAGCAGCGCTGCCAGCCCCGCCTCGTCCCGCACCACGCCCGCATGGCGCGTCATGGCCGCGCGCAAAGCCGCCAGCGCCTCGGGCGGCAGATCCGTCATCGCCTGCACAGCCGCCAGCGGCCGCCGCTCGGGCTGGACCTCGCCCGCCGCCGCCCGACCCGCGCGCCGCCCGAAGGCGCCCGCCTCCAGCAGGGAGTTGGACGCCAGCCGGTTGGCCCCATGCACCCCCGTCGCCGCGCACTCGCCGATCGCAAACAGGCCGGGGACGGTCGTACGCCCCTCGTCGTCGGCGACGATGCCGCCCATGTGATAGTGAGCCGCCGCCGCCACCGGAATCGGGCTGACGCGCGGGTCCAGACCGGCCCTCATGCAGGCGGCGAAGACGGCCGGAAACTCATGCGGAAAGGCCTCGCCCACCGCCTTCGTCGCATCGAGAAAGGCGCCGCGCCCCTCGACCCGCGCCGCGTGCACCGCCCGCGCCACGATGTCCCGCGGCGCCAGATCGGCGTCAGGATGATCGCCCAGCAGGAAGGCGCCGCCGCCATCGACCAGCCGCGCCCCCTCGCCGCGCAGGGCCTCGGTCGCCAGCGGCGCCGGGTCCAGCCCCACATCGATCGCCGTCGGGTGGAACTGCACGAACTCGGGGTCCAGAATTTCGGCCCCTGCCTGCCAGGCCAGCGCCAGCCCCTCGCCGCGCAGGGCCGATGGATTGGTCGTCGCCTCAAACAGGCCGCCGACGCCCCCGGTGGCCAGAACCACCGCAGGCGCGAACACCTCGTCCAACCGGCCTCCGCGCCGCTCAATCACCGCGCCGCGCACCCGGCCGTCGACGTCACGGATCAGGCCGCGCAGCCGGCCGTCTTCCCAGATCTCAATGGCCTTCGTGGCCCGCGCGGCGGCGACCACGGCCGACAATATGGCCCGGCCCGCGCCGTCGCCGCCCACCCGCGCCACGCGCGGCAGGCTGTGCGCCGCCTCCAGACTGACCGAGAAGCCGCCGTCGTCATCGCGGTCGAAGGGCGCGCCCAGCGTCGCCAGCCACTCGACCGTCTCACGCCCGCGCGTCGTCAGGGCGCGCGCCGCCTCGGCCTCGACCAGACCCGCGCCCGCGCCTTCGGTGTCCTTTGCGTGCAGGGCCGCGCTGTCCTGCGGCGACAGGGCCGCCGCCATCCCGCCCTGCGCCCACGCCGAAGAGCAGGCGTTCAGCAAGGGCTCGGGCGTCACCACCAGCACCTTGCCGTCCGACCCCAGCGCCTCGGCCGCCTCCAGCGCCGCCGACAGACCCGCCAGCCCGCCGCCGATGATCAGAGGCCCATCATGCCGCATGCGCGCCATCGCCCTAACGGGCCCCCACGCCGAAGAACCGCAGCCCCATCTCGAAGGCCGGCTCGACCGCTCCGCCCGTCAGCGGCAGCAAGGCGGCGATCGCCGCCGCCGCGCAGACCACGGCCGTCAGCAGGTAGAGGGCCAGGCTGCGCCCCGCCTCGGGCCAGCTCAGCCGCCCCCACGCCGCGCGCCAGACGCCGCGCTTCAGATGGCCGAACACCGCCAGCCCGAGAAAGACCGCCAGGATGAATCGCCCCGTCGACAGTCCCCACCACACGGCCAGACCGCCGACGACCAGCAGGGCGACCTGCTCCAGCCGCGGATGCACCCGCGTCAGCACCGGCCCCAGCGCCTTGGAGCCGTCCAGCGGCGGCGCGGGCAGCAGGTTCAGCAGATTGATCATGGCGATGAAGAAGGCGCCCATCAGCCACTCCGGCGCCTTCAGCGCCAGGCCCACGGCCACGAAGGGGATCATGGCCAGCAGGCCGAACGCCGGTCCCGCCAGCGACACCAGCACGCCGTGCCACTCGCTCTTCGGCTCGCGCTGGCCCTTCGCCAGCCCGCCCAGGAAGGGGATGATGTAGATGCGCGCCGGGCCCATGCCGACCCGGTTCATCGCCAGCACATGGCCGTACTCGTGCACGAACAGGCCGAACAGAACGGCGCCCGCCACCACCCAGCTGCCGGTCAGGAACCACAGGAAACCCGCCATCAGCAGGGTCGAGACCACCGCCCAGACCGGGTGCTGGCCCTTGTCCTCCTGCGGCGTTTCATGGCGCGCGCTGTAGCGCGGCGTCTCGCGCGCGGGCGCAGGCGCCGCCTCTTCCGGACGCGGGTCCCAGGGTCCGGGCCTGCGGCCGCCGGGGGGAAGGGTGTTGTCTGTGTCGCTCATGGATTCGAACTGGGCGCGCGGCGACGGCCCCGCAACGGGCCGCGTCGCCGCAGGGCCGTCAGATCAGCTCCACATCGACATGATGCCGCGCCTTGACCAGGTCATAGCGCGCCGGCTTCGACGGCGGCGGCAGGTCGATCATCCGCTGCACCGCCAGAGCCGCCTTCTCCAGCATCTCGTCCGGCACCGTCACCTCGAACTGCATGTGCAGCAGGCAGTCGCGGATGTTCTCCAGCGTGATGCGCTTCATGTGGGGGCACAGGTTGCAGGGGCCGACGAACTCCACCTCGGGCACGTCCCCCTTGATGTTGGAGGCCATCGAGCATTCGGTGATCAGCACCACCCGCTTGGGCCGACGCTTCTCGACATATTCGGTCATGGCGGCGGTCGAACCGGCGAAGTCGGCGGCGCGCAGGATCTCTTCGGGGCATTCGGGGTGAGCCAGCACCTCGGCGTCCGGCCAGGCGTCGCGCATGTCGGCGATGTCCTGCGTGGTGAAGCGCTTGTGCACCTCGCAGTGTCCCGCCCAGGCGATGATGCCCACCGTCGTCTGGGCCGCCACGTTGCGCGCCAGATATTCGTCGGGGATCAGGATGACCTTGTCGACGCCCCACTCCTTCGCCGCCCATTCGACGACCTGCACGGCGTTGGCGCTGGTGCAGCAGATGTCCGTCTCGGCCTTCACATCGGCCGTGGTGTTCACATAGGTGACGACCGGCAGGCCCGGATGCCGCTCCTTGATCAGCCGCACGTCCGCCCCCGTGATCGAGGACGCCAGCGAACAGCCCGCGCGCAGGTCGGGGATCAGCACCGTCTTGTCCGGCGACAGGATCTTGGACGTCTCGGCCATGAAGTGAACGCCCGCCTGAACGATCACCCTGGCCTTGGACTTGGCGGCCTCCTTGGCCAGCCCCAGGCTGTCGCCGACATAGTCGCCCACCCCGTGAAAAATCTCGGGCGTCATGTAGTTGTGGGCCAGGATGACCGCGTCGCGCTCGCGCTTCAGCCGGTTGATCTCGCTGATCAGCCGGGCCTGTTCGGGCCACTCCAGCGGGGTGACGTGGTCCTTGACCTTCTCCCACACCGGGGCGGTTTCTTCCGCCAGTTCCTTCGACAGACCGAAAGCGCCGTCCGCCATCGTCCCTACTCCCTATCGGCCGTCTGCGCGGCCCCGACTTATGCTCAAACTTAGCATAAGCAGAAACAATGTAGGCTCTTCCGCACCCGGCGCAAGGAAATCAACCACGCGCATCCTTCTCCCCTTGCGGGAGAAGGCGGCTCGCGCAGCGAGACGGATGAGGGGTCTCTTTGCGCCTTCCATTAAGCTAAAGCCCAGTGCTCAAGGTTGCGAAACCCCTCATCCGACGACCTTCGGTCGCCACCTTCTCCCGCAAGGGGAGAAGGACAGGCGCGCAATTTTCATTCTCATGCGTCGCAGCATCGCCTAGACCGGGACACGCTTCATCCTCCCCTGCGCCGCCTGACCGAGATCATCGTGCAAGACACCGTCCGCCGCATCCTGACCGCCCGCGTCTATGACGTGGCCGAGGAGACTCCGCTCGATCCGCTGAAGCGGCTGTCGGCCCGCATCGGCCGCCCGGCCCTGCTGAAGCGCGAGGATCTGCAGCCGGTCTTCTCGTTCAAGATCCGCGGCGCCTACAACCGGATCGCGGCCCTGAGCGAGGCCGAACTGGCGCGCGGGGTCATCTGCGCCTCGGCGGGCAATCACGCGCAGGGGGTGGCGCTGGCGGCGGCCAAACGCGGCGCGGCGGCGACCATCGTCATGCCGACCACCACGCCCGGCATCAAGGTGGC
Organism: Brevundimonas sp. SS2672; assembly: GCF_059579685.1. Lineage (NCBI taxonomy): Bacteria > Pseudomonadati > Pseudomonadota > Alphaproteobacteria > Caulobacterales > Caulobacteraceae > Brevundimonas > Brevundimonas sp. SS2672. The sequence continues at coordinate 330,359 of NZ_CM184201.1, read as the reverse complement.
GGCGGTCCAGGGTCTGGGCGGCCAGGTCGTGCTGCACGGCGAAAGCTTCGACGACGCCTACGCCCACGCCCGCGCGCTAGAGAAAGAAACCGGCGCCGCCTTCGTCCACCCGTTCGACGACCCCGACGTCATCGCCGGCCAGGGCACGGTCGGGCTGGAGATCCTGCGCCAGCACCCCGATCCGATCGACGCCGTCTTCATCCCCATCGGCGGCGGCGGGCTGGCGGCGGGCGTGGCGGCCATCGTCCGCTTCCTGCGCCCCGAGACGCGGCTGATCGGCGTGGAACCGGCCGAGGCCCCGACGATGAAGAGCGCCATCGAGGCCGGGCGCGTCGTCGATCTGGATCAGGTCGGCCTGTTCGCCGACGGGGTGGCCGTGCGCCGTGCAGGCGACGAGACCTTCCGCCTGTGCCGCAATCTGCTGGACGAGATCGTGCTGGTCGACACCGACGCCATCTGCGCCGCCGTGAAGGACATCTTCGACGACGTGCGCGCCGTGGCCGAGCCGTCGGGCGCCGTCGCCCTGGCCGGGCTCAAGGCCTGGGCCGCGCGCAACCCCGGATCGGGGGCGCTGGTCGCGATAAACTCGGGCGCCAACGTCAATTTCGACCGCCTGCGCCACGTCGCCGAGCGGGCCGAGATCGGCGAGGGCGCCGAGGCCCTGTTCGCCGTCTCCATGCCCGACCGGCGCGAGGACTACCACCGCTTCCTGCAAAGCCTCGACGGCCGCTCGATCACGGAATTCAACTACCGCTGGTCCGGCGACGGCACGGCCCAGATCTTCGTCGGCGTGGCCCTGCGCGACGGCGCCGCCGAGCGCGAAAGCCTGCTCAGACACCTGACCGCCGGCGGCTATTCCGTCGTCGACATGAGCGACAACGAGACCGCCAAGCTGCACGTGCGCCACATGGTCGGCGGGCGCACCATCGGCCTGCCGCACGAGCGGCTGCTGCGCTTCGAATTCCCCGAGCGGCCCGGCGCCTTCCTGCGCTTTCTCAACAGCCTGCAGCCCGCCTGGGCCCTGACCCTGTTCCACTATCGCAACCACGGCGACGACGCGGGCCGGGTGCTGGCGGGGGTCAGCGTTCCGCCGGACCAGGCGGCGGCCCTGACGAAGGCGCTGGACGAACTGGGCTACCCCTACGCCGACGAGACCGACAACCCGGCCTGCCGCCTGTTTCTGGACGGGGCGGCCTGAACGGCTACGCCCGGCTGATCGCCTCGGCGATCTCTTCGGCCGGCCGGCCGGCCAGGGCCTTGGGAATCTCGCCGACCAGACGCTCCTCCAGCGTCTTGTGCCAATGCTTGCGCAGCTGGCCCAGGGTCTTGGGCGCGGCGACGACGGCCAGAGCCTCGATCTTGTTGGTCAGGGCCATGTGGTTCAGCGCCTCGGCCACGCCCATGGCGAAGCCGTCCTCGGCCTGGGTGTCGTTGTCGGGGTTGGCGTCGCTGGAGCGGCGGCCCGGCGCGCCGGACAGGCGTTCGGGGATCTCGGGCGTCGCCATCGGCTTGAGCTGGATGTCGAGGTTGTGGCCGGTGTTGCGGAACAGGCTCAGCTTCTCGCCGTCGGCGACGGCGACCAGGGCCCCGTTGGGCAGGTTCATCATCAGACTCCAGAAAAATGAGCGCCGAAAGGGAGGGCGCTGTCAGTCCAGCGCAAACGCCCCCTGTCCCGTTCCATCATCGCGGCCGTCCTGCGACGCTTCGTGCGCCAGCAGCCAGCGCTTGCGCTCCAGCCCGCCCGCATAGCCGGTCAGGGTTCCATTGGCCCCGACGACCCGGTGGCAGGGCACGATGACGCCGATCGGATTGGCGCCGTTGGCCAGGCCCACGGCCCGCACGGCGGCGGGCTTGCCGATGGCCTGGGCCAGTTGGCCGTAGCTCCAGGTCCGTCCCGCCGGAATGGTCCGCAGCGCCGCCCAGACCGCGCGCTGGAAGTCCGTGCCGCCGGTCTTCACCGCGAGCCCGTCCAGCGCCGTCAGATCGCCGTCGAAATAGGCGGCCACGGCGTTCCGCACCGCCTCCGGCGCCCGCCCCGGCGTCAGCCGCGCCTCGCCGTAGTGGCGGGCCAGCAGCTTCATCATCCGCGCCTCATAGTCGGTGAAGTCGAAGGCGCGCACGGCGCCGTCCGCATCGGTGACCAGCAGCACCTCGCCCACCGGCGTGGCGATACGGTCCAGGGTGAAGGCTTCAGGCTGCGTCTTTTTCATCGTCGTTCTCCATGATCGTCATGCCGTCGATCCCCGCCTCGCGCAGGTGCAGCACGCCATAGGCCCGCCAGGGCCGCCACCGCTCGGCCCGCTCCGCCAGCCGTTCGTCCTCAAGCCGGTCGCTGGCCATGTCGGCCGCCTCATCGCTCCAGACGCCCGGCAGGCGCAGCCCCGACCGCGCCTCGACCAGCGGGGCCAGCACAGGGTCCGCCGCCAGGTCGCGCCGGATCGCCTCGGGATCGGCCGACAGGTCGAACAGCCGCCGCACCCGCGCCAGCACCCCCGGCAAAACCTTCAGATCGTCCAGCGCCGCCGTCACCGCCAGCCGGTCGCCCGCCTCGAACCGGGCCGAAACCTCGCCCGTCGCCCCGTCCGTCGCCGGGGTCAGGACGCGGCGCCAGACACCGCCCTCGACCGTCTCGCCGCTCGCCTTCAGGGCGGCCAACATAGCCTCGACCTCATAGGGCGGGCGATAGGGCAGGCTCAGCCGCACCCCTTCATTCGACCTGGCGTCCCACGGCCGCTCGGCCCGCGCCCGCAGCGCCGACGGCGGCCGTCCATAAAGGGCCTGAAACGTCTCATTGAAGCGGCGCACGCTGCCGAATCCAGAGGCCATGGCCACCTCGGCCATCGGCAGGTCGGTCTGGTGGATCAAGGCCTTGGCCAGCAGAACGCGGCGCGTCTGGGCCACGCTGACCGGGGCGGCGCCCAAGTGCTGGCGGAACAGGCGGCGCAGGTGCCGCTCGCCCACCCCCAGCCGCGCGGCCAGGGCGTCGACGTCGCCCTCATCGAGCGCCCCCGCCTCGATCAGGTTCAGCGCCCGGCTGACGGTGTTGGAAGTGCCGCGCCACGCGCCCATGTCCGGCGCCGTCTCGGGGCGACAGCGCAGGCAAGCCCGAAAGCCCGCCTCCTCGGCCGCCGCCGCGCTGATGACGAAGGTCATGTTCTCGCGCTTGGGCGTCCGCGCCGGGCAGACCGGGCGGCAATAGATCCCGGTAGACTTCACACAGGTGAAGAAGCGCCCGTCGAAGCGCGGGTCGCGCGTCAGGACGGCCCGGTAACAGGCCTCCTGATCCAGCATGTCGCGGGCGTTTTCCATGCCCGCAACATGCGCCCGCCGCGCCGCCGTGTCTCGCGGTTTTCGGACATGACGGCGCCGCAGCCTGGCGGATTACCCCTCGCGCGTCGTCGCGAGCCGCCAGACATAGGTCGCGATATTGACCACGAAGCTGATCGCCATCACCGCGAACACCCAGGTCAGCACCGTACCCAGCGTCAGGGCCGTCCCATCCAGATCACGGCCCGCATCGTTCACCGCGCGCAGGGCGTCCAGGCTGATGTTCGTCGTCCCGCCCTCGACGCGGGCGCTCGCCGCGCCCTGGGTCAGGGTGAGCCACCAGCCCGCATCAAACAGCCGCCACAGCACCCAGAGCGCCGCGCCCGCCAGCGGGATCTTCATCAGCCAGGTCAGCCGCCCCTCGCGTCCACGGATCAGGCTGACCGCGTCCACCGCCATGCCGCCGACGGCCAGGGCCAGGATGGGGCCGTAAAGGGCCGCCCACACCGGCGCCGCCTCGATCCCCACCGCGCCGCTTCTCAAGGAGAACTCGCCCAGGCCCGGAAAGCGGATCACGCCAATCCACCACATCACGAAGACGCCCCCGACAATCAGGGAGGCCAGCGCCTCCAGTCCCGGCTTGTCATTCGCCGTCACGCCCCAGACGCGCGCGCCCTTCGGCAACCACTCGGACTTGGCCTTCTCGGTTCCGGCCAGGGACGCGCCCCACTTCGCCGGATCGGCCAGGCCGAAGGCCGACAGGTCGCGCACCCGCCACTTCGTCAGCCACTTCGGCTTGATGTCGTAATGCTCCATGATCGCCCCGGCCACCGTCAGCGCCCCCAGCAGGGTCAGCCCTCCGGAGAAGAAGCCGTGGAAGGCCTGGCTGATCGCTCGCCCGAAATCGGCCGGCGCGCCCAGCACGCTGATCAGCAGCCCCAGCGCCTGCACCGCCGCGATGACGATCAGCCCGGCCTTGGCCCCGAACAGCCAATAGGGGAACAGCTCCGGCCCGATCAGGCTGTCCGGGCCCTTGCGATAGCGGGCGGCGACGATCAGCGGGTGGCCGATCTCGTGCAGGATCACCTCCTTCTCCTCGTCGCTCAGCGCCCGGCCCAGCTCCTCCTCGCGCGCCTCGACGCGGCTCAGGATCAGGTCGCGCAGCTCGGCGACGATGTCCTCGCGGTCCTCGGTCGGCAGCTGCGCCGCCACGGCCTCCAGATAGCGTTCGATGATGTCCATCGCGCCCTCTCCCGTCCCTTCAGAGCAATCGTTCCAGCGAGGCGTTGATGCCGCGCCATTCCTCGGTCAGGGCGGCCAGCATGGCCTCGCCCCCCGGCGACAGGACGTAGAAGCGCTTCTTGCGCTTCTCCTCCTCGCGCCATTCGCTGGTCAGCAGCCCCTGCCCCTCCAGCCGCCGCAGCAGGGGGTAGAGGGTGGATTCCTCCATCTCCAGCCCGTCCGCCGCCAGCGCCTGACGCAGGGTGTAGCCGTAGCGTTCGGTCCGCAGGCAGGCGAGCACCGCCAGGACCAGCGTCCCGCGCCGCAGCTCCAGCCGCATCGTCTCGAACAGTTCCCGGTCCACGGCGTCGCCTCACCTGCCGCCACATAGTGTGTGACACACAGTGTATGCGACATACTGTATGAGGCTGTCAACGACCTTCGCTATCCCGGACGGCGAACCGCCTAATCCCTGTCGAAATACGGCGTGCAAAGCGGAAGAAATGACGGCGCGGCGCCGCTTCCTTCGCCTCGGCTCCACGGTTAAGGTCGTCGATCTGAAGGGGGAGTTTTCTTATGTCGTCTCGTCGCCGCGCCGCCTGTTCCTTGCTGGCGCTCAGCCTGGCCCTGGGCGCCGCGCCCGCCCTGGCTCAGCAGAACCCGCCCGAGCTTCAGGCCGTCGTCGGCCACGACAGCGGCGAGCGCATCACCCGCTCGGCCGATGTGCGCCGCTATTTCGAGGCGCTGCGGACCGCCAATCCCGACCGCATGGTCATGGGCGACTACGCCCAGACGTGGGAAGGCCGCCCCCTGTTCTGGGCCGCCGTCGGCTCGCCGCGCAACATCGCCCGTCTGGACGCCATCAAGGCCGCGACCAACGCCCTGGCCGACCCGCGCAGGACCAGCCCCGAGCAGGCTCGCGCCCTGATCAACGACACCCCCGCCATCGTCTGGATGGCCTATTCCGTCCACGGCAATGAGATCAGCCCCGCCGACGCCGCCCTGATCGCCGCGCGCCGCCTGACCGACGGCCTCGACGCCGAGGCGCAGGGCTGGCTGGAGAACGTCGTGGTCGTCTTCGTCCCGACCCAGAACCCCGACGGGCGCGAGCGCTTCATCAACAGCTTCGAAGCCGGTCTGGGCGCCCAGCCCAACGGCGATCCCCTGTCGGCGGAGCGGGCCGAGCCGTGGCCGTCCGGCCGCTACAACCACAATCTGTTCGACCTGAACCGCGACTGGTTCATCCAGTCCCAGCCGGAGACGCAGGGCCACTCGGCCCTCATCCGCGAATGGCGCCCGCAAGTGGTGGTCGATTCCCACGAGATGGGCACCGACTCCAGCTTCTTCTTCCCCCCGAAGCTCAGCCGCTGAACCCGTGGATATATCCGCCGATTCTGGACGCCCGCGAACGCTTCGGCCGCAACACCGCCGGACGCTTCGACCAGGCCGGGCTGGACTATTTCACGCGCGAGACCTTCGACGCCTTCTATCCCGGCTACGGCGACGGCTGGCCCGCCTATTTCGGCGCCGTCTCCATGACCTATGAGCAGGGCTCGTCGCGCGGCCTGCTGGCGCGCCGCTCGTCTGGCGAAATGCTGACCTACGCCGACACGGTCAAGGGCCACCTGACCGCCACCCTGTCGACCATCGAGACCGCCGCCCGCGACCGCGAGAAGCTGCTCAGCGACTTCTACGCCTTCCACCGCGACGGGATTTCGGGCGGTCGCGGCGCCTATGTCCTGTCGCGCTCCGCCGCCGCCGACCCGGCCGCCGCCGACAAGCTGGCGGGCCTGCTGGTGCGTTCGGGGCTGGAGGTCGGGCGCGCGACCGCATCCTTCTCCGCCTGCGGCCAGACCTATCAGGCGGGCGATTACATCGTGAACCTGGCCCAGCCCCAGCGCCGCATGGCCGAGACCCTGCTGGCCAAGGACGTGCCGCTCGACCCCAAATTCCTGGCCGAGCAGGAAGCCCGCCGCGCGCGCGGCCTGGGCGATGAGATCTACGACCTGACCGGCTGGTCCCTGCCCCTGCTGTTCAATGTGCCGAGCCAGCGCTGCACCGGCGCTCCGTCGGTGCAGACGGCCGCGGTCGGCCCCGAACTGATCCGTCCCGCCGCCGTGGCGTCCGGCGACGCGACCTATGGCTACGCCATCCATCCGGGCACGGCGGGGATGCGCTTCCTGACCGCCGCCCTGACCGACAAGCTGCCGGTCCGCTCGGTCGAGGAGCCCTTCACCCTGGACGGCCGCGCCTATCCGGGCGGAACCTTCATCGTGACGCGCGCCGGTTCGCCCGACGACCTGGACGAACACGTCCGCCGTCTGGCCGCCGGCAGCGGCGCCCAGGTGACGCCGCTCGCCACCTCCTGGGTCTCCAGCGGCCCCAGCGTCGGTTCGGACAAGGCGACGATCATCGCCGGCCCGCGCGTCGCCATGGCCTGGGACGACCCGACCGAGCCGGAATCCGCCGGCTCCATCCGCCATGTGCTGGAGCGCGAATACGGCTGGCCGGTCACGGCCGTGCGCACCCGCCGCCTGGCGAACGCCGACCTGTCCCGCTACCAGGTGCTGATCCTGCCGTCGGGCGGAAACTATGAGCAGATCCTGGGCGAAAGCGGCGTCGCCAACCTGCGCGCCTGGGTCCAGGCGGGCGGCGTCCTGATCGGCGTCGGCTCGGCCAGCCGTCTGCTGACCGATCCCGACTCCAAGCTGCTGGAGAGCCGCCGCGAGAGCGCCCTCTCCGGCGACGGCGACAAGGACAAGAAGGACGGCGGCAGCGAGATCGCCACCGACGCCGAATACCTGGCCCTGACCGGCCACCACGGCGGGGCGCCCGATCCGGTCGCGGGCGTCCTCGCCAGCGCCGTGGTCGACAACGAACACTGGCTGGGCGCGGGCGTCGCCCCGACCCTCAGCGTCATGGTGCGCGGCTCGGACATCTACACCCCGCTGGCCCGCGACCAGGGAATCAACGTCGTGCGCCTGGCCGGCCCGGATCAGGTGCTGGCGTCGGGCCAACTGTGGGCCGAGAACCGTCGTCAGCTGGCCTACAAGCCCGTCGCCATGGCCTCCGAGGTCGGTCGCGGCCAGGTCGTCGCCTTCACCCAGGACGTGACCATGCGCGCCTTCCTGGAAGGGCTGAAGCCGCTGTTCCTCAACGCGGTGTTCCGGGGACCGGCGCATACCTCAGGGACGAGGGGCGATTAACCGCCCTTCTCCCCTTGCGGGAGAAGGTGGCCGAACGGAGTGAGGTCGGATGAGGGGTTGCGAGACCTCAGCCTCGGCCTCTCGTCAAACGTCAAACAGACCCCTCATCCGTCCGGCTTCGCCGTCCACCTTCTCCCGCAAGGGGAGAAGGAACAACGCACCAGCTTTGACAACTCGAGCCTACGCAGGCTTTCCTGCTTCCGCCAGCAGGGGAGCTGATGCGCATGACCTTCCACACGCCACGCCCGCCGGCCGACGACGGCGACTGGACCCTGCTGCAAAGCCGGATCGACCGCAGCTTCTGGCAATGGGACCGTCGCCCCGAGCCGGACGCGCCCGTCCTCAGCCGCTTCGTCATCCTGCGCCCGCCCGAGCGGCTCGACTACGACGACTTCGACGAGGCCGAGGCCATGTTCGAAGCGATGGAGGACTAAGGGAGGCGGTTGTCCGTCGCCTCTGCGCCCTCGACGATGCGCACCACGGCCAGATCGGCGGTGACGTTGCCCAGGGTGCGGAAGATGTCGGGCACGACCTCGACCGCCAGCAGCAGCGGCAGCAGCTCCAGCGGCACGCCCATGGCGATGCAGATCGGGGCGATGGAGGCGAAGAAGCTGGCCTGACCGGGCAACCCCACCGTGCCGATCGAGATCAGCACCGCCGTCAGCATGGCCGCCAGCAGTTGTCCCGCCGAAGGCTCCAGCCCGAACAGATGGGCGCAATAAATGGCCACGCCCAGATTGGCGACCGGGCTGGTGATGCGGAACACCGCCACCGCCAGCGGGAGGACCAGGCCCGCCGTGGCCCGCCTGACGCCCAGTTCGTCGACCGCCCGCTCGACCATGACCGGCAGGCTGGCCAGCGACGACTGGGTCGAGAAGGCCACCACCTGCGCCGGCGCCGCCGCCCGCGCGAACCGGCCCAGGCTCACCCGCCCGAAGATGACGGCCAGCGGATAGAAGATCAGGCCGATGCCGATGCAGGCGAGCGAGATCAGCGCCACATAGTGCAGCAGCACCCCCGCCGCGCTCGCCCCCGCCGTCAGCCCCACCCCGACCGACAGGGCGAAGACGCCCAGCGGCGCGACGCTCAGCACCCAGCGGACGATGACGATCATCGTCTCGCCCACCGCCTCGAAGAAGGTGATCAGCGGAACCCGCAGCCGCTCGGGCAGCCCCGAGGCCGCAAAGCCGAAGAAGACGGCGAACACCACCATGCCCAGGATGGCGTCCTCGGCCGCCGCGCGGATCGGGTTGGACGGGGCGATGGTCTTGACGAACTCGCTGAACGGCGCGCCGGCGCCCAGACCCTCGGCGCCCTCCGGCTTGATCGCCAGCAGCAGGCGCGCGCCTTCGGGATCGATCGGCCAGACGGCGTGCAGCCCATAGGCCGCCGCGACGGCGTAGACGGTCGCAAAGACGATCAGCCCCCCGAACCAGGCCACCGCCTTCAGCGCCAGACGCCCGGTTCTCGCCGCATCGGCGATGGAGGCGATGCCCGTCACCAGCAGGCTGAACACCAGCGGGATGATCGTCATCCGCAGCGCATTCAGCCACAGCTGGCCCAGCGCCTGGATGAAGTCGGCCGTGACATGGCCGCCCGGCAGACCCCACTTCTGCGCCGCCGCCCCGGCCAGCAGGCCCAGCACAAGCGACAGCAGCACCAGGGTGCTGAGAGAGGTCAGAAAGGAGAGCGCCGATTTCATACCGGCCACGCTAGCAGCCGCCGCGCCGCGCGCCAGTGCAAAACGCCGTAGACGCCACGCCCTACTTCGGCGCGCCCGAGTTGGCCGGGTCCAGCGGCAGGCCCGCCGCCTGGCGCGCCTTCATCACCCGCAGCCAGCCGTGCATGGCCTCTGAATCCAGCCCGTGCATCATCAGCCGATAGCCCGCCTGCAGCGTCGACAGCGCCACCAGCGGATGGCCGTTCTTGACGAAGGCCATGTGGTAGCTCGTGCCCAGAATGCGGGCGATATAGATGGCCATCACCTCATCCAGCTGCAGCGAACTGGACGCCCGCACGAAGTCGTCGCGCGGCAGCATCAGCGCATAGATCGGGGTGTAGAACTCCACCGCCGTCTGCACGTCGACGAAGTTGTGCCATTTGCGCGGAAACTCCTCGAACGGCGGGAATTCGTCCGAGATCATGGAGAAGTCGATCCGCTCGGGCGGCGTCAGCTCCCGCCCCTCGGCGCGCAGGGCGGCGTTCATCTCGATGACGAAGTTGAAGATGTTCAGGTCGTGCTGAAGGAACAGGTCCGGCTCGATGTCCTTCAGCCGCGTCGGCGTCAGCGGCCACTTCGTCACCTTGTCGCCCACGCCCGCATTCTCGCGCACGAAGGCGGTCAGTTCGGACCCGACGTGGAAGTGCCGCAGGATCACCCGGTTGCCCTCGGGCGTCACAAAGGTCCGCAGCCCCCAGTGGATGGTCTTGTGCAGCAGGCCGTTCAGGTTCGGATATTTCGGCGAAATGACCCGCAGCACCTTCACCAGACAGAAGAACAGGAACACCAGCGGCCGCGCCACCGGGAACAGCCAGCGCCGCGACCGCGACCGCGCCCCCAGCAACAGATCGCGCTTGGCCCCGTCGTCGATCGGCAGACTGTGGTCCAGATACAGCGCCATCCACGGATCGGGATCCTTGGGGTCGAACCGCGCGGGGTCGAACGGATCCTCGTGCGGCTTGTAGTATCTCACGCCGCGATCTCCTCGATCTGCAGGGCGTAGAGGCGGGCCGTCACCTTGGCCGTCGTGACGATGCGTTCGGCGATGAAGGGATCGGGCAGGACCATGCCCAGCATCTCCTCGAACTCCTTCATGTGCTCGGCGTCGTTGTCGCCGTGATACAGCAGGAAGCGCACCGCCTCGTCGGGCAGTTCCAGCCGCTCCTGCACCTTCAGGCCCCACGGCCGCGCCTTGATCGAGCCCAGCCCCTCGATGATGAACATGGCGCCCAGCAGGCCGAAGGGATCGGGCTTCGACGCCTCATGGAACATCCAGGCCGACAGGGCCTCGGACCCCACATTCTTCGGCGCCGACTGGATGTCGTCCAGCGCCCCGCCCGAGGCTGTGAAGTCCGCCTCCAGCAGACGGAAATCCCGATGCTCCGTCACCGCATGGCGCATCAGGGTCGAGCGCAGCTCCAGGTGATCCTCGCCGATGTTCGACGCCGCCCGGCTCATCCACAGCGCCCCGTCCTTCACCTGCTGGCGCAGGTTGATCAGGAAGGCGTGGTAGTCGGCGACCTCGAACCGCCCCCGCGTCAGCTTGCGGATCAGGGGCGTGGCCTCCAGCCGCTGCTCGAAATCGGCGAAGACGACCGCCAGCTTCCGCAAGCAATCGGCCACCGCCGCCTCGGCCAGTTGTTCCGCCATCACACAATCTCCAGCATCATGAAGCCGATCATCGCCCGCCCGCTCTCGGGCACGATGCACAGCACCCTGTCTCCGCGCTTTCCGCGTCCCGACTTCAGGAAGGCGTCCAGCATGACCCAGATCGAGGCCGAGCCGACATTGCCGCTGTCGGACAGGGTCGTGAACCACTTCCCTTCCGGGATCATCGCGGCGGTGCTTTCCAGCAGGCCGACGATCTCCTGACGCAGCGACCGCGCCGAGTAGTGACACAGCAGATGGTCGACCTGATCCGGGACGATCCTTCCGGCGTCCACCTTCTCCAGCCAGACGCCGATCCAGGCGCGGATGACGATCTTCAGCAGCTCGAAGTCCTGCAACAGGGCCACCGCCCCGGCCGCATGGGCCGCCGCCGGTCCGGCGTGGCTCCAGGCGCTGGTCATGTCGGCGCGTGCCTGCGGCGTCGATCCCGCCCACATGCAGGGATCGAAACGCCCGGCCAGCGAGGTCATGTCGATCCACTCGACCTTGAGGCTCAGCCCCTCGGGTTTCGGCCTCGGCTCCATCACCACGGCGCCCGCCCCGTCCGACAGGGTGAAGCGCAGAAAGTCCGCCTCGATCCGCGCCCGGCCCTTCTCATCCACCAGCGCCGTGCCCTCATAGAAATGAGGGCGGAACCAGCGTGACGAGAACTCGCCCGCACAGGCGGCGGCGACCTCCGCCTCCCCCGCCCGCACGCTCAGCCACGCCCCCTTGGCCGCCATCAGGGCGCTGGCGCAGACGGACTGATAGCTGAACGCCTCCAGCGGCCCCGCGCCCAGTTCGGCCTGAACCGCGCTGGCGTGGCCGGGCACCAGATAGTCGCCCTGCGTCGCCGCCGCGCCCAGATGCTGCAGATCGCCCAGGCTTAGCCCCGCCCCATCCAGCGCCGCCCGCACCGCCCCGGCGCACATGGAGGCGTTGGAGTGCAGCGGTTCGCCGTCAACGTTCAGGGCGTAATGCCGCCCCTCGATCCCGTTCCAGCGCAGGGCGCGGCGCCCGACGGCGGACGCCCGCCCGCCGATGCGGCCGATGAAGTCCTCCATCCGATCGTTGCCGATCCGCTCGCCGGGCAGCACGGCGCCGGTCCCGGTGATGAAGACGTCGCGAAGCATACTCATGGCGCGAACCTTGGCGACGCGCCCGACGCCGCACAAGCCGGAAAGCGTCGGTTCGGACGCCGCGCTTTATCGGAATCGCCGTTCCGCTCGCCCTAGCGTCGCGCAGGCGCACGCATTACCTTCATGTTCATGGCCCGTTCTCCTGCGAAACCGACCAAGCCCGTCCACACGCCCAATGCCGGCCTCGGCGAGGCGCCCGTCGCCTTCGACCACGGTCGTGCGCCCGCCTTCGCGCCGGTGAACGGGCCGCGCCTGACGCCCGAGGAGGCGCCCGCCGCCCCCGCCGACTGGGTCCCCCACCGCCCCGACCGGCCGACCAACAAGAAGCGCATCCCCTTCCGGCTGGAGACGAAATACCAGCCCGCCGGCGACCAGCCCTCGGCCATCGCCGAGCTTGTGGCCCAGGCCGACGAGGGCGATCGCGAGCAGGTGCTGCTGGGCGTGACCGGCTCGGGCAAGACCTTCACCATGGCCAAGGTGATCGAACAGACCCAGCGCCCGGCCCTGATCCTGGCCCACAACAAGACGCTGGCGGCCCAGCTCTATTCCGAGTTCAAGGCCTTCTTCCCCGACAATGCGGTCGAATATTTCGTCAGCTATTACGACTACTACCAGCCTGAGGCCTACGTCCCGCGCACCGACACCTACATCGAGAAGGACAGCTCGATTAACGAGCAGATCGACCGGATGCGCCACGCCGCCACCCGTGCGATTCTTGAGCGGGACGACGTCATCGTCGTCGCCTCGGTCAGCTGCATCTACGGCATCGGCTCGGTCGAGACCTACACCGCCATGACCTTCGGCCTGAAGGTCGGGGACCAGATCGACGAGACCAAGCTGCGCGCCGACCTCATCGCCCTGCAGTACAAGCGCAACGACGTCCACTTCGAGCGCGGCATGTTCCGCAAGCGCGGCGACACGCTGGAGATCTTCCCCGTCCACCTCGAGGACCGCGCCTGGCGCATCAGCCTGTTCGGCGACGAGATCGAGGCCATCGACGAGTTCGATCCCCTGACCGGCAAGAAGACCAATGCGCTGGACGAGGTCACCGTCTACGCCGCCAGCCACTACGTCACCCCGCGCCCGACGCTCAATCAGGCCGTCAACGGCATCAAGGCCGAGCTGAAGGAGACGCTCGACTGGATGGTCGAGAACGGCAAGCTGCTGGAGGCCCAGCGGCTGGAGCAGCGCACCCGCTTCGATCTGGAGATGATGGAGGCCACCGGCTCCTGCGCCGGCATCGAGAACTACAGCCGCTGGCTGACCGGCCGCGCGCCGGGCGAGCCGCCGCCGACCTTCTTCGAATACATCCCCGACAACGCCCTGCTGTTCGTGGACGAGAGCCACGTCACCGTCGGCCAGATCGGCGCCATGTTCCGCGGCGACTACCGCCGCAAGTCGACTCTGGCCGAGTACGGCTTCCGCCTCCCCTCCGCCATCGACAACCGCCCGCTGAAGTTCGAGGAATGGGACGCCATGCGGCCCCAGACCGTCTTCGTCTCGGCCACCCCCGGCGCCTGGGAGCTGGACAAGACCGGCGGCGTCTTCACCGAACAGGTCATCCGCCCCACCGGCCTGATCGACCCCCCGGTCGAGATCCGCCCCGTCTCCGGCGCCACCCGCAACCAGGTCGACGACGTCATCGACGAGGTGAAGGCCACCGCCCGCGCCGGCTACCGCTCCCTGGTCACCACCCTGACCAAGAAGATGGCCGAGGACCTGACCGAATACATGCATGAGCAAGGGGTGCGCGTCCGCTACATGCACTCCGACGTCGACACGCTGGAGCGGATCGAGATCCTGCGCGACCTGCGCCTCGGTTCATTCGACGTCCTGATCGGCATCAACCTGCTGCGCGAGGGCCTCGACATTCCCGAGTGCGGCCTGGTCGCCATCCTCGACGCGGACAAGGAGGGCTTCCTGCGCTCGGAGACCTCCCTGATCCAGACCATCGGCCGCGCCGCGCGCAACGTCGACGGCCGCGTCATCCTCTACGCCGACCGCATGACCGGCTCGATGGAGCGCGCCATCGCCGAGACCGACCGCCGCCGCGAGAAGCAGCAGGCCTACAACCTCGAACACGGCATCACGCCCGAGACGGTCAAGCGCGACATCAAGGAGATCCTCGACAGCCCCTATGAGTCCCGCGACCTGGACCGCCTGACCCGCCCCGGCGTCGCCGAGGAGGCCAAGCCCTTCGTCGGCTCCAACTTCCAGGCCGCCCTCAAGGATCTGGAAGGCAGGATGCGCGACGCCGCCGCCAACCTCGAGTTCGAGGAAGCCGCCCGCCTGCGCGACGAGATCAAGAAGATGAAGCTCCTCGACCTCGAGTTCGCCAACGAAGCCCTGACGGGCGCAGGCGAGGAAGTCGACAAGTCAGCCCCCAAACGCTGGCGCAAGGAGGCGGCGGCGGAGAAGGCGGAGGCGTTCAGGAAGGGGCGGTAGGGGGCGGCAAGTGAAACCCTAGTCTTCTAGATACCGCCTCAAACGCCGACCAAGTGCTCCAACATCACGAGCGAAGGCATCCTGCCTTTTGGACGCACGGCCACGTGCAGCGTTGTCAAAGCATGACTGCTCCACGAGCATCTTCAAACCGGATCGAGCCGCGATAGCCCACGGATCTTCTTGTCGAAAATCACCCGGTCGGTTCTCGTGAAGATTTTCCGTCGCACTGACGCAAAGCAGATGCGCACTAATCGGCTCAGGCGACCTTTGAATGAGTTGGAACATCATCGATAGATTGGTCGCAGCCCGAATAGTGGCAACAGCTGGATCATCAGACGCAAAAGCGCGCATCATATCCCTCAGAACATCGGCAAATTTAGCCGAGATAAATTCCGCGTTGGCATTGGCTTCCAAAATTAGCTCGCCGTATTCGCTCGGGTTGTCCCAGTCGGTCACTGTACGTTTCTAAGCTCCAGATTTTTTCTCAGCTGCCGGGTCTGTATGAGCCGAATGTTACCGTCATTCTCCCTTTGCGGAAGAAAGTGTCAGCCTGAGGCTGACGGATGAGGGGGCTCGCGACGCCTGCTGGCGAGCGGTCTTCTTCATCCGCCCCCAGACACTCCCCCGAAAAGGAGAACCAGCCCTGAATACTCAACTCGTGTGGCAGGATCGGCTGCAAGTGTAGCAGCCATTAGACTGCGAATAATATTGCTTGGCCTTGGCGACAGCCGTGCTGCAGCCAGCATGCTCGCCTAAGTAGGTGCGATCCGCCGGCAGATAGATACAGCTCGACGTATGCACCTCGTGATCGCCGTTGGGCTGAGCTTTGTTGTTTACGTAATACGACGTCATTTATCGTGCTTCCATACAGTGTGGCTGACCCGCGCCAACCTCAATCGTCGCGAATCTGGTTCCCAATATGTTCTCACCTCTTGTACTTACGTCAATGTAATTTGCAAGCTTGCCGCACACTATCAAACGGCTCCCCTCGCCCCATGGACGACTGGCTGCACTCTCGCGCCAAGGCGATGCGTCGCGAACCCGCCCTCTATGAGCGGCGGCCGTGGGCCATTCTGCGGGACCGGCGGCTGGAGGGTCTGAAATTCCGGCGACAGGTCGTGATCGGGCGCTATGTCGCCGACTTCGTCTGTCTGCGTCATCGCCTGATCGTCGAGGCCGACGAGCCGCAGCACGATGCGCGCGCCGAGGACGCCACTCGCGACGACTGGCTGCGCGGCCAGGGATTTCAGGTATTGCGCTTTCCCAACTCGCAGATCGAGAACCGCCCCCACGAGGTGCTGGCGGCGATCATTGCGGCCGCCGATGAAAAGCTGACGCGCGACTGATCCTTCTCCCCTTGCGGGAGACGGTGGCCGAGCGGAACGAGGTCGGATGAGGGGTCGCGCTGTGGGTGGCCGATCGCCTTCGTCCTCGAGTGAGAAACCCCTCATCCGTCGGTCTCCGGCCGCCACCTTCTCCCGCAAAGGGAGAAGGACGAACCCGCCAACTTCCCCGCCCCAAGCCCAGCAAATCCCCGCCTTTCCTCCTCCGCTATCCCCTTTCAGCCCGCCCTACCTCGCCGCCATGCCACCCTGTCCTCGTTCCGTCGCATGGAGGGCTCGTGAGGCCTGCGACCTTGCGGGCGGCGGGAGCGGATGGAGCGGGGTTCTTGTCGGACCGCGCGGCGTCCGTCGCGGCGGCCGGTCGAGGGCGGGAGCCCAGCGGCGCGTCGGGCGGAGCGCGCCGGGCGGTCCAGGATGCGAAGGGCGACGATGCGGGCGAACGCCGGCGCCGGCGCCCGGCTTGCCACCCAACGGGCGCTGGCTGCTTTCGCGGCCTCAAGTAGCCCGAAGGGCGGTAGGCCGCACCCAACAAGAAGCCGACGGAGCCTAGCGACGGGGCGTTCGACCCGTCCGTCAGAGAGGCTTCGGCCAGGGTCGCGGGGGTTACGCGGACCGTTCCGGGAGGCCTGTCGCAAGCAGGCCCCCGCCCGCCGCGGGCGCCGGGGGTAGCCGATAAGACCGGCGCCTGCCCCGAGCTCGTGGAAGCCCGTCCGCGCGGAGCGTCTGTCGGCGTCGAAACGGTACTACACATCAAACTCCGGGCGTCGGCCCGGCGCTCCGCTCAGCCCTCCAACCGCCCGCCGAAAGGCGCGGCAGCCAAACCCGTGCGCCCAATCTCCCTCCCCTTCATGGGGAGGGCGGCTGAGGGCCAGCCGAAGCCGGGTGGGGGCGACGCCGCCAGCCACACGCCGCGCCCAGCCCTTGCCCTCCCCACCCGGTCGCTGCGCGACCACCCTCCCCATGAAGGGGAGGGAGAAAGAGGACCCCATGACCCGTCCGCGACCGCCGCGCGCGCCTGCGTCCCCGCCTGTCCCCGATGACGACGACCGGCCCCTGCATCCGGCCGAGGAACGGCGGCTGCGGCGCGAGCTGGCCAGCCGCATCGACCATCTGTGGGCCATCGCGGAGCGGCGTCGCGCGCGCTGGGCCGCGCCGCCCTTCATCCCCGATTCATGAGGCCCGGTTCATGAGGCTTACGGGCAACATGGCGGCGCGCCGTCGAGCTTGGCCGCAAAATGGGATGCGACCTTGCGGCGAAAATGCGGCATGGTGCGTTAAGG
Organism: Brevundimonas sp. SS2672; assembly: GCF_059579685.1. NCBI lineage: Bacteria > Pseudomonadati > Pseudomonadota > Alphaproteobacteria > Caulobacterales > Caulobacteraceae > Brevundimonas > Brevundimonas sp. SS2672. The sequence continues at coordinate 313,091 of NZ_CM184201.1, read as the reverse complement.
AGAGACGCCGATGACCAAGTCCAGCAATGAATCCGACGCCCGCGCCGCCCTGCGCGTGGTCTCCTCGCCGGAAGCCGAGGTCTATGACCTGATGCGCGCGCCCGAAACCACCGCCGAACGGGTCAAGCGCCTGCAGGCGGAAGCCCGCGCCCTGGCGCTCGAACAGGTCGAGGCCCTCGAGGTCGCCCTGTGCAAGGCCGCCGACATGGCCAAGGAGATCGCCGACGGCGGCGACGCCTATCCCGTCGGCGCCCGCGAACTGGCCGCCCGCCTGGTCGCCGACCTGCCGTCCAAGGCCGAGACCATGAAAGCCATCGTGGCGAAGAGTCATTCCTGATCGGCCGCGGTCAGAAGGCTCCGCCTTCTCGACCCGACGCGAGTGATGTTAGCGGGCCGCGGTCAGAAGGCTCCGCCTTCTCGACCCGACGCGGCCTGGGCGCTTTGCCGCGCCTCTCCCTTCAACGCCGTCATCCTCGGGCTTGACCCGAGGATCCAGCAGGCGCGCCGCTACGCCCCCACCACGTCTTCGTACTCGGGATGGCGCTTCAGCCAGGCGACCGCATAGCTGCAATGCGGGATCAGGGTCAGCCCCTCGGCGCGGGCGTGCTCGGCCAGGGCCTGCATGAAGCGGCCCGCCGCGCCCGAGCCGCGCAGGGCCGGGTGGGCCTCGACGTGCAGGATGACGCGGGCGTGGCCGCGCACGGCATACTCGGCCCAGACAGGATGCTCGGTCCCGTCCGCATCGGCGAACATCTGCTGGAAGCGGCGATCGGCGGCGTGGTCTTTGAAGGCGGGCACGGCGGCTCCTCCCGAATGGATCAGTTCAGGCCGGCCGGTCGCTCAGCAGGGCCAGCAGACCCAGAACGCTTTTCACCGTGAACCAGATCGACACCAGCAGCAAAAGAAGCCCGAACAGCAGAAGGAACGGAATCCCGATCAGGAAGGCCGAGGCCACGGCGCTGACCGCCACCAGCACCCACAGGACGGCGCTGATCCAGAACACCGACCAGAACAGCCTGATCTGCGCCTCGACGTGCTGGGCCGCCAGCCCCGTCGCCGAGCCCCGGTTCACATAGGCCAGCACCAGTCCGACCAGCACCAGCACGTTCGCGCTGGGGATCGACAGGATGTAGAGAATCCACGCCACCACGGCGCCGTCTCGGCCCGCGACCGGCGCGGCGGTGTTCTGATCGCTCATGACGGCGGACCTTTCAGTAGAAGAGACGACGCGGCTCGGCGATGGGCCGCCCGGTCAGCAGATCCTTCAGCCCCAGGGCGCCGCGCACGATGGTCCAGACCGCCATGACGAACAGGACGAAGACCCCGACGTTGACCAGGATCAGCACCGCGCCGGCGATGATGGCGCACACCGCCGCCAACAGGGTCCGCTGCTGGAAGACGAAGTGGCTGCGCAGCATCGGATCGGCGGGCGCCGGTCGGCGCCACACGCGCAGCAGGCCGATCGCCGCCGCCGCCCCGAAGGTCGGCGCCGCCAGCAGGATCAGGGCGTAACCCGCGTAGAGGCCCGTCAGGTCGGCCGAGACCTCGCCGCCGCTGTTGCTGCTGTAATCGCCGGACTGGACCATCGGAACCTCTTGTCAGGCCGGGATGATGGCGGGACGAACGGCCCCGCGCAACCGGCCTCAGCGGGAATAGGCGACTTCGCAGGCCGCCGCCGCCGCATCGGGAATGGCGCCGGGCTTCTCGACCCGCACGACGACGCTCAGCACGCGGGGATCGGCCAGGCAGGCGACGGCCGTGCGCTCGGCGAAGGTCTCGATCAGGGCGATGTGCGGCCCCGCCGCCAGCTCGCGCACGATGCGGGCCACGCCGTCATAGTCCAGCGTATCGGCCAGCCGCTCGACCGGCGCGGCGCCCAGGTCCAGCTCGACGTCCACCACCAGGGGCTGCAGCCGCCCATGCTCATGATCATAGAAGCCGATGGAGGCCTCGACCTTCAGGGCGCGCACCATGACCTTCAGGCCCAGGCGGCGCGGTTCGACGGACGGCAGGGGGGTGACGACGGCGCTCAAGACCAGGTCTCCGACGGCAGAAGATCATTGATGCTGAAATCGGCCCGGTCGCACCAGGCGCCCAGATCCCAGGCCCGCTCCGCCTCGGTCAGGCCGCGCGCCAGGACGGTGTTGGTCGGCGTCTCCTCAATGGCCAGCTCGGCCAGGCGGAAGGGCGGGCCTTCGGCTTTGAGGATGGCCTCCAGCTTGCGCCACAGGGCGATGACCAGGGCCTCGGTCGTCGGGTCGCCGTCCACGGTCAGCACCTGGTTCAGGCGATGCGGCTCATGCTTCTGGAACCAGGCCAGCAGGGGATCGGCGCGGTTCAGCTGGAAGGCGTGGTCCAGACTGCGGTCGACGAAGCCGTGCCAGCGCGCCTTCAGCCGCTCGAACGAGGCCGCATGATTGGCCCCGCCGAAATCGATCTCTGCCGTCGGCTCCAGCGTCACCGTCACGAACTCATTGTGCCCATGCGGCACGGCGCATTTCGACCCCGCATCGGCGATCAGCCGGTGCGCCATCGAGAAGCGGCGGGTGAAACGGACAGCGGGCATGAAGATCTCAGGATGAACGGCGGCAGCTAAAGCACCAACCTATCGGCAAATAAAGGTCATGTGGCGGCGAAGCCGACGAGGCTCAGGCGAACTCCAGGTCTCGGTCGCGGGGCGTCAAGCCGGCCCCGGCGTCCACCACCAGGTTCTGGCCGGTCAGGCTGCGCGTCGTCAGGATGAAGGTCAGGGCCGCCGCCAGGTCCTCGACCGCCACCGGCCGCTTCAGCGGCGTCGCCTCCGCCCCGGCCTCATAGTCGGCCTCGGGCCACCCGGCCGAGGGCAGGGTCAGACCCGGCGCGATGCCGCAGACGCGGATGCGCGGCGCCAGGGCCAGCGCCAGGGCGCCGGTCATATGGGCGATGCCCACGCGGCTGACCGTATAGGAGAAGAAGTCGGGGTTCGGAGCCGTGACCTTATAGTCCAGCATATTGACCACCACGCCCCCCTCCCCGTTCTCGTCCCCGTCCGACAGGCGCGCGGCGAAGTCGCGGATCAAGGCCAGGGGCGCCAGGACGTTGACCTCGTGATGAAGGCGCAGATCCGCCTCACGGAAGGTCTCCAGCTGGTCATAGACGAACAGGGAGGCGTTGTTGACCAGCGCCCGCAACGGCCCGAAGGCGGCGGCCTGGTCGATCAGGGCGGTCCGCGCCGCGGCGTCCGTCAGCTCGGCCTGGACGGCGACGGCGCGCCGTCCCATGGCCTCGATGGCCTGGACGACGCCCTGTGCGCCGTCCGCGTCGGAACGATAGTGGACGACGACGTCATAGCCCGCCTGGGCCGCCGCCTTCGCCAGCACCGCCCCGATCCGGCGCGAGGCGGCCGTGACCAGCGCCACGCCTCGAAACGAGGCGTCAGCCGACCTGAAGTCAGTCAACCCGGCCGAACTCGAAGTAGTTGAAGGCGGCGATGACGGCGATGAAGGCGAAGATGATGGCGATGGCCAGCATGATGGGTCTCCTGATTTTGTCCCCGAATAGGGGCAAGCGCGCCCCTGTTCAAGCCGCCCGACGACAGCCTATCGTTCGCGCATGGCGAACTGGCGCACCCGCATCGAACCCTTCACCCGTCCGCTGTTCTTCGCCTGGTCGCGGATGAGCCGAGGCATGACGCTGGGCGTGCGCGGCGCGGCGGTCGACGACGAAGGTCGGGTGCTTCTGGTCAAACACACCTATCTGGAGGGCTGGTGGCTGCCCGGCGGCGGAGTGGACAAGGGCGAGACCACCCAGGCCGCCGTCATCCGCGAACTGCGCGAGGAGGCGGGGCTGATCGTCAGGGGCGAGCCGCGCCTACTGTCGGTCCACTCCAACGAACGCTTCTTTCCGGGGGATCACGTCCTGGTCTTCCGCATCGACGCCTTCGACATGACCGAGCGGACCAGCCACGGCGAGATCGCCGAGATCGGCTGGTTCCGTCCGGACGCCTTGCCCGAAGACACGACCCGCGCCACTCGCGACCGTCTGGCCGAGATCTTCGGCGGCGCCGCCCCCGATCCGAACTGGTGAGACCATCAATGCAGCTTCCCGTCCTCGCCCTGCTGGCCATGATCCTGGGCGGCGCCGCCACCGCCCTGCAGGGACCGACCAATGCGCGACTGGCCAGCGCCGTCGGCTCGCCGGTCAATGCGGCGCTCGTCTCCTTCGCCGTGGGAACCGTCGCCCTGGCTCTCGTCGCCGTGACGCTGCAGGCGCGGCCGGACGTGCAGGCGATGAAGGCCCTGCCTGCCTGGGCCTGGCTGGGCGGGCTCTACGGCTGCGTCTTCGTGGTGGCCGCCGCCTGGGGCGTGCCCAAGATCGGCGTGGCGCTGACCATCACCCTGATGGTGGCGGGCCAGCTGGCGCTGAGCCTGATCCTCGATCATTTCGGCGTCATGGGCGTGCCGCAGCAGCCGATCAGCCTGACGCGCATCGCCGGCGTGCTGCTGGTGATCGGCGGGGTGCTTCTGGTCCGGCGCGGCTGAGCCTATATCCCGCCTGATGACCGACCCGACGCCCGACATCCCGGAGACGCCCGACTCGCAGGCGAACGCCCTTCCGCTTCAGGCCGCCGAGCTGATCGCGGACGAGGCCCGGCGCGCGCCCGACAAGCCCGGCGTCTATCGGATGTACGGCGAGGACGGCGCCTGCCTTTATGTCGGCAAGGCCAAGTCGCTGAAGAAGCGGGTTGTCCAGTACGCGCAAGGCCGCTTCCACACCCAGCGCATCGGCCTGATGGTCAGCCTGACCCGCTCGATGGAGCTGGTGGTCACGGCGTCCGAGACCGAGGCCCTGCTGCTCGAATCCAACTTCATCAAGAAGCTGAAGCCGCGCTTCAACGTGGTGCTGCGCGATGACAAGTCCTTCGCCGAACTGATGATCCGCCGCGACCACCGCGCGCCCCAGGTCCGCAAGCATCGCGGCGCCCATACGATTCCGGGCGACTATTTCGGCCCCTTCGCCTCGACCTGGGCGGTCAACCACACGCTGAACACGCTTCAGAAAGCCTTCCTGCTGCGGTCCTGTTCGGACAGCGTCTATGAGACGCGCACCCGCCCCTGCATGCTGCACCAGATCAAGCGCTGCTCGGCGCCCTGCACCGGCCTGATCTCGCTCGAAGATTACGGCGATCTGGTCACCGAGGCGGAGCAGTTCCTGCGCGGCAAATCGCGCGCCGTCATCGGCCGCCTGTCGCAGGAGATGCAGGCGGCGTCGGACGACCTGGACTTCGAGACCGCCGCCCGCGTGCGCGACCGCATCCGCGCCCTGTCGGCCATCGCCATGGAGAGCAGCGTCAACGCCGACGGTGTGGCCGAGGCCGACGTCTTCGCCCTGCATTCCGAGGGCGGCCAGGCCTGCGTCCAGGTCTTCTTCTATCGGGCGGGCCAGAACTGGGGCGGACGCGCCTATTTCCCGCGCGTGGACAAGAGCGACAGCGACCCCGAAATCCTCGCCGCCTTCCTGGGCCAGTTCTATGAGGACAAGCCGGTCCCGCGCCTGATCCTGTCCAACGTCCGCCCGCACGAGCTGGAGCTGCTGGAGGAGGCCTTCAGCATGAAGGCCGGACACCGGGTCGAGATCGCCCGCCCCCAGCGCGGCGGCAAGGCCAGTCTGGTCGATCACGCCCTGACCAACGCCCGCGAGGCGCTGGGCCGCAAGCTGGCCGAGAACTCGGCCCAGTCGAAGATTCTGGACGAGGTGTGCGAAGCCTTCGGCCTGGACGCCCGGCCCGAGCGGATCGAGGTCTATGACAACGCCCACATTCAGGGGTCCAACGCCGTCGGCAGCATGATCGTCGCCGGCCCCGAAGGCTTCCGCAAGAACCAGTACCGCAAGTTCAACATCAAGGGCGAAGACCTGACGCCCGGCGACGACTACGGCATGATGCGCGAGGTCATGCGCCGCCGCTTCGGCCGACTGGTCAAGGACGAGGAGGCCGGCGAGGCGGTCGAACGCCCCGACCTGCTGCTGATCGACGGCGGAGCGGGTCAGCTGGCCGAGGTGCTGGCCGTCATGGCCGATCTGGGCGTCGACGACATCGCCGTGGTCGGGGTGGCCAAGGGGCCGGACCGCGACGCGGGGCTGGAGAAGTTCTTCATGCCCGGCAAGCCGCCCTTCATGCTGCCGCTGAAAAGCCCTGCCCTCTACTACCTGCAACGCCTGCGAGACGAGGCGCACCGCTTCGCCAACGGCGCCCACGCTAAGCGCCGCTCCATGGACATCAAGAAGAACCCGCTGGACGAGATCGAGGGCGTCGGGCCGGGGCGCAAGAAGGCCCTGCTGCACGCCTTCGGCTCGGCCAAGGGGGTCAGTCGCGCCTCGGTCGTCGATCTGGTCAAGGTGGACGGCGTCAGCCAGGCCCTGGCTGAGCGCATCCACGGTTTCTTTCACAAGTCCTGAACCAGACGCATTTCGGCCAGCGGCGTTTTCGGGTTGAGCGACGAACCGTCGCGGGTCTAAGGGCTAGGTCATGACCGACGAACTGACCAAGGGCTATCACCGCTTCCGCCAGAATCGGTGGCCGTCCGAACACGCCGAATACGAAGCCCTGGCCGCCAACGGCCAGAAGCCGCACACCCTGGTCGTGGCCTGTTCCGACAGTCGCGCCGATCCGGCCCTGATCTTCGACACGGCGCCGGGCGAGCTGTTCGTGGTGCGCAACGTCGCCAACCTGGTTCCCCCCTATCAGCCGGACGGCAAGCTGCACGGCGTCTCGGCGGCGCTGGAGTTCGGCGTCAACGTCCTGCAGGTCCGGCATGTCGTCGTCATGGGCCACGCCTCCTGCGGCGGCGTCACCGCCATGCTCAAGGGCTCGCCCGCCAACTGTCAGGACTTCGTCGCCCCCTGGGTCGAGCAGGCCGCCCCGACCGTGCGCCGCGTGGTCGAGACGCTGCCCGCCGATCAGGTCGAATGCGCGGCCGAGGAGGCCGTGGTGCGCCTGTCGCTGGACAATCTGCGCACCTTCCCCTGGATCGCGGAGAAGGAGGCGGCGGGCGAACTGAAGCTCAGCGGTCTGCACTTCGGCATCGCCCTGGGCATCCTGTCCAAATTGACTGGGCCAGGACGGTTCGAGCGGCTGGACTGAGGACGGCGCCCTCGCCTCCACCCTCGCCTCTGGCCGCGAACCGTGGCACACCCGGCGTGTTGCAACGGAAGACGTCATGGCCCCTGCCTACAAAGCCATCCCCAACATCCTGACCAGCCTGCGGCTGGCGGCCGGGATCGTCATGTTCCTGCTGCTGGCGGGCGCGACCAGCGGCTTCCCCTTCGTCTCGGCCTGGCTGAGCCCTGACGACCAGTTCGCCATGTATCGGACGGGCTTCTGGATCTTCGTCATCGCCGCCTCGACAGACTGGATCGACGGCTACCTGGCCCGCCGCTGGAAGGCCGAGACTCGCTGGGGGGCCATTCTGGACCCGATCGCCGACAAGATCCTGGTCACCGGCGCCGTGCTGGGCGTGCTGACGAGCGGGTCGGTGCAGCAGATCATCATTCCCTGCGGCCTGATCCTGTTCCGAGAGTTCGCCGTCTCGGCCCTGCGCGAGACGATGGCGGGCCGCATCACCCTGCCGGTGACCCTCGCCGCCAAGTGGAAGACCACCCTGCAGATGGTCGCCCTGGGCTGCCAGCTGTTCGCGCGCAACTGGGACGGCTGGGGCCTGCCGTTCGACTATCTGCCTGCCTTCCAGTTGTTCTCGGACGCCCTGATCTGGCTGGCCGCCCTGGTGACCCTGTGGACCGGCTGGCAGTATTTCAGCGCCGCCCAAAAGCAGATGCGGGATCTCTAAATCCTTCTCCCCTTGTGGGAGAAGGACGTCAGAGCGTCTTCTCGAGCACCACGAACTCCAGCTCGCGCGTCTGGGGCAGGCCGAAGCGTTCGTCGTCCAGCGGGAAGGGCCGCGTCTCGCCGGTCAGGCGATAACCGCGCCGTTCGTACCAGGCGATCAGTTCGGCGCGTTGCCGGATGACCGTCATCTCCATGCGGGCGGCGCCGAAGCGGGCAGCGGCTTCGGCCTCTGCGGCCGCAATCAGCACCCGCCCCAGACCGCCCGCCTGACGCGCCGGATCGACGGTCAGCAGGCCGAGATAGGCCAGCCCCTCGCCCTGATCCGCCACCTGGACGCAGCCGGTCAGGCCGCCCTCGACCTCGGCCAGCAGAATGATCCGCGAGGCGTCGGCCAGGATGTCGCGCAGTTCAACTTCATCCGTGCGCTGGCCGCCCAGCAGGTCGGCCTCATGGGTCCAGCCCGCCTTGGCGCTGTCCCCGCGATAGGCGCTTTCGATCAGACGATGCAGCGCCGGAACATCGTCCGGCGCTGCAGGGCGCAAGCTCAGCTCGCTCATTGAACGCCGAGTTCCTCGACCAGGTGATCCATGCCGTAGACGTCGCGCAGGGCCGTGGTGACGGCCTGGGTGGTGACGATGACGCTGCGGTTGACGTTGCGGTCATAGCCATAGGCGTTGCGCTGGGTCAGGACGGTGGAGTCGAAGTTGGCGCCGATGATCTCGCCCCTGGCGTTGACCGCAGGCGAGCCTGACGAACCGCCGATGGTGTCCGACGACACCGCCATATCCATCACCGTCGCGGGGTCGATGCGATCCTTGGCGGCCAGCAGCTTGGGCGCGACGTTGAACGGCTCGGCGCCGGTAGCGCGGTCCCACAGTCCGGCGAAGGTGGTGAAGGCGGGGATGCGCTGCCCCGGCACGTCGGTCCCCTCTACCCGGCCGTAGGTCAGGCGCAGGGTGCCCGTGGCGTCCGGATAGACGGCGTCTCCGAAGACGGCGAAGCGCGCGGTGGCCAGTTGTTCGGACGCGCGGTCGGTCGGCGCCTGCACCCGGTTCTCCCAATCCGTGCGGACGACGCGGGCTTGCGCGTCGATGGCCAGGACGTACTGGATCAGCGGATCGGTCGAGGCCTGGACGGCGGGCAGGCCGCCCTCCCACAGGGCGCGGCGCACGGCGGGGTCGGCCAGCTTCGTGCCCTCGATCAGACGCGCGGACAGGCCCTCGGGGCTTTCCTTGCCCAGCAGGGTGCGGACATAGGGACTGTCGACCGTCAGCCATTCGCGGGTCTTGGACAACCACCACTCCAGGCGGATCTGCTCCAGCGCCGGATAGGTCGGGCGCGCGGCGAAGAGGCTGGACTGGACCCCCGCCAGGCGGCTGTCGGAAAACTCGGACAGACGCTGTTCAGACGGCTTGGCGCGCTCCTGGGCGCCGCGCACGATGGCCCGCGCCCATTGGAACAGGGGTGAGCCGCCCGCGACCGAGGTGGTGCCCATGCCGGTGCCGCCTTCCAGCAGAGCCATGGCCGGATAAAGCTCGCGCGCCAGCGGCTGGACATCAGCAAGAACAGCCCAGGGATCGCCGACTTCGGCGGACAGGGCCTCGTTCTCGGCCACGCCGCGACGGAAGACGGTCTCCTGCCCGGCCAGTTGGTCCATGAAGGCCGGGTCGATCAGGGCCGCCATGCGGCCGCGGCCGCGCTTGTAGGTGTTCTCCACCCCCGACAGCGGGTCCATGGCGATGAAGGCCTGATCGGCGCCCTCTTCCGAATAGCGGATCAGACGACCGCGCAGTTCGGAAGCGATCAGCTGGTCCAGCGGCAGGACCACGTCGCGAATGGTCATCAGCTGGGCCTGCGTCAGCAGGCGCTGGGTCGAGCCGGGGTTGCCGGTGACGAAGACAGGCTCGCCCTCGGTCGGCTTGTTCGGGTTCCAGGTGAAGTGGGTCGGCGTCGCGGCGGGCTTGCCGTCCTCATACAGGCGGATGAAGGCCGCATCGATGGCGAAGCGAGGGAAGGAGAAGTTGTCCAGGTCGCCGCCGAAGGTCGCGGCGCGGTCTTCCGGCGCCCAGGCCAGACGCACGTCCGAGTATTTGCGGAACTTGTAGAGCTTGAACTGACCGCCGCGATACAGGCTAACGACCTGACAGCGGATTTTGGAATCGGAACCGCAGGCTTCCGCTTCGATACGGCCGGCCTCGGCCTCGCGCGCCTGGGTGAAGGCTTGACCGTCCAGACCCTCGCCCGCCTTCTGCACCCGCTGGGTCACGTCCGTGATGTCGGTCAGGATCTCGGCCGAGGCGCCGGGGCACTGCAGCTCTTCCTCGCGGCTCTTGGGCGTGAATCCCGTCTCATTGTACTGAAGCTGCGGCGTCGACAGGTTGGCGACACACGAGGAGACGCAGTGATTGTTGGTCATCACCAGCCCCTCGGCCGAGATGACGCCCGCCGAACAGCCGCCGAACTTCACCGACGACAGGCGAACCCTGTCCAGCCACGCCTGGTCGATGTTCGTGCCCAGGGTCTGGTTGGCGCGGGCGATGGGGAAGTTGTCATAGGTCCACATGCCCTCCTCCGCCTTGGCCGAAGAGGCGGCGGCGAAGGCCAGGACGGCGGCCGAGGCGAACAGAAGGGGGGCGTAGGTGGTGCGCATGAGACATCCTCGGCGTCGCGGCCTTGGTCATCGCCGAGGCCCGGTTTCAGCCCCTTAAACCCGAGGCCGTCTTTGCGGTCAGTCTGAACAGAACCTGGAGGCAAACCGCAACCCCCGGCGAAAGCATTCACATCGCGCCTTCGCGGGTCTAGATTCGGCGAATGACGAAACGGGACGGGATTGACGCGATGTCGGACGACTTCCCCCAAGGCGTAGCGCATCAGGTTCCGGACGACATGAGGGCGCGACTCTCATACGAGCCTGAAACCCTCGACCTGTGGCGCGGCCTCACCCCGCTGGGGCGCAATGAGTTCATCTGCTGGGTCGAAGACGCCAAACAGGCCGCCACCCGTCAGAAACGGATCGAGCGTGCGGTTGAGGAATTGCACGAAGGCAAGCGGCGGCCGTGCTGCTGGGTCGGCTGCATCCATCGCTCCGACAAGGCTCCCGGCCGTTGGCAACAGGCTGTGCTCATCGAGAAGCAGGGCAAGTCGAGATAGGCCTGCGGGCAAAGAGAAAGGGGCGCCCGCAGGCGCCCCCAGATCCCGGATACCAATCCGACAGGCTCAGCGGCGCACGCCCAGTTCGCGCAGCAGGCGCGGCTGGTCGTAGACGTTGCGCAGGGCCTCGGTGACGGCGGCGGTCGAGACGCTGACCGTGCGGTTCAGCTCGCCGTCGTAGCCGAACGAGCCGCCCAGGGAGTGGATGTTGCCGTCGAAGGCGGCGCCGATCACTTCACCCTTGGCGTTGATCACCGGCGAGCCGGAGTTGCCGCCGATGATGTCGTTGGTCGAGACGAAGTCATAGACGACGTCCTTGTTGATCCGGTCCTGCGCCGCCAGGAAGCGCTCGGCGGCGTTGAACGGCTCGGCGCCGGTGGCGCGTTCGTACAGGCCGCCCATGTGAGTGAAGGACGGAACGGTCACGCCGCGATAGGTCCAGCCCTTCACCTGGCCGTATGACAGGCGAAGCGAGAAGGTGGCGTCCGGATACTGGTTCTCGCCATAGACGGCGAAGCGGGCCTGGGCGACCTTTTCGGCGGCGCGGGCGGTCGGAGCGTTGACGCCCGCGTCCCACTGAGTGCGAACGGCTTGCGCCGCATCGTCATTGGCCAGGACGAAGGCGATCATCGGGTCGCCCGAGGCGGCCAGCTGTTCCGGCGTCATGGCCAGGGCCTCGGCGCGGAAGGCCGGGTCGATCAGGCGGCTTTGCGACAGGCGGGCGGCGATGACTTCGGGGCTTTCGGCGCCCAGCATGGTCTTCACGTCGGCGCTGTCGACCGTCAGATATTCGCGGGTCTTCAGCATCCAGTGCGACAGCTGGATCTCCTCGACGCCGACCGGGATCGGCGCGTCCGAGGCCAGGCGGCGGCCCAGGGCGGCGATGTCGCTGTCGGCGTAGCCTGCGCGGCGTTCGGCGACGGGCTTGGCGCGTTCCTTGGACGCGCGGACGATGGCGCGGGCGTAGGAATAGAGGGTCGAACCGCCGCCGGCGTTCGCTTCAAGCTGGCGATAGGGCAGATAGAGGTCGCGGGCGGTCGCCTGCACCTTTTCCAGATCGGCCCACGGGTCGCCGATGCGTTCGGCCACAGCCGGATCGGCGGCGACACGCTGGCGCAGTTCCGCCTCTTCCTGGCGCTTCTTGGCCATGAAGGCCGGATCGGTCAGGGCACCCTGCTGGCCGTAGTAGACCTTGAAGCTGTTCTCCAGGCCGAAGATGGGATCGAGCGCGACGCGCTTCTCTTCCTCGCCGATCGTCGAATATTCGATCAGGCGGCCGCGCAGCTCTGCGCCCTGGATCAGGGTGATCAGGAATCTGCTGGTCGCGCAGGCGCTCCAGCTGGCTCATGGTCAGCAGGCGCGAGGTCGAGCCGGGGTTGCCCGCCACGAAAGTCACTTCGCCGTCGACCGGCGCGTTCGGGTTCCACTTCAGGTGGTTGGGCGTGACGACCGGCTTGCCGTCCTCATACGCGCGCAGGAAGGCGGCATCGAGGGCGTAGCGCGGGAAGTTGAAATTGTCCGGATCGCCGCCGAAGAAGGCCGCCTGGAACTCGGGCGCGAAGACCAGACGCACGTCTTCGTACTTGCGGAACTTGTAGAGGGCGTATTTGCCGCCGCGATAGAAGCTGATGACCTGGCAGGTCAGCTTGCGGTCGTCGCCGCAGGCTTCCTTCTGGATGGCGTCGATCTCGGCCGAGCGGGCGGCGACGAAGGCCGCGCCTTCCAGACCCGCGCCGGCGCCCAGGACGCGATCGGTCACGTCGGTGATGTCGGTCAGGACCTCGGCGGTCTGGCCGGGGCAGGTCTTCTCTTCCTCGCGCGTGGCCGGCATCCAGCCGTTCTTGACGTAGTCGTTCTGGGCGCTCGACAGATCCTGGACGCAGGAGATGACGCAGTGGTGGTTGGTCAGGATCAGGCCTTCGCCCGACACGAACGAGGCCGAACAGCCCTGCAGGCGCACCGCCGCATTGCGCACGCGATCCAGCCAGGCCTGATCGATGCGCGTGCCGTACTTGTCGTTCACCGTCTGGATCGGAAAGTTGTCGAAGGTCCACATGCCCTCGTCCGCGCGTGCGGCGGAAGCAGGGGCGTTGACCACGACGGCGGCCATGCCGAGGGCGGCCAGAGAGGCGGCGAAGGAAAGGGTGCGGCGAAGTGACATGGGCGTCTCCCTAGAGCGTGACATCACGCCCCGTCTTGCTGTGGCGCCGTCACTAGACCCGCAAGGCCCGCCCCCTCAAGCCCCGCAATAGATCCGGCCGAGCCAGCCTTACCCCGATTTAACTTGGCCTCCGGCGGGGCGGCGGTCAGATAACAGCGCAAGTCAGGGGAATGAATACGCGTCATGTCGCTCGCGCTATCCACGCTGCTCTTCGAGTGGCGCCGCTATATGGCCGCCGTCATGGCGCTGGCCCTTTCGGGCCTGCTCGTGCTGGCCATGACCGGGGTCTTCATCGGCATCGGCAAGGGCTTCACCGCCGCCATCGAGCGCTCCAGCGCCGACATCTTCATCATGCAGCCCGGCGCCAAGGCCCTGTTCAGCGGCCCGATAGGAATGCCGCGCCGCTTCGTGCCCCTAGCCTATAACCACCCCGAGGTGGTCGAGGTGAAGACGCTCGACATATCCGGCGGCAATTTCCAGAACATCAAGGACGTCGACCCGACCATGTCGGCGGCGGACCGCGCCAGGCAGGGCGCGCCCAAGCAACGGAGCGTCCTGGTCAACATCATCGACACGGCGCCCGGCTCGGTCACCATCCCGCGCGACTATTCCGAGGAACTGGTCGACGCCCTACGTCAGCCCTTCACCGTGGCGGTGGACGAGACGGCGCTGACGCCGCTGGGCGTCAAGCTGGGCGACAAGGCCCTGTTCAACGGCCAGACCGTGACCGTGGTCGGGGTGCTGCGCGGCTATCCCAACATGATGCAGCCGACCATCGTCATGTCGCGCGACTCCTTGCGGATGCTGGGTCAGGCCTTCGAGGGGCCGCGCGTCGGCCCGCTGATGATCAAGATCAAGGATCCGGCTCGCGCCGAACATGTGGTGGCCCAGTTGAACGCCATGGGCAACGGCCAGTGGAAGGCCTGGACCCGTCAGCAGCTGGCCGACGCCAACGCCGGCGCCATGTTCGAGGAAGGCATACTGGTCATCATCATCGGCGGCTGCGTGGTGCTGGGGATCATCATCGGCGTGGCCATCACCTGGCAGACCCTGCGCGGCGCCATCATGGCCAACATCAAGGAGTTCGCTTCCCTGCGCGCCCTGGGCGTCGGCATGGGCTCGCTGCGCCGCATTGTCATGGAGCTGAGTTTCTGGGTCGGCATGGTCGGGGTCGGCGCGGCCATCCTGCTGACCTGGCTGCTATCCCTGCTGGCCCTGTCCAACGCCGTCATCATCTCCATGCCCCTCAGCCTGCTGCTCGTGGTCGGCGGAGGCCTGATCGGCATCTCCATGCTGTCGGGCTTCCTGTCGATGGGCATCCTGAAGAAGAGCCAACCTGCGGACCTGCTGCGATGAACACCATGGCTTTTGGGCACACGAAAGTTCACGGCAAGCACGGCGAGTTCGCCCTGGAGGCCAAGGGTCTGGTCAAACGGTTCAAGTCCGGCCGGTCCTATGTCGAGGTGCTGAAGGGCGTGGATTTCGACGCGCGCCACGGCGACCTGACCATGGTCATGGGGCCGTCCGGTTCGGGCAAGTCGACGCTGATCGCCGCCCTGTCCGGCCTGCTGCGGCCCGAGGAAGGGCGCGTCGACGCCCTGGACGTGGATGACCTGTGGAAGCTGTCGGGCGGCAGGATCGACAAGTTCCGCCTGGATCACTGCGGCTTCATCTTCCAGGGCTTCAACCTGTTCCCGTCGCTGACCGCCCTGCAACAGGTGACGACGGTGCTGAAGTTCCAGGGCCTGTCGCCCGATCGCGCCAAGAAGCGCGCCGCCCTGGCGCTGGAGGAGGTCGGCCTCGGCCATCGCCTGCACCAGCGCCCGGCCGCCCTGTCCGGCGGCGAGAAGCAGCGCGTCGCCATCGCCCGCGCCCTGGCCAAGGACCCGCAGATCCTGTTCGCCGACGAACCGACCTCGGCGCTGGACGGCGAGAACGGCCAGGTGGTCATCCGCCTACTGCGCCGGGCGGCCACCGAACACGGCGCCGCCGTCATCTGCGTGACGCACGACCCCCGCCTGGAGGCCTGGGCCGACCGGGTCATCCACATCGAAGACGGCGTGATCATCGACGATCAGCGCCGCACCCCCAATCCCGAAGCCATCCTGGCCTCGCACTGACACCGATCCCCTTGAGGACCCCCATGCCCGCATTTCTGAAAAACAAATGGCTCTGGATCGGCCTGGCGCTGCTGGTCGTGCTGATCGTCGGCTTCGGCATGGTGCAGAAGGCCGGGGCCGCCAAGAAAGCCGAACTGGCCGAGGCGGCCGAGAAGAAGGTCGAAAGCCCCTACTCCGCCATCGCCAACGGCAAGATCGACATCGAGGGCGGCATCATCCAGATCGCCGCGCGACGCGGCGGCGTGGTCCGCGAGGTGCTGGTGCAGGAAGGCGATCTGGTCAAGGCCGGTCAGATCCTGGCCCGTCAGGAGGACGACGAGCCGCGCCTGGCGCTGCAGACCGCCTCGGCCACCCTGGCCGAAGCCGAGAGCCAGTTGCGCCTGATCAACGTCGACATCGCCGCGGCCCAGCGCGAATACGACCGCCTGCAGAAGCTGGTCGCCACCAACTTCGTCGCCGCCCAGCGCATGGATCAGGCCCGCGACGCCATCGCCCAGGCCCAGGCCCGCCTCGGCTCGCAGCAGTCGGCGGTGCAGAGCGCCCGCGCCCGTCGTGATCAGGCCGCATACGATGTCGAACTTACCGTCATCCGCTCGCCCGCCGACGGCCGCATCGTGCGTCGCTACGCCAACCCCGGCGCCGGCGCCTCGACCCTGAACGTGTCGAATATGTTCGATCTGGAGCCGGCCGCCCCGCGCATCGCCCGCGCCGAGATCGTCGAGGCCGACATCCCGAACGTGGCAGTGGACCAGGCCGTGGAGATCACCCCCGAAGGCGATCCGTCCAAGGTCTATGTCGGCAAGGTGCTGCGCCGCGCCGCCGTCTTCGGCGCCCGCAAGCTGGCCTCGGACGATCCCTCGCAGCGCACCGACGAACGTGTGGTCGAGGTGGTGGTCGCCGTGGACGACGCCCCGCTGCTGATCGGCCAGCGCGTGCTGGTCAAGTTCATGAAGCCAGGTGAAACGGCCGGCGCCAAGCGTGACAACGTCTCCACCGGCGTGCCCGCCGCGCGCGCCATGAAGACGCCTGCGCGCCAATAGGCTGGCGGAATGAGAATGGAAAAGGGCCTCGCACGAGGCCCTTTTTGTTAGCGGTTCGCCCTCTTCACCCGCTCATCCCGGCGGACGCCGGGATCCAGTGTTTTGGCCTCAAGTGCGGCGTCAGAACTGGCAGACTCAGCGCCCAGCGCTCTCACTGGGCCCCGGCGTCCGCCGGGGTGAGCGGAAGAGGAAAAATCAGCGCCCCGTAAATTCCCCCGGCCGCTTCTCCAGCACCGCCGTCACGCCCTCGATGTGGTCGTCGGTCAGGTGGGCCAGGGCCTGCATGGCGGCGGACAGTTCCAACATCTGATCAAAATTCATGTCGCGGCCCTGACGCAGCAGACTCTTGGCCATGCGCAGGGCCTGGGGCGGCTGGGCGGCGATCTGTTCCGCCGTCTGCATCGCCTCGTCCATCAGCGTCTCATGCGGGACGACGCGGTTGACCAGGCCCCACTGGTCGGCCGTCGCCGCGTCGATCGAGCGGGCGGTGAACAGCAGTTCGGCGGCGCGGGCGTAGCCGATGTTTCGCGGCAGCAGCCACGAACCGCCGTCGCCTGGAATGATGCCCAGCTTCATGAAGGGCACGCCGAAGCTGGCGCGGTCCGAGGCGATGCGGATGTCGCCCAGCCCGGCGATGTCGCAACCCAGCCCCATGGCCGGTCCGTTGACCGCCGTCACCAGCGGAACCTCCAGGCCATAGAGGGCGCGCACGATGCGATGGACGACGCGGCGATAGCGTTCGCGGATGGCGGCGCCCGAGCCCTCGAACAGGTCGCGGCGATCCTTCATCGCCTTCAGGTCGCCGCCCGCCGAAAAGGCCCGCCCGGCGCCGGTCAGCACCACGCAGCGGATGGAGGGGTCGGCGTTGACGGCGTCGCAGGCGGCGGCGAAGGCCTCGCCGTCCTCCAGATCCGGCAGGGCGTTCAGTCGATCGGGCCGATCCAGGGTCCAGACCATGACCGCGCCCGTGCGCTCTTCGACGATCAGACCCATGCCGCATTCCCTTTCACCAGTGAAGCCGCCGGTTTCGGCCAGGGCGTGCGGCGCTGGCAAGGGCGCAATTGAAAAACCCCGGTCGTTCTGACCGGGGCTTCTGGCTGGATCATCCAGTCTCGCGACTACGCGCGCGGCCGTTTGATCGTTATGGGCACGAAGTTGGACGGATGGCTGACCACGCGGTCGCCGGCGCCGTTCATCTGCTTCGTGTTCACCAGCATCCCGCCGAAAAGGGCGAAGGACAGCATGGCGTGCTGGAGATTGCGCTCTTTGTTTTCGTTCATTTTTGGCGTCTCCTTTCGTTGAACGATGAAAGAAGACACGTCGTGCTTTTTGGGACTCTCACCCTGTCAGTCGTTTCGCGTCGAGGATGAACATAGCCGCCCGGCGCGAAAAGTCAAGAAATTATAGTCCGTTCTCGGACTCATTGTTGCGATATCGTCACGAACTATGCCCCCTGCTCCCACCTCCGCCCCCCGCGTCCGATCGTCAGTCCCTGCATCATGGTCTGCACCGTCGACGGCGCGTCCGGCCTGTGCCTGGGCTGTTTGCGCACCCTTCAGGAGATCGCGACCTGGAGCCGGATGACGGACGAGGCCCGCGCCGCCGTCATGGACGATCTGCCGGGTCGCAAAAAGCGGATCGACCCTCGGCTGCTGGGCGAGTGAAGGGCGGGCGTCGTCAACCTTTCGTTCGCCACGTCGCTTCACCGCATGGGAAGACGCCAGCCCGCATAGTCCGCGACATGATCCGCTTTGACCTACGCTCCGCTGTCGTCTTCGCCGCCGCCCTGGCGTCGGCCTCGGCCTGCGTCGGCGCCCTGATGTGGTGGGAAGGCCCGGCCCAGGCCTACGCCGCCGTGGCCCTGAAGGAGGCGCCGTCGGTGACGCGCGCGGCCGACGGCCACTACTGGGCCGAAGCCACCGTCGAAGGGCGGCCCATGCGGATGCTGGTCGACACCGGCGCCAGCGTGGTGACGCTGAGCCGCGCCGACGCCGAACGGCTGGGCGTGCGGCTGAAGCCGCATGACTTCAACCAGACGCTGAACACCGCCTCGGGCCAGACGCCCGCCGCGCGGGTGCTGCTGACCTCCGTATCCGTGGCGGGGGTGGAGATGACCTCGGTCGAAGCCCTGGTGATCGACCGCGACATGCCCGCAGCCCTGCTGGGCATGAGCTTCCTGGGCCGGCTGTCGGCTTTCGAAGCGCGGCCCGACGGCTTGATCCTGAGGGGTTGAGGGCGGCTCAGCCTCGCGCGCCGAAGGGCACCACCTTATTATCCCGGTCATGGCCGATGTCGGCGTCGCCCAGATAGGGAATCCCCGACCGCACGCACCAGTAACGCACGATCTCTTCCGCCGTCAGGCCGAAGTCGGGATCGTTGACGGTGACGTCAGAGACACGGCCCAGCCGGATGCCCGCCACACGACGGATCGAAGCCTGGCTGGTCAGGTGGAACATCATCCGGTCGACGCGATAGAGAGCCTCGGACACCTCTTCCAGCATCAGAACGTGGCCGGTCAGGTCCGGCTCGATCGCCGTCCCGACCAGTTCGTTGAGAATGGTCAGGTTGAAGCCGACGGCGGGTCGGGCGTCGGTCAGCAGGGACGGCTCCAGCGAGGCCGGATCGCCCGACCTCAGCCAGTTCACCGCCCGGCGCCCGGTGGCGTCATGGCGCGATCCGTCCGACGCCATCGGCCCGTGCGCGACATCGGGAAAGCCCGCGCGATAGAGCGCCGCCAGCAGGCTGCCCGCATCGGAATAGCCGAGGTAACGCTTGGCGTAGGCATGGGCGGTCAGCTCTGGGATCACCGCCTCGGCGATGCGGCAGGCGCCATAGCCGCCGCGTGCGAACCAGACGGCGTCGATGGCGGGGTCGTTCGCGGTCTCGACGAAGGCGCGGGCGCGGGTGGCGTCGTCGCCGCCGAAATGACCGTGGACCTCATGCAGGGCCGGGTGCATGACCAGTTCGACCGAGCCGTCCGGCCAGGTCGCCGCCGCCCAGGCCCGGATCGCCTCGCCTCGCGCCGGATCGAGACGAGAGCTGGCGTTGACGACGCCGATTCGGAACGGTCTGGTCTGCATGGACGGGGTGGCCTTGAGCGTCTTGCGTGCTAGTCAGACCGGACATTCCCCGGTTTCCCGCATTGAAATCAAGCCGATGAACAAAGACTACTTCTTCTGCGGCGTCGGCGGTTCCGGCATGATGCCGCTGGCCATGATCGTTCAGGCCTCGGGCGCCCGTATCGCCGGGTCAGACCGGGCGCTGGATCAAGGCCGCACGCCAGAGAAGTTCGACTGGCTGCGCGCCCACGGCGTCACCCTGCACCCGCAGGACGGATCGGGCGTGGTCAGCGCCGATCAGGTGGTCGTCGCCACCGGGGCCGTCGAGGACACGGTGCCTGACATTGGATCTGCAAAGCGCGTCGGCGCCGTCATCAAGACCCGGCCTCAGTTGCTGAGCGAACTGTTCAACGCGGCTCCGACCTCGATCGGCGTGGCGGGCACCAGCGGCAAATCCACCATCACCGGCATGGTCGCCTGGATTCTGGATCAGGCCGGCCGCGCCCCGACCGTGGTCAACGGCGCCGTGATGAAGAACTTCGCCTCGCCCGACCAGCCGTTCGCCAGCGCCCTGATCGGCGGACCAAACCTGTTCGTTGCTGAAGTGGACGAAAGCGACGGCTCCATCGCCCGCTATGCTCCGACGGTGGCGGTCGTCTCCAACATCTCGCTGGACCACAAGTCGATGGAGGAGTTGCGCGACCTGTTCGGCGGCTTCGTCGGCCGGGCGACGACGGCGGTGCTGAATCTCGACAACCCCGAGACGGCGGCGCTGGCGCAGACCCTGGCGCTCGGCAAGGCGATCACCTTTGCTCTGGGAGAGGAAGACGCCGATCTGTCGGCGCATGACCTTGAGCCCCTGCCGACCGGCATGAGGTTCGAGTTGCGCGTGCGCGGCGAGGCGGCGCGGGCGGTGACGCTGAACGTGCCGGGCGCGCACAATGTCGCCAACGCCCTGGCGGCGCTGGGCGCGGTCAAGGCGCTGGGCGTGCCGGTGGATCAGGCGGTCGCGGCCCTGGAGACGTTCAGCGGCATCCGGCGCCGGCTGGAGGTCGTGGGGACACGGAACGGCGTCACCGTCATCGACGACTTCGCACACAACCCGGACAAGATCGCCGCCACCCTGAAGACCCTGCACGCCTTTGACGGGCGGCTGCTGATCCTGTTCCAGCCGCACGGCTTCGGCCCGCTGAAGCTGATGAAGCAGGAATTCATCGAGGGTTTCGCCGGGCTGATGCGGCAGGACGACCTGCTGCTGATGCCCGAGCCCGTCTATTACGGCGGCACCACCGACCGCAGCGTCGGCAGCGAGGACATCGCCGCGGGCGTGCGCGCGGCCGGTCGTCAGGCGCAGGCCCTGGCGACCCGCGCCGACTGCGGCGACCGCATCGTCGAGACGGCGCAGCCCGGCGACCGCGTGGTGGTCATGGGCGCGCGCGACGACAGCCTGTCGACCTTTGCGGCCGAACTGCTGGCGCGCCTCTGATCATCCGTTACCGGATAATCTGTCAGATTATTCTTGCAAAACATTCATTTACGGAAAAGCGGCTGTTAAGCGGCCTGACCTAACCCTGCGCTCGCAGAACGCAGGGGACGGCTGGGAATGGCCAGGATCGGAGACTTCGTGGACGCCTCGGCGCCCATGGCGCCGGACGCGCCGGGGGCGGACGCCCTGGCCCGTTTCGAGGCCGAGCCCGCGACCCTGGTCATCGCCGTGGCCGACGCCGACGGCCGGCCCGTCGGTCTGATCGAGCGCAACGCCTTCACCCTGAAGCTGGCGGCCGAGTTCGGCCGGGCCCTCTACGCTCGACGGCCGGTCTCGGCGCTGATGGACCCTGCTCCCATGATCGTGGAGGCCGACGCCTCGGCCGACGTCCTGTTCCAGTCGATGGACGCGGCGGGACTGGGTGCCTTGCTGAAGGGGTTCATCGTCGTCTCGCGCGGCCGCTACGTCGGCGTGGGGGCGGGGCTGCACGTGTTGCAGGCCGGAGTGGCGATCCACAAGCGGCGCGCCGAGGCCATGGCCGAACTGGCCCAGAACCTGGTCCGCGCCGAGGCCGAGGCCCGCGCCTCCAGCCGGGCCAAGTCCGAGTTCCTGGCCGTGATGAGCCATGAGATCCGCACGCCCCTGAACGGGGTTCTGGGCGTGGCCGCCCTGATGGAGCGGCAACTGACGCAGGAGGCTCTGCGCCCCCACGTCCGCACCATTCTGGATTCGGGAAACAGCCTGCTGCGCCTGCTGACCGACGCGCTGGACATGTCGCGCGCCGAGGCCGGGATGCTGACGCTGGAGCCCGCCCCGCTGGACCTGCAGGCGGTGTCGGCGGACCTGTCCGCCCTGTGGAGTCCGCGCGCCGAGGAGAAGGCGCTGGACCTGCGGGTCGAGAACGACCTCGGCGCCGCCCGCTGGATCGTCGGCGACGAGATGCGGCTGAAGCAGTTGCTGAACAATCTGATCGGCAACGCCCTGAAGTTCACCGAAGCCGGTTCGGTCGCTGTGCGGCTGACCACGACGCTGGAGACCGGCCAGGTGCGCCTGTCGGCTACGGTGGACGACAGCGGCCCCGGCGTCAGCGACGAGGCGGCGCGCGCCATCTTCGAACCGTTCAACACCGGCGAGGCGGGGCGCCAGGGCGCCGGCGCCGGTCTGGGTCTGGCGATCTGTCGCCAGATCGTCGAGCGCATGGATGGCAAGCTGGCCGTCGAGCGTTCGCCGCAGGGCGGGGCGCGCTTCCGTTTCGACCTGCGCCTTCCCCTGGCCGAGGCGGACGGCCTCCGCAATCCCGAAGCCCTCGCCGACCCCACCGCCCATGCCACGCTGCACGTGCTGGTGGTGGACGACAACGCCGCCAACCGCTTCGTGGCGGGCAAGGTGCTGGAGTTGTTCGGCTGCACCCACGAGACCGCCGAGAACGGTCGCCAGGCGGTCGAGCGCGCGGCGGCGACGGCGTTCGACCTGATCCTGATGGACGTGAAGATGCCGGTGATGGATGGCGTGGCGGCGACGCGGGCGATCCGCGCCCTGCCCGGTCCGGCGGCCGCCCTGCCGATCCTGGCGCTGACGGCCAACGCCGATCCGCGCGATGAAACCGCCTATCTGGCGGCGGGGATGGACGGGGTGGCGCAGAAGCCCATCCAGCCCGAAGCCTTGCTGAACGCCATCCGCCTGGTCCTGTCGCGCGGCGAGGCGGCCCAGGCGGCCTGATCGCCCAGGCCCTTCACACCTCGGACCAGCGCCGCAACAGGTTGTGATAGACCCCGGTCAGCTCGATCACCGCAGCATCCTTCGGCCCCTTGTCCAGATTGACCCGCTGGATCGCCACGTCGAGGCGGAACAGGTTCTCGCGGTCGGCGTCGTCGCGGATCAGGCTCTGCAGCCACATGAAGCTGGAGACGCGCGCGCCGCGCGTGACCGGCGTCACCCGGTGCAGGCTCTTGGACGGATAGAGGACCAGATCGCCCGCCGGCAGCTTGATCGACTGGGCGCCGTACATCTCCTCGATGATCAGCTCGCCGCCGTCATAGTCCTCGGGTTCGGACAGGAAGAGGGTGGCCGACAGGTCGCTGCGGATGCGATGGCCGTCCCGCTGGCGGATGGCGTTGTCGACGTGGGTGCCGAACTCGCCGCCGCCCTCATAGCGATTGAACAGGGGCGGAAAGATCGTGTGCGGCAAGGCGGCCGAGACGAACATCGGATTGGCGTTCAGCGCCTGGACCACCAGGGCCGACACCTCGCGCGCCTGGGCGCTGTCCTCGGGCAGCTGCTGATTGCGCTTGGCGCTCGCCGACTGATGGCCCGAGGTCATGTTGCCGTCGGCCCAGGGGCCGGTGTCCAAAGTCTGGCGCAGGGCCTTCACCTCGGCCTTGGTGAAGACTTCGGGGATGTGCAGCAGCATGGCTCTCTCACCGTCTGGAAACGCATCGGCCCCGCCGCTCGAACGAACGACGGGGCCGACATGATGGCGCGAAACGCGACCTCTTAGTAGCGGACGTTCAGCGTCAGGATCGCCTGGCGCGCCGGGGCGACATCGGCGTGATGCACCCCGTTGGTGCGGATGATGTACTCCTCATCCCCGGCGTTCTGGACGTTCAGCTGCAGCGAGGCGCGGTCGTTAATGTCGTAGGAGGCGAACAGGTCGACGCGGGTGTATTCCGGCGCATAGACGCGGTTGCCGCCGCCGCCGGCCCCGCCCTGGTTCCCGCCCCAGGACTTGGAGACGTAATAGACGCCGCCGCCCAGGCTCAGCTTGGGCAGGACGCGATAGGTGGTGAACAGGCTGGCGCTGTGCTCGGGCGTATTGGCCAGCGGATCGCCCAGATTGATGCTGTTGTAGGCGCCGCGCACCAGTTCGGAGTCCATCCAGGTGTAGCCGCCGAAGACCTGCCACTTGTCGGTGATGTTGCCCGACACGCCCAGCTCCACGCCCTGGACCCTGGTCTCGCCCGCCTGTTCGAACAGGCCCGGCGCCACTTCGATGGCGGCGTCCTTGCGCGTCAGGTGGAACAGGGCGCCGCTGAGCGCCAGCCGGTCATCGAACAGATTGGCCTTGGCGCCGATTTCGAAGCTCTCGGTCTGCTCCGGATCCAGCACGGTGCTGGCCAGGTTGCCGCTGCCCACGCCGCCGACGCCGTTCTGATCGCCCGCCGAGATCGTGGGCGGCGTCGAAGCGGTCGAGAAGGAGGCGTAGACGCTGCTGTTCGCGGTCGGCTTGTAGACCAGACCCACCTGATAGTTGACGAAGTCCCAGTCCGCCTCGCGCATGATGGGCGCCGTGGCGCCGCGCGGCAGTTCCGTGCCCTCGACGTCATAGCGGTCGTAGCGCAGGCCCAGGTTCAGCTTCCACCGCTCGCCCAGGCTGACGGAATCAAAGGCGTAAAGCCCCAAGGCATCCGTGTCCGAATAGGTCTCCGGCCCGCGCGTGATCGTACCCGTCCACGGGTCGTTCGGGTTCGGCGCATAGACCTGGGTGCAGTCCAGTCCCGTCAGCGGCGCCGGGCAGGCCGTGCCGGTCAGGGTGGTGACATTATAGGAGGCGTTACGGTTCTTCTCACGCGACAACTCCAGGCCGACGTCGAAGTCATGCTTGATCGCGCCGGTCAGGAAGGAGCCGTGCAGGTCGGTGACGTTGGCCAGGGTCTCGGCCGGGTTCCAGCGCGACTTCAGACCCCTCTTCATCCACCAGACGCCGTTGATCTGCTCGGCCGCGCCGCCGTCGCCGGGGTTGGTGACGACATAGTCGTTCAGCGTCTGCGAGTAGCGGGTGACGTTGCGCAGAGCCAGGGTGTCGCTGAAGCGATGCTCGATCTCCAGCGTCAGGCTGTCGACCGTATTGTTCAGATAGTCGCGCGCCTTCAGGCCGTAAAAGCTGTCGTAGGGCACGTCCAGCACGCCCGAGGCGTCCGGGCGCGGCGCCGTCGTCGCCCCGCCCAGCTTGGTGTAGAGCGGGATGCCGTAGTCGGGCGTCTGATTGCTGTCGAGGTGGTAGTAGCTGGCGGTGACTGTCGTCGGCGTGCCCAGGCCCGCGGCGATCGAGGCGCCGACGCCCCACTTGTCGAAATCGGCCCCGTTGCGGCCCGGCACGTCGCCCTGCGAGGCCATGACGTTCAGACGCATGGCGGCGGTCGGACCGACCTGCCAGTTGGCGTCCACCGTGCCGCGCAGATAGTCGTCCGTGCCGACGCCGGCTGAGCCATGGACGAAGTCGGTCAGACGCGGCGACTTGGAGCCCAGATTGATGCTGCCGCCGCCCGAACCCCGACCCGAGTAAACGGAATCGGCGCCCTTGATGACCTCGACCTGCTCCAGGTTGAAGACTTCGCGCTGCTGGCCGCCCGTGTCGCGGATGCCGTCGACGAAGATGTTGTTGCCCGAAGCCTGTCCCCGGATGAAGGGCCGGTCCGCCAGGGGCTGACCGCCCTCGCCCGCGCCGAAGGTGATGCCCGGCGAGGTGCGCAGAATATCCTGCAAGGAGGTGGCGGCGGTCTGTTCGATGATCTGTTGCGGGATCACCGTCACGGTGCGCGGCGTGTCGACCAGAGGCGCCACGAACTGCGGGTCCTTCGGCTCGCGCTTCACGCGATGGCCGTTCACATCCACCGTGCCCAGATTGGTGGCGTCCTGACTGACCACGCCGTCGGCGGGCGCAGCCTCGTCGGCGACCGCAGCCATCGCCGGCGCCGCGCACAGCATCCCGGCGGCGCTGGACGCAAACAGGAGCGCCTTGAGGGCGGCGGAGCGAGTGTCGGACATGGGGAGGAACCGGTCAGTGATTGAGACCGGCTCGCATTAGCACCATTTCAAGGTGCGACAATCTGACTCCTGCGACTAAATCGCACTTGCGGGTCAGGTGTCACACAGAAGTCACACCTACCCCTTGGCCACCGCCTTGATCGACGTCGAGGGATCGCCCAGCAGGGCGTCGTCGACCGGCGTCCCCTTCCCGATCAGCAGTCGCCCGCCCATGAAGTCGGCCGGGGCGTTCACCGCCTCGACGCAGACGATGCGTTCGCCGCTGAGGTGGAAGACGGAGAAGGCGCCGCCGGCCGGATCGCCGCGCACCAGCTGGCGGTCGGCGTCGAAGGGCACGCCCGCGATCTGCAGCTTGACGTCGTATTGGTCGGACCAGAACCACGGCACTTCCGGCGCCGGGGCTGCGCGGCCGACGATGGCCGAGGCCGCCTGCTTGGCCTGCTCCAGGGCGTTGGGCACGCTCTCCAGCCGATGCATGACGCCGCCGTGGACCGGGATGGGCCGCCGCGTCACATCGCCGATCGCGTAGATGTTCGGGTCATTGGTGCGGGCCGCCGCATCGACGACCACGCCATTGTCGCAGGCCAACCCCGCCGTTCGCGCCAGAGCCTCGCAGGCGAAGGCGCCGACGCCGACCAGAACCGCGTCCGCCGCGATCAGTTCGCCGTCCGCCAGACGCACGCCCGCATCCTCGAACCCCGCAACCTCGACGCCGGTCAGGATCTCGACGCCGTGCTTTTTGTGCAGTTCGGTAAAGAAGGTCGACAGGGGCTGCGACGCCACGCGGGCCAGCACCCGGTCCATGCGCTCGATCACCACCGCCTCGGCGCCCAGCGCACGGGCCGAGGCCGCCGCCTCCAGACCCACATAGCCGCCGCCGACCACCGCCAACCGCTTGCCGGGGGCGAGAACCGCCTTCAGCCGCTCGGCGTCCTCCAGGGTGCGAAGCTCCAGCAGGTCGGGCCGATCCGCGCCGGGGATGGCCAGCTTGCGGGCCGTCGATCCGGTGGCCAGGATCAGGACATCGTAGGTCTCGACCGTCCCGTCGGCGAAGGTCACGGTCCTGGCGTCCGCGTCGATGGCGGTCGCCGTGACGCCGGTGCGCAGGTCGATGTCCTGCTCGGCGTAGAAGCTCTCGGGGCGCAGCAGCAGGTCTTCCAGACCCGCCTCCCCCTTCAGCCAGGCCTTGGACAGGGGCGGTCGCTGATAGGGCGGTGCCGTCTCCTGCCCCGCTAGGACGATCTCGCCCTCGAACCCATACTGCCTCAGCAGCGCCGCCGCCGAGCCCCCCGCGTGTCCCGCGCCGATGATCAGAACCTTGCTCATGAAAGCGCAGATAGAGACGCCGGAAGCGAAGCGCTACCGCGTTTGCGCACCATCGCTGGGCCGATAGGCGGGAAAACCGGTTGACCGTTCCATTGTTACAGCATAATGGAACACACCATGAGCACCGACGCCGCCAGGACTGCATTGCTGGACGCCCTGCTCTCGCTGAAAACGCGAGAGGAGGCAGACGCGTTTCTGGCCGATCTGTGCACCCCGGCCGAGCTGCGCGCCATGGCCGAGCGGTGGCAGGTGGCGCGGATGCTGGACGCCGGGGACAGGACCTATCGTGAGATCGCCGCCGAGGCCCCGGCCAGCCCGACCACCGTCGTGCGTGTCGCGCGCTCTCTGAAAGACATGCCGCACCAGGGCTATCGGCTGGTGCTGGACAGACTGAAAGCCTGAGTTGACATCATGAGCACGGTTCAGGGGCGGCTGCGCATCGCCGTCCAGAAATCCGGCCGTCTGGCCGAACGCAGCCTCGATCTGGTCCGCGATGCGGGCCTGCGCGTGGTCAAGGGCAACAACGACCTGCTGTACCGGATCGAGAACTATCCGATCGACCTGCTGCGGGTGCGCGACGACGACATTCCGACCTTCGTGGCGGACGGGGTCTGTGATCTGGGCATCGTCGGCGAGAATGTGCTGGAAGAGGTGAAGAACGGCGGGCCGAACGCCGAGGTCGTCATGCCGCTGGGCTTCGGGCGCTGCACGCTGAAGATCGCGACGCCGCCGACGCTGGATTACGCCGGGCCGGCGTCGTTGCAGGGCTTAAGGATCGCCACCTCCTACCCCAGGATCCTGCGTCGCTTTCTGGATGAGGCGGGCGTCGGCGCGGACATCGTCACCATGCGCGGCGCGGTCGAGGTGGCCCCCCGGCTGAAGCTGGCCGCCGCCATCTGCGATCTGGTCTCGACCGGGGCCACGCTGGAGGCCAACGGCCTGAGCGCGCGCGAGACGGTGCTGGACAGTCAGGCGGTGCTGATCAAGGCGCCGACGCCGCCCGAGGCCGGGCTTCAACACCTGCTGGACTCCATCGTCGAGCGGATGGCGGGCGTGGTTTCTTCGCAGGGCGCCAAATACGTGATGTTGAACGCGCCGCGCGCGGCGCTGGACCGGATCACGGCTCTTCTCCCCGGCGCAGGCTCGCCCACCGTCATGCCCCTGTCGGGCCGCGACGACGCCGTGGCCGTCCACGCCGTCTGTCAGGAGGCGGTCTTCTGGGAGACGCTGGAGAAACTGAAGGCCGAAGGGGCCTCGGCCATACTGGTCCTGCCCATCGAGAAGATGATGTGATGAAGCGTATCGACTGGAACCAACTCGACGCCGCCGGGCGCAAGGATGCGCTGGCCCGTCCGCAACGCCGCACCGAGGGCTTCGTCACCAGCGTGGTGCGCGAGATCTTCGACGACGTGCAGGCGCGCGGCGGCGAGGCCGTGACCGACTGGGCGACGCGTCTGGACGGCGCCGCGCCGCGCCGCATCGAGATCACCGAAGCCGCCGCCGCGAAGGCCCGCCGCGACCTGCCCCCCGCCGCCGCCCGCGCCCTGCGCGTCGCCGCCGACAATGTGCGCGTCTTCCATCAGGCGACCCGGCCCGAGGACACGCCCTCCATCGAGACGACGCCGGGCGTGAAGTCGAAACTGGTCTGGCGCCCCATCGGCTCGGCGGGGCTCTACGTTCCAGGCGGAACGGCGCCGCTGTTTTCATCGCTGCTGATGCTGGCCATACCGGCGGGCGTGGCCGGGGTCGGGCGGCGCATCGCCGTGACGCCGCCGTCGAAGGACGGCTCGGTCCACCCCGCCATGATCGCCGCCGCCGCCGAGGCGGGGCTGGACGAACTGTGGCTGCTGGGCGGGGCGCAGGCCATCGCCGCCCTGACCTTCGGCGTCGAGCTGGAAGACGGCGTCATCGCCCCCGTCGACAAGCTGTTCGGCCCCGGCAACGCCTATGTGGCCGAGGCCAAGCGATACGCCTCCGCCCTGCCCGGCGGTCCGGCCTGCGACCTGCCTGCAGGTCCGTCGGAACTGCTGGTCATCGCCGACCGCGACGCCGATTTCGAGATCGTCGCGGCGGACCTGCTCAGTCAGGCCGAGCATGACGCCGATGCGCAGGCTATCCTCGTGTCGGACAGCGGCACGGCCCTGAGCGAGATCATCGCCGAGGTCGAGCGTCAATTGGAGCGCCTGCCGCGCGCCGCCATCGCCCGCGCCTCGCTGGCCGAAGCCCGCGCCATCCGCGTGCGCGACAGGACCGAGGCGTGCGAGGTGGCGAACCTCTATGGCCCCGAACACCTGTCGATCCAGACGGAAGAGGCCGAGCAACTGGTCGAGCGCATCAGCGCGGCGGGCGCCGTCTTCGTCGGGCGCTGGGCGGCCGAAACTCTGGGCGACTATGCGGCGGGGCCCAGCCACGTCCTGCCGACCGACGGCGCGGCTCGGACGCTGGGCGGCGTGACCACCGCCAGCTTCATGACCGCCATGTCGGTGCAGACCGTCAGCGAACAGGGCGCCGCCGCCCTGGCCCCCGTCGCCGCCGCCCTGGCCCGGCTGGAAGGGCTGGAGGCCCACGCGAGGGCCGCCGATCTGAGGAGCGCGGGATGAGCCTGCCCGGCCCCTATCCTCCGCTGGTTTCAGGCGGCGACGGTCTGGAGCGTTATCCGGCCGACCCGGTCGCGCTGACGGCCCGCATGTCCGCCCTCTATGGCGTCGACGCCGGTCAGGTGCTGCCGACGCGGGGGCTGACGCACGGGCTGGAGCTGGTCTGGCGTCTCGCCGCGCGCGACGGGCAGAAGGTGCAGGCGCCCGACGCCGAGCCCTATACGCAACTGGCCGCCCTCTACGCCCGCCCGGCCGACGGCGCCGACACCGCCGCCGTGGTCGTCCGCGCCCTCGGTTCGCCCGAGGCCGTGGCCGAGATGGCCGCGCGCGTCGCCCCCGCCCTGCTGGTCGTGGACGAGGGACTGGTCGAGTTCGCCGAAGCGCCTTCCGCCGCCGCCGTGGTGAAGGACCACGCCAATCTGATCGTGCTGCGCAGCCTGTCGCTGGCCTACGGGCTGGCCGGGGCGCGGGTCGGGGCGGCGGTCGCGCAGTCGCAGACGCTGGCGCGGCTGGTCGGCGTGCTGGAGCCCTACGCCCTGCCCGAGGTCTCGGTGCGGCTGGCGATGCAGGCGCTGGACCCGTCGCGGATGATGGAGACGGCCGAACGCATCAGCAGCGTGCGCCGCGAGCGCGCCCGCGTCGCCGAGGCCCTGTCGCGCATCATGTCGCTGGAGGCCGGGGCGGGGCCGGTGATCATCGCCAGACCCTCCGACCCGGCGGGCGCGGTCGAGGCCCTGCGCCGCTATGGCCTGGCCGCCGATCCGGCGGGCGAACGGGTGCGCCTGCCCGTCTCGCTGAAGCCCGAGGTCAACGACCGGCTGCTGACCGCCCTGGGCGCCGCCAACCCCGGCGCGCGCCGCAATCGCATCGGTCAGGCCATCCGCGACACCAGGGAGACGCGCATCGTCTGCGCCGTCGATCTGGACAGCGCCGGGCCGGTAAAGATCGAAACCGGCGTCGGCTTCTTCGACCACATGATCGAACAGATGGCGGCGCACGGCGGCTTCTCCATCCGCCTGTCGTGCGAAGGCGACCTGCACATCGACCCGCACCACACCGTCGAGGACTGCGCCATTGCTCTGGGTCAGGCGTTGAAACAGGCGCTGGGCGAGCGGCGCGGCATCGGCCGCTACGGCTTCGTCCTGCCGATGGACGAGGCCGAGGCGTCCGTCTCCATCGACCTGTCGGGACGGCCCTATCCGGTGTTCGAAGGGACCTTCGCCACGCCGATGCTGGGCGATTACCGCACCGATCTGACGGCGCACGTGGTGCGCTCGCTGGCCGAGAATCTGGGCGCGGCGGTCCACGTCCGCGTCACCGGCGACGACGACCACCACAAGACCGAGGCCGTGTTCAAGGCGCTGGGCCGCGCGCTGCGTCAGGCGATCCGGGTCGAAGGCGACGCCGTGCCCAGCACCAAGGGCGTGCTGTGAACGTCACTCTGATCGGCTACGGCTCGGGCAATGTCGCTTCGGTACGGTTCGCGCTGGAGCGGCTGGGCGCGCGCGTGCGGATCACCGACGCCCCGGCCGATGTGGACGAGGCCGAGCGCATCATCCTGCCCGGCGTCGGCGCCGCAGGCTACGCCATGCAGCGGCTGAAGGCGCTGGACCTGATCGAACCGCTGCGCCGGTTTCAACGCCCCCTGCTGGGCGTCTGTCTGGGCCAGCAGCTGCTGTTCGACGCCAGCGCAGAGGACGAGGAGGCTGAGAATGGGGGCGCCGACCTGCTGGGTCTGATCCCCGGCCGGGTCGAGGCCATCCTTCCCGCCCCGTCGCGCCCCTCTCCGCACATGGGGTGGAGCCGTCTGACGACCCGTCGCGACGACCCGCTGCTGGATGGCGTGAAAGACGGCGACTGGGCCTATTTCGTCCACGGCTATGTCTGTCCCGACGGCCCGGCGACCCTCGCCGCCGCCGACTACGGCGTCCCCGTGCCCGCCATGGTCAACAGCGCCAATCGCTGGGGCTGCCAGTTCCACCCGGAACGCTCGGCCGCGCTCGGCGCGCGTATTCTGAAGAACTTCCTGGAGCTGCCCGCGTGATCATCTATCCCGCCATTGACCTGATCGACGGCCATGCGGTTCGCCTGCTGCACGGCGATTTCAATCAGGTGACCCGCTATGACTCCCATCCCGCCAACCGGCTGGCGGCCTTCACCGCCGAGGGGGCCGAGTGGATCCACGTCATCGACCTGGACGGGGCGCAGGCGGGCGAGGCGCGTCAGTATGCGCTGATCGGCGACATGGCCCAGGCCGTGGACATCAAGGTCCAGTCGGGCGGCGGCGTCCGCTCGGAAAAGGATATCGAGCACCTGCTGGGCGCCGGGATCAGCCGCGTCGTCATCGGCTCGCTGGCCGTCACCGATACGGATCTGGTGCTGAAATGGCTGGAGCAGTTCGGCCCCGAAGCCATCGCCCTGGCCCTGGACGTCCGCTACGAGGACGGCCTGCCCGTGCCCGCCCTGAAAGGCTGGACCCAGTCGTCGGGCGTGGATCTGTGGAGCGTGCTGGAGCGCTATCCGGTCGGGATGCTGCGCCATATCCTGATCACGGACGTCGGTCGCGACGGCGCCCTGACCGGCCTGAATCAAGAGCTGCTCGCCGAGGCCATCCGCCGTCGGCCTGAGTTGGAGATTCAGGCCTCGGGCGGGGTGGCCGATCTGGACGACCTGATCGCCGCCAAGGCGATCGGCTGCGCCGGCGCCATCACCGGCCGCGCCCTCTATACCGGCCGCTTCACAGTGGCCGA
Organism: Brevundimonas sp. SS2672; assembly: GCF_059579685.1. Lineage (NCBI taxonomy): Bacteria > Pseudomonadati > Pseudomonadota > Alphaproteobacteria > Caulobacterales > Caulobacteraceae > Brevundimonas > Brevundimonas sp. SS2672. The sequence continues at coordinate 280,816 of NZ_CM184201.1, read as the reverse complement.
GGCGCTGAAAGCCGTCGCCCCATGACGGCGAGACGCATCATCCCGTGCCTCGACGTCAAGGACGGTCGCGTGGTCAAGGGCGTGCGGTTCGAGGGGCACGTCGACATGGGCGACGCCGCCGAACTGGCCGCGCGCTATCGCGATCAGGGCGCCGACGAACTGGTCTTCTACGACATCACCGCCAGCCCCGAGGGGCGGACGCTGGATTACGGCTGGGTGCAGGACATCGCCCGGCTGCTGGACATTCCCTTCTGCGTGGCGGGCGGCATCCGCACGGTGGAGCAGGCGGCGCGCTGCCTCGATCACGGCGCGGACAAGGTGTCGATCAACTCGCCCGCCCTCGAGCGACCCGAACTGATCGGCGAGATGGCCGCGCGGCTGGGGCGTCAGTGCGTCGTCGTCGGCGTCGACAGCGCCTTTCAGGACGGCGAATGGCGGGTGCATCAATACACCGGCGATCCGGACGCCCGGCGCGGCGCGGGGCGGCTGACGATGGAGTGGATCGTCGAGGCGCAGGGGCTGGGCGCCGGCGAAATCGTGCTGAACTGCATCGATCAGGACGGGGTGCGGAAGGGGTATGACGTGGGCCAACTGGCCGAGGCGAGGCGGCGTTTGACCATTCCGCTGGTGGCGTCCGGCGGGGCGGGCGCGGTGGAGCATTTCCGCGACGTGTTCGTGGAGGCGGATGTGTCGGGCGCGTTGGCGGCCAGCGTGTTTCACTCAGGCGCGATCACAGTGCCGGAGTTGAAGCGTTATCTGGATCAGCAGGGCGTGGAGGTGAGGATATGAACTGGCCCTCCCCTCCCGCTCATCCCGGCGGACGCCGGGATCCAGTGCTTTGGCCGCAAACGCAGACTTGCAGGCTTTCAGGCACATGATCTCCAACGCCGCGTCGCGTGGCTCGTACTGGATCCCGGCGTCCGCCGGGATGAGCGGATTAGAATGATGCTCGACCTTCAATCCATCGACTTCGCCAAAGGAAACGGCCTGATCCCCGCCGTGGTGCAGGACGCCGACACCCTGCAGGTGCTGACCCTCGCCTATATGGACGAGGCGGCGCTGAAGGAGACGCTGGACAGCGGGCAGGCGACCTTCTTCTCGCGCTCGCGCGGCGGGCGGTGGCGCAAGGGCGAGACGTCGGGGAATTTCCTCAACGTCGTCTCGGTGACGCCCGACTGCGACGGCGACGCCGTGGTGGTGAAGGTGCGCCCGGTCGGCAACGCCTGCCACCTGAACCGCATCAGCTGCTTCGGCGAGGAGGACGCGCCGGGGCTCGGCCGCGTCGGCCGGCTGGAGCGCACCATCCATGTCCGCGCCCAGGCCGATCCCAACGACAGCTGGACCGCGCGCCTGATCGCCCAGGGCCCCAAACGCGCCGCGCAGAAGGTCGGCGAAGAGGGGGTCGAAACGGCTCTGGCCGGGGCGGCAGGAGATAATGCGGAACTCGCCAGCGAGGCGGCGGATTTGATCTATCACCTGCTGGTGCTTCTGCACGCCCGTCACATGGTGTTTCAGGACGTGCTGGATGTCTTGGCCCGGCGGGCGGAACCGGCCAATCACTCTGGCTGACTACGGTCTCGCTTGGCGGGCCGATCTTCTGCGAGGGAGGCCCTAGATGGCGGCTTTGATCCTGTTCGGCGGCGGCGGCGACCTCGCCATGCGGATGCTTTTGCCGTCGCTCTACTTCCTGGATCATGACGGCCTCCTGCCCCAAGGGCTCAAGATCATCGGCGCCGCCCGATCTCAGGAGACGGCCGAGGACTACATCGCCAAGGTGCGCCAGGCGGTGCAGCCCCGCGCCGAGGCCGACGACGCCTGGGACGAGGCCAGCTGGGCGCGCCTGGCCGCCCGGCTCGACTACCTGGCGGTGGACGCCACCGACGCCGAGAGCCTGCGCGCGTTGAAGGCCCGGTCCGGCGAAGGGGACACCGTCTCCTTCCTGGCGGTGTCGCCCTCTCTCTACGGCCGCATCGTCACAGCCATGAAAACGGCCGGCCTGGCCGAGAAAAACGATCGCATCGTGCTGGAGAAGCCGGTCGGCCGCGACCTGGAGAGCTTCCTCGAAATCGACGACGCCGTGGCCCACGCCTTTGACGAGCGGCAGGTGTTCCGCATTGACCACTACCTGGGCAAGGAGACGGTGCAGAACCTGATCGCCCTGCGCTTCGGCAACGCCATCTTCGAACCGCTGTGGAACAATCTGACCATCGACCATGTGCAGATCACGGTCGGAGAGACGGTCGGCGTCGGCGACCGCTGGCCCTATTACGACGAATACGGCGCGCTGCGGGACATGGTGCAGAACCATATGCTGCAGCTGCTGTGCCTCGTGGCGATGGAGCCGCCCAGCGACCTGGACCCGGATTCGGTGCGCAACGAAAAGGTGAAGGTGCTGCGCTCCCTGCGCCCCGTCACCGCCGAGGACGCCGAACGCGTCACCGTGCGCGGCCAGTATGTGGAAGGCGCGGTCGAGGGCCGCACCGTCGACAGCTATGAGACCGAGCGCGGCCAGCCGTCGGACACGGAGACCTTCGTCGCCATCCGGGCCGATATCGACAACTGGCGCTGGGCGGGGGTGCCCTTCTTCATGCGCACCGGCAAGCGGCTTCCAGAGAAGCGCACCGAGATCGTCATCCAGTTCAAGCCGGTGCCCCACTCCATCTTCGGCCACGGCGAGCGCGGGGCCATCTACGACAACCGCCTGGTCATCGAGCTTCAGCCCGATGAGGACATCTCCCTGTCGGTCATGAACAAGAAGCCGGGGCTGGAGCAGAGGATGCAGCTTCAACCGATCCAGATGAGTCTGTCGTGGGGGCAGGACGGCAAGGACGCCGCGCCGCCGCGCCGCCGCATCGCCTATGAACGGCTGTTGTTGGACGCCCTGCACGGCGACTCCACCCTGTTCGTGCGCCGGGACGAGGCGGAACAGGCGTGGAAATGGATCGATGAGGTGGCCGACGCCTGGGCCTGCCGCGAGTGCCGGCCGCTGGACTATGACGCCGGGACCTGGGGGCCGGAGGCGGCCGACCTGCTGCTGTCGCGCACGGGCCGGAAGTGGAACACGCGATGATTGCGAGCCAGACCTTTACCACCCGCGACGCCTGGGCCGAAGCTGCAGCGAACGCGCTGGCCGAGGCGTTGGCGAACGCCCTGGCTGCAGGCGGACGCGCCCTGTTCGCCGGATCGGGCGGATCGACGCCCTCGCCCATCTACGCGCGGTTGTCTGAGGCCGACCTCGACTGGGCCGGGGTTACGGCGACCCTGGTTGACGAGCGCTATGTGCCCGAAACCTCGCCTGACTCGAATGCGGCCTTGCTGAAGCGCACCCTGTTGACCGGCCGGGCCGCCGCGGCGCGCTTCACGCCCCTCTACAACCCCGCCGTGACAGTGGATCGCGCCGCCGCAATCGCCTCTCAGGCGCTGGCCGCCGAGGGCCGCCCCCTGGACGCCGTCCTGCTGGGCATGGGGGAGGACGGACACATCTGCTCCATGTTCCCCGGCAGTCCGACGCTGACGACCCTGCTGACGCCGGGCCTGAAGCCCGCCGTCTACGGCGTGCCCGCTGGGCGTAACGGCGCGGCGCCGCCGCAGGAGCGGCTGACGCTCAACCTGCCCTGGCTGGTCTCAGCCCGGCGCCTGGTGCTGGCCCTGACCGGAGCCAAGAAGCGCGTCGTATTCGAGCGCGAGGCTGCGGGCGATCCTGCCGTAAACCCCATCGCCGCCCTGATCGCAGCGAACGCCCCCCTTGAAGTGTTCTGGACGGAGGCCGAGTGATGGCGCTCAATCCTGTGGTGGCCGAGGTCACCGCCCGCATCGTCGAACGCAGCCGCAAGACCCGCGCCGACTATCTGCGCCGCATGGACGCGACGACGGGATCGGGGCCGGGGCGGGGCAAGCTGTCCTGCGCCAACTGGGCCCACGCCTTTGCGGGCCAGACAGTCGCCGACAAGCTGACGGCCATGACCGGGGCCCAGCCCAACCTCGGCGTCGTCACCGCCTATAACGACATGCTGTCGGCGCATCAGCCGTTCGAGCGCTTTCCGGAGGTTATCCGTCAGGCCGCGCGCGAGGTCGGCGCCACGGCCCAGGTGGCGGGCGGAACCCCGGCCATGTGCGACGGCGTCACGCAGGGGCGCCCCGGCATGGAGCTGAGCCTGTTCAGCCGCGACGTCATCGCCATGTCGACGGGGGTGGCCCTGACCCACGATGCGTTCGACGCCGCCCTGATGCTGGGCGTGTGCGACAAGATCGTGCCGGGGCTGTTCATGGGCGCCCTGGCCTTCGGCCATCTGCCGGTCGTCTTCGCCCCGGCCGGGCCGATGCCCTCGGGCCTTCCCAACGCCGAGAAGGCCCGCATCCGCGCCGAATACGCCCAAGGTCTGATCGACCGCGCCGAACTGCTGAAGAGCGAGATCGCCTCCTATCATTCGCCCGGCACCTGCACCTTCTACGGCACGGCCAATTCCAACCAGATGATGATGGAGGTCGCCGGGCTGCACATGCCCTCGACCGCCTTCGTGCATCCCGACACCGGGCTGCGCGACGCCCTGACGGCGGCGGCGGCTCAGCGGGCCGTCGAACTGGCGCGCGAGGGGCGCGGGCGCATGGCCGACGTCGTATCGGAAAAGACCATCGTAAACATGATCGTCGCCCTGCTGGCCACCGGCGGCTCGACCAACCACGCCATCCACCTGGTCGCCATGGCGCGGGCCGCAGGGGTGCTGATCGACTGGACCGACATGGACCAGCTGTCGTCGGTGACGCCGTTGCTGGCGCGGGTCTATCCCAACGGTTCAGCCGACGTGAACGCCTTCCAGGCGGCGGGCGGCGTGGCCTTCGTCACCCGCGAACTGGTCGAGGCCGGGAACCTGCATCCCGACGTGACCACCATCATGGGTCAGGGGCTCGAGCCGTACTTCAAGGAGCCTCGGCTGGAGGACGGCGAACTGGTCTGGCGCGACACGGTGAAGGAGAGCCTGGACCTGACCATCCTGCGGCCCGCCTCGGACCCGTTCGACCGCGAGGGGGGCCTGCGGCTGGTGCAGGGCGATCTGGGACGGGCGGTGATCAAGGTCTCGGCGGTCAAGCCCGAGAACCGCATCGTCGAGGCCCCCGCCGCCGTGTTCGAGACCCAGGAAGACGCCTTGCAGGCCTTCAAGGACGGCCAGTTGAACCGCGACGTGGTGCTGGTGCTGCGCTTCCAGGGACCCAAGGCCAACGGCATGCCGGAACTGCACAGCCTGTCGCCGGCCCTGTCTGTGCTGCAGGACAAGGGCTTCAAGGTCGCCTTCGTCACCGACGGCCGCATGTCAGGCGCCAGCGGCAAGACGCCCGCCGCCATCCATGTCAGCCCCGAAGCCCTGGCCGGCGGCCCCCTGGCCTACGTCCGCGACGGCGACGTGATCCGGCTGGACCCCGAGGCGGGAGTGCTGACCACGTTGGGGATCGAGGATCTGGACGCACGCCCGGCGGCGAAGCGCTCGCGCGCCCATGCCGAAGGCTCGTCCTGGGGTTATGGTCGTGAACTGTTCGGCGCCTTCCGTCAGACGGTGTCGACGGCGGAGGAAGGCGCCAGCGTCTGCTTCGCCTCGCCCATCGGCGCCAACGGCCATGACGACGGCCCGCCCGATCCGAACCTGGTCGATCGCGCCGTGGACGCCTGAACCCGCCAGGAGAACCCGCGAAGGAGAAAGCATGAGGGACGCGACCCTATTGGTAGGCGACGTCGGCGGAACCAACGCCCGCTTCGCCCTGGCCCGCATGGTCGACGGCCATCCTCGGCTCGAGCATTTCGACAGCTTCCCGGCCGAGACCTATCCGACCTTTCTCCAGGGGGTGCAGGCCTACCTCGACGACTGCGCGACCAAGCCCGCAGGCGGGGTCATCGCCGTGGCCGGGCCGGTCACGGACGGCGCCATCGACCTGACCAACTCGCCCTGGCGTCTGTCGGAGAAGGAGCTCCAGTCTCTGGGCCTCAATCCGGCCCGGCTGATCAACGATTTCGAGGCCCTGGCCTGGGGCGCGCCGATCGTGCCGGCCGACCAGCTGGCGCCCCTGGGCGGGCCGACCGAAGGCGACCCGCACGCCGCCATCGCCGTGCTGGGCCCCGGCACGGGCTTCGGCATGTCCGCCCTGGCGCGCGACGCCCGCGGGCGCGAGATGGCCCTGCCCAGCGAAGGCGGCCACGCCTGTTTCGCTCCCGGCGACGAGGTCGAGGATGAGGTGCTCCGCATCCTGCGCCGCCGCTACGACCGCGTGTCCATCGAACGATTGATCTGCGGACCGGGCCTGCTGAACCTGCATCGCGCCCTGGCCGAGATCGACGGCCGCGAGAGCCATATCGACGACCCCGCCCAGATCACGACCCAGGCGCTGGACGATCCGAACAGTCCCTGCGGCGCCACCCTGGCCCGCTTCTGCGCCATGCTGGGCGCCGTGGCTGGCGACATCGCCCTGACCACCGGCGCGCGCGGCGGGGTCTATATCGCCGGCGGCATCGTCCCGCGCATCCTGCCCTTCATCCAGGCCAGCCCCTTCCGCCGACGGTTCGAGCGCAAGGGACGTTTTCAAGACTATATGGCCGCCATCCCCACCAAGGTGATCCTGCATGAACACGCCGCCCTTTTGGGCGCGGCGCGCGTGGCCTTCGCCGAAGCAGGCTGAAAAACGTGATCACAGAGGCGTGAACCGATTGTGAGCCCGCGAGTTTCCAAGGCTCAACCATCTGGAGCACAACCATGCGCAAACTCGTTCTCGCCGCTGTTTCCGTCGCCGCCATGACCGGCCTGGCCGCCTGCCAGAACCCGGCCGAGAAGGAAGCGGACGCTCGCGCCGACGCCGTGGAAGCGGAAGCCGACGTCACCGCCACGCAGCTTGAGAACCAGGCCGACGTCGCCCCGACCGACGCACAGGCCGACGCCCTCAACGCCCAGGCCGACGCCGTGCAGAAGAAGGCCGACGAGAAGGCTGACGCCATCAAGGCCGAGGCCGGCAACCTGGACGGCGGCATGACCACCTCGAACACCCCGCCGAAGTCCTAAACAGACCTCGCACAGAACAAGGGCCCCGTCGTGATCGCGACGGGGCCCTTTTCATGACGTCAGTCGATGCAGAGCGTCGGCTTGGCCTGACTGTGCTCGATCACGGTGCGACAGCCGAAACGATTGCTGTCTGCGGCGCAGAAGCCGCTCGCGGCCGCGCCGACCGCAGGGCGGGCGTCAGCGGACGCCAGGCAGTCGCCCTGACACTGGGCGCCGTCGGTGCAGGGCTTCCCCGCATCGGCGTAGCGAATGACGCACTGGACGCTCTGCAGCCGTCCCACGGGACGCATCTCTCCGCCCCGAGCGGCGCAGGCCGCGACCTCGGCGGACTGATCGGTCGCCTTCTCGGCGGACGGCGCGCATCCGGCCAGCGCCAGCAGAGCCGAAAGCCCCGCCGCCACGATGATTTTCCCCTCACGCCGTGCGGCCTTTCTGGAAGCCGGTCCAGCAGTCGTCGTAGTCGAGCTGCATCAACGGCGTCTGCTCGGCCCATTGCGTCGTGCGGATGGGCATGCGCGTCTCGAACATGAAGGCCAGGGTGTTCTCGATCTTCACCGGCTTCAGCTCGGCCCTGGTCGCCCCGTCCCAGCTGGCCTGATCCGGACCGTGGCCGCTCATCCGGTTGTGCAGGGAGGCGCCGCCGGGGGCGAAGCCGCCCGCCTTGGCGTCATACTCGCCGAAGATCAGCCCCATGAACTCGCTCATGACGTTGCGATGGAACCACGGCGGACGGAAGGTGTCCTCGGCCACCATCCAGCGCGGCGGGAAGATGACGAAGTCGCAGTTGGCCGTGCCCGGCGTGTCCGACGGGCTGGTCAGGACAGTGAAGATCGACGGGTCCGGGTGGTCGAAGCTGACCGTGCCGATGGTGTTGAACCGCGCCGTGTCATAGCGATAGGGGGCGTAGTTGCCGTGCCAGGCGACCACGTCCAGAGGGCTGTGGTCGAAGGTCACAGCCCACAGCTTGCCGCCGTATTTCTGAACGCACTCGGTCGGACGATCCACGTCCTCGAAGGCGGCGACCGGGGTCTCGAAATCGCGCGGATTGGCCAGGCCGTTGGAGCCGATGGGGCCGAGGTCCGGCAGGCGGAAGGGCGCGCCGTAGTTCTCGCAGACATAGCCGCGAACCTCACCGTCCACCTCGACGCGGAAGCGCACGCCGCGCGGGATGACGACCACGTGGCCCGGCGCCGCCTCGATCACCCCCATCTCGGTGACGAAGCGCTGCGTCCCCAGTTGCGGCACGATCAGCAGCTCACCGTCGGCCGAATAGAAGACCCGATCGACCATCGAGCGGTTGGCGACATAGAGGTGGACGCCCACCCCTGTCCCGGAATCGGCGCAACCGTTGCCGCCATAGGTGGTCAGCCCCTCGACCCAGTCGGTCGGCTGGTCCGGCATGGGCAGCGGGTCCCAGCGCATCCGGTTGGGATTGGGCGGCGTCTCGGTGAAGGGACCGGAGCGCACCCTCCCCTGCGCGAACGGCTGATAAGGCCCGTGCTGGGCCGACGGCCGCAGGCGATAGAGCCAGCTTCTCAGATTATGGTCGCGCGGAGCGGTGAAGGCCGTGCCCGACAGCTGTTCGGCATAGAGGCCCAGCGCGGGGCGCTGCGGCGAGTTGCGTCCCACCGGCAGGGCGCCGTCCACCGCCTCCGTCGCGAAGTGGTTGCCGAAACCGCTCTGATAGGCGGGCGCGTTGGATCGCGTCATGTCGTTTCTCCCTTACCGGGAGGTGTAGCGAGTGAATCCCGCCCCGTCATCCTGAGCCGCACAGCTTTGCCCTGGATCAAACGGTATGCGGCATCATCCTTCTCCCCTTGAGGGAGAAGGTGGCTCGCGGAGTGAGACGGATGAGGGGTGTCGGCGCAGTCCTTCGACGTGCCGGCGCACCGCGTCGAACACGAGGTTCGGAGTGTGCAGTATCGCGGAGTTGTCGAAGCGCAGCACCGTATAACCAGCCTCGGCCAGCCAGGCGTCCCGGTCCGCGTCGCGCGCTTCGGTCAAGCGATGGATCCCGCCGTCGGCCTCAATGACCAGCTTCAGGCCGTGGCAGGCGAAGTCTGCGACATAGGGACCGATTGGAGCCTGCCTGCGAAATTTGAATCCATGCAGCCGCCGATCCTTCAGGAGTATCCAAAGCGCGACTTCGGCATCGGTCGGCACGCTGCGAGATCGACGGGCCACTGTCGGAGGGCTTCTCCATCGCGTGCAGCTTAACCGGGTTAGGGCGCGCCGACACCCCTCATCCGACCTGCTTTGCAGGCCACCTTCTCCCTCAAGGGGAGAAGGACGTTAGAAGCCCTGGGCGCGGGCCAGTCGTTCAGCGTGGAAATGGGCGTCGCCGAGAAGTTCGTTCAGGACGCGGACGCGCTTCATGAACAGGCCGACATCGAACTCGTCCGTCATGCCGACGCCGCCATGCATCTGAACCGCCTCCTGCACCGCCAGTTCGGCAACGCGGCCCGCCTTGGCCTTGGCGATTCCGGCGGCCTGTTCGGCGTCGGGACGACCCGCGTCGATGGCCTGAAGCGCGGCCAGCGTCGCCGCCTTGGCCAGTTCCAGCTCGGTGAACAGATGGGCGGCGCGGTGCTGCAGGGCCTGGAACTCGCCGATCAGCCTGTCGAACTGCTTGCGGGTTTTCAGGTAATCCAGCGTCGTCTTGAACGCCTGATCCCCCGCCCCGACCAGCGACGAAGCGGCGCAGGCGCGGCCCAGCGTCAGGGCGGCGTCCAGCGGTCCCTGCCCTTCGCCCACCGCGCCGATGACAGCGTCGGCGTCGACCTGAACCTCGCTCAGGGTCACGCGGGCGGCGTTGTGGGCGTCGACCATGACGGTGCGCTCGACCGAGACTCCCGGCGTCGCCGGATCGATGAGGAACAGGGTCAGGCCTTCATCCGTCTGCGCCGCGACGATCAGGGCGTCGGCGACATGGCCGTCCAACACGAAGCCCTTGGCGCCGTTCAGCTTGAAGCCGTTGCCGGAGCGTTCGGCGCGCGCAGCGATCTTCGCCGGGGCGTGTTTGGGCCCTTCGTCGACGGCGAGACTGAGGATGGCCTCGCCCGCCGCGATCCGGCCCAGCCATTGCTTCTGCGTCTCTGATCCCGCCGTCTTCAGCACCGTCGCCGCCAGCACGGACGAGCCCATGAAGGGCGACGGCGTCAGGGTGCGGCCCAGACTTTCAGCGATGACGCCCGCCTCGACGGCGCCGAGGCCGGAGCCGCCGTCTTCCTCAGGAATGACGACGCCGGAAAATCCCATCTCGCCGAACGCCCTCCACAGGTCGCGCGAGACGCCGTCAGGGTCGCGGCTGTCGCGCAGGCGGCGCAGGTGGGAGATCGGCGCATTTTCGCTCAGAAAGCCGTCGGCAGCGTCCTGAAGCAGGATCTGCTCTTCGGTCAGGATCAGGGGCATGGACTCAGGCTCCCGGCTTCACGGTGAAATAGGAGAAGGCGAAAAAGATCGTCTGATAGAACGGCGCCGCCAGCAGGACGATTTCCTGAAGGGGAGATGGTCGCCGCGAGAACTTCAGCATCCCCGCAACGATCAGAGCGATAAGCGGCGCAAAGAAGAACGCTTTCGCTCCCCAACTCGGCGCTATGTCCTGCCAGGACATTCCCCAGCCCGCAGGCGTCAGCATGACGAAACTGAGCAAGCCGCTCAGTACAATCCCGATCACAGCCGCAGCCAGCAGCTTCGGGCGTGGCACCACATGGCTAACCATCACGCCCCCGGCAGTTGCAGCAGGTGTTTGGCGATGATGTTCAGCTGGACTTCGCTGGTCCCGCCTTCGATCGAGTTGGCCTTGGTGCGCAGCCAGTCGCGGGCGGCCTGGCCGTCGTTCGAGCGCTCGCCCTCCCATTCCAGCGCGTCCGATCCGCCCGCCGCCATGGCCAGTTCGTGGCGGCGTTTGTTCAGTTCTGAGCCGTAGTATTTGAGCATGGAGGCGATGGCCGGATGGGCCTGTTTCGCCTTCATCTGATCGCCTGCCCGCTCCATCGCCAGACGGAAGGCGGCGGCGTCGATGTCGTAGTCGGCGATGCGGGCGCGCAGCAGCGGCTCATCCAGCCGCCCGGCCTCGTCCAGCCCCAGATGATCAGCCGCGACCTGACCCAGCGGTCGGCCGACCCCGGTATCGCCCATGGCGCCGATCATGGTCCGCTCATGCGCCAGCAGGGTCTTGGCCACGTCCCAGCCGCGATTCAGCGTGCCGATCAGGTTCTCCTTCTCCACGCGCACGTCGTCGAAGAAGGTCTCGCAGAAGGGCGACTTGCCGCTGATCAGGGTGATGGGCCGCGTCGTCACGCCCGGCGTCGCCATGTCGAACAGGACGAAGCTGATGCCCAGATGCTTGGGCGCCTCGGGATCGGTGCGGACCAGGCAGAAGATCCAGTCGGCCTTGTCGGCGTAGGAGGTCCAGATCTTCTGGCCGTTGACGATCCAGTGGTCGCCCTGATCGACCGCGCGGGTCTGGATGGAGGCGAGGTCGGACCCGGCGCCCGGTTCGGAATAGCCCTGACACCAGCGGATTTCGCCGCGCACGATGGGCGGCAGGAAGCGCTGTTTCTGTTCCTCGGTCCCGAAGGCCAGCAGGGCCGGGCCCAGCATCCAGACGCCGAAGCTGTAGAGCGGCTGCCGCGCCTTGATGCGGCGCATCTCCAACGCCAGCACCTTGGCCTCCTCGCGGTTCAGCCCGCCGCCGCCGTATTCGCGCGGCCATTCCGGCGCGGTCCAGCCGCGCTCGGCCATGCGGTCCAGCCAGACCTTGTGTGCAGGAGTCGGGAAGACGGCGTTGCGGCCGCCCCAGACCATCTCGGCCTCGCCCGGCGCGGCGCCGCGACATTCAGGGGGCAGTTCGCCTCCAGCCAGTCGCGCGTCTCGGCGCGGAACGTCTCCAGATCGGCCATGACCGCCCTCCCTCGCGTTCTTGCTTGGAGAGGACGCTAGCCGGTCCTTTTTGGAAACGGAACCTACTTCTTGGTGGGCATGAAGGGCGAGAAGGTGATGACGGTGAAGGTGTCGCGGATGTGCGGACGCGTCTGCACCTGCTTGGTGACGAAGGCGCCGATGTCGGCGTCCTTGGGCAGTTGGAACTTGGCCAGCAGGTCGTGCTGGCCCGAGGTCGAATAGACCTCGCTCACATTCTCGACATTGTCGACCAGATCGGCCGCAACATCGTGGGCATGGCCCAACTCGCATTTGATGAAGACGAAAATGGCGGTCATCATGGCCTTCAAGCCTCCCGTTCAAGTGGAGGTCTCTAGCGGATGGAGACGACATGGGTAAGGCTTTGTCGCCCGAGGCGACGCTGACGATGGAACGGGCTGCGGCCTATGAGGCGGCCTATAACAACCGCGCCCGCGTGCCGGGGCACCCCGCTATCCTGGATCGCTGGCGCAAGGACTCGCTGCGGGTGATCGACGCCCGCCGGCCCGAGACGATCGAATACGGTCCGTCCGAGCGGCAGAAGATGGAGTGGTTCGACGCCGGGTCCGGCGCGCCGGTCGCCGTCTTCATGCACGGCGGCTATTGGCAGTCGCTGGATCGGGGCTGGTTCGCCTGGGTCGCGCCCGCCCTGCTGGAGCATGGAATCAGCGTCGCCGTGCCGGGATACGATCTCGCGCCCGGCGTCTCGGTCGGCAAGATCATCAGCCAGATGCGCGAGGCGACGGAGGCGGTGCGCGCCCGCACCGGCAAGCGGCCGCTGGTCTTCGGCCATTCGGTCGGCGGGCATATGGCGGCGGGCATGCTGTCCGAGGGCCGAGCGCGGGCGGCGCTGGCGATCTCGGGCGTGTTCGATCTGGAGCCGCTGGTCCACACCTCGCTGAACGAAGCCCTGGGACTGGACGCGCCGATCGCGCGCGCGCTGTCGCCGCTCCACTGGCCCGCGCCGAACGGCTCGACGCCCGGCGGCACGGCGCTGGACTGCTGGGTCGGCGGCGACGAGAGCAATGAGTTCGTGCGCCAGAGCCGCGAGATGGCCGCCGCCTGGGGCGGCAAGGGCGCCGATACCCGCGTCGAGATCGTAGAGGGCGCCGACCACTTCACCGTCCTGGACCCGCTGGCCGATCCCGACAGCGCCATGGTGAAGCGGCTGGTGGAGCTGGCGACCGCCGAATAGCGGCGCTTACCAGGATTGATCCCGGTTACCCTTGACGTCAGGGGCGTCGCGCGCCGATCTGCGGGCCTCGGATCTTGAAGGAGACCTCCATGCGCCACGACCGCCTCAGCGTGCTGACCGCTCTTGAAACCCAGGGCGTGGTGCCGGTCTTCTATCACCCCGACCAGGAGGTCTGCGCCGAGGTGATCCGGGCCTGCGCCCGCGGCGGCGCCAAGGCGATCGAGTTCACCAACCGCGGCGACTTCGCCTGGGAGACCTTCACCGCCCTGTCCAAGGAATTCAGCCGCACGGATCCCGACATCATCATGGGCGTGGGCTCGATCCTGGATGCGCCGACGGCGGCCCTCTACCTGGCCTCGGGCGCGCGCTTCGTCATCAGCCCCTGCCTGGTTCCCGACGTCGCCAGGGTCTGCAATCGGCGACAGGTGGCCTATTCGCCCGGCTGCGGCTCGGTGCGCGACATCTCCGAGGCGCAGGAGCTGGGCTGCGAGATCGTCAAACTCTTCCCCGGCGCCTCCGTCGGCGGCCCGGACTTCGTCAAGGCGGTTCTGGGCCCCATGCCCTGGAGCAAGATCATGCCGACCGGCGGCGTCGACCCGGACGAAGCCTCCATCGCCAAATGGTTCGGGGCCGGCATCGTGGCGACCGGCATGGGCTCCAAGCTGATTACCGAGGCCGCGATCCAGGCGCGCGACTGGGCCGGCATCGAGGCCAAGGTGCGCCAGACCGTCGAGGCGATCGCGGCGTTCCGGGCGAAGGGCTGACCTTCTCCCTCCCCTTCAGAAAGGGCGCTCAAGGGAACGAGCGGCAACGCATAAAAAAGACCCCGCCGGCTCGCCCGACGGGGTCTTTCTTCTGTTCAGCGACAGGCTCGCCTCAGGCGGCGGCTTCGGCCTTGGCGGCCAGCTTGGCCTGGTGAGCCTTCATGCCCGCCGCGATCAGTTCGGCGGCTTCGCCGGCGTCGCCCCAGCCGTTGACCTTGACCGACTTGCCCTTCTCCAGATCCTTGTAGCGGGTGAAGAAGTGCTCGATCTGCTCGATCAGGATGGCGGGCAGCTGACGGTAGCTGGAGACCTCGGTGTAGTAGGGGTTCAGCTTGTCGACCGGCACGGCCAGGATCTTCTCGTCGCCGCCGGCTTCATCGACCATCTTCAGCACGCCGATCGGGCGCGAACGGATGACGCAGCCGGGCACCACCGGCGTCGGGTTCAGCACGATCACGTCGCAGGGATCGCCGTCGTCCGACAGGGTGTGCGGCACGAAGCCGTAGTTGCCCGGATAGTACATGGCGGTGTGCAGGAAGCGGTCGACGAACAGGGCGCCCGACTCCTTGTCCATCTCATACTTCACCGGCAGTCCGCCCTGCGGAATCTCGATGATGACGTTGATGTCCCACGGCGCGTTAGGGCCGACCGGGATGGCGTCGATGTTCATGGTACGCTCTTATTGCAGGTGCGAACGGGGAGAATTGACGCGCGTGATAAGCTTTGCGCGGCTTTACGGCAAGCGTCGCGGCGATCACGCTTGCCTTGCGGCGGCTGACGTGGCGTCAATCCAGACATGAGTCTGTTCGATTGGATCGCCCTGTTCGTCTTCGTCGTCGCCTGGCTGGGCTATGGCCCGCTGATCCGCCTGGTGGCGCGGCGCAGCGGCTCGCTCAACATGGACATGCTGTCGGTGCGCGACGCCTGGATGCGCGCCATGACCCATCGCGAAATGCGGCTGATCGACAGTCAGTTGATGGGCCATTCGATCAACTCGGCCTCCTTCTTCGCCTCGACCAATCTGCTGCTGATCGCCGCCGTGGCCGGGGTGCTGTTCGGGGGCGAGGCGGCGATGCGCGGTTTCGCCGCCGTCGGGGCCGAGCCCGTCGCTCCGCGCCTGATGGAGGCCAAACTGGCCCTGGTTCTGGTCTGCCTGGCGCGCGGTTTCCTCGACTTCATCTGGGCCTTGCGCCAGCTGAACTACACCCTGGCCCTGATCGGCGCCGCGCCGGAAATCCACGAAGAGGCCGATCGCGTCGCCTATGGCCGCGCCGTGGGGCGGTTGCTGAACCCCGCACTGACCAATTTCAACCAGGGCGTTCGCGGCTATTATTTCGCCCTGGCCGCCGCCGCCTGGTTATTCGGGCCACTGTGGCTGATGCTGGGCGCGGTGTCGGTGTTCGCCCTTCTGGCCTGGCGTCAGCTGGCCTCGCCCGCCGCCAGCGCCATTCGCCAGGCCCGCCGTCTGCTTGAACGCGGATGATTATCTCGCATATGCGAAATCGTCATCGCCGCCCCGCGCCGCCGAGAGGCGACGTCAGACTTCGTAACACCCCGTGATTGTATAAGATTGACTCGGCGCTTGTATTTTTGTGCGCTGCAAACTAACTTGTTTTTCGACGCTTTCGAGCGTCTTGCCCTTCCTGGGCGTTTCCTCCCTATAGACTTTCCAAAGCCGCGCCGTTTGGCGCGGCTCTTTTTTTGCCTCGTTCGCGGTCGTCAGGCGCTCTGGTCCGCGCACAGGCCGGCGATGACCCGCCGCAAGGCCGAGCGACATCGCGTCCAGCCCGGCGAGGGCGCCCAGGCCGCCTCATCCCAGTACAGGCCCCGGCTCAACTCCACCTGGATCGCCTGAAAACCCTCGTCCGGCCGCCCCCAGCGCTGGGTCGCATAGCCGCCCGCATAGGGCCGGTTCAGGCCGACCATCAGCCCCTGCGCCTCGAACAGCCGCCGCAGCCGCCGCGTCAGCAGCGCCTCGCAACTGGTCCCGTGCCGATCGCCCAGCACCACGTCCACCGCCCCGTTCGTCGCCCGCGCCGGCATGGAGTGCCAGTCGATCAGCACCGCTCGTCCGAACCGCGCCCGCGCCGTCTCCATCATCTCATGCAAGGCCGCATGATAGGGCGCATGGACCCGCGCCACCCTCGCCTCAACCTCACGCCACGTCAGCCGTCGATCGTAGAGCGGCGTGCCGTCCCCCGCCAATCGCGCCACCACGCCGTACCCCGCCTGAGCCTTGGCACTGGCGCGCGGCGCGACGGCGTCCGTGATCAGCGCCGGATCCCACTCGTCCGGCGCCCGGTTCAGATCGACGTAGGCTCGACCGATCCGCGCCGCGATCAGAGCCGCGCCTTCTGCCGGACCGCCGTCGATCAACTGATCGACGGCCGCGTCCTCGGCGCTGCGGACCGCGCGCATCGAGGCCGCCGCCTCCATGTCCTCGGGATAGAGGTCGCCCGAGTGCGGCGAGGCGAACACCAGAGGCGTCGCCCGCCCGGCCTCGGCCGGAACGATCCAGAAGGGCGGCTGATACGCATCCATGCCTTGGCCATAGCCTGCTTTGTCGCGAAAGGCGCGCCCGAAGCCGTTGCGCCCGCCGTCGTCTTCACCGCCGGTTTACTCCGCAGGGCCTAGGCTGACCGCCAATTCCCCAACGGTTTCGATTCGATCATGGCGCGCATTCTTCTGGCCGAAGACGACAATTCTCTTCGCGGCTTCCTGACCCGCGCCCTGGAGCGGGCCGACCATGAGGTCGTGGCCTGCGAAAACGGCGACGACGCCATCGACGCCCTGGACCAGGGCCCCTACGACCTGCTGCTGACCGACATCGTCATGCCGGGCGCCGACGGCATCGAGGTCGCCCGCGTCGCCGCCGCCCGCCAGCCGGGCCTGCGCATCATGTTCATCACCGGCTTCGCGGCGGTCGCCCTCAGCGCCGCCCAGGCCTCGCCCCAGGCCAAGGTCCTGTCCAAACCCGTCCACCTGCGCGACTTGGTGAACGAGGTCGAACGCATGATCGCGGCCTAACCGAAAGAAAAGTCGAACAAAGGCGTCAAAGCCCCTTGCAGCCCCCGCAAACGGCGGGTTATAGACGCCGCCTTCCCGCCCACCGGCGCACACGCCGAGGGGCCGCAGAACAGGCGGACGCGTAGCTCAGCGGGAGAGCACTACGTTGACATCGTAGGGGTCACAGGTTCAATCCCTGTCGCGTCCACCATTCTTTTCCTTAGGCTTTTTGGAACAACTCCCACTCGGGAGATTGTCCTGCCCAGGAAACGCCCATGAAACGCTCCCCGCCCAGTTCATCGCCGACCGATCGCTAAGCGCGCCTCCTCCATATAGTCCGGGCAGTGGTGCCCATAGGCCCTGGTGATCAGCCCCTCGCTGGCGCCGGTGAAGCCGGCGACCTGCCAGGTCGGCACCCCCTTCTGAAGCAGCCAGGTAATGCAGGTGTGCTTCAGCGTGTGCGGCGTCACGTCCGCTCCCAGGCCTGCCCGCTCCTTGGCGCTTTCAAAGCCGCTGCGCTGACGCTGGATGATTTCCCCTTCGTATTCGCACGGGCCGTGAATCGTCAGCCGACGCCGATGGCGCGCCGGCTGAGACTCATCTTCATCGCTTCGATCTCGCCGACGATGTCGAGGCCGCGATAGACGATCGACGTCTCGTGGCGGACGTAGGCGCCGTCGCGCGCAGCGCTGAGCCAGTTGAACGAACCAGCGCAGTATAGGTCGTTGTCGGCCATGACGATCTTGCTGTGGACGTCGCGCACCTCGATCATTTCGACACCCGCCAACGCCATGATTTCCTTGGCCGCTTCCAGGTTGTCACGCCCCATCGCGGTGCGGATGGAGCGATCAGCGTTGAGCGCCCGATCCGTATAGACCGATATCCTGACGCCCCGCGCCGATGCGGCGGCGATGTAGTCTCCCAGTTGCGCCTGCTCCAGCGCCTGACGGGTGATCCAAGGCGACACAATGTGTAGTTCGCGGCGGACGTCTGCGAGCACATCACGCAGGAATGCATCATGCGCGGCCGTGTCGCGCAGGTGCTCCACCCTGCCTCGTCGCATTAGATCCTGTCGCGGCGCCTGCTCGAAGGCGAGCCGGTTAGCCTTATCGGCGAACAGATAGTCGCCCAACAGCCCTCGAGGGCTGGATCGGGGCGCGGCTGAAAACAGGTCCATGTCTCCGAAGACGATGAAGCTGTTCATCGCGCGCGAGACGGCGACATTGAGCATGCTCGGGTTGCGGTCGATGAAATCGCCGTCGGCGTGTTTGGAATAGGTCGGTGAGAACAGCATCACGGGCCGTTGCCCGCCCTGGAAGGCGTGAACACTGCCGACGGTCAGTTCCCCGCCCGATCCGGCTGAAACACCAGCCTTATGCAAGGCGGATCGGATCGCGCGCACCTGCGCGCCAAACGGCGTGACGACGCCGACGATGTCGCTAAGCGGTCGGCCAGGATAGGCGGTCTCCAAGTCCTTTCGCCGCTCCGTCAGCCAGGCGGCGATCGCGTCGGCCTCAGCCAGATTACGCCGACTGCCGGAACCGTCCGCTTCGCAGCGGCCGTCAATATGAATGTAGCCGAGCGGCGGCAAGCCGTCGCCGCCGGCTGCGTCCGCCTTGCGGCCGCGCAATGGCCGCAACTTGCCCCGATAGCAAAGCGCATTGCAGTAGCTGACGATCTCATCGAAGCAACGCCGATGCTCATCGAGCATCAGCCCACGGGCAAGATCGGTGGCCTGATGATATCGGGACAAGGTCTGGGCGACCTGCATGACGCTGCCGGAAGCGGCGGCGCGGCCGCTGTCCCGGGCCGGATTGCGTCCGGCTTTCCGGTCGTCAGGCGTGAGCAGGCCCTGCTCCATGAGGTTGCCGACGTCGACACGACCGGGAATGCTCCAGATCGGCGGGATTTGCGCCGTATCGCCAATGACCAACGCGCGTCTAGCCAGGGAGAAGGCGGCGCCGGCGACCTCGGGCGTCGCCTGACCGGCCTCATCGACGATGAGCAGGTCCGCAAAATCATAGAGATAGTCGTCGACGAAGCGGTCGTCCTCGTGCCGCCGACCACGCAGCAGGACCGGTAACATATGGAAGGTCGAGACAACGCAGGGCGTCAACTTCATGCGGCGACGCCATCGGGCCTCCAGCCAACGCCGGCCTTTGCGCCCCTTCTCCTTTGCGATGTCCTCGACGTTCGCCATGTCGAGGAGCCACCGCCCTTCCCAATAATGCGTGGTCGTCAGGAAGATCGGAAAGCGCAGCAGCCTGTCGGCGTCGGCGTCACATTGCGCGAGCGTATGTCCAGCGGCGTCCTCGGCGGAGACGCCCAGCGGACGCAGCACGGCGCGCCAATGCTCAAGACACGCCGCCTCTCGCCCCAGCACCGCCTCGGCTCGTGCAAGGTCGGCCTGTCGCGTGGACAGCGTCCGACGCGCATCCTCGGCCCTGCAGGAGATCGCAAGCGCGATATCGGCGAGGCTCCGCTGCTCCGGCAGCGCGGGCCAGAGCGGGCGCAGCATCTGGCGAGCATGATACAGCCGCCGCCGCGCCACTGCAGGGAGCCAGGTCAGCAGGACATGCAACAACGGCTCGCTCGCCAAGTGCCGGTCCCAGGCTTCGAGGATCGAGTCCGCCTGTCCACACTCGGCCACAGCTTCCTCCACATGGGCGTACAAGGCGGCGATCACATCGGCCGGACTTTCTCCCAACAAGGCCCGGGTCGCCTCGCGCGCACTGCAAAGCGCCGACCAGCCCGCCTCGATCGTCGCAAGTTCGGCGGTCTGCGCCTGAAGTCGCTGGTGGAGCGCTTCCACAGCCCCCTCGACCGTAGGCTCGGGCAGGTCAGGAAAGGCGATGGCGGCCGCATTCAGGAAGGCGGTTCTGGCCCTCTCCAAGTATTCAGCATCCTCAATTCGATCAAAGAAGGCTTGCGTCTGATAGACGGCCGCCTCGCTGCGGCGCGAGGCGGCAGGAAAATAACCAGCGAAGCTCGTCACCTCAGGCAGCCAACGGCCGGCGAAGGCTCCCTCTCCCGTCGCGAAATCGGAGCCGAACGCATCAATGATGTTGGTGACAGCCTGATTATTGGTCGAGGCGGCGAACACGACCGGAGGCTCATCCCGCCTCAAGGCCGCGTCGGCCCAAAGCGAGGCGACCACCGAGAGCAAGAGGGTGGTCTTACCGGTCCCCGGCGGGCCATTCACCGTAACGACCTCGCCCTGTCTGGCCGCCAGGAGATGCGCCAGGGCGCCGCGTTGCGCCCTGGCAAGCGGGTAGCGGGGGCTGGCATGGCCCAGGCGGGTGGAGAAGCCGGCGCTGTCGGGCAAGCATGGCTCGATCGGCGGCGAAGACGACGCAGCGAAATTTTCGAACAGAGGCGAGATCCGGCGCCTCCTCGCGCAGCCGGTCGTATAGGGCGACGATATGCTGGCTGGCGCCCTTGGCGCCCTGGGCGAGCTCCAGGAAACCGTAGTCCATTCGTTCGAAGCGGTCGTCGTGGGCGAGGTCCGGACACACCGCCTTGATCAGCTGGGCGCAGAACTCACGATAGGACTGCCAATCGCGGGACGCGCTGTTGGCGTCGTCCTCCCCGGTCAGGAAAGCATCCAACGCGTCAACTGCGCCGATGGTCAGCCCCCCGCCCCCCATGGGCTCAAGGAGATCACGAGGCGTCGCCGTTCCGGGCCCGAGCTCCAGCCGACCATCTCGGAAGACGGTGGCGGGGGTGGCGATGGGCGTCAGGACATCCGGCAGGCCGACTCTGGCTCTGCCATGTTCGCTCCGTGATCGATAGGCGAGCGGCCGAAGCACGACGCCGAGGCTTTCTGCTTCCCGATTGTCGCCTTGAAACAACGCCTTCAGGATACCCTCGCCGAGGCGCCCCCTCGCGAGCGCCTCGGCGTCAATGCGCTGGAAGGCCTCGACCTCGCGAGAGCGAAAGGCTCCGCGTCCCAGTTCTGCATCAGCAAGCGTATTGCGCCAGTAGCTGGCGTAGGCCAGGGCCATAGGGATCATCATGCGGTAGCTGACCACCTCACCATCCAGATCGCAAGCCGCCGTCTGTTGGTGCTTCCAACCGCCTTGATCGATTGGCGCCAAATCATCGTCTGCCGCCCCGCTTGACTCCCTCCCGGGGTCAGGGCGCATATAAGAACATATGAGGAACATTCATTCTCAGCCTGACGCTCTGGCGGCGCTGAAGACTCGCCTGGAGGCCCTGGATCGGGCGGGCGGTCGTCGCGTCGACGCGGGCGTGCGCGCGGGAAGCAACGACGCATTTGCGCCGTTGGCCACGGGCGTTCTGCATGATCTTTATGCCGCTGCCCCTGCCGACGCGGTGGCGGTCAACGCCTTCGGTCTGGGCATGGCGCTACGGGCGGCGGCGGGGCGGCCCATCGTCTGGGGTCTGCATGAGATGATGGCCCAGGAGGCGGGACGGCCACATGGTCTGGGCCTGCATGAGATGGGCCTGTCGCCGCGCGACCTGCTGCTGGTGCGGACGCGCGACGTTCAGACCCTGTTGGCCGTCGGCGAAGAAGCCCTGCGCAGTCCCGCCGTGGGCGCCGTGCTGTTGAGCGCCTGGAGCGAGGCCAAGGCCTTCAGCCTGACGGCCAGCCGGCGACTGGCTCTGGCCGCCGAGACGGGCGGCGCGACCCTGTTCCTGGCGCGGGCAGGCGCCCTGCCCTGCCCCAGCGCGGCCGAGACCCGATGGTCGGTAGCGTCCTGCGCGTCAGAACCTCTGGAAGGCGGAGCGCCGGGACGGCCGTCTTTTTCCGCGACCCTGCTGCGGCGGCGCGGCGGCGGGGGGACCGGAACCTGGATCATGGAGTGGGATCGTGAACAGCGAACCTTCCGACCGCCCGCGCCGCTATCTGGCGGTCTGGTTCCCCTGGCTGCCCAGCGACCGGCTGCGGCGTCAGGAGCGGCGGGACGACGCGCCGCCTGAGGATGCGCCGCCCGTCGTCCTGGCCGAGATGATCAAGGGCGCGCTGCGGCTGGCGGCCGTCGATCCGGCCGCGGCGCGAGCGGGACTGACCCCCGGCCTGGCCCTGGCCGATGCGCAGGCGCGGACCCCCGCCCTGCGCGTCGTCGCCCATCGAGCGGATCTCGACGACGCCCTGCTGACGCGGGTGCTGGAGGATTTCGGTCGCTTCACCCCCATGATCGCGCTGGACCCGCCGCACGGTCTGATGCTGGACGTGACCGGCTGCGCCCACCTGTTCGGCGGCGAGACGGGCCTGATGCAGACGGTTCAGGCGCGGGCCGAACGCGCCGGATTTCAGACGCGATGCGCCCTGGCCGCCACGCCCCAGGTCGCTCGCGCCCTGGCTCGCTTCGGCTCCGGCGGTCGGTTCGAGCCCGGCCAGGACCGCGCCGCTGCGCGCCGCCTGCCGGTCGCCGCCCTGGAGCTTTCGGACAAGGAGGACGAGGCTCTGCGTCGCCTGGGCCTGAAACGGCTGGCCGATCTGGACGACCGGCCCCGCGCGCCCCTGGCCGCCCGTTTCGGCGCCGACTTCCCGACCCGACTGGCGCGGGTTCTGGGCGACGAAGACATGCGCATCACCCCGCATCGCCCGGCCGCCCCCGTAGTCGTCGACCGCGTCTTCTTCGAGCCCATCTCGGCGCCCGAGGACGTGGAGCGGGTCTTGTCCGATCTGCTGGTCGAGACCATTGACCGGCTGGATCAGACCGGTCTCGGCGGCCGCGCCTTCGAGACCGGCTTCTATCGCGTGGACGGCGAGACGCGCCGCATCGTCGTCCGCACCGGCCGTCCGACCCGCGACGCCCCCGCGACCCTGCGGCTGTTCCGCGAGCGGATGGCGGCCCTGGCCGCCCCGCTGGACCCCGGCTTCGGCTTCGACCAGATGCGGATGTCCGTGCCCTGGACCCAGGCTTTGGCGCCGACCCAGCAAGGGCTGGAGCGCGAGACGCCCGGCGAGGAGGCCTTCAGCCGCCTGGTCGACCGGCTGACCGCGCGTCTGGGGCCGGAGGCGGTGCTGCGCTTCGAACCCTTCGCCTCGCACATTCCCGAACGCGCCGCGCGGCTGGTCCCGGCCGCCGCTCGTCATGGCGACGAGACCTGGACCGATCTTGATCCCGACGATCCGCCCTTGCGGCCGCTGCAGATGTTCGACCCGCCTCAACCTATCGAAACCCTGGCGGAGGTGCCCGACGGCTATCCCCTGAAATTCCGCTGGCGCCGCGTCCTGCATGAAGTGACGCGCGCCGAAGGGCCCGAGCGGATCAGCGGCGAATGGTGGCGCGCCCCGAATCAGCGCACCCGCGACTACTACCGGGTCGAGGACCGGGACGGCCGCCGCTTCTGGCTGTTCCGCCAGGGCCTCTATGGCGAGACGCTCGAGCCGCGCTGGTTCATCCACGGCCTGTTCGCATGAGGAGGCTCGACCCTTGCGGCGACTACGCCGAGTTGGCGACGGCCAGCAACTTCTCCTTCCTGCGCGGCGCCTCGCATCCCAAGGACCTGGTGCTGACGGCGATCCAGCGCGGCCACGCCGGACTGGGGCTGGCCGATCGCAACACCGTGGCGGGCGTGGTGCGGGCCTGGAGCGCGCTGAAGGAGATACGTGTCGAGGGCCTGGCCCCGCCGGACAGGATGCGCGACGGCGGCAGTCCCGGCGAGATCGCCTTCATCGAGGACCCGCTGAACGATCCGGCCCTGTCCGAGGAGGTGAAGCGCCGCGCGGCGGACTTCCGCCTGCTGACCGGGGCGCGGCTGGTCTTCAACGACGGGACGCCGGACGTCATCGCCTATCCGGAGACGCGGGCGGGTTGGGGGCGGCTGACGCGCCTGCTGACCCTGGGCAATCGCCGCGCGAAGAAGGGCGAATGCGAGATCGGCCTGCGGGACCTGCTGGCCGATCCCGAAGGCCTGCTGCTGATCCTCGTCCCGCCGGACCGGCTGACGGGGCTGGAAGAGGTGCTGGCCCGCATGACCGCGGCGACGCCGGGCGCGGTCTGGCTGGGCGCCGCCCTGCACAGGCGCGGCGACGACCGACGCCGACTGGCCCGGCTCAAGGGCATGGCGGAGCGGGTGGAGGTTCCCCTGCTGGCGCTCAACGACGTCCTCTACGCCGCCCCCGAGGACCGCGACCTGCAGGACGTCCTGACCTGTATCCGCGAAGGCGCGACCATCGAAGCCGCCGGCCGTCGACTGGAGGCCAACGCTGAACGCTGGCTGAAACCCGTGGGCGAGATGGTCCGCCTGTTCCGGGACGCGCCAGAGACGGTGGCCGAGACGACCGCCCTCCTGTCACGTGCGACCTTCGACCTGAGCGACCTGACCTACAACTATCCGCAGGAGCCTACGCCGCCCGGCAAGACCTCTCAGGAATGGCTGGAGTATCTCACCTGGCGCAATGCCGACTCCAAGTACCCGGATGGTGTTCCCGACAGCGTTCGGACGACCCTGGAAAGGGAGCTGGCCTTCATCAAGGATGCTGATTACGCCCCCTATTTCCTGACCATCCGAGACATCGTCCAAAAGGCTGAAGAACTGGGAATCCTCTGTCAGGGGCGTGGATCGGCGGCCAATTCCGCGGTCTGCTACGTGCTCGGCGTCACCTCGGTCGACCCCGCCAAACATGATCTGCTGTTCGAACGCTTCTTGTCCACGAGCAGAGGCGAGCCGCCCGACATCGATGTCGACTTCGAGCATGCGCGGCGCGAAGAGATCATCCAGTATCTCTATGAAAAATATGGTCGACATCGCGCCGGCATCGCCGCCACGGTTATCTGTTATCGTCCCCGCAGCGCCATCCGCGAAGTGGGCAAGGTCCTGGGCCTGACCGAGGACATCACCGCCCGCCTGGCCTCGACGCAATGGGGAAGCTGGGGCTCTGAAATCAGCGCTCGTCAGATCGAACAAGCCGGTCTGGATCCCGCCAATCCGATGATCGGCCGCGCCGTCGTCATGGCCTCACGCCTTCTGGGCTTTCCGCGCCACCTGTCCCAACACGTCGGCGGCTTCGTCCTGACCCAGGATCGGCTGGACGAGATGGTCCCCATCGGCAACGCCGCCATGCCGGACCGCACCTTCATCGAGTGGGACAAAGACGACATCGACGCGCTTCACTTGATGAAGGTCGATGTGCTGGCCCTGGGCATGCTGACCTGCATCCGGAAAGCCTTCAACCTGATCCAGGCTCACCAGAAGCAGACCTACCTGCTGCACACCGTTCCGGACGAACAGGCGGACGTGTACGCGATGCTCCAGAAGGGTCAGTCCATCGGCGTCTTCCAGGTCGAGAGCCGAGCCCAGATCAACATGCTGCCGCGCCTGAGACCCAAGAATTTCTACGACCTGGCCATCCAGGTGGCGATCGTCCGGCCCGGGCCGATCCAGGGCGACATGGTGCATCCCTATCTGCGGCGACGCAGCGGCCTGGAAAAGGTTCATTATCCTTCGCCTGGCCGCCTCTACGGTCCGCCCGACGAGCTGAAGAAGGTGCTCCGCCGGACTCTGGGCGTGCCCCTGTTTCAGGAGCAGGCGATGAAGATCGCCATGGTCGCCGCGCGCTTCACTCCCGACGAGGCCAACGGCCTGCGCAAGGCCATGGGAACATTCAAGGGAGACGGCGACCTTCAGCGCTTTGAAGGCAAGATGGTCAACCAGATGATCGCGCGTGGCTATGAGCCCGATTTCGCGCGGCGCTGCTTCGAGCAGATCAAGGGCTTCGGCTCCTACGGCTTTCCCGAGAGCCACGCCGTTTCCTTCGCCAGGCTGGTCTATATTTCCTCCTATCTGAAGAAACGCCACCCCGCGGCCTTCGCCTGCGCCCTGTTGAACAGCCAGCCCATGGGCTTCTACGCCCCCGCCCAGATCGTGCGCGAGGCGCAGGAGGTAGGCGGCGTCGAGGTGCGCCCCATCGACGTCTCGCACAGCGACTGGGACAACAGTCTGGAAGGGCCTGAGAAAGCGCCCATCCTGCGTCTGGGCCTGCGCCAGATCGACGGCTTCAGGGAGGAGTGGGCCAAGGCCCTGTCGGCGACGCGGGCCGAGGCGCCCTTCGCCGATATCGAAACCCTGGCCCGGCGCGCCGAACTGCCCGCCGCCGCCATGCGCAAGCTGGCCGACGCCGACGCCTTCCGCTCCCTGGGCCAGGACCGTCGCGAGGCCCTGTGGGCGGTGCGGCGCCTGCCCGACGACGATCCTCTGCCCCTGTTCGCCGCCGCCGAGGCGCGCGAACGCGGCGCCCGCGAACTGGGCGCCGAGCCCGACGCTCGTCTGCCCACGATGCCGCTGGGCGAGCACGTCGCCGCCGACTATCAGACCGCGCGCCTGTCGCTGAAGGCCCACCCCATGGCCATCCTGCGTCCCGTCTTCGCCGCCGACCGGGTGCTGACCTGCGCGGCCGCCGAAGCCAAGCGCGGCGGCTCCCTCGTACGGGTCGCCGGCGTGGTCCTGGTGCGTCAGCGGCCGGGCAAGGGGAACGCCGTCTTCGTGACCCTGGAGGACGAGACCGGCATCACCAACGTCGTCCTGTGGGCGCGGATGCTGGACCAGTTCCGCCGCGAGGTCATGGCCGCCCGCCTGATGCAGGTCGAAGGCGTCGTCGAGAAAAGTCCCGAAGGCGTGGTCCACGTCGTCGCCCGCCGCGTCATCGACCGCAGCGCCGAACTGTCCCGCCTGTCAGAGGACCATGAGACCGACATCCAGCTCGCCCGCGCCGATGTCGTCGCTAACCCGCAACCGCCGCGCCACCCGCCACACCGGCATCCGCGCGACGTGCGCATCCTGCCGGGATCGCGGGATTTCCACTAGCCGCCGTAAGCGGGCCTGCCAATCGGACATCAAGACCCTAGCCTCGCCGTTCCCAAGCCTCTAGGCGACCCGGGCGGCCGTGGGCGGCGCCTGCCGCAGCGCCAGTTCCGCCTTTTCAGGCCGGATATAGATCGAGGTGAGCTGCGGATACCGCTGCTTCAATTCGGTTTCGAGCGCCTCGATGAGGGTCTCGGCCTCCCCCATCGCCAGGCCGTCCTCGAAGTCAGCGCTGACCGCGACGAACACCGCGTCCGGCGAGGTATGGATGGTGCGCACATGGTTCACCGCCGCCACGCCGGGGCTTCGCTCTACGGCGGCCCAGATGCCGCGGACCAGTTCCGGGTCGGCGCTTTCTCCGATCAGCAGCCCTTTGGCCTCGCGGGCCAGGAGGACGGCGACCAGGGCGAGAATCAGGCCGATGGCGATCGAGGCGACGCCGTCGATGCGCGGCTCGCCCAGGGCATGGCTCGTCCATACGCCCAGCGCCGCGATGGCGAGGCCGAGAAGGGCGGCGCTGTCCTCGAACAGGACGATAAACCCCGCCGGATCCTTGGAGCGTCGCACCGCGCGCCACCAGCCGGCCCCCTGCCGCTTGGCGTTGAACGCTTTCACGGCGATGGCCCAGGAGCCGCCTTCGAGCAGGGCCGCCACCGCGAGAACCACATAGTTGATCCGCGGATCGCCCAGTGGCTCCGGATCTCGAATGTGGAGCCAGCCTTCATAGATGGACACGCCGGCGCCCACCGCGAAGATCAGGATGGCGACCACGAAGGCCCAGAAATAGAGCTCGCGTCCGTAGCCGAAGGGGTGAAGCCCATCCGCAGGGCGCTTCGCGCGATGCTGGCCGTAGAGCAAGAGGATCTGATTGCCGCTGTCGACGAGCGAATGCACGCCCTCGGTCAGCATGGAGGAGGAGCCGCTGATCGCCGAGGCGACGAACTTGGCGACGGCGATGCCGAGATTGGCGGCCAGCGCGCCGAGGAGGACGATGTTCTCCTTGAGGGGATGGATCTCGCCCGGCCCCTCCGGCCTGTCGCTCGCCCGGCTCACCGGCGGTCAGGCCCGCCGTGAGCGCCGCTTTCCATCGGGGAAGGCCCAAGCATCAGGTCGAACGCATCCGGCGCCGCCCTTAGGAGGCCGATGTCGCCGTCCGGGTGCGCGGGCGAGGGAATTTGAGCCACGACGACCTCCTTCCCGGGAGCAGCGCGCGTCGCGGAAAGGAGTTCCCCCAAGCCGCCGGTTCAGGCTGACCTCCAGGCGGCTTCGCGAGGGACGCCCCGTGTCGCTGCGTAGTTTGACTGAACCCCCTTCTGAACCGGAGCCTGTCATGTCCTTCCTTCGCCCCCTCGCCTTCCCCAGCCTAGCCGCCGCCGTCGCCCTGGCTTCTGTCGTCCTGACCCCTATCGCGGCTCAGGCGCACGCCCGCCTGGTCAGCGCCACCCCCGCCGCCAAGTCGACCGTCGCATCGCCGCGCACGGTGACCCTGACCTTCAGCGAGCGTGTGGCCCCGGCCTTTTCCAGCTTCGACGTGGTCAACGCCGCCGGGACGAAGGCGACGATCCGCACCGAGGTCAGCCAGGACGGCAAGACCATTACCGGCGCGCTGGCGCGTCCGCTGGCCGCCGGCGCCTATGTCGTCAACTGGCGCATCGCCTCCGTTGACGGCCACCGCATGACCGGCAGCTACGACTTCGTC
This sequence comes from Brevundimonas sp. SS2672, assembly GCF_059579685.1. NCBI lineage: Bacteria > Pseudomonadati > Pseudomonadota > Alphaproteobacteria > Caulobacterales > Caulobacteraceae > Brevundimonas > Brevundimonas sp. SS2672. Next base: position 252,412 of record NZ_CM184201.1, on the reverse strand, counting down.
GTCCGCTGAGATGATCGAGGTCTGGATCGTCATCCTGCGCGGCGTGCAATACGCCGCCGGCGCATTGCTGCTCGGCCTGCCCGCCTTCATGCTCTACAGCGCGCGAGCGATCGGGCCGCTAAATCTGCGCTGGCCGCGCCCCGCCCTGATCTGGGCGGCGGCCGCGCTGACGTTGGCCGCGCCCGCCGCCTTGCTGGCTCAGACCGCCATGATGGCCGGGTCGTTGAGCGAGGCCGTCAAACCCGCCTCGCTGAGCTTCATGATCACCGGCATGGGACTGGGCAAGGCCATGGTCGTGCGGACGCTGGCCGCCGTTCTGGCGCTGACGGCCGCCCTGCTGCTGCGACCGGGTCGTCTGATGTGGGGCGGGCTGACGCTGCTGGGCGTCATCATCTCGGCCAGCTTCGCCTGGACCGGCCACGGCGCGGCGACCGAAGGGTCAGGCCATGCGGTGCATCTGATCTCGGACATCGTCCACGCCGTCGCCGCCTCGGTCTGGATCGGCGCCCTGGCCGCCTTCGCCGTCCTGATCCTGCGTCAACCATCGGGCGACGCCGCCTGGGACGCAGGCGTGGCGCGCAGCCTGACCGGCTTCGCCGGGGTCGGCGCAGCGGCCGTCGGCGCCCTGGTCGTGACCGGCCTGATCAACAGCGCCTATCTGGTCGGCCTGTCCAGGGCGTTCAGCCTGGGCGACAGCCCCTATGGCGTCCTTCTGATGATCAAGCTGGCTCTATTCGGCCTGATGGTCGCCCTGGCGGCGGCTCACCGCTTCCGCCTGGCGCCCCTGATGACCAGGGACGCCGGCCAGGCCTTGCCGCACTTGAAAAAGAGCCTGGCGGTCGAATTCATCCTGGCCCTGACGATTCTGGCCGTAATCGCCGTCATGGGCGCCCTGCCGCCCCCAGCGGCGCTGTAACGACGTCTTCCTAGAGGGCGGCCTTGCGACGAGTCGCCCGCACCGCCCCCGCCGTCTTCAGGTCGCGCGCCAACCGGATCCACAACAGGATGAAGCCCGTCATCACCATGCTGAGCGTCAGCACGGTCAGGCCGACCAGCAACGGATGGTTGAAGTTGTCGCCGTCCTTGAAGTCGAGGATGTGGAGCCGCCAGAAGAAGTCATAGAAGCGCCAGACCGCCGAGCGCCGCGTGACCACCTCCCCCGTCTGCGGCGACAGATAGAAGGCCGTGCGTTCCGCATCATCGAAGTCCACACGCCAGATCGGCCCGTCGCGGCCGGTTTCCTTCGGCGCCTGATCCAGCAGGACGGCCGACCTGGGCGCCGCCTCGCCACGATAGGCTGCGGCGGCCAAGGCCGAGGCTTCGTCCGCCCTCATCCCCGCGAAAGGCCGGCCGGTCTCGGCGTCCAGGGTGACGAGCGCGCCCTCGACCGGCGTCATGATCCAGGCCGCGCCGCGCTGCGTCATCTTCAGTTCGGCCCGCACCGGCGTCACCCCGGAAAGGCGCGAAACCTCAGCCAACGGAAGAATTTGCTCCAGCGGCAGGGCGGCGGGCGTCGACGCCTTCAGCCGGTGCTCGCTGCGCACCGTTTCGATCGGGATCGCGGTCATGACCAGGCCGCCTCCGACCCAGAACAGCACCTGCAGGCCCACCACCAGGCCCACCCATTTGTGAATCTGGGTCGAGTAACGCAGAACCTTCATCGCTTTCCCTCAAGCTCAAGGCGCCGCGGCCGCAACGGCCGAATGAAACCTATACGCCTATCGACGCGCGCGCCCTCATGCGCTTTCAAGGGAAACAGCGACAGGCCGCGTATTCTCCGTTGAGGCCGCGAGGATTTTGCAATGACCGACGACATCGAGCGGATGCTGACGAGACCGCTTCCCGGCGACGACGACGCCCGACTGGCTGATCTGGAGGGGCGCGTCTGGCGCCGGATCGAGGAGCGCCAGGCGCAGCGCAGCGCAGGTCAGGTGCGGCTGGCGGTCATGGCTGTCGCCCTGCTGGTCGGCGTGACCAACGGCGGCGTCCTGGGACAGGCGTTCAAGCCGCGCCCCTCGGACATTCACGTCTTCAGCGTCTCGGCGGGGCTGTCGCCGATGACCAGCTTCGAGGTCGGCGGATGACGACCAACTGGAAGTCGATCGCCCTGACGGTCGTCCTGGCCGCCCTGGCCAGCGCCGGCGGCGCCTGGCTGGGCGCAGGCTGGATGATGAAGCAGCATGAGACCCCCGGCCTGCACGAGATCGTTCACCTGAAGCTCGACCTGACTGCGGACCAGGACGCCCGCCTGGATCAGATCGAGGCCGGATTCGCCGAACGACGCGAAACGCTGGAGGCCGACGTCCGCGCCGCCAATCGCGAACTGGCCAACGCGATCGCCGCCAGCCAGGGCGACAGCCCCGAGGTCCGCGCCGCGGTCGACCATTTCCACGACGCCATGGGCGCCTTGCAGAAGGCCACCATCGCCCATGTGTTCGAGATGCGCGCGGCCCTGACGCCGGAACAGGCCCGCGTCTTCGACAAGGAAATCGCCGGCGCTCTTACGCAAGAGCCTCGGTAAGGCCGAGGTGGCGGCCGACGACGACACAGACGAGGCGCGCGCCGCGCGCGGGGACCGCCAGGCCTTCTCCCGCCTGATGGCCGCGACCAGCGGCGACCTGCATCGCTTCGTTCGACGCTATGTCGGCGATGCGGACGAGGCTCACGACCTGCTGCAGGAGGCCTATGTCTCCGCCTGGCTGGCCATCCGGCGCTACGACCCGACCCGACCGTTCGCGACCTGGCTGCGCTCGATCGCCGTCAACAAATGCCGCGACTGGGGTCGCAAGCGCGCGGTGCGCCGCATCGTGCGCGGCGTTATGGGCCTCGACACGCCTGAAGCCATGGCTGTGGGCGAGGATGCGCCGGAAGCCGAAACCCGGCTGGACGACCTCCGCCGCATGGCCGCGATGGACCGCGCCCTGGCCGACCTGCCCGACCACCTCAAGGCGCCCCTGCTGCTGGCTTCGCTGGAGGGTCGCAGCCACGCCGAGATCGCCGAGGTGCTGGGCGTCACGCCCAAGACGGTGGAAACCCGCATCGCCCGCGCCCGGCAGAAGTTGAATCTGCGGCTTCTACGCTGAGGTCGGACCTGCGACGTCCTGACGCCATCTGTCGAATGAGGGATGACGGCCAGGGCCGCGTATTCCCGACGAACCCTCCTTTGCGCTCCGCCTCGCGGCGAGCGGCCTGCTCCGAGACCCTCATGGCGACAACATCACTGGACCGGCGAACCCTGTTGCGAGGCGCGGCCATGGGCGGCGGCATACTGGGCCTGCAGGGCCTGCTGCCCGCCTGGGCCCAGACCGGATCGCCGGGCCTGCGCGCCGACCTGCCGACGCTGACGGGGCCGAACATCGACCTGAGCGTGGGCCACGCCGACTTCACCGTCGGCGGCCGCACCGGCCACGCCTTCATGGTCAACGGCCTGCTGCCCGCGCCCCTGCTTCGTATGCGCGAAGGCCAGAACGTGCGCCTGTCGGTGACCAACCATCTGGAGGAGGACACCTCCATCCACTGGCACGGCCTGCTGCTGCCGTTCCAGATGGACGGCGTGCCGGGCGTCAGCTTCCCCGGCATCAAGCCGCACGAGACCTTCGTCTACGAGTTCCCGATCAAGCAGTCGGGCACCTATTGGTATCACAGCCATTCTGGGCTTCAGGAGGCCATGGGCCACTACGGCCCCATCGTCATCGACCCGGCCGGCGCCGACCCGATCGCCTATGACCGCGAGCACGTCCTGGTCCTGTCGGACTGGAGCTTCCTGCATCCGCACGACATCCTCGACAAGCTGAAGAAGAGCCCCGGCTACTTCAACCAGCAGAAGACGACCCTGGCGGGCCTGCTGGACGGTTCGGACCGCATGAGCCTGTCCGAACGGCGGATGTGGGGCTCGATGCGGATGGACCCGCGCGACATCCTCGACGTCAACGGCACGACCTACACCTATCTGGTCAACGGCCATGGCCCGGAAGAGAACTGGACCGGCCTGTTCCGGCCCGGCGAGCGCGTTCGCCTGCGCATCATCAACGCCTCGGCCATGTCGATCTTCAACGTTCGCATTCCCGGCCTGCCCATGACCGTGGTCCAGGCCGACGGCGAGCACGTCCGCCCGGTCGAGGTGGACGAGTTCCAGATTTCGGTGGCCGAGACCTATGACGTCATCGTCCGCCCGCTTGAGGATCGCGCCTACACCATCGTCTCCGAAGCCATAGACCGCTCGGGCATGGGTCGCGCCACCCTGGCCCCCCGCCTAGGCATGACGGCCGAGGTTCCGCCCCTGCGCCAGGTTCCGAACCTGACCATGAAGGACATGGGCATGGGCGGGAGCATGGGCGGCATGGATCACGGCTCAATGGCGGGGATGGATCATTCGGCCATGGGACATGGCCCCGCCGCCCCCATGGATCACGCAGGCATGGATCATGGCGGCATGAGCATGCGCGATCCGAACAACGCCCCGGCCGACATGGCGGTCGGCGTCGGCGTGGACATGATCTCGCCCGCCCCGTCCAACCGCCTGGCCGACCGGCCTCAGGGCCTGGAAGACGTCGACCACCGCGTGCTGGTCTACGCCGACCTGCGCGCCCTGACGCCGAACCGGGACCGCCGCGCGCCGTCGCGCACCATGGAAATCCACCTGACCGGCAATATGGAGCGGTTCATGTGGGGCTTTGACGGCCGCAAATTCTCGGAACTGGTCGAGCCTATCCGTTTCGAACTGAACGAGCGGGTGCGCGTGACCCTGGTCAACGACACCATGATGGCCCACCCCATCCACCTGCACGGCCACTTCTTCGAACTGGTCAACGGCCACGACGGCCATCAGCCGCTGAAGCACACGGTCAACGTCGCCCCCGGCGGCAAGGTCACCTTCGACCTGACCGCAGACGCGCCCGGCGACTGGGCCTTCCACTGTCACCTGCTGATGCACATGCACGCGGGCATGTTCAACGTCGTCACCGTTCGCCCGCTGGATGGAGCCGCCCGATGAGCCGCGCCCTTTTCGCCGCCGTCGCGGCTCTGCCCCTGATGATCTCGGCCGGATCCGCCGTCGCTCAGAACCATGCCGGTCATGCTCCCGCCGCGCCGCCGACACCTGCCGCCCAGACGCCCGCCGCCAAACCCGCGCCCGACTGTCCCATGATGCGCGACGGAAAGCCCTGCCCCATGCACGGCGCCGCCGCCTCCGACGCTCAGGCCGATCCGCACGCCGGTCATGACATGAGCGGCCATGCCGGACATGGCGCGGCTGCGTCCGATCCCCACGCCGGCCACGACATGGCCCAAACCCAGACCCAAGCCGCTCAAGCCGATCCGCATGCCGGTCACAACGCGGCCCCGACCGACCCCCACGCGGGTCACGACATGGCTCCAACTCCGGCGGCTCAGGCCGATCCGCACGCCGGGCATGGCGCTGCGCCCGCAGATCCGCATGCGGGTCACGACATGGGCGCCGCGCGCGGCGGGCCGAACATCCCGACCAGCGTGGACGCCGTCGGCGGCCGCATGGTCGAGACGCCGCCTCCGGCCGCCGCTCGCTCGGCTCCGGCCCACGCCGCCGACCTGCTGTTCGACCCCGCTATCATGACGGCGGCGCGCAAACAGCTTCTGGCCGAGAACGGCGACATCCGCTCGACGGCGGTGCTGATCGACTCCTTCGAGGCCGGGCTCGGCGACGGCGCCGACACCTACAGCTGGGGCGCCCAGGGCTGGACCGGCGGCGACATTAATCGCTTCTGGTGGAAGACCGAGGGCGAAGGCGAGATCGACGGCAAGCTGCACGAAGTCGAGGTCCAGGCCCTCTACAGCCGCGCCATCGCGCCCTTCTGGGACGTGCAGGCGGGCGTGCGCCAGGACTTCCGTCCGGATGGCGAGGACGCCACCCACCTGACCGTCGGCGTCCAGGGCGTCGCCCCCTATTGGTTCGAGATGGGCGCGGCCGCCTTCCTGTCGACCGAAGGCGACCTGACCGCCCGCGTCGAGGCCGAGTACGACCAGCGCATCACCCAGAAATGGATCCTGCAGCCGGCGATCGAGATGGCCTTGTCAGCCAGCGACATCCCGGAACTGGAGATCGGCTCGGGCCTGACTTCGGTCACGGCGGGGCTGCGTCTGCGCTATGAAATCCGCAAGGAGTTCGCCCCGTACGTCGGCGTCGAATGGAGCCGCTCGATGGGCGAGACCGCCGACTACGCCAGGGCCAGAGGCCAGGATCCGGAGGACACGCGCCTCGTCGTCGGCGTCAAGGCCTGGTTCTAAAGCCCTTCTCGCAGAATTTCAGGATCGGTTGGCGTGCTGGAGCATTGCTTCTCAGAAGGAGAGCGCCATGAACGACCACTCAGCACGCCCCGAACCGCACTACATCCTGATCGCCATTCTCGCCGCGCTGGTGATCGCGGACGTCGTCTTCATCGTCGAACTCGGATCCTACCTGCTGTTCTAAGCCCTCGCCCGACCCCGCTTGTCCCGCATGGCCGAACGGCGTCAGGCGAGGCGCGAAGATTAGCCGCATGACCGAGGCGGCCCGACATCCGTTCCCCCTCCATGTCCACGGGAGGATCAGAGGGATGATCGACTACAACGCCCCCATCTACGTCGAGTGGGACAACGCCCTTGAGGGCCTGCGCGCCGCGCATGAGGCGTACCGCCGCCAGTTGGACGAGCCGTCGGCCAAGACCCAGGCGCGCGCCACCCTGGCGGTTGCGCGAGAACGGTATGATCGCGCCCTGGAGAAGATCGTCTAGAGCCCGCCTGGCTTCGGCCCAACCGGAGCTCGGTTCGCGGCCTGTCGACCCGCCCGAATCCGTCGAAAACAAAGGGGATGTCGGGACAATTTAAGACTGTCCTAAAAAACCACCTTAAACGCTAGTTCCGGGGCACTAGCGAAGCCGCCGACCAAGCTAAGAGCGCCACTCAAAGATTTTTGCTAAACGTCCGCCGGAAATCAGCGAGCATCTCTTTAAAGTTCAAATAATAGGATGCAACTAGATCCAATAATCCCAGCGGGATGTAGAACAGCGCAAAAGCAGCGACGAACCAAGCCCAGGCAGCTGTGCTGACTGCCTTGCAAACGTGCCACCCCAAGAGCACCAAAAGCACGGGTAGAAGGATACGAGTGACCCTCTGCGCGACCCTCCAAGCAGCCACCCGGATTCGCACCAGATCTACGTTCTTCTTCTCAAATGAATTCGCCCCCTGACATTGCCAACTCGCCACGTAGTGGAACGCGCTCACAACGAGTAAGAAAGCAGCCACGTTGGCCGATGAACCTTTAGCAAATGCAGAGTCGGCCGCCCCCGCTTCCATCAGCACGCCAAAAGCGACGACCGCTCCTGTGGCTGCCGATAGCCCCTGGATCTTTACGTCCCTCAACGGCATGGGAAGTTGGTTCAGCATCTGCCGCCTCATTAAAAATTGAAGCGGGTCAGGTAACTGCAAAAGCTGAACAACAACCAAAATCTAGGCGATCAGTTCTTTGGCTGAATGCGAGTGGCGGGACGATGGATACGGACCCCCGCCCCTTCCGGCTCGCCCTTTACGTTGGCGAGCGCCTCGGTCAGACCGCGCATAATGCCTTCAAAATTATCGTCACGCCGTTGCTCGGGCGTTCGCTTGTCGGTCACGGCATGATCCATTCGAAAGTGGCGGCGCATTAGGAAAAATGAGAAGAGCATCTAAATCATATCAAGCATTGAAAATAAACGACACTCTGAATGCCGCCGCCGAAAGCGGCCTCAACATAAGGCTGCAGACCTAAGGCCGACATGTGTCTTCGTTGGAGCGCCGCGGTCGACAGTCCCGTCAAGCCATCACGCCAGCGTCGGAAGCAATGCTTGATGAATCCGAGGCTCGAGCTTGTTGGACAGAATTCGTTACACACACTCACGACGGCCTCATAAACACCAAGCGTGAGGAAGCTTCTTCCCTCGGAGATGGGCAATCTCCAAGTCGTTGCAGAGCCTTCGGCGGCCCCGGCATCTCCCAGACGCCCACAATCAACTGCCTGGATATCAGCGCTTGGAACACCCCGCCTCCTCGGAGATCCGCTCGGTTCCAGAAACCATTTTTGGATCTCTTCACACCCGCTTCGAGCATCATGAAGCGCGCCAGGATGGGCGGCATGGCGTAAAGCTCCGCCATCTCGCGCATGCTTATATAATTCGCTCCAAATTTCTCCACGGAGGACGAACGCGCCATCAGCGGATCGAGAGCAATCACGTCGATTTCTCCCATAGCGGCCAACCTGCTGACCTCCGCCGGATAGCAATTCAGATACGTCTCCACCTCAGTGCGAGTCATCGCCTCGGGGTAATGCGCCCCGAGGCACGCCGCCGAAGCGCTATAGACTTGGGGCATCCCGCAGACGCCCCTTCTCCGCATGTCCTCAACTAGAAACCTATGGATATGAAGGCGCCTGAAGTTCAGTCGAGCGCCTTCGAAGCACCGCAAGCCATACGGCAGTGATCCGCTTATTGCCGCGCGGATCACCGGCCCCCATGGCTTGTGGGAACCTCCGATGATCGTGAACGCCCTGGGAATAGAAATGAAACTCGACGTGGCGCGGGTACGGGATGAATATCTGGCGGAAGGACGCCACAATGTCCGCTACCCGTTTATTGGCAGCCGCCGACATGTCCTCGATCATTTCGCCGGTTTGAGGCGTCGCATCCAGGCACCCCATCATTCAAATTCCTTCCACGGCGCATCAGCAAGCCGGGATGAAAATGCAGGCGACGTATCGTTCGATTTCTCTTTTCTCGTCCTTACAATTTTCGGCCGAGATGGCGGTCTCGGCGGGCGAGAAGGCCGCACACTCCCGTCAGTCCGTTCCGAGGCCAACGCCACCTGCGGAATGATCGGCGCCAGGCCCATTGCAGCGCTGGAGGTGTACCGATGCCGGAGTGGACATCGAGGTGATAGACGGCCAGCGCCTCCCAGATGAGTTGCTCGACCTCCTGAACGGTCAGCACTGCCGTGGCTTGGGGGTCGTAACCAAGCTCACGCATGGCGTGGATGGGAAGTTTGGCGCCGGGAAGTTTCCGCACCAACAAGCTGTTTAGCGTGCGGAAAAAACGTTCGACGATCGCCTTGTGCTGGGGAGACGCCACCGGCGCCAGACGCAATGTCGTGCCCAGATCCGCCAGCGTGTGCTCCATCGCAACGCCGGCGAACTCCTTGCCATTGTCGACGATAATCTCGTCGAACCGGCCATAAATATTCACAAGGCTCTGAGGCGCGCCTCGCCGATCCTCGTAGACACTTTTGGGCAGGTTCCCTTAACGGCTAGTGCGGACTGCAGGACCGTTAGAAGGCCCCGGATCTTCCAAGGCGAGCCGGGCGAGCTCGGCATCGTCCACTGTGGGGAAAATACAACTCATCGTAGTTGCGCTCTCCAATGTCTAGATTTGGGCCATGTGCCAGTGTCCGCTGTTGGCGCGTTGCCGTCAGGCGATGTGTAGCCATTCGGCCGCACCGGCGCGAATCGCCCTGGTCAGGTCCTCGATCAGGCGGGTGGTGATGCGCAGGTGCTGCCAGAAAAGCGGCACGTCGACGATGACCCCGGGGGCAAGATCGACCAGGCGGCCTGACGTGATCAACGGAGCGGCCAGGCGTTCCGGAGTCAGGGACCAGGCGACGCCCGCCAGAGTGAAATCCAGAAACCCCTGGGTGGACGGCACCCAATGGGTCGGGCCTTCGATCAGGCTTCCAACGACCTTTTCGGTCCACTTGAGTTGCAGCCGATCACGCGGGCTGAAGCGGAGCACCGGCGCCTCCGCCAGCCGCGCCGCTGTCACGCCGTTCGGGAAATGATGATCGCGATAGTCTGGCGTCGCGGCGGCCACGTAGCGAAGCGAGCCTAGCGGGAGGGTCCGACAGCCTGCGACGGCCTTTCCTGTCGTCGTCACTGCGGCGATCACTTCTCCCGAACGCAGGCGCTCGGCAGTGTCGGCCTCGTCGTCGAGCACCAAAGACAGGGTGTTCGGCTGGTCTGCGGCGAAGCGGGCGGCCGCGCGCGGGAACCATGTGCCGAGGCTGTCGGCGTTGAGGGCGATCTTCAAGGTCGGACGCGCGCCGCCGAACGCGGCGGCCCAGACGGGATCGCCCGCCATCATGTCGTGCTCCAGAAGAGCCACCTGATCGAGGTGGGCCGCCAGCCGCGCTCCTGCCTCGGTCGGTCGGCATGGCGTCGCACGGATGACCAGGGGAAGGCCCAGGCGCTCCTCGAGGCCCTTCACGCGTTGCGACACCGCCGAGGGCGTGACCGACAGGGCTTCGGCGGCCGCATCGAATGATCCGGTGCGGATGACGGCGGCCAGGGCGGCGAGGGCGGGATAGTCTAGCATTAGGGCGGCTAATCTAACCTAAGCAAGATTAGTTCGGCTACAGCCTCATGCCATGCGATCAGCACCCCATGATCGTTTCCATTCTTCCGCCTCTGGCGAAGGGTTTCGCCCTGTCGGCCAGCCTGATCGTCTCCATCGGCGCTCAGAACATGTTCGTGCTGCGGCAGGGGCTGCGGCGCGAGCATGTCCTGCCGGTCGTCCTGTTCTGCGCCGTGGCGGATTCCGTTCTCGTCATCGCCGGCGTGAACGGCCTGGGCCGGTTGCTGGCGGCGGTTCCCGGCCTGTCGGCGGCGTTGAGCCTCGGCGGCGCCGCCTTCTTGACCTGGTACGCCGTCGGGGCCTTTCGACGGGCGATGCGCTCCGAGGCCTTGATCATTGAAGACGGCGCAAGTCTCTCGCTTGGGGTGGCGCTGGCGGCCACCGCCGCCTTCACCCTGTTGAACCCGCATGTCTATATCGACACCGTCATGTTGATGGGAGCGGTCGGGTCCAGCCTGCCTGACAGTGAGCGGCCGTTCTTCATCATCGGAGCCTCGACCTTCGCCGCCATCTGGTTCGCAGCCATCGGGTTTAGCGCGCGCTTTCTGGCGCCGCTCTTCGCCCGTCCGATCGCCTGGCGCGTGCTGGATGTCGTCACCGGCCTGATGATGTCCGTCATCGCCATTGTCCTGGTGCGCGGCGTCTTCGCCTGACGCCATTCCAGACCACGAGGTCCACATGAATCCGCCCGTCATCGCCCCGGAAATCTACGCCCTGCGCCCGGACTTCTCGGCGCTCAGCATCCTTGTCACAGGCGCGCGCAATGGTGCGAGCGATGCGTTTGGCGCGGAACAGTTGCGTCTAGCATGTGAGGCGCAGGAGCCTGAGTGGGCTGAGGCGCATCTGGAAGCCTGGCGGGACGCCTACCGCGCCTTCGGCGCCAAGCCTCAGCGGACGCCCTGTTCGGTCGAGGCCTTGCGCAAGCGGGCGCAGCGGGACGGGACCCTTTCGTCAGTGAACGCCGTCGTAGATCTCTACAATGCGGTCAGCCTTCGTTACGCCCTTCCGATCGGGGGCGAAGATGCGGACGCCTACGCCGGGACGCCGCGATTGGTGGTCGCGCAGGGCGGTGAGATTTTCGACACGGCCCAAAACGGCGAACCGAAGATCGAAATGATCGATCCCGGCGAGGTCATCTGGCGCGATGACCACGGCGCGACCTGCCGACGATGGAACTGGCGACAGGGCGTACGGACGCGGATTACCGACGATAGCACCGCCATGTGGTTTATCCTCGAACGCCTGGAGCCCATGCCGATACCGGCCCTGTTGCAGGCGGGCGACGATCTGATCGCCGGGCTGAAGCGTCTCAGTCCATCGCTGCAGGCGAGCAGTCTTCTGCTCCAGCGTCCCGACTGATCCGGTGGCTCGACACAAACTGAAGCCAAGCCTGATTTGAGCGGACCGCTGCGTCGGTCCTCACTGGGGCTATATTCTGGAGCAGAAGCATGGCGCTGTTTTCGGGCCTTTCGGCTTTTCCCATCACCCCGATGACGCCCGAAGGCGAGGTCATTGCGCCTGACCTGCAGCGGCTGGTCCGACGCATCGAAGCGGGCGGCGCCGATTCCATCGGCCTGCTCGGCAGTACCGGGACCTATATGTTCCTGAGCCGCGCCCAGCGCCGACGCGCCGTGGCGGCGGCCGTTGAAGCCGTCGCCTCAATCCCGATCATCGTCGGCGTCGGCGCCATGAGGACGGACGAGGCTCAGGCTTTAGCGCGCGATGCGGCAGGGGAGGGCGCGTCCGGCCTGCTCCTGGCGCCGGTCAGCTATACCCCGCTGACGGAGGAGGAGGTCTTTCAGCACTTCCTCGCCGTGGCCTCGGCCACGGACCTGCCGCTATGCATCTACAGCAATCCGGGCACGACCAACTTCATCTTCAGGCCGGAACTGGTCGCGCGTCTGGCGGCGATCCCGACCGTGGCCGCGATCAAGCTGCCGCTGCCGGCCTCCGGCGACATCGTCTCCGATCTGGCGGCCTTCCGGCAGGCGGCGCCGAGCCTGTCCATCGGGTACAGCGGCGACTGGGGCTGCAAGGCGGCGCTCCTAGCGGGCGCTGACTGCTGGTACAGCGTGGCTGGCGGGCTGTTTCCAGAACAGGCCGCTGCACTCGCGGTCGCGGCGGTCAAAGGCGATCGCGAAGCAGCGGACCGATGCGACGCTGTCTTTGCCGGCCTGTGGGATCTGTTCCGCGCGCACGGCAGTCTTAGGCTGATGTACGCGGCGGCGAACATGCTGGGCTTGACCAAAGCGTCGCCGCCGAAACCGCTCCTGGAACCCGATGGAATGCTGAAGGCTAGTCTAGCGAAGGCATTGCCGCTCTGAGACGCAGGGGCGGCGTTGGGTTCCGGCGATGAAGCCAAGGACCGCTTCTGGCGCATTCCGCCCAAATGCGTTGCAACTCGCCAAGTTAAGACTGTCGCGTCCCGCGAGCCCCATATGCGGATTTATTCCGTTGTTATTAAAGGCATTTTCCAGGACGCTAGGACAGTCTTAGCTGGTCTAGGACAGTCTTAGCTTGGAAACAGGACAGTCTTAAGTTGTCCCGACAGGGGAATGGCGACCCCGGGAGGACTCCAACCTCCGACCTCGGCTTTAGGAAAGCCTTGCTCTATGCAGCTGAGCTACGGGGCCACGGCGCACTGCCTAAAGGAGGTTGCCGCCGCAGGGAAGCCCTCAGGGAGACTTGGCGAGCGCCAAGGCGCCCTCACCGGTTTCGTCTTGTGGTTAAAGGCCGTTAAGCTACAATCCCTAGTAGGGAACAAAGCCTGAATCGGTGAACGTCGCTGATTCGGTCATGATTCGTTTCGCCCGTGTTCCAGGCGCCGGTAAGGTTCCGCTTACCCTTCTCTCTCCGTTCGCATCCCACCGCTGCGGCGCTTGTGAAAGCGGACGCGGTTCGCCACCTTGGGCCGGTCATGAGCGACCGTTCCGCAGGCATGGCCCCCTCGCGCGTCACGGCGATCCTGGGCCCCACCAACACCGGCAAGACCCATCTGGCGGTCGAGCGGATGCTGGGCCACGCCTCGGGCATGATCGGCCTGCCCCTGCGCCTGCTGGCGCGCGAGATCTATGAGCGGATCGTCAAGCGACGCGGGGCGGCCTCGGTCGCCCTGATCACCGGCGAGGAGAAGATCGTCCCGCCGCGTCCCGCCTTCTTCGTCTGCACGGTCGAGGCCATGCCGTTGGAGCGGTCCGTCGATTTTCTGGCGGTGGATGAGATCCAGCTGGTCGCCGATCCCGAGCGGGGCCACGTCTTCACCCAGCGACTGCTGCACGCGCGCGGCCGGTTCGAGACCATGTTCCTGGGCGCAGGCACGATGGCGCCGCTGATGCGGTCGCTGGTTCCGGATGCGGAGATCGTGACCCGCGACCGGCTGTCGACTCTGTCTTACGCCGGATCGAAGAAGCTGACCCGCCTGCCTCGCCGCAGCGCCGTCGTCGCCTTCTCGACCGAGCAGGTCTACGCCATCGCCGAACTGCTGCGTCGTCAAAGGGGCGGGGCGGCCGTGGTCATGGGCTCGCTCAGTCCGCGCACCCGCAACGCCCAGGTCGAGCTGTTCCAGTCGGGCGAGGTCGATTTTCTGGTCGCCACCGACGCCATCGGCATGGGGCTGAACATGGACGTGGACCATGTGGCCTTCGCCGGTTTGCGGAAGTTCGACGGACGGCGTACGCGCTGGCTGCACGCCGCCGAGATCGGCCAGATCGCCGGGCGGGCGGGGCGACACCTGCGCGACGGCACCTTCGGCGTCACCGGCGAGGCGGAAGAGCTGGACGAGGATCTGGTCGAACAGGTGGTCGAGCACCGCTTCGATCCGGTCGAGGCGGCCGAGTGGCGCAGCGGGCGGCTGGACTTCGACACCCTGCCCGACCTGTTGCGGTCGCTGACGGTCACGCCGGAGCGGCACGGCCTGCGGCTGACGACCCAGGCGCTGGACGAGACCCTGCTGCGGCGCTTCGCGGTCGATGAGGACGTCAGGAAGATCGCCCGCTCGCGCGGCGCCCTGATGCGGCTGTGGGAAGCGTGTCAATTGCCCGACTTCCAGAAGACGACCCTGGACGAACACGCCCGCCTGTCGAAGGAGATATTCACCGCCCTGACCAGCCGTCGCGGGCGGCTGACCGAGGACTGGGTGGCGCCGCGCTTCAACGACCTGGACCGCGACGACGGGCAGATCGACCAGTTGTCGGCGCGGCTGTCGGGGGTGCGGACGCTCAGCTACATCGCCAACCGGCCCGATTGGATGGCGGGGGCGCAGGAATGGCGCGACCGGACCAAGGCGTTGGAGGAACGACTCAGCGACGTGCTGCACGAACGGCTGACGGCGCGCTTTGTCGACCGACGCACGGCGGCCCTGATGCGGGCGCTGAACGTGCGCTCCGACGTGCTGGCAGGCGTGGCCGAGGACGGCGAGGTCACGGTCGAGGGCGAGGTCGTCGGTCATCTGGACGGCGTCTGCTTCACCGTCGATGCGGGCGGATCGGCCCTGGCCGACCGGGCGCTGCGGCAGGCGGCGACGCGGGCCGTGGGGCCGGAAGTGGCGCGGCGGCTTGGGCGGCTCGCGGCCGACGAGGACGCGGCCTTTTCCGTCACGCCGGACGGCGGGGTGCTGTGGAACGGGGCCCTGACCGGGCGCATCATCAATGAAGACCCCTTCTCGCCGCGCGTGCGGCTGCTGGGCGAGCTGGGGCCGGTCCCGGCGCGCGAGCGGGCCGAGCGGCGCATGGAGGCCTGGCTGGCGGCCGAGGCCGGACGGGCGCTGAAGCCGCTGAAACGACTGCGCCATGCGATCGAGAGCGGCGCACTGACCGGCCTGCCGCGCGGGCTGGCGTTTCGACTGATCGAGGCGGGCGGGCTGATCCCCCGGCGCGAGGTCGAGCGCGATCTGGCGGCGCTGAGCCAGCATGAGCGGCGCACGCTGAAGACCTTCGCCATCCGGGTCGGCGCCCATTCGGTGTGGCTGCCCGGCGTGATGAAGCCGCGCGGCGCCGCCCTGGCTCAGGCCTTCCTGCCGCGCGAGGCGACGAAGGGGCTGGCGGGCGATGGCCTCCTAAATCTGCCGGAACCGCCGCCGTCAGCGCGCGCCCTGTCGGCGTTCGGACGACGGGCCGTCGACCGTTGGACCGCCCCGGTCGAGGCGTTGGAGGCCTTGGCCGAGGCCCAGCGCGCGGCGGGCAAGGCGCCGCTGCCGGATGAAGCGCTGAACGCGCTCGGCTGGACGGCGGATCAGGCCAGGGCGATCCACGCCGCCCTGCGCACCCCGCGCGCCGATCGGGCGCCGCGCCCGGGCAAGCCGACGCCGCCGCCCAAGGATTCCCCCTTCGCCGCCCTGGCGCAACTGACGCAGCCCGTGCGCCCCGCCGCCGAGCCCAAGACGGCGCGCAGGCCACGTCGGCGTCCTCGGCGGACGGCGGGCGGCAAGGCCGCTGAATGAGCCTGGAGAGCTGCCGCATCGACGTCTGGCTGTGGCGGGCGCGCTTCGCCAGGACGCGCAGCCTGGCCGCCGCCATGGTCGAGAAGGGCGCCATCCGCCTGACGCACAACGGCGCCCAGACCCGCCTCGACAAGCCCAGCCGCAGCGTCCATCCCGGCGACGAGGTGATGTTCGCCCAGGGCGGGCGGCTGATCGCCGTCCGCGTGGCGCAGATGGGCGAACGGCGCGGACCTGCCGAGGAAGCCCGCGCGCTTTATGAGCCGCTGGACACGGCGAACTAGCCCGCCGCCCTCACGAACTCGCCCTCGACGTGCAGCTTCACCTCGTCGCCCAGGGCCGGCAGGCCGAAGGTGATGCCGAAATCCGAACGCTTGATCGTCGCCTCGCCGTCGAAGCCGGCCTTGTAGCCGCCGCGCGTCGAGCCGGCCTGATTGAACTCGACCTCAATGACCACCGGGCGCGTGACGCCGCGCAGGGTCAGGTCGCCATGGACCGTGGCCTCGTCGCGGTCGTCGGGGTCGACCACGATCCGGGTCGATCGGAAGGTCGCGACGGGGTGGTTGGCGGTGTCGAAGAAGTCCGCCGTCTGCAGATGACGGTTCAGCCCGTCCGAATTCGACGCCACGTCCGTCAAGGGAATGGTCGCGGTCAGGGTGCTGGCGGACGGGTTGGCGGGGTCCAGCTTCAGCTCGGCCTGAACGTTCACGAACTGGCCGACATAGGTGGAGAAGCCCAGGTGATCGACGGACCAGGTGATCTTGCCGTGCTCGGGATCCAGCTTGTAGTCGCCGGACTGGACCTCGGACGGAACCTCGGTCAGGGCGGCCTGGGCGACGACAGCGCCGCCGGCCAGAAGGCTCAAGGCCAGACTGGCCGCGCCGATGCGGCCGACGGCGGAATGGGTGATGAAACCTTGGTTGAAACGCATGGGGACAGGCCTCCGAGCGGATGGTGATCCGGCGTCACGAAGATGAAGCACGGCCCGGCGCCGTCGAGCCTGAACAGCTTTGCAACAGCGCCTTCGGTTGACAGTTGGTTCCGTCGGGGCCATGTGCCCGCCCTCGACCTCCTCGCTGCCACAGGCCCGCCCGAACGCCATGACCTACATCGTCACCGACGCCTGCGTGAAATGTAAGTTCATGGACTGCGTCGAGGTCTGTCCGGTGGACTGCTTCTACGAGGGCGAGAACTTCCTGGTCATCGCCCCCGACGAGTGCATCGACTGCGGCGTATGCGAGCCGGAATGCCCCGTCGACGCCATCGTCCCCGACACCGAGGACGAACCGGACGGCAAGTGGCTGCAGGTCAACGCCGAATACGCCAAGGTCTGGCCGAACATTACGGTCAAGGGCGTGCCCCCGGCGGATCGCGAGCAGTATGAGCGCGAAACCGGCAAGTTCGAGAAGTATTTCAGCCCCAAGCCGGGCAAGGGCTCCTAAGAATTCGCCACAATGCAGTCACAATGTGCCGGTCGTCGTCGACCGCCCTGTGGATGTTTTGAGATTTCCTAATTTTATGATAGGTTCCTCCCTATTCGAAACGGGCGGTTCCGCAGTCCTGCGCGCCGCCCGCATTTACGACAGAACCTCGCCGCGAGGACGGGGTCGGCCAGAGGTTCGGTGATCCGCTTTCGCGTCTGACAATGCGACCTTCCGCTCAACCGCCTGACCCAGGTCCGGCGGAAGGGCGGTTTTTGCTTTCGAAAGACGCGGCGACGATCTCTCCCTTCGGTTCGGGAAAGGAATGACATGACGAGCAAGACCGGTCTGGAATTCAAGGTTGGCGATGCGGTGGTCTATCCCGCGCACGGCGTCGGCAAGGTCGCCGCGATCGAGACTCAGGAAGTCGCCGGCATGGCGCTGGAAGTCTATGTCGTGACCTTCGAACACGAGAAAATGACCCTGCGCGTCCCGACCAAGAAGGCCAAGACCGCCGGTCTGCGCACCCTGGCCGCCGACGACACCGTGTCCAAGGCCCTGACCACCCTGAAGGGCCGCGCCCGCGTCAAGCGCACCATGTGGTCGCGCCGCGCCCAGGAGTATGAAGCCAAGATCAACTCGGGCGACCTGATCTCCATCGCCGAAGTGGTCCGCGACCTGCACCGCGCCGAGACCCAGCCGGAACAGTCCTATTCCGAGCGCCAGCTCTATGAATCGGCTCTGGACCGCATGGCTCGCGAAGTCGCCGCCGCCAACAAGATCGACAAGGACGCCGCCATGGCCCTGCTGGGCAAGTCGCTCAGCGCCAAGAAGCCCGTCCCCTCGGCCGCCGAGGCCGAAGCCGCCTGATTTCAGGCGCGATAGCGAATCGACAAAAGGCCCGGCGGCGACGCCGGGCCTTTTTCATGGCTGAGGCCGAATCCAGCGCGCCCACGCGCCGCCGAAGAAACGAAATGGTCTGCTCAACTACGCCTGAATGGACAGGCTGGACCGGCCATTGATCCTCTAGGAGCGCGCGCATCGTCGTTCGCAGAGGCTCCGCCCCATGTCCATACCCGCCCCCTCTCCATCCCTGCGATGGAGCGATCTGCTGCACCCGGTCGTCGCCGGGCTGATCTCGGTCATCGTCAACTATGGCGGGACCTTCATCCTGGTGTTCCAGGCGGCCAGGGTCGCGGGTCTCAGCCCTGAACTGACCGCATCATGGGTCTGGTCGATCTCCATCGGCGTGGGGACGACGGGGCTGTGGCTGAGCTGGCGCTACAAGGCGCCGATCATCACCGCATGGTCGACGCCCGCGGCGGCCTTTCTGGTCACGGCGCTGGCCGCCACGTCATATGCCGAGGCGATCGGCGCCTATCTGATTTCAGCGGCGGCCTTTGTGGTTCTGGGACTGTCGGGCGGGTTCGATCGGGTGATCCGCCTGATCCCGCCCGCCATCGCGGCCGCCCTGCTGGCGGGCATCCTGCTGCCGTTCGGGGTGCAGGCCTTCGGCGGCGTAGGCGTCGATCCCCTGCTGGCGGGTCTGCTGATCCTGACCTACGTCGTGCTGAAGCGGTTCACCGCCCGCTATGCGGTGGTGGGCATACTGGTGCTGGGGCTGGGTTTCCTGCTGACGCAGGGACGAGTCGACCTGTCAGGGCTAGAGCTGAAGCTGGCGGCGCCCGTCTTCACCATGCCGGCCTTCTCGATCAAGGCCCTGCTGAGCCTCGCCATTCCGATGTTCCTGATCACCCTGACGGGTCAGTATATGCCGGGGATGCTGGTGCTGCGGAACGACGGCTATCAGGTCAGCGCCAGTCCGCTGGTGACGGTGACGGGGCTGGGGTCGCTGCTGATGGCGCCCTTCGGCTCGCACGCCTTCAACGTGGCCGCCATCACCGCCGCCATCTGCACCGGCAGGGAGGCCCATGAAGACCCGTCCAAGCGCTGGATCGCGGGCGTGGCGGCGGGGGTGTTCTACATCCTGATCGGGGTGTTCGGGGTGACGCTGGCGGCGGTCTTCATGGCCCTGCCCGCCGTCTTCATCACCACGCTGGCGGGACTGGCCCTGTTGGGCGCCATCGGCAGCAGTCTGGCGGGCGCCCTGAGCGAGCCGTCATCGCGCGAGGCCGCCCTGATCACCTTCCTGGCGGCGGCGGCCAACATCCAGCTGTTCGGGATCGGCGGGGCCTTCTGGGGGCTGGTGATCGGCCTGATCGCCTATGCGGCGCTGAACGGCGGTCTCGTCACATGGGCCAAGGGCCTGTTGTCCGGTCGCGTCACGCCGGAACGCCCGGCCGGCTGAGACGAAAAAAGAGGCCGGGACATGCATCCCGGCCTCTGTGCTTTTTGCGCAGATCAGAAATATTCCGCCCCAGCCGGACACTGGGCGGCCAGGCGTCGCGCGGTGATGCTGGCGGGGATGTAGGGCGTGCCGCGCGCCAGCTGGGCGCCGCCGTTGAAGCGGAAGGCCTGTTCCTCATAGGTGCCGTTCAGGCGCACGTTGATGCGGCGACCCTTGCGGTCCTGACAGCTGCCTTCAAAGCGGGCGCGGCCGTCGCCGACCTGACGCGTCGGATAGGTGCACTGCCACTTGCGCGTCGACAGGCCGCCGAAGAAGCGGTTGATCTCGCTGGGCCGCACGCACTTCTGCTCGGTGTCGCGCGCGCCCATGACGCTGGTGGTGTATTCCCAGTATCCAGGCAGGACTTCGGACTGGGCGGCCGACTGCGCCTGGGGCGCCGACGCAGGCGCGGCCAGCATGACGGCCCCGGCGACCACCGGGGCGGCGACCGCCATCAGGCGGGCGAAGGGGATCAAGGTCTTCATCGATTTGCCGTTCATGGGACTCATCATGGGTCTGCTCTATATAGTCACGGCTTGAACGACTGCTGAACGAAGGCGATCCCTCGCCTTCACAATGACTCTGTCGCTCGGGATGACGACTCCAGTCTTGACGCCCAGCGAGTCCTTCCTCTATACGGCCCCCTCTCGCGCGGGCCCCGTCGCTCGCTGCGTCCCTGTTTCATGCGTCCGCACCGGTATGGCGGATGTGACCTTGAGGATCTTAAGATGTCGCGTCGCTGCGAACTCACCGGTATCGGCCCCATGGTCGGCAATCACGTGAGCCACTCCAACATCAAGACCAAGCGCCGTTTCCTGCCGTCGCTGAAGACGGTCAAGGTTCAGTCGGAAGCTCTGGGCCAAACCTTCTCGCTGCGCATCTCGAACGCCGCGCTGCGCACCCTCGACTTCAAGGGCGGCCTGGACGCCTTCATCGTCAAGGCCCGCGACGAGCAGCTGTCGACCGCCGCCCTGCGCATCAAGCGCCAGGTCCGCGCCAAGCTGGCCGAGCAAGCCGCCGCCTGATCGGCGTCGACTGACGGATTTTGAAGAGGCCGGTGGAAACACCGGCCTTTTTCTTTTGCGCGCGCTCCCGCTACCCTCAGGGCTCGTCCAGCCGGAGCCTCAGCCTTGCGCCCTCTCGCCGCCCTCTGCCTGACCACGGCCCTGCTGACCTCGCCCGTTCTGGCGCAGGAGCCGGCGCGCGAAACCACCGCCTTCACCCTGTCCAGCGGCACGCCCCGCACGGCGGAGCAACTGGCCCTGCGCTTCGACAAGGCCGACCTGTCGTTCAGGCTGCTGCCGGAAGGCCAGTCGCTGGAAGGCGTCGCTGTCCTCGACTTCACCGCCACGACGCTGACGGCGGCGGTCGTGGTCGAACTGGACGCGGTCTTCGCCATCGCCGCCATCACCGTGGACGGGCAGGCGGTCGCCGACTGGTCCAACCCCGAGGGACGGCTGACCATCCCCCTGCCCCGGCCCCTGACAGCGGGCGACAGCGTTTCCGTCCGCATCGCCTATTCCGGCCGCCCGCATCAGGCCAAGCGCGCGCCGTGGGACGGCGGCTTCGTCTGGACCACGACGCCCGACGGCCAGCCGTGGATCGCCAGCGCGGTTCAGGGCGAGGGCTGCGACCTGTTCTGGCCCTGCATCGATCATCCGCAGGGCGAGCCGGAGCGGGTCGACCTTCACATCACCGTCCCCTCAAGCCTCAGCGCCCCCGCCAACGGCCGCTTTCTGGGCAAGGCTGACAACGGCGACGGCACGACCACCTGGAACTGGACCGCGCGCCAGCCCGACACCTACGCCATCAGCCTGAACGTCGGCCCCTATGTCGAGATGACCGCCGACTATCGCAGCCGGTTCGGAAACGTGATTCCGTTGCGTTTCTGGCGGCTGGCCTCAGCCGACCCGGCCAAGGCGCAGGCGCTGTTCGACGAGTTCCCGCAGATGCTCGACTTCTATGAGGCGACCGTCGGTCCCTTCCCCTTCGGCGACGAGAAGATGGGCGTGGTCGAAACCCCGCACCTGGGCATGGAGCACCAGACCATCAACGCCTATGGCAACGGCTACAAGCTGGACGGCAAGGGCTACGACTGGCTGCTGCAGCACGAGCTGGCGCACGAGTGGTTCGGCAATCAGCTGACCAACGCCGACTGGGACGACATGTGGCTGCACGAGGGTTTCGGCACCTATATGCAGCCCCTCTACGCCCGCTGGCTGAACGGCGAGCGGGCCATGCAGGCCGAGCTTCAGACCATGCGGCTGACGCTGGCCAACCGCTTCCCGGTCGTGTCCGGCCAGCCGCAGGACGCGGGGACCGTTTATGACGACAAGACCGGCCCGGCGCTGGATCTCTATTACAAGGGCGCGCTGATCGCCCACACCCTGCGCCTGCATATCGGCGACGACGCCTTCTATGAGAGCCTGCGTCGTCTGGTCTATGGCCGCCCCGATCCGCGGCCGGGGAACTTCCAGCCGCGCTACGCCACGACGCCGGAGTATGTCGCCATCGTCAATGAGGTGACGGGGCGCGACATGGGCTGGTTCTTCGACGCCTACCTCTATCAGGCGGCCTTGCCCGACCTGGTCATGACGCGGCAGGGCGACCAGGTGACGCTGGAGTGGAAGACCGCAAACGGCCGCCCCTTCCCCCTGCCGGTCGAGGTCGAGGCGGACGGCGTTCTGCGCACCCTGCCCATGACCGACGGGCGCGCGACGTTCGAGGCGGCGCAGGGCGCGCACATCCTGCTGGACCCCGGCTCAAAAGTGCTGAGGCGGCTGGAGTATCTGGAGCGGTGGAAGGCGGCCTCAACCGCCAACTGAGGCTCAGGCCGCTTCCAACTGACGCCGCCCCAGGGCCGCGAACCGGCGCCAGTCGGCGTTGTCGGCCCAGACGGCGGCCAGGGCCTCCAGCAGGTGATCCTCGTCATCGTCGCTGTGCAGCGGCGTCGGCGTGATGCGCAGCCGCTCGGTCCCGCGCGGCACGGTGGGGAAGTTGACCGGCTGGATATAGACGCCGTGCTCATCCATCAGGGCGTCCGTCACCGCCCGCGCCGTGGCCGCATCGCGGATCATCACCGGCAGGATATGGCTGGGGCTGGGCAGGACCGGCAGACCCAGCCGCTGCATCCCCGCCTTGATCGAGGCGGCGCGCGCGGCCAGCGCCCGACGCGGCGCCCCGTCGGCCTTCAAATGGCGCAACGCCGCCCGCACCCCAGCCACGACCGAGGGCGGCAGGGCCGTGCTGAAGATGAAGCCCGGCGCGTGGCTGCGCACGAAATCGACCGCCGCCGCATCGCCCGCCACATAGCCGCCCATGGCGCCGAAACCCTTGCTGAGGGTGCCCTGAAACATGCTGATGCGGTGCGACTGGCCGTCGCGTTCGGCCACGCCCGCGCCGCGCGCGCCGTACAGGCCCACGGCGTGGACCTCGTCCAGATAGGTGAAGGCGCCGTGCTGCTCGGCCACGTCGCAGAGGGCGGCGATAGGGGCGAAATCGCCGTCCATCGAATAGCAGCTCTCGAAACAGACCAGCTTGGGCCGATAGCGGCAGACCCCGCTCATCAGCCGGTCCAGATCGCGCCAGTCATTGTGGGCGAAGATGTGCTTCTCCACGCCCGAGCGGCGCATCCCCTCGATCATCGAGGCGTGGTTCAGGGCGTCGGAGAAGATCACGGCGCCGGGCAGGCGCGACGCCAGCGTCGACAGGGCCGCGTCATTGGCCGCATAGCCCGAGGTGAACAAAAGCGCCGCTTCCTTGCCATGCAGATCGGCCAGATCACGCTCCAGCAGGACATGCTCGTGGCTGGTGCCCGAGATGTTGCGCGTGCCGCCCGCGCCCGCGCCATAGGTCCGGATCGCACTTTGCGCCGCCTCAACCACCTCGGGGTGGACGCCCATCGACAGATAGTCGTTCGAGCACCAGATGGTGATGGTCCGCCCGCGCCGGTGATCGCGCGCATAGGGGGCGTCGGGGGCCAGCCGCTCCAGATCGGCGAAGACACGATAGCGGCCCTCCTGCTTCAGATCGTCCAGATCGCGGCTGAAGAAGTCGGCGAAATCGAAAGCGCCCATGACATCACATCCCATCACAGGACGGGCGGCGACATTGCCATCCCGCCGGGGGCGTGACACCTAACGCTGGATTGGCTGGATCATTCCGGCCACTTTGGAAAGAAACTGCAGACCATTGCTGAAGCGCGCCCAGCTGGAATCCGTTCAGGCCTTCATGGACCATCCGGCCCAGTCCGGCCTGCCCCTGCACGCCCGCATCCAGCGCGCCGTGCGCCAGTTGATCGTCGAGCGGTCGCTGACGGCGGGACGGCCCCTGCCCTCGTCGCGGACGCTGGCCCGGTCGCTGGGCGTGTCGCGCGATACGGTCGAAACGGCCTATGCCCAGCTTCATGCCGAAGGCTTCATCGAGCGGCGCGTCGGCAGCGGCAGCTTCGTCTGTGAACTGACCGAACTGGGCCTGAAGCGCGGGGTGCTGCGTCCGGCGGGCCGCCGTCCCGTCCTGCAACCGGCGGCGGCGCCGACCCTGAGCAAACGCGGGCAGGCGATGGCCGACAGCGGGGGTCTGCGCGACCCTTACGCTCCGCTGGCCTTCTCGCCCGGCGTGCCGGAGACGCGGCTGTTTCCCTTCGCCCAGTGGGACCGGCTGCACCGCCAGACCCTGCGCGAGGAGGGCGCCGCCGCCCTGCACCACGGCGACCCGCAGGGCCATCCGCGCCTGCGCCGCGCCATCGCCGGCTATGTGAACCTGGAACGCGGAGCGCGGGCCGATCCCGACCAGATCCTGATCCTGACCAGTTCGCAGCAGGCCCTGTCCCTGTGCGCGCGGGTGCTGGCCGATCCCGGCGACGGCGTCTTCATCGAAGACCCGGCCTATCAGGGCGCCGCCAAGGCGCTGGACGCGGCGGGCTTGAAGCGCCTGCCCGTGGCGGTCGACGCACAGGGACTACGCACCGACGACCTGCTGGCCCGACGTGAGGACGGGCGGGCGGTCTTCGTCACCCCCTCGCACCAGTTTCCGACCGGACGCACCCTGTCGCTGGACCGTCGGCTGGCCCTGATCCAGTGGGCCACCGAGCATGACGCCTGGATTCTGGAAGACGATTACGACAGCGAGTTCCACTACGCCGGGCGGCCGACGGCCTGCGTTCAGGGCTTGGATCCGCACGACCGGACCCTGTACCTGGGCACCTTCACCAAGTCCCTGTTTCCGGGTCTGAGGCTGGCCTATCTGATCCTGCCGCGCCCTCTGGTCGAGCCGATGGTCGCGGCGCGCAGCCTGATGGACGGCTTCACCGCCTCGGTGGCCCAGCTGACGCTGGCGCGCTTCATCGAGGACGGCCGGTTCGGCGCCTATGTCCGCACCATGCGCGGCGTCTATGCGGAACGGCTGGACGCGCTGGAGACGGCGGTGACGGCGCGCCTGCCCCACGTCGTCACGCCCGACCGGCCCGCCGGAGGGCTGCAGATGCCCTGCTTCCTGAAGGACGGCTTCGACGAGGTCGAGACGGTGCGCGCAGCCCGGCGCGTCGGCGTTCACCTGACCGGCCTGACGCCCCTACATGACGCGGGCGCGGGCCGTCCCGGCTGGCTGATGGGCTTCGCCGCCTCGACCCCGGCCGAGATCGACGCCGCCGTCGAGAAACTGGCGAAGCTGTTCCCCGCGTGATCGACGCTTACAAAGCGGTCTGACGATCTGCGCCGACGTGGCGGGGAATGGCCGGGACACAGGGGTCTAGGGTGCGGAGGTCGGCGGTCAGCCGACGCCGTGAAAGCTTCTATCCCTTGCCTGCCCTCGCCCTGTTCCCGACCGACCATCCGGGCCGCCGATCCGACCACGGCGGCGGCCGGATTCGCGTTTCCCTGAACGCCGTCGCCGCCAACTATCGCGCCATGTGCGACCAGGTCGCCCCCGCCGCCTGCGCCGCCGTGGTCAAGGCCGACGCCTATGGTCTGGGCGCCGCCCGCATCGCGCCCGCCCTCTATGACGCCGGATGCCGGGCCTTGTTCGTCGCCCATCTGTTCGAGGCGGTGGAGCTGCGCCGCAACCTGCCCGCTGACGCCGAGCTGTTCGTGCTGAACGGTCTGGCGCCCGGCGCCGAATACGCCGCCCTCGCCGCCGGGGCGATCCCGGTGCTGAACAGCCGCGAGCAGATGGAGGGCTGGGCGCGTCTGGGCCGGGCGGTCGGGCGGCCGCTGGCGGCGGCGATCCAGTTCGACACCGGCATGTCGCGGCTGGGCCTGCCGCCCGAGGACGCCGCCTTCGCCTTCGACCCGGATGGCCCGATCCGCTGGATCGAACCGCGCCTGATCCTCAGCCATCTGGCCGTCGCCGACACGCCCGGCCTCGCGGGCAATGCGCGCCAGCGTCAGGCCTTCGAGCGCATTCTGGCCCACGCGCCGCCGGGCATTCCGCGCTCGCTGGCCAACTCGGCCGGGTGTTGGCTGGGCCAAGACTATCACTACGACCTGTGCCGGGTCGGGGCAGCCCTGTTCGGGCTGGACGCCTCGCCCTCGGCCAAGGCCATGCAGCCGGTGGTCGAGGTGACGGGCCGCGTCATCCAGACCCGCGCCGTGCTTGCAGGCGCGGGCGTCGGCTACGGCTGGGCGGTCACGGCGGCCGAGGGAATGCGTCTGGCGACCATCGGCGTGGGCTATGCCGACGGCTGGCCGCGCCAGTTGTCGGCCACCGGCGCCGCAGCGTTCGAAGGACAGTTGCTGCCCTTCGTAGGCCGCATCTCGATGGACAGTCTTGTCGTGGACGTCAGCGCCCTGCCGCCCGATGCGCTGAAGCCGGGCGATCAGGTCGAGCTTCTAGGTCCCAACCGCACACCGGAACAGCTGGCGCTGGACGGCGCGACCATCGACTATGAAGTCATCGCGCGGCTGGGCCGCCGCCTGTGTCGGGAGTATGTTTCGTGACCCTTTCGCCTGAAAATCTCGAACGCTTCGGTGCTGATCCGCGCGAGCGGTTCGCCGCCAATCTGGCGCTGGTTCATCGCCGCATCGCCGCCGCCTGCGAACAGGTGGGGCGGCCGATCGACAGCGTGCGCCTGCTGCCCATCACCAAGACGGTTCCGGCCGAGATCCTGCGTCTGGCCTGGGCCGCGGGCGTCACCGACTTCGGCGAGAACAAGCTGCAGGAGGCCCGCGACAAGGCCGAGGCCATGGCCGACCTGTCGATGCGCTGGCACGTCGTCGGCCACCTGCAGTCGAACAAGGTCAAATACCTGACCCGTCTGGCCGACGAGTTCCATGCGATGGACAGCCTCAAACTGGCCGAGGTGCTGAACAAGCGGCTGGAGACCGACGGCCGCGACATGAAGGTCTATGTCCAGGTCAACACCTCGGGCGAAGAGAGCAAGTTCGGCCTGCATCCCGATGATGCGCTGGACTTCATCGAACGGCTGGAAGCCTTCCCCCGGTTGAAGCCGCAGGGGCTGATGACGCTGGCCATATTCAGCGACGATGCGGATCGGGTACGGCCCTGCTTCACCCTGCTGCGGTCCCTGCGCGACAAGGCCGAGCGCATCGATGCGCGCATCACCGGCCTGTCGATGGGCATGACCGGCGACTACGAACTGGCCGTGCGCGAAGGCGCGACCGTGGTGCGGGTCGGACAGGCCATCTTCGGCCCGCGTCCGACGCCGAACGCCCACTACTGGCCCGGTCTGGCCTGACCAACCTTCCCTCCCCGGAGTAACCGCGTGACCATTCCCTTCATCGATCTTCTAAGCCAGCGCCGCCGCATCGGCCCGGCCATCGACGCCGCCCTGATGGAGGTCGCGGCCAGCGGCCAGTACATTATGGGTCCGGCGGTCGGCGCCTTTGAACAGGCCCTGTGCGATTTCGGTCAGGCCCCACACGCCCTGTCCTGCTCCAACGGGACGGATGCGCTGGTGCTGTTGATGATGGCGTGGGACGTGGGACCGGGCGACGCCGTCTTCTGCCCCGCCTTCACCTTCGCCGCTACGGCCGAGGTGGTGGCGCTGGCGGGCGCCACGCCGGTCTTCATCGACATCCGTCCCGACACCTGGACGATGGACCCCGACCACCTGCGCGCCGCCGTCGAGGCGGTCGAGCGCGAAGGCGTGCTGAAGCCCCGCGCCGTCATCGCCGTGGATCTGTTCGGCCAGCCCGCCGACTATCCCGCCCTGTCGGACATCACCCATAAACACGGGCTGAAGCTGATCTCGGATTCGGCGCAGGGGTTCGGCTGCACCCTGAACGACCGGCACCCGATCCATTGGGCCGACGCCACGACGTTGAGCTTCTTTCCGGCCAAGCCGCTGGGCGCCTACGGCGACGGCGGGGCGGTGCTGATGAAGGATGAGGCGTTGATGGATCACCTCGTCTCCTTGCGCGTCCACGGTCAGGCGACGGTGGCGGATGCGGCGGCGCAGGGCTTCGCCCACGACCCCAAGTATCTGAACCCGCGTCTGGGCATGAACGGACGGCTGGACACCCTGCAAGCCGCCGCCCTACTGGAGAAGCTGAAGATCTTCCCGGACGAGATCGAGCGCCGCAACCGCATCGCCGACCGCTATGTGCAGGGGCTGGCCGGTCATGTGGCGGCGACGCCGGTCGTCATTCCCGGCGGCCGTTCGGTCTGGGCGCAGTTCACCGTCGAGCATGACGACCGCGACGCCCTGGCCGCCCATCTGAAGGCGCAAGGCGTGCCGACCGCCGTCTATTATCCGATCCCCCTGCATCGCCAGCCCGCCTATCGCCAGCACCCGGTCGGCCCCGGCGGTCTGGCCGTGACCGAGGCCAAGGCGGAACGGGTCATCAGCCTGCCGATGAGCGCCTATCTGGACGAGGCCGTGCAGGACCGGGTGATCGCCGCCGTCGCCGGCTTCGGCTGAGGGCTTTCAGCTCTCGGTCAGGCGCATCTCGAAGGCGCCCACCGCCTGGGTCCGCAGCAGAACGGTCTGGACCCCGGCGGTGGCGCGGGCGGCGGCCTGCGGCAGGCTTTCGCCGCGCATCAGCCACCCGGTCAGGTATGCGGTGAACAGGTCGCCGGTGCCGCTGGGCCGGATCGGGATGCGAGGGATGGAGGTGCGATGGGCGACGCCGCCCTCGACCGCCACCGTCTCGACTTCGCCCGGCGCGGTGTCGGTCAGGACGCAGCCCGTCACCACCGTTCTCCCGGTTCCCCGCGCGTTCAGGATGCGCGCCGCCTCGATCACCCCCTCGTCCGTATCGGGCCGTTCACCGACCAGTCGGCCCAGTTCGAACTGGTTGGGAGTGATGATGTCGGCCATCGGCGTCAGTTCATCGCGGAACTGTTCGATCAGGCCATCGGCGACGAAGACGCCCAGATCATCGTCGCCGATCACCGGGTCGCAGATGTGCAGCAGCGCCGGGTTCTTCGCCTTCCAGCGCCGCAGGAAACCCGCCGTCGCCGCCGCATTGGCGGCCGAGCCCATATAGCCCGTCACCACCGCCCCGGATGTCATCGGCAGGTCGCGCTCCTCGACCCCCAGCAGCAGGTCGGCGACCAGTTCCGTCTCCAGAATCCGGCCGCGCATGGTGGGATAGTGCGGGTGATTGGACAAAAGGGTGGTCGGCACCGCCGCCACCTCCAGCCCCATGGCCTGCATCGGCTGGACCGCCGCGCTGTTGCCGACGTGGCCGTAGACGACCTGGCTCTGAATCGAGATGACCCGCACGCGCGTTCGGAACCTCCTTAAGCGGGCGTCAGCGCCGGTCCGGCGATCGGATAGGCCCGCGTCAGTTCTCTTCCCTGCGCCTTCACCGCCGCGCTGTCGAGATCGCCGTCGCGCAGACCCTTGAGGATGGTCAGGATCATGCCGCCGACCGTGCGGAACGCCTCGGCGTCGAACCCGCGAGAGGTCGAGGACGGCGAGCCCAGCCGCAGCCCCGACGTCACCATCGGCGAGGCCGTATCATAGGGGACCGCGTTCTTGTTGGCGATCAGGCCGTGATCCTCCAGCGCCTCGACCGCCACCTTGCCGGTCAGGCCGAAGGGGCGCAGGTCCACTAGCACCAGATGGCAGTCCGTCCCGCCCGACACGAGGCGCAGGCCTCCGTCCGCCAGCGTCTGGCCCAGTACGCGGGCGTTCTCGATCACCGCCTTGGAGTATTCGACGAAGTCCGGCTGAAGCGCCTCGTGGAAGGCTGCCGCCTTGCCGGCGATGACGTGCATCAGCGGGCCGCCTTGCGTGCCGGGGAAGACCGCCTTGTCGATGCGCCGCGCCAGCTCCGGATCGTTGCACAGAATCAGGCCGCCGCGCGGGCCGCGCAGGGTCTTGTGCGTGGTCGAGGTGGTGACATGGGCGTACGGCGTCGGATTGGGATAGAGGCCCGCCGCGATCAGCCCGGCGTAGTGAGCCACGTCGGCCACCAGATAGGCGCCGACCTTATCCGCGATCTGGCGCATCCGGGCGAAATCGATGCGGCGCGGATAGGCCGAGCCGCCCGCATAGATCAGACGCGGCCGGTCCTGAAGGACGCGCTGCTCCATGTCGTCATAGTCGATCAGGTCGTCGTCTTCGCGCACCCGATAGGCGCTGACCTCGAACCACTGGCCCGACAGGCTGACCGGCGAGCCGTGCGTCAGGTGACCGCCGCAGGCCAGGTCCAGCCCCATGATGCGGTCGCCCGGCTTGATCAGGGCGAACAGCACGGCCTGGTTGGCGTTGACGCCCGAGTGCGGCTGGACGTTGGCGTAGGCCGTGTCGAACAGGGTGCAGGCGCGCTCGATGGCCAGCTTCTCGGCGATGTCGACCGCCTCGCACCCGCCGTAGTACCGGCGGCCCGGATAGCCCTCGGCGTATTTGTTGGTCAGGACCGAACCCTGCGCCTGACGCACGGCGGCGCTGACGATGTTCTCGGACGCGATCAGTTCGATACTGTCCTGCTGGCGTTTCCGCTCCAGGGCCAGGGCATGAGCCAATTCCGGGTCCAGAGCCCGCGTCGCCAGATCGAAAGCCATGTCGTCTCCGCCGTTCGAATGAAAAAGGCGGCGGGTCGGCCTTTGAGGAGGAGGGTCGCCGACCCGCCGAGCGGCTGGCTTCGGGGGACTGAAGCCAGGCCGAAGAGCGTCAGCGCAGGGCCGAAAGGTCCGCGCCGTGATTGATGTGGTAGACGGCGCCGCCCATGACGATGGCCGGAACCGACTGCACGCCGGCGGCCTCGGCTTCAGCCAGGCGCTGCGGCGTCTCGCCAAGGTGAACGACCTCGACATCATAGGCGGCCGGGTTCAGCGCGCCGACGAAGCGTTGCTCGGCGTCGACGCAGACGGTGCAGCCTGCGTGATAGAAAACGGCTTTCTCGGCCATGGCCCTATCCCTTGTTTCTGATCCCGCAGCGGTGTTGCTGCCTGGGAATGCGCGTGGGATACCCGGCCTATCGGCCCTGTCAGAAGAGCCGCTTTCCTGAAACCTGATAGGCCGGATCATGGGACGCAGCGCCGTCGTCATTGAACTGATTGAAGACCCCGCCCGGCCCCTGTTCATCAATCTGGCGGGGTCGGTCATCCGCGAGATCGAGCGCGGGCGGCTGAAGCCCGGCGACCGCCTGCCCGGCACCCGCGCCCTGGCCCGCACGCTGGGCGTTCATCGCAACACCGTCGACGCCGCCTATCAGGAGCTGGTGCTGCAGGGCTGGCTGACGGCCGAGGCGTCGCGCGGCACCTTCGTCGCCCGCGACCTGCCCGATCTGGGTACGCAGAACTGGGGCGCTCGCCCCGCCGCTGCGCGCTTCGCCTCGCCCCTGCCGCAGACCCGGCCCGCGCCGCCGCCGATGCAGTTCTCCGACGGGGCGCCCGATGCGCGCCTGATGCCGGGACTGGAGCTGGCCAGAGCGTTCCGCCGATCGCTGACCGGCGCCGAACTCAAGTCGCTGCCCGGATACGGCGACCCGCGCGGGGCGCCGTCGCTGCGGACGGCGCTGGCCCGCTATCTGTCGGCCGAGCGCGGCCTGACGGTCAGCGCCGACGACATCCTGATCACGCGCGGCAGCCAGATGGCCCTGTTTCTGGCCGCCGCCGCCCTGAACCCCGGCGACGCCATCGCCGTCGAAGATCCCGGCTATCCGCTGGCCTGGAAGGCGTTTCGCGCCGCAGGCGCCCGCGTGGTCGGCGCCCCGGTCGATGCGCAGGGGCTGGACGTCGAACGGCTGGAGGCGCTGCTCGCGCGCGACCCGACCATCCGCGCCGTCTATGTCACGCCCCATCATCAGTTCCCGACCACGGTGACGCTGGGCGCCGGGCGGCGTCTGCGCCTGCTGGAAATGGCGCGTCGTCATGGCCTGATCCTGATCGAGGACGACTATGACCACGAGTACCGTTTCGAGGGCCGCCCGGTCCTGCCGCTGGCCGCCCGCGCTCTAAGCCAGGGCCGCGATCAGGACCGCATCATCCATATCGGATCGGTGTCCAAGCTGCTCTCGCCCGTGGTCCGCATCGGCTATGCGACAGGCGCGCCGGACCTGATCCAGACCATGACCGCGCGGCGCGAGGCCATCGACCGTCAGGGCGACCTGCCGCTGGAGCGTGCGCTGGCCCGGCTGATCGACGACGGCGACCTGGGCCGTCACGCCCGCAAGGCGCGCAGGATCTATGAACAGCGCCGCGACCTGTTGTGCGCCGAGATCGCCGCCCGGCTGGGCGACGCCGTCGCCTTTGACAAACCGGCGGGCGGGCTGGCGCTGTGGCTGCGCGTGAACCCGGACATCGACGCCGCCGCCTGGGCCGCCGAGGCTGAGCGCTGCGGCTTGACCCTGACCCACGGCCGCCAGCTCCAGCTTGAACCCGGCCCAAAGGGGTGCGCCGCCGCCAACGCCTTCCGCATCGGCTTCGCCAGTCTGGACGAGACGGAACTGGTGCGCGCCGTCGACCGGCTGAAGGCGACGCAACCGGCCTGATCGATCAATCCAAACTGGAACTTCTGGACCATCCGGCTTGTCGCCACCCTCGGAACTGATCGCGGCCGTCGCCGCATGGGTCTGAAAGGGTTCAACACGATGCCGCCGTCCAGCCGCAAGACGACCTCGCCCCGGCCACGCCGTCTCTTCGAGGGCGAGGACACGCCCGAGGGCGGCGCAACGCGGCAGACCGCCCTGATCCAGATCTTCGTCCTGCCGCTTTCGGTGGCGGTCGCCGCCGCCGTCATCGGCGTCGTCGCCGTCTGCTCGGGTTGAAGCGGTGATCTCCGGAGGCCGCAACCGGCCAATGACTTGCGTCATTCCAGGTCAGGGCGCATGAACCGGCCCTGACGAAGCCGCCCGAGAGGTCATCCGTGTCCGACGCCGACAAAGCCGCCGCCCTGTTGCCCGAAGGCCAGCCTGTCGGCCGCGTCATCGCCATGCCCGCCGACACCAATCCGGAAGGCGATATCTTCGGCGGTTGGCTGCTGGCGCAGATGGACCTGGCCGGGGCGACCCCGGCGTTCGAGCGCGCGGGCGGCCGCTGCGCCACCGTGGCCCTGGACGGCATGGTCTTCCACCAGCCGGTCTCGGTCGGCGACGAAGTCTCCACCTACGCCAAGATCATCCGCGTCGGCCGCACCTCGATCCGCGTCCACGTCGAGGCCTGGAAACGCGCGCGCGGTCAGGCCGAGGCCCAGTCGGTCCGCGTGACCGAGGGCGTCTTCACCTATGTGGCCATCGATCAGGACCGCAAGCCGCGCGAAGTGCCGCTCGACACCCTCCACGAATAACATCAGTATCCAAACCTTCGCTTAAGGGAGGGCGTCAAGATGTGGGTTCTGGCCGGGATCGGCGCCGTTCTGGCGGGCTTGTTCCTCATGCTGCGTGAACTGTTGCCTGCCTTCGAGGCTGGGCGCTCTGGCGTCATCCGCAGCAAGAGCGCCGTCGCAACCCGCATTGAGCGCGCCGCCGAACCCGAGCGTTTTGAAGCGATGCGGCGCAGCCGTTTCCGAGCCGCGCGGTTCGGTATCGGCCTCGCCGCAGTTGGCCTGCTCTGGACCATCCTGCAGATCGTGGGGATCGCCCTGAACCAGGCCGGATGAAACCCGAGTCCGGGAGTCGGTAATTCTTGACGTTCGGAGGCGGCGGCCCTACCTCCCCCGCATGGCCATTCGTCGTATCCTGACTATCGATAACGCCGCCGATCTGGCGACCCTGAAGACTGTCGCCGCGCCTGTGGAAGGCGGCGTCACCGATGCCGTGCGCGCCCTGATGGATGACATGCTGGAGACGATGTACGACGCGCCGGGCATCGGTCTGGCCGCGCCGCAGATCGGCGAGCTGACCCGCGTGGTCGTCATGGACCTGGGCGACAAGCCGGTCGAGGGTGCCGCTGACGAGCCGCAGACCGAGGAAGAGGCGCTGGAGCGCCGCAACCCGCGCTTCTTCGTCAACCCCGAGATCCTGTGGTCGTCCGAGGAGATGTTCTCCTACGAAGAGGGCTGCCTGTCGGTGCCGACCTATTACGACTCGGTCGAGCGTCCGGCGCGCGTGCGGGTCCGCTACATGAACTATCAGGGCGAGACGATCGAGGAAGAGATCGAGGGCCTCTACGCTATCTGCTTCCAGCACGAGCTGGACCATCTGAACGGCGTCCTGTTCATCGACCACCTGTCGCGCCTGCGCCGAGACCGCGCGGTCGCCAAGGTCAAGAAGCAAGCGAGGATGGCCGCCTGATGGCTCGCAAGACCCGCAACATTGATCCGAGAACCGTCAATAGAGGGGGTCGTCGCCGCCTGACCCGCAACCAGAAGGTCGGCGCGGCCAGTCTGGCGACCCTACTGGCTGTCGCCGCCGTCGGCGTGGTGGCGGGTCTGGTCATCGACCGCCTGCTCGATTTCGACGACGCGCTGGACGCGGGCGGCGAGTGGGACGAGGGCGGCGGCGTCTATACCCGCTGGATGTAATCGGCCTCACGGTCTAAAGGCCTGCCCATGCGCCTAGCCTTCATGGGAACCCCCGACTTCGCCGTGCCGTCGCTGGCCGAGCTGATCGCCTCGGGGCACGAGATCATCGCCGTCTATTCGCAACCGCCGCGCCCCAAGGGCCGGGGCCAGAAGCTGACGCCGTCGCCTGTCCACGCCTTCGCCGAGGCCATGGGCCTGCCCGTCTTCACGCCCGACAGCATGAAGGCCGCTGAGGCCATCGACGTCTTCCAGAGCCTTGATCTCGACGCCGCCTGCGTCGTCGCCTACGGCCAGATCCTGAAGCCCGAGGTGCTGGAGGCGCCGCGTCTGGGCTGCTTCAACCTGCACGGCTCGCTGCTGCCGCGCTGGCGCGGGGCCGCCCCGATCCAGCGCGCCATCATGGCCGGGGACCGCCAGACCGGCGTCCAGATCATGCGCATGAGCGAAGGCCTGGACGAAGGCGCCATCATCCTGTCGGAACTGATGGACATTCATGCCGACGACACGGCCGCCTCTCTGGGCGACCGCATGGCTCATGTCGGCGCCGCCCTGTGGCCGCGCGCGCTGGCCGCCATCGAGCGCGGCGGCTTCACCGAGACGCAGCAGACGGGCGAGCCGACCTACGCCAAGAAGATCACCACGGCTGAGGCCCGCATCGACTGGACCCGCCCGGCCGCCGAGGTGGACGCCCACATCCGCGGCCTGTCGCCCTTCCCCGGCGCCTGGTTCGAGGTCGAGGCCGACGGCGAGCCGGTCCGCGTCAAGGCGCTGATGTCGGTTCTGGCTGAAGGCGAAGGCGCGCCCGGTCAGGTGCTGGACGACACCCTGACGATCGCCTGCGGCGACGGCGCGGTGCGCCTGACTCGCGTGCAGCGTCCCGGCAAGGCGGCGCAATCGGCCGAGGAAATGCTGCGCGGCTTTGCGGTTCCTGTCGGAACCATTCTGAGTGGGCCGCGGTCAGAAGGCTCCGCCTTCTCGACCGGACGCGGCCTGTAGGGCGTCATGCCCCGATACAGATTCACCATCGAATACGACGGCTCGGCCTACAACGGCTTTCAGGCCCAGGTCGGCCAGCCGACCGTGCAGGGCGCCATCGAGACGGCGATCGCCGCCTTCAGCGGCCAGAGCGTGCGCATCGCCGCCGCTGGGCGAACCGACACGGGCGTCCACGCCACAGGCCAGACCTGCCATGTCGATCTGGAGCGCGACTGGCCGGCGCAGACGGTGATGAACGCCCTGAACGCCCATCTGGTGAAGGAGGCCGTGGCGGTGCTGGACTGCACGCCGGTCAGCGACGACTGGCACGCCCGCTTCACCGCCAATGGGCGCAAATACCTGTATCGCATCCTGAACCGGCCCGGCCGTCCGGCGCTGGACCGGGGCCGTGTCTGGCACGTCAGGAAGCCCCTGGACGCCGAGGCCATGCACGCCGCCGCGCAACACCTGATCGGCCATCACGACTTCACCACCTTCCGCGACGCCGCCTGTCAGGCGGCCAGCCCGCTCAAGACGCTGGACGTCGCCCGCGTCTCCCGCGTCGGCGAAGAGGTGCATCTGGTGTTCGAGGCGCGCAGCTTCCTGCACCGTCAGGTGCGGTCCATGACGGGCAGCATCGTCGAAGTGGGCCTCAATCGCTGGAGCCCGGCCGATCTGGCCGATGCCTTGGCGGCCAGGGACCGCGCGCGATGCGGCCCGGTGGCGCCGTCAGACGGTCTCTATCTGACGGGCGTCACCTATGAGGCCGAGGCCTGACCTCAGGCTTCAGCGTTTGAACAGACCGCCCAAGGCGCCGCCGAGGCCGCCTGGCAGGTTGTTCAACAGACCGCCGAGCATGTCGTCCGCGCCCTCCGCCGAGCCGTTCGGCGTCAGGCGGTCAATGGCTTCCGGCAACAGTCCGGCCAGGGTCTCGCTGGCCTGTTCCGGCGAAACGCCCAGCTTCCGGGCGAAATCGGCGATCGGGCCGGAGCCGATGACGGCGGCGATCTGCTCGGGGCTGATCGCAGCGTTGCCGCCCTTGCCGATCCACGAAGCGGCCAC
Organism: Brevundimonas sp. SS2672; assembly: GCF_059579685.1. Taxonomy (NCBI): domain Bacteria; kingdom Pseudomonadati; phylum Pseudomonadota; class Alphaproteobacteria; order Caulobacterales; family Caulobacteraceae; genus Brevundimonas; species Brevundimonas sp. SS2672. The sequence goes on along the minus strand of NZ_CM184201.1, from coordinate 215,916 downwards.
GTCGCCCAGACCGTTCTGGCCGAACTTTTCAGCCAGGCCCGCCACGCCGCCCTGCCCCTTCAGCAGGTCGGCCAGGCCGCCGGCGGCGTCGTCGCCGAGGCCGCCCAGAACATTATCCAGAAGTCCCATCTCAATTCCTCCGATTTGCGCCGCCAGAATGACAGACTTCCTCTGCGGATTTGTGGCCGGAAGGTAAAAGACGGCGCCGCGATCACGGCGACGCCGTCGACGTCAGCTCTTGGCGCGTTCCGAACCCGAGGTGACGGCCTGACCGGCGGCGGACAGATCGCGGCCGATGCCCGAAACGGTGTTGCAGGCTGCGGTGGCCAGGGCGGCGGCGATGACGCCGAAAACAATGAGCTTGCGCATGATGAAATCCCCGTGGTCGATTTGGCGCTTCAACGTGAAGCTTGGCCATAAGGTTGCATGGCCAATTCATCCTCCAATCTGCTAACGGCGAAACCATGACGCAAGCTTCCGGAACCGCCGCCCGCCGTTTGGTCGAAACCCTGGTGATGAACGGGGTCGACAAGGTCTTCTGCGTGCCGGGCGAAAGCTATCTGGCCGTGCTCGACGCCCTGGCCGATGTCCGCGACCAGATCGAGGTCATCGTCTGCCGCCACGAGGCCGGCGCCGCCAACATGGCCGAGGCCTATGGCAAGCTGGCGGGCCGTCCCGGCGTCTGCATGGTCACGCGCGGACCGGGCGCGACCCACGCCTCGATCGGCGTGCATACGGCGCATCAGGATTCGACCCCGATGATCCTGTTCGTCGGCCAGATCGCCCTGACCGACCGCGGCCGCGGCGCCTTCCAGGAGGTCGACTACCGCGAGGTCTTCGGCGGCCTGGCCAAATGGGCCACCGAGATCGAAAGCCCTGAACGCACCGTCGAAGTGGTCGAACGCGCCTTCGCCACGGCCCAGCAGGGCCGCATGGGTCCGGTCGTCGTCGCCCTGCCCGAGAACATCCTGCACGAGGACGGCGGCCCCTCGCCCATCCGCCCGGTCGCGCCCGCCAGAGCAGCCCTCGATCCAGCCTTTGTCGAACAGGTGCGCGAACGCCTGTCGCGCGCCGAACGCCCCATGCTGATCCTGGGCGGTTCGGGCTGGACCGATGAAGCGACCGACGCGATCTCCGGCTGGGCCGAGCGCCTGGGCCTGCCCCTTGCCCTGTCCTTCCGCCGCAAGGATCTGATCCGCAACGACCACCCCGGCTATGCGGGCGACCTCGGTCTCGGACCGAACCCGAAGCTGGTGGCTCGGGTCAAGGACGCCGACCTGCTGCTGGTGATCGGCGCGCGCATGGGCGAGAACCCGACCCAGGGCTACACCCTGCTGGATCGGACGAAGACGGCCGAAACCCTGATCCACATCCATCCGGGGCCGGAGGAGCTAGGCCGCGTCTGGGCGCCGGCCCTGTCGGCGGCGGCGGACAACTCCCTGGCGGCCCTGGCCCTGTCGGCCATCGAACCGGGCCGGACCTGGAACGATCAGGGCGCGGCGGCCCATGCCGACTTCCTCGCCTTCTCCTCGCCCATCGAGGTCGAGAGCGCGGTCAATATGAGCGAGGTCATCGCCCATCTGGCGCAGGCCCTGCCCGAAGACGCCATCCTGACCAACGGCGCGGGCAATTTCGCCGCCTGGCTGCACCGCTTTCACCGCCATCAGGCCCGTCGCACCCAGCTGGCCCCGACCTCGGGCGCCATGGGCTATGGCTACCCCGCCGCGCTCGGCGCCAAGGCGACCCAGCCCTCGCGCGAGGTCATCTGCATCGCCGGCGACGGCGACTTCATGATGAGCGCCAATGAGATGGCGACCGCCGCCCAGTACGGCCTCGGCGTCATTGTCGTGGTCGTGGACAACGGCACCTTCGGCACCATCCGCATGCACCAGGAGCGGGAATATCCGACCCGCGTCATCGCCACCGACCTGAAGAACCCCGATTTCGTGAAGTACGCCGAAGCCTTCGGCGCCTTCGCCGTGCGCTGCGAGACGACCGGTGATTTCCCGGCGGCCCTGGCGGCGGCGCGCGAGGCGGCGGCGAGCGGCCGCCCCGCCCTGGTCCACCTGATCACCGACGCCGAACAGATCGCGCCGGGCCGCACGATCACGGATTTACGCGGGCAGTAGTCCTTACCCTCTCCCAACAGGAGAGGGGCGGCTTCCGCGCTTGCGTCCCGCCACGCTTCGCGAAAGAGTGCGCCCCTTATTGTACCGAGGGGGTCTTTCTCATGCGTCGTCTTCTGATTTCATCCGCCGCCGCCCTGGCGCTCTGCACCGCTGCGCCCACTGCTATGGCCGAGGGAGCCGCGCCGGCCGCCGCGACCATCCAGGCCCAGAGCGAGGACGCCCGGCTCAACGCCTTCTTCGAACAGGCCTTCGAGGCGCGCGTGGCCCTCAGCCCCCAGCGTATGACCTCGCTGGGCCGCAAGACCGACTATGACAAGCTGGACGACGTCTCCGACGCCGCCGCGGAGCGCTCCCTAGCGCTGCAGGAAGCCCAGCTGGCCCAGATGAAGGCCCAGTTCGATCCGACCAAGCTGAGCGAGCAGAGCCGCCTGTCCTGGCGCCTGTTCGAACACGGCGTGCAGCAGGCGCGCCTGTCGAACCAGTGGCGCGACTGGGGCTTTCAGTTCGCCGCCAACGGCAACCCGACGACCAGCCTGCCGGTCTTCCTGATCAACAATCACCGCATCGGCAGCGTCTCGGACGCCGAGGCCTATGTCGCCCGCCTGAACGCCGCCGAGCGCTATATGGGCCAGGTGGCCGACACCCTGACGGCGCGCGCCGGCAAGGGCGTGGTCTCGCCGCGCTTCGTCTTCGAGCCCTCGATCGACAACACCCGCGCGGTGATCGCCGGAGCGCCGTTCGACGGCGGCGCCGACAACCCGGTCTGGGCCGACTTCCAGAAGAAGATCGCCGCCCTCGACGCCGATCAGGCGACCAAGGACCGCCTGCTGGCCTCGGCCCGCGAAGCCCTGACCGGCCCCTATAAGCGCGGCTTCGACACGGTTCTGGCGGCGCTCGGCCAGGTGCAGACCCAGGCCGACAGCGACGCGGGCGTGTGGCGCCTGCCGCAGGGCGAGGCCTATTACAACGCGCGCCTGCAGCTCTCGACCACCACCGACCTGACCGCCGACCAGATCCACCAGATCGGCCTGGACGAGGTCGCCCGCATCCAGCGCGACATGGAGACGATCAAGACCCAGGTCGGCTTCACCGGCACGCTGCAGGAGTTCTTCGCCTTCCTGAAGACCGATCCGCAGTTCCAGTATCCGAACACGCCGGAAGGCAAGGAAGCCTATCTGACCGACGCCCGCGCCTTCGTGGCCCAGGTGATGGCCGTGGCGCCGCAGTGGTTCTCCAACCTGCCCAAGGCCCCGCTTGAGGTCCGCGCCGTCGAGCCGTTCCGTGAGGCGACGGCCTCCATCGCCTTCTACAACTCGCCTGCGCCGGACGGCTCGCGCCCCGGCATCTACTACGTCAACCTGTCGGACATGACCCAGGTGCTGAAGCCCCAGATCGAGGGCATCAGCTATCACGAGGGCGCGCCGGGCCACCACTTCCAGATCGCCTATGCGCAGGAGATGGAGCACCTGCCCAGCTTCCGCCGCTTCGGCGGCTACGGCGCCTATTCCGAAGGCTGGGGCCTGTATGCCGAGCGCCTGGGCAAGGAGATGGGCTTCTATCAGGACCCCTATTCCGACTTCGGCCGTCTCTCGACCGAGCTGTGGCGCGCGGTGCGCCTGGTGACCGACACCGGCCTGCACGCCAAGCGCTGGAGCCGCGAGCAGGCGATGGACTACTTCCGTCACAACTCCCTGCTGTCCGAGCGCGACATCCAGAAGGAGGTCGAGCGCTACATCACCAATCCCGGCCAGGCGACCAGCTACAAGATCGGCGAGCTGAAGATTGAGGAACTGCGCGCCAAGGCCGAGGCGGCGCTGGGCGACAAGTTCGACATCAAGGACTTCCACACCGTGGTCCTGGGGTCGGGCGCCGTGCCGCTGGATGTGCTGGGCGACCTGGTCGACGCCTGGATCGCCAAGGGCGGCGGCGCGCCCAACTAAGTCTTCCTTCTCCCCTCCGGGGGAGAAGGTGGGCGCCGGAGGCGCTCGGATGAGGGGGGATTTCAGCGCACGCGCGTGTAGCGCGCCACTTGCTTCTGGAAAGTGAGACACTTGAAACTGGAGCAAAAACTATGAAGGCGTATCGGCTGTCATCCGCCCGCCCCCTCATCCGTCATGCTGACGCATGACACCTTCTCCCCCGAGGGGAGAAGGGCTAGGAGGCTGCCCATGCCCTTTACCGCCACCGTCCTGACCATGTTCCCCGAGGCCTTTCCCGGACCGCTGGGGGTGTCGCTGATCGGCACCGCCTGGCGCGAGAAGGGGCTGTGGGACTTGCAGACTCTGGACATTCGCGCGTTTTCCGAAGATAAGCGCGGCTTCCTGGACGACACCCCTGCGGGTGGCGGTCCCGGTCAGGTGCTTAAAGCGGACGTGGTGGCCAGGGCTCTCGACAGCCTGGAAGGCCCGCCTAGGCCGCTTTTGTACATGAGCGCACGCGGTCGACCCCTGACGCAGGCGCGAGTGACGGAATGGGCCAAGGCCGACGGCATTGTCGTCCTGTGCGGCCGTTTCGAGGGGGTGGACCAGCGGGTGCTCGACGCCCGGGGGTTCGAGGAGGTCTCCGTCGGGGACGCGGTGCTCGCCGGCGGCGAGGCGGCGGCCATGGTGGCGATCGAGGCGTGCGTCCGGTTGGTTCCGGGGGTTCTGGGTGCGGCGGAAAGCCTGTCCACCGAGAGCTTCGAGGACGACCTGCTTGAACACCCGCAGTACACGCGACCGCGGACGTTCGAGGGCCACGACATCCCGGAAGTCCTGTTGTCAGGCGATCACAAGAAGATCGCCAAGTGGCGTCAGGAGCAAAGGGAAGCGACGACGCGGGAGCGGCGCCCGGACCTCTGGGAGCGGCATCTCGCCAACTTACAGGTAAAGAGCAAACAAGCTCCGGAGAAATGACATGAACATCGTCCAGCAACTCGCTGCCGAAGAAAAAGCCCGCCTGCTCGAAGGCAAGACCATCCCCGACTTCCAGCCCGGCGACACCCTGCGTGTCCACGTGCGCATTAAGGAAGGCGAGCGCGAACGCATCCAGGCGTTCGAAGGCGTCTGCATCGCCCGTGACGGCGGCGGCGTGAACGAGACCTTCACGGTCCGCAAGATTTCGTTCGGTGAAGGCGTGGAGCGTCGCTTCCCGATCCTGTCGCCGAACGTCGACTCCATCGAAGTGAAGCGTCGCGGCGTCGTCCGTCGCGCCAAGCTGTATTACCTGCGCGACCGTCGCGGCAAGTCGGCCCGGATCGCCGAGCGCCAGACGGCCCGCAAGGTCGCCGTCCCGGCCACCGGCACGACCGAGAAGGCCGGCGACGAGGCCTGATTTCAGGCTTCGGCTTCGCGCTGAAGATCAAAAGCCCCGGTGGAAACGCCGGGGCTTTTTTGTGTTGCCCCTCTCCCGGTGAGAGAGGGCTTGAGCGCGCTTCTCTCCCTCCCCTTCATGGGGAGGGTGGTCGCGCAGCGACCGGGTGGGGAGGACCGGGTGATTTCAGACGTGGCGCTTGATCCGCCCTGTCGCCCCCACCCGACTTCGGCCTAAGGCCTCAGCCACCCTCCCCATGAAGGGGAGGGAGAAGCGCCGCCTCTTTATCCCGCCAGTCCCTGTTTCAGGGCGCCGAGCTGATCGCGCCCCGCCCGAACCTCCCCGTAAGCGCGGCGAATGCTCTCCTTTGTCGTGGCCGACAGGGCGTCGTCCGCCAGCGCCCGCTCGAACCGCGCCTTCAACTGCTCCTCTCCGTTTTCGATCGTGTCGATCATGGAGACCTCGCTGCGCAGCAAGGCGTGGCTGACATCCCTGAAGGCGCGCTGCGCCTTGGCCAGGATGGAGCGATCTTCCTCCGGCGACCCGCCGCGTTCGCGCACCGCCGCCTTGAACGCTTCGGCCAGACGCCGCCGTTCGCCCGCCCGCGCCTCGAACCAGGTGCGATAGGCGTCGTCGGCCGCCTCCAGAGCGGCTTGGTGATAGCCGTCGGCGCTGTCGACCAGCCCCTCGACCAAGCCGTTGAGGATCTTGATGTCGTGGCTGTTGCCGGCCATCGGAAACCTCCGTTGCTGTCCCAGAGGAAAACCCCTGCCAGCGGCGAAGGTTGCGCCTTGCGCCCCGCCCTAAAGCTTGGTGCGCAGGGACCAGAGTTCGGGGAAGCAGCGGCGCTTCAGCGTCTCGACCAGATAGCCCACGCCGTCGGTGCCGCCGGTGCCCTGACGCCGGCCGATGATGCGCTCGACCGTGACCACATGCTTGTGCCGCCATGTCAGCAGGGCGTCGTCCAGATCGACCAGCTTCTCGGCCAGCTGATACAGGGGCCACCAGCGCTCGGTGTCGCGATAGACCTCGAGCCAGGCGGCCTCGACGCCTTCATTCGCCTCGTAGGACTGGCTGACGTCGCGGTTCAGCACCGCGTCGGGCACCGGCAGGCCCGCCTTGGCCAGTTGGCGCAGGGCGTCGTCATAGAGGCTGGGCGATTCCAGCGCCGCCTGCAGCGCCGCGTGGGCGGCCGGACGCTCGGCGTGGAAGCGCAGGAAGCGCGAGTCCTTCAGGCCCAGCATGGTCTCGAGGCGTCGGAACTGGTCGCTCTGGAAGCCCGAACTGGCGCCCAGATCGCCGCGGAACTTCAGGTAGTCGGCGGGCGTCATGGTGGCCAGGATGTCCCAGCTCTGGGTCATCACCGCCTGGATGCGGCTGACCCGCGCCAGGCTCTTGTAGGCGGGCACCAGATCGCCGGCCCGCACCAGCGTCTGCGCCAGCGCCACCTCGTGCAGGATCTGCTTGAGCCACAGTTCCTTGGTCTGGTGGATGATGACGAACAGCATCTCGTCATGCTGGTCGGAGCGCGGCTTCTGGGCGGACAGGATGTCGTCGAGGGCCAGATAGCCGGCATAGGTCACGCCCTGCGGCTCATGCTTGGCCGTCTCGATCGCGTGTCCGCGAATGTCGTTTGCGTCGGTCATACGCCAGCTATCGCCCGATCAGCCGGGCGGGGCCAGACCCTTTTTGACTTGAGAAACTAGTTGGCGGCGCGGTCGTCAGCGACGGCGTTGGCGGCCATCTGGCGACCGTTGGCGAAGGCGTCACGGGCGTTGTTGTAGATGAAGCCGTAGGTCGGATAGACGGTGGTGCCCAGATCGTTGATCGGGTTGTACCAGACCTTCACCCGGCTCCAGTCGCCCGAGGATGAGACGTCGACGACGGTGACGTTCTCCTCGACCTTGCCGCGGCTGCCGCCCCAGTTGGCGTGGGTGACGCGGATCACGCGGTCGGTCAGGACATCGGAGACGACGGCGACGTGGCCGGCGCTCATTCGGCCGTGCGGCTGGAACACCAGCACCGAGCCGGTCTCAGGCGCGTCGCCGGTGCGGAACTTGCTGACGGCCTGACGCCACCAGGTCCAGGCGTCGCCGAAGATCTGAATGCCCGAGAACATGCGCGCGAAGGTCACGCACTGCCAGTAGGGGTCGCCGGCCTGGGCCGGGGTGGTGCTGAAGGCGAAAAATCCCAGGGTCGCCGCAAGGGCGGCGGCTGTGAGCCGTTTCATCATCTGGCGTGCTCCCGACTGAACGCGGACAAGCCTTAGACGATAGGGTCAGAATGTTGAAGAACTGTTTCCGACTGTTTCCCCGACTGATCCACAGATGATCGCCGCTTGGTCGCCCAGCCGCGCAGGAACGTACGGGCCGGACGCTCGATCAGTTGGTGAACAATCGCGGCGGCGACAATCAAGCCTGCAATGATCGCCAGCCACAGTACGAGCGGAAGCTGCTTGTCCTCCGCCCCCGTCAGGCGCGCCACGATATTGACCGCCAGGATCTGCCACGGGGCGCACAGCATATAGACCGCATAACTGATCTCGCCGAGATAGACTGCAGGGGCGGAACCCAGGACGCCCGCCCTGTCCGCCGGAATGCCGGCCAGGGCCAGGATCAGCAGGCCGCCGGACAGGACGGTGATCCCGTCCCAGCTCATCAGGGCGGCGCTGAACGCCATCACGACCGCCGCCGCCAGGGCCAGCAGGCCCGCGCGCGGCAGGGGCGCACGCCGGTAAACCAGGTAGAGGGCGCAGCCGTAGGCGAAGCAGGGCACGATCCGCAGCGCCCCCCACTTGAACGTCGCCTCCGTCAGGCGATAGCCCGCGACGCGTTCGAAGCCGACGTAGAGGGCGACCAGCAGCAAGGCCGCCGCGCCCGTCGCCAGCCAGGGCCGGTTCCGCAGCTTCCACGCTGCGGCGGCGAAGAGCGGGAAGGTCAGATAGGCGAACCACTCGGCCGAGATCGACCAGGACGGATGGTTCCAGCCCGCCTCGCCCGCGAAACCCCAGGCGTGAACCATCAGTAGATTGGGCAGCAGCGTCTTCCAGCTGAGGATGCCGGAATCGATCGCCATCCCCGCCGCCGTCGCCGCCAGTCCCAGGGCCATGACGCCGAACAGGGTGAACAGGTGCAGCGGATAGACCCGCGCGATGCGCGCCCACAAGAAGCCCCTGTAGCCGAAGCGTTTCTCGCCGAACGCCTGGAGATAGACGTGGCTGAGGATGAAGCCCGACAGGACGAAGAAGAGTTCGACCCCCAGATAGCCCTTGGCGGCCAGGGCGGGCATGCCGCCGACCGCCAGATTGGGCCACATCAGATAGACCACGACCCACAGGGCCGCGAGGAACCTGAGCGAGGTCAGGGGACGGATGTCGATCGGCGTCGCTACGGGCGTCATGGGACCATCCTGGCCGGTGAACCGACCGGGGACAGCCCGGTCGCGCAACAGCGCTCAATGCAAGCCGGGCGCCAGCTTCGCCTTACTCTACGCGACCGCTCTCCCCGGCTCTCTCGATCGCCGCCGTGGCCGCGGCGCAGCCGGTCAGGGTCTCGTCGCCGATCTCGACCTTGGCGGTCAGGGGATAGGTGCGGTCGCTCATGCCGTCCGAGCAGTCCGTCGCCGTCAGGGTGACGGCCAGATCCGCGCCCGCCTCGGTCTTGGTCGACCAGGTCGCGACCGTGCCCTGCAGGGCCGGGCCGGGGTTGGCGGCCTTCTGCTCGGGCCGGTCGACTCCGGAATAGGTCAGGCCCTGCGGCGTGATCTCCACGGCCCAGAAGGGCTCGGTTCCCAGCACCCGTAGCGGCTGATCCAGATCGACGCCGGCCAGGGCGCGCGGCTCGGCCTTGGCGGGCTCCGCCGCCTTTTCAGCAGGCGGCGTGCAGGCGGCCAGAGCCAGAGAAACGGCGGCGGCGGAGAAGAGGGCGACGCGCATGGCGGTCCTTTCAGAAGGTTTCCGGCCAAAGTCCGGGTTTGCCTTCACCCCGTCAAGACAGGCGCCAAAGCGGCTCGCCTGGGTTAGTGTGTCCTCATGCCGATTCGCCCCGCCCCCGACGCTGACCTGACGGCCTGCGAGTTCTTCGCGGGCGGCGGCCTGGCGGGCCTGGGACTGAGCCTGGACGGTGCAGGCTTCCGTACCGTTCTGGCCAATGACATCGACGCGGCCAAGGCCCGCGCCTTCCGCGCCAACCATCCCGATACGCCGCTGATCCACGACGACGTCTGGACCGTGACGCCGGATCAGATTCCCGGCGCGCCCGACCTGTGCTGGGCCTCATCGCCGTGCCAGGACGTGAGCCTGGCGGGCGCGCGGGGCGGTCTGAAGGCGCAACGCTCGGGCGCCTTCTGGGGCTTCTGGAAGCTGATGCAGGGGCTGGACGCCGAGGACCGCGCGCCGCGCGTCATCGTGCTGGAAAACGTCGTCGGCCTGCTAACCTCGGGCGAGGGGCAGGACTTCGCCGCCGTCTGCGGGGCCATGGCCGAGGCGGGCTATACGGTGGGCGCCCTGGAGATCGACGCCGGACTGTGGCTGCCGCAGTCGCGCCCGCGCCTGTTCATCGTCGCCATGCGCGGCGTCGAGGGGCCGCGCCTGCCCGCCCCGACCCAGCCCTTCCACTCCTCGCGCCTGATCGCCGCCTGGGAGCGCCTGCCGGAGCCGGTTAAGACGAATTGGGCCTGGTGGCGGCTGGCCGTTCCGCCGCGCCGCAACCTCGACCTGGCGACCGTGCTGGAAAGCGACGCGCCCTGTTTCACCCCGGCGGAGACACAAGCCTTGCTGGCCATGCTGTCGCCGCTGCACCGCGCCCGGCTGGAGGCGATCCAGGCTTCAGGCGAGCGGCGTGTGGGCGCGGCCTTCCGCCGGGTGCGGGTCAAGAACGGCGAGAAGCTGCAGCGGCTGGAGATGCGCTTCGACGGACTGGCGGGTTGCCTGCGCACGCCGTCCGGCGGGTCGTCGCGCCAGTATGTCGTGATCGTCGAGGGCGGACGCATCGCCATGCGCCGCCTGACCGGACGCGAGGCCGCGCGGCTGATGGGTGTGAGCGACGCCTATCGCCTGCCCGCCAGCGAAAGCGCGTCGCTGAAGCTGATGGGCGACGCTGTGGCCGTGCCTGTGGTCGAGGCCCTGACGCGCGGCCTGTTCCTTCCCGCCCTGACCGGACGCCAGGCCGAAGCCGCCGCCTGAAACCTCAATAGTAGAGCTCGTCGTCCTTGCGGTCCTCGGCGCTTTCGATGCCGGGATCGAGGTGGTTGTCCACCCGATCGTCCCAGCCCTCGCGATCAGACCGGAAGGCCAGGGCCATCAGCCCCCAGGCCAGGCCGACCGTGCCGAGCACGCCCAGCCCCATGGCGATCCAGCCATGCAGGCTCATCTCGCCTCCGCCGATGAGACGCCAATAGGCCGCCAGCCCCAGGGTGCTGACGGCCGATATGGCGACGGCGAGAACCAGCGACCGCAGAAGCCGGACCAGTCGCCCGCCCCTGGAGGTCTTCGTCATGGCTCAGCTCAGCGCTGGACCCACTGGCCCTGGGCGTTCTTGTACCACTGGCCCGAGCTGATGCGCGGCAGCAGCTGGGTCTCGAACATCCGGGCGCCCGCCACCTCGGCCGAGGTGCCGGCGTCGGAGGCGCTGCGGGCGTAGGCCTGGCGGCGACCGGCGTTGGTCGCGCTGATGGCGGCCTGGGTGGGGCCGTCGACCGAGGTGCGCACGCCGACGTAACCGTCGGCCTGCTCGCCGGCCGCGCCGGCGGCCTTGGCCTGATCGACCAGGGCCTTCTGCGAGGCGGTCTGCGCCACGGCGGCGCCGGCGGCGGCGCCCAGAGCAGCGACAGCGGCCACGGCGACGAAGAGTTTGCGGTAAGTCATGTCTAAAGCCCCCTTTCGTATCAGAACAGGTTGGGGTTTTCGCGGAGCAGGTTCTGCAGTTCCTGGTCCAGCTTGATGCGGATGTCGGCGTCCAGCTTGGCGTAGATCTGCAGCGGCTCGCTGAACTTGATGTTCACCGTAGGCGCGCATGCGGCCAGGCTGACGGCGCCGAGGCCGAGCATGGCGACGATGTGGCGCTTGCTGATCATGTGGCCGATCTCCGAAGGCGGCGTTGGAAGTCGCCGCCATTAAACGCAGCGGCGTGTGAATGGGTTCTGAACAAAGCGCGGCCGTGACTCAAGGCGTTTCATCCGTCGTCAGCACGGGCGTCTCCCCCCGACGCGCATATTCCAGCAGGTCGGAAATGATCTGGTTGGCGTTCCAGGTCGTGTCCAGCGTCAGGTCGATCGGCGTGTCCGACGGCAGGTTCAGCTTCTTGTTCAGGAAGTCACGCCGGATCAGCTCCATGAAGGTCAGGCGAAGCTGCTCTCGCTCGGGCGGGTCGTGACGGCCGTTGATGCGGAACCGGACGCCCAGGCGCCCCTCATCCAGGCTGTTGACCTCGGCGGTCAGGTCGCTGATCGCCAGGTCCTGCATGGCCTGATAGGCCAGATCCTGCATGGTGTTGGGCGGAACCCCGGCCTCGCCCCCGCCGCCTGCGGCCAGATCATCGAACACCTCGGGCTGGATCGACAGACGGCCGGGGCGCACCCCGTTCAGCACGCCGCCGACAATGCGCCAACCGTCCTTGGGATCATAGGTGAAGGGCAGTCGTCCCGACACCACGGCGTCGAACTCGGCCTTGTCCTGAAGATTGGCGCTCTTCAGCAGTTCGTTCAGTTGCACGCCCTCTACCACGACCACGCCGCCCCAGCCCTCGCCCGGCGTCAGCGGCAGCGACAGGGGCTCGACGCTGATGCGCCCGCCCGCCGCCTGGATCTGGCCGCCGTCGATGGTCAGGGCCTTTTCGTCCAGACCGAAGGACAGCTGAAGATCGGTCAGCGGCGTCACCGTCTGCACCCGGTCGGCCGTCAACGTCTGGTTCGGCGCGGTGATCAGCGGCGTCAGGCTGGTGAACTCCACCCGCCCCTTCAGCCCCTGGACCTTGCCCGCCGGACTGGTGAAATCCAGATCGGGCACAGTCAGGACGCCTGAACTGGTCGCGCTCTCGGCCGTCCAGTCGAAACGCCCCTCGAACCCGGCCGAGCCTTCGACCGGCGACTTCACATAGTCGGCCACGAGCGGGCTGAGGTCGTCGGGCTGCAGCCCATGCTCGGTGAAGGTCAGACTGGGCGCCGAGATCACCGCCCCGCCCGCCTCGGCCCTCACGTCGTGACGCACGTCGACCCGCCCGACGGCGTGGTCCAAACGGCTGAGGTCAAAGGCGGCCGTCCAGACGTCATCCGCCAGTTGCGCCTCGCCCTTGGCCTGAAGCGGCAGGAAGCGGACCGGATCGGCCGTATCCGCGACCTGGGCCTTGACGGCCCCGACGCGCATCGACACCCCTTTCGGTCCGCCGTCGACCGTCAGCTCGCCCTCCGCGGCGGAAAGGCCCGCCTCGAAAACCGGCACGGAGGCCGCCACGTCGGCCAGCCGCGTCCGAGCGCGCCAGAGACCGTTCTGAACCACGACCAGCGGGTCCGATGTCGGACACGCCCGGCCGGTCACGGCCTCAACCGAGTTCTCGCCCAGGTCCAGCTTGCGCACCGTCAAGGGAATGCAGTCGTTCGTCGCATAGGTCAGCCGCCCGCCCGTGGAGACCAGTTCGCCCCGGGTGCTGAAGGCGATGTCGCGCGCAGGCCCAAAATCCAGAGCCGCCTCCCCCTTCAGCGTCGCGGCGAATCCGCCCGGCGTCATCCGCCACTGCACGCCGTCGAAGCGCGCTTCCGGCAAGCCGCCGCCGCGTCTGGACGCCACGCTGAAGGCGCCCTGCGCCGCGCCGCCCGCCCTCATGGACAGCACCGGCGCCCTCGCCGAGGACAACTGCAGCTCGCCGCCGTTGGCCGGGCGGGCGGTCAGCGGCCGCAGCAGGACCAGCTCCACCCCGGCGTTGTCGCTGACCAGCCGCACCTGGGGCGCATCCAGGGCGAAGGCCCCCAGCGCCCGCTTCATCTCGGCGAGTTCGGGAATGTCGTCAGCCTGAGGCGCGCCGAGCACGGGCGCCGAAACACGATCCGCCGCCAGGGCTCCGGCGGCGCTGATCCGCGTGATGGAATCCCGCACCAGATCGACGTCCAGACGCCCGCGCGCGCCGTCCAGCGTCACATCGCCCGTCGCCAGGCGCCGAACGGTCAGGGTCGCCGGCCCCTGGACCTCGAAGGCTTCCCCCTTGCCGCCGGCCTCCAGGGCGGTCGAGACGAGGACCGCCTGGGTCAAACGGGTCTCGCCGAACCGGCCCGACGCCGCCGTCAGCCGCAGGGGCGAAGCCGCCCGCCACTTCATCTCCTCGGCTTCCGTCCCGCCTGAGGTCGACAGGACGAGGCGGCTGAGATCCAGCGCCGCCTGACGAACCTCCATTCCCTCGCCCTGGAGGCGGTCCGCAGTCGCCGTCCCCTTCGCCTCGCCCTTGAGGCTGTAGGCGTTGAGCCAGCCTTCGACCGCCCCGGCGAACTCCATCGTCGCGACCGCCTGGCGCGCCGTCGTCCCGGCGCCGGCCAGTTCATCCGCCGTCAGCCGCGCGTTGAGGCCGACCCGACCGTCGCCGCGCCGGGTCTTCATGTCCGGGTAGGGCAGGTCGCCGCTGAGACTCAGCGCCGCCCCCTGCCCGCCGACGCCCGCCACGGCGAAGCGCTCGGCCTGGGCGTCCAGCTTCACCGTCGTACGGTCGCCCGCGGTCGTCACATCGATCACGCCGGCCAGGCCGCGCGCCTCGGTCTCGCCGCTCTTGAGCGAGGCGGCCGGCATCCGTCCCGACAGCCGCATCAGCTTGCCGTCGTCGATCCGGGCGTCCGCCAGCAGACGCAGCGGGCCGTATTCGGTGTCGAGCCGCGCCTGGCCGCCTTCAACGATGACCAGCGGCGCGCGGGAATCCGGCCTGGGCGGCTTGCCGGTGAACTCCTCGACCAGGGGATCGAGACTGCCCAGCGACAGCTTCCCGCCCTTCCACGCCGCTCGAACGATCGGACGGACCAGACGGATGCGGCTGGGCGTCACCCCCAGTCCGGCCTTCGACCACGGCAGGCCCACGGCGTAGTCGACCTCGACCCGCTCGACCTTGAAGTCGGGGTTCTCTGGATCGCCGATGGAGACCTTGCCGACAAAGCCGTTGAGCTCCAGCCGCTCGACCTCGACGTCGGCGTCGATGCCCTTGCGATCCAGCCAGCCGACCAGCAGCTCGCGCGCCGCCGCCCGCCGGTTCAGATAAAGCGTCGCCGCCAGCACCAGCAGCAACGCCAGAACGATCAGCACCGTCCTGGCCAGCCGTCGTCGCGGCCTTCCCTTTCCGGACGGCGCGCCAGGGGACTGGGCGGATCCGGCGTCGGATCCTGAAGTGGCTATGTCGTCGGTCAAGGGGAGCGGCGTTCAACTTAACAGGAAGGGGAACAACGCCACAGAATGCGCGACAACAACAGTCGTTGCAGAATGAGCACTGCGACGTGACACCTGCGCCACTACCAGCCGACCTCGACTACAGGAAGGCGAAGTTTGGCGAGAGACTCACGCAGAACGGTAAATTACTGCAGATCATCGCGGCCATGTTAACCAATCGTAACATTCCATCTTCCCAAGATGGGACGTGCGGGCTATACGGCTCGCTTCGCGTTCGCCGGACGACCGGCAAGCGCGTCGAGATCTCGACTGTTTTGGCGCGGAACGCGTCGCCGACTTGCCGGGGACCCATGGCTCAGTTCGATCCTCGCCGCCAGCCTGTCCGGCTCGCGCCGCACCTGCTGACGACCTGCGCCGCCGTGGGCATCGCCCTGTTCGCCGGTCGTGGGTATGAACAGGTCAAGGCCGAGGAAGTTCCGGTCCTGACGGCGGAGCAGATCGAATCCCTGGAGGCCCAGGCCTACGCCGCCGCCGCCGCGCCAGCCGGCATGACCACGCCGGAAGCCATTCCCGTCCAGATTCGCCGCGGCGAGACCTTCGAGCAGGCCGTGCGCCGCACCGGCATCGGCGCCGACGAGGCCAAGGCCGTGGCCGCCACCGTCGCCAGCGCCTTCGACCTCAAGGATCTGCGCGCGGGCCTGCGTTTCGAAACCGCCGTGTCCAAGCCGCGCGGCGGCCTGGGCGACGCCCGCCTGATCGGCCTGACCATGCGCACCGGTCCGGCCAGCCAACTGACCGTGTCGCGCAGTTTCGACGGCGCGCTGCGCCTGCGCTCGCTGGACGAGAAGATCGCCCAGGAAACCGTCGTCGCCAACGACAAGGTGCAGCGCTCCCTGTCGGCCAGCGCCCGCGAACTGGGCGCCACCTCGGCCGTGGTGCGTCGCGCCAGCCAGCTGTTCGCCCACAAGTTCGACATGCAGCGCGACGTGCGCGCCTCGGACGAATTCACCCTGGTGTTCGATCGCACGGTCACGGAATCGGGCCGCACCGTCGAAACCGGCGAACTGCTCTACGCAGAGTTGAAGGGTCACGCCTTCTACCGCTTCCAGCCCGCCGGCTCGAAGACGGCCCAGTATTTCGACGCCACGGGCAAGAACACGCGCACCGCCATGATGCGCACGCCGCTGCAGAACTTCCGCCGCGTCAGCTCCAATTTCGGCGTTCGCACCCATCCCATCTCCGGCTATCGCAAGATGCACCAGGGGATGGACTTCGCCGCCTCCACCGGCACGCCCGTGGTGGCGCCCGCCGACGGCGTGGTGGTCGAGGCCCGGCGCTGGGGCGGCTACGGCAACTGGCTGCGCATTCGCCACGCCAACGGCCTGGAAAGCGGCTACGGCCACCTGTCGCGCTACGCCTCGGGCATGCGCGCCGGCCAGCGCGTGACCCAGGGCCAGGTCGTGGCCTATGTCGGTTCGACCGGCGCCTCGACCGGGCCGCACCTGCACTATGAAATCTGGCGCAACGGCCAGCGGATCAATCCCTCGGGCATCAAGACTCAGGAAGGCACCGTCCTGGCCGGCGCCGACCTGAACGCCTTCCGCGCCGAGAAGGCCCGCATCGATCGCATCATCGCCGCCGGCGGCCAGCGTCGCCCGGTGGTCCAGCAGGCCTCGACCGGCCTGCGTCCCGCCGAAGGCTGATCGCACTCTCTCCGATCGCTCAGCCGACCAGTTGCGGAACACCGCCCTGGTTTGGACAGCGCACGCCGTGCACCCACACATCCGCCTCTCCCAGCCGGACGCCGAGCAGGTCCAGCAGAGGCTGAACCACGCCGTCCAGCACCGGCCCGAGCGGCGTCAGCACGCCCGCCAGCAACTGGGTGACGAGGTGCAGGGGTATCCCCAGGGCCGTCAGCCGCGTGTCCCGCAGCAGGGTGACGATCAGGCCGTTCACGAAGCCCTTGGCGCGGACGGTCTTGGGCTGGCTCGACCCGATCTCGCTTCCCGTGAAGCGCAGCTCGCTCCAATCCAGATCCGCCACCTGGATGTCCGCGACGCCCTCCACCGTGATCAGCAATACGGACACCAGCCTGGCCGGGCTGACCTTGAGCTCGGACTTGAAGTCCCGCAGGCGTTTAGGATCGATCTGGCCCAGGCGCACGCGCGCCACGCCGGGCCGCGCCTCGATCAGAACGCGCGGCGTTCCCTCGCACTCGATCGCCTTGAGCCGCGCCTCGGCACTGGCCGCTTCGATCAGGATGGGGACCTTCACCTGCGCCAGCAGCCCCACGAGCGGAACCTTGTCCAAGGCCGTCGCCTCAAGATAGAGGCGCGTCTGCACCGTGCGGATGATCGGCTCGCCTGTGCCGGTCACCGTCAGCCAGGGCGCGCGATTGGGACGTTCGCCGATCGCCAGCATGACGTCGAGGTCCGCCAGTCCGGCGCGCGCGCCCACATCCAGGGCCAGCTGACGATCCTGATTGGCGGTCTGCAGCGTCGCCATCAGCAGGTCCATGGCCGAGACCTCGGCGTCCAGCCCTCGCCGCAAGCCGCCGCGCGCATCTGCATCCACCCCGATCAGCTCCTCGAGCTTGACCACGGCGTTCAGCGGCAGGCGCGTCAGCTTGCTCAGCGCGCTTTCTGCGCCCGACCCGGCGACGGCCTCCAGCGCCCTCAGCACCTGGCCCGTCTGGGCTTCATGCGCCAGCAAGGCGTCATAATCTCCCGCCGTCACCCCTAGCTCGGCCGCCAGGGCGTCCGAGAACTGCAGCAGGTTGACCTGAGCGTCAGCCAGGGCGCGATAGTCCATCACCGTCAGGGACACCTTGCTTCCCAGCAGGCCGGACAGCAGGGCGTTCGCCAATCCGCCGTCCAGCCCCGCTAGGCGCGAACCGATGGAGAAGACGGCGCTGGGCGGACCGCCGGGCAGCGCCGCCGTGGCCGATTTCGACACCGTCACGCTGTCTCGCCTCAGTATCCAGCGGCCGAAATAGAGGGGCGCCGGGGCGCTCAAGGTCACGCGGGCGGCGTTGGGTCTGGACCCGCCGTCGGCGAAACGCGCGCGCGGCTTCAACCGGGGGTCAGGCGTATAGACGCCCCGCTGGATCCGCGCTCCGGCCAGATCGACCAGATTGTCCTGGGCTGTGAGGCGGGCTGCGGCCTCGGTCCGTTCGGGCGGGTCGGATAAGGTTTGGGCGGCCGCCAGCGCCGACAGGTCCGCCGCCCCCTGGACTTCGCGTCCCTTCAGAACCATGGAGCCCACATCGACCGCCAGGGCTGCCAGGACGCAGATCAGGGCGCCGAAGACGGCGGCCATGACCGCAACCCCGCCCCGGTCATCGCTGGAAAGGCGGCGACGCCGGCCCATCTCACGCCTCCTCCACGCGGATGACGGCGGTGCGGCGAATGATGCGAGGGGGCGGCACGGTCAGCGGCGACAGGGCCATCAACGGATGTCCGCCTGCGTCATAGGCCACCTCGACCCGGAAACGCCCCGGCTCAGCGCGGACCGCCACGACGGCGTCGGCGGCCTTGAGCCCGAGGTCCTTCAGCTGGGTCTCCACGACTTCGCGCGCCAGTTGTTCGCGCTCGACAGCGTCCAGTCCCGCGATCGCGGCGCGCGCGCCCTCGGACACGGCCGCCTGGACCGAATGCGCCATCCAGAACCAGCCGCCGTAGACGATCATTCCCGCCAGCAGCAGAAAGAACACCGGCCCGACGATGGCGAACTCCACCGCCGCCGCCCCTTGCCGCTTCGCCATCCCGATACGCCGTTCATCTCGCATCATTGCACCTCGTGACACGAGCACGATCAACTACACAACTTAAAGGAGAGTGTAGGCGCGTGATGAACGCTTCGACTCCGCCCCTCAGGCCGCATCGCAAACCGTCGGCCGTATCAGGAGGCTTCTCGACCTTGCTCCCTCTTCGGGAACCATTTCCGTGGCTCTCCGCCTCACTCTGAGTGATCACGACAGGAGAGAGAGCAATGCGCGACAGACAGCAATCCAAGGGACGGGAGCGCAACGCCGCCATTCCAGGCGGGAAGCCTGACGCCGACACGCCCGACGAAGCGGTGCGCCGGGTCGGGCGCGAGTCTCAACGTCGCGCCGGACCGGACGGTCCTGACGCGCGGGAGATCGGGGACACCTTCAAGAAGAAGGGCGGCGGCGACGACCCTCGCCCCAAACCGAGCAAAGGATAGGGGCTCGCCGCGTCCAGAGCGCAGGACGGAAGCATTTAACGACCGCAGCGCCGGTGTCATCGGCTACCGTTTCTCGCCATACGGATAGAATTTCTAAGTTATGCAAGCCGGCTTGGCATGCCTTATTGCGCGCCCAATTGTGACACTTATTGCAGTGAAACATCCCCATGATCAGGCCCTCCCTGACCGTTCTCGCCTTTCTTTCGGCCGCAAGCGCGTGCGGCGCCGCACAAGCCCGAAGCGATGAAAATCTAACAGACCAAGCCCAGGTTGCGGCGGCTCATTCGGTCGCGGACGTCGTGGTGACCGGGTCCAACATCCGCCGCGCCAACACCGAAGGCTTCAACCCGGTGCAGGTGATCGGGCGCGAGGAGCTGGAAAGCTCGGGCAAGTCGACGACGGCGGACCTGCTGCGCTCGATCTCGGCCAATACCGGCAACGGCTCCAACGAGACGCAGAACAGCGGCTGGTCGTCAGGCGCGGCGGGCATCGGCCTGCGCGGCCTGTCGCAGAAGAACACCCTGGTGCTGCTGAATGGGCGGCGCGTGGCCAACTACGGCTTCCCCGGCGGCGGCCTGTCGGACACCTTCGTCAATCTGAACGCCCTGCCGATGGTGGCGACGCAGAGGCTGGAGGTGCTGAAGGACGGCGCCTCGGCCGTCTATGGCTCGGACGCGGTGGCGGGCGTCACCAACATCATCACCCGCCAGAATTTCCAGGGCCTGGAATTCGGCGCCAGCTACGGCCTCGCCGATCAGGGCGGGCTGGAGACCTCCACCGCCAAACTGGTCGCCGGGCATGGCGACCTGGAGACGGACGGCTACAACATCCTGCTGTCGCTGGAGGCCTATACCCGCAATCGGCTGGATCAGGACCAGCGCGACCTGACCAAGTCGGGCATCTATGACGACCTGCCCGGCGGCCGCTGGAATGGCTGGTCGGCCAAGGGGGCGCGCTTCCTGGTCGACGGCAAGTCCGTGCCCTTCCTCAACGCCCAGGGCCAGTGCCCCGAGGGCATGGTGCTGACCGCCAGCGCCCCGATCGACGGCCTGGCCGGCGACACCTGCGCCATCAACCTGGCGCCGCACACGACGCTGATCCCCTCGACCGACCGCTATCAGGCCTATCTGTTCGGGACCAAGCGCCTGACGCCGCAGATCGAGGCCTTTGGCGAGGTGCTCTATTCCTACGTCGAGGGGGCGTCCCTGTTCGGCTCAAGCCCCTTCTTCACGCTGGAAGGCGGGCGGTTCGCGCTGAACGCCGAGACCGGGCTGGCCGAGCCGGTGTCGAACCTGCTGCCCGCGAACAACCCCTATAATCCCTACGGCGTCGCCACGCCGATCGAATACACCTTCTTCGACCTGGGCCGGACGCTGAAGACCAATGAGTCCAAGTCCTATCGCGCCCTCGCCGGGGTGCGCGGGCGCCATGACCGCTTCGACTGGGAGGCGGCCGTCTTCGCCTCGGGCAGCGACGAGCGCGAGACTGTGTCGGGCGGCTTCGCCCATCGCTGGAACCTGGCCGACGCCCTGGCCAACGGCACGCTGAACCTGCACGATCCGGCCGCCACGCCGCAGGCCGTGCTGGACGGCATCCGCCTGTCGACTCTGCGTCCGGCGGAGTCGCGCCTCTATGGGGCTGACTTCAAGATTTCCGGCGAGCTGTTCAACCTGCCCGCCGGTCAGGTCGGCTACGCCGCCGGGGTCGAGTTCCGGCATGAAAGCCTGGTCTCCAGCAATCCATGGCAGATCGACGCCGGGCTGCAGATCCGCCCCGCCATCGCCGCCGTGGACGGCGAGCGCGACGTCTGGGCCGCCTATGCCGAGTTCAACATCCCCGTCCTGAGCAATCTGGACATCCAGGTCGCGGCGCGAGCGGATGAATACAGCGACTTCGGCAGCGCCTTCTCGCCCAAGGCGGGCGTGCGGTGGAAGCCGCTGGAGTGGCTGGCGCTGCGGGCCTCGGCCTCACGCGGTTTCCGGGCGCCGTCGCTGTCGGAGAACTCGGCCTCGACTATGATCTCCTACGGCTCGGTCATCGACCCCTATGATCCCGACCTGCCCAACTCGCGCCAGAGCCCGACCTTCTTCACCGTGGGCAACACCGATCTGGAGCCGGAAAAGACCCGTTCCTACAATCTGGGCGTCGTCTTCACCCCGACGCGCGACACGGCGCTGAGCATCGACTGGTATCAGATCAAGCTCGACAATCTGATCGGCTCGGGCAACACCACCGCCATCGTCCAGGGCAACGACCCCGCCGACGTCGTCCGCGATGAACGCGGCAAGCTGCAGGCCGTCTACAACCGCTATCGCAACCTGACGGCGCTGGAGACCTCGGGCTTCGACGTGGACTTCAGCCAGCGCTGGCGCACAGACGGTTGGGGGACGTTCACCGTCTCCAGCGCCTATACGCACCTGCTGGAATACAAGCGGCCGAACGCGGCGGGCGGGCCGCTGCTGGACTACGCCGGGTCGAACCGGGGCGCGACCCTGCCGGCGCACAAGGCGACGACGCGGCTGGCCTGGAACCGCGACGTCTTCGACGCCAACCTGACCTGGTACTACACCTCGGGTTATGATCAGGTGCCGGAAGTCGGGGGACAATCGCGCGTGGACGCCTATCACCAGTTCGATCTGTATGCGGCGTGGTCCGGGCTGGAGCGCGTGACGCTCTACGCCAAGATCGAGAACCTGATGGACGAAGCGCCGCCGCACGACGCCTCCTTCCCCGGCGTGCGTGCGCCCTACGACTTCGGCCAGTACGATCTGCGCGGGCGCTACTTCCGCGTCGGCTTCGACGTCCGCTTCTGATCCCTTTTCGCATCGAGACCTGACACCATGAGCGTTCAACACGCCCGTTCATCCCTCCGTCGCATCCTCACCGGCGGCGCGGCGGCGGCGATCCTGCTGGGCGGCGTCGCCCTGGCGGCGCCCGCTCCGGCCCTGGCCCAGAGCGCCTATTTCTTCCCTCAGGCGGCGGCGGGGGATTTCGACCCCGCCATCCCGACGCCGGAAGCCTTCCTCGGCTATCCGATCGGCACACACTACACCCGCCACGACCGCATCGTGGACTATCTGCGCGAACTGGCCCGCCTGTCGGACCGGGTGACGGTCGAGGAGATCGGCCGCAGCTATGAAGAGCGGCCCCTGCTGTCCGTGGTCATCACCTCGGGTGCCAATCAGGGTCGGATCGACCAGATCCAGCGCGCCCATATCGCGGCGGGCGATCCCGGCGGCCCGGTGGCGGGCGCCGACGCCCCGGTCGTCGTCGGCCTGTTCTACAGCGTCCACGGCAATGAGACCTCCAGCGGCGAGGCGGCCCTGCTGACCGCCTACTACCTCGCCGCCGGGCGGTCGCCCGAGGTGCTGGACTGGCTGGACAAGGCCGTGGTCGTCATCGATCCGGCCCAGAACCCCGACGGCCGCGACCGCGCCGCCAACTGGCACAACGCCTGGAAGAACCAGCCCGCTGTCTCGGACCCGCTGGACAAGGAGCACGTCGAGGCCTGGCCCGCCGGGCGCACCAACCACTATTTCACTGACCTGAATCGCGACTGGCTGGCGGTGACGCAGGCCGAGACGCGCGCCAAGCTGGAGGCCTTCCACCGCTGGCGGCCCAACATCCAGATCGACTTCCACGAGATGGGCCCGGGCAGCACCTATTATTTCGAGCCCTCGCCCGCCAGCATGGAAAGCCCGCTGCTGCCGCGCGCCAGCTATGAGTGGAACGTGACGCTGGCCAGGTATCACGCCCAGGCGCTGGATAGCCTCGGCTCGCTCTATTACACGCGCGAGGTTTTCGACAACTTCTCGCCGGTCTACGGCTCGACCTATCCCGACTTCCACGGCGGGGTCGGGGTGACGGTCGAACAGGCCAGCTCGCGCGGCCTGGTGCAGGACACGGCCAACGGCCCGCTGACCTTCCCCTTCACCATCCGCAACCAGACCAATGTCGGCCTGGCCACCATCCGCGGCGCCGTCGCCGAGCGCGCCGGACTGCAGGCCTTCCAGCGCGACTTCTTCCGTTCGGCCGTCGAACAGGGACGGCGCCATTCCAGCCAGGCCTTCGTCTTCGGCGATGCGGCCGATCCGGGCCTGACGCGCCAGACGCTGGACCTACTGCTGGCCCACCACATCCAGGTCCACCCGCTGACCGAGCGGGTGATGCAGAACGGCCGCGCCTATGAGCCGGGCAGCGCCTATGTCGTGCCCTCGGCCCAGCCGCAGTTCCGCCTGGTGCATTCCATCTTCGACCGGACGCCGCCGACCAGGGGCAGCGTCTACGGCAGCACCTCCTATTCCGTCGCCCTGGCCTATGGGCTGAAGAGCGACGGCCTGCGCCGTATCCCCGCCCACGGGTCCGCCGTGACCGAAGCGCCCGTCGCAAACGGCGGCGTCAGCGGGCCGCAGGACGCCTACGCCTATGTCGTCGACTGGCGCGATCTGAACGCCCCGCGCGTTCTGGCGGCCCTGCTGCGTCAGGACGTGCGCGTCCGCGCGGCGTTCGAGCCGCTGACCGCAAGGACGGCGGCGGGCGACAGCGCCTTCGGGCGCGGCTCCCTGGTCGTGACCACGGCGGGACAATCGCTGGACGCCGCCGCCCTGCGCACCGCCGTCGACACGGCCGCACGCGAGGCGGGCGTGGTCGCCCACGCCGTCTCGACCGGCCAGAGCGTCGCGGGCGTCGATCTGGGCAGCGACAACGTGAAAGTCGTGCGCGCGCCGCGCATCGCCCTGGTCATGGGCGAGGGCGTCAACGCCACCGAAATCGGCTCGACCTGGTTCGCCCTCAGCGAGCGGCTGAACTACCCGGCGACGCGGCTGGACCCGTCCCAGTTGGGCCGCGTGCCGCTGGGAAGCTATGACAGCATCGTCCTGTCCGGAGGGCGCTACGACAACCTGGGCCAACCGACGGTGGACGCCCTGAAGGCCTGGGTGCGGGCGGGCGGGTCCCTGGTGGCGTTCGGCAACGCCGCGCGCTGGGCCGCCGCCAACGGCCTGGCCCCGCAAGCCGCCTCAGAAGACGAGAAGAAGGCCGAGGTCGAGCGCCGTGACTACGCCGACCGCGGCGCCATCCAGGGAGAACAACGCACGGCGGGCAACGCCCTGTCGGCCGACGCCGACATCAGCCATCCCCTGGCCTTCGGCCTGTCGCGCCGCGACCTGTTCGTGAACAAGGAGACGGACGTCGTGCTGGCGCCCGTGGCCGATCCCTTCGCCAACGTCGTGCGGATCGAGACCGACCCGCAGGTCAACGGCTACCTGCCCGAAGCCCTGCGCGCCCGCTCGGCCGGTTCGGTCTGGGCTCAGGTGAACCCGATCGGCGCGGGCAACGTCGTCCTGTTCGCCGACGACCCGGCCCACCGCAAATACTGGTTGGGGACGGAGCGTCTGCTGATCAACGCCCTGTTCCTGTCGAACCACCTCTCCTCGCCTTCGCGACGTTAGGCCGGGTTCGACAGGAGGCTGTCCGCCTTCAGGTTCTGATCCCGCTCAGAACCTGAAGGTCAGGAAGGTTCCCAGGTAGGACTGGTTCTCGGCGGTCCCGGTTTCCTTCAGGAAGTCGCCGGCCTTGGTGTAGTTGGCCACGCCCATCAGCGAGACATAGGGCGTCAGGGCGTAGCGGGCGAAGACGCCCGTGCGCCAGCCGACATAGGACGACTCTCCTTCATCCGCCCCGCGCAGCACCAGACCCGACAGGGCGTAGAGACCGTCGTCCTTGCTCTGGCGCCACAGACCGGCCGTGTTGGCGCCGAGCGTCAGCTTGGGCGACGGACGCACCGTCACCTCGGGCTGCAGCAGGATCAGGTTGGCGAAGCCCAGATCGGTGCGCAGGGCGGCCGGCTGCGGGAACAGGGGGTTGAAGCTGTTCAGCTTGCCGTCGTTCGGGTTCTTGTCGCCCGAGCCGACGTCCAGGCGCACGGCCACGCGCGGCGACCACTTCACATCCGCGAAGGTGCGACCGCCGACGGCCGAGATGAACCAGGCGTCGATGTCGAGATCACGGAACGAGCCCCACTGTTTGACCGCCTCGACCTCATAGTCCCAGGGCGCGACCTTACCCGACAGGCGCACCGACAGGGTGTCGCGGTCGTCGCGGCCGGGAAGTTGACCATCGAACGGCGTCGTCAGGCGATCGGTGTTGGCGTAGAGCAGCTCCAGCTTCGGCGCCGTCGCCCCCTGCCCCAGCGTCTTCGCGGCCGTCGCGCCATACAGGCGATAGTCGAAATTGGTGGCGTCGTCCCACGAGGCCTTGCCCTCGCGCAGCGCATAGCCGGCGAAGGCGCCGCCGCTCCAGCCGGTCGGGCTGTCGTACATGACCCGGACCATGTCCAGGGCCATCCGGGCGTTGGCGCCCTCGCGCATGTCGAACAGACGGAAGCCGCCCTGGCCGAACTCCTGACGGCCGGCGCGGACGCGCAAGCTTCCGCCGCCCAGACCCGTCTTCGCCTCGATGAAGGCCTGATGCAGGTCGGTGCGGTTCTCCTCGATCACCGGCTCGCCGCTGGCCAGACCCGAGGTGCGGGCGTCCTGCACGTCGACGAAGGCGCGCAGCGAAGAGCCCAGGTTCAGCTCGCCCCACAGGCGGGCGCGGGTCTGGAAATCGCCGCCGGTGTCCTGCGGACCGCGGCCGAAGCGTTCGTTGTCGCGATGCTCGGCGCGAAAGCGCAGTTCGCCGCCGAAGCTGGCCCATACGGGGCTGTCCTCGCCGCCGACCGGGACATATTTGAACCTCGACCAGGTCGAGGTGCGCTTCGCCGGGTCGGCCAGGTAGGCGTAATTCTCATCGTGGTTGATCAGCTTGAACGGCGGCGGCGCGACCGGAGCAGCAGGCGCGGCGGCCGGCGCGGTCTGGATCGGCGCCTCGGCGTCGGCGGGCATGGGGGCGTGCGAAAGCAATGCGGCGGCGGCCGCAGCGGCGATGGTCATGGTTTCCTCCGGGAAAGGGCGCGGTTGTCTCCGCGCTCGGTTCGGTTGAGATGATTATTCGGCGTCGGGCTGCTGGCCGGGCGCGGCGTTCTGGAAGGCGGGCAGTTCGAGACAGGCCGCCTCAAGCGCCACCAGGCGCGGCCAGCGCAGTTCGACGCCGAAGCGGCGAGCGTTGCCCAGTTGCGGCACGATGCACAGGTCGGCCAGGCTTGGGGCGTCGCCGAAGGCGAAGGGACCCGGCTGATCCGCCAGCAGTCGGTCGACGGCGTCGAGACCTTCCTCGATCGTGGTCGAGGCCCAGGCCTGGACCAGCTCTTCACCCAAGCCCAGTTCGCGCAGGCGTTGCAGCACCTTGAGATTCTGCACCGGGTGGATGTCGCAGGCGACCGCCTGGGCCACGGCCCGGACCTTGGCCTTCAGCACCGGCACGACGGGCAGAAGGGCCGGCTCGGGCGCGATCTCGTCCAGGTATTCGATGATGGCCAGGGACTGGGTCAGGACCGCGCCGTCGTCGGTGACGAGCGACGGCAGCAACCCTTGCGGATTGAGCGCCAGGTACGCCGGCGCCCGCTGCTCGCCCTTGCGCAGGTGGTGGGCGACCTGCACGGCCTCCAACCCCTTGAGGCCGAGAGCGATACGAACGCGCCAGGAGGCCGTGGAGCGGAAATAGCCGTGCAGGATCATGGGGTCGGACTCCGGCCCGACGGCGCACGCCGCCGAGGGTGAAGACGGCGATCGAGGCGATCGCGGCGGGGATGACGGCCAGCAGGATCAGCGACTGCGGCGTCCAGCCGGCGGCCAGCAGCACGCCGCCGACCAGCGGGCCGACGATGGCGCCGATGCGGCCGACGCCCAGGGCCCAACCCACGCCCGTGGCGCGGATGGCCGTCGGGTAGACCGCCGCCGTCAGAGCATTGCAGCCGATCTGGGCGCCGACGACGCCGAAGCCGGACAGGGCCGCGCCGACCAGCAGGACCGGCAGATTGGTGCCGCCGAAAGCCAGCAGGGCGATGAAGGCGGCCGAGGCGGCGTAGGCCGCGCCCAGGACGACATAGGGACTGATCCTGTCGATCATCCGACCCAGGACGATGGCGCCGACGACGCCGCCGAGGTTCAGGATCGAGGTGGACAGGATGGCCATGCTAAGCGGCAGGCCCGCTCCCTTCAGCAGGGTCGGCAGCCAGTTCACCAGGAAGTACATGACCAGCAGGTTCATGAAGAAGGCGACCCACAGCAGCAGGGTCACGGGCGTGCGGCCCTCGCGGAACAGCTGGAAGACCGAGAAGCCCTTGGCCGCCGAAGACTGTTCATGCTTCAGGCCGGCGATGAATTCGTCGACCGAAGCGCTGGCGTCGATCTTCTTCACGATGGGCGCGATCCTGTGCTCCGGCGCACCCTTGGCGACCAGGAAGCGCACCGATTCCGGCAGCATGAAGTAGAGAACCGGCAGCAGCAGAAGCGGCAGGACGCCGCCGACGACGAAGACCGAGTGCCAGTCCCAGGTCGCGATCAGCCAGGTCGAAACCAGGCCGCCGATGGTCGATCCCAGCGGGAAGCCGCAGAACATGACCGTCACCAGGGTCGCGCGCAGCCGCGCCGGGCCGTATTCGCTGGTCAGGGCGATGATGTTGGGCATGGCGGCGCCCAGGCCGACCCCGGTGATGAAGCGGTAGATCAACAGCTCGTTCATCGAGGTCGAGAACGCCGTCAGCAGGGCGAACAGGCCGAAGATCAGGGTCGAGATCAGGATGACCGTCTTGCGGCCGAACTTGTCCGCCGCCGGGCTCAGGGTGAAGGCGCCGACGGTCAGGCCCAGAAGGCCGATGGCGAAGATCGGACCGAAGGCCGACGGGGCCAGACCCCAGTCCTCGGCGATCTTGGGCGCGACGAAGGCGATCGACTGGGTGTCGAAGCCGTCGAGCATGGCGATGATGAAGCACAGCGCCGTGACGCCGAACTGCAGCGGGCCGAATCTGGCCCGGTCGATGACGGCGTTGCCGCCTCCTTCGCCCATGGCTGCCATATGTGTAGTCCTCCTGCGGAGGGCGCGTCTGACGCGCGCCTCTCCGTGATTGCTGATGATGCGTTGAAGGGGATCAGGCGGCCTTCGGACCGACCTTGATATTGAGCGGCGTCAGGCCGTCGATGGTCACCACCATCTCGTCGCCCTCGACCACGGCGCCGACGCCCGCCGGCGTGCCTGTGTAGATCAGATCGCCCGGCTGGATCTCCCACAGGGTCGACAGATAGGCGATGATGTCCGCCACCGGCCAGATCAGGTCGGCCAGGTCGGCGTCCTGCTTGACCTCGCCGTTGACGGTCAGCTTGATCGCGCCCTTGTTCGGGTCGAAGTCGCCCCCGCCCGCCTTCAGGATCAGGCCCAGCGGCGACGACTGTTCGACGTTCTTGCCGGTGTCCCACGGACGGCCCTGGGCGCGAGCTTCCAGTTGCAGGTCGCGGCGGGTCATATCCAGGCCCGTGGCGTAGCCCCAGACGTGGTCCAGCGCGTCCTCGACGGCGATGTCGCGCCCGCCCTTGCCCACGGCGACGACCAGTTCGGCCTCATAGTGGAAGTTCTCCGTCTTGGACGGATAGGCGATGGTCGTTCCATCCGGCACGACCGTCTCGGCCCAGGCGGTGAAGAAGAAGGGCGGTTCGCGGTCGGGGTCGCGCCCCATCTCGCGCGCATGGGCGGCGTAGTTGCGGCCGACGCAGAAGATGCGGCGAACCGGGAAATCGTCGCCCGTCGAAGTCTTGGCCAGGACCGGCGCTTGCGGTTGGAACAGCAGGCTCACGCGTTTTCTTCCTTGTAAAGATTCAGTTTTTCCTGACAGGCCTTGTCCGAGTAGCCGAACAGCACAAGCTGGCTCTCGGCCTTGAACACCACCTGTTTCCACGACGGGACGACGACGATGTCGCGGGGGTTCAGGGCGACGGTCTCGCCCTCGATCACGGCCTCGCCGGTTCCTTCCACGACGACGAAGATGGTCCCGTCGGTCGCGCGACGCGGACGCGTCTGGAAACCGTTCGGCAGCAGGCGGACATGGGCCGAGATGGTGGCCATGATCGGGCCGCCGTCGATCGGATTCATGAACTCCAGCGCATGACCCAGGTGCGGGTCGATCTCGGCGCCGCTCTCGGCCAGGGCGTCCAGGGCCGGACGCCACTCGGCGTAGGGGTAGTGGAACAGAGGCTGGTGCGCCGGGCGACGGTCCGCCGTGTGGCCCTTCAGGGGACGCATGTTGCGGCCGTAGCGGTTCAGGCTGTCGCCCGCCGGGGCCTGCTCCGGGAAGCGGTCCTCGTGATAGTGCTCGGCGAAGCTAGCGTCGAAATGGCGCACGGTCGGGATATCCAGACCGTCCAGCCAGATCATCGGCTTGTCGGTCGGATTGCCGTGGTCGTGCCACTGGCCGCCCGGCGTCAGCACCAGGTCGAAGGGGCGCATCACCGCCTTCTCGCCATCGACCGCCGTATAGGCGTCCTCGCCTTCCAGCACGAAGCGCAGGGCGCACTGGGCGTGGCGGTGGGCCGGGGCGACCTCGCCCGGCAGGATCAGCTGCAGGCCGGCGTAGAGGCTGGGCGTGATGCCCGAATGGCCCGGCAGGCCGGGGTTCTCCAGGATCAGCACCCGCCGCTCGGCGTCCTTGGCGCTGATCAGGTCGCCGGCGCGCATCAGATAGTCGCGGGCGTTGTCATAGACCCATTTGTGCACCTGGGCCGGCGACTGCGGCTGGGGCAGGACCAGGGCGGCCAGCTTCTCCCACAGAGGGTAGAGCCCTTCCGGCTCCATCTGCTGATAGAGGGTCTCGAGCTGGGCGCGGTTGTCGTTGGTCAGCTGCGTCATGTGATCAGGCCTCCATGCCGACGTGCAGGACGCCGTCTTCGAGCTTCACCGGGAAGGTGCGCACGGCGACCGAGCAGGGCGCGTCCACGGCCGCGCCGGTCTTCACATTGAAGGTGCCCTGATGCAGCGGGCACTCGATCAGCTCGCCGTCCAGATAGCCGTCGGAGAGGCTGGCCTGGCCGTGGGTGCACAGGTCGGCGGTGGCGAAATACTCGCCGTCGACGACATAGAGGGCGACGCTCAGGCCGTTGACGACGGCCTTGGCCACGCCGTGTTCATCCAGAGCCGAGGGCGGCAGGGCGGCCGTCCACGACAGGGTCGCGACATCGGTCATGCGGGATACACCAGACTGTTCGGGATCATTTCGGAATCGAAGACGACGATGCGCTCGACGAAGCGCAGCCGGTCGCCGTCGCGGACGATGCGGTCATGGCAGACGGCCGACAGCACGATGTCCGAGGGCTTGTCGATCAGCGTCTGCACCACCAGCAGGTTGTGGCGGACGCGCACGCCCTGTTCGTCCTGCTCGACGATGCGCGGCGCGGTGGGAAAGCGGCGATAGTAGCGCGGGGCGTACATCTGCGTCCGCGTCAGTCCCGTCACCCGGTCCTTCAGCATGCCGCGGCTCTCGGCCTGCATGGTGCACAGGGTGTAGCCCGCCTCATGGTTCTCGCGCGGGATCACGCGATAGAGGCAGTCCTCGGTGAAATACTCGGGCCAGGCGTGCAGATCGACATCGTCAAGCGTCGCATAATAGGCGTCGTAAAGGTCGCGGACCTCGTCGCGGGTGATGGTCTGGCTCATGCTCACAGCCCCATCACCTTGCGCCAGTAACGCCACATGCCGCGCACGGCGGTCTCCGTGACCTGGTGGTCGGTCGGGGCGATCTCGCGGCCGCCCATCTGCAGGATCATGTTGGCGTCAGGCGAGCCCATGGCCCCCTGCTGGGTCATCTCCAGAACCTCGCCGTCGTCGGCCGAGACGAAGCCCGCCGGTCCGAACAGATTGGCCTGGCGCGTGCGCCGCAGCTTCATCTCGTCGGTGTCGTCGGCGTAGCACCAGTGGGTCCAGTGGAAGTCGAACCCGCCCGGCCCCTTGGGCACGATCTGGCGCGTGGTCAGGCTGTTGACCTGCTGCTGCAGGATGACGCTGGGGAAGATCGTGATCATCCCGACGGTCTCCTCGCCGGGGAACTCCTGCACCACGTCCATGACGCGCGGGTCCTCCAGCACCAGGTCGCCCTGGAAGTTGCGGATGTCCGCCATGTCCTCGGTCTTTTCCTGCTCGCCCTTGCGCGAGATCAGGATGCCGTGGCGGCCCTCGTCGTCGATATCGACGGCCGACTTCTGGTCGGCGCGGAACAGGCCGAAGGTGGCGAAGAACACATGCAGGAGCCCGGCGTGATACGGGTCCTTGATGTTCTCCTGCATCTGCTTCCAGTTGGCGGGAATGTGCTGGCGGTTGTAGCCCAGCACCTGCAGCTTCCGGCCGTCATAGACGCGGGTGTAGTGCTTCCAGAACTTGTCGCCGAGGTAGTCGCGGAACGGCGGCGTCTCGTCCGAGAAGGTGGCCCAGACCACGCCGTTGACCACCTCGACCCGCAGCTTGGTCAGGCCGTTCTGCTTCAGGTCGAAGTCGGCGGGCATCCCGCCCTGGCGCTTCACGCCCCGGCGGAAAGGCACGCCCTGCAGGTCGCCGTTCAGGGCGTAGGACCACTGGTGATAGGGGCAGATCAGCTCCTTGGAGTGGCCGAAGCGCGACTGGCAGAACTTGACCCCCTTGTGGGCGCAGCGATTCTCGACGACCGAAATCTCGTCCTCGCCCGAGCGGACCATGACGCAGGGTTTCTCGCCCAGGGTCGTGGTCTTCCAGTCGCCGACATCGGGGATTTCACATTCCAGGCCGACGTACAGCCAGTGGGGGCCGTACCAGATCTTCTGCAGCTCCTCGGCGTAGATTTCCGGGTCCGTATAGACCCAGTAGGGCACCGCGGCGTCGACATCGGCCGGCCAGGCGCGCGCTTGACGGCCCTCTGGAGGGCGCATGGCGATGGTCACTGAAAAGCTCCCGAACTGACAATTCGAAGCGGCGATCTCACGTCGCCGTTGACCGCCTTGGTGTCGTGGTTTTTGATCTATGTCAAATGCGTTGCATGTAGTGCAATGACATGAGGAGATCACAAATGACGGAGCGCATCGTTGTCGTCGGCGCCGGCCACGCTGGCGGAATGGCCGCCATCACCTTGAGAGAGTTGGGTTTTTCTGGGAGCCTGACCCTCATCGGCGATGAGCCGCACCCCCTACGAACGTCCAAGCCTGTCGAAGGGATTCCTGAGCGGAGCCGAACCCGAACCCGTCTGGCTGGCGCCGGCGGAACGCTGGAGCGCTCTGAACGCCGTCCTGAAAACCGCCAGTCCCGCCGTCGCGATCGACCGCGAAAAAGGCGAAGTCCGCCTGGCCGACGGATCGACCGAGCCGTTCGACGCCCTGATCCTGGCGACCGGCGGACGGGTGCGGCGCCTGCCCCTGCCCCACCATCCCGCCGTCCATTATCTGCGGACCACGGACGATGCGCGCGCCCTGGCCGCGCGCGCTCGGCCCGGCGCGCGCGCCCTGATCGTCGGCGGGGGCGTCATCGGTCTGGAAGCGGCTTCGACCCTGCAAGGCATGGGCCTGTCCGCCGTGGTGATCGAAGCGGGCGAGCGGCTTCTGGGGCGCAACATTCCGGCCGAGGCGGCCCAGTGGCTGGCCGATGCTCACGCGCGCATCGGCGTCGACGTCCGCCTGGGCCGTTCGCTGACCGGCCTGGACGACACGCCCGACGGCGGCGTCACGGCGACGCTGGATGGCGGAGAGACGCTGAACGTCGACCTGGTCGTCGTCGGGATCGGCATCATCCCCTGCGTCGAACTGGCGGAAGCGTCCGGCCTGTCGATCGACGGCGGCGTGCTGACGGACGACGACTATCGCTCGCCGGGCGATCCGCGCGTCTTCGCCATCGGCGACGTGGCGGCGCGGCTGAAGGACGGCGCGGCGCGGCGCATGGAGACTTGGGCTCACGCTCAGACCTCGGCCCGCAAGGCGGCGCTGGCGATCCTCGGCCTGCCGTCCGAGCCCGAACCGACGCCCTGGTTCTGGACCGACCAGTGCGGGCATAACCTGCAGATTCTCGGAGACCCGTCCGCCGCAGACGCCGTTGTGGAGCGTGGGGAAGGCGTGCGGCTTTACCTGCGTCAGGGCGCTCTGGTCGGCGCCGTCTGCCTGGACCGGCCGCGCGATTTCGCCGCCGCCCGCCGCCTGATCGGCAAGACTCTCAAGCCCGAAATCGCATCCGATCCGTCCGTCGACCTGCGTAAGGCCGTCTGAAGCGCGCTCGCGTCAGACCTGGGGACGTATGCCGCCGGTCGCGGCGGTGATCTGGTCGCACACCTCGATCAGACGATCGCGCGCCTGATCGTCGTTCTCCGGCTTGAACAGATCGGTGGCCAGCACCGTGGCGGTGAAGACCGCCTCGCCCTGCAGGTCGAAGATCGGCACGGCGGTGGCGCGCAGACCGGGGATCAGGTCCCCGCGAGATCGCGGAATAGCCGTCGCGGCGGACCCGCGCGCGCAGGGCTTCAACGTCGATGGGCTGGAACTGCGGCTGGGTCTCGCGCTCGACCATGGCCCGAGTCTGGTTCTCGGGCCTGAAGGCCAGGAAGACATGGCCCGTCGCCGAACTCAGCAGCGGCAGCGGAGCGCCGACGGTCAGCGAGGTCGAGATCGGCGGCGTGCCCATGATCCAGCGCACCACGATGGGGCCTGACGGCCCCAGGGCGGCCATCTGCACCGTGCGGCCTGTCTCGCGCACATAGTCGCCGATGGCGATGGCGGCCTCGCGGAAGACATCCATGCGCGACAGGGCCGCCAGCCCCAACCGCAAGGCGCCCGGCCCCAGTTCATAACGTCCCGTCGCGGCGTCCTGCCGCGCCATGCCCGCCGCGATCAGACTGGCCAGATAGCGGTGCGCCTGCGACGCCGACAGATCCGACGCCTGGGCGATCGCGCCCAGGGCCGCCGCCCCGTCCAGCGACGCCAGCACGTCCAGCACGCGCAGGCCGATGCCCACCGACTGTATGCCCTGTCGCCGATCCGTCGTTTCCACCATTCAACCACCCCCTCATGCCGGCTCGCCTTCGGCCCTTCTCTCTCATGCGGAGTCAGCCGCTCACTGACAAGGGAAGGGCTGATCGCAGCCGGTCATATCCGGCCGGTCCGGCCGATGCGCGAAGCTGCCTCCTTAAAATTAACTTAAAATCAACGTTTTTGCGCCTTGGCAGGAACGACCGTCGTGCGGTCGCCGTTTCCCGTCCCGGAGGAACGCCTGAGATGGTGTGGGAGAGGGACGCAAGCCGGACCGCCGGAGGGGGTCGGTCGCGCCTGCCCGTAAGGGCATGGTGACGCGCGCGGTCAGCGTGCGCCGTTCGGCGTCCACGCCAGGCGACCTGGCGGCGCTGCGCAACCTCACCTCCATCAACCGGCTGAGCGATGAAGAGCGCGCCCTGGTGCGGCGCCTCTGCGTCTTTCAGGAAGTCGTTCCTGCGGGTCAGGCCTTCGATCCGGACGGGCGGGCCGCCTCGCCTCGCCTGATTCTGAGCGGTTGGGCCTGTCGGCAGCGCATCCTGGCCGACGGCCAGCGTCAGATCTTCGGCTTCCTGCTGCCCGGCGACTCCATGGGGCTGAGCCTTCATCCGCGGCCACTGGACGAGACGACCGTCATCGCCCTGACGCGGGTCGAATATGTCGACGCCCTGATGCTGCGCGAAATTCTCGCTTTGCAGGACCCGCGTCACGACCGGCTGCGTCGGGCCCTGGCGACCTCTCGCCGCTACGAGGAAGCCTGCCTGCTGAATCATGTGGTGCGCCTGGGCCGGCAGTCGGCCCAGGCCCGCCTGGCTCACCTGCTGCTGGAACTGCGTGATCGGCTGCAACGCGCCGGCCTGTGCACCAGCGACCGTCTGCATCTGCCCTTGACCCAGGAGACCCTGGCCGACGCCCTGGGGCTGAGCCTGGTCCATGTCAGCCGCACCCTGGGACAGATGCGACGCCAGCGGTTGATCGCCATGCAAAGCGGCTGGGTGACCCTGCTGGACGAAGCCTATCTGCGCGCCGCCAGCGACTATGGCGTCGACGAACACGCCCTTCACTGAAACCGAAGCGAAAAGAGAGAGCGAGCGTCATGAGCCTTTATCGACAACCGTCTCGGCCCCGCCCGCCTCTCTTCCCCCATCGCCCGCCGGGACGCGCCGGCTCCGCCCTGCGGATGATCGGCGTTTCGGCGGCCATGGCGGCCTTGTTGGCGCCCGGCGCCGCCCTCGCCCAGGACGAGGACCTTGCGGCCCGGGTCGCGCGGCTGGAGGCCCTGGTCGTCGAACAGCAACGTCGGATAGAGGCGCAGGAAGCCCTGTTGGCCGAACGCGCCGCCGTCCCTCCGCCAGCCGTCGATTCCCGCTGGCAGGTGCAGACCGACGCCTCAGGCCGGGCGATCTTCGCCGATCGCACGCTCGACCAGTTGCGCGCCGGCCAGCAGGTCGCCAGCACCATCGCGCCCAACGGACCGGCTCAGCCGACCCTGCCCCCGACCGAGGGGCCGCCGCCGCCCGCGCCCGAGGTGCGGCGCGAACAGTTGGCCGCCATCCCCGAGGGCATCGCCGTGCTGAGCCAGCCGGGCAAGCTGACGGTGGACCTGTCGACCGAGTACACGCGCTCCAGCGCCAATCGCCTGGTGTTCCGCGGCATTGAGATCGTGCCCGGCGTGCAGATCGGCGTGATCGAGGCCAATGAGGCCGACCGGGACACCGGCGTCGTCACCCTGGCGGCGAAATACGGCATCGCCCCCCGACTGGAGGCCGAGATCCGCGCCCCCTACGTCTGGCGCAACGACACCATCACCACCGTGCAGCAGCGCGACGAGGCGGTGACCCGCACCATCGACCTGAGCGGCGACGGCGTCGGCGACGTCGAGGCCGCCGTCCGCTATCAGATCAACGGCGGCGAGCGCGGCCGCCCCATCTTCATCGCCGGCCTGCGGGTCAAGAGCGACACCGGCGAAGGCCCCTTCGACATCGATCGCGACGAGTTCGGCATCGCCACGCGCCTGGCGACCGGCTCCGGCTTCTGGGGCGTCGAGCCCAGCATCAGCTTCCTCTATCCCAGCGACCCGGCGGTCATCTTCGGCAGCCTGAGCTACTTCGCCCACCTGCCGCGCGACATCGACAAGACAGAAGGCGAAATCCACATCGGCAAGGTCGATCCGGGCGACGCGATCGGCCTGGCGATCGGTTTCGGCTTCTCGCTGAACCCTCGCTTCTCCTTCTCGCTGGGCTATAAGCACAACTACATCCGCCCAACGTCGAGCCAGTTGAACGACATCACGGAAAAGTCTGACGAACTGCAGGTCGGAGCCCTTCAGTTCGGCATGTCCTATCTGATCAACGACCGATACAGCCTGAACGGCAATTTCGAGTTCGGCGTGACCGAGGATGCGCCGGACATGCGCTTCATCCTGCGGCTGCCGATCGTGTTCTGACATGAAGAAGGGCCGCCGCGGCGGCCCCTTCCCTAGCTTGGCCTGCTTGGGCCTGAAACGCCAGCCGACCTAGAAGCCGCCCAGGCTCCGAAGACCCGCCCAGTCGATGTCGCTGGCGATGTTGGAGCCGTAGTTGTGTCGCTGACTGTTGGTCTGGATCATCCCCAGGTCGGGCAGCACGAGATTCAACTCCATATCCTGACGGATGTCGCGGTTGTCGGCATTGTTGATGATGAGGTTCTGCAACTGGCTGGTCGTGATGTTGTGCAGGATGGCCGTGGCGCCGTTCCCGTCGATCACCGCCACGCCGCCGACGTTGTTCAGTCCGCGAAGATCAACGCCGCCCGCCATCAGGCCGGCCATGGCGCCCGCCAGGTCGGAGACGCCGGGGACGTTGTGCTGAACCTGTTCGGTCATGGCGCCGGTCGGCGTCCAGGTCAGTTGGGTCTGCAGGGCCAGTTGATCATTGACGTAGGAGCGCACCACGACGCCGAAGCCGAAGGTGAAGCCCGCCACCGTCATGAAGCCCCCGCGCGCCTCGGCCATGTCGGCGTCCGTCATCATCCGGGGACCGTCAGAGACCGTCACGGTCAGCGCCGGCGGCGCCGACGCTTGCAGCGGCGCGCCCGAAGGCTCCGACAGGGGACCGCCCGCAAGTTCGGCGGCGAAGGCGGCGGACTGGGCGCCGGCCGGCGCCGCAACGCAGATCGGCGCCGCCAGGCTGATGATCATAAGGAGGCTGGATCGCGCGCGTCGCATGGCGTCACCTCAGATAGGGATCGAGGGAGAACCGCGTCGTCACCTGATAGAGCGGCGGCAACTCCCGCGTCAGTTCCGCCAGGGACATGGGTTGCAGCGCCTGACCCGGCCGCGACCGGTTCCACACGCGCCATTCCTCGGCGTCGTTGAAGGTGTCCGCCGGCTGACGGACGACGAAGGCGACCCCGTTCCACATGTCGGTGAACTGGTCGCGCGAATAGATCTTCAGCCCCAGGGCCGGATCGCCGACCAGGACGCGCCCCGCGTCGTCGCCCTTGAAGACGACGAAGTGCTTGTAGCCGGCGGTGTCGATCATCACGATCGCCGGGGCGTTCATCTCGATCAGCTCATCCAGGCTCAGCCGGAAGCCGTCGGCGGGATAGCCCCGCGCATCCAGATACCGCTTCATGTCCAGCAGGGAGAAGCCGACGCGGCGAATGGTCTCCTGATCGCCGTCGGCGAACATGGCGCGGAAAATCTGAGCCTCGCCGACATCACGTCCGTAGTGGTGCCGCAACAGTGTGGCCAGGGCGGCCGAACCGCAGCTGAAATCATACTGCTGACGCACCACTGTGCGGAACGGCAGGTCGCGATAGCTGACCACCTTCAGCCGCCCTGCAGCCGGGCCGTTGTTCAGCAGAATCTCAGCCTGAGCCGAGGGCGCGGACAGGACCGCGACGCTGACCCCGACAGCCAGCCCCAGGCCGGGCGGAAACCGGGCGGTCCAGCGTGTCACGGGTTCGGAGCCGTCGTCACGATATTGATCGTGATCGCGCCTTGCAGGTTGTTGTTGTTGCCGCTGTTCATGACGAAGTTGCCGATGCCGTTGAAGCCGGAAAAGGCGTTGGCGTCGATGCGCATGGCGCCGGTCGTGACCGTATTGGCGTTGACGCTGTTTCCGCTGTTCGTCGCCTGCAGCAGCTGGTCGCTGGCGATGAGGACGGATGGCGCGCCTTGGCGGCCGTGCAGGGCGTCCAATTCCTCAACCGCCAGCGAACGCGGAGCGCCCGCAGCGACAGCCGAGGAGTCGGCCTGGGTCGGCGCGATGATGATCAGGGCGGAGGGGGCGACGGCGGAGAGGCCGAATTCGGATCGGCCGCCCCCAGCAGCGCCAGGGTCGACAGAAGGCTGAGCATGGTTCCCTCCCAGGAAGAAGTTCGGCGGCCGGAGAACCGGCCGCCGAAAACGAAGGCCTAGTTGCCGCCGCCGCCGAAGGTGACGTTGGCGTTGGCGCTGATCGCCGTGGCCGCCTGACCAACCGAGGCCAGACCGGTGTTGTTGCTCACCGTCTGGATGCCGGCGAAGCCTGCAAAGGCGCCGCCGCTCTGGTTGATGTCGCCCGTGCGGATCCGGCCGTTTTGCGGGCCTTGGCCGTCTTCCGACATGTCGAAGCTCAGGTCGCTGACGTTGGCGCTGAGTTCCTGCATGTTCAGGGAGACGCGGATGTTGCCGATGTTGGTGGAGTTGTCGTTGCCCGAGTCATTCACCGAATTGTCGTTGAAGGAATCAGAGACCCCCAACTCCAGGTTGGTGTTCACCGAGTTGTCGGTATTCGTCGAGGCGTCGGTGTTGAACGAGTCGGAGATGCCGACCTCGGTATTGGTCGAGTTATCCGAATTGTCGTTGAACGAATCCGAAACGCCCAACTCCAGGTTGGTGTTGGTGGAATTATCCGAATTATCGTTCAGCGAATCCGAAATGCCGACATCGAGGTCAGTGGAATTATCGGTATTGAACGAGTCCGCGACGCCCAGATCCACATCCGTGCTGTTGCCGCCGCTGTTGTAGGAGCCGTCCGCATCGGTGTTGCCGCCGACCGGACCGTTCGGTCCGCTCGAGGACTGGGCTTGAGCCATGCCCGCAAAGGCGAGGGCTCCGGCCAGGACCGCAGCGGACGTCATCAATTTGGCACGCATTTCTTTGCCTCCAATCAAAAGGGTTTCA
This sequence comes from Brevundimonas sp. SS2672, assembly GCF_059579685.1. Taxonomy (NCBI): domain Bacteria; kingdom Pseudomonadati; phylum Pseudomonadota; class Alphaproteobacteria; order Caulobacterales; family Caulobacteraceae; genus Brevundimonas; species Brevundimonas sp. SS2672. Next base: position 176,892 of record NZ_CM184201.1, on the reverse strand, counting down.
AAGGAGGCTCCTCCACCTCCGAAGGCCCAAATCGTCGGATGACAGCCGTCGTTCCCCTGAAGAGAACCTCTGATTTTTCTAGAGAATTCTTGCAGCACGACCGTCAGGCGGGCGGAAATTCGATCAAATGGAGTGGCAAGTCCGGCCTACGGCGCAGAACGGCCTTTCATTTGATCAAAACGTCACCCGGAATAAAGTTGGCGAAGTCGTGACTTTTTTCGGGCGACGGCGTCATTATTCGCCCAGAGGCCGCCATACGGCTGACGTGGCGCAATCTCTCCAGCCGTGCTACGCGCGCCGAACCATGACGACGCCCCCTATCGAACGCATCCGCAACTTCTCGGTGGTCGCCCACATCGACCACGGCAAGTCGACCCTGTCGGACCGCCTGATCCAGTTCACGGGCGGCCTGACCGCGCGCGAAATGTCGGAACAGGTCCTTGATAACATGGACATCGAGAAGGAGCGCGGCATCACCATCAAAGCGCAGACCGTGCGCCTGAACTACAAGGCCAAGGACGGCGAGACCTACGTCCTGAACCTGATGGACACGCCGGGCCACGTCGACTTCGCCTATGAGGTGTCGCGTTCGCTGGCCGCGTGCGAAGGCTCGATCCTGGTGGTGGACGCCTCGCAGGGCGTCGAGGCCCAGACCCTGGCCAACGTCTATCAGGCGATCGACAACAACCACGAGATCGTCCCGGTCCTGAACAAGATCGACCTGCCGGCCGCCGAGCCGGAGCGGGTCAAGGCCCAGATCGAAGACGTCATCGGCCTGGACGCCTCGGACGCCATCGAATGCTCGGCCAAGTCGGGCCTAGGCATTGAGGACGTGCTGGAAGGCATCGTCGCCCGCCTGCCGGCGCCCAAGGGCGACATCAACGCCCCGCTGAAGGCCATGCTGGTCGACGCCTGGTACGACCCCTACCTGGGCGTGGTGCTGCTGGTGCGCGTGTTCGACGGCGTGCTGAAGGCCGGGATGCGGGTCAAGATGATGCAGACCGGCTCGACCCATCTGGTCGATCGCGTCGGCGTCTTCCTGCCCAAGAACACCCCGGTCGAGCAGCTCGGCCCCGGCGAGGTCGGCTTCATCACCGCCCAGATCAAGGAAGTCGCCCACGCCGCCGTCGGCGACACCATCACCGATGAGAAGAAACCCACGGCCGAACCGCTGAAGGGCTTTAAGGAAGTCCAGTCGGTGGTCTTCTGCGGCCTGTTCCCGGTCGACGCCGCCGATTTCGAGGACCTGCGCGCCGCCATCGGCAAGCTGCGCCTGAACGACGCCAGCTTCACCTATGAGATGGAATCCTCGGCCGCCCTGGGCTTCGGCTTCCGCTGCGGCTTCCTGGGCCTGCTGCACCTGGAGATCATCCAGGAGCGCCTGAGCCGCGAGTTCAACCTCGACCTGATCGCGACGGCGCCCTCGGTCGTCTACAAGATCGGCCTGCGCGACGGCACCGAGATGGACCTGCACAACCCGGCCGACCTGCCGGACGTCATGCAGATCGAGACGATCAGCGAACCGTGGATCAAGGCCACCATCCTGACCCCCGACGAATACCTCGGCGGCGTGATCAAGCTGTGCCAGGACCGCCGCGGTAACCAGATCGAGCTGTCCTATGTCGGCGCGCGCGCCCTGGTGGTCTATGAGCTGCCGCTGAACGAAGTGGTGTTCGACTTCTACGACCGGCTGAAGTCGATCTCGAAGGGCTACGCCTCGTTCGACTATGAGATCACCGACTACAAGGTCGGCGACCTGGTGAAGATGTCGATCCTGGTCAACGCCGAGCCCGTAGACGCCCTGTCCATGCTGGTCCACCGCGCCCGCGCCGAGACGCGCGGCCGCGGCATGGTGGAGAAGATGAAGGAGCTGATCCCGCCCCACATGTTCACCATCCCGATCCAGGCGGCCATCGGCGGCAAGATCATCGCCCGCGAGACGGTGCGCGCCCTGCGCAAGGACGTGACGTCCAAGTGCTACGGCGGCGACGCCACCCGCAAGAAGAAGCTGCTGGAGAAGCAGAAGGCCGGCAAGAAGCGCATGCGTCAGTTCGGCAAGGTGGAGATCCCGCAGGAAGCGTTTATCGCAGCCCTGAAGATGGATGAGGACTGAGGATCAGTCCAAATCTCCGGCATTACGAAGAAGATTCAATCCCTCGTCCGACCTGGGCTTCACAGCGACGAAATCGTCGGTCGCCAGCTGAAAACCGAGTTTTCGGGCCAGTGGCGCATCATAACGCCCTGACAACAGCGCAACTCCCAGCGGTCGCAGAACATCGGGCGCGCCGCCGTTCGCCCGGAGTCGCTTCATCGGGTCCTTTTGGTCGAAGAGCAGCGCCGCCAGAACGGTCCGGTGTGTGATCCGCCGATCATTTTCGAGAAAGAACATCGCGGCTCGCCGTCTCCCGATCTTTATCTGACGGAGTTCGCGAAAGCGCTTCATATCGAGGCCCGCCCAGCGATTGGGCGGCCAGGCGACACCCGATGCCAGCCAGAGGATGTTGGCGTAAGCTGAGGAAAGCACCCCGCGTTTGCCGTCCCGATTAGGCGCACCGAGGTACGCTTCGCGCGCCACCATCAAACCCATCCAAGATTTGCGCTCGTCTTCGTCGGCTGCGAGCAGAATGACAGGCTCCTCATCGCGATAGGTTTCCGGCGGGATCATCCAACTCCACGATCGGCTGACCGTATTCTTTATATCCACATCGTGATCCAAGAGCGTGAGGTCACGAACGCCTTTAGGCGCATCGAGCAGATCTCGGACGAAGTGCTCGATTTTCAAGCCGATGAATGTCTTTTCGACATTATCGAGTTCTGAAAGTGTCGTGCGACCGGTCCGTATGGGATCGAGAACAAACTCAATCGCTTCGATCACCGCACCTACGAAGGCGTCTGCAGGCCGTGTGCCGAGACGCCCGGCGATCTCTCTCGCCAACCGGTCAAGAAAGACATGGTCGGGGTGGCCCGGCAAAACTAAGGATGGAGGCACTTTTCGCATGCCGCCATCTGGACTGCAGATTGGTTACGAAACGCTTCCCGTTCGGATGCCGACTATGCAGCCACTGAACGGTCGGTAAGCGCCGTCAGCACAGTTGCAGCGAGCGCGCCCGCCAAGTTCGGCGGCACGGCGTTGCCGATTTGGCGGGCCACCTCTACCTTCGTACCGGAGAATTTGAACTCGTCCGGAAAGCCCATGAGGCGCGCGGCTTCACGGTGAGTGATCGGGCGATGGGCCTCGGGATGGAGATACCGCCCCTTCTCAGGCTTATAGAATTCCGTGCGGATCGTGACTGAAGGGCGGTCCCACCACAGTCGGCCGAACAGATCTGTTCCCCCACTGGTCTTCCTAATCCAGCAGTTGGGAGTGATGTCCGGGCGATTGGATTGCAGATCGAAACGATTGCCGCCGGGCGGCACCGCCCGATAACGCTGCATGCTTTTTTCCGTAGGATTGCGCCCGAAGTGCAAGTCGAAGGTCTTAGCCTCGCCGATTTCCGTGCCGAACGGGTCCGTGGGAAGATCTCCGATAACGTCGCGGACCGTCCTCCAACGCGGTAGATTACTCTTCAGTTTAGGGTCGGCGTGCGTCGGCAAGGGCGGAAAATTCGGGAGATTGTTCGCATCCCGCCAGCCCAGGATGATCGTGCGCTTGCGCGTTTGCGGCGCGCCGTAATCCGCGGCGTTCAAAATGGCGGCCTGTGTCTGAAAGCCGTGTTGACGCGCCTTCTTCTCAATTAGAGTGCGCTCGGGCGAGCGGTAGAGTTCCGCCACATTCTCCATCACGAAGACGCGCGCGCCCGAACGCTCGGCGATTTCGATGAAGGGCTCCCACAAGGCGCGACGAGCGTCGCCGTCGCGCTTCTTGTTCAGCAAGCTGAAGCCTTGGCAGGGGGGCCTCCGATCACCACGTCGGCCGGCGGCACTTCATTCTGGAGAAGCCATTCCTCGATATTGGCTTTAACGGCCTCGCCTGGGAAGTTGAGCTCGTGAGTTTTGACGGCGGCGGCGTCATTGTCGATCGCCAGCACCGGGGTGAACCCGCCGCAAAACAGCTCGTCGTAGAAGCCCAAGCTCATGCCGCCGGCGCCGCTGAAAAGGTCAATCAGGCGCAATGTCATGGCGGCTTCGCCCTCCTTAAATACACGCAAACAAAACGCGAACACGATTCGCGTGTCAACAGCATACCATCCAAGGGTTAGGCTCGGATGAAGCCCTTATCTGAGGTTGACCAATCTCTCTACAAGAGCGGCGTGATGGCGGGTCTCGCACTCCCAGACCGTGACCACCTCAAAGCCCATACCGCGCAAGTCAGCCTCGACGCGTTGATCCCGCACTCGGTTCGCCGCGAACTTAACCAACCACTCCTCCCGATTGTTGACCGGCACCGTTCCTCGCTTGCAGTCATGATGATGCCAGAAGCACCCATGAACCTGCACGATCCAACCCTTTGAGCGGTTGGCGAAGTCCGGTTTCCCCGGCAAGTTACGGACATTTCGCCGATAGGCCTTGCCCAGTTCACGAAGAACCTTTGCGACGCGCTCTTCAGGCGTCGTTCGCACTTGTCGGACCTTAGACATTGCCGACGTGGTGCGGGCGTTCAGAGGCTGCATGAGCCTGAGTATAACGGCCCAGTCGCCCGCAGCGATCGCAATCTGTCGTAATTGACGCTTTCATTTCATCGGAGCGGCCTGTTTTCCGCCGCCGCAGCCCGCCTGGGTCGGCGCCGGGCCTATCCTTGCGCGCATGGAGGAGACCCTGGACGCCAAGCCCGCGCACTATCGCCTGTCGCGGGCGACGTGGGAGATCATTCTGGAGGCCTATCGCAACGGCGCGACCGTGCCGGAGCTGAGCGAGCGGTGGCGGGTGTCGCAGCACGCCCTGCGCAAGCGGATCACCGTCCACGGCGCGACCAAGCGCGACTGGGGCGATGCGCGGGCGCGCGAACAGGCCGAGGCGCGCGAGCGGATGCAGGCCGAACGGGCGGCGGCCGAGGCGGTTCGCGCCGAGGCTCTGTTCGCCCCCTCCGAAGAGGAGGCGGATGAGACGGCGGAGGTTCTGGCCGAGACGGCGATGCGGGCCTCGGCGCGAGCCATGCGGGGACGGATGTGGGACGAGGCCAAGGCCCTGGCCCAACTGGCCGAGGCCTATGGCCGGATGGCGCAAAGGGGCGAGCGGGCGCGGGCGCGCGGCGAGGTGACGCTGGACGACATTCCGCTGGAGCTGATCAAGGCGCTGGCGCTGAACGAGGATCAGTGCGCCTCCAGCCGACTGGCGATCTGGGACGAGGCGGACCCGCATCCGGCCAAGCAGGAGTATTGGGCGGTCAACGCCGCGCAGCGCGAGGCGGGCATGGAAGAATGGCTGGCCCTGATGCGAGAGCGCAAGACGCTGCGGGATCGGGTGCGCGAACTGGAGGCGGCGGCGGGCCTGGACCCCGCTCTGATCAAGCGCAGGCCGAGCGCGCCGAAGAAGATGAAGAATTCTTCATATAACAATGTGTCGCGTTGCAGCGGCGGCGAGCGCGGTTAAGGTCCGCCTCAACATGATCCGTTGGGGACTGAAAACATCATGCGCCTTGCCGCCTCTTCCGTTGCGCTCGCCGCCCTTCTGGCCGTGAGCACGCCCGTTATCGCCGCGCCTGCGGCCGCCGCCGCAACCGTGACCGCCGCCCAGGCCGAGCCCCTGCGCGGGGCGCCGGTGTCGGAGCTGATCGCCCGCGTCGACATTTCGTGGAAGCGCTTCCAGCTCGACAACGGCCTGACCGTCCTGGTCCACGAGGACCGCAAGGCCCCCGTCGTCGCCGTGTCGGTCTGGTATAATGTCGGATCGAAGGACGAGCCCAAGGGTTCGACCGGCTTCGCCCACCTGTTCGAGCACCTGATGTTCGGCGGGTCGGAGAACTCGCCCTCCAGCCACATCCAGACGATGAATGCGGCGGGCGCGACCAGCCTGAACGGCACGACCTGGTTCGACCGCACAAACTATTTCCAGACAATGCCGACCCCGGCGCTGGACTACACCCTGTATCTGGAATCCGACCGCATGGGCTATCTGCTGGGCCAGGTCAGCCAGGAGGTGCTGGATCTGCAGCGCGGCGTTGTCCAGAACGAGAAGCGCCAGGGCGACAATCAGCCCTACGGCATGACCTATTACGCCACGCTGGAAGCCCTGTTCCCCGAGGGGCACCCCTATCGCCACTCGACCATCGGCTCCATGGCAGACTTGGACGCCGCCAGCATGGAGACGGTGCGCGACTGGTTCCGCCAGAACTACGGCCCGAACAACGCCGTCCTGGTCCTGTCGGGCGACATCGACGAGGCGAAGGCCCGTGAACTGACCGAGAAGTATTTCGGCGCCATCGCGCGCGGCCCGGTCAACACCCCGGCGGCGGCCCCCGTGCCGACCCTGGCGGCGCCGGTCGAGCAGGTGCTGCACGACCGCGTGGCCCAGACCCGCATCAGCCGCACCTGGGTGGTGCCCGGCCTGGGCGATCCGGACTCCGTGCCGCTGAGCGTCGGCGCCTCGGTGCTAGGCGGCCTGGCCAGCTCGCGCCTGGACAATGTGCTGGTGCGCGACGAGCAGACGGCCTCCAGCGTCTCGGCCGGCAATCAGGTGTTCCAGCGGGTCGGCATGTTCAGCTATTCCGCCATGGTCAAGCCGGGCGCCGATGCGGACGCCGTGGCCCGGCGCATGGATGAGGTGCTGGCCGACCTGATCGCCAACGGCCCGACGCAGGACGAGATCAACCGCGTCGTCACCCGCTACGCCTCGCAGCGCATCCAGGGGCTGGAAACCGCCAACGGCAAGGCCTCGGTCCTGGCCGAGGGGCAGCTGTATTCGAACGATCCCGACTTCTACAAGAAGGAGCTGGCGGCCTATGCGGCGGTGACCCCGGCCCAGGTCCAGACCGCCCTGCAGAAATGGCTGAGCCGCCCCGTCTACAGCCAGATCGTCATGCCGGGCGAGCGTGAAGCCTACGCCGAGGCCGCCGCCGCCCCCTCGGGCGCGACCCCGGTTCCGGCCGAGCCGATCCAGCGCGTGGCCCGCGACGCCGCCCCGACCATCGGCCAGGTCTCCAACGTCGACTTCCCGGCGGTGGAGCGCGCCGCCCTGTCGAACGGCATCGAGATCGTCTACGCTCGCTCGACCACCGTGCCGGTGACCCGCGTGGCGCTGGAGTTCGACGCCGGGGTCGCGGCCGACCGCGCCGACCGCCTAGGCGCCCACACCCTGATGCTCAACGTCATGCAGGAAGGCACGACGACGCGCGATTCCAAGGCCCTGGCCGAAGCGCAGGAGCGCCTGGGCGCCAACGTCTCCGTCGGCTCGTCGATGGACCGCACCGTGGCCAATCTGTCGGCGGTGACGACCAATCTGCAGCCGTCGCTGGCCCTGCTGTCGGACGTGGTGCGCAACCCGGCCTTCGCCCCGGCCGAGATCGAGCGCCTGCGCGCCACGCGCCTGGCCGCCCTGGCCAATGAGAAGACCCAGCCCGCCGCCATCGCCGGCCGCGCCCTGCCCCCGCTGATCTACGGCGAGAGCCACCCCTACGGCCGCCCGTTCGGCGGTTCGGGCGACGAGGCGGTGATCCGCGGCCTGACGCGCGACGATCTGGCGGCCGAACACGCCCGCTGGGTCCGCCCGGACAACGCCAGGCTGTTCGTCGTCTCCGACCTGCCGCTGGCGGAACTGAGGCCGCAACTGGAGGCCGCCTTCGGAAACTGGCGCGCCCCGGCGACGGCCAAGGGCGTCAAGGGCTTCGACGCCGCCCTGCCGCAGACCTCGGCGCGGGTGGTGCTGATCGACCGGCCGCAGTCGCCGCAGTCGCTGATCTACGGCGGCCAGGTGCTGCCGGTGTCGGGGACGGACGACATCCTGACCCTGACCACGGCCAATACGGTGCTGGGCACGGACTTCCTGTCGCGCATCAACGCCGATCTGCGCGAGACCAAGGGCTGGTCCTACGGCGTGCGCGGCACGATCAGTCAGCTGCAGAACCGCGCCCCCTACATCGTCAACGCCCCGGTCCAGGCCGACCGCACGGGCGAGTCGATCGCCGCCCTGATCGGCCAGTACGAACGCTTCCTCGGCGCCGACGGCGTGACCCCGGCGGAGCGCGAGCGCACCGTCCTGGGCGACACCCGCGCCCTGTCGGGCAGCTATGAGACCTCGTTCCAGGTGCTGAACGCCCTGCGGTCGAACGCCCTGTTCGGCCGACCGGATGACTATCAGGAGACCCTGGCCGGCCGCATCAACGCCCTGACGGCCGAGCAGATGGACGCCGCCGCCCGCGCCGCCATTCAGCCGTCGCGCTTCGTCTGGGTGGTGGTCGGCGACGCCGCCGTGGTCAAGCCGCAGCTGGACGCCCTGGGCCTGCCGGTCGAGGTGCGCGCCGCCGAGGCGCCGAAGACGGCGCAGTAAGCGCTTCATACCAGGCCGGACATGGAGACGGCCGGCGGGGCGACCCGTCGGCCGTTTTCCTTTGCGGTTGACCCCGAGCGCGGCCGGGGCGAGCCTTCGCCCCTCTCCTCCCCTCGCCGGAGCCTTCATGCCGACCGACGCCTTCAACCCCGCCGCCCGCGCCCCGCGCCTGGCCGTGCTGATCGACGGCGAGAACGCCTCGGCCCGCATCGCCGAAGCTCTGTTCACCGAGATCGCGACCCTGGGCGAGGCTTCGGCGCGGCGTATCTACGGCGACGCGGCCAGCCCGGCGCTGCGCGGCTGGATCGACGTCCTGCCCCGCTGGGCGATCCAGTGGCAGCAAAATTTCCAGAACACCAAGGGCAAGAACTCAGGCGACATCGCCCTGGTCATCGACGCGATGGATTTGCTGCACTCGGGGCGGTTCGACGGCTTCTGCCTGGTGTCGTCGGACAGCGACTTCACCCGACTCGCGGCGCGCATCCGCGAACAGGGCGTGCCGGTCTACGGCTTCGGCGAGCGCAAGACGCCCGAGAGCTTCCGCCAGGCCTGCACCCGCTTCATCTACACCGAGAACCTGACCGGCAGGGCCGCTGCCGAGGCTGACGCCGACGCCGCGCCCCCCGCCGAACGCAAACCCGCCGAAGCGGCCGCCCTGATCGCCGCCGCCATCACCGACATGGACGAGGACGGCGACGGCTGGGTCAACATCGGCGGCGTGGCCAACCGCCTGCGCAACACCTACCCCGACTTCGACCAGCGCACCTACGGCCACGCCAAGCTGTCCGAACTGGTCCGCGCCACAGGCCGCTTCGACGTCGAGGTCGGCCCCGGCGGCGTCATGCGGGTACGGCTCAAGCCCCGTTGATCACAAGCGGAGCCTTTGAAAGAACAACGTTGTAACTTCATTCGATTGCCCGCATGGTGACAGTCTGATGTTCCCCATGGAGTTTTCGCCATGCTGATCTCGACCCTCGCCCTACTGGTTCTCAGCGGCGCGCCGATGCAGAACGACGATGCAGAGGCCGCCGAACGTCGCGCCCCCATCACCGCCAGTTCGCCCACACGCGCCATTTCGGCGCGGCCGCCGTCGGTCACGAACGGTCCGACGCGAACGGTCTGCGACTGGGAGCGCGCCATGGGCAGCGTCATCCAGCAACGCGTCTGCCGCAAGGTGCCCGTCAACAGCAGCCAACGCGAACGCATGTCGACGGATATGTTGCGCGAAATGCAGGGGTCGCGCTGGGGCGAACGGCCCGCAGACCGCTCTCCCGGCGGACGGCCGGTGGGCTGACACGCCAACCGAAAGGCGCCCGTGTTCAGGGAGCTTCTGGCGCGGATGGAGCGCTCGGCCAGGCGATAAGGTTTCCACCCCGGAATCGCCGTGCTGGGACGCCTCGTCCTCTTCCCCCCGGCGCAGCATGGTCTATGTGTGACCCATGGCCGCTGCAGAGACCCCCGTCGAGACGTTCAAACGCGCCCTGTCGCACGCGGCGAGGGCGCTGGCCGAACAGGCTGAGCTGGAAGTGCATTTCGGCAGCGACGGTCCGCGACTGTCGAACGGCGTGCTGACCCTGCCCCACCCGCCGCGCGACCCGGCCGCGCCGGAGAGCGCCGCCCTTCGCGGCCAGGCGGACCGGCTGGCGCTGCGTCTGGCCAACCATGACCCGGCGCTGGACGCCAAGTTGCGCCCGGTCGACATGAATGCGGCCGAGGTCTTCGACGCCGTTGAACAGGCCCGCGTCGAGGCCGTCGGCGCGCGCGAGCTGAAAGGCGTGCGGCGCAACCTCGACTCCGCCCTGGTCACCCGGCTGGAGAAGTCCGGCGCCCTGCGCGCCGAGGCGGCTCAGGTGCCGGTGGCCGAGGCGGCCGCCCTGTTGCTGCGCGAGAGGATGACGGGCGAGCCGGCCCCCGACGGCGCCAAGACTATGCTGGACCGGGTCCGCGCCGAACTGGAGGCCAAGGCCGGCGCCGAGCTGGACGCCCTGGCCGCCCTGGGCGACGACCAGGCGGCCTTCGGCGCGCGCATGAAGGATCTGCTGCGCGCGCTGGACCTGGACCCCGGCGACGCCGACGGCGGCGACTCGCCCGAGGAGGACGGCGAGGATGACGCCGACAAGCCCGATCAGGACGAGGCCGATCCGGACGAGCAGGAAGAACAGGACGGCGGCGACGGCGGCGAGTCCCTGGACGGCACGGCCGACGACCAGTCCGCCGAGGACGAACGTCAGGCCCGCCCCGACGGCACGCCCGGCGAACCGGACGGAGAGGGCCAGGAAGACGCCCCGGAATTGAGCGAGGGGGATCGCCCCAACCATCAGCAGACCCAGGACGATGGCCGGGCGGTCGAAGTCTATCACGCCTTCACCACCGCCTATGACGAGATCATCGACGCGGCCGAACTGTGCGATCCGATGGAGCTGGACCGGCTGCGCGCCCTGCTGGACGCCCAGTTGTCGACCCTGGGCAGCGTCGTCTCACGCCTGGCCAACAAGCTGCAGCGGCGCCTGCTGGCGCAACAGAACCGCAGCTGGATGTTCGACCTCGAGGAAGGGATGCTGGACACGGCGCGCCTGACCCGCGTCATCACCGACCCGACCAGCCCCCTGTCGTTCAAGATGGAGAGCGAAAGCCCCTTCCGCGACACGGTCGTGACCCTGTTGCTGGACAACTCGGGCTCGATGCGCGGGCGGCCGATCATGGTGGCGGCGGTCTGCGCCGACATCCTGGCGCGGACGCTGGAGCGGTGCGGGGTCAAGGTCGAGATCCTGGGCTTCACTACCCGCGCCTGGAAGGGCGGGCAGAGCCGCGAGGCGTGGATCAGCGCGGGCAAGCCCGCCAATCCCGGCCGCCTGAACGACCTGCGCCACATCATCTACAAGAGCGCCGATGCGCCCTGGCGCCGGGCCAAGAAGAACCTGGGCCTGATGATGCGCGAGGGCCTGCTGAAGGAGAACATTGACGGCGAGGCGCTGGAGTGGGCGCATGACCGTCTGCTGGCCCGGCCCGAGGCGCGGCAGATCATGATGGTCATCTCGGACGGATCTCCGGTCGACGACTCGACCCAGTCGGCCAACGCCGCCCTCTATCTGGACAAGCACCTGCGCCAGGTGATCGAGAAGATCGAGACGCGCAGCCCGGTCGAGCTGCTGGCCATCGGCATCGGCCACGACGTAACCCGCTGGTATCGCCGCGCCCTGACCATCGTCGACGTGGAACAACTGGCGGGCGCCATGACCGAGAAGCTGGCCGAACTGTTCGAGGCCGAGCCCAAGACCGTCAGCGGCCAAAGACTCGGCGGCCAGGGCGGGCGCGTTCCGCACAAGCGCGCGGCGTGAATCGTCGCCTCTATGTCGCCGCCCTGATCTCCCTCGCCCTGGCCGCCTGCGCCGGGGCGGCGGTCTCATCTCATCCCTGGACGCCCGAAGCGACAGCCGTCGGCTGGGCGCCGGCGGGCGGGTCGACGCGGCAGGTCGGCCTGGGTTGGCCGGGCGGCGCCAAACTGGCGGAGGGCGTGCGCTATGCGGGCGGAGTGCAGTTGATCGCGGCGCCCGCCTCCAGCCTGCATGGTCTGTCGGATCTCAAGCTGACGGGCGACGGCGGGTTCGTGGCCGTGTCGGATTCCGGCGATCTGGTGCGCGGACGGCTGGAGCTGGATGCGGACGGCAAGCTGACGGGGCTGCACGATCTGCGGGTGCGGCGGCTGACCACGGCCGACGGCGAGCCGATCGTCGACAAGGTCGCGGGCGACGCCGAGGGGCTGGCCCTGACCGAAGAGGGCGAGGTGCTGATCAGCTTCGAGCGCGAGCACCGCATCTGGAGCTACGGCCCGCTGGACGGCCTGCACGCCCGCCCCGAAGCGCAGGCGCATCCGGCGGCGAACTTTCCCCCGAATGAAGGCATGGAGGGCCTGGCGACGGCGCCCGGCGGCTGGCGTGTCGGCGGCGAGGACGGCGGCGTGTGGGACTGTTCGCCGGGAGGCTGCCGCACCGTGGTCGAGCCGACGCCGCCCGCCGACAGCTGGCGGCTGACCGGGCTGGAGCGCGATCCCGGCGGCGACGGCTGGTTCGCGGTGCAGCGGTCATGGCGTCCGCCGTTCGACGTGCGCGCGCGGGTGCGCCGCATGGACGCGGACGGCGCGCTGGGACCGGTGCTGGTCGAGCTGAAGCTGCCGGGCCTGACGGATAATTTCGAAGGGATCGCCGCCGAGACTAAGGGCGAAGGCGTGCGCCTCTACATCCTGTCCGACGACAACGCCAATCCGGCGCAGAAGACGCTGATGCTGGCGTTTGACGTCAAGTGACCCTTCTCCCTCCCCTTTATGGGGAGGGTGGCTGAGCCTGAAAGGCGAAGCCGGGTGGGGACGGCCGAGCCATTCAAGCGCCGCGTCCTGATAACCAAGCCCTCCCCACCCGGTCGCTGCGCGACCACCCTCCCCATAAAGGGGGGAGAGGCGTTGAGCTCTTGGACTTAGATCCGTTCGCTGATCTTGATGGCGGCCTTGCAGCCGACCTTGATGACGCTGGACAGCAGGCGGTAGGCGGGGGCCTCGCGGCTGCCGTGCTCGATGGCGTGGTCGTGGTGGGCCAGTTCCTCTTCGCGGAACTTCGTCAGTTCGGCGGCCAGGTCGGGATCGCGATCGCGGATCTCCTCGATCTGGTCGGCGTAGTGTTTCTCGATGACGCTCTCGACCGCCTCGGTGCAGGCGTGTGCCGCCTTTTCCGAAATCAGGGCCGTCCCGGCGCCGAGCGCCGTGGCCGCCAGCTTCCACAGCGGGATCATGGCCGTGGGGCGCACCCGGTTCTCGTTCAGCAGAGCCTCGAACCGCGCCAGGTGGACGGCTTCATGCCCTTCCATCTCGGTCAGGTCGGCGGCGATGACGTCCTTGCCCTTGCGGCCTTCCAGCACCGCGCGCTGGGCGCGGTAGATGTGGACGGCGGCGAACTCGCCCGCGTGGTCGACGCGCAGCATCTCGGCCAGGCGGGCCTTGTCCTGCCCCACGCCGGGGCGAGCCAGGGGAATGCGGCGGGCGGCGGAAACGGTTGCGGCGGCTTCGGTCATGACGCTTCGATCCTAGCTCCTCGGCGCGCGGGCGTCCTTGGGACGTTTCGCCGCCAGCAGGCTGAAGATAGCCAGCGCCAGGGAGATCACAAAGTTCCAGCCCGCCATCGACAGGCCGGCGAAGCTCCACGGAATGTCGCCGCAGGAGACGAAGCCCGCGCTTCCCCCCGTGCCGTCGACCAGGGCCGTCAGCGCCGACAGGTCGATGGTGGTGCTCGGCGCGGCCATGCAGGTGGCCGGCAGGGCCCACCACTTCAGCTCGCCCCCGGCGTGATAGCCCGCCGTGATCGCCCCTGTCAGGAAGACCGCCGCCAGCAGGAAGGAGGCGATGCGCGGCGTGCCCCGGCTGGCCCGGCTGAACAGGGCCCAGAAGGTGGCCGCTCCGGCGATGGCGACGGCGGCCCAGTAGACCTCGCGCTGCTTCAGGCACAGGTTGCAGGGCGCCATGCCGCCGAACCGCTCGAACGCATGGGCCGCACCCAGCATGGCCAAGGCGGCGGCCAAGGCGAAGGCCGTCCACCAGCGGGTCAGCAATTTGTAGATCGCGCTCATATGCGCCTCACAGGAACCAGGCGCCTCTCATAAACCGGGCCGAGACCGGCGTCGATCAGTGTCCGATCAGCTTGACCATAAAGAAGGCGCCGACCAGCAGGACCAGGAACAGGACGGTGAACAGGGCCAGCCGCTTCTCGACGATCGCCAGCATGGGCGGCCCCCAGCGCTTGAGCACGAAGGCCACCAGGAAGAAACGGGCGCCGCGCGTCACGACGCACAGGGCGATGAACAGCGCCAGATTGAACTGGAAGATGCCCGAGGCGATGGTGATCAGCTTGAAGGGGATGGGGGTCAGTCCCTTGATCAGGATGACCCAGGCGCCGTGCTGCTGGAACAGGGCCTTGGACGCCTCGAACGCATCAGCCTTGCCCAGCCAGGCCAGCATCTGCAGGCCGACCGGCTCCAGGAAATAGCCGATGGCGTAGCCCGCTATCCCGCCCAGCACCGAGGCGACGGTGCAGACCATGGCGTAGAAATAGGCGCGCTCCGGCTTGGCCAGCACCATGGGCGCCAGCATGACATCGGGCGGAATCGGAAAGAAGGAGCTTTCGGCGAAGGACACCACGGCCAGCGATCGGGTCGCGTGACGATGGCGGGCCAGGGAAAAGACCCAGTCATAGAGCTTGCGAAGCATTCAGGCGTCCCGGTCGAGGCCCCCGCCTCTCGTCTCCCGCCCGATAGCAGGCCGCATCGGCGGGGGCGAGAGGCGAAGGGCGGCTGCGACACTGGAACGTGCGCCGTTTCACTCCAGAGCCGCCTTGCGCGCCATGCCGCCCCGCCAGTAGGTTCCGCCCCAATCAGCGGCCGCGCCATGACGGCCCCGGCCGCGCCAAACCATAAGAGAGAGGAGACGCGTCATGCAGGACGCCGCCAAACTCGACCAGGAAAACCCCCTCGGCGTCGACGGCTTCGAGTTCGTCGAATTCACCGGCCCCGAGCCCGAAGCGATGATTTCACGTCTGGAGCTGATGGGCTTCACCCCGACCCATGTGAATCCCGCCAACGACGTGGTCCGCCTGAAGCAGGGCGACATCACCATGCTGGTTCACCGCAAACCGGCCGGACAGGCGGCGGACTTCGCCGGGGATCACGGCCCCTCGGCCAACGGCATGGCCTTCCGCGTCGCTGACGCCAAGGCGGCTTACGAAGGCGCGCTGGCGCGCGGCGCCCGCGCCGCCGAGGGCGTGCACGGCGGGGCGCTGGCGAACGACTACCCCTATGTGCTGCAGGGCATCGGCGGCAGCCTGCTCTATGTCATCGACCAGTACGGCGAGACCGGCTCCCTCTATGACGCCTGGGACGAGATCGAGGGCTGGGAAGAGGCCGAACGCAAGAACAGCGTCGGTCTGGAGATTCTGGATCACCTGACCCACAACGTCCGGCGCGGCGAGATGCGCACATGGTCGGGCTTCTACAACTCGGTGTTCAACTTCGAGGAACAGAAGTATTTCGACATCAAGGGCAAGGCGACGGGCCTGTTCTCTCAGGCGATGATCGCGCCCGACCGCGCCATCCGCATCCCGCTGAACGAGAGCCAGGACGAGAACTCCCAGATCGAGGAATTCATCCGTCGCTACAACGGCGAAGGCATCCAGCACATCGCCCTGACCACCGAGAACATCTTCGAGACGGTCGAGGCGATGCGCGAGCGCGGCGTCGACTTCCAAGACACCATCGAGACCTATTTCGAACTGATCGACAAACGCCTGCCGGGCCATGGCGAGGACGTGGAGCGGATGCGCAAGAACCGCATCCTGATCGACGGTTCGGACGAGGAAGGCCTGCTGCTGCAGATCTTCACCCAGGACACCTTCGGTCCGATCTTCTTCGAGATCATCCAGCGCAAGGGCAATGAAGGCTTCGGCAACGGCAACTTCCAGGCCCTGTTCGATTCGATCGAGCTGGACCAGATCCGTCGCGGCGTCATCAAGGTCGACGCCTGAATGCGGTTCCGACCGCCGCACTGGCTGCCCTGGCTCGGCCCGCTTCTGGCGGGCGGGGCCGGGGCGCTCGCGGGCGAATACTGGCTGGGGGGCGGGTTCTGGATGGTGCTGGCCGCCGCCCTCGTCTGCGGCTTCGCCCCCATCCTGGCCCACCGCCTGTGGCGACGCCTGCATCATAGACGCTAGACTTCAGCGGCGAGGCGGGCGCCGTCAGGCGCCGCCCTCCGTCCGCTATCGCCGCCGATCCGCCTCCCGGCAGAGGGAGGACAAAGAATAATGGGGAGCTTGAAATGAAATCCATCGCCTTCGCCGCCGCTGCGGCCGCCGCCCTGCTGGCCGCGCCAGCCCTTGCTCAGATTCCGGGAACTCAAGACGCGCCGCAGTGGTCGCTGGCCATCCACGGCGGCGCCGGCGTGATCGAACGCGCCCAGCTGAGCCCCGAGCGCGACGCCGCCTATCGCGCCGGACTGCAGGCCGCGCTGGACGCCGGTTCGGCCGTGCTGGCGCGCGGCGGGTCATCGCTCGACGCCGTCCAGGCCGCCGTCGAGGTGATGGAGGAGAACCCCCTGTTCAACGCCGGGCGCGGCGCCGTCTTCACCTCGGCGGGCAAGAACGAGCTGGACGCCGCCGTGATGAACGGCCCGGACCTGACCGCCGGGGCCGTGGCCGGCCTGACCCGCACCCGCCATCCGATCGCCGCCGCCCGCGCCGTGATGGAGAAGTCGCCCCACGTCATGATGATCGGCGAGGGCGCCGAGACCTTCGCCCGTTCCGTCGGCCTGGAGGAGGTGGCGCCCGCCTTCTTCTTCACCGAGAGCCGCTGGCAGGCCCTGGTCAAGGCCCTGACCGATCGGGGCGAGGCCGTGCCGCCGCGCCCCGAAGGCGCCCCGGCCGAACCGGCTCGCCTGGGGCCGGCCGCGCCCCTGGCCTTCAATCTCAATGAGGCCCCGCTGGACGAGCGCAAGTTCGGCACCGTCGGCGCCGTGGCCGTGGACAGCCAGGGGCGTCTGGCGGCGGCCACCTCGACCGGCGGCATGACGGCCAAGCGTTGGGGTCGGGTCGGCGACGTGCCGATCATCGGCGCCGGGACCTACGCCTCCAACGCCGACGGCTGCGCCGTCTCGGCGACTGGCTCGGGCGAGTATTTCATCCGCGCCACCGTGGCGCGCGACATCTGCCGTCGCACGGCCGAGGGCGCGACCGTCCAGACCGCCGCCGACGCCGAGATCGCCGAGGTCGGAAGCATCGGCGGCGACGGCGGCGTCATCGTCATGGGCAAGGACGGCGTCCACGCCTTCTCGATGAACACCTCGGGCATGTATCGCGGCGCCGTCTCCTCGACCTCGCCCGCCCGCGTCGCCATCTACGGCGACGAAGAGGGCGCGCGTTGAGCGCCAGGAGCGACCATGCGGGGGTCCTCGCGCCCCCGCCGCTGATCTTCCTGGCCTTCCTGCTGGTCGGGTTCGGGATCGGCCGCCTGATCGGCGAGCCGTCCCTGGGCCTGGCGGTCGAATGGCGGCGCGGCCTGGCCTTCGTTCTGGTGATCGGCGGCCTGCTGCTGGATGGGATCGCGGCCGGGACCTTCCGTCGCCTCGGCACCCCGCCCGAGCCGTGGAAGCCGACGACGGCGCTGGCGACCGGCGGTCTCTATCGCTTCAGCCGCAACCCGATCTACCTGGGCTTCGGCCTGACCTACATCGGGTTCGCCGTGGCCATGGACAGCCCGATCGCCCTGGCCATGCTGGCGCCCTGCCTGATCGTGATCGACCGCTTCGTCATCGCCCGCGAGGAACGGTATCTGTCGGCGCGTTTCGGCGCCGAATACGAGGCCTATAAAGGGAGGGTGCGCCGATGGCTGTGAACCCCGAGACGCCCGCGCCCCACGCCGACGAACTGTCGGAGATGGCGATCGAGGAGTTGGACGCCGCCTGCGGCCTGCGCTGGAACGAGATGAAGGCCGTCACGCCCTGGGGCGACGCCTATGAAGGCATGGCCCCGTCCGGCCGCACGGTCGAGATCGAGCGCCGCTACCTGTGGGCGCACGAGCCCGCGGGCGCCGTCATTGTCGAGGTCGAGGTGCGCGACCCCGCTCAGCGCACCGGCGCCGAGGCGCGGGCCGTGATCACCCCTCCCGAATAATTCCGAGCTGCAACGGCGCCGGCGCCGTCATCTCCCCGCTTTCCAAGCGCCTCGGCCGAGACTAGCCTCCTCTCCATGAAACTCGCCTCGCTCAAGCACGGCCGTGACGGCCGCCTCGTCATCGTCTCGAACGACCTGAACTGGTTCACGGACGCCTTCCTGATCGCGCCGACGCTGCAGGCGGCGCTGGACGACTGGGAGCGGTGCGAGCCGCTGCTGCGCGCCCTGGCCGAAAGCCTTGAGCACGAAGCCGTGCCGCGCGGCCGCTTCCGCGAGCATGAGGCCGCCGCCCCCCTGCCCCGCGCCTACCAATGGGCGGACGGCTCGGCCTATGTGAATCACGTCGAACTGGTCCGCAAAGCGCGCGGGGCCGAGATGCCTGAGAGCTTCTGGACCGACCCGCTGATGTATCAGGGCGGCTCCGACGGCTTCCTGTCGCCGCGCGACGCCATCCCGCTGAAGGACGAGGCCTGGGGCTGCGACCTTGAGGCCGAGATCGTGGTCGTCACCGGCGACGTCGCCCTCGGCGCCAGCCGCGAAGAGGCCCTGGCCTCGATCCGCCTGGTCGGCCTGGTCAACGACGTCTCGCTTCGCGGCCTGATCCCCGGCGAACTGGCCAAGGGATTCGGCTTCGTCCAGTCCAAGCCGGCCAGCGCCCTTTCGCCGGTCTTTGTCACGCCAGACGCCCTGGGCGAGCAGTGGAAGGACGGCAAGCTGTCCGGCGCCCTGCTGGTTCAGATCAACGGCCAGGATTTCGGCCGCGCCGACGCGGGCGTCGACATGACCTTCGATTTCGGGACCCTGATCGCCCACCTGGCCAAGACTCGCGCTCTGGGCGCCGGGACGGTCATCGGCTCGGGCACGGTGTCGAACAAGGACGCCGACGGCGGCCCCGGCAAGCCGGTGTCCGAAGGCGGCCTGGGCTACAGCTGCATCGCCGAGATCCGCACCGTCGAGACGATCCAGACCGGCGCCGCCAAGACCCCTTTCCTCAAGCACGGCGACACCGTCCGCATTGAAATGCTGGACGACAAGAACCGCACCTTGTTCGGCGCCATCGAGCAGACGGTCGAGGCTGTCTGAGCAACGCGATAAAAACTGGCGGCGGCTGCGCTTCATTGATTGACGCGACCTCAGCCGTCGCTAGATTGCGCCGCCTTGAGCCAGGCCGTGCCGGTGTGGTGGAATTGGTAGACGCGCCGGACTCAAAATCCGGTTCCGCAAGGAGTGTCGGTTCGAGTCCGACCACCGGCACCACCGGCTTCTGAGCTGGTTTCCAGACAATTTACAGACCGATCCGTCGCCAGAGCGTTCTTGCGGCGCAGCTTGCGCGCGACTTGCGCATTCAGGAGGGGAGACCTCTTGAACAACCGGACACAAGTGTCCACTTAGCGCGCCATGACCCGTCCGTTGCGACAAGACGCCGCAGAACGTCGCGAGAAGCTGCTTCTGGCGGCGGAGACCGCCTTTGCGCGCGACGGGCTGGATGCGCCGCTGCATCTGATCGCCGAGCAGGCAGGGGTCGGACGGGCGACCCTGTATCGAAACTTCGCCGACCGCTCCGAGCTCGCCCTGGCGGTCTTCCTGAAGCAGATCGACGGCCTGGCGCGACGCACCCGCGCGCGGCTGGACGATCCGGACGTCTTCATCTGGTTTCTGGAGCAGATGACCCGGCTGATGCTGGACAGCGCGGGTCTGTCCAGCGCGATCCGCGATCTGAAGGACGAGGCCCTGGCGCCCATCCGTCAGGGACTGAAAGCCGCCGGAGCCGAGGCCCTGGCCGTGTCCCAGGCAGCGGGGCGGGTGCGGCCGGACCTGACGGTCGAGGATATCCGCGTCCTGGCCCTGATGCTGGGCGCTCCGTCGCGGACGGCCCCGGCGAAGGCGCGCGAAGCGCTCAGCCTGCGGTCCCTGGCCCTGGTGCTGGACGCGGTGCGGCCGCGCGGCGAGGCCGCATGAGCCGCCGTCACTGGGACCTGCCGTGGGAGGAATTCCTCGCCACCCTGAAGCCGCACGAGCGGCCGGTCCTGCCCGGTTCGCCCGCGACGCCGGATCATACGACGCCCTGGCGGCTGGCCTACGCCTTCGTCGGGGTGCTGGTGGCCCTGACCGGAAGTCTGGGCAACGCCGCCGTGACGGCCGACCTGCCGCAACTGGCCGGGGCGCTGGGCGTGACCACGACGGAGGCGGCATGGCTGCCCGTGGTGTTCGTCATGACCAACGCCTGCATGAACCTGCTGCTGGTCAAGTTCCGGATGCAGTACGGCCTGCGCCTGTTCACCGAGATCATCCTGGTCGTCTTCCTGGCCACGGCGGCGGCGCATCTGTTTCTGGAAGACTACGGCTCCACCCTGATCGTGCGCGGCGTGGCCGGGATGGCGGCGGCGGGGATGTCGACCCTGGGCATCCTCTACATCATCCAGGCCTTTCCGGCGCAGCACCGGCTGAAAGGCATCATCATCGGCGTCGGCCTGTCCAGCCTGGCCATTCCCCTGGCGCGGCTGGGCGTCATGCGCCTGCTGGACCTGGATCAGTGGCGGGCCTTCTACATGTTCGAGCTGGGGCTGGTGCTGGTCGCCCTGCCCGCCGTCTTCGCCCTGAGGATGCCGCCGTCGCAGCGGGTGCGGGTGTTCGAGAAACTGGACTTCGTCACCTTCGCCCTGTTCGCGCCGGGCGTGGCCCTGCTGACGGCCGTGCTGGGTCTGGGCCGCATCGTCTGGTGGACCGAGGCGGCGTGGATCGGCTGGGCTCTGGCGGGGGCGATCGTGCTGCTGACCGCCGCCGTCCTGATCGAATACAACCGGACCAACCCGCTGATCGACCTCAAGTGGCTGGCGGGCCGCGACCTGGTGCGGCTGCTTCTGGCGATCCTGCTGGTGCGGATCGTGTTGTCCGAGCAGACGACCGGCGCGGTCGGCTTCCTGCAGCAGATGGGGCTGGTCCCGCAGCAGATGCAGGGCCTGTTCGTGGTCATGCTGATCGCCACGGCGGCGGGGACCCTGGTCAGCGCCTTCACCCTCAATCCGATGAAGCTGTGGAAGCCGATCTCGATCGCCCTGGTCATGATCGCCGTCGGCGCCTTCATCGACAGCCACGCCACCGTGCTGACGCGCCCGACCCAGCTCTATTTCAGCCAGGCCCTGCTGGCCTTCGCCGCCGCCTTTTTCATCGGCCCGACCATGATCCTGGGCTTCGGCAAGGTGCTGCAGGGCGGGGGCAAGAACATGGTCAGCTTCATCGTCCTGTTCTCCATCGGCCAGAACGTCGGCGGACTGATGGGCTCGGCCCTGGTCGGCACCATCCAGACCCTGCGCGAGAAGTTCCATTCCAGCCAGCTGTCCGAGAGCATCAGCCTGGGCGATCCCGAGACCGTGCTGCGCCTGCAGCAGTTGGGCGGCGCCTACGCCCATGTGATCGGCGACGCGGCCCAGCGCCAGGGCGCGGCCCTGCGCCTGCTGCAGCAGCAGGTCAGCCAGCAGGCCCAGGTGCTGGCCTACAACGACGTCTTCCTGCTGATCTCGGGGGCCGCCGCGATCGGCGCCGCCTGGGTCGCCCTGAACCACTATCGGCCCAAGCTGGAGGCGCGCCGCGCCACCCGCCAGGCCCAGACGCAAGCCTCCGACGCCGCCGCCTCCGTCGCGACGGCTGTCGATTGAACCGGACAAGACCATGACCGACGCCGCCCCTCCGCCGTCCGCTCCCGCCGCGCCCCCTGCGCCGCCGCCGCCGTCCAGCGGCCGCCGCGTGATGTGGAGCGTGGCCCTGATCGCCATGGCCGTGGTGGGGATCAGCCTGATCCTGCACGCCTGGCGCCTGCCGCCCTTCTCGGGCGGGCCGCAGACCACGGACAACGCCTATGTGCGCGGCCAGGTGACCATCATCAGCCCCCAAGTCAGCGGCTATGTGACCTCGGTCGAGGTGCAGGACTTCCAGACGGTGAAGCAGGGCCAACTTCTGGCGACCATCGACGACCGGATCTATCGCCAGCGGCTGGAGCAGGCGCAGGCCTCGCTGCATTCGGCCGAGGCGGCGCTGGCCAACTCGGCCCAGAGCCAGGCCTCGGCCCGCGGATCGGTGGCCCAGACGCGCGCCGCCATCGCCGCCGCCCAGTCGGCTGCAGCCAAGGCTCGCGCCGATGCGACACGGGTGCGCACTCTGTTCGAGGGCGGCTGGGTCGCCCAGGCCCAGGTCGACACAGCCCAGAACGCCCTGCGCGCCGCCGAGGCCCAACTGGCCGAAGCCCGCGCCGCCGAGGACGTGGCCCAGACCGGCGTCACCTCGGCCGTGGTCAATCGAGGCTCGCTGGAGGCCGCCGTCGAGAACGCCCGCGCCCAGGTGCGCCTGGCGCAGATCGATCTGGACAATACCCGCATCGAGGCTCCGCGCGACGGCCGCCTGGGCGAGGTGACGGTGCGTCAGGGCCAGCAGGCGGCGGTCGGCACGCAGTTCATGGCGCTGGTCCCCGACGTGGTCTGGGTCACGGCCAATATGAAGGAGACGCAGATGCGCGACGTGCGCGTCGGCCAGCCGGTCGAGATCACCGTCGACGCCCTGGGCGGACGCGTCCTGACCGGCAAGGTCGAGCGCATCTCGCCCGCCACCGGCTCCGAGTTCAGCGTCATCCGCCCCGACAACGCCACCGGCAACTTCACCAAGGTGGCCCAGCGCATCCCCGTCCGCATCGCCGTCGATCCGGGCCAGGAGGGCGCCGAGCGGCTGGCGCCGGGCATGTCGGTGACGGCGCGGATCAAGGTGAAGGGCTGAAGGCGCCCCCGCTCTTCCCGACTTCGGCCCGGATGAGCGGGTGACAGGAACGAACAGCCTCGAATCTGCAGCCCGCCGCCTGACTTATTGTTGCGGTGCGCAAATCTTCACCTTTGCAGGGTTGCGTCAGCCTGTCGCAGGCCGCATCTGGAGCCGATGACCAGCGCCCCCTCCTCCGCGATCAAGGCTCCGCCCAAGGGGCCGGGCTTCGCCGAATTCGTCTGCCTGATCGCCGTGATGATGGCGCTGAACGCCCTGGCGATCGACGCCATGCTGCCGGCCCTGCCCTACATCGGCGAGGATCTGGGCGTAGCCAATGAGAACAGCCGTCAGTGGGTCATCACCGCCTATCTGCTGGGCTTCGGCGTGGCGCAGCTGTTCTACGGCCCGCTGTCGGACCGTTATGGACGCCGGCCTGTGCTGTTCACGGGCATCGCCGTCTATGTCGTCTTCAGCGTTCTGGCCGCCTTCGCCCACACCTTCGACATGCTGATCCTGTCGCGGATCGGCATGGGGATCGGGGCGGCGGCGACGCGGGTGCTGGCCGTCTCGATCGTGCGCGACCGCTATGCCGGGCGGACGATGGCGCGGGTCATGTCGCTGAGCTTCCTGGTCTTCCTGGGCGTGCCCATCCTGGCGCCCGCCGTGGGCCAGACGATCATGCTGGTCGCGCCCTGGCCGTGGATCTTCGGCGTCTTCGCCCTGTCGGGCGGCGCCTTCCTGATCTGGGCGGGTCTGCGCCTGCCCGAGACCCTGCACCCCGAAGACCGGATGCCGATCAACCTCGGCCGCATCGCCGGGGCCTTCCGCTTCGCCCTGAGCAACAGGATCGGCATGGGCTACACCCTGGCCATGACCGTGATCAGCGGGGCGCTGTTCGGCTTCATCAACTCCTCGCAGCAGATCTTCTTCGACGTGTTCAAGGCGCCGGGTCTGTTCCCGGTCGTCTTCGCCCTGGTGGCGGCGGGCATCGCCGTGGCTTCCGTCCTCAACGCGCGCCTGGTCGAGAAGCTGGGCTCGCGCCTGATCGCACACACGGCCCTGTTCGGCTTCATCGGTTTCGGCGCCCTGCACGCCCTGATCGCCTGGACCGGCCACGACAGCCTGTGGGTGTTCGCGGCCCTGCAAGCCTGCAAGATGTTCTGCTTCGGCTTCATCGCCGGCAATTTCGGCTCCATGGCCATGGAGCCGATGGGCCATATCGCGGGCACGGCCTCCTCGGCCCAGGGCTTCATCTCCTCGATCGGCGGGGCCCTGCTGGGCTTCGCCATCGGTCAGCAGTTCGACGGCACCACCGTGCCGATGACCGTGGGCTTCGTCCTGCTGGGCGTCGCGGCGTTGGCGCTGGTTCTGGCGGCCGAGAAGGGGCGGCTGTTCAAGGCCCATCACCTGCCGCCGACCGCAGCAAAGGCTTGATCTTTCGGGCGCAAGGGAGCCTTTTCGGGCGCATCTGATACGGAGCGTTCGATGACCCTGAAGCTGGTCGGGCGGGTTTCCGCCCTCGCTATAGCCGCCGCCCTCGCCACGTCCCTGGGCGCCTGCGCCACGACCGGAGACACGACGCCGATGTCGCCCCTGGTCCCGGCCGCGTCGGCCCAGGCGACGGCTTACGTCAACGACCCGCACTCCTGGGCCCGGCCCGCCGAGGCGAGAGTGACGCACGTCGATCTGGACCTGGCCGCCGACTTCGCGGCCAAGACCCTGACGGGCACGGCGACGCTGGACGTGACCGGCCGCCCCGGCGCGACCGAGGTGGTGCTGGACGCCAAGATGCTGGACATCAAGAGCGTGACCGACGCTGAAGGCCGTCCGCTGGACTGGAGCCTGGGCGCCGCCGACCCGATCAAGGGCCAGCCCTTGAGCGTGCGCGTCCCGGCCTTCCAGGGCGACGAGACGCAGAAGATCGTCGTCGCCTACGCCACCCGCCCCGACGCCTCGGCCCTGCAGTGGCTCAGCCCGCAGCAGACGGCGGGCGGCCAGAAGCCCTATCTGTTCAGCCAGGGCCAGGCTATCCTGACCCGCACCTGGATCCCGACCCAGGACAGCCCCGGCATCCGTCAGACCTACAGCGCCCGTATCACCGCCCCCGCCGACCTGACCGTGGTCATGTCGGCCGAGCAGTTGACCCCGAACGGCGAAGCGGCAGGCTCAGGCATGAAGGCCTGGCGCTTCAAGCTGGACCAGCCCATCCCGCCCTATCTGATCGCCATCGGCGCGGGCGACCTCGCCTTCGCCCCCTTCGACGAACGCACCGGGGTCTGGACCGAGCCGAGCCGGTTGAAGGCCGCCCAATGGGAGCTGGAGCCGACCGCCCAGATGGTCGATGCGGCCGAGGCGCTGTACGGCCCCTATCGCTGGGGCCGCTATGATCTGCTGGTGCTGCCGCCCAGCTTCCCCTTCGGCGGGATGGAGAACCCGCGCCTGACCTTCGCCACGCCCACCATCATCGCCGGCGACCGGTCGCTGGTGTCGCTGGTGGCGCACGAACTGGCCCACTCCTGGTCCGGCAATCTGGTGACCAACGCCACCTGGGCCGACATCTGGCTGAACGAGGGCACGACCACCTATTTCGAGAACCGCATCATGGAGGCGCTCTACGGCCGCGAGCGCGCCCTGCAGGAACAGGCCCTGGCCTGGAATGATCTGGTCGCCGAGATCGCCGTCACCGATCCGGGCGACACCCGCCTGCATCTGGACCTGACCGGACGCGACCCCGACGACGGCCTGTCGGGCATTCCCTATGACAAGGGCGCCGCCTTCCTGCGCACCATCGAGCGCATCGTCGGGCGCGAGACGTTCGACGCCTGGCTGCGCGGCTATTTCGACCGCCACGCCTTCCAGCCGATGACCGACGTCGGCTTCCTGAAGGACATCCGCGAGAATCTGGTCAAGGGCGACGCCGCGCTGGAGGCGGAGCTGCAGTTGGAGAACTGGATCTATCAGCCGGGCCTGCCGTCCAACGCCCAGGCGCCGGTGTCGCACGCCTTCGAAGCCGTGGACGCGGCCGCCGAGGCCTTCTACGTCGCCAAGGGTCCGGCCTCGGCCGCGCCGTGGAAGGATTGGAACACCCAGCAGCGCCTGCGCTTCCTGTCGTGGCGGCCCCAAGGCCTGGCGGCGGGCGCCGACTGGCTGACCCCGGCGCAGCTGGCCGATCTGGAAAGCACGTTGAAGCTGGACAGCGAAGGCAACGCCGAACTGACCTTCGCCTGGCTGCAGGCGGCCCTGGCCAACCGCTACGAGCCCGCGGTGGCCACGGCCGAGCGCTTCCTGACCAGCCAGGGCCGACGCAAATTCGTCCTGCCGCTGTTCCAGACCCTGTGGGCCGAAGGCGACTGGGGCCGCCCCATCGCCACGCGCATCTATGCCGAGGCGCGACCGCTGTATCACCCGGTCACCAGCAACTCGGTCGATCAGGTGGTGGGGCGGCCGTAAAAGGCCTCCCGCTTTCGTCATCCTCCGATCAGCGCCGCTTCGCGGCTTGTCGGAGGATGACGGAGACAACACTGGATCGCTTGACGCCAGGCGCGGCTGGGGCTCCCCTGCGCCGCGACTGGAGGCGCTGATGATCCGAACCGTGAAGACGACCCTGCCGCTGGCGGCCGCGCTGATGCTGGCGGCCGCGCCTGCGGCCTACGCCCAGAACCTGTTGATCCGGGGCGGGACCATCCATACCGGCGACGAGGCCCGGCCGACCGTCGAGGTCGTGGTCGTGCGCGACGGACGCATCGCCTATGTCGGGGCGGCGGACGCGGCGCCGTCGGCCGAGGGGCTGGAGGTCGTGGACCTGAAGGGGGCGACCCTCTTCCCCGGCTTCACCGACGGCCACGCCCATCTGGACGGCATCGGCTGGCGCGAGATGACTCTGAACCTGGAAGGCTCGGCCTCGGTCGCCGAAGCCATGCAGAGACTCAGCGCCTGGGCCGAGGCCCACCCCGAGGGCGTCATCGTCGGGCGCGGCTGGATCGAGACCCACTGGCCCGAGAAGCGCTTCCTGACCGCCGCCGATCTGGACGCCGCCGCGCCGGGGCGGGTGGTGGTGCTGAGCCGGGCCGACGGCCATGCGCGGGCGGCGTCCAGCGCCGCCCTGACGGCGGCCGGGATCGATGCGACGACGCCGACCCCCTCGGGCGGCGAGATTCTCAAGGACGCGGAGGGCCAGCCGACCGGCCTGCTGGTCGACGGGGCCATGGCCCTGCTCGAAGGCCTGGCCCCCGAGGCGGATGCGGCGGCGACGCGCGAGGCCTATCGCGCCGGGTTCGGCGTCTACGCCCGCTATGGCTGGACCGGCGTCCATTTCATGAGCGCGCCGTGGAAGGACGTGCCCCTGCTGGAGGCGATGGCCGAGGCGGGCGAGGCGCCCTTGCGGGTCTACAACAGCATCGACATGGGCGATGCGCGCGCCCTGATGGCGGGCGGGCCGCGCGACGCGGGCGACGGGCGCATCATCACCCGGGCCATCAAATTCTACGCCGACGGCGCCCTCGGCTCGCGCGGGGCCAAGCTGTTCGAGCCCTATTCCGACCGGCCCGAGACGTCCGGCCTGATGCTGGCCTCGCGCGAAGAGGTCATGCCCCTGTATCAGGAGGCGCTGCGCGCCGGAATCCAGATCGCCACCCACGCGATCGGCGACCAGGGCAACCACGACGTCGCCGCCTGGTATGAAGAGGCGCTGCGTTCCGTGCCCAGGTCCGAGTGGAGGCTGGCCGATCCGCGCTGGCGCATCGAGCACGCCCAGATCATCCGGCCGCGCGACTATCACTATTTCGACGAACTGCCGATCATCGCCTCGATGCAGCCCAGCCACGCCATCGGCGACCTGCATTTCGCCGCAGACCGTCTGGGCGACGCCCGGCTGGACGGCGCCTACGCTTGGCATACGCTGGTGGATCGCGGGGTGATCGTGGTCGGCGGCTCGGACGCGCCGGTCGAGCGGGGCGATCCGCTGATCGAGTTCTACGCCGCCGTGGCGCGCCGCGACCTGAACGGCTTTCAGGGGCCGGACTGGCGGCCGGACGAGGCGGTGGACCGGGCGACGGCGCTGAAGATGTTCACCCTGTGGCCCGCCTACGCCAGCTTCCGCGAGAATGAGCTGGGCACGATCGAGGTGGGCAAGCGCGGCGACTTCACCGCCTTCGACATCGACCTGATGACCGTCCCCGCCGCCGACATTCCCAAGGGCCGGGCCGTGCTGACGGTAGTCGACGGGCGGATCGTGCATCAGGCCGACTGAGAGGCGGACGGATCAGACGGAATCCCGCCCCTTCTCGTTGCGGGCAGGGGCCGCTTCGGTTAAGCCCCGCGCATAGGATTTCGTCTCCGGCCGTCGTTTGCGGCCGGGGCTTGGCGTTGGAGCGTCTGAGATGGCTGATTTCGCCCCCGGTCTGGTCACCGTGTTCGGAGGCTCGGGCTTTATCGGAACCCAGGTGGTGCGCGCCCTGGCCCGTCGCGGCTGGCGCGTGCGCGTCGCCGCGCGCAACGCCAAGAGCGCACCCATGCTGCACATGGCCGGCGACGTCGGCCAGGTTCAGGTCGTGCGCTGCGACATCACCGACAAGGCTGCGGTGGCGCAGGCCGTGCGCGGCGCCGACGCCGTGATCAACCTGGTCGGCATCCTGTTCGAGACCGGCGGGCGCAAGTTCCAGACCCTGCACGTCGAGGGCGCGGTCAATGTCGCCGAGGCGGCCAGGGCGGCGGGCGCCAAGCGTCTGACCCACATCTCGGCCCTGGGCGCCGACGCCGACGGCAAGGCCGACTACGCCCGCACCAAGGGCGAGGCCGAGGCCGCCGTGCGCGCCGCCTTCCCCGGCGCCGTGGTCGTGCGCCCGTCGATCGTCTTCGGCTCGGGCGACCAGTTCCTGAACCGCTTCGCCGCCATGGCGACCTGGTCGCCGGTCCTGCCGCTGATCGGCGGGGGACAGACCAGGTTCCAGCCGGTCTATGTCGCCGACGCCGCCGAGGCGATCGCCCGCGCGACCGTCGCCTCCGAGGCCCAAGGCGAGACCTATGAGCTGGGCGGCCCGTCGGTCTGGACCTTCGAGGACATCCTGAAGTTCATCCTGCGCGAGACCAACCGCCGCAACATCCTGCTGCCCCTGCCCTTCCCGGTCGCGCGTCTGATCGGCTCCCTGGCCCAGATCCCGGCCATGATCGGCCTGCGTCCGGCCCTGACCAGGGATCAGGTCGTGCTGCTGGAGACGGACAATGTCGTGACTTCGGGCGCCAAGGGCTTGGCCGATCTGGGAGTCGAGCCCTCAGGCCTGGAAGCCATCGCGCCGGCCTATCTGTGGCGCTACCGCAACGGCGGCCAGTACGCCGAGAGCCCCGCCGCCTGATCTGCCTGACTTCGGCGCGTCTTCCTGACGTACAGCCCGTGTCTAAATGAACCCCACGCCGTCATCCTCGGGCTTGACCCGAGGATCCAGCAGACACGACGGAGGACGCATCGACACTCACGACGATTCAGGCCGCTGCGAGGCTGGATCCTCGGGTCAAGCCCGAGGATGACGGCACAGGGGGTCGGGGCGGCGCCTTGAGAAAGCCTACAGCGCGCCCGTCACGCCCAGGCCGATGATGCCGACGACGCCGACCACGATCCGCCACCAGGCGAAGGGGCCGAAGCCGCGCTTGGACACGAAGTCGAGCAGGAAGCGCACCACGGCCAGGGCCGAGATGAAGGCGGCGATGAAGCCGATGGCGATCAGGCCGACGTCGCTGAAGTCCAGCACGTTGCGGTTCTTGAACAGGTCGTAGGCCACCGCCGCCCCCATGGTCGGCAGGGCCAGGAAGAAGCTGAACTCGGCGGCCGACCGCTTGTCCGTGCCCAGCAGCAGGCCGCCGGCGATGGTGGCGCCCGAACGCGACACGCCGGGAATCATGGCCAGGCACTGGAACAGGCCGATCAGGAAATAGACTCGGAACGGATAGCGGTCCGCGTCCAGATAGGTCGGAATCTTGTTCATCCGGTCCAGCCACAGCAGCAGCACCCCGCCAACGATCAGGGCGATGCAGATCACCAGCGGCGTCTCGAACAGCACCGTCTTGATGAATTCGTAGGCGAAATAACCGATCGCCGCCGCCGGCGCGAAGGCGACCAGCAGGCCGATCAGGAAGCGCCGCGCCTCCGGATCGAAGGGCCAGCGCGTCGCCAGCGTCCACAGCCGCTTGAAATAGACGCTGATGATGGCCAGCAGAGCGCCCAGCTGGATGACGATCTCGAACGTCTTGCCGGTGCTTTCAAAACCGAGGAAATGCCCCAGCAGCAGCAGGTGACCGGTGGAGGACACCGGAATGAACTCGGTCAATCCCTCAACCAGACCCAGAAGGATCGCCGTCAGCCAGTCCGCCATGAATGCTCCGCTCGGTCTCTTTGTCGGGCGCGCCGCAGCCTGCGGCCTCCCGTCCGCCTCTCCTTAGCGCCCCGCCTCCGCCGCCGCCATTGGCGCGGGCGCTGTTTTGGGCGACAAGGGCGAGGAAATGTCCGCCTCTCCTCTCGACGCCGCCCATGAGACCACCCGCCGGATCACCACCTTGTCGGTGGCGACGGCGGTCCTGCTGATCATTATGAAGGCCTTCGCCCTGGGGGCGTCCGGCTCGGTCTCCATCCTGGCCAGCCTGGCGGATTCGGCCCTGGACCTGGTGGCGTCGCTGGCGACCTTCTTCGCCGTGCGCTGGGCCGCCGCCCCGCCCGACGACGAGCATCGCTACGGCCACGGCAAGGCCGAAGGCCTGGCCTCGCTGGTGCAGTCGGGCATGGTGCTGGCGTCCGGCGTCTTCATCGGCTGGGAAGCGACCCAGCGCATCTTCGATCCGCGCCCGGTGACCGCCGGAGGCTGGGCCGTCGGGGTGGTCGTCCTGTCCATCGCCGTCACGGCGGGCCTGGTGTGGATGCAGACCCAGGCGATGAAGAAGACCGGCTCCCTGGCCGTGGCGGGCGACCGCGCCCACTACGCCGCCGACCTGGCCGCCAATGTGGTGGTGCTGATCGGGGTGATCTCGGGCGCCTTCCTCAAGGCGCCGGGACTGGACGCGGCGGCCGGTCTGGTGGTCGCCGTCTGGCTGGCCTGGGGCGCGGTCAGCCTGCTGAAGGACGCGGCCGGCCATCTGCTGGATCAGGCCGCCTCGGACGAGGATCGCGCCGCCATCGTCGCCGCCGTGACCGAGGACGCCCGCATCGCCAACGTCCACCAGCTGCGCACCCGCATGGCCGGCCAGGCCCTGATGGTGCAGATGCACGTCGACCTGGACCCCGAACTCAGCCTCAAGGCCGCGCACGACATCCTCTTGGACGCCGAGAAGCGGGTGCTGAAGGCCTTTCCCCACGCCGACATCCTGATCCACGCCGATCCGCGCGGGGCCGCCGAACCGCACGGCGGCGCCTTCGCCCCCGCCCGCCCGACGACGTCGGAACCGGTCGCGCCGGACGCGCCCTCGTCGCGTATGGGTCCCTGGTCCTGAGCCTGCGACAATCGCGCGCGGTAAACGGACCCTTAACGCGCGCGGGCGCATGAAGGCGGACGATGTCCACGCCCGCCGTCCTCTATCATTTCGCCTATCATCCCGCGTCGCGCACGGCGCGGCTGGCGCTGGGCGAGGCCAAGACGGCCTATAGCGAAGAAGCCGTCCGCCCATGGGAGGACGACTGCCCCCTGTTCGAGATGAATCCGTCGGGAATGCCGCCGGTGCTGACCGTGACGGAGAAGAACCGTCCGCTGGTCCTGTGCGAACTGGACGCCATCCTGGGCTGGCTGGAAGACCGCACCAAGGGCGACTTCCTGCTGCCGTCCGACCCGGCCGAGCGCGCCGAGGCGCGCCGTCTGGCGACCTGGTTCAGCCGCCGTTTCACCGATGAGGTCGACGCCGTCCTGCTGCATGAGCGGATGGAGAAGCCCCTGCTGCGGCTGGGGTCGCCCGACGCCCGGATGCTGCGGGAAGGCCGCGAGGCGCTCAAAAGCCATCTGTCGACGCTGGAGCCTCTGGCGGCCGGGCGTGAATGGCTGGCCGGACGCCGTCTCAGCCAGGCCGACCTGATCGCGGCGGGCCATCTGTCCGTGCTCGACTATTTCGGCGAGGTCGCCTGGGCCTCCTGGCCGTCGCTGAAGCTGTGGTATTCCAAGCTGAAGTCGCGCCCCTGTTTCCGCCCCCTTCTCGGCGATCGCTTCCCCGGCGTGCAGCCCGCGCCCTGGTACGCCGACCTCGACTTCTGAGGTCAACGGGGGCTAAAGCGCCCTCATGGCGGCCGATCCCCGCATCTTCATCCGACAGCGCGCCGCCGACCTGGGCTTCGGCGTGTGCCGCTTCGCCTCGGCCAGCGATCCGTGGAGCGCGGGCGAGAAGCTAGCCCATTTCGTCGACGCGGGCCGTCACGGCGACATGGGCTGGATGGAGACGACGCTGGAGCGCCGCGCTCACCCCACCGCCATGTGGGACGGCGCCCGGACCGCCATCGTCCTGGGCATGAACTATGGACCGGACGAAGACCCCCGGCCCGAGCTGGAGGAGGCGTCGGCGGGCTATATCTCCGTCTATGCGCGCGGCGACGACTATCATGAGGTCATCAAGGGGCGGCTGAAGGTCCTGGCCGGTCAGATCGCCGCGCGGCTGGGCCAGGAAGTCAAGGTCTTCGTCGACACCGCCCCCCTGATGGAGAAGCCGCTGGCCCAGCGGGCGGGCCTGGGCTGGCAGGGCAAGCACACCAACCTCTTGAGCCGCACCCACGGCAACTGGCTGTTCCTGGGCGTGATCCTGACCGCCGCCGAGATCGAGGCCGACGAGGCCGAGGTCGAGCACTGCGGCCGCTGCACCGCCTGTCTCGACGCCTGTCCGACGCAGGCCTTTCCGGCGCCGTTTCAGATCGACGCCCGGCGGTGCCTGTCCTATCTGACCATCGAATACGCGGGCGCCTGGCCGCGCGAGTTCCGCGCCGCGACGGGCAACCGCATCTACGGCTGCGACGACTGTCTGGCCGCCTGCCCCTGGAACAAGTTCGCGCAAGGCGCGTCGGAGGCGCGGCTGCACGCGCGCGACGCGCTGAAGTCGCCGCCGCTGGCGGACCTGCTGGCGCTGGACGACCCCGCCTTCCGCGCCCTGTTCACCAAGAGCCCGGTCAAGCGGATCGGGCGAGATCGCTTCATTCGCAACGTGCTGTATGCGGCGGGGAACTCGAGCGAGCCGGCGTTGATCGAAGCGGTCGAGCGGCTGCTGGACGACCCGGCGCCCGTGGTGCGAGGCGCTGCGGTCTGGGCGCTGTCGCGCCTGGCGCCGGAGCGTTTCGAGGCCGAACGCACGGCGCGGCTGGCGGATGAGGCGGACGAAGAGGTCAAACAGGAGTGGTCCTTCTCCCCTTGAGGGAGAAGGTGGGCGCCGGAGGCGCTCGGATGAGGGGTGTAGGCGCGACATTCAGAAATGAGGGGCGGCGACCTGATCACACCTTCAAGCCGCCGCGACGCCACCCCTCATCCGTCTCGCTTCGCGAGCCACCTTCTCCCACAAGGGGAGAAGGGATTAGACGCTCGCCTGGCCCACGCCGCGGCCGCCGCCGGGCACCGGAGCCACGTCCAGCAGCTTCAGGCGGAACACCAGCACGGCGTTGCCGGGGATCATCGGAGGGCCGCCCTGCTCGCCGTAGCCCAGTTCCGGCGGCAGGAAGAGAATCCACTCGTCGCCGGGCTTCATCATCTGCAGGGCCTCGGTCCAGCCGGGCACCACGCCCTCGGGCGAGAAGACGGCGGGCGCGCCCCGCTTGAACGAACTGTCGAACACCGTGCCGTCGGTCAGCGTGCCTTCATAGTCGACCTTGACCAGATCGTTGCGGTCGGGGCTGACGCCGCCCGCCGGGCCGGAGGCCACGACCTTGTACTGCAGGCCGGAAGGCAGGGTCTGGACCCCCTCCTCCGTCGCGTTCTGCTTCATGAAGGCGGCGGATTCGGCGGCGTTCTTGGCCAGGTCTTCAGGCGCGGCGGCCGGGCGGCCGCAGGCGGCCAGGGCCAGAAGGGCGGATGCAGCCAGGACGGCGCCGAGGGGGCGCTTAGCCCATGCGAAGTTCATAACCCTGGTCCTTCAAGGCGGCGCCGATTTCCTCGGCATGACGGGAGTCGCGGGTCTCGACCATGATGTCGAACTCGGCCCCCTTGGCGGGCACGTCCAGCGCCAGCCGGTTATGCACCACGTCGATGATGTTGCCGCCCAGCCCGCCGATCACGGCGGCCATGGCCGACAGCATGCCGGGGCGGTCGTCGCCCAGGATGCGATAGACGATCAACCGCTTTTCGCGCACCATTTCGCGGTTCAGCACCACCGCCAGCATCCGGGCGTCGATGTTGCCGCCGGTCAGCTCGACGCCGATCTTCATGCCCTTGAAACGCTCGGGATTGGCCAGGATGGCGGCCAGACCGCCGGCCCCTGCGCCCTCGGCCACCGTCTTCTCCAGCGTCGCCAGCAGGGCCACCCCCTTTTCGAAGTCGGCTTCCTCGCAGACGAAGACCTCGTCGATCAGCGCATCAGCAAGAGCGAAGGGGATTTCCCCCACGGCCTTGATGGCGATGCCCTCGGCGATGGTCTGGCCGCTGCATTGAGCCGGTTCGCCACGACGGCGCGCGGTGAAGGAGGGATAGCGCGCCGCCTCGACGCCGAAGACCTTGATGTCCGGCTTGACCGCCTTGGCGGCGACGGCGCTGCCGGCGATCAGTCCGCCGCCGCCGATGGGGATGATCAGGGCGTCGAGGTCCGGCGCGTCCTCCAGAAACTCCAGGCCGCAGACCCCCTGCCCCGCGACGATGCCTTCATCGTCGAAGGCCGAAACGAAGACATAGCCGTGCTCGGCCTGAAGCCGCCTAGCCTCCTCGGTCGAGCCCGAGAAGTCGAGGCCGTGGATGACGACATTGGCGCCGTGGGCCCGGGTGCCGTCCACCTTCACGAAGGGGGTGCCCTCGGGCATGACGATGGTCACGGGCACGCCCAGACGGCCGCCGTGATAGGCCAGGGCCTGGGCGTGGTTGCCCGCCGAGGCGGCGACGACGCCGCGCTTCTTCTCGTCCGGCGTCAGCTGCAGCAGCCGGTTCAGGGCGCCGCGCTCCTTGAAGCTGCCGGTGAAGTGCAGATTGTCGAACTTGATCCAGATCTCGGCGCCGGTCAGTTGCGACAGGCGGCGGGAATAGCGGACGGGCGTGCGGTCGACCTGGCCGGCGATGCGTTTTTGCGCCGCGCGGATGTCGTCGATGGTGACGGTCATGAAGTCCCTGATTTTGTTTGCGGCCGGCCTCTTTCGTCCGGTCTACGGTCCTCTTGTGGAGCAGCACGAGACGGCGAGCAACCTTGACTCGCCCCGTCCCCCAAGGTCATGCCGGGTCGACGCCTGAACTGAAACCGGGAGCCGCCCTCATGACCACCTCCTCGCGCTCGCCCGTCCCCTTCAAGAGCCTTGTCGCCGTCGCCCTCGGCGGGCTGGCCCTGTCCGCCTGCGCCACCACGCCGATGGGCGGCGCGGCTGTCGGACCGGCCGTCTTCAACGCCGACGACTTCGCCTGGTCCGCCCGTGCGGGTCAGGCCTCGATCGAGGGCCGCGTGGCCTTCGTCCAGGACGGCCGCGCCTTCCAGTGCGCCGGCAACGTCGGCCTGATCCCGGACACCCGCTACACCCGCGCCCGGATCGATCGCCTGTACGGCGCCTCGGACCGCGCCGCCGTCCCGGCCGCCGTGGTGCGCGCGCGTTCGGCGGGCGAACAGGGCGCGGACTACCGGTCCTTCGAGCGGGCCGAGCCGTGCGCCGAGGGCGGCTTCCGCTTCTCGAACCTGCCGGACGGAAGCTGGTTCCTGATCGCCCCGGTCAAGGCTGGCGACGACGTCATGGTGTTGATGCGCCGGGTCCAGACGCGCGGCGGCCGGGCCGTCAATGTGACGCTCGGCGGCTGAAACCCGCCCCGGCTGAGCCGTTAGCCTAGCCATAAACTGAGCCGTTAGCTGAGCCTTTTTCGACGGCCGCGCTCCTCGTGCGGCCGTCGTCGTTTGACCGGCGTTCGCCATCCTTTGGCCCCAAGAAGCCGCTCTGTGAGCCGCTCCGTTCAAGGAAAGTCGGGAGCGTCTTCTTGTCCCAGCACAACATCATCGGCTCCGAAGCCTTCACGAACCGCCCCTATGTGCTGGTGCGCAACGTGCGGCCGGGCGGCTTTCGCCGCCGTCGGTCGCGTTCGCTGATCGCCTATGGGGTCGTGGCCGTGCTGGCGCTGTCGGCGGGCGCCGCCGTCGCGGCCTTCGCCATGGGGCCGTTGCTGTTCGACAAGACGGTCGAAGCTCCGGCCGCAACCTCCGCGCCGGTCGAAGGCGGAGCGGCTCCGCTGACGGCGCCGACCGCGCCCTAAGCCCCTTCGTTCAGGGCACGACGAAGGCCAGGGCCTGGGCGAACAGTTCGCCCTGGCTGCGCACGCCCATCTTCTGATAGGCCCGCTTGAGATGAGAGCGCACGGTCTCAAGCGAGACGTCCATGATCTGGGCGATGCGGCCGGTCTCATGTCCCGCCAGCAGCATCTCCACGATCCGCCCTTCGGAGGGCGACAGCAGGTGGGTCTCGATCAGGGCCTGGAAGCGGACAGCCCCGCCGACGCACTGCACGGTCAGGCCGATCAGGCAGTTCGGCGCCGAGGCCACCTCGCGCGCCCACAGCACCCAGGTCCGGCCGTCCGAACCCGGCGCGGTCAGGCATCGCGCCTCATCCGCGCGCGCTTGCGACATCAGACGAGGCAGGGCGCGGGAACGTGTCGCCAACCGACCGCCCTCGACCTTGAACAGGTCGTCGTCCGCCTGAAGCATGCGGGCCGCCTCATTCATCCACGCCACCTCCAGCGCCCGCGTGACCAGCAGACGCGCCCGCGTCTCATGATC
The DNA here is from genome assembly GCF_059579685.1 of Brevundimonas sp. SS2672. Taxonomy (NCBI): domain Bacteria; kingdom Pseudomonadati; phylum Pseudomonadota; class Alphaproteobacteria; order Caulobacterales; family Caulobacteraceae; genus Brevundimonas; species Brevundimonas sp. SS2672. The sequence goes on along the minus strand of NZ_CM184201.1, from coordinate 140,137 downwards.
GATCCAGGCGGCCAGAGCGCGATTCCGCTGACCTTCGGCGTCATCGGCCGGCGCCGACCAGGGCCGTCGGCGACGGTCAGGATTCAATCTTCGATCCGGGGCGAACAGCGGCCCCTCCAAAGCCCGGCGTCCCGCCCGGCTCTCCCACACAGCTTGTTCCAACGCCAACGCTCCAGGACTGGCGCACGGCCTCGCAGGGAAGCCGGCCGCGTTTTGAAGACAACGCCTGAGCACTCATGAATTCTTAACACATATCCACAGGCGACGCACTCCTATTGCGCCAAATGGGTCGGATTTCGCATCCTACGGCCAAGCTTTCGCGGCGATTGGCGCAATTTTCGACACATATAAGCGCAACCTGTGAACGCGGGCGCTGACCGCAAGGCTGGATCGCAATTGAAAACGGCGGCCTTCGCTGGCCGCCGCTTCCATCTGAATGTCGAAGAGGTCCTCAGGCGACGGCCGGTTGCTCCGCGCCGTCGGCCCCATCCACGGGCATATCGTCCAGTTCGCCCTCCCACTTGGCGACCACGGCCGCCGCGACCGAGTTGCCGACGACGTTGGTGGCCGAGCGCCCCATGTCGAGCAGGTGATCGACGCCCAGGACGATGGCGATCCACGCCTCGGGCAGGCCGAAGTAGGTCAGGGTCGCCATGATCACCACCAGGGAGGCGCGCGGCACTCCGGCGATGCCCTTGGACGTCACCATCAGCAGCAGCAGCATGAAGATCTGCTGCGACACGCTGAGATGCACGCCGTGGGCCTGCATGATGAACATGGTCCCGAAGGTGCAGTAGAGCATCGACCCGTCGAGATTGAACGAATAGCCCAGCGGCAGGACGAAGCTGACGATGCGACGACGCACCCCCACCTTGGGCAGGGCCTCCAGGATGCGGGGATAGGCGGCCTCCGAACTGGCCGTCGAGAAGGCCAGCAGGGTCGGGGTGCGGATGGCCCGGAACAGCGGGACGACCCGCTTGCCCAGAACCACGGCGCCGGCCAGGAACAGCAGGAACCACAGCACGCCCATGGAGCCGTAGAAGCCGAAGACGAACTTGGCGTAGGTGCCCAGCATCTCGAGGCCCTGGGTGGCGATGGTCGAGGCCAGGGCGGCGAAGATGGCGAAGGGCGCCAGCCTCATCACGAACTCGGTCACCTTCAGCATGATGGAGGCGGCCTGTTCGACCAGATGCAGCACCGCCGGCGCCTTGTCGTCGAGGGCCGCGACCGCCGTGCCGACGAAGACGGAGAAGACGACGATCTGCAGGATCTCGTTCCTGGCCATGGCGTCGAAGATCGACGTCGGCACCAGGTGAGCGATGAAGCCATGCAGGGAGAAGGCGTCGGTCGAGGCCGCCGGGGCCGTCGCCGCCACCGCTTCCGGCAGATGCATGCCCGAGCCCGGATGCAGCAGTTGCACCATCACCAGGCCCAGCACCAGCGACACGACCGAAGCGCCGATGAACCAAGTCATGGTCTTCACGCCGATCCGCCCCACCGAGGCGGCGTCCTCCATATGGGCGATGCCCGCCACCAGGGTCGTGAACACCAGCGGCGCGATGATCATCTTGATCAGCCGCAGGAAGACATCCGTCACCACGTTGAGATTAGAGGCCGCGGCCGAGGCCTGGTCAGCCGTGAGAAAATGATTGAGGCCCCAGCCCGTCAGGACCCCCAATATCATCGCCCCGACGATGAAGTAGGCGAACAAACGTTTCATACAAAAGTCGTCCAGCTTTGCAGGCCCGGCGCCGCCGGACCCCAGTTACAAACCGATGGAGGATCCCCACCCGCCCAAAAGGAGGAGGCAGCGAATAAACGAAAATCCCCCGACCTCCAACGAACTCCTCGAGGTCTAGGCGCGCCGGTCAGGGATTGGCCGTCGAATTTCGATCGAAAAGCGAAGGGTTTTCCGATCGAAATCGGAAAACTCGCCAACTCCAGAAGAAGATCTCGGAAAAGGGGCGATCTCGCCCTCATCGCCCGAAACCGCGAAGAAAATTGCGCTCGTGCGGCGCTCGAAAACGGTTGAAGGCAAATTGCGTCTGCGGCTCGAAAACGCCAAGCTGCAAATCAGGCCTCGCAGAAGGCTCGCCGAGTGAACGCATCAGGAGTCTTCATGTCCCGACCCGCCCTTGCTCCCGCACGCCGACTGGCCGCCGGGCTGGCCGTCCTGGCCCTCTCTTCGACCAGCGTCCTGGCGCTTGAAGCGGCCGTCGCGCCGGCCCCGGTCGCGGCCACGGCCGCCCCCGCCCGCACCCTCACCACCCCGCTTGAGGCGTTCGGCCATGAGGTCGGGGCGGACTATCATCTGATCACCTACACCCAGTTCGAGCGCTATCTGCACACCCTGGCCGGCCAGTCGGACCGGATGAAGCTGCTGGAGATCGGCAAATCCTCCGAAGGGCGGACGCAGTATCTCTCGGTCGTCTCCTCGCCGCGGAACCTGGCGAACATCGACCGCTATCAGGAGATCGCGCGGCGCCTGGCCAAGGCCGAGGGCGTCAGCGAGGACGAGGCCCGCGCCCTGGCCGCCGAGGGCAAGGCCGTGGTGTGGATCGACGGCGGCCTGCACTCCACCGAGACGGTGCCGCCTCAGGCCCTGATCGCCGCCCTGTATGAATGGCTGACCGCCGAGGACGCCGAGGCCAAGCGCATCCTAGACGACGTGGTCATCCTGTTCGCGCCGATGAACCCCGACGGATGGGAGCTGGTCTCGACCTGGTACATGCGCAACGCGGACCCGCTGAAGCGCGAGTACGACAGCATCCCGGTGCTGTATCAGAAGTACGTCGGCCACGATAACAACCGCGACTACTACCTGTCGGCCATGACCGAGACGACCAACGTCAACCGGCAGTTCTTCCGCGAGTGGTTCCCGCAGATCATCTACAACCACCACCAGACGGCGCCGGCGGGGACCGTGGTCTTCATGCCGCCGTTCCGCGACCCCTTCAACTACAACTACGACCCCCTGGTCATGAGCACCCTGTCCGAGGTCGGGGCCGCCATGCACAGCCGCCTGATCGAGGAGGGCAAGCCCGGCTCGACCATGCGCAGCGGGGCCAACTATTCGACGTGGAACAACGGGATGGAGCGCTCCGTCACCTACTTCCACAACGCGGTCGGCCTGCTGACCGAGATCACCGGCCATCCGACTCCCAGCCAGATCCGCCTGATCCCGGACAACCAGCTGCCGCGCAACGACCTGCCCATGCCGATCGCGCCCCAGACCTGGCGTTTCGCCCAGTCGATCGAATATTCGCAATCGATCAACCGGGCGGTGCTGAACTACGCCTCGCGCAACAAGGATCGGGTGCTGTTCAACATCTGGCGCATGGGCCAGAACGCCATCGACAAGGGCAATGCCGACACCTGGCGCGTCACGCCTGCGAGCGTCGAGGCCCTGCAGGCCGTCGCCGGGCCGTCGGACGCCCGCCAGGGGGCTGATCCGGCGCTCTATGACAGCGTGCTGCGCGACCCGGCCCGGCGCGACCCGCGCGGCTATGTCATCCCGGCGGACCAGGCCGACCTGCCCACCGCCGTCGCCTTCCTCAACAGCCTGATCAAGACCGGCGTGGATGTGGATCGCGCCACCCAGGCCTTCACCGTGGGCGGCAAGACCTATCCGGCGGGTTCCTATGTGGTGAAGACGGCCCAGGCCTATCGCCCGCACGTCCTGGACATGTTCGAGCCGCAGGACCACCCGCACGACCTGCAGTATCCGGGCGGCCCGCCCAAACTGCCCTATGACGCCACGGGCTACACCCTGGCCATGCAGATGGGCGTGCAGTTCGACCGCATCCTGGACGGCTTCGAGGCGCCGACCGAACGCGTCGCCGACGTCATGGCCCCGCCGCCGGGCCGGATCGAGGGATCGGGCCGGGCGGGCTGGCTGATCGATCATGCGCCCGTCAACGGCTACATCCTGACCAACCGCCTGCTGGCTGCGGGTCTGCCCGTCTACTGGCAGGAGGGCGATACCCGCGCGGGTCGCACGACCCTGCCGCCCGGAGCCCTGTGGATTCCGGCCGACGACAAGGCCCGCCCGATCGTCGAGGCGGCCGTGCGCGACCTGGGCCTGAACGCCCACGCAGTCGCCCGCGCGCCGGGCGGCGAGCAGATCGCCCTGAAGCCAGTGCGCATCGGCCTGGTCGATCGCTACGGCGGCTCCATGGCCTCGGGCTGGACCAAGTGGATGCTGGAGCAGTTCGAGTATCCTTTCGAGGTGGTCTATCCGCAGCGCCTCGACGCGGGCGACCTGAACAAGGATTTCGACGTCCTGGTCTTCGCCTCGGACATGATCCCGGCCGACCTGTCCGCCGCCGCCCAGCGCCCGCAGCCGACGCCCGAGAGCATACCCGCCGAATACCGCGGCTGGCTGGGCCACATCACCGCCGAGACGACCGTGCCCCAGCTGGACGCCTTCGCGCGGGCGGGCGGCAGCGTCGTCACCATCGGCTCGGCCCACCGCCTGGCCGCCGCCATGGGCGCGCCGGTGCAGGACGTGCTGACGGGCGCCGACGGCAAGCCCCTGGCCTCGACCGACTTCTTCATCCCCGGCGCGGTGCTGAAGACAGAGGTCGACAACAGCCGCCCCCTCACCTTCGGCGCCCCGCGCCAGATGAACGTCTTCTTCAACCGCAACACGGGCTTCCGCCATGCGGGCGAAGGGGCCAGCCTGGTGCGCTATCCGCAGCAGGTCGCCGTCTCCAGCGGCTGGGCCATCGGTCCGGAACGGCTGTCGGGCGCCGACGCCGTGCTGGACCTGGAGCACGGCCAGGGCCGGGTCATCGTTCTGGGTCCCGATGTGGTGAACCGCGCCCAGGCGCGGGCGTCGTCGCGACTGCTGTTCAACGCCCTGTTCTACGGCCCCGCCGTGACGAAGGAGGCAAGACGCTGATGAGTATGAGAACAGGACTGATGCGCCTGATCCTGGCGGGAGCGCTGCTGACGACGGCCGCCTGCGCTCCGCCGAAGGAGGCCGAGCCTTCGTCGCCCCAGGCCGTCGGCATGGCCAATCCCGCCTCGGTCCATTGCGGACAGGAGGGCGGCCGGTCGGAAATCCGTCGCGACGCCCAGGGCGGCGAATACGGCGTCTGCATCTTCGAGGACGGCCGCCAGTGCGAGGAATGGGCCCTGTTCCGCGACAAGCGCTGCGTGGCGCCCCCGGCGGCCGACGAGACGGCGGAATGACGATGAAGCTCTACATCACCACCCCCTCGCCCTTTGCGCGCAAGGTCCGCATCGTCGCTCGGGAGAAGGGGCTGGCGGACCGCATCGAGGAGATCGTCGTCGATCCCTACGCCAATGCGCCCGAGCTTCTGTCGACCAATCCCGTGGTGCAGGTCCCGACCCTGATCGCCGAGGACGGCCGGCCGCTGACCGACAGCCCGGTCATCGCCGAATATCTGGACGCGCTCGGGTCCGGACCGCGCCTCCTGCCGACCGAGGGAGCGGAGCGCCTGAGGGTCAAACGGCTGGAGACCCTGGCCAACGCCGCGCTGGAGATGGGGGTCAAGCTGGTGCTGGAGAAGCGTCGGCCCGAGCAGGAGCGCTCGTCGTCCTGGATCGAGCGCTGGACGGTCAACATGGGCCGCGCCCTGGATGCGCTGGAGGCCGCCTCGCCGGACGCCGAGGCGTTGGACATGGGCGTCCTGACGGCCGGGATCGCCGTCACCTGGATCGGCTTCCGCCATCCGGACTATGACTGGAAGACGGGCCGCCCGAACCTGGTCGCCATGCAGTCGGCGCTGGAGCGACGTCCCAGCTTCGTCGACACCTTCCCGCGCTAGGCGGGGTTCAGCCGATCAGCTTCAGCAGTTGGACGGCCTGGAAGGCGGCCAGGATCAGCAGCAGGACGCCGACCGCATAGGCCAGGGCCTTGCGCGGCACCTTCTTGACGATCAGGCCGGCGAAGGGAGCGGCGATCAGGCCGCCGACCACCAGGCCGCCGACGGCCGCCGCGTGGTTCTGAAGCGCGCCGGCCTCTTCCCAGTGGCCGGTGACCAGGGCCCAGACGAATGTGGCCGAGATGGCGACGGTCAGGAAGAATTCGGCCGTGTTCACCGTGCCGATCGCCTTGCGCGGCTCATGCCCGGCGCCGACCATGGTCGACGAGACGGTCGGCCCCCAGCCGCCCCCGCCCACGGCGTCCAGAAAGCCGCCGACCAGGCCCAGCGGCGCCGTAACCCAGGCGGGCAGATGGCGCGGGCGGACGTCATGTCCGGCGCGCCACAGAATCCATACGCCGACCAGCGCCAGATAGCCGACGACGAAGGGCTTGATCACCGCCGCCTCCAACCCGGTCAGAACATAGGCGCCCAGAACCCCGCCGATCACGCCGGCCACGGCCAGGGGCGCCAGCAGCCGCCACTCGACATTCCGGTGCCAGGCGTGGCTTCCAGCCGAGGCGGCGGTGGTGAAGACCTCGGCGGCGTGGACGCTGGCCGAGGCCGTGGCCGGGGGCACGCCCAGCGCCAGCAGCACCGAGGAGGAGATGACGCCGTAGGCCATGCCCAGGGCGCCGTCGACCGCCTGAGCCAGGACGCCGACCAGCAGGAACAGGAAGAAGGTGTCCATTCAGCGCCTCGACGACGGATGTTCGGCGACCATCAGGCGCAGGTCGCGACGCGCCTGGCAATGGCTCGCGCCAGGACCTCAGGCGACCTCAAGCCGGGCGATGGCGTCCAGCACGTCGCGGCCGCTGTAAGGCTTGATGACCATGGCGGCGGCCAGCTCGGCGTTGTGCGCCGCCGCCGTCACGTCGCCGGACAGGAAGATGACCGGCACGCCCCAGCGCGATTTCAGACTGCGGGCCAGGTCGACGCCCGTCGCCTCGCCCGACAGATTGATGTCCAGCAGAGCCAGGTCGACAGGGTGAAGGGCCGTCGCCGCCTCGGCCGCCTCGGCGCTGTGGAACGGGCCGACCACGCGGTGCCCGGCGGCGTCCAGAGCCTCGGTCAGGTCGGCCGCGGCGTCGGCGTCGTCCTCGACCAGCAGCACGGTCCGAGGCTCGACCTCGGCCGGCGTCGAAGCGGTCTCCGGCGGCGCCTGGCGCACCAGAACGGCGCGGACATAGGGCCAGAGTTCGACAGCGGGCCGCTCGGCGTCCAGGTCGAAGATCTTGGCCAGGGCCTTCAGTTCCTGTTCGGCGGCCGGGCTCAGCGCCGCGCCGCCCGGCGTCAGAAGCCCGTCGTAAAGGGCGCAAAGGCGCGCGACGTCGGCGCCCGGCGCAATGCCCGCCGAGACCCCCTCCGGGGGCTTTTCATGGGTCATGCCCTGTCTCCGTTTCGTTTCAGCCCGGTTAATCTGGAGTGGGAGCTAGGGCGTTTGAGGCGGTGACGAAACCGAGCTGACAAGCTTGTGACGGCTGTTCACAATCGCTCCATGCGTGCGTGTAGAGGCGTTTTTATCGACACGGCGGCGCGTCGCAGGTAAGGCTCCGCCCTCGATTTTCTCTGCAAGGACACGCCGTTGCGACTGCCACAGGCCCGGCTCGATCAGGTGCTCGACCGCTTCCATCAGGTGGAGGCCCGGATGGGCGCCGCCACGGACGGCGCCGAGATCGTGCGCCTGTCCAAGGAGCACGCCGAGCTCAAGCCGGTGGCCGACGCCGTTCAGGCCCTGGCCCGCGCCCGCGCCGAGGCGGACGACCTCAAGGCCATGGCCGCCGACCCGGAAATGGCCGCCCTGGCCGCCGACGAACTGGACGAACTGACCGAGCGCCTGCCGGAGCTTGAGCGCGAGGTCGCCCTGCTGCTGGCCCCGCGCGACGCCGATGAAAACGCCTCGGCCGTGCTGGAAGTGCGCGCGGGCACGGGCGGGGACGAAGCCGCCCTGTTCGCCGGCGACCTGTTCCGCATGTATTCGCGCTACGCCTCCACGCGCGGCTGGCGGGTCGAGATCGACAGCGCCGCCGAAGGCGACGCGGGCGGCTTCAAGGAAATCATCGCCACCGTCAGCGGCGAGGGCGTCTTCGGCCGCCTGAAGTTCGAGAGCGGCGTCCACCGCGTCCAGCGCGTGCCCACGACCGAGGCGGGCGGGCGCATCCACACCTCGGCGGCCACGGTCGCCGTCCTGCCCGAGGTCGAGGACGTCGAGATCGAGATTCTCGACAAGGACATCCGCATCGACACCTACCGCTCGTCCGGCGCAGGCGGTCAGCACGTCAACAAGACCGACTCGGCGGTGCGCATCACCCACCTGCCCACCGGCATCGTCGCCACCTCGTCGGAAAAGTCGCAGCACGTGAACCGCGACAAGGCGATGAAGAACCTGCGCATCCGCCTGTACGACATGCAGCGTCAGGCCAAGGACGCCGCTCGTTCCGACGCGCGCAAGTCCCAGGTCGGCTCGGGCGATCGCTCGGAGCGCATCCGCACCTACAACTTCCCGCAGGGGCGGGTGACGGACCACCGCATCGGCCTGACCCTGCACAGCCTGCCGCAAATCCTCGAGGGCGACCTCGACCCCATGCTCAACGCCCTGATCGCCGAGGATCAGGCCGCCCGCCTGGCCGATCTGGAAGCCGAACTGGGCTGAAGGCGCGCAGGCGCGTCCGCGTCTGACGCGGCCCGCCTTTAATCATGCTCCGACTCCCGCTAGGAACGGAGCATGAACATGCTGGAACTCATCCTGTTGGCCTTTGCGGCGGTCGCTGCGGGGGGCTTCCTGTGGGCCTATATGGGCTGGCAGAAGACGCGCGGCGCGCTGGACGCCGCCGACGCGCGGCTGGCCCTGATGGAGGAGAGCCGGGACTCTATGGCCGAGTTCCTCAAGGCTCAGGCCTCCCAGTCGGCCGAGGCGGTGGCGTCCAAGCTGGTCGCCCGTGCCACCGAAACCTTCCAGGCCCAGGACCGCGTCGCGCGCGAGCGGATGGAGGCTCAGCTCAAGCCGGTGTCCGAGACCCTGGCCAAGTTTCAGGAACACGTGACGGCCTTGGAGAAGGCGCGCGCCGACGAGACGGGCGGGCTGAAGGAGCAGCTCGGCCTGTTGATGGCCGCCTCCACCGCTACCCGCGACGAGGCGCGCCGCCTGACCGAGGCGCTGAAGGGCAACACCGGCCGTCGCGGCCGCTGGGGCGAGCAGACCTGCCGCAACGTGCTGGAGGCGGCGGGCATGGCCGGCCGTTTCGACTTCGAGGAACAGAACTCCTCGGCCACGGACGAGGGCCGTCAGCAGCGCCCGGACTTCATCGTCAAACTGCCGGGCGGCGGCATGTTCGTCATCGACGCCAAGGTGTCCCTGGCCTTCGCCGACGAGGCGGACGGGGACGAAGAGGCTCAGGCCCGCGCCATGTCGCTGCGCACCGCCGCCAGCATGAAGACCCATGTGCGCCAGCTGTCGTCCAAAGCCTATCAGGACCAGTTCAAGCCCAGCCCCGACTTCGTCGCCATGTTCGTGCCGGGCGACGCCTTCCTGGCCGCCGCCCTGGATCACGAGCCGGACCTGATGACCACGGCCATGGCCTCGCGCGTGGTCATCGTCACCCCGACCACCCTGTTCGCCCTGTGCAAGGCCGTCGCCTACGGCTGGCGCGCCGAGGAGCAGGCCAAGAACGCCGAGGATGTCGCCAGGCTGGGCAAGGAGCTCTACAAGCGCCTGTCGGTCATGGGCGGCCACGCCGCCTCGGTCGGCAAGGCGCTGGATGCAGCGGTCAGCCGCTACAACCAGTTCGTCGGCTCGCTGGAGAGTCAGGTCATGGTCTCGGCCCGCCGCTTCGAGGATCTGAAGGTCGACCACGAGGGCAAGGAACTGCCCGAACTGAATGCGGTCGAGCAGTCGCCCCGCGCCTTCAGCCGCCCGGAGCTGCTGAACGCGCCGGAGTGATGGCGGCATGTGACAAACACGCTTGACCCTCGACGGGCAGGCTGTAAAACTCGCTTGTCAAATCAGCTCACGGCGGCGAGGCCCATGAAATCGACGAAACCACTTGGCCCGAAGGGCGTGGCGATCCTGTTCGGGGCGGTCGTGCTGATCGGCTTCGTCGGCGGCCTGACCAGCGGCTTCCTGGCCGATCGCCCTGGTTCGGCGGCGTTCTGGACGACCGTGGCCTTCACAGTCGTGATGATGGCGGCTGTCCTGGGGGTGTCCTTCTGGTGGTGGCGTCGCCTTGATGAGGCCGCGCGCGAGGCGCACAAATGGGCTTGGTACTGGGGCGGCAGCACCGGAATGCTGGTCGGCCTCGTCCTCATGCTGGTGCTGACGACGCGCCCGGCCGACATCGTCCTTCCTGCCAGCCTGGGACAGACCCCGGCCGATCTGGTGGGCGCCGGCATGATCATCACCCTGGGTTTCCAACTCGTCGGCTACGGCCTGGCCTGGGCCTGGTGGTGGCTGGGACGCCGTTGAGGGGAACGCCATGAAGAATCGCCTCAAGGTCTTGCGCGCCGAGCGCGACTGGAGCCAGGCGCACCTGGCCGAGGAACTGGGCGTGTCGCGCCAGACGGTGAATGCGCTGGAGACCGGCCGCTACGACCCCTCCCTGCCGCTGGCGTTCAAGATCGCCCGGCTGTTCCAGATGCCCATCGAATCCATCTTCATCGACGAGGAAGGCTGAGCGTCTTCCTTTCCTCTTGCGCCCCTAGGAGCCTGACATGATCCATCGACTCTGGAGCCGCGCCGCCGCCTCCGTCTCCGCCGCCGCCCTGGCCGCCGTCCTGCTGGCCCCCACGACGCCCGCCCTGGCCCAGACGGCGCCCGCCGCCGCTGATCCGGCCGCCGTGGTCGCCGCTCCGGCCGGGTCCGGCCCGCGCCTGTGGGTGGTCAAGGACGAGGACTCCACCCTCTACCTGTTCGGCACCGTCCATGTGCTGAAGCCCGAGACGCCCTGGGGCAGCGCCACGCTGGACCGCGCCTTCGCCAGCGCCGACGAATACTGGTTCGAGATCGCCGATCTGAACGACGCGGCCGGCGCCGTGCCGATCATCCAGGCCAAGGGGGTCTCGCCCGATCGCCCCCTGTCCAGCCTGCTGACCGCCGAGGAACAGGCCGACCTCGACGCCGCCGCCCGCTCCATCGGCGCGACGGCCGCGCAACTGGACCCGCTGCGCCCGTGGTTCGCGGCCCTGCAACTGGCCATGGCCAGCATCACCAAGGCCGGTTACCTGCCGCAGAACGGCGGGGACCAGGTGCTGCACGCCCGCGCCGCCGCCACCGGCAAGCCGATCAAGGGCTTCGAGACCATGCCTCAGCAGATCGGCTTCATCGCCGACATGTCGGAAGAGGCGCAACTGGCCATGCTGCGTTCGGGGCTGAAGGAGTTCGATCAGGCGCCGGAGTTCCTGGGCCGCATGGTCGGCGCCTGGTCGACCGGCGACGTCGACGGCCTGGACGCCCTGATCGGCCAGGAGATGAAGGCGGAATCGCCCGAGATGTACGAGGTCATGCTGACGCGCCGCAACACCGACTGGACCAATCAGATCGTGGCCCTGCTGGAAGGCTCGGGCACGGCCTTCATCTCGGTGGGCGCCGGCCACCTGGCGGGCTCCGACAGCGTCCAGGCCATGCTGGCCAGGCGCGGCGTCGCCGTCGAGGAAGTTCGCGACTGACCCGAGGCCGTCGCCGTGCAAAAAAACGGAAGGCCCGGTTCGCCGGGCCTTTTCTTTTGCCCCGCGCCCTATATCTTCGCCGTCCGCCCTGGCGCGGCGCGGGTATAGTTCAGAGGTAGAACGTCAGCTTCCCAAGCTGAATGTCGCGAGTTCGATTCTCGCTACCCGCTCCAACACTCAGCCGGCGTTTTCCGCTTTCACGACTATTCGGCGGCCTTGCGGGCGGCGTCCAGTTCTGCAGCCTTGGCTTCCACCTGGGCGACGATCTCGTCGATCATGCCGTCATTGGCCTGCTTGTGGGCGATCTTGCCGTTCAGATAGACCATGCCCGCGCCCTTGCCGCCGCCGGTGAAGCCGACGTCGGTGTAGAGGGCCTCGCCCGGTCCGTTGACCACGCAGCCGATGATCGACAGCGACATGGCCGTCGAGATGTGCGCCAGCCGCTCCTCCAGAATCCCCACCGTCTCGATGACGTTGAAGCCCTGACGGGCGCAGGACGGGCAGGCGATGATGTTCACCCCCCGGTGACGCAGGCCCAGGGACTTCAGGATATCGAAGCCGACCTTGATCTCCTCGACCGGCTCAGCCGCCAGGGACACGCGGATGGTGTCGCCGATGCCCGCCCACAGCATGTTCCCCATGCCGATGGCCGACTTGATGGTGCCGGTGCGCAAGGGACCGGCCTCGGTCACGCCCAGGTGCAGCGGACAGTCGATCGCCTCGGCCAGCTGTTGATAGGCGGCGACCGTCAGGAAGGGATCGGAGGCCTTCACCGAAATCTTGAATTCGTGGAAGTCGAGGTCCTGCAGGATGCGGGCGTGGTTCAGCGCGCTCTCGACCATGGCGTCAGGACAGGGCTCGCCGTACCTCTCCAGCAACTCCTTCTCGAGGCTGCCGGCGTTGACGCCGATCCGCATGGAGCAGCCGTGGTCGCGAGCGGCCTGAACGACTTCCTTCACCCGCTCGATCGAGCCGATGTTGCCGGGGTTGATGCGCAGGCAGGCCGCGCCCGCCTGGGCCGCCTCGATGCCGCGTTTGTAGTGAAAGTGGATGTCGGCCACGAGCGGGACGCGGGCTTCGCGCGCGATGGTGCGGAAGGCCGCCGTCGACTCCTCATCCGGGCAGGAGACGCGGACGATGTCGGCCCCGGCCTCCTCCAGCTGACGGATCTGCTCCAGCGTCGCCGCCGCATCGGCGGTCGGCGTATTGGTCATCGACTGGACGCTGATCGGCGCGCCCCCGCCCACGGGAACGGAGCCGACCATGATCTGGCGGCTCTTGCGGCGCTCGATGTGACGCCAGGGACGGATGTGGCCGAGTTCGGAATGGTCGCTCATGACGCCGGGAACATAGGACAGGAAGAACGGCAAAACCACGACAGGCGGCGAAAGATCGCGCCTTGGCCGGCAGAGAGGGTCAGGCGGCCGGCGGGGGAGCGGCGGTCGCCGGCGCAGGTTGATACGGCTGCGGCCCCGTCGCGCTCGCAGCCGCAGCGGCGGCCGCGGCGGCCTGAGCCGCGCGGGCGCGGGCCTCGACGGCGGCGGCGGCGCGGGCCTCGGACTCGCGCGCGGCGGCCTGGGCGCGGTTGTTGAGCGTGCCGAGCGGCGACTGGGGGGCGGGCAGCACGCCGCCGTGCTCGCCGTTCAGATAGACGTCGAAGGCCTCTGGATCAGGCGTGTCGATGGTGGCCGACAAGCTCGGCGGCGCACGCCAGGCCTCACCCGCCGCCAGCTGACGCGCGAACAGGATGCGGCCGTCGCCCTGGCGGATGACCAGGATGGCGGGCTTGCGGGCCTGAAGGGTCACCTGCGACACCGTGGCCGAGGCGCCGTAGATGGCGCCGCGCGGGTTGAAGGCCGCCTGGACCGGCGGGGCGGGCGGCGAGACGGCGTTGGGGTCGTCCGGATCGACGCCCGTCAGCTGCGCCTCAAGACCCGGCGTGACGTACATGGCCGGCGTGGTCTGGTCCGGCGGAGCGGCCCTGGGCGCGCCGAGATAGAGGGCGCGGTCTCGTTGGCGGTCGGCCTGCTCAGCCCAGTCCTCGGGCACGGCGACCAGATCAGAAGGGTGCGGCGCCTCGATGCGGTTGAGGCGCTGGAAGACGTTCCAGCCGATCACCACCGCCAGGAAGACGCCGATCACGCCCAGGATCTTGGGCGAGTTCTGACGCATCTGCTGCAGGGCGGCGCCCGTCGGCGGCTGCAGCGGCACGGCCGCGTCGGGGTACTCTTGCTTGAACCGTTCGACGGCGTTCAGCTCGTCCAGACCCAGGGCGCCCGCATAGGCGCGCACATAGCCCATGGAGAAGATGCGCGACGGCAGGACCGCATACTCGCCCTGCTCCAGCGCCGTCAGGAAGCGCGTGTGCACCCGCGTCATGGTCGACAGCTGGGCCAGCGACAGTCCCGAGGCCAGGCGCGCGGCGCGCAGGGAGGCGCCCAGGGAATCATCCGAGGGATCCTCCGACGCCGCCTGGGGCGTCGGCTCAGGGGTCTGATCCAGCGTCGCGTCGGCGTCGAAGTCGAACGCGGCTTGCCGATCCTGGTCCATAGGGTCGGGGTTCCGTCACGCCGGGCGCCCGTGCGCCCGTCATCCCCGCTTAGACGAGGCGAAGAGCGCGGGCAACGCGCGAAAGCGGCCGCGCTTGTTCAGACTTCGACGTTCAGCTTGCGCGCCAGCGACTCGATCTCGCCGCGCACCGATCCGGCCGAGGAGCCCAGCAGGACGTTCATCCCCCGCCGCGCCGCGTTCAGATCGGCCGACAGGATCATGCGCTTGACCGGCCCCACCCCTCCCGCCGGGGCGGACAGGCGATTGTAGCCCAGGGTGATCAGGGCGAAGGCCTCCAGCGGGCGGCCCGCCAGTTCCCCGCACACGGAGACGGGCGTGGCGCTGTCGGCGCACTTCTGCTGGATCTCGGCCAAGGCCCGCAAGGCGGGCGGCGACAGGGGATCATAGCGGTCCGACACGCGGGGGTTCGTCCGGTCGGCGGCGAACATATACTGCAGCAGGTCGTTGGTGCCGATGGAGACGAAGTCGGTCAGCGGCAGCAGGGCGTCCAGGTGCCACAGCAGGCTGGGGCATTCGATCATGGCCCCGACACGCAGCAGGGACGGCAGGGGCCGACCCCGGCGCCGCGCCCAGTCGCACTCGACATCGACCAGTTCGCGGGCGGCCCGGAACTCGTCCACCGTGGCGATCATCGGGAACATGACCCGCAGCTCGCGCCCGGCGGCGGCGCTGAGCAAGGCGCGCAGCTGCATCCGCAGCAGGGCCGGACGATCCAGACCCAGACGGATGGCGCGGCGGCCGAGCGCCGGGTTCTCCTCCCGCTCGTTGTCGAGATAGGGCAGCACCTTGTCGCCGCCGATGTCGAGCGTGCGGAAGGTGACGGGCCGGTCGCCCGCCGCGTCGAGCACCAGTTTGTAGAGCGCCGTCTGGGCGTCCAGGCGCGGCAGCTCGTCCGAGACCATGAACTGGAACTCGGTGCGGAACAGGCCGATGCCCTCGGCCCCCGTAGCGTCCAGATTCTCCAGATCCACCGCCAGGCCGGCGTTGGTCAGCAGCATGATGCGCTTGCCGTCCTTCGTGACCGCCGGCGTGTCGCGCAGCTGGTCGAACTCGGCGCGTCGCTGCTCGCGCACGGCCATGCGGCTCTCGACCGCCGCCAGCATGTCGGGGCGGGGGCGCAGGTAGGCCTCGCCCGTCTCGCCGTCGACGATGACCTGATCGCCCTCGGTCAGGCGGTCGCGCAGCCCCTGCAGGCGGCCGACGCAAGGAATCTGAAGGGCGCGGGCGACGATGGCGGCGTGGCTGGCGGCCGAACCTTCCTCGAGCAGCAGGCCGCGCAGCCGGTCGCGCGGATATTCCAGCAGATCCGCCGGGCCCAGGTTCTTGGCCACCAGGATGGCGTCGTCGGGCAGGTCGCGCTGGCCCGGATGGTCGCCCGCCATCAGCCGCAGCAGACGGTTGGCCAGGTCCTCGAAGTCGTGCAGCCGCTCGCGGATATAGGGGTCGCGGGCGTTGGCGAAGCGGGCGCGATGCTCGTTGCGGACGCGGTCCACTGCGGCCTCGGCCGTCAGGCCTGAGCGCACAGCCTCCTCCAACGACCGGTTCCAGCCCCGGTCGTCGGCGAACATGCGATAGGTCTCGAGCACCTCGTAAGGGGTGCCGCCCAGCTTGCCCTGGCTGCCTTCCAGCAGGGCGTCGATGCTGGTGCGCAGACGCTCCAGCGCATCCTTCAGCCGCGCCTCCTCGGCGGCGGGGTCGTCGGCCAGAAGCTGTTCGGGCGCGATCGGCGCCTCATGCAGCACGGCCTGGCCGAACGACAACCCTTCCGCGAACTTCTGCCCTTTCAGCCGTTCGGGGCGGTGGGGCGCCACCTCGACGTCGCGAAGCTCCTCCAGCGCCAGAAGCTCGCCCGAGGCCACCGTCTCGGCCAGAACCATGGCGATGGTCTGGATGTCCTCGACCTCTTCCTCGTCATAGCGACGGGCGGCGCGGTTCTGGACGACCAGGACGCCGATGGCCCGGCCGCCGCGCAGCAGGGGCGCGCCGAGGAAGGCGTGATAGGGGTCTTCGCCGGTTTCGGGCCGGTAGGAGAAGCTGGGATGCGACTGGGCGTCCGACAGGCTGAGCGGCGCGGCGGTGCGGGCCACCTCGCCGACCAGACCCTCGCCGGGGCGCAGGCGGGTGTTGTGGACGGCGTCGGGGTTCAACCCCTCGGTGGCGAACAGTTCGAGCTCGCCCGAGGCGCGCCGCAGATAGATGGAGCAGACCTCGGCCACCATGGAGCGGGCGATGATCCGCACCACCATGTTCAGTCGATCCTGGGCCGGCGCGCCGCCGCCGGCGCCGGCCAGAGCCTCGCGGATCTGACGCAGCAGGAGGCGAGGCCCCCTCGCCGTCACTGACCCGCCCTTGACCATGGTCTCTCCCGCCTTGCCGCCCTCTGGCCTTCAGTTCCCAGATAGGGGGGCGATTCCGTTATCCTAGTCTTCCGCGTCCAGTCCGTAGGCCGCGTGCAGCGCCCGAACCGCCAGCTCGGCGTAATCGGAGTCGATCAGGACGCTGATCTTGATCTCCGAGGTCGAGATGGCCTGAAACTTCACGCCCTTGTCGGCCAGGGCGCGGAACATGGTCTGGGCCACGCCCGCGTGGCTTCTCATGCCCACGCCGATCACCGAGACCTTGGCCACGTCGTCATCGACGCGGATTTCCTCAAAGCCGATATCGGCCTTGGCCGCGCTCATCAGATCGGCGGCGCGACGGGCGTCGCGGCGGCCGGTCGTGAAGGTCAGGTTGACCGCGCCTTCGGTGCGGGCCTGGCTCTGCACGATCATGTCGACGTTGACCTCGGCCTCGGCCAGGCGGGTGAAGACGTCGGCCGGAGCGTCCGTCCGGTCCGACAGGCCCAGCAGCGTGATCCGGGCTTCGTCCCGGCTCATGGTCACGCCGGAAACGATGCGCTTTTCCACGATCTCATCCTCGTCGCAAATCAGGGTGCCGGCGTGTTGCGGCAGAATCCCGTTTTCGTCCGGCTCGATGAAGCTGGACAGGACGCGCACCGGCACGCGCTTGTGCATGGCCAGCTCGACCGAGCGGGTCTGCAGCACCTTGGCGCCGAGCGACGCCATCTCCAGCATTTCTTCGTAGGACACCTTCTCCAGACGCCGGGCGCGGCTCTGGATGCGCGGGTCGGTCGTATAGACGCCGTCCACGTCGGTATAGATATCGCACGGCGCGCCCAGGGCCGCCGCCACGGCCACGGCCGAGGTGTCCGACCCGCCCCGGCCCAGGGTGGTGATGCGTCCGTCGCGGGTCACGCCCTGGAAGCCCGGCACGATGGCGATCTCGCCCGCGTCGACGGCGGCCCCCAGCGCATCACCCGGCACCTCCTCGATACGGGCGCGGCCATGGGCGTCGTCGGTCAGGATCGGAATCTGCCAGCCCATCCAGCTGCGCGCCTTCAGGCCCATGTTGCGCAGGGTCAGGGCCAGCAGGCCCGAGGTCACCTGCTCGCCCGAGGCGACCACCACGTCGTATTCATCGTCCGACAGGGCGCCGTCGCCGTACAGACCCGGCGCCGCGGCGCCCACGCCGTCGGTCCAGGCGACCAGCTCATTGGTCTTGCCCGCCATGGCCGAGACGACCACGGCCACCTTCTTGCCTCTGGCGGCTTCGGCGGCGACGATGCGCGCCGCGCGACGGATGCGTTCAAGGTCGGCCATGGACGTGCCGCCGAACTTCATCACCAACCGGTTCGTGTCGGCCCGCGTCATCCTGGCGTCTGATCCCCTGCTTGCATGGCGGGCGAAGGCGGTCCATGCCTCTGCCCATGCCCGCTTCTAACGACAGCCTCGATCCGCGCAAACCCCAAAGCGAAGAGGGTTTTTCACCCTTTGCAACCGATCGTGCCGAAGGGCCCAGCATCGACCCGGCCGACGTGGCGCGCTTTTCGGCCCAGGCGGCCGCGTGGTGGGATCCCAAGGGCCCTTTCGCCCCCCTGCACCGCTTCAATCCGGCGCGGCTGAAATTCGTGCGCGATCGGGCGGCGGAGCACTTTGATCGCGACGTGAAGGCGCGCGCGCCCTTCGACGGACTCAGCCTGATCGACATCGGCTGCGGCGGCGGCCTGATCGCCGAGCCGATGCGGCGCATGGGCTTTGAGGTCACGGCCATCGACGCCTCGTCCGAGAACATCGGCACCGCCCGCGCCCATGCCGAACAGGTCGGTCTGGACATCGCCTATCGCGCCGCCACGGTGGAGCAGATGGTGGAAGCGGGCGCCGGCCCGTTCGACGTCGTGCTGACGATGGAGGTCATCGAACACGTCGCCGATCCGACAAGCTTCATCCGCGCCTGCTCGAAACTGATCAAACCGGGCGGCCTGATGATCGTCGCCACCCTGAATCGTACGCTGAAGGGGCTGCTGCTGGGCAAGGTCGCGGCGGAGTATGTGCTGCGCTGGGTGCCGGCGGGCACCCACGACTGGCGCCAGTTCCTCAAGCCCGATGAACTGCGCGCCATGCTGGACGGCGAGCCCCTGACCGTCACCGGCCCCTATGGCCTGGCGTATGACCCGCTGAACGACCGCTGGAGCGAGGGCGACGACGTGGGCATCAACTACATGATGATGGCGACCCGCGACGCATGAGCGGCCCGCGCCGCATCGTCCTGACCGGCGGTCCCGGCTCGGGCAAGACCTCCCTGCTGGAAGCGCTGTCGGCGGCGGGCCATGCGACTTCGCCCGAGGCCGGGCGGGCGATCATCCGCCGCCAGCAGGCCATCGACGGCGAGGCCCTGCCGTGGAAGGACCGCGCCCTGTTCGCTGAACTGATGCTGGATCGCGAGCTTGAGGCTCACACCGGCGCCGAGGGCGCCGCCGGGCCCGTCTTCTTCGACCGCGGCGTTCCGGACGTGGTCGGTTATCTGACCCTGTGCGGCCTGCCGGTCCCGGCCCATGTGGAGCGGGCGGCGCAGGACATCCGCTATGACCGGCGCGTCTTCATCGCCCCGGTCTGGCCCGAGATCTTCGGCCAGGACGCCGAGCGCAAACAGGATCTGGACGAGGCCCGCCGCACCTTCGACGCCATGGCCGAGACCTATCCGCGCTTCGGCTATGAACTGATCGAGCTGCCCCAGGCGCCCGTCGCCGAGCGCCTCGCCTTCGTGCTGAAGACGCTTACAGCGGCCTGACCATATAGCGGGCGTCGTCGCCGTAGCTGGCCAGCTTCTCGGCCATGCCCGGCGGGTTCTGGATCTCGAAGCCGTTGCGCGCCCAGAAGCTGGATGCGTCATTGACCGCCACCAGGGCGACCGCCGGCCAGCCCGCCGTCTTGGCCTGCTCCGCCAGACGCTCGACCACCGGCCGGGTGTGGCCGCCGCCGCGCGTGTCGGGGTGCAGGGCCAGGTCGTGCAGATAGACGACCTCGGCCTCGGCCGGGATGGCGTCGATCAGCACGTTCAGCGCCGGGGCGGCGTTCCGCACCCACGGATAGGCGACCAGATAGCCCATCACCGGCCCGTCCTCGGCGGCCAGGACGAAGCAGCCCTCAGGGTGGAGTTCCAGACGGTTGGCGAAGCAGGCGCGCTCTTCCGGATGATCGGGGAAGGACAGCTGAGCCACCGCGACCACGCCGTCGAGATCGTCCGCCGTCATCGGCCGCC
This sequence comes from Brevundimonas sp. SS2672, assembly GCF_059579685.1. NCBI lineage: Bacteria > Pseudomonadati > Pseudomonadota > Alphaproteobacteria > Caulobacterales > Caulobacteraceae > Brevundimonas > Brevundimonas sp. SS2672. The sequence continues at coordinate 120,416 of NZ_CM184201.1, read as the reverse complement.
AGGTCAGAGGGGACAGCGGGCGTTCAGCTCCGCCCTGTTGAATCGCCATTGCACGCTCCGGTTCTCGTCGTCGTCCGCCCCTTCGATCCGGGCGGTCAGCACATCCCCCGCGCGTTCATAGATGATGCGGTGCGGAAAGTCGTTGTCCGGATTGGCGAAAACCGCCCGCTGCAGGCCGCTGTCGATCAGGCGGAAGGGGGTCGCGGGCGCGCCGCCCGGCTGGGCGAAATAGGCCAGGCCGCCGTCCTTCAGGGGACCGATACGGGCGTTCTCGAAGCCGCTGCGGCCATTGCGCACAGTCACCGAGTGGCCGACGATCAGCCCCGCGCGCGGGTCGCTCCAGGTCTCGGACGCCTCGCGCCCGCCGGAACAGTCCAGCCAGTAGCCCGCCAGCCAAGACAGATCGGGCGCAGGCGTCGCGGGCGCGGCGGTCTGCAACAGGGCGGCGGCCAGCAGGCTGGAAACGGACATGGGGCTCTCCCCTCCTCAAGGACGGAAGGAAGGTTACGCCGCCCTCACGGCGCGGGCTTGTAGGAATGCGACGCCAGCCGTCGCGCCAGTTCCACCTGTTCGCGCGCCCAGGCGGTGGCGGTGCAGCCCAGGAAGCGGCGGAAGTCGCGCGCCATCTGCGGCTGGTCGAAATAGCCGGCGGCCAGACCGGCCTCCAGCCAGGAGGCGGCGTCGGCGTCCTGGCCCATCGCATGATCGAAGATGCGGCGGAAACGAAAGACCGAGCGCAGGGTGCGCGGCGCCACGCCGACGCGGTCGCGGAACCGGCGCTGCAGGGCGCGGCGCTCGGCGGGACTCAAAGGCGGCCCCTCAAGATCGCTCTCGGCGGCGGCGACCTGAGCGCGGACAGCCGGATCGATACGCCAGTCGCCCGCCCGGCGCTGTTCCTCCAGCCAGGCGCCCAGGGCGGCGGCCTGCCCCGCCGGATCGCCGGACGGCGCCGTGAAGCCGTCCAGCCGCGCCACGAGGTCCAGCCGCCGGTCGGTCGCCTCGATCAGCGGGCGGTCGAGAAACGCGCGCGCCCCGTCCGGCTCGAACTTGGCGGCGACGATCTCGACCGGACCGACCGGACGGATGGCCATGGGCCGGGTCATCTGGCCGGCGAAGATCACCGGCGGTTGAAGGCGGAAGACGCCGTCGGCGTCCTGTTCCTCATAGGGGGCGGCCAGATCGACGATCAGTTCGGGACAGCCGTCCGGGGCGATGCGCTGAACCCCGCCGCTGGGGCTTGGCGCGGCGTAGGTCCACAGCAGGCGCACGAAGGGGCGCAAAGGGTCAGGCGGGGCGAATTCCTCGTACCGCTGCTCCCCTCCCCCATCTGCAGTCAGTTCGCCTTCTTGGGGTCGGGCGGCAGGCTGGGCAGGGGCGCGCAAGGCACGCCGTCGTCTTTCAACTTCTTCACCTCGGCGGGGGTGGCCTCGCCGTAGATCTCGCGCTTCTCGCTGCGGCCTTCGTGGATGTCGCGGGCCTCGCGGGCGAAGGCGTCGCCGACGTAGTCGAAATTCTGCTCGACATGGTCGCGCACCTGCTGCGCCGCCTGCATCATCATCGACTGCATCTGCTTCATGGCGTCGGGCGAGGGCGCGGTCTTCTTCGTGCCGGAGACGGCCGGGGCCATCACCTGCTTCCTCACCGTCGCCGAACCGCAGAAGGGGCATTCGACCAGGCCGCGCGCCGCCTGATCGTCATAGTCGGACGAGGAGCCGAACCAGGCCTCGAAGCCGTGGTCGTGGTCGCAGGACAGGGCGTAACGGATCATAGGGGCAGGTCGAAGTCGCGGTCGTGGCGCAGGGCGGGCACGCTGGCGCGCACCTTCTCCACGGCCTGAAGGTCCAGCCGGGCGTGCAGAACGGCCGGTTCATCGTGGTCGAGGCGGGCGATGACCTCGCCCCACGGGCCGACGACCAGGGAGCGGCCCCAGGTCTGGCGGCCGTCCTCATGCGTGCCGCCCTGGGCCGGTGCCAGGACGAAGGCGCCCGTCTCGATGGCGCGGGCGCGCAGCAAGATCTCCCAATGCGCCTCGCCGGTCGGGCGGGTGAAGGCTGCGGGAACGGCGATCAGGCTCGCGCCCGCCTTGGCCAGGGCGCGGTGCAGATGCGGGAAACGCAGGTCGTAGCAGATGGTCAGGCCCAGACCGCCCCAGGGGCTGTCGGCGACCACCGCCGTCTCGCCTGGCCTGATCGAGGCGCTTTCGCGATAGGTCTCGCCGTTCGGCAGGTCGACATCGAAGACGTGCAGCTTGTCATAGCGGGCCGTGATCGCCCCGCTGGGGTCGATCAGCAGGGACCGGTTGGCGGCGCGCGGATCGCCCTCGGCGCCCGAGCGCACGATGACCGAGCCGACCAGCAGCCAGACGCCCAGTTCGGCGGCCAGGGCCTTGAGCCCGGCGACAGCGGGATCGGCGTCCTCGTCCGACAGGGCGGCGTCGCGCAAGGCCCGGCGCTGTTCGAGAAAATTGGTCCCCTCGGGCGTCAGGATCAGTTGCGCGCCCTCAGCCGCCGCCTGGCGGATCAGAGGCTCGACATGCGCCAGCCCCGCGGCCGCCGTCGCCGGCGTCCGCGTCTGGATCAGCGCAATGTCGAGCGTGTCGATCACCTAGGCCGCCAGCAGGGCGTCCAGCTCGCCCTTGCGGTCCAGGGCGTGGATGTCGTCCGAGCCGCCGACGTGCTTCCCGTTGATGAAGATCTGCGGGAAGGTGGCCGCGCCGCCCGAGCGCTCGACCATCTCGGCCTTCTTCTCGGGATCGTTGGAGGCGACGATGTTCGTATAGGCCGCGCCCTTGCGGTCCAGCAGGGCCATGGCGCGGATGCAGTAGGGGCAGCCGGGTTTGGTGTAGAGAACGACGTCGGCCAAGGGGAGCTCCTGAAGGCGAATGGGAAGGTTCTCCCTCACTTAAGCGGTTCGCGCGCGTTTTTCACCCTCGCGATGACAGCCAGGTCCACGGCGCGGGCTCCGGCCTCCATCAGCACCCGCGCACAGGCCTCGGCCGTGGCCCCCGTGGTCAGCACGTCGTCGATCAGCAGCAGACGACGTCCCTTGATGCGTCGGCGCCCAGCCTCGGTCACGGCGAAGGCCGCCTTGACGTTCAGTCGCCGTCCGCGCGCGGACTTGCCGCCCTGGCTGGCGGTCGGCAGAGGACGGATCAGGGCGTCGGGCAGATAGTCCAGCCGCGCCGCGCGGGCCAGCGGCCGGGCGATCTCGGCCGCCTGATTGAAGCGCCGCGACAGCAGGCGGGCGCGATGCAGCGGCACGGGAACCACGGCGTCGGCCGCCTCGATCAGGGGCGCCGCCGAACGGCTAATCCAGCGGGCGAACAGGGGGGCGAACTGCTGCTGATCGCCGTGCTTGAACTTCAGGATAATCCCCCGCGACGCCTCGTCATAGACGCAGGCCGCTCGCGCCCGGCCGAAGGCGTACGGACTGGCGACGCAGGCCGCGCACCGCTCCGCCGCGAAGTCGCCGCCGTCATATTCGAACGCCGCGCCGCAACCGTCGCAGACCGGCGCCTCCAGAAAGGCCACCCGGCTCCAGGCGTCGGGCGACAGGCCCGCGGACGCCGCCGCCTCGCGGCTGTCGTGAGCCACAGGCGGCAACAGAATATCCAGCAGGCCCCGGCCCGCATCGCGCGCGCCGGATGCTAAAGGCGAGCTCACGCCTTTCAATCGACCTCGCCAGCCCCCATCCTGAACCGACATGAGCGCCCCCTCTCCCTCCTCCGGTCCCCCGATCATCTTCGACGCCGCCCGACGCGCCGCGCGCCTGAACCGCGCCGCCCGACGTTTCCCCGACGCCGACTTCCTGCACCTGCGCGCCGCCGACAATGCGGTGAACAGTCTGGAGGTGATCCTGCGCGAGTTTCAGACGCCCGTCGACCTGTCGCCGCACCCCGGCGTCTTCGCCCGCGCCCTGGCCGACAGCCCGGCGCGCGAAAGGGTGGCGCAGGTGCGCGCCGTCGGCTCGACGGCCGAGCGCGCCGCGCCCGGCGCGGGACCGCTGGGGCTTGAGGACGGATCGGCCGATCTGATCATCAATCTTCTGGGCCTGCACTGGGCCAACGACCTGCCCGGCGCGCTGAGCCAAATCCGCCGCGCGCTGAAGCCCGACGGCCTATTCGTCGCCAGCCTGTTCGGCGCCGCGACGCTGAAGGAGTTGCGCGGCGTGCTGACCGAGGCGGAGCTGGAGGTCAACGGCGGCGCCCAGGCGCGCGTCTCGCCCTTCGCTGACGGCTTCGACGGGGCGGCCCTGCTGCAACGAGCCGGGTTCGCCCTGCCGGTGACGGACGTGGACCGGGTGACGGTGCGCTATGGCGATCCCTTCGCCCTGATGCGCGACCTGCGGGCGATGGGCGAGACGAACGTGCTGGCCGGGCCGATCCGCCCCCTCAGCCGCGCCGTGCTGGCCCGCGCGGCCCAGCTCTACGCCGAGCGTCACGCCGAGGCGGACGGGCGCATCCCCGCTACTTTCGAAATGGTGCATCTGGCCGGATGGGCGCCGCACGAGAGCCAGCAGAAGCCCGCCAGGCGCGGCTCGGCCAAGACGCGTCTCGCCGACGCCCTGGGCGTCAGGGAGCAGACCGGCGAGGAGGACTGAGGCTCAGCTTCCGCTGATCGCAGCGCTGATGGTCGTCGAGATGTAGTCGTACATGGCGTTCGATCGCACCGCGAAGGCGGTGACGGCGGCGATGATGACCAGAAAGATCAGGGCGCAGATCAGGCCGTATTCAATGGCCGTGGCGCCGCCTTCGTCGCGATGGAACCGGCAGATGAAACCCTTCACGCCCGGCCCTCCCCTATCGTCGGCCCGTCAGAGCAGATCGCGCAACCAGGCGATCAGCGGTTCGTCGGCCGGAGGCATGGGATAGGCCGACAGCTTGTCCGGCTTCACCCAGGCCAGACCCGCGTGCTCGCGCGCCTCGACCACGCCGGACCAGCGCCGGCACAGATAGAGTGGCATCAACAGGTGAAAGGATTCGTAAGCGTGACTGGTAAACACGAAGGGGGCCAGGCAGGCCTCCTTCACGTCGATGCCCAGTTCTTCCTTCAGCTCGCGGATCAGGGCGGCTTCGGGCCGCTCGCCCGGCTCGACCTTGCCGCCGGGGAATTCCCACAGACCCGCCAGTTGCTTGCCTTCGGGCCGTTTGGCGATCAGCACGCGGCCGTCCGGGTCGATCAGGGCGACGGCGACGACCAGAACGGTGGGAACGGCGGGCGTCTCGCTCACGAGCGGTAGTCCCCGTTGATCTCGATGTAGCGTTTGGTCAGATCGCAGGTCCACACCGTAGCCGAGGCCCGGCCCGAGGCGACATGAACGGTGATGTCGATCTCTGGGTTCTTCATATAGGCGCTCATGACCGCCTCGTCGTAGGTCGGCGAGGGCGCGCCGTCGACGGCGGCGACGTGCGGGCCGAAGCGGATGGCCAGACGGTCGCGGTCGACCGCCTCCTCCGTCTTGCCCACGGCCATGACGATGCGGCCCCAGTTGGCGTCCTCGCCCGCGATGGCGGTCTTGACCAGGGGGCTGTCGGCGATCGACTTGGCCAGTTTGCGCGCCGAGGCGGGCGAAGCGGCGCCCTCGACCGTCACCTTGACGAACTTGGTCGCGCCCTCGCCGTCCTTCACCAGCTGGTGGGCCAGATCGAGCATGACGTCGTCCAGCGCGGCCGAGAATTCCTTCAGGCGGCGGTCGCCGACGCGGCCGATCCGCGGCGCGCCGGACGCGCCCGTGGCGAACAGCAGCGCCGTGTCATTGGTCGAGGTGTCGCCGTCCACCGTCACCGAATTGAAGGTGGTGCGGACGTGCAGGTTCAGCAGGGCCTTCAGCACCGGCGGGGCGATGTCGGCGTCGGTGACGATGAAGGCCAGCATGGTCGCCATATCCGGCGCGATCATGCCCGAGCCCTTGGCGATGCCGGCGATGCGGACCTTGACGCCTTCGATCTCGCACTCCGCGTAGGCGCCCTTGGGGAAGGTGTCCGTGGTCATGATGCCCAGACCGGCCTGGGCCCAGTTGTCGGCCTTCAGACCGGCTTCGACCGCAGACAGGCGGGCGGTGATCTTCTTGTCGTCCAGCACCACGCCGATGACGCCGGTCGAGGCCAGCATGACGTCGCGCTGGCGGCAGTCGAAGCGCTTGGCGACCTCGGAGGCCGTGCGGCGCGCCGCATCGGCGCCCGCCTTGCCGGTGAAGGCGTTGGCGCAGCCGGCGTTGACGACCAGGGCCTTGACCCCCTCGCCGCCCTTGTCGGCGTCCAGATGACGCTTGCACCAGTCGACCGGCGCCGAGCCGACCTTGTGCCGGGTGAAGACGCCCGCGCAGGACGCGCCCTGCGGGAAGCGGAAGACCACCAGATCGTCGCGCTCATGCTTGTAGAAGCCCGCCTGCGCCGTCGCGATCTCGACTCCGCCGATCGGCGGAATGGCCGGGAACGGCACGGCCAGCGGCGAGATCATCAGGCCGGGCTTGCCGGGCGCGGCGGCGACCGCCTGGGCGGCCGACTGCGTCGCGCGCTTCAGCGCCGAGGCCAGCGGGTCGAGCGCCTTCTCGATGGCGGTTTCGATCTTCTTGCCGGTCGAGGCGGACTTGGACGGCTGGCTCATGTGGCGGTTCCGGCGGCGGGAGGAGCGGAGGTTTTCCGGGCGGGAGGCGTGGCGGCAGGCGACGGCGTCTTCGCCTCGTCCAGGGTGATCTCGACCTCGGCCTTGCCGCGCAACTGCTCCAGCAGCTGGCGCACGCCTTCATAGGTCAGGTAGCGCACGATCTGGGGGCGCGCCTGCTCCAGGGTCGGGGGCGTCTCGGCGCGACGATCCTCGACCTTCAGCACGGCCCAGCCGGTTTCGGTCTGGATCGGGCCGACGACCTGACCCGGCGTCTTGCCCTGCAGGGCGGAGGCGTAGGCCCCCGGCAGGACGTCCAGCGTCGAATAGCCCAGATCGCCGCCGGAATAGCGGGTGGCGTCGTCGATGGAGCGCTGGGCGGCGACCGCCTCGAAGGCCGCGCCCTGGCCCAGGACGCCCAGAACGGCGTCGGCCTGTTCCTTTGTCGGCGCCAGGATCAACCGCACCCGAACCTCCTCGGTCGTGCGCGCCAGACGCTGCTGCTCGGCGTAGAGGCGTTCGACCGCCTGGTCGGACACGGCGCCGGACACCACCTTCTCGACCAGCATGTCGCCCAGGATGCGCTCGCGCACGGCCTGCAGGCGGCGCTGGGCGGCCGGGCTGACATCAAGGCCGCGACGTTCGGCCTCGGCGGCCAGCAGCTTCTGGTCGACCACCTCGTCCATCACCCGGCGGAACAGTTCGGAGGACAGGTCCAGAGGATCGTCCTCGCCGATCAGCCCCTGGGCCACCGCCTCGCGGCGCACGTCCGAGGCCCAGACCGCACGGTCGTTGACCTTGGCGACGACGCGGTCGTTCTTCTCAGGCGCGGCTTCATCCCCGCCGCGCCCGCAGGCGGCGGCGCCCAGCGCCAGCCCGACGGCGGCGATCAGGAACAGGCTGTGGAGGGGACGCCGCGCTCGCATCGGACGCTCCTGACAGGGGTCTGGGGGCAAGCCGCCGGAACGGCCGTTCGCGCCTGCGCCGCGCCGCCCTTAAAAAGGCCCTCGCGTTGACAGGGGTAAGGGCGGTGCTTAAGTCCCGCCTGCGCCCAAGTCGAGGGATTTTCGATCGTATGCGCGGCCCTTCGCGCGCCCTGACTGCAGGGAAGGCCTGGGGTCGGCGTGATCGCGGCCTCCCGACCGGGCGAAACCTGTCTTTCTCAGAGCCTTCAGCCGCTCGACCGCCTGACCCGGATCGCCCATGCTCGGCTTCGCCAAGAAACTTCTCGGTTCCTCCAACGACCGCAAGGTCAAGGCCTTCCAGGCCCAGGTCCAGAAGATCAACGCCCTTGAATCCAAGTTCGAGGCCTTCTCGGACGATGAACTGCGCATGATGACGCAGACCTTCCGGGACCGCGTCGAGGGCGGCGAAAGCCTGGACAAGCTGCAGAACGAGGCCTTCGCCGTCGTGCGCGAAGCCTCCAAGCGCGTTCTGGGCCAGCGTCAGTACGACGTACAGATGGCCGGCGGCATGATCCTGCACGAGGGCGGCATCGCCGAGATGCGGACCGGCGAAGGCAAGACCCTGGTGGCCGTGGCTCCGGTCTATCTGAACGCCCTGGCCGGCAAGGGCGTCCACGTCGTCACCGTCAACGACTACCTGGCCCGCCGCGATGCGGACACCATGGGCAAGGTCTATCGCTTCCTGGGCCTGGAGGTCGGCGTCATCGTCAACGGCCTGTCCCAGGGCCAGCGCCAGATGGCCTATCAGGCCGACATCACCTACGGCACCAACAACGAATTCGGCTTCGACTATCTGCGCGACAACCTGGTCTACGACCGTCGCGAGATGGTGCAGCGCGGCCACCACTTCGCCATCGTCGACGAGGTCGACTCCATCCTGATCGACGAGGCGCGCACGCCGCTGATCATCTCGGGCCCGACCGAGGACCGGTCGGACCTCTACAAGATCATCGACGCCCTGGTGAAGGAGCTGGTCAAGGACAAGGCGACCTTCGACCTCGACGAAAAGCAGCGCCAGGCCCTGCTGACCGAGCTGGGCTCGGAGCGCATGGAGCAGATGCTCGAACAGGGCGGCCACTTCGCCGAGGACACCGTCGACCTGTACGACCCGGCCAACGTCAGTCTGGTCCACCACGTCAACCAGGCCCTGCGCGCCAACACCCTGTATCAGCGCGACAAGGACTACATCATCAAGGACGGCGAGATCGTCCTGATCGACGAATTCACCGGCCGCATGATGTCCGGCCGTCGCCTGTCCGAAGGTCTGCACCAGGCCATCGAGGCCAAGGAGGACGTCAAGATCCTGCCCGAGAACCAGACCCTGGCCTCGGTGACCATCCAGAACTACTTCCGCCTCTACGAAAAGCTGTCCGGCATGACCGGCACCGCCGCGACCGAGGCCCAGGAATTCCTCGACATCTACAAGATGGACGTCCTGGAAGTGCCGACCAACCGCCCGATCCAGCGCAAGGACTACGACGACGAGGTCTATCGCACCTTCGCCGAGAAGAACCGCGCCATCGCCGCCCAGATCGCCGACTGCTACGTGCGCGGCCAGCCGATCCTGGTCGGCACGGTGTCGATCGAGAAGTCCGAGGAACTGTCCGACCTGCTGAAGGACTACGACTATCAGGTCGAAGTCTCGCGCAAGGTGAAGCCCGAATACGAGGGCCGCGAGAAGGACGCCCAGAAGGCCGGCGACCTGGCCTATGACGTGGAATACGTCACCGGCCGCGGCATTCCGCACAATGTGCTGAACGCGCGTCAGCACGAGCAGGAAGCCTACATCGTCGCCGAGGCGGGTCTGCCGCACGCGGTGACCATCGCCACCAACATGGCGGGCCGCGGCACCGACATCCAGTTGGGCGGCAACCTGGAGATGCGCGTCCAGCGCTGGACCCAGGAACAGCGCAACATGGCCGTCGAGGTGACGCCCGAGGCCCTCGCCGCCAAGGAAGAGGAATTCAAGGCCGAGATCGCCGCCGCCAAGGCCAAGGCCATGTCCGTCGGCGGCCTGTTCGTCCTGGGCACCGAACGCCACGAAAGCCGCCGTATCGACAACCAGCTGCGCGGCCGCACCGGCCGTCAGGGCGACCCCGGCACCTCGAAATTCTACCTGTCGTGCGAAGACGACCTGCTGCGCATCTTCGCCGGCGACCGTCTGGACAGCATCATGAAGTCCTTCGGCGTGGCCGAGGGCGAGGCCATCAGCCACCCCTGGCTGAACCGCGCCGTCGAGACCGCCCAGAAGCGCGTCGAGGCCCGCAACTACGACATGCGCAAGAACGTGCTGAAGTACGACGACGTCGTGAACGATCAGCGCAAGGCCGTGTTCGAACAGCGCCAGGAGTTCATGGACTCCGAGGATCTGTCGGAACTGGTCGCCGACTTCCGCAACGACGCGATCAACGATCTGGTCGAGCGCTACATGCCGCCCAAGGCCTATGCCGAGCAGTGGGACATCAACGGCCTGGACGAGCGGGTGAAGTCCACCCTCGGCCTCGAACTGCCCCTGCATGACTGGGCCGCGGAGGAAGGCGTCTCCAACGAGGAGATCGAGGAACGCATCCTCGCCGCCGCCGACGCCCGCGCCGCCGAGCGTCTGGAGCTGATCGGCGCCGACCAGACACGCGGTCTGGAAAAGCAGTTCATGCTGCAGATGATCGACATGCAGTGGCGCGAGCACCTGGTCCATCTGGACCACCTGCGCGGCGTCATCGGCCTGCGCGGCTACGGCCAGCGCGACCCGCTGAACGAATACAAGACCGAGGCCTTCAACCTGTTCGAGACGCTGCTGCACGACCTGCGCCACAACGTTACGCGCTGGTTGATGACGGTCGAGTTCCAGTTCCAGGCGCCCCCGCCGATGGAGATGCCCGAGTTCCAGGAAATCCACCTGAACCCCGGCACCGGCGAGAACGAGATGCTGAACCCGATGGCTCAGAATCCCGAAGGCCAGCTGACGGGCGACGACCGCTCCAAACTGCCGGTCGAAGCCCTGCCCATCGGCTGGGAGCGCACCAGCCGCAACGCCGACTGCCCCTGCGGCTCGGGCCGCAAGTTCAAGCACTGCCATGGCAGTCTTATTTGAGGCGCGCTGACGCGCGCGGCGCTACGCTCGCGACGCGGTCGCTCGCTGCTTGAGCGCCAAAGATCGAGTTGAGAGAGGCGGGTTCGCGAAAGCGGCCCGCCTTTTTCTTTGGCCGGTGACGCCGCCTGCCACGCAGGTTAGCGTGCGGCCATGAACTACAAGCCCCTGTTCTCGCGCGCGCTCGGCCTTGATCCGGAACGCCTGCATTTCGCCGCCCACAGCCACCACCTGTGGCCCGACGCCAGCTTCGACGGCCAGGTTCAGGCCTGGGCCGAGGCCAACCGCTTCGCCGACCGAAAATGGGACCTGGTGTTCGGCGACGTCATTCCCGAGGCTCAGGGCCATGTAGCCGGAGAGCTGGGCCTGCCCTCCCCCGACAGCCTGATCTTCGCGCCCAACACGCATGAAATCCTGCTGCGCATCGTCTCGGCGGTCGACAGGGCGCCGGTGCGCATCCTGGCCACCGACGGCGAGTTCCACTCCTTCCGCCGCCAGTCGGAACGCTGGGAGGAAGCGGGACAGGCGGTCGTCACCCGCGTGCCCCTGGCGCCGTTCGAGACCTTCGCCGACCGCTTCGTCGCCGCGGCTAGGGCGGGCGGGCACGACCTGATCTTCGTCAGCCAGGTCTTTTTCCGCACCGGCGGCCTGTTCGAGCGAGATCGGCGAGCTGGCGGAGCTGGCCGATCCGGCGGGCCCGTGGGTAGTGGTGGATGGCTACCACGGCTTCATGGCGACGCCGACGGACCTGTCGGCCGTGGCGGATCGGGTCTTCTATCTGGCCGGCGGCTACAAATACGCCATGGCGGGCGAAGGCGCCTGCTTCTTGCACGCTCCGCCCGGCTTCGGCCCGCGCCCGGTCGTGACCGGCTGGTTCGCCGAGTTCGGCCATCTGGAAGGCCCGCCCGGCGGCGTCCAGTACCGCACCGACGGCGGCCGCTTCTGGGGGGCCACCTTCGACGCCAGCGCCCTGTATCGCTTCAACGCCGTGCGCCGGATGCTGGACCAGCACGGCCTGACCACGGCAATGATCGCCGACCACGCACGCGGCCTTCAGACCCGGTTTCAGACGGCGATCCAGGGCGGAGACGCCGGGGCGGTGAACAAGGCCGAGATCCTGAACCCGGTCGAGGGAGCGGCGCCGCGCGCCCGCTTCCTGGCGCTGCGTCACGCCGACGCCCCGCGCTGGAAGGCGGCCCTGCAGGAGATGAACGTCATCGCCGACGTGCGCGACGACGTGATCCGCTTCGGCTTCAGCCTGTATCAGAGCGAGGACGACGTGGCGCGGCTGATCCACGCCTGCGCCCGGCTGGACTAGGTCTCAGAAGAACAGGCTGTCGGCGTCGCGCCGGGCCTCGGGCGGATCCGTGCGACGGGGCGAGGCCGGGCGAGCGGGCGAGGATCGGCCCGGCGAGGGCGGCGCCTTGGCTCTCGGCGCCGGATCGCCCGGCAAGGCGGGGGCCGGAGGCGCAGCTCGCGCCGGGGCTGCGGCGGGCGGCGCGGAGGGCGCAACGGTCTTGGCCGGTGGCGGCCCGAGACGCGGATAGGCCGGGCCCGCCGGTTCGGCGGCGCGGCGCGAGGCGACGGCCGGAGGCGTCGACGTCGGCGCTCCATCAAGCGAGGCTGCGGCCGCAAGCAACTGACGCGCCTGCGCCCGCGCGCGGGGATGATCGCACCGGCACAGCACCAAGCCGGTCGGCCCTCGCCAAATCAGCAGGGGACGACGCGGCGGCTCGGCCCACCGGCGAGCCAGGCGCTCGATCTCGCGCGCCAGCACGGGATCGTCGGGCGGCGTCGGACGGAGGTCATACCCCTGAGATTCCAGCTCGGGTGCGATCTGCGCCAGCCAGTCGGCGCCGCTGGCAGCGCCGTGAACATAGACGGGGGCAAGGCCGAAGGCGGCGGGCCCGGCCGCCGCTTCCAGACGCGCCTCGAACCCCTCGGGCGCGACGATCGGCTGCGGCGTATGGCGCGCCACAGCCAGCCACCAGGCGGCCAGCGCCACCCCCAGCATCAGCAGGCCCAGCACGGCGCCGATCACGACGCCCAGCAGGATGCGCGGCAGTTGGGAAGGGGCGGCGGACGACGTCATCGTCCGTCAGGACTAGCATCGAACCGCCCGACGACAACCCCCGCCGAGGTCAGACCGCCAGATCGAACAGAGCGTCGCGGGTGATCTCTGTGTGGGTCATGGGGAACAGATGGCCGCCGCCCGCCACCGTCTCGACCTGCAAATCGGGCCGACGCCCGCCGGGCCGAACCGCGCACAGGCTGCCGGTCTCGCCCTTGAGGATGCGCACCGCGCCCGGATAGCGGGCCAGGGCGCGCCAGGGGTCATGCGCCTGGGCGGCGTAGTTCGAGGCCTCCCACGCCGGGCTGCAGGCCAGCTCCAACCCCTTGTCGGTCTCGATCAGGCCGTCGGCCAGATAGTCGGCCAGCATCAGGTCCGGCCAACCCTTGAAGGCGCCCCGCCCCCGATAGGCGGCCAGGGCCTGCTCCCGGCTGTCGAACACGGCGCGGCGTTTCAGGGTGCGCGAGACGATGGGAAAGCGTCGCGACAGCCGCCCGGCCAGCGGCAGATTCAGCGCCATCACCATGGGGCGCGGCCAGATCACGGGGTCGAGCAGCAGCAGACGCGACACCCGGTCGGGCCGCTCGGCGGCGGCCAGCAGGCCGCTGGTCCCGCCGATGGAATGGCCGGCCAGGGCCACAGGCGGGCCGCCCGTCGCCTCCAGCAGGGCGATCAGGTCGTCGCGGTGATCTTTCCAGCTGCGATGGCCTTCGGGCTGGGCGGGCAGACGCGTCGCCCCATGGCCGCGCAGGTCAGGCGCCCAGATGCGCAGGGCGCTGGACAGGGGCTGCAACAGGGTGCGGTAGGTGCGGGCGTTGAAGCCGTTGGCGTGGACGAAGACCAGGTCGACCGGTCGCTCGGGATCGCCGAAGTCGAGCACCGCCATCTGGCCCGCGCCCCAGCGGTTGTCGATGGGGACGCTGATCCGGCGCGGCGCCGACAGGGCCAGGGCGTCCATCAGGTTCAGGCCGCCACGCGACAGGCCGGGCAGCGGCCATGCCCTTCTATGGTGGTGCGTTCGATGGCGTAGCCGGCGCCGGCGGCGGCGCGGGCGAAGGCGTCGCCGCCCTGGACCGCCACCTCTTCGGCGGCGCCGCAGCAATCGCAGATCAGGAAGGCCGCCGCGTGCCCCTTGTCCTCGCCCAGGGCGTCGGCGGTGCAGGCGACATAGGCGCTGATGGAGGCGATGCGGTGCGCCAGGCCCCGGCGCTCCAGAAAGTCGAGCGCGCGATAGACGGTCGGGGGCTTGGCCGCCTGGCCGTCCAGGCCGTAGCGGGCGATCAGGTCATAGGCCTTCACCGGCTCGCCCGCCGTCAGCAGCAGCTCCAGCACCCGGCGGCGCGGGGCGGTCATGCGCTCGCCGTCGGCGGCGCAGCGCGCCTCGACGGCGGCCAGGGCGCGGTCCACCTCGGCGGCGCCGAGATGGTGTTCAGCGTGTTCGTGATCGCAGGCCAGACCCATGGCCTACAGCTAGGAGGTCATGACCGCCGCTGCAACCGCATCCACGGTCGCACCCGCGCGCGACGCCGCCGACCGCTGACGCAATGTGGCCAAACAGCGGCGTTTGCGGAGGCTCCGACCATAGGCTAGAAGAACCGACCTTTCTGTTCAGAAGATCCTTTTTCATGACCGACGCGACCCAAGCGAACAGCCCCCTGTCGGGCAACGTCCTGTTCTATTCCCAGCCCGAGCCGCTGTCGGCCGAGGCCCACGGCAAGCTGGGCGTGACCCCGGCGGACAAGCCCTACGCCTTCGTCGCCCAGACCAATGTGGTGCCGCTGACGGTGACCGAGTTCGCCCCGGCCGCCCTGTCCTACCCGGTCATCTTCGTCGGCGACGCCAAGCAACCGGTCGCCGCCATGGGCCTGAACGCCGCCGAGAACCTGTTCATCGAGGACGGCGACTTCCGCCCCGACGCCTACATCCCGGCCTACGTCCGCCGCTATCCTTTCGTCTTCGCCAATGACGACGAGCAGAAGCGTCTGGTGCTGTGCATCGACCGCGCCGCCCCCTTCGTGGTCGAAGGCGGCGAAACTCCCCTGTTCGAAAACGGCCAGCCCAGCGGCTACGTCAACTTCGGCATGGAGTTCTGCAACAACTTCGAGCAGGAGCGCGTGCGCAGCGAGTCCTTCGTCGCCCTGCTGAAGGAACTGGACCTGTTCGAAGTGCGCGAGGCCAACTACACGCCGCGCAACGCCGACGGTTCGGCCGGAACGCCGCAGAAGATCGCCGAATATTTCGCCGTCTCGGAAGACAAGCTGAAGGCCCTGCCGGCCGAGAAGCTGGCCGAACTGCGCGACAACGGCGCCCTGGGCCAGATCTACGCCCACCTGGTGTCGCTGCTGGGCTGGGATCGCCTGATCGCCATGGCCCTGACCCGCGCCGCCAAGCAGCAGCCCGTCGCCGCGAACGCCTGATTTTTTTGAGGAGCCTAACGCGCGTTCGCGCGGCTTGAGGTCCCTGGAAAAACACCAAACGACAAACGCCCCGTCAGGCAACTGGCGGGGCGTTTTTTATCCTTCTCCCCTTGTGGGAGAAGGTGGCCCGCCAGGGCCGGATGAGGGGTCTCTCCGAAGTTTGACGCCGGCTGACGGTCAGGGGCGCGAAACCCCTCATCCGTCCGGCTTCGCCGTCCACCTTCTCCCACAGGGGAGAAGGACGCGACCTTAGCGGCGCGCGACCAGGGCGCGGGTCAGGCAGGAGAAGACCAGGCGGCCCGCCTCGTCCAGCAGGTCCTGCTGGGCGATGACGACGCCCTTCTCGTCGCCTACCGGATCCTTGCCCATGATGGTCAGGCGACCGCGCAGCAGTTCGCCCGCCGGGGGGCTGCGCAGGAAGCGAAGGCCGTCGACCGCCAGGGTCTTGGCGCCCGCCCAGCCGCTGGTGCGATCGGCGGCCAGCCGGCTCCACAGGGCGTAGACCATGGCCTCGGGCGCGCCATAGGCCACGTCCCACCCCGGCAGGAAGCGTTCCGCGAACAGATCCAGCGCCGCCGCATCCACCGCGCAGGCCCCCAGGGGAATGACCTGGCCGATCTCGAAATCCTCGAAATGGATGTGCAGCGGCTCGGTCATGCGCGGTCTTCCCTCGGTCAGGCGGCCGGTTCTTCCGACACCCGAACCATCAGCTTGCCGTCATGGTCGCCCGTGAACAAGCGGTTCAGCGAGCCGACCGCGCCTTCCAGGCCGTCGTCGACATGGACCTTCCAGTGAATCTTCCCGTCCGCCAGCCACGGCCCCATCTCGGCGACCATCTCCTTGGCCCGGTGGGCGTAGTCGAGGACCAGGAAGCCCTTCACGTCCAGACGGTGGGTGATGATGCGGGCGAAGTTGGGCGAGGGCGGCATCCGCGTGGCGTTATAGGCCGAGATCAGGCCGCAGACGGCCATGCGGCCGTGCACCTTCAGCCGGTTCCACACCGCGATCATGATGTCGCCGCCGACGTTCTCGAAATTGAGGTCGATCCCGTCCGGAGCCAGCCGATCTAGGGCGTCGCCGACGTCCTCGTTTTTGTAGTCGACGGCGCCGTCAAAACCGAGGTCCTCGGTCAGCCAGCGGCATTTCTCGGCGCCGCCGGCGATGCCGATGACGCGACAGCCGCGCTGCTTGGCCACCTGGCCGGCGATGGAGCCGACCGCGCCCGCCGCCGCCGAGATGACCAGGGTCTCGCCCGGCTTGGCCTTCAGCACGTCGGTGACGCCGAAATAGGCGGTCATGCCGGTCATCCCCAGCACGGACAGGTTGGCGGTCAGCGGCAGGCCCGGCGCGCGATGAACCGGCCGCAGCCCGGCCTCGGGCACGACGGCGTAATCGGCCCAGGCGCCCGACAGAGGCATGACCAGGTCGCCTTCCCTGAACCGCTCGCCGCGCGATTGTTCGACTACGCCCAGGGTCAGGCCGCGCATGACGTCGCCCAGGCCGACGGGCGGCAGATAGCCCTCGGAATCATTCATCCAGGTGCGGTTGGTCGGGTCGATCGACAGATAGATGGTGCGGACCAGAACCTCGCCGTCCTTCAACTCCGGCACGAGGCTTTCCACCAGCTCCAGATCGCCGTCCTGGATCAGGCCGTGCGGCCGCTGACGCAGGATCCATTGTCTGTTGCGCAGGCTCATCATTCCGCCTCCCTGAGCGTTTTCTTTCAAGACCCATAGTGACGCCTCTTCCTCACAGAGCAAGCGGATCAGGCGCCCCGAGCCCGCTTGCCGACAAAAAAGAAGGCGGACCCGTTCAGGATCCGCCAGGAGTCGCATCATCGAGAATGAGGCGAGGGCGAAGACCGACGATCAGGCCGGTCCGGGGGAATAGCCCTCGGCGATCGGATAACGACGGGCGCGCAACTCGGTTCCCGGCTCGGCCGACTTCCTGGCGCCCTTCCCGTCGAAGGAACGGCCGCGCGACGGCGACGTTCGCCATACAGGTTTTCTAACCGCGACAAGGAGGCGAGCCGATGACCCATCAAGACCCGCATTCCCATTCCGCCGACGCCGTGAACACGCACCATGCGGTCGAGGCGCAGTATGTCCGCCAGGGCCGCGGCGGGCGGCAGATCCTGATGATCCTGCTGCTCTCGGCCGGAGCCGCCGCCGTCCTGCTGATCGGCATGTGGGCGGTCAGCAACAGCGGCTTCGCGCGTCAAGACGGCGCCTCCGAACCCGCGCCGGTCGAGGCTTCGGCCGAAGCTCCGGCTGCGGCGCTGGCCGAACCCGCCACCTAGAGCGACATCGGTTCACATGCGATCGCCTGCGAACCCCGGATGTTCGCTCAATGGCCCAGACACGGAAAAGGCCCCGAGACGGCGCTCGGGGCCTTTCGAAACGGTCCCGTCGGGTCGCCCTTACGCGGCCTGCTTCTGGCGCGAAGGATGGAAGAAGAGCGCCTGGCTGATCGCCGCCTTCACCGTTTCCGGCTGGAAGGGCTTAGTGATCAGGAAGGTCGGCTCGGGGCGCTCGCCGGTCAGCAGCCGCTCGGGGAAGGCGGTGATGAAGATGACCGGCACGTCGAAGCGCTTGAGGATGTCCTTGACCGCGTCGATGCCGGACGAGCCGTCAGCCAGCTGGATGTCGGCCAGCACCAGACCCGGCTTGTGACGCGACACCGCGTCCACGGCCTCGTCGTGGGTGGTGGCGGTGCCGGTGACGCGGTGGCCCAGCTCCTTCACCAGGCTTTCGATGTCGGCCGAGATGATGGCTTCGTCCTCGATGATCAGGACGTCGGTCGCCAGTTCGGCGTCGATGTCCGACTGCGCTTCGGCGATCAGGCGTTCGACCGTGCGCGGATCGACGGCCAGGATCTGAGCGGCCTCGGACGGGGTGAAGCCCTCCAGGGCGGTCAACAGGAAGGCCTGACGCGAGCGCGGCGAAATCCGCATCAGACGGTGGGCCGCGTCGTCGCCTTCGGCCGCCGCGCCGTCCTCGAGCTGCGCCCCCGTGGCCGACCAAATGGCGTGAAACACATGATAGAGAGCGACACGCGGCGTCATGTCCGTGGGCAGCTGGCGCTCGCCCGCCGCGAGCGCCTCGAGGGCCACGCGCACATAGTTGTCGCCCGTGGCCTGGTCGCCGGTCAACGCACGGGCGTAACGACGAACATAGGGCAGATGAGGCGCAAGTCTGGCCAGAAGGCTCATACGGTCTTTCCCCGACAATCTCAGCGCCGCGCACGTGTCGGCGCACCAGTGGTCTCAACGTATCAAATGCGCCACGGTTCCCGGCTCCTTCGCCAGCTTGAGCATAAAAACGCAGAAGGCTAGGAACCGTATGCAAGAGGCGGCGTTTTCCGCTTCTACAGGCGTTTCAACTGGCTTGGGCGGCAGCCGTAAACTCGATGATCAACACCAAGGACACCCCCGCTCACCCCGACGGGACACCGTCGCGCGATCGAGGGCTTGAAGAGGTTCGTCTGCGTCAGCAGGCGATCGGCGTGAAGCTGCGCCATATGTTCGACGAGGTCGTGAACGAGCCCGTCCCCGACGAGTTCCTCGAGATTCTCAGACGCGCGGATCAGGCGTCGTCCTCCAAGGAGGGACAGTGACCAGCACTCCATCCCGGCCCCCGTCGGCCGACGACGGCGCCTTCAAGGCCGAACTGGTCACCCTGATCCCCCATCTGCGCGCTTTCGCCCGTACCCTGACCGGCGACCCGACCTCGGCCGACGACCTGGCCCAGGAAGCCATGATGAAGGCCTGGGACGCGCGCGCCAGCTATCAGATGGGCACCAACATGAAGGCCTGGACCTTCATGATCCTGCGCAACCAGTTCTATTCGGAGAAGCGCCGCTCCTGGCGTCAGACCCAGCTGGACCAGGAAGCCGCCGAGCGCACCCTGATCGCCGTCGACGATCCCGAGGCGCCCGTCGCCCTGGACGAATTGCGCCAGGCGCTGCAGACCCTGCCCGAGGAGCAGAGGGAAGCGCTGATCCTCGTCGGAGCCGGGGGCTTCGCCTATGAGGAGGCGGCCGAAATCTGCCAGTGCGCCGTGGGCACGGTGAAGAGCCGGGTGTCCCGCGCCCGCAAGGCGCTGCAGGCCACGCTGGAGCGCGGCGGCTACACCCGCGACGGAAAGTCCGCCGGGGACGCGATGCGCTCCATCCTGGCCGACGCCGACAGGCTGAGCGGCTCCGGGCGGCGCTAGTCGTGCTGCGGGTCGGCCGGCTTCTGGGGCGAAAGCTCGGAAGACCCAGCGTGCAGGGAATCCGGTTCCGCCTCGGCGTCGCCATGGCCATCGCCCTGCTGCCGATCCTGCTGCTGGCCGCGATCCAGACCGAGGCCGGGTTTCGCCGCCAGGCGGCCGAGCAGCGCATCGACCTGCAACTGGCCGCCGATCGCAGCGCCGCTCACGCCAAGAACAATATCGACAGCACCGTGGTGCTGTTGCACGCCCTGGCTCCAGAGGGCGTCGGCTTCTACTGCGAGCCGCGCCTGACGGCCCTGGTCGATCGGATGGACAGCATCGTCGCCCTGGCCCGCTTCAGCCCCACGGGCGAGCCCGTCTGCGCCTCGCGCGACGCCCGCCCGCCCACGGCGGCCCAGGTCCGCGAACGGGCCTGGTATCAACGGCTGCGGCGCGGCGAGAGCGTGGCCATGGAATGGACATCCGGCCAGCCGAACGCCCTGCTGGTAGGGGTGCGTTCCGAACGTCCCATGGGCGCCTTCCAGGGCGCGATGGCCGCCGTCCTGCCGTTGTCGGCGCTGCAGCCGGACATTCGCGACCCCGCCCTGCCGCTCGGAGCCCAGGCCGCAGTGATCGATACTTCCGGCCGGGTGCTGACCGCGACCGACCCCGCGGCCTTCCAACTCGATGATCCCCAGGCGATCGCCGCCTGGGCCGCCCAGGCCGAGCGTGGCGACACCGCCCTGTTCGAGGCGAAGGACGCCCGCGGCCGTCGTCACGTCTATGCCGGGGCGCCGTTGTCGGGGCGCGACGTCTTCGTCCTGCTGTCCGCGCCCGCGCCCGGCCTGCTGTCGTGGGCGCGGCTGAATCCGTTCGGCACCCTGCTTCTGCCGCTGGGCGCCTGGCTGGCGACCTTCGCCGCCGTGATGCTGCTGTCGGAACGGATCGTCGTGCGCTGGCTCGGCTATCTGGAGCGGGTCGCCGCCATCTATGCGCGAGGCCGCTTCTCGGTCCGCCCCGTGCAGGCCGAGCACGCCCCGGCCGAGATCCGCGTCCTGGCCCGCACCCTCGGCGTCCTGGGCGACAACATCACCCGGCGCGACAAGGCCCTGCTGGAAGCCCTCGACGAGAAGGACGCGCTAATGCGCGAGATCCATCACCGGGTGAAGAACAACCTGCAGATCATCTCCTCCCTGCTGTCGATGCAGCAGCGGGCCGTGGCCGACCCCAGCGCCCGCGCGGCCCTGGGGGACACGCGCCAGCGGATCGCCGCCCTGGCCCTGATCTATCGCATCCTCTACCAGAGCGAGCATGTCCGCGAGGCCGACTCCGAGACCTTCCTGCGCGAACTGGTCGGCCAGTTGATCGCCGGCGAGGCGGTGCGCGGCCCCCTGGTGACCACGACGATCGAAGCCGATCCCCTGGTCATCGACCCCGACAAGCTGGCGCCCCTGGCCCTATGGGTGGTCGAGGCCGTCTCCAACGCCCAGAAGCACGCCTTCGCCGGGCGCGGCGGCGACCTTCAGGTGCGCTTCCGCGTCCGAGGCGACACCAGCGTCCTGGAGGTGCAGGACGACGGCCCCGGCGTGGCCGACACCGCTGCGGCCGGGGTCGGCCGCACCCTTATGATCGCCTTCGCCAAACAGCTGCGCGGCGAGGCCGAGATCGTCCCGGCGCCCGAAGGAGGCCTGATCGCCAGACTGACCTTCGCCACGCCGGAGGCGCACGGCGGCGCCCAGGTGCGCGAGGTGGCCGCCTTCCGTCTCAGCGGAACCGCCCCTCAAGCGTAGCGTTGTTTCCGGGACGGGCGCCGAGCCCGAAACCTTCAGGAGCTTCCTATGCGCAAACTCATCATTCTGGCTGTCGCCGCCGCCGCCCTGACCACCGCCGCCTGCAACACCATCCAGGGCGTCGGCAGGGACACCCAGGCCGCCGGACAAGCCGTCGAAGGCGCGGCCAGGGACGCCAAGAACTGATCCTTCACGGAAGGATCGACGCCCCCGGAACCCCGCCGCGCGCTTCGCCTGGCGGGGTTTTATTTTTCACTGGCGCGACCCTGGTCGCTTGTTTAGCGTCCCCGCGCCCTATGCCAGGGCCAGGACTTTGAAAATAACATGCGCGTCGGCTGCCCCCGAGAAATCAAGACCAATGAACATCGCGTCGGCCTGACGCCGGCCGCCGTGCGCGAGTACGTCGCCCATGGCCACGCCGTCGTCCTCGAGACCGGGGCGGGCTTAGGCGCGGGCTTTACCGACGCCGACTACGTCAAGGCGGGCGCCCGCATCGCGCCGGACGCCCGGACGGTCTTCGCCGGCAGCGACATGATCGTGAAGGTCAAGGAGCTGCAGCCGGCCGAGTTCGCCCTGCTGAACGAAGACCACATCCTCTTCACCTATCTGCACCTGGCTCCCGACCCCGAGCAGACCAAGGCCCTGCTGGCCTCCGGCTGCGCCGCCGTGGCCTATGAGACGGTGACGGACCGAAACGGCGGCCTGCCGCTGCTGGCGCCGATGTCCGAGGTGGCCGGGCGCATCGCCGTCTTCTCGGCGGCCGAGACCCTGCTCAAGCACAAGGGCGGCATGGGGCTGCTGTTCTGCGGCGTGCCGGGCGTGGCGCCGGCGCGGGTGCTGGTGCTGGGCGGCGGCGTCGTGGGACTGAACGCCGCACGCATGGCCATGGGCCTGGGCGCCGAGGTGGTGGTGCTGGAACGCTCCATCCCCCGCATGCGCCAGATCGACGAAGTGACCGGCGGCCGGGTCATCACCCGCTATTCCTCCCTGCACGCCATCGAGGAGGAACTGCCCAAGGCCGATGTGGTCATCGGCGCCGTCCTGACGCCGGGGGCCGAAGCCCCGACCCTGGTGCGCCGCGACCAGCTGAGGTCGATGAAGAAGGGCAGCGTCCTGATCGACGTGGCCATCGACCAGGGCGGTTGTTTCGAAACCTCGCGCCCGACCACCCACGACGATCCGACCTATGTGGTCGACGAGGTGATCCACTACTGCGTCGGCAACATGCCCGGCGCCGTGCCGCGCACCAGTTCGGAGGCTCTGAACAACGCCACCCTGCCCTTCGGACTGGCCCTGGCCGACCGGGGGCTGGACGCCCTGCGCGCCGACCCGCACCTGGCCAAGGGGCTGAACGTGCTGAAGGGCGAGATCACCCATCCGGCGGTGGGCCAGGCCCTGGGCATGGACTGGCGCGACCCCTTCGGCGTCTGGGCCGATACTCGGGCAAGGGGCTGAATCGCACCCACCTGTAATTCGCCGCGCTTCTGGGCCATAAGGCGCCCATGAAGTTCCTCGATCAGGCCAAGATCTATATTCGCTCCGGCAACGGCGGCGCGGGCTCCGTCTCGTTCCGTCGCGAAAAATTCATTCCCAACGGCGGCCCCGACGGCGGCGACGGCGGCAAGGGCGGCGACGTCTGGGTCGAGGCGGCCGATGGGCTGAACACCCTGATCGACTTCCGCTACCAACAGCATTTCAAGGCCCAGACCGGCCACCACGGCCAGGGCCGCCAGATGCACGGCGCCAAGGGCGAGGACGTGGTCCTGCGCGTCCCCGTCGGCACCCAGGTTCTGGACGAGGACAAGGAGACGGTGCTCGTCGATCTGGACGAGCCGGGCATGAAGGTGAAGCTGCTGTCCGGCGGCAACGGCGGCTGGGGCAACACCCGCTTCAAGGGGCCGGTCAACCAGGCGCCGCGCCACGCCAACCCCGGTCAGGACGGCCAGGAGCGCTGGATCTGGCTGCGGCTGAAGCTGATCGCCGACATCGGCCTGGCGGGCCTGCCCAACGCCGGCAAGTCGACCTTCCTGTCGGCCGTCTCGGCGGCGCGGCCCAAGGTGGCGGACTATCCCTTCACCACCCTGACGCCCAACCTGGGCATGGTGGACCTGAGCCCGTCGGAACGCTTCGTCATCGCCGACATCCCCGGCCTGATCGAAGGCGCCAGCGAGGGCGCAGGCCTGGGCACCCGCTTCCTGGGCCACGTCGAGCGGTCGGCCAGCCTGATCCATCTGATCGACGGCACGCAGGACGATGTGGTCGAGGCCTATCGCATCATTCGCGGCGAGCTGGAGGCCTATGACGAGGGTCTGGGCGACAAGACCGAGATTCTGGCCTTGAACAAGATCGACGCCCTGACGCCTGAAGTGCGCGAGGAAAAGGCTGCGGCGCTGGAAGCCGTCGCGGGTCGTCGCCCCATGCTGGTGTCCGGCGTCTCGGGCGAGGGCGTGACCGAACTGCTGCGCGCCGCCTGGGCCGAGGTGAAGAAGACCCGCGGCGAGGTCTCGGACGAAGGCGAGGACGTCATTCCCGAAACGCCGGGCGGCTGGCAGCCGTAATCCGTCACATGGCCGGATGACGGGGGCGTCGCCGCCCCCTATGTTCGCGCCATGACCGACGCGACCGCCGAAATCCCCGCCCGCTCCCTCACGCAAGACGGGCCGCCCTTGCGGCTGTGGATGATCGACGCCTCGGCCTACATCTTCCGCGCCTATCACGCCCTGCCGCCGCTGACCCGCAAGTCGGACGGCCTGCCCGTGGGGGCGGTGCAGGGCTACTGCAACATGCTGTGGAAGCTGCTGAAGGACATGAAGGGCGAGGACGGCCCGACGCACCTGGTCGCCGTCTTCGACCACTCCGAGAAGACCTTCCGCAACGATCTCTACGACCAGTACAAGGCCCATCGTCCCCCGGCGCCCGAGGACCTGGTCCCGCAGTTCCCCCTGGTGCGCGAGGCGACCAAGGCCTTCGGCGTCCACTGCGTCGAAATGGCCGGATACGAAGCCGACGACCTGATCGCCACCTATGCCTGCAAGGCGCGCGACGCGGGCGGCGAGGCGGTGATCGTCAGTTCCGACAAGGACCTGATGCAGCTGATCGGCGACGGCGTGGTCATGTACGACCCGATGAAGGACCGCCGCCTGGAAGAAGAGGCCGTGTTCGAGAAGTTCGGCGTCACGCCCGACAAGGTGGTCGAGGTCCAGGCCCTGATCGGCGACAGCGTCGACAACGTGCCCGGCGCCCCCGGCATCGGCCCCAAGACGGCGGCCCAGCTGATCCATGAATACGGCGACCTCGACACCCTGCTGGCCCGCGCGGGCGAGATCAAACAGCCCAAGCGCCGCGAGACCCTGATCAACTTCGCCGACCAGATCCGCCTGTCGCGCGAACTGGTGACGCTGGACTGCGAGGCGCCGATTCCCGAACCGATCGACGACTTCATCATCCGCGACCCGGATCCCGAGGCCCTGTCGGCCTTCCTGGAGATGATGGAGTTCAAGTCGCTGGCCCGCCGCGTCGGCGACGGCAAAACGCCGCAGAAGGAAGGCTCCGCCTTCACCCGTCAGCCGACGGCGCCGGTCGCCACGCCGCGCTACGGCCAGACCGAGGTCGCCGCCCCCGCCGAGACCCAGGCGATCGACCTCGACCGCTATGAGTGCGTACAGACCCTGGAAGACCTCGACCGCTGGATCGCGCGGGCGAAGGCGGCGGGCGTGGTCGGCTTCGACACCGAGACGGACGCCCTGTCCTCGACCCACGCCGGGCTGTGCGGCCTGTCGCTGGCGGTCGGTCCGAACGAGGCCTGCTACATCCCCCTGACGCATGAGCATGAACCGACCGGCGACGGCGGCCTGGACTTCGGCGACGGCGGCGACGCGCGCCCGCCCTTGCAGCAGATCGACAAGCCGACGGCCCTGGCCCGGCTGAAGGAGCTGCTGGAAGACCCGTCAGTGCTGAAGGTCGGTCAGAACATCAAATACGACCTCGCCGTCATGGCCCGGCGCGGCGTGCGCGTCGCCCCGATCGACGATGTGATGCTGATCTCCTACGTGCTGGAAGGCGGGCTGCACGGCCACGGCATGGACGAGTTGGCGCGCCTGCACCTCGGCCACGAGCCGATGACCTTCAAGAGCGTGGCGGGGACCGGCAAGAGCCAGAAGAGCTTCAAGCACGTCGAGCTGAAATCGGCCGTCTGCTACGCCGCCGAGGATGCGGACGTGACCCTGCGCCTGCATCGCCTGCTGAAGCCGCGTCTGGCGGCCGAGGGGCTGTCGAATGTCTATGAGACGCTGGAGCGCGGCATGCCCGCCGTTCTGGCCGACATGGAGCGGGCCGGGGTGCGGGTCGATCCGGACCGACTGCGCTCTCTGTCCTCGACCTTCGGCCAGCGCATGGCCGAGCTGGAGGAAGAGGCGCACAAGCTGGCCGGGCGTCCGTTCAACGTCGGCAGCCCGCGCCAGATCGGCGAGATCCTGTTCGGCGAGATGAACCTGCCCGGCGGCAAGAAGACCGCCAGCGGCCAGTGGGGCACCGACGCCAGCGTGCTGGAGGACCTGGCCCAGAACCATCCCCTGCCCCGCACCATTCTGGACTGGCGTCAGCTGTCCAAGCTGAAGGGCACCTATACCGACGCCCTGGTGGCGGCCATGGACCCGCAGACGAACCGGGTCCACACCTCCTATCAGCTGGCGGCGGCGACGACGGGGCGTCTGGCCTCATCCGACCCCAACCTGCAAAACATCCCGATCCGCACCGAGACCGGCCGCCAGATCCGTCAGGCCTTCATCGCTTCGCCGGGCCATGTGCTGATCAGCGCCGACTACAGCCAGATCGAGCTGCGCCTGCTGGCCCACATCGGCGACATTCCCGAGCTGAAGCGCGCCTTCAAGAGCGGTCTGGACATCCACGCGGCGACCGCATCCGAGATGTTCGGCGTGCCGGTCGAGGGCATGCCCAGCGAGACGCGCCGCCGGGCCAAGGCCATCAACTTCGGCATCATCTACGGCATCAGCGCCTTCGGCCTGGCCGCCCAGCTGGGCATCGACCAGGGCGAGGCGGGGGCCTACATCAAGACCTATTTCGAGCGCTTCCCCGGCATCCGCGACTACATGGACAGGACCAAGGCGCTGGTGAAGGAGCAGGGCTTCGTCACCACCGTCTTCGGGCGGCGCATCCACATCCCGGCCATCCACTCCAAGTCCGGCGCCGAGCGTCAGTTCGGCGAGCGCGCGGCCATCAACGCCCCGATCCAGGGCGCCGCCGCCGACATCATCCGCCGCGCCATGATCCGTATGCCGGGCGCCCTGCTTGATGCGGGCCTCCAGACCCGGATGCTGCTGCAGGTCCACGACGAACTGGTGTTCGAGGCCCCCGAGGCCGAGGCCGAACGCGCCGTCGCCGTGATCCGCCGCGTCATGGAGACCGCCGCCGAACCGGCCGTGGCCCTAAGCGTTCCGCTGGACGTCGAAGCCAAGGCCGCCGGCAACTGGGACGACGCGCACTAACTCCAACCAAGGATGACGACATGAGCCTGGACCCCGAAATCCGCGACAACGAAGAGGCCAAGCGCTACGAACTAGATGTCGACGGCGAGACCGCCGTGGTCATCTACAATCCCGTCGCGGGCGGGCGGCTGATCACCGAGACCATCGTGCCGGTCCCGCTGGAAGGGCGCGGCATCGCCAGCCGCATGGCCAAGCACGTCCTGGCCGATCTGAAGTCGAAAGACCTGCTGATCCTGCCGACCTGCCCCTTCTTCTCCAGCTATCTGAAGAAGCACCCGGAATACGCCGATCAGGTGCATCCGACCTATCGGGCCATGCTGGGCCTGTAGGGCATCGCTTCAAGCCCCGCCTCCTGCTAGGGCGGGGCGATGAAGTCTTCAGACATCGACGTCCTGATCGTCGGCGCCGGCGCGGCCGGCATGATGTGCGCCATCGAGGCGGGCAAGCGCGGCCGCCGCGTACGCGTGATCGACCACGCCCGCGCGCCCGGCGAGAAGATCCGCATCTCGGGCGGCGGGCGCTGCAACTTCACCAATCTGGGGACGAGCGGCGCCAATTTTCTGGGCGAGAACCCACGCTTCGCCCTGTCGGCCCTGCGGCGCTTCACCCAGCACGACTTCATCAAGATGGTCGATCGCCATGGCGTCGCCTGGCACGAAAAGACGCTGGGCCAGCTGTTCTGCGACGACAGCGCCAAGCTGATCATCCGCATGCTGACAGACGAGATGAAGGCGGCGGGCGTCACCCTGTCGCTGGGCCTCGGCGTCAAGGCGGTGGAGCGCGCGGGCGAGCGATTTCAGATCGATCTGGACGACGGATCGCGGGTGACGGCGGCCTCGCTGGTCGTCGCGAGCGGCGGCAAGTCCATTCCCAAGATGGGCGCCACCGGCTGGGGCTATGAGGTGGCGCGGCGCTTCGGCCTGCGCGTCACCGACACTCGGCCAGCCCTCGTGCCCCTGACGTTCGAGCCGGGCCTGCTGGAGCAGCTCAAGCCTCTGGCGGGCGTGTCAGTGGACGCCGTGGTGCGGCACAAGGCGCCCAAGGATGCGGGCGCAGGCCGACAGGCCAGGGAAACCGTCTTCCGCGAGGGCCTGCTGTTCACCCATCGCGGCCTGTCGGGGCCGTCGATCCTGCAGATCAGCTCCTACTGGCGCGAGGGCGAGGCGATCACCGTCGATCTGGCCCCCGACCGCGACGCCGCCGCCGAAATTCTGGCCGCCAAGACCGAGAGCGGAAAGCAGGCGGTCCACACGGCCGTCGGCCACGTCGTGCCGCGCCGTCTGGCCGAGGCCCTGTGTGCGCGCGAGAACCTGTCGGGCAAGCTGGCCGAGGTCGGCGACAAGAAGCTGCGCGCCCTGGCCGAGGGGATCAACGCCTGGACGGTCAAGCCGGTCGGCTCGGAGGGTTATCGCACCGCCGAGGTGACGCTGGGCGGGGTCGACACCGCCGCCCTGGATCAGCAGACGATGGAGGCCAAGGCCGTCCCCGGCCTGTTCTTCATCGGCGAGGTCGCGGACGTCACCGGCTGGCTGGGCGGCTACAACTTCCAGTGGGCCTGGTCGTCGGGCTGGGCGGCGGGCCAGCACTGCTGACGGCGTGAAAACAGAGCCTGCGGCGACGCGGCGCGTTGTCGCGCGGGCGGGCCCTCCCTACGTCTTTTCCTCTAGCGGGACGGGCCCCTCTGGCGGCGCTTAGGCGGCGTGATGTCGGACCGCTTCAACGACGAAAGAGGATGACGATGCCCCTGCTGATGTGCCCGAACGACAATGCGCCCATGCAGACGCTGGACCGCCACGGCGTCCAGTTCGACATGTGCCCGACCTGCCGCGGCGTCTGGCTGGATCGCGGCGAGCTGGAAAAGCTGATGGAATCGGCGACCAACGAAGGGCGCGCCACCGCCTACGTCGCACCGCCGCAACCAGCCCCTGCTCAGCCTCAGCAACCCTGGGGAGCCCAGCCGACCTATCGCGAACCGCCGCGTCATCGCGACGACCGCTATGACCACGACCGCCGCCGCGACGACGACTATCACCACCGCAAGAAGAAGAAGCGGCTGGATATCTTCGACATCTTCGACTGACGCGGAAAGAGCGATCAGGCGGCCAGGCCGACCGCCTGCATCAGGGGCCGCAGGGCCTGAGCCGCCTGCGGTTCGGCCCCCAGGGCCGCGCGGGTGTCGGGCGCGCGCATCAACCGCATCGCCTCGGCGCGGGCGCGCTCGGCGACCG
This sequence comes from Brevundimonas sp. SS2672, assembly GCF_059579685.1. Taxonomy (NCBI): domain Bacteria; kingdom Pseudomonadati; phylum Pseudomonadota; class Alphaproteobacteria; order Caulobacterales; family Caulobacteraceae; genus Brevundimonas; species Brevundimonas sp. SS2672. Next base: position 91,558 of record NZ_CM184201.1, on the reverse strand, counting down.
GGCCGGTCGGACCGGTCTCGGCCGCCGCCAGACGCAGCAGAGCCGCGAGCTTCTGCGGGATCGGGACCGGCGCGCGGGCGATCTGCGTCGTCAGCCGGGCGTCGGCCTCGACCGCGCCTCCGACCATGCCCAAGGCGTCGACGATGGCCTGGGTCTCGCGCTCAGGCAGGCCGGCGTTGCGCACCGATCGCTGCAGGGCGACCAGCGACAGCAGGCGTTGTCCCGGCGGCGCGGTCTCCGTCGTCAGGCGCCCGCGCATCTCGGTTTCGAAGCGCAGGGAGGCTACGCAGGCGTCCAGCCAGCGCGCCGCCGCCCGCTTGTTGGCGCCGCCCGTGACGTTCTCGCACAAACGGGTCAGGCGCTCCGCCTCGGCCAGGACCGACGTGCAGTCGGCCACATAGGCGGCGACGAAATCGGCGGCGACCAGACTGCGCGAGCGTTCGATAAAGGCGGTCTGCACCTCTTCCAGCGTCAGCAATCGTCCCGCCGTGGCCGTCAGGGCGGTGGCCAGGGCGCGCAGGATGTCGATCTCGCCTACGGCGTCGCCGGGCCGCAGGCGGCGCTGGCTCATCAGCTCGCGCAGCACCATTCGCGCCAGGGCGGCCGCCAGCAGGGGGAATTCGCCCGCCGCCAGCCGCTCGCCCAGTCGCGCGGGCGGACCTTCGACCGGCGGCACCAGCAGGGCCAGGCGCGGATCATGAGCGAGAATAGCGCCGACCTCGCGCGGGGCGACCATCCGCACCGCCGCCGCCAGGCTGGAGCCCTGATCCAGGCCAGGGCCCAGAATCTGGGCCAGTCCCGCCCGCGAACCCAGCAGTTCGCACAGGATCTGTTCGACCGAGACGAACACCAGGGCGCGCGGAGCGCCCTCGACCGGCGCACGGTCGCAGATGTCCATCAGCCGCTCCAACCGCGCTCGCGCCCCGATCAGGCCGCGCAGAGACCCGGCCACCGCCCCGCCCATCAGGAAGGCCCGATCCGGCGCGCCGGCCAGCCCCTGCGCCAGATCGGCCACAGGCTGCGTCTCCAGATCAGCGAACGCCCTGTCGCGACCGGCCTTCAGCAGCCGCTCGATCGCCTGTTCGGCCAGGCGCTGATAGTGGCGCATCAGATCGTGCACCGACTGGCCGGGAACGGCCTGGGCCTCAGGCACGGCCACCTTCTGTATGGCGTGTTGCAGCTCCACGCCCGACGCCTCGAGCCGCTCCGCCAGATCCGGGCGATGCAGGAGTTCAAAAGCCGTCGCCGTCTGACGGGCCAGCCAGTCCTCAAGGACCCGGCCGATGGTTTCGCGGCCGTGAGGGGCGTAAAGGTCGTGCACGCCGCGACAGGCCGGGCCGCGCGGCTCGACCGGCGCCGGACGTCTGCGGTTCAGTTCGGGCGCGCCCCGCGTCAGGATGACGACGCTGGCGAACTCCATCGTCTCGGGGTCGAGCGTCTCCTTGGTGACGCGCACCGCCACGGCCTGGCGGTCGCGCATCAGGTCCTCGGCCGTCTCCATGGCGCGACGACGATCCTCCGTGGCCTGCGACAGGGACCAGTCGTCCGGTGGCGTGCGGCGGATGTAGATTTCGTAGTGGACAGGACCGGCCATGGCGCCTTCAGAGACAACAAGACGGCCATCCTGCCTCTTCAGGCTTTAAGGCGAGGTTTCGCCTTTTCCTCGCGCGGGTTGAAAGGCAGAGTCATGCGAACCATTTTGCAGTGGCCGTAAAGTCACCGCGATTGCATAGAACGGTTACGCTTGCCGCGCGTTACCGGATAAGGCGGCCGATCAGACGATCGCCCCGCCCGCACTAAGGAGAAGCCCTTGGCTAACATCACCCTGGTCGACGACGACGAGAACATCGTGGCCTCCGTCTCTCTGGCGCTGGAAAGCCACGGCCATAAGGTGACCGCCTATCACGACGGCGCCTCGGGCCTGGAAGCGCTGGAGACCAGTCCGCCCGACCTGGCCATCCTGGACGTGAAGATGCCCCGCATGGACGGCATGGAGGTGCTGCGCCGCCTGCGTCAGACCTCCAGCATTCCGGTCATCATGCTGACGTCCAAGGACGAGGAGATCGACGAGATTCTCGGCTTCAACCTCGGCGCCGACGACTACATCCACAAGCCCTTCAGCCAGCGCCTGCTGATCGAGCGGGTGAAGGCCCTGCTGCGCCGCGCGGGCGTGGAAGGCCTGGATCCGATCGACCCCGCCGCCGCCGAGGCCGGCAAGGCCATCAAGCGCGGCAAGCTGTCGATGGACCCGGCGCGCCACGAATCGACCTGGGACGGCCGGCCGGTGAAGCTGACCGTCACCGAGTTCCTGCTGCTGCAGGCCCTGGCCCAGCGCCCCGGCTTCGTGAAGAGCCGCGACAATCTGATGGACGCCGCCTATGACGATCAGGTCTATGTCGACGACCGCACCATCGACAGCCATGTGAAACGGATGCGAAAGAAGTTCCGCATGGTCGACCCCGAGTTCGACGCTATCGAGACCCTGTATGGCGTCGGATACCGCTACCGCGAGAGCTGAAGCCGAAGACGTCCCGGCGCGGCGCCGATTCCGCTTCGGCGGATCGCGCCTGGGCGGCTTCATCCTGGCCCTCAATCTCCTCAGCCTGCTGATCCTGTTCGGCGGCGCCCTGGCGCTGAACGAATGGCGGCGCGGCCTGATCGAGGCGCGCCAGGAATCCCTGGGCGTCCAGGCTGAGCTGCTGGCCAACGTCCTGGGCGAACTGGGCATCACCCAGGGCGACCCCTATCCCATGCTGGACGATCGCGCGGCCGCCCTGTGGCTGCGCGACAACTTCATTCCGGCCGGACAGCGCGCCCGCCTGTTCGACATGGACGGGATCGAGGTGTCCGATTCCTATCGGGTCAGCGACACCATTCCGGGCGAGCCCCTCCCCCCGGCCCATCCCGCGGGAACCGCCCTGGCGCCCAGCGAGCCGTCCGCGCGTGAGACCGCGCGCCTGGCCCGCGCCGATGCGGAACTGTCCGCCGAGGTCGAACGCGCCCTGCAGGGCGTGCCTCAGGCCGCCATCCGTCGCAATGAAGAGGGCGAACGGGTGGTCTCCGTCTCCCTGCCCGTGCGCCATGTGCAGCAGGTCCTGGGCGTGCTGACGCTGGAGGCGGGTGACGTCAACGAGACCCTGGCCGCCCAGCGCCGCGCCCTGACGCCTTTCGCCCTGGTGGCCCTGGCGGTGAACCTGCTGGCGTCCCTGGTTCTGCACCTGTTCGTGGCGCGACCGGTGATGCGTCTGTCGGCGGCGGCGGACCAGGTGCGGCTGCAGCGCGCCCGCGCCATCTCCCTGCCCGATCTCGAGGATCGTCGCGACGAGATAGGCGACCTGGCCCGCGCCCTGGAGTCCATGACCGACACCCTGTCGACCCGTATGGACGCCATCGAACGCTTCGCCGCCGACGTCAGCCACGAGATCAAGAACCCCCTGACCTCGATCCGCTCGGCGCTGGAGACCCTGCCGCTGGTCAAGACCGAAGAACAGCGGGCCCGCCTGACCAATCTGCTGCAACAGGACGTGCGGCGGCTGGACCGGTTGATCACCGACATCTCCAACGCCTCGCGCCTCGACGCCGAACTGTCGCGCGATCGCCCGCGCGCCATCGACCTGAACGAACTGCTGGGCGACATCATCGGCGTCTATGAGGCCGGGCAGAAGCCGGGCGAGCCGCCGGTGCGCTTCGCCTCGACCGCCGAGAACGCCCGCGTGGTGGGCCGCGACATTCCCCTGGGCCAGGTGTTCCGCAACCTGATCGACAACGCCCGCTCCTTCAGCCCGTCCGAGGGCGAGGTGCGGGTCCGCCTGGAACGCGACGACAGCCAGCCCGACCTTCCCCTGCGCATCCGCATCGAGGACGACGGCCCCGGCATCCCGGCCGAGAATCTGGAGACGGTGTTCGAGCGCTTCTACACCTCCCGCCCCAAGGGCACGGCCTTCGGCGCCAACTCGGGCCTGGGCCTAGCCATCGTGCGCCAGATCATCGACGCCCACGGCGGACGGGTCCACGCCGAGAACCGCACCGACGCAAACGGCGCCGTGGTCGGGGCCCGCTTTGAAGTGCGGCTGCCCGCGACCGGAAAACGCGTGTGACCCCGCCGCGCCAACCCCTGCACGCCACAGTCGCCGCCGTCCGCATCGACGACGCCTGGCGCGGCGTCCTGATCCAGGGGCCGTCCGGCGCAGGCAAGAGCGACCTCGCCCTGCGGTTGATGCAGGTCGGATGGAGGCTGGTCGGCGACGATTGGGTGGACGTCTTCGCCTGCGAAGGCGCCCTCTACGCCGCTGCGCCCGCGACCATCGCCGGACGGATGGAGGTGCGCGGCCTGGGCGTCGTCAGCCGCCCTTTCCTACCCTCGACGCGGATCGCCCTGTCGCTGCACCTGACGCATGGACCGGTCGAACGGATGCCCGAGGCGGCCCAGGACGTGATCGACGGCGTCGCCGTGCCGCGTCTGGTTCTGGACCCTCGTCCCGCCTCCGCGCCCCTGGTCGTGGCGGCCGCCATCAACCGCGCCATGAGGGCTGCGGGCCGGCGCGGCGACAGCGCTCTTTGATCCGCGCCGCGATTGCCCTATGAAACGAGGCTTGTCGCTCGTCGAGGCGAGCTGGGGATGTCTTTGGTGAAGCCTATATGATCGGGCTGGTGATCGTCACCCACGGGGGCCTGGCCTCCGAATTCCTGTCGGCGATGGAGCACGTGGTGGGGCCGCAGCGCGGCGTCGCCGCCATCTGCATCGGTCCCGAGGACGATATGGAGCGCCGACGCCGCGACATCGTCGACGCCGCCGCTGCAGTCAATGAAGGCGAGGGCGTCATCCTGCTGACCGACATGTTCGGCGGCACCCCCTCCAACCTCGCCATCTCGGTGATGGAGCAGACCGGCGCCGAGGTGATCGCCGGACTGAACCTGCCCATGCTGATCAAGCTGGCCAGCGTGCGCGGCCGTGAAAGCCTGGAAGCCTGCGTGGCCCACGCCCAGGACGCCGGCCGCAAATATATCTCGGTGGCGTCGTGGGTGCTGGCGGGCGAGAAATGAGCGACGTCGTCCCGTCCGCCCAGGCGACCCTGAACATCTGCAACCAGCGCGGCCTGCACGCCCGCGCCTCGGCCAAGTTCGTGAAGCTGGCCTCGGAGTTCGAAGCCGAGATTCAGGTGACGCGCGACGGGGTTACCGTGGACGCCCGTTCGATCATGGGTCTTCTGATGCTGGGCGCCGGGATCGGCTGCGGCGTCGAGGTGAAGGCCGAAGGGCCGGACGCCGCCGAGGCCGTCGCCGCCCTCACCGATCTTGTGGCGCGTCGCTTCGACGAGGATCAGTAGTCAGGTCCGGCGGAGTACGGACCACGCCGGCGCACTCGCCCTCCAGCGGCACCCTCACCCCGTCGCCCGAACGATCGGTGCGATCACGGAACAGGGCGGCGCGCGCCAGGATGATCAGCGTCACCGGCGTCGTCACCGTAAAGAAGACGGCCACCAGCAGTTCGACCGGCATGAACTGCCCCTCGGCCGCGGTGAAATAGACCACCGACCCGCCCAGGATCAGGAACATGCCGAGCGTCGCCCCCAGCGTCGGGGCGTGGACTCGCTCATAGAAGGTCTTGAGCCGCACCAGGCCGAACGCGCCCAGGAAGGTCAGGGCGGACCCGGCCAGAACCAGACACGCCGCCAGCAGGGCCGCCCAGGCCGGGACGTTCGCGGGAAATCCGGTCATTCGATCACCTCGCCGCGCATCAGGAATTTGGCCAGGGCGACCGAGGAGGTGAAGCCCAGCATGCCGATGATCACCGCCGCATAGAAATACAGGTGGCTGCCCGTCCGCACCCCGAAGGCGACGACCAGCAGCATCCCCGCCTGGTAGAGGGTGTCCAGGCCCAGGATGCGATCCTGGGCGCGCGGCCCCTTGGCGATGCGCCACACGCCGATCAGGGCCGCCCCGGCCAGGAACAGCTGCGCCACGACCAGCGCCCAGTAGAAGACGGCGCCGCTCATTCGAAAATCTCCATCAGACGGCGCTCATAGCGATTCTTGATGCGGTCCGCCCAGTCGTCGCCAGCCTGAAGGTCGAGGATATGCAGCAGGAGCACGCCGGTCGCGTCCTCGTACTCGACCCAGATGGTGCCGGGGGTGCTGGTGATGATCACGGCCAGCACGGCCAGGCCGTATCGATCCCGCATCTCCAGCGGGATGTGCACAAAGCCCGAGACGCGATTCTCGCGCGAGGCGTTCAGCCCCAGGATGACCAGGGCCACCTCCCAGTTGGAGCGGATGATGTCGCGCGTGACGACCAGGGCGAAGCTCAGCAGGGTCAGCGGCCTTCTGACCCGCACCGGCTCAACCTCAAGAGCGCGCATGATGTGGGGCGCGGCCAGGGCCATCAGCAGGGCCAGGGCCATGGCGGGCGCCGCGACCGACCCGCTGAGCAGCAGGGAGGCGCCGAACAGGGCCAGCGACAGGATGGGGTGAGGCAGAACCGCCCGGATCATGAGCCGCCTCCCAGCACCGCGCGGACATAGGCGTCGGGGCGCACCAGCCAGTCGGCCGTGTGGTCGGCATAGGCGAAGCCCGCCTCGCCGAAGATCGCCAGGAAGATGCAGGCCGCCAGCAGACCGGCGATGGCCACGCCCTCGGCCGCGCCGACGACGACCGCCGGCTCGGCGTCGTCGTCCCGCGCCCACAGGGCCGCCATGCCCAGGCGCGTCAGCCCGATCAGGGCGCCGAGCGAGGCCAGGGAAAGGGCGGCGATCACCCCGTAACCCGCCCAGCCGGCGAGGCCTGACAGGGCGTCCATCATGGCCAGCTTGCCGATGAAGCCCGCCAGCGGCGGCAGGCCGGCGATCATCAGGGTCGAGATCAGGAAGGCGCCGCCCAGGGCCGCCACGGCGGCCGGAATGACCAGGCCGGGCTCATTGCGCTCTTCGTCGTCGAAGGGATCGATATACTCGTCCTCGAAGACGGCGCGGCCCGAGCGCGCGCCGGGGTCCTGGCCCCGGTTCAGCACCTCGGCCAGCATGAACAGGGCGCCGCAGGCCAGGGTCGAACCCACCAGGTAGAAGACCGCCCCGCCCAGGACGTCGGCGTTGCCCGTGCCCGCCGCCGCCAGCACCGTGCCGGAGGAGACGATGACGGCGTAGGCGGCGGCGATCGACAGGTCTCGCGCGGCGATGATGCCGGCCGTGCCGAAGCCGATGGTCGCCAGACCGCCCAGCAGGATCCACAGTTGCCCGAATCCGGCCGAAGCGCCGCTGTCCGCCGCGAACAACAGGAAGCTGAGGCGGATGATCACATAGGCGCCGACCTTGGACAGGATGGCGAAGACGGCGGCCGCCGGGGCGCTGGCGGCCGAATAGGTGGTGGTCAGCCAGAAGCCCAGCGGCCACATGGCGCACTTGGTCAGGAAGGCCACGCCCAGGATCGCGGCGCCGACGTGGAACAGGCCTCGGTCCGCCTCGGCGATCTGGGGGATGCGCACGGCCAGGTCGGCCATGTTGAGCGTGCCGGTGACGCCGTAGATCAGGCTGACCCCGATCAGGAACAGCATGGAGGCCGTCAGGTTGACGGCGATATAGGCCAGGCCCGCCCGAATCCGCGCCTCGCCCGAACCGTGCAGGGCCAGGCCGTAGGAAGCCGCCAGCATGATCTCGAAGAAGACAAAGAGGTTGAACAGGTCGCCCGTCAGGAAGGCGCCGTTGACCCCCATGACCAGCAACAGGAACAGGGCATGGAAACGCGGCCCCGCCCGGTCCCATCGCGCCAGAGCGAAGATCATGGAGCAGGCGCCCAGCACGCTGGTCAGAGCCACCATCAGGGTCGACAGGCGGTCCGCCACCAGGACGATGCCGAACGGCGCCGGCCAGTCGCCCAATTGATAGACGCGCGCGGTGTCGCCCCCGCCCGTGGCGCCGGTGGCGCTCTCATGCAGCAGGGCCAGGGCCATGGCCAGGATGGCCGCCATGGCGAAGAGGCTGAGGCCGCCCTTCAGCAGACGGCGGCGCTCGTCGAACAGCAGCATGGCCGCCGCAATGACCATGGGCAGAACGATCGGCCCGATGATCAGATGTTCCTGCCAGTCGGTCATTCGGGCGCCTCCTGGCCGTCGACGTGGTCGCTGCCGGTCTCGCCGCGCGAGGCCAGCAACACCACCAGGAACAGGGCCGTCAGGGCGAAGCTGATGACGATGGCCGTCAGCACCAGGGCCTGGGGCGTCGGATCGGCGTAGAGGGCCGGGTCCTCGGCGCCCTTGCCGGTGATCGGCGCAGCGCCGGAACGCAGCCGCCCCATGGAGAAGATGAACAGGTTGACCGCATAGGAGACCAGCGACAGGCCGATGATGACCTGAAAGGTGCGCGGGCGCAGCATCAGCCACACCCCCGAGGCGGTCAGAACGCCGATGGCCAGGGCCAGGACGATCTGGGTCATTGCGCCCCTCCCTTCTGCTCGGCTTCCGCTTCGGCCTCGGCCTCCTCTATGCGCGCACGACGCAGCGACTGGTGCGCCAGGGCGACCAGGATCAGCACGGTGGCGCCCACCACCAGCACCACCACGCCTAGGTCGAACAGCACGGCGCTGGCCAGGGGCACGCGACCCAGCAGCGGCAGATCGGCGTACTGGAAGTAGCTGGTCAGGAAGGGTTGATCGAAGATCCAGCCCACGGCGCCGCTGATCGCGGCGATCAACAGGCCGACGCCGATCCAGATGATCGGGCGGATCTCCAGCCGCTCCTCCACCCAGCGGGCGCCGGACGACATGTATTGCAGGATGAAGGCGATCGACAGCGCCACCCCCGCCGCGAAGCCGCCGCCGGGCAGGTCATGCCCGCGCAGGAAGAGGTGCACGGCCAGAAGGATGATGAAGGGGAACAGCCAGCGCATCACCACCCCGGGGATCATCATGGTGTCGCTGAGGGTGTCGCCTTCGCTGCGGCCCTCACGAGCGCGGTCCGACGCATCCTGAACCCGCTTCTGCATCGGCTGGGACAGGCTGTCGCTGGCCGGACGGAAGCGACGCAGCAGGGCCAGAACCGTCAGGCCGACGACGCCCAGGACGGTGATCTCGCCGAAGGTGTCGAAGGCGCGGAAGTCGACCAGAATGACGTTGACGACGTTGCGGCCGCCCGCCTCCTCATAGGCCCGCTCGACGAAGAAGCGCGACACTCCCTCGACCGGCGGGCGCACCATGACGGCCCAGGCGATCAGGGCGGCGCCGGCCCCGGCGCAGATGGCGATCACCCGGTCCAGCCGACGACGCCAGCGGGCGCGGCGCTGCTCGGACTCGGGCACATGGATTTCGGCCAGGCGCTTGGGCAGCCAGCGCAGGCCCAGCAGCAGCAGCACCGTCGTCACCACCTCGACCACCAGCTGGGTCAGGGCCAGGTCGGGCGCCGACAGCCAGACGAAGGTCAGGCAGCTGGCCAGGCCCGCCCCGCCCATCAGGATGACGGCGGCCAGGCGGTGATATTTGGCCTGCCAGGCGGCGGCCAGGGCGCAGGAGCCGCCCGCCAGCCACAGGGCGGCGAAGGCCAGGTTGTGCGGCTGGGGAACACGGAACTCAGGCCAGGTCAGGACGAATCCGCCCGCCGCCGCCACAGCCGCCGACAGCAGGGCCGTCAGCAGGATCAGCCGCAGCTGCGGCTGCAGGCGCTGCGCGCCCAGATGGCGCACGATCCACTGCGACAGGTCCATGAGGATGACCTGGGACCTTTCGAACAGATAGCCGCCGTTCAGCCGCTTCATGCCCCACGGGCCGCCGCGCGGATTGGCGTTCAGCGCCTTGCCGAACACGACATAGAGGCCGATCCCGCCCGCCATGGCGATGACGCTGAGCAGCAGCGGCAGATTGAAGCCGTGCCACAGGGCCAGGCTGTAATAGGGCAGGTCGAAGCCGAGCATGGTCACGGCCGCGCTGCGCAGAAAGGGCCCGACGGTGACCGCCGGGAAGACCCCGACCAGAAGGCACAGGGCCACCAGCACCTCGACCGGACGCCGCATCCAGCCCGGCGGCTCGTGCGGCACACGGTCCAGCTCGGTCGGCGGCGGGCCGAAGAAAGTCGTATGGATGAAGCGCAGCGAATAGAGGACGCTGAAAGCGCTGGCCAGGGTCGCCAGCACCGGCAGGGCCTGGTTCAGCGCCGAGGTCTGGGTGCTGGCCAGGGCCTCGGCCAGGAACATCTCCTTGGACAGGAAGCCGTTCAGCAGGGGCACGCCCGCCATGGCGGCCGCGGCGACCATGGCCAGGGTGGCGGTGATCGGCATGAAGCGGATCAGGCCGCTGAGCTTGCGCATGTCGCGCGAGCCGGCCTCGTGGTCGATGATGCCCGCCGCCATGAACAGCGAAGCCTTGAAGGTCGCGTGGTTGATGGTGTGGAAGATGGCGGCGATGGCGCCCAGGTCCGACCCCAGCCCCAGCAACAGGCAGATAAGGCCCAGATGGCTGATGGTCGAATAGGCCAGCAGGCCCTTCAGGTCGTGCTGGAAGATGGCGCACCAGGCGCCGACCAGCAGGGTCGTCAGCCCCAGGCCGCCGACCACGAAATACCACATCTCGGTCTCGCCGAAGACGGGCCAGAACCGCATCAGCAGGAAGACGCCCGCCTTCACCATGGTGGCCGAATGCAGATAGGCGCTGACCGGCGTCGGCGCCGCCATGGCGCGCGGCAGCCAGATATGGAACGGAAACTGGGCGCTCTTGGTCAGGGCGCCGATCAGGATCAGACCCAGGGCGACCGGATAGAGGGGGCTGGCCAGGATGACGTCGCGCGCGGCGATGACGGCGTCCAGCTCATAGCTGCCGACGATCCGGCCGATCAGAATCATGCCGACCAGCAGGGCGACCCCGCCGGTGGCGGTGATGGTCAGCGCCATGCGCGCGCCCTCGCGCGCCGAGGCGTTCTGGTGCCAGTAGCCGATGAGCAGGAAGGAAAAGAGGCTGGTCAGCTCCCAGAAGACGACCAGCTGGATCAGATTGCCCGACAGCACCACGCCCTGCATGGCGCCCATGAAGGCCAGCAGGAAGGAGAAGAAGCGCGGCACCGGATCCTTCGGCGACATGTAGTAGCGCGCATACAGGACGACGAGCGCGCCGATCCCCAGGATCAGGGCGCTGAACAGCCAGGACAGGCCGTCCAGGCGGATGGTGAGATTGACCCCAAGCGACGGCAGCCACGCAAGGGTCAGCTTCAACACCTCGCCGTCCTGGAACCTGGGCCAGAGCACCGCCAGACAGCCGACGCTGATCAGGGCGATGATCCACGACAGAACGGCCGCAGAGGTCCGCGCATGACGCGGCAGCCCCGAGGCGATCATGGCCCCCAGAAAGGGCAGGACGAGAATGACGAGCAGGAGGAAGCTGGCGGGCACGGGCGTGTCGATCATCTCCGATGGGTTGTGGGGCGGCGCCCGAAAGACTGCGGATCGCGCCTTTTCGTTCTGCCAGAGTTTTTCCTAAGGGAAATGACGCGCTTGCGTCAAAGCGACGAGTTGGCGCGATTGTGACCGTAGCAGGAGCGATTGAGGCGCGAAAACCATCACATTGCGCTCGACAATCATTGTCAACACGCACGGGCGCGCCCGCAGATGCGGAACGCCCCCCGCTCCGACCGGGGAACGGGGGGCGTCTTCAGCTCAGGTCGTGAAATCCGGGCCTCAGCCCTCGCCCATGCCCTCGGCCGGTCGAGGCGCGCCGCCGGCGCGCACCGCCGCCTCGATCCGGGCGCCGACGTCGGGATCGATGCTCTTCCAGTAGTCGAAGGCGCGCTCCAGCACCGGAGAGCGCACGCCGCCCAGCAGGCTGCCCGCCACCTGATCGACCAGTCTGGCGCGCTGGTCGTCGTTGAACACCTCACGCACCAGGACGCCCGGCTGGGTGAAGTCGTCGTCCTCGGCGTGCAGGGTATAGGCGCTGCGGACCAGGTCGCCGTCGGCCTCCCAGCCGTCATGGACCGGGCCGGTCTCATCCGACCAGGCGCGGCCGCCGCTGTTGGGGACATAGACCGGCTGGGCGCCCGAGTGGTGATAGGCCATCTGCCCGTCGAACATATAGGTGTTCACCGGAACCTTGGGCTGGTTGACCGGCAGCTGGTGGAAGTTGGTCCCGATGCGGTTTCGTTGGGCGTCGTTATAGGCGAAGGCCCGGCCCAGCAGCATCTTGTCCGGCGACAGGCCGATGCCGGGCACCGTGTTCCCCGGCGAGAAGGCCGCCTGCTCGATCTGGGCGAAGAAGTTCTCCGGGTTGCGGTTCAGCGTCATCCGCCCGACCGGGATCAGCGGATAGTCCTTGTGCGACCAGGTCTTGGTCAGGTCGAAGGGATTGATCCGATAGGTCGCCGCCTCGGCATAGGGCATGACCTGGACCGACAGATCCCACGACGGATGCTCGCCGCGCTTGATGGCGTCGAACAGGTCGCGGCGGTGGAAGTCGGCGTCGGCGCCCGACATGGCCGCCGCCTCGGCATTCGAGAAGAAGGCCATGCCCTGGCGGGTGTGGAAGTGATACTTGACCCAGAATTTCTCGCCCGCCGCGTTAATCCACATATAGGTGTGGGAGCCGTAGCCGTTCATCTCGCGCCAGGTGCGCGGCAGGCCCCGCTCACCCATCAGATAGGTCACCTGGTGAGCGGTCTCGGGGTTGTTGGTCCAGAAGTCCCACTGCATGTGGTTGTCGCGCAGGCCGGAGTCGGGCAGGCGCTTCTGGCTGCGGATGAAGTGCGGGAACTTCATCGGATCGCGCACGAAGAAAACCGGGGTGTTGTTCCCGACCAGGTCGTAGTTGCCCTCGGTCGTGTAGAACTTCAGCGAAAATCCGCGCACGTCGCGCCAGGTGTCAGGACTGCCCTGTTCGCCCGCCACGGTGGAGAAGCGCGCCAGCATCTCGGTCTTGGCGCCCGGCTGAAACAGCGCCGCCTTGGTGTAGGCTGAAACATCGTGGGTGATCTCCAGCTCGCCGAAGGCGCCGGAGCCCTTGGCGTGCGGCTGGCGTTCGGGAACCTTCTCCCGGTTGAAGTGCGCCATCTGCTCCAGGAAGTGCACGTCATGCAGCACGATCGGCCCGTTCGGCCCGACGGTGAGCGAGTTCCGATCACTGACGGCCGGTGCGCCCGCGCCCGTCGTGGAACCTGAATTCTGCTGGGTCATCGCCTATCTCCTCTGGCGCCCGGCGCTCCCGTACAGCCGAGCCTCGCTTATGAGATGGACCAGCGCCGCAAAAACGCAACCGGCGCAGTCGCAGAAAAACGGCGGGTTCTGGGCCGCACAGCCCCTCGGAGGATTCAGCGTCTCAGCCGGCGCCTGGGATGCCGCGCCATGCGAGGAGGCGACCCGGCCTCGCCTGGAGTTTCCCCAAAAAAGCCCCATTTCACTAGGCCCTGACGAGGAGGAAATTTCGTCTCGCCTGCCATTTTCAGACATTAATTTAGATTTTTGGATTTCAATCCCTGCCCCATGGGCAAAATTATTGCCAGCAACTAGGCTGGCGATGGGAAGCATCTTTCTAAAATCAAGCGGCGCCGTGAGGGGAGCTGCTGGCAAAGAATCGTCAGCATCAGAGGGGATTTCATGCTGTTTTGCGTTTCTCGGGGCGGTCGCCCCGTGATGTATCGTGCTCTGTTGGCAAGCGGGTGCGCGTCATTGGCCTTGATGAGCGCGGCGGGAACCGTCTCCGCCCAGGAAACGCCCGAAGAATCCGGCGCGGTCGAAGTGGGCGAGATCGTCGTCACCGGCTCGCGGATCGCCCGCCGCGACTACGCTTCCAACAGTCCCCTCGTCTCCGTCACAACCGAGGCGATTGAGAACACCGGCCAGGTGACGGTCGAAAAGGCCCTGACCCAGATGCCGCAGTTTTCGGGCGCCATGGGCCAGAGCACGGCCGGTTCGTCCTCAACCTCGCTGAACGGCGGCCAAGCCTACGCCAGCCTGCGCGGCCTGGGCTCCAAGCGCACCCTGCTGCTGCTGGACGGCAAGCGCCTGCAGCCGTCGAACCCCGACGGCTCGGTCGACCTGAACGTCATCCCGGAAGCTCTGATCGGCAACGTCGAGGTCATCACCGGCGGCGCCTCCACCGCCTATGGCTCCGACGCCACCGCGGGCGTCGTGAACTTCATCCTGAAGCGCAACTTCAGCGGCGTGACCGTGGCGTCGCAATACGGCGTCAGCGACTATGGCGACGGCGAGACCTTCCGCCTGTCGGTTACGGCCGGGGACAGCTTCGCCAATGATCGCGGCAGGGCCGTGGTTTCGCTCGACTATTCGATGCGCGACGTCGCCTACCAGTCGAAGCGCGACTATTATTTCACGCGCAATCGCGAGTCCAACACCGCCATCATCGCCCAAGGCGCCGCCTGGTTCGGCAGCAACCGTCCCACGCTGGACGCCGTCAACGACGTCTTCGTCGGCCAGTACGGCGTCAATCCGGTGCTCGGCGCCGGCGACTTCTATAACGGCCAGATCGGCTTCAACACCGGCGACCAGACCCTGTTCAACCTGGGCGGCGCCTCGCCGGTCATGAACCTTAAGGACCCGGAAACCGACGGCCACTTCCTGAACGCCGCCGGCACCAACATGCTGTGGGGCTGGAACAAGGGCCGTATCCAGAACGACAACGAGCGCTACTCGCTGTTCGGCCGCGTCGATTATGAGATTGCTCCCAATATCGACTTCTTCCTGCAGGGCTCGCTGACCAGCTATGAGTCGGAAGGGACGTTCAACCCGACCCTGGCGGGCCTCGCCTATGCCCTGTCGGCGCCGGTGACCAATCCCTACATCGGGGCCGATTTCGCCCATATCCTGGCGTCGCGCCCGAACCCGACCGCCGACTTCGCCCTGTGGAAGGACCTGGACTTCGCAGGGGAGCGCCTGCAGTCCTACGCCTATAACGTCTATCAGTTCATCGGCGGCCTGTCGGGTCAGGTCGGCTACAAGGACTGGACCTGGGAAGCCTACGCCAGCGCCTCCCAGGCTGATTTCGAGAATGTGCAGACCGGCGGCGTCAGCCGCTCTGCCATCACTCGCCTGCTGTACAGCCCGACGGGAGGGTCCGAATTCTGCGCCGGAGGCTTCAACCCCTTTGGCAATCACGACCCCTCGGCCGATTGCGTGAACTATGTGCGCCGCAATACGACCAACACCAATGAGTTGACCCAGCGCATGGCCGAGGCCTCCATGCAGGGCGGCCTGTTCAACCTGCCCGCCGGCGAAGTCCGCTTCGCCGCCGGCCTGGGCTATCGCTACAACCAGTTCGACTTCCGTCCCGACAGCGCCCTGGACCAGCCGGACGGCACCAGCGACATCCTGGGCTACAGCGAGCTGCGCGCGTCTTCGGGCAGCGTCGACACGACCGAGGTTTTCGCCGAATTCCTGATCCCGCTGCTGCGCGACCTGCCCTTCGTCAAGTCGCTGGAGATGGACCTGGGATATCGCTACTCCGACTATAGCTCCGTCGGCGGCGTCCATGCCTACAAGGCCGATCTGAACTGGCAGGTGAACGACATCGTGCGCCTGCGCGGCGGCTACAATCGGGCGGTGCGGGCGCCGAGCGTCGGCGAACTCTACTCGCCCGTCTCGTCGGCCACGGTCGATATCGGCACCCCGTCCGCCAGCAACACCAACGGCGATCCCTGCGACTACC
Organism: Brevundimonas sp. SS2672; assembly: GCF_059579685.1. Taxonomy (NCBI): domain Bacteria; kingdom Pseudomonadati; phylum Pseudomonadota; class Alphaproteobacteria; order Caulobacterales; family Caulobacteraceae; genus Brevundimonas; species Brevundimonas sp. SS2672. The sequence continues at coordinate 75,938 of NZ_CM184201.1, read as the reverse complement.
GCAGTTCGTTCCGCAACGGGCCCGACGCCGAAAAGGTCAAGGCCCTGTGCGTGTCGCTGGGCGTGCCCTCGGCCCTGATCAACGACTTCCAGTTCGGCGCCGCCCAGGTGTTCGCCCTGACCGGCGGCAACCCCGACCTTCAGGAAGAAACGGCCGACACCTATTCGTTCGGCACGGTGCTCCAGCCGACCTTCCAGTCGCCGTGGCTGAGCAACATCAGCGCCTCCATCGACTGGTATCAGATCAAGGTGGCCGATGCGGTCGGCGTCCTGGGCGTCGGCAACGGCATCCGCTACTGCTTCAACGACGGCGGCAACAACCCGACGTTCGATCCCAACAACTACTACTGCACCCTGCAGGATCGCGGGACCAACGACGGCTATATGATCAACCCGCGTCAGCCTCTGCTGAACCTGGGCCAGTTCAACGTCACCGGCATCGACCTGCAGCTGGACTGGCGCCTGCACCTGGGCGATGTCGGCCTGCCAGACGAGGGTCAGCTCAGCGTCAGCTCGGCGATCAGCTACCTGAACAGCTTCGAGATCCAGGCCCTGCCGGGCGCGCCGACGTACGACTACGCCGGCACCTGGGGGACGGCGATCGAAGCCAACGCCGGCCAGGCGCACCCCGAATGGAAGGCGTCGACCAGCGTCACCTACTCGCGTGAAAGCTGGAACGTCGGCCTGCGCTGGCGCCACATGTCGGAGATGATCAACAGCGCCCGCGTGACCTCGCCGACCAGCACCGCGCGCGGCGTGGACGCCTATGACGTCTTCGATCTGAACGCCCGGGTGACGTTGCCTTACGACACCTCCCTGCGCTTCACCGTGACGAACCTGTTCAACGAGGCGCCGCCGCAGGTCGGGGATGTCCGCGGCACCTACGACCCGCAGAACTACGACACCATCGGCCGCTACTACACGGTTGCGGTCACCAAGACCTTCTAGGTCTCCGTCAGGAGACCTGAAGCCAGACGCGGCGGGACCTTGTCCCGCCGCACCTGATCCCGGCCCGGCGGGCCGGCGACATTTTCAAATGGGGCGGCGACCTTCGCCGCGTGGAGGAGGACAGTGCAGTTGTCATCTAAGAAATCATGGTTCGTCGGCCTGGCGGCCGCCCTTCTGGCCTCGACCCCGGCGGTCGCGCAGCAGGCGGCCTCGGCGCCGAACGTCTCCTATATTCATGCCGGGCGCCTGCTGGCTGACCCGGCGACCGGCCGCGTGGCTCAGAACCAGACCCTGGTGATCGAGAACGGCCGCGTGCGCGAGATCGTCGACGGCTTCGTCGGCCAAGGCGACGTGGTCGACCTGTCCGACAAGTTCGTGCTGCCGGGCCTGATCGACAGCCACGTCCACATCACCAATCAGCAGGGCGAAGGCAACCGCGTCGCCCGCTTCACCAACACCGCCGCTGACTCCGCCGTACAGGGCGCGGCCTATGCCCTGGTGACGCTGCAGGCCGGCTTCACCACAGTCGCCGACCTGGGCGGCGCCAGCGACGCCGTCATCGCCCTGCGCAACGGTATCGCGGCGGGCAAGATTCCCGGCCCGCGCCTACTGGTCTCGGCCGGCACGGTGACTCCGCACGGCGGCCACGGCGACGCCAACGGCGTGAACAGCGCCCTGGTGCCGGTGCTGCGGCAAAACGGCGTCTGCTCCGGCGCCGACGACTGCCGTCGCTCGGTGCGCGAGCGCGTGCGCGCGGGCGCCGACATCATCAAGATCACGGCTACGGGCGGCGTCCTGTCCGACACCGGCGCCGGCCTGAACCAGCAATTCTCGAACGAGGAACTGCAAGCCATCGTCGAGACCGCGCACTTCATGGGCCGCACGGTCACCGCCCACGCCCACGGCACGGACGGCATCAACAGCTTCCTGCGCGCCGGCGGCGACTCGATCGAGCACGGCACCTTCCTGGACGACGAATCCATCCGCATCTTCAAGGCCAACAACGGCTGGCTGGTGCCGACCCTGCTGGCCGGCGACTTCGTCGCTCGCGAAGCCGCGCGTCCCGAAACCTTCTTCACCCCGAACCAGCGCAAGAAGTCGCTGGAAGCCGGTCCGCAGATGCTGGACATGGCGCGCCGCGCTCACCGCGCCGGCGTCCAGATCGCCTTCGGCACCGACACCGGCGTCTCGCCGCACGGTGAAAACGCCAAGGAGTTCGCCCTGCTGGTCCAGGCCGGCCTGACCCCGCTGGAAGCCGTCCGCGCCGCCACCGTCGGCGCCGCGACCCACTTCCGCCTGCAGGACGAGATCGGTCGCCTGACGCCCGGCTACGCCGCCGACGTCATCGCCGTCTCGGGCGATCCGCTGAGCGACGTCACCACCCTGGAGCACGTTAAGTACGTGATGAAGGGCGGCGTGACCTATCGCAACGACTGACCGCCGACGCCTCGGCGTCCGTGATCGGAAGGATCTGAAGGGGCGGCGCGAGCCGCCCCTTTTTTGCGCCCGGCTCTAAGTCAGCCTTCGGCAGGCTCCGCTATTGGCCGCCCATAGCCGGCGCATAGTCCTCGTCGAAGAAGCAGGCGGCGTCATAGCGCGTCCGCGCGGCTTCGCAGAGCGCCGCCACCGAGCGCGGCTCCGGTTTCGTTCCGTCGTCTATCCAGGCCATCAGGGCCTCGAAAACCGCGACGTACTCCGGCGAGCTGAGGGCGCTGTGCGACGCCTCGTCGGTGAAGGTCTGCACCAGCAGGCTTGAGCGCCCCGCCGCCGCCACGCGGTCACGATAGGCCGCCTCGTGCCAGACGAAGGCCGTCGGGTCGTCCTTGCCGTGAATGGTGATCGTCGGGGCCACGATCAATCCCGACAGGTCCGCGTCGTAGGCCAGGCGCGCAACCGCCATCGGGTCCGCCGCGAACCGCTCGACCCCCGCGTTCAGCGCCGCATCGTCGTGCGAGCCCTGATAGACGGTCCGGCTGTTGTCGAACGGATTGAAGCCGTCCAGACGCCGCTGCACCAGGTCCTGGAACAGGAAGGTCCCCCAGGCCAGGTGAGAGACAAGCTGGCCCTCGCCTATGCCCACGACGTTGAGAATATCGGCCAGCCGCCGCTTCTGCTCCGGCGAGCGTTCGGTCTCAGCCAGGCCGACTCCCGTGCAGGCCTGCACCCGCTGTGCCAGTTGGGCGCGGGTCAGGCGGACGCCCTCGGGCAGGCCCTGCCAGACCGGATACTGCGCCTCGTCGGGCGCCGGATGGTTGTGGCAGTAATACTGATAGACCGCTCGCAGATCGGCGCGGAACCTGTAGGCCTCGGTCCCGCCCGCCAGGACGCCGCTTGTCAGGACCACGCCGTCCCAGACCACCTGGCCCTCGGCGTCGCGCGCATAGAGCTCGGCCGCCTTGGCCGCGACATTGCCGCCCCAGGACTGGCCGTGCAGCAGGGTGCGGCGCGGACGTCCGAAGGCGTCCCAGAAAATCTGGCGCAGATCGTCGGTGTCCTCGGCGGCCATGCGCACGCCGTAGCCGCCCCGGCGATAGGTCGAGCCCGCCCAGGCGAAGCCCTCCTTCACCGTCATGGAGAAGCGTTCCAGATCCTCCAGCGGATCATCGGCTCTGGGAGCGCCCGTGCGCGGCCCGCCATGAGCGTGGACAATCAGCGAGCCGTTCCAATTCTCGGGCACGGCGATCCAGTAGTAGCCGCCCTTGGCCGCCCGCCCCGACCAGCAGTGCGCCTGCTGAGGAAGGAAATCGGGACAGACGGCCGGGGCGGGCGCCGGCGACGAGGCCGCAGGCGCATCCTGGGCGGCGGCGAAGGGCGCGCCGGTCAGCGTGACGGCGGCGGCCGCCGCCAGCATCGAAAACAGACGCATCCCTATCGCCTCCTCGGATCAGAACGACTTGGTGGCCGTGACGTACCAGTAGCGGCCCCACGGACTGTGCACCGAGCCGCGATAGCCGTTGTCGGCCAGCGGCGGCCCCTGATCCGTCAGGTCGCGGACGCCCAGGCGCAGGCGCGTCTCGGCCGGGAATTCATAGTCGACATAGGCGTTGACGGTCTGGCGGGCGTCGACGACCCACGGGTCGCCCGAGGCGCCCAGCAGGCCGGGCTGCTGGAAGTCGCTGATGTACTGGGTCGTCGTCCCTGCGCGCCAGGGGCCCTTGCGCCAGGTCAGGCTGGCGTTGAGGCGCCATTCTGGACGCCCGTTCTGCCCCACCAGTTGCGAGGAGTCCGGCAGGGTCGTGCCGGCATTGATCGTTCCGGCCTCGCGGGCGGCGTACAGCTCATTGACGATATCGCCCGGATCGCGCGTGAATTCGTCCAGCTTGCTGGCGTTCACATTGACGATGAAGGTGCCGTACTTGGTGCGACGCAGCGACCAGTTCACGGCCAGGTCCAGGCCGCTGACGGTCTGGGGCTGAAGGTTGATGAAGCGGTCGTTGATCGAGACCACCTCGCCCACCGGGGTCAGGCCCGTGCCCTGGAACAGCAGGATGTCCTCGGGCGTCGGCGCGCGACGGTTGACCAGCGGATTGGAGCCGCCTTCGACGCGGTTCAGGTAGTCCAGCGCCAGGGCCGTCTGGGCGCCCAGCAAGCCGACGATCTTCTCCTGCTCGATCCGCCACTTGTCGATGGTGAAGGTGAAGGCGCCGAAACGCTCGGGGATGAAGGAGGGCTGCAGCACCAGGCCGTAGGAGGTGTTGGTGCTCTCTTCCGGCTCCAGATCCGGGTTGCCCGCGACAAGCAGGGAGGCGCCCGAGGTGTTCTGCGAACACTGCGAGAAGTTGCTGATGCGGCCGGCGCGCAGATCGGCCTCGCAGCGGACATAGTCCGTGCCGCTGGCCAGACGGGCGTATTCCGTGGCGTGGGTCTGCTCCAGGTTCGGCGCGCGGAAGCCTTGCGAATAGGAGCCGCGGACCCGCACGCCCGGAACCACGTCCCAGGCCGCGGCGATCTTCGGCTTGGCCACCGAGCCGAAGTCGGAATAGTGCTCGTACCGGCCCGCCAGCTGCACATCTAGCTGATAGACCAGAGGAATGTTCATCTCGGGCGAGACCACCGGCACAGCGAACTCGACATAGGTCGAGAAGACCTCACGGCTGCCCGAGGTGTCGGGGTTGGGGCTGACGGCCGAGACGTTGGACAGGTTGGTCTCGCCGCTGACCATGTCGGTGAAGGTGTAGGTGCCGTCCAGATTGGCGTCGCGGTCGTCCTTCTGGGTCTCGCGGCGCGCCTCGACGCCGAAGGCCATGCCGACCGGCCCGCCCGGCAGCTGGAACAGGTCGCCGCGCGACAGCTTGAAATCCGCCATGGTCAGGGTCGTGCGCGACACCCGACGCAGGTCGAAGACGATGGCGTCGATCGCCGCCTGCGAACTGGGCGAGCAGTCGCCATAGCTGGTGGTGGCGACGCAACCGCCGCTGAAGGGGTTGTAGGCGTCGGGCGTCGACAGGGCCAACTGCTTCTGCAGGGCCGTCATATTGACGTTGGGCGAAACGTCCTTGGCCTCGGCCTCGGAGTAGACGACCGCCGTCTCCCAGTTGAAGCCGCGCCACTCGCCGCGCAGGCCGCCCAGCAGACGCGCCTGATAGTTGTCGACCTTCACCACCTGGAAGCCGGTGTCGACGAAGCGGTAGTTGGTCATCAGGATCGGCAGGCCCTCGGCGGGAACGCCGGTCAGACCCGGCAGGCGGTTCGGATTAGCCGTGCCGTCGGCGAAGGTCACGGGGCCGAAGGGGTTGTAGTAGTTGCTGGCCGGAATCCAGATCTGGTTCAGGTTGACCACCGGCGGCTGCACGGCGCGGCTGTGGGCGCTATAATAGCCGACCTCGCCGAAGGCCTCGACGCTGTCGGTCAGGTCGTAGCGCCCCGTCAGGAACAGGTTCATCCGCTCGACCGACGGACGGACGGTCGTCTCATGCCGGGTGTCGTACCGCATGTCGCGGTTGGTCGTGTTGAAGTTGTGGTTGCCGCTGGACAGGCAGATGTCGTCGCCCATGTCGATCCCGCAGCCGAAGCTGGACGGCTGGAAGCGGAAGGACCCGGCTGAGTTGGTCACGGCGACGCCGTTTGAACGGATCACCGGGCGCGAGCCGACCGAGAGGCGCGCCCACGGCGTATGCGAGGAGCGGCCGTCCAGCGACTGGACGTCAGCGAAGTCGGGGTGGTCGGCGAACAGCGGACGCAGATCGTCCGAGCGGGTGAAGTCCTGATCCGAGGCCCACAGGGCAGTGCGCTGAGCGTAGTTGGCGAACAGGGAGACGTTGCCGCGATCGAAGTTCTTGCCCGTGAACAGGTTGAACTCGGTGTCGCGCATCTGCGTGCCCTCGGCGCCGCCGTAGCGGGCGCTGACCGTCAGGCCGTCGATGTTGTCGCGCAAGACGGTGTTGACCACGCCCGCCACCGCGTCGGCGCCATAGATGGCGGCGGCGCCGTCCAGCAGGACCTCCAGCCGCTCAAGCCCCGACACGGGGATGGCGTTGGAGTTGTAGCTCAGCACCGGCACCGTGCCGGTGTCCGAGGTGCCCTGGCTGGTCGGGTGCTGGACCAGACGACGGCCGTTCAGCAGCACCAGGGTGTTGCCCACGCCCAGCGAGCGCAGATTGACCGAGTTCACATCGCCACGCGCCGAGTTCGAGGTCTGGGGATTGTTGGCGGAATCGAACAGGACGTCGCCCATCTGGGGGATGGTCCGCATCAGCTCGTCGCCGGTCGTGGCGCCGGTGGCCTCGATCTGCTCGCGGTCGGCCACCACCACCGGCAGGGCCGCCGTGGTGCGCGCGCCGCGGATGTTGGTGCCGACGACGACGATGTCCTCGACCTGGGTGGGCTCGGCGGGCAGGGCCTCCTGGGCCAGGGCCGCCCCGGCGAACAGGACGGTCGATGCGGTCGTCGCCATCAGGGCGATCTTGGATGGGTTTCTCATGTCTCTCTCCCAGTCGCCGTGTGCGGCGATCATGTCGTTGAGGTCGTGGTTCAGGGTCAGTCGTCGGCCAGCACCAGGTCGTCGCCCGGTCCGGCGGCGGGATCCGGCGCGGCAGCCAGAGGCTGAGGCCCGCCGTCCAGCGCGGCCTTCAGCGCATCGCGGTCCAGTTCCCCTTCCCAGCGGGCGACGACGATGGTGGCCACGGCGTTGCCGATGAAGTTGGTCAGGGCGCGGCATTCGCTCATGAAGCGGTCGATGCCCAGGATCAGGGCCATGCCCGCCACCGGCACCGAAGGCACCACCGACAGGGTGGCCGCCAGGGTGATGAAGCCTGCGCCGGTGATGCCGGCCGCCCCCTTGGACGACAGCATGGCCACCAGCAGCAGCAGGACCTGGTCCTGCAGGCTCAGGTCGATATTCAGCGCCTGGGCGATGAACAGGGCCGCCATCGTCATATAGATGTTGGTGCCGTCCAGGTTGAAGGAGTAGCCGGTCGGCACGACCAGGCCGACCACCGACTTGGCGGCGCCCGCGCGCTCCATCTTGGAGATCAGGCTGGGCAGGGCGGCCTCGGAGCTGGAGGTGCCCAGCACCAGCAGCAGCTCCTCCTTCAGATAACGGATCAGCTTCAGGATGTTGAAGCCGTTGGCGATGGCGACCAGACCCAGCACCCCCACCACGAAGATGGCGGACGTCAGGTAGAAGGTGGCGATCAGGGCGAACAGGTTCGCGACCGAGGCGATGCCGTAGGCGCCGATGGTGAAGGCGAAGGCCCCGAAGGCGCCGATCGGCGCCGCCTTCATCAGGATGGCGACCAGTTTGAAGAAGGCCGCGCTGACCGACTCCAGGAAGGTCATCACCGGCTTGCCCAGATCGCCGATCATGGCCAGGGCGATGCCGAACAGGATGGAGACGAACAGGACCTGCAGGATGTTGCCGGTCGAAAAGGCGCTGACCACGGTGTCGGGAATGATGCCCGTCAGAAAGCCGACGATGGTGCTTTCATGCGCCGCCTGGGCGTACTGGGCCACTGCGCCCTTATCCAGGGTGGCCGGATCGATGTTCAGACCGTGGCCGGGCCGCACGACGTTGGCGATGATCAGGCCGACGATCAGCGCCAGGGTCGAAAAGACCAGGAAGTAGCCAAAGGCCTTGGCCGCCACCCGGCCGACGCGGCCGATGTCGCGCATCCCGGCGATGCCGGTGACGATGGTCAGGAAGATCACCGGCGCGATCACCATCTTCACCAGCTTGATGAAGGCGTCGCCCAGCGGCTTCAGGCTTTCGCCGACGTTCGGCCAGAAATGGCCGATCGCGCCGCCCAGCACGATGGCGACGAGCACCTGGAAATAGAGATGCCGATAAAAGGGGCGGCGCGCGACAGCCGCCGTCTCTGACGCGATGGGAATCAAGAAGGTCGCTCCTGATGGCGAGCAGCACGCTCGCGGATTTCCTCTCGGCGCGATCTTCGCCACGCTTCGACCTCAGTGTGGCCACAGCGCCGCCAGGAGGAAACGGCGCCCGAAAGATTCATCAACTCATTGACAATAAATGTTATTTTTACACGCCGCATTTCAAGGACATGCGTTTAGTGCGAAATACCGCTCGAACTTGTGGCACAAAAGTGCGGAATACCGCACATTGAGAAGATGACGACTCCGGCGGCTGCATCACATTCGGAAGGCCTCGTACGGCGACATGCGAGACTCTGGATCGCCCTGATCCTGGCCTGGCTGGTCGTGGCGACGACGGCCGCCTATGGGCTGGGCGAGACCGCCCGGAAGGGCGCCTCAGCCGAACTGGCGCGCCAATCGGAGTCCGCCGCCGCCCTCCACGCCGCGGTTCTGCGCAGCGAACTGGAGAAGTATCGCGCCTTGGCGCCGGCCATGGCGACCGACGCCGACGTCGCCAGACTGCTGCTGAGCTCTCGCCCCGACCCGGCGATGCTGAATCAACGGCTGGAGGCCCTGGCCGACCAGACCCGCGCCTCGGCCATCTATGTCATCGGGACCGACGGGGTGACCCGCGCCGCCAGCAACTGGCGCCAGCCGATCAGCTTCATCGGCGCCGACTACAGCTTCCGCCCCTATTTCGTGAAGGCGATGCGGGACGGCTCGGCCGAGTTCTTCGCCCTGGGGACGGTCAGCGGCACGCCCGGCCTGTTCCTGGCCCGTCGGGTCGTCTACGGGAACCGCGCCATCGGGGTCGTGGTCGTCAAGGTCGAGTTCGACGCCCTGGAAGCCGAATGGCGCGCCTCGGGCGAACCGGCCTATGTGGTCGATCCCGGCGGCGTGGTGCTGATCACCAGCATTCCCACCTGGCGCTTCCGGACCCTGCGGCCGATGGACGCCGAAAGCCGCCGCCTGACCCTGGCCGACCAGACCCTAGGCGACGGCGCCCTGACGCCCCTGCCCTTCCGGACGCCTGACAACGGGGCCACGCGCCTGATCGAGGCGCCTCTGGACGGCGTCGATCGCCCCTGGATGCACGCCCGCATCGACACCATGACGCCGGGCTGGACGCTGCATCTGCTCACCCCCGACCGAGGCGCCATAGAGACGAGCGTCGCAAACGCCCGCGTTCTGGCCGCCCTGATCGCGACCCTCGCATTCGGCGTCGCCGCCGTGCTTCTGCGTCGCCGCCAGCAGGCTGTCGTGCGGCAGCGCGCCGCCGAGGCCGCTCGCCAGGAGCTGGAGCGTCGCATCGAAGAGCGGACCCGCGACCTGCGTCAGGCCAACGTCGCCCTGAATCGCCAGATCGAGGAACGGATGCGCGCCGAGGCCAGTCGCGAAGCCCTGCGCGATGAACTGGTCCAGGCCGGCAAGCTGGCGGCGCTGGGCCAGATCGCCGCCGGCGTGGCCCATGAGATCAATCAGCCCGTCGCCGCCATTCGCACCCAGGCCGAGACGGCGTCGGCCTATCTGGAGCGGGCCCAGGAGGCCAAGGCGGCGCGCGCCCTGGGCCGCATCGGCGAGCTGACCGCCCGGATCGGGGCCATCACCCAGGAACTGCGCGCCTTCTCGCGCAAGTCGGAGCCGCAGCTTCGTCCCGTATCGCTGAACGAAGCGATCGACGGCGCCCTGCTGCTGCTGGGCGGGCGCCTGCGCCAGGGGGGCGTCCGGCTGGTGCGGGCCCGAGGCGGGGACGTGCAGGTCATCGCCGACCGCTTTCGTCTGGAGCAGGTCATCGTCAACCTGATGCAGAACGCCGCCGAGGCGCTGGAAGGGCGCGCCGACGGCAGGATCCATCTGACGGTCCGGCGGGTCGGCGGGCTGGTCGAACTCAGCATCGCCGACAACGGCCCCGGCGTGGCCGACGCCATCCGCGACCAGCTCTTCACCCCCTTCTTGACCAGCAAGGCCAACGGCCTGGGGCTGGGCCTGGTCATCTGTCGCGACCTCGTCGCCGGATTCGGCGGCGAGCTGAATCTGCGCCCGGCCGAAACGGGCGCCGTCTTCGTCGTCGGCCTGAAAGCCGCGTGATGGAGGCGCGCGCCATGGAGTTTCCGCGTCTTGAGACCGTCGCCCTGATCGAGGACGACGATGATTTCCGCAGCGCCCTGGCCGAGCGGATGGAGGTCGAGGGCCTGACGGTGCGCGCCTATCGCAAGGCCGAGACGGCGCTGGCGGACATCGACGCCGACTTCCCCGGCGTGGTGGTCACGGACTTGCGGATGCCCGGCCTGGACGGCCGCCAGGCGCTGAGCCGACTTCAGGCCCTGGACCCGGCCCTGCCGGTCATCCTCATCACCGGACACGGCGATGTGGCCGAGGCCGTCGCCGCCATGCGCGGCGGCGCCTATGATTTCGTGGCCAAGCCCTTCGCCTTTGAACGCCTGTCCGAAAGTCTGACGCGCGCGCTGGAGAAGCGCGCCCTCGTTCTGGACAACCGGCGCCTGACCGCCCTGTCGTCCGAGGCCGGACTGGAACTGCCGCTGCTGGGCGACAGCCCGGCGATCCGGTCGCTGCGCGCCACCATCGCCCAGATCGCCGACGCCCGCATGGACGTGCTGATCGAAGGCGAGACCGGCGTCGGCAAGGAAGCCGTGGCCCGCGCCCTGCACAACGGGGGCCGCCGCCGGCCTCATCCTTTCGTCGCGGTCAACTGCGGCGCCCTGCCTGACGGGCTGATCGAGAGCGAACTGTTCGGCCATGAACTGGGCGCCTTCGCCGGCGCCTTGCGACGCCGCGTCGGCCACGTCGAACGCGCCCACAACGGATCGCTGTTTCTGGACGCCGTGGAGACCATGCCCACCGCCGCCCAAGTCAAGATGCTGCGCGTGCTGGAAGAACGCGAAGTCCATCCGATCGGCGCGTCCGAACCGCGCGCCGTCGACATCCGGGTGCTGGCCTCGGCGACCGGCGACCTCGACCACGCCCTGTCCGACGGCCAGTTGCGTGAGGATCTCTATTATCGCCTGAACGTCGTGCGCCTTCGCGTGCCGCCTCTACGCGAGCGTCGCGACGACATCCCCCTGCTGTTCGCCAGCCTGCTGGCGCGCGCGCCGATCAAGGCCGGCGGCGAAACGCCCATCATCACGGACGACGTCCGATCTCGCCTGCTGGAGCACGCCTGGCCCGGCAACATCCGCGAACTCTCCCACTTCGCCCAGCGCTTCGCCCTGGGTCTTGAAGGTCGCGAGACGGCTGGAGAACAGGAGCGCGGCCTCGTCGATCGCGTCGCCCAGTTCGAAAAGCGCATACTGAAGGATACGCTTGAAGCCCTGGGAGGCAACGTCAACGACGCCATCCTCCAACTGAAGATCCCCCGCAAGACCCTCTACGACAAGCTCAAGCGTCACAATCTGAAGCCTGGCGATTTTCGCAACGGTTAGCGGGGCGGCTTCAATATTCCATTCGCAGACCCAGGGAGAGGGTGCGGGGCGGGGCGTAGCCGGCGACGCCGCCGGCGGTTTCGGAGACCTCGACCTCGGCGTCGAACAGATTGTCGGCCGCCAGCCACAGCACGGTGCGTGCGCCGGCGCGCCATTCGACGCGGGCGTCCACGGCGACGGCGGCGTCCAGCACGCGGCTGTTCAGATCGTCCTCGAACCGCTTGCTCTCATAGCGGGCCTGGATCGCCAGGCCGAGCCGGTCCGACGCCTGCCACTCCACCCCGCCGACGACGCTCCAGATCGGAGCCTGGGCCGGACGCAGTCCGGTCAGCTGAGGCGCCGCCGAGCCGCCGTCCATCCGCGCGTCGGTGAGCGACAGGGCGCCGTTCAGATGCAGCCCCTGGCGCAGCGTCTGGCGCGCCGTCAGCTCGACCCCCGTCGCCTCAATGGTCCCCGAGTTCTGACGCTGGCGCAGCACGCCGCCGGCGGGGACGAAGCCCGCGCGGGGGAAGGTCCCCGGCCCCTCGGCGAGGGTGACGTTGACGATGGCGTCTTCGATCCGGTTCCAGAACAGATTGACGCCCAGGGCCGAGATCGGCCCCTCGAAAGCCAGCCCCGCCTCGACCCCCTGCAGGGTTTCGGGGACCAGCGCCGCATTGGCCTCGGTCAGGTCGTTGCCGACGCGGAACGGTCGGTGCAGCTCGTTCAGCGTCGCCGGACGAAAGCCGGAATAGGCCGCCGCCCGCGCCGCCCAGCCGCGGCCGATGAAGCGGCGCCCCGCCAGCCGGGCGCTGACCACCTCGCCCGAACGGTCGGGGTCGGTTTCGTCCAGCGTGGGCAGGCCCGTCTCCCGATCCCATTCGCGCCGCCGACCGTTCTCATTGCGCCAGCCGTCCAGGCGCAGGCCGCCGGCCACCAGCCACAGATCGTCGCTCCAGGAACCCTCGCCGTAGAGACCCGCCACCGAGGTCTCGCCGCCCGCTACGCGGTCGCGGGTGAAGGCGCCGTTCATGAAACGGAAGCGCTCGCGCGTCTCGCCCTCGTTGACGCGGGCGTCGGCGCCCAACTCCCATTCCAGCCGCCCTCCGGCGACGTCCCGCGTCGAGCGACGCAGGGCGGCGTTGACGCCCCAGCCGGTCGCCGGCGTCTCATACTGGTCGTTGGCGGGCGTGGTCGCGCTGCGGTCCGCCGCCACCGCGACGGAGGTGTTGGCGAAGTCGCTCTCGCGCCGCCAGGCCTGCAGGCGCCAGCCATAGCGCCCCTCCTGCGCCCGCCGCGCCGCCGTGGCGGACAGCAGGTGGCCGCTGGCGCTGGATCGCGCCCCGGCCAGCCCCGAGCCGCGCTCTTCGTCATAGACCGAGGCGCGTAGCGACACGCTGGCCTCGCCTGCCGGCGCATCCAGCCGCATGGCCGCCGCACGGGCTTCCAGGTCCAGGGGCGTGTCCGCCGCCCCGGCCGCCGCGCCGCGCACGGGCCTGTAGCCGTCGCTGGTCTCGTAAAGCGTCGAGGCCGTCAGCCGCGCCCGACCGAGGTCCAGACCCCCTGATCCCGCCAGGCGCGCCCCGCCCCGTTCCGACACCGAGGCCGACAGCACGCCGCCGCGCTCACGCTCGCGCAGCTGGATCACGCCGGTCAGGGCGCCCGCGCCATAGGGACCGGCCCCCGCCCCGCGCACGATATCGAGGCTCTCCAGGCTCTCGGTCGGCAGTTGCGACCAGATCACCCAGCCGCCGAAGGGATCGTTCATCGGCACGCCGTCCAGCGTCACCAGAGTGCGCCCCGCCCCCGACGGCGCGATGGCGCGCAGGGAGATCCCCTGCGTCGTCGGATTGGCCGCCAGGCTGGACGTGCGCCGGAACAGCGACACCGCCGGAACGCTCGCCAGAGCCTCGTCCAGACGCGCCGACCTCGCCAGCGCCGCCTCGTCCAGCCGGATGACCGAGAACGCCGCCTCCCCCGCCGCCGCCGGCAGACGCGCCGCCGTCACCACAACCTCGTCAACGACAACCGGCTGAGACTCAATCACCTGAAATCCCCCTCAACTCACGACCTGCACGGCTACCTGGGCGGCAAGGCCTTGCCGAGATAGCCGATCACCGTGTCGATGTCGTCCGCCGAGGCCTGCATTCCATTGGCCTCCATACGGGCGACGATGGAATCCCACTCCGCTTCGGTGTGGCCTGTGGCGGTCACCAGGACGAGGGAGTGGCAGGTTCCGCACAGGCGCTGGGCCACATTGCGCCCCGCCCCGGCGGGCAGGACGCCCGGCTGGACCGCCGGCTTCGGGGCGGGCGGAGGAGGCGGCGTCTGTTGCGCCAGGACATTCACCTTCACGGCGGGGGCGGGCGCGGAGGCGGCCACGGACGCGTGCGCAGCCGCCTCCTCCGACGGCGTCCCGGGCGCAGCCACAGGCAGCGCGGCTTGCGCCGGAGCCTCCGGCCCGGCCTCGGTCGGCGCGGGCGCGACTTCAGGCTCCGCCGCTGCGGGCGCCGCAGCGATCGGCGCGGGCGACGGTTTCGGCGCCGCTTCCGGCCGGGCCGGGTGAGAGGGTTGACACGCCGCCAGACCCAGGGCCGCAACCAGAGCGCCGGCCGAGACGCGGACGGCAGGCGAAATCGGGAACATCGACCGCATCACTTGAACTCCTCTGCGGCGGGCTCGGCGATGCGTTCCACTCGGCCGACCAGGAAGGTGTAGGAAAGAGCCCCGATCAGGGCGAGCACGCCGATGAAGGCCAGACCGCCGAAGAACGACCCGGTCGCGGCGACGATGAAGCCGATCATCATCGGCGTGACGATGCCCGCCAGATTGGTGCAGAAGTTGAAGACCCCGGCGGTCAGGCCGATCAGGCTCTTGGGCGCCACGTCCGAAATCAGGGTCCAGCCCAGGTTCGACATGCCCTGGCCGAAGAAGGCCACGGACATGACGGCGATCACCAGAACGTCGGACTTGAGGAAAGCCGCCGAGATGATCGTCGAAGACAGCAGCAGCCCCCCGACGATCGGCAGTTTGCGTCCGAAGGTGGCCGAGCCGCTGCGCTTGACCAGGGCGTCCGAAAGCTGGCCGCCGATCAGCACGCCGACCGAGGCGGCGATGAAGGGCAGCACCGCCATCCAGCCGACCTTGAGCCAGGGCATGTTGCGTTCGGCCACCAGATAGGTGGGGAACCAGGTCAGGAAGAAAACGAGGGTGGCGTTGGTGGCGAACTGGCCGATGGAGGCGCCCAGAATCTGACGCTTGCCGAGCAGCCAGCCGATCTGCTTCCACGAGAAAGACGTCTTGCCCGCCGTCGACGCCAGGCCGCCGCCGCCCGCCGCGATGTGATCCAGCTCGGCCTGGTTGACCATGCGGCTGTGCTCGGGATCACGATAGACCTGCCACCACAGCAGCGCGAACAGGACGCCGATGACGCCGGCGATGATGAACAAGGCGCGCCAGCCGAAGGTCCCCGTCACCCAGAACAGGACCGGGCTGAGGAAGGCGATGCCGAAATACATGCCCACGGAATAGACGCTGTTGGCGCGGGCCCGCTCCTGCTGCGGGAACCAGGACACTAGGATGCGGCTGTTGGCGGGGAAACACGGCGCCTCGGCCGCGCCCAGACCCAGGCGATAGACGATGAGCGAGATCAGTCCCGTCGCCGCGCCCTGCAGGGCGGTGAACACCGACCAGACCCCGACCGACAGGGCGTAGGTCAATCGAACGCCGAAGCGATCCAGGAACATCCCGCCCGGAATCTGCGCCAAAGCGTAACTCCAGGAGAAGGCCGAGAACAGCACGCCCATGGTCGCCGCGCCGAGCGCCAGATCCTGCGACATGCTGGGCGCCGCGACCGCCAGGAGCGAACGGTCCAGATAGTTGATCATCGTCCCGACGGCGATCAGGGCCAGCACGACATAGCGCGCGCGGGTCCTCTTTTTCGGCGGGACGGACAGGGCTGCGTCCATTGGCTGAATCCACTGACTAGAGACGGCCCGACGACGCCGGGCGAAAAACACGCCCCGCGAGGTCTTCCTCGCGGGGCGTCAGGCGCTAGGGGAGGACGAAGGCGTTCAGGGTGTCGGACATCCGTCGCGCGGCCACGGCGGTGCCGCCGGCGCCGGTGACGACCACATACTGCTTGCCGTCCTTGCCCATGAAGGTGATCGGCGTGGTGTGGGCGCTGGCGTCCAGTTCGACCGACCACTTCTCTTCGCCGGTACGGGCGTCATAGGCGCGGAAGGTGCGGTCGTTGGCAGCCCCGATGAAGACCAGGCCGCCCGCCGTCTGGATGTTGCCGCCCAGGTTGCGCGCTCCGGTGGCCACATCGGTCTTCAGGCCGGGAATGGTTCCCAAGGGCGCGCGCCACAGGATCTCGCCCTTGCTGATGTCGACCGCCACCAGTTCGCCCCACGGCGTGGGGGTGCAGGGCAACATGGTGTCGGCGTCGATGCGGTAGGCGAAGCCGGACTGGGTGATCGGCGCGCCCGGCTCGGCGGCGACGCGGCGGCGCGGGGGGCGCGGACCGCCGAAGATCGGGGTCACCGGTCCGGCCGGGCGGAATTGCGCCATGTTCTGAACATTGACGATGAAAACGTCCGAGTTCGGATTGTAGGACGGCCCGCCCCAGTTCGGTCCGCCCAGGGTCGAGGGGAAGCTGAGCGTGCCGCGCGTCATCAGCGGCCGCCCGTAGAGGCCGGTCACCTGGATGTTGTTCTCATCCCAGAAGGCGGTGCAGTAGGCGTGCTGTTCCGGCGTGATGTTGGGGATTTCATCCCGCGTCATCGTGACCCGCGCCAGCGGACCGGGGCGAACCGGGAAGGGTTGCGTGGGCCAGGCCTCGTCCTTGGGGTCGTCGCTGCGCGGCGTGGGCCGCTCCTCGATCTCGTGCAGGGGCCGCCCGGTCAGGCGTTCGTAAACGAACAGAAGGCTCTGCTTGCCGGTCAGGGCCACGGCCGGAACGGTGTGGTCGCCCTCGCGGAAATTCACCAGGATCGGCGGGGTGGGCATGTCCCAATCCCACAGGTCCTTGTGCGTGACCTGATGGTGCCATTTCAGCGCGCCGGTGCGGGCGTCCAGCGCCAGCAGGCTGTTGGCGTACAGTTCGGATCCCGTGGCGCGGCCGTTCAGGTCGCCCACCGGCGCGAAGACGATGCCGTTCTCTTCGTCGATGGTGATGGTGGACCAGACGTTGGCGCCGCTGCGGTCCTTCCACTCGTCGCCGCTATAGGTCTCGTGGTTGGCCTCGCCAGGCTGGGGCACGGTGTGGAAGGCCCAGACCAGCTCGCCCGTCCGCACGTCCCAGGCGCGCACGTCGCCACGCGGACCGGGAGGGCCCATTTCGCCGGGACGCGAGCCGGTGATGATCAGGTTGTCGTAGAGGGCGACCGGGTTGGGAATGGTGAAGGTGTCGCGACGGCTTTCGCCCACCACGTCCGACACCACGCCGACATAGGCGTCGACCTGTCCGCCCTGGCCGAAATCCGCCGCCAACTGGCGCGTACGCACGTCCAGCGCCGCCAGATAACCCTTGTCCGTCGCGAAGATGATGCGCGGGCCGTGGGTCGCGTCGCCCGGCCACCAGGCGATGCCGCGACCGTGGATGTTGCGCTCCGCCTCCCACTTCCACAGCACCTTGCCTGTCTCCGGCTCCAGGGCGGTGATGGTGGACTTCAGCTCGGGAATGTTCGGATTGGTCGGCGTCGAGACATACATGACCCCGTCGATCACCAGGGGCGTCACCTCCCAGCGGTAATCCAGACCACGATCGCCCTCGTCGTCGGTTCCGCCGCCGTAGCGGAACGTCCAGGCTCGCTGAAGGCCGCCGACATTCTCCGGCGTGATCTGCGTCAGGGGCGAGAAGTTGGTCGCGCCGGGATTCTGGCCGTAGCTGCGCCAGGTCGTTCCGTCGTCGGGCGTTTGTCCTCCGGATTGGGCCCCGGATTGGGCCAGGGCCGGAGATGCGGCCATGAGGATCAGCGCCAGGCTGGCGCCGACGCCTTTGAGAGCGCTCTTGGTCATGGGGCGTTCCTCTTGCTTGTTCATTGTGCGGGATCGAGCGTGACGTCGGCGTCGGTCAGGCCGAGCGCCCATTTGATGCCTTCGAGCTGGAAGTTGCTGAGGACAGGATCGTCCCAGATCGCCTCGACGTGGCCGAGGGAGCTGACGAAGACGCGGCCCCGGCCATAGGTCTTGGCCCAGGCGACCGGGAAGTCGCCGTCCGGACGACGCGCCAGCTGTTCCGGCGTCAGGCGCGAGGGATCCAGCCTCAGGATGGTGTGGACGCCGCCCTTCACATAGGGGGCGCCGAGATAGGGAAACTGATCGGTGATGGTGTCCGGCAAGGCGGCTGCGCCTGGGAAGTCCGGATCGGCGACGATCACCCCCGTCGGCTCCACCCGATACTCGCCGGCCATGAAGCCGCCGATCATCTCGCCGTATTCAGGCCAGTCGTAGAAGGCGATGGTGGCCGCGTGGCCGCCGATGAACCCCTTGCCGTCCTCCTTCACGAAGGCGAGCAGGTCGGCCTTCTGCTGGTCCGACAGCGTTCCGGCGCCGCTGCTGAGCATGAAGACGGCGTCGAAATAGTCGAGGTTGCGCGCATTGATCGGCCGCCCTTCGTAGCGGCTGCCCGTGCCGAGGATCGGCGTGCGGGTGATCAACTGGGAATCGGTGCGCAGGAAGGCCACATAGGCGCCGCTCTCGCGTCCGAGCCGTTCGATCACGGCCATGGCGTGATTGATCGAGTCGTGATGGAAGCCCGTCTGCACGTCGGCGATGACCAGCAGCTTCTTCTTGCCCGCATAGGGGTCCGGCATGGCCTGTCCCGGCGCCGGCGCCTGGGCGCAGACGGTCCCGGCCCCCAGCATCAGGCTGATCGCCCCTGCCAGCACCGCCAGCCACGTCTTCAACTTGCTCATCCGCTCCTCCCTGCGAAAGCATCGGAAGCGGCGAGGGTCGAAACCCCGCCGCTTCCGACCGGTGTCAGAACCGTTTGGTCAGCTCCACCGACCAGACCCGTCCGAACGGGTTGTGATTGCCCAGATCCACCGCCGTCGTACCGCTGAGCACGATGGGCGGCTGTTCGTCGGTGAAGTTCTGCACATTCACCGCCACGCGGACGCCGTCCAGAACCCCGCCGTCGTCGAAGTCATAGGCCAGGCCGGCGTCCCAGGTCGTCCAGGCCGGAATCTCCGTGTCCGGCAGCTTGACCCCGCCGACGGTGATGGTGGCGTTGTTCAGATAGGAGCCGACATAGTTGGCCGTCACATTGGCGGTGAGGCCGTCGCGCCGGTAGTTGACGTTGAAGCGCCCCCGCTCGGACACCTGGAAGCCATAGGTGTCGAGGGCGTCGAACAGCGGACCGCCCGCCACCACGCTCTTCTCCAGGTTCAGCACCTTGGAGACGCTGGCGTTGAAGGCGAAGTCGCCGATCGAAGTCTCGTGCAGATAGTTGACCCCGAAATCCAGGCCGCTCTGCTTGACCTGGCCTAGGTTCAGCCGGCCGCCGGTGATGACGCCGACCATGGAGCAGTCGTTGATGGTCGATGGCGAGTAGACGGCGTTCGGGTCCGTCAGCCACAGCAGATAGGCGGGATTATAGGTCGAATAATCGCCGTTGACGCAGCTGGTCGGCTGAGGCGCAGCGATGAAGAAATCCTTGTAGAGCGCCAGATTTTCCGGGCTCGACAGGATCAGGGTCTGGTTCGGAAGGTTCTCGATCCGATCCTCATAGTTGACGTTGTAATAGGTCAGGCTGAGCTTCAGGTCCGGCAGGTAGTTCGGGCGATATTCGCCGCCCAGAGACCAGATGGTCGCCGACTCCGGCCGCAGGCCGGCGGTGTTGCCGGTACGCGACAGGACCGCGCTCTGGCCCGAGGCCGGATTGGTCACCGGGATGTTCGGATCGTTCAGGCCGTTGCTGACATAGACGCGGTTGGTCTGGCCGACCGTCGCCGGGTTGGCCTCGATCAGCGTCGGAGCGCGGAAGGAGGTGCCCCAGCTGGCGCGAACCAGGAACTCCTCGTTCGGACGCCAGGTCAGACCGATCTTCGGATTGGTGGTGTCGCCCGCATCCGAATAACTGTCGTAACGAATGGCCGCGCTCAGATCGAGCGACTGCATCAGCGGCACGCCCTGCGCCTCCGACACGATCGGCACGAAGACCTCGGCGAAGGCGGATTTCACCTCGCGCATGCTCTTGGTGAAACGCGAAGTCTGATAGTCGCCGGCCAGGTTGAGCGTGTTCTGCGCCTTCAGATACAGCTTGTGGCGGGAGAACTCGGTTCCCGCCGCCAGACGGACCTCGCCGGCGGGCAGGCTGAACAGCGGGCCGTCGATCTTGGCCACGGCGTCGAACAGAACCGTGTCGTACTGCTGGATGAAGCCCCCGACGAGGGCGTCGGCGCCCGGCTGTGATCCCAGGAGATAGGGATTGAAGCCCCAGGAGGCGTTGCTGGCGATGACGTTGCCGACCGTCGTGTTCACCTGCGGCTGGCAGACGTTGCACGAATCCGTCTTCCCGTAGGTCAGCAGCCCCGAGAACCGATAGTCCCTGGGCAGGTCCAGGGTCATGTCGATCGAGTGGTTGATCGTCTCCTCGCGGTTGTCCTGGCTGCGCGAGACGTCCGGGTTATTGAGCGAGAAGTTGTAGACCAGCGTCTGGTTCGCCGTCGGGTTCGGCATGCCCGGAATATAGTAGGGGCTGTCGGGCGTCAGCCGGATCGAGACGCGCTCGAAACCGTCGCCCGCTCGGGACGAGTTCTCACGCAGGTTATAGATGCCGGTATAGCCCAACTCGAAGCCCGGAGCGACTTCCTGGCGCAGCTTGAACATGGCCGCATGGCGTTCGCGCGCCGTGTAGAAGTCGTAGAGATACGAGGAGTCGTAGAGCTCGGGCGTGCCCTGCAGCGCCAGCACGTCGGGGGCGTTGGGGATGGCGCCGTTGGTCTGCGGCAGGCCGTAGACCGTGTTGCCGATGATCAGCGCCCCAGGCGCCCCCGGATAGACGGTCGTGCCGACCAGACGGTTGTCATTGCCGCCGAAAGGACGCAGATCCTGCCTCATGTAATCGCGCGTGCTGCGCGGAACGCTGTCGTTCTTGTCCCAAGACCCGGCGAACATGACCCCGCCGCCTTCCCAGGTGCGACCGATCACGCCGTCGATGACGTACTGATCGTACAGGGAGTTGACCCAGCGGCCGGTGATCTCGGCGCCGTCGTAGTTGCGGCGCGTGATGTAGTTGACCACGCCCGCCACCGCATCCGAGCCGTAGATGGCCGAGGCGCCGTCCGTGACGACCTCGACCCGCTCGATGGCGGAGAAGGGAATGAGGTTCGGGTCCGAGACTTGGGCGTTGCCGCCCTGCGGCACCACCCGGCGGCTGTCGAACAGCACCAGGGTGGCGTTGTTGCCCAGACCGCGCAGGTTGACGCCCGCCGCCCGGCCGCCCGACGACGCCAGGGTCGTGCCCTGGCTGGAGGCCTGAGGCAGGCTGGCCACCAGGGCGCTGGCGTCCTTGGCCGGCGCCTGAACCAGATCCTCACGCGTCATGCCGACCGTGGCCGACCCCACGGGAGCGACCCCGCGAATGGCCGTGCCGGTGACGACGATCGCCTCGACCTCGACCGCCTCGGGCGCCGGCGCGGCCGTCTGCTGAGCCCAGGCCGCATGGCCCGTCAGCACGACGCCGGCCGCCGTCGTTCCCATCAAAATGGCGCGCACGCGCCGTCCCCGGCTCCTTGCAGGAGCCTGGCTCATTCCTTCAATCGACACTGTCATCCTCCCCGCAAGCCTGCTGTTCTTTCTGCGCAGGCCTTTGCTTTCCCTTAGTTGTTCCCTCGATCTTCGATCTTGCGTTCGATCATTCGCCTCCTTTCGAGCAGGGCCTGCGCCCGGCTCAGGATCGGTTTGTCAATCATGCGTCCGTTAAGCGCGAAGGCGCCGACGTCGGCCATCCGCGCCGCGTCAACGATGGCCAGCGCCTCGCTGACCTCCGCCTCGCTCGGCGCGAAGACCGCGTTCAGCACCGCGATCTGTGACGGGTGGATGCAGGCCGCCCCTACATGGCCCAGCCGGCGCGAGCGGACCGCCACCTCGCGATAGCCGTCCAGGTCGTCGAAGCGCGTCGCCTGGCCGACCAGACCCAGGGGCGCGACCCCGTTGGCCGCCGCCGCGATCACCATCTGCTGACGAGGCAGGCGCAAGGTCTCCTCGCTCGGCTCCACGCCCAGGTCGCGCGCAAAATCCTCATTGCCCAGGTTGACCGCGATGATCCGCGCGCTGGCCTCGAGAATGGACGGCAAGGCCAGAAGCCCCTTCGCCGTTTCAACCAGCACCAGCAGACGGGTCGCGCCGTGCGCCACGCCAGCTTCGGTTTCTGCAGCCTGGACCAGGCGGTCGATGCCGCGGATGTCGTCCCCGCTCTCCACCTTCGGCAGCACCAGGGCGCAAACGCCGGGCCGCACGGCCGCGCGGACATCCTCCTCGATCAGCCCCGCCTCGGCGTTGACGCGCACCAGAACGTCCGCGCCCCAACGGCCGACGGCCTTGATCGCTGCGCCTAGGGCCGCCCGAGCCGTCGCTTTCAATTCCGGCGGCACGGCGTCTTCAAGGTCCAGGATGACGGCGTCCGCCTCACGCACCCGCGCGGAGCCGACATGCTTCTCCTGATGCGCCGGCACATAGAGGAGGGAGCGCCAGACGGGCGTCATGCCGCATCCTCCGTAAGAGGCAGAGCCGCATCGATGACCACGCCTTCGGAGATCAGACGGGCGGCCTCCGCCTCGTCGAAGCCGAGCTGCTCCAGGATATCGCGCGAATGCTGGCCCAGGACCGGCGCCGGCAGGCGGATCGAGCCGGGCGTGCCCGACAGGCGCGGCACCACGTGATGCATCGGCAGATGCTCGATCTCCGCATCCGGATAATCGGCCAGGATTTCACGCTCCACGACGTGCGGATCTTCCATGATCTGCGAGACGTCGTAGATCGGACCGACGGTGACCTCGGCCTCCTCCATCAGGGCGACCAGGGCCGCCTGGTCGTGTCGACCGATGAAGTCGCCGATCGCGGCGTCCAGTTCTTCCACGTGCTTCAGCCGATCGGCGTTGGCGGCGAACCGGGGATCAGCCGCAAGATCCGCGCGACCGATCGCCTGGAGAATCCGCATGGCCATGGTCTGGGTCGACCCCGACAGGCTGACGTATTTGCCGTCGCGACAGCGATAGACGTTGCGCGGCGCCGAGTTGCTGGACCGGCTGCCTTCGCGGCGACGCGTCTTGCCGCTGAGGCGATAATTGGCCGCCTGCGGCCCCAGAAGGGCGAACAGGGGATCATAGAGCGGCAGGTCGATCACCTGCCCCTTGCCGTCGGGACGTTCCGCCTCGCGCAGAGCCAGCAAGGCGGCCGAGGCGCCATAGGTCCCCGCCACGCCGTCCGCCAGATACATGGGCGGCAGGACCGGCTCGCGGTCCTCGAAGCCGTTGATGGCGGCGAACCCGGACATGCCTTCGATCACCGTGCCGAAGCCCGGCCGCTTGCGGTAGGGCCCGCCCTGCCCCCAGCCGGACACGCGAACGATCACCAGGCGAGGATTGAGCGCGTGCAGAACCTCGGGGCTCAGGCCCATCTTCTCGAGCACGCCCGGCCGGAAGCTTTCGACCAGGATGTGCGCGGTGGGGACCAGCTTGCGAAAGATCTCGCCGGCGCGCGGATTGCGCAGATCCAGGCCCAGGCTCTTCTTGTTGCGGGCATAGATCTTCCAGTGGGTGGAGACGCCTTCGGTCTTCCAGCCGCGCAGGGTGTCCCCTGCGGGCGGCTCGACCTTGATCACCTCAGCGCCGAAGTCGCCCAGGATCTGGGTCAGGACGTTGCCGGCGAACAGTCTGGACAGGTCCAGCACCCGCACCCCGTCGAGCGGTCCGACGGCGTCCGGCTGATAGTCCCGCTGACGCAGACCCCGTTTGAGCGGCGGCGCGTCAGTCATTGCCGGTCGCCAGGAAGTCGGCGATGTCCCAATAGCCCGTGCGCGGCATCGGCACGTCGCCGCGCGTGCGCACTTCCAGCAGGAAGGGGCCGCGCTCGGCCATGGCGGCGCGTACGCCCGCCTCCAGATCGGCCGGCTCCTCGATCAGCGCCGACTTGATGCCGAACGACCTGGCCAGAAGCTGGAAGTCGGGATTGTAGAGTTCGCCGTCCGGCGACCGGAATTCCGTGCCGTACTTGTTGTTGAAATAGGTCGAACCGACGGTGCGGATGGTCGAGTAGCAGAAGTTGTTGAACAGGACCCACAGCACGGGAATGTCCAGTTCGACCGCCGTGGTCAGCGCGCCCAGCACCGACATCAGACCACCGTCCCCGACGAGGCCCAGCACCTTGCGATCGGGCGCGCCCATGGCGGCGCCGACGGCGGCGGCGGGAGAATAGCCCATGGTCGCCATGCCGCCGCTGGTCAGAAAGCCGTTGCGGCCCTGGATCTCCAGTTGCTGACCGGCGCCGTTCTTGTTCCAGCCCACATCCGTCACGAAAATGGCGTCTGCGGGCGCCGCATCGGACAGCACCTTAAGCAGCCGCGCCGGATGGATCGGCTTGGTGTCGATCTCCTGCGTCTCCTTCAGCTCTTCGCGCCAGGCGGCCTGGCGCTGTTCCAGCAGGGCGCGCTGGGCCTCGACGGCCGCCTGCGGGCGGGGCTGATCGCCGAGGGCGGCTGACAATTGCGTCAGGGTCGCCCGCGCGTCGCCGACGATGCCGACGTCGACCGGATAGCTCTTGCCGATCTCCTGCGGGTCCAGATCGATCTGGATCAGCGTCGTGTCGGGAATATTGAAGGTGTGCTCGGGCCGCCAGGAGCTGCAGTCGGCCTCGCCGAAGGCCGTGCCGACGGCCAGGATGACGTCGGCCGTGCGCGCCGTATCGTTGGCGACGCGCGCGCCCCAGATGCCGGTCGTGCCGACCGACAGCGGATGGCTTTCCGGAAAGACGCCCTTGCCGACCAAGGTGGTCGCCACCGGCGCGCCCAGTTGCTCAGCCAGAGTCTCCAGCGCCTCATAGGCGCCCGACAGAGCCACGCCGTTGCCGGCGAAGATCACCGGATTGGCGGCGGCCTTCAGCAGGGCGGCGGCCTCGGCCACGCCTTCGGCGTCGCCCATGGGGCGGGCGAAGTTCGGGCGGCGCGAACGCGTCTGGGCCTCGGCCGAAATCTTCTGGGCGAAGACGTCCATCGGGATGTCCAGCAACACCGCGCCGGGGCGGCCCGTCTGGGCGATGTTCAGGGCCCGGTGCATCACGTCCGGCAGGTGGCGGGCGTCATCCACGCGCCAGACCCGTTTGCAGATCGGCCTGAAGATATCGCCCTGGGAAGCGTCGGCGTGCAGGCGCATGCTCTGATGCGCCTCGCGCGGGTGATGATAGGTCGGCGTGTTGCCGGTGATGACCAGCATCGGCGTTCCATCCATCGCCGCCGAGGCGACCCCGGTGACGGTGTTGGTCAGTCCGGGCGACAGGTGGACGTTGATCACCGCCAGCTTGCGCGACACCCGGTAGTAGGCGTCAGCCGCGTGGACCGCCTGCTGCTCATGGCGGAAGGAGACATATTCGATGCCCAGCCGGTAGAAGGCGTCGATCAGGGCGTAGTTGGTATGGCCGCACTGGCCGAAGACCTTCTCGACGCCTTCTTCCTTGAGGCACTGCGCCATGAAGATGGCGGCGGTTACGCTGTCTGCTGACATATCCAAATCCATCACAGGGTGATCGTGACGAGACGCTCTTCGGTCATCTCGCGCATGGCGTAGCGGGGGCCTTCGACCCCGACGCCGCTGTCCTTGACGCCGCCGAAAGGCATCAGGTCGAC
The DNA here is from genome assembly GCF_059579685.1 of Brevundimonas sp. SS2672. Taxonomy (NCBI): domain Bacteria; kingdom Pseudomonadati; phylum Pseudomonadota; class Alphaproteobacteria; order Caulobacterales; family Caulobacteraceae; genus Brevundimonas; species Brevundimonas sp. SS2672. Next base: position 50,412 of record NZ_CM184201.1, on the reverse strand, counting down.
GCGGCTGCTGGAGGCTTCGTTCAGGTGCACCACCCCGACGTGCAGACGCTCTGCCGCCTTCAGGGCGCGGCTCAGGTCGCGGGTGAACAGACCCGCCGCCAGGCCGAAAGGGGTGGCGTTCACCCGTTCGATCGCTTCATCCAGCGTGTCGAACGGCAGGATGGTCAGGACCGGGGCGAAGATCTCCTCGCACAGCACCTTCGACCCAGGATCGACCTCGGCCAGGACGGTGGGGGCCAGAACGGCCCCGCGCCGTTCGCCGCCCGCCAGCACCCTGGCGCCCTTCGCCTCGGCCTCACGGACCCAGGCCTCGGCGCGCGCGGCCTCGGCCTCGCTGATCATCGGGCCGACATCGGTAGAGTGGTCGCGCGGGTCGCCCACCTTGAGCGCGGCGACCTGGGCCAGGAACATCGGCAGGAAACGCTCCAGGACCGACCGCTCGACGAACAGTCGCTGGGTCGAGGTGCAGGCCTGGCCCTGACGGCGGAAGCCGGACTGGGCGCAACGAACGGCCGCCCGCTCCAGATCGCCGTCGGCGCAGACGATGGTGGCGGCGATGCTGCCCAGCTCCAGAGCCGTGGCGCGCATGCCCCTGCCGGCCTGGATCGCCTTGCCGACCGGCGTGCTGCCGGTGAAGGTGAAGAAGTTCACGCCGGGATGGGCGGCCAGCGGCGCGCCCACATCGGCGCCGCCGCCATGAACCAGGTTGATCAGCCCACCAGGAATCCCCGCCTCGAGCATCAGCTCGAACAGACGCGTCGCCGCCAGAGGCGTGGCGACCGGCGGCTTGAACACCACGGCGTTGCCCGAAGCCAGGGCGGGCGCGACCTTGTGCGCCACCATGTTCAGCGGCGAGTTGAACGAGCTGATGCCCCCGACCACCCCCGCGGCGCGCGCAAGGTATAGGCCATGCGCCCCGACTGACCGGCCGCGCCCTGGATCGGCACGATCTCGCCGGTCAGGCGCCGACCTTCCTCGGCCGACACACGGAACGTCTCGGCGGCGCGGGAGACTTCATTGTCTGAATCCTTCCACGGCACGCCGGACTCGGCGACGATCGTCGCGGCCAGCGCCTCGCGATCATCCAAGATCAGGTCGGCCACACGGTGCAGCAGGCGACTGCGCTCGTAAGGCTCGACACGGACGGCGGCGAAGGCGGCGCGGGCGGCCGCAACCGCCGCGTCGACCTGAGCTGCGGCGGCCGAACGGACGCGCCCCAGCGCCTCGCCGGTCCACTTGTCGGTCACCGGGATCACGGGGCCTTCGCCCTCGATCCACCGGCCGTCGATCAGCATCCTGATGTCGTATTGATCCTGCATTCTCTCTTCCCTGTCCCTCGCCTCTCCGGGCGTTGGGACCTTGCCGAACCGCGAGCGACCTCGCGATCCGTCTTGTGAGTGGTAACAATCGCCACACTGAAGGAATAGTGACGTTTGCTGTTTCGATAGGTAACGTTTCCTTATGTATGGGGCAGCTGCCGTCGCCCTCCCGGAACGCGTCGAGGCGGATGAAAGATGAAGTTCGAATTCCTGATGACCCTCAACTCCGTCCTGAGGCACGGCAGTTTCGCCAATGCCGCCGACGACGTGGGCCTGACCGCCAGCGCCGTCAGCCTGCAGATGAAACGGCTGGAGGAATATCTGGGTCAGCCGCTTTTCGACCGCTCGGGGCGATCTGTCCGCCCCACTCCCCTCGCGGTTGAACTGGCTGAAAACGTGCGCGGCGCGCTCGACGCCATGGAGGAGGCGCGCACTCGCCATGCCGCAGCCCTGACCGGCCGGGTCGTCATCGGCGCCATCCGCTCGCTGCAACCCACGATGATTCCCCTGGTGCTGCGCGAGATCGGCGGACGGCACCCGAGCCTCAGCGTGCGCGTGATCCAGGGCGACTCGGGCGAGCTTTTGGAGCACCTCAAGGCGGGACGGCTGGACGGCGCCGCCCTGGTGCGCCCGACGTCCGGCGGATCAAGCCGCCTTTACTGGCAGGACCTCGAACAACAGCCCTTCGTATTCGTCGCGCCGCCCGATAGCATCGAAACCACGGCAGAGGCGCTCATCAGCCGCTACGACTGGATTCAGTTCGACACCTCGCTCACCAGCGGCCGCACCGCCGCCAGCTATCTGCATCGACTGTCCCCGGGAACGCGCCCGCGCTTCGAACTGGAGTCGATCGAGGCCGTCCTGGCCATGGTTTCGGCCGGGCTCGGCGTCTCCATCATTCCGCGCCTGCCGACCAGTTCGCGGGTACGGGCTCCGGTGCGCCAGATCCGCCTCGACGACGATACCCCGACACGCAAGATCGCCTTCGTGTGCCGCAGCGGCGACGCCGACAACCGTCGCGTCATGGCGATCCGCGACGCCTTCGCAACCGGCTACGGCGTCACGCGCGACGAGTGATCAACCGCCCGCCGACGCGGCTTCGCCCTTGCCCAGATTGGCTGCGAGATAGTCGGAGACGTCATAGAGATCGTCCTCGGCCGCCGTCATGCCCTTGGCCATCATGCGGCCGATGACTTCGTTCCACTCATCCTGGGTGTGCCGCTGGGAGGCGAACATGCCGACCGAATGGCATTGACCGCAGACCTGCTGGGTCAGAGCTCGCCCTTCGCCTTCGGGCAGGCCGGAAGCCGTGGGCGCAGGCGACGATGGCGGAGCCGCCCTGTCGTCCTGCCGCGTCATGGCCGCCGCCCCCACCGCGAAGGCCAACGCAGTTGCACCGGCCAGACCAACGAACAGAAAACGCATCCTGTTCTCCCCCTTCTTACGACTACGACAGGAGAGGAGTTATGCATCGGCCTCGCCTCCCGGCTAGAGGGTTTGCTTCAGAATAGCCGGGAGGCGAGGCCGACCGAAGCGGTCAGCCCCGCTGGCGGTAGAGGTCTCCTCGCCGCGTCATCGTTGCAACATTCCACTCAAGGGGCGGGTATTAGTCGACCGCCGCCGCACTCCACCCCCACGCCTCCATCATCACATGGAACAGGCGGGTGTTGGGGAAGTAGCCTCGGACGCCGTCGGCGCCGGCGCCGATGGCCAGAGCCGGGACTTCCTCGGCCGTGTGGGTGCGATTGACCAGGACGTTCTTCAGCCGGACCACATCGTCGTCGCCTCCGGCCGCCTTCCAGGCGTCGTAGCCCTCCAGAACCGGCTCGCCGCGCCGTCCGCCGTCGACCTGCAGGCCGAAGGAGTGGTCGGCGGTGAACAGCAGCAGGGTGTCGTCGAGATCGACGCGCCCCTCGACCTCGGCGATCAGGCGGTCGAAGTCCGCGATGTTCTGCAGCCCCTTGCGGACGTCATCCGTATGCGCGTCCCATTCGACCACGAGCAGATAGCCCTCGGGGGCGGCCTGCAGCAGGTCCAGGGCCCTCAGGGTCGCCGCGCGCACGTCCATCCGATCGGCCACGACCACCGGCCGGGCGTTCGAGGCGGGCGCTTCGTCCAGGCGGGCGTAGATCGGCCGCTCATGCGCCTGGCTCAGGGCGTCGAAGCTGGTCCCTCTCGCGGCCAGTTGCTCGCCGATCTTCTGACGGCCGGCGCCGAACAGGACGTCCACCCCGTCGCCGAAGCGCGGCGAGAAGGCCTGAGGGAAGATTTCGCCCCACTTGCCGCGATCGTTCGAGTGGGCGTAGGTCGCCGCAGGCGTGGCGTCGGCGATCGACTGGCTGGAGATCACGCCGGTGCGCAGGCCGCGTTCCTCGGCGTACTCCAGCAGGGTCTTGGCCGGGGCGCCGTCCTGACGGCCGCGCACGGCGTCGGCGGTCTGGCTGATCACGCCGTTGCGCGTCTTCACCCCCGTCATGATCGAGGACATGCCGTTGGCCGAGTCCGAGACGAACTGATCGACCGGCGAGGTTTCGCTCAGCCCCAGGTGGGGCCATTGCTGGATGTGCAGCTTCATCGGCTCGCCATGAGCCATTAGGCTGGCGGCGTTGAGCGAGGAAACGCCCGCCGCATCGGCCAGGAAGAGGATGACGTTCTTCGCCCGTCCCGGAGCCGCGACATACCGAGAAGGCGCATGAGCCTGCGCCGTATCCTGCGCCCATGCCGGCGCAGCGAAAGCGGTGGCGGCCAGCGAGGCCGAAAGCGCGGAAACCAGCAGCCGGCGCGCGAGGTTCGTCATGGGAAAATCCAATCCTGAATGAGATGAAGTTGAGGGCGGTGGCGCTACTTCGCGCTGCCCACGCACGGCGCCCCGTCAGGCCCGACATCGCCGTCGCAAAGCCGGAGCGGCGGCAAGCTTTCGACCGGTTCGCGCAGGGTCTTGGTCCCATCCGCCGCCCGGACGACGTCCACGGCGTCATAGAGCACGCCCGACACCGTATAGGCGCGATAGCGCAGACGCCCGGCCTCCACGTCGATGGTCTGATACATCTGGGTGTCGGCCGCCACGCGGTCCGGCTGGGTCAGGGCGCGGTCGTTCAAACCGTACATCTTCGGCCCCGCGACAGAGACGACATAGACGGGTCCCTGGGCCGCGCCCTGCGCACGCCGGGCCTCGCCCGACGCCTTGCCGTCGCCATCGGTGATCCGGCTGTAGCAGTGATCGTGGCCCTGAAGGACCATGTCGACATTGCGCGCGCGGTAGATCGGCTCCCAGGCCGCCTTCAGGGCCTCGGTATCGTTGGGACGGGCGCAGGTGTAGATCGGCTGGTGCTGGATGACGATGTTCCAGCGGGCCGTGCTCGACGCCAGGGTCCGGTCCAGCCAGCGGGTCTGGGCGTCCAGCGCATCCAGACTGGTTCCCGCCGTCCCGTCCAGGACGATGAAGCGCACGCCCTGATAGTCGGTGTAGTAGCTGGTCTCGACGACGCCCTCGGCGCCGTTCTCCGGCAAGGCGAACTGGGCGGCCCACAGCGGCCCGAGCCGGCGTCGGCCGTCATCGTCGTCGCTGTATTCATGATTGCCGGCCGCCGGTATCTGCGGGACCATGGCGTAGCCGTAGCCGCCGGCCGCCGCCCACTCGCCCCACTCCCAGTCATGGGATCGTCCGGTCAGATCGCCGGCGTGGATCACCACGTCCGGCGACGTGCGCATCAGACCCGCACGGATGGTGCGGGCGCCCTTGGACAGGATGCTATTCTGGGTATCGCCGAAATAGAGGATACGGAACGGTGCCGCATCATCCGCAGCCGTCCGGAAACTCAGCCATTCGGACCAGCCGTCGGCGCCCTTGACCCGATAGAGATAACCCGCGCCCGGCTTCAGGTCCGTGAAGCGGACGGTGTGGTAACGCCCCTGCCCGCCCCGCACGACGCCGTCCGTCGACAGACCGTCGACAGTTCGCGCCCGGTTTTCGAAGGCGGGGCCGTCGATCGCTTCCACAATCTCGGCTACGGCGTCCGCCTGACGGGCGTCGGTCCGCCAGGCGACAGCCATCTGGCGCGCAGCATCCGCGCCAGGACTCAGGACCACACGGTCCGGAAGACCCGACGGCGCCCACGCAGGACGCGCGACGCCGGCCGCGCTCTGCGCCGCCGCCGGAACAGCCAGGCCGAGCGCCATGACCAATCCGGCCGAAAGGAAGAGGGTTCGCTTGAACATGAGACGCCCCGTTCAAATGAGCGGCCGCACGGGCCGAGGGAGATTCTGTTGAAGGAGAGCGCGACCGTCCGCCGCCAGGGAGGAGGAACGGCGAACGGTCGCTCAGCCGGTCCTAAAAGTTCAGGCGCAGGCCGATCATGTAGCGGGCGCCGAAACGCTCGTATTCGGACACGCGCCAGGTTTCGCCCTGGTAGCGAACGCCCGGCTCGTTCAGCAGGTTGTTGGCGTCGAAATAGATTTCGGCGTTGTCGTTGAAGGCGTAGCTGGCCTTGAAGTCCAGCCGGCCGACTTCATCCCAATAGCTGTCGCCGACGATGTCGCCGCCGCCCAGGCCGTCCAGCCACTCGGTGCGGTACTGCCAGCTGATGCGGCTTGAGAAGCCGTAACGCTCATAGGACAGGGCGGCGTTGTAGATCATGTCCGAGGCGCCCGGCAGGCCGACCTTGCGGCCGTCCGGCGTGGTGGCTTCCGACTCGTTCAGCGTCAGGTTGGCGCGCACGCCGAAGCCCGCAGCCCAGTCCGGCAGGCCCAGACGCTCCGCGAAGGGCTCCATCGTCTGCGAGTAGGAGAACTCCAGGCCGCGGATGAAGCCGTCGCCGCCGTTGTCGATGGTGAAGTAGGTATAGCCCGAGCGATCATAGCCCGGCACGTTCAGGGCGTCGCTGCCGTACGGCGTCCGCTCGATATCGAACAGGACGTCGCGGAGGTCCTTGTAGTAGACGCCGGCCGACAGGAAGGCGCCGCCCGGACGATACCATTCGAAATAGGCGTCGAAACCGATCGACTTCTCGGGACCGGCGTAGGGGTTGCCGCCGCTGATCTCGCCATCCTCGTCGCTGATGCTGTAGTTCGGGCGCAGATCGGTATAGTCGGGACGCGCGGCCCCGGTGTTGGCCGACAGGCGCAGCTTCATCTCGTCGTTGATGTCCCAGTTCAGGTGCAGGCTGGGGAAGACCTCAAGGTTGTCGTCCTTGAACTCCAGTGGTTCGAAGGGACCGTCCTCTTCCATCTGCACCAGGGCCTGACTGGTGTTCTCGACACGCTCGGCGCGCAGACCGGCGACCACATTACCCCAGTTGAAATAGGTGGTGGCCATGGCGTAGCCGGCGATGACCGCCTCGCTCACCTTGTAGTAGTTCTCATTGGCGACGTCGGGCTTGTCGACGGCGTGGGGGCTCAGGCGGTTCCACAAGTCCCAGGCGCCCTTTTCCGAGTGGTAGCGGAAGGCGTAACCCAACGGCAGCTTGCCCTTGTAGGGGGTGTTCAGGGCGAAATCGTCGGTCGTCGGCAGGGCGACGCCCGCCGCCGTCAGCGCCGCCGGCGTAATCTCCAGCCGCGAAGAATTATTCTCCTTTGTGCGGTCGTCGTACTGGAAGCCGAAGGCCAGTTCCGTCGGCAGACCGAACAGATCGATGTCGCGGGTCAGGTCCAGGCGCGCCGTATAGGCCTTGGTCTGGGCCAGGCTGGCGTTCACGCGCATGTTGACGAAGTCGTAGTCCTGAGGATCAAGCGAGCGCTTGATCTCACCCTGGCTGAAGGAGCCGTCGGGATTGACGATGGTGTCATACAGACGAACGTTGTGGTTCTCACGGTCGGTGAAGTCATAGACTACGGTCGGACGGCGATTGTTCGGGCTCTTCCAGGTCGAGTTGAAGGACGGGCCGCCGTCGCTCTTGGCGTCCGTGTAGTTCAACCGCCAAGAGGCGTTCCAGCCGCCGAACCGCTGATCCCCGCCCAGGGTGGTGGTGAAGATGCTCTGCGTCGTGTGGTTGACGTTCAGCGTGCTGTCGAGGTCGACGTTGTAGATCGTGCCCCGCGTCGCCGTATTGCCGGTGCGGACATCGGCGTAGCCGTTGGATATCCCCGCCTTGTTGGTGGCCACGGCGCCGTCGTCGAAGTCGAACTCATGCGCATTGCGCATCTCGTCGTCGGTGAACTCGGTGTAGATGCTGCTCAGGAAGAAGCGGTGATCATCCGACGGGCGATAGTCCAGGCGACCCGAATAGGCGGTGTTGCTGCGCGTCAGGCGATAGAGCTTGTTCTGGTGCGCGTCGGCCCAGGTGCGGGTCTCGAAGCCCGGCTCCTGGTCTTCCTTCGCCGTTTCCCAGTCCGTCTCGAAGTTGTCGGTGACCATCTCGCGCTCATAGCGCGAGGCCGACAGCAGGACGCCGAAGCGACCGTCGGCGAAGGTGTTCGAGATGAAGCCGCCGGCGTTGTACTGGGCGCCGCCGCCCAGGTCGTTATAGCCCAGCCCCAGATCGGCCGCGGCCATCAGACCCGGATAGTCGAAGGCGCTGCGGGTGATGATGTTGATGTTGCCGGCCAGGGTTTCGCCCGGCATGGCGGCGGTGACAGCCTTGCGCGCCTGCACCGAGCTGGCGATAGCGGCCGGGATGGTGTCGAGGCGGGCGGTGCGGCCCGAGGGGCTGATGACGTTGACGCCGTCGAAGGCGATGGTGGTCCAGCGCGACGGGGCGCCGCGCAGGTTGACGTAGCGCTCCTGGCCCTGGTCGCGCTCGACGGCGATGCCCGGCAGGCGGCTGAGGGCCGCAGCGATGTTCTGGTCGGGGAAGCGGCCGATGGCGTCGGCGGCCACCACGTTCACCAGCGACGTCGACGAGCGCTGGATCTGCAGCGCGGCGGCTTCTGATTCAGCCATGGGGCGCGAGGCCGTGACGACGACGTCGGCCACCGACGACGCGCCGGTGTCGATCGCCAAGGCGGCCGTCACAGGCGTGACGGCGTCGGCGGCGATGTCGACCTCCATACGATGGGTGACGCGGCCGACATAGGCGATGCTCAGGGTATGGCGCCCCACCGGCGCCCGCTGCAGCGTGAAGCGCCCTTCGCGGTCGGTCACGGCGACCTGGCTGTAGCCGTCGATGCGCACCTCGGCGCCGACCAGATAGCTCCGCCCGTCGGCGTCGGTCACGACGCCGCTGACCTGGCCCGCGTCGGCGACAGCAACGGCAGCGGAAACGCCTTCGTCAGCAACAGCCGCAGCGGGCGTCAGACCCAGGCCAAGTCCAATTGAAGCCGCGCCGCAAAGCAGCATCGACTTGAGGCGAGTGTTGGTCATGTTCGGCATCCCCCGAGAACGATTGTCTTTCGGAGCGCCGATCTAGCGCTATAGCCGAGCTTTCGGGGTTATAGTTTTGAAGCCGTTTCATCCATATTGTGTTCACATTCGTTGGTGCAGGGATCTTATTTTTAGGAAATGAAAATCACTCGCAGATCAAACTTGCAACACCAAACCATTCAAAGCTCCAGAAACACAAAGCAACAACTCAACGAAATCTATGCTTTTTTAAATTTTCACTCTCCCCCACACCACAATCAACCGAACAGACTGTGGTTTCCTTAAAACCATGCCACGACGCTAGCGTCTCGTAACGACCGGCACGAGAAACTACCCACGCGGATACCGATGACGAGTTTCTGCATGAGGCGGTCGGGCGTGGCCCTTCTCCTTAGCCATTGAAGGGCGGCCTCGGACGTCCCCGCGATCCGACGGAACGTCGCGATCGGATGCAGCGTTTCGGGCAAACCCGAGCCCAGGAGACGCCGCATGCCCATTCCCCAAGCGCCTGCCGCCCCGGCGCCTCGCAAGGGCATGCCCAGCCCCGAGCTGGACTGGCCGACCTTCGAAGCCCGCTTCCGCAGCCGGTTCGCGGACCCCGTCTTCGATCCCCTGCGCGACGAGATCGATCGCTTGGCCGCTGCGGCCTGGGACGGTTACATCGGCGGGCGCAAATCGCCGCTGACGCGTCCCGCCGGTCCCGGCTTCGCCGAGCCGGATTATGAGCTGGCGCTGGACTGGCTGAACGCCCACGCGGCCGTGCGCGCCGCCCAGGCCCGACACGAGGATGCTTCCGCCCCTGCGCGCATCCTGATCATCAACGCCTCCAGCCGATCCGAGCACACCTGCCCCGGCGAGATGTCCAAGAGCTGGCGCCTGGTCCAGATCGCCCGGGAGGTCGTGGAGGGCCACGCAGGCATGGAGACCGAGGTCCTCGACCTGTCGCGGCTGGCGTCGGAGTACGGGCGGGAGATTCATCCCTGCAAGGCCTGCTTCTCCACGGCGGCGGCGCTCTGCCACTGGCCGTGCAGCTGCTATCCCAACTACAGCCTGGGCCAGGTTCACGACTGGATGAACGACATCTATCCGATGTGGGTGCGGGCGCACGGCGTCCTGATCGTCACTCCGGTCAACTGGTATCACGCCTCCAGCCCGTTCAAACTGATGATGGACAGGCTGGTGTGCGCCGACGGCGGCAACCCGGATCCGACCACGACCCACGGCAAGACGGTCGCCCTGGCCAAGGCGCTGGAACTGGCCGGGTGGCCCTATCCCCGCCACCTGGCGGGCCGTCGTTTCGCCCTGGTCGTCCATGGCGATGTCGAGGGGGCCGAAAACGTGCGCCGCGCCCTGTCCGACTGGCTGGTTTCGATGAAGCTGTCGTCGGCCGGCGCCGACGCGGAGATCGACCGCTACATCGGCTACTGGCAGCCCTACGCGACCAGCCATGACGCGCTGGATCGCGACCAGGCCGTTCAGGACGAGGTCCGGATGGCGGCGGAAGAGTTGGCTCGCGCTGTTCAGGCCCAGCGCGTCGGCGGTTCAGACGCCTCCGAGCAAGGCCTGGAAGTTCCGCGCCAGAAATAGAGGCACGCCTGGCGGCGCATGGAACGGGCTATACGCCTTCTTCAGCATTCCTAGCCCTTGGGCAGGTCCCCAAAAGCAAAAACCCCTGGAGCGAGGGCTACGGGGGTTTTAGTGATGCTTGGGTGCGGAAGCAGGATTTAGGCGATACCTCACACTTAACTTTCTCGCCTGAGATCTCAAAGTTCAGCCGACGCGACCGCGAGGTCCTCCAGGAACCTGGCGCGTTCTTTATCCCTCGTCATTGGGTCAGGCAGGCGCAGCAGATAGGCGGGATGAACCGTTAGCAGCACCCGCGCGCCGTCGTCCGCAGTGATGATCCGGCCGCGCTCCGCCTGCACGGCGGGCTTTCGGCCCAGAAGCGCCAGACCCGCCGTCGCGCCCAGCGCCAGGATCAACCGGGGCTTCACCAGGCGCCGCTCATGATCAAGCCACCAGCGGCAGGCTTGGACCTCGCCCGCATTGGGCGTCTTGTGCAGACGGCGCTTGCCGCGCGGCTCGTGCTTGAAATGCTTGACCGCATTGGTGAGGTAGAGGTCGCGCCGATCCAGCCCCGCCGCCTCCAGCATGGTGTCCAGCAGGCGTCCGGCCGGGCCGACGAAGGGACGTCCGGCCAGGTCTTCCTGATCGCCTGGCTGTTCGCCGACCACCATCAGGCCGGCGCGCGCCGGCCCCTCGCCGCAGACGCCCTGGGTGGCGTCCCGCCACAAGGGACAGCGGCGGCAGCCCTGAACGCCGCGCGCCAGGTCGTCGAGAGTCTCGGGAACCAGATCATCGGTCGTGGCGCGATCAATCGCGGGCGCGCGAACACGCTGGAACCGTTCGTTGGGTCGAGGCGCGGGCTGGGTCACCATGGCTTCTGTGCGAACCGACGCATCCGCGGTCAGTTCCGGGATCAGCGCCGCCTCGGGCAGGTTTTTCCAGTAGCGCTTGGGCATTTCCGAGCGCATGGCCTGGAGCCGCAGCCGCGCCGGATTGAAGGTCGAGGCGTAATAGGTGCGCCAGAATTCCTCCATCGCGTCTTCCCTGGGCGCCTGCGCCTGATCGGCGGGCGGCCCGTAGGTCAAGGCCTCGCCGTTCCAATGGGCGGACCCGTCCGGCGTCAGGATCGACCACCGCATGGTGCTGAACCGCCGCGCGAAGAAGGGGCCGTCGCCGGCAACACGCGATGGGCCGGCTCGAACCAGGCGCCCCAATGCTCGCCCGTCTCGTCTTCAGCCTGTCGGAAACGAACGAAGGCCTTCATCTTGTGAGCGGCGCGGCGCACCGCCTTCACCCGATCAGCCGCCTCGGCGACGTCACGATCCGACAGAACGGCCATCAGGTTCGGCTGATCCTTCAAGCGCCATAGCAGGCGATACATCAGGTCGAAGCGATCATCGGATCGATGCTGGATCAACTGGGTCGCCGTTTCCCAGAAGGTGCGCGGGACGCTGAACGCGCCATCAACCCGGGGAAGAGCAGCAGCTTCGTCGAACAGGCCGCCGAAGGACTGCCCCACCACGAACTGCACCCGCGCCGGCTCGACGCCGGCCAGCCGCAACCGCCGCGCCGCCTCGCGCCAGCCGTCGAAATCCAGCGGGTCGGCTAGAACCGCGGTCTGCATCAGAACAGGCTCAACTGCTCGGCCTTGCGGCGGGGCGCCAAACGCGCGCGCAGGTCCGCCGCGTCGGTCAGGCCGCCGGGCGTCCAGTCCAGCGTCGTGATCCACGGCCGCACCGCCTCGATGGAGCGGGTCAGCCGCCCGATGTCCTCGAGCCGCAAGGTCCGATGCCGCCGCACCGACAGGATGCGGTCGACCGCCTTCACGCCCAGGCCCGGCACCCGCAGCAGACTCTCTCTCGCAGCCCGGTTGACGTCCAGAGGAAAAGCCTCGCGTCGCCGCAGCGCCCAAGCCAGCTTGGGATCGACGTCCAAGTCCAACATGCCGCCGTTCGCGCCCTCCCCGATCTCGGGCGCGGTGAAGCCGTAGAACCGCATCAGCCAATCGGCCTGATAGAGCCTGTGCTCGCGCATCAAGGGCGGCTTGGTCGGCGGCAACAGGCTGGAGCCGTCGGGAATGGGGCTGAAGGCGGAATAATAGACCCGGCGCAGACCATACCCGCCGTACAGCGAGGCGCTGCGGGCCATGATCTCCGTGTCCGGCGCGCCGTCGGCGCCGACGATCAGCTGCGTCGACTGACCCGCAGGGGCGAAGGCGGGCGGCCGCTTGCGGTCTCTCCTTTCCGGCTGCGCCGCTTCCAGCTTCAGCCGCACCTGCCCCATGGTCTTTCGGATCGTCCTAGCGTCCTTTTCCGGGGCGAGACGGCCCAGAGCCTCATCGCGAGGCAGTTCGATATTGGCCGACAGGCGATCCGCATAGAGGCCTGCCAATTCCACCAGCCGTGCATCCGCCTCAGGAATCAACTTCAGGTGGATGTAGCCACGAAAGTCGTGCTCCTCGCGCAGGCGTCGCGCGACCTCGACCAGTTCCTCCATGGTGTAGTCGCCGTTGCGGATCACGCCCGACGACAGGAACAACCCCTCGATGTAGTTGCGCTTGTAGAAGGCCAGGGTCAGATCCACGACCTCCTGCACCGTGAAGCGCGCCCGCTCGACGTTCGACGACACCCGGTTGATGCAGTAGGCGCAGTCATAGATGCAGAAGTTGGTCAGCAGTATCTTCAGCAGGCTGACGCACCGTCCATCCGGCGTATAGGCGTGGCAGATGCCCATCCCCTCGGTCGAGCCGATCCCCCGACCGCTCAGGGAATCCCGCTTGGTCGAACCCGATGAGGCGCATGAAGCGTCATACTTCGCCGCATCCGCCAGAACCGCCAGCTTTCGTTTCAGATCAATCCGCGCCATATGTTCATGATATGTTCCAATCTATCGGCGATCCAGTACGCCCGGATAGATTTTTCAGAACGCCAGCGGCGTCGTCTGCCACGTCACCCCAACGGCGGCGACAAGCGCGCCAGTCAGAGCCACGCGTCGCTCCCACAGACCCGGCCCATCGGGGAGAGGACGCCGCGCCATGACGACAGCCACGACGGCGATCAGCGCCAAACACAGAAGGCTGAAGCCCAGCCCTATCCAGCGCCCAGCGGCCGCCTCGGTCGACGACCAGACGTCTGCGGCGCTGGCCAGCAGATAGAGACCGAGAAAGTGCGCGGCCCAGATCAGCAGGCCCGCCGTCATGGCCAGCCAGCGCGTCACGATCCGCCGCCCGGAAACAGCCGGATCAGCAGCACGACCATCGCCGCCTGCCCCGCCGTATAAGCCATGAAGAGGCCGATCAGATCGACCGTGGAGGGCCGGTCGGCCGACACCCGTCCAAACGTTCGACGCAACAGGATATAGAGTCCCATCAAGGCCCCGATCCCCGCGAAAGTCCCCGCCCAGCCCAGAAGAGCGAAGACAGCGGCGCCCTGACTGGTAGCGTCCGGCTTCAAGCCAGCGGACCGCCAAGCCCGAAGCTCCAACCCTGTCGCCGTCGCGGCGCCGATGGCGCTGATGAGCAGGAGAGCCGTGGCGAGCGTCTCCGCTCCCCTCCTCGCCCGGCGCAACACGCGCGGCGCGGCTGCCGCGCACAGCCCCGCCAGGGCCAGGACGCCGAGGTGCAGCGTCATCGACGCCGTCTCCGGCGGCGCCTGCCACAGATCCGGCCGTCGGCTCCACAGGAAGACATAGGAGAAGCCCGCCAGCAGGCAGACCATGCCGCCGACGATCAGCACGATCACCATGGCCCACCAGCCATGACTGGACGGCCCCGAAACATAGTTGGGCATGCGGACGCCCGCCCCGATGTCCGTGGTCTTGCGACTGTAGGGCGCATCCAGGAACCAGCACCAGCGCATGATGCAGTAGATCGCCAGCACCCCGCTGATCACCGCGGCGGCATAGGCCTGGATGGTCATGATCAGGAAGAAACCGGCGGTGAAGACCGCGCCGAAAACGTGCCAAGGGGACGGGCGCGGGAGGCGCAAGACATACTCCGGCTCCGCGTTAAGGGGGCTGGTGACCAGGGTCTGGCGCTCGCCTCCCGCCGCGCCGGGCAAAAACCAGCGCCCCTCCTGCACCTCCTTCGCCAACCCCTTCTGCTCCCAGAGCGGATAGAGGCTCTTCACCACCGGGACGGAGCGCACGGAATAATAGCCGCTGGGCAGCCATTCCAGACCGGGGCCGTCGTGGATGTTGCCCGCCTCGCGCGGGCCGAAGGGGCGGAAGTTGCGGATCATGTCGATGACCCAGAGCAGGACCGCCAGCCCGAACAGGAAGGCCCCTATGGTCGAGATGAAGTTGGGCAGGTCCCAGCCGCGTCCCGGCAGATAGGTGTAGACCCGGCGCGGCATCCCCATCAGCCCCGTCAGGTGCATGGGCAGGAAGGCGATGTTGTGTCCGGCGAACATCAGCCAGAATATCCATTTACCCATGCGCTCGCTCAGCGGCCGGACGCTGGACATGGGCAGCCAGTAGTAGATGGCCGCGAACATGGGAAAGACCATGCCGCCGATCAGGACGTAGTGCAGGTGGGCGACGATGAAGTAGCTGTCGTGGGCCTGCCAGTCGAAGGGCACCATGGCGACCATGACCCCGGTCAGCCCGCCCATGACGAAGATGACCAGGCCGCCCACGGCGAACAGGCCGGGCGTGGTGAAGCGCATCTTTCCGGCCGCTATGGTGGCGATCCAGGCGAAGACCTGCACCCCGGCAGGCACGCTGACCGCCATGGAGGCGGCGCTGAAGTAGTTGATGCTGATCTGCGGCATGCCGGTGGTGAACATGTGGTGCGCCCACACGCCGAAGCTGATGAAGCCGGTCGCCAGCATGGCCATGACCACCAGGGGATGGCCGACCAGTTTGGTCCGCGCCATGGCGGGGATGATGGTCGACATGGCCCCCGCCGCCGGCAGGAAGATGATGTAGACCTCCGGGTGGCCGAAGAACCAGAACAGGTGCTGCCACAGCATGGGATCGCCGCCCTTCAGCGGGTCGAAGAAGGGCCAGCCCAGCGCTCTCTCCAGCTCCAGCAGCAAGGTCGCCAGGATCACCGAGGGAAAGGCGATGATGATCATGCAGGCGAAGATCAGCATGGCCCAGGCGAAGACCGGCAGCTTGTCCAGCGTCATGCCGGGCGCGCGCGTCTTCAGCACCCCGACGATGATCTCGATCGCTCCGGCGATGGCCGAGATCTCGATAAAGCCGATGCCCAGCAGCCAGAAGTCGGCGTTGATCCCCGGCGAATAGGTCATGCCGGTCAGCGGCGGATACATGAACCACCCGCCGTCCGGGGCGAGGCCGAAGAAAAGGGAGCAGAAGAAGGCCAGGCCCCCGATCAGATAGGCCCAGAAAGCGTAGGCGCCCAGGCGCGGGAACGGCAGGTCGCGCGCCCCCAGCATCTGCGGCAGCAGCAGCACGCCCAGCGCCTCGACCGCCGGCACGGCGAACAGGAACATCATCACCGTGCCGTGCATGGTGAAGATCTGGTTGTAGGTATCCTGCGGCAGGAAGCCCGTCATCGGCAGGGCCAGCTGGGTGCGCATCAGCAGCGCCAGCCCCCCCGCAAGCACGAAGAACAGCATGGCCGCGCCGACGTAATAGACGCCGATGATATTGTTGTTGATCGCCGTGATCCACTCGCCGGGACGGCGCGGACCGCACCAGGCGGCTTCCAGCTGCTCCAGCTCGCCGTCCGGACGCGGCTCCTCGGTGGGAAAGCGATCGTATTTGCGGACGTCGAAGCCGGTTTCCGACGTCATTTCAGACTGTCCAGATAGGCGGCCAGGTCGCGCAGCTCGCGCCCGGTCAGCACCGGATAGGACGGCATGCGGTTGCCCGGCTTGATCCCTTGGCTGTCGGCGATCCACCCCGCCATCGTGCCCTGATTGTTGGGCAGGATGCCCGCGCCCAGCGTCTGGCGCGAACCGACGTGGGTCAGGTCCGGCCCGGCCAGGCCGTTGGCCTCCGTTCCGCGTATGGTATGGCAGGCGCCGCAGCCCGAGGCGCCGAACACCGCCGCGCCCGGAAGGGCGGACGCCGCGGCGGGCGCGGCCTGCCTGGCCCGCCAGGCCTCGAAGTCGGCCTCGGCATGGGCGACGACGACGAAGCCCATCAGGGCGTGGGGTCCGCCGCAATATTCGGCGCACTGTCCCGCATAGACGCCCGGTTTGTCAGCCTGCAGGCGCATGAAGTTGCGGCGGCCCGGGATCATGTCCGTCTTGCCGCCCAGGCGCGGCACCCACAGGCTGTGGATGACGTCGGCGCTCTCCAGTTCGACCACCACCGGGCGGCCGACGGGGATGTGAACCTCATTGGCGTCCTGGACCGTTTCGCGGCCCTGGCCGTCCAGATAGGCCACGCGCCACCACCACATCTCGCCGGTGACGCGCACGCGCATCTCGCCGTCGCGCGGCGCATCCGACACGCGCGCGGTGACGCTGAGGCCGTAGATCAGCAACCCCGTCAACACGACCACCGGAAAGGCCAGGCCGCCGATCCAGACCAGCCGCTCGCCGCCCGCTCGACGTTTCCACTTCCTCGGCCCGAACAGGGCGACGCCCAGTGCGATCAGGACGACGGCCAGCACGACCGCGCCCATGACGAACAGCACCCAGGCGACGACCGTCACCGGCCCGGCGAACGGCCCTGCAGGGTCCAGAACCGGCGGCGGCCAGCCGCCCAGCATGTCCGGCGTCTCAGTCGTCATCGAGCGTATAGAGGTAGGCCGCTATGTCGCGGGCTTCGGCTTCGCTCAGGGGCATGGGCGGCATGCCGGTGTCGGGCAGCAGCGACGGCGCGTCGCGCACGAAGGCGGCCATGATCGCAGGCTGGTTCGGCAGGCGCCCTGCGATCATCGTCCGCGCCCCGACGCCCGCCAGCGATCCGCCGGTCCGCCCCTGGGGCCAGGCCACGCCGGGAATGGCGTGGCAGGCGCCGCAGCCCTGCGTCCGGACAAGGCGCAACCCTTCGGCCGGATCGGCGCCCGCCAGGTCGCGCGGCGCGCCGGTCTTGTCCGCGCAGGCGGCCAGGCCCAACAGGCCGACGGCCAAGACCGCCGCCCCTATCTTCCCCATCGTCGCGACATGACGGCATCCGGCCCCTTTCAGCTTCGCCAGAACCAATCCATCGGGCGGCCGGGGGTTCCGAGGCGGAACCGGCGCCGCGAGACCGGTGTTGGATCGGGGTGCGCGCCCTGCCTATCGCTTTTCTGGGACTGACCCTCGCCGCCTGCGATACGACGCCGGGCGAGACCGATCGCGCCTTTCAGGCGTCCGGCGAGATCATCGCCATGAGCGGCGGCGCGGGCGGCGCGGGCAACGCCTGCTTCACGTGTCACGGCCTGAAAGGCGACGGCGACGGCGTTTCCTCGCCGCGCCTGGCGGGTCTGGACCAGGGCTATCTGCAGAAGCAGATGGAGGATTACGCTAGCGGCCTGCGTCCCGACGACGTCATGACTCGCGTGGCGCGCGGCCTTGACCCCGACGCCCGCCGCATCGTGGCGGCCTGGTACGCCGGGCTGCCCGCTCCGCCCGCCGGTGCGTCAGCCGCCGCTCCGCCGTCGATCTGGCTGACCGGCGACACAGCACGAGGGATCACCGCCTGCGCCGCCTGCCATGGAACTGAAGGCCAGGGCGCTGGCGCGGGTCAGCCGATCGTCGCCCGGCAGCCCGCCGCCTATACTCTGGAGCAGATCGACCGCTGGAAGTCCGGCCGGCGGCGCAACGACCCCCGCGGCGTCATGGCCGCCGCCGTCCAACGCCTGACGGAAGCAGAAGCTCAGGCCATCGCCCGCTGGCTGTCGACCCAATCGCCCTCCTCGGCCCGCGCCGAAGCTTCCCTCGCTCGTGCCGCCTCGGTCGCCGCTGCGGCGCGCCCGGCCGCGTCGCGCGAGACCCGCCGCCCCGCCCGCTCCGACGGCGGCTGAGCCTCGCAGGGAACGGGCTGCGTACCCAGCGATTGGTTGTCTCACGGCTAAAGCAACCCGATGGAGGCCCACGATGCACGGCCACAGCTATCGCAAGCTAGCGATCGAACTGCTGATCGATTTCGTCATCATGTATCTGGTGATGTTCACCATGATTGCGACGCTCGATCATTTCCGCTTCAACCTGAACAACGTCTACATGACGCTGATGATGGTCGCCCCGATGGCCGTGGTCATGCTGCTGTCGATGCGTTCGATGTTCCAGAACAAGCGCGCCAACTGGATCGTCATCGGAGTCGCCGCCATCGTCTTCGCCGCCAGCTTTTACGCGATGCGCACCCAAGCGGCTATCAACGATCAGGAGCTGATCCGCGGCATGATCCCCCATCACTCCGGGGCGATCCTGATGTGTGGAAAAGCCAAGCTGAACGACCCCGAACTGATCGCGCTGTGCGATGAAATCATCGTGGCTCAGGAGCGGGAGATCGCCCAGATGCAGGCGATCCTGGACCGGCTCTAAGCCTGCGTGCGCACGCGGCCGCGCCGCAGCCGCCGGACGGTCGCCAATACCCTTTTCTCCAGCGCGCGCCATCGCCTCTGCCAGCGTGTGCGTCTGGGCCTCAGTTGCGAGACCACCGGCAGCATCGCGTGAAACACGTCGTCCCGATCGATCAGATGGTGCTTGAGCGCCGCCCACGCATGGATCGGGATCATCAGCAGAAGGGTCAGGACCAGACCCCAGTGCATCCACTCGGCCGTCGCCTCGACCGCCCAGAGCTGACGGTTCGACAGATCCTGCATCGGCAACAGCGGCCAGGGGATGAAGCCCGCCGCCGCCAGCTGGGTGTCCCGCGCCGTCGCCGAGATCATAGCCCAGCCCGACAGCGGCAGGCCGAACAGGCAAAGATAGAAGACATAGTGGGTGACGTGGGCGGCGGTGCTTTCCCAGCCCGGCTTGTCCGCGTCATTGATCAGGTCCGGCGCGACCAGCCGCCAGGTCAGGCGACCGATGACTAGCAGCAGCATCAGCACGCCGACGGCGAAATGCACTTCATAGGCCGCCACCTTCTCGCCGCCGACCGGCAGCCGCCCCATCCACCAGCCCCAGCCCAGCTGGAATACGACCAGACCCGCCATGATCCAGTGAAACCAGATGGCCACGGGGGAATAGCGCCCCTCATCATGATGACCGGCGGCCCACTCCAGCGCCTGGGCGATCAGCCGGTCGATCATGCCGCCGCCTCGCCCGCCGGCTTCAGCAGACCGTGAATCCGCCACAGTGCGACCAGGAGGTAGGCCGCCGCCGCCGGCGCCCACATGATGAGCCCGGCCGCCTGCTGATCCTCCAGCGGCGTCATGTTCCAGGCCAGGGTGCTGGCGAAATGCGGGGCGTACAGGGGCTGGCCCGCGAACACGATCAGGGCGCCCAGCAGCCCCATCAGCAGCATGGCCGCCAGCAGAGCGGCCACGGCCGCATGGCCCCTGGCGCTTCGCACCGCCGCCCAGAACCAGACGGCGCTCCCCAGGATGCTGATCTGCATCAGCCAATAGATCCCGTCATGCGACAGGGCCTGAGCGTAGAGTCCGGGCGCGTGCCAGGCCCAGAAGACCACCGCCTGCACCGCGGTGGCCGCCGCCAGACGCGGCCGATTCAACCGAGGCAGACACAGGGCCAGCAAGGGCGCCGCCGCCAGCACCAGCAAAAGATGATGCAGGGTCCGTGCGGTGAACAGGGCCGAACTCAGCGCGCACAGAGGCGAGATGAAGCCGATCGCCAGCACGGTCACCGCCGCCGCGTATCGCCCCTTTTCCGGCCCGCGCAGCAGAACCAGCCCCGCGACCGTCGCAGCCGTCAGAACGGACCAGAGAACCGGGTCGCCGTTCCAGCGGCCCAGCGCCTCGGCCGGATCGGGCGCGGGCCCGCAATAAGGTGTCCAGACGGCATCGACCATCCTGGGCCAACGCCTGCGTGCAGCGACGGTTCACCGACCCGGATCACGCCAGGCCTTCGCCGTCCCGGAGATAAATCGTGGCGTCGTAGCCTCGCCCATAGGGCGCCTCGGCGGAGAAGCTGAGGTCGAGCAGGCGCGACCGGAAGAAATCGCCCCGCGCCAAGCCTTTGAAGTCGATCACGGCTGCGCCGCTCCCGCGATCGAGCAGCGCCGCCTCAAGCGAATCCGCCTCCTGGGCCGGGACTGGACGGGTCACGCCGAAGTCGATTTCGGATCCATCCAGCGCCTTGTGCGACAAAGCGCTGACGTGGCCGCGCCCAAGGGTCGTCGCAATCGCGCATACCCTGTCGGGAAAGGCGCGGGAGGTCACGCCGCCGACGTAGGCCAGGGCGGTCTTCTGCGCGTCGCTCATGGCGGCGATCTGTGCGGCCGGTCCTTTATCGCGAACATCCAGATAGACCGAGGAGTCCTTGAGGATGTGGTTGTTGTGCGCCCAGACGATGATCTTCCGTCCCGGGTACCTATGACGGATCAGCCAGCCGAGATTGGCCGCCATGGCTTCGTCCCTGGAATGGCCCAGCCAGGCGAACCGGGCCCAGGCGTCAAGGCTGGCCAGTTCGGCGAGAATCTGTCCGCTGGCGTCGCCCGGCGCGGCGTCATCGCGACGAAGCAGGGACACGGAGCGGGCGAGTGCGGCGAAATAGGCCTCCTGCACCGCCGGCTCCGGCGGGGCGTCGAATTCCGCCGATTGAAGAGCGGCGTAGCCTCGGACGAACGCCTCGAACGCGTCATCGGGCAGGCCGACCGCCGTCGCGACGGGGCGCAGGACATCGACCACGCCGCTGCGCGCGCTTGCGCCCTTCAGCCGACAGTCGAAGCCGCAGACGTCAAGTCGCCCGCCGGCCCGGAAGACGGTCTCGACATAGGCCCATAATCCATCGACGGCGGGCGCCCTGCCCCAGAAGTCATAGATGTTGGTCTGCGCGAAGGGGCGGATCTGTTCAGGTTGCGAGATGTCGCCCCACCCGCGGGTGACGGACCAGAAGTCCGCCTCGAACGCCAGAACATCAAAGCCGAACCGCCTGTGCAAAAGCTCGACCAGCCGCCCCCTCAATCGGATGGAGGCCCCGTCGCCATGACTGGATTCCCCCAGCATGACGATGTCGCGATCGCCGATGATGCGGGCGAGGACGTCTGCGAGCGTTCTTTCCTCGGCAGGATCAAAGACGGCGTCGAAGGGAATGGCGTCCCGGGCCAATCGCGCCGCCAGGGCGTCCTGCCCTCGCGAAGGCAAGGTCAGCGAGCCCAGACCCGCCAGAAGCCCGAAGGATGTTTCGCGCCGCGTAAGAATGACCTGTCCTCCCAACCGTCAAGCTCCCCCTCCTAGGGCGGGGCGCCCGCGCGAACAACAGGGAGATGAAATCGTGCGCGACGGCGCCGGACCTGCGAGGACCCGGCGGAACCCCGCTTCCATATGCGCCGTTCCCCTGCCCTGTTCAGGAACCCGCACCCCATGTCCGACACGGTCGCCGACCCGGCCTTTGAACCGCCGCCCGAAGCCCAGGCCTTCTATGAGGAGGCCTTGCGCCTGCTGAAGGACTCCGGGGTGCCCTTCCTGCTGTCGGGCACCTATGCGGTTACCGCCTATACCGGAATCCGTCGACCAACCAAGGATCTCGACGTCTTCTGCAAGCCCGGCGACTACCCTCGAGATCCTCGCCTTCTTCCAGGCGCGCGGCTATCGCACCGACGTCGAGGACGAACGCTGGATCGCCAAGGTTTGGAAGGACGACAAGCATTTCTTCGACGTGATCTTCGCCATGTCGAACGGCACCATCGCCGTGTCCGACAGCTGGTTCGGGCCGGACCGCATCACCGTCTACGGGCATGAGGTGACGATCACCCCGCCGACCGCCCTGATCCTGTCCAAGGCCTTCATCCAGGACCGCTATCGCTACGACGGCGCAGATGTGAACCACGTCATCCTGAAGCAGGCCGAGGCCATCGACTGGAAGTCGCTGCTGGATCAGATGGACCTCTATTGGGAGGTGCTGCTGGCGCATCTGCTCAACTTCCGCTTCGCCTATCCGACCGAGCGCGGCCTGGTGCCCGCCTGGCTGATGACAGAGTTGATCGGTCGCCTGCAGGCCCAGGTCGATCTGCCGCCGCCGCGCGTTAAGGTCTGCCGAGGCCGTCTGTTCAGCCCGCGCGACTATATCGCCGACATCTCCGAATGGGGCTTCGGCGACGTGGTGGGCAAGGGCCTAGAGGAGCGCCATGACCCCGTCGCCTGAAACCGCCGCGCCTCCCGCCGAAGGCCAGACGCCCCAGCCGGGCATGGAGTCCGGGCCGAAGAACAAGCTGCGCGTCGCCGCCGTGGCCGACTTGCACGTCGGCGAAACCTCGCATCGCGCCTATCGCGACCTGTTCGACCGGGTGCATGAGGACGCAGACGTGCTGTGCCTGTGCGGCGACCTGGTCAATTTCGGCAAGACGGTCGAAGTGGAGAACCTGCTGGAAGACCTGCGCGCCTGCCGCATCCCCATGGTCGGCGTTCTGGGCAATCACGAGCATGAGTGCGGCCAGCCGCAGGAAGTGACCCGCATGCTGACGGAGGCCGGGGTCAGGATGCTGACCGGCGAGGCCTATGAGATCGACGGCGTCGGCTTCGCCGGGGGCAAGGGCTTCGTCGGCGGTTTCGGCCGCTACATGCTCAGTTCCTTCGGCGAGGCCTCGATCAAGACCTTCGTCAGTGAGGCGGTCGAAGACGCCAACCTGATCGAGAATTCGATCCGAACGCTCCGCACCGAGCGGAGCGTGGTTCTGCTCCACTATGCCCCCGTGGTGGATACGGTGATCGGCGAGCCGCCCGAGATTCACGCCTTCCTCGGCTCGTCGCGGCTGGCCGAGGTCGTCGATCGCTATGAGAACGTCAAGCTGGTGCTGCACGGCCACGCTCATCGCGGCGCGCCGGAAGGCCGCACCGCCCGCGGCGTCCCGGTCTACAACGTCGCCCTGCCCGTTCTGCGCACGCTGGGCGATGCGCCCTATCGCGTCTTCGAGGTCTGAAAAGGGTCAGGCGATCCCGGCGCCGCCGGTGACGCCCCAGACCTCGCCCGTGACGAAGCTGGCCTCCTGCGAGGCCAGAAGTACGTAGATCGGCGCGATCTCGACCGGCTGGCCCGGACGGCCGAAGGCGCTGTGAGCGCCGAATTTCTCGACCTTCTCCTGAGGCTGGCCGCCGCTGGGCTGCAGCACTGTCCAGAAGGGCCCCGGCGCCACGGCGTTCACCCGCACGCCCTTCTCGATCAACTGCTTGGCCAAGGCTTTGGTGTAGGTGACGATCCCGCCCTTGGTGGTGGCGTAGTCCAGCAGGATGTCCGACGGCTCATAGGCCTGGATCGAAGCCGTGGTGATGACCGCCGCGCCCGGCGGCAGGTGCGGCGTCGCCGCCTGACACAGCCAGTGCAGGGCGTAGAGATTGGTCTTCAGCGTGGCGTCGAAATCCTCGGTCGAGACCTGACCCACGTCCTCGCGGAACTGCTGCCGGCCGGCGTTGACGACCAGGATGTCCAGGCCGCCGAAGGCCTCGAGCGCGCGCTCCACCATGGTCGCATTCCACGCTTCGTCGCGCACGTCCCCCGGCAGGGCCAGCGCCTTGACGCCCTCCGCCTCGATCAGGGCGATCACCTCTCGCGCGTCGGCTTCCTCCGAAGGGAGATAGGAAATCGCCACGTCGGCGCCCTCGCGGGCGTAGGCGATGGCCACCGCGCGACCGATGCCGGAATCGGCGCCGGTGATCAGGGCGCGCCGCCCCTTCAATCGCCCGTGGCCGTGATAGGCCTCCTCCCCGTGATCGGGCTGAGGCTCCATTCTGGCGACCAGGCCCGGCGCAGGCTGAGGCTGACGCGGAAACGGCGGGCGCGGATACTGATTGCGGGGATCCTGCATGGTCAGGCGGTCGGACATGACGGCTCCTCTGAACGACTGAAGGCGTGCCTTCCTAAGTCGCACCCTGCGCGAGCGTTCCCCGCTTGGTTCGGCTCGCTGGCGCGCGTCATCCTCACCAGCGTGACGGCGACTCGGCTCGAGAAGGCCTCGAATCACCGGGCCGGAAATCGAGAAGCGACCGGCGCCGTATGGAACGGGCCGCGCGCCTTTTCCTTCTCCCCCACGACGAAAGGAGTTCCTCTTGCCCCTCGCAAACAAGGAAAAGCCCCCGATCCTGCGACAGCCGCGGCGGCTGATGATGATTGTCGGCGCCATCCTGGCCCTGTTGTTCGTCGTGTATCTGGCCACGGCCGCGACGGGCTTCCTGCGCACCCAGACCAAGGTTCCGGATCCGCGCATGACGGGTACGGAAGCGCCTCTGGAGCGCGCCATGTAACGGCGGGTTCAGGCTTGGCCGTTTGGAACGGCGGCGCGCCTGACCGCTTAACCTCCTGTCACAGGGAGGAAAGAATGAACCGACTTCGCACTCGCCCGCCCCCCGCCGTCATCATGGGAGGCCGTCATGCGTTTCTATGAAGTGGTGGTCGGCAGCGACAGCGGCCCGCAGCGGCGCCTGCGCGTGACCTCGCCCACGGACGCGCAGGCCGCAGACGCCGCCGCGCCCCTGATGCGGGCGCACGAAGCCATCCTGTCCATTCGAGAAACGCCTGACGACGGGCTGCAGCAGGCCGACGCCCCGCCGCCCAAGACCCAGGCGGAAGAGCTGGCCCCCGACACGCCGGGCATGGCCGCCAAATCCTGATCCATCGCAAGGAGATACACTGATGATGAAACAAACCATGGCCGTCATGGCCGTCTCGGCCGCCGCTCTCACCCTGGCGGCCTGCAACCAGCAACAGGGCTCCGAGGCCGTCGACAAGGCCCAGGACGCCGTTTCCGAGCCGGTCGGCCAGACCTCGGCCGCCACCATGGGCGCCAATATGGTCAGCGCCTATGTTCCCAACGCCTCCATGGGCGACATGTACGAAATCCAGGCCGCCGATATCGCCCTGGAACGGTCGCAGAACGCCCAGGTCAAGGAATTGGCCCAGATGATCAAGACCGATCACACGGCCGCCTCAGCCGCCCTGAAGACCGCCGCCGCGCAGGCGGCGCCGGACACCGCCGTGCCGACCGAACTGGATCAGCGTCGCAAGGGTCTTATCGATAACCTGCGCTCGGCCACGGCGGCGAACTTCGACAAGACCTATATCGATCAACAGGTCGCCGCCCACGAGGAGGCCGTCACCCTGCATCGCGGTTTCTCGGACAAGACAGACGTCCCGGCCCTGGCCGAGCACGCCCGCACGGTCCTGCCCAAGATCGAAGCCCACCTGGAACGCGCCAAGCAGTTGCAGTCCAGCCTGGGCGGCTGACGCCAACCCCGTTGCGAAGCGAGAGGGGCGGGCCGCAGTCCGCCCCTTTTTTCTACGCGTCGGCAGACTTCCGCGCCTCATCGGCGGGTCTAGGCGTCTGTCCGGATGCAGACACACCGGAACGCTGCGACGCATCTCCCGCTTCGAAGGCTCCCACTCGTTTTGAGGAGACAACCATGGTCGAGAAAACGCTGCAGACCCTGTTTCACGACACTCTGCGCGACATCTATTACGCCGAGCGCAAGATTCTGAAGTCTCTGCCCAAGATGGCCCGCGCGGCTCAATCCCCTGAACTTAAGGCGGCCTTCGAAAAACATCGCGAGCAGACGGAAGTACAGATCGAGCGCCTGCAGCAGGTGTTCGAGATCATCGGCAAGCCCGCCCGCGGCAAGACCTGCGACGCCATCGAAGGCATTCTGGCCGAGGGCGATGAGATCACCGAGGAATACAAGGATACGGCGGCGCTGGACGCGGGCCTGCTGGCCGCGGCCCAAGCGGTCGAGCATTATGAGATCACCCGCTACGGCACGCTGAAGCGATGGGCGCAGGTGATGGGGTTGAAGGACGCCGTCAAACTGCTGGACGAGACCCTCCAGGAGGAAAGCCAGACGGACGAGGACCTGACGGCCATCGCCGACTCCGCGGTCAACGCCGAGGCGCTGCAACCCGCCTGACGGCCGGTCTCCCCGCCGCCTCGTGGGCGGCGGGGACGAACCGCCTCAGACCGGCAGCTTCTCCAGTCGGAGGTAGGACGGATTGAACTCGGCCGCATCGGCCAGTCGTTCCCATGCGAGGATGCGGACGTCGGCGCCGTTCCATTCCAGCCACCCCGCCTCGCGCATGACTTTCAGCGTGCGGTTCACATGCACCGCCGACATGCCCAGAAGGTCGGCGATCTCCGCCTGGATGATTGGAAAACGAAAGGCTCCGTCGCGAGCGAGTCCGACGGCTTCCAGGCGGGTGTAGACTTCACAGACCAGCAAGGCTGTCCGCTCCAGCGCCTCCTGACGCCCCAGCGCCAGGAGCCATTCGCGATGCATGGCGGCGTCCACCACCGTCTCCAGCCACAGCAGACGCGTGAGGTGCGGGTGCTGCTCCGTCAGGCGTCGCAGACGGTCGTGCGGAGCCTCTGCGATGAGACAATCGGTCAGGGCGCGCACCCCGTGATCGACCCGCTTCAGGACGAAGCCGTGCAGGTCGATGAAATCTCCGGGAAGGTTGATCTGGGTGTATTGACGCCGCCCGTCGCTCAGGTCGCGGTAGCGCGCGCAGAACCCGCCGATGACCAGGCTGGAGTGATCGACCAGGGCATCCTGTGAAACGATATCGCTGCCCGCCGGCTTGGCCACGATATTGACCAGCACGCTTCGCAAGGCCTGTCGTTCCTCATCCGCGAGGGCGTCGCGACGCTCCAGCTTGTTCTCCAACAGGCGGCTATGGTCGTGCATGGGGCGGCTCCGCTGACGCTTGCGGATGCTCAACGTCGCCCGACGGCGAATGTTGCCGCCAAGCTCGCCTTCGCCCGGTTCCGCAACGCCGCAAAGGCGACACAAAGAACCGGCTACGGCCTAGCTGCGTTGGTTTCGCGTAACAGGGGAGTTTGCATTGTGAACAGGACACCAGTCATTGAGCGGGCCTTTGAGCTGGCGCGCAGCGGTCGCTTCCGTATCCCAAGCGAGGTCCGCAAGGCGTTGATATCCGACCGCTATACCCAAGCCGAGCTGTTCCAGCTCGAAGGCAAGGCCACGTGGCGCCAGCTGCGAACCTTGTGCGCGGATTCCTACCATCGCGCCTGAGGCCGATCTATCAGCCCTGCGGCGGCGCTGGGACTAACCTATGTAAAGAACGAAACACCCCTGGCCGTGCTGTTGGTCAGGGGGATGAAGAATCAGTCTTATCAAGATGATGTAGACATAGCGGCGGCGTCGTTGGAACGGATGCTTTCCAGCTTCGCCGTGCTGTCGTCTTCTGACGTCGATCGCATTCGCGGCTGGTTCCGGGGTCCGGCGTTGGCCCACCCTCCGGGCAGCCCCGTCCCTCTCCATCCCGAGCGCAAGGACGCCCGGGTCGTAGTGCGCGGCTGGGTGGCGCGGGGCGCCATGCTGGAGGACGGTCGTCGTCAGATCGTGGGGTTGAGTCTGCCCGGCGACGTCATCCTTGCGACCGACTCGGTGGACGCCGACATGGCGGTCTGGGCATTGACCGACGGCTCGACCCTCGACGCGACCCTGCTGTGGGAAGCCATTTCAGAAGGCGCGGACATCAGCCCGCGCCTTCTGGAGGCCTGGCGCCAGTTCCGTTCTGCGGAGCGTCTGCGGCTGGCGCGACATGTGATCCGGCTCGGCCGGCTCAGCGCCTATGAGCGCACCGCGCACCTCCTGCTGGAATTGTATGAGCGGCAAAGCCGTCTGGGCGCCGTCGAACCCGGCGTCCTGCATCTTCCCCTCACCCAGGACATGCTCGCCGACATCCTGGGCCTCAGCGCCGTGCATATGAACCGCACCCTGCAGCAGCTTCGGCGCGCGGGCCTCGTCGACTACCGGACGGGCCGCGCCATCCTGCCCGACCTGCCGGGCCTGGCGCTGGCCGCCGGACTCAGCATAGCCGACGCTCTCGCGGACGCGCGGAACTTCGGCGACTAACCCATGTAAGTGGCGCCCCCTGCATTCATGGCACGGCTCCTTCCCCCAGGAGGGCTCATGCCTGCAGATTCCGCCGCCACGCTGCCTCCGTCCGTCTCGCTTCACGGGCGTCCGCGCGCCCATATCGGAGATCATCCGGTCTATGGCGCCTTGCCGCCGGACGCGCAGCGGCGCCTGATCGCGGAAGGGACGGAAGTCGATCTTCCGGGCGACGCGCGCCTGCCCCTAGACAGAGACCACCTCTGGTTCGTCATCTCCGGCGTGCTCGGCGCCTTCCCGCCCGACAGCGAGGTCTGCGCCGCGCCGGTCGTGTCCGGCGCCGTCTACGGGTGGGATCACGCCCTCGGCTTCAGCGGCAGCGGCGCCCAGGTCCGCCCTCTGCTGGACGTGCGGCTGTTCCAGGTTCCCGCCGCCGCCGCACGCGAAGCGCTGGGCTATGATTGGCTGGCGCGTTTCGTCGCCCTGCAGGCAGTCCAGCGCCTGACCTTTCTGGAACAGGAAGCCGCCTGCAACGCCTCTCACCGGGTGTCGCAGCGCCTGGCGAAGTGGCTGCTTCGCCTGCATCACGGCGGGAACGGCGCGCCGCTTCGCCTGAATCAGGCCCGACTCGCGGCCATGCTCGGCGTCCAACGCACCAGCATCAACGTGGCGGCGCGCAGCCTTCAGGCGGCGGGCGGCGTGCGGTTCAGTCGCGGCAAGGCCTCCATTCTGGATGTGGCCAGGCTGACCGCTGGTTCATGCCGTTGCGGCGCGACAGATTAACGAGGATCGCAGCCGGCATCGGCGAGCAGCGGCGTTCGGCGCGTCAAGGCTCCGACCAGCCCAGAACGCGTAGGGCCGGCTCTGGCTTATCCGCCTGCGAGAAGACCAGGCTGGCCTTCTTCTCTCCCCGCCCAGGGACATAGTCGAGCGAGGCGCCGGAGCGTTCGCCGCCGAACTGGCCCTCGACATCCACGGCGGCGGCGGCCAGGTCGCCCTGGTTGGCGACCACGACGTCGACCACCCATCCGCCGGATGAAGGTCGAACCGCCTCGCTTCTGATCGTCAGCGCCGCCGGCGACGGAACCGAAAAAGCCGCTCGCGCCAGCACGCCCGCCGCGCCGAGCGTGATGACGAGGCCAATCAGAGCGCAGGCGCACTGCAGCCGCGACACGCCCTTCTTCCCTGCTTTCTGCTTCTCCTTGTCCGTCACGGCTACACCAGAAGCCGCGCGGCCGCGGCGCCGATCGCCGCCGGAAAGGCCAGGATCACGACATTGGCCATGAGCGCCTGGAGCCCATGGCCGTCCGCTCCGCCGAACACCCACAGCATGGCGAGGCTGGCCAGCAGGCACAGGGCGTAGCCCGGCAGGGTGAAGTCGAAGAAGGCCCGGACCGG
This sequence comes from Brevundimonas sp. SS2672, assembly GCF_059579685.1. NCBI lineage: Bacteria > Pseudomonadati > Pseudomonadota > Alphaproteobacteria > Caulobacterales > Caulobacteraceae > Brevundimonas > Brevundimonas sp. SS2672. Next base: position 20,969 of record NZ_CM184201.1, on the reverse strand, counting down.
CGTTTCCGCCTCTTCCTGCCCCGCGAAACCCGCCTCGAAGACGATCAGGTGCAGCAGAATCATCGACAGGACCAGGACGCCCAACGCGCCCAGCGGCGTGGTCATATAGGCGATCAGCCGCATCTCCTCGGTCGGGGCCAGGTTCATGGCGAAGTAGAGGGCGCCGGCCAGCATCAGGAACAGCTCGCCCGGATAGGAGGCCTCATCCTCGTCGCCCTCGTCCGGATCGCCCGACAGCTGGCGTCGCGCCGCCAGGGCGCCCAGCGCGGCGGGCACCGCCTGCAGGGATATCTGCCCCACGGCGGACGCCGGCGAACTCAGATCCAGCACGTTGAAGACCAGCAGAAGCGCAGCGGCGGTGACGAAGCCCACGGCCAGGGCGACCAGGGTGTCCAGCGCATTGTTGATCAGACCTCGGCGAGCCGAGAACCCAGCATAATGCGCCAACCCGAACAGCACCGGCAGCGCCGCCAGCAGAAAGACGAGACGCCGCTCCGGTTCCGCAGCGAAGCCAAGCGCCCACATCTCCATCGTCATCAACAGGGGCAGGCTGAACAGCAGCGCGCCGCCGAAGGCTCGGCCCAGATCGAGGATATAGGCGCTGTCGTCCGCCCGCGCGGCGTCCTGGATGGTACTCATGACCAAGCAACGCCGCCGCCCGGTTTCGGCTCCCGCATGGCTGCGGCTCGTCAGTTCAACCGGTTACGGAGGCGCCGTCCGCTATGATCGCGGAACCCTGCTCCAACGGCAAAATCATCGCCGCCAGGAGGTGGAGATCCGCGTCCTCGCGGCTAGTTGAACCGACGCTGCTGGCGTCTCACTTGGTCGTATAGCCGCCGTTGACGAGAATGGTCTGGCCGGTCATCCACCACCCGTCGCTGACCAGGAAGCGGATATAGGGGACGATGTCCTCGATGTCGGTCAGGCCGGTCTTCGAAAACCCTGACAGGGCTGCGGCCGTCTTGTGATACGCGACGGCGTCTTCCCCCTCGGCCGGATAGAAGAAGGGCGTGTCCATCGGCCCGGGCCCGATGGCGGTCACCGAGATGCCGCGCTCGCCAAACTCCTTGGACGCCGCGCGGGTGAAATGCTCGACCGGGGCCTTGGTCCCCGCATAGGCCGCATAGAAGGGCGTATAGGCGCCGAGCAGGGAGGTGACCAACGTACAGATCTTGCCGTTGTCGTTGAGGTGCTTGCCCGCCTCCTTCAGGAAGAAGAAGGCCGACTTGGCGTTGACGGCGCTCATCTCGTCGTACTCGGTCTCCGAAATCTCGACGATCGGCTTCTTCAGCACCTTGCCCACCGTATTGACGGCGATGTCCGGCCGGCCAAAGGCTGCGACGGCATCCGCGAAAAGCCGCTCCATCGCATCAGCGGTGGTGAGGTCCGCCTGCAGGGCGACGGCTTCTGCGCCGACGGCCTTGACGGCGGCGACGGTCGCGTCCGCCTCCGCTCTGGCCGCTTCGCTGTTGTAATGGATCGCCATCGCCTTGGCGCCTTGCTCTGCAAGGTCGCGGGCGATCAATCCGCCGAGATTCTTGGCGCCGCCGGCGATGATGACGGTTTTGCCCTTGATGCTGTGATCGGTCATGGCTCGGTTCCGTTGCTGAGCGCCCGTTCGGGCGGCTTCCAGGGGCCGAGGCTATCGCGTTACACAGGCCGATAAAGCCGAACATTCTGGCATCAATTGTCAGAAACAGTATCCAATGGGAAAGCGCCGGACATGGACCGCATCGATCTGTTCCGCATCTTTGCGCGTGTGGTGGAGTGCTCGAGCTTCACCCGCGCGGCCCATATGCTGGGCGTCCCCCGTTCTTCCGTCTCGGCCGCCGTTCAGGAGCTTGAAGCCCGTGTCGGCGCTCGCCTGCTTCATCGCACCACGCGTAAGGTGGCGCCGACGCAGGACGGCCTCGTCTTCTACGAACGCTGCCGATCCGTGATCGTCGACGTCGAGGATACGGAGAACCTCTTCCGACAGGATGCAGCCCAGCCGTCGGGCAGGCTTCGCATCGATGTGCCAGGCCGGATCGGACGCCTGATCATCGCGCCGGCTCTGCCCGACTTTCTCGCGCGCTACCCCGGCATCGGGATCGACCTTGGCGCGACCGATCGTGCGGTGAACCTGGTCGAGGACAGCATCGACTGCGTGCTTCGCATCGGCTCTCTGAACAACTCGTCCCTGATCGCCCGGCAGATCGGCGAACTGCCGCTGATCAACGTGGCCAGTCCCGTCTACCTTGAACGTCATGGCGCGCCCCGGTCGCCATCCGACCTCACCAGGCATCGTGCCGTGAACTATGCGTCCCCTACGAGCGGGCGGATCGAAGACTGGGAGTGGGTTGAAGACGGCATGGTTCGCCACCTGCCGATGCAGGGCGAGGTTACAGTCAACAACGCCGAAACCTACATCGCCTGCTGCCTGGCCGGCCTGGGGCTGATCCAGGTCCCCGCCTATGATGTCCGGGGCCATATTGAGGCGGGCGAGCTCGTCGAAGTCATGGCCGACCATCGCGCCCAGGCCATGCCGGCGACCTTGCTCTATCCGCATCGGCCGCACCTTTCGCCTAGACTGCAGGTCTTCGCGGACTGGCTCGAGAAGCTGGTCCGGAGAGAGTTGCTCTAAGACCACAGCGCGTGATCGTCCTGAGGACGAACCTGCATTTTTGCGGCAGGCGGAATACCGACGCGATCGTCTTGCCGACGCCCAACCTGGGTCTGAAAGGCAGCTCGTCGCCCGTCCGCCCGCTCGGCTGCAAAACAACCGGGTGCGCGATTACCGTCCACATACATGAGTTTACAATTACGGCACACAGTTTGCGTGCGCCAGATCATGTAACCGTCTAGTCGTCTCGCAATTACACAAGATAACCTTAAGAAATCACAATTTCGGCTACGCGGCTGCGCAGCTCCCCTTCCGAGGCATCTATGTCGACCCAGCCGATCATTCGAGAAGCCCCCGTCGTAGAGACAGTCGAGGCCGCCAACATCGGTCGCCCCTACCGCCGCCTCTATCTGTCGGTTCCGACGAAGTTCGCGCTGGCCCTGTTGCTGGCGATCGCCTGGACCGCGCTCAGCGTCTGGCTGTCGCAACGCTGGCTCAATGATCTGGCGGCGATCACCACCTGGGCCTTCGCCCTGATCGCCATCGGCTTCATCGCCTATGTGCCCGGCTTCATGAACGCCTTCCTGTTGGGAACCCTGCTGTTCGATCGACGCCTGCCGCGAGTCCGGCCGGCCTCCTATCCATCCATCAGCATTCTGGTCGCCGCCTACAACGAGGCCGCCGCCATCCGCGACACCCTGACCAGCCTGGCGGCCCAGACCTATCCCGGCGACTACGAGATTCTGGTCCTCAACGACGGCTCGACCGACGCCACCGTCGCCCTGGCGCAGCAGGCCGTCCGCGACCTAGACTTCCCCGCCAACGCCTCGGTTCGCGTCCTCGACTACCGCGTGAACGCGGGCAAGGCCGCAGTTCTGAACCGGGGTCTGAAGGAAGCCAGGCACGACCTGATCATCACCATCGACGGCGATTCCTGGGTGCGTCATGACGGCCTGGCCCAGATCGTCGAGCGCCTGCTGACCGACCCGCCCAACACCCGTGCTGTCGCCGGCGCGGTCATGGTGCGCAATTCGCGCCAGAACTTCCTGACCCGCGCCCAGGAGTGGGACTACTTCCACGGCATCGCCGCCGTGAAGCGGATGCAGTCCATGTATCACGGCACCCTGGTCGCCCAGGGCGCCTTCTCTCTCTATACGCGCGCCGCGCTGGAAGAGGTCGGCGGCTGGCCCGAATGCGTCGGGGAGGACATCGTCGTCTCCTGGGCCCTTCTCGAAAAAGGCCACCGCATCGGCTATGCCGAGGACGCCCTGGCTTTCACCAACGTCCCCACGAAATTCAAGCAGTTCGCCCTGCAGCGCAAACGCTGGTCGCGCGGCCTGATCTACAGCAACACCCCCGTCGCCAGCGGCTATACCTATGATTACACCCAAGTAAATTTCGGCATCGTCCGGGCGTTCTGACCTGACCCGGCCGATATCCACCTGTGCGTCGCCTCAGCGCCGGTTGCAGATATTGATGGGCCGCCAAAAACGCGACATTCAAACTAGGCTACGCGGGTTCTACAATTCTCATATTCGAGATGGATTCGGGAGATCGCCTCATGGCCAGAACGTCGACGCCACCTCCCTTGGGAGAGGATGTCGGGCCCCGTGTGATGACGGTGACCGTCAAAGGCGCGCTCGGGATGATTCCTGGCGTTGGCGGCCTTCTTGCTGAAGTTGCCGGTCAGTTCATCCCGCAACAGCGAGTGGAGCGCCTCGAAGCGTACGTTCGGCACCTGAGCGCGCGATTTGATGAAATGGACGAAAGCCAACTCAGAGAACAACTTCATGACCCGGAGCGTATCGACCTCTTCGAGGAGGGGGCGTTGCAGTCCGTCCGGGCCCTCTCGCCAGAGCGACAGGATTACATTTCCAAGGTCGTTGCACGCGGCATTACCGGCGATGAGCAAACGCGGATTGAAGCTAAGCGAATGCTGAAGCTTCTGCGCGAAATCGACGACGACCAGATCATCATCCTAGCTGGCAAGCTGCATCGAAACGAACGGGACAACTCATTCCACGTACGTCATGCGGCTATATTCGACCCGCCCCGGGTCCATTTGGGGTCCGAACGAAGCGAGTTAGATAAGGAAGCCCTCTTCGAACTAGCGCGATTGGAGTTGGTTAGGCTTGGTCTTCTGGCCCCCACGTTCAAGACGCTGAAGAAAGGCGATTTGCCGGAGTTCGATCAGAAGACCGGCATGATGAAGCAGCAGTCGCGGCGGCTGACTCCTCTTGGGCGGTTGCTGCTCCGCCATGTTGGCCTGGCCGCTGAAGACGAAATATGAACAGGGAGCTGTTCGGAGATCGGCTAGGGTTCAGGCTTCTAAATTCTCCAGAAGCCTCGCACGCGCCAGCAGCGGTCATTGACCTCGTGCCGAAAACCAGACCTCCATTTCGCGAAATCGGTGTCGCTTAACGATCATATCGATGGCCTCCGCCTCCGTCCGGGTTAGACTCCGACCTTGGGCCGCTTCAGCGGCGGAACGACCCCGGACCCTCATGGTCGCGATCAATGAAGCCTGGTGGCTCCACCTCGCCCCGAAGGCAATGCACAGGCACCGCAAGGAACTGGACACCCTGCTGCGCGCCTGGCTCCGCTCGGACTACGGTGCCCACTGGCTCGGGGTCGCCAGACACACCAACGGGCTGATCCGGGTCAGTCCGGGCCAGGCCATCCCGGTCTTTCACGCCATCAAACTCGGCGACCGCCCGATGTTCGTCGCCCCGCTGCAGAAGGTCCGTCCGGGCCACAGGAGCGTCGGTCCGACCGAGATGTCGTCCGGCAGAGCTCTGGCGGACGGCGAGCTGCCCATCGCCCCGCAAATCCGCTTAGACGTCGTCGATGATCCGGTCCTGCTCGATCTGGCGAGGCGCGGTCAGGCTCCGCTGCATATCCCGGGGGTCAAACGCCCCAGCCAGCTGTTCACCGCGCCCGCCCATCTGTTGCTCGCGCCGACGCTGTGGCCGCGCAGGTCCTATGTCCTCTACCAACACATTTTCGGCGAGGGCGGCTCCTATCCGGATGACGGCTGGTTCTATGTGGGGTTGACGACGCGCAGCTGGCAGGCGCGTTGGGCTGAGCATCAAAAGGCCATCCGCAACGGGGGCAAGCTCAAATTCCATCGGACCTTCCGCGAGGAGCTGGCGGCCGAACGCATCACCTACGTCAATCACAAGATCATGGGCGTGACCGATGACCTTGAGGCCTTATACCGGGCCGAAGAGGCTCTGGTGGAAGGCCATTGGGACGATCAGCGACGTCTGAACATGATCCCGGGCGGCAAGGACGGCCTGCGGTATCTGCGCGAGCACGGCGTGATTCCGTCCGGCGCGCCGCCCGAACCCGACGAGCGTGAGCCGGCGCTCGACAAATGGATCAACGCACGGGCCGGAGACGATCTGCCGCGCCCCTGGCTTAAGGAGCGATGGCAGGATCGGACGTGGGCCGCCGCCCAGATTTGCAGTCGCTCTGATCGCTTGTCTATCGAGCAGGTGGAGGCCATTCGCGCCCTGTCGAAATCGCACTCGGCCGCTGAGATCTCGGCACGGATCGGGGCTGGGGACGCGGAGCGAGTTCAGCGCGTCATCGACGGGCGAACCTACAAACGGGTGACCTACTGAAGTCGTGTCGCGAGCACCGATTTGAGCCGTGGAAGATCGTGACGATCCGGGATGTGGACGTCGACATACTGCCCGATTTGCCGCCGGTGTGTCTTGGAGATAGGCCTAAGCTATGACGCCAAAGCATGGGCGGCACCGCCGCCCATGCTTCGAGTTCCTGAACAAATGTCGAGGTCAACCCGTCAACCAGCGCCACACCCTTGTCAGCAGGCCGGACGTTTCGGGCTGCATCACTTCGGGTTCCGCTGTCGGCGGCACGTGGCCCCCTTGCATCCCGTAGTGACGTTGCTTGGCGAGGTGATCGCGTCGACGTTCCGCAGCGATCTGATCATTCGTCCAAGGTGCTGCCTCGATCACACGGGATCTGTCGATGACGTAGTGGGACCGACAGGGGAGCGACCAACTACCAACCGATGGGCTAAGCGATATGGTCTCCCCGTCATAGGTGATCCGCCAGTCGGTCGGGGTAAGAGGTGTTACCACCTCCTCCCCGCACCCACAGCAGCAGCTGTGCCCGACCGTTCCGTACTCCATCGACACATACAGGATGCCCGGCATTAGCTGGTCAGGCAGATGCTGCACGAACCGGGGCTCCAGGCGGTGGTAGCGGATCATGGCAGGTCACCGTTGGTGAGCTGGTTGCCGTCGGTCGTGTAGGTGGAGTGGTGCTCCTCCTCGAGGTCCCGATAGAAACCGCAGATCTTCTTCCACTTCACCACCGCGAGGATGGCGTTCAGGGCATTCAGATCCGCGACCTGGATGTTGGAAACGTAAATGTCGTTTCCACCACCGCCCGCGAACGAGATGCGGCCGGTATGCACATGATCACGCTTCTTCGGTGTGCTGGCCGTCACACGCAGGATGCCGCCCAGCGAACCGTCGTCGAGTTCGAGACCCATGCCGACATCGACGAATGACGCGCCGATCGCCTCCAGCTTTTCGACGACCAGCCGTTTCTCTTCCCCCGCATCCATACTCAGGAATGCGAAGGTGATTCCGTCCAGCAGATGCAGCGTATCGGCGGTCATCGCAACCGGGTGAGCGACAATGCCACGGTGCATACGGTCGTAGATGGTCTTCAGGTAGTCGACCTTCATCGGCACTTCACGGAGCTGTTCGAGGGTGGGGGCACCCGGAGCCCTAAAGGCGTTGTGCTGGAGGAACTCATCCGCGTCGACGATGCGGATTTCCGGCACGGGGGTCTTGGCAACCTGATCCAGGATGTAGGAGCCGGTGCCGCCCAAGCCGATAATCGCGACGACCTCGGTCTTGAAGACGCCCGACAGGGCGCCGAGTCCGACCCGGTCAGACGCGGATTCCACATACAGGAAAGGCCCGTCGTCGCCCCCCTCGTCCTCGTCATCGTCCCGCGCGCGTAGGACCCGCGCGGTCATCTCGGGGTCCAACACAGCGGCCGGCCCGGAGATGATGCCGGCATAGCTGGTCATCTTCTCGTAGTAGTCAGCGTACCCTTGGTCGGGTTTGCTGGAGAAGGAGTGCCGCGCCGTCACGCCGTTGCCGAAGTCGAGCTGGATGTCGGTCTGATGCGACAGCCCCGAAATCCGACTACCGTCCGCGCGACAGGGATAGTCGCCGTCGAAGTGGATCACGTGGGTGTCCGGCCGGCGGGTCTGATCTCCAGCCAGCGTAAGGCTGGAGATCAGGGTCCCTAAACGGATCTGCTTGTTGGCGTCGACGTAGGGCACATCCCTCATGATGAGGACGCCGCCCTTGACCTGGACGAAGTAGCCCTCGTCGCGAAGCCGCTTGAGGTCGGGACTACGATTGAACAGTTCGCGTGACATTAAAGACCGTGCCCTTCTGCTTGACGATGACGAAGCCGCCGGCGGCCAGTTCGCCGGCGTGCGGTTTGGAGGCGGCGTGGCGGTAGGTCATCGAGAACTCGACGTTCGGCGCGTGCGGACCGGGGAAGGCCAGCTGAACCACCTGCTCGAAGGTCACGCGCTCGTCCGGCACGACCTTGACGCGGGAGTTGACCAGGATCTCGAACGTCGGCTTGGGCTTCGGCGCGGTGATGAAGTGCTCCACGCCCGGTTGGGCGAGATCGATCAGTTCGGCAGGCTCGATGAGGCGGTCCTGCCCGCCGGGCACGCGCAGGAAGACGCCGATGCCCTCGGCGGGCTTCGCCAGCCCGTAGAGAACGGCGCCGCTAAGAACGGCCTTGCCCCAGCGGATCTGATCGTCGTCCAGCGTCAGCTTGAACTCACGGTCGGTGCGCGATGCGATGAACCGCTCGGCACCCACGCCGCGCAGGTCGAAGGGTTCGTCGAGACGCACGTCCTCGAAGTCGCCCGACGGCAGGATGCCGGAAAGGCTGTAGTCGCCGCGCGGGTCCAGCCCGCCCGCTTCAAGGAGTTGGCGCCCGAGGGGCACCGGGTCAGCCACGTCGGCCGATTTGAAGTCGAGGCTGTCTTCCGCGATCAAGAAGCGGTAGGCCTTGGCGAGGCGGAACGGGCGGGCCTCGCGGATCGCCTCGCCGATGTCCTCGATTTCGATGGGATCGTCATTCATTGTGTGATTTCCTTAGGTTGGCCCGGGCGAAAGCCCGGCTCTAAGGAGTCAATCGATGCGACTTGCCTCGACCGGTAAGGTCAGGCGAACTTTTTCTCCATTTCCCCGTCCGGCACCGGACCGCAGATGAAAAAGGCGGGGCAGTTCGGGCAGGTGAACTCGGACCGTTCCATGGGAAAGCGACCTTGGCGGACGTGCTCAAGAAAGCCTTCCAGCTTGGTTTTGCGGTTGGCGACTTCCTTGTCGGTCAGGGGCACGGGCTCCGCGCTGCCGTCGGCCAGGTGCACGAGCTGGACTTGTGCGTCAGGGAACGTTGACCGGGCGGCCAGCAGGAAGGCAGCTGAGCCCACGTCTTTCCCGGCCTTCGACCGTCGATGGCCGGTCCTGATACTGCGAACGATCCTCTGTCCGTCCGGTCCGACCAGCACGTCATCCGGCAGAGCGAAGACCTCGCCTCCGACCACCTGCACACAGATCGGCGTTGCAGGCTCTGGCTCGAGTCCCGAACGGCTGGCCGCGAAATAGCCGACCAGTGTCCCGGCCAGTTGCAGGAAGTCGTCGCGATAGCCGTGCTCATGAAGATCATGCTGCGTGATCGCCGCTTCGATCATTGCCGTCATCTCGTCCGATGGCACGGGCTCGGCCGCCGCCGCGAGGCGCTGCACCACGCTGCGCACCACCTCATGCAGCTGCATGTAGGCCGTCATCGTCCTGCGTCCGCCCACTTGGAGAATGTGGGTGTACAGGAAGCGCCGTGGACACCGCTCGTACAAGGCGATTTGGGAGGCGCTGAACCTTAGCGCCGTCTCGAACCTGATCGTCAGGCTCTCGGCCCCTTCCGTCGACGGAATCGGCAAGACAGGCGCGACCTCCTTCGAAATCAGGTCGTTGCCCAACCGGTTCAGGAAGGGGGAGAGTTGTCGAGCATGGCCATTGGATTTCTGGGTTGGCGCATAGAAGAACAGGCGATCGCGCGCGCGGGACAACGCGACGAAGAACAGACACTCCTGCTCATCCGCCTGTCCCCGATGAAAGGCGTCCGTCGATTTCCCCACCACGCCCGCGATCATTCCGTCAGGAGCCGGACAGGGCGGGTCCGGCACCCGACGAGGAATTGTATCGGCGTTGATGCCCGGGACATGCACGACGGGGAACTCCAAGCCTTTGGAGCCGTGGATGGTCATGAGCCGGACCGCGTCGAGCCCCTGCGCGGCCGCCGGCAGTTGGCGAAGGTCACGGTCGTCGCCGAGCCGGAGCAACCTCCGCACGCGATCCAGAAGGCGGGTGATCGGCAGTCCCTTGCCTGCCGGCTGCGCTCTGACGAAGTTCAGGAACTGCCAAATCGCAATCCCTCTTGTGCGATCGATTGGGTCGGCCGAGGCGCTGACGCGGGCTGCGATGCGCGTCCGGTCCAGCAGCAGCACTGAGAGCATGGTCCACGGGTCCGAGCTCTCGGAGAAACCATTCAACGCCGTCGCCAGTGCGCGGATTGAGGCCTGACCATCTACAGACAGCCCCGGGATGCGCTCCGTAGCCCCCATCCAGCTTGCAGGCTGAACCTCCGCACCGCGGAGATAGTTGGTCAGGGCGGCTACGTCTCCGAGCGCCATCCGGAAATCCGGCCAACAGCCGATGCGGTACATGCCCATGGCCCTGCGATCCACCAGGACCGATAGCAGTGACAGCAGATCCTTCACTTCTGGACGCTCGAAGAGGCTGCCCAGAAACAGCACGGGAATACCGAGTCTCTCGAGATCGCTGCCGAGGCGAGCCAGTTTCTCGTTCCCGGTGCAGACCACGGCCTGATCCCGATACGTCCACCCGGTTGCCCGCATCTCTTCGATCGCCTCGGCGACCGCCGCCGATTGCTGTTCGGCACTCAGTATCTTGCGAAGCTCCACCGGCTCGCCGGCGGGACGGTCGGCCTCAAGACCCGCGTCTGCATCGCCCGTGGTCATATCGATAGCAAAGGCGGAGAACGCCTGGACGATATTGTCAGTTGATCGATAGTTCCGTTTCAGGCGGCCGCATTTGCCGCCGACAAAATCCTCCTTGCCGAAACGTGACATGTTGAACGACGACGCGCCCCGAAACCGGTAGATTGACTGCTTGGCGTCGCCGACGGCCCAGAAGTTGATCCCACTGGGTTTGAGCGCCGTCAGTAGTCGGATGCTGCTGCGGTTCACGTCCTGATACTCGTCGACCAGGACATGGTCGTACCGGCTCTGGAAATGCTCCCTGATCGCGGGGTTGGTTTCCAGAAGGCGGACGGGCAGCGAAATCAGATCGCCGAAATCGATCCGGTCCCTAGCGCGCTTCAACCGTTCGTAGACGGCATAGACGCGCCCAACTTCGAGAGCCCTTACGCCAGCCTCACCTTCCATCTTGGCCGCCAGCTCAGCGTACTCGGCCGGGTCGATTACTTCATCCTTTGCGCGGGAAATCGCGCTCAGCAAGTTCGCAATCAGCTGCGTCGGATCGAAGATGTTTCGGTAGTGGAGCAGACCCAGCCGCGGAAACTCGTTTTCGATCAGTTCCACAGCTTCGGTCCGATCCATCATTTTGGGATCCTTCGGAAGCCCCAATTCCGCATGGAACCGACGGATCACATCAAGACCGAATGCGTGGAAAGTGCCGATCCACATCGCGGCGGCGTCAGCCTTTCGTTTGTCCGCGATCCGATCGGCCATTTCAGCCGCGGCCTTGTTGGAAAACGTCAGCACGAGAATGCGCCGCGGATCGGCGCCTTCATCCAGCAAGCCCTCCACTCTCGCGACGAGCGTTTGAGTCTTGCCTGTGCCAGGGCCCGCTTCCAACAAGTAGGCGCATCCGCGATGATCTGCGGCGTCGCGCTGAAGGGCGTTGAGCTTCTTGTCGGGTTTGCCCTCGGCTGCTGCCGTGACGACCGCAGGCAACAGCAGGGCATCCAGAAGCTGCTGCGCGACTACGGCAAAAGGCGCGCCCAATTTCCTTGCAATCTCTGACGCCGTCAGGCCGTCGTCGAGGTGGAGTGCACGAACGGCGTGGCGCGGAAGAAGAAACTCGCGCGCGAAGAGGTCCATCTGAACCTCCCGTCTCTGTCGTTGGCCGTAATCGACGACCCGATCAAAACCGTTGGGAGAGGGCTCGGCGGGGCGGGCGGGATCCCAAGGCTCGCTGGACGTCGGCGACTGAGCGTCGTTGATAGGGTCAAAGCCATCGCCAAGTTCAAGGTGTCCGATCTCATGGGCGACTAGAAAGGCCTTCTCGAAGTCGGTCCCACCCTGCTCGTGCAGGATCAGTTCCTCTTGGAAGTTGATTTTGGCCTGGCCCCCGTCCAGCATGGCCGGGCCAGCGGCTTCGACATCAAAGCCTCTCCGCTTCGCTTCGGCGACAGCGAACCGATACGGACGCCAAGGGTCCTCACCCGCGAGTACGGCCTGGCTGTGAAGTTCCGCAGCTCGCTGACGAGCGATTTCGACCGCGTCCATGTCAGCGATCGTCAGCTAGCAGGCGCTCTCGATCAGCCTTCGGCACGGCGGCCTCGATAAGGAGTTGCTCGAAGCTCACCGGGTCAGGCACCGCAGGTTTGACCTTGGACTTGTATGCCGCCATGGCCCCGCTCGAAGGGCCCGGGTTGAGGTAATAGATGCGAAAATCCTGCAGCGTGCCGCCCAACTCGCGAGCCAGCACGCTCAGGAAATGGCCTGGCACGGTGTCTAGTCGAACTCGGCGCTCACGAAACGCTGTGATCACCTGCCTGGGGACGGCCAGATGGGTGGCGATCGCCTTCAGCGTCGCAACTGAAACGGGGGCGAAAAGATCGCGAGTCGTCTGCAGATCGCGGCTCTGCGCGGCGACAGCGGTTTCAATTACTGCGCGTTCTTCAGCGGAGAGCGGTTCGGTCCACTCAACCGCGACACGACTAAGCTCGCGACCGAGGTCAATTAGATCCCCCGCGTATTCGGGATAGTCCCTCAGATAGCGCTCAAGGGTCGCCTTATCGTGGAGCGGCTCCACCGCGAAGGCGAATGTCACGTCTTCGCGCGAAGGCCGCGTTTGTCCGCCGGTCATTTGTCCCCTCCGTCGCCCAACACGTCTCGCAGCGTCGCGTAGGCCTTGTCTCTATACGTTCTGACCGTTTTCTCCACCCGTCCAAGCGTATTGGAGATCGTGACGACACTGGGTTCTTTGGAGTCGATCGGGAAGCCCTCGAGCAACATGTGAATGATCCTGCTTTGTTCCTTTGGCAAAGCATTAATCGCTTCGTAGAGTCGGAACCGGTAATCCGTGTCATCCAAACGGTCGGGATCCAGCGGATCGAACGATCCCGCCGCGCGCTCGACATCGTGGGGAAGTTCGCCCGTACGGCTGCCGAACTCTAGGGTTTCATTGCGGTTTTCGTCACGCCAAGCCCTATCCTGAGCATCCTTCTTCAGATTAGCGAGCGCGCTGTCGAAGCGGATTTCGAAAAAATCGAGCGTCAAGGAATAGCCGGATCGGTCGGCTGTGATGAGTTCACTCATCCTGCCGAGAACGTCATCCCGTATCGCTTCGTTCTTCAGCGACCGGGTGACGCCATCCGAACTATCGGCTTTGGGCAGTCGTCGGAGGACGCGTTCGAGAAGCTCGCCGTACAGAGCGTTGAACCACTGTTCCCGGTTATCTCTCCGCGCAGCCCGCAGGAGATAGACTAGACACTCGCTGGGGACGTAGCCGGGTGCGTTTCGATCGCGGATCCGGATAAGTTCGAGGATCTTCTCGCGCGGCAGATCGAGAAGGTCGCCCAGTCGGCTCTGTATCAGAGCGGGTCGAGCATAGGGTTGCCCGTCCAGCGTCGCCTTACGCAGTGGTTCGATCAAAAGCGTTGTCCCGCCGCAGCCCTTCCGGCCGTTCTTGTCATCTAACAACGCGGTTATCCCGAGCTTTGCAATAAAACACAACCGACAATACTAGTGGAGCGTGTGCTGCCTGAGTTACGGCCTCGGCAATGCGCTTTGCACAGCCAACGCAAAATCGCTCAAAATGCTCTTATCTTGGCGAAAGCGGCCACGGAGCGTGCGTGGCAGCTCCAACTGCACACCTGCCCCTCTCAGGCCGCGATTGCAGATGTTATCCGCGCTGGTACCTGCGAGCTTTCCGGTGACAATCCGGGCCGAAAATCCGCCCTGCCCAAGCGCGCGCAACACTGCCTTGGATGTTTCACCATCACGCCCCCCAGCCAGACATCCTCCGGGTCGTCTGCGTCCGCTCGACCATGGATTGCGATTACCGTCATAGCTCCCTTCACCAACGCCACACCTCGGGGCTCGTCAAAGTGGCAGGATGTAATGTGGAGGTCCCGACCGTTTCGGAGGCCTTCGAAGGCGTAGAAAGAATATATGTCCCCGGCGATTGCGGCAGCCACCTCCGAAGAGCCCGGCTCGATCCTACCGCCATGCGGCGCAAGCACGACGACGTCGCTTGCCCTGTCTATGAGCCGAATACGGTAGTCGATTCCGGCAATTTTCTCCTCCGCCAGAGCCGCGAAGTTCGGATAGCGATCATACAAGGCTGAACTTTCCAAGCATCATTCCTAGGCCTTACGAGAATGCTATCCTGTTTTCGCTGGGCTGCGAGCAGTAGCCAAAGATGAACGCACGCTCGCTTGGGGTGAACAAGCTTCCTTTAAACTCGGGAGTCGGCGACCTAGGGTTACTAGCAGCGGCCGTTGACCTGAGAGTGGTTGAACCGCCGTTCCCCGCGCAACAATCTCGGCGCGGTGGGTCCTCGGCGCGGCGATCCTAAGCCAGAAGCAAATCTGTCTCTGACTTCAGCGTGGAATTCAGGCGCGGATGCCTGCAGGTCTGCAACGAAGCAAGACCCGACCCCGGCGACCACTACGCGAGCGCCCAAGAGCAGACGTTGTGAAGGTCAGCAAAGAGTCAGAAGCGGCCTCTCCCTGAGCTTACTTGGTTGCGTAAAAATCCGTCGGATGAACACCAAGCACTTCGGCCAGCTTGCCTAGAATGGCGACTGTCGGATTGCCTTCGCCCCGCTCAATGCGACCCAGGTGACGCATCGCCAGCCCCGCTTCACCCGCCAGAGTCTCCTGGCTCAAGCCGCGCTCCTTGCGGAGGCGCCTGATATTCGCGCCGACGATCTTCTCCCATTCCATCGGTGCGATGGTGTTAGCGGAGCGGTAACCTCTCTAGGACATCTATGTCCTATTATTCCAGAGGGGCGATTATGGGGTGTCTGGCAGGTGTGATGTTCGGCGCGGTTGGCTTTTTCGTCGCCGGACCGATAGGCGCGATCATCGGTCTGCTCATCGGCATCCTGGGCGCTGTAGGAGCGAAACGCCGATGAGAAGGTTGCTTATCTTGGCAAGCGCTGGCGCTCTGCTGGCCGGCTGCGCCACCACGCCGCCAGCAGAAGTGCGGATGATCCCGACCGCCGATCACGGCGTGGGCGTGCGCTTCTCGCGCGGCAACGCCCTGATGGTGTCGAACGGGCCGTCCGGCGCGATCATGCTGCTGCCGGTCCGCTACAACGACACCCAGAAGTTCTACTTCTCGATCGCCGCCTTCAACACCTCGGGCTATCCGATCAACATCGGCTCGGAGGATGTGCGCCTCTATCTGGATGGGCGGCCCTACAGCGTCCAGGACTTCGACTACCTGCGCCACACGGCGCGCACGACCGCCCAGCGCGAGATGAACCTGGCCTGGGCCGACGCAGCGGTGGAGTACTTCCTGACCCTCCAGGAGATGGAGGACCATCCGCGCCGCCACGATATCGCCTACCGCCGCGCCTCAGGGGAGTTGCAGGCATCGCACGACCACATCCAACGGCGTCTGCATCAGACCATCTCCACTCTGGGGCGGACCATGCTGGAGACGACGACCATCGATCCGGGCACGGCCCATGGCGGCGCCATCCTGGCGGAGCAGATCGTCATCCCCGACGGCATGGTCCGCGATATGGTGATCGAAGTGCGCTTCGGCGGCTTCCCTCACCGGTTCCGCCTGAACCTGGCGCCGTCCGGCACCTATGCGCCGACGCCGGTCGACATTCCGGCCGTCCCCGCCCAGGTCACCCAGGAGCTCATGCGCACCCGCGAGACCTGGCACTGGACCGATGGCCCGCCGCCGTCGCCGGCGATCTTCAAGGGCATGCCGGTGATCGAGTAGCCCTACGCTGCCTCCTGCACGCCACCGTCCCCGCGATAGACTCTGATGGAGATCGTCGAGACCAAATCCACCTCGGTGGTGTTGAACGGCAGATGCACAGTCGTCTCCCGTCGCCGCCGAATGACTTCAGGCGACGGGGGCGAAGCTGTGGCCCAAAGATACCCAGCGCCGTAGCGCGCCAACAGCCCCCGCTTCTGCATATAGTTCATGGCGTAACGAACACGCTCGGCCTGCGGCGATCGCTCCGAATAATCAGGGTCCTCACCCCACAATTCCGCCAAGCCGTCGATGAACTCCTTCCTCGAAACGGGATGGGAGGCGTCGTCCAACATACGCGTCATCATCTCCAGAACAGCGTAGCCGCCCTGCTCCAGGCGCATGTCGGACGGGAAAAGGTCGATCTCCAACTCAACCAGCACGGTCGCATGGCCCTGCATGCTTTCCGGACGAGAAGCATGCTGAACCACGCGACTGAGGTCGGCCAAACCCAGGGCACGGGTGAGGTTGCCCACAACGGTGATGCGGACCGGTCCAATGCCGCGCCCATCAGCGTTTTCCTCCTCAATGGGTGAGATCGTCACGCTCTCGATAAGCGACCGAATGAGTTCGCGCGCTCGAGCCGCGTCCCGTTCATCAGAGGCCAGATTCGCCTGGAGATCGGCGACGACCGCCCGCATGCGGGCGATGATCGCCTCATCATCAAGAGGAAGATCGGCGCCCGCGGGTTCAGCCTTCAGCGCGCGCACGACCATAGCGCGTTCACTTTCCACCTTGGCGAGTTCCTCCAGGACCACGTTGCGAACGACGTCCTGAAGGTCGCCCTTTCGCAGATCCCCCGTCAGGACCTGCTTAGCTTTCTCGAGACCGTCCAGTCGGGTCTGCAGCTCATTTCGCTTGGCGCCCCATTCCCCTTGGGCCAGTTCCAACTCACGGCGGTATTCTGCGACGAAGGGCTGGATAAAGCGTGGCTCAAGGAAATGAGACGCCAGCGCGCTGACCACCACGCCTTCGATCTCTTCGCGATCGACGCGTCGGCGGTTGCTGCAATCATGGCGCTCGGCCCGGCCGACACAGCCCATCTTCACCTGAAGCACTTGATATTTCGCGCCGCAGACGCCGCACCGGCACAACCCTGACAGGAGGTATTCAGCCTTGCGTTTGCTTTGGAAGTCAGGCGTCTCATTCGCGGCTAGACGTTCTTGCACCGCATCGAAAAGATCGTCGGGGATGATCCGCAAATCCGGAGCAGCGACGACAGTCCAATCGTGCCGCGACCGCACCTGGGCCTTCTTTGTGCCGGCGCGCCGGTTCCGCTTGATTTCCGTACGTCCCCAGACCGTCTCCCCCTTGTAGAGCCGGTTACGCAGGATGCCTGTACCCTTGTGTTTGTTGCCGTACAGGACACCAGGACGCCAAGGCCGCCCGCCGGGCCCCGGAACGCCCTCCTTCGTCAAGGCGCGGCAGATGTCCCTAACGCTCAAGTACGCAGCATAGTCACGGTAGATGCGATAGATCACACCCCCTTCCGCCTCCACGACTTCGCGATGGCCGTTCTCCATCGACCCATCAGGGCGGATGACGGGAACCTTGCGATAGCCATATGGAAGCCGCCCGGATTGACGCCCCTTAAGGACGGTTCCTTCCACTCCACGGCGGGACTTCAGACTCATGTTCCTGGCGTATTCGGCGTTCTGAAAGGCGCTGAACGTCGCCGCCATCTGCGTCACTTCGCCAGAACGAACGGTATGGATACCGATATCCAAGGCTTCGAGTTCTTCGATAACTGCATGAAGTCCCGACGCCTGTCGCGTTATCCGGTCCAGATCTTCGGTGACGACATAGTCGTACTTGGCGCGTTCGGCGTCAGCCATGAGCGCCGCAAATCCCGGACGCCCCATGAAGGATTGGCCGCTGCATTCAGGGTCGGAGTAAGACGCCACCCAGATTCCGCCCTGTGCGCGCACATACTCTTCGCAAATCCTGAGCTGATCCTCGATCGACTCCTGGCGCTGGTGAATGGTGGAATATCGCGCATAGCCGACGCATCGCTTGTTCTTCAGGGAGCGAAGCGTCATGCCGCCACCTCCACGCCACCAGTGGTATGACGGCCCTCAGAGGCGCGTCGACACGCGAACCTTTGCGCGTCCAATCGCGCCAGCGCCAAGACGATGGGGATCAACTCATCAGAGGGTTCGCCGGTTTGGGATTCCGCCTCGTGGCGCTCGAGACGCTGCTGTCGCAACAGCTCTTCGAACGAATGGGAGACCTGGCGTTTCATCGACTTCCCTCGCTACTGCGCGCACCGTCGGCCGGACCGGTCACGTAGGTGACGAAGGTGTCGATCTTCCCAGTCGCCATACGTTCGAAGCAGATGCCGACGCCGTCAAAGCCGGCCGCCTCAAGCTGAGACCGCAGTTCGTTAATCTGCGACAGCGACGTGGCCGTCGCCTGGAACCGTTTGACAACCGCGACCAACACTTCGTCGTTCGTGCGTGAAGGTCGCCTCTGCCCGACGCGTCGCTTCGAGAAACGGCCCCTCATTGCTGCGCCTCCGGCTGGACGCGGCGCATGTGGAAGCGATCCGGATCATTGGGATCGACCTCCAGGATCATATCGTAGACCACGCCATCGCAGATCATCTGCGTGCGGACGCCAGCCTCTTGGGTAGGTTCTGCAGGCTGTTCAGCGGGGCAAGCGGTATCTTCGTTCATTTGTATTTCCATTAGTGGGCGCCGCCGTTGAGCCTCCGCGAGGGGACGACAGACGAATTGGACTTCAGGGCGCACGCCATCGGCTTCGCGCGGAGGCGCGAATGACGACGGGCCGGATTGTTGGGTAGGAAGGCCGCCTAGGGTTGAAGCGGCCGCAGGTCAGTCGCCGACGGTGAAGACCGCGTGCTGACGCGCCAGCCGCGCCAAGGCGCGGATCGTCGGCAGGAGGAGCGAGACGGCCGCTTCACAGGACGTCGTCGACACGTCCTCGACCCATGGAGGGATCAACGGCCGCGGACGGTCCGGGCGGGTCGAAAACTGGATGACTGTGGCCTCACCCGGCATCAGCGAGCACCAGCTGAATGCGATGGCCGGGCACGAGCGCTTCGACGATCGCCGGATAGCCGTCCTCTTCGATGATGAGGTGGCCGACCAGGGCCCGCTCGCGTCGCAACAGTTCGCTGACGGCGGACAGATCCGCAGCCTCCAGACGCATCCGCAGCGCCTCACCGCCCATCAGTCGGACGGAATATTCTTTCTGATGAAGGGCATCGACGTCCGCCGGGCCCCCATGGGCGACGCGCATAAGCACTCCACGGGTTGAATGTTCCCGCAGAATGCGATAGCCAGACGACAATGTCAAGCAATAGGCGTAACTCGCCCTATCTGCTTGTATATAACGACACGACAGGCGGCGTCAACCGCTTTTTTGCAGAAAACTTCAACCGGGAAATCCCTTGGTCCTTCGCCCCAAGAAACGCGCCCTCTACGGCCGCCATTCCTCCGACCTCCAGAACACCCGGTCGACCGCAGACCAGATCGCACTGCTGCGCGAGGCCAGCCGAGCCGAGGGCGTCACAGACGTTCTCGTGTTCAGAGATGAGGCCGTTTCCGGCAGCGCGATCGCCAATCGGCCAGGACTGCGCGCCCTCCTCGCTGCGGTGGAGCGCGGCGAAGTCGGCGATGTCATGGCCGAGGCGCTCGACCGGCTGTCGCGCGACCAGGAGGACATCGCCGGCATCTTCAAACGCTTCGCCTACGCCGGAGTCGCACTGAAGACCCTGGCCGAAGGCCCGATCGACAGGATTCACATCGGGCTGAAGGGCACGATGAACGAACTCTTCCTGCACGACCTGGCGGTGAAGACGCGTCGCGGCCTGACCGCACGGGTGAAAGCCGGATTCTCGGGCGGCGGCCGCTGCTATGGCTATGACATCGTCGGTAAGGGCGAACTGCAGCCCAACGCCCACCAGGTCGGCATCCTCCACCAGATCTTCAACGACTTCGGCCGCAACGAAATGTCGGCCCGCGCCGTCGCTCACAAGTTGAACGCCGCCGGCGAACCCGGCCCACGCGGAGGCGAATGGACGCCGTCGACCATTCACGGCGACCGCCGCGCCCAGGACGGCATCCTGCACCAGGAGCTCTATATCGGCGTGCGGGTGTTCAATCGGCGTCGCTACCGCAAGCACCCCGACACCGGAAAGCGCTCATCGGTGCTGAACCCGCCCGAGGAATGGTTGCGCGAGCCCGTCCCGCACCTGCGCATCATCGATCAGGGACTTTGGGACGCCGTCCAGGCCCGCCTCGACGCCCAGGCCGAACAACCCAAGACACTCACCCGGAAACCGAAGCGCCTACTGTCCGGACTGATGAAGTGCAGCCTGTGCGGCTCCGCCATGACGCTGAAAGGCGGCAAGTACAACTGCAGCGGCCGCTACGATCGCGGGACCTGCTCCAACGGCAAGATCATCGCCGCCAAGACGGTGGAGGAGCGCGTCCTCACCGGCATCAAGACCCATCTGCTGTCGCCTAAAGCGATCGCGGAGGCCGTCAGAGCCTTTCACGCCGCCGCAGAGACGGAGCGCCGGGCCCTTCAGATTGAGCGGGCGCCGCTGGAACGCGAACTGGCCGAGATCGAGCGCAAACTGAAGCGCGCGCAAACCATGTGCCTGGACGGCGCGATCGAGACGGACGAACTGAAGACGATGAGCGCGCCGCTGAAGACCCGCAGGAGCGAGATCCAGGCCCGACTGACAGCCGACGCCGCCCCGTCGGTGATCCAACTTCACCCCGGCGCCGCCGACGCCTACCGCCGGCTGGCGGAAAACCTGCACCAGGCCATCGAGGATGATGACGGCGAAGAGGTGCGTACGGAACTGCGCCAGTTGATCGACAGGGTGGACTTCATCCCGATGGACGGCCTGGGCAAGTTCCAGCTGGAGGTTCACGGCAGCCTGGCGGCGCTGCTGGCGCTGGGCCAGGCCCGAAACGCAAAAAACCCCACGGCTGGAGGCCATGGGGTTTCTGAAGATCAGAGCCTCACGTCCGGGTGTGAGGTAATGCT